>OY282448.1 GCA_958296175.1 uncultured Chloroflexota bacterium
TTCGCACCCGCTTCGGCGGGCTGGTGCTGGGCGTCTGGCGCCAAGGGGAGCAACTGCGCTCGAGGCTGCGCCGCCAGCGGATCGAAACTGGCGACGTGCTGATGGTGCGCATGCCCCTGGCGCAGGTGGCGGAGCTGGAATCGTCCAGCGACTTCATCGTGCTCTCGCAGCGCTCGCGCGCCGTCGCCCCGCGTCCGCGCATGCTGGTGCCGCTGGCCATTCTGGCGCTGGTGGTGGGGCTGGCCGCCTCGGGCACGGCGCACATCTCGGTGGCCGGCATGCTGGGCGCGGTGCTGATGGTGGCCGCGCGCGTGCTGCCCTACCACCGCGTCTACACGGCGGTGGAATGGCGCACGCTGGTGCTGATTGCCACCCTCCTGCCGCTGGGCGCCGCCATGCAAACCACCGGGCTGGCCGAACTGATCGCCCGCACGCTGGCCGAGGCGCTGGGGACGTTCGGGCCGCTGCCAGTGCTGGCCGGCATGTTCGTGCTGACGGCTTTGCTCACGCAGATCATGTCCAACGCCGCCGCCGTGGTGCTGGCGGCGCCCATTGCGCTGAGCGTTGCCGCCAGCTTCGGCATCGCCCCGCACCCGGCTCTGATGATGGTGGCCATTGCGGGGTCGACCGCGTTCCTGACCCCCATCGGCCACCAGGCCAACGTGCTGGTCTACAACACCGGCGCCTATCGGTTCAGCGACTTCCTGCGGGTCGGCGGGCCGCTGACGCTGCTGATCCTGATCGTGTCCCTGGTCGTCGTGCCGCTCGTCTGGCCGCTCTAGCTTCCCTGCCGCCGCCCTGTGCAGCCCCCTGGATTGGCGAACAGACTGGCGGGCCGCGCTAGTCTGCTGAGGGCCGCTGCCGCTGGCGTGACGCATGCAACGCTATTCGCTCCCGCACCTGATTCGCCGCGGCCTGCGCGGGCAGCGCGGCTGGACGCGCGCCTGGCGCAAGGCCGCGCCGAAACCGTCGTACGACGTGGTGATCGTGGGCGGCGGCGGGCACGGGTTGGCCACGGCCTATTACCTGGCCAAGCTCCACGGCGTGCGGAACGTTGCCGTGCTGGAGCGCGGCTGGCTGGGCGGCGGCAACGTGGGGCGCAACACCGCCATCGTGCGCTCCAACTATCTCTGGGACGCCAGCGCGCACATCTACGAGTTCTCGCTCCAGCTGTGGGAAGGTCTCAGCCGCGAGCTGAACTACAACGTGATGTTCAGCCAGCGCGGCGTGCTGAACCTGGGGCACTCGGCGCATGACATGCACGGCCTGGCGCGGCGGGTCGGGGCCAACAAGCTGAACGGCATCGACGCCGAACTGCTGTCCACGGAGCAGATCGCCAGGTTGGTTCCCATCCTGGACACCTCGGCGGCGGCGCGCTACCCAATCCTGGGCGGCACGCTGCAGCGGCGCGGCGGCGTGGCGCGGCACGACGCGGTGGCCTGGGGCTACGCGCGCGCCGCCGACGCGCTGGGGGTGGACATCGTGGAAGGCTGCGAGGTCACCGGCATACGCGCCGCGGCGGGCCGCGTGGCCGCGCTGGAGACCACCCGCGGCGAAATCCGCGCCGGGAAGGTGGGGCTGGTGGTGGCCGGCAACGCCAGCGTGCTGGCGGCCATGGCCGGCCTGCGGCTCCCTATCCAGTCGCACCCGCTGCAAGCGCTGGTCACCGAGCCGCTCAAACCGGTGCTCGACCCGGTCGTCATGTCCAGCGCCGTGCACGTCTATGTCAGCCAGACCGACCGCGGCGAGCTAGTGCTTGGCGCGGGCATCGACGCGCCCACCAGCTACGACCTGCGGGGCAGCTTCCGCGTCATCGAACACACGCTGGCGGCCACGGTGGAGCTGTTTCCCATCTTCAGCCGCGTGCGCATGCTGCGGCAGTGGGCCGGCACGGTGGACGTGTGCCCCGACGCCAGCCCCATCATCGGCCCCACGCCGATGGAGGGGCTGTTCGTCAATTGCGGCTGGGGCACCGGCGGGTTCAAGGCCACGCCGGGGTCGGGCTGGGTCTTCGCGCACACGCTGGCGCACGGCCAGCCGCACCCGCTGAACGCGCCGTTCGGCCTGGACCGCTTTGCCGCCGGCGCCTTGATCGACGAACACGGCGCGGCCGCCGTGGCGCACTGAGCCGCCGTGCTGCAAATTCCCTGCCCCTGGTGCGGGCCGCGCGAGGACGCCGAGTTCGACTTCGGCGGCGAAGCCGACATCCAGCGCCCCGCCGACCCGGACGCGCTGGATGACGCAGCCTGGGCGGACTACCTGTTCATGCGCGTCAACCGCCGCGGCGTGCAGCGCGAACAATGGGTGCACACGGCCGGCTGCCGCCGCTGGTTCGTAGTGGAGCGCGACACGGTGACCAACGAAATCTTGCAGGCGTCCACGATGGGACGGCGGCCGTGAGCCAGCCCTATCGGCTGCCCCGCGGCGGGCGCATCGACCGCGGCGCGCCGCTGCAGTTCACGTTCGACGGCCGCACCATCCACGGCTACCAGGGCGACACGCTGGCGTCGGCGCTGCTGGCCAACGGCGCGGCGCTTATCGGGCGCAGTTTCAAGTACCACCGCCCGCGCGGGATTGTGGCCGCGGGCGCCGAAGACCCCAACGCCTTCGTGCAGCTCGGCCGGGGCGCGCGCGCTGCGCCCAACCGCCTGGCCACGGTTACACCCGCCGCCCACGGCATGCAGGTGCGCAGTGTCAACGCCTGGCCCAGCCTGGATTACGACGTCATGTCGCTGCTTGGCCTGGCGGCGCCGTTCATCCCGGCGGGGTTCTACTACAAGACTTTGATGTGGCCGCGCCGGCTGTGGCCGCTGTACGAGCGCGTGCTGCGCCGCGCCGCCGGGCTGGGCCGCGCGCCCAGCGGGCCCGATCCCGACCGCTACGACTACGTGCACGCGCGCTGCGACGTGCTGGTGGTGGGCGCGGGTCCGGCCGGCCTGGCGGCGGCGCGCGCTGCCGCCCGCCGCGGCGCGCGCGTCATCCTGGCCGACGAGCAGCCGCAACCGGGAGGCTCGCTGCTGGCCAGCGCCGAGCGCGTCGACGGCGTCCCGGGCCATGCGTGGGCCGCGGCGGCGGCCGCCGACCTCGCCGCTTCTCCCCGTGTGACCGTTCTGCCCGACACCACCGTCTTCGGCCTCTACCAGAGCAACCTGGCGCTGATGGTGGAACGCCGCCGCGAGCAACCGGGCGACGCGGCCGGGACCGAGCGCGGCGCGCGCACCTGGCGGGTCACGCCACGGCGCATCGTGCTGGCCAGCGGCGCGCACGAGCGCCCGCTGCTCTGCGCCAACAACGACCTGCCGGGCGTGATGCTGGCCAGCGCCACTGCCGCCTACCTGCACAGATACGCCGCGGCGCCCGGGTCGCGGGCGGTGTTCTTCACCACCAACGACACTGCCTACCGCGCCGCGCTGGACCTGGCGGAGGCCGGCGTGCCGGTGGCGGCGATTGCCGACGTGCGCGCCGACCCCGACGGGCGCCTGCCCGCCGAAGCGCGCGCGCGCGGCATCCAGGTGCTGGCCGCGGCCGCGGTGCGCCGCGTGCTGGGCCGCCGGCGCGTGGCCGCCGTCGAGCTGTGTTCGCTGGACGGCTCCCCGCGCGGCGTGGTCGAGTGCGACCTGCTGGGTCTGGCGGGCGGCTTTGCGCCGGCGCTGCACCTGCACGCCCAAGCCGGCGGGCGCACGGACTGGGACCCGGCGCTTGCGGCGTTCGTTCCGCGCCGGTCGAACGGCGTCCATCCCGCCGGCGGCGCCGCGGGGGCGCTCGGAACGGCCGCGGCGCTGCGTCAGGGCGCGCAGGCAGGCGCGTCAGCCGCCGCGGCGGCGGGATTCACGGCCGACGCCGCCCCGGCGCCGCCTGGCGGCGGCCCAGAGCTTCCCAGCGCCCAGGACGCCCCCGACCTCGGGTTCCAGCCGTACTGGGTCCCGCCCAACGCGCTGGGCCGGGTCAAACCGCAGTTCGTGGACCTGCACGAAGACGTCACGCTGGACGACCTGCGGCTGACCCTGCGCGAAGGGTTCGAGGCCGTCGAACACGTCAAGCGGTACACCACGCTGGGCATGGGGCCGGACCAGGGCAAGCTGGCCAACCCGCTGGCCACCGGCGTGCTGGCCGAGCTGCAAGGCCTGCACCCGGCCGCCGTGGGGGCGCCGCGCTATCGGCCGGCCTACACCCCCGTGGCGCTGGGCGCGTTGGCCGGGCGCAGCGTTGGCGCGTTGTCCGACCCGCTGCGCGCTACGCCCATGCAAGCCTGGCACCAGGCCGCGGGCGCGCGGTTCGAAAGCGTGGGCCAATGGCGCCGCCCTCTCGCCTACCCGCAGCGCGGCGAAACCGTGCACGACGCCGCGGCGCGCGAGTGCCTGGCCGTGCGGCGGCGCGTGGGGCTGCTGGATTCCTCCACCCTGGGCAAGATAGAAGTCAACGGCCCCGACGCCGGCGAGTTCCTGGAGCGGGTGTACGTCAACACCTGGAAACGCCTGCCGCCCGGCCGCTGCCGCTACGGACTCATGCTGGGCGAGGACGGCATGATCCTGGACGACGGCGTGACCGCACGGCTGGACGAGCGGCGCTATCTGACGTTCACCAGCACCTCCGGCGCCGCGGAGGTGCTGGCCTGGCTGGAACGCTGGCTGCAAACCGAGTGGCCCGAGCTGCGCGTGTATCTGACCTCGGTCTCGGAGCACTGGGCTTGCCTCGCCCTGGCCGGGCCGCGCAGCCGCGAGACCCTGGCGGCCGCCGGCACGGACATTGCGCTGGACCGCCAGGCGTTCCCGCACATGACCTTCCGCGCGGGCCGGGTGGCCGGCGTGCGGGCGCGCGTCTTCCGCATCAGCTTCAGCGGCGAGCTCTCCTACGAAATCAACGTTCCCGCCGACCAGGCGCTGCACGTCTGGGAGACGCTGCTGGAGTGCGGGCGCCCCTTCGGCATCGCGCCCTACGGCACCGAGGCCATGCACGTGCTGCGCGCGGAGAAGGGCTACGTCATCGTGGGGCAGGAAACGGACGGCTCCGTCACGCCGCTCGACGTGGGCTTGCGGCGCATGCTCTCGCGGCGCAAGGATTTCCTGGGCAAGCGCTCGCTGAGCCGCCCCGCGCTGCTGCGCGCCGACCGCAAGCAGCTGGTTGGCCTGCGCAGCGACGATCCGGCGCAGGTCGTGCCCGAGGGCGCGCCGTTGGTGGACGCACCGTCCAGGCGGCGGCCGCTGCCCATGCGCGGGCACGTGACCTCCAGCTACCACAGCCCCGCGCTGGGCCGCGCGATTGCGCTGGCGCTGGTGTCGGGCGGACGCGCCTCGTTGGGCGAACGGCTCTACGCCGCCGCCCCCGACGACCGCTGGATCCCGGTGCGCAGTTGCCTCCCGATCTTCTACGACCCCACAGGCGCGCGTCTGCATGTCTGAACCTGCCCGCGCTGCGCCGGTCCAGTCCCGGCCTGTCCGCCGCTCGCCGCTCGGCGCAGTTGCGCCGAGCGCAGCGCGCCCCGCGCCCGACGCGCCCGTGGACGATCCCGGACCCTCCACGGCGGACCGCGGGACCACGCTGGTCGAACGCCCGTTCCTGACGCACGTCGACCTGCGGCTGGACCCTGACGACCGCGGCGCCCTTGCCGCCGTGCGCACCGCCCTCGGCCTGCGCCTGCCGCTGGAACCCAACACCACGGCATCGCCGCGCCCCCTGACGTCCCCCGCTGTCATCGCGGCGAACGGCCCGCCCCGTATCGAGGACGGGGCCGGAATCCAGACCTCCCACCCAGACCTCCGCCCCCCAGCCGCCTCCGTGCTGCACGCCTTCTGGCTCGGCCCGGACGAATGGCTGCTCCTGGCCGAACCCGGCGCGGGCGGCATGCTGGTGCGCGTCCTGCGCGCCGCGCTGCACCCCCGCGCCGCCGCCGTTACCGACCTGAGCGCGGGCGCCACGGTTCTGCGCCTGCGCGGACCCGAGGCGCGGGCGGTGCTGGCGCATGGGTGCGCGCTCGATCTGGGACCCGCGGCCTTCCCGCCCGGCGCATGTGCGCAAACGCTGCTGGCGCGCGCCCAGGTGCTGGTGGCCGCCATCGACGCTCGGCCCACCTTCGACCTGATCGTGCGCCGCAGCTTCGCGCCCTACGCCGCCGCCTGGCTGCGCGACGCCGGGAGCGCGCACGGCCTGCGGCTCGCCCGCCCGAGGGCCGCGTGAGCGACGACCTGCGCCTGCTGCTGCTGGGCACCGGCAACCCCGCGCCGCGCAAGCACCGCGCCGGCCAGTCCATCGCCGTGCTGACCCAAGGCGCGGGCGCAATCTTCGACCTGGGACCGGGCGCGGCCATGAACCTCTTCGCCTCGCCCATCGACCCGGGCGCGATCACGCAGCTCTTTTTTACGCACCACCATTTCGACCACAACGCCGACTTCGGGCACTTTGTGCTGGCCCGCTGGGACCAGGGCGCGGGCGCCGGCGACGCGCTGGCCGTGTATGGGCCGCCGCCGCTGCGCCGCATTGCCGCAGGGTTGTTCGGCGCGCAGGGCGTCTACGCCCCCGATCTGGAGGCGCGCACCGGCCACCCGCTGAGCCAGCGCATCCACCAGCTGCGCGGCGGCCCCATGCCGCGCGCGCGTCCTGTGCTGGACGTCACCGAACTGGCCCTGGGCGACGCGGTTGCCGGGCCGCACTGGACGGTGACCGCCGGCCCGGCCCGCCACGTGCAGCCCTATCTGGCGTCGCTGTCCTACCGCCTGCAAGCCGCGGGCGGTTCGGTGGTGATTTCCGGCGACACCCGGCCGCTGCCCGAACTGGCCGCCTTTGCGCGCGGCGCGGACGTGCTGGTGCACATGGCCATGGACACTCAAGCCGAGATCGACCGCTGGCCCGAGATCCGCACCAGCTGCAGCGGCGCCGCCGGCGCCGCCCGCGTCGCCGCGCAGGCCGGGGTCGAGCGCCTGGTGCTGGTGCATCTGGGCGACACGGCCGACGATCCCGCGCGCCGCCGCGCCATGCTGGCCGAAGCGCGCGGCGCCTTCCAGGGCGACGTGGTGCTGGGCAAAGACCTGCAGCACGTCCCTATTACTGCCTGAACCGCCGCTGGCCGCGGCGGCCGTCCCGCGCACGGCCTCCTGCAACACGTCCCTATCCCCGCCCGAGCCGCCGCCCCGCCCCAAAACAGCGTTTGCGCAATCGGCCAGAAGCGATACGATTTAGTGACGGCATGACCGTATCCAGCGCGGACCACGCTGTGACCTCGAACCCGCCGCGGGGGAGCCTTCGTCGATGACGTACGTTATCTGTGAACCGTGCATTGGCACCAAAGACTCCTCGTGCGTCGACGTGTGCCCGGTGGACTGCATCCACACCACCGACGAGGCCGAGACGTACTACATCGACCCCGAGGAGTGCATCGACTGCGGCGCCTGCGAGCCAGTCTGCCCCGTGACGGCGATTTTCCCGGACTTCGACGTGCCGGACGAGTGGACCGACTGGACCAAGATCAACGCCGACTTCTTCACCAACGGCAGTTAGCCCTCCGCAGTAGTCCTCAGTCCTCCCCTCCTCTTCCCAACTCCTCGAGGAAACGAGCCGGGCGCGCAGCGCGCCCGAACCGTCGCAGGCGACCTTTCTTCCCCCTCTCCCTCGAGGGAACGAGCAGCGCGCGCGCAGCGCGTCCGAGCTGTGGCAGGCGACCTTTCTTCCCCTCTCCCTCGAGGGAGAGGGTAGGGTGAGGGGGGACGCGGGGGCGGGGGCGGGGGGACGCTACCGAACTCCCTTGGCCATCTCCTTCAGCGCCGTGTAGGCGGGGCGGGGCGATCCGTCGGGCTCGAGGATTCCGAAGGGGAACTTCTCGTCCTCGGGTCCCACCACGGACTGAAAGTTCAGGTTCCAGACAAAGGCGTGCGAGACGTACGGCGCTGTCTCGCGCAGCTGCCGGAAGGCGTCCACCAGGAACTGCGCCTGATCGGCTTCGGAGTTGTCGGCGCCGAAGCCGTAGCTGGGGTCGCTGTTGGCGGTCGACCAGCCCATTTCGGTGACCCAGATGGGTTTGTTGGCGTCACCGTTGGCTTCCATCACGGCGCGGTGCTGCGTGTAGCGTTGGAAGTAGAAGCTGGGGTGGCCGTTCCAGCCGGCGCCGCGCGCGCTGCCGATGGCCTGCGTGGGGGCATTGTTGAACCCGCCGGGGTGCACGCCCCAGGCGTCGAACGCTTCGCGCGCCAGCCCGCCGCGGTAGGCGTAGATCTGTTCCAGGAAGCGCACGTCGTCAACGGCCTGCACCTGTTGGTCGGGGATGTCCACGTCGCCGGCCGGCGTCAGCGCGCCGCCCACGGTCACGGCGTTGGGGTCGCCGGCTTTGACGCCCTGGCGGCCGGCGAGCATCAGCTCGACGAAGGCGCCGGCGTCCACGTTGCCGTAGCCCCACTCGCGGGAGAGGTTGGCTTCGTTCCACAGCTCGTAGGCCTGCACGTGACCGCGGTAGCGCTCGGCCAGCGCGCGCATGAAGTCGCGGAAGTCCAGGGGGTCGCCGGGCGGCCCGCCTTCGGGCCCGCCGCCCAGGGCCCAGTCGGGGGCGCGCACCACGCTCAGCAGCAGGCGGAGGCCAGCGCTGGAACAGGCGGACACCACTTTGTCCAGTTCGCGCCAGTCGAAACCGCCGCGCTCGAGCGGTTCGGTCTGCCGCCATTCGACTTGTTGTTTCAGCCAGTCGAACCCGGCGGCGGTGGTGCGCTCGGTGACCAGGCGGCGGTCCTGGTTGTACATGTGCGCCTGAAAGCCGTAGCCGTCCAGCCGCCGCAGGCCGGCGCCGCCGCCCGCCGCCGCGGGCGCTGCGGCTGTCGGGTCGGTGGTGAGCGCCGCGGCGGCAGGCGGCGCGGCGGTGGGCTGGGGGGCGGCGGAGGGCGCGGCATCGCCGCAGGCGGCGGCGAGACCGGCCGCGCCCGTCAGGGCGAGCAGACGGCGGCGTGAGAGCTGGCGCATGAGCGTGAAAGCACCTCCAGACGGGGGCAAAACGTCAGGCGCGGCGCGCGCCGCGCCGCAAAGCGTACGGCGCGTCCTTGTAACCGCGCGGCATGAATGGTATCAACGGGGGAGGGATTCGACGCACCCGACAAACCACGGCGCGCCAAGCGCCGCGCGATTATAAGAGGACCGCCGTTCATGAACAGGTATGGGAACACCGCCGTCGGCGTGATCGTGATTGGCGTGGCGGCGGCCATCGTGCTGGCTCTCTTCAGCGTGCGGTTCGTGAACGTCGGCGAGGTCGGCGTGCTGCACACCTTTGGGGTGGTGGACCCCGCGCCGCGGCCGGAGGGTCTGCTGGTCAAAGCGCCCTGGGCAAGCCTGGAAACGCTGAGCGTGCGCACGCAGCAGCTCACCATGAGCTCGCGCTCCGAGGACTCCAGCCCCAGCGCCACGGACCAGACGGTGCGGACGCTGACATCCGAGGGACTGTCGGTTGGCCTGGACATCACGACGCTGTATCGGCTGGATTTTGCCAGCGCGCCTGAAGTCTTTCGACGGATCGGCCCCAACTACGTCGAAATCGTGGTGCGCCCCGCGATTCGGGACGCCATTCGCGACGTGATCGGCGAGTTCCAGGCCGAGGCGCTCTACACCAGCGCGCGCACGGAAGTGTCCCAGCGCATTCGCACGCAGCTGCGGGAACTCCTGTCCGAGCGCGGCGTGTCGGTCGAAAACGTGCTGCTGCGCGACGTGAGCCTGCCGCAGCAGATCACCACGGCCATCGAGCGCAAACTGGCCGCCGAGCAAGCCATCGAGGAACAGCGCTTCCGCGTGCAGGAAGCGCAGCAGCAAGCGCAGCGGCGCGTGGAGGAAGCCACCGGTATCGCGGAGGCCAACACGCTGATCAACGCGTCGCTTACCGCGGCGGTGCTGCAAGACAAGTACATCCAGGCGCTGCGCGAGATGGATGCCGGCAATGTGGTCTACGTGCCAACCAACCCGGAGAGCGGCTTGCCCGTCATTCTGGGAACGTCGAACATCGGGGCCGGCGGCGGCGGCACCTCGAACTCGCCGTAAGACACGGCGCGGGTCGTTCGGCGCCGGCGCGCGTGCGCGCGCCGCGCGGCCGAGGGCGCGGCGGAACGCTGCGCTGCTCCCGGCGCACGCGCACGGCCCAGAGCAGCGTTGTCGCCGCGTGCCCGGGATGGCCGGCGCCCCCGGCGCGTATGCCGCGGCCTTCCCAACGGCGCCGCGGGCGGACCGTGGGGTAGGATGGCGGCTGCCCGGATCGCGGGGCCTGCCAACGGGCGGTTAGCTCAGCTGGCGGAGCGCTACGTTTACACCGTAGAGGTCGCAGGTTCGAGCCCTGCACCGCCCACCGATCCGATCCCCGCGCGACCTGCGGCGAGGTAGCTCAGTCGGTAGAGCAGTGGACTGAAAATCCATGTGTCGGCGGTTCGATTCCGCCCCTCGCCACCACCGGCGGCGTTCGCACACGCGCGGCGCACGAACGGGCGGCCGTTCGACGGGGGCGCCGCGCCGCACGTGCCCGCCTCGATTCGCGCGCGGCGTCGTGCGCGCTTCGGACAGGGCGCCGATGCGGGGCTGGGGAAGCGTCCGTCCGCACAGAGGGCCAGGCTCGACCACGATGCCGGGGCTTTCACCCGTCAGGCAGCGTCCGTCCGCACAACAGGTCCAGGCGGCGGCGCGGACCCCCTGGATCTGGCCGGCGGCGCTAGCTCAGGTTCGCCAGCATCTTGCGGGCCGTGGCGATGAACGCGGCGCACTCGTCCTCACTGATGGAGCGCAGCAGCTGCGCCTGGCTCGCCCGCCCCTGCTCCGCAAGCTGGGGCACGACCTCCGCAGCATCTTGGGTCAGAATGAGCCGCACCACGCGCCGGTCGCTGTGCAGGCGGCGCCTGGTCAGCAAGCCCTTCTGCACCAGCCGCTGCACGGCGCGGCTGATTACCGACGCGTCCACGGGAAACACTTGTACCAGTTCCCGCAGCGTGCCCGCCGTGTGGCGCTCGCAGTGTTCCAGAATGCCGAACTCCAGCGGCGTGACGTCAAAGGGCTTCAGGTTCGCGGCCATCGTTCTGCCGACGGCCGAAGTCAGGCTCGACAGCCAGAACACGACCAAGTACAGCGTGTCGTCGGTCGTCTCCGCGGAGTCTGGGGGCAGGTGCTGCGCCATCTCCGATCCTTGGGGTATGCCGCCCCGATCCCGCGCATGGTACCAAGACGTTCGAACGCCTCACCCGTTGCACGCAGGAACGACGGAGTTTGCAAAAGTCTCCGCTGGCGCTGGCGGCCCGCACGAGACGGGGCGCGCCGTCCCCAACGCGTGACGCGCGCATGAACGCCTGCGCCGCGCGCCGGACGGCCCGCCGCGGGCTGCTTATACGCAGCCGGGGAACGAGCGGCCGCGGATTTGGACGAAGGGCGGGACTTTGGGGGCGTCGGTGACGGCGGCGTCTTTGATGGAGGCGGCGCGCATGTAGTGCACGGCGGCGCCGCGGCGGCGGTGGGGCGTGGTGTTGGGGCGGCTGGCGTGGAGCACCAGGCTGTGGTGAAAGCTGACGCCGCCGGCGGGGATTTCGACGGGCACGGGTTCGAATTCGCCCACCAGCCGGGACTCGACCCAGGGGCGCAGATGGCTGGGGATCATGCCCCAGCGGTGCGTGCCGGGCGCCATCCAGAGGCAGCCGTTGGCGATGGTGGCGTCGTCCAGCGCGCACCAGGCGGTGACCAGGTCCATGGGGAAGATGTCGCGCCACGAAGCGGAGTCCTGGTGCCAGGCCTGCGCCGAGCCGTGGAAGGCGGGCTTCATCAGGATTTGGTCGAGGTAGAGCTTGATGTCGTCGGCGCCCAGCAGGTCGGCCACCGCGTCCACCAGCTTGGGATTGCGCACGTGGGCCAGCATCACGTCGTCGACCTGCGCCAGCTTGTAGAGCTTGCGGACGGCCAGCGCGCGGCTGGACGGCCCGCCGCCCGCCTGGAGTGCGGGTTCGATCTGCACACAGTCGTCGGGCACGTGCGGCGCGTCCCCGGCGGCAATGCGCTCGGCGCGCGCCTTGACCGGTTCGACGTCGGCCTCGTCCAGCAGGTCGTCGACGACCAGGAATCCGTCGCGTCGGAACTGTTCGACCTGCTGCCGCGACAGCGTGCGCAACCCGTTGCCTTGGCCCATGGCTCTACCGCCTTCACCTTCGAACCGCCTGCACCCATCGCAGCATATCGCGGGCGAACCCACCGCTTTCTTTCCACGTGCCCTTGCATGGAGGAATGACGGGGAGGGGGCGGGCGGCGGAACGACCATCGCTCGCATCCGCCGGCCTCTACAATCGGCGCGCGCCGCCCCATCGCGCCTGGAATCCCCCATCCCCGCCGAGCCGCCCATCGTGGTCGTTTGCGCCGACGGCGCCGACCCTGCGTATCTGGACGCGGCCATCGACCACGGCTGCATGCCCACGCTGCGGCGCTTCCAGCACGAGGGCGTCTACGTGCTGGCGCGCGCGGCCATTCCATCGTTCACCAATCCCAACAACGTCACCATCGCCACCGGCCAGCCGCCTGCCGCGCACGGCATTGCCGGCAACTATTTTTACGACGCGGGGCGCGGCGTGGAAGTGATGATGGACCACCCGCGGTTCCTGCGCTGCCCGTCGCTGCTGGCCGGGTACGCCGCCCAGGGCCGCCGCGTGGCCGCCGTCACCGCCAAGGACAAGCTGCGCGCCATGCTGGCCGCGGACTGGCGCGGGGTCTGCTTTTCTGGCGAACGTGCGCATGCCGCCACCCAGGCCGAGCACGGCATTACCGACGTCGCCCGCCGCCTGGGCCGCACGAATCCCGGCATCTATTCGGGACAGATGAGCGACTTCGTCATGGCCTGCGGCGTGTACCTGGTGCGCGAGCGTCTGGCGGACCTGTGCTACCTGTCGCTCACCGACTTCGTTCAGCACACCTACGCCCCAGGCGCGCCAGAGGCCGACGCCTACTATGCGGCGCTGGACGGGCGGCTGGCCGAGCTGGACGCGCTGGGGGCGGTGATCGTGCTGACCGCCGATCACGGCATGAACGACAAGTGCCGCCCCGACGGCGCGCCGAACATCGTCTATCTGGAAACCATGCTGCAGGGCGCGGTGGCCGGGCCGCTGCGGGTGGTGCTGCCGGTGACCGACCCGCACGTGACCCATCACGCCAACCTGGGGTCGTTCGCCGCGGTGTACGTGCCGGCGGACCAGGTGGACGCGGCCATCCAGCGGCTGCGCCAGGATCCGCGCGTGGACGAGGCGCTGCCCCGCCGCCAGGCCGCCGACCGCTACGAGCTGCCCGCCGACCGCATTGGCGACGTGGTGGTGCTGAGCGACGGCGCCTCGGTGCTGGGGCGCACGCCCCAGGCGCACGACCTGTCGGTGCTGCGCGGGGCGCGGCTGCGCTCGCACGGCGGACGCTTCGAGGCGTCGGTGCCCTTTGCGGCCAACCGCCCGCTGGCCCCCGAAACCGCCGCCCGCGCCGACAGCCTGCGCAACGCCGACGCCTTCCCTATCGCCGTCGAGGGTTTGCGGAGCTAACCCGCGCCGAACGCGCTCGTGAACGCCAGATTGCAGGCCATCGCCGGCGACGGCCTGCGGCGCTAATCCGCGCCGGCCAGCGGGTCTCCGGCCGCCGCCATCGCCTCCCGCAGCGCCTGGCGCATTGCGGCCAGCCGGGCGGCGTGCTGGGGATCGTCGGCCAGGTTGGTCGTCTCCCAGGGGTCGCGCGCCAGGTCGAACAGCTGCGTGTGCCGGGCGCCCGCCGCGCGCGTCTGGATCAACTTGACTTCGCCCCGCCGCACCATGCGCATCCACGCCTGGCCGGGTTCCAGCACCTGCGCGCCCTGAAAGGCGGCAAACACCTGGGCGCGCCCCTGCGGGGCGCGCCCGTGCAGCATTGGAACCAGGCTGCGGCCCTCCGTCGGCGGCGCGTCCACCCCGGCCAGGTCCAGCAGCGTGGGGAACAGGTCGTGCAGGTAGCACAACCCCCGGCGCCGCTGGCCGGCGGGGATGCCCGGGCCGCGGACGATCAGCGGCACGCGGATGCTGTGGTCGTACAGGTTCTGCTTGCCCAGCAAGCCGTGCTGCCCCAGCGCCAGACCGTGGTCCGCCGTGTACACCACGATGGTGTCGTCGGCATGGCCGCTGGTCTCCAGCGCGTGCAGCACCTGCCCGACCTGCGCGTCCAGGTGGCTGACCATGCCGTAATAGTCGGCGATATGCCGGCGCACCTCGGCGGGGTTGCGCGGATGCGCGGCCAGCGATTCGTCGCGGCCGTGCAGGTGGCCGTTGTCGAACGGGTGCACGGCGGCAACGTTGGGCGGTAGTTCGACGTCGTCGGGCGGATATCTGGCCGCGAATTCCGGCGGCGGGGTGCGCGGGTCGTGCGGGGCCGTGAAGGCCGCGTAGAGGCAGAACGGCTGGCCGGCCGGGTGCTCGTGCAGCAACCGCGCCGCCGCCTCGGCAAACAGCTCGGTCGAAAACCCCCGGCCCGCACGCGCGGCTTCCGGCGGATATGCGCCCGACGGGTCGACGTCGTGCAGCGGCACGGCGCGGTGGTCCGACATGCCGCCGAAGAAGATGCGCGCCCCGCCGCCGAAACTGCGCGCAAAGACCTGCGGCTCGTTGTGCCACTTGCCCACGCCGTAGGTGCGGTAGCCCGCGCCGCGCAGCAGCTGCGGGAACGTGGGCGCGGCGGGGTGCATGGGATAGGGCGAGACGCCGCCGGGATTCGGCCCAAACACCCGAAACAGCGACTGCCCCGTCAGCAGCATCGCGCGGCTGGGCATGCACACCGCATTCGAGGTCGACCCCATGATGTAGGCCGACGTCAGCGCGCATCCGTCCGCCGCCAACCCGTCCAGATGCGGCGTTGCCACCGCCGGGTTGCCCAAACTCCCAATCGCGTCGTGCCGATGGTCGTCGGCAATCAGGAACAGAAAATTCGGCGGCATGGCCGGCCCTCGGTGACGCGGCAGCCGAGCGTAACGCGCCGCGCTGACCATCGCGCGGCTGGATGCGGCCGTGTTCCGCGCGGCGGCGGCGGCCTATGCGCTGACAGCGCGCGCCTGGGTGCGGGCCGTGCGGGATAACCGCCGCCATGCTGCGCGGGAGCTGACATCATCGCGCGCGGCTGGATCCGGCGCGCAACCGCCGTTTGTGCCAGTCCTGGCTTCGGCTGACAGCGCGCGCGCCTGGGTGCGGCGCTCGCCCGGCAAAACGTGAGTGATAGTCATTACCGATTATTGGGCGCGGCATGCCACCCTGGACGGAGCGGCCAGCAGCCGCTGGACATCGTCGGCGGCGACCCGCACGCCGCCATGCACGAAAGGGTGTCCCCCGTGAACCGATGGCGACTGATTCTAGTTCTGGCAAGCGCCGCGCTGTTGCTGGCGCTCGCCGCCTGCGGCCGGTCGGAGGCCGGCGAACACGCCGGCGGCGCTCAATCGAGCGAGCACGCGGGCGGGTCGGAGGCCGGCGAGCATGGCGCGGGGGCGGCGGCCGGCGAAGGCGGCGGCTCCGGCGCGGGCGGGCACGGCGAAGAGTCCGGCGCCCAGTACGCGCCAGACCAGACTTTCGACCAGACCCGCGCCGGCGCGCGCCTGATCCTGGCCTACGACGCCGCCGCCCAGGCCTTCACCGGCACGGTGGAAAACACCACCAGCGCTGCCCTCAGCCAGGTCCGAGTCGAAGTCCATCTCTCCAACGGCGTAGAACTCGGCCCCACCACACCCGTCGACCTGGCCCCCGGCCAAGTCATCGACGTCACTCTCCCCGCCCCCAACCAAACCTTCACCGCCTGGAACGCGCATCCCGAAGTGGGCTGATCGACTCACTCACCCTGCCCTCTCCTGCTGGGGGAGGGCAGGGTGAGATGCAAGCCTATGTGTAGTAAATATTGATGCTCATCAAAAGATTCGGGTCATCCGAAGCGCTGCTTCCGTTCACTACGTCTAAGCAACGCGGCCATGTCCTCCGCGATCTCCTCGGCTTTTTTTCCAAATAGAACGGCGCGAGGATGAACTCCCTGATCCAAACTTGCAGTAATTGGCGTCTCGGGCAGCATCCACCCAAGTTCAATAGTGTTTGGTGACCTCTTTTGCTCAGCTCGAGTCCGCAGTGGAATATGCCTGATATCGCCGAGAAGCGCAGAAATGATTGCGACGTGGGTTAGACGCTGAGAATCATCGATTAAGTCAAGAATTCTGCTAACGAGCATCATACCTTTGAGAATTTCACCACCTATTTCTTCCTCTATCATGGAAGGGAGACTGTTCTTCATATGGTCATAATCAATGTGATATGCCGGACGGGTGATTCGAATTGTGCCTTCTTCATCTATCATAAGAGTGTTAATTCTTTGATGGGATTGGTAAATTGAACGAAGACTGCCAAGTGTTGCTGGGCCGTAATGCATCCGACCTCCGCCCGAAGATTCATTTAGAAATATCAGCGCATTGCCATACACGCGTATGCTCACTCCTGCTGATCGATCAAATATACTATAGTTACCATAAATCGCCTCTGACTCAATTTTCCTTCGGAAGTTGTCATTGTCCAATTCAGATGGACGCAGGACACTGCGCTTCGGGCCGGCGGCAACAACGAGAGCAAGCGTTGCGTCAAGCCGGTCAAACTCGGCCAATTCAGTGATGCGTGCCGTTGCTCGACCTACGATCTCTGTGTCTTCGACCCCTGCATCGGATTGCTCAATTGCGAGCTTGTGCAAGGCACGAATCATCCCCGTTTTCAATTCTGTCGCATCGCTGAAGAATGCAAGGAAGTGTCCGCAAGCCCAGCCTCGAACTTGCTCGATAAACATCCCTTGTCGATAATCGGGAGAGATATCGTTTTGCTGGAACACGAGTATGCTCTTATTGTTTTCCAGAGCTTCGTTGTACTCTTCGTGCGTAGCGGACAGATCACTTGATTGGATTGCCCCATACTTTTCGCCAAGAATGAGCATCATAACATCTGATTCGCGCACTGCTTTCAGGCAAGCGGCTCTAGGGCTGGATGCCGACGCTGAGAACTTCTCAGCCCTCAACGCTTCGTACCCGAGCGTAGTCACTGCCTCTTCTGCGGCATCTCGAAACTCTTCGAATTCTCGGATAATCGAGCTGATGAACACTTTCAACGGTGCACCCCGCAATTAGCTAGGCAGTCGTCATTTCGGCGAGCTGGCGAATGTGGGCAGTATACCGCATCGTTGTGGTAAATGGGGTCGCCTTCACGGTTCCACATGGTTGGCGGGCCGCCGCCGCCGTGGTGTGCCCAGAGTTAGCAGCGGAAGACGTGTCAAGTGCTCCTGGCTCGATTCAGACCCAGTAGAAGCTCCAGGGCTTCTTCGTTGGGGATGTCGGGGGGAAAGCCGTAGGCGGCGGCTACGGTGGTGTTTAGGTTTTGGTGGGCGGTTTGGAGCCATTGGGGGGATTGGTTGTAGAGGTTGGTTAGGGTGCGGCGTTTGAGTTCTTGGCGTGGGGCGGTGGGGGTAGGTTCGGGGCGTTTGGGGTAGTTGGGGGCGGGTTCTTCGATCCATTGGACCCATTCGGGCGGGTTCAGCCAGCGGTTGCGCAGGTCGACCAGGCGGCGGGCGGCTTGGGCGATGGCTTGGGCGCGGGGGTCTTGGGCGTAGGCGGCGGCGGGGACGTTGGGGGCGAGGCCGGCGGGGAAGGGGAAGGTTTGGAAGGTGGTGGTGGGCGTGTAGCGCGGTCGGTCTGTGAGGCTGGTGCCGAGGCGGAGGGACCAGAGTTCGTGGAAGCGGCTGTGCAGGATGCCAAAGGTGGTGTCGTCGTCGCGGGCGATGGCGACAACGGCACTGTCGGGATAAATGCGCGCGTCGCACCAGACGAAGAGGCGGTGTTTTGAGACGCGAGGAGTGGCGATGTAGCGCGACAACTGTCCGATCGTCCTGAACATGGTCTGTCCCGACCGATCATGGCGCCACCAATTGCGTCGAAGATCCTTGCGGCTGTTGCCTTCACGCGACGGTTTCACGTGATTCAGTACGTGCTCGAATGGAGCCTCGTAGAACGCAGCTTCCTCCACGCTTCTTTCATGCCCGAAGTCAATGACCCATGTGTCGGACGGACGGCGGGTAATGTCTCTCCCGTTGGTCCAGGGGCGCAAGACATCTGCGTTCGGCCTGCCGTTCGCGTTCGCCGGCAAGCGCAACCACTTCCGAGCGGTGTCGCCTGGAATATCGAAGCTCCCCTTCTTCATTCCGCCGATGAACGCTGTCGATCGGTTGCTTGCGAGCTTGACTGCTTGGGTAAGGTCGGCCGCAGCGGCCGTCAAGTCAGCGTTGATACCCGGCACCTGCGTGTCGTTCAGTCGTGCGGCCGTTTCTGCATCTTGGTTTTCGAAGCAAACGAGCGAGACGCGGACGGCGGCCCCGTCGACGACCCATGGCTCGTCCGACCAAGCGTCGAAGACTGCTCCATGCTCGACGATGCGGTCCAGCACCGAACGGTTGCGCCCGCCACGGATCGAGTTCGTGGCAACGAGGCCGGCGCGGGCGAGCTTGCCCTGTGCAACCAGGGCGCCGGCTTTGTGGAACCAGTAGCAGACGAGGTCCGCAAATGCGGGGACCTCGCCCGCGTAGCACTGACGCAAACGCTCCGTGTATTCATCGCCAAGCACTTCACGTTGCCGCGAGTAGCCCAGGAACGGCGGGTTGCCGATGACTACGTCGGCCTGGTGCCAGTCGGGTTCTTTCCCGTCATTGGTCAGGACGGCGTCGCGGCATTCGATGGTGTCGAGGGGTTCGAGGATGGGGCTGCGGGATTTTTGGAAGCCGTTGCGGCGCATCCATTGGATTTCGCCGATCCAGACGGAGACGCGGGCGAGTTCGGCGGCGTAGGGGTTGATTTCTAGGCCTTTGAGGTTGGCGGGGCCGATGGTGGGCTGGCGGCGGCCGAGGCCGAGGTCTTGGGCGTCCAGGGCGACGCGGTGTTCCAGGTCTTTGAGGGCGTGCAGGGCCAGGTAAAGGAAGTTGCCGGAGCCGCAGGCGGGGTCGAGCACGGTGAAGGAGCGCAGGCGGGTGAGGAACTGGCGCAGGAGGCGTTCGGCGCGGTCGCGGCGGCGGGAGGGGATTGTGGATTGTGGATTGGGGAGGGGGCGGGGTGTTTGGGGGGCGCTGGGGTCGGGGGCGGGCGGGGGTGTGCCGAGGGCGGCGGTGATTTCGGCTTTGGTGGTCTTCCAGGCGGCTTGCCAGGGGCGGGTGATGACGGGGTCGATGATTTGCATGATCTTGGCGCGGTCGGTGTAGTGGGCGCCCAGCTGGGAGCGTTTGCCTGGGTCGAGGCCGCGTTCGAAGAGGGTGCCGAGGATGGAGGGGTCGATTTCGGACCAGTCGAGCCTTGCGGCTTCGTGCACGAGTTCGATGTTGGGTCGGTCCAGCGGCAGGGCGGTGGCGTCGTGGTCGAACAGCCCGCCGTTGAACCACTCCACGTCGTCCGCGCCGTACTCGCCGCCGGTGGCCATCCTGGCGAACAGTCGACTGGCCAAGCTCTGGAACCTGGAGGGGCGGCGGCGCGCCTGCTGGATCATGCGGCGAAAGAGCTTGTAGGGCAGCAGACCGGTGTCTTCGGCGAACATGCAGAAGACGAGACGGTTGACGAAGCGGGCGACGGCTTGGGCGTCGTGGCGGTTGTCGCGCAGCGCATCGGCCAGTTCAGCGAACTTCTGGGCGGCCTGTTCGGTGACGGCCTGGCGGGTTTGTTCGGGGCGCAGGCGTTCGGGGTTGCTGAAGGCCCATTTGAGCTTGGCGCGCGTGTCGGCGTCCGCCAGGTCGAACAGGGTGAACTTGTGGACCTGGCTGACGCTGTTGGTCCAGTTGGTGTGGATGCGGAAGCGCCACAGGTCGGAAACGATCAACAGCGGCGGGTTGTCCAGCGCCAGGGCGTATTGGCGCAGCTGGACGAAGGCGGCGTTCAGGTCGGCGTGGCGGCCTTTGTATTCCCAAGCGAAATGGCCGCGTTTCCAGACGTCGGCCCAGCCGCCGCCGCCGCCGTCTTTGCGCGCGCCGTGCTCGAAGCCGTAATCCTGGCCGGTGGGGTCGACGTCGGCGGGGGTGGGTTCGTCCAGCAGGCGGCAGAGGTCGAGGAAGTGTTCCTGGGCGGCGGCGCGCTCGCCGAGGGTGACGGCGCTCCATTTCTGGATGAAGTCTTCGGGGGTCATGGGGGGAATTGTGGATTGGGGATTGGGGATTGTGGATTGGGGACTGGGGCGGGGGTGTCAGCGGGCGGCTCGACGGGAGGGATGGGGAGCGGGGAACGGGAATCGAACCCGTGTTTTAGGCTTGGGAAGCCCATGTTGGACCACTCAACTATCCCCGCCTGACGCCGTGGCCGCGGGGCGGGCGGGGTGGTTTCCGCCGGCCGCGGATGGGGCGACGAGGGCATTGTTGGCTTTGGCGGGGGGCGGCGTCAATTCGTTGGAGGGGCTTGGGGGGATTTCGCGGCGGGCTGGGGGGGGCGCGGGGGGGGGGCGTGTGCGGGTCTGGATTCCGGGGTTCGCCGAAACGACGGGGGGTGAATGACGGAGGGCGCGCGCGGGGGAACGTTGCGGGTCTGGATTCCAGGGTTCGCCGGAATGACGGGGTGAATGACGGAGGGCGGGGGCGGCGGAGCGGACGGCGGGGCGGGGATTAGGGGGGCGGGGGGTTAGGGCGTGGTTTCTTCGTCGGGGACGGTGGGAAGGACGAACTGGCGGATGGAGTCTTTGCCGAGGACGACGAGGCGGCCGTCGATTTCGCTGACCCAGATGGCGCGGATGTCGGCGAAGAAGTCGTCGGAGCCGGCGTACTTGAACTGGCGGACGAAGGCGCCGGCGGTGTCTTCGCGTTTGTCGATTTCGACGACGCGGCTGTTGGGGGCGTCGACCAGGTAGAGGCTGTCGGTTTCGACTTCGGTGAAGATGCGGTTGGGTTCGGGGTCGTCGCCGTCGAGGCCGGTGATGTCGAAGGAGAGCTTGCGGCCGCCGCGCAGGCGCAGTATCTGGCCGTCGGCCAGCAGCACGAAGACGTCGCCGTCGATGGCGAAGTCGATGGCTTGGGAAAGGTCGATTTCTTCGCCGGGGGCCGCGTAGGAGGTGGGGGCGATTTCGTAGCCGCCGGCGGTGCCCTGGTATTTGTGAATCTGGTTGGCGCCGGGGTCGAGCACGTAGAGGTTGTTGTTGAAGTTGTCGAAGGCGACGGGTGCGCGCCAGGCTTCGGTGCCCACGATGCGCAGGAGGCGGGGGTTCTGGTCGGCTTGCAGGCTGACGAGGTTGTAGCGGTCGTCGAAGACCAACATGCTGAGGGCGCGGTTGATGACGGCGATGGGGGTCTGGATGGTGATGCTGCTGACGACGTCGCCTTTGCGGACGACGGTTGCGCCTTGTTTGGCGGTGGTGAATTCGACCACGCGGCCGGTGGTGGCGTCGATGACGAACTTGGATTCGCCGCGGGCGTCGAGGGGTTCGACGGAGCTGCCGACGCCGGCGCTGTCGAACTCGCCGATGGTGGCGCTGGGAACGAGCTTGCGGACGCGGTTGAGGCGGTCTTCTTCGCGGCCGATCTGGCTTAGCAGCCGGTTGAGGTCGGGCGCGAGCACGCGGTTGACGTCGGCGGTGAGGGCCTGGTTGGCCGTGTCTTTGGCGTCGCGCAGCATCAGCAGGGTGGCGGAGCGGTTGGCGTCGGGGGCGCGGTCCAGGGCTTCGCGGTAGCGGGCTTCGGCGTCGGCGAAGAGCTGGTTGGCGCGCGCTTCGCCGCCGATGGGGGCGGCGGCGCCGGTCTCGCCGGCGGCGGGCGAGGCGGTTGGGTCGGGTTCGCTGGTGACGGCGGCGGACTCGTTGTTGCGCAGCACCAGCACGCCGACCATGACCACCAGCAGCACCAGCGAGACGACGAAGAGGGCGGTGCCCAGGCCGGGCAGCGAGCGGCGGCGGCGGGTCAGGAAGGGGTCGCGCCCGGCGCTGAGGGACGGCCCGACGGGGCTGATGAACGGGTCGGCCTGGGGCGGGGCGGCGGCGCGCTGGGCGGGGGGCGGCGCGCTGGGCGGGGCGGCGGCGCCTGGGCCGGCCTGGCGCAGCTGCCGCAGGCTGTCCCAGTCCTGGTCGCCGGGCAGCTCGTCCTGGGCGCCGGCGGGCGGCAGCCGATCCGACGGCGCGGCGGAGCGCCGGGTCACCAGCCGCCAGAGGCCGCGCAGGGCCATGACGGGCAGCAGCAGCAACAGCAGCGGAAGCATGGCCAGGCGCTGGACGAAGGAGCGGGGCGGGGCGCGGCGGGGCGCGGGCGCGGGGTCGAACGGCGGCGGCCGGCCTGGCTGGTGCACGCCGGCGGCCGGCGCGCGTTGCTGGGAGCGGTCGACTGCGGAGGCAGGTTCGGGTTCGGCCTGGGCGTGCGGGTGCGGCTGGAGGGCGGAGGCGGCGGCGGCGGGCTGGGGTTGGGGGGCGACGCGGAGCACCAGGACGTCGCACTGGGTCTCGCCGCGCTGCCCCAAGAGGGAGCAGATGTCGGCGGCGGCGCGGTCGGCGGCGCGGTCTTGCAGCAGGCCGCGGATTTCGCGGCCGGTCAGCCCGCGTCTGAGGTGCGTGGAACCCAGCGCCACCACGTCGCCCGGGTCCAGCTGTACGCGAAAGAGGTCGACTTCCTGGGCGGGGTCCAGGTCGGCGCCGGGCGCGGGGGACGCGGCGTTGTCGTCGGGCAGCGCGTTGAGCACGCCGCCGCGCAGCACGTAGGCCTGGCTGGGCGCGAGCTGGGCAATGTGGAGGCTGTCGCCGCCGATGACGACGCTGGTGGCGCCGGGGGCGCGCGAGGCGCGGGCGAGGCCGCCGGCGCCAACCGCGGCGGCGTCCACGGCCTGGCGCATGCCGCGCATGAGCCCGTTGACGACGCCGCTGGAGTCGTCGGCGTAGTAGGCCGAGACGACGGCATCGCCGAAGGCGGCGCACTGGCGGTCGGTTTCGCCCTGCACGACCAGATAGAGGCTGCCCAGGGTCGGGCGGTCGTGGGGCTGGTCGACGGCGCGAATGCGGGGGCTGTCGGCGCGGGCCGCACCGTCGCGCAGGCTCGCCTGCCCTACCTCCACGTCTTGTGCCATCGCCCTCGCCGGGGGTTAGCCGCAGCGTCCACGGCGCGCGGGCTCGGCCGGACGCCGAGACTCCCTGGGGAATAAGGATATCAACGGCGCGGGCGGGGGCGGGGAGGGGGGCGGAGGAATGACGGGGAGCGCCGCGGTGTCTGTCAGGGCGGGGGGCGGGGGTGGGAGGATTTGTTGGTGGGAGCGCGGGGACTGTGGTAGGTTGGACTTGCCGGCAGTTTGGCCGGTTCTTGGTTGGAGTTGCCCCTGCGTTCGCCATCGTTGCGGTTCGAACAGCGGCCGCGTCCACGTGGGCCGCGAGTCAATGAGCAGATTCGCATCCGTGAGGTGCGTCTGATCAACGAGCAAGGCGAGCAGGTGGGCGTCGTTGCCACCCCCGAGGCGCTGCAAGCGGCGCGCGACCAGGGGCTGGACCTGGTCGAAATCTCGCCCAACGCGCAGCCGCCGGTGGCTAAGATGCTGGACTTTGGCAAGTTCCGGTACGAGCAGAACCGCCGCCAGGCCGAGAACAAGCGCCGCCAGAAGGCCGGCACGGTCAAGGAAGTGCGCTTTGGCCCGCGCACGGGGGATCACGACATCGAGTTCAAGATCAAACGCCTGGCGAAGTTCTTGCAAGAGGGCAACAAGGTGAAGGCCTGGGTGCGCATGCGCGGGCGCGAGCTGGCGCATCCCGAAGTGGCCGTGCGTGTGCTGGAGCGCGTGAAGAAAGAGCTGGCGCCCTACGGCGCCATCGAGCGCGACGTGACGCGCGAACAGGACGGGCGCGTGCTGAGCATCATCATGGCGCCGCAGGGCAAGAACTAGCCGGGCGAGCCATGCGCGGCTGTTGCGCGACCGCTCCATTGTGCTGGGACGCCAGACACGACTTTGCCGGGCGAGCCTGGCCCGAGCTGCGGTGACACGGTATGACCGCGTCGGTGCGCTGGCACCCCGAGGAACAGAGGCGGCCGGACGGCAGCGTGCGCCAGGTGCAGGCCGCCTGGCTGGTGGCGCAGGACGCCGAGACGCCCTCCAAGCCGCGCTATCTGGCCTATCTGGGGAATCACCCGCGCGTGACGCGGCAGCTGCAAGAGGAATGCCAGTTTTTGTATCCCGAGGTGGAGGTCGACTGGCGCGCCGTGGCGCGCGCGCTGGAGCAGCCGCCGCCGCTGCAGCGGCTGGATTTGGAATCGCTGGCGCGGCACTGGACGGACGCGGCCTCGGCGCAGGGGCACGACCCGATGGAGGTGGAAGCGCGCATCGGCGGCGGGCGGCAGCATCCGCTCTCCGACCTGGCGCGGCTGCTGGCCGACCCGGCCGTGGTGGGGCGAATCGAGCGCACGTCGGGGTCGATTCTGGCCTACATGCTGGAGTTCCACGCCGACTATGCCTACGCGCTGGCGAAGCTGGCGCTGCTGCTGGCGGGCCGCCACGACGAGCTGGAGCAGCTGGAAGCCGACGAAGCGGCGCGCGTGCGGGGCGCACGGCGCAGCGCGCAGGTGGCATTCTGGCGCGCAGCGGCCCGTCGGGTCGTGGACACGCTGGCAAGCTGACGGCGCGCGTCGATGGCGGACACCGCCCGAAGATTCGAAGGGCGCACTCGAGGATGACGGCCTTGGGCTCGGAGCATCTGGCGGATACCGTTCGAAGATTCGGCGGGGCGCACCCGCGCACCCGCGGCCGCGGCGCGCCGCACGAGTACGACGGCGACGAGAGGAGCTAGAGATGCCGAGAGACCGCGACGACGACTTCCTGCGCGAAGTCATCGCTTGGGCAAAGGCGAACTGATGTACACCCTCAAGGAAGTCACCAAGTTCATCCTTGGATTCATCGGGCTCGCGCTGGTGTTCATTGGGATCCTGCTGCTGATGCCGCGACTGATAGTGGTGGTGTCCTGATGAAACAACGCAGCAAGCCGAGACCGTCACCGTGGTGGGCGCACCCGCGCACCCGCGGCCGCGGCGCGCTTGCGGCGCACGCCTACGTCTGGAGTTCCCATGGCTGAATCACCCGCGCCCGCCTGGACGCGGCGCACGCACACCTGCGGCGAACTGCGCCGCGGCCACGTTGGGGCGTCAGTGACGCTGAACGGCTGGGTGCACCGCCGCCGCGATCAGGGCGGGCTGATCTTTCTCGACCTGCGGGACCGCTACGGCATCACGCAGGTCGCGGTCAACCGCGACCAGAACGCCGAGGCGCACGCCGCCGCCGCGCGGCTGCGGGCCGAATACGTGGCGGCGGTGACGGGCCAGGTGCGCGCGCGGCCCGCGGGCACGGCCAACCCGAATCTGTCCACCGGCGAGGTCGAGCTGGGCGAGATCGAGCGGGTCGAAATCCTGGCCGCCTCCAAGCCGCCGCCGTTCGAGATTACGTCTGGCGCCAACGTGGACGAGTCGGTGCGGCTGACCTACCGCTATCTGGACCTGCGCCGCGAGCGCATGCGCTGGCTGACCGAGCTGCGGTTCGACATAACGCGCGTGATGCGCGAGTTCTTGTGGGGGCGCGGGTTCCTGGAACTGGAAACGCCCACGCTGATCAAAACGACGCCGGAAGGGGCGCGGGACTTCATCGTGCCCAGCCGCCACCATCCGGGGCAGGCCTACGCGCTGCCGCAGTCGCCGCAGCAGCTTAAGCAGCTGCTGATGGTGTCGGGGCTCGACCGTTATTTCCAACTGGCGCGCTGCTACCGCGACGAAGACCTGCGCGCCGACCGCTTTGCGGAGTTCACGCAGCTCGACCTGGAAATGGCCTTCGTCGAGCGCGAGGACGTGATGGGGCTGATCGACGACCTCTACCTGGATATCGTGCGGCGGTGTTCCAACAAGCGGCTGCTGCACGAGCAATTTCCGCGCATCACCTACGCCCAGGCGCTGGAGCGTTTCGGGACGGACAAGGTGGACCTGCGGTTTGGGCTGGAACTGCAGGACGTGAGCGCGCAGGCGGGCGGGCGCGGGTTCCGCGTGTTCGACGCCGTGCTGGCGGACGGCGGGATGGTGAAGGCCGTGGTGGTTCCCGGCGCCGCGGGGTACTCGCGCCGGCAGGTGAACGCGCTGCAAGACGTGGTGAAAACCCACGGCGCGGCCGGGCTGGCCACCATTGCACTGCACGCGGACGGCAGCGTGCGCTCGCCGCTGGAACGCTTCTTTGGCCGCCAGGGGCTGCTGGACGCGGCGCAGGCGGCCGGCGCGGGCGCGGGCGATCTGGTGTGCCTGGTGGCCGACCAGCCGGCCACGGTCAACGCCGCCCTGGCCGCCCTGCGCGCGCACCTGGGCGCACAGCTGGAACTCACCGACCCCAACGTCCTGGCCTTCTGCTGGGTGGTGGACTATCCGCTGTTCGAACGCGACGAAGAGAGCGGGCGGCTGACGTTTACGCACAACCCCTTCTGCTCGCCGTCGGACGACTCGTTCGAGCTGCTGTACACGGACCCGGAACGAGCAGGGTCGAAGCAGTACGACCTGGCCTGCAACGGGCACGAAATCGGCGGCGGCTCCGTGCGCGCGCACCGCGCCAAGGATCTGCACCGCATCTACGAGGTGATGGGCTTCAGCGAGGCGGAAATCGAGGAACAGATTGGCCACATGCTGCGCGCCTTCGAATACGGCGCGCCGCCGCACGGCGGCATTGCCATGGGCCTGGAACGCATTGCCATGATCCTGGGCGACACCGCCAACCTGCGCGACGTGACAGTGTTCCCCAAGAACCAGGCGGGGGTGGACCTGATGCTGGGGGCGCCGTCGGTGATGGAGGGGGAGCAGTTGGAGGAGCTGGGGCTCGAGCTGGGCGGCTCGACACAGACGACCTAAGTTTTTCATCATCGTCAAAGATGCGGTGATCGGGTGCTATGGTCGCTTGCTCCAACGAAGGATATGCTCTTCCGGTTTGTGTCTTACCGGCATTCCGGCGAACTCTGGAGTCCAGAAGCCGACCGCACATTGACAGACAAAGACGACTCGGCACCCGCCTATGGGGTCTCTAGATATCGTCTGTCAATGTCGCCGAATCCGACGGTGTGTTCAAAGACGACGAGCATGTCCTGTTCGTCTACGGCCGCCTGAAGTGCAACCCAGCCTTCATGAACAGCGCCAGGATAGAGGACAGCACCGAGAGCAGGCTTTGGTTCACGCACGCTCGGAGTGTCCCAAACGACACGTCGTTCGCCAACGGTGCGAAATGCATCATCGGCAATCGAGCTAATATTCGTGACAATGCTTCGCACGCGGACCAGTACAAGCACATACTCCATACCTGGATCAGGAGGATCGTTGAATTGGCTAGCGGCCTTCAGCATGCTCCACGCATCGTTGCCGCGAATCACCTCGACGATTTCAATCTCAAAATAGTCAGTCCTGGCTTTCGCACCGGCTGGGACAGGATTCTCAGAGATTTTGCCGAGATTGTTCGCCACAGGCAACTCATCCACAACAGAATCGACCTTCGCACCAAGCTCAAGCGCCACGTAGTAGGCCGTATCGATAGCGCCGTAATAGTCATCGAGTATTCCTACAAGTCCATAAGCATATAGTCTTACAGTTTCACTCAGGCTAAGAAGGAAGCTCCCTGTATTAACTAGCAGAATGAGATCGGTTTCATTCTGATCTATCTCGAATGCGATCCACCCTAGAGTCGTTCCGCCACGCAGCAGGGTCGCTTCAATCTCCGTATCAGGCGTTGTGATGTACGGAGCCCATAGAATCCCTGAAGAGCCGGTGAGTGCAAAATTCGACTTGGAAATATCAGCCTGGCCACTGCCCGTGTATGTGGCAGCCAGCTCAATAAGTATATATTCCCGATTCTCGGATGGTTGGGCACCGAATAAATGGACATCCTGGATGCGTCTCAAGGCTTCCTCACCACGAATGACTCGTAGAATCTCGAGCGACCAGTCCCGCATAGACGCAACTGAGCCCAAAGGATATGGGGTGCTCCGGTTACGACCTAAGTCTATAGGTGCAGGCGTCGGCGTGGCCGTTGCCGCAGGTGTCGGTGTAACCGTTGCCGAAGGTGTCAAGGCAGCGGTCAGCACGGGAGTCGGCGTGGACGCTGGTGTTGGTGTCAGGTCTGATGGAGGCGTTTGCGTGGGATCTGGGGCTCTTGTTGGCACTGGCGTAGGCGTCGGCCGGGGAATAGGGATTGGGGTCGGCGTTGACGGTTGCGTCAGTATTGGGTTTGGCGTCTCAGGTGTTGTCGCCTGAGTTGGAGACGCTGGCGCTGGAGATGCAGCAGACGTCGATGCGAGAACCTGCTCAGCTCGAGGCACTGGTGTCGACGTCGATGACGGAGTGTGCGTCTGGCTCTGATTACCTGTTATAGATTCATCCGCGCTCGGGTTCGTCGCTGGCAAAACGGACACAAAGTATAGTACAATCAAACCGATAGCTAACAGCACTATCAGCAGGTGTCCCTGATTTGTATTTGTCCATTTATCGCTCGTTGCGCTCTCAGACCGTTGGATCGACGCAAGAACCAGAAGCGTGAATGGCCCGAATAATATCCCCAATAGCAACCAAATCGGCCATCTTCTCCCTCTCGCGCGGGAAAGCCATATGCATAGACAAGCCGACCCAATCCATATCCAAGGAGCGAGGATAACCATCAACCGAGGTCTTCCGACCCAGCAGTGTGGATTCGTCGACACCAACCTAGTCGATGTCTGGGCGTCACAGGTTCATGTAGTTCAGTCAAGGCGAGACTTGCGGGATGGTATCAGGTTAGAGCCGACGGGAGAAGCCTGTCGGTCAGCCAGGCGCGGGCGTCGGTCATTTCTTGGGGGTGGACTTGGTGGGCCATGGGGTATTCGTGGTAGGTGAGATTGGCTTGTCGGCGGGTGAGGTGGGTGCGGGTTTGGCGGGCGGCTTGGATGGGGATGACGTCGTCGTGGAGGCCGTGGGCGGCGAAGACGGGGCAGTTGCGCAGGTCGGCGGCTTCGGCGTCGGGGAGGCCGAAGGGGAAGTGGCCGCTGAGCGCCATGACGCCGCACAGCAGGTCGGGGCGCAGCGCCAGCATGCCCAGCGCCGTGACCGCGCCCTGGCTGAACCCGGCCAGGACGATGCGCGCGGGGTCGACCAATGGGAGGTGCGGACGGTCGATCGAGGGGTGGTCCGGCAGGTCGTGCGGACGGGTCGGGAGGGAGCGCAGGAAGCGCTCGAGCGCGGCCAGGCTGGCGCGCAGGGTGGGCTGCTGGCGCTGGCCGGTTTCGGCCATGCGATACCACTCGAAGCCGCCGGCCAGCACGCCGCCCAGCGGCAGCGGGGCCTGCACCGACAGCGCCAACAGGTCGGGGCGCTCGAACTCGTAAACCACGGGCGCGATGCCTGACGCAGTGTCGCCGCGGCCGTGCAGCAGGACCAGGGCAGGATGCGGGCCGGGGGCGTCGGGGGTCAGGACTGGTTCGACGTGCAGCGGGTCGGGGATGGAAGATCAGGGGCGGGGGGCGGAGCGTTGGACTATAGCTTGTGATGGGGTATGATGACGGCCTACCCTCGGACACAAAGCGGACGCCGCGAAGGAGCGGCACCGAGGTTCGGGAGCGGGCCGACGCGCGGCCCGCGCGAGCGCAGAAGGACGACGGCGATGGCGACGGCAGACCGCGAGCGCGCGGCAGAGATTGCGGAAGCGGGCCTTGGGCGCTTGGCCGAGGCTGCAATGGCAGGCGGCAGGCGCACCAGCGCGGCCGCCGTGGCGCACGCCGCCGAGCCGACCCCGACGACCTATGGGCCGCGGCCGGCGCTGGTGCTGACCCCGCCGCGTCCCGAGACGCGGGACGAGCAGCTGGACCGCATCGCCCGCGAGATTGTGGAGCGTCACGGCGACGTGCTGGAAGCGCTGCGCTACTGCTGAGGCCGTGACCGAGTTCGACGTCCAGTATCTGCAAGGGGCCGTCGAGCGCGTTCACAAACTCAACCCGCGGGTGTTCGGACGGCCGTTTCACTTTGCGAACGAGCTGCGCGACCCTGGGGCGCTGGACGCGGCGCTTGGACTGCTGCGTCAGCGCTGGTACACGACCGACCAGCAGCGCGCCGCCGCGTTGTTTCGGTCGATCATCGCCAACCATCCGTTCATCGACGGCAACAAGCGCGTGGCCGTGATTGCCGTGGCCGCCTACGCCGGGCGCAGCTTTGGGGCGCTGGACGCGACATACGACGACCTGCGGTCGTTCGCGCTGACGGTGGCGTCGGGGGAGCCGGACGCTACGGACCTGGAGCGCGTGACGGCCTGGTTCGAGGCGCACTGGGTGGCGGGCATGTCGAGCAGCATCGATGAGCAGCGCCAGGAAGCGGACGTTGGCGCTTCCTGAGCGGGGGGTTGGCGCCCTGACTACGGGCCGCCGCCCACGCTCCCCTCGCCATCCGCCAGGCCCAGGGTGTAGAGCTTGTAGTAGATCCCTCGGCGGGCCAGCAGGGCGCGGTGGTCGCCGCGTTCGACGACGCGGCCCTGGTCGAGCACCAAGACTTCGGTGGCGTCGCGCACGGTGGAGAGGCGGTGGGCAATGACGAAGGAGGTGCGGCCGCGCATGAGCGTTTGCAAGGCTGCTTGAATGACGCCTTCGGTCTGGGTGTCGACCGAGCTGGTGGCTTCGTCCAACACCAGCACGCGCGGGTCGGTCAGCACCGCGCGGGCGAAGGAGACCAGCTGGCGCTGGCCGGTGGAGAGGCCGCCGCCGCGTTCTTCCACCTGCGTGTCGTAGCCGAAGGGCAGGCTTTGCACGTATTCATGCAGGCGCACGGCCTGGGCAGCCTGGACGACCTGCGCGCGGGTGGCGTCGGGGCGGCCGTAGGCGATGTTGTCGTGAATGCTGCCGCTGAACAGGAACGGTTCCTGCAAGACCAGGGCAACCTGCCGCCGCAGCGAGGTTTGGGTCACGCCGCGCACGTCGCGCCCGTCGATCAGCACCGCGCCGCCGGTGACGTCGTAAAAGCGCAGCAGCAGGTTGATGATGGTGGTCTTGCCGGCACCGGTGGCGCCCACCAGCGCGATGCAGTCGCCCGGCTCGGCCTGGATATCGACGCCGCGCAGCACCGGGCGGTCTGGCTCGTAGGCAAAGCTGACGTTTTGGAACGAAACCCGGCCCTGCACGCGGGGCAGCTCGGCCGCGTCGGGGCGGTCGGTCATGGCTTCGTCGGTGTCCAGGATTTCGAAGACGCGTTCGGCCGAGGACATGGCGGCCTGCATGGTGTCCCAGCGCGAGGCCAGTTCCTGCACGGGGCCAAAGAAGCGGTCGACGAGCAGGATGAAGGCGGTCACCACGCCCAGACTGACCTCGGTGGATGCATCGACGGCCAGAGAGCCGCCCACCCACAGCACCAAGCCGGTGGAGACGGCGGCGAACACTTCCACCACCGGCTCCGCCGACGACGAGACCGTCAGCGCCCGGAACTGCGCCCGCGCCTGCGCACGGTTGACGGTGTCGAAGCGCTGCGCGTTGACCCGCTCACGCGCGAAGGCCTGGGTGACGCGCATGCCCAGGATCGACTCGGCGATCACGCCGTTCAGGGTGGAGGTGCGGGCGCGCATGCGGCGGTAAGCGGCGCGCGCCAGCCTGGCGAACACAATGCCGCTGAGAAAGAGCAGCGGCGCCGCCGCCAGAGCGATGAGCGTGAGCTGCCAGCTCAACAGCAGCATGCCCACCACGATGCCGATCAACAGGACCACGTCGGCCACCAGGCCGATGGCGCCTTCGGTGACGGCTTCGCCGATTTGTTCGACGTCCGAAGCCATGCGGCCGATCAGGCGGCCGGTGATCTGGCGGTCATAAAAGCGCAGCGGCAGGCGCTGGTATTTTTGGAAGAGCTGCACGCGCATGGCGTGCAGCATGTTTTGGCCCAGGTGTGCGTTGGTGAGCAACAGGACGTGGGTGCCGCCGGCGTGCAACACGGTTGCGGCCAGGAATCCCAGCGCCGCCAGGGACAAGACGGCGGGGTCGCCGGCGCGGATGCCCCGGTCGATGGCGACCCCGATGATGATGGGCTGCGCAACGGCGAACCCCGACACGATCAGCACGGCCAGACTGGCGACCAGCACGCGGCGGCGGTCACGCAACAAGTAGCCCAGCAGACGCGCCAGCAACTGGCGGTCGAAGGCGGCGTATTCGCTCTCTTCCTGCTCGAACGTGCCGCGCGCCTGGGCCGTTTGCATGCCCATTTTCATGGGGCGTCCGTCCCTGACTCGCTGAGGTCCGCGCGGGTTTGTTCGGCCTGCCGCACTTGCAGCTCGTAAAGGTCGCGGTAGAACCCGGGCCGCGCGGCGAGCTGGGCGTGGGTTCCGCGGTCGACAACGCCTCCGTCATCGACGACCAGAATCTCGTCGGCGTGTTCGACCGAGCTGATGCGCTGGGAGACGATGAAGGTGGTGCGGCCGTGGGCGCGGCGGCGCAGCGCGGCCTGGATGCGGCGTTCGGTTTCGGTATCCACGCTGGAGGTGGCGTCGTCCAAGATCAGGATGGGGGCGTTCAGGAGCAAGGCGCGCGCGATGGTCAGGCGCTGGCGCTGGCCGCCGGACAGGCCGACGCCGCGCTCGCCGACCACGGTGTCGAACCCCTGGGGCAAGTCCCTGACGAAGTCGTACGCCTGCGCGTCGCGGGCGGCGGCTTCGATGCGTTCGCGGCTGGCGTCGGGGTCGCCGTAGGCAATGTTGTTCGCAATGGTGTCGGAAAAGAGAAAGGGGTCCTGCGGCACGATGGCCACCGCCGCCCGCAGCGCGTGCAGGTCGAAGGCGCGCGCGTCGCGGCCGTCCAGCCGCACCATGCCGGCGGCTGGGTCGTAGTAGCGCGGGATCAAGTTCAGCAAGCTGGACTTACCCGAGCCGGTGGGACCCACGACGCCCACCACCACGCCGGGCGCGGCCGAGGCGTGGACGCCGCTGACGACCGGGCGCTGGTCGAAGGCGACGCCCACCTGGTCGAGTTCCACACGTCCGCGGACGCCGTGCTCTGCGGCGCCCGCCGCCGGGCTGGCGATGGCGATCGGCGCATCCATCAAGCCAAACAACCGTTCCGCCGACACAACCGTGCGCGCCAAGCGCTGCACGAGGAAGCCCAGCACACGCGTGGGCATGATGAGACGGGCGAAGTAGTAATAAAACGCCACCAGCACGCCCGGGGACAAGGCGCCTTGAATGGTCAACAGGCCGCCGGCCCAGATGACGACCAGCGTGCCCAGCCCCGCCATCAGAAGCTGGGCGGGCATCACGCGCGCGCGCAGGCGGATGGGCGCCAACGCGCGCAGCCGCATGGCGTCGGCCTCGGATTGGAAGGCGTCGATTTCGCGCGCTTCGGTTGCAAAGGCCTTGACCACGCGGATGCCGTTCAGGTTCTCGCTGAGCGTGCGCGTGAGCCGCGCCTGCTGGAGGCGGTAGCCCAGCCACATGGGGCGCACGAGACGCCCGTACACCACCGCCAGCACCGCCATGCACGCCAGCACCGCCAGCGCCATCAGGGTGAGCTGCGGACTGGCCAATAACATGCCGGCCACGATCACGACGTAGACGCCGACCACGCGCACGATTTCCATCGCCCCGGCGCCGGTGAAGCTGGCGACAGTGTTGGCGTCACTGATGCCGATCGTGATGACGTCGCCGCTGTCCACACGGTCGTAGTAGGTGAAGGGCAGCCGCTGGAGCTTGTCGTAGAGCTCGTTGCGCAGCGTGCGCGCGACGCGCGACTGGTACCAGCGCTGCCCGATGCGCGAGGCGAACAACGCACCGCCGCGCACCACGATCAAGGCCGCCGTCAGCAGGGACAGCTCGGCCAGGCGCGACGTATCGCCCGCCTCTATGCCCTCGTCGATCACGCGCGCCACGACCTGCGGAACCGCCAGGTCCATGGCCGCCGAGACGGCCCAGACCAGGACGGTGAACAAGACGAGCGGCCAATACGCCCGCGCGTACGCAAGCGTGCGCCAGATAGACCCTATGGCGCGGCCCCGTCAGATGCCGGCGGCGGGCGCGGGTTCGCCGCAAGTGCGGGAGCGTCCGGCAGCGGGGGAGCGGCGGGCGGAGGAGCGGCAGCAGGTGCGAGCGCCGCATCGGCCGCGCGCTGCTGCGCATGGAGGAATTCGCTGCCCGCCCAGCGCAGGAACGTCCACAACAGCGCGCCGATGGGGATGCCAAAAAGCACGCCCCAGAACCCGGCGGCGATGCCGCCCAGAATGACGCTGGACAGGATCACGATGGGATTCACGCCGATGGCGGCGCCCATCACGCGCGGCTTGATGACGTTTTCGATCACCACGGAAGCCACGGTGACGGTGACGCCGACCCAGATCGCCAGGTCGATGCGCACGGCCGCGGCCATGCCGATGGGCAACGCGATGCCGGCGATCATGCCAATGAAGGGGATGAACAGCAGGACACCGGTCAGCACCGCGACCAGGAGGCCAAACTCCAGACCGGCAACGGCATAGGCAATAACGACCACGGCGCCCCAGATGACCGAGGCGACGAACTGGCCGCCCAGCCAGGCGCCAAACGTGAGTTCGCTGGCGCGCACGCCGCGTTCCAGCCGCGCCGACCAGTCGGCCGGCAGCGAGGCCGACAGGCGCTGCACGCCGGTGTCCCAGCCCAGCAGCAGATAGAACGAGAGAACCAGCGTCACGGCCGCCGACACCACGCCGCCAGCGACGGCGCCGGTGGCCGTGATGGCCCCGGACGCCAGCTCCTGCACCACGGCGACCAGCTGCTGACTGGCGTTGGTGATGGCCGAGCGCACGAAGTCCTCCGGCACGCCCAGGCGAACCAGCTGCGCTTGCAGGTTGCTGAGGTCCTGGGGAATGGCGCCCACCTGCTGCGTGAGGCTCTCGGCCGCCTGCCCCACCTGACCAAACAGCGGCGGCAGCACAAAGAACAGCCCCACGCCGACCACGCCCAGCACGACCAGATAGACGAACCCCGCCGCCAGCGCCCGGGGGATGCGCAACCGCCGCAGCAGACGCACCGGACCCAGCGCCACCACGGTGAGAATCCAGGCCACCAGCAGCATGACCACGAACGTGCCGGCCTGGCTGAGCACGCTCCATAGAAACTGCATGAGCCACGCCGTGGCCACGCCGATGGCCAGGTACACCAAGACGAGCCGTGAGCGGTCACTCTCCATGGTCTGCTGGACGCCGCTCCCTCGCGCGCCGCACACGGCTGGCGATTCTACCCCGGAAGGAGAGCGCCGGGGATGAGGAGACGCGCGGGTGTTGCCGCTCCTCGTCTTTCTTTTCTCCCCTGGGATCGGGGGCGTTGCGAAACCTCGGCGCGCGGTGGGGCGGTTCGGTCCTGCCGCCCCCGAGGCATCGCAGGCGCCGCCGCCCCGCCTGGTTCCGCCCTCCGGCCGGCGGACGCCGGACCGGCGCCCTGCGCGGGCCGCGGCGCGGCCCGCGCCTGTCACGTGGATGATAATCGTCCTATGCGTGTCGTCGGCATCGAGGAGGACAAGCTCGCAACGCCGTGCGTGCGATAGCGGCACGCGCGCTCGCTGAGCTAGGGACGCGGCGGTGCGCGGCCTATCGCTCCAATGACGTCCTCACGCACGCGGCCCGCGGGTTGCCGAGCTGCATCGCGCTCATCACCGCGGGCGCACTTCTCGTGCAAGACATCCTTCTCATGTCGGCCGTACTTGCCGCGGGCCGATGGCTCTATAGCTCCGGTTTACACGACGTGAGAGGCGATCCTATCTGGGCGGCAACAAACGCCTTCGACGAGACCGATTACCCCCCTCAGCCGGGTCTTCGCTGCACGGAAGACCCTCACCCTACCCTCTCCCAGAGGGAGAGGGGAAAGAAGGGGTTCGACCGGAGGGAGAAGGAAAAGAGGGGGGCTCGACCGGAGGGGTGGAGGGGGTAGGGCCGGGGCTGGGCTGGGGCGCTTGTTTTGTTCATCCTGTGCATTCACATCGGTGTCGTCTTGTGGATGGGGGAATCTACTCGGGACAGGGTGATTTCCCAGCCGCTGGCGAGACGAACCCGCTCGAGCACACCACGCCTTCCGCATAGCGCTGATTTCCCGGCCGCTGGCGGGGCGAACAGCGAATGGACGTCCACGATCAGCACGCGGGGCAGCGCCTGGCGGCCGGGGGCGTGGGTACCACAGTGGCGTGTCGTGCGCGGTAGGCGGAGGCAGCGCCTGGCGGCTGGGGGCGTGGGTAAGGGGGGCGGGGGCGCCAGCGCCGATGGTGCCGACGCCGAGCGGCCGCCCGTTCACCGCAGCGGGGAGAAGGACGCGGGGCGCATGTAGGTGCTGGTCACGTTGGCCACGATGGGGCCGTCGCGTTCGGAGTCGGCCTCGATGGCGTGCCAGGCGGGGTCGTTGGCGAACGCTTCCCACTTGCGTTCGCGGTCCGCCGCGTCATCGAAGACTGTGACGTAGATCAGCCGCGGGTTGTCGTCCACGATCTCTGTCCACACGCCGGCCACGTCGAATCCGTGCTGGCGGAACACTGCGGCGGCGCGTTCCAGCCGCGCCAGCATGGCCGGCATGCGGCCGGGCAGAATCTCGTACACGCGCAGTTCGTACATCATGGCCTCGACCTCACGACTTCTGTGTGACCTACGTCTGGGGAGCTCGGGTTCTGGATTCGCGCCGGCGGCGGGACTGGCGGGGTGCGTGCGTGCGGCCGTCCTGCGGCGGTTTCCGTCGTCAGCAGCATTCGGCGGCGCTTGCGCGTTGGCGGGGGAGCACGAGTGCGCCGACCTGCCGCGCGGCTTCGTGCACGCGGGCGAAGTTGTGCGCGTAGGACGCTTCGTCGGGCAGGTGCTCGCAGTAGCAAGGCGTGTCCGGGTCCAGCGCATCCAGGCGGCGCAGGTAGGCCGCCAGGTCGAGCACCCCTTCGCCGATCAGCACTTCGTCCCACTTGAGGATCAAGTGCCCGGCGTCCCAGCGCAGGTCCTTCACGTGCGCGGCGTACACGTGGTCGGCCAGCAGGTCGAACGTGCAGTGGATGAGCGACGTGGTGTCGAAATAGGTGTCCGCCGCGATCATGTTCACGATATCGAGCTGCAGCCCCACGCGGGGATGGTCGACCGAGTCCAGGAACGCGCGGATGTCTTCGGGCTGGTAGAAGAAGCTGTGGTTGAAAGGTTCGATCAGGAAGCGCGTGTGCCGCAGGTCCAGCCCGTCCATCACGCGCAGCACCAGCTCGCGCAGTTCGGCTTTGTAAGCGTCGGTGTACATGACGGGGTGCGGGGTCAGCAGGCCGCCGGTCGGGTCTTTGGTGCCCGGCAGGACGTGCAGGGTGCGGCATTGCATGGCGTCGGCGTTGCGCAGCGCGCGGCGGATGGCCGTGAGACGCCGGGCCGCGAGCTCGGGATCGGCGGTCATCAGATTGGCGTTGAAACTGGCCTCGCCGACCAGGATGCCGAGCGCGCGGGCGCGTTCGCCGAACGCGGCGCTGTCCTGGAGGGACCAGTCCGCCAGGTCGACGGGCGCACCAATGGCGGAGAGGCCGTAGCGGTCCAGCTGCGGCGTCATGAGCTCGAGGTCGTCGATGGAACTGGGGCGCACGAAGCGCAGCTCGGGCGGCGCGGGCGGCGCCTGGCTGGGGTCGCGCCGCAGGGCGACGTCGAGATCGACGATGGGATAGAGGCCGCCAAGCCGCATCAGGCGTCGTCCATTGCCATCACCTGCGGCAACCGCTGCCGGGAGCACCCGGCCGAGACCAAGTCGATAGTAGCGAGTGCGCGTCGGCGGCGTGACGCCGCATCCAGCCGGCGCGTGGGATCGGGCGAGGTTGTTTTTTCTTGCGCGGCGGCGCAGCGGCGGGCAGGCGCAGGAACAGCACGGGGCGTGCTGGGGGGCGGGCGGCGCGGGCGGAGGCATAGCGCAGCCTGCGACGTGGACGGCTGGCGTTGGCGGCGGCGGCGACGGCTCGCGTCCGCCGATGGTGCGCGGCTCGGCACGCCCGGAGGGATTCGAACCCCCGACCCCTGGTTCCGAAGACCAGTGCTCTGATCCGCTGAGCTACGGGCGCGTGCGGGCGTCGAGTCTATCGGAGGCGGCGGCAGGTTCCGCGGCATCGGGGAGCGTGCGCGCCCCTGGCGGGGCAGGGGCGGGATTGTTGCGTGAGCCTGCCGCCGCCTCGAGCTGGACGAGCGGGAACATTCGACCTCTGCTCGTCTCCCTGGAAGAGACCTTTGCGTCGATCACTGCCGGGGCGGTCTGCGACCCGACCGAAGGCTCGTCGAACCTGTCGATGGCGACGATGGCTGCCGGCGTGCGCCGGAATGACGCGGCCGTGCCCAGGCCGCTGGCAGACCGCGGGGGCGAAGGGGAAGGGAAAAGAGGTGGCGGGGGGTGGGCTAGTTTTCGAGGCGGGTCTTGATAGCAGCCATCCAGCGTTGCCAGCGTTGGGCAAAAACCTGGTCGATGTCGGTGCGGACCCCGCGCAGGGAGCCGAAGCCGGACTGAATCACGTCCACGCGGCAGCCGTCGCCGTCGCGGACGAAATCGAACGACACCACGCTGGGCCAGTTCTGCACCATGCGCCAGGTCAGCCGCACGCCACGGTCGTACTCGCCGATGCGGCCGATCACGGGGCCCAGCTCCGGGTCGCGAAACCCGATGCGGCCGCCGGACCCGCGCGTGACGCGCACCCGCTGCAGGGGCTGCAAGCCGGCGGCCAGCACGTCCTGGTCCGCCAGCGCGTCGAACACGTCCTCCGGCGCGGCGGCGATTGCATACGACTGTTCGACGATGATCGAGCGTCCGTCGGCCATGAATCCTCCTCGTCTGGCCGTGTGCGCTGTGCGGCGCGTGGGCATGAATCTACAACGGCGCTAGGCGGCAGCGCGACGCCGCGCCCACCGCGGCATTGTCCCGGCCGGCGGGAACCATGCCGCCTGGACGGCGCCGGGCGGGGCGTACCTGCGCGCGCCGGCGGCCGCAAAGACCTGGCGCTCGGTACCCGCGCTATGTAGGAGTGTCCCTGCGCGTGCCGGTGGTCGAGGCGGGACGTTCCCCTGGTCACCATCGACCGCGAGACCCCGCCGCCTCGCTAACCCGACGGCTGCTCCGCCGGCGGCGCGGCGGCGTCACCCTCGGACCCAGCCGGCGGAGACTCGCCGCCGTCGGACGACGGGCGCGGCGCGCCGGCGTTGGGCGTTGGCAGCGCGTCCGGCGTCTGGCCGGCGGGCGCCGCGGGCAGTCGTTCCGTTGGCCCGAGGTAGCCCGTCCAGGCATCACCAACGAACGCCTGCTGCATCCAGGCCGCCGGGTCGACGGCAACGCCGGTGACGTGCACCTCCCAGTGCAGGTGCGGCCCGGTGGAGCGGCCGCTGTTGCCCACGGCGCCAATGCGCTGCCCCGACGTCACGACGTCGCCTGCCGTCACGTCGGTCTGGCTCAGATGCGCCGCGAGCGAGTAGACCCCGAACCCGTGATCGAGCACCACGCTGTCGCCGTAGATCTGCAGCGTCCCCGCCCAGACCACCTGGCCGTCGGCCGCGGCGGCCACCTCCGCGCCCAGCGGCGCGGCCACGTCGGCCCCGCGATGGACCGCCTGTACGGCGCCTGGATGCAGCACGCGCCGCTGGCCGTAGGGCGAGGTCGCCCAGCCGTCCGCCGGTGCCAGCAGCGCCCCGGTCCAGCGCGGCGGCCCGGTCACTCGGTCCGTCAGCCCCTGGATAAACGCCAGCTCCTGCGCCGACGTCTGGGGGTCCAGCAGATGCGCCAGCGACGAGTCGAGGGTGAATTCGAACGACGCAAACTCGCCGGGCGCAACGTCGAACGGATGGTCGATCTCGTCGCCGCCCACCGCCAGGCGCACGCGGCGCGCGCCGGGCGCGGCGTCGGCCGCAACGCCAATCAAGCTTTGCCAAGCGCCGCCCACGCACGCCAGCGGCAGTTCCCGCCCGTCCAGGCTCAGCCGAGCGTCCGGGCGGCCCGTGGAGAGCCGCGCCAGGAGCGTGGCCCCTTGGACGACGGCGGGCGCGTCCAGCGTCAGCTCCAGGTCGTCGGGCAGCGGCCGGCCCGGCGCGGCGGGCGCAACCGCCTCGGCTGGAAACAGCCCGGCCTCGCGCGCCAGGTCGCCGCTATTGGCAAAGATGACCTCGCCGGCCTGCGCCCAGGGCACGTCGACCGTCCACTGCTGCAACACCGCACGCTGGGCGCGCAGCACGCGCACGGCCCCAAAGTCCTGATAGGCAACCGGCAGACCCAGGCGCATCAGCCAGTCGGGCGTGGCCAGAAACTCGGCGCGGATGTCCGGGTTGGCGTCCAGCAGCGCCAGGTGGTTGGCCATCACCACGTCGAACGGCGCCCCCTCGTCGGCCGGCAGCTGCTGGTGGCGGGGGACCTGCCGGAACGCTTCCAGCCAGTCGTCCAGCCCGGCCCGGTGCATGGTGTCCAGCGTGTTGGCCGCGCGCGCGGATCCGCTGATCGGGTCCCATTGCAGCACCACCTTTTGGAAGGCCTGCACCAGGAAGCCGTGCTGCAGGAAGCGGCGCGAGACGGGATAGCCCAGCACGTGGACGCCGCCAAACGCTCGAAACGCGGTCCAGAAGCTGGCCGCCGCGTCGTCGCGCACGTCGAAGCCCGTGCGGCCGTCGGCGGTTTGCGTGAAGAACCACCCGTTGGGGACGGCGAAATCGGCGGCGCAGAAGGCCGGAGCGAGCGGCGGGGCCTCGGCGGGCGGCAGAGCCTCGGCGGGCGGCGAGTCGGCGGCGGCAGGCAGCGGGGGGGCGGCGGGCGGCTGGTCGGCGGCCGCGGGCGCCGCGGCCAGCAGCAACCCCGCCAGCGCCGCCAGCGCGGCGGCCCCCAGCAGGCGGCGCGGTGCGGCGCGCGTCACGTCGAGGGGTGTCCAGGGGTAGCGCGCGGCCTGCTGGTGGACCGCTGCGGTGCGGCGCGCGTCACGTCGGGGAAGTGTCCATCGGGAACGTTCCGTTCACGCGCTCGGTAACGCCGCGGCAGGCGCAGTGTGACGCAGCGATCACCCGTAGCTCGTTCTCCTCGCCCGTACCGAGCCATTTGCACCAAACACTGTCGGGGTGGGACGCGGCCCGCCCGCATATTCGCCGAACCTGTCGGCCGCGGCGACGGATTCCCGCCCCGAATCGAGCACCTCGTAATCACGTGCAGGGCAGGCTGTTCACGGGAACGACGGGTCGCGCAAGGTCCGTTGCAGGCTGGGAGGAGCGGCGGCGCGCCTGTGTGGGCGCGGAGAACGACGCGCGTCCCGGGCGGGGAGGAACGGCGGCGCTCACCTCACCATCCCCTGCAAGTGTCCAGGTCCGCAGCGTCTGAATTATGTAAAGCTCTTCCCTCGCGGTGCGCGATCGTCTTGACAAGACCGACGGCAGCTACTGAGATATACCTATGCATGCCGTTCACCCGCCGGCCAGCGGCCGGCCGGCCTGGGCGCGGCCGCGGCTTGGCGTTGGACGGCGGCGCTTCCTGGCGCTGGCCGGCGCCGCGGCGGCGCTGGCGGCCAGCGCCCCGCCGTCCTTGGCCGCGTCCGCTGCGGAGGCGGACGACGGCCGCACCGACTGGCGGGTGGACAGCGTTCCCGAGATTGGCGCCATGGCGCGCCGCGTGCACGACACGCTGGCCGCCACCGCCACGCGCCTGACCTGGCGCGGACGCGCCGTGCAAGGCATCGCGGCCGGCCGCCTGTACGCGCCCATCTTCATCCGCGACCTGGCCACCGTGCAGCCCGTGTTGCCCTATTTTCTGCCCCAGGCATTCAGCCAGACGCCCATCGAAGCATTCCTCGCCTCGCAAGCGTACGTGGCGCGCACGCCGGCGCTGCGCGGCGCGGTTGCGGCCACGTTGAACGCCGCCGGGGTCGTGGACAAGGCCACGGTGGTCAGCGACGAAGAAACCAGCGCCGTGCAGGCCGCGCACGCCTACTTCCGGGCGTTCGGCGGCTCGGACTGGCTGCGCTCCGACCTGGCGGGGCGCGCGGTCATCGACCGGGTGGGCGACGCGCTGGCCTATCTCTGGCGGGAGCGGCGCTGGAACCAAGGCAGCCTGCTCTTCCGCGGCCACACCACCGACTGGGGCGACGTAAAGCGCGAGGCCGGCCCCGAACCAACCGACCTCCAGCCCGGCGACGACCTGACGCTGTCGCCGTTCGACCAGGCCTGGCATCTGCGGGCGCTGTTCGACTACGCCGCAATGCTGGACGCGGTGGACCGCGGCGCCGCGGCCGACGCCCAACGCGCGCGCGCCGAACAGGTTCGAACCGAAACCAACGCCGCCCTCTGGCAGCCCGGCCGCGGGCATTACCGCGTGCACGCCCACGTGACGAACTGGGTCGACCCCTTCGACGAAGACGCCGTGGTGCCCATCAGCAACGTGCTGGCCGTCTACGCCGGGCTGGCCTCCGTCGATCAGACGCCGGCGATTTTCGAATCCGCCGAGCGCGCGGCGGCCGCCGCCGAAACGAACCGCGCCGGCCTCACCCTGGCGCCCGCCTTCCCCGACGGATTCTTCCAGAGCCGCCGCATGGCCGCGGGCGAGTATCAGAACGGCGCCGTGTGGGACTGGTGGGGCGGGTTGCAAATCGTCAGCGAGTTCGAACACGGCCACGCCGAACGCGGCATCGCCCATCTGGCGGCCGCCTCGCGCGCCTGGGAAGCCGCCGGCAGCGTGCACGAGTGGTTCCACATCCCCAGCCAAACCTCCCAGGGGTCGGGCGACTTCGCCGGCGCGGCCGGCACCATGGCGCAGGCCGTCATCCGCGGCCTCTTTGGCGTCAGCATGACCACCGACGGCTTCCGCGTCACGCCGCGGCTGGGCGGGCGCTCCGGCCGGCTGCGCGCGGTGCGGCCCGGCGGCGGGCGGCTCGACGTGGCCCAGGTCGTCTCTCCGTCGCACGTGTTCCTGGACATCCGGGCCGACACCGCGGCCGGCGGCCTGGCCTCGCTGCGGCTGCCCGACGAGTGGAGCGGCGCCGCGGCGTTCGTGGACGGCTGGCCAGCCGCCGCGCGCGTGTGGCGGGCTGGCGCCGACGTGTACGCAGGAGTGTGGCGGCTCGAGCCGGGCGTCCATTCCATCATCGCCGTGCGCACGGCCTGACCCGCCATGCGAAATCGGCGGCGCGGCGCGTCCAGCGGCCGGCGGCCGGCGGCCGGCCCGGCCGCGGCGTTCACGGGACGCGGCGGCGGAAAGGAGCGGCGCACACGCGGCGGCGCAGCGGCCGCGCGCTGATCCGGTCGCTGTTGTCGGCGCGGCGGCGCGCGCGTGCGGCCGCCGCGCAGGCCGGCGAGCTGGCCGCGCCCGTGCAGCGCGCCATGGCCTGGGTGGAGCGCCACCGCTGGCTGAGCGTGCCCGTGCTCACCGCGCACCGCTTCGGCAGCCACCACCTGCCCACCTTCGCCGCCGCCATCAGCTTCCAGGCCATCATCTCCCTGTTCCCGCTGCTGGCCGCCATCACAGCCGGCGCCTCGTTTTTCGTGGACCCGGCCGCGTTGACCCGGCAAATCCTGGAGGTGACGGAATTCATCGCGCCGCAGTCCGCGGAGCTGCTGGGCGGCCTGATCCAGTCGGTCACGAACCTGCGCAGCGAAATCGGCCTCGTCTCGCTGCTGGGGCTGGCCTGGACCGGCACGGCGCTCTTCGGCGCGTTTCGGCGCGGGTTGAACGCCGCCACCGGCGTGCGCCGCCGCCGCCGCTACGTGCACGGACGCCTGTTCGACCTGGGCGTGGGCGCCGCCGCGGGCCTGATGCTGGCGCTGTCGCTGGCGCTCACCGCCGGCCTCGCCATCGTGACGCAGGCCGAGGCGCTGGGGCCAGACAGCCCTCTGGCCAGCCTGGGCGTGCTGATCCGCGCGGCGGCGGTGCTGACGCCGCTGACGCTGGCCGCCGGCATCTTCGTCGTGCTGTTTCGCACCGTGCCCGCCGAACCCATGGCCTGGCGCGCGGCCCTGATCGGCGGCGCGCTGGCCGCCGCGCTGTTCGAACTCGGCAAAAACCTCTTCGTGTGGTATGCCGCCACCTTCAGCAGCTTCAACGTGGTGTACGGCCCGATCTCCACCGTGGCCGCGCTGCTGGTCTGGCTGTACTACAGCAGCATGATCGTGCTGGCCAGCGCCGCCTTCGGCACCGAATTCGACCGCGCCGCCCGCTTCCACGCGCGGCGCCCCGGCCCCGGGCGGTGAAGCCGCCGCGCGCGCACCAACGCCGGACACCGACGCCATGTCGGTGCTCGACATCGGAGAGGCCGCCGCGCGCGAGCACCGACGCCTCCCGCCCTGGAGCGCGCGCCCAGGGGAAGCTTCTCAGGAAAATCCCCCGTGACGGCGCGCAGGGCGGCGCGGCGCCGTGGCGCGCCGCAGTTGACCGCCGCGCCGCGCCGCTGCTATGGTCAACGCGCTCGGCATCTGCCGGCCGATTCGTCGTACATGGGGAGAAGCGCCTATCGGGTTGGTGCAATTCGGGCCGGCCAGGGCGGCCGCGCCCGCTCTTCGGTGAGAAGCGGCTTTCGCCGAACAGTTCTGTTCCCGCCGGATCGTCGGCCAGTTGCCGACGGTCGAAGAGACCGCGGCCCATGGGCGCCGCGGCTCGAAGAGAGAAGTGAAGGAGGCCATTCATGGCACGCGTCACCCTCGACCAGGTCACCAAGCGTTTTGGCGAAGTGACCGCCGTCCAGGACCTGTCCATCGACGTCCAGGACCGCGAATTCCTGGTGCTGGTCGGCCCGTCGGGCTGCGGCAAGTCCACCACGCTCCGCTTGATCGCCGGACTCGAAGAGCTCAGCGACGGCAACATCTACATCGGCGACGACCTGGTCAACGACGTTCCGCCCAAGGACCGGGACATCGCCATGGTGTTCCAGAGCTACGCGCTCTACCCGCACATGAGCGTGTACGACAACCTCTCCTTCGGCCTGCGCCTGCGCCACACGCCGCGCAAGGAAATCGAGCGCCGCGTGCAGGAAGCCGCCGAGATGCTCAACATCGCCGAGCTGCTCGACCGCAAGCCCAAAGCGCTCTCCGGCGGGCAGCGGCAGCGCGTGGCGCTCGGCCGCGCCGTCGTGCGCGACCCCGCCGTCTTCCTCATGGACGAGCCGCTCTCCAACCTGGACGCCAAGCTGCGCGTGCAGACGCGCGCCGAGCTGATCCGGCTGCACGAGCGCCTGCAGGCCACCGTCATCTACGTCACCCACGACCAGATGGAAGCCATGACCATGGGCAGCCGCATCGCCGTGCTGCGCGACGGCGTGCTGCAGCAAATCGGCGCCCCGCAAGAGGTCTACGGCACACCCAACAACATGTTCGTGGCCGGCTTCATCGGCAGCCCCGCCATGAACTTCTTCGACGCGCGGCTGAGCGGCTCGGCCGACGACATGCACATCGAAACCGATTCCTTCAAGGTGGCCGTGCCGCCCGACAAGCGCGCGCCCTACGTGGGACACCTGGGCCAGGACGTGGTCTTCGGCATCCGCCCCGAAGACATCTTCGACCCGGAATACAAGCCCGAGCAGGTGCCGGCCGAAGCCAACCTGATCGCCGACGTGGACGTGACCGAGCCGCTGGGCAGCGAGGTCTACCTGTACATGCTGGCCGGCGACGAGTCCTTCATCGCCCGCGTCGACCCCCGCACCTCCGCCCGCATCGGCGAAAAGTTCGAGCTGGTGCTGGACATGAGCAACATGCAGCTCTTCGACCGCGCGACCCAGGAAGCGATCACCTAACCCCCCGATCGCACACCCCATCGGGCGCGGGCGCCGTGCGGCGCCCGCGCCCGATGCCGGTTCGCCCCCCCCCGCCGCCTCCACCAACGCACCGGCAGTCCCAACGCCTCTTTCCCAGTAAGCTGGCCGCACCGCTCCCGGTCTGGCAGTTCCCCGTGCCGCGCATCTTCGACAACATCACCTCCCGCCTGCTCCCGGCCCTGATCGAGACGCTCGAGGTCTCGCGGCGAGCCGATTTCTGCGTCGGCTACTTCAACCTGCGCGGCTGGCGGCTGGTCGACCGGCACGTCGAAGCCTGGCGAGGCACCAACGATTCGCGCTGCCGCCTGCTGATCGGGATGCAGCGGCTGCCGCACGACCAGCTGCGCGCGGCGCGCAGCCTGCTCCGCAGCGGCCAGGTGGACTCCCGCGAAGCGAAGCGTCTGCGCCGCCAGGCGGCGAGTGAGTTCCGCCGCCAGCTAACCATCGGCGCCCCGAGCAACGAGGACGAGGCCGGGCTGCGGCGGCTCGCGTCGCAACTCAAGCGCGGCACGCTGGTCGTCAAGCTCTTCCTCGCCTACCCGCTGCACGCCAAGCTCTACCTGCTGCACCGCGACGATGCCATCAACCCCACCACCGGCTACCTGGGCAGCAGCAACCTCACGCTCGCCGGTCTGGCCGCGCAGGGGGAGCTGAACGTCGACGTGCTCGACCACGATGCCTGCGCCAAGCTGCAGCGCTGGTTCGACGACCGCTGGGACGACCGCCGGTGCGTCGACATCTCGCGCGAGCTGATCGAGATTCTGGACGAAAGCTGGGCGCGCGAGCAGCCGATTCCTCCCTACCACATCTACGTGAAGATGGCCTACCACCTGTCGCGGGACGCGCGCGCCGGGCTGCAGGAATACAAGATTCCTCCCATCTTTGGCGACCAGCTCTTCGAGTTCCAGGCCGCCGCCGCCCGCATCGCCGCGCATCACGTCAACCGCCGCCGCGGCGTCTTGATCGGCGACGTCGTGGGTCTGGGCAAAACCCTCATGGCCACCGCCGTGGCCAAAATCCTGGAAGAAGATTACGGGCTGGAAACGCTCATCCTTTGCCCCAAGAACCTGACCGAGATGTGGAAGGATTACGCGCACCGCTATCAACTGCGCGCCGAAGTACTATCCATCAGCCGCGTCATCAACGAGCTGCCCAACCTGCGCCGCTACCGCATCGTGGTGGTGGACGAAAGCCACAATCTTCGCAACCCCGAAGGCCGCACCTACCGCGCCATCCGGGAATACGTCGCCGCCAACGAAAGCCGCTGCGTGCTGCTGTCGGCCACGCCCTACAACAAGACCTACCGCGACCTCTCCGCGCAGCTGGGATTGTTCACGCCGCCCAACCTGGACTTGGGCGTGCGGCCCGAGCGCAAGCTGCGCTCGATGGGCGAAACCGAGTTCATCCGCCGGCATCAATGCGGGCTCGGCACGCTGGCGGCGTTCGAAAAAAGCGAGTTCGCCGACGACTGGCGCGAACTCATGCGCCTCTACATGGTGCGGCGCACGCGCAGCTTCATCAAAGACAACTACGCCCACACCGACCCGCTCGATCAGCGGAAATACCTCCAGTTTGCCGACGATTCACGCTCGTACTTCCCCGCGCGCGTCCCCATCACGCTGCGGTTTCCCATCGACGCGCACGACGACGACGACCAATACGCACGGCTCTACACGGACCACATCGTGAAGCTGGTCACACAGCTGAAACTGCCGCGCTACGGCTTGAAGAAATACATCGCCGCCGCGTCCACCCCGCCGCCCAGCGCGGGCGAGCAGCGGCTGATCGACAACCTGACCCGCGCCGGCCGGCGGTTGCAAGGCTTCTGCCGCACCAATCTGTTCAAACGGCTGGAAAGCAGCGGCCCGGCGTTCGTTCAGTCGCTCGAACGGCACGTCTTGCGCAACCTGATCGTGCTGCACGCCGTGGAACACGGGCGCGACGTGCCGATTGGCGCGCAAAGCGCCGACGACCTGGACCCGCGCGTGTCCGACGCCGACCGCGACACTGCGCGGCTGGTGATGGACGGCGGCGCCGACGAACCGCCGCCGTCCGTGGACGCCTACACCGAGGCCGCCTTCCACCCACGCGCCGCGGACGCCTACGCGCGCCTGGCCGGCCCGCAGCGCCACCGTTACGACTGGCTGCGCGCCGACTTGTTCACGCCCGAGCTGGCGGACGACCTGCGCGCCGACGCGCGGGCGCTGCTGGGCGTGCTGGCCGACACCGGCCCCTGGGACCCGCGCCGCGACGCCAAGCTGCGGCGGCTGCACGACCTGCTCACCCAGGATCATCCGCACGACAAAGTGCTGGTGTTTTCCCAGTTCGCCGACACGGTGGATTACCTGACCGCGCAGGTGCGGGACGGGTTTGCCGGCCATCCGCCGGTTGCGCAGGTGGAAGGCGTGACCGGCGCCGCCGAGAACCCCACGGCCGCGGCCCGCCGCTTCAGCCCGCGCAGCAACGCCCCCAACGCCGCGCTCCCCCGCCCCGCCGCGCGCGCGTCGGCCCGCAATCGACGCACAGCGCCGCGCGCGTCCCCTGAGAGCGAGCTGCGCGTCGTCATTGCCACCGACGTGCTCAGCGAAGGCCAGAACCTGCAAGACTGCGCCATCGTGGTGAATTACGATTTGCCCTGGGCCATCATCCGGCTGGCGCAGCGCGCCGGGCGCGTCGACCGCATTGGCCAGGAGGCCGAGCGCATTCTCTGCTACTCCTTTCTGCCCGCCGACGGCGTGGAGCGCGTGCTCAAACTGCGCCAGCGCGTGCGCGAACGGCTGCGCCAGAATGCCGAGGTCGTGGGAACCGACGAAGCCTATTTCGAAGACGACGCGGACCAGCCCGTCATCGACCTGTACAACGAACGCGCCGGCGTGCTGGACGGCGACGACGATACCGAGATCGATCTGGCTTCCTACGCCTACCAGCTGTGGAAAAACGCGACCGACGACGACGCAGCCTTGCGGCGGCGGATCGAAGACCTGCCGGACGTGGTGTACAGCACGCGCGCCCATGCCGCCGCGGCCGCCGGCCCGGACGGGGTGTTGGTCTACCTGCGCACGGCGGCCGACAACGACACGCTCATGCGCCTGGACGCCAACGGCGCCAGCGTCGGCCAGTCGTACTTCGCCATGCTGAACGCCGCCCGCTGTGCGCCCGACACGCCCGCCACGCCCCGCCAGCCGCAGCACCACGCGCTGGTGGCGGACGCCGTGCAGCGCGCCGCCACCGAAGAAAACCGCGTGGGCGGCAATCTGGGCCGACCCTCCGGCGCCCGCTTCCGCGTCTACGAGCGGCTCAAGGACTTCATCGAGCGCGAGCGCGGGACGCTGTTCGTGACCCCAGACCTGGAACGCGCGCACCAGGCGGTCTATCGGTTCCCCCTGCGCGAGGCGGCGCGCGACACCCTGAACCGCCAGATGCGCAGCGGCGTCACCGATCAGACCCTGGCCGAACTGGTCACCATGCTGCACGGCGAAGAACGGCTCTGCCTGACCCAGGACGACCACGCGACGCACGAGCCGCAGATCATCTGTTCGCTGGGTCTGTGCGCGCCGGGCGCGGGAACGTGAGCCTGGACTTCCGCGCCGCGCAGGTGCGCGAGGCGCTGCATGCCTTTGACTTTCAACGCCTGTTCCTGGACGAACTCGGTTGGGACAACCCGCCCGGCAACCTGGTCATCGAGGTCGACGGTCAGGACTACCGGCTGGAAGCCGTGGCCGAGAAGAGCGGGCTGACCGCCTACGTCCAGCGCGGCGCCGACCTGCCCGACCGCGCCGCGCGCATGAAGATCGAGCGCGCGACCGCCGCCCAGGTCTACGAACACGTGCTGATCTTCACCGACGGCGACCGCACGCGCCAGGTGTGGCAGTGGGTAAAGCGCCAGCCTGGGCGCTCGCCGCTCTACCGCGAACACACCCTGCACAAGGGACAGACCGGCGAACCGCTGATCCAGAAACTCCGGCACCTGGCCTTCAGCCTCTGGGACGAACCCTCCATCGCCGACGTCAGCGGCCGCGCGCGCAAAGCGTTCGACGTGGACCGGGTCACCAAGCGCTTCTACAGCGAGTTCAAGGCCAGGCACGACACCTTTCTCGAATTCGTGGACGGCATCCCGTCCGACGACCACCGCCGCTGGTACGCCTCGCTGACGCTCAACCGGCTGATGTTCGTCTACTTCATCCAGAAAAAAGGCTTTCTGGACGACGACCCCGATTATCTGCGCAACCGGCTGGCGCAGGTTCAGCAGCGGCGCGGACGCGGCCAGTTCCTCAGCTTCTACCGCCGCTTCCTGCGGCGCTTCTTCCACGAAGGCGTGGGGCAGCCGCCCAAACAGCGCGACGCCGAGCTGGACGCCCTGATCGGCCGCGTGCCCTACCTGAACGGCGGCATCTTCGACGAGCACGACCTGGAAAAGAGCCATCGGGACATCGAGATCGACGACCTGGCCTTCGTGCAGCTCTTCGACTTCTTCGACGCCTACCAGTGGCGGCTGGACGAGCGCCCGCTGCGCGCCGACAACGAGATCAACCCCGACGTGCTGGGCTACATCTTCGAGAAATACGTCAACCAGAAACAGATGGGCGCTTACTACACCAAAGAAGACATCACCGGCTACATCACCCAGAACACCGTAATTCCGCGGCTGTTCGACATGGCGCGCCGGGACTGCGCCATCGCCTTCCAGCCCGACGGGGCCGTCTGGCGGCTGCTGCGCGAAAACCCCGACCGCTACGTCTACGCCTCCGTGCGCCAAGGCGTCGACCGGCCGTTGCCCGACGAGATCGCCGCCGGGCTGGACGACACCGCGCAGCGCGGCGGCTGGAACGAACCAGCCGACGACGACTTCGCCCTGCCCACCGAAACCTGGCGCGAACACGTGGCCCGCCGCCAGCGGTACGAGGAGGTATGGGAGCGGCTGGCGGCCGGCCAGGTCACCGAGGTGAACGACCTGGTCACGCTCAACCTGGACATTCGGCAGTTCGCCCAGGACGTCATCCTGGACTGCGAAGGCCCCGAGCTGCTGCGCGCCGTCTGGAAGGCGCTGCGGCGCGTCTCGGTGCTGGACCCCACCTGCGGCTCCGGCGCCTTCCTGTTCGCCGCGCTGCACGTGCTGGAACCTCTGTACGACGCCTGCCTGGAGCGCATGGAAGCCTTTTGTACTCTAAATGAATACGGGGGGGGTGTTCGCAGGAGTTCGAAGCGGTTCTCTGATTTCCGCGCCTGCCTGAAGGAAGCAGCGACGCATCCCAACCGGCGCTACTACATCCTGAAATCCATCATCGTGCAAAACCTGTACGGCGTGGACATCATGGCCGAGGCCGTGGAAATCTGTAAGCTGCGGCTCTTTCTCAAACTGGCGGCGCAGGCGGCAACGGTGGACGAACTGGAGCCGCTGCCGGACGTGGACTTCAACATCCGCGCCGGCAACACCCTGGTCGGCTTCACCTCCCTGGACGCCGTGCGCGCCGCCATGCGCACGGTGGCCAAGCACGGCGTGGCCCAAGGCAAGCTGCCGTTCGAATCCGAAACCCTGGCCCGCATCGAGGAACAGGCCGACGATGCCCGCCGCGCCTTCGACCGCTTCCGCGAACAACAAACAACTCTGGGCGGCGCAATCACTCCCGCGCACAAAGCCAACCTCCGCCGCCGCCTGAACACCCTGGCCGCCGAACTCGACCAATACCTGGCCAGCGAATACGGCGTAGACCCTGCCGACCCGAAGGCCTACACCCGCTGGCGCACCAGCCACCAACCCTTCCACTGGTTCGCCGAGTTCTACGGGATCATGAGCCGGGGAGGGTTTGACGTGGTCATTGGAAATCCTCCCTATGTGGAGTATCGAACAATAAAAGGCGAATACTCATTAGTAGGGCTTGAGACCGTAAGATGCGGCAATCTTTACGCAATGATTTGGGAACGCTCAATAAATTTGGCAACAAAGGGGCATTTGGGGATGATCGTGCCAGCTTCTGCGATGTGCACCGATGGCTATGCTGTATTACGTAAATTATTGATCAACTCTGGAAGCTTATCCGTTAGCAGTTTTAGCAATAATCCCGGCAAGCTTTTTGACGGAATACACAATCGACTGCAAATTATTCTCTTAAAAAGATCGGGTGACAAGCGGGTATTCACAACAGCGTATAACAAGTGGCGCGGAAACGCGCGCCAACACATTTTTCATGCATTGACATTCATTGAGATCCCAAAGGTGAACATTGACTCTAGCATTGTCAAAATTGGCAATGAATTGGAATTGTCAATTCTCCGGAAAGTGAACAGCTTCCCGCTGGTTTCCGAACAACAGAAGGAACGATCACCTCGATTCACCATCTATTATACGAGAAAGCTCTCAGCCACTTTCTTTCTTCAGATTCTGAACTTCATCCCTGCAATCTATGGTCCTGCAGGGAAACTGCGCAAGCCTAGTGAGCTTAAGGAAGTCCATTTCGATGATGCCTTGATTCGTGACGGAACGCTGGGAGTCCTCAATTCATCCCTGTTTTCCTGGCTGGTGCAAGTGTTTTCTGATTGCAGAAACCTCAATCATCGCGAAGTCAGCGCTGTGCGGTTTGATTTAAGCGACACTGAACACTTAAGTATTATAGCGGGTATTGCTAAGGAATTGATGGGTGATATAGATGCAAATTCGAAGTTCAAAACACGATTGGACTTGAAAATTCAGCAGACGTTTCCTCGCCAAAGCAAGAAGCTCATTGACAAGCTTGATGCAGTGCTAGCCAAGCACTACGGCTTCACAGACGAAGAGTTGGACTATATCGTCAACTACGACATCAAATACCGTATGGGCCTCCGGACATAGCATGCATGGACCTCGTCTTTCACCGCGCGTAGGGCTGACAGGTATTCCTGGAAGTCAGTACTAATAATGGCTCTATACAAACCTGTTGCTGTAGCGTGGATTTCGATACACTGATGGACGCTTCTGCTACCGGACGCTGACGTTATCCAGCGTGGCGGTACGAGACTGAGCCGCGTTCCGCGTCCGGTGGCAGTGGTTTGTGTCGATTCCGTAGTCTTTGCTGAGTTCAGCCGTCTTGCCACCAAGCAGCGTCGGCGAGGTCTTTGGCGTGCTGCTCTTGTTCCGCCATGTCGTGCTCGGCCTCTGGTGGATACTCGATATCCGCATGATAGGGGTTGTCACACTGCGGCGACGCCATCACCCGACGGCCACGACCCTCAGCAACATAGCCATCAACGACAGCCCACCCGCGGAAAGGCCCTGGTCGGGATACTGACGCTCCTCGGGCAATCATCCTGACCTCATCGAGCGGCGCCACGCTCAAGCGGTCGACCGAAAATCTACGCACACCTTTCTGCGTGAAAATATCGTGAGCAATGGTGCCACGCCTAGCGCGCTTCATACGACTCTCCGAAAAAACTCTGCGCCCCAGATGTTCGTCTGGGACGAGACCGCCTGGAGCGCTCAACGAGAAGGCGCGGGCGCTGGGCCCAGCTCTTCCAAAGCTTCCCGGATGAATCCGTCCGGCAGGTCAACCGCGGTGTCGTAGTGAGCGCGGCGATGCACGCCATGCGCGTTCACCATGCACACCGCCCCGCCTTCAGATTCGCACAACACCATAACCGAGCGTCGGTAACCGCCCGGTGCATTGATGGCGATCCTACCCCCCTGTGAGGGGTAAATCGCGAGTCTCCCGGGCCAAATCCGGTGCATCGCCCTCAGCAAACGCTCGGCGTTTTCAAAGGCCGTTTTGGAAGGCACGGGATACCCCTCCTCCAGCGCTTCGTCTTTCACTTCGCTCAGGTCTTGCAGAGCATCCCAAAGGAACTTTTTGTAGGAAAACCTTTCAAAGAAAGCTTTCAAACTTTCGGGCCAGGAATTGAATCCCGAATAAAGACTGACAGGTTCGACATATTTAGCAGTAGATTTCATACCACTGCCCATAGCACTGATCTTGTAAGCTGTGCTGGACGATCGAGTCAGCAAAGGCCAGGGTTCCACTTCCCCTGGCGGAACAAACTGCGACGAACACTGCAATCCCTCCACAGCATCGGAGAGCACCACAGAACTAGTCGGCGTTTGTTCTCTGTATCTCTCCAGCTTGTCAGTCATCTTCGGACCCCGAGTTCCCTTCAGCACCGGCTTCCATCTGCCCGAGGGAATCCTCATGCTGCTGGACCACCTCTTGCAAGGCTTGGGCGAGTGCGGTGCACTCGTCGTAGCCAAAAACAATTGCTGCTCGAAACTGCGGGTCCGCGTCCGGCGACGCTTGCTCGCAGAAGGTGATTCGTACGAAGCTCGGCCCGGTGCTCAGAATGAATCCGTTGACCAGGTTCGCTGGGCCGGACATGGCGAGGCGGCGGGTTTCTTCTCCAGCCTCGTCGCTCACGCCCTCCGCCTGGGCCTCGTCTGGCATGGCTTCCCTCCCTCGCGCGCGGCGAGCCGCGCACGCTCCATGCCCCTACCATACACCACACCGCACGGCTGTCGCGTTGTCAAGCGTCCGAAGGTGCGGCCGCCAGGAGATAGTGCCGTGACGCGGGTCGAGCCGCCGGCAGGGGCGGGGGGATTGGGGGTTGCTGGAGCTGCCGTTGCGCGCTCAACGCGCGGCCGTGTTTGGCAGGAGCAGTTCGGCCAGCGCTTCGCGGAAGAAGCCGTCGGGCAGGGTGCGCAGGGTTTTGTAGTGGGCGCGGCGGTGTTCGCCGTAGATGTTCACCATGCACACCACCTCGCCGTCGGACTCGCACAGCACCAGCACCGAGCGCTTGTAGCCGCCGGGCGCATGGATGGCGATTTCGGCGTCCACCGATGGGTAGACCTCGAAGCGCTGGGGCGAGATTTCGTACATGGCCCGCAGCAGGAATGCGGCGTTTTCAATCGCGAGATCGGAGGGCTCGGGCGTGCCTTCCTCCCGCGCTTCCTCTTTCGCCTCGCGCAGGTCTTGCAGGGCATCGGCAAGGTCGGCGTCCAGACGCCGGGCCTCGCGCGCCTTTTCCGATTTCCGCTCGGCAATCGTCATCTGGTTCCTGGCTTTCCATGGCGGGGCAGCGCTGCGGCCTGGGAGGGCCGCGGCACGGGCGGCGCGCCGCTTCCACAATATAACGCCGGCCTGTCAGCCGCCGGCTGCGCCTCGCGCCGAGGCAATAGGCGAAGATGGCGGCGGCAACGATGGCGGAGCGCGGGCGATGGGGGTCGAGCTGCCGGCGGGGGCGGGGGCGCGGGGGGATTTGGAGTTGCTGGAGCTGCCGTTGGCGGGGCTGTTTTGTTCGGGGCGGTGTCCGGGGGACTTGATTTTGGGGGCGTATGACCTGGCGCGGGGGTTGCGGGAGGGGGGCGTGGGGGTGGTGGGCGGGTTTCAGACGCCGGTGGAGCGGGATTGTCTGGAGATACTGCTGCGGGGTTCGCAGCCGGTGGTGGTGTGTCCGGCGCGGGGGGTTGGGGGCATGCGCCTGCCGCGGGCGTGGCGGGGGCCGCTGGCGGAGGGGCGGCTGCTGGTGGTGTCGCCGTTCGACGACGCGCAGCGGCGGGCGACGGCGCGGCTGGCGGCGGCGCGCAATCGGTTTGCGGCGGGTCTGGCGCGTTGGCTGCTGGTGGTGCACGCGGCGCCTGGGGGGCGCACGGAGGATATGGCGCGGCGCGCGCTGGCGCGGGGGGCGCCGGTGCTGACGCTGGCGAGCGCTTCCAACGCGGGGCTGGCGGCGCTGGGCGCGCGGGTGGGAAGCGTGGACGAGCTGGTGGACGCGGTGGGCGGCGGCGGGTCGTAAAGGGGGCGCGGGGGTTCACGGGCGCTGCGCGCGGACGGCGGGGTCCTCTCGGCCCGCGGGGGCGGGGGCGAGCCGCTCGATCCCGCGTTGTTGCCTGACTTGGTCCGTCTCGGCCCGCGGGGGCGGGGGTGTTGCCTATGCTGGGGGCGGCGGGTTGGGGGTTGGGTCTGATGGGGGTGTGATGGCTCGGGTTGGGTTGAACGCGCTTGTGCTGCGGACGGACGCTTCGTATCGGAATGCGGGGCCGAGTCGGTATGCGGCGGCGCTGGTGCGGCACGTGGTGGAACGGCCGAGCGAGCACGTGTTCACGGTGTATGTCAACGAGATGGTGCGGGAGTTGCGGTTTGCCGCGGCGGGGGGCGGCGGTGAGGGGGATGAGGGGGGGATGGGAGCGAAGACCCTCACCCTGCCCTCTCCCAGAGGGAGAGGGGAAGAGCGAGGAACCAGAGGGAGGGGGGAAGAGCAGGATGGATTCCAAAGTCAGGCGGCGCCGCACGTCCTGCCTTCTCCCAGAGGGAGAGGGGAAGAGCGGGGTGGATTCCAAAGTCAGGCGGCGCCGCAGGCCCTGCCTTCTTCCGTAGGGAGCGGGGATAAGAGCGGGCGGGGGGACACGAGAGGGAGAGGGGATGCGAGAGGGGGGGGGCGGGTGCGGGTTTGGCGGACTCGGGCGCCTACTTCGCGGACGGGGGTGCGGATTTTGTGGGAGCACCTGGCGGCGCCGTGGGTGATGGGGGCGGGGCGGCTGGATTTGGTGCATTCGATGCTGAACGTGGTTCCGCTGGCGGCGCCGACGCGGCACGTGGTGACGGTGCACGACGTGTCGTTCATGCGGCTGCCGGGGGCGCATCCGGCGCATCGGCGCTGGTATTTGACGGCGGCCACGCGGCTGTCGGTGCGGCGGGCGGCGGCGGTTCTGGCGGATTCGCGGGCGACGAAGGACGACCTGGTGCAACTGCTGGGCGCGGACCCGGCGCGGGTGACGGTGGTCTATCCGGGAACCGAGCCGGAGTTCCATCCGCGGCCGCCGGCGGAGGTGCGGGCGTTTCGGGCGGCGCAGGGGGTTGCGGGGCGGTTCGTGTTGTTCGTGGGGACGCTGGAGCCGCGCAAGAACGTGGACACGCTGGTGCGGGCGTTTGGGGCGCTGGCGTCGGGGGGCGGGTTCGAGGGGGAGCTGGTGATTGCGGGGGGGCGGGGCTGGGGGACGGAGCGCATCGACGCGGCGCTGGCGGCGAGCGGGGTGCGTGACAGGATTCGCCAGATTGGTTATGTTAAGTCCGAAGACCTTCCGGGTTGGTACGCCGCTGCGTCGCTGGTGGTCTATCCCTCGGGCTACGAGGGGTTTGGGATTCCGGTGCTGGAGGCCATGGCGAGCGGCACGCCGGTGATTACGTCCAACCTGTCCTCGCTGCCGGAGGTGGGCGGTGACGCGGCGCTGCTGGTGGACCCGCGCGATGTTTCGCAGCTGGCGGCGGCCATGCAGGCGGTGCTGAGCTCGCCGGCGCGCCAGGCGGAGATGCGGGCGCGGGGCCTGGCGCAGGCGCAGCGGTTCGACTGGACGGCGGCGGCCGACCGCTGTCTGGACGTCTATCGGCGCGTCTTGCGCGGGGGCTGAGGGATGCCGCAGCAGGTGACGACGCGACCTGCGGCCGCGCCGCCGCGGCCGCGGCGGCGCACGGCGGCGGAGGAGCCGCCCAAGCGGCGGCATTCCACGGCCTGGCGGCTGCTGGCGTCGCCGCGGGTGCTGGCGGGGGGCGACCTGGCGCTGCTGTTCGGCGCGTTTCTGCTGGCCTATACGACCCGCTATACGTGGCGGCTGGGGCCGACGCTGAACGAGTTTCAGTACACGCCGCTGGACGCTTATTGGCTGGTGGCGGGGCTGTTCTTGCCGGTGACGATGCTGAGTTTTGCGGCGCTGGGCCGCTATCAACCGCGGCGCGGGAACCCGCTGGTGGACGACGTGGTCAAGATTGGCGTTGGGGTGCTGATTGGGACGGCGGCGATCATTGTGGTGTTCTTCGTGTCGCGCCCGGTGTTTTTCTCGCGGCTGATGTTCATGTATCTGGGGGCGTTCAGCGTGGGGCTGGCGGGGCTGTGGGTGGTGCTGCGGCGGGTGGGGCTGACGATGCTGCGGCGGGCGGGCTATGACAATCAACGCATTCTGGTGGTGGGGGGCGGGGTGCTGGCGAAGTTTCTGATGCAGCAGCTGACGGCGGGCGGCAGTCTGGGGCAGCGGGTGATTGGGTATCTGGAATCGGACGCGGCGGCGCACGAGACGGCGTTTGGACGCTTTCCGCGCCTGGGGGACGTGGCGAATCTGGAGGTGGTGATCGATGCCGAGCGGGTGGACGAGGTGTTCGTGGCGCTGCCGTCCAGCGCGCAGCACGAGCTGGAACCGGTGATTACGCGCTGCCGCGACCAGGGGGTGCGGTTTCGGGTGGTGCCGGATTTGTTCGAGGCGCAGTTTGGGCGCATGGACATCCACCCGGTGGCGGGGATTCCGCTGGTGACGCTGCGGGCGACGGGGATCGAGGGCTTTCGCGCCCTGCAAAAGCGGGCGATGGACGTTGCGGTGAGCCTGCTGGGGCTGACGCTGAGCGCGCCGCTGTGGATGGTTATTGCGCTGGCGATCAGGCTGGATTCGCCGGGGCCGGTGTTCTTTGGCCAAACCCGCATCGGGCGCGGCGGGCGCGCGTTTCACCTGTTCAAGTTTCGCTCGATGGTGCACGATGCGGACGAGCGCAAGCACGAGCTGTTCGACGGGGGGCAGCACCCGCTGCTCTTCAAGGACCGCAATGACTTTCGCTGCACGCGGGTGGGGCGCTGGCTGCGGCGGCTGAGTCTGGACGAGCTGCCGCAACTGCTGAGCGTGCTGTTGGGCCACATGAGTCTGGTGGGGCCGCGGGCGCAACTGCCGGACGAGGTGGCGCAGTACGACGACTGGGCGCGCCACCGCCTGCGGGTGCCGCCGGGGCTGACGGGGCTGTGGCAGGTGAGCGGGCGCAGCGACCTGGGGTTCGAGGAGATGGTGATGCTGGACGCGTTTTACGTGTCCAACTGGTCGATTCGGCTGGACGTGCATATTTTGCTGCGCACTATTCCAACGGTGCTGAGCGGACGCGGCGCATATTGACCGTGGGCCGACCATCCGCCGGCGGGACGCGCGCGGCGCTGGTGCACGACTGGCTCAACCAGCAGGGCGGCGCGGAGTACGTGCTGGCCGAGCTGCACGGCATGTTTCCAGAAGCGCCGATCCACACGGCGTTTTACGAGCCGACGCTGGTCGACCCTGGCTTCCGGCAGATGGACGTGCGCCCTGGCTGGATGCAGCGGCTGCCGCTGTGGCGCACCCGGCATCAGTCGCTGATGCCGCTTTATCCGCTGGCGTTCGGGCGGCGGCGCATCGAGGGCGCGGAGCTGGTGCTCAGCAATTGCAGCGCGTTTTGCAAAGGCGTGCAGGTTCCGCGCGGCGTTCCGCACGTCTGCTATTGCCTGACGCCCACGCGGTTTTTGTGGATGACGGACGATTATCTGGCGGGCGAACAAGCGCCGCGCTGGTCGCGGGTTGTGTTGCCGCTGGCGCTGGCCTGGGCGCGGCGCTGGGATCGGCGCGCGGCGCAGCGGGTGACGCAGTTCGTTGCCATCTCCACGGCCGTGGCCGAACGTATTCGGCGCTTCTATGGCCGCGGCTCGCTGATCGTGCATCCGCCGGTGGACGTGGCGCGCTTTCGCCCCACGACGGACGTGGGGGATCACTTTTTGATCGTGTCGCGCCTGATTCCGTACAAGCGCGTGGATCTGGCGGTGCGCACGTGCACGGCGCTGGGGCTGCCGCTGCGCGTTGTTGGCGTAGGCCGCGACGACGCGCGCCTGCGCGCGCTGGCGGGGCCGACGGTCAGGTTTCTTGGTAGGCTCCCCGACGGCGAGGTCAGCCGGGAGATGGCGCGCTGCCGGGCGTTCTTGTTTCCCGGCGACGAAGACTTCGGCATCACGCCGGTGGAAGCGCAGGCGGCCGGGCGGCCGGTGGTGGCGTATCGTGCGGGCGGAGCGCAGGACACGGTGGTGGACGGTACGACGGGCGTCTTCTTCGAGAAACAGACGGTGGCCTCGCTGCGCGAGGCGCTGCGGCGGGTGCAGGCCATGACCTTTGCGACCGACGCGCTGGTGGCGAACGCGCGGCGGTTCCGCCCGCAGCGTTTTCGCCGCGAGCTGCGGGACGCTATTGACGCGGTGATGGACGCGCGCGACGGGGACAGGCGCTGACGCGGTGAGCGTGGAGCGCATGGGCCGCATTTTGGGCCGCTGGTGGTGGTTCATTGCAGTGGTGACGCTGGTGACGCTGGCGGCGTCGGCGCTCTGGCAGACGTTTGGGCCGGTGCGGTATCAGGCCGAATCGGAAGTGCTGCTGCTGCTGGAGCTGCCGCCGGACAGCGAGGACCGGCAGTTTGGCATCGAGACGAGCCGTGCGCAGGCGGCGTCGGTGGTGATCGACGACCTGGCGCGCCTGGCGCGCGGGCGCAGCCTGCTGCGCGAGGTGGTGGACGCCGCCGACGCCGAGGGCGCGACTATCGACCTGGAGACGCTGTCCGAGACGATTGACATATATCCGCTGGCGCGGGGGTTGCGCCTGGAGCTGCGATGGAACGATGCGGAGGCGGCGCAGACGATTATCGACACGGCCGCGCGCATCTTGATCGAGGATCAAACGCGCCTCTACCCCAGCCTGCCCGAGCTGGGGACGCTGCGGCTGATCGACAAGACCGACGAGGCGCTGCGGCCCGGCCTGTCGGAGTTCGTGCTGAGCGTGGGGCTGAAGACTTTCGTGGCAGCGGTGGCGGCGGTGTTCATCGTGCTGCTGGTCGACTGGCGGATGAATCGGCTCTATGCGGCGGACGTGCCGGAATTGCTGGATACGACGATTCTTGGGACGGTTCGGTAAATGCATAGGCGGAGGGATTCCCGCGCGGGCGGGCGCAGGGCGTCGGCGGACCGTTTGCGCGCGCCGCGGCTGCGCGATTCCCGCGCGGGCGGACGCAGGGGCCAGCGCGAACGCCTGCGCACCCTGGGAGGCTGGCGGGCGCGGAGATGACGAGGATGGCGCGCCGGAGTGACGGCGATGGCGCGATGGTGGTGATGCAGCAGTGAGCGCGGCGGCGCGGGCGCGGCCGGCGCATCCGCCCTGGCGGCTGCTGGCGGTGGGCGCGGCGGGGGCAGCGGCGCTGGCGGCGCTGGTTGCGTTGGTCGTGGGTCTTGCGGCAACGCCGGTGTACCGCGCGCAGACCAACGTCTCGATTCGGCCGCGCATCGCCGACCTGGGCGCCGCCGAGGCGGCGGCGCGTCTGGTGCGGAATTACGCCGCCTGGGTGGACTCCGAGGCTTACGCCAGCCGCCTGCCCGAGCCGCAGCGCGGGGGGCTGTCGGACGCGGCGGTGGTGCGCAACGTGCGAACCAACGGCGACAGCGAGCGGCTGCTGGTGACCATTCAGTCCGAGGATTCCGACCCGGCTCGCGCGGCCGCCACGGTCAACGGGCTGGCGGCGGCGCTGATCGAGGAAATTGCGGCGCCGCCGCGGCTGAACGACCGGGAGCGCGGCCTGGAAATTGCGCAGATGGACGCCGCGCGTGCGCCATCGGCGCCGGTGTGGCCGCGCCACGACGTGGCGATTCCGCTGGGCGCGCTGCTGGGCGCCGCCTTATCGGCGGCGGCAATCTGGCTGGTCTGGCCGCTGACCCGAACCTCCGATGACTAAGCCGCGGCTGCAGGCGGACCTGCCGGACGGCGACCTGGACGAGGGGTACGCCGAGCTGCGCGCGAACCTGCTGGCGGCGCTGGGGGCCACGGAGCGCGCGGTGGTGGTGGTGACCAGCCCGCACGCCGCCGAACCGCGCCGCCGCGTGGCCGCGCACCTGGCGGCCGCGCTGACGCCGTCGGGGCGGCGGGTGTGGCTGCTGGACGCGGACGCGGGCGAGACGGCGACCGACGCCGAGGTGGACGCCGCGCCCGACGCGCCGGACGGGTTGTTCATGAGCACGTCGCCGGCCGTCACGGCCGGCGACCCGGCGCTGCTGTCGGCGCCTGCGGACCTGGCCGAGCTGCGGGTTCGGGCACACGAGCACGACGTGACGATCGTGGCCGCGCCGCCCTTGCTGGACGCGCCCGACGCGCGCGCGCTGGCCGCGCGGGCGGACGGCGTGCTGCTGGTGGTGGTGCATGGGCACTCGAACCGCGACGACGCCGTGCGCGCGCGCGCGGTGCTGGCGCAGGTGGGCGCCACCCTGCTGGGCGCCGTGGTGGTGCAGGTGTAGACGGCGCGGCAGTTCGCGCGTCCGGCCCGCGGGCGCGCGGCGCGGGGTGCGGCTCAGGTGGTGCGGCGCAGCGGTCCCACCTCGGATATCGGCAGCTCGGCTGCGCGCAGGCGCGCGTAGGCCGTCTGCGCGGCGCTGTCGGCAGACGCCATCACGTCGGCGGGAACGTCGGCCTGAACCGCGGCGACGGCGGCGTCCACTTCGGCCGGCGTGCGGAAGCCCACCAGGGCGGTGGAGACGGCCGGCTCCTCCAGCACCCAGCGCAGCGCCAGTTGCGCCGTGGTGAGATGCACGCGCGCGGCGGCGTCGGTCACCTCGTCCACCGCTTCCAGCGTGTCGGGCAAGAAGGCCGGATCGAACAGCGGCAGCCCAAACGCCTGGCCGCTCTTGCGCCAGTCGTCGTCGTCGAACTGCGGGTCGGCACTGAACGTGCCCGTCAGCACGCCATGCGCCAGCGAGCCGTAGGCCATGACGCCGATGTCGTGCCGCGCGCAGTAGGGGATGATCTCGTCCTGCTTGCGTCGGTCGAGCATGTGGTAACCGACCTGGTTGGCCACCAGGGTCGTGACTGCGCGGGCCTCGTTCATCTGCGCGGTGGAGTAGTTGGACACCCCCACGTGGCCGATCTTGCCGGCGTTTTGCAGCTCCTCCATGGCGCGCATGGTTTCGTCGATGGGGGTGTCCGGGTCGGGCCAATGGATGAGGTAGACGTCGATGCGGTCGGTTCCCAGTTCGCGCAGGCTGGCCTCGCATTGCTCGCGCAGCACGTGCGGGCGCGAGTCGCGGAAAAACGCGTCCGCCCGCTCGTTGGGGACGATGCCCGTCTTGGTGACCAGCACGACCTCGTCCCAATGCCCCTGCAAGGCGCGGCCCATGAGCGATTCCGAGTGGCCGACGCCGTACGCCAGCGCCGTGTCGAACAGCGTGATGCCCTGATCCAGGGCGCGTTGCACGGAGGCGAGCGCGTCGTCGTCGTTGCGGGACCCGTAGCGGGCGCCGCCCATCGGCCAGCCGCCGAAACCGAGAGCCGAGACTTGGAGGCCTGAGCTTCCCAACGTTCGGTATTGCATGGAGCGCACCCCCGCGAACCGTGGTCGGCGCAGCATGGCCGCCGGACGGGCGGGTCGTCAACTGGGCGGCCGTCCGAGCCCTTGCGGCCTGCGCGCGGGTCATACCGGTCCAGACTTGGCCGACGGCTGCACGCGCACCCTTGCGGCCTTACGCCATCCCGGCACCGGCGCGCCGGCAGCACGCGCACCCTTGCGGCCTGCGCGCGCGGGACATTACGCCATCCCTGGCGGGCCGCCGCGAAGGCGTCCACCGCGGCGGCCTGCGCGCGGACCTAACGGACCTCGACGACACGGGATGCCGGCGTAGCCGCAGGCGGGCGGTGCTGCTAGAATGCCGCACGCGAGCGAGGCGCGCCGCAGCCGGCGCGTGCCGCAGCAACGGATTCGACACGTCAGCAGCAGGATTCCCCATGGCTTTTGCGGTTTTTGTGTCCGGCGGCAAGCAGTACCGTGTGCAGCCTGGCGACGTGGTCGAGGTCGAGCGCCTGGAAGGCGTGGAGCCCGGCCCCACCACCTTCAGCGACGTGTTGATGGTGGAGGGCGCCGACGGCTTGCAGGTCGGCCAGCCGACCGTTGCGGGGGCCGAGGTGCAGGCGCAGGTGCTGGGGCATATCCGCGGCCCCAAGATTCGGGTGTTCACCTATCAGGCCAAGAAGCGCCACCGCCGGCGTCTGGGCCACCGCCAGCCGCTGACCCGTGTGCGCATCGAGGCTATCGGCCCGCGCGGTGCGGGGTCCGACGAGGCGGAGACGCGCGCCGCGCCGGCATCCGCCGGGGCGGACTAAGGGCGGCCCGGCGGCAACGGGTCGGATGTAACCAGAAGGAGTAGAGCACGTCATGGCGCACAAAAAAGGCCTGGGCAGCAGCCGCAACGGCCGCGACAGCAACCCCAAGATGCTGGGGGTCAAGAGGTTTGCCGGCGAGCACGTGCGCACCGGCCAGATCATCGTCCGCCAGCGCGGCACGCGCCTGCTGCCGGGCGAGCACGTGGGCCTGGGGCGCGACCACACGCTGTTCGCGCTGACCGAAGGCACGCTGGTGTTCGAGCGGACGCGCGGCCGCAAGCGCGTGCGCGTTCAGCCCGCCGCCTAGCGCGCCGCGCGGCTTTTGCGCATCCGTCCGCCGCTCTCTTACCCTCATCCCCGTTGGAGACCTATGCGTAACTCCCAGACGAGGGGGCGCCGACGAACCAGTTGCGGCAACGGTGCGCCCTGCGCCTCCTGGATTGCGGCGAACGCCGGAATGACGGGGGTTGCCGAGGTCTGCGTTGGCGAGACAGCGCGAGGTTGCCGCTGACCTGATCCACCGCCGCTCCAAGGGCCGATAGCTCAGTTGGAAGAGCGCCGCACTCGCATTGCGGAGGTCGTGGGTTCGAGTCCCATTCGGTCCACCAGGCCGCAGCCCGGCGCGCGCCGGGCGCGGCGGGGGCGGCGGGGTTCGCGCGCCTAGCGAATCGCCGCGTCCCTGCGCGCGCCGGGCGCGTGCAGCCGCCGCGGCGGTGTCGGCCGACTTGGCCTCGATGCAGGCGCTGTTCGACGCGCCCCTGGCCGACGCTCGACCTCCAGGCCTCGAGCGCGGTCACGAGCCGCTGCTCGCCCCCGCGCTGCGGAAATACACGCCGTCGGCCAGGGGGGGCGCGTGTTTGTGGATGGTTTCCAGACATTCGTCGTGGGTTTGCTGCAACAGACGTTCGTGTTCGCGCGTCAGGCCGACGGGGTCATCGACGTCGTTGGCTGCGACGAACAAGAGGCGGTCCAGCACCTGGGAGTCCTTCAGGCGCTGCAGCAGGCGTCGAAATCCCAGAGAGCGCAGCAGCGCGGCGCCGAGCCTGGCCGTGACGGCCAGCACCACGGAGCGGCAGCGGACCGACGGGTTGACGGCCTGGGTCGACACGCGCCGGAGTTCGGGGACGCCGCAGAGGTCGGTGAGACAGCGGAATACCTGGCGCGGGCGCTCGATCAGCGCCGAGAACTCCAGGCAGAGCACGTCGACGCCGATCCCGAAGATGTCGTCCACCTGCCGCGGCGTCAGGCGGTCGCGGATCACTCCCTGCTCCAACCGAGCGCCCAGCCAGGCCGACACGTGGCCGCGGCTGGTTCTGAACCGGACCATGGAGCGCGCCCGCTCGCGGTGATCGCGGAGCAGCACGACGAGCAGGACGCGGACGCCCTGCGCATGCAGCCGCGCGGCGCCGGGAGCGAGCGCCTGGTCTCTGTAGGCCAGGTTGGTGACGTCGGCCAAGATGCGCCCCGCCGGCCGCGCGCGGCCGGCATGCGCGCGGAAGCGCCGAGGCGAGCGGTAGTAGCCGCCCTCCTTGATTTCGGGAAAATCGAACTGGGGATGCGCTTGCAGGTTGCGGAAGAGGAAGTCCGTGCCCGAGCGGCCGGGGCCGACCACCAGCAGGTAGTCGTAGGCGGGTCCGTGGCGGGTCACCGCGGCGGGTCGTTGCAGCGCGGGACTGGCGGGGTTGGGGCGGCTACGCGCGGACGAGGCGCTGGGGGCCGCTGAAGCCTTCGCGCTCGGTGCGCTGGCCGCCGACGAGCGCGCGCCAGACCCAGACGCGGCGCGGGACGCCCGCGTCGTCGCGCTCCACGCGGATGCGTACGCCGCGCCCCCACATGGCGTCGGCGCCGTGCTCCCGGGCGACGGCGGCTTCCAGACGGGCGCGCAGGTCGCCAACGTCATCGTCGGACGCGACCTGCACGGCGTGGCGGTACTCCGGATGCTGGTACAGCCCGCGGACCAGGGCGTCGAGTTTGGATTGGTCGGTCATGGCCTCGCGGCAGTGGGCAGGGCGTTGCTGGCGGGGATAGTAGCAGGAATGGGACGGGGGAGCGGCCGGTGGATGGAGGACTGTGGTTCCGGGTCGGCGGCTCGCGGCGCGCGGGCTGTGTCCGACGGGGGCGCGGCTGGAAGGCGGGGATGGCGGGGCGGGCGGCGGGGGACGGGTGAAGACCCTCTCCCTGCCATCTCCCAGAGGGAGAGGGTAAGACACGGACGGGGGCGGCGCGGGTTGGGTGACGACCCTCTCCCTGCCATCTCCCAGGGGGAGAGGGTGGCGATGCGGGGCGTGGCGTAGGATGCGGGGCAATCCGAGCTGGCCGGTGCGAGGCGCTGCATGTTCGAGGCTCCCACGCAGCGCGTGCCCGCGGCCGTGCTCACGGCGTTTACGCAGGACCTGCTGGAACGGCACGGCCTGTCGCCCGAGCACGCCCAGCTGATGACCGCCAACCTGGTGGAGGCGGACATGCGCGGGGTGAAATCGCACGGCCACTGGCTGATGAAGCGCTACGCCGGCTGGCTGGACGACGGCGACATGAACGCGCGGCCTGACGTTCGCGTGGTGCGGGAGACGTCCGCCGCGGTGCTGATGGACGCGGACATGGCGCCTGGCCACGTGGCGGGGGCGCTGACCATGCGGCGCGTGGTGGCGAAAGCCCGCGAGGCGGGCGCCGCCACGGGCATCACGCGCGGCAGCCGCCACTTCGGCGCGGCGGCGCACTTTGCGCTGATGGCCGCGCCGCACGACATGATTGGCTACGCCACCACCAACGCCGGGCCGACGCTTTTTCCCTTTGGCGGGCGCGAGCGCGTGGTGGGCAACAACCCCATCGCCTACGCCATTCCGCTGGAGGGGGAGCGTCCGCTGGTGTTGGACATGGCGATGTCGGTCTCGGCCAACGGCCGCATTGCCATCATGGAGCAGCTGGGGCAGCGGCTGCCCGAAGGCTGGGCGCTGGACCGCCGCGGCCTGCCCACCACCGACCCGCGCGACTTCAGCGCCGGCGGGGCGGGCGCGCCCATCGGCGGGCCGAAGGGCGTGGGGCTGGCGCAGGTGGTGGATGCGCTGACCGGCGTGCTGTCGGGGTCGGGGTTCGCGCGCGCGGTCTCGCGCGCGGCGGGCGGCGCGGGAACGATTTCGCACATGTTCCAGGCGTTCGACGTGGCCGCCTTCATGCCGCCGGCCGAGTTCAAGGCGCGCATGGCGGAACAGATTCGGCAGTTCCGCAGCACGCCGCGCGCCGCGGGCGTGGACGAGATCGTGATCCCGGGCGAGCTGGAATGGCGGGCCTATGACGACGCGGCGGCGCACGGGGTGCCGCTGCTGGAACCGGTGATCGCCGACCTCAACGAGATCGCCGCCCGCAAGGGCGCGCCGCAGCGGCTGTAGGCGGGCGAGAGCCGCACGCCCCGCCGCTGGACGAACACGTGGCGCGCCGCAGCGGCCGTAGGCGGGCGGCTGGCCGCTCGCCTGGCGGCGCGGCCGCGGGCCGGCTCGGCTCGCCGCGCCTCCGCTCGCTGCCAGCGGGTGGAGGCGCGGCGCCCCCAGCGCGGCTGCCGCGCCAATGCGCCGCCGGCTGCATGCAGAGGCGGAACGACTCGATCCTCGCCCTCGTTCGTCCAGCGGGGGGGTGCGGACGGAACGAGGGAGAACGGGGGGAGGCCGGCGGGGGTCAGGCGGGGGCTGGGTCGAAGGCTTCGACGAACTCGATGACCTCGCGGGTAACGCGGGCAGGGGTGGAGGCGCCGGCGGTGACGCCCACGCGCATGCCGGGTTCGAACCAAGCGCTGTCGACGTCGGCCACGTCGTCCACCAGGAAGGCGGGTTTGTTCTTGATGTCGCGCACCACCTCGACCAGGCGCTTGGAGTTGGAGCTGCGCTGGCTGCCCACCACGATGATCAGGTCGCAGGAATCGGCGGCGCGCACGGCCGCTTCCTGCCGGTCCTGCGTGGCCAAGCAGATGTCGTTGTGCACTTCGGCATGCGGCCAGCGCGCCCGCACGGCGTCGATCACGTCCTGCGTGTCCCAGATGCTGAGCGTGGTCTGGGTGGTCACGGCAATGCGCGGGCCGTCCAGGTCGAGCGCGGCCACGTCGTCGGGCGTGCCGACCAGATGCACGCGCCCCGGGGCCTCGCCGATGGCGCCTTCCGGCTCCGGGTGGCCGGCTTTGCCCACATAGATGATCTGATAGTCGCGCTCCGCCAGGTCGATGATGAGGTCGTGGGTGACGTAGACGTCGGAACAGGTGGCGTCGATGACGGTGAGGCCCTTGGCGACGGCGCGGTCTTTGACGGCCGGGGACACGCCGTGGGCCGTGAGGATGACCGTGCCGTGCTCGATCTTGTCCAGACCGGCCAGGCGGTCGTCGAAGTCGATGAGCTGCACGCCGTGCTGGGCCAGCTCGGACACCACGTGCGCGTTGTGCACCAGGTAGCCCAGCATGTAGACGGGGCCTTCCAGTGTTTCCCCGGCCTCGTTGGCGAGGCGGATGGCGTCGACCACGCCATGGCAGAACCCGCGGGGCGTGATGCGCAGAACGTCCATCAGTCGATCAGGCGGCGGTCAGGTCGTGCGTGGATGGTACCGCCCGCCGGGGGGTGCGTGCGTCCGAAGGGGGGCGCGGGGGCTGGGCGCTCAGGGCGTGGACGGCTCGGCAAGGAGTTGGCGCGCCTGGATTGGGTCGCTGGTGGGGAGGCGGCATTCGAAACCGCGGCAGACGTGGAGGGTGGGGCGGCCGTCGATGGGGGGGCGGTTTTGCAGCAGGGGGACGTGCGTGGCGGCGGGGTCGGGCGCAGCGGCGCAGACGGCGCGCGGGCGGTAGGTTTCGCGCAGCACGGCCAGCAGCGCGCCGCGCCCGTCGCCGCCGCCCACCAGGGCGGCTTCGGCCGGGCTGCCCAGCAGGAAGTCGGCGGCGCTGAGCCACTGGCCAAAGGCGGTGGGGTAGGTGGACGCGCCGGGGCCCACGCCGGCCAGCGCCCGCTCGGCTTCGCCGCGGTAGCGGTGGTCGCCGGTGAGCGCGTGCATGCGGCCCAGCACGGTGGCCGCCATCGCGCCGCCCGAGGGCACGGCGTTGTCTTGCGTGTCTTTGGGGCGCGTGATCAGCGTCTCGTGGTCGTCGCTGGTGTCGAAGAACCCGCCGTCGGGGTCGCGGAAGCGGCGCAGGATGGCGTCGCAGAGCGCGCGCGCGGCCAGGAACCACTGCTCGTCGAAGGTGGTTTGATACAGCTCGATCAGCCCTTCGGCCAGATAGGCGTAGTCCTCCAGATAGGCGTTCAGCTGCGCGCGGCCGTTGCGCCAGGTGCGCCAGAGCCGGTCGCCGCTGCGCCAGAGGTTGGCGCGGCAGAACTCGGCGGCGCGGACGGCGGCCTGGGCGTAGGCGGCATTGTCGAACGCGCGCGCGGCCTCGGCGAAGGCGGCGATCATGAGGCCGTTCCAGGCGGTGATGACTTTGTCGTCCAGCCCCGGCCGGACGCGCTGGCTGCGGCGTTCGAGGAGCGTGGGCAAAGCGCGGCACGCGGCGGCCTCCACGGCCTCCGCGGTTGCGCCGTGCTGGAAGGCGACCACGTCGGCGTCTTTGCGGCGGCGCAGCACGTTGGTTCCTTCCCAGTTGCCGCGGGCCGACACGTCGAACACGTCGGCGGCCAGCTCGGCGTCGGCGCCCAGCTCGGCGCGGAATTCGTCCAGGGACCAGACGTAGAACTTGCCTTCGCCGCCTTCGGAATCGGCGTCCAGGGTGCTGAAGAATCCGCCGTCGGCGTGGGTCATTTCGCGCAGCACCCAGGCCAGGGTGTCCTGCACGACGCGCCGGTGGGCCGGGTCGCGGCCAATCTGCCAGGCGTGCAGGTAAACGCGCGCGAGCTGGCTGTTGTCGTAGAGCATTTTCTCGAAGTGGGGCACGTGCCAGCCGGCGTCCACGGTGTAGCGGTGGAACCCGCCGCCCACGTGGTCGTAGACACCGCCGCGGGCCATCGCGCGCAGGGCGCGGTCGGCCACGTCCCACAGATGCCGCTCGCCGGTGGCGAGATGGCGGCGCAGCAGGAACTCGACGGCCATGGCCTGAGGGAACTTGGGCGCCTCGCCCCAGCCGCCGTTGGCGCGGTCTTCGCCGGCGGCCAGGGCGTGCGAGGCGCGGCGCAGGTCGTCCTCGGTCACGGCGGCGCTGGGCAGGTCCAGGCCGCCGCCGTCCTGGAGCGCGGCCAGGATGCGCCCGGCGCCGGATTCCAGCTCGGTTCGGCGCTCGACCCAGGCGCCGCGCACGGCTTCCAGCACCTGCCGAAACGAGGGCATGCCGTGGCGGGGTTCGGGCGGGAAGTAGGTGCCGCCGTGGAACGGCTTGCCGTCCGGCGTCAGAAAAACGGACATGGGCCAGCCGCCGTGGCGCGTGAGCAGCTGCACGGCTGACATGTAGATCTGGTCCACGTCGGGGCGCTCTTCGCGGTCGACCTTGATGGAGACGAAGTGCTCGTTCAAGAACTGCGCGCTGGCCGGGTCTTCGAAGGACTCCCGCTCCATGACGTGGCACCAGTGGCAGGCGGCGTAGCCCACGCTGAGAAACACCGGCTTGTCGGCGGCGCGGGCGGCCGCGAAGGCGTCCTCGCCCCAGGGGCGCCAGTCCACAGGGTTGTGCTGGTGCTGCAGCAGGTAGGGGCTGGTTTCGGCGGCCAGACGGTTGGGCATGCGCGGCATACGGGCGGAGGGGGCGGTCAATTCTGGCGGACGGCGCGGACGCGGCCAAGCGGGTCGACCATGAATGGGGCGGCCGTGCAGGCTGGGCGCGGCGGATGGCTGGGCGGCGGACGGCTGGGCGACGGCCGCTGGTTTGGCGGTGCGGCAGCGATCGTCATCTGGGGTCCGTGCACTTTCACCGTCGATCGCGAAGCTCGGCTGGGGTAAGAACGGGGACGGCGAACGACGGCGCCAGGGCGAGGATGTCGGCGTCGCCTGTAATCGAGGCGTCGGCCCGGCCGCCGAGCGCCAGTTCCAGGAACGGACGGTCGTTCGGGTCGCGGCAGGCAGGCACGGCGGGCGCGTTCGAAACGTCGACGGCTTCGCACCAGGGCAGGTACTGGGCCAGCAGGTCGCCGCGCTCGTCGGCCGTGAGCCTGAATTTCGGGTAGTGGAGTACCCGAATCAGTTCCGTTGTGGTCACGCGGCTTGCGAGCGGGACCACGTCTTGGGACTGCCAGGCGCGGCGCAGCCAGGACACCGCCCCCGCAGGGAAAAGCAGCGCCGACAGCACGACGTTAGTGTCAAGCACCAGACGGCGCAGGTCCATTCAGGGGCGGCGCGCCCAGGCCACGGCGTCGGCCACGTCAGCCTCGGTCACGCCGAGTTCGGCCAGCTTGCGGTGCACCGCGTCCATCCGCGTGACGCGCAGCGGCGTCAGCGTGATGCGGCCGTCGTCGTTGGCGGCCTCGAAGTACTCCGTACCCTGGAAGTCGGCCATCAGCGCCTTGGGCAGCGTGAGCTGGTTGCGGGACAGCAGCTTGACCACCATTTCGGTAATGTTTCCTTGTGATTTCGTCAATCCAGGGTATCAGTAATCCATACTTTCATACAATGAATTGACGTTTACACCAATAAATCATGTTTTCTGTCGAGCGCGCGGACGGCGGCGCGGGGCCGCGCGGATTGCCGCGCCTGAACGGCCGCGACGCGCCGGGTGGAACGGGAGGGTCGACTCGGCTGCGTCTGCGGACGCCGCCCGTCAGCCGGCGGGGTCAGGGGGAGCGGCAAGGATGCCGCGCAGGTGGTCGCGCAGGCGGACGGTTTCGCCCAGCACGTCGTGCCGGTCCAGGTTCAGCCACGGGACGTGCACGACTTCCAGCGCGATGACTCCCTGGTAGCCGGACGCCTGGAGGCCGCGGACGATGCGGGCGAAGTCGATCTCGCCGTCCTCGAACCGGGCTTGCAGCTGGCCCAGCGCCGCCTGGCGCGCGTGCCAGTGCGTGCCGCGCGGGTGCATGGCGGCAATGTGCTCGTAGGTCATGCCATGGAACACGAAGTGCGAATGGTCGATGGTGAAGGTGAGGCCGGGCACGTCGTCCGCCATGCGCAGGGCGAGCTCCGGGCTCCAGGTCACGCTTTCCACGTGCGGTTCGATGCGCAGGCGCACGCCGCGCGCGGCGGCGCGCTCGGCCAGCGGCCGCAGCTGCTCGCGTCCGCGGAGGTAGGCGGTCTCGGCGTCCAGCCCCGGCCAGTATTTCCCCGGGCTGAGCGTGATGCCGTCCAGGCCAGCCGCGGCGGCAAAGTCGATCCAGCCGGCGTAGACCTCGCGCTGGTGCGCGTATTCCTGTTCGTCGGGCGTGTTGGTGATGTGCTTGTCGGTCGCTTGCGGAAAGGCGTCGACGAAGCGCATGCCGTGGCGCGCGCCGACGGCCTGCACGCGCTCCGCCGCGCGGTGGGGATCGGCGGCGACGGCCTCGGGGTCGAGATCGCGTCCGTTGCCCAGGTCCATGACGGAAATCCCCAGGGCGCGCCACACGCGCACGGCCTCCTCGAGTTCCAGGTGCGGGGTGGAAAAGATATGGCCGCCGAGTTCGATGGACATGGGAAGCTCCTGAACCTCAGACCGCCGCAGTAGAGCCGCGGGCGCCGCCGTGTGTCAACTGGCGCGCCGCGCGGCCTGGGCGCGTTCGAGCGCGCAGTCAGCCGCAGGGCGGTTCGCCGCGCAGGCGGGCGGCCAGTGGGCAGTCAAATGCATGCGCATCATGGCCGAGGCGGTTCGCCGCGCAGGCAGGCGGCCAGGCGGGTGAGGGCGGCGCGCCAGAAGGCGCGTCTGGTTTCGACGTCGGCGCGGTCGACCAGTTTGGAGTGCTGCACCTGCACCGAGCTTTTGGCCGCGCCTTTGTCCCAGAAGGTCACGTCGACGTTGGTCTGGTCGCCCCAGGTAACGCGCATGGACGCGGCGGGCGTCGCGCGGCGGACGGTCAGGGTCTCATCGCCCAGCCAGGCGCGGCGAGCGGCGGGATCGTGCCAGGCCGCAAAGAGCCGCTGGACGGACACGGGAACCGTCTTGCTGACGCCGACCTGATAGCCGCGCGGCGTCTGGTGCGGCTGGCGGCGGCCGCGGGCCTGTTCGTACGCCACCGTGACCATCTGACTCCACCAGCCGGAGAGGTCATGGCGCTCGTGCAGATAGGCGGCGATCTGGGGGTGCGCCATGGCGTCCGCCCCCGCCGCGTCGAGCAGGGCGAACCACTCGTCCCACACGCGCCCGGTGCTGGCGCGAACCGCCGCGTCGCTGATGGTTGGTCTGGTCATGGGCTCCGTCGGCGCGCGGTGGTCACGAGATCGTCCGCGGCGTGCGACCGTCAGACTACGCGCTCGCCTCCAGCGAGCGCAGAACGAATGAACGCGGACCAGGGATGAGCCGTGGACCAGAGATGCCGTGGGCAAGGAATGGACGAATCCGTGCCTGGAGGGTACCGTGAGCGCGACGCTTGCGGTTTGGTGGCATGGTGGCGATGCAGTCTGGATCGGTCGTCTCGCGGCCAGTGGTGCGCGCGCTGGCCGCCGCGGCGCTGGCTGTGGTGGTTGCAGCTGCGGCGCTGGCGTGCGATTCCGGCGAGGAGACCCCTCTGCCGACCGTCGCGCCGGTGGTGGAGCTTCCGCCCTCGCCCACGCCGGTGCCCTTGCCGACCAATACGCCCGCGCCAACGCCCACGCCCACGTTCGCCCCGCCGGAGCCCGCACCGCCGCCCGAGCCCACGCCCACACCAGCACCGGCGCCGGTACCGGAACCTACACCCACCCCGACGCCGGAACCTACGCCGCCGCCGCCGCCGCCCGAGCCGGCGCTGGTTCCCGCCGTGGGCGAGGTGATTCCCGACCTGGGTCTGAACGTTCGCAACGCTCCCAGCACCGCCGACGGCGAGGTGCAATACGTCGCGCAGGCCGGCGACCAGCTGACGCTGACGGGGGAAACCGCCGAGGCCGACGGCATCCAGTGGCATCGGCTGGACGACGGCAACTGGGTGCAAAGCCAGTACCTGAACATCTCGCAGGTCAGCACGGGCCAGCTCTCGCTGCGGGTTGGCGTGGTGCTCCCCGACATCGGCTTGAACGTGCGCGACGCGCCCAACACGCAGAGCAGCACGATCGCCTACGTGGCGCTGGCGGGCGACGAACTCACGCTGTCCGGCCAGACCGTGGAAGCCGAAGGGGTGGTCTGGTACGAGCTGGACGACGGCAACTGGGTGCAAGGCCAGTTCCTGGAGCTGCGCGGCTGACGAGCGCGCGCGGCGGGGTTCGGTGAGCGGCGGCGGGGTTCGGTGAGCGGCGGCAGGGAGCGTCGCATCGAGCATCTGCGCAACATCGGGCCGGTCACCGCGGGGCGGCTGGCCGTCCTGGGCGTCCACATGGCGGCGGACCTGGACGCGCTGGCCGGCCGCGGCGATTCAGACGGGGGGCGGGCGTCCACGCCCCTCTGCTTCCCAGGGCGGCGGCAGACGGCCTAGACTTGCCCGAGTGCGCGGCGCACGGCGGGGGGGCGGTGAGATGGCGTTTCTGGGCAACCTGGTGCGCGGCATTCTGACCAGCGTCATCACGCGCTACGCGTTCCTGTTCGTCTCGGCCGTGCTGCTGCCCTTCAGCCTGCGGCATCCGGTGCTGGCCGCAGCCGTGCTGGCGGTACTGGCCGCGGCGGGGTATCTGCTGTTCACCTACCAGCGCCAGGGCGGCGGCGGGGAGCGCAGGGACTGAGCGGCGGCTATAGCACGCCCTTTTTTAGGATCAGGTTGCCGTAAAGCCGCCGTTCGCCGGTGGCCGCGACCGCAAAGGCCTGGCGCGCGCGCTCGTAGAAGGCGAAGCGCTCCACACGCTCGAACTGCACGTCCGCGCCGTGCGCCCGCTGGGCGATCTGGCGGAAGTCGGCCACGATGGACGGCTCGGCGTCAGGGTCGCCCACCACGGCCATGACGGCGGCGGGCGCGTCTACGAAGTCGTCCAAGGGCAGCAGCGACAGGATCGCCTCGGCGGCGCGCGTGGCGGTGATTCCGTCCAGCCGCACCAGCCGCCGCGCGTTGGCCTCGGCGGGGAAGTTGGCATCCACGACGGCAATCTCATCGCCGTGCCCCATCGCCGCCAGCACCCGCAGCAGGTCCGGCCCCAGCAGCGGATCGATTCCCTTCAACATGGCAGTATCCCTTCACGCTCGCCTGGCCGCATGCTGGCACAGCGGCCGGCAGCCCGAGGGATTCCGCACGCGGCCTTCGCCCGCGGAGCGTCCGTTGCAATGCTCCAGAAGCAGCGGGGGCAGAACCCGCCTGGACGCTGCCGCAGCGCACGCAGACGCGGCGGAGCGAGGATTTGGGGGGCGCGTCATGCTCATGCCTGGCGCGCGGTTGGTGGTATCGTTACGCCGCAGACGGCCTTCTGGATACATTCCTCGATCTCTCGGTCAATCGCTCGGCCGCGCACGGCTTGGCGCGGCTGGCTTCCATACGCCGTACTTATCGCCGTCCCGCTGCTGCTGTACGCGCCGATGCTGGTCTACTCGCTGACCACGCCCTTCAGCCTGGTCGACGACTATCACGACTGGGGAGTCACCCGCATCTTCGACAGCCCGGACGTCTTCATCCGTTGGATCGACTTACAGTTCCGTTGGGATATGCGTCTGGACCCGAATAGATACCGTCCGTTGTGGCACTTCAACACCGCCGTGATATGGAACGTCTTCGGCCCCACGCCGTGGCCGCATCACTTGCTCCGATGGGTGATCCATTTTGGCGCCGCGGCAATGTTTGCCGCCGCGTTTCTCTCTGTTTCCAAGGCCGAGCGGCCCGCGGCGTCCAAGCTCAGCGTGATCCTATCCCTGTCCGTCCTGGGCTATCTCTTGCTCTTCTTTCCCAATCAGCCAGCTGCGCCGCTGGGCGCCACGGAAAAGTACACCGTCTTCTTCCTGGGCCTCTGCACCTGGATGGCCGCCCTGACGCTCGCCCGTCACGACCGGGAATCAACGGCCCGCGCAACACGCCTGACCTACGGCCTGTTCTTCCTCGGCTATCTCGGCCTCGCCGTGTCCAAAGAGACGAACCTCGCCGTCATGCTCTGGTTGCTGGCGGCGTACTTTGCCTACGTCGTGATCATCGCTCCACACTTCCGGCGGAGACGACTGCAGGTCTCGGGGAGCGCCCGACGCAACCAGCCCACCGCATCCATTCGCCCCCCCCTCTCGAATTATGTCGAGCTCCCGCGCACGCTCGCACTTCTGGGCGGTTTGCCGCTCGTCCTGGTCTTCGCTTACACGCTGGCCAAGGTGTACGGCGTCTGGAGCTTCCAAAGCTACGGCATGTCGCCGATAACGCCGAATCTCGTTCGGGACAACGCCGGCTGGATTCTTCGAGAACTCTTTCAGCTCGACACCTCCCTCGTCATCACCCTCGGTCTGGCCGCCCTCTCGGTGGCGCTGCTGCTCGCTCTTGCCGCCAATGCCGCCGCGCGTCGATTCGACCCTGCGTTCGTCTTCGTCATTTTTCTTCTCGGTCTATTCGTCAGTATGTTTCTCATCTTCTGCACGTCCTGGAGTCAGGCTCTGCGCTACTGGTATCCCCTCGTCCCCGTGTTTGCCATACTGTTGGCCTGGGCAACATCGTTCGTCTTCCAATTCGCCGCGCACCTGCGCCGGCGTCTGTCCGTCCGCTCGGGCCGCGCCTCCATCCTTGCCCATCCCATATTCAATCCAGAACGCGCAGCGGCAGTTCTGCTTGGTGTCTTCGTCGTGTTCTTCACCGTTAGCAACTACTTCAACTTCCTCATGCAAACCGTGGTGCAGCACCGCGCGCGCCATGCGGACGCCGACGTCTTGACCGAAATTACGCAGCTGCACGACCAGGGTCAATACGTCCAGCTCTGGCGCGAGAAACCGCCGCCACCATTACCGCCTCGACGACTCTCTAAAAAACTCGCGGATTACTTTCATGAATTCCTGCCCTACTTCTACGGCGGCACGTATGACATCCATACGTCCGCACCGACCGAACCCGGACGGCTGCATTACGTCGTCCGAGCTACGCCTGCCGACGCGTCGCAGTATTCCCACGCGCTGCCGAACGATTATTGGCCCCTCGCCTTCGCGCAACGCGCCGCCGCCCTCTTCCAGGCCGGACGGCCCTACTGGCGCATCAACGACATCACCGGCATACCGATATGGCACGTGTACGCCAGCGACGGGCGCACGTTGTGGAGCAACGGGCAGGAGTTTCGGCGCCTCATCGAAAGCGCAGGCGCGCCGGTCGTCCGCGGGGTCTTCGACGTCTATACCGCCGACGGCCTTCTGGTCTATCGGAAAGAGTCGTGCACGACCGCGGACACCGAGGCGGCCTTCTTCCTGCACGTCACTCCGCTCGACCCGGCCGACCTGCCGCGCGAGCGGCGGCCGCACGGCTTCGACAACCTGGACTTCCGATTCGATCAGCGCGGCGTGCGCCTGGGCGGGGCGTGCGTTGCGACGGTTCCGCTGCCGGCGTACCCCGCCGCCAGCCTGCGGACCGGCCAGTACGTCCCCGGCGAGGGCAGCGTCTGGGAGGGCGAGGCCGCCGTCCGGACGGCGGCGCCCTGACGGGTGACCCGCTCGGGACGGATTCGCGCCGGCGCCGCGCTAAGCTTGGGCGAACGCCGTCGCCGCGAGACGCCGATGCCTGCGCCTGCCGACTATGCCGAGCTGGTTGCGCGGGTGGCTGCGGCGTCCACGGCGGAGGGACTGACGCTGACCCGGCGCCCGATCGACGAGCTGGGGCTAGATCTGCTGCGTGTGGACGTGGCCGCGCAGACGGCGGATGCGGCGCGCGTGGGGCTGTTTGCGGGGGTGCACGGCGACGAACCCGCCGGCGTGGCCGCGGCGCTGGAGTTCCTGGAGGAGCGGCGCTGGACGCGGCATCCGTCCGTGGCCTTCAGCGTCTTTCCCTGTCTGAATCCCACCGGCTTCACGCTGGGCACGCGCGAGAACGCGGACGGCGTGGACATCAACCGGCAGTACGACCGCGACGACACGCCGGAGACGCGCACGCTGCGGGCCATGGTGAAGCACGACGCCTTCGACGCCTTCATCGACGCGCACGAGGACCCGGACGAAGACGGGTTCTACGTATACGCCTTCCTGGAAGACCCCGCCTGGCACCCGTCGATAGTGCAGGCCGTGGCCGAGCGCGGGCCGGTGACCGGCAAGGCCGAGGTGGACGAGACGCCGGTGGAGGCGGGGCTTATTTCGGTGGGCGAGGGCCGCACGCAGGCCGAAGCGTTTCAGGAATACATGCAGGGCGGCGACTGGCCGCTGCCGTTCTATCTGTACTCGCGCGGCATGCGGTCGGGCATGACCACCGAGACGCCGGGGCAGATCGACCTGGCCACGCGCGTGGCCATGCAGCATGCGGCGCGCGCGCGGCTGCTGGAGCTGCTGGCGGCCGCCCGACGAAAGGGCGCCTGAAGTGCGCGCACCCAGCGCGGGGAGCGTCGGAACGCGCCGCGCCGCGCCGCCGCTTCCAACGGAGGCTGCCGTATGACCGCCAGCCGCATGCCCGTCATCGACGTGCACATGCACGTGGGCGCTTACGAACCGCAGGACTGGATGCCCGGCATGCTGCCCGTCTCGAACCGGGGGCAAAGCCCGCGCGACATGCTGCGCTGCATGGACGCGGCCGGGGTGGACATGGCCGTCATGCACACGTGCGACGTGTGGGGCATGCGCTACGCCGCGCGCATGCTGCGCGAGCACGGGGAGCGCTTCATCGGCGTCTGCAAGGTGGACGGCGGCACGGCGCACTTGCGCACGGCGCTGGACGCCATCCCGCGGCACGTGGACGAGGAAGGGTTCCGCGGGCTGTACTTCGACCCCTGGCCGCCGGCGCTGGACGCCTTCCGCAACTTCCACGCGCCGACCTACCGCCCGCTCTGGGACCTGGTGCAGGCGCTGCGGCTGCCCGTGTGCGTGGTGTCCTATGGGACCGACTCGCCGGACCTGTTCGCGGGGCTGGTCGGCCTGCTGGACCGCTATCCCGACCTGACGGTGACGGTGGTGCACGGGCTGTACGTGGGGCGCAAGACGCCGCCGGGTCTGATCGACGCGGACGGCCGCGTGCACGTCGAGCCGTCCATCGTCGAGCTGGTGCGGGACTGCGACGTGTACCTGGAAATCCTGGCCGGCTATCCTGGGGCCTGGTTCGGACCCGACGACGCGGTGCTGCAATGTCTGTACAATACGTTTGGGCCGCGCAAGCTGTTGTGGGGGTCGGAATTCACCAAAGCCAACGCGCTCAGCCAGGAGCAGGCACGCTCGCCGACGTTCTACGCGCGGCAGGTGGGCTACCTGCGCGACCACTGCCCGTACATCCCGGCCGCCGACCGCGCCTGGATTCTGGGCGGCAACGCGGCGCGCATTTACGGCGCGGGGCCGCTGCCGGCCGATGAATGACGGAGACTCGCTGACGCGCATGATCCTGCGAACCGCGCTCTTTTCGCTCTGGCTGCCGCTGGCGGTGCTGGCGGTGACGCTCGTGCGCTTGCAACGGCTGCCGGCGGGCGGCGACGCCGTCATGCTCCTGGCGCTGCTCTGGCCGACGGCGGTTCCGCTGACGCTGGCCGTGCTGCTGTTGCACCGCCGCACGCGCGTGACCGCCTACGCCTGCGCCGTGGTGTTCGGGTTGCTGTCGGTGTATGCCACCATCGTCGGCGGGCTGTTCGGGCCGCCGTTCGTCGTGATTTACGTCGCCGTGGTGTCGCTGCCGGCCTGGATTGCGCTTGGGATCGTCGGGCTGGTGCACCGCAGCCGCAGAAATCCGGACATGACGAGCGTCTGACGCCTGCGGCCTGCGGCGTCAGACGTGACCGCGCAGCCGGTTCTCCACCCTCGAATCGACGCGCGGGGAGCGGTGCCAGCTCGGCCGAAGAACATCAGAGCGGCGGGCGGGGCGTCTGCCCCGCCCGCCGCTTCCTCTTCTCCGCCGCTACCCCAGCAGAACCAGGATCAACATCACCGCGGCCATAACGCCAATCCCGATGGCGGCGACGCCGATGGCCCAAGCGGTCGTCACGGCTTCCTTTCGCAGGATGGCGAAGCCAACGATTGGCGCTCCGACGGCCACGATCACGAACAGGAGGAGAGGGTTCATCATGATGACTGTCTCACGTCTGAGTCCCAGCTGCCGAGTTCGCCAGTCGCCAGGACCTTCTTCGTGACCCACGCGACTCGGCAACCGATGCCGCAAAACCTACCCTCGCCGCGGTTCGCGGCGTGCGAATGGCTGCGGCCGCCTTATTCGTCATTTCCAACCTCCTGGCGGTTGGGTCACGACGACGTTGTCGCTCTATCCATCGATAGCACAGAAATCGAGAGCTGTCAGCCACGTCAGCGTCTACGTGCGTCCCTCTTGGCTCCGGCCAAGCCGCGGGCGCTTCGCACGGGCCTCAGAAGATGTCTTCGGGATCCGGCGGCCGGCGCAGGTGGTGGTCGGTCGCCTGTTGAAAGGCGTGGCCGACGCGCAGCACCGTGGCGTCGTCGAACATGCGGCCCACGATCTGCAGGCCGGCAGGCAGGCCGTCCACGAACCCCATGGGTACCACGAGCGCCGGATGCCGCGAGGCGTTGAACAACGAGGCGTGCAGCGTGTCGTTGGCGCGGGGGTCGAAGGGCTGGATGGGTTCCGCCGGGTAGGGATAGGCCGGGCTCAGCAGGACGTCGCGCGAGGTCAGGGCCGCGGACACCGCGGCCTGGATGGCCGCGCGCGCCTCCAGCCCCTGGATATAGTCCATGGCGGAGGCGCCCGAGCCCACCGCCAGGCGGTCGCGGATGGGCGCCGCGATGGAGCTGAAGTCGCCGCCGAACATGGCGTGGACGCTCACGTAGCCCTGGGAACGCGAGGCCACCTGCGCGCCTTTGGGGTTCAGGTCGGCAGGCAGCGCCCAGGCGTCGAGCGACACGCCCAGGCCCTCGAGCGCCGCCAGCGCCTGCCGAAACAGCGCGCGAATCCCTGGCTGCGCGTCGTCCGCAAAGTCCTGAATCACCCCGGCGGCCAGACCGCCCACGTCATGGCCGATTCCGGCCGCGTAAGCCCCGGCGGGCCGCGGCAGCGCGTCGGGGTCCTGCGGGTCTGGCCCGGCGATGGTTTCCAGCAGCAGGGCGCAGTCGGCCGCCGAGCGCGCCAGGGGGCCAATGTGGTCGTAGCTGCGCACCAGCGGGCGCGCGCCCGTGCGGCCCACCAGCCCGAAGGTGGGCTTGAGGCCGCTGACGCCGCTCATGTGCGCCGGAATCCTGACCGACCCGCCCGTGTCGGTGCCCAGCGCGGCCGGGGCCATGCCCGCGGCCACGGCGGCCGCCGAGCCGCCGGAGGACCCGCCGGGATGGCGCGTCGAATCCCAGGGGTTGCGCGTGGGGCCGAAGTGGGGGTTGTCGGTGGTGATGCCGCGCGCCAGCTCGTGCGTGTTGGTCTTGCCCAGAATCACGGCCCCGGCCGCGCGCAGGCGCCGCACCACGTGCGCGTCGGCGGCGGGGACGTGGGCGCGGTACCTGGCCGACCCGTAGGCCGTGGGCGTGCCGGCGGTGTCGATGACGTCTTTCACCGCCGCGGGAACGCCGTCCAGCGGCCCGAGCCGCCGGCGCGCCGCCGTGCGCGCGTCGGACGCCTGGGCCTCGGCCAGCGCCGACGCAGCCATGACCTGCACGTAAGCGTTGACGGCGGGGTCGAGCCGCTCGATGCGCGCCAGCAGGGCCTCCGTCAGCTCCAGCGAGGTCAGACTGCCGCCGGCGAGCGCGGCGGCGGCCTCGCCGAGGCCGAGCCAGGCGGGCGGGCGGGCGTCGGGCATGGCGGCTCTCCGCGGTCGTTCGGGACGTGGCGCGGTTCACCGTAGCAGCTTGGCCAGCGCGGCCAGCGGCCAGGGATACGCGGGCGGCGCGTTGTGCCAGAATCTGCCCACGGGCGCTTCCACCAGCAGGTGACGCGATGTCGAATGTCCACGCCGACGAATTGCGCGACCGCGGCGTCACGCTGATCGAGGACGTGATTCCCGCCGCGGCCGTGGACGGGGTGCGCGACCGCGTGCGCGCCGACATCCTGGCTCACAACGACACGGACATTCCCGCGCTGGGCAAAGCCTCCAACCTGCTGCGCTTCAATCAGGATCTGGCGCCCTACCTGTGCCATCCGCGTCTGACGGACACCCTGGAAGCCGCGCTGGGGCCGGGGTTCCGGCTCTCGTTCTTTACCGGGTTCGTGACCGGGCCGGGCCGCGCGCGCGACGTGTGGCACGCGGACTGGCCCTTCAACCAGGAGCACACCACCAAAATCCCGGCGCCCTATCCCGACATTGCCGTGCACCTGACCACGTTTTGGATGCTGACGGACTTCACGGTGGAGAACGGCGCCACGATCGTCATGCCCGGCAGCCACAAGCTGGGCGACCATCCGCGCGCGGGCGGACCGTTCGGCGAGAGCATGACCCCGCGCGACGATGAAGAGCGGCTGATTGGACGGGCGGGGTCGGTTGGCATCGTGGACAGCCGCCTGTGGCACGCGGTGTCGCCGAACGTGACCGCCCAGGACCGCGTGGCCGTGGTGATTCGCTACGCCGCCTGGTGGCTGAACCTGGGACCCACCAGGTCGAGCTCGCAGGAATACGACCCGACCTACCACAAGTCGCGGATCGACGACCTGCCGCCAGAGGTCTACGCCGACCTGCCGCCAGCGCTGCAAGCCCAGGTGCGGCACATGCTGCCGCCAGGGGCCGCCGTTCCGAGCTAGGGCTGCCACTCTTCCCTCTCCCCGCGCTGCGGGGAGAGGGTTAGGGTGAGGGGCGGCCGCCGCGCCAGATGGGAAGACTCTTCGTCTTCGCGCAGCGCTCCACGGGCATGGTCTGCTTCACGCCAGCTCCCCCCCCTCACCCTGCCCTCTCCCTCCAGGGAGAGGGAAAGAAAAGACGCAGGCCGGGCGCGCGCCGGCTTCCCCTTCAGCCTGCCTTCTCCTTGGAGGGAGAGGGCAGGGATCGAGGGAACGGAGGAACGCTGTTAGCCGAAGGTTCCGTCGTTGCGTTGGTGCAGAATTATTGGGTTGCCGTCGGGGTCGGCGATGACGGCGAAGCGGCAGGATCCGGGGACTTCGATGAGTTCGGCCGCGACGTGCGCGCCGGCCGCGCGCGCGGATTGCAGCGCCGCCTCCACGTCCTCGCAGGCCAGGGCTACGGCCGGGCGCATGCCGGCGCCGCTGGAGGCCACCGGCGCGCTCTGCGAGGCGTCCAGCGCAATGGTCACGCCGCCGGCTTCGAACTCGACCCAGACGCCGTCGCCGTACGACCCCTTCGGCTCCAGCCCCAGAACGCCGCGGTAAAACGCTTCGGCCCGCGGCATGTCGGCCACGGGGTAGTAGATGAAATCGACGCCGCGCACACGCATGGAACGCGCTCCTCGAAGGCTCTGTGCGCCTGCCAGCCTACACGGCGTGCGTAGCATGAAGCAGGCGCGCGGTCAGGAAGAACTGCGACGGTGCGCCGCGGGGCCGTCCCGCAGCATGGCGCACCGTATCGATACCTAAGGAGGCGCGTCGATGGCGAACAACGTGGTGCACTGGGAAGTCACCGGCAAGGACGGGCCGGCATTGCACGAGTTCTTTGCGAACCTGTTCGACTGGGACGTTTCCACCGACAACCCCATGAACTACGGCGTGGTGGCGGCGGATCCCGACGGCGGCGCCGGCATCGGAGGCGGCATCGGCCAGACGTTCGACGGCTCGGCCGGGCACGTGACGTTCTACGTGGGCGTGGACGACGTGACGGCCGCGCTGGAAAAGGCCGTGCGCCTGGGCGGCGCGATTCTGATGCCGGAGACGAACGTGATGGAAGGCGTGACCATCGGCCACTTCGCCGACCCGGAGGGCCACGTGATTGGGCTGGTGAAGAACGAGCCGATGTAAGAGAGGCGCGGGGAAGCTAGCCGCCGTGGAAGACAGCGCGGCCTTCCCATAACCGGCGATCCGAGCCGTCGCCGCTCCGGACGTATTGGCCCGTGCGCACGGCGGCGATGGAGTAGGCGGGCAGCGGGACCTTTGCAACGAGGCGGCGGCTGGGCAGGCTGTGGTCGTCGAATTGGAAATCGCGGTTGTCGAACCCGTGCCGCCGCCGCTCCTCGGCGAGGCTCCCCGGGTCGACTGGCTCGACGTGCAGAAAGAACATGGGGTCAGCTTTGGCGCCGGCGTTTGCCACGTACCAGAGGTCGGCGCCGTGCCGATACACGTCGAACGCGCCGCGCACCAGCGGCTCGCCGGCCGCGGCGATGGTCTGGTCGATCCAGCGTTCGAAGCTGGATTCGAAGCTGGCCAGATCGAAGAGGTATAACTCCTGGTTCTCGGGCGTCGCAGACACGGCGCCTCCCGGCCGCTCGCGCGTGACGATGACGTCTGCCTGGTCGGGACCTCCCAGCACCAGTCCCGCGAAATAAACGTGCACGTACGGCGCCATACCCGTGTGCCAGACCGTCCAGTCCGCCCTGACGCTCGAGTCCACGTACACGACTTTGCCCGCCGCGCGGCGGCGAATCTCCTCGACGTCGGCGATCACCGAGCGCTGGACGCCGACCTGCTGAACGTCGAGTCCGACGAAGCTCATCTTCCAGCTGGAGAACACGAAGACGAGCAGCGCGGCGGCGGCGAGGCCAACGACCAGCCGCACGCCAAAGCTGCGCTGGAGCCACCGCAGCCCCAGGAATGACACGACCAAAGGAATGCCGAGGTGATACATGCTCTCGAAATCGTGAAGCGCGGAGCTGTGGCGGAACGGCAGCACCCAGAAAAATCCGGTCGACGCCAGCGCGGCCAGCGGCAGCCGCTCGCGGACGAACGCCAGGCCGATCAGGCATGCGGCGACGGCAACGGCGCCGATGACGACGCCCTGCACGCCCATCGGCCCGACCCAGTCCTCGCCCAGCCCGAACTGGTAGCCTGGCAGGCCGAATGGGAGCGACAGTCCGCCAATACGGTAGAACTCACTCGCCAGGAAATTTCCCCAGTTCAGCGCATCGGCGTACTCCGCGGTGAAGCCTGGATCGAACCCAGCGCGATACCGCATTGCATTGAACGAGGGCAAGTCGGTTAGTCCGACTTCACCGTTCAGCGCGCGGTATTCGTTGACGAAGTTGAAGCCGAGGACAGCCAGGCCGAAGAGCAGCGTAACGACGCCGAGCGTCAGATAGCGGTTGCGCAGCAGCGCCCACAGCAGCCGCCCGCCTTCACGCCAGCCAGTGAGGAAGGGACGTGCACGCCGTGGATCGACAGACGAATTACGCGCGGAGTGATCCTGTGGCGCTCGCCATTTTCTAAACAGCTCGCCCGCAAGACCGAGGATGATAAACGGCAGCACGAGCGCATACACGTGCCAGTCCAACAGCAACGCCGCGCATGCCTTGAGCAGCAGCTGCCGGAAGCGGCCGTCCTGGACGAAGACGACCATGCCGTGGAACGCCAGCATTACCCCGAACAGACCGAGCCCGTTGTCGGTGGATACCATGTCGTTGTAATACAGGAAATACCACGACGAGAAAGTGAGCAGCGTTGCGGTCAGCGCGACCCAGCGGCTGGCCGCGAGCCGGCTCATGGAGAGATACGCCAGAAGCGCGGTTGCCGCATAGAACACCAGCATCATCATGCGCGCCGCCAGTATCTGCGCCGCGAGGCTCTCGCTGAAGGGACGAATGATCAGCTTGAGCAGCAGGTAGCCGCCGATGGGGAAGCGGTTGTAGGGTATGTAGGTGATGGTTCCGTCGGCATTCATCCCCTGCGTCAGAAACATCAGGAAGTCATGCGCCGGCGAGAGATTGGCCGCCAGCTTCAAGCTCTGCACCGTCAGATATGTGTGGTGGATGGGCCGGTAGAGAACGTCGCGAGCGTGGCCAAACACGAACACGCTGGCCAGCGCCAGCAGCAGCAACAGCAGCGGGACGTGCGGCCAGAGCGGCGAGGCTCTGAGCCTGTCGACCCAACCGCCGAGGCGGACGCGGACGCGGAGCGCGGCGTCAGCGGGCGTCATACGCGCACAGCGGGGCCGCGGCGAACGTCACGGAAGGGGCGAGCCGCGAACCCGGCCCGCACCCTGGAGGCGCCGGTTGCCGTCTGACGCTGGGTTGCCGCACCGTATCGAGACCCCCGTACCGCGGACACCGTATCCACGCACGGAGCCGGCTGTTCGCGGGAATGACGGTTGGTATCACATACATGCATCGTGCGGCGCGCGCCGGCAGAAATCTCGGGGCCGCCAGACGGCGCACATCGTACACGCCGACGGCTCGCCTGTGCCCTCGCGCGGCGCGGGCGCGGCGACCGCGTAGTGCTCGGCGGCGTGCGGCTGCCGCGCCCCCCTCACCCCGACCCTCTCCCCCTGGGGAGAGGGGGGAGAACGGATCGGAGGCCGCCCATGCAGGCGAGGGCGCGCGTGTGATGCTGCGGCGCTGCTCTCCCCCGGGGAGTGGGGGAAGAGAAGAAGCGTGCGCGGGCGCGGGCTCCGGCTGTCGGCGCGGCCCTTGCTTTGTCGGTGTGGAGGTGCACGGGCGCGGGGCCGGGCTGTCCGATGATTCATGGTCGCTGACGGGGGGAGCGGCGGGGAAGAGGGTTTGGGAGCGGCGCGTCGTGCTCATGCCTGGCGCGCGGTTGGTGGTATCGTCACGCCGCAGACGGCCTTCTGGATACGTTCCTCAATCGCTCGATTAATCGTTCGGTCGCGCACGGCTTGGCGCGGCTGGCTTCCATACGCCGTGCTTCTTGCCGTCCCAGTGCTGCTGTACGCGCCGGTGCTGGTCTATTCGCTGACTACGCCCTTCGGCCTGATCGACGACTATGGCGACTGGAAGTTCACCCGCATCTTCGACAGTCCGGACATCTTCATCCGTTGGATCGACGGACGGATCCGTTGGGATACGAGTGGGGGTCTAGACCATCTGGACCTGAAGAGATACCGGCCGTCGTGGCAACTCATTACCGCCGCGGCATGGAACGTCTTCGGCCCCGCGCCGTGGCTGCATCACTTGCTCCGATGGGTAATCCATTTTGGCGCCGCAGCAATGTTTGCCGCCGCGTTTCTCTCTGTTTCCAAGGCCGAGCGCCGCGCGCGCCCCGCAGTGTCCAAGCTCAGCGTGATCCTGCCTCTGAGCGTCCTGGGCTATCTCGTGCTCTTCTTTCCCAATCAGCCAGCGGCGCGGCTGTCTCCGCCGGAACATTACACCGTCTTCTTCCTGGGCCTCTGCACCTGGATGGCCGCCGTGACGCTCGCCCGGCACGACCGGGAACCAACGGCCCGCGCAACCCGGCTGACTTATGGCCTGTTCTTCCTCGGCTATCTCGGTCTCTCCGGGTCCAAAGAGACGAACCTCGCCGTCATGCTCTGGTTGCTGGCGGTGTACTACGCCTACGTCGTGATCGCCGCTCCGCGCTTTCGGCGGAGACGCCTGCAGGTCTCGGGGAGCGCCCGACACACCCAACGCGCCGCGTCCATTCGCCCCTCCCCGCTGGAACTTCTGGGCGGAGTGCCGCTGGTCCTGGTCTTCGCTCACACGCTGGTCGAAGTGTACCGCGTCTGGAGCCTCCAAGGCTACGGCACGTCGACCATAACGCCGAATCTCGTTCGGGACAACGCCGGCTGGATTCTTCGAGAACTCTTTCAGCTCGACACCTCCCCCGTCATCACCCTCGGTCTGGCCGCCCTCTCGGCGGCGCTGCTGCTCGCTCTTATCGTCAAAGCCGCCGCGCGTCGATTCGACCCTGCGTTCGTCTTCGTCATTTTTCTTCTCGGTCTATTCGTCAGTATGTTTCTCATCTTCTGCACGTCCTGGAGTCAGGCTCTGCGCTACTGGTATCCCCTCGTCCCCGTGTTTGCCATACTGTTGGCTTGGGCCGCAACCTTCGTCCTCCAATTCGCCGCGCACCTGCGCCGGCGGCTGGCCAACCGCTCGGGCCGCGCCTCCATCCTTGCCCATCCCATATTCAATCCAGAACGCGCGGCCGCGCTTCTGCTTGGCGCGTTCGTCGTGTTCTTCACCGCCAGCAACTACTTCAACTTCCTCGTGCAAACCGTCGTGCAACACCGCGCCCGCCACGCGGACGCCAACGTCCTGACCGAAATTACGCGGCTGCACGACCAGGGTCGATACGTCCAGCTCTGGGACGAGAACCCCACCGAACCGTATGACAGGCTCCTGGATTACTTTCGCGAATTCCTGCCTCGCTTCTACGGCGGTACGTATGACATCCACACGTCCGCACCGACCGAACCCGGAAGGCTGCATTACGTCGTCCGACCTACGCCTGTCGACGCGTCGCAGTACTCCCACGCGCTGCCGCAGGACTATTGGCCCCTCGCCTTCGCCGAACGCGCCGCCGCCGTCTTCCAGGCCGGGCGGCCCTACTGGCGCTTCGACGACGGCGCCCACGTACCGATATGGCACGTGTACGCCAGCGACGGACGCACGTTTTGGAGCGACGGGCAGGAGTTTCGGCGCCTCATCGAAAGCGCAGGCGCGCCGGTCGTCCGCGGCGTCTTCGACGTCTACACCGCCGGCAATTTTCTGGTCTATCGGAAGGCGTCGTGCACGACCGCGGACACCGCGGCGGCGTTCTTCCTGCACGTCACCCCGCTCGACCCGGCCGACCTGTCCCGCGGGCGGCGGCCGCACGGCTTCGACAACCTGGACTTCCAATTCGATCAGCGCGGCGTGCGCCTGGACGGAGCGTGCGTTGCGACGGTTCCGCTGCCGGCGTACCCCGCCGCCAGCCTGCGGACCGGCCAGTACGCCCCCGACGAGGGCAGCGCCTGGGAGGGCGAGGCCGCCGTCCGGACGGCGGCGCCCTGACGGGTGACCCGCTCGGGACGGATTCTTGACGGCGCCGCGCCAAGCTCGAGCGAACGCCGCGGCCGCTGGTTAGACTAGGGCTTCGCGCCGCAACGTCGAGGGTTCCCATGGTCCGAGCCGCTTTCATCGGAGCTGGCCGCCGCGCGTCCAGCGCGCATTACCCGGCGCTGGCGCGGGCGCATCGGCGCGTGGAATTGACAGCCATGTGCGAGCTGGACGAGGAGCGGCTGGCCGACACGGCCGATCAGTACGACATCGAGGGCCGCTACACCGACGTCCGCCAGATGCTGGAGCGCGAGGACCCGCAGGTCGTGTATGCGGTCACGCGCCCGCCCGACATTGCCGACATCGCGGTGGAAGTTCTGGCGGCCGGCGCGCACCTGTTCATCGAGAAGCCGCCGGGCGTGGGGTCGGCCGACGCGGAGCGCATCGCCGCGGCCGCCCAGGAACATAACCGCCTGGTGTGCGTGGGCTTGCAGCGCCGCTGGACGCCTCTGACCCGCGCCGCGCGCGCGCGTGTGGAGGCCGACGGCCCGGTCATGCTGGCCAGCGCCGGCATGAGCAAGAACCTGCTGACGGACGACCAGGGCGGGCGCACCATCAACCGGCTCTACGAGCAGGACATCCACATGGTGGACTTCCTGCGCTGGCTGTGCGGCGGAACCTGGGACCAGGTGCTCACGCGCGGCGACGACGCTTACACCGGCTGGATGAGCACCTATAACTCGATCATTCACTTCACCAGCGGCGCGGTGGCCGTGCACTCGGTGACCGGCCACGCGGGCGCGCGCCACTACCGCATCGAGATGCACGGCAACGGCATCAGCGCCTACCTGCTGCCGCCCATCCACGCCCAGATCTACGCCGACGACCGGCCCGAGCCTGAGATCATCGAGGGCACGCCGATTCCAGGCGGGTCCGGTGCCCTGGACGACGGCGTGGACGCGCTGCACGCCGACTTTCTGAACGCCATTGCGAAAGGCCGCCAGCCGCTGACCAACATTCACGACGTCGTTCACACCGTGCGGCTGCTGGAAGAAATAGGTCACCTCGACCCCACAGGCCAGCCGCGAAAGCGCTAGGCGCGCGCCGTGGCTCTGAACGTTGCGGTCATCGGCGCCGGCAGCGTGGGGTTCACGCGGCGGCTGATGCGGGACATCCTGTCGGTGCCGGAGCTGCGGGACACGCATTTCGCGTTCACCGACATCTCGCAGAGCAACTTGGATTTGGTCACGCAGTTATGCCGCAAAGACATCCGCGTCAACGCGCTGCCCGCGCGCATCTCGGCCACCGTGCAGCGGCGGCGGGCGCTGCGGGACGCCGACTATGTGATTTGCTGCGTGCGCGTGGGCGGGCTGGAAGCGTTCCAGAGCGACATCGACGTGCCGCTGCGGTACGGCGTGGACCAGTGCGTTGGCGACACGATTTGCGCGGGCGGAATCATGTACGGCCAGCGCACCATCCCGCAGCTGCTGGCGTTCGCCGACGACATGAAAGCCGCGGCCAAGCCAGGCGCGCTGCTGCTGAACTACGCCAACCCCATGGCCATGAACTGCTGGGCGCTGCTGGACCACGGCGCGCCGGCGGTGGGGCTGTGCCACGGCGTGGAGCACGGCTGGTCGCAGATTGCGGAAGTCCTGGGCGCCGAGCGCCGCGAGGACGTGGCCATCGAGTGCGTGGGCATCAACCACCAGACCTGGTACACGCGCATCGAATATCAGGGCCGCCGCATCGGCGCGCCCGAACTGCTGGCGGCCTTCCAGGCGCACCCGGTATACGCACGAACCGAGAAGGTTCGCCTGGACGTGCTGCGGAGGTTTGGCTGCTATTCCACCGAGTCCAACGGGCACCTCTCGGAATACCTGCCCTGGTACCGCAAGCGCCCCGACGAGCTCGAGCGCTGGATCGACCGCTCGAGCTGGAGTTACGGCGAAACCGGCGGATACCTGCGCGTCAGCAAAGAGCGGCGCACCTGGTTCGAGACCGACTTTCCGCAGCTAATGGCGGCCGACGATCCGCCCATCGGGCCTGACGACCGCTCCGACGAACGCGGCAGCCGCATCATCGAGGCGCTGGAAACCGGGCGCGTCTACCGCGGCTTCTTCAACGTGCGCAACAACGGCGCGGTTGGCAACCTGGACGCCGACGCGGTGGTGGAAGTTCCCGGCTTTGTGGACGCGCTGGGCATCCACGTGCCCCAGGTTGGCGACCTGCCCCTGGCCTGCGCCGCCACCTGCGGCGCATCCATCGACGTTCAGCGCATGGCCGCCCGCGCGGCGGTGACCGGCGACGCCGAGCTGCTCAAGCAAGCCATGCTGCACGACCCGCTGGTGGGCGCCGTCTGCAACCCGCCGGAAGTCTGGCAGATGGTGGACGAACTCCTGGTCGCCCAAGCGCAATGGCTGCCGCAATATCAGGACGAGATTCCACGAGCGCAGCGCCGCCTGCGCCAAGGGCCGCGGGTGAAGACGCGAACCTGATCGGGCGCAGATCGACCCCGCGCGTTATCGAGTGTTATCTACCCAATCGGCAATGTCGTATCCCGTAACCCTGCGTGCGTGTATGACAATCTTGGCTGAAGCTACGGCGTCCTCCAAAGCATCATGATGTCTGAATTCGATCCCAAGGTCGTTTGCAATGAGCCTCAGACTCCAGCGCCGCCTATACTTCTTCGGCCACGCGCGGCGGGCAACGTGAGCACTGTCCAGCCACACGACGGACAATGGATGCAAGCCATGCCGCTCGGCCGCATGACCGAAGGCTGTCCTATCGAACGCCGTATGGCTCACGAGTACTTCACCATACAGCCTGTCGGAAAGCTCATTCCAGAGTTCCGGCAGCGTTGGTTTTCCCTTTACGCTGGATTCGTCAATGCCGTGAATCCCGACGAATGACGGTTCGAAGGCTGCCTGCGGGTCAACGAGGGAGCCCCACGTATCGACGATGCGGTTGCCCCGAACCGCCGCGACACCAATCTGGCATATCGTAGCTCTGTCGGGGTTGGCCGTCTCGACGTCGACGGCGTAGAAGTCGATCCCCTTCATCGAACGTGTGCGGGGACGAAACCATCGACGCGCGTCGTGCGCAAACGCTCCGGCAGCGTTCTACAACCCCGCCGCGTCCGCCTTGGCGGACACGATCTCGGCCATTTTGAGGGTGGCGGCGTCCACCATCTCGCCGTCGATGGCAATGGCGCCTTTACCTTCGGCCAGGGCCTGGGTGTACTCGGTCATGATGCGGCGCGCTTTGGCCGCGTCGGCCGTCGAGGGCGAGAAGACGTCGATGGCCACGTCGATCTGGTCGGGATGCACCGCCCATTTCCCGTCGCAGCCCAGCGCCAGCGCCATCTCGCAGGATTGGCGGTAGCCTTCCAGGTTGCGGTAGTCGGCGAAGGGCCCGTCGGTCACTTGCAGCCCGGCCGCGCGGGCGGCCACCACGATGCGGTGGATAGCGTAATGCCACACGTGGCCGGGGTAGTTTTCGCTGGCGCCAATGGACAGCCCGCGCGCCTGCACGCTGGCGGAGTAGTCGCCGGGCCCGAAGATCAGCGACTTCAGCCTGGGGCTGGCAAAGGCCACCTCGTTGACGTTGGCCATGCCCAGGGCCATTTCGATCTGCGCCTCGATCCCAATGCGCCCCACCTCCTGGCCGGTGTGCATCTCGATCTGGGTCAACAGCGTGTCCAGCATGTAGACGTCGGCCGCGCAGTTGGCCTTGGGCAGCATGATGGTATCGAGCCGTGGGCCGGCGCCTTCCACCACCGCGATCAGGTCGCCGTAAAACCACTCCGTGTCCAGGCCGTTGACCCGCACGCAGGCAACCTTGCCCGACCAGTCGAAGTCGTTCAGCGCCTGGACCACCACAGCGCGCGCTTCGACCTTCTGGTTGGGCGCCACGCTGTCCTCCAGGTCGAGGAACACGTGGTCGGCCGTGCTCTTGCTGCCGTGTTCGAGCATGCGCAGGTTGGAGCCGGGGCTGGCGAGCTGGACGCGGCGAAGTTCCATGCGGGTGTTTCCTTGAGTGCAGCCGCCGTAGCGGCGCAGGCGGCGCCCGATGTTAGACGCTTTCCAGGTTCACGACCAACAGCCTGGGCTCGGTCGTCTCCTCGATGGCGTATTTCAGACCCTCGCGGCCGAAGCCGGAGCGCTCGACGCCGCCGTCCACAGCCGCGGCCATGGCAGAGTTCCTTACAGCACCCAACGCTTGCGCCCGCGAGTGCAACGCCGCCGCGCCCCGCCCCGCACAGACGGCGGCGCGAGGTCTGGGGCCGCGCGCACCACCATCCGCAGCGGCCCCGCCCCGCGCGGGCGGCAGCGTGCCGTGGGGAGCGGCGGCGGCGATGGCGGCGGGGGGGGGGCGCCCCGCGCGGGCGGCAGCGTGTTTCGACTGCCGCCTCTACCAGCTTCGAGTCTCACGCGCCGCCGCGCCGGGCGCTACCCGCCGCCTGGAGTGACCGGGCGCAGGGATACGGCTCACGCGCCGCCGCGCCGGGCGTTACCCTGGATTCGCAGGCGGCCATGAGCAAACGGCAGTGAGCACGGACGACAGCCAAGCGGACGCGCGCGGGCGGGTGCTGGACAACCGGCGCCGCACGGTGGCGGACTACCTGCGGCCGCGGCTGCCCGGCGCCGCCGTGTTTCGGCTGGTGTCGGCCTATTTCAGCATCTACGGCTACGAGCTGCTGGCCGACGAGCTCGACCGCGTGAGCGCCGTGCGCTTTCTCTTTGGCGACCCGGGGTCGGTGGAACATCTGGACCCGGGCGAGAAAGAGCCAAAGGCCTTCGTGCTGACCGAGCGCGGCCTCGCGCCCACCCACACGCTGCAGCAGAAGCATCTGGCGCGCCGCTGCGCCGCCTGGGTGCGCAGAGGCAGCGTCGCCATTCGTTCCATCCGAACGTCCAACTTCTTGCACGGCAAGCTCTACCTCGCCGACGCGCCCGACGCCGCGGCCGCCGTGGTTGGCAGCTCCAACTTCACCCGCCGCGGCCTGGGCGGCGGCGCCAGCGCCAACCTGGAAATCAACCTGGCGTCCACCAACCCCAAAACCCTAAACGCGCTGCACCGCTGGTTCGACGACTTGTGGACGGACGACAGTTCGACCCGCGACGTCAAACAACAGGTGCTCGACGCCCTCCAGCGCCTCGGCCGCGACCATCCGCCCGAGCTGATCTACTACAAGACGCTCTACGAACTGTTCCAGGCCGACATCGACGCGCGCGGCGACGCCAACCAACAGCTCGAAGACACACACTTGCACGACACCGCTGTCTGGAACGCGCTGTACGAGTTTCAGAAAGACGGCGCCTCCAGCGTCATCACCCGCTTGCAGCGGCACAACGGCTGCATCCTGGCCGACAGCGTGGGGCTGGGCAAAACCTACACCGCGTTGGCCGTCATCAAATATTACGAACTGCGCAACCAGCGCGTGCTGGTGCTGTGCCCAAAAAAGCTGCGGCAGAACTGGGCGCTGTACCAGGCGCACACGGGACAACGGCACAATCCGTTTCTCGACGACCGCTTCGGCTACACCCTGCTGTCGCACACCGACTTGTCGCGCCAGAGCGGCTTCGCCGAGGACGTCGACCTCGCCGCCTTCAACTGGAGCGGCTACGACCTGATCGTCATCGACGAGTCGCACAACTTCCGCAACAGCGAAGGCCAGCGCTACCAGCGTCTGATCGACGACGTCATCAAGCAAGGCGTGGCCACCAAAGTCCTGCTGCTCTCCGCCACCCCGGTCAACACCTCGCTGACCGACCTGCGCAACCAGCTGTACTTGATGACCGAAGGCCGCGAAGACAGCTTCCGCCAGAGCCTGGGCGTCGGCAACATCGGCGCGCTTATGGCGGCCGCCCAGCGCGAGTTCAAGCAGTGGGAAAACCGCACCCCGCCGTCCAGCGGCCAGCGCGACAAAGGCGAACTGCTGGAACGTCTGGGCGCAGACTTCCTGCGCCTGCTGGAAGGCGTGTCCATCTCCCGCTCGCGCCGCCACGTCGAGCAGTTCTACCCGCAGGAAATGCAGCGCGTGGGTCAGTTCCCCGCGCACGAAGCGCCCGTCAACCGGCACCCGCCAACCGACCTGGACGACACCCTGTCCTACAAAGAGCTGGCCGACCAGATTGGCGCGTTTGCCCTGTCGGTGTATCGGCCCTCCGCCTATCTCGTCAGCGAATCCCGGCTGCGCGAACTGGACGACGAACGGGAACGGCGCAACTTCGATCAGCGCGACCGCGAGCGCTGGCTGACCGCCATGCTGCGCACCAATTTCTTGAAACGCCTGGAAAGCTCCCCCCACTCCCTCACCCTGACCCTTGAACGCACGCTCAAAAAAATCGACGACCTGCTGGATCGCATCGCGCGGTTCCAGGACGGGCGCGCCGCGCGCGGCGCCCGCGCCGACGAGCGGCCCGACGACGATGACGACGACGAAGACCTGATCGTCAACCGCACGCGCTATCCCTACCGCCTGGACGAACTAGACCTGCCCCGCTGGACGGACGACCTGCAGCGCGACAAAGCCACCCTTACGGCGGTCTGGGAACGCGTGCGCGTCATCACGCCCAACCGCGACGGCAAGCTGCAACAACTCGCACGCGACCTTCGAGACAAGGCGCAGAACCCCCCGCGCGACCAGGACGGCCAGCCGAACCGCAAGCTGCTGGTATTCACCACCTTCAAGGACACGGCCAACTACCTGTACGAGAACCTGCACGGCCTGGCCGCCGAGTTGGGCCTGGCAACCGCGTGCGTGTCCGGCGACGCCGCCCAGACCGACCGCGGCCGCAACGACTACAACGAGATCTTGTCCCGCTTCGCCCCCGCGGCGCGCGCCCACAGCGCCGACGACGGCTCGGAAATCGACCTGCTCATCGCCACCGACTGCATCTCGGAAGGCCAGAACCTGCAAGACTGCGACACGGTGGTGAACTACGACATTCACTGGAACCCGGTGCGCATCATCCAGCGCTTCGGGCGCGTCGACCGCATCGGCAGCCGCAGCCGCACGGTGCGCATGATCAACTACTGGCCAACCGACGACATGGAGGTCTACCTGGACCTGCGCAACCGCGTGCTGGCGCGCATGGCGCTGGCCGACCTTTCGGCCAGCGGCGACGACGACCCCTTCACCGAAGACCAGGCCCAACTGGAACTGCGCTTCCGCGACGAGCAGCTGCGGAAACTGCGCCTGGAAATCCTGGACCTGGACGACCTGTCCGACGGCGTGGTGATGAGCGACTTCACGCTAGACCACTTCTTCGCGCAACTGCTGCGCTACCTGGAAACCAACCGCGCCCAGCTAGAAGCCACCCCCACCGGCGCCTACGCCCTCACCCCCGCATCCCCTCCCTCTCCCCCCTCCCCCTCCCAGGACAGCCGCCTAGAAGCGGCAGTCGGGGTCCCCGCGTCCCCTCCCTCTCCCTCCCAGAGCTCTTCCCCCTCTCCCTTACAGGGAGAGGGTCGGGGTGAGGGTTCTTCCCCCTCGAAGCCCACCCCCCAGCATCCCCCCGCCCGCCGCGCCGCCCCGCCCGGCGTCATCTTCTTCCTGCGTCAGCGCAACGCCGCCGCCGACCTGCAGCACAAACCCGTCAGCCCCGTGCACCCCTTTTATCTGGTCTACGTCCACGCCAACGGCCACATCCGCCACGGCGCGGCCAACGCGCGCCAGGCGCTGACAATCTTCGAAACCGCCGCCGCCGGCCGCGCCAAACCGCTGCCAGACCTCTGCGACTGGTTCGACCGCACCACCACCCAGGGAACCGACATGACCCGCTACGACAAGCTCCTGCGCAGCGTGGCCGCCCACGTCCGCCAGGCGCACGCCCGCGAGCAGACGCGCAACCTGGGCAGCGGCGGCCCGCGCGACTTCATCCTGCCCAAAGCGTCCGAAACGCCCGGCGCCCTCGACGACTTCGAGCTGGTCACCTGGCTGATCATCGCGCCGCCCGCGGCGGCAGACGCCGCATGAGCGCCCGCCGCCGCGCAAACGGCGGGAGCGGCGCGCCCGAGAGCCTCAGGCTCGACCGCATCCACAAGGCGCTGGTCGAGGCGTCCGCCGCGGACCTGGCCGCGGCCGCGGAAAAGCTGCTGGGCGCGCTGGGCTACCGCAGCGAGCGCCGGCCGCCCGAGCAGTCCGGGTGCGTGGACGACTTCATCGCCAACTTCGGTGCCAGCGGAAGCTCCGACGCCCCGCCCACCCGGGCCGAAAGAGAGTTCCGCCAGCAGGCGCGCGCCGTCCACCTGCTGTTTCAGCTCACCAACGACGAAATCGCCGCCGCCGCGCCCGGCCAGGCCATGCTGTTCGAGACCAACGAGTTCGACCCGGGCGACATACAGAGCTTCATGTTCGCGGCCGTGGACCTGTGCGGCCAGAAGTACCCGCGCGGCGCCTACGCGCGCTTCACGCGGGAAATCAACAAGCGGCTCGTCGCGCCGACCGTGGTCGTGTTCCGCACCGCCGACAGCAGCGGCGACAGCGACGGCGACGGCGACAGCAGCGGCGACAACAGCAGCAACGGCGACAGCAGCAGCGGCGGCGGCGTCAGCCTGGCCTTCGTGCACCGCCGCCCGCACAAGCGCGACCAGAACCGCGACGTGCTGGGCAGCGTGTCGCTGATCCGTGAAATCGACCCCGCGGACCCCCACCGCGCCCACCTGGACATCCTGCGCGACCTGGCCCTGGACCGCCGCCTGGCCTGGATGGAGCAGCACCGCCCGCGCAACGGGCACGGCTTCCAGAGTCTGCTGGACGCCTGGCTGGCGGCGCTCGACACCCAGGAACTCAACGCGTCGTTCTACCGGGACCTGGAAGACTGGTTCGACCGCGCGGTCGCGGCGGCCGTCTTCCCCGGCGGACAGCCGGGCGCGCCGTCCAACGAAGAGCACGTCATCCGGCTCGTCACCCGCCTGCTGTTCGTCTGGTTCATGCGGGAAAAGAGGCTGGTCGACCCAGGGCTGTTCGTCGAGGCGCAGATCGGCCCCTTGCTGCGCGACTACCGGCGCCAGGACAGCGGCGTGTACTACCGCGCCGTCCTGCAGAACCTGTTCTTCGCCACGCTCAACACCCAGATCGGCCAGCGCAGATTCAGCCGGCAAACCAACGCCACCCACCGCAACTTCTCGTGCTACCGCTACAAAAAAGATATGCGCGACTCCAAAGCGCTGCTCGATCTGTTCGCGCGCACGCCCTTCGTCAACGGCGGCCTGTTCGACTGTCTGGACAGCGAAGCGTCCACCAAAGGCGGCGGCATGCGCGTAGACGGCTTCTCGGACAACCCCAAGCAGCGCGGCGGGCTGAGCGTGCCCAACACCCTGTTCTTTGCCAGCAACGCGCGCTCCGGCCTGATCGACATCTTCCAGCGCTACAAGTTCACGGTGGAGGAAAACACCCCCGCCGAGCAGGAAGTGGCCTTGGACCCGGAACTCATGGGCCGCGTGTTCGAAAGCCTGCTGGCCAAAATCACCCCCGAAACCCGCCAAACCGTCCGCAGGCAGACCGGTTCCTACTACACCCCGCGCCCCGTGGTGGACTACATGGTGGACGAGGCGCTGGTGGAAGCGCTGGCCCAGAAAACGCCGCCGGACGACGGCGACGGCGGCTTCTGGCGCGAGCGGCTGCGCTACCTGCTGGACTACCACGACGCCTTCGACGACGCGCTCGAGCTCTTCACCGCGCCAGAGACCGAGGGCCTGGTGCGCGCCATTGCCGGCCTCAAGATTCTGGACCCCGCCGTTGGCTCCGGCGCCTTTCCCATGGGCGCGCTGCACAAGCTGACCCTGGCGCTGCGCCGCCTGGACCCGCGCAACCGGCGCTGGGAAACCCTGCAAAAGGAGCTGGCGCGGCAGCGCGCCGGCGCCGCCTTCGACACCGCCGACCAAAAAGCGCGCGATGCGGAACTGCAGGAAATCAGCGCCACCTTCCAGCGCTACCGCGACTCCGACTTCGGCCGCAAGCTCTACCTGATTCAGAACAGCATCTACGGCGTGGACATCCAACCCACCGCCTGCCAGATCGCCAAACTGCGCTTTTTCATCTCGCTGGCCATCGAACAGGAGCCAACCGACGCCCCCGCGAACAACTACGGCATCGAGCCCCTGCCCAACCTGGAAACGCGCTTCGTGGCCGCCGATACCTTGCTGGCGCTGGACAAACCCGACCAGAAAACGCTGGAATCTCCTAAAGTCCGGCAGCTGCGGTCCAAGCTGGCCGACAACCGCGAACGCCACTTCCACGCCAGGACGAGACCCACGAAGTTGAAGTGCAGCAGCCGCGACCAGGACCTGCGCCAGCACCTGGCCAAGGCCCTGCAATCCGACGGCCTTGCCGCCGCGTCGGCCGGCCAACTGGCCGCCTGGGACCCCTTCGACCAGAACGCCAACGCCGCCGATTGGTTCGACGCCGAGCACATGTTCGACGTGCGCGGCGGCTTCGACGTGGTGATAGGCAATCCGCCCTACGTCCAGCTGCAGAAAGAGAGCGGGCGGCTGGGCCGCCGTTACCAGAACGCCGGATTCACGACCTTCGTTCGCACCGGCGACGTCTACCAGCTGTTCTTGGAAAAGGGCGGCGACCTGCTGGCCTCCCGGCGCGGCGTGCTGGCCTTCGTCACCTCCAACAGTTGGCTGAAGGCGGAATACGGCAAGCGCACGCGCCGCTGGCTGGCCAACCGCTGCGCGCCCCTGCGCCTGCTGGAACTGGGCAAAGACGTGTTCGCCAACGCTATCGTGGACACCTGCGTCCTGGTTGCCCGCCAGGGCGCGTCCACCGCCGCGGCCAAGGCCGTGGACGTGGAGCGTCTGCCCGACGGTCAGTTCCCTCCGCCCGACGACCGCTGGGGCGAGCTGCGCCTCGACGGCGACCGCCCCTGGAGCGCGCTCTCCGCCCTGGAACGCTCCGTCATGGACAAGATGGAGGCGGCAGGAACGCCGTTGACATCGTGGGACGTGTCGATCTACCGCGGCGTCACGACCGGCCTCAACGCAGCCTTCATCATCGACGACGCCATCAGGCAGTCGTTGGTTCTCGAAGATCCCAAGTCGGCCGACATCATCAAGCCGGCATTACGAGGCAGGGACATTCGACGCTATCGAGCGAATTGGGCGCAGATGTGGATCATCGATTCACATAACGGCTACGGTGACGTTCCCGCTATCGATATCGACGAGTACCCCGCCGTGAAATCATGGCTCGATAGACACTACGACTACCTGGCAAAACGCTGGGACAAAGGCAAGACCCCATATAATCTACGCAGTTGCGCATACCATCAAGACTTTGCAAAAGAAAAGCTGCTTTGGATAGAGCTGGTGAACACAGGTCGTTTTGCTTATGATAACAGCGGTTTGTATCCTGAAGCTACGGCATTCATACTCATTGGCGAAAGCGTAAAGTATCTGTGCGCCTTGCTGAATTCAACCTTGATCCGATGGTTTTTGTATCAGTCAGCCCCCACATCAGGCATGGGGACACTTCGTTGGAAGAAGGTATACGTCGAGACGATCCCCGTCCCCAAAATCCCCGCCGCCCGCCAGCGCCCGTTCATCCGTCTGGTCGACCGCATCCTGCAAGCCAAAGCCCACGACCCCCACGCCGACACCAGCGCCGAAGAGTCCAAAATCGACCACCTCGTCTACCAACTCTACGACCTGACCAACGCCGAAATCGCCGCCATCCAAACCCACCACCCCTAACCCCCACCCCTCCGCCGCAATGCAGCGCCTACGGCGAACCTGCTCAGACGCTGGTCAGCCACCAGATCAGGGCAACCACGGCGGCCTGGGCCAGGTAAAAGGGCAAGATCGAGACCGAGCGCAGAGCGGCGAACCAAGCAGCGAGCCCCGAGCCCTGCGGCGCAACCTCGAACAGGTCCGCGACGCCAGCCTCGCCGTTGCGGAGCTTGCGCAGGAACGTGTCGTAGGACGCGATAAAGCACCGCTCCAGGGCCAGGTAGTACGTGTCCAGACCAAGAAACAAGGCGATAGGCGCAAAGGCGATCCACTGGTAGTCGAAATCCATCACGCCCGCGCCCAACACCAACATGGCCGCCACGACGATGACGCACCACGTCTTGTTGGCGCGGCTGCTTTCGGCCATGCGAGCGATGACGGCCTGCATGATGGACAGGTGCGCGTGGACGGCGGGGGAGGTCTCGTCGAGTTTCGCGTCCCCGGCCATGGGTCGTTCCGCCAAGCGCCGCATCCTCTAATTGTACGCGCCGCGTTGGAGCGCTCACGGTTAGCCGCCCCGCATTCCTTCGCTCCCGCCCTCGGGTTCTTGCCCCGTATCTACGAAGGGAGGCGGCTGTTGGCGGGAGCCGGCCGGGCTGGACGTGCGGCGGGGCCGGGCGTTTACCCGGGGGCGTGTTCGGCCAGGACCTGGGTGACCCAGGTGTCGATGCTCTGGCCGCTGTCGGCGGCGGCGGCGGCCACGCGCTGGTGCAGGTCGGTTCCCAGTCGGAGCTGGAGCTTGCCGGAGAACGGCGGTCTGGGGGCCACGCCGTCCTCGGCGCAGGACGCCAGATATTCGTCGATGGAGCGCTGGAACTCCGCCCGCAGCTGGCGCGCGTCGGATGCTTCGAACGTGGCGATGGGGTATGCGCCGGTGTTGACGACCCGCCCGTGCAGCCGCTGCACCGAGTCGTCGTATTCCACCGCCGCGGCATAGCCCTTGTACGTCAGCACGGGGTCGACCTCCCGCCGGGGCGCACGCCCAGCGCCGCCAGGAACGCCGCAAGGTCGCGCACCGTGGCCCGGCCGATGTCCGGTCCGGGGTGCGGCCGATGTATCACCATTCGGTCTCCATCGTTCCTGAGCAGCACCCGCGACCCCTCCCGCTGGGTGACCGTTACGCCCAGCGCCGCCAGCAACGACTCGACGTCGGCCCAGCGGATATTCGCCGGCGTGGGTTTCTGGAAGAGCCGCCGCAGGGTGCGCCGATGCTTGGCTCGCACACGGTCTACGGTACCACCGTCGGAATCGCCCGCCGGTCTCCCGCCCGTCTCCGCGCCGGCTCTGGACGCCCTGCGATGGCCGCGCGGACGCCTGGCTTGCTGGCCGCCGCGGTCTGGCGCGGGTGCGGGGTATGCTTGCCGCGGGCGGCCGGCTGGTGTGTGGCGCAAGGGCAAGGAGCGGTCTGGTGGTGCTGAGATTCGCCGAAGAGATCGTGCTGCTGCTGCTGGACGACGTGAGCGGGGAGTTTGCGCGCATTCCGGAGTGGTCGCTGCAGCGGGCGCTGGCGGGGGCGGTGCTGATGGACCTGGCGCTGGAGAACCGCATCGACACGGACCCGCAGCGGCTGTTTCTGGTGGACGGGTCGCCGACGGGGGACGACCTGCTGGACCCGACGCTGGCCAGCATTGCGAACGCGGAGGGGACGCACGACAGCCGCTACTGGGTGGAACAGACGGCCATGCAGCACGCGGACCGGGTGCACGCGCGCGTGCTGGAGCGGCTGGTGGAGCACGGCATTCTGCATCGGCGGGACGACCGCTTTCTGTGGGTGTTCCAGTCGCGGCGCTACCCGGCGGTGGACGGCACGGCGGAGCGGGAAGTGAAGCTGCGCATCATGGAGGTGCTGTTCAGCGACGAGATTCCGGACCCGCGCGACATCGTGATCGTCTGTCTGGCGGACTCGTGCGGGATTTTCCAGGAGCTGCTGTCGAAGCGGGAACTGAACCTGGCCAGCGAGCGCATCCAACAGGTGCGCAAGATGGACCTTATCGGCCAGGCGATTTCGCAGGCGGTCTGGGATATCGAGATGTCGCTGGCGCTGGCGACACACCCGCTGATGTAGAGGACGCGCGCGGCCGGCGGCCCGGCCAAGCGTCTCGGCGGGTGCGTAAGACGCCCAGCCGATGTGGTGAGACAAGCGCGGCTGGCGGCCGCCCGCGCCGCTGCGGCCTGCGAGCCCCCCTGGCCGCTGGTCGCCGTGCCGAGGCGCCGCTGGCCGGTTACGCGGTGGTGACGGCGCCGGTGCTGGCGGAGGAGACGAGGGCGGCGTATTTGGCCATGGCGCCGCGGGGGTAGCGGGGGGCGGGGGGGCGCCAGTCGGCCAGGCGGGCTTGGAGGTCGGCGTCGCTCAGGTCGACGTCCAGACGGCGCGCGGACACGTCGAAGGTGATCAGGTCGCCGTCGCGCAGGGCGGCGATGGGGCCGCCGCGCGAGGCTTCGGGGGCCACGTGGCCGATCATGAAGCCGTGGGACGCGCCGGAGAAGCGTCCGTCGGTCATCAGCGCCACGGAGTCGCCCAGGCCCACGCCTTGCAGCGCGCCGGTGACGGCCAGCATTTCGCGCATGCCGGGGCCGCCGGCGGGGCCTTCGTTGCGGATGACGATGAACGAGCCGGGGTCGATGCCGCGGGTGGTCACGGCCTGGAAGCAGTCTTCTTCGCTCTCGAACACGCGCGCGGGGCCGGTGAAGGTGGTGCGCTCCTGGCCGGAGACTTTGATGACGCAGCCGTCGGGGGCCAGGTTGCCGCGCAGGATCAGCAGGCCGCCGCTGGGTTTGAGGGGCCGCTCGATGGGCGCCACGACTTGCTGGCCGGGGGTTTCGACGGCGGCTTGGGCGGCTTCGGCCAGGGTGCGGCCGTCCACGTAGCGCACGCCGCCGTGCAGGTGGCCGCCTTTCAGCAGCTCGCGGGCGATGAGGCTCAACCCGCCGGCGGCGTAGACGTCGGTGGCCACGAAGCGGCCCCAGGGCTTGAGGTCGGCCAGGATGGGCACGCTGGAGGCGATGCGGTCGAAGTCTTCCAGTTCCAGCGGCACGCCGGCTTCGTTGGCGATGGCCATGAGATGCAGCACGGCGTTGGTCGACCCGCCGGTGGCGGCCACGGCGGCAATGGCGTTTTCCACGGCCTGGCGGGTGATGATGTCGCGCGGGCGGACGTTGCGTTCCAGCAGGTCCATCACGATGCGGCCGGCCTCGAAGGCGGTGTCGTGCTTGCTGCCGTCGGTGGCGGGCACGGCGTTGGCGCCGCTGGGGCTGATGCCCAGGAACTCCAGGGCGGTGGCCATGGTGTTGGCGGTGAACTGCCCGCCGCAGGCGCCGGCGCCGGGGCAGGCGGCGTTTTCCAGTTCCAGCAGGCCGGCGTCGTCCAGCTTGCCCGCCGCATGCATGCCCACACCTTCGAAGACGTCCTGAATGGTGACGTTGCGGCCGCGGAAGCGGCCGGGGGCGATGCTGCCGCTGTACAGCGCCAGGCCGGGAATGTCGAGCCGCGCCAACACCATGGCGGCGGCGGGGATGGTCTTGTCGCAGCCGACGATGACCACCAGAGCATCGAAGGAATGGCCGATGGCGGCGACTTCGATGGAGTCGGCGATGACCTCGCGGCTGACCAGCGAGGCGCGCATGCCCTCGGTGCCCATGGAAACGCCGTCGCTGACGGAGATGGTGTTCAGCTCCATGGGGGTGCCGCCGCAGGCGCGGATGCCCTCTTTGACGCGCTCGGCCAGGCGCCGGTGGTTGAAGTTGCAGGGCATGGTCTCGATCCACTCGTGCGCCACGCCAACGATGGGCCGGGCCAGGTCGGCGTCGCTGAACCCGATCGACTTGAGGTACGAGCGGGCGGGCGCGCGGGACGGGCCATCGGTCATGACGGCGCTGTTGCGCTTGCGGGGATCGGACATGGGGGGACTTCCTGACTGCTGGGCGACGGGCTCGGGTTCGCCGCCCATGGTGAAACAGCGGGGCGCACGGTTTCAAGCGTTCAAGCGGCGGGACGGGCTGGCCCCGGCCCCTGCCGAGACCGCACGCGCACGGACGAGGGGCGTTCCGATGTTACTAGAGGCCCCCGACGTGCTTACTGGCCGCACGCGCGGACGGGGGTCGAGCACGGATGCGCCCGCCCGCGGGCGCTGGTTCCGCCCCGCGGGGACGCGGCTGGAGCGCCCGACGCCGCCAACGACGCTGACGCCACTTTACTATGACGGCCGTCCGCGCATGGAGGATTGGAGCGTCGCCGGTGGCCATGCTCGACGGCGGCCCGCGAGTGGCGATGGGAACGCCGCCGCTGGCGGCGCTGGGCGAGCTGGCGGACGGCGCGGGGTCGACCGGGGGCTGACGGGCAGAGGTAGGCCGACGACCGACGGCTCGGAGTGAACGGCGGACGGCGCGGGATCGACCGAGGGCTGACGGGCAGGTGTAGGCCGGCGGCTCGGGGTGGGACGGCGGCCGGCGCGACAGCACGGTCAGATGCGGGGCGGTGGACGCGGGGCGGTACGGCGGCCGCGCAGCCGGCGCGACGGGGAGGCTTGCGGGGCTTATGCTTTCTGACGGCGGCCAGCGGCGCGGAACGTTTGGCGCGGCCGGCGGCGGGCGGAGCGAACCGCTGGCCGCACGCGCTCAGTCCTGGTGGAAGACTTCCTCCAGGCGTTGCAGGGGGACCAGGCCCGTGGCGGTGTCGACGTCCAGAATGTCCGCGTGCTCGGCCTGCCAGCGCGCCTGCACCTCGGAAGCGCCCAAGAACGCGCTGGCCTTCTCCCAGTCGTCGCATTCCAAGAAGCCGATGGCGTGGCCGTGGAACAGGTAGATCGAATAGTTGCGGATGCCGGCGCGGGTGTTTTCGTCTTGCAGCGCCTGCCAGACGTTGGCGTGCGTGCGGCGGTAGTCGTCCAGCCGGTCGGGTTTGATGGGCAGCGCAAAGGCAATGCGTTGCACGGGAGGCTCCCCCAGGCGTCAGGCGCGGGTGGGAGCATGCGCCGCCAGCCGTGACTCGTCCACACACCTTTAGCGGCAATACGCTGGACCGCGCCGAGCGCGAACGGCGCGACCCGGCCTGGATAGCACGCCGCGAACGCGACCCCGCCAGCCTGTTCCTGCCGCTGCGCCGGCTGGACGTGCTGGCGCGGGACGACGGCGGCGCGCTGCGGCTGGCCTGGCAGACGGGGCGGCGCCTGGCGCGGCTGGGCGTGGACGGCCCAAAGTTTCTGCTGGGGCTGCGGGACGGCGCGGCGCATTTTGCGCTGGACGTGTCGGACGCTGACGACGCGCTGACGCAGGACGGCGGCGGCCGTATCGACGCTGGCAGCCATATCGACGGCGGTGCACGCACCGGCGGCGCGCCGCGGTTTGTGGAGCTGCGCGAGGCCTCGGTGCTGCTGCCCGCGGCCGAGGCCGGCATCGCCGCGCAGGCGCGCGCCAACCTGGACTGGCACGCGCGCCACCAGTTTTGCAGCGTCTGCGGGCAGCCCTCGCAGTCCGTGCGCGGCGGCCAGCAGCGCACCTGCGGCGGCTGCGGCGCCCATCACTTCCCGCGCACCGACCCGGTCGTGATCGTGGTGGTCAGCCGCGGCGACCGCTGCCTGCTGGGGCAGTCGCGCGGGCGCCTGGCGCGGCGGCGCATGTTCTCGGCGCTGGCCGGGTTCGTGGATCAAGGCGAATCCATCGAGGAAGCCGTGCGGCGCGAAGTGGCCGAAGAGGCCGGCGTCCAGGTGGGCCGCGTGACCTACCACTCGTCCCAGCCCTGGCCGTTTCCCTCCTCGCTGATGATCGGCTGCCACGCCGACGCGCTAACCACCGAGCTGCGCCCGGACGACGTGGAGATGCAGGCCGTGCGCTGGTTCCCCCGCCCCCAAGTCCGCCGCGCCCTGGCCAACGCCGACCCCAAGCTGCGCGTCCCCGCCCAGTTCGCCATCGCCCACCACCTGATCAAAGCCTGGGCGGAACGCGCCTGATCCGGCATGGAGGACAAGCCGCAGGACGGCGCGGACCGGGTTTGGACCGTCAACGACACGCTCAGCGCGACGCGATGGAGTCGAGCCTCTCCCACCGATCAACGGGTTGACACCCCATGGTCGGGCGTCGTAGCTTCAGTATTTGACGCGAGCGGAGATTTTAACTGATGCTTGACAGGATTGAGATCCCAAAATGGCTCTCGCCGCCTCGACAGGGAGCCTTACGGTGCACCTACATTGACCAGGACCTCTCCAGTATGGAATACACCGTGCAATTCAAAGTCAATGGGCGCACGTATACCTCGTTTGTTCCAAAAGAGGTCGTTGACATCAAAGAAAAGCAGATGCTCGTTCACGTCATTGGGTCGCTCAAAGACGGTTCACATCTTGTCGACCTTCCCTCCGACACGTTGATCTCTGGCACCAGGATCAAGATTCGCAAAGACGAACCGGGGCTCATTTATGATCCTCTGTGACCTGGACATTCTCCAAGAGATTGAAAGTGGAAATCTGAAGTTTGAGCCAATGATCGAGCCGGACCAGGTATCTACTTCGTCCATCGATCTTCGACTGGCGAATGTGTTTACCGTGCCCAACAAACCCGAACAAGGAATATCTATCACGATTGACCCTGGAAAAGTCTCACCAGAAAAGGTATTTGCAGACTACGCAAAGAGAGTCACCGTACCATCTGGAGAAAAGTTCAAGCTGAAGCCTGGGGGATTCGTTCTAGGATATACGCTGGAACGGGTAGAGTTGCCTAACCACCTCGCGGCACGAATCGAAGGGCGAAGCTCCATGGCGCGCCTCGGCGTTTCAATCCACCAAACAGCGCCTACGGTTCACGCGGCTTTTGCTGGGCAACTCCGACTGGAGATATCAAACGTCGGACCCTACACCGTGCTGCTCGAACCCGGGACTCGGTTCTGCCAACTGATCGTTGAAAAGCTGTCTTCACCCTCCCAAACAACAGGTAAAAGCCGCTGGCACGGCCAAGGCGCTTCCACGTAGCACCAGTCATAGCACAACGGACTGAAACGTCCCCGGCAATACACGAGCACGAAGTGATTGGATGCCGGATGGTGTCCCGCGTGATGGAGGATACCTATACTGCTTTGCGCATCGATAGACTCCAGTAAACATCTGAATTACGAAACGTTTTCTTTAGTGGAATTTTCGGAAGACATTGAGAAGAAGAATCTCGATGTGATGTGCACAAGTGTTCGCACCTATCTGTAGCGAATTTGGGTGACCGCAACCGTTACGCCTATCGAGACAAGCCTTAAGTTCTTTCTTCACATTCTTGCCAATTATTGATATCGCTGCGATTCGGTCAAGGAAGTCAGCCTCTCCCATCCTACCAAGATCGTCAGTCGTGATCGCCGTCTTCCATCGTGAATTGACTTGACTGGCCTCGGCGTTGAATTTATCAAGATGCTGTGTGCACACATGAGTATGCAGCACATCCATTGCTGCAAGCCACGACATGACGATTGCCGAGCGATAAAGCCCCGCCTCGTGACACTTGATCGCCTCTTCAGCAAACGCGCGAGTGTCGGCGTTCTGGATATTTGGAAGCACAGCCCTAAGTTCGGACGCTACCCTCGCCACCGATGGACTTACAGCCGTGACACCCAGTCCGAAAAGATGCTGCCTTCCTGTAACAGTGAGCTCCCATCCCTGAGGCGTCCTGATCGCCGCTCCCTTTGACCGCCTGAGTGCAGCGGATGGGTTCCATCTCTCAGTAATTTTGAGGCCGGCCTGACTCGCTTTCTCCTTGATTTCTTTCACCTGACATGGCGTATCAAATGTAGCAAGAATCAGGAGTAACTTATCCAGCCGTGATAAGTCACGGTGCAGCCAGCTTTTCAGGTCAACAATGCTGAGCAAGTTTCTCACTCAGAGATTGCCTCTCGTTAGCTGAGATTGCAAAAATACCCTCTCCGAACAACCGCAGGCGATCGTTTTTTGCAAGTGTATTTAGATATGAAGAAAGATTGCTCGCGTATGATTTCTTATAGAACGGAGTGGCGGTTTTCATTTGGTCTAGCAGTTCGTTCCGATTGAATTTTTCAGCTCCCTTGATGAATGTCAGATACGCTGCTGCTGCGATGATAAGATCCGACCCATTCTTCACTGATAGTGTCTGGGCAATAGCGTCAACAGAAAGCCCTTCAAGACCCATCTTTGAGTCATCGTCATATGACTGACTCTTAGCGTCTAGCTCAATTGAGCTTTTATTCATTGAGTGCAAAGAGTGTATTTCTTTCAGCAGTTGAGCCAAATCACGTTCGAGAAACAATTCTTCTCCCTCATACTCAAGTTCGATATCTCCCATTTTGATTCGGATTTTCACGATACCTTTGCTCATCTCGAACACCTCCAAAGGTTCCGCAAGCGTAATGCCGGTGCGCGCGGATCATATTGCCCCATGGAAGCTAGCGTAGCACGTCTCCAGCCCAGACGCAAGCGATGGCGGTTTGAATCTTCCGTTCGAAGCGGTAGGTCAGCTCGCGGTTGGCGTTGACGAGGGAGCGTTCGGCTTTGAGTTCGGCGGCGATGGATTGTTGGATGTCTAGTGGCGGCAGTGGTATCTGCAGCTGGCAGAATCTGGATTTGGAGAGTTCTTTGAAGGTTCCTCCGCTTGCCCAGGCGTCCATCGTGGTCACGAGCTCTGTCAGGGCGAGGGCGATGTATTCGGGAACGGCTCGGGCCGGGTCTTCGATGATGACGTTCTTGAAGCCCTGGTTGGTGGCGATGGGGATGCGGTTGATGGCGATGCGGCCGATGGTGGCGCGGGTCGAGACGATGACGGAATTTGCAGGGACCAGCCTCGCGGATGATTCGCGGAGACCGCGCTCGCTGATCGTTCGTCGGGTGGACCTGATCTCGGTAATGACGTTGGCCGGTGGAAGGTCCACAAGGGTTGCCCACGGCACGCCACCATTCCAGTAGTCCTCGACCGTGGATTTCGGGGTGCCGCCGCTCACGACACGAAAGATGGACGAATCGCCTAGCGGCGCCAGCGGCCAGTCGGGGTTGGTGGGGATGTGGGGGCGGTAGTTGTCGATGACGGCGCGGGCGCCGTCGATGACTTTTTGGTAGCGCTCGATTTCGGCGGCGATTTCTTGCTGGACGTCTAGCAGTGGCAGAGGTATTTCCAGATTTGCAAACGAGCGCCAACCTATGCGCGGGAGCTGCGCTCCTTTGATTTGACTCAGGACGGCGTCGTTGAAGTGCCTGCCTCGAAAAAGATAGGCGTATAGGGATGACATAACCTTGCTCTCGACTGGTCGAATGACGAATATATCGGTCGAGCATATGCCCTTTCGATCCGCGAGCCAGACCTTGTTGAGATTCGGCCGCAGCTTCCCGTAGAGAACATCGCCTGGGTAGAAGAAGTTCTTCAGGCTCTTGATCTCCGACGGATCATGAACAAGCTCGTTGTCCAGCAACTGACCGCTGTTTTGTGCGATGTCTTGAAGCCCGACATAGGTCACGGGTCCACGCAGCGACTTTGGCACGACGGTTTCCCCTACCCGTTGAAACACATCTCCGACTCTCACCGAAGGCCAACTGGATCGGACGACGTGATCTATCCGATACCGCTCGCCGGTGAGGTTGTAGTCGCCGTCGGCGGCGATGCGGGCTTTGTCAACGACCAGGGCGGCGCCTTGTTCGATGAGCTGGTCTAGCGTGGATGGAACGGGTGGGTCGGGTTCTTTTTCTCTATCCTGAACATCCTGGCCATCCATGTTCAGGTATTCCTTGACGGCCCGTGCGACGGCGGGCAGATCGTTGCGGTCGATGGGGCGGCGTTGGTCGCCGAGGTCGAAGCCGTCGTGGTCGACTTTGAAGAAGGCGATGCTGCTGGCGGGGCGGGCCAGGGCGCGGTCCAGGATGAGGATGGAGGTTTTGACGCCGGAGTAGGGTTTGAAGACGCCGGCGGGCAGGGAGATTACGGCAACCAGGTAGTCGCGTACCAGCTTCTGGCGCAGCCGCGTGTGCGCTTTCTGGCTCTGGAAGATGACGCCTTCGGGCACGATGATCCCGGCGCGGCCGCCGGGCGTGAGGTGCTCGGCCATGTAGTCCACGAACAGCACCTCGCTGCGGCGGGACTGCACCGAGAAGCGGTTGTGCGTGCGGATGCCGCCTTTGGGCGACATGAAGGGCGGATTGGCCAGGATCACGTCGGCGTATTCGTTCCAGCGCTCCTCGCTGGTCAGAGTGTCGTATTCGTGAATGCGCGGGCTGCGAAAGCCGTGCAGGTACATGTTCACCAGCGACAGGCGCACCATGTCGGGCGAGATGTCGTAGCCCACGACGTTGTCGGCCAGGCGGGCGCGCTCGTCGGGCGCAAGGGTCGATTGCGCGCTGGCGGCGGCGGATTGCGGATTGGAGCGCGAGGACGGGTCCGGGCGCTGGGCGTTGGCGGCCAGGATGTGTTTGTAGGCGGAGATGAGGAAGCCGGCGGTGCCGCAGGCGGGGTCGAGGATGGTCTCGTCCTTCTTGGGGTCGAGCACGGCCACGATGAAGTCGATGACGTGGCGCGGAGTGCGGAACTGTCCGGCGTCACCCTGGGCGCCCATGACGGACAGCAGGTATTCGAAGGCGTCGCCCAGACGTTCGGAATGGTCGTACTCGAACTGGTCGATGACTTTCAGGAAGGCGCGCAGGGTTTCGGGGTCGCGGTAGGGCAGGTAGGCGTTGTCGAAGATGTTGCGGAAGAGCTGGGGGACGCCGGGGTTCTGGGGGATGCGGGTTATGGCCTCGGCGTAGAGGTTCAGGGTCTCGTGGCCGCCCAGGCCCGCGCGAACGAGCTGCGGCCAGGCGTAGCGGCCGAACTCACCGGTGAAGAAGCTGCGGCGGCCGCCCAGCATTTCGCTTTCGGCGTCGATGTCCCACATGAACTTGTAGATCAGGGCGATGGTGATCTGTTCGACCTGGGACTTGGGGTCGGGGACCTTGCCGACCAGGATGTCGCGGGCGGCGTCGATGCGGCGGCGGGTCTCGGAATCTAACATGGATGGACAGGATTTACAGGATTTTTGGAGCGGGTGAGGCGTTTGAACTGGAACCTGGGACTGCCGAAATTGATGAGGAGGCCAACTTCGATGCCGGTGGCGTTGAGGTAGTTAATGACTTGAGCCTGGTGCTCGGGGGCAAGTGTCTTGACGGCTTTGAGCTCGACGAGCACTTTTTCCTCGACCAGGAGATCGGCATAGAAGTTGCCCACGGGCCTGCCGCGGAAGCTTACCACGGTGGGGTGCTGCGGCTCGACGGACACACCGGCGTCTGTGAGGGCGATCGTCAGGGCCTTTTCGTAGACGGACTCGAGGAAGCCGCGGCCGAGCTCGTTGACGACGGCAAAGGCGCACCCAATGATTTTGTGCGTCAGCGCTGCGTGCGTCAGCACCGTATCCTGCCCATCCTGTCTATCCATGTTCAGGCTCTCTACCCGACGAACTGGTTCAGGGAGACGTAGTCCCTGACGTATTGGGGGACCAGGCGGTGGAACTTTTGGGGCACCTGGCGGAAGTCGCTGATGGAAAAGGCGGGGTTGTCGGCCAGGGAGGCGTATTTGCGTTCGTCGACGGCCTGCCGGACGTAGCCGTTGGCGGCGTAGGCTTTGAAGTAGGTTTTGAGGGCGGGGATGGCTGCGATGTCGGGGGGCTTGTGGTCGGCCAGGAACTTGGCGAACTCTTCTTCCAGCAGTTCGTCCTTGGACTTGAGGCGGGGGACGAGGCCGAGGACGTGTTCCAGAATCTCGCGCAGGGTCAGACGGCGGTCGACGGCGGCGGCGCAGCGCAGTTTTTTGAGCGAGTAATATTCTTCCGGTTTGTCGAAGACCTGGCGGTTGACGTAGTCGACGACCCGGTCCCACTGGCCCAGGTCGACCGCGTTGGCGATGAAGGCGTCGGCGCGCACCGTTTCCGCAAAGCGGTCGTAATAGGCGCGGTCGACGCGCATGCCGTAGATGCCGATGGTCTCTTCGCGGACGTCGGCCAGGACGTCTGGGCCGTGGTACTCGTAGACGCCGGTGAATCTGGCAGGCGGGCCGCCGTCCTTTCTGCCGCCAGACGGGAGGTTGGCCAGGGGCAGCTGGATGACCTGGTCGTAGTCGAACTCTTCTTCGAAGTATTCGCAGCTGGCGAAGAAGTCGAAGAGCTTGTAGGCGGTCTTGCGAGGCTGCGCGGCGTTGGCTTCGTGTTTGGCGTCGAACAGCTGGTCGTGGAAGTCGTGGGTGCGGGTTCCGCGGCCCTTGATCTGGATGAACTCGGTGGGGGAGAAGATGGGGCGGAGCAGGCCGAGGTTCAGGATGTCGGTGCAGTCGTAGCCGGTGGTCATCATGCCGACGGTTACGCACACGCGGGCTTTGCTGGTTCGGTAGGCCGGAAGGACGTTGCCCGAGCCGTGGAGGTTGTTGTTGGCGAAGGCGATGGCGAATTGCTGGGCGTCGGGCACGTGGGAGGTGACCTGCACGGCGAAGTCGGACTGGTAGCGGCCGGGGAACTTGCGGTGGGCGATTTGGTTGAATATCTGGGTGAGGCGGGCGGCGTGGGCCTGGCTGACGGCGAAGACGATGGACTTGCCGACTTCGCCGCTGACGGGGTCGCGCAAGGCGTGGTCGAGGAAGGTTTTGCACATCACCTGGTTGGTGGCGCCGGCGTAGAAGCGTTTTTCGAAGTCGGTCTTGCGAAAGGCTTCGGCGCCTTCGGCGTCGGCGGCGGCATCGGCGGCGTCGGCGTCGGTGAAAGGGACCACGAAGCCTTCGTCGGACAGCAGCCGGGCGGTGATGTCGGTGCGGGCGTCCACCACGGTGGGGTTGACGAGCCAGCCGCCGCGCACGCCGTCGATCAGGGTGTAGCGGAAGGTGGGGTCGCCGCTTTGGCAGCCGAAGGTGCGGTAGGTGTCGCGCAGCAGGCGCCGCTCGGTTTCGCGGGGGTCGCGCGAGGCAGGGTTCGCCTGGTCGAAGCCGCGCAGGTAGTCGAGGGGCGTGGCGGTGAGGCCGAGCTTGTAGCCAACGAAGTGCTCGAACACGGCGCGGGCGTTGCCGGCGATGGAGCGGTGCGCTTCGTCGGAGACGACGAGGTCGAAGTCGGTGGGGGCGAACAGGCGCTGGTACTTGTTGTCGAACAACAGGGATTGGACGGTGCTGACGACGATTTCGGCGCTGCGCCAGTCGCCGCGGTTCTCCTTGTAGACGACGGTTTTGTAGTCGTTGGCCAGCAGCGTGTGCAGGGCCTTGCGGGCCTGCTCCTCCAGTTCCAGGCGGTCGACCAGGAACAGGACGCGGCGGGCGTTGCCGGTGCGCAGGAAGAGTTTGGCGACGGCGGCGGCGACGAGGGTCTTGCCGGTGCCGGTGGCCATTTCGAAGAGGAAGCGGTCGGCGCCGTCTCTGACCGCGCGCTGCAGGGTGTGAACGGCGCGCAGCTGGTAGTCGCGCAGGAAGCGCAGGTTGTGGCGGTGGGTGAAGTCGGGGCGCTCGGCGGGGCTGCGCCAGGCGGCTTCGGCGGCGTAGGCGGGGCGCTGGGTCAGGGCGACGTAGTCGCGGCGGACGATTTCGGAGGTCAGACGGCCCGGGTCGGGTTGGACGCGCTTGTAGTCGCCGACCGAGTCGGGCGTGGGGAAGGCGGTGACCTGGTAGGGGTTGCCGCGTTCGAGGTCCCAGAAGTAATGCAGGTTGCCGTTGGAGAGGATGACGAAGCGGCAGTTCTGGGCGCGGGCGTAGCGGCGGGCCTGTTCTTTGCCGGTGAGCGGGTCGAGGCTTTCGCGCTTGGCCTCCAGCACGACGAGCGGGAAGCCGCGGTCGTTCAGCAGCAGGAAGTCGATCTTGCCGTGCTGGGTTTGCTCGAAGTCGTTGCCGAGCGCGGCGAGGTCGGCGGGGGCGAGGGCGTGAGGCCGGGCAGGCGTGAGGTCGGCGCTGGCTTCGAGCCGGATGTTGGCGGGGCGGCCGGCGTCGTCGAAGAAGCGCCAGCCGGCGGCTTCGAGAAGTCGGTTGATTTTGATGCGGGCGGCGGCTTCGTTCATGGGCGGCGGGGCGGTGTGGGCGGCATGGGCGGAGTCAGGTTCTGCAGGCATCGGCGGCGCGTGCCGGCGCGGCCGCGGTCTGGCGCCGGCGCTGGGCGGCGCGGCCGGGGCTGGGGGCGCGGCGCGGCCCGGCGCGGCCGGCGGGCGTCAGCCGCAGGGCCGACCAGCGGCGGAGGAGGTGGGATTCGAACCCACGACCGGAAGGAATACTCCCGGTAACCGCTTAGCAGGCGGCCGCACTAGACCAACTATGCGACTCCTCCAGGCGAGCATGGCCGCGGAACTGCGACGGGCGGAGGGGGTGGGATTCGAACCCACGAGGCGGTGGTACGCCTAGTGGTTTTCAAGACCACCTCCTTAAGCCACTCGGACACCCCTCCACGGCGACGCTCGAGTATAAGACTTTTGGAGCGCGAGGGGCGCTGGGGGCGTTAGGGAGGATGTGCTCTGGGGCGCATCCGAATCCTTTCTGCATCCTGACCGACGCTTCGAGGGGACTGGGTGCACGCCGCGGCGGGGCGGTGCGGCACCGCCGGCGCGACCGCCGCATCTGCTGGAAGCTGAGGATGGGTTGCCGCGTGCGGGGAGACGACGAGCGCATCGTCCACGTCTCAGGCGCGGTCGTGGACGGGCTCCCGCGTGCGCGGAAGTGAGACGGTGGGCGTCGACGGCCACGCGGGGCGGGTGGATTGGGCGGGCGGCGCGGCGGGCGCGGCGGCGCACCGATAGTTCCGACCGCGCCGGCAGGGTTGCGGCGCGGGGCGGAGAGGCCGCAGACTCCCGGCGCCAGGCGCAGGGCTGACGCAGGGGCATGGCGGCATCACAGGCGGTGGCCATCACAGGGGCGGGGCGCGGCATTGGGCGGGCGTGCGCGCTGCGGCTGGCCGCGCGGGGCTGGGCAGTGGCCGTGTCCGACGTGAACGGCGAGGCGGCGGCCGCGGTGGCCGAGGAAATCCGGCAGGGCGGCGGGTCGGCGGTGAGCGCGCGTCTGGACGTGACCGACGCCGAAGCCGCGCGGGACTGGGTGGACGAGGTGGACCGCGAGCTGGGCGGGCTGACGGGCGCGGTGGCCAACGCGGGGATCATGCGCGTGCAGGAGTTCCTGGACCTGACCCCGGCCGTCTGGCGCGAGGTGATGTCGGTGAACCTGGACGGCACGTTCTACTTCGTGCACCCCGCGGCGGCGCGCATGGCGGCGCGGGGGCGGGGCAGCATCGTGATCATCGCGTCGGCGTCGTCACGGCTGCCGTCGTTTGCCACCAACGTCTACAACACCAGCAAAACCGCGCTGCACGGCCTGACGCGGGTGATGGCGCTGGAGCTGGGGCCGCTGGGGGTGCGCGTGAACGCGGTGAGCCCCGGCGTTGTGGACACGGACATGTGGGAGCTTATCGACCGCAAGCGGGCGGCGCTGCTGGGCAAGCAGCCTGGCGAGGTGCTGGCCGAGGCCGTGGCGCGGATTCCCCTGGGCCGCGTGGAGACGCCGCAGGACGTGGCGAAGGTGGTGGCGTACTTGCTGTCCGACGATTCGGACTACATGACGGGGCAGAACATCAGCTACGACGGCGGGATGGTGATGCCGTAGGGGGGGGCGGACGGGGGAATGCGGCCCGAGGATTGGCGCGCGGCGCGCGGGGATGGGCGTTGCACCAGAGCGCCAGCGCGGCCTCCATGTCGATTGGCGCGGGGATGGGCGGCCGGGGCGCCCGGCTTTGCGCAGGAGACGGCGGGGCGAATCGCCGCGCGTCCTGACTCTCGGCCGGGAAGGGTCGGGGGAACGAGGCGGGAGGAGCGCGGGGAACGAGGGGAACGGGCGGGGGTGGTTGCCAGAGGGAAGGGGGACGCTGGTATACTGGCCGTTGGCGCCGTGCGCGTGACGTGCGCTTGTCTTGCTCCGAAAGGCCACTGCTGACCGTGACTCGCGACGCCACACCCACAGCGGAGACGAACCCTGCGGCGCCCGATGCGGCCAGTGAAGTTGCGGCGGCAGCGGCGATGAACCCCGACGCGGCCAGCGAGGTCGCGGCGGCAGCGGCGGCAATTGACTCCGACACGGCCAGCGAGGTCGCGGCGGCAGCGGCGGCAATGGACTCCGACACGGCCAGCGAGGTTGCGGCGGCAGCGGCGGCAATGGACTCCGACACGGCCAGCGAGGTCGCGGCGGCAGTCGCGGAAATGGACTCCGACGCGGCCAGCGAGGTTGCGGCAGCGGCGGATACGAGCCCCGAGGCGTCCGGCGCCGCCGGCGAGGCCGCGTCGCTGGACGAGCTCGAGTCGATGGAAGACCTGCTGCGCGAGCCTGGCGGCGAGATGCAGGGCATCTCGCGCGGCGACGTGATCGAGGGCGTGGTCGTCGGGGTGGACCCGGACGAGCTGCTGATCGACGTTCGGCTGAAGTCCGAGGGCGTGGTGCCGCAGCGCGAGCTGTGGGACTCGCGCTCCGACGAACCCAAGCCGAACTTCAGCCTGGGCGACACGGCGCTGGTGTACGTGGTGCAGCCCGAAGGCGACGGCCCGGCGCTGCTCTCGGTGCGCCGCGCGGCGCAGGAGAAGGTCTGGCGCGCGACCGAGGAGCTGTTCGAGAACGGCACGATCATCGAAGCCACGGTGCAGGAATACAACAAGGGCGGCGTGCTGGTGGACGTGGGGCCGCGCGGCTTCGTGCCGCTGTCGCAACTCACCAGTCTGCGGCGCGGGCCGGCCGACGAGACGGAAGAAGAGCTGAACGCCAAGCTCTCGGAGCTGGTCGAGCGCAAGATTTATGTCAAGATCATCGAGCTCGACCGTCGCCGCAACCGCCTGATCCTGTCCGAGCGCGTGGCCGAGCGCGAAATGCGCGCGCAGCGCCGCGAGGTGCTGCTGGACGAGCTGCAGGTGGGCCAGGTTCGCAAGGGCATGGTCAGCAACATCTGCAGCTTCGGGGCGTTCATCGACCTGGGCGGCGCCGACGGGCTGGCGCATATCTCGGAGCTGTCATGGAGCCGGGTGGAAAGCCCGGAGGAAATCCTGCGCCCCGGGCAGGAAGTGGACGTCTACGTGCTGGCGCTGGACCGGGTGGACAAGAAGATTGCGCTGAGCATGCGCCGCGCCACGACGGACCCCTGGGCGGACCTGGAAACCCGGTTCGGGGAGAACCAGGTGGTGGACGGCGAAGTCATCAAGCTGGCGCCGTTCGGCGCGTTCGTGCGGCTGGAGGAAGGCGTGGAAGGGCTGGCGCACGCCTCCGACCTGGGGAACGCCGCGCTCGATTCGGTGCACGAGGGCGACCAGGGCACGTTCCGCATTCTGAGCATGGACGCGCAGCGCCGCCGCATTCGCTTGTCGCCCATCGAGCTGGGGCCGCCGGACGACGCCGAGGAGGCCGACGGCGTGCTGGCGGCCGTGGCCGAGAATCCCGACGCAGACCTGGACAGCGCGGACGGCGATCAGAATGCGAAAATGGACTAAGGGGACGCGCCTTCTGCCATCGTGTAGGCGTGAGAACGCCCGCATTGGAGGTATGCCGTGAACGACCGGCTGGACAAGTTTACGGAGCGGGCCAAGAAAGTCCTCGTCTACGCACAGGACGAAGCCACACGCTTCAACCACAACTACATCGGCACCGAGCACCTGCTGCTGGGGCTGGTGCGCGAGGGCGAAGGCATCGCCGCGCAGGTGCTGACCAATCTGGGGGTCGACCTCAACAAGGTGCGCAGCGCGGTCGAGTTCATCATTGGCCGCGGCGAGCGCATGGTGGTGGGCGACATCACGCTGACGCCGCGCGCCAAGCGCGTGATCGCGCTCTCCATCGAAGAAGCCCGGCGGCTGGGCCACAACTACATCGGCACCGAGCACCTGCTGTTGGGGCTGGTGCACGAGGGCGAGGGCATCGCCGCCGGCGTGCTGGAAAGCCTGGGGGTCAACCTGGAAAAGGTGCGCGCGCAGGTCGTGCAGGTCGTCAGCCAGGGCCAGAGCGAGCGGCGCGCCGAAGCGAAAGTCGCCTCCCGCCGCTCCTCGAAGACGCCGGTCGTGGACCAGATGGGAATCGACCTCACGGCGGCGGCGCGCGCCGACAAGCTGGACCCGGTGATCGGGCGGCACGACGAGGTCGAGCGCGTGATTCAGATCTTGAGCCGCCGCACCAAGAACAACCCCGCGCTGATCGGCGACCCCGGCGTGGGCAAGACCGCCATCGTGGAAGGTCTGGCGCAGCGCATCGTGGTTGGCGAAGCGCCCGAATCGCTGCAGGACCGCCGCGTGCTGACGCTGGACATGGGAGCGCTGGTGGCCGGCACCAAATACCGCGGCGAGTTCGAGGAACGGCTCAAGAAGGTCATCGACGAAGTCAAGGGGTCGGCAGACGCGGTGCTGTTCATCGACGAGCTGCACACGGTGGTGGGCGCAGGCGCCGCGGAAGGCGCGGTGGACGCGGCCAACATCCTCAAACCCTCGCTGGCGCGCGGCGAGCTGCAAGTGATTGGCGCAACCACGCTGGACGAGTACCGCAAGTACATCGAGCGCGACGCCGCGCTGGAGCGGCGCTTCCAGCCGGTGATGGTGCGCGAAGCCACCATCGAGGAGACCGTGGACATCCTGCGGGGCGTGCGCAGCCGCTACGAAGACCATCACAAGGTGACGATCACCGACGCCGCGCTGACCGCGGCCGCCGAGCTGGCCGGGCGCTACGTCACGGACCGATTCCTGCCGGACAAGGCGATCGACGTGATGGACGAAGCCGCGGCGCGCGTCAAGATTCGCCACGGCACGCCGCCCAGGGAGCTGCGGGCGCTGGAATCCCGCCTCGACGAAATCACGGCGGAAAAGTCCAAGGCGATAGACATGCAGGAGTTCGAAGCCGCCAACACGCTGCGCGAGCAGGAACAAGCGCTGCGCCGCGAGGCCAGCGACCTCCGCGAGACCTGGCAGCAGCGCCACCGCGACGCGCAGCCGCGGGTGACCGAAGAAGAAGTCGGCCAGGTCATCTCGATGTGGACGGGCATCCCGGTCACCCGCATCCGCAAGGAAGAGTCGGAACGCCTGCTGCACATGGAAGACGATCTGGCGCGCCGCGTGGTGAGCCAGACGGAAGCCATCACGTCCATTTCACGCGCCGTGCGCCGCGCCCGCGCGGGACTGAAGGACCCGCAGCGGCCCATCGGCGCGTTCATGTTCCTGGGCCCCACCGGCGTGGGGAAGACGCTGCTGGCGCACGCCCTGGCCGACTTCATGTTCGGCAGTGAGGACGCGCTGATCTGTATCGACATGTCGGAGTACATGGAACGGCACGCGGTGTCGCGCCTGGTGGGCGCGCCCCCCGGCTATGTGGGATACGAAGAAGGCGGCCAGCTGACCGAAGCCGTGCGGCGGCGCTCCTACGCCGTGATCCTGCTGGACGAAATCGAGAAGGCCCACCCCGAAGTCTTCAACATCCTCTTGCAGCTGATGGACGACGGACGTCTGACCGACGCCAAAGGCCGCGCGGTGGACTTCCGCAACACTGTCATCATCATGACCTCCAACGTGGGCGCCCAGCACATCAAGCGCGACGCCATGCTGGGGTTCCGCAGCGACGCGTCAGCCGTGTCCGAAGACGCGCACTACAAGAACATGCGCGCCAAGGTGCTCAACGAACTCAAGAAGGTCTTCCGACCCGAGTTCCTCAACCGGGTGGACGCGACGGTGGTCTTCCACTCGCTGACACGCGCCGACGTGGCGGCCATCGTCGATCTGGAACTGGCGCGCGTGCGCTTGCAGCTGAGCGAGCACGAGTTCGATCTGGAGGTCACGGACGAGGCCAAGGAGCTGCTGGCCGAGAAGGGCTATGACCCCGACTTTGGCGCCCGACCGCTGCGGCGGGTGATCCAGAACCTGATCGAAGACCCGCTGGCCGAAGAGCTGCTCCGAGGCGCGTTCGACCCCGGCGCCAAGGTGATCGTGGACCGCGAGGGCGACGAGATTGACATCACCTCGCGCTCACCAGTCGAAGCATAGGCCGTTTGCGCCACTCGTTATCCTTGCCCTCGAAGCCGAGGGCAGGGTGACGGCGAATGGCTTTCCCCGCTCCCTTGCGGGCGAGGGTGAATTGCCAGGACGAAGCTCTATGCAGGCGGGAAGCACAGCCCCAGAAGGGTCGTCCTGCCATCCAGCATCACGGTCGGCGCCGCACCCCTCATTGCATCCGTACGGAACTGCGGAAAGTGCACGTGCAGATGCTGGAAGCACCGAGCACGGGCGAAGACCATTGCGCGGCAGAGCTGCCAGCGTCACCGCGTCTCCCGCGGCGCTGACCTCGGCCGCGCGGTGCGCCGCTGCCGAGCGCCCTCGTGGGGAGCGGACCGCTCCCCCGCCGCACCCCTGCCGCTCCAGCGGCGCTACTATTCCTGACGCCCGCTCCTAGATACGCGCCCCGTGGCCCGACCCCGCCGAGTTTTTGCGTGCTCGTCCTGCGGCGCGGAGCATCCGCAGTGGACGGGGCAGTGCAGCGTCTGCGGGGCGTGGAACTCGCTGGCCGAACGCCGCGCGCCGACGCGCGCGGCCAGCTCGGGCGACGCGCCGCGCGCAATTCCCTTGCACGAGATCGACACCTCCGGCGACGAGCGCGTGTCCTCGGGCATGCCCGAGCTGGACCGGGTGTTGGGCGGCGGCCTGGTGCGCGGTTCGCTGGTGCTGCTGGCGGGAGACCCGGGCGTGGGCAAATCCACTCTGGTGCTGCGCATGGCCGCGGAACTCGCCGCGCCCGACCGCCCCAGCCTCTACGTGGCCGCGGAAGAGTCGGCCGCGCAGATTCGCATGCGCGCCGGGCGCATGCAGATCGGCGGCCAGGGGCTGCTGGTCTACGCCGAAACCGCCATCGAGGGCGCACTGGCCGAGGCCGAACGGGTTCGCGCCGGCCTGCTGCTGGTCGACTCCATCCAGACGGTGCGCGCCGACGAGCTGCCGTCGGCGCCGGGCAGCGTGACGCAGGTGCGCGAGTCCACCTTGCGGCTCCTGCACTTCGCCAAGTCCCGCCAGACGCCCGTGCTGATCGTGGGCCACGTCACCAAGGAAGGCACCGTTGCCGGGCCGCGGATGCTGGAACACATCGTCGACACCGTGCTGTATCTGGAAGGCGACGACCACTACTCGCACCGGCTGCTGCGAGCGGTCAAGAACCGCTTCGGCCCCACGTTCGAAGTGGCCGTGTTCGAGATGCACGCGCGCGGATTGCGGGAAGTGGCCAACCCGTCGGCCATGCTGCTGGCGGGCCGCGACGCCTCGGCGCCAGGCTCCGCGGTGGCGGTGGCGATGGAAGGCACGCGGCCCTTGCTGGTCGAGGTGCAGGCGCTGGTGGCGCCCACGACGTATAGCCAGCCGCGGCGGCTGGCCAACGGGTTGGACCTCAGCCGCCTGCACTTGCTGCTGGCGGTGCTGGCGCGGCGCACGGGCGTGGCGCTGGCGTCGCACGACGTGTTCGTCAACGTGGTGGGCGGCCTGCGGCTGCGCGAACCGGCCACCGACCTGGCCGTGGCGCTGGCCGTGGCGTCCAGCTATCGCGGCCAGCCGCTGCGGGAGCGCACGGCCGCCGTGGGCGAGGTTGGCCTGGCCGGCGAACTGCGGTCGGCGCCCTCCGCGCCTCAGCGCATCGACGAAGCTCTGCGCCTGGGGTTCACCCACTGCATCGTGTCGGCCGGGTCCGACGCGAACGGACGCCGCCGCGGCGCAATCCGCGCGGCCAACCTGCAACAGGCGCTGGACGCCGCGCTGACGTGAGCGCCCACGCGGCGGGCTGACGTGACCTCGCGCGGCGCCGCAGCTTTGAGGGACGTCACGGTTTTGCATCGGGCGCTGGACGCCGCGCCGACGTGAGCGCCGACGCAGTGGTGCTGGGCGCCGGGGCGAGTGCGCGCATGGGCGGCGGCGACAAGCTGCTGGCCGACCTGGCGGGCGAGCCGGTCATCGTCTGGAGCCTGCGCGCGTTCGAAGCCTGCCCGGCCATTCGCACGCTGGTGGTCACCACCTCGGCGGCCAACGACGCGCAGATTCGCCGCGCGGCGGCAGCCGCCGGCGTGACCAAGATTCGCGCGTTCGTTCGCGGCGGGTCGTGCCGTGCCGAGTCCGTGCTGCACGGGTTGCAGGCGCTGCAGGACCACCCCCCGGCGCTGGTGGCCGTGCACGACGGCGCGCGTCCGCTGGTGACGCCGGGCCTCATTGCGCGCGTCGTCCAGGCAGCCGCGCGCCGAGGCGCCGCCATCGCCGCCGTCCCCGCCACGGACACGCTCAAGATCGTGAACGCCGACCGCGACATCGTCAGCACGCCCTCGCGCGCGTCCGTCTGGCACGCGCAAACCCCGCAAGCGGCCCGCTTCGACGCCCTGCTGAACGCCCACGAACGCCGCGCCGACGCATTACAACGCTTCACCGACGACGCCTCCCTGCTGGAAGCCGCCAGCCTTCCCGTTCGCGTCGTCCAGGCCAGCCGCGAGAACCTGAAGATCACCTCGCCCGACGACCTCGCCGCCGCCGCGCGAATCGTCAGGAAACGGCGCGCACCCGCCTAACCGCGGCCTGGCGCCCGCAGGCACGCGCCGCGGTCAGCGGCGCATGCGTTCGACGACCTCGTGGTTCAGTTCGAAGCGTTCGTCGGCGGTCTTGAAGAGTTCGTAGGAATAGGTGGAGCCGCCGTCTCGGCCGTGCGGGGGGCCGTGCACCAGCCAGACCAGCACGCCTTCGGCCTTGAGCACTTGCAACGCGGGCACGAAATCGCCGTCGCCCGCCACCAGCGCAATGTGCTGCACGTGGCCCTTGCCGGCCAACAGCGCCATGTCCAAGCCCAGCAACAGGTCGACCTGCTTCTGTTCGAAGACCGGGTCGCCCCATTCGTCCACGCCGTTCATCCGCAGCCGCCCCCGCCGCACTTCGAAGCGGGGCAGGTAGCGCAGCGCGTCTTCGAACCGCCGCGAGTTGGAGTGCCGGTCGATCTCTTCCTGCGTGGGGGGGTCGCCCTGGTAGGGCGGGCAGTGATAGAAGTAGGTGCGCAAGAGATCGATCGGCTCCGCGCTGGTGCGCTCGACGTGGCTCCGCACCTCGCTCACGAGCTTTTGCACGTCCAGCCGAGCGTCGAACTCGTGCCTCTGGATCGCCATGAAATATGCGCCGTCGATAAAGACTGCCAGCCGCCCCATCTGCGTCCTCCATTCATGCGACATGGTTAGGTTCGTACTCTGACGCGCGCACCGGCCTGCGGCGCGCCCGACGCACGCAATCGGCGGACCAACGAGGGTGCGCGCCCCAATAGTAATAGTCCCAGACGCCGGCGCGGAGCGAGAGGGATGCAGGCTCAGGCGGTGTCGTCGGGCCGCTGGCGCCTGATCGTGACTGCCGCCTCGCGCAGCGCTGCGCCAGGGATAGCGACGCCAGGCTTGGCAATGCGGACCTTCGCCGAGCGCACCTGAGGAAAGTCGGCGAACACGGCGCGCGCGATGCGGTCGCCCAGGGTTTCCAGCAGGTCTACCGGCTCGCCATTCACGATCTGGGCAACCCGCGCGTACACCTGGCTGTAGTCGACGGTGCGGTCCAGCGCGTCCGACGCCGCCGCGTCCCGCAAGTCAGCCTGCATGTCCACGTCGACCACGAACCGCTGCCCCAGCGTGCGCTCCTCGGGCCGGACGCCGTGATAGCCGTACAGCACGATCCCGCGCAAGCTGACGGTGTCGAGCGAATGCTGCCCTTCCCGATCGGCCTCACGGTCGGCGCGCTGCGGACCTGGATTCCCGCCGTCACGGGAATGGCGGGGGGTGCTGGATTGGCGGTGGGCGCTGGCGCTACTCGCGCCGCGGGGGCGCCGCGGGACGCTGGCGTGCTGCGCCTCAGCCGGCATCCGGCCGCCCCGCTCCGCGCGCGCGAATCGCGTGATAGAGCACGATCCCTCCCGCAACGGCGACGTTGAGCGAGCCGACGCCGCCAAACATAGGGATGCGCAGCGCGGCGTCGCAGGCCTTGCGCACCGTCGGCCGCACGCCGCGCGCCTCGTTGCCAACCACCAGACAGGCGGCGCGGTCGAAGTCGGCCGCGTCGTAGTCCATGTCCCCGTCCTGATCGAGCGCGTAGACCCAGGCGCCGCCCTCGCGCAGCCGGTCCAGCGCGCGCGCCACGTTGGCAACCCGCACCAGGCGCGTGCGCAGGCTGGCCCCGGCCGACGCGCGCGCCAAGCCGCCGGTCAGCGCGGCAGAGCGTCGGTCGGGCACGATGACGCCCGCCCCGTCCGCAGCTTCCAGCGTGCGCAGCAGCGCGCCCAGGTTCCCAACGTCGTGCACCTGGTCCGCCGCCAGCATCAGGGGCGGGCCGCCAGCGCTGCGGGCCTGCAGCAGATCGTCGATCCCGACCGGCGGTGGCGGCCGCACCGCCGCCGCCACGCCCTGATGCCGTGCGCCGTAGCTCAGCTCGTCCAGCTCCGACGCGGTGCTGAACGTGACGGCCACGGCCGCAGTCGCGGCGGCGGCGCGGATGTCGTGCAGCGCCTCCGCCTGCGGGCGGGCCACGTAGACCCGTTCCACGCCGCTGCCGCGCCGCAAGGCCTCGGCAACCGCGCGGCGGCCCCAGATGCTGGCAGCGGCGGCTGGCGCGGCTGGGGCTACCCGCGCCGCCACACCGTGGCGCCGGGTTTGTCTTCCAGCACCACGCCGTGCGCGGCCAGGTCGTCGCGAATCTCGTCGGCGAGCTCCCATTGCTTGGCCTCTCGAAGCTTCTGGCGCACGCGCACCAGCAGGTCGATATACGGATCGGCGCCGCCGGCCGCGTCCTCGGGCGCATGCAGCTCCACCCCCACCACGCGCAGCAGTTCCTCGAACACGTCCTGCGCGGCGCGCACGTCGGCCGCGGCGGCCTGCGGCGCCAGCCGGTTGATCGTCCGTCCAAACTCGAACAGCGCGCCGATGGCGCGCGGCGCGTTGAAGTCGTCGTCCATGGCGGCCTCGAACCCCGCGCGGGCGGCGGCGGTTTCGGCGCGCATGTCATGCTGGCTCGAAGCCCCGCTCGAATCGGCGCCCTGACCGCGCGCGCGCATGACGGACAGCAGGCGGTCGTAGCCAGTGCGCGTTTGCTCGAGCGCCGCCGCCGAGAACTGCAGCGACGAGCGGTAATGCACGCTCAACAGGTAGAGCCGCAAGACGTCCGGCGGGACATCGGTCAGCACGTCCGCGGCCGTGGTGAAGTTGCCCAGCGAGTGCGCCATCTTTTCGCCCTCGGTCAGCACCAGGCCCGTGTGCACCCAGTAGGACACGAAGGGGCGGCGGTTGGTGGCGGCCTCGGCCTGGGCAATCTCGTTTTCGTGATGGGGAAACGTCAGGTCCGCGCCGCCGCCGTGGATATCGATCCGGTCGCCCAGCGCGCGCCGGATCATGGTGGAGCACTCGATGTGCCAGCCGGGCCGACCGCGGCCCCAGGGGCTGTCCCAGCCAATCCGCCCCGCGGCGTCCAGCTTCCACAAGGCCCAGTCGCGCGGGTTGCGCTTGGCCTCGTCCACCTCGACGCGCGCCCCGGCCGACCCGTCCTCCTCGGTGCGGCCGCTCAGCTCCCCGTAGTCCTCGAACGTGGTCACGTCGAAGTAGACGCCCGTGGACGCGGCGTAAGCGTGGCCGGCGTCGATCAGCTCCTGCACGTCGTCGATGATGGCGGCGATGTTCTCGGTCACGCGCGGGAACTCCTGCGCGCGCCGCACGCGCAGGCGGTCCATGACCTGGAAATACGCCTCGGTGTGCTCACGCGCCCAGTCCAGCGGATCGCGTCCCGCCGCCTCCGCACGGTCGATGATCTTGTCGTCGATGTCCGTGAAGTTCTGCACGTGGCGCACGCCGTAACCCCGATACTCCAGGTAACGCCGGATCACGTCCATGTGAACGAACATGAAGGCGTGGCCCAGGTGCGGGCGGTCTTTGGGCGTCATGCCGCACACGTACATCGTGACCGGATCGGCCATGGGGCGAAACGGTTCTTTCCGGCCCGTGCGCGTGTTGGTGACGGAAAGGCTCACGCTGACAAGTCCCCGCCGCAGTGTCGTGGAAAGTCTACCGACGGCGCGTCACCCGCACGGACGCAGCGGCCGCTTTTTTGCCCGCCGTGCCGAAGGAGACGGCGCCTCACCCGCATGGCGGCAACCGTCACCCTCCAACCCAAGCCGCCGCAGGCGCGGGGCGAACGGCGCCGCTCAGCGCTCCCGCACCACCAGCGCCACGGCATGACACGCCGCCGCCGCGCCGGCGCCAAGCGCGTCCACCCCTTCGTTGGTCTTGGCCTTCACGCTCACACGCTGCGGGAGGGTTCCCAGCGCCGCGGCGATGCTGGCCTGCATGGCGGCGGCGAACGGCGCGATCTTCGGCCGCTGCAGCACGATGGTGAGGTCGGCGTTGACGAGCTCCCAGCCATCCGCGCGCAGCTCGGCCATGGTCTCGGCCGCGAAGCGCGCACTGTCGGCGTTCAGGTTGGCCGGGTCGTCGTCCGGGTAGCGCCGCCCGATGTCGCCCATGCCCGCCGCACCCAGCAGCGCGTCCACCAGCGCGTGCAGGGCCACGTCGGCGTCGGAATGGCCGACGGCGCCGCCCGAGGGCGCAACCTCCACGCCGCCGATGCGCAGCGGCCGCGCCGCGCCCAGGCGGTGCAGGTCGTAGCCGCTGCCAACGCGGTATTCCGGGGACGCTGGCGCGGTATGGCGGGACACGAAGGCGGGCCGCCGCTTACCAGTAGTCCTCGGTGATGACCTGCGACTCGCGTCCCTCGGTCTCGAACCCCGCGCCGGCCAGCGAGCCTTTGGCGTCGGCAATCATGTCGGGGTTGCCGCACAGATAGACCGCGGCGCCTTCCGGCGTCAGCCGTTCGCGCAGGATGTCTGCCAGGTCTCCGGCGAACCAGGGGTCCACGCGGCCGCTCGTTTCGCGCCCGAAATGCAGCCGCACCAGGTCGTTCGCACGGCCTCGGCACATGGCCTCGGTGTACCCCGGGTCGCTGGCCGGCCGGCTGACGGTCGGCGCGTAGACCAGCCCGAAACCCGGGTCCTGCGCCATGCGCTGCAGTTCCTCGGCATAGCCCAGCTGGCTGGCGTAGGACACGCCGTGCACGATCGTGAAGCGGCGCGGCGCCTCGCCCGTCTCCTGGTAAGCGCGCCAGGCGGTGCGCGCCATGGAGACGAACGGCGCCAGCCCGGTGCCCGTGGCCACGCACACCACGTCCGGCTGCGCCGTGCGTGCCAGCGTGAAGCGGCCCGCCGGCCGCGGCATGTACAGAATCTCGTCCCCCGGCCCGTGCCGCCAGAGCGCGCCCGTGAACACGCCGGGGGTGTTGGAGCCATCCTCCAGCGCGTCGCGCACCAGGATCACGTAGAACTCCAGGAAGTCCCGGTCCAGCGGCGTGGAAGCAATCGAGAGCTGGCGCGGGCGCGGGTCGTCGGACGGCTGATCCCAGAACGCCAGCAGCGTGTACTGCCCCGTCTCGAACTCTGGGAAGTCCGTGCCGTCCGGGCGCCGGATCGTGAAGATCGCAATGTCCTCGTCCTCCAGCGTCTCCCAGTCGGCCAGCACGGCGCGCTCCATGCGTTCACGAATGTCGCGGCGCTTGCGCACCGTGCGCTGCGGTCTGGCTGCGGCGGCGTTGCCCTCGGACACGCGATCGCTCCCATGCGGCTGCACCAGCCACTCCGCCGCGGCGGACGTCGCCAACGGCTTTGGCCGCCCATGATACGCGGCCAGGGCATGCGGACGACCAGCCGCCGCCGCGCATGGACGCCGACCAGTCGCCGGCGGCGTGACGAATGGCGCCGCCATCTGACACAATGGCCCTAGGCAATCCGCGGCGCGCACGCTGCCCGCCGCCGTTCCAGAGCCGCAGGGGGAATCCGGCAATGAGCGATAACGGCGCTGACCGCAGAATAGACGTGCAACTCCTAAGCAACGTGATGAAGGACGACTACCGTCTATCCGTCGTCGACCGCGCTTTGAAGTGGCGGCCTAAAGCGTCCGGCCATGCGAAACAGGCATTCAAGACCACGATCGACAACAGCAACCTGGAAGTCAAAGGTTTTCGAAGCAAGCAAGCCTCCAGAGCGCCCGCAAACATTCTGCGCGCCCCCATCGCCAGGGAGATGCAACATTCCAACCAGCTGACATCCGCGGTATTGATGGTCTGGGTCGAATCGCAACAGGACTTGCGTGAAATAGTCGCAGAACATCTTCGCAACGCGCAGCTGCCGGCCCGCGAACTCGACTATTCGAGCGGTCAATTCAACGGCACGTGGGACGCTGATTCCTGGCAACGTGAAGTCGACGGCATCCTGGAGCACAACGGCGACCTATCGAAAGACGACGTTTGCTTGATGCTGTGCTGCGTGTCCGGAAATATGCTCGTGCCGCGGGGCAGTGAGTTCGACGTTTCGAACGCGTCGATGAGCGACAGCGTCTATCCGCATTGGATCGAATTTCTGTCGGCACTTCCGCCGGACGCGCCGGAATGGGAGCACGTCGAGGAATTCATCGACCTTGTCTCCGACCTTGCCGAGGACAAGAACAAAGAGTTCAACATCGCCCTCGAACTGGACGAGCGCATCAAGAATATCAAGGAGAGCTTCGCCGTCGATCTCGAATATCTGGAGGCAAATACCGATGCGTGGACGGTGTTCGCTTTTTACAAACCAACGCACGTTGACGAGACATCGCAACTCCTCACGCAATTACAGGAATCGCTCGACCAATACGCCGCCGTGCGCGAGCGAGCCCCGACCCGAACGGAGGAAGAGACGCGGGCGGTGCAGCGCCAGAAGCTCGAATCTCAAGTGTTGGAGCACGTCGATCAGTTAGACCAACTGATGGCCCTCGGGCTCGAGTACGCCGAAGAACAGCAGCGATTGGAAGACGCCGCCATTGCCGCGGCGCAGGGGAACGGCCTGTCCGCCGGGCAGAACGGCGAATCGACTGGTATCGCTTCAGCGGCCGGCGCTCTGCCTGCCGCCGGCGCAAATTCGGCGGCGGACGCTTCCGTCGACGCCGAGGCAGAAGCCGCCGCCGTGCGGGCGGAGTTGGCGTCGCTCAAGGAGGAGCACGAGAAAGCGTCGCAGGACGCGGAGGCGCTGCGCGCCGAAATCAACGAGCAGAAACGCTCGAACGACGCCGTGACCGCCACGCTGGCCGAGAGTCAGCGCATGGAAGACTACTGGCGCGGCATGTACGTCGACGCCCGCAAAACCGCGGCCGACGGCCCCCAGGCCGAGGAAACCGCCGCAGAGATTGCCGACGTCAAGACGGCAATCGAACGCGCGGCGCACGTGTTCGCAAACGAGCTCCAGTTCAACCTCAACTCGAAGTCCGAAAAGAATCCGCGCTTCAGGGACGCGCAGGCGGTGTGGAGCGCCTTCGCCTGGCTGGCGACCGAGTACCACAGGCACAAACGCGGCGAGTCGGGCAGCGTCGACCTCGACTTGTCGATCCGCAGGACCTGCGGCTGGTTCTACCGGCCAAAGCAGAGCGACACCACGGTGGGCGAGTTTCCCGAGTACTACACCGCCACCGTCAACGGCAAGAAGCACCGCCTCAACGAACACATCGGCAAGGGCGCCACAAACAACGCCAGCACCACGATCCGCATCGGGTTCTACTGGGACAAGAACAACCAGGTGGTCGTCATCGGCTACATCGGCCAACACCAACGCACGCGGGCAACGTGAACCAGCCGCACGCATGAGAACTCCCGGCACGCCGTTCGGCATGGCCGAACGGCGTGCCAGCGGTCATCGAACCGCCGGAGGACTCGACGGACGCACCAACGCAAAATCGATGCTGGCACGCTGTAAATCCGTAGACCTGCCGGGCGTTCGAGGCTTGGAGGAAACACGATGAGAGAGATTCAAGGCGAAGCCAGAAGCATTCGCCGCCTGCTTGGCGGGTCCAAGTTTTCCATCGACTACTACCAGCGCGAATATCGCTGGGGCGCCAAGCAGGTCAAGGAGTTGATCGACGACCTCGCAGATAAGTTTCAGGACAGCTACGCGGAAGACCACGAACGCAGCGCCGTGGAAGGCTACGGCCATTACTTCCTTGGGTCCGTCATCACATGCAATCGCGGCGGGCGAAAATATGTCATCGACGGCCAGCAGCGCATCACGACGCTCACGCTGCTGCTGATGCATCTGCACCGTCAGCTCGGCGGCGCGTCCACGCTCGCGGACCTCATCTACTCGGAGAAGTACGGGCAGCGGTCGTTCAACCTCGACGTGCCCGAGCGCACGGCCTGCATGGATGCGCTGTACAACGAGCAGCCGTTCGACACAAGCGGGCAGCCGGAATCGGTGATCAACATCCAGGAACGGTTCCAGGACATCGTGGAGTACTTCCCGGGCGAGCTGACCAACGGCGCGCTGCCGTACTTTGCCGATTGGCTGATCGAAAACGTCTATCTGGTCGAAATCACCGCCTACTCGGACGCCGACGCATACGAAATCTTCGAAACCATGAACGACCGCGGCATGTCGCTCACCTCGACCGAGATGCTCAAGGGCTATCTGCTGGCCAACATCACAGATACGGACAGCCGCAACACGGCGAATGACGTTTGGCGCAGCCGCGTCGCAGCCTTGCAAAACTTATCGAAAGAAGCCGATGCTGACGCGATCAAGACTTGGCTGCGCAGCCAACACGCAGAGACAGCCAGGGATCGGAGAACCGGAGCGGAACCTGGGGACGTCGAACGGATAAATACCGAGTTTCATCGCTGGGTGCGCGAGAACGCAAAAAAACGCTTGTCGCTCAATTCTTCCTCGGACTTCTCCCGCTTCATTCTGGAAGACTTCACGTTCTATTGCCATTGGTACGAAAAATGCGTGCGCGCTTCCTGGACTCTCACCGATGGACTCGAAGCAATCTACTTCAACCATTGGAACGGCTTTCACATTCAACATTCGCTGCTCCTCGCCCCGCTCAGTCGATCCGACGACGAGGAACAAATCATTCTAAAAGTGCGGCTCGTTGCGTCGTTCATCGACATCCTGCTGGTCCGATACATGTGGGAGTGGGGCTACATTCCCCATTCGAACTTACAACATACAATGTCACGTCTTGCATCAGACATTCGCTCCACGTCGGCATTGGAGCTTGCCGACAAGCTGACTGCCAGGCTCGACGACGGGCCTTCGGCATTCGTACAGAGCTGGTTTGGGCTTTACAGGAACCGCCGCCAGTTGCACCGTATTCTCGCGCGCATGACAGACTACGTCGAAACGCAGTCAGGCCTTGGGTCCCGCTATAGCGAATACGTCAGAGGGCCGTATCAAATCGAGCATATTTGGGCGAATCATCCTGAGCTGCATGAGGATGAATTCAGCGACCCCAATGACTTCAGTACTATGCGCAACAGGATCGGTGGGCTTCTGCTGCTGCCGGGAGGGTTCAACGCGAGTTACGGCGATATGCCGTACAAGGAAAAGCGCGAGCATTACTACGGGCAAAACCTGCTGGCGCAAAGCCTCCACGAGCGTACGTACGAGAACAACCCTGGATTCCTCGGTTTCATCGCTACGTCAGGATTGCCGTTCAAGCCGCATGCGGAATTCAAGAAGCGCGACCTGGAAGAGCGGCAGGACCTCTTCAGGCACCTGGCAAAGCGCATGTGGAACCCAGCGATTCTGCGGCAGATCGCCGCAGAATAACCGCGTATTCGCTGGGCGCGGCTACGCCGCGCCGTTGGCCAGGGCGACCGCCGTCAGCGTCCAGTCGCAGAGGTTGGCCAGGCGCAGGGGGAGCGGGGCGCCGGTTTCCAGGCCGGGCCAGCCGCTCAGGTCGATGCTGCCGTCGGATTGCTGCAGTTCCAGGAACCGCTCGCCGACCTGGGCGGCGTACGCGGTCAAGGCGGCGTCCGGTCGATGCACGGCCAGCTGCAAGACGGCCCAGCCGGTTTTGGAAGCGAAGTGGGAACGGGCCGGCTGGCCACGGTGGCTCAGTATGACGTTGGCGTAGGCGCGCGCCAGGTCGAAGTGCCGCGCCGCGCCCGTCTGGCGGCCGAGCCAGACCAGACCGACGATGGCGGTGGCAAACATGGCCGGGCGGCAGGGGGCGTCGAAGTCGAAGAAGTTGCGTCCAGGCTCGTCGCCGAGATCGGTGACGACCTTGCCTTCCCCGTCGAGCGAAAAGTAGAACCCGCGCTCGGGCGAGGGCTGCCGCTCCAGCAGCAATTGCATGTAGCCGGCGGCGCGTTCCGCTGTGTCCAGTTCGCCGGCGGCCGCGCAGCCGGCCGCGGCCGACGAACTGTTGAGCAGCCATTGCACGCGCCCCAGGTCGGTGTCGTTCCAGAACCCTCCCAGGCGCGCGTCCTGTTCCCGCGCGGCGCGGCTCGCGGCTCGCCGCGCCAGGTCGAAGCGTCCCAGCGCCGCGCTCGACCACGCCAGCCAGCCCGCCTGGTAGAGAAACGCGCTGGCGGGGCCGTTGAACGCGTCGTCGCGGTAGGCCCCGTCGGCGTCCAGCAGCTCGTGTTCGATGTATCGCAGCACGCGCAGCGCAGTCTCGCACCGGCCGCCGTAAGCAAACACGTAGGGAAGCTTGAAGTGCAGCGCCGGGTCGCTGGGCGCCTCGGTGCTGCGCCCGTCGGCGTCGACGTACGCCGCCAGGAAATCCAACGCGCGCTCCGCCGCCGCCTGGTAGTCCGACGCCTGCGGGGTCGAGGTTCGTTCTGTCATTGCTGTGGGCCTCGCCTGGGGTCTTGAGGGCATTGTGATGCACGTTGCAAGACGCTGGTGGCTGCCAAACGCACCTGTACCTCTTTCGATGGGTCTGTCGGCTGGGGCGGGCGAAGACCCTCACCCTACCCTCTCCCAGAGGGAGAGGGTGAAGAGGCGGGTGGGAGGGGGTGACGATGCGGGTTGTGCCGCCGCCGCTGCCGTCACCTCGCCCCCGGTGACGACGCGGGTGAGGGGAAGGTGAGGGTCTGGGGGCTGGGTTATTTGTGGGAGGGCGGTGGGGCGCGCATGTCGTCGACGACGCGCTGGACTTCGCGCAGGATTGCGCTGAAGGTTTGCTCGATGGGGCCGCGGGCGTCGATGACGGCGAAGTCGTGTTGGTCGGCGAGTTCGCGGAAGCGGGACAGGACGATGGACTGGTAGCGCAAAAAGCTTTCGAACACGTCCTGCCCGCGCATGACGTCGAGGCCCGATTCCCAAAAGTCGAATCCGCCGTTGGCCAGGATGCGCGGCAGCAGGTGGTCGAGGTCGACGTCCAGATAGATCACAGCGTCGGGAATGGGCGCAAAGCCGTAGACGTCGGTGATCCACTGGCGGTCGACGCCGCGCGCAACGGAGCGCGCAATCATCGAAAACACGTAGCGGTCGGCCAGCACCACCATGCCGGCGCGCAGCGCCGGCAGGATCAGCCGCTCCAGCCGGTCGAAGAAGTCGGAGGCGTAAAACAGATTCAGCGTCAGGGGGTCGAGGTTGTGCCCGGACTTGGCGCGGCGGATGCCAGGGCCGGCCAGTTCCGAGCGCGTGAGGCCAGTGTCCGCCACGCCGAAGCCGTGATCTTCCAGCCACTCTTTGATGAGGCGGGTCTGCGTGGAACGGCCGGCGCCGTCGGGGCCTTCCACCACAATCAGGCGCCCGGGCGCGTCGGCTGCGTCGACCCCTGGCGGCGGCTCACCGTAGAACCGCAGACGCCGCGTGACGGTGGTCGTCACGGCGACCTCCGCAAGTCGTCCATGTAGCGCCCGCTCAAGCCGGTGGCCGCCAGCGCTTCTTGCAGGCCCGCGTCCTCGGCCCGCATCGCGCCCTCCAGGTGCGGGGTCACGTGGGCGCGCATCTGATCCTGCTGGTTGACCAGGGTGTTGGTGGCGTCGATGCGCACGAGGCCGAACTCGTCCACGAGCTTGCCGTATTCGCTGCGGATCATGCCTTGAAATATCCGGAACGACTTCGCGGGCGCGCGGCTGAGGCCCAGGTCGAGGCCGGCTTCGTAAAACTTGAGCTCGTCGCGCCCCAGCTCGATGCGCCGAATGGCTTCGTCCAGCGGCACGTCGAAGTAGAACGCCAGTGTGGGGCGCGGCGCAAACGAATACAGACGCCGCAGCCAGGCCGGGCTGACCCCGCGGGCGGCATCGCGGGCGTAGGCCGTGTACACGTAGCGGTCGGCCAGCACCACGGCTCCTGCCCGCAGGGCCGGCAGGATTTGTTCGTGCACGCGGTTCGAAAAGTCGGCGGCGTGAATCAGGCTGAACGTAAGCGGCGTGAGGATGCGCCGCCGCTTGCCTCGGCTGGTGGTGCGCCGCACGATCCGCGACGAGTTCCATTCCGTAAAAATCACCAGGTAGCCCTGGCTGACCAGCCACTTGTACAGCAGGTCGATCTGGGTGCTCTTGCCGGAGCCGTCGATGCCCTCGACGATAAACAGGCGGCCGGGCCAGTGCTGCGGGTCGACGGGGTCGGTCGTATCGTTCATCCGCGCTCGTCCGCGCTGCTGGGTGATGGCACCGTCTGCATGGTCGGAATGCCGCAGGCTGTATGCGTATGGCAGCCGCATTGTATGAGGCGCAGCGGCGGCCTGCACCGGCGCGGGCGCTGCGGCGCCCCATGTCCGCCGCCTTTTCTCTCGCCCGTGCCGTTCTGTCCCCGTCCAGGGACAGGCCGTTGGCGCTCGTATACTTGAACGCCCTGCGTGCACCTGGACCCCCGCGTGCGGATTGCGATTGCCAGCGACGAGAAGACCGGCCTCACCGACCATGTGATGGCGCGCGTGCGCGAGCGCGGGCATGCGCTGCTGCCGCTCGGCCCGCTGGCCGGGGTGGACCAGCAGTGGCCGGAAGCCGGGCGCGGCGTGGGCCAGGCCGTGGCGGACGGCGGCGTGGACGAGGGCATCGTGTTCTGTTGGACCGGCACGGGCGTGAGCATGGCCGCCAACAAGGTGCCCGGCATTCGCGCGGCGCTGTGCGCGGACGCCGAGACGGCGCGCGGCGCACGGCTCTGGAACCGCGCCAACGTGCTGGCGCTGAGCCTGCGGCTGACCACGCCGGCGCTGGCCGACGAAATCCTGGACGCCTGGTTCACCACGCCCCTGGGCGCGGACCCGGACGACACGGCCTGCGTCGACCGTCTGGAACTTCAGGCCGCCCAGGCCTGATCACCCGCCAGGTTCCCACGGACGTTTCCTCATGCAACCGAGCGCCGCGCACGCCGACGGCGCGGCGCCTCCTCCACGTCCCGCTCGAAGCTGCGGCTCGGTCGCGCCCTCTCCCTGGGGGGCGAGGGTGAGGATGCAGGGAGCACGGGGGCGCTGCGCGTGACCGACGGACTCCGCCCCGTGGACGAACCCCGCATTGCCGCGGCCGTGCGCGAAATCCTGCTGGCGGTGGGCGAGGACCCCGACCGCGACGGGCTGGCCGACACTCCGGCGCGCGTGGCGCGCATGTACACCGAGCTCTTCGTCGGCCTGGCCAGCCCACCAGACCCCTACCTGAACACCACCTTCGACCACGCGCACGACGAGATGGTGGTCGTGCGGGACATCCCGTTTTATTCCATGTGCGAACACCACCTGCTGCCGTTCTTCGGCACGGCCACCGTGGGCTACATCCCCAACGAGCGCATCGTGGGACTGAGCAAGCTGGCGCGCGTGGTGGAACACCTGGCGCGGCGGCCGCAGGTGCAGGAGCGGCTGACCTGCGAGATTGCGGACTGTATCGAGTCGGTGCTCGACCCCGCGGGCACGGCCGTCACGCTGGCAGCCGAGCACACCTGCATGACCATGCGCGGCGTCAAGAAGCCGGGCAGCCGCATGGTCACCTCGATCACGCGCGGCGTGTTCCGCACCAACCCCGCCACCCGCGCCGAGTTCTTCAACGCCGCCAGCAACGGCTGAGCGGCCGCCCTCGGATTCGCCGCGTTCCCCTCGTCTCCCGCGGCCTTGCAGGAAAGGAGCAATCCCCCAGCAGCCGAGGAGGGACGAACCGCGGCGCTGTCATGGGCATCTCCACAGGCGGAGCGCGCGCTGGTGATACACTCCAGCCCTGGGGTTCCCCCGCAGGCCGCGCCTCTCGATGAAACGCACATATCAACCCAAGGTCCGCCGGCGTCGCCGTCGGCATGGCTTTCGCGCCCGCATGGCGACGCGCACGGGCAGGGCGATCATTCGCCGCCGCCGCCGCAAGGGCCGCAAGCGTCTGACCGTTTGACGCTCCCTGCCGCGCCCTCGCCGGCCACTCCCGCGCTGCCATGAACCGCCGCAACCGTCTGCGCCGTGCGAGCGACATCGCGCGCGTGCGCGCTGCCGGCGTGAAAATCGTCACGCGCTGCCTCGTGTTCGCGGTCGCGCCGGGCGCCGCCGCGGGTCCGCGCGCGGCCGTGCCGGTCAGCCGCCGCTTTGGGTCGGCGGTGCGCCGCAACCGCCTGCGCCGCCGCATCCGCGAGGCGCTGCGGCTGCGGCTGCCCGAGCTGGGGGCGCTGGATATCGTGGCGCTGCCGCGGTCGCGCGCCGCCGCCGCCAGCGCGCAGGAACTGTCGGCCTCGGTTCGGCGCGGTCTGCGTCAGGCGCAGGCCCGCGTCCTGGCATGAAAACCGCGGCAATGGCGCTCATTCGAGGCTACCAGCGGGCCGTGTCGCCGCTGCTGGGTCCAACCTGCCGCTTCGAGCCGTCGTGTTCGGACTACGCCCACCGGGCGATCGACCGCCACGGCCTGCGGCGCGGCGCCTCGCTGGCGGTGCGCCGCCTGCTGCGCTGCCATCCCTGGCACGCCGGCGGGTGGGACCCGGTCCCTTAGGGGCGCGGCGGACGCATGGAAGCCATTGGCGGCACCTGGCAGACCTGGGCGGTCGATCCGCTCAGCTCCGCGCTGACGTTGATTCACGACGCCGTGGGCAGCTATGCGATCGCCATCATCCTGTTCACCATTGCCATCCGGCTGCTGATGATTCCGCTGACGCTGCAACAGATTCGCTCGCAGCGAAAGATGCAGCTCATCCAGCCCGAGATGGAAGTCATCCGCCGCAAGTTCAAAGGCGACCGCCAGGCGGTGTCCGAAGCCACGATGAAGCTCTACCGCGAGCGCGGGGTCAACCCAATGGCGGGCTGCCTGCCCATCTTCATCCAGCTGCCGGTGCTGCTGGCGCTGTACGGCGGCATCCTCACCCTGAGCGGGCGGGGGCTGCTGAACGAGCAGTTCCTGTGGTTCAACCTGGCGCGCGAGGACTCCACACTGCAGATTGTGGGCGACAGCGCGCCAACCGAGCCGGTCGACGTCGTGATCGCCGCCACCCAGCTGCCCACTCCGCTGGAAGCCTCGCTGGCCGTCTCGTTCACCCAGCTGGCCGCCAACTACCAGTTCCGCACCGAGGTGCTGTCCGCCGACGACGCAGTTGCCGCGCTTATCGAGGGGCGCGCAGCGGCCATCGTGCTGGACGACCAGGCGGACCCGGCCCAACTCCCCGCGGGGACCGACGAGTCGCGGCTGGTGCAGGCCGCGGCGCTGCTCGTGCAGCGGGACCGGCCCGCCACGCGGGTCACGGTCGACCACGTTGCGGGCATCCTGCGCGGTGAGATCACGCGCTGGTCGGACGTTGGGCAGGGCACGGGGCCGATCGTGCTGCACGGCATGCGGGACGACATCGGCGCGCGCGCGCTGCTGGAACGCCTGCTGCTGGACGGCGGCGCCATCGCCGTACCGATCCGTGAACACGAGTCACCCGACGCATATCTGGCAGCCCTGCGCGAGGACCCGAACGCGCTGGGTGTGTCGTCGCCCATGCGCACGGACGAGATTCGCATGCTGAACGTCGAGGCCCGCGGCGCATCCCGCGCGTTTCCGCCCATCGCCGACGTGCTGGCGGACGGAAGCTACGCGCTGGCGCGCGACGTGTACGTGTACTGGGGTTCCGCCACGGACTCGACGCAGCGCTATCTGCGCGATTGGTGGGTCAGCGGCCAGGGGCAAACCGCCGCGCAGGTGGCGGGATATACGCGCCTGCCGGCCGACTTCAGCCTGTTTACCAGCGGCGGGTTCTACATTTCGGTGCTGGCGCTGCTGGCGGGGGCCTTCCAGCTCGTGCAGGCGCGCATGATGCAGACCGCCTCCGCCACCGGCCAGGCGGCCACCATGAACCGAGTCATGCAGTTCATGCCCATCATCGTGGTGGTGTTTGCCTGGACGTTCCAGGCGGGGCTCGTGCTCTACTGGGTGATTTCCAGCATCATCGCAATCGTGCAGCAATACTTCACGACCGGCACCGGCAAGTTGTTCCCGGCGCACTGGCCGCTGGCTCGCGACGTGATGGGCGATCAACGCGCGCAGGCGCTGGCCGCGCAAGCGCCGGCCCAGGACACTGACGCGCAGGGCGCGGCCCCGCCGCGGCCCCGCCGTCGGCGACGGAGGAGACGCGGTGGCTGACAACATGCAGACCGACGAGGGACTGGTCGTGACCGGAAGCTCGGTCGAAGACGCCGTCAAGCGCGCCTTGCTGCAGCTGGACGCCTCACTCGACGAGGTGGACGTGGACGTGCTGCACACCGGGTCGCGCGGCGTGCTGGGCCTGGGCGGCGAAGACGCACGCGTGCGCGTGCGCTTCCGCAACCGCCCCGCGCCGAGCTCGACGACCGCTGACACGGCGCACGCCGACGAGCCAACCTCCGACGAGCCAGTCGACGACGGGCTGGTCGACGACGGGCCAGTCGACGACGGGCTGGTCGACGACGAGCCGATCGACGACGAGCCGATCGACGACGAGCCGATCGACGACGAGCTGGTCGACGACGGGCTGGTCGACGACGAGCTGGTCGACGACGAGCCGATCGACGACGAGCCGATCGACGACGCCCAGGACGCCAGCCGCGATGACGCCGCCAACCTCGATGAGGACGAGCGCGGCGGCGCGCCGGAGGACGCGCGGGACGACGACCGCGCGCTCGACCAGCCGCCCCCCCGCGACGATGCGCCCCCAACCCCGGAGCGCCCCTTCGACCGCCGCCGCGAGATGCTGGACAGCGGCGAAGACCTGGAACGCGAGACCGAAGACCTGCTGGCCGGGCTGCTCGACCGCATGGGTTTCATGGCCGACTTCGAGCTGGTGTCCGAGGCGCCGCTGGGCTACAACATCGTGGGCGACGACGACTTCGAGCCGCTGATCGGCTACCAGGGCGAGACGCTGCGCTCCTTTGGCTACATCGTGAACCTCTGCGCCAGCCGGCGCATGGGCCGCCCGTGCCGCGTGCTCATCGACGTGAACGGTTATCTGCAGCGGCGCGCGGAGCATCTGGCCGAGCTGGCCGCCAGCCTGGCCGACGAGGTTCGCGACACGCAGGAGCCGCTTACGCTGGAAGCCATGCCGCCCAACGAACGCCGCTTGGTGCACGTAGCGCTGGCGGACGACGACGACGTGCGCACCTACAGCATCGGGGAAGGCGACGACCGGCGCGTCGTCATCAGCCCCAAAGCCTGACCGCGCCCGCGACAGGCCGGCCGCGGGCGGATGCCCGGGCTATCTGCTGCTCGCCAACCTGACCCGCGACCTGACGCCCACGGGCTGGACCTTCGGCGGGACGGCCTTCTATGCCGGCCGCGCCGCGGCGGCGCTGGGGCATCGGGTCGTGGGCATCACCCGCCTGGCGCCTGCCGACGTTCCGCGCATCCAGCGCGCCGTACCGCGCGTCGAATGGCGCGTGCGGCCCGCGCGCGCTACCACCAGCTTCCAGAACGTCTACGGCCCAGACGGGCGCACGCAGTTCGTCAGCGCGCGCGCCCCGCGCCTGCGCGCTGCTGACATCCAGGGGCTGCGGCCCCAGGCGCGCATCGTGCACCTGGGGCCGATTCTGCGCGAGACGGGGCCGTCGGTCGTCGCGGCCGTGCGCGGGCGGCCCTTCGTGGCGCTGACGGGCCAGGGTCTGCTGCGCGCCGTGGACGCGCGCGGGCGCGTGCGGCTGGCGCTGCCGCGCTCGGCCGCGCAGGCGTTCGCCGCGGCCGACCTGAGCGTGCTGAGCACCGAGGACGTGGACGGCGACGCGGCCATGGCGCGCGCGTTGCTGGCCCGCTCGCGCGTCGGCGTTCTGACCGACGGCGAGCGCCCGATCCACGCGCACGAAGCGGGCCGCTGGTTCGAGTTCCCGGTGACCCCGCGGCCCACGCGCAACCCCACCGGCGCCGGCGACGTGTTCGCGGCCGCCCTGTTCAGCAGCTACCACGCCAGCGGGGACCTGCGGCGCGCCCTCGGGTTCGCCGCCGAGGTTGCCGCCCACTGGATCAGCGCGCCTGACGGCGGCGCGCTGCCGGGCGGCGAGGGCCGCGGGCGGGTCGTCGCGTGAACGTCGATGCGCGGCTCGGCATTCCCCGTCAACCAACGGTCCTCGTCATACCCGCCGCAGCGTCCATCCCGTCATTTCGCTCTCTTCTCCAGTTGGTCATACCCGCCGTCCCCCGTCAGTCCCGCGCACGCGGGAACCCAGCCGCCGTTCGCATCGGCGAGGTCTGGGATCGACGTCATTCCCGCGTGCTGAGAAATCCAGGCTTCGAGCACCGCACGTGAACTTCGACGTGCTGACGCTTGCGGCCGTGCGCGCGGAGATCGAGGCGCGCGCGCTGGGCGGCCGCGTGCAGCGCACGGCCTCGCCCGCGCCGGCCGCTCTGACGCTGGAGGTTTACAGCGCCCAGGCGCGGCACCGCCTGTTGCTCAGCGTCGATCCCAACCGCCCGCGGGCGATGTTCGTCAGCCAGTGGCCGCCGGCGCGCTTCGACCCGGCCAGTCCGCTGCTGCTGCTGGCGCGCAGGTGGATTCGCGGCGCGCGGCTGGTTGCCGTCGAGCAGCCCGCCGGCGAACGGATTCTCGACCTCACCTTCGAGCTGCACGCGCCGGACACGGCGGCGCCAGCGCGCAACCGGCTGATCCTGGAAGTGATTGGACGCCAAACCAACCTGCTGCTGGTGGACGAGCACGGCCGGATTCGCGAGGCCGAGCGCCGCGTCCGCGGCGGCCCCGGCCGCCGCCGCTTGCAGCCTGGAGCGCGGTACGAACGTCCGCCGCCGCCCGACCTGCCCGATCTGGCCCGGCTCGACCCGCGCGTCCTGCGGAACGGCGCCAGCGGCGGCGCAATGGCTTGGCGGACGCTGGTCGGCAACGTTCGCGCCGTCAGCCCCACACTGGCGCGGGAGGCGCTGGCTCGGGCCGGCAACCGCCCCGACGCGGCCTGTCGCGAGGTGGCCAACTGGGCCGAGGTGCTGCGGCGGCTGGCGGAGATACTGGCGGACGCCGCCAACGGCGTCTGGCGGCCCACGCTGGCGCCGGCCGGCGACGGCTGGGCGGGGTTCGCTCCCTACGTGCTCACCCAGTTCGACGCGGCCGCCGTCCCTGCGGCCTCCATGAGCCAGGCGCTGGAACGTTTCGACGCGGCCGCGGCCGCGGCCGCCCCGGCCCGCGCGCCGGACGCGCAGGCCGAGCGGGTGCGGCGACTGATCGACGCAGCGGTCGAGCGCGTCGAGCGCCGTCTGGCCTCGCTGCGCTCCGAGCTGGCGTCCAGCGCCGCGGCCGCCGACTTGCAGTCGGCCGGCGAGACGCTGCTGGCGTTTGCGCAGGGCCTTCCCACAGGCGCCGCGCAGTTCCAGCATGACGGGCGCACCATTCCGCTCGACCCGCGGCGCTCGGCGGTGGACAACGCGCAGACCTATTTCGCGCGCGCCCGCTCGCGGCGCGCAGCGGCGCGGCGCGTGCCGTCGCAGCTGCGCCGCGCGGACCTGGACCTGGAGTTCTTGCGCCAGGCCGCCCACGACCTCGCCCGCGCCGAGTCGCCGTCGGTGGTGCGAGCGCTGGAAGCCGCGCTTGCCGACGCCGGGCACGCTCCCTCGACCGGCAAGCGCCGCGCGCCTGCCGCGCCCTCGGCCCCGCCCCGCTGGTTGCTGCACGGCCATCAGCTGCGCGCCGGACGCACCGCGGCCGAAAACCATCGGCTGACCTTTCACAGCGCCGCGCCCGACGACCTCTGGCTGCACGCGCGCAACGTTCCAGGGGCGCACGTGATCCTGGCAACGAGCGCCGGCGCCCCTCCGGACGAGGTCGTCGAACACGCCGCGGGCATCGCGGCCTGGTGCAGCGCCGCCCGCAACGACGCGCGAGTGGACGTGGACGTCACCCGCCGCCGCAACGTGCGCCCCATCCGCGGCGCCGGGCCGGGCCAGGTGACCTACCGCGCGGAACGCACGCTCCGCGTACCGCCCCGCCCCCCACCCGCGACCGACGAATAACGAGCCGCAAGCCGCCGGCCGCGCCTCCTACGCCTCCCGCTGACACTCCCCGCAAAAATGCGTCCCTCGCTGGCCAACCACCATGCGTCGAATCGGCGCGCCGCATCTGGGGCAGGGCTGGCCGGTGCGGCGAAAGACGTGCAGGCGCGTCTGGTTCTCGCCGGCGGTTCCCTGCGTGGTCTCGAAGGTGCTGAACGAGGTTCCAAAGTTGGCGATGCCCGATGTCAGCGCCGCCGTCACCCCGTCGGCCAGCGCTTGCAGCTGCGCCTGGGAAAGCTGGCCGGCCGGCGTGGTGGGGTGGATGCGCGCCGTGAAGAGCGCTTCGTCGGCGTAGATATTGCCCACGCCGGCCACCGCGCGCTGGTCCAGCAGCGCCGACTTCACGGCCACGCGGCGGTTGCGAAAGCTTGCCTGCAGCGTGCGCCAGTCGAAGCCGCCGCCCAGCGGTTCCGGTCCCAGGCGGCCCAAGATGTCTCTCAGGTCCGCAGCGTCGGCGGCCCAGGCACGGCCAAAGCGGCGCACGTCCACCAGGTGCACCGCAGGGTCGCGGTCCAGCGTCAGCACCAGCCGCGTGTGCGGCTGCACGTCGGCGGCCGGCCGCAGGTGCACGCGCCCGCTCATCATCAGATGCAGCACCAGCACGCAGGCGTCCAGCCGCAGCAGCAGGTACTTGCCGCGCCGGTCGGCGGTCTGGACGCGCGCGCCGCTCAGGCGCTGCTCGAACTCGTCGACCGCCCGTCCCTGCACCAGGCGGGCGTCCAGCACCTGGGCGCGGCGGATGGTGCGGCCGCTGACGTGCGCCGCCAGCTCGCGGCGAATCGTTTCGACTTCTGGCAACTCGGGCACGGCTGCGCCACCATAGGGGGCCACGTCCGCACATCATCCCCCATGCCCAAGGCCAGCGCCCCGCCGCTCCCGGCGGCCGAGACGGCCGCGCCGCCCATCGACCGCCGCCTGCTGCTCCTGCAGGTGGCCGCGCTGGTCGTGGTCACCGGCGCCAGCCTGGCGGCCATCCCGTTTGCCGATCAGATTCGCGCCTACCCCGGCCCGGCCTATCTGGCGCTGTTCGTGTTGTCCATCCAGTCCGGCGCGTTGTTCATGCTGCCCGGCTTCGGCTGGGCCGCCATCGCCGCGTCCGCGGTGGCCTTCGACAACGTGTGGGGGCCAGTTCTGGTAGGCACCACCGGCCAGGTGCTAGGCGAAATGGTCTCCTATCTGCTGGGCGTCACCGGCTCGCCCTGGATCCAGCGCCAGGAACGCTACCAGCAGCTGCACGGCTGGATTCGGCGCTGGGGACTGCTGGTGATCTTCGCAATCGCTGCCATTCCCAACCCGCTGTTCGACCTGGCCGGCGCCGTGGCCGGCGCCGCCCGCCTGGGCTGGTGGCGGTTCTACATCGCCTCCTGGGCCGGCCGCGCACTAAAAAACCTCATCTTCGCCGCCGCCGGCCTCCAAAGCGCCGACTTCATCCGGCAGTTCTTCTAGCCGCGCGCGCCGGTATCGACGGGCGCGTCAGTCAGTGGCGCAGCCGCTGGTCAACGCGCCGCGCAGACCCTCGATCAGGCCTTGCGTGCGTCCTTGCTCGCGTTCCACCGCGGACAGGCGGGTTTCGAGCGCTGCCAGCCGCGCATCCAGCACGACTGAGCGCTCGCGCAAGTCCGCCCGCACGTTCGCCAGCCCGGCCACGATCAGCCACGCCAACGCCGCCCCAACGCTCAGAATCGCGGCCAGCAAGCAAACCAAACCAAAGATTAGGTCAGGGGGCATCGCATTCCGGCCAGTCTCTGGGTAGATCAAAGAGCTCGTGCAACGCCAACTCTGAGTTTCTCTCCATCAGTTTGCCATCATCTTTATTCACAAAATATCGATCGAAAACTGTAGGGCAATAGAGCAACCGATGCTTAGCCCATGGATTTTCCATGTAGATAAGCTTCAGATAAGCAATACGCCAAGCATCAAGGCTCGGAATAAGAATCACCCCAGAGACACGAGTGTTACGAGGACCATTGGGCCCCCAAAAGATCCCATCGCTTTCCCGCGCAGTCCCGAATGCTCCCGTTTCAGGCTGGACAAGCCACCTCTCGGATCCGAAGAGCGCTCGACGTAAAGCCCCGGCTCTGGGGAATGGATTATCTATCCCAGTCGCAATGGCAATGACGTACGGACGACGCCTTTCTCCATATTTGGTCGTCTTATCCTCGAGCGCACGTCGAATATGTCCTTGGCTATCAAGTATGTGCACACCTGTAAGATAAACTCCGATTGGTGTATCCTCGATCACGTCTCGAAACTCGGCTTCTTTGGGCATCGCCCAGAACTTTACCCGCCAACCGCCATGACTGAAGTGATGTGTTGGCAGATCATCCATTCCGTTCGTGTTTGTAGAAGGGACTGCATCGGCGTCTAGTCTATCGACCCATTGCTGCAATCCGTTGCGCAGCTTTCGGCTTGGCGGGTCTGTATCAGGTCCACTCCGAGCCCATACAGCAAGAGTAAAGTCTGTAGTTTTTATTCTATCGACAGTCTTGTAGAAAACAGCCGCTCGCTGTCTTCGAGACCTCTCTTCACGTGAAATTTCGGCTACGGTAGCTTCTAGGTCGAAATCTGGCAGGGTGTTGCTCGTGAGAGCAAAGTCTGGTTGTCTTTGGTTGCGCGGGCCAGCCGGAACGACGCCGACCTCATAGCCAATACGGCGGAAAAGCGCGTGAAGAAACAACTCGTTCAGAGCACCGAGGTGTGCTCCGTGGTCTTCGGATCGAAACCTCGCCTTCAAGTCGGCGCGGGAATGCTTCGGATATTCCGCGTACCACTCGTTCATCAGCCCGCGTACGCGGGCCTCGATAGGGTCCGCGGATGAATCCAGCAAGGTAATGTCAGGCTCGTACATACGTTTCCTGGATGTCCTGGTTCGTTCGGTATCTTCGAAAAGCACTCGTTCAGACCTTTCAGCGACGGCCCGCCCAGGACAAGGGTGCCGCGCTGGCGTCGTTACCCGGTGATGTTGGCTACGACTTGCTCGTGGGGAATGTATTCGGAAACGTCGTCCTCGAGCCGTTCGCGCACGATCGCGGCGTCTGCTTCGTCCTCGAGCTGCTGGAGCAACTCGTCGATATCCGTGAGGGACACCAGCGCCGCAACGCCTTTGCCGCGGCGAGTAAACACGATCTGCTCGTTGCCGTTGGCGACGAGGTCGACGTACTCGGCAACGTCTCGCCGCGCATCCGAAATTTGCACTTCAATCATCACTCAGTACCTCCGAGCGATGCATCACTCCACCTGCCGCGTATTTGTAGCACGAAAACCGTCGGCTGTACAATTGCGCCTGTGACGTACAGAGTCGTCTGGCATCCGGCTGCGGACCGTGACCTCGAGCGTGTTCCTTCGCGCGACAGGCAGCGCATCACCACTCGGGTGGAGCGATTGGCCGACGACCCGCAGCCGTCGGGAAGCACGCGCGTGCGCGGCCTGGATTCCGTCTGGCGAATTCGGGTTGGCAGATACCGTGTGCTGTATCAGGTTCGGAAAGCCGCGGTGGTGGTGATTGTCGGTCAGGTGGCCACGCGGGGCGCCGCGTATTTGCAGCTGGAAACGCTGCGGGAGCGGTTGCGTTCGCACGAGGCATCGTCGTAGCACCGGCGTCAGGGACGCGTCTAGCCGTTGGCGGGGGGGGCGGCCAGTAGGTCCTCGACCAGGCGGTCGATTTCTTTGGATACGCCGGCTTCGGTGAGGGCTTGGCGGATTTGGCGGCGGGCGGTGGTGAAGTGGGCGGCGGGGTCGAGGGGGGGGACCTGGGCGGCGGGGTTGCGGGGCGGGCGCGGGTTCATCAGCATGCGGGTCGGGGGGCGGAACGCAGGCGCGACGCGGACGCGCGCGGGACTTAAAAAGGGGGCAGCGTGGAGACACGACCGCTGGGCGCCACTGGAGAGCGGGTCGGCGCGCTGTGCATGGGGTGTTGGGAGATTGGCGGCCTGGCCTGGGGTCCCATGGCGGCGGCGGAGGGCGTGCGGCTGGTGCGGCGGGCGCTGGAGGCCGGCATCACGACCTTCGACACGGCGGAGGTCTACGGCAACGGGCGCAGCGAGGTGATTCTGGGCGAGGCGCTGCTGGGGCGGCGCGAGGAGGCCTTCGTCATCAGCAAGGTCGGCTATCTGCCGGGCACCGACGGGGCGCAGCCGCTCTTTCGCCGCGAGCAGCCGCGCGACTATTCCCCGCAGCGCATCCGCGACGCCTGCGACCTGGCCTTGCGGCGCTTGCAGACCACCTACATCGACGCCTATCTGCTGCACGACCCGCCGCTGCATCTCATGGAGCACGAGGCGCCGTTCGCCGCGCTGATGGAGCTGCAGGCGGCCGGCAAGATTCGCTGGTGGGGCGTCTCGGCCACCACGGGGCAGCCGCACGTGGCCGCGGAAGCCATTCGGCGCTGGGGCGCGCCGGTGGTGGAGTGCCCCTACAACGCGGTGGACGACGGCGCGGGGGACGTGCTGCTGCCGGTGGCGGCGGAGCACGGGACGGGCGTCTTTGCGCGTTCGCCGTTTGCCAACGGGCTGTTGCTGCTGGGCGGCGAGGAGCTGGAGGCGCTGCCCGCCGACGACTGGCGGCAGTCGGGGATGTTCCGCCAACGCATGGCCGGGGCGCGCGCGCCGCGCGAACGGATTCACGACCTGGCCGACCAGCGCGACGAGCCGAGTTCCGAGACGGCGATCAAGTTCGTGCTGGGCCACGCGGAGGTTTCGACCTGCATTGTGGGGCTGTCGAACGACGGCGATATCCAGGCCAACCTGCCCGCGGCCGTCCCGCCGTATCTGAACGCGGCGGAAATCGCGGCGGTGCGGGGGAACGAGCGCTAGGGCGCAGTCGTCTGGCGGCGTCGCAGGCCTGGCGGCTGTGACGCTTCCCCCTCACCCTGCCCTCTCCCTCAGGGAGAGGGGAAGAAGGGGCGGGGGCTGCGTGGGTGCTGGCGCTCCCCTTCACCCTGCCCTCTCCCTCAGGGAGAGGGAAAAGGCCCCCGCCTCTGCGCGCGGCCAGCACTCGTCTTCCCCCCCTCGTTTCCCTTCTTTCCCCTCTCCCTGAGGGAGAGGGGAAGAAGGGGGGCTGCGCGGGCTATGCTTGGATGGCCTTGCGGCGCTGAGGAACCGGGACCCTCTGATAACGATGATGGGGCGGGGCCTCCAATGACGAGAAGGGCTTTTCGATGACGATGCTGGGCTGGGACTTCCGATGACGAGCTATGTGCAGGGGGTCCCTTGCTGGGCCGACCTTTCCGCCTTGGACCAGGCACGGGCCAAGGCCTGGTACGCCGGGCTGTTTGGATGGGAGTACGAGGACACCCCGTTGGACGAGACTGGCGCAAACGTTTACAGCATGGCCGCGAGCAACGGCGCGCCCGTGGGCGGCATGTACACGCAGCCTGACGATCAGAAACAGCGGGGCACTCCGCCCCACTGGCTGGTGCATCTGGCCGTGGACGACGCGGACGCCATTGCGGCGCGCGCGCCAGAGCTGGGCGGAACCGTCCGGTGGCAGCCGTTCGACATCTCCGCGGCCGGGCGCATGTCCATCATCGAAGATCCTGCCGGCGCCACCGTTGCGCTCTGGCAAGCCAAGGAGCACGCCGGCGCCGGCCTCAAGAATGCGCCGAACTCGATCGTCTGGTGCGAGCTGCTGGCCGCCGACCCCGACCGCGCAACGGCGTTCTACACGGAACTGCTGGGCGTCACGGCGGAAACCACGTCCATGGAATACGGCGCCTACACGGTGCTGTCGGCCGGGGGCGAGGCCGTGGCCGGCGTTATGGCCATGCCCCAGCATCTGCGCGAGCGCAACGTCCCGGCGCACTGGAGCGTCTATTTTCAGGTGGAGGACGTGGACGCCGCCGCAGCCGCGGTGGAGGCCAGCGGCGGACAGACGGCGCTGGCGCCGATGGACGTGGACGGCACGGGCCGCATCGCCTACCTGCTCGACCCGCAAGGCGCAGGCTTCGGCGTGATGGCCCCGGCGCCGCAGTAGCAGCCGCGGCGCTCCGCGCCCGGGACGCGGGAGGCCCGCGGCGGCGGCGGCGCGGTCATGGCGGCTGGCGCTTCCCCCTCACCCTGCCCTCTCCCTCAGGGAGAGGGGAAGAGGGGGGATGCGGGCGTGCCTGCTCAGCGGTCTGGGGCTGCCTGCGCCGTGCGGGTTTTTACGAAGGACACTTCCCATGTCCATTCCCTGTTTGGGGTCTGCTGCCCCGTGTCGATGCGGGCGATGGGCCAGGCGGGGAGTGTGACGCGCGCCTGGCAGCCGCCGTCCTGGAACGACCCGTGCTCGGCGAAGGCGAAGTCGAGGGTCTCGGCGCCGGACGCCGCGCGGTCGTCGGACAGGTCGGCTGCGTGGATGGGCGTGACGCGCAGGAAGAAGCGTTGGCGCACGTCGTCCGCCGTGCAGGGCGTCTTGCGGTAGGTCAGCGACGCGCCGTCCAGCTCGACGTCGAACGTCGAGCGCCGCAGGCCGTCGGGCGGAGGCGCTTCGGCAACGTCGAGCGCCGCTTCCCAGACGACCTCGCCGCCGGGGACGTATTGGCCGGTGTGGACGCGCGCCATCGCGTAGGCGGGGAGCGGGACGACCGCCAGACACACCCCGTGGGCGGCGCGGAGGATGTCGAATTGGGAGTCCAGGTTGTCCAGGCCGTGCGGCGTGCGCGTGCGTAACCGTTCGGCCGGGTTCACCGGGGTGACGTGCAGGAAGAAGCGCGCGGCGTCGAGGTCGTCGGCATCGCAGGGGCGTTTGCGATAGATCATCTCGGTGTCGGTGAGATAGACGTCGAAGGCCGCGCGCGCCACCGGAGGCCCGAAGACGCCGGCGGCTGCTGCTGCGTCCACGTCACGAAACCGCGCGGGCGCGCGGGTTTCGGCGATCACGCCGCCGTACGCCCACAGCCTGTGCAGGACCGGCGGCCGCGTCCCGGGGGGCAGGGGCGCCCAGCCGCCGCCGTCGAGGGACACGACGCCGACCTGGCCGAACTCCAGCCCCAGCAATCGCCGAAGCTGCGCTTCGGGCAGCTTGAGCGCATCTGCGCGCGACGTGTCCGAGACAAATACCAGGTCGTCGGGGTAGCGCTGGAGCAGATGCTCCAGGCCCTGGCGGCGTGACTGGATGCCCCCATACAGGGAAAAGTTCTGAGCCGCGGCGCTGGCCAGCTGCACGAGCGGACTGAAGTAGACGTGCTGGTGGGGGTGCAGCGCGGCCATGGAGGCGGCGGTGCTGACCGCGCCCAGCCCCGCCGCCCCGACCACGGCCGCCCGCCGTGCGCGCGCGAGTCTGGGCCGCACGTGCGCCATCCACCCGCGTACGCGCGCGGGTGCGCCGCGCGCGACAGCTCGGGCGGATGCCGGCCCTCCATGCGCGGGCAGCGGCGGCCCGGCCAGCCATTGCGCGCCGGCCGCCGCCAGCAGGCTGAAGGGCGCCCACAAGAAATACATCTGCTGCCAGCCGGCGTGGACGTGCGCCTGGACCGCGGCGAAGACGAGCACCGGCAGCACGGCGCAGCCCAGCAGCAGCAGCTGGAAGCGCAGAGCGCCGGCGGCCGCCGCGGCCCGCGGGCGGCGCGCCGCGCGGGCCAGAACCACCGCCGCGCCCACCACTCCCAGCAGCAGCGTGACCGGCGGCGCCGTGACCGCGAACCACGTCGGGATGTAATGCGGCGGAACCGCGTCCGACTGGACCGCCTCGCCCAGAAACCTCGTCCAGAAGGGCGGTGGGTACTGGGCGAACACTGCAACCGCTTCGAGCATCCGCCCTGGATATTCCCAGGCGTAGGGGTGCAGGACGTAGGTCGTCAGCAGCGCGGCGGCCGTGAAGGCCATGCCGCCGAACAGCGCGCGCCGCCGCGCTCTGGCGTCGGCGGCCTGCCAGACGTCCAGCGCCAGCAGCGCCAGCACGGCCGGCAGCAAGATCAGACCGAAGACGCGCAGGCCGACCGCCAGCCCCACGCTCACGCCCACGCCGCCCAGCGCGAACGCGCCCGGCGCGCCGTGGCGAAACACGTGATGGATGAGATACAGCGCCAGCATGAACGCGGCCGCAAACGGCGGATCGTTGGAGTCGAAGAAGGAGTGGGCGTAGATGCGCGGATGCAGCAGGAACAGCAGCATGGTCAGCAGACCCAGCCAGCGGCTGCCGAACAGACGCCAGGCCAGCAGAGCGCCAACCACCCCGCCGGCAATGAATACCAGATGCGACAGCGCATGGCGCAGCAGGAAGACGGCGCGGCTGCCCTGGAGACCCAGCGCGCGCTCCAGCAGCAGCGCCGGCAGCTTGAAGGTCACGCCGTAGAAGCGGTCGTGGCCGGTGGGCACGGCGTCGGCGTCGCCCGCGATGACGTCTGCGAAGTAGATGGCGGAACGGCGCTGCTGCAGCTCGATGCAACACATCCCGTAGTCGTCCAGGACGAGCGCGCCCACAGCGGCAAACAGCATCGCCGCGGCCAGCACCAGCGCCGGGAACGGCGCTCGCGCCGCCGCCGCGGCAATGCTCTGGGCGGCGCGGGCCGCAAGGCGCGACAAGGCAGCAACCTGCCATGGCATGGGCAGCGGGCCATAGTCTGCCATGCGGCGGAGCGGCGGCGCTCCCCAGCGCCGCCCCCCCCCGCGCGCCGCCGCCCCCGCGCACCTCCGGCGGCGGATCGTCTTGCGGGTGCAGGCGGCGCGGGCGGCGGGCAGTTCAGTACCATGCGCGCCCGTGCACGCCGGGCGCGAGCGAGAGGCATCCAGCAGCCAGGCGCCGGCGAGCCGCGCCGCCAGCGCCGACAGTGCGGGCGCGGGGCGCCTGGGGGCGCGGCGGGCGCGCCGCGGGAGACGAGGACATGCAAGGCGGGCGGGCGCGGGACGTTCTAAGGCACATGGCGCCGCGCGTCTATGCAACCACCTTCATCACCTCGTTCGGGCAGGGCATGCTGGTGCCCGCGCTGCCGCTCTTTCTGATCGAGGCGCTGCAGGACCCGGCCACGGGCGAGGTCAACGAGCTGCTGGTCACCCTGCCGATTGCCATGGCCGGGGTGGGCACGCTGCTGGCCAACGTGCCGTTCGGCGTGCTGCTGGGGCGCATGTCGGAAAGGACGGGGCAGATTGCGGGGGTGGCGCTGATTGCCGCCAGCGTGGCGGTGTTGGCCGTGGACGCGCCGTATGCGGTGTTGATTGCAATGCGGCTGCTCACGGGCGTGGGGCTGAGCCTGTGGGGGCTGTCGCGCATGCAGTACATGCTGCGCATGACGCCGCTGCGGCAGCGCGGGCGCGTGATGTCGGTCTTTGGCGGGGTCAACCGCATTGCCATGTCCTTTTCCGGCCCGGCGGCCGGCGGCGCGGTTGCCAGCGTGTGGGGCTACCAGGCGCTCTTCGTCATGGCGGGCGTCATCATTGCCGCGGCGCTCGTTCCGTCGGTGCGGTTCCGCGAGGCGCGGGCCGCGGCCGGGGCGCAGGTGGCCGCGCCGCCCAACCCGTTTGCGGCGCTGGGGCGCGTGCTGCAGACCCGCCGCTACGACCTGCTGACGGCCGGCACGGGGCACGTGCTGGCGTCCACCATCCGCGCCGGGCGCACGGTGGTGCTGCCGCTGTACGGGGCGCAGGCGCTGGGACTGGACGCCGCCGCCGTGGGGATTGCCGTGAGCATATCGGGGGCGGTGGACATGGTGCTGTTTCCGCTGGCGGGGTATGTGATGGACCACTTCGGGCGCAAAGCCGCGATCCTGCCCTCGTTCACGCTCTTCGGCGTGTTCATGGCGCTGCTGAACCTGGCGGGGGACTTCGGCGGGCTGGCGGTGATTGGCGTGATGCTGGGGATTGCCAACGGCCTGGGGTCGGGCACCATGCTGACGCTGGGCACGGACCTTGCGCCGCGGGAGCGGCCGGGGGAGTTTTTGGGCGTGTGGCGGCTGCTGGGCGACGTGGGCCACTCGGGCGGGCCGGCCGTGGTGGGCGGGGCGGCCGAGCTGTTTGGGCTGGCGCTGGCGCCGCTGGCGCTGGCCGGCATTGGCCTGGCCGGCGCGTTGACCTTTGGCCTGCTGGTGCGCGAAACGCTGGAAGCGCGCCCGGCGGACGCCCGCACAGGGCCGTAAGGCCGTACGCAAGGACGCCCGCACAGAGCCGTAACGCCCGCGCGGGGCCGTAGGCAGGGGCGCCCGCCGCCGGGGGCTGGGGCGCCGGCGGCCTGGCGCCGGCGCGGGGCCGCTGGCGGGGCTGGTACCGTGCACCCGCGCAGCAAAGGGGCCGGTCGGCCGGATTTCTGGGAGGCGGCGGCATGGGCAGGGACGGAGGCGCCGTGACGAGCGCGGCCGCCGGCAGCGCCGAGCGCGCGGAGGCCGCGGCGGCCGCCATGGCGCAGGCGGCGCAGGCGTTTCTGGCCTCGCTGGACGACGAGCGCCGCGCCGCGGCGGCGTTCCCTTTCGAGGGCGGCGAGCGCTATCTGTGGCACTACACGCCGGTGGCGCGCAACGGCCTGCGGCTGAAGGACATGACCCCCGCCCAGCGCGGCCTGGCGCTGCGCCTGCTGGACACGGCGCTGAGCGCCCGCGGCGCGCGGCAGGCGCGCGGCATCATCGCCCTGGAAACCATTCTGGACGAGTGGGAAGGCATGCAGGGCAGCCGCATGTCCTGGGAGCGCGATCCGGAGCTCTACTATTTCAGCGTATTCGGCGCGCCGGGCGGCGCGCGCCCCTGGGGCTGGCGGGCCGGCGGGCATCATCTGGGCATCCACGCCACCATCGCCGCAAACGCCTACGTCTCGGTGCTGCCGCTGTTCCTGGGCGCCAACCCGGCGCAGGTGCGCCACGGCCCGCACACAGGAACGCGCACGCTGCCCGACGAGGAAGACCTGGCGCGCGCGCTGCTGGCCAATCTCTCGGGCGCGCAGAAGCGGCGCGCCATCGTCGACCCAACCGCGCCGGACGACATCCTGACCAAGAACTACCGCGTGGCCGACCCGGCGGCGATTCCACGCGGCGGCGTGGTGTTCGCCGACCTGCGCGACGGCCAGCGCCAGGGTCTGGTCGGCTTGATCAGGCACTACGTGCAACGGGCGAACGGCGAACTGGCGGCGCTGGAGTGGCGCAGGATCGAAGCCGATGGGCTGGACGCGGTGCGTTTCCTGTGGGCGGGGCCCGAAGCGCGCGGCCAGGGGCATTACTACGCGGTGGCCGGGCCGTCGTTCGTGATCGAGTACGACAACACGCAGAACGGCGCGAACCACATCCATTCGGTGCTGCGCAGCTACCGCGGCGACTGGGGCGAAGACCTGCTGGCCGCGCACTACGCAGACGGCGGGCATGCCGCGTCGTCCAGCAGCAGGGTGCGGGCGCTCTCGTAGAGCCGTGCCGCCCGGACGTGCACGGCGATTGCCGCGCCCTGTGACGCGCGCCGCCCAGAGCGTTGCCGCGGCGGCGGCGCGCGCGCCGTTCCCGGTGCTGGCGCTGGCCGCGGCGCTGCTGTTCGCCGCCGTGGGCGCGCTCGTCCTGGACGACTACGGGACGGGGATCGACGAATGGGCGCAGCGCCAGACCGCCATCGACGTCGCGGACTTCGTCGCGGGCGACGACGCGGGCGACGACGCCGCCCTGCCCGCCGACCACAACCGCTTCTACGGCGTAGCCTTCGAGCTGCCGCTGTTGCTGGCCGAGCGCGCGCTGGGGCTCCAGGACAGCCGCGCCGTCTTCCTGCTGCGCCACGCCCTGTCGCATCTGGTCTTCATCGCCGGCGGGGTCGTTGGCGCTCTGCTGGCCTGGCGTCTGTTCGGCAGCCGCTGGCTGGGTCTGTTGACCATGCTGCTGTTCCTGCTGCATCCGCACATCTACGCGCAATCCTTCTTCAACACCAAAGACCCGCCGTTTGCGGCCGCGTTCATGCTGGCGCTGTATCTCGTCCACCGCGCGTTTCGCCGCGGCACGCCCGGCGCGTTCGCGCTGTGCGGCGTGGCCGTCGGCCTGGCCGTCAACCTGCGCGTCTTCGGCCTGATCTTGCTGCCGGCCGTGCTGGCGCTGTTGGCGCTGGACGTCTGGCAGGCCGCCGACGCCAGAACGCGGCGGCGCGCGCTGCTCAGCGGCGGAGCCTTCGCGGCCGCCGCGCTGCTGACGATCTACGCCCTGCACCCCTACTACTGGGAAAACCCGCTGCGGATGCTCGACGCGGTTACGACGCTTGCCCGGCATCCGGCGATCCGCGAGAGACGGTTTCTGGGCGAGCTGATCTGGTCGGACGCGGTTCCGCCGCATTACATCCCAACGTGGTTCGCCGTCACGGCGCCGCCGGTCACGCTGCTGCTGGGGGCGCTGGGCGCGGCGGTGGCCCTGGGGCGCGGCGCGCGCCGCCCGCGGGCGGCGGCGGCCAACGGCGCCCTGCGCTTCCAGCTGCTGCTGCTGGGCTGCGCCGTGCTGCCGGTGCTCGTCGTCATCGTGATCCAGGCGCACTTGCATGACGACTGGCGGCACATGTACTTCTTGTGGGCGCCTTTCAGCCTGCTGGCGGCGGCCGGCGTGCAATGGCTGGCCGGGACGCCGGCCATGGCGGGGGCGGCGCACGCGGCTCCGTACACAATCAGTGCACGGGGGGGATCCAGGCGCACGGCGCGCACGCTGCGGCGGGCGGCCGCGGTCGGGGCGGCGGGACTGGGCGCGCTCAGCACCGTCGCTTCCATGGCCGCGCTGCACCCCTACGAGCACGTCTACTTCAGTCCGCTCCTGCAGCCGTCCAGCGCCGTGGCCCAGAATTTTTCCCTGGGTGATCCCACCCCGTCACGCCGCCAGGGCTTGGAGTATCTGCTCCAGCGCTACCCCGACGACCTGCTGTTTGGCGTGTACACGTCTTACAACACGGACACGGCCCTGCTGCCCGAGGCGCAGCGGCGGCGATTGCTGGCGCTGACGGGCGTCCAGCTTGGCATCGTGTCCCTCGACGACGGCGGCTGGGCGCCCCTGCCCCCCGGGACGCGGCCGCCGGTCGTGCACCAGCTGCAGGCGTACGGCGGCGTGATTGCCGCAACCCGCGCGCCCACGCGGTTCCGCGACGTGGCCGCGGCCGCCGCCGCCGGCGTCTTCGGTCCCCCAGCCGCGCGCGCAGACTTCGACGTCTATCTCACCGACACCGCGCTCATCTATCGCAAGCAACCTTGCAGCGCCGACGACCTCGCCGCCGCGCGCTTCTTCCTGCACGTCGTCCCCGCGAACCCGGCCGACCTGCCCGCCTACCGCGCGCCGCACGGCTTCGACAATCTGGACCTCGTCTTCGACCACAGCAGCGCCGCCGCCCACGGGGTGTGTCTGGCGGTCGTCTCACTCCCAACCTACGCCCTGGCGCACGTCCGCACCGGCCAATACACCCCCGGTGCCGGCGACGTCTGGGACGCGGAGTTCGCCGTTGCCGAGGCCCCGCCCGACGGCGTGCGGCGCTCGACGTTCGACGTCGAGCTGGACGGCGCGGCGCTGACCTACCGCAAGACACCTTGCACGGCGGACGACGTGCGCCAGCGCTTCTTTCTGCACGTCACGCCCGGCCACGCGGCCGACCTGCGCGCCGACCGCGCACGGTACGGCGCCGAGCTGCTCGACTTCGACTTCGCCGAGCACGGGGCATTCGCGGACGGCGGCTGCCGGGCGCGCGTCACGCTCCCCGCCTGGCCCATCGCCCGCATCGCCACGGGGCAGCACACCCCGCATAGGGGGACGACGTGGGAAGTGTTTTTCGTGAAAACCCGCACGGCGCACGCAGCCCGCTGAGCGGGCACGCCCGCCGCCGCCCCCCGCCACCCCCCACGCGGCCTCCGCCCCTTCTTCCCCTCTCCCTGAGGGAAAGGGCAGGGTGAGGGGGAAGCGCCAGCCGCCATGACTGCGCCGCCGCCGCCGCGGGCCGTCGGCGTCCCCTTCTTCCCCTCTCCCTGAGGGAGAGGGCAGGGTGAGGGGGGAGCGCCGGGGGGACGCTCTGCGCTGAGGGGCTGTCGTGCGCTGATCGGCGGCGCCACTCGGGCGGAAGCGTCGTCCTCTTCTGCCGCGTGCCTGCCCCTCACCCTAACCCTCTCCCCCCGGCGCGGGGAGAGGGGAAAGAAGGGAAACGAGGAGGAAAGACGAGTGCTGGCCGCGCGCAGAGGCGGGGGCCTTTTCCCTCTCCCTGAGGGAGAGGGCAGGGTGAGGGGGAAGCGCCAGCCGCCATGACTGCGCCGCCGCCGCGGGCCGTCGGCGTCCCCTTCTTCCCCTCTCCCTGAGGGAGAGGGCAGGGTGAGGGGAAGCGCCAGCCGCCACCCGCCGCCGCCCCCACGCGGCCCCCGCCCCTTCTTCCCCTCTCCCTGAGGGAGAGGGCAGGGTGAGGGGGGAGCGCCTGCCGCCATGACTGCGCCGCCGCCACGGGCCTCCCGCGTCCCGGGCACGGGCGGCGGCCCTGCTTGCAGGCGCGCCCGGCGTCCACGGTCGAGGTCGTGACGCCGGAAGCGAGCGGCATCCTGGGCGGCGCATGGCAGACTGCGGCCGGTCCCATGCCTTGGCATTCCGCCGCCCCGCCGCACCTTGTGACGCGCGCCGCCCAGCGCATTGCGGCGGCGGCGGCGCGCGCGCCGTTCCCGGCGCTGGTATTGGCCGCGGCGCTGCTGTTTGCCGCCGTGGGCGCGCTCGTTCTGGACGACTACGGGATGGGGTCGGACGAACTGCTGCAGCGCCAGATCGCCACCGGCGTCGCGGACTTCGTCGCGGGCGACGACGACGCCCTGCCCGCCGGCCACGACCGCTTCTACGGCGCGGCCTTCGAGCTGCCGCTGCTGCTGGCCGAGCGCGCGCTGGGTCTTCAGGACAGCCGCGCCATCTTCCTGCTGCGCCGCGCCCTGTCGCATCTGGTCTTCATCGCCGGCGGGGTGGTTGGCGCTCTGCTGGCCTGGCGCATCTTCGGCAGCCGCTGGCTGGGTCTGTTGACCATGCTGCTGTTCCTGCTGCATCCGCGCATCTACGCGCAATCCTTCTTCAATACCAAGGACCCGTCGTTTGCGGCCGCGTTCATGCTGGCGCTCTATCTCGTCCACCGCGCGTTTCGCCGCGGCACGCCGGGCGCGTTCGCGCTGTGCGGCGCCGCCGTCGGGCTGGCCGTCAACCTGCGCGTCTTCGGCCTGATCTTGCTGCCGGCCGTGCTGGCGCTGCTGGCGCTGGACGTCTGGCAGGCCGCCGACGCCAGAGCGCGGCGGCGCGCGCTGCTCGGGGGCGGGGCTTTCGCCGCCGCCGCGCTGCTGACTATCTACGCCCTGCATCCCTACTACTGGGAAAATCCGCTGCGGATGCTCGACGCGGTTACGACGCTTGCCCGGCATCCAAGTATCTTCAGGTCACGGTTTCTGGGCGAGATGATCTGGACGGACGCGGTTCCGCCGCATTACATCCCGACGTGGTTCGCCGTCACGGCGCCGCCGGTCACGCTGCTGCTGGGGGCGCTGGGCGCGGCGGTGATCCTGGGCCGCGCCGCGCGGCGCCCGCGGGCGGCGGCGGCCAACGGCGCCCTGCGCTTCCAGCTGCTGCTGCTGGGCTGCGCCGTGCTGCCGGTGCTCGTCGTCATCGTGATCCAGGCGCACGTCTATGGCGGCTGGAAGCACATGTACTTCTTGTGGGCGCCTTTCAGCCTGCTGGCGGCGGCCGGCGCGCAATGGCTGGCCGGGACGCCGGCCATGGCGGGGGCGGCGCACGCGGCCCAGACCCGCGTCCGCACGGCGCCCGCGGCTCCGTACACAAACAGTGCACGGGGGGGGTACAGGCGCACGGCGCACACGCTGCGGCGGGCGGCCGCGGTCGGGGCGGCGGGCCTGGGCGCGCTCAGCACCGTCGTCTCCATGGCCGCGCTGCACCCCCACGAAAAGGTCTACTTCAGTCCGCTCCTGCAGCCGTCCAACGCCGTGGCGCAGAACTTTTCCCCGGATGGGAGCCCCTCGTCACGCGGCCAGGGCTTGGAGTATCTGCTCCAGCGCTATCCCGACGACTTGTTGTTTGTCCCGGACATTGCACGCCGCGGGGATGCGTACATGCTGCCCGAAGCGCAACGGCGGCGATTGCTGGCGCTGACGGGCGTCCAGCTTGGCATCGTGTCCCTCGACGACGGCGGCTGGGCGCCCCTGCCCCCCGGAACGCGGCCGCCGGTCGTGCACCAGGTGCGGGCGTACGGCGGCGTGGTCGCCAGCACCCGCGCGCCCACGCGGTTCCGCGACGTGGCCGCGGCCGCCGACGCCGGCGCCTTCGGTCCCCCAGCCGCGCGCGCAGACTTCGACGTCTATCTCACCGACACCGCGCTGATCTATCACAAGCGCCCCTGCGGCGCCGACGACCTCGACGCCGCGCGCTTCTTCCTGCACGTCGTCCCCGCGAACCCGGCCGACCTGCCCGCCTACCGCGCGCCGCACGGCTTCGACAATCTGGACCTCGTCTTCGACCACAGCAGCGCCGCCGCCCACGGGCTGTGTCTGGCGGTCGTCTCACTCCCAACCTACGCCCTGGCCCACGTCCGCACCGGCCAATACGTCCCCGGTGCCGGCGACGTCTGGGACGCGGAGTTCGCCGTTGCCGAGGCCCCGCTCGGCGGCGTGCGGCGCTCGACGTTCGACGTCGAGCTGGACGGAGCGGCGCTGACCTACCGCAAGACGCCTTGCACGGCGGACGACGTGCGCCAGCGCTTCTTCCTGCACGTCACGCCCGCCCACGCGGCCGACCTGCGCGCCGACCGCGCACGGTACGGCGCCGAGCTGCTCGACTTCGACTTCGCCGAGCACGGGGCGTTCGTGGACGGCGGCTGCCGGGCGCGCGTCGCGCTCCCCGCCTGGCCCATCGCCCGCATCGACACGGGGCAGCGTGCCGTGAGCCTGGAGCGCGCGTGGGAGGTGTCTTTCGTGAAGACCCGCACGGCGCAGGTCGACCGCTGAGGCGAGCCGTCGCTGCTGGTGGACCGCGGGGTTCCGCTGGCGCAGGCGGCCGAGGCGCACCGCGCGCGCCTAGCGACCGGTCGGCCGGCCAGGAATCACTGCGCCGCGCCGTCGTGCACGCGGGGTCTCCGCGCCGTGCGGCGTGGGGAGCGCGCCTGGGGACGGCGGCGCGCGCCGGGGGTCAGCCGGCGGCGGCTGGGGCTGGCGCCGGGGCTTCCTGGGGCAGGCCGTCCACCAGCGTGAGCGTGTGGCCGTATTGCGCGGCGACCCGCGGGCCTGGGGTGACGATGCCGGTGAGGTTGAGCGGATCGACGGCGGCGATCTGGACGGCGGCGCCGTCGGCGGGGCCGCGCCGCACCTGGCGCAGGGCCTTGACGGCGCTGGGGAGAGCGAACTGCGCGCCTGAGAACCCGGCCACGAAGCGCCCGCCGCGAATCTCGCCGCGCGCTTCGAAGGTGCGCAGGGCGCGCAGCACGTCGCGCCAGGGCGCGCGCAGGCTTTCCCGCTGCACCAGGTCGTAAAAAACCACGCCGTAGCGTTCCAGCAGCACCACGGCCACGGCTTCGGCCAGGTCGTCGCGGTCGAGCGGGTCGGCGGCGGCGTCCAGCAGGGACCAGCGGCCGGGCGGCCCGCCGGCGGCGAAGCGGCTGCGAGCGCGCGCCGGCCGCCAGCGGCGGCGGCGCGAGGCGGACGCCCAGCCGGCGGCGATGGCGCGCAGGCTCTGAAAGCCGTCGGATGCGATGCGGCCGGCGGCGATGAGGTCGCGCAGGCCGTCTTCCACGTCGGACGGCAGGCGGCGCGTGTGCCGCACGATCTGCTCGAAGAAGAGGGCGCCGCGGTCATGCAGCAGCGCCTCGATCTCGCGCGCCGCGCCGTGCAAGCCGTTCGGCGCGGCTGGGCCGCGCGCATCCGCGGCCTGGTCGGACCAGCGCGCCGCGCGCAGCAGCACGTGAAAGTCTTCGCGCATGCCCAGGGCCAGGGGCGTGGCGCGCGTGGCGGCCGCGCCGCGCCGGTCGGCCTCGGCGGCGCGCTGGCTCAGCCGGCCCCACACCACCTCGCCCGACAAGCAGAGGTCGTCCAGCCACTGCGGCTGGTAATCGGCCACGCGCGCGGCCAGCACCTGGCGTTCCCATGCGCCGACGGGAATCTCGAAGCCTTGCAGCTGCTGGATGACGCGCCGCAGGCCGGCTTTGCCGTGCAGCTGGCAGCCCGGCGCCAAACGCTGCCAGCGGAGCAGAAAGCGCATGAAGTCGCGGGCGGAGACTGGATCGATCTCGCGCCGCAGCCGCTCCAGGGTCAGGCGGTGGATGCGCGCCAGGAGCCGCCGGTCGCAGAACTCCTGCGCGTCCACGCCGCGGAACGCGCCGCGCAGCACGAACCCGCCGGCTTCCAGCTGCACCAGGCCGCGCGCCGCGTCGATGGCGGGCAGGCCGCAGCGGTCGGCCAGCTCGCCGTCGGTTATCGGGCCAGCGGCGGCCGCGTGGCCGCGCAGCAGGCGCCGCCGCGCTTCGTCCCGGTCGGCAACGGTGGTGGCCGCGCCCGGCGGCAGTTGCAGCGGCGGGACGCCGCAATCGGGGAACAGCAGGCGCACCAGGCGCACGTGCTCGGCCGCGAACCAGACGCGGCGGCCGTCGACGTGGACGCTGGCCGCGCGCCCGCGGGCGGCCAGCTCGTGCAGCCAGCCGCGCCAGGGGCGCACGGCCTCCTCGCGGACGGCAACGAAGCTCAGGAGCGCTTCGTGCACTTCCTCGCTGTCGCGCGGCTGCGGCCACGCCTCCTGGCGCACGCGCGCAACGGCTTCGGGGTCGAGGCGGCGCAGGTCGCGGGAGCTGTCGGGCAAGGCGCGCCCCACCGCAACGGCGCGGGAGCGGCGCTCTTCCAGCGGCGCGTCGTCCAGAAACGTGTAGGGCTTGCCGTTCAGCACCTCGTGCGCCAGCGGCGACGGCTCGGTGGTGTCGCGCGCGTGATAGCGAATGCCGCCCGCCTCCACGCGGCCCAGGGTGTCCACCAGCCCGTGCACGTCCATGGCCTCGTACAGACAGTCGTGGATGGTTTGCCGGATCAAGGGGTGGTCGGGCGGCGTGAGCGGGCCGGACAGGTTCTCCTGGCAGCCGATCTGTTCGGGAAACACCGCCGCCATCAGATCGTCGGCGCGCATGCGCTGGATGTTGGGCGGCATGCGCTTGCCGCCGCGCATGCGCGGAATGGCCAGGGCGCGCGCCAGGTTCCAGCGCCAGCGCGTGGGAAACAGGGGGGTGTAAAGAATGGACTGCTGCACCGAGGCCGCGGCGTTGCCGGCGGTGACGTAGCGGTAGGTCTCTTCGAGCGGGAACGAGTGCTGCGGTCCCAGCGAGAGCAGGATGGCGTCGTCGTTGGCGGCGGCTTGCAGCTCGAAGTCGAAGCGCACGCAGAAACGCTTGCGCAGGGCCAGCCCCCAGGCGCGGTTGACGCGCTGGCCGAACGGCGCGTGCACCACCAGCTGCATGCCGCCGGACTCGTCGAAGAAGCGTTCGAACACCACGTCCTGGTCGGACGGCATGACGCGCAGGCTGGCGTAGGCGGCGCGCAGATAGTCGGCGGCTTGCCGCGCGCCCAGGTCCGACAAGGCGCAGGCGGCGCGCAGCCAGGGCACCAGCTCGGGGTCGTCGAGCCGCTGGACGACATCGCGGCGCAGGCGGCCGACTTCCTGGGAAAGTTCGGCCGTGCGGCCGGGGGCTTCGCCCAACCAGAACGGGATGGTGGGCGGCGCGCCCTGCGCGTCCACGACGCGCACGGTGTTCTGCGCCACGCGGCGAATCTGCCAGGAGGTGCTGCCCAGCAGAAAGATGTCGCCCGCCATGCTCTCGATGGCGAAGTCTTCGTTGACGGAGCCGACGTAGGTCTCGTCCGGCTCGGCCACCACGCGGTAGTCGCCCATTTCGGGGATGGTGCCGCCGTTTTGGAGCGCGGTGAGGCGGGCGGCGCGGCGCCCCCGCACCACGCCGTTGATGCGGTCGTGGTGCAGCAGCGGCGGCGCGCGCCCGGCGCCGTCGCCGATGCCGGCGGCCAGCACCTGCACGATCTCGTCGAACGCCGCGCGCGGCAGCGTTCGATAGGGCGCCGCCGCGCGCACGAGCGCAAAGAGGTCGTCCACGGCCCAGTCTTCGCAGGCGGCTTCGGCCACGATCTGCTGGGCCAGCACGTCGAGCGGCGCGGACGGCTGCACGATGCGGTCGAGCAGACCCGCGCGCACGGCGCGCACGAGCGCCGCGCTTTCCACCAGCTCGTCGCGCGTGGTGGGGAACAGGCGGCCTTTGGGTTGCAGCCCCAGCGAGTGGCCGGAGCGGCCGATGCGTTGCAGCAAGGCGGCGATGCTGCGCGGCGAGCCCATCTGACACACCAGGTCGATGCTGCCGATGTCGATGCCCAGTTCGAGCGAGGCGGTGGCCACCAGCGCCCGTAGGCCGCCCTCTTTGAGCTGCTGTTCCACGCGCTGGCGGCGCTCTTTGGACAGGCTGCCGTGGTGGCTGGCCACGGCCAGATCGCCCACACGCGCGCGCAGGTTGTGGGCCACGCGCTCGGCCAGCGCGCGCGTGTTGACGAAGACCAGCGTGGTGTGGTGTTCGGCGATCAGTTCGGCCATGCGGTCGTAGGTGAGGTCCATCTGTTCGCGCGGGGCCACGGCTTCCAGGTCGGTGGGCGGCGTCTCGATCGCCAGGTCCAGATCGCGCGCGTGGCCCAGGTCGATCACGCTGCACGGCCGCGGCTGGCCGTCGGCGGCGCGGCCGGTGAGCAGCGCCGCAATCTCGTCGATGGGCCGCTGCGTGGCCGACAGCCCGATGCGCTGGGGGCGCCGCTCGCAGACGTGGTCCAGCCGCGCCAGCGACAGGGCCAGATGCACGCCGCGGCGGTCGCGCGCCAGGGCGTGGATTTCGTCCACGATAACGGTGTCCACGCGGCGCAGGGTCTCGCGCGACTTTGCGGCCGTTAGCACCAGGTAGAGCGACTCGGGCGTGGTTATCAGGATGTGCGGCGGACGCTGCACCATCGCGCGGCGCTGCGCGGCGGGCGTGTCGCCGGTGCGCACCGCCGCCCGAATGTCGGGCGCCGCCGCGCCGCGCGCCGCGGCCAGCTCGCGGATCTGCTGCAGCGGCGCTTGCAGGTTGCGTTCGATGTCGTTGCCCAGCGCCTTGAGCGGCGACACGTAGACGATGCGCGTGACCGGGTCGAGCGGCGCGGCCTCCCCCTGCCGCATCAGCCTGTCGATGCCGGTCAAAAACGCCGCCAGCGTCTTGCCCGACCCGGTCGGCGCGGCCACCAGCGTGTCGCTCCCGGCCCGAATCGACGGCCACGCCGCCGCCTGCGCGTCTGTCGGCGCGCTGAACTGGGACCGAAACCACGCCGCAACGCTGGGGTGAAACCCCAGCCCCGCAAGGCCGCCCGCGGCCGCGCCGTGGTCAGTCGCCGACATAGGCCCGCATTCTACACGAACGAATGACGAACCGACGCCATCGGACGTCCACGGCCCGCGCAATCGCTCCGGCGCGAGCCGTCCGCGGGGAGCGGGGGCGCCGCCGATGGTCGGCGCGGCGCGTGCGGCGCCTTGCGCCCTGCGGCGTGATTCGCCCTGCGCCTTGCCGAAGGCGTAGCCTTGCCGGCGCTAGGGTCGTCGTCCCGGAGAGGAACGCCATGCCCGCCCAGACCACTCCGCCAGCCGAGGCCGCCGAGGCCGCCGCGTCGACCCGGCCCGCCGAGGCCGGGTCGTCCGGCGCCCGCGTGACGGTGCTGGCGCATCTGCACATGCAACGCGAGATCACCGCGCAGCGCGTCGAGTACGTCGACCCTGCCGCCGACGTTCCCGGGCGGCAGGTGGACATCCCGAAACTGCGGCGCGGCGGCGTGTCGTGCGTCTGGCTGTCCCTGGGCGCGCCGGGCGAGTTCACGGTCGACCCGCGCAACGCTATGCACGGCTGCGAGCATCCAAACACCGCCGTGGCGCGGCGCACGCTGTTCGAGGGCGCGGCGGGCGTGCAGCGCGTCCTGCGCGGGTTCGACGCCGTGCGCCGTCTGTGCGGCGCCTCCCGCAGCCTGACGCTGGCAACCTCCACGGCCGACGTCCGCGCGGCGGCGGCGGCTGGCCAGACCGCGGTGCTGCTGCACACCGAAAACCTGCTGCTGGGGGACGACCTGGCCATGCTGCGCGCCTACCACCAGGTGGGGCTGCGGGTCACGGGACTGGTGCACGCCGCGCCGCTGCCCTGGATCGACTGCGACGCCGAGCAGCGCGTCCCCGGCGGCCTGACGGCGTTCGGCCGCGCGGTGGTGCGCGAGCTGAACCGGCTGGGCATCCTGATCGACGTCTCGCATGCCTCGCCCCGCGCCATCGACCACGTGCTGGCGGAAAGCTCCCACCCCATCGCGGCCTCGCATTCCAACCCGCGCGCGGTCAGCCCGCTGCGGCGCAACCTCTCGGACGACCACATCCGGCGCATTGCCGACGGCGGCGGCGTTATCGGCGTGCATTGCTCGTCGGCGTTCGCAGACATCGGCTGCCTGCACGGCCGCACCGCAGGCCCCGGCGTCCAGGCCGTCGACCCCGCCCAGCGGCTGGCGCTGCTGGCCGACGTGCGGCGGGGCGCGGTCGATCCGTTCGAGGCCGAAGCCCGCTTCCGCCGCGGCGGCGATCCGCCGCTGTATGGCTCGCTTCCCACGGTTGGCCTGGACGCACTGGTCGACGCGACGGACTACCTGGTGAACCTGGCGGGCGCCGACCACGTGGGCATCGGCACGGACTTCAACGGCCTGGAAGACCCGGTGGAGGGCTTCGCCGCGGTCGACCAGACGCCGCAGTTCTTGGCCGCGCTGGAACGCCGCGGCTACAGCGCGCGCACCCTGGACGCCATCGCAGGCGAGAATTTCATGCGCGTGATGGCGGACGTGATCGACAAAGGCCCTGCGCCCGCCGCGGATACCTCGGACTAAATCCCTGCCGGGTCGGGCCGCGGCGCGCTCGACGGGCCGGCGAACCCCTACGCGGCCGCCAATGGATTCCCGACCCCTATCGAGCGCCCCCAATCACGTCCGGGAAAGGCATGGGCGGGCTGCTCGCAGGAATGACGAGTCCTCGAAGACGCCCCCACGTGTGCCGGCCGCCGGCCGCCGCGGAGCCCGGGGGCATGGAGGCCGGTCGGCGTATGCTGGAAGTGTGCCCGTGCACCGCTGCCGAGCCGACGGGCCGGCGATGGCCCGCCCGCTGCGGAGAAAGGGTCGGCCATGTCAGCGCGAATTGCCGCGGCCTACGTTCCGGTCGTGCTCACGATTCTCACCGCCGCCTTCGTGTGGACGCTCGTGCGCGACGAGCTCTACTGGCGCGAGGTGACGGCGGCCCTTACTTCGGACGCGCCGCGCGAACTGGAGGTCGACAGCACGGTCACCGACCTGCCAGTGGCCAGCGGCGTGGGCAAGCCAGTCCGCCTGCCCGCCGGGCTGTGGGCCGCGGAGCTGCACCTGTCGGAGGGCGACGCGAACGACATCCCCGTATCCCTCAGCTACGCCCGCGGTAACAGCGGCGGCAGCGTACGATGGCACGGCGGCCGCGATAAAGTCTTCCGCGTGGGCCATGGCAAAGACGCGGATATTCCCCCGGGCCCGGTAATGGTGACCGCCGACGTCCCCGAAGGCGTGCAGTGGTCCGTCCTTTTCAGGTGTCTGGAGTGCGATGCTAAGTAAGCGGCGCGCGGGCCAGGTCTCGGCGCTCGCTCGACCCGGCGGCCCGTTGCCGCCGCGGCCGTCACCCGCAGCCCCTCACACCGCCCAGGCGTGCGACAGCGCCTCGGCTTGTTCCAGCACGGTGTTCGTGGCTTTTTCTTCCTTGTCCGGCGGATATTTGTGCTTGCGCAGCACGCGGCGCACCCGCGTGCGCAGCCAGGCGCGCACGCTTTCGCGCAGCGTCCAGTCGATGGACGTATTACTGCGAACCGTCTCCACCAATTCGCGCGCAATGTCCCGCAGCGTTTCGTCGCCCAGAACCTGCACCGCGCTGTCGTTGGTTTCCAGCGCGTCGTAGAAGGCCAGTTCTTCGTCGGAAAGCCCCAGCTGTTCGCCGCGGGCGTTGGCGGCGCGCATGTCGCGCGCCAGCTGGATAAGTTCCTCGATCACCTGCGCCGCTTCCACCGCGCGGTTCTGGTAACGGCGCAAAATCATCTCCAACATCTCCGCAAACGAGCGGCCCTGCACCACGTTCCTGCGCCGCCGAACCGCCACGTCGCGTTTCAGCAGCCGGCGCAGCAGCTCCACCGCCAGATTGCGGTGCGGCGTGCCGCGCACTTCGGCCAGAAACTCGTCGGACAACACCGAAATATCCGGCGAGTCCAGCCCGGCGGCGGCGAAGATGTCCAGCACGCCCTCCGCGGCCACCGCGCGCGACACGATCTGGCGCAGGGCGTGGTCTAGCTCCTCCGCCGGCTGCGGCTCGCCCGGCGCGCGTTTCAGCAGCTGCGCGCGCACCGCCTGGAAGAACGCCGTGTCGTCCCGAATCCGCAGCGCTTCCTCGCGCGGCGCGGCCAGCGCAAAGGCCTGCGACAGCTCGCGCACGGCAGTCACGCAGCGCTCCTTGCCGTCCCTCTGCGCCAGCACGTGCTCCAGCGCCGCGGGCAGCAGGGCCAGCCGTTCCGACGCGCCCGCCGTCCAGGCCGACCAGTCGAACCCGTGAAACAGGCCGCAGCACACCTCGTATTTCTCCTGCAGCACCGCCAGCGCCTCGTCCTGATCGAGCACGGCGCGCCCGTGGCCGCCGCTGTCGGTGTAGGCCGCCAGCGCGCGCTTGAGTTCGTGCGCCACGCCCAGATAGTCCACCACCAGGCCGCCGGGCTTGTCCCGAAACACCCGGTTGACCCGCGCCACGGCCTGCATCAGCCCGTGCCCGCGCATCGGCTTGTCCAGGTACATGGTGTGCAGACTGGGCGCGTCGAAGCCCGTCAGCCACATGTCGCGCACCAGCGCCACTTGGAACGGGTCGGCGGGGTCGCGAAAGCGCCGCGCCAGCGCCTCGCGCCGCGCCTTCGTGCGGATATGCGGCTGCCAGTCCGTCGGGTCGGCGGCCGCGCCGGTCATCACCACCTTCACGCGGCCGCGCTCGTCGTGCTCGTCGTGCCAGGCGGGGCGCAGGCGCGCCAGTTCGCGGTAGAGGTCGATGCAGATACGGCGGCTCATGCACACCACCATCGCCTTGCCGTCCAGCGCCTCCTGCCGCCGCTCGAAATGCTCCACAATGTCTTGGGCAACCTGCCGCACCCGCGGCTCGGCGCCCACCACCGCCTCCAGCTGCGCCCAGCGGGTCTTGAGCCGTTCCTTGCCGTCCACCTCTTCGCCCTCGGTGGCCTCCTCGAACTCCTGGTCGATGCGCTCGCGCTCGCGCTCGTCCAGCGCCAGCCGCGCCAGGCGGCTCTCGTAGTAGATGGGCACCGTGGCGCCGTCGTTCACCGACTGCTGAATGTCGTAGACGCTGATGTATTCCCCAAACACCGCGCGCGTGTTGGCGTCGGCCCGCTCGATGGGCGTGCCCGTAAACCCCACGAACGACGCGTGCGGCAAGGCGTCGCGCATGTGGCGGGCGAAGCCGTCGATAAAGTCGTACTGACTGCGGTGCGCCTCGTCGGCGATCACCACGATGTTGCGGCGGGTCGACAGTGCGGGATGCGCATCGCCGGCCGCGTCCGGGAAGAACTTCTGGATGGTGGTGAACACCACGCCGCCAGACGCCGCGGCCAGCTGGCGGCGCAGGTCGGCGCGGCTCCGCGCCTGCGTCGGCGGCTGCCGCAGCAGATCCTGGCAGCGCGCAAACGCCCCAAACAGCTGGTCGTCCAGATCGTTGCGGTCGGTCAGCACCACCACCGTCGGGTTCTGCATGCGCGGGTCGCGGATAACCGCGCCCGCGTAGAAAGCCATCGTCAGGCTCTTGCCCGACCCCTGCGTATGCCACACCACGCCAATGCGCCGGTCGCCGGGAACGCCGCCGGGCTGCGGCTCGGATGCGTAGCGGCCGGCCGGTTCGGCCAGCGCCGCCGCCTGCAAGCGCGCCGCCCGCAGCGTTTCCTCCACCGCCACCTGCACGGCGTGGAACTGGTGATACCCCGCCGCCTTCTTCGCCAGCGCGCCGCTGCCGTCGTCCTCGAACACGATGAAGTCGCGCAGCAGCGCCAGAAAGCGTTCCGGCGCGCAGACCCCCGCCAGCAGCACGCGCAGCTCCGGCACGCGCCGGTCGGCCAGCGTCCTGCCGCTCACCGTGCGCCAGGGTTTGAACCACTCCCGCCCCGACGTCAGCGTCCCGATGCGCGCCTGGACGCCGTCCGACACGATGAGCGCCTCGTTCAGCGCAAACAGCGCCGGCAGTTCGTCCTTGTAGGTTTGCAGCTGCTGCCAGGCCGTCCAGATGCTGGCGTCCTCGTCCGCCGGGTTCTTCAGCTCGATCAAACCCAGCGGCAGCCCGTTGACGAACAGCACGATGTCCGGCCGCCGCGTCCTGCGGTTTTCCGTCACGCTGAACTGGTCGACCGCCAGCCAGTCGTTGGTTCCTGGATAGTCGAAGTCCACCGCGCGCGCCTGCGCCCCGCGAATCGCCCCGCCCGGCGCGCGGTATTCCACCGTCACGCCGTCCACCGCCATGCGGTGAAACGCGCGGTTGCGCGCGTCCAGCGTGGACCCTTCCGGACGGGTCAGCTTTCGATACGCATCGTCCAGCGCCTCGGCCGGCAGGTCGGGATTGAGCGCCGCCAGCGCTCCTCGCAGCCGCGCCTCCAACACCACCTGCCCATAATCCGCCCGCTCCGCCGCCGCCCCGCCCGGCCCAATCTCCGGCCCATGCGCCGCCAGCCAGCCAAGCTCCGCCAACCACTCCAAGGCCGCCCGCTCCACGTCCGCTTCCTTCAGCGTGGTCGCAGCAGTGCTCGTAGAGGTGGTCATAGAAATGCCCGCGGAGCACAGGCCTCGCTGTCCAGACCCTCCAAGCCCCGCGCCCGCCGTGACGCCGCCGCGGCACCGCTCACGCCTCACTCCCCCGCGGCTCGGCCTCCCCCGCCACCCGCGCGATGGCGTCCAGCTTCACGCTCGCCCTGAATTGCACGTCGATCACGGAACGCATTGCCTGGTGTCGGCTCTAGCCGCTCTCGACAGGGTCGTCTTCGTTCAGAATGACCTCCACAATGCTCGGGTTCAGCAAGCGCCAGCGCTGCCCGGTTTGTTCCAGGTCGCCCTTAGCGATGATCGCCGCCTTCTCACTATGGGCCTGGATGGCGCGTTCGTAGTCGGATTGATTCAAAACAGCCGTCACCGACTTGACGGGTCCATCATCAACGTAGGCCCGCAGCGTGACCGTGCCGTCCGTTTCCTGTTGGTCGCGTTGCAGTCGTTGGACAAACCCGAACACCCGCGCGTCCGGTTGCGGTTCACGCGCGCGGAACGACTGTGCGGCCCCGCGCAGAATCGGGGCGTCGCCGCTGGCAAAACAAACGACGTCCCGCTCGGGTTTCACCGGGTGCGTGCGCGCCCACACCAAGCTGACGTCCAGCGCGGGGAACGGTTCGACCAGCGTAACGAGCGCGTCGCACAGATTGGCGCTTACGCCGTTGTCCACAGCCTCGAAGAAGGCACTGTCGCCTCCGCTGACCGTTCGCTCGGTCGCTTTGCGCACTGCTTTCAGCGCGCAAGACAGACGCTTGGTGACCTTCCGCTCGATCGGGTCGGCGGCTGGCGGCCAATCTGGACCGAACGCTGGCTGCGTCGGCGGAGAAATAACAGGAGTTAGCAACGTGGCGACAAAGCTGCCCTGTTCGGTTTGTCCCAGGCGAACCCGGCGCAAATACTCGCTCGTTTTCTTGTCGGGGCGGCCGTGGTAGACAGGCCGCCGATTACTCAGGGAGCGAGCAGCGGCCAGGAGCATGTCGTACGCGCCTTGCATGAGCGCGACTCCATCGCTCACCGGCACCGCGCCGTCGCCGCTCTCGGCGGCCCGCACGCGGATGACGTCGCGGTCGGCCGTCACCAGGTCCCGGTAGAGCGCCAGTTCGTCCGTCTCGGCGGCGCGGGCGAAGATGTCGATGAGGCGTGAAACAACGCGGGCGTAATCCCCCAGGCGCTGCGTGCGCGGGATAATCACCTCGGGCCGTTCCTCGGCGGCGTACACGTCCGAATGCTCGCCGTAGTCGTCCGTCTTTCTCCAGCCGGCAGCGCGGGCGTACGCCGACAGCGCCGCGGGGGATACCGCGCGCAAGGCCTGCGTGTCCCGAATGCTGGCTCTCATCGGATGCTGCCTTTCCTCGACTGGCCCATGAGCGAGCGCAAACCATCCACGTCAAACAGGTTCGCGCTGGGAATGGCGACCGTGACCGACGTTCGATTGTCTGTCTCAGCCAATCCTCGCAGATTCAGCCAGTACGCGCACCGCCTGAGCACCAGTTCGGCATCGGTGATCGTCATCCAGTCCTGACAATCACTCGGAAGATCGAGCACCACCAGCAGCCGAGGAGTCTGGGTCGGCAAGCGGAGCAAGTCGTAATTCCGGCGCTTCAGCGGAAAGCGGTAGCACCCGTCGTCATGCGGCGCGCCCAGGTTCACGGTCGCCTTCAGCTGCAACTCCAGCGCGGGTCGCATCCCTCCGCCGGCCTGGATGCGCAGGTCAATGCCGTCCCGATCCAGATCGTAGTCGGCGCAGACATAGCCGGCCCGCGCCGCCACCGCCCGCGCATAGACGCGCGACAGGGCTTCCTCCTGGTCGAGGACGGTCAGAAGCGTGGCGGTCATGCGGCGTCCGTCTGCTTCACGGCCACCCGCAAGAGTACGCCACCGGAACACGGCCATGACGTGGCCCACGGTTGCGCACGCGCATGCCGCGCCACAACAAGCGGGCGCCGGGGACGGGAATGGCGATCAGGTCGCGGCGGTTGACGGTCACTCCCGGCCGATGCTCGGGCGCGTCCTTGCCGCCGTGCTTCTCGTTCCACCGCCGCAGCCCAATGTCCCACAACGCCAGCGCCTGCATCGCCGAGGTCTTGCCCGAGTTGTTCGGCCCAATGAACACCACCGGACTCCCCAACTCGATTTCCACCTCCCCAAACCGCTTGAAATTGCGGATGGTCAGGCTGGTCAGCATCGACCTAGTTCCTCTCCCACGCGATTCATCGCCACCAAGCGTCACAAGCTCCGCACTCAACGACCATTGTACCAACGCGGCCCGCCGGATCTGGCGAAACGGCAGGGATGGATTTCGAATCGATCTTAGTCCTAAACGCGTAGTGGAAACAGGTGCCGGCGGTAATCAAGCAGCGTTAGGATCTGTTCAAAGGATGAAGCACCCGGCGGTCAATAAAACATACACCACCAGCTTTCATAATATCAAAACTGGGATCACCACAGCATTTGTAGGGATCTCCGATTTTGCAGTCAAGAAATAGCTGATATAGAAGCAGCCAGTATTGGTCAAGCAAATAGCAATCAGACTTATCAAGACTATTAGCGAATGAAATCACCTTGCACTGGTGCTGCGAATCACCAGATAAATACAAAAGAAGGAGTGGCACACAGTCACGAGATTTCACGACCAGTTCTGCAGATTTTTTTTCAATTGGAATCTGGTATTTTATAGAGTAGTATAGCGCCCACGAAACTGCGTCTGACAGTTCTGAACATGCGTGCTCAAAAGTAAGTGTCTGGATCTTATGGTGATGCTGCCGCAATCTACTCGCACTCATAGAGCCAATAAGTTTGCCGAGCAACGGCATCAGCACAGGGTGATAGAACGCCAGATTGATCGCATAACCGAGAATTTTGTCCTTCGCGTCTGGAGTGAGTTTCTGCGCTGAAAGCGATCGTAGCGCATACTTCAGCACACTCCCTTCAGGCGTCTGATCAGCCAGACTTACAGCAAAGTCTAGATAAGAAATCGCATCATAATAACTCACAATATCTTGTTTCGGTAGCGCCATAGATAGCTCAGAAACCCAACTGTCCGTGGATGGCTGTGGCAGTGAACAAATGTTGGTCTTGGCGATGTTTAGAAGAAGCTTGAATTCTGCGAGCTCTTTCCGCAGTTGAGAGCGGAAATTCTCAGCCTCTTCAAGCGTATAGCAATACGCTGTATAATCGTCACAATACCGAACAAAATCAAATTCCACTCGCAAATTCCGATCAACTCGTTCAAGAATCACCTCGGAAATCAAGTTGGAAGTTGCCGGGCCGATGAGGATTCCTTGAGTTTCATTTCGCTTCATGAAACGTGTATATAAGTCAATCCTATTGAACCAATAGTTACTACGTGATCGATCCCTCTTGGCGCGATCAAACCCAACCAAGGCCCAAGGAATTGAATGGGTGTAGATACTCGGAAAGAAATTTGTAATATCAGTTCTAACAATGAATCGCCTTCCAAACCTTAGATCACTATCAATTTGTGTGCGTTCAGACCAATCGTCATAGCTCATGATAAAAATCCGTCCGTCCCTGTGCCTACGAGGCCAACTCCGGCTGTTTGAATTACTGTCTATCCTGGGTATGCGATGCCAATTTCTATGGATACATAATGCCAGCTTTGAATACGCTAACGGATGCGGGATGGAACAAACGCGTGGGACACCATTGTAGCGTGTTAGCATATACTCAACAGCGTCATATCCTGGGTACTCTCTCGGTCGCTTAAAATTGCACTGGTCTAGTTTTTCAGCAACAGACTTTGAGAAAGATATCGATGACAATATCGGGGGCATCTCATCGCGGTATTTAGTTTGAGTAGGAAGGAAATTATACTTCAGCAGAGCATCAAGAACAAACTCCTTGTCTATTGTCATTATCTTGCTCATTATCATTATCTAGCACCTTTGATGATGCTGTTTCCCGCACGCACCTCTCCAGAAACAAGCTTTTGAATCAGTGTGTCTCGCAAGGCAGCGGGCATGCGCAATCCTCTACGACAGACGAGCGCACGACTGAAGAGTGCCCATGAGGTCGTCTCAAACACCTCGGCGATCCGTGGCAACGGAATGGGCACACTCATTGAGAGGATATCTCGCGCTGGAGCGCGCTGGTGGCTTTTGGAGGTGCCGGTGACTAGGGATTGGAGTTGCTCTCGGAAGGGGATGGAGCGGGCGAGGCAGTAGAGGTAGCTACGTTGGAACGGCGGTTTGGGCCGGAGGACCAAGAATTCGGTGGAGCAGACGGCCTGTCCGGGCTCGGATTCGACGTCGGCCAGCCAGACGCGCTCGATCTCTGGGTTGAGCTTCGAGAGGAGCACGCTGCCGGGCGGCACGCGCGACTTGGCGCTCTTGATACTTTCGCCGCGTTCCTGCTTCGGCGTCTGGCCGTCGTCGTAGGCAGGGATGCTGAAGTGGCTGAATATGGTCCGCGGCTCGGTGAGCGGGTTCACGCTGTCGCGCACAAGCTCGGCGATGTCTCCCAGCGGTTTGACCTGCCAGCCCTCCGGAATTGGCCCCAGTTCGGAGTCTATCAGGCGGGAGGGGAAGAGGGCGGTGGTTTTTGGGGGGAGGGTGTTTAGGTAGGCGCGGGCTCGGGCGGGGGGCCAGGGGGTGGGGTGCGGGGGGTTGGGTTCGAGGGCGGCTTTGGCGCGCACGGGGTCGAAGTCCACGAACCAGGACTGGAAGAGGGCGCGCGCCATGTCCTCCAGCGTCCGGTTCATGCGCCGGTTCAGCTCGATCTTGTCGTCCAACGCCCCCAGCACCCGAGCAATCTCCCGCTGCTCCGCCAGGGGCGGGAGAGGGATTCGGATCTCCTTCAGTGCCGACCCCGAAAGCTCTTGGAATGTCGAGCCAGACGCATGGCGCTTCAACTCTTCTGTATTATCTTTGAGCCAGTAGTAGGCATATTCTGGGATGACATCGTCAGAGAAAAGAAGACTACGAAAGCCTTGATTCGTCGCAACCTCCGTTCCAGCAATAGCCACGTACCCGATCGGCGCACGAGTCGAAAGGAGTACCGCTCCACGCGGGAGCAGCTTTGCAGAACAGCTATTCAATCCCGCTTCTGACAGGCTTCGCGCTCCATGGTACACGTACCTATCGTGGTGAGAAGAAAGGTCCCTGGGTGTCACCCAGGGGATATCACCGTCAAAGAATTCCGGCACCTTTGTAGACGGAGTGCTGCCACCTACGAGATTCGCAATCTCACCAATACGCACGTCCCGCCATCCATCCGGCACGCTGGGGTTCGCCTTCATGGTGAAGCTTTTCATGCGTTCTCGCCGTCTGCGGAACTCAACAGTGCGTCGACTTCGGCGCTGAGCACCGTAAGATTCGTCTCGACGACATTCCAGACCAGTCGGTCGCTCACGTCGGCGTACGCATGGATCAAGTAATTCCGAAAGGCGATGATGCGCCGGTGTTCGCTGATTTGTGCGGCCACCGACGCATCGACCCGGGCCAGACGGCCCAGCGCCTCGCCGATGATCTCGAATTCGCGCTCCACGGCGGCCCGCAGCATGGCGTCGCGCCGGTAATCCTCGATGGTCTTGCCGGCGGTGAACTGGTGCAGCAGCCGAACGGCTTTCTGCATGTCGTACAGATACTTCCGAGCCTCAGGCTTCATAGACGCGCGTCCTGGTTTGCTCGACCGATTGCCGGAAGTATGGGTTGTCGATGGAAGAATCGATCACCAGGTCGATGGGGCGGCCGAAGAGTTGCTGCAAAGATTCCAGCAATCCGAAGTAGGCGTCCGCGTAGGCGTCGAGCGCCGCTGGCTGAAACTCGACCAGGAAGTCCAGGTCGCTTTCGGGGGAATGCCGGCGCCCTGCCGCGGCCGAGCCGAACAGGTCCAAGCGCGCGACCTGATGGCGGCGGCAAAGTTCCTGCACCTCGGCGCGCCGGGACTCGATGGCCGGAATCACGAGCCGCGCGCTGGGTTTCGGCCTCATGGCGAAGCTTTGCGGAGCGCGTCGAGGAAGCGTTTGGCAAAGGGGGAGGCTTGCTCGACTTTTTCGGGGTCGATGGAGGCGAGAATCTCGAAGCTGTGTGCGCCCTTGGAATAGCGGCCCTTGGTCGTTCTGCTTGCGGCCCGTTCCAGGCTCGTAAGGACGTCCCGTTTTGGAATGTCTTCGATTGTCGGATTCCGAGGAAGCGCGCTGGCCTGGAAGCCCTGGCCGTAAACCTCGTCGAGCGCCGCGCGGTCGGCCAGGAACCAGGATTCCATGACCTGCACCATGAGGTGGCACTGGTCGTCGGTTGCGCCGCGGGGCCGCTTCCAGTCGTCGCGGTCCGCGAGATGCTGCCACGGGTCCTTCGTCTCCACCTGCCGCTCGGCGTCGACCAGGAGCATGGCGGGCCTGCCTTGTGTGTCCTTCTCGTGCGCCGTCCTGAAGCGGCCGTAAGCTTGCTGGCGGCCGCCACAGGCCACGACCTTGGGCATGCGGCCCGAAAACCCGGCCTTTGTCAGGAATCTGATAAAGCCTTGGCGGAACGCCAACCTCAGGTATTTGCCGTCGCCTCCGCCTTCCACGTAGAGCCTGACGCTCACCAGCGGTTGCCGCCGAGTTCGCCGCTGATCCAGAGCTCGCCGAGGCGGTATCGTTCGAGCCAGGGTTTCAACTCCTCGCGGTCGAGCCGGCGCAACTGCGTCGACGCTTCTGGCTTCTCGCACACGATGATGGCCTCTGGCGTCTCGGTGAGCGCGTCGACCAGAATGTCGGAGTGCGTGGTGACGAAGAGCTGCATGCGCTGGGAAGCCTCGACCAGAAGCTTTGCCAGGTCCGGGATGACGTCGGGATGCAGACCGAGTTCCGGCTCCTCGATGCAGACGACCCGAAGCGGGAATGGGTCAAGAAGGACTGCGAGCAAGCAGAGGTAGCGCAGGCTGCCGTCGGAGAGTCGCATTGCGGGAATGGCCTGATGCAGGCCGCGTTCGTGAAAGAAGATTTGCACCACGCCGCCGGTGATTTCCACACCGACATGATAGATCGCAGGGTAGAAGGTCTTTAGTCCATCCAGTATCTGTTGTCTTATCTTAGGCTGATTGAGCAGTTTGCTCAGCACCAGCCCAAGATTCGAGGCGTCTTCCAGCAAGACGTGATTGGGGAGATCCGCCTGCTGCGGACGGCGAGGCGGCGTGAAGCGTCCGAGGTTCCACTCGCGATAGAAATCCATACGCTCGAAATAGGTCGCGAGCATAGTAAGCTCTGGGTAGCTGGAAATATCACGTCGTTGCGACAGAATCGACTCTCCGGGTTTGACTTCTTCTCGCTCGAGATGCCGCACAAATCTATCGGCAGGGGCCGAGTTCGCGTTCTGGCCGACCGGCTCCTGCGCCGACTCGGCCGTCTGGGTGCGCACGTTGAGCAGCGGAAGGCCATACCTAGGTCGGTTGCGGTAGTAGAGGTATGGTTGGGCATGGCCGGAATATGGATGCTCCGTCTCGATTCTCTCTTCCAAGATGTCAAAACTCGAATATAAATCGCAAAAAGCCAGCCGGTATCTGGTCGGCATATCAAACATCGGGGATGCGATCGTTGCTTCAACCGTCGCCGCGACGAGTGTATCGGCACCCTTCCACGTCCACTCACCGACGCCGCCGCCTTCGCGAATCGGCGCTTGCAGGTCGCGCGGCGCGGCCGCGAGCAGCGAGAGCGCTTCGATCAGGTTCGACTTGCCGGAGGCGTTCGGGCCGATGAGCACGTTCAGCGGTTCCAGTTCCAGCGCATCGCCGTCTGGACCGTAGGAAAGGATGTTTTGCAGGCGGATGGATCGAATGAAGCGCATGCCGTCCATCTATGGCCTCCTGGCCGAGGCGGCGGCGGCGCGCTCGGCGGGTGGGTTGGCCGTGCTCCGAGGGTGGGCGGGCGCGGGCTTGGATTCCTGGCGGCGCGGGGGTGACGGGCGCGGGGCGCTCATGCTGTGCGGGGCATTGTGCACGGTGCGCATTCTATGGCAGTTCCGGGCGCGGCGGCTGCGCGGGGTCGGGTGCGCCGATGAGGGCGGGGGACGGGGCATCGATTCGCTGGAGGAGGCTGGGGTCATTCGTCGGGGCCGAAGCCGAGGGCGGCGAGGTTGGCTTCGATGGCGGCGTCGAGGCGGGCGGCGTGGGCCTGGTGTTTGCGCCATTGGGCGGCGAGGCGGGTCATTTTTTGTTCGAAGGGTTCGGTGTCCTGGGGGCGGGGTTCCACGCCGACGTAGCGGCCGGGGGTGAGGACGAAGCTGTGGCGGCGGATGTCGTCGAGGTCGGCGCTCTTGCAGAAGCCGGGGACGTCGGCGTAGACGGGCGGGCCGTGGTCGCGCCAGGCGTGGTAGGTGTCGGTGATGCGGGCGCGGTCGGCGTCGGTGAGGTCGCGGTGGGTGCGGTCGACCATGCGGCCGAGGTTGCGGGCGTCGATGAAGAGGGTCTGGCCGCGGCGGTCGCGGTGGGCGCCGGCGCGCCGGTTGCGGGCCAGGAACCAGAGGCAGGCGGGTATTTGGGTGGTGTAAAACAACTGGCCGGGCAGGGCCACCATGCAGTCGACCAGGCCGGCTTCGACGAGGCGCTGGCGGATCTGGCCTTCGCCGGCCTGGGTGGAGGACATGGCGCCGTTGGCGAGCACGATGCCGGCGGCGCCGTTGGGGGCGAGGCGGCTGACCATGTGCTGCACCCAGGCGAAGTTGGCGTTGCGGCGGGGCGGGGCGCCGTAATGCCAGCGGCTGTCGTTGGCGAGCCGCTCGCCGCCCCAGTCGGAGACGTTGAAGGGTGGATTGGCGAGGATGTAGTCGGCTTTCAGGTCGGAGTGGCGGTCGTCGTGGAAGCTGTCGCCGCGGGTGATATGGCCGTCGATGCCACGGATGGCGAGGTTCATCTTGGCGAGCCGCCAGGTGGTGTAGTTGGATTCCTGGCCATAGACGGAGAGGCGGGCGCGGGCCTGGCCGCCGTTGCCGTTGCCGCTGGCGTGGGCTTGGATGAATTCCATGGACTGGACGAACATGCCGGCGGCGCCGCAGCAGGGGTCGTAGACGCGGCCGTTGTAGGGCTGGAGCATTTCGACCAGCAGCTTGACGATGCAGCGGGGGGTGTAGAACTCGCCGCCTTTTTTGCCTTCGGCGCTGGCGAACTGGGCGAGGAAATATTCGTAGACGCGGCCGAGCAGGTCGTGGGCGCGGGCTTCGGGGCCGCCGACCTGGATGTTGCCGACGCGGTCGATGAGGCGGCCGAGGCGGGTCTGGTCGAGGGCGGGGCGGGCGTAGTCCTTGGGGAGCACGTCGCGGAGGGCCGGGTTGTCGCGCTCCAGGGCGGCCATGGCCTGGTCGACGGTCTGGCCGATGGTTGGCTGGCGGGCCTGGGCGGCGAGGCGTTTCCAGCGGGCCTCGGGCGGCACCCAGAAGATGTTTTGCCCGAGGTATTCGTCGGGGTCTTCGGGGTCGGCGTATTCCTGGTTTTGCAGCTGGGCGCGGGCTGTCTGGAAGGCGTCGGCGGCGTATTTGAGGAAGACGAGGCCGAGGACGACGTGTTTGTATTCGGCGGCGTCCATGCTGCCGCGCAGGGCGTCGGCCATGCGCCAGAGGGCGGCTTCGCGGCCGACGTCGTCGGCGGTCATGCGGCCGCCGGGCGGGGCCGGGGCGGGCGGAGCGCCGGCGGCGGGCGTTCCGCTGCGCGGGGGCCGCGGGATGCGGGCGGGGGCGGCTGGCGGGGCGTGGTCATTGGGGGGAGGTGCGGCGGCGGGGCCGGGTGACGCGGCGGGCGGCTGGGCCGGGGTCCGAGGGGGCGGCCGCCAGTGTAGCCGCGGGCGGCGGCGCGGGTTTCGGCGTCTGGGGCAGCGGCTTAGCCGGCCTGGGGCTCGATGTCGGCCAGGCCGGCCTGGGGCGCCGCGTCGGCCAGACGCGCCCGCGCGGCGGCGGCGGCGCCCAGAATCCCGACGTTTTGTCCCAGCGACCAGGCCTCGATGCGCAGGTTCGGCGCCGTGCTGCGCAGCAGGTGCCGATCCACGGCGGCCCGCAGCGGCGCCATCAGCAGCGGGCCGGCGTTGGCGATGCCGCCGCCCACCACGACCAGGTCCAGGTTCACCAGATGGGCGGCGTTCACGATTCCAAACCCTACGGCGCGCCCGGCGCGTTCGAGCGCCGCCGCCGCCAGGTCGTCGCCGCGCCGCGCGGCCTCGACCACGTCGCGGCCGGAAAGCTGGGAGGCGCCGCGCAGAGCGCTGGGCTGGCCGGCCTCGATCTGTTGGCGCACCCAGCGGGCCATGTCCGGCCCCGAGGCCAGCGCCTCCACGCAGCCGCGGTTGCCGCAGTCGCACGGCGGCCCCTCGAAGTCCACCGTCATGTGGCCAAACTCGCCCGCGCTGCCGTAAGCGCCGCGCCACAGGCGGCCGCCCAGAATCAGCCCACCGCCCACGCCCGTGCTGACGGTGACGTACAGCATGTGGGGCACGCCGCGAACCTTCCCGTAGCGGAATTCCGCCAGCGCGGCGGCGTTGGCGTCGTTTTCCAGATACACGGCCACGCCCAGCGCCTCGGTCAAGCGGTCGCTCAGCGGCACCGCGTCCCAGCCGGGCAGGTTGGGCGGCTCGTAGATGACTCCGGTCTGCCAGTCCAGCGGCCCCGGCGCGCCCACGCCCACGGCCGCCAGCGCCTGCGGGGCGACTGCCGCCCGCGCCAGGGCGTCCCGCAGCGTGTCTGCAATGCCGGCGATGACGGCGTCCGGGCCTCGCGCGGCCTGGGTGGGCCGCGTGACGAACCCTGCAATGGTTCCCGCCGCATCCACCACCGCCGCCCGCACGCTGGTGCCGCCCACGTCCACGGCCCCAACCAGCCCCCCGCGGCCATCCGTCATCCCTGGCCTCCCTCCACGCGCCGCCGGCCCGGCCGCGCCGCCCATGCGCACGAACTCTAACCCGCGGCCGGCCGCCAGACCCTCGCGCGCCTGGCGCCGCTCCCCAGGCGGCGCAGGCTGGCCGCCGGCTGTCCCGGCCGCGGCTTCAGACTGCCGCGGCTTCCATGCGGTGGAAGCGGCGGGCGGCCAGGAGAATGAGCATGGCGATGGCCATGCTGGCCGGGAACAGCCCCAGAGCCATGCGGACCGACCAGGCGTCGGCCATGACGCCCGACAGCAGGCTGAACACCGGGTAGCCCGTGCCGCCAATGGCCAGAATGAACCCGGACACTACGCCAGACACCGCCGGACGGTAGAGCACCCCGATGCCCACCAGCATGGTATAGGTCGGGCCGATGACCAGGCCGACCAGCACCACGCTAACCAGCACGACGACGGGCGACGGCGCGGCGACCACCGCCAAGCTGCACAGCGCGGTCAGTCCCAGGCTGGCCAGCGCCACCTCGTAGAGCCGCATGCGCAAGAGCGGCAGGGCGGCGATCAAACGCCCGATAGAGACCCCGCCCCAAAACGCCGTCACGGCCGCAGACGCCGACGCGCGCGCGAACCCGTGGCCCGATTCCAGGTACGCCGCCAGAAAGCCCGTCATCACGACCTGCGCGCCCATGTAGAGCGAAATCACCGCCCCCAGCAATATGGGCACCGGCCGCATGACGGCCTCGGACAGGCGCACGCGCGGCGTAAGGGGAGCGGCCGCCGCGGGGATGCGCGCCGACAGCAGCAGCGCCATCGCCGCCGCGAACGACAGCGCCGCGGCCAGATAGCCGCCGCGCCAGCCGATTGGCCCCAGCAGCAGCGCGGCCACGAGCGGCGGTGCGGCCAGCGCGCCCAGGCCGAACGGTATATGCGCAAACATCAGCGCGCGCCCGGTGCGGTCCCCTGCGGCATCCCCAATAGCCGCCAGCACCGCGGGATCGGCCATGCCGAACCCAAGCCCGCCCAGCATCGAGCCGACCATCAGCACGCCCAGCGAGGGCGCAACCCCGCTGATGCCCAGACCGCCCACCACCACCACCGCCGCGGTTGTCAGCGCCGCGCGGCGGCCGATTCGGTCGGCCAGCACCCCGCCGACCAACGTTCCGACCATGTACCCCACGCCTGGCGCCATCAGCGTCAGGCTGGCCAGCACGTAGGGCAGCGCGAAGTCGTTGCGCACGGCCTCCAGCGCCGGCCCTGGCACCGCCACGGTGAAGCCGACGGCAAAGTTGAACGGCATGGCGCGCAGCACCACCGCGCCCAACTCGCTCCAGCGCAAACCAACCACGCAGCGTAACTCCGCAGCCGGCGGTCCGCGGCGTTACGTGCGCCGCGGACGGAGGGCTTTGCCTATGTTCTTATGGCACTCGCGGCGCGGCATTGTGAGCTTACTTACTGAACCGCTGACGGGCGGCGGCGGGAATGGCCAGGCGCCCCGGACGGACGCCGCCGTGCGCGGGCCCGGCGCGCAGGGCGCCCACGCCCCGCCGCGGCGGGGCCGCGCCCTCAGCCGTCCGCCGCGGCCGCCTCGAACGCGCCGGTTTCGATAATCGCGCCGTGCGCGTCGAAACCAAACGGCGCGGCGGGTTCGACCACCGCGCAGCCGCCCGGCAGGTCGTCCAGCACGGGCTCGCTGACCCAGAACGTTTCCAATTCCAGCGTGTTCTTGATGCGGCCGATGCGCAGCGGCCGGTCCGTGCGCCGCGCGGCCAGCTGCAGCACGGTCTCATAGCAGGCCTGGTCGGTTGGCAGCGTCAGCGGCGTTTTTGCGGCGTCCAGCGCCATGGCCGTCAGGATATTGGCGGCTACGGCCTGGGCGTCGACGGCGTCCACCAGCTTGCGGCTGCACAGGTCCGCCAGCCCCATGCCAACCGCGTTGCCGTGCGAGGCCGGCGTGAGGCCCAGCACCGCCAGCCAGCCGTAGTCGGGCGTGCGCTCCAGTTCCGGCAGCCGCCGCCACATGCCCAGCACGTTGGGGTCCATGCCGGAGCCGGAGATGTCTTTGCCCATGCGGTCCACGATCAGGCCGTCCAGCTGCTGGACGGGCAGCCGCGGCAGCAGCTGGCGCGCAGCCTGCAACAGACGCCGGTCGGTGTCGTGAAACGCCTGGGGCGGGGCTACCTCGACGATGGCGGGCCGGTCGAAGGCGTTTTCCACCAGCGCCACGCCGCACAGGAGGCGGCCCGACGCCGCGGTGATCTGGGCGGCTGCGGGGACGGCGCTGGCCAGCGGGTGCGCGTGCAGCGATTCGGCGCCGCGCCGGTTGCCCAGCCCAATGACGCTCATCTTGCACAGGCCGCTCTCGATCGGCCCGCGGAATCCCGTGTGCGGCTTGACGCGCCCGATCACGATCACGCCGTCCGCCGCCGCCGCCTCGGCGTCCAGATACACGCGCACGCCGTCCGGCGTGCGCCCCAGCTCGACGGTGTCCATAGTGGCGCGGACCGGCGCGCCCACTGACGCTTGCGTCACGCCGTAGCCCGCCAGCACCTCCGTCTGCCCCGCGGCCGTGCCGCCGCCGTGGCTGCCCATGGCCGGAACTACGAAGGGCTGCATGCCCAGCGCACGCAAGGTTCCAACCAGCGTGCGCACCACCTCGACCACGGGCGAGACCCCGCGCGACCCCACGCCAATGGCCACGCGCGACCCCGCCGGCAGCTCCGCGCGCCGCACCTGCGCCCGCACGCCAGCATCCACCACGCCCGCCAGGTCCTCGACCTCGCCGGCATCGAACCGCTGCCGCACCAGCGCCATCGACAGGCCGCACATCGTCATGCGCAAAGTCTAGCCAAGCGCCCGGACGCGCGGCTGCGTTGGCCGACCACGCTGGCGGGGACGCTCGCCGCGCCGCAAGCGCCCGGGCGCGCGACGGCCGAGCGGCACATGAGCCTGAGCGCGGCTCGCCGCGCCGCAAGCGCCCGGGCGCGCGGCCGGATTGGGTACGCTTTGGCTATGCGAGTTGCGGTCTTGACGGACATTCACGGGAACCGCCTGGCGCTGCTGGCGGTGCTGGCGGACCTGCGGCGGGTGGGGGCGGACTCGGTGGTGTTCGGCGGGGACGCCGTCCTGTTCGGGCCGCGGCCGCGCGAGTGTTGGGAGCGCGTGCTCGACCTGGGCTGGCGCACGGTGCAAGGAAACACCGACCGCTACATTGCCGCGTTCGACACCGCGACGGCGGGCAAAGACCGGGCGCAGACGGACTTCTTGCGCGCGAACGTGGACTGGACGGCGGAGCAGCTGGGGCCGGCGCTGGTGCGCGAGCTGTCGGCCATGCCGCGCCAGGTTCGCATCGAATCGGCCGCGGGCCTGCTGCTGGTGGTGCACGGCGTGCCGGGCGACGACGAAACCGGCTGGAGCCGCCGCGACGACGAGGCGGCCGTGGCCGCCGCGATCGGGCCGACCGAAGCCGCCGCCGTTGCCAGCGGCCACACGCACACCGCCATGGTGCGCCACGCGGGCGGCCTGCTGGCCGTGAACTGCGGCTCGGTGGGCCGCTCCTACGACGGCATCCCCGGCCTGGCCACCTACGCCGTGCTGGACGACGCTTCCGGCCGCTGGTCCGCCGAACTGCGCCGAGTCCCCTACGACCACGTCTCCGCCCACGCGGACCTGCTGGCGGCCGGCACGCACGTGTCGGAAGCCTCGGCCGGCGCGCTGCTGACGGCGCTGGACCCTACGTAGAGGCGCAGCGTCCGCGCGAATCGACGCCGCCCGCGCCGCCGCGAAGGTTTGCGCTCTGCCTCGTTCTGCAGAGACAGGTCGATCATGCGCGCCGTGCGCGGGTGGACGCCGCCCCTGCATGCCGTGCTGATAGGGTACGAAAGCGGCGGCGGCGCGCTGCCGCCGCCTTCCCGCCGCAACGGTTCGACCGGGAGTTGCCCACCAGCCGCATGCGCCATTTCCAATCCCCTGCTGGTTCGAGCCGGCCGGCGTGACGACGCCCACGCCGCACCAACACAGCGCCGCAGCCGGCGCCGCGGCCGACGCCGGGCCGCGGCCGACGCCTGCGCCGCCCGCGCTGAGCGCGCGGGCCTGGGCTGGGGTGGGGGTCGTGCTGGTGTTGGCGGCGGGGTTGGGGGTGTTCGCGGCGCTGATGCGGGAGGGGCGGGCGGGGCCGGGAACCGTGAGCGCGGCCTGGGCGCTGCACGCTGGGGGAACCTGGCTGGCGGCGGCGGCGTGGGCGGGGGGCGGCGTGCTGCTGGCGGCGTTTACGGCGCGGCGGCGGGTGGACGACGTGATCGGGGCTGCGGTGTGGACGCACCTGCCGTTGCTGGCGCCGCTGGCGCTGGCGGCGGCGGCGTATCTGTCCGACGCGGTGAACCATCGGCTGCTGCGCACGGACGACTTCTTCTGGCTGTGGGGCAGCGCGATCGGGCTGTGGGTTGCGGCGCAGGTGACGTGGCTGCCGCTGGCCATGGACCGCGGGCGGCTGGACGTGCGCGGGGGGCTGCGGGCGCTCTGGCGCGGGCTGGCGGGGGTGCGGTTCACGCGGCTGACGTTTGGCCTGATTCTGGCGCAGTTCGTGCTGCTGCGGCTGGGGCTGGCGCTGTTCTGGCGGCCGTTTGGATTCTTCGAGCGCGGCAGCGACGTGGGGGCGTACGAACAGCGGGCGCGGCTGGCGCTGCAGGGGCAGCATCCGTTCATCGATTACTGGGTGGAATATCCGCCGCTGTTTCCCTGGACGGCGTCGGGCCTGAAGCTGCTGAGTTTGCATCTGGGCGGCGGCGAGGCGGCGTTTCAGGTGCTGTTCAGCCTGCTGACGCTGGTGTTCGAGGCAGGGGTCTTGTGGCTGATTCACGCCATCGCCGTGCGGGTGTGGGACCAGCCGCGCGGCCTGGTCACGGCGGCGGCCTACGCGGCGCTGTTCTATCCGCTGTACATCGCAAATCGGCACTTCGAGTCCATCGCGGTCTTTTTCCTGCTGCTGAGCGTGTGGCTGGTGATGCAGGAGCGGCGGCACACGGCGGCGCTGGCGGCGGCGCTGGGGATTCTGACCAAGCTGTTTCCGGTGGCGGCGCTGCCGGGTCTGCTGGCCGGGCAGTCCTGGGGCGCGCGCCTGCGGCTGGCAGGGCTGGCGGCGGCGGCGGTGCTGGGGGCGCTGGCCCCGCTGGCGGTGGCGGGCCGGGAGTTTTTTGCGGCCTCGTTTCAGAACATGCTCCTGCGGCCGGGCTGGGAAACGGTGTGGGCGCTGGCGGACGGCTATTTTTCGTTCGGCTGGGTTCACCGCTACCGGCAGGCGCCGCACACGGCGCTGGAGTTCAACTACACGCCCGACCTGCCGGTGTATGTCTGGTGGGCGGCGGCGGGGGCGGTGGCGCTGCTGTACGCGGCGCTGGCGCTGCGGCGCACGCCGCCGACGCCGGCCGCGCTGGTGTGGACCAGCGGGCTGGCGCTGTGCGCCTTTGCGCTGTATCTGCGCGGCTGGTCGGCGCAGTTCATGGTGTGGATGCTGCCGTTCGTGCTGCTGGCGTATCCGGGCGGGCGGGGCTTCCTGCTGGCCAGCGGGCTGTCGGCGCTGGCGCTGCTGGAGAACCCTGGCTACTTCGTGCTGTGGTCGGATCGCCCCTGGGTACTCTGGGTCATCGTGATCGCGCGCACGCTGGCGATTCTGGGACTGGGCGCGGTCTTCGCGCGCCGCCTCTGGCTGGAAGGGCGGCGGGCGGCCGCGCCGGCGGCGGCCGCGGCGCGTGACTGAGAGGCGGGGCCGCCAGGCGCGGGTAGTGCTCCGCGACGCCCTCGCCCTGCTGGATCTGCACCGGCGGGGCCGCCAGGCGCGGGTGGCGCTGGCGGTGCTGGGCTGGGCCAGTCTGCCCGGCATGGCGCTGGCCATTGCGGGAGCGTCGGCGGGCCGCGCGAACCCGGCCGCGCCCAGCGCCGCCTGGGCGGCTGTGGCCGCGGGCAGCCTGGCGGGCGCGCTGCTGATCTGGGGAGCGGCCTGGCATCTGCGCCGGCGGGGCGGGCGCGGGGTGGACTGGGTCGGCGCCGGCCTGCCGCTGCTGGCCGCCGCGGACGGCTGGATCGTGACGGCGTTTCATTACGGGCACGAGCCCACCAACCACCTGCTGGCCACCGGCCTGGTGACGTCGGAGCTCTTCGCGCGGCCGTCGATTGCCGAGTGGATGTCGGTCAAGTTCATCGCGGCGGCGTTGCTGTGGGCGGCCTGGCCGCGGCTGTCGGCGCCGGGGGCGCGGGCGGCGGGCGGCGGTCTGCGCGGGCCGCTGCCGCGCGTGCTGATCGTCGCGGCGGCGGTGGGGGGGCTGGCCTACCTGCGTCTGGCCGTGCTGGACGTGCTGGCCATCGAGGTTCCGTCCGACCTGCGCGCCAACTACGTGGGCGCCCTGGCCATGCGGGAGGGAGCGAACCCGTACGACAACAGCGTGGCCTTGCAGGTGGCGGGGCGCGAGCGGATTCCCTACGTGGGGACGCGGCTGTGGGCGATGGTGACCAACCCGCCGACGGCCATGCTGTATTTTGCGCCGTACACGGCCATGCCGCTGGGGGCGGCGCGGCTGGCGTTCATGGCAGTGAGCCATCTGGCGCTGCTGGGAACGGCCTGGCTGACCTGGCGGCTGGTGAGGCCCACGCTGCCGCCGCTGGTCTGGCTGGGGCTGCTGCTAGGGGCGGCGGCGCTGCTGGACCCGTTCCTGCTGGCGCTGCGCCTGGGGCAGGTGGACCTGGTCATCGGGCTGGCGCTGGCGGCGGCGGCGTATCGGCTGCGCAACGGCGACGATATCTGGGGCGGGGCCTGCATTGGCGCGGCGGCGGCCTTGAAACTCGCGCCTGCCGTGTTGGCGCTGTATCTGGTGCAGCGGCGGCGCTGGCGGGCGCTGGGCGGCCTGGCGCTGGCGTTGGCGGCCGCCGGGGCGCTGAGCGCGGGGCTGGCCGGGTTCGAGACTTGGCAGTACTACTTGGCGGTGCGTCTGCCCGATCTGCTGGGCGGAAGTGCGTTATTCAACAATATCTCGCTGCCGGGTCTGATACTCCGTGTATTCATGGGACCCGAACTGGCGCAAGGCATGCTGGACGCGCAACCCGACATTCCGCTGGCGCGCGCGCTGACGGCGCTGGCGGTCGTTGCCGCCCTGGCGGCGGCCGCCGCCGCGCTGGGCCGCCGGGCGCGCCAGGGCCGCGCGTTCGTGCTGGAATACAGTCTGGCGGTGGTGACGGTGCTGGTCGTCTCCAGCGTCACCTGGCCGCATTACCTGGCGCAGCTGCTGCCGCTGCTGGGTCTGCTGCTGGCGCCGGCCTGGCCAACGCGCGCCGGCCGCTGGGCCGCGGTTGCCGGCGGTTTGGGTCTGGCGCTGGCGGCGTTTCCGCTGGACGCCTACAGCGGTCTGTTTGGCGGCGTCTTCGACCGCTCCTTCACGGCGCTGTCCGTGCGGTGCCTGGGGTTGCTGACGCTGTTCCTGGCGCTGCTGCTGGCCGTGCGCACCTCTCGGCCGGCTGAACCGAGCGCGGAGGCCGCGGCATGACGCTGTGGCGCCAGCTGCTGCGCTCGCGCGCGCTCTGGGCCGCGCTGAGCGCCACGGCGGTGGCCGCCGCGCTGCTGGCAACGCTGCAACCCGTGCGCGAGGCGACCCACACCGCGCTTGGCTGGCTGCGCACGGAGACATTGACGATCGAGGCGGCCGACGCGGCCGACGCGGCGGACGCCGAACCGCAAGCGCCGCCGGACGCCTTCCAGGTCGAATGGCTGGAACGCGCCGGCATGCTGACCAACGTCACGGGCGGGGAGCTGGCCGACCTGCCGTTCGATCTGGTGACGCTCGATCCTCCGCGGGGGTTCGTGTCGGCGCCTGTCTACGCCGTGGCCGGCGCCGGAACCATGCGGGTTTCGCTCGACTCCAGCGGGTTGCAGGCGCTGCTGGACGGCGGCGCGGGAATGGAAACGCCGCCGGGCGGGTCCGCAGGCGCGGCGGCGTCCGCGGCGGACGAGGCGCCGGCGGCTTCGTCCTCGCCCCAGGCCGCTCCGCCGCGCGCGGCCGTGCGCCTGGCGTCCGGGTTTGCCGATCAAGAGTTCACCGTGGCGGGCGGCGCGGTGGTGATGACGACCTGGGCGGCCGCCAACCCCGGCGGCGCGCCGCTGACGCTGGTGCAGATCGAACCGCCGACGGTCAGCGGCCTGACCCAGGCCGACCTGCGGCGGCTGTCGCGGGTGTTGGGCCAGTTGTTCCTGCCGCCCATCGTCAGCGCGCAGGTCGAGATCAGCGAGCTGCCGCTGGTGCGGGACGCGCTGGGTCTGAACGACGACGCAGACGACGCCGACGAGCCGCCGCGCGTGACCGAGCTGCCCGACGGCAGCGCGGCCGTGACCTGGACCGCGGGGCGGGCCACGCTGATCCTGACCGGCCCGCTGCCGCCGGACGACCTGCGGCGCCTTGCCGCCGCCGCCGCATGACCGCCGCGACCCCAGAACCCGCCATCCAGGTCACCGACGTGACCAAGCGGTACGGCGGCATCCTGGCCGTCGACCGCGTCAGCCTGACGGCGGCGGCGGGCGAGGTCTTCGGCTTTCTGGGACCCAACGGGGCGGGCAAGAGCACGATCGTCAAGCTGGTGCTGGGACTGGCCAGCGCCACCAGCGGCAACATCCAGGTGCTGGGCCGGCCGGCCGGCAGCCTGGAGGTGCGCGCCCGCATCGGCTATCTGCCGGAAACCTTCCGCTTTCACGAATGGCTGACCGCCGCGCAGTTGCTGCAGTTTCACGCCCGCCTGGCGCGCGTGCCTGCACGCCGCCGCGCCGGGCGCACGGCCGAGCTGCTGGACCTGGTGGGGCTGGGCGCGCGCGCCAACGAACGCCTCAGCACGTTTTCCAAAGGGATGATGCAGCGCGTGGGTCTGGCGCAGGCCTTGATTGGCGACCCGCAGCTGGTGATTCTGGACGAACCCACGTCGGCTCTCGACCCCATTGGCCGCCGCGAGGTGCGCGACCTGATTCGCGGGCTGCGCCGGCAGGGCGTCACGGTCTTCTTGAACTCGCATCTGCTCTCCGAGGTGGAGAGGGTGTGCGACCGCGTCGCGATCATCAACCGCGGCCGGGTCGTGGCGCAGGGCGCGTTGTCGGAGCTGCTGGAGACGCAGGAGGTCGACGTGCGCGCCGGGCCTGGCGCCGCTGAGGCTGCGCGCCGCGCGCTGAGCGCTGAGGCCGCAGCCAGCGCCGGCGCCGCAGCCGCCAGCGGCGAGGACGCGGGACGGAGCGGCGAAGCGGCGGCGCACGACGTGCAGGTCACGGCCGACGGCCGCCTGCGCATCCGCGCCGCCAGCGACGCCCAGGTCGCCGCCGTCGTGCGCCGCCTGGTCGAGGCCGGCGTGCCCGTCTACGACGTGCGCCCCGTGGGCGACTCGCTGGAAGACCTCTTCGTGCGCGTGGCCGAGACCGGCGACGCATGAGCGCCCATCTGATCGCCGGGTTCACCCTGCGCGAAGCCTTCCAGCGCCGCATCGTGCTGGCGGCGGCGCTGCTGACGGTTGGCTTCCTGGCCCTCTTTGGCTTGGGCGTGTGGCTGGGCTACCGCGACCTGCAAAGCGACCCGACCACCTCGCCGGAGGTCGCGGCGTCGCTGATCGGCGTCCTGCTGGCCGGCGGCCTCTGGAGCCTGAACTTCATCGCGTCCATGCTGGCCATCTTCCTGTCCGTCGGCTCGCTGTCCGGCGAGCTGGACCAGGGGACGCTGCACGCCATTGCGGCGCGGCCGGTGCGCCGCAGCGAGATAGTGCTGGGCAAGTTCGCCGGGTTCACGCTCATGCTGGCCGTCTTCATCGGCGTTTCGGCCAGCGCCATGATTGTGACCGTGGCCGTCATAACGGGCCGCCTGGTCGCCACCAGCTGGCTGGCGCCGCCGCTGATGCTGGCGGCGTCCATGACGCTGGTGGGGCTGGCCATGGCGGGCAGCTCTCGGATCGGCACGCTTGCGAACGGCGTGATGGTGTTCACGCTGTTCTCCACCGCGCTGGTGGCCGGGGTGCTGGAACAGGTGGCGGTGCTGCTGGACAACGCCCTGCTGTTCGACATCGGCGTCTTCAGCGGCGTGGTGCTGCCAACCCGCGCCCTCTGGAGCATGGCCAGCGCCCAACTGTCCGACGGGGGGGCGTTTACCGAGGTCCAGGCCGGGACGACCGGGGCGTTGATCGCCCCGTCGGGCTGGACCTTGCTGGTTGGCGCGCTGCACCTGGCGGTGACGCTGGGCATCGCCCTGCGGGCGTTCGGGCGGCGGGACTTCTGACGCGGCGCTGGGGTTCGACGGATGCGGCGCGCGCGGCGGCGTACCATCGGGCCGGCCGTGCCTGTGTGCCGAGGTGCGCCAATGGCGCCTGACCTGCGAATCGCCCTGGTTGGATGCGGAAGCCACGGGGCCGCGCGTCTGGCGCCGGCCATTCGCGCCGCGCCGGGGGCGGTGCTGAGCGCCTGCGTGGACCCAGACGCCGACGCCGCGCGCGCCGCCGCCCACGGCCAGGCGGACGTGCTGCCCGACCTGGACGCGCTGACCCACGCGCCGCGCGTGGACGCCGCGGTGATTGCCGTGCCGCACGACCTGCTGGCGCCCACGGCGCTGGCCTGCCTGCGGGCCGGGCTGCACGTGCTGGTGGAAAAGCCCGTGGGCGTGACCGAAGCCGAAGGCGCCGCCGTGGCGGCGGCCGCGCGCGCGGCGGGGCTGACCTGCATGGCCGCCTACTGCCAGCGCTTTCTGGAGGTGCGCACGCGGGCGCGCGACCTGCTGCGGCGCGGCCTGGCGGGCGACGTGCGCACCGCCGCGGCCAGCAAGGGCGGGCCGCCGCTCACCGGATGGCTGGCCGACCCCGCCCGCGGCGGCGGCCAGCTGCTCTTTCTGGGGTCGCATCTGGTCGACCAGCTGCTGTGGCTGCACCGCCAGCCGGTCACGCGCGTGTACGCCGCCATGACCCACCGCGACGACACCGGCAGCGACGAGTCCACCTCCGGCGTGATCGAGTTTGCCGACGGCGTGTCGGCCGCGATCAGCCTCAGTCAAGCCGCCGGCGCGCCCTACGACCACCTGGAAATCATCGGGACCGGCGGGCGCATCCGCTCGGATTGGCTGTCGGGGCAGATCGACGTGGAGACCGCCGCCGGCCATGCCGCCCGCCGCCCGCGGGTGGAATACGTGCGCTCGGACCCGATGCAGCCAATGTACGACGCCGAGGTGGCCGAATTCGCCGCCGCCGTTCACGCCGGCCGGCCGCCCGCCGTGGATGGGGACGACGCCGTGCGCGTGCTGCGGGTGCTGGACGCCCTGCGCGCCTCGGCAGCGCGCGGCGCGCCGGTGGACATTGCGGACGGCGCGGCGCGGCGCAGCGCCGCCTATACGCTCGACGCCGCAGACGCGCATCTGCGCATCCAGTTCACCTACCCGTCCGACCGCATTCAAGAGCCGTTCTTGTACGACCTTTCCCAGCGCTTCCATCTCAAGTTCAACATCCGCCGCGCCGACGTGGACGCCGGCATCGGCTGGATGCAGGTGCTGCTGGAGGGCGAACGGTCGGAGATCGACGCCGCCATCGCCTGGGCCGAGGCGCAAGGCATCCGCGCCGACCCGGTCGAAGGCGACGTGATCAGCGGCTGACGCGCGCGTCCCGCCCGCGGGTCCCCGCGCGGCTGGCGGCGGGCGCGGCCGCCATGCCTCCACGCCGCGGCGGGCGCCGGCCTGCCGAAGGACGAGCCGCGAACGCCAAACCCCACGTCTCTGGCCGCAGGCCGCCCCCAGCCCATTGACGAACCGCGCGCGCCACCCCTAAACTTCGGGGCGTGGCGCCGTGTGCGCGTCGATGCGCCGACCCGAATCCGTCACTTCCAGGTCCCGCGCCGCCGTCCACCATAAGGAGCAGCTGCCGTGCCCGAACGTCACCGCCTGGCGGCCGCGCCGCGCCGCGTGTTTGGCAAGAAGGTCAAGCGCCTGCGGCGGGAGGGCCAGATTCCGGCCAACGTGATGGAAGCGGGGCGGAGTTCCACCGCGATTCAAGCGCCCGAACGCGACCTGGCCGAGCTGGCGCGCGCCCAGGTGAGCGGCCAGATCATCGATCTCCAGCTCGAGGGCGTAGTGGCGCCGGTGCTGGTGGACGGCATCGACGTCGACGCCCTGACCAACCGGCTGATCCACGCCACCTTCCGCAAGGTGGACATGACCAGGCCCATCGAGGTGACGGTGCGCGTGCAGCTGCACGGCAGCGCGCCGGCCAGCGAGTCGGGCGAGCATACGGTCATGCAGCTGTTGCAGGAGGTCGACGTCTCGGCGCTGCCGACGGACATCCCTTCCCTGCTGACCGCCGACGTGTCGGGCCTGGCCGAGGTTGGGGACGCCGTGCTGGTGCGCGACCTGCGCGCGGCCGACGGCGCTTTCGAACCGGTCACGGCGCAGGACGCCGTCGTCGCGCAGGTGTCGCTGGGCCGCCAGCTGGAAGACGACGAGGCGGACGAGGAGCTGGGCGAGGTTCCGCTGGAGGAAGGCGCCGTCCTGCCGGCGGACGCCGACGCCGAGCCGCCCCCCGCCGCCGACTGACCCCAGGCGCCGCGCCGTCAGCCGCGAACCCGGCGCCAGCCTCAGACGATGGCCGGCGCCGCGAATTGGCGCCGCAGCGCGTCGGTGAATTCGGTCTGCGCAACCAGAATCACCGCGTCGCCCACCTCCAGCCGCGTGGTGGGCGCGGGCAGCACGGCCTGGCCGTGGCGCAGGATGACGCTGATGCGCCCGCCCTGGTCCGGCAGGGCCAGCTCCGCCGTGGTGGCCCCGGCCGCGGCGGAACCTTCGGCCACGTGCATCTCCACCAGCTCCAGCCCCGCGTTGCGCAGCCGCAGCAGGTGCACCACCGGCAGGCTCACGTCGCGCTCGATCATGGTCATCACCAGGTCGGTGGCGTTGACGATGGCTTCGATACCCAGCGTGCGGAAGGTGTCGCTGTTCTTGGGATTGTTGATGCGGGCAATCGTGCGGGCGCGCCCGTCTGACAAGGCCTCGCCGAGCTGGCAGATGATGATGTTGTCTTCGTCGTGGCCGGTCACGGCAATCAGCAGGTCGGCGCGCGCGATCCCCGCGTCCAGCAGCCAGCGGCCCTCGGAGGCGTCGTGCGGAATCACCGTGCTGCCCAGCTCGTCTTCGAGGAACTGCGCCTTGCCCGCGCTGGCTTCCAGCACCACGACCTCGTGCTTTTCGTCCAGGAGGTTGCGCGCCAGCTGGCCGCCGAGCTTGCCGCCGCCGGCCACGATGACGAACACGGCGCGCTAGGTCTCCGGCGGCGCGTCGGCGCCGTTCGACGCGGGGCCGTTCCACTGCAACATGCGCTCGAAGGCGTCGCCCACCAGCGTCGTGGAGGACAGCGTCTCGATTCCCAGCTGCGCAAACACGCGGGCGCGTACCGGGTCCTTCACGCGCGCAATGGCGCGCGGCACCTCGAACTGCTGCCTGGCCAGCTGCGCCGCCGTCAGGTTGGAATTGTCGCCGTAGGTTGCGGCGATCACGGCGTCCGCCCGCTCGATGCCGGCCGAGCGCAGACAGTCCACGTCGATGGCGTGCCCCACGATGGTGGCGCCGCAGAAGCCCTCGGCCAAGCGGGCGAAGGCTCGTTTGTCGCGGTCGATCACCACCACCGAATGGCCGCCGGCGCACATGCGGCTGGCCACCTCGGCCCCTGCGCGGCCGCAGCCGATGACGATGGCGTACACCGCAACCCGGCCGCCTTCCCATGCACCCCCGGCACGACCCGGGCCCTCCATGGTACGCACGCGCGACGGGTTGCGGCATGCTGGGGGCGGAATCCGACCGCCGAGCCGCGCCCATGCTGTACGAACTGCGCATCTACGAAATCCTGCCTGGCCGAACCGACGCCATCATGCGCCGCTTCGCCCACCACACCATGGGCATCTTCGCCCGGCTGGACATCGAGGTGGTGGGCTTCTGGCAGGAGGTGGTGGGCCGCAGCGACCGACTGGTGTACGTCACCCGCTTCGAGGACATGGCCGACCGCGAGGCCAAGTGGCTGGCTTTTCAGTCGGACCCAGAGTGGCAGCAGGTGAAGGCCGACACCGAGGCCGACGCGCCGATCGTGGCGCGCGTCATCAACAGCTTCATGGTTCCGACCCCGTTCTCGCCGCTGCAATAGACGCAGCAGCGCACGCGGGCGAAAACGCCGCAGCAGCAACCGCGGCAGCCGCGGCCGACGCCCCGTCCCTCGGAACCGTCGGCGGCAGGCGGCGGCGGGCGCAGGCGCGCTGGCCCCGGCCGCCCGCGCGCCTGCCGTGCGTGAGACGCCGCGCGCCGCCCGCGCAGACGGCGCCGCCGCCTGCGCCTAAGGCTCGCCGAACGACGCTTCCGCCTCCCAGAGGCGGCCCTCGCCGTCCACATACTGGCCGGTCCTGATGAACGCAATCGGATAGCTCGGCAGGTCGGCCACCGTCAGACACGCGCCGTCGATCTGCGTCCCGCCCAGCGCAAAGTCGAAGTCCCAGTTGTCGAAGCCGTACCGACGCCGCGGCTCCGGCAGGTCGCTCTCGTCCGCGGGGTAGACGTGCAGGAAGAATTTGGCCGCCAGATCGCCCTGCTGGCATGCGTCGCGCGCGTAGACCAACTGGTTGCCGCGCCGATACACGTCGAACTCTGCTCGAACGAGCGGCTCGCCAGCCGCAGCCACAAACTGCTGCAGTTCAGCGATCGACGGCCGGTCGCCCGCGGCCCGGCTGTAGCGGCCGAACGACGCTTCCGCCTCCCAGATAGGGGACTTGCCGGGCACATACTGGCCGGTCCTGATAGACGCAATCGGATAGTTCGGCAGGTCGACCACCGACAGACACACGCCGTCGATCTGCGTCCCGCCCAGCGCAAAGTCAAAGTCCCAGTTGTCGAAGGTGTACCGACGCCGCAACTCCGGCAGGTCGCTCTCGGCGTCTGCGGGGAAGACGTGCAGGAAGAATTTGGCCGCCAGATCGCCCCGCTGGCACGCGTCGCGCGCGTAGATCAGCTGGTTGCCGCGTCGATACACGTCGAAGGCTGCTCGAATGATCGGCTCGCCGGCCGGGGCCGCAAACCGCTGCAGTTCAGCCATAAACTGCCGGTCGTACGCGGCCCGGTCGTACAGGAACACCCGTCGGTTGTCCGGCGTGAGCAGCGCCGGGCCGTCGATACGCTTGTTCGTGATCAGAACGTCCGCCAGCTCGCGCCAGTCGCTCTGCGTGGCATACGCGACGTTCCTGCCGGTCAGGAAGAAATGCGTTGTAATCAGCTCGCCGGCTATCGAGAAGAGGGGCGGCGTCTCCTGAACGAAGATCAACTGCTCTTTCGTCATGCCGCGAATCGTCTGGAAGTCGGCCATCACGTCCGCCCGGAACTTGGCCCCAGCCTCGTCGTGCCCGAAACAAGACGTATGGAAACTCGACTTTGTAGCGGATGGCTTAGCGGCAGCTACGTCGTCGTAGCCGAGACAAGCCATCTGGTAACTGGAGTACACGAAGATCAGCAGCGCGGCCGCGGCTGCCGCGGACAGTATCCGGTCTCCCATCCATCGGCGCGCGTACACCAACGCCAGTGTAAAGAAGACCAGCGGGATGCCGGTGTAGGACAGGGCTTCGAAGTTGTGGACCGCGGTGGTATAGCGCATGGGCACCGTCCAGCCCAAGCCGGAGAGCGCCAGCGTCCCCAGCAACAGCTTGTGGCGGGAGCGCGCCAGCCCCAGCGCACACGCAACGACGACGACGAGCCCAATGAATAATCCGACCCGCTGGGCATAGAACTTAAATTCTGGCCACCCCACCGCCGCGTTCGTGAAGCCGGGCAGCGCATACGGCAGCGACATGCCGCCAATGCGGTGGAGTTGCCGCGGCAAGAACGACGACCACGCCACGTTCCTGGCCACGAAGGCGCTGTAGTGCTCGTCCTGGCCGAAGCGCCTCAGCATCGACTGCACCGACGGCAACTCCGTCAGGGGCGTCTCATCCCCGAGCGCGGCGTATTCGTTGACGAAGTTGATACTCAGCACGGCCAGACCGAACAGCAGCGACACGGCCGCAAGCGCCAGATAGCGGCTGCGCAGCAACGCGGCCGCAGCCCGCCGCACGCCGACGCGCGCGGCCCAGGCCGTGCGCACTTCCTGCGCCAGACCCAGCACGATGAACGGACCCAGCAGCCCATACACGTGCCAGCCAAGCAGCAGCGCCGCGCAGGTCTTGACCAGCAACTGCCTAAAACGTCCCTCCTGCGCAAACACCACGATGCCGTGAAAGGTCAGCATCACTCCGAAGAAGTCCAGGCCCAACTCGGTCGCCACCATGTCGCTGGAGTACAGCCACATGGTCGACGCAAATGTCAGCAGCGTGGCCGTTAGCGCAATCCAGCGCTGCTGCGTGATCCGGCTGAGCGACAGATACGCCAACACCGCGGTGGCGGCAAACGCCAGCAGCATCAGCATCCGCGCCGCCAGGATTTGCGCCGGCAGGTCCTCGCCAAACGGGAGGATGGCCAGCTTGATCAACAGATAGCCGCCGATGGGAAAGCGGTTGTACGGCGCATACACACGTCGTCCATCGGCGCCCTCCGTCTGCCAATGGAACACCAGGAAGTTGTGCTCGGGGGAAATGTTTGCGGCCAGTCCCACATATTTCGAGGTGAGTTCGTCGGACGGCCCGAAGCTGCGGTAGAGGCTGTCCCGGTCGTTGCCGAACACGAACACCGCGGCCAGCGCTGCCAACAACAACACCAACGGCAGAAGCCGCCGATCCATCCTCCGCGCCAGCCCACGCATCACGGTTCCTCGCCCCCGGTCTCCTGCCGCTCCCGTTTCCATGCCGCGGCGGCCGCGAGCAGATCGCGAGCAACTCGTCGGCTGGCGGCGGTCGACACCCCGCTCATGGCGGCGATTTCGTCCAGCGCACGCCGTCCGCGCACGCGCGTGAACAGCGTCCGCGCGCCGTCGCCGGCGTCGGCCTTGCTGACCAGAAAATGGGCGTCGGCAAAGGCGGCCACCGGCGGCAGGTGGGTGATGCAGACGACCTGGTGCGCGGCCGCCAGCGCGGCCAGCTTGCGCCCCACCACCTCGCCGGCGCGCGAGCCGACGCCAACGTCGATCTCGTCGAACACCAGCGTGGGCGTAGCGTCCACGTGCGCCAGCACGACTTTCAGCCCCAGCAGGATGCGCGAGCGTTCGCCTTCGGAGGCCACGTCGGCCAGCGCGCGCAGAGGCTGGCCGGCATTGACGCTCAGCCGATATTCGCCCTGGTCCACGCCGGACTCGTCGAAAGCCGTTGGTTCCGCGGCGCCTGGCAGGGGCAGGCCGTCCGCGGCCGCGCGGCGCTGCAGGCGGGTTTCGAATCTGGCCGCCGGCATACCCAGGTCGGCCAGCTGGGTCAGCACGGCGCCGCACAGCGCCGCGGCCGCCGGGCGGCGGCGGTCCGACAGCTCCAGGGCCTGCGCCGCCAGCTCGGCCGTGAGCGCGGCCGCGCGGCCGCGCCGCGCGGCCAGGTCGGCGTCCTGCCGGTCCATGGCCGCCAGGCGTTCGCTGGCCTGCGCGGCGTAGGCCGTCACGTCGTCCACGCTGCCGCCGTACTTGCGAACCAGGCCGTCGATCAGGTCCAGTCGTTCGTCGATCTGCCGCAGGCGGGACGGGTCGGCATCCACGCGGTCGGCGTAGGCGCGCAGCTCCAACGCCAGCTCGCCGGCGCGTTCTTGCAACTCGGCGGCCTGCTGCGCCAGCTCCTGGGCCCCAGGGTCGAGCGCGGCCATGGCGGCCGCCGCGTCTCGGGTCGAGCCGAAGACGTCAGGCATCGGCTCCGGCGTCTCGCCGTCCAGACGGGCCGCCGCCTCGGCAGCCAGCGCGCGCAGCTGCTCGGCGTTGGCCAACATGCCGCGTTCGGCGCGCAGCGCGGCATCCTCGTCCGGCCGCAGCTGCGCAGCTTCGATTTCTTCCACCTGAAACGTCAGGAGGTCGATTTCACGGGCGGCAGCGCGCGTGGACTGTACCAAGTCGGCCACGGCCTCCCGCGCGGCGCGCAGCTCGCGCACCAGCGCGGCCACGCGGCGCCGCTGTGGGACGAGGCCGGCGAACCGATCCAGATATTCCAGCTGCCGCGCGCGCCGAAAGAGCGACTGGTGCTCGCTGGGGCCGTGCACGTCCACCAGCGCGCGCCCCAGGCTGGCCAGCGCGCGCAGCGGCGCCGCGCGGCCGTTGATGCGCGCCATGGAGCGCCCAGCGCCCAGCACCTCGCGTGACAGCAGCAGCGACTCGTCCGCGTCCAGGCCGTAATCCGCCAGCACCTCGGCCGCCGCCCCGCCGGGCGGCATGTCGAACACGGCTTCCACATAGGCCGCCGCGGCCCCGCGCCGCACGTCGGCCGCGTCCGCCCGCCGCCCCAGCACCAGGCTCAGAGCGTCGATCAGGATGGACTTGCCGGCCCCGGTTTCACCCGTGAGCACGTTGAGCCCCGGCTCGAACGCCAGCTCGACGTGCTCGATCAGGGCAAAGTCGCGAACCGTGACGCGCCGCAGCACCCGCGGCTATCCAAGACCCAGGGTCGGACGGGGCATGTCGCGCGGTACGCGCCAGCGCAGCTTGTCGGCCAGCGTGGCATAGAAATAGTTGGGTTCGCCCAGCCGGGCGAAGCGAGCCGCGTGCGGCGACGCCTGGCACGCCACACGGTCGCCCGAGGTCAGCAGGTGGTCGGTTTGGCCGTCGATGGACAGCGTGGCCTCGTGGGTGGTGTGTGCGCGGAGTTCCACGCGCTGGTCACGGCCCACCACTATGGCGCTGGCCGGCGTCAGAAAAGGGACGATCGGGTTGATCACCAGATCGTGCACCTCCGGGTGCAGCACGGGGCCGCCCGCGGCTTGCACGTAGCCCGTGGTGCCCGTGGGCGTGGCCACGATCACGCCGTCGGCGGTGTAGGTAGTGAGCGGCACGCCGTTGATGCGCACGTCCACGTCCACCACGCGGGCAATCCGCCCCCGGCCGACCACCACGTCGCCGGCGGCCAGACCCGAGGACGCGACGGCGCCGTCGGTCGTCAGATGCGTCCAGGCAATCAGGACGCGCTCCTCGATCCACGGGCGGCCGTCGAGCACGTCGTCCAGGCGCGCGTCGAACTCGTCGGGCGTGAACTCCGTCAGGAATCCCAGCCGCCCGTAATTGACGCCGATGCAGGCTGCGCCGTAGGGCGCGGCGGCGCGCGCCGCTCGCAGCAGCGTGCCGTCGCCCCCGAACGTGATGACGAGGTCACAGCCGTCGAGCTGCGCCGGGCGCTCGGCCATGGTCCAAGACGACCCGCACCAGGCGTCCAGCCCGCGGCGGGCAAGCCGCCGCTGAACGCGCCGCGCATGTTCGACCGAGGCCTCGATCCGCGGCTGAAACACCAGCCCAACCCGCATCGCCCCCTCGTCCGCGCCTGGATGCGGTCAATCATAGTCGCTGGGCGATTGTGGATGGTGGACGGTGGCTGGCGGGGCGCGGCCTGCGGTGTGCCCAGAGGCGCTCGTTTGGAGCTCCGGGCGGGCGCGGGGCCAGGCCTTCGATTCGTCACGCTCACGCTCGACCCTGCTGGAGCTCCGGGCGGGCGCGGGGCCAGGGGGGCTGGAGCAGGGCGAAGGTTTCGCGGTTGCCCCGGGCGCCGGGAAGGGCGCTGGCGGCGGTTCCGGTGATGCAGAAGCCTTCGCGGCGCGCCCAGACCAGGAACGTGTGCAGCGTCTGGGTGCGCTGCGCGGCGCGCTTGACCACGCCGTCGCGGGGGACGCAGCGGCCGGGCAGCTCGAACTGCGGCTTGAGCAAGGCCAGCAGCCAGCGCGCCTCGGGCGCGGCGGCCGCGATGGCCGGCAGCACGTCGCGCAAGCGCACGAACGACACGTCCACCAGCACGATCTGGGGCGGCGGGTCGAGCGGCGGCAATGCGCGCGCGTCGGTGGACTCGAGCGCGCGCACGCGCGCATCGCCGCGCAGCCGCGGGTGCAGCTGGCCGCGGCCAACGTCCACGGCAACCACCTGCCGCGCGCCGCGGCGCAGCAGGCAATCCGTGAATCCGCCGGTTGAGGCGCCCACGTCCAGTGCAACCACACCCGCCGCGCTCAGCCCAAAGTGATCCAGCGCCGCCGCCAGCTTCCAACCGCCGCGGCTGACGTAGGCCGCGCGGCCGCCGCGGATGTCGAGCGCCGCCTGGGGAGCGACGCGGCGCGCGGGCCGCGTTTCGAGCTGCCCGTTCACGCGCACGGCGCCGTCCTTCACCATCTGCCGCGCCGCGCTGCGGCTGGACGCCAGGCCGCGCCGGGCCACGAGCACGTCCAGCCGCTCGCGTTGCTCTGCGCGCACTCCAGAGAAACGGTTGGAGACCACGCATCTACCTTAGGAGACGGCGTGCGCGTGGACGAGGCGTGCCTGTCGATGGTCGGACTGCTCGACGCAGACGCCGCCCGCATCAGCACTGGCCGCTATACCCCCGCCGAGGGCCGCCGCCGGGTGATTGCGATTCGACCCTCACCCTAACCCTCTCCCTCCCAGGGAGAGGGGACTAGAGGGGACGCCGTTCGCGTCCTTGCCAGGGAGAGGGGACTAGAGAGGACGCCGTTCGCGTCCTTGCCAGAGAGAGGGGATTGGAAGGGGGCGCCGTTCGCGTCCCTGGCTGGCCTTGGCCCCTCGTCTTGCCAGGGAGAGGGGACTGGAGGGGGAACGCCGACGCCTGGCGTCAGCCCCGCGCCTGCGCGCGCGGACGTTTCCAGCCGCTGCGTTTGACCTGGTCCACGGGCCAGCCCCGCACCTGCGCGCGGACCGCAAGGCGATGATCCAGGAATACAGCCGTCGGCGTCAGCCCCGCGCCTGCGCACGCGGACTGTGCGGGCGAGGGGAACGAACGGGAGGCGGGTGGGGTGGAGTTTGGTGGGGGCGGTGGTGGGTCGCTTGGTGGGGGTTAGCGGGGGAAGGCGCCTCGGACGCCGCCGTCGACGGGGAGCACGGCGCCGGTGGTTTTGGCGGCGCGGTCGCTGGCGAGAAACAGGACGGCTTCGGCAACGTCGGCGGCGGTGACGCGGGTTTGCAGAAGGTTGCGGGCGCGGTAGAAGTCCTCCAGATCGTCGACCGCCACGCCGTGCGCGGCGGCGCGGCCGGCGCGCAGCTGGGCGCTCCAGAGCCGCGAGTCCTGGAACACCGCGTCGGGGTTGACCATGTTGACGCGCACGCCGTGGCCGCCGCTTTCGATGGCGAGCACGCGGCCCAGCTGCAGTTCGGCGGCTTTGGCGGCGCTGTAGGCCCCGAAGTCGCGGCCGGGGTCGAAGGCGTTCTTGGTGCAGACCAGCACGATGCTGCCGCCCAGGCCCTGCGCGCGCATGGCGCGAACCGCCGCGCGCGTGAACAGGAAGTGGCCGGTGGCGTTGACGTCCAGGCTGCGCCGCCAGGCGGCCAGCGTCAGGTCTTCCAGCGCCGCGGCGGCGGCGATGCCGGCGTTGGACACCGCAATGTCGAGGCCGCCAACGGTCAGGACGATGTGCTCGAAGGCTGCGGCCACGCTGGCCTCGTCGGTGACGTCCAGCGGCAGGGCATCGGCGGCGCCGCCCGCGTCGGCGATCTGGGCCGCGGCGGCCGCGGCGCCGTGAAGGTCGACGTCCGTGACCACGACGTGGGCGCCGGCGGCCGCCAGGCGCTGGGCCGCGGCCTTGCCGATGCCGCTGGCCGCGCCGGTCACCACGGCCACGCGCCCGGCCAGCTCGCGTTCGGGCGGCGCGTTCTGCAGCTTGTACAGCTCCAGCGGCCAGTATTCGATCTCGAAGAGGTCGCGCTCGGGCAGCGCGCGGTATCCGCCCAGCGCGTCGGCGCCTTCGATGACGTTCATGGTGTGGCGGTAGATGCGGGCAACCGCGTCGGCCTCGGCTGCGGTGCGGCCGCAGGTGAACATGCCCACGCCCGGCGCCAGCACCACGCGCGGCGCGGGGTCGTGCACCACCGCGGCGTGCGGCCCGCCGCCGCGGCGCACGTAGGCCAGATATTCGGCCTCGTAACCCTCGATGGCCGCGGCGGCGGCGGCTGGGTCGACAGAGTCCAGCAGCAGGGGCAGCCGCTTGGTGCGCAGCACGTGGTCGGGCGTGGCCGGGCCCTGCCCCGCCAACGTCGCGGCGTCCGGGCGGTCGACGAAGGCGCGCACGCGCGGGCTGCCGTCGAAGCGCACGATGACGCGGCGGCGGCGGCTGGCGCGGCCGCGAATGCGCAGGGCCAGCGCGGCCGGGTCGGCGGCCGGCGGCGGCGCGGACGCGGCGGCCGGCCCGCGCCAGACGCGGGCGACGTGCGCTTCGGCCCGCGATACCAGGGCGACGTGCCGCTCGTACGACTCGCGCGCGTCCGCGCCGAATGTCACCAGGCCGTGCTTGTCCAGCACCAGCCCCTGCACGCCGGGGTTGGCGTCGAACACGTCCGCGGCGGCTTGGGACAGCTCGAAGCCCGGCTTGATGTAGGGCACCAGGCCAACGTCGCCGCCGAACACGCCGCGGATGCGCGCTGCGCCGTCGGGCTGGTTGGTCAGCGCCAGAATCGCGTCGGCGTGGCTGTGGTCGATCCAGGCCAGCGGGATGAAGGCGTGCAGCAAGGTCTCGATGGAGGGCCGCGGCGCGGCGGGGTCGATCAGCGCGCGGGTCACCAGCCGCACCATCGCGTCGTCGTCCAACCGCGCACGCGCGCGCAGCGGCAGCAGGTCGTCCAGCACCAGCGTGGCAAACCCGTCGGCCGCAATCGTGGCCAGGTCGGTTCCGCTGCCTTTGATCGTCAAGGCGCGCACCTGGCCGCCGCGCGGGTCGTCGACCACGTGCTCGACCGAGGTGTTGCCGCCGCCGAACAGCACCAGCGAGGGTTCGGCGCCCAGCAGCCGCGAGCTGTAGACCCGCAGCGCCAGCGGGTCGAGCCCGGCCGCCGCTCGCTCGCACCAGCGCGACTTCACGGAGTCAGCCGCCGCTCAGTCGCGCAGCGGGGCGGTTGGTTGCAGCGTGATGGTCTTGCCGGACTCCGCGGCAATGGCGCTGAAGAGTTCGTAGGCGGCGTCCAGCTCGGCGCGCGCGTCGCCGCCGTCGGTGCTGCGCACCACGATGTCCACGGGCAGGCCGTTGACGCGCGTCTGTCCCACGTAAGCCTTCAGATAGGCGGCCGGCACTTCGCGCATCACCCGCTGCATGAAGGGCGAAGTCTCGGATTCGAACGCGTCGATGTACACCCGCATGCGCGCCGTTTGCGCGGCGAACAGGCCATGCAGCGCGGGCCGGATGTGGGTATCGAAACAGCCTTCCACCTCGCGCGGCGGCCCGGGCATCGACCAGATGGTGGACTCACCCACGTCGGTGGCAAAGCACGGCGCCCAGCCCACGGGGTTGAGATACACGCGCGACGCGCGGGGGACGGACCCCATCTTGAGGCGCGGCGGCGTGGTCACTTCGTCGATGGTCATGCCGCGGCGCGCGGCGAAGTCTTCCAGCACCTCCGCCGGCGTGTGAACCCCGCTGCCCGCCACGGCGGCAATGGCTTCCACCGTCAGGTCGTCTGGCGTGGGTCCCAGGCCGCCGGTGGTGACGACGACGCGCGGCCCGCGGGCAACGGACGCGCGCAGCTCGGCTTGCAGCGCCTGCGTGTCGTCCGCCAGCGCCGTCACGCGGCGCACGTCGCCGCCGGCAATGGAAACTTCGCCGGCAATCCAGTGCGAGTTCGTGTCCAGAACCAGGCCGGAGACGAGTTCGGTTCCAATCGAGAAGATCTCGACGTCGTCGTTCATGGCACCCAGCACCGCGCAGCGGTCGGCGGCATTCTACGCCCGGCGGCGCGGCGCGGCGCGGGCGGCGGGAATGGGTTCGCGCCCAAGGCGGCGCGCCGCGCGCGGGTCGTAGGTTCGCCGGGTACCAGGGCTCGCAGCCAGCAGCTTCATGCGCGGTGCGCGCAGGTGGGCGCACCGCGTGGAGGGCGCTGGCCCTGGGCAGCAAACGACACCCGGCGGCGCGGGTGGTAGCCTGCCTGCCCGCCTCTTGCAGGACCGGCAGCGCATGGGTGCGGACTGGTACGGCTACCGCGGCTTTTCGCCGCACACCGTGCGGCGCGCGCGCGCCTGGTATCTGCGCGTGCTGCCCGACCCGGGCGCGCTGCTGGACGTGGGCTGCGGCCGCGGCGAGTTTCTGGCCGCCGCCGCTGCTGCCGGGCACCAGGTGCTGGGCCTGGATCACGACCCGCGGATGCTGGCCGCGGCGCGGGGCCTGCCCGTGGTGGAAGCCGACGCGCTGGACTTCTTGCAGAGCACGCCCGACCGCTTCGACGCGATCACCGCCTTTCACGTCATCGAACACCTGACGGTGCAGGATGCGGCCGCGCTCATCCGGCTGGCCGCGGACCGTCTGCCCCCCGGCGGACGGCTCGTTCTGGCCACGCCAAATCCCGGCAGCCTGCCGACCATCGCGCACGAGTTCTGGCGCGACCCTACGCACGTGCGGCCTTACGACGTGGAGCTGATGGAGTTCTTGACGCTCGACGCGGGTCTGGAAACCGTTGCGGCGGGGGTCAATCCCGAGTCGGAGCGCGGGCTGCCCGTCGACCTGGACGACCTGGCGCTGTCCGACCCGCCGCCGCCAGAACCTTTGCCGCCGCCCGACCGCGGCGCGCGCGCGCCGCGCTGGGTGGCGGGCCAGTTCGCGCGGTCGAGCTATGCGCGCGACCTGGAACGAGCCATCCACACCGCCGCCGACGGCGTGCAGCACACGCGCCAGGAACTGGCGCGCGTGGCCGGCGTGCTGCGCCGCTTCCTGGACGTGGCCTACGAGCCGTCGGAAATCTTCATCGCCGCACGGCGTCCGTCCTGAGGCCGGCCCACGCCGCCGGCACGGCTTCTGCGCGGGCGGTCGAGAAGCGCGGGCGTCAGGTAGAACCGCGCCGCCGGCGGCTGCGCGGCGGCGGAGGAGGCGCGGTCGTTGCTGACGGCGGCGGCATCCGACGTTGGTCGCTACAGTCCGCCGCTGACCCCGGGGATCGGCGTCGGAGTCGGCGTGGCGGCCACCGCCGTGCAGGCGGCCACGGCGCTTGGCACGGTGCTGGCACTGCTGCTGGGGTCGCCGCTGAGCCGCAGCAGCAGCTTCCCGCCCGCCTCCCACGGCGCGCCGTCCACCTCCCAGCGCAGTTCGCAGCCGCCGTCGTCCGTGGCCGCCGTCTCCGCCGCGGCCAGCGTCAATGCCAGCTTCACCGTCCCATCCGTCCCTATCACCTGCAGCTGCTCGGGCACCGTCCCGCCGTCCGTCCTCTGCATCCGCACCTCTCCCGCGGTCTCGTTCCACACCAGCCGCACCACGTCCATCGTCGACAGCCGCTCGCTCCCCGCCTGCAGCACCCCAGCGCTCCCATCCGCGCCCACGCCATAGCCCAACTCCACCGCGTCGAAGAACGCTTCGTACAACGTCCCCTGAGGCGCACTCACCCGCACGGTCATATCGATATACGCGTCCTCAGGAAAGAAGTTGCAGGGAAATTCCCAGTAAGCCTGCGAGTTGTACTTCACGCGATACACGCCGGCCGGCAGCGGACGCGCCGTAATCATTCTGTGCTCATAGCCGTTCGACGAGTCGGTATCCTCGTCGACGATTACAGCTTGGAATTGGTCTTTATCCGGCCCACTCATCCAATAGTTAAAGTACTGCTCATCACGGTCCCTAATCACGTGCCTGAAAATCACGGTCCCCGCCGCCGTCCCGGAGCTCAGTGACGCATCGAACTGCTCCGGGGTCCACGGACTGGCACGGTTATACCGCTCGCGCCTGATAATCCGGCGCAGGCATTCTTCGTAGCCTTCGACCCCTTCTCCTGCCGCCAGCTCGGCCGCCATGGCCGCAATCTTGGCCCGCAGCTCCGCCAGCGTGACCACCGGCGGCGGCGTCTGCGCCCCGTCTGTCACATACGATTGCGCGGCCGCGCCAGCCGCGCCGGCCCCTGCGCCCCCGGCGTCCCTCCCCGGCAGCCAGGCCCGACTCAGCGTCTCTACCCCGTAGTCCCACCGCGACTGGACGGCGTAGTTGGAACGCGTGAAACCCATGGCCGCCGCCCCTCCGGCCGGCGCGTACGGCGCCGGCAGCGCCTCCAGAAACAACACCCCCTCGCGGTCGTCCCAGGTCGTCGTCCGCCCCGCCACCGCCACTTGCGCCGCCGCACGCGCCGCCGTCTCGCTTGCATAGGTCTCCTCGCCGCGCACCGCAACGAGCCGGGTGTCCGGGCCGCTTCCTTTCAAGTATTCGTGCACCCGGAACCGCAGCTCCTGCACCGCCCGATAGCCGCCGCCCTCGACGGCTTCCGCCGCTGCCGCAACGCTCTGCAACGTGGCCCGCACGATCACTTCCGACGTGAAGATCTGCTCCTCCAGCGACGGCGGGACGTACCAGCTGGGGTATACCGAGTCGTGCTGCACGCCCGTAATCGTTATTTCTGGGCGCGCCGGTTCGACGGCGTCCGGACGCGGCGCCCCGATGGTCGTCGGCGTCGCTGCGGACGCCGCCGTGCAGCCGATGACGGCGCTTGGCAAGGTGCTGGCGCGGCCGCTGCGCTCACTGCTGAGCCGCAGCAGCAGCTTCCCGCCCGCCTCCCACGGCGCGGCGTCCACATCCCAGCGCAGTTCGCAGCCGCCGTCGTCCGTGGCCGCCGTCTCCGCCGCGGCCAGCGCCAATGTCAGCTTCACCGTCCCGTCCATCCCTAGCACCTGCAGCTGCTCGGGCGCCGTCCCGCCGTCCGTCCTCTGCATCCGCACCTCCCCCGCGGTCTCGTTCCACACCAGCCGCACCACGTCCATCGTCACCAGCCGCACGCTCCCCGCCTGCAGCACCCCAGCGCTCCCATCCGCGCCCACGCCCTCGTCCAGTTCCACCGCGTCAAAGAACGCTTCGTACACCGTCCCCTGAGGCGCACTCACCCGCACGGTAACCTCAAGGTACGAATTGTCCGGCACGAAGTTACAAGGGAAATTGGTATAATGCTGCATGGTGTATCTCGCACGATATGCACCTGCAGGAAGCGGGCGTGCAGTGACCATATGGTGCTCGGAGCCCGTCGCAGGATCGGCGTCCACGTCAATAAGCTTCGTCTGAAATAAGTGCTCGTCAGGGCCGCTGATCCAGAATCGCACGTACTGCGGATCACTTTGATTATGCTGGTACGTGTAGACTTCGCTCCCCGCCGGCGCTCCGGAGACCAGCGTCTTCTCCAGGCGGAACGGCTCCAACAGAACAGCCCGCTGATATCGCTCGTGGCCAATCTTGTTCCAAAGGCATCGTTCATAACCTGCAACTCCTTCTCCCGCCGCCAACTCGGCCGCCATGGCCGCAATCTTGGCCCGCAGCTTCGCCAGCGTGATCACCGGCGGCGGCGTCTGCGCCCCGTCCGTCATATACGATTGCGTGGCTGCGCCGGCCGCGCCTCCGGCTTCCCGTGCCGGCAACCAGGCACGGCTCAGCGTCTCCACGCCATAATCCCACCGCGACTGGACCGGATAGTTGGAACGCGTGAAGTCCATGGCCGCCGCTCCTTCGACCGGCGTGTACGGCGCCGGCAGCGCCCTCAGAAACAGCACCCCCTCGCGGTCGTCCCAGACCGTCGTGCGCTCCCACACCGCCGTACGCGCCGCCGCGCACGCTTCGGTCTCGCTCGCGTAAGTCTCGCCGCCGCGCACCGCAACGAGCTGGGTGTCCGGACCGCTCCCTTTCAAGTATTCGTGCACCCGGAACCGCAGCTCCTGCACCGCCCGATAGCCGCTGCCCCCGACGACTTCTGCGGCTTCTGCCACAGCCGCAACGCTTTGCAACGTGGCCCGCACGATCACTTCCGAATCGAATATCTGCTCTTCCAGCGACGGCGGAACCCACCACTTTGGGTTTGACTGGGCGTCCATGCGCGTCGGCGGCGGCGTTGCCCGGCGCGCCGGTTCCACGGCGCTCGCCGCCAGTGTGTCGCACGCCAGCGGCGGGCTCGGCACGCAGGCCGCGGCGGCAAGCAGCGCCCCAACGACGATCGTCGGCAGCAGACGCCAGAGCCGCGGCCCGCCGCCGTGGAAAAACTTCCCCATCGCCAGCCTCCTCATAGGCCGCGCGGCGTGCATCGTTGGCCTGCATCACATTACTCGATTACTTGTCGGAATCCGAAAGGCGGCAAGGGCGGCTGGACGCGGCGCCGGTCGGCTCGACACCAATGCATCGGATCGGTCCGGCCGACACCGGAATGACGGGGTTCGCCGCGGCCTCCCGCAGGCGGGGATTGGAGGCGTTGGGATGGGAGGCGGGGTGTTTGGTTTAGGGTTGAGGTTGCTGCTGGTTGGCGTATTCCACGGCGGCATCTTCGGGCGGGGGCAGGGATTCGCCGCGGCGCATCAGGTCGGCCGCGTAGGCGTGGATCAGCGGCACGTTGGGCTGCAAGACGTAGGCGCCGTTGTCGGCAATGATGGCGCGCACCATGCCGTCTTCGGGGCGGATTGCGCCCGCCACGGTGCGGTCGGCGCCGATCTGCATGCCCAGCTTGGCCATGGGCAGCACCAGGTCGGGCGGCAGGTTGGACTCGAACGTGTTGCTCAGCTCGCGCAGGAACGCGGGGCCTTGCACCAGCGTCTGGGGCGAGATGATCTGTTCCACCAGCGCCAGCACGACCTGCTGCTGGCGCGCGTCACGGGCGAAGCCGCCGTCCTGGTGCCGCGTGCGCACGTAGCGCAGCGCCATGTCGCCGTCGAAGTGGTTGGGTCCCGCCGGCACGTAGAACGGCTCGAACCCGGTGTCGGCCGCGTTGGGGTAGGTGGGGTCGTAAATTTCCGAGGTCACGTCCACGTCCACGCCGCCGAAGAAGTCGATCAGCCGCCGAAAGCCGTGGAAGTCCAGCGTGAGCCAGTAGTCCACCTGCACGCCCACCAGGCTGGCCACGCGGCGGCGCAAGGCGTCGGGACCTTCGGCTTGCCAGAGGCTGTTGATGCGGAAGGGGTCCGTGCGGCAATTGGCGATGCACAGGTCGCGGGGCACGGAGATTAGCGCGGCCGACTGTGACTGGGGTTCCACGCGCAGCAGGATGATGGCGTCGGTGCGGCCGCCGCCTTCGCCCGCCCGCCGGTCGAGGCCCAGCAGCAGCACGCTGAGGGGGCGGTCGGCGGGCCAGTCGGGAATCAGGGCGAGCGGGTCTGGCGGTTCGGGAGGCGCGGTCGGCTCGACGGCCGCCGGCACGATGGGCGCGGTCACCGCCGGCCCCTGCTCGACCGACACGGGACGCGCCACCGCCACCGGCGTGGGCCGATTCGCCGCGGACTGGTCCGCCGCTTGCCCCGACCGCAGCCACACCAACGCGCCCAAAACGCCCACGACCACGAAGACCAGGCCCGAGGCCGCCAGGCTGACGACTTCGGCGCGCCGCATTTGGTGGGCGCGGTTAGAGGGAGGTTCAGACATCGACGACAAGAAGGGCAGCATTATGTCGAGCTGGAAGGTTCACTATACGACAAGGAGCAGAGGCGGGGGGCTTTATTTCTGGACCCGCGCACGCACGTGTGCTCAGGTGGGAGCGGTGCGGCGCGCTCCAACGTGACGCCCGGTGCGCGCAGACGCGCCTGCCTGGAATGGTGTGCGGCGGCGGCGGCGTAGGTGACGCCCGGTGCGCGCAGGCGCGCCGGTAGGCGGCGGGTTCGCCGCGCCGCGTGCGTATCGACGGGCGTCGTGCGGCGTCTTGGCGTCTCGCCCGCACCCTGCCTTCTCCCTCCAGGGCCAGGGGTCGGCCGCGCCCGCTGCTCGACGATGCGGGGTGCGCGGCTCAGACGCACGCGGCGGCTTGCCGCCGCGCCGCGTGCAGCGCCGCGAACGCACGTTCGGCGCATGCCCAGGGGTCGTAGTCGGGCCGCCGCCAGATCATGGCGCTGACCTCGGCGATGACTGGAAGGTCCACGCGGCGCTGGGCCAGCAGACGCATATATGCGCAAAGGTCGAGGCTTCCCTCGCCGGGCAGTTGAAAGACGACCCGGCCGCGGCCGTCCAGGCGGCCGTCCTTGACGTGCAGGTGCGCGGCGTAGGGCAGACAGCGGTCGAGGCTGGCGGCCAGCGCCATGCCCTGCACGTGAAAGTGGCTGACGTCCAGGTTGAGCCGCAGCGCGGGATGGTTGGTGCGCTCCATCAGCCAGGCGGCTTTTTCCGGGCTGTCCAGCGGGTTGCCGACGTGCGGTTCCACCGCCAGAACCACGCCGAGGCCGTGTGCGGCGTCGGCCAGCTCGACCAGGCGCGCGGCGATGCGCTCGCGGTCCTGCGCCCAGGGCCGATCGTGCGCGCCCAGCGGGGAGCTGACCACGGCGGGGCCGTCCGTCCAGCGCAGGCCGCGGGCCAGCCGGCAGACGGCGAGGAACTCGGCGCGCAGCTCGGGGCGTCCGCCGGCCTGCGCCAGCGGCAGCAGCGCCATCACCGCCGGCGGGTCGAACCCCAGGTCGCGAATCGTTCCAGCGAGCCGTCGGCGGTCCTGCGCGTTCAGCAGCGGCGGCGCAGTTGGCCAGCCGCGGCCGGCCATGACTTCCACGGCCTGGTACCCGATGCGCCGCAGACGCGGCAGCGCCGCGAACACGTCCTGGCGCTGCAGGGCGTAGGTGCTGGCGCCGATGGCGGGGCGGGGCGCGGTCATGCCGCGGCCGCCTCCATGCGGGCGCGCTCGCGCTGGAGCAGTTCGATCCAGTGTTTCATGTACTTGCCGTGATCGTGCCAGGTGCGCCCGGACACCAGGTTGCCGTCCACGGCCCAGGAGTGCTCGGCGTAGATGCCGCCGCAGACTTCCAGATCGAAGCGGCACTTGGGCACGCAGGCCATGGTGCGCCCGCGCAGCACGCCGGCGTAGGCGGGGATTTCGACGCCATGGCACACCGAGGCGGCGGGCTTGTCGTGCCGAAAGAAGTAGCGCGTGATGCGCACCAGGTCGGGGTCGTAGCGGATGTATTCGGGCGCGCGGCCGCCGGAGAAGAAGACGCCGACGTAGTCCGCCGGGTCGACCTCGGCGAAGGCCGCGTCCGCCTGAATGGTGTAGCCCTCGAATTCGCGCGTGATGTCCCAGCCGCGTTCGGGAACCTCGTGCAGCACCATCCGATAGCGTCGCCGCTCCGGCCCCGCCACGACTGGCCGGAAGCCTTCTTCCTGCACCCGCAGCCAGGGGTACAAGGTGTCCACCGTCTCGGCGGCGTCGCCAACGACGATCAGCACCCGGCTCGCGTCGATTCCCATGCCTGCCGCCTTTCCGCGCGCCGCACCATCACGGCCCCAGGTCTGCCGTTCCCAGCATGCCCGCTCGGGCGGCAGGCGCGGGGTGGAACGGGCGGGCGGGGCGGGGGCGTTGCTAGGATGAGGCAGGGGCGCGTAGCTCAGCTGGTTAGAGCGCGCGGTTCACATCCGCGAGGCCATAGGTTCGAGTCCTATCGCGCCCACCAGGGGCCGGCGCGGCCGGGTGGTGTCCCCGCGCGGGGGCGCGCCCTCGTTGCCGCGCCGCCGTGCTGGGAATCTTTGGCGGCGGTGTTCCCGCGCGGGGGCGCACCCTCACCCCGACCCTCTCCCTCAGGGAGAGGGAGTGTTCTCGTCCTGGATGCGCGGCCTGTCGGCGCTTTGACCCTCTCCCTCAGGGAGAGGGAGTGTCCCAGCATGGGGGCGTACTCTTGCCCTGACTCTCTCTCTGGGAGAGGGGGCGTCCCAGCACGGGAGGCGGGGGCGCGCGCAGCGGAGGTCTGACCGCGGGAGGCGACTGGGTGGTGGATGCTTTGATCTTGGCGGCCGCGGCGGCGGCGGCGGCGGCGCTGGCGGCGGCGGCGGGCAGCGTGTGGATCGGGCGGCGCATGGGACGGCGGCCCGACGGCGGGGCGGAAACGCCGACGGCGCGCATGGCGCGCGACCTGATGGTGCTCAGCCAGCTGCTGGCCGAGCGGCTGGCGAAGCTCTGGCAGGCGGACGGCGGCCCGGCGGGCGGCGGCGGGTCCGACGCGGTCTATCACCACGTGCGCGAGTCGACCGAGACGATCCTGCGGCAGGCGGGCGCGTCGGACAAGACGGCGGCGGCGGTGGGCGCGCTGACGGCCAAGCAGGTGCGCCCGGGACCGATCGGCAGCGCCGACGGCGCAGCGCCCGGCCCGCAGCGCGCGGGGCGCCCCTAGCTCCGCGCACGATTCAGCCGTCCCGTCGGCTTGGCCCGCGCGCGGGGGCGCTGGTTACGAACCGACTTCGTATTGCGCGATGGCGTCTTCGTTCACGCCAATGCCCAGGCCGGGGCGGGTGGGTGCGGGCAGGCAGCCGTCGGCGTCGATCCACTGCGGTTCGTCCACGATGCCGCCCAGCTGCTGGTAGTGCTCGACGGTGCGGTAGGGCGGGTCGAGGATGAACTCCACCCAGGGCGCGTTGGGCACGCAGACGCTGAACTGCATGTGGGCGGCGATGCCGACGCCGGTGGCGCCGTGGTGGGGGGCCAGGATGCGGCCTTTGTACTCGGCGGCGGCGGCCAGCTTGAAGAATTGCGAGATGCCTTCGCTGTGGATGCAGTCGGCTTGCAGGATGTCGTAGGCGTCGGCGCGCAGCAGGGTCATGAAGGTGTCCATCCCCACGTCGCCTTCGCCGCCGGCAATGGCGATGTCGGTTTCGGCGGTCAGGCGGGCGATGGCGGCAATGTCATGCCGGGGCAGCGGCTCTTCCAGCCAGACGACGTCCAGCTGTTCCAGCTCGCGGGCGGTGGCCAGGGCGCGCGCGTGGTCCCAGGGGTCGCGGTAATCGCCGTTGACGCCCGGCGCCAGGTTGGCGTCCACCATGATGTCCATGCGGTTGCCCACGGCGCCGCGCACGGCGGCGACCAGCGCAACGTCTTCGGCCAGGGTGGGGTTGGCGGTGCGCAGTTTGATGGCGGTGAAGCCCTGGTCCAGGTAGCGCAGCGCGTCGTCGGCGCGTTCCTGGGGCGTCTTGCGCACGATGGTGCTGGCGTAGGCGCGGATGCGCGTGCCGCGGAACCCCCACAGCCGATGCAGCGGCTGGCCGGCGGCTTTGCCGATCAGGTCGCAGAGCGCCATGTCGATGACGAAGCTGCCGGAGCGGCGCAGCACCTCGATGTGACGGTGCACGGCGCGCGGGTCCTGCCCCAGCAGCGCGGGCGCAATCTGGGTGCGGAGCGCGGCCTCGTCGACGGCGTCGGTGATGCCCCAACCGACCAGACCCGCGTCGGTGTCGACCTTGACGATGGTGGCCCGGCGGGAATATTCGACGCGGCCCGGCGGCGCCCAGGCGCTGTTATAGGGATGGGTGTGGGGCACGTCCACCCGGCGGACGGTGATGTTGGTGATTTTCATGGACGCTCCTTCCAAGGAAACGTGTGGGCGCTGTCGGCGCACGTCTCCAGCGCCGCACCCATCCGGGCGCCTCCGAACCCTACCCGCCGGGCGGGTTTTCCTGACACGTCATGCCGTCGTCCGCCCAGGAACGCGGCGGTCAGCCGCGCAGGTGGGCGAGGGCGTTCATTTCCGCCATGCCGCCCAACATGATGTAGCCCTTGTCGCTGCCGGCGCTGAGGAAGGTGCAGCCGGCCGCGGCCCACTTCTCGACCTGCTCGACGTCGCCGGCGGCGATGCCGGGGGCTTTGCCGTGCTTGAGGCAGGCCTCGATCATGCGGTGCACGGCTTCGTCGTGCTCGGTGGAGTCGCGCGGGTGGCCCAGCGAGTTGGCCAGGTCGGCCGGGCCCAGCCAGCAGCCGTCGATGCCGTCCACGGCCATGATGTCGTCCGCGCGCGCGATGGCGTCGCGGGATTCGAGCTGGATGGCCACGAACACCTCGTCGTTGAAGCGCGTGCCGTAGTCGGAGCCGTAGACGCTGGCGCCGCCGGCGCCCATCGAGCGGCCGCCGGCCGGCGGGAAGCGCGCCGCGAAGGCGACCTGCTCGGCTTCCTCGGCGGTTTCCACCATGGGCACGATCAGCCCCAACGCGCCTTCGTCCAGCAGGCGGCCGATGGCGTAGTAGTCGTTTTCGGACGCGCGCGTGAAGGGAATCGAGCCGCCGGCGCGCACGGCCATGAAAGCCAGCATGGACAGGTGGCGGTCCCAGGAGCCGTGCTGATTGTCGATCAGCACCCAGTCGAAGCCAATGCTGGCCAGCAGCTCGGCGGGAAACGGCGCGCCCAACCCGGCGCCGACCCCGAGCGCGACCTTGCCCTGCTGCATGCGGTGCTTGGCGGTGTTGGTAATCACGAAGCGGCGCTCCCTGGCAAATGTATGTGCCAAGCGTGACGCTAGGCGGCCGACGCGGGTTCGTCAATTGGCCCGCGCCAATCGGAGCGGCGGGGGCTTCGGCCGTTCGAGGGCGGCGGCCGCGCTCCGCCGCGGCGGTATGTGACGCAGCAGTCGCCGGAAGGCGGGGAGAACGGGCGGTCAGCGGAAGATCAGGGACGTTTGACGCCGACGCCCACGCCGTCGCTGATTTGGACGATGGTGCTGTCCAGCTGGGGATGGGCGAGGAAGACGCGGTTGAACGTGCGGAGGATGCGCAGCCAGTCGCGGCGCTGGGACGGGACCTCGGGGCCTTCGGGGTCATGGGCAACGCCGCCGCCGAAGAGCAGGTTGTCCACCACCACCACGCCGCCGGGCCGCAGCCGCTCGATCACGGCCTCCAGATACGCCGGGTAGTCGTCTTTGTTGGCGTCGATGTAGGCAACGTCGAACGGGCCGGGGATGGAGGGCAGCACCTCCAGCGCGCGGCCGCAGTGCGTCTGGATACGGTTGCTCAGGCGGGCAAGCTGCCAGTAAGAACGGGCGCGGTCGAGCAGCTCGGCGTCGACGTCGATGCAGGTCAGCCGGCCGTCGGGCGGCAGCGCGTCGGCGATCCAGGTGGCGGAATAGCCCAGGTTGGTGCCGATTTCCAGCGCGGCGCGCGCGCCGTTCGCCCGCACCAGCGCGGCCAGCAGGCGGGCGGTGGCGCGGTCGGTGATGGGTTCCCGCTCGCGCTCGGCCGCGGCCTCGATCTGCGCTTGCACGGCGCTGATGGCGGGGTGGACGTCGACCAGGTAGGCGTAATCGCGTTCCTGACGTCCCGGCGCGTGGCGGGCGGGTACGGCCATGCTGGCCCTCAATCCCAGGGGTCGCGGCCGTCCGTCGACTGCGGCCAGCGCGAGATGACGACTTTGGGGTCGGTGAAGAAGCGGACGGCGTCGCCGGCCTGCCCGTGCAGGTCGCCAAAGAAGGACTGCCGGCGCCCGGCGAAGGGGAAAAAGGCCATGGGCGCGGCCACGCCCACGTTGACGCCAACGTTGCCGATGTCGACGCCGGCGGCGAACTCGCGCGCAGCGGCGCCGCTGCTGGTGTAAATCGAGGCGGCGTTGCCGAAGTCGCTGGCCTCGATCATGTCCATGGCCTCGCGCAGGGTGCCCGCGCGCCGCAGGCTGACGACCGGGCCGAAGACTTCCTCCGCGACCAGCCGCATGTCGGGGGTCACGTCGTCCACCACCGTGGGACCCACCCAGTAGCCGTTGGGCAACCCGTCGGCGGCGGCGGCGCGGCCGTCGGCGACCAGCGCGGCGCCGTTGGCGGCGGCTTCGTCCACCGCGGACAAGACCCGCTGGCGCGCGTCCTGCGAGATGACCGGCCCCATGTCGGTGGCGGGGTCGAGACCGTCGCCGATGCGCATGCCCTGCGCGGCGGCCTGGAGCCGCTGGCGGAAGTCGGCGTAGACGCCGCTGGCCGCCACCACCACCGACCCGGCCAGACAGCGCTGGCCGGCGCAGCCGAAGGTGGAACCCAGCAGGTTGGGGATGGCGGCGTCGAGGTTGGCGTCGGACAGCACCACCAGATGGTTCTTGGCGCCGCCCTGGGCCTGCACGCGCTTGCCGTGGCGCGCGGCCAGCTCGTAGATGCGGCGCGCCACGGGCGTGGTGCCCACGAACGACACGCCTTTCACGCGCGGGTCGGCAATCAGGGCCTCGGCCTGCGCGGCGCCGCCGTGCACCAGGTTGACGACGCCGGCCGGGAACCCGGCCTGCGCCATGAGTTCCATCATGCGCGCCTGGCTGAGCGGCGTCTGCGGCGAGGGCTTGATGACGTAGGTATTGCCGGTGGCCAGCGCGTACGGCGCGAACCAGAAAGGCACCATCGAGGGGAAATTGAACGGGCCGATCTGGGCAAAGACGCCCAGCGGTTCCAGCACCGAGGTTTCGTCGATACCCGGCGCAATGTCGGACGCAAAGTCGCCGAGTTGCAGCGTGGGAATGCCGGCCGCGACCTCGATGTTTTCCAGCGTGCGCAGCAGTTCGCCGCGCGCTTCCTCCAGCGTCTTGCCGTTTTCGATGGTGATGGTGCGCGCAAGGTCGTCGAACTGGTCGTCCACCAGCGCGTGCAGCCGAAAGAGCAGGCGCGCGCGCTCCACGGCCGGCACCGCGCGCCAGCCGGCGAAGGCGTCCTGCGCCGCCCGCACGGCCTCGCTGACGTCGGCGGCGGAGGCCATGGGCGCCTCGGCCACCACGGCGCCGGAGGCCGGGTTCGTGACCTCGGCGGCGTCGGTTCCGCCCGGCGGGCGCCATTCGCCCGCAATCCAGTTGCGAAGCGTTTCGACCTCCGCGGCCATGTCCACTGCTCCTTGCGCGCGGCGCAGCGTGCGAACTCACGATACGCGCGCGGGTTCGACCGATCGACGCGCCTGTCGGCGCTGGCCGAGCGGCGCGCGGCACTCCAGCTTAGGATACGCCGCGCGGCGGTCTGACCAACCGCTGCGGCATGCACGCGCCGCCGCGCGGCGCGCGTACACTGAGCGAGCCGCCGCACGCCGAGCTCGGGTTGGGGTCATGGGTGCACTTCCAGGTTCACTGCGCGGCCCGCGGGCCATGGTGGGTGTGCGCGCGGCGTCGCTGGACACGCCGGCGCTGGTGGTGGACGTGGACGTGCTGCAGGCCAACATCGAGCGCACGGCCGACATCGCCCGCGCGGCCGGGGCGCGCCTGCGGCCGCACGTCAAGACCCACCGCATGCTGGCCGTGGCGCGCCGCCAGATCGCCGCGGGCGCCGCGGGCGTCTGCTGCGCCAAGACCGGCGAGGCCGAGGTGTTCGCCAACGGCGGGATCGACGACATCTTCATCGCCAACCAGGTCGTGGGCGCGGCCAAGCTGCGGCGGCTGCGCGCGCTGGCGGAACGGGTGCGGCTGGCGGTGGGCGTGGACCACGCCGAGCAGGCCGCCATGTTGGATGCGGCGTTCCGAGGCGCCGACCCGCTGGACGTAAGCATCGAGATCGACGTGGGCCAACGGCGCACGGGGCTGGCCGCGGCGGCCGCGGCCGCGGCGCTGGCGCGCCAGGTGCTGGACGCGCCCGGGCTGACGCTGCGCGGCGTGTACACGCACGAAGGCCACGACTACGCCGCGCGCGACGCGGCGGACCTGGACCGCATCGCGGCGCAGGCGCAGCGCCAGATGCTGGACGCCGCCGAGGCAATTCGCACGGCCACGGGCAGCACCTGCGAGGTCAGCATGGGCTCCACGCCCTCGCTGTACAACCGCCGCTTCCTGCCGGGCATCGACGAGCTGCGCCCCGGCACGGCCGTCTTCAACGACGGCTCGCACGCCAACTTCCTGGGGCATACCGACTGGTGCGCGGCCACGGTGCTGGCCACGGTGGTCAACCGGCCGGCGCCCGACCGCGTGGTGGTGGACGCGGGCGCCAAAGCGCTGACGTCCGACCGACGCGGCCCCAGCATCCTGGAAAACTCGGGGTTCGGCGTGGTGGTCGGCCGGCCGGACGCGCGCATCGTCAGCCTGTCCGACGAACACGGCGTGCTGGCGGCGCCCGACGCCTCGGCCTACGCCATCGGGTCCGTGCTCTCGATCATCCCCAACCACATCTGCCCCTGCGTCAATCTCTACGACCACGTCTACGCCGCCCGCCGCGGGGTCGTGACCGACGTGTGGCCCGTGTCGGCCCGCGGGCAGAGCCAGTAGCCCCCGCGCCCATGACAACCGCGCGCAGCGCAGGCGGGCGCGGGAACGCTTGGGAAACCACCGCGCGCGCGTTGACCGCGCGCGGCGCGCCGTGGTTTGCTGAGGCCGGTTGCTTCTGGTTTGCGAGCGCCCCGTGAAGATCACCGAAGTCACTGCCGAGCTGTACGCCAAGCCGTACGACACTCCCATCAGCAACGGGAAATACACCTACAGCGCCGCCAAGAGCGTCATCGTCAGAATCGCGACCGACGAGGGCGTCGAGGGCGTGGGCGTGTGCGGGGCGGGCGGGATTGCCGTGTCGGCGGCGGACGACGCCATCATCGCCACCGTCAACGACATGCGGCAGGCGCTGCTGGGCGAAGACCCGCGCAACGTGGAGCGCATCTGGGCGTCGCTCTACCAGCCCAAGATCTTCGGGCGCAAGGGGCTCACCACGCGCGCCATCTCGGCCATCGACATCGCCTTGTGGGACGTGGTGGCCCGCGCGTTCGAGCGGCCGCTCTACCAGGTGCTGGGCGGCTACACCGACGAAGTGCGCGCCTACATCGCCGGCGGCTACTACGCGGAGGGCAAGGGCCTGGCGGACTTGCAGGACGAAATGCTGAGCTACGTGGCGCAAGGCGCCACGGCCGTCAAGATGAAAATCGGCGCCGTGCCGCTGCGGCAGGACGAAGCCCGCATCCGCGCGGTGCGCGACGCTATCGGCCCCGACGTGGACCTGCTGGTGGACGCCAACAACGCCTACGTGCACGCCGACGCCGTGCGCATGGCGCGCATGTTGGAAACCTACGACGCGTTCTGGTTCGAGGAGCCGGTCTCGCCCGACAACATGCGCGGCAGCGCCATGACCGCCCGCGCCTCCAGCGTGCCGGTGGCGGCCGGCGAAAACGAGTACACCCGCTGGGGCTTCCGCGAACTCTTCGAGACGGGCGCGGTCGACATCGCCAACCCCGACGCCATGGTGCTGGGCGGCGTGACCGAATACCGCAAGGTGGCGGCGCTGGCGGCGGCCTACGAAATCCCCCTCGCGCCGCACGGCCTGCAGGAAATCCACGTCCACCTGCTGGCCGCCTTCCCCATGCCGCTCATCCTGGAGTACTACAACCCCAACGTGGCCGGCCTGAACGACGTCATGTTTCACCAGAAGCTGGAGCTGACCGACCGCGGCACGGTGATGCTGCCGCAAGGCCCCGGCCTGGGCGTGGACGTCAACTGGGAGGCGCTGCGCGAGCACAAGGTCGAGTAGCCGCGCGGCGCGGGCGGGACAGCGCGGCGCACGCTGTGAAACACTACAGCTGCCCGGAGCCTCGAAAGGTCCCCATGCGACCCAACCGCCTGCGCGATTTGCTGGACGCCGGCAAGCCCAGCGTCAGCACCCACATCCTGATGTCCTGGCCCGGCGTCGTGGAGCTGATCGGATACACCGGCCAGTACGACTACGTGGAGTTCGTGGCCGAATACGGGCCCTACGACCTGTACGCCCTGGAGAACCTGGGGCGGGCCATCGACCTGTTCGACGACTTCAGCGGCATGATGAAGGTGGAACAAGAGCCGCGCACCTACCTGGCGGTGCGCGCCATCGGGTCGGGCATTCAGAACATCCTGTTCGCCGACGTCTGCACGCCCGACGATGCGCGCGAATGCGTGCAGGCCGTGCGCGCCAGCACCCCGGCCGCCGGCGGCAAGCACGGCGTGGGCGCGCGGCGCGACGTCGGCTATGGCCGCGAGGGCGGCAGCAAAGCCTTCGTCGAAGCCCTGGACCGCGCCGTGGTGGCGCTGATGATCGAGAAGGACGAAGCCGTGCGCAACCTGGACGAGGTGCTGGGCGTCGGCGGCGTGGACATGGTGCAGTTCGGACCCGGCGACTATTCGCTGAGCATCGGCAAGCCGGGCGAATCCGGCCACCCCGCCATCGCCCAGGCCGAGGCCTACGTGGTCGAGACCTCGCTCGCCATGGGGATCCATCCGCGCGCCGAGATCGGGTCGCCGGATCAGGCCAAGCGCTACCTGGACATGGGCATCCGCCACTTCTCCATCGGCACCGACGTGGGCATCCTCTCCAACTGGTGGGCGCAGAACGGCGAGGAGCTGCGCCAGGCGGTGGACGGCGCATAGCGGACGCCCAGGCCCGCGGCGGCGCGGGGGCGGGCGCAGCCGCTGACGACCGCGTCGTCATCGTCGGCGGCGGTGTCATCGGGCTGGCATGCGCGCTGGAACTGCGCCGCCGCGGGCGGCGCGTCACCGTGGTGGAGCGCGGCCAGCCTGGCCGCGGCGCAACCTGGGCGGCCGCCGGCGTGGTTGCGCCGCACCACCTGGGCGCGGGGCCGGGGCCGCTGTTCGAGCTGCTGCGCCGCTCGCGCGCCGCGTATCCCGCCTTCCTGGCGCGGCTCGGCCAGGCATCCACCGACTGGCGCGGCGCCGGCGGCATCGTCGTGGCGCGCGACGCGGCCGAGGCGGACGAACTGCACGACCGCGCCGCCTGGCTGTCGGCGGCAGGGTACGCGGCGGTGCGTCTCACGCCGACCGCGCTGCGCGAGCTGGAACCTTCCTGCACCGGCGACCTGGCCGCGGCGGTCTTCTTCCCGGGCGACGCCTGCCTCGACCCCCGCCGCCTGGGCGCGGCGCTCACGCAGGCGGCGCGCGCGGCGGGCGTCGAGCTGCTGACCGGCCGCGCCGCCGACCATATCCTCGTGCGCGCGTCCACGGCCGTGGGCGTGCGCGCGGGCGACCGCGAGCTGTCGGCGGATAGCGTCGTTCTGACGGCGGGCGCCTGGAGCCCGCCGCTTGCGCCAGGGTTTCGGCTGCCCGTGCGCCCGTCCAAAGGCCAGATGTGCGCCGTGTTGGCCGACGGGCCGCGCCGGGCCATCACCTTTCCGGATGGCGTCATAGCGCCGCGCGCGGACGGCCGCGCGGCCCTGGGGGGCACGCGCGAAGACGTGGGGTTTGCGGCCGGGACCGATTCGCCGGCCATTGCCCAGCTGCACGCCAACGCCGCCGCCATCGTGCCATCCCTGGCCAACGCCGAGATCGTCGAAACCTGGGCCGGGTTTCGCCCGCGTTCCGCCGACGGCTTCCCCATCATCGGCGCGTCGCCCGTGGACCGTCTGGTGGTGGCCACCGGCCACGACACCAAGGGCATCGCGCTGGCGCCCGTCACCGCCGAGTCGGTGGCCCAGATCGTGTGTGATGGCGGCAGCGACCCGCTGCTCCGCCCATTCGCGCCTTCGCGGTTCGCCTGAACACGCCCGCACGTTCGCCCCCCGCAGGGGGAAAGCTCAGCGTGTAGGTGCCAAGCGACAGGGCGTAGGTCCCCTCTCCCCCTGCGGGGGAGAGGCGCGCAAGGACGGCCGCTTCATTGCCTCGTCCAGTCCCCTCTCCCCCTGCAGGGGGGAGAGCAATACGAGGTCTGCACCAGCTCGATCCCGTTCGTCCCCTCTCACCCCTGAGGGGGGAGAGGGTTAGGGTGAGGGGGCGCGGGGGCAAAGACTTCGAACTCGCGCCAGGTCTCGGCCGGGTAGAGCAGGTCCCGCACCGCGTCGCCCAGCAGCGCCAGCTTTACTGGTTGGTCGGGGGCGCCGGGGTGGTACTCGAACACCGCCGCCTGGAAGTACTGCCGCACGAACCCGGGCGTGGCGCCCGGCAGCGCCAGCACCGCCTCGGGATGCGTGTCCGTGCGCGCGTCCGTCTTCGGATAGCCGAACGCGGCCACCCCGCCCAGACGCTCGAACACGTTCAGGAAACTGGTGTACGTCCCGTCCACCGCGTAGTCGGACACGCGGTGGCCCCAGGGTCCCAAAACCTGGCCGGGCCGCTCGGAGATCAGCTCCGGCTCCACGCCCAGGTCGGGCGAGCCGGCCAAGCCGCCGCCCAGGTAATCCCAGACCAGCCGCCGCTCCATGCGCCACACGCCTTCGCGCTGCTGACAGTCGACGATGCCGCGTTGGTAGTACTGCGTGAAGACCCTGGGCTGTTCCACCATCACTTCGGAGATCGGCCAACCCCAGCGCTCCAGGCCGCCGGTGGCGTCGTAATGCCCCAGGAAGTCGCAGACCACGGCGTCGGCGGGCGCAGCGCCCGCCGCGTCGCCGGTGAAGCTGACGCGCAGCGTGGGGATGGTGTGGGCCAGGTGGGGGGCCGGCGCGGTGTAACGGACCGTTTCCACGACCACGCGGCGGCCGGGACCCTCGGCGGGTTCGGGAGAAAACCGCGGCGTCGGCGCGGCCGCCGCAACCGCAGCGCTCCAGGCCGCGCTCGGGTCGTCCGTCTGGTCGCTGTCGCCGTGGAAGGTCACCGTCAGCGGCCCCGGCAGGTGCGCCGCCGTCACCGTCAGGCGGGCCGTCACCACGGCTTCCGCCCCCACTGCCAACGTGCCGTCGCCCACCGTCTGGCGCGCGACGTCCAGCTGCGGCGAGCGCCAGAACACCCCGCTCAGCGGCACCGTGCCCGTGTTGCGCAGCGTGAAGCGCCACTCGATCCTCTCGCCCACCCGCACCGGGCCGGCCGGGCCAGCCACCTCCACCGACAGCCGCGGGTGCCGCGACGACGGCCGGTCGTTGACCGTCACCGCGATGCGGTGCGCCGCCCACAGCGTGCCGTTGCTGGCCGATACGACCACCGTCGCCGTCCCGGCGCTCCTCGACCTGATCGTGACCCGCGCGCCGTCGACGCTCACGCTGACCGCGGCCGGGTTAGACGAGAACGCCGCGTACGTCAATGGCAGGTCGTTGATCTCGCTGAACGCGTCCGTCGCGTCCAGCGTGCGCGACGCGCCGGTATGGAGCGACACCGCCCCCAGCGTTCCCACCCGCAGCACGTCGTCCGCGCCGTCGGTCACCGTGATGGTCACGTCGATGCTGTCCGTGCCGCCGCGGGCCTCGGGGTCGACGCCGTCGTCCGCGGTGAGGGTGATCTGGTACTGGTTGTCGCCATCGGCGTCGAGGGGGGATTCGAAGTCCAGCGGCTCCTTGACCGCGACCTGGCCGCTGCCGTCGACGGCGAAGAACGCCGCGTCGGGGCCGCTAAGGGTGTAGGTCGTCGGCTGCGTGCCCGCCACCGGCTGGTTGTCCGGATCGACGGCGGCCAGCGGCGCCCCGACGTCCGTGGCGGCCAGCTGCTCGACGATCGAGCGGGCATCGGTAGCCGCCGCAAACGCCGGCGGGCCGCACCAGGAAGCCTCGGGGGTGCCGTCCGCGCCTGCCGCGCCCGTCAGCCGCAGGCGGTTCACCAGCCCGGCCGGCGTGGTGGGCACGGTGATCGGGTTGCCCTGCAGCCAGATCTGCACCCCCGACGCCAAGTTGTTCAGTTGCGTCGGCACCGCGCCGCTCAACTGGTTGCAGTTCAGGTAGAGCGGCGCTGCGGTGCTCAGGTTGGACAAGCTGCCCAACGACGACGGAATGCTGCCGCTCAACTGGTTGCGGTGCAGGTAGAGCAACTGGAGGCTCGATAGGTTGCCCAGTTGCGTTGGAATGCTGCCGGTCAGTTTGTTGTCGAAGAGGATAAGGTGAAAGAGGCTGGACAGGCTGCCCAACGACGACGGGATGCTGCCGCTCAACTGGTTGCGGTACAGATAGAGGTACTGGAGATTCGAGAGGCTGCCCAATTGCGTTGGAATGCCGCCGGTCAGCTGGTTGTCGTTGAGAAGAAGCTGCTGGAGGTTGGCCAGGCTGCCCAATTGCATCGGAATGCCGCCGCTCAGCTGGTTGCTGCGGAGGGCGAGGACCTGGAGATTCGACAGGCTGCCCAGTTGCGTCGGAATACTCCCGTCCAATCGATTCTGGTTGAGATTGAGATGCGTGAGAGTCGACAGGTTGCCGAGCTGGGACGGAATGGACCCGCTCAACTGGTTCTGGTGCAGGTAGAAATGGTTCAGGCTCGACAAGCCGCCAAGCTCGGGCGGAATAGACCCGCTCAAGCGGTTATCTTGCAGGTGGAGATATTGCAGGCTGGACATGCTGCCGAGCTCGGGCGGAATAGGCCCGGACAGTTGGTTCTTCTCCAGCCCCAGGTCGGTGAGGCTCGTTAGGTTGCCGAGTTCGGATGGGATGGGTCCGCTCAGACGGTTGCCTGACAGCGAGAGCGTGCCAAGGCTCGTTATACCGCCCAATTCGGAGGGGATGGATCCGCTGAGCTGGTTGTCGTCGACATGGAGGATCTCGAGGCTCGATAGGTTGCCGATCCAGGACGGAATGCTGCCGCGCATCCTGTTGCGCTCCAGACTGATTTGCGTGACGCCCGTCATGGTGGTCAGCGCGGCGGGAAACTCGGTCAGAAGGTTGTCTTGGAGAAGGACGTGCGTGACCCAGGTCATGCTGCCGATTCCGGCCGGAATCGAGGTAAAGCGGTTGCCTGCGAGGCTGAGGGTATCGAGGTCCGTCAGGTTGGACAGCTCGCCAGGAATGCTGGTCAGCTTGTTGAACGTCAAACCGAGGCCGTCGGTGGTGATGCTCGTCAGCTGACCCAATTCGGCGGGGACGGCGCCTTCCAAGTTGTTGTGATCGAGTTTGAGATGCAAGAGGCTCGACAAGGATCCCAGCTCGGCCGGAATCTTGCCGCTCAACTCGTTGTAACCGAGATTGAGAACGGTGAGGTTGCTCAGATTGCCCAGTTCGGACGGAATGGATCCGCTCAGGGCGGTGCTTTCGAGATGCAGTTCCGTGAGTCTGCTCAGATTGCCCAGTTCTTTCGGGATGGCGCCGCTCAGCTGGTTGCCGTTGAGGTTCATGAGGGTGAGTTCGGAGAGGCTGCCCAGCGCCGGCGGAATCTTTCCGGTGAGGGACTTGCTGATAAGGTCGAGCCTCGTCACGCCTTTGGTGGAATCGACGGTGACGCCGGTCCAGCTGGTCATGGCGGTGGCGACGGCCCAGTTCAGCGTGGTGGCCGTGCCGCGCAGCGCGTCCTCGAGGTCCAGCAGCGTTTCGCAGTCGCGCGCCACGTTGTGCGCGCTGCTGGCCGAGGCCGTGGGGTTCGAAGCCGCGCAGCCGTGCGTCACCGTCACGGCCATGGCCTGGTCCACGCTGTTGCTGGCGTCGCTGGCGGTGACGGTGACCGAGGCGCTGCCCGTGCCCGCGGGCGTGAGCGTGACGGTCGAACCGCTGACGCCGACGGTCACCACGTCGGTGTCGCCCGAGGTGGCCGCGTAGGTCAGCGTGTCCATGTCGGCGTCGCTGAAATAGGCGGCGACGTCCACGGTGCCGGCGCTGCCGCCGACGACCAGCGCCTGGGCGGGGATGGTTCCCACGGCCGTCGGCGCGGCGGCAAAGGCGCGGCCCAGACCGAGGACGGTGAGGAGCGCGAGCAGCAGCAGCGACGGTACCGTACGGCGCATCAGACGCGCTGCGTACTCAAACTGCTTGCGGGGTAATTGCAAGTACGGCCAAGCGTCCCGAGCGGTCTCGCTGCGTCGCATTGAGTCCCGTTTCGGTGCGGTTCGACAGGCAGCGAGTGGCAAATATTACCCAACAGGCGGCGGGACGCGCAAGACCAAAGGGGAGGCCCCCCTCACCCCAACCCTCTCCCCCCGCGGGGGGAGAGGGAGAAAAACTAGCGCGGTCAGGAACGCATGGGGCGGTCCCGCACTGGCGTGGGACGCCACGCTTATCCGGGTCATGTACACCGTGGTGTCGAGACGGTCCCACAGGGGCGTGGAGCGCCATTCCGTCTGCCGCCCGCCGGACGGCGGGCGGCTGGCGGTCCCGCACGGGCGCGGATGGAGGAGAGAGCGTGGGTCGTCAGGGCGTGGATGGAGGGGAGGGCGCGGGCCGTCAGGCGGCGGCGCAGGCCGTCGACGATGCGTTCGGCGGTGCGCGGTTCGCGGAAGGTGGCCGTGCCGACCTGGACGGCCGAGGCGCCGGCGTGGAAGAACTGCAGGGCGTCGTCCGTGGAGGCTATGCCGCCAATGCCGATGACGGGAATGTCCACGACGCGGGCCACGTCGTACACGCAGCGGACGGCAATAGGGCGAATGGCCGGCCCCGACAGGCCGCCGCCGCCGCCGCCCAGAAACGGCCGCGCCGTCACGGGGTCGATGACCATGCCCAGCAGGGTGTTGATGAGCGACAGCGCATGCGCGCCCCCCGCCTCGGCCGCGCGCGCAATCGGGCGCAGGTCGGTGACGTTGGGCGACAGCTTGGCAATCACGGGCAGCGAGACGCCGGCGCACACCGCCCGCACGGTTGCCTCTGTCGTGGCGGGGTCGGTGGAAAAACTCGGCCTGCCGGACACGTTGGGGCAGGACAGGTTGGCCTCGATGCCCACCACGTTCGGCAGCCCCTCGAAGCAGGCCGCCAGGCGGGTCCAGCCGCCGTCGTCGTGGGCCGCAATGCTGACGATCACCGGGCAGGGCAGCTCGGCCCAGATGGGCGCTTTCTGGCGCACGGCGCCCGCCGCGCCGGGGTTGGGCAGGCCAATCGAGTTCAGCATGCCGGCCGGCGTCTCCACCGTGCGCGGCGTGGGGTTGCCTTCGCGCGGCTCCGGCGTGACGGTTTTCGTGACGATGGCGCCCAGCGCGGCCAGGTTCACAATGTCACGGTATTCGTCGCCAAAGCCGCACGTGCCGGAGGCCATAAGCACTGGCGCGCGCAGCCGCAGCCCGCGTGGATGGCCAGGCGCCAGATCCACGGCCAGCGAGGGACCAGACACCGCCGCGTCCGTCACTGGCACCCACTCACGTCTGCCCGCATCAGGCGCGAGCGCTTCGCAAACCTCGAGTTCTAACCGAACTCGCGCGCGAGGCTATCACGATGGACAGACGAGCGTCTGGTCGGCGCTCACCTCACAGGCGCGTCAGCGCCGACCTCTCGAAATGCGCCCGGCGGCGGGTCGGCCTGCCCGAACGAGTCGTCGCCCCAACAGGCGAGCGCGCCGTTTGCCCGCACCCCGCAGGCGTGAAAATTACCAACGCTGACGACCTGGAACACGCCGGGCGGCGGGTCGGCCTGGCCGTATTCGTTCGCGCCCCAGCAGACTACCGCCCCGTCGGCCTCCACCCCGCAGGCGTGGGGCGCGTGCCCATCACTGCCGACGCTGACGGCCTGAAACGCGCCCGGCGGCGGGTCGAGCGATAGGTTGCTATTCCATCCCCAGCAGGCAACCGTCCCGTCGGCCCGCACGCCGCAGGCATGGGTCTGGCTGGCGCTGATCGACTGGAACACGCCCAGCGGCGGCTCGGCCTGGCCGCCAAAATCGAGGCCCCAGCAGAAGACAGTCCTGTCTTCCCGCACGCCGCAGCTGTACGCGGCGCCAACGCTGACCGCCTGGAACGCGCCGGGCGGCGGGTCGGCCTGGCCGTAGAAGTCATTGCCCCAACAGACGAGCGCGCCGTCGGCGTGCACCCCGCAGGTGTGCAGAGCGCCGGCGCTGACGGCGATGAACGCGCCCGGCGGCGGGTCGGCGCGTCCATCGAGATTCCCATCCCGATCGTGATTCCGCCCCCAGCAAGCGACGGTCCCATCACCCCGTATCCCACAGGTGTGCGCAGCGCCCGCGCTGACAGACTGGAACACGCCGGGCGGCGGGTCGGCCTGACCTACGTCGTTCAATCCCCAGCAGACGACCGTTCCGTCGGTCTGCACGCCGCACGTGTGGTACTGGCCGGCGCTGATGGTTTGGGACGGGTCTGGCGGCAGGTCGACCCGCCCTCCACCAGCCCGAATCGCCGCGACCACGACGGCGGCGCCAATCGCCGCCAGGCCGACCGCCGCCAACGATGCCCGCAGCCCGATCAGCGCAGCACCTTCCTGGAGTCAGCGGCCCTGGCGGACGCTTGCGCCGTACCGGAGGGTCTCATGCCGCGCTCGGAGCAGGCAGCGGCGGGATGTTCGCAGGGCAGGCCGCATGCTATCGGGTGTCGCGTTGCCGCCGGCATTGTTGCAGAAACAGGCAGGCTGCCCACCGCCGCCGCGCTGGCAAGGGTTCCCCGCCCCTCACGAGGCTGTCTATGCCCCCTCACCCTTCCCGTAATCTTTCCCCACGACCTCCGTAGTTTTCCCCTCTCCCTTGGGGGAGAGGGAACGAAGACGGCCCTCGGCCTCTTGTCCCCTCAGACTCTCGACCTCTTTTTTTCGCTCACGCTTCCAGCGGGGAGACCGGTTCCTATTCCAGCGAGGGGACAGGGCGGCTATACGCCGAAGGCGCGTCCGCAGAAGTCAGGTTCCTAATCCAGCGAGGGGACAGGTCACCCTTCCAGCGAGGAGCGGCGAAGAAAGGGTGGGAGGATGGGGGATGTTGGGGGGCGTGTGTTGACGGCTGGGGATTGGCGGCTTAGCATCCGTTCTGGGATCGTCGCCGTGGGGGCCGGTGGGCGACGCTGCTTCGGAGGCTCCCCATGGCCGTTTCGATTGCCGTCGCCAACCAGAAGGGCGGCGTTGGCAAAACAACCACGGCGTCGAATCTGGCGGCCGCGCTGGCGTTCGAAGGCCACCGCGTGCTGGTGATCGACTGCGACCCGCAAGCCAACCTCACCTCCGCGTTTGGCGTGGCGCGCGTGATGGACGCCACGCTGGCCGACGCGCTGATGGACCGAAACACCGACCTGCCGCGTTACCGGGTCAACGACGCGCGCGGCCGGCCGGTGGACGTGGTGCCTGCCTCGCCCGAGCTGGCGCGCGTGGAAGCGGCGCTGCAAACCAAGCTGGGGCGCGAGCTGCGGCTGCGCGAGCACGTGCGGGGCGTGGACACGAGCTACGACTACATTCTCTTCGACACGCCGCCGTCGCTGGGCGTGCTGACGCTCAACGCGCTGGTCGCGGCCGAGTGGGTCATCATTCCCACCGAGGCGCGATTCTTCTCGCTGCAGGGCTTGCAGATGCTGACCGAGAGCATCGAAGAGGTCACGTTCCTCAATCCGCGGCTGCGCGTGCTGGGTATCGTGCTGAGTAAGTTCGACCGCCGCCTGCGCGAGGAAAAGACCGTGGCCGAATATCTGCGCGAGCGTTGGGGCGCCAGCGTGTTCGAGTCCGACATCCCCACCAACAGCAAGATTCTGGAGTCCGGCAGCACCGGCGCGTCTATCTTTGCGGCGGGCGGCAGGGACCGCGGCGCCCGCCGCGCCGTCAAGGCCTATCAGACGCTGGCCGCGGAGGTGTGCGCCCGTGCCGCCTGACGAGCCGCGGGGGTTCGACCCCGAACGCCTGGCCGATCTGCGGCGCCCGGGCAACCTGGTGCCGCGCATCCTGCGCCGCGAGAGCGACCCGCAGATCGTGGCCGTGTCCGGGATGACCGACATTCGGATCATCGGCGTGGGCGGGGCGGGCACCAACGCCGTCAACCGCATGATTGCCGCGGGGCTGGACGGCGTGGAGTTCATCGTCGTCAACACCGACGGGCAAGACCTGGCGGACTCCAGCGCCCACCGCCGCCTGCTGATCGGCGAGCGCACGACCGGCCACCTGGGCGCCGGCGGCGACCCGCGCGTTGGCGAACGCGCTGCAACCGAGAGCTCCGAGGAGCTGGACACGCTGGTGGACGGCGCCGACATGGTGTTCCTGGCCGCGGGCATGGGCGGCGGCACGGGCACCGGGGCCACGCCGGTGCTGGCCAGCCAGGCCAAGGAGAGCGGGGCGCTGACGGTGGCCGTGGCCACCCTGCCCTTCAGGTTCGAAGGCGCGCGGCGCAACCAGCTTGCCCGCCAGGGGCTGGCCGAGCTGGAGTCCCAGGTCGACGCCCTGATCACCGTGCACAACGACAATCTGCTGGCGCACGCCGGCGCACAGACCTCGTTTGCGGACGCCTTCGTGCTGGCCGACGACATGCTGCATCGGGGCGTGCAGGGGGTGACGGACCTGATTACGACCACGGGGCTCATCAACGTGGACTTCGCCGACGTGCGCGCCGTGATGCGCGACGCCGGCGCGGCCATGATGGGCGTGGGGTCGGCCTCTGGCGAAGAACGCGCCTTGCGCGCCGTGACGCAGGCCATGGAAAGCCCGCTGCTGAACGCCTCCATCGACGAAGCGCGCAGCGTGCTGCTGAACATCACGGCCTCCGACGACGTGAGCATTGCCGAGGTCAACGCGGCCGCCGAGCTGGTGGGCAAGGCGGCGGCGCCCGACGCCAACATCATTTTTGGCACGGTGGTGGACCCGCACGTGGAGCAGGTGATTCGGGTCACGCTGATTGCCACCGGCTTCCGCACCTCCACGTCGGCGGGCGCGGCCCCGCCCGGCCCGCGGCGGCGCGCCGGGCGCGCAGCCGCCGCGCCCTCGGACGCTCGGCGGCGCAGCGCCGCTGACGACCGCGGCGCCCCAGCCTTCTTGCGGCGGCGGAGGCCGTCTTGAATGGGCCGTAGCCGCGGCCGCGGGGTTGGCGTCGGCGGCAGCCAGGCGTTGGGGCGTCGGCGGGCCGGCTGGTGAGTACGGCGCCGACCACGGGGAACGCGGCGGACCACGGGGAGCAGCTGGCGCGCTGGCTGGCGGGGCAGGCCGACACCGCCCTGGAGCCGGCGGCGGCGGACGCCGGCCGGCGGCTGTTGCAGCTGCGCGCCAACCGCGTGTTTCTGCGCCGCGTGGAGAGCGCGGGCACGCTGGCCGCGGAACGCGGCGCATCCCTCTCTATCCTGCTGGCCACGGCGCTGGAACGGATGGGGCTCAGCGGCGTGGCCCTGCTGCAGGACGCGGAACCGGCGCTCCACGCCGAGCTGTTGGAACAGCTGACGCAGCTGCAAGCTGCCGCCAGCCAAGCGCTGGCGCGCGGCTACGCGGCCGCCGCGCCCTTTGCCGCCGCGCACACCGAACGCGAACGTCTGCTGGACGACACCATCCGCGCGCTGGACCGCATCAACAGCGTCATCAACTCGTCGCTGGAACTCGACCAGGTGCTGCAAGCCACGGTGGACTCCGCGGCGGACCTGCTGCACGCGCCCGAAGTCACGATTTACCTCTACGACGAGTCCATCGACCGGCTGACGCTGAGCGCCACGCGCGCGTTCAACCCCGAGGCGGTGGGCCAGGCCACGCTGGCGCTGGGCGAAGGCATTATCGGCTGGGCCGCCCAGGCCGGGCAGCCCGTGGCCGTGCGCGACGCCTGGAGCGACCCGCGCTTCAAATACGTGCCGGGTCTGGGCGAGGAAGACCTGCGCAGCTTCCTGGCCGTCCCCATCGTGCTCTTCACGGTCGAACGCCTGATTGGCGTGCTCTGCGTGGCCTCGGCGGAGTTCCGCGACTTCACGGACGAAGAAACGCGCTTTGCGGAGATTGCGGCCGGCCAGCTGGCCATCGCGGTGGAAAACGCGCGGCTGCACGGACAGACCGACGAGGCGCTGCGCCGCAAGGTCTCGCAGCTGACCACGGTGCAGAACCTGGCGCGCGCGCTGACCTCCGAGCTGGAACCCGGCCTGGTGCTGACGCAGATTGCGCAGGCGGGCGCGCAGCTGATTGGCGCCGACAAGTCCGCCATCTGGCAGCTCCACGACGACCGGCGCCACCTCGAGATTGCCGCCAGCTTCAACCTGGGCGAAGCCTACCGCCACCACACCCTGCCGCTGGGCGAGGGCGTGGTCGGTCGGGCGGTGTCCACGCGCGCGCCGGTGGTGGTGGCGGACGCGCTCGACGACGAGCGGCTGTTCGCGCCGCGCGACATGATCGTGGAGGAAGGCTACGGCGCCATGTTCAGCGTGCCGCTCATCCTGCGCGACCGCGCCGTGGGCGCCATCAGCCTCTACAGCCTGACCCCCAACGACTACACGCAGGAGCAGGTGGGCCTGGCCTTCACCTTCGCCAACCACGCCGCCATCGCCATCGAAAACGCGCGCCTGTTCGACGAAGTGCGGCACGGCCTGGACACCAAGTCGCTCCTCCTGCAAGAGATGCACCACCGCGTCAAGAACAACATGCAAACCATCGCCTCGCTGCTCGCCATGCAGGCGCGCCGCGCCGAAACGCAGGAAGCCGCCAGCCTGCTCCAGCTCAGCGCCAGCCGCATCGGCGGCATGGCGCTCGTGCACGACCTGCTCTCCCAAGACTCCATTGGCAAGGCCACGGTGCGCGACATCGTGCAGTCGATGGCCGACATGCTGCGCAGCGACCTGGGCGCCAGCCAACGCCAGATCGACATTGTGGTGAACGCCAGCAACGCGCCCGTCACCTCCGAGCGGGCCACCGTCTTTGCCCTGGTGGTCAACGAGCTGCTGTGGAACGCCGTCAAACACGGCATGGAAGGCCGCGCGCGCGGCCACATCGACGTGACCGCCGTGTCGTCCAACGGGCTGGTGACGGTGACGATTGCCGACGACGGCTGCGGGATTCCCGACGGGTTCAGCCTGTCGCGCGATCAGGGCCTGGGGCTGACCATCGTGCGCAATCTGGTGGAACGCAACCTGGACGGGACGTTCCGCCTGGAACCGCGCGCGGGCGGCGTAGGCGCGCAGGCGACGCTGACGTTTCTCGCCTAGCTCGGCATGTGGGCGAAAGCCCCCACGCGCCCAGACCGCTCGCCGCCCTCGGCCTTGACCACGCGGGTGGTAGCCGAAAGCCCCCGCGCCCCCAGGCCGCTCCCTTCCCCTACCGCACCCCCGCCCGCCCGCCCGCCCGCCGCCCGCGCGCGCCGAACACGATCACCATCATCACCCCGGCCAACGCCCCCAGCGCCCCCAGCACGGCCGTCGGCCCGGGCACGTCGCCGTAGAGCAGCGCGCCCAGCAGCACGCCGCCGGGGATTTCCTGCGTGGTGATGACGTTGGGCAGCACCGGGGGCGCCCGCCGCAGCGCCGCGTTGAGCAGCGTGTGCCCGATCCCCAGCGGCACCAGACCCAGAAACAGCAACACCAGCACGCGCCCTGTGTCGTAGGCGTCTGGATCGAAAGACACCACGGCCAGCGGCGCGGCCCACAGCGCCGCCCAGCCATAGACGCCCGCCACGTAGACCGTCAGCGAGGACGCGCGGCGGTAGTAGCGCCCCGCCAGCACGTAGGCCGCCAGCGCCGCGCCCGACCCAAGCGCCGCCAGATCGCCCGTCCACGATGCCCCGCTGGCGGCCGGCTCGAACCCCACCAGCACGGCAACGCCCCCCGCCGCCGCCAGCGCGCCCACCACCTGCAGCGGCCGCGGCGGTTCGCGCAGCAGCAGCGCCGACCCCAGCACCACCAGCACGGGCGAGGTGTAGGTCAACGCCAGCGCGTGCGCTGTGGTGGTGGTCTGCGCCGCCGTGGTGAAGAACAGGAAGTGCAGAAAGAACGCTGCGCCCAGCAGCGCCGTGCGCCGCCGCCGCATGTTCTGCCAGGCCGCGCGCGACCCGCGCGCCAGGATCAGCGCCAGCGCCGCCGCCAGCGCCAGCCGCCAGAACGTCACTTCGGCTGGGCTGACGGGCAGCGTCAGCCGTGTCAGCGGCGCGCTCAACGCAAACGCCGCCGCAGCCGCCAGACTCAGCCCCACGGCGGCGCGGGCGTCTGGGGTCAGCGCGATGCGTCCTCGCGCAGCCAGCCGGCCGCCTGCGGCGCCCAATAGGTGATGATGACGTCCGCGCCCGCCCGCGCCACGGCCGTCAGCGCCTCCAGCGCCGCGGCGCGGCGGTCCAGCCAGCCGCGCGCCGCCGCCGCCTCGATGGCCGCATACTCGCCGCTGACCAGATAGGCCGCCAGCGGCGCGTCGCAGGCCGCGCGCACCTGCGCCACCACGTCCAGGTAGGTGAGCGCGGGCTTCACCATCACGATGTCCGCGCCTTCGGCAATGTCCAGCGCGGCCTCGCGCACCGCCTCGCGCACGTTGGCCGGGTCCATCTGATAGCCGCGCCGGTCGCCGAAGGCCGGCGCGGAGTCCACCGCGTCGCGGAACGGTCCGTAGAAGGCGCTGGCGTACTTCGCCGCGTAGGCCATGATCGCGGTCGAGCCAAAGCCCTCGGCGTCCAGGGCGGCTCGGATGGCGCCCACGCGCCCGTCCATCATGTCCGACGGCGCCACCACGTCGGCGCCGGCGCGCGCGTGCGACAGCGCGGTGTCCACGATGCGCGCCACCGAGGCGTCGTTGTCCACCTCGCCGCCGTTCAGCACGCCGCAGTGCCCGTGGTCGGTATAGGCGCAGAGGCACACGTCGGTGCAGACCAGCAGCTCGGGCGCCGCGGCTTTGATGACGGCCGCGGCGCGTTGGGTTGCGCCGTCGGGCGCGGAGGCTTCCTGGCCGTCCGGCGACTTGTCCGCCGCCCGCCCGAAGAGCAGCACGCCCGGCACGCCCGCCGCGGCCACCTCGCGCGCCGCCGCGGCCACACGGTCCACCGAGCGGTGAACCTGCCCCGGCAGCGACGCAATCTCCGTCTCCACCCCCTCGCCCGGCACCACGAACATGGGGTAGAGCAGTTGGTCCGCCGACAGCCGCGTCTCCCGCACCAACCGCCGCATGGCCGCGCCGCGCCGCAACCGCCGCGGGCGCACAGCGCCCGCGGCGAGGCGCCCGTTCGGTCCGTTCGAGCCGCTCGACTGCACCTTAGGGCTCCTCGGTTCGTTGGGGCATTGTGTCAGACGACGCCGCGGCGGACGGGAGCGGCGCGCGGGCGTCGAGATACGCGGCCACGGCCTCGGCCAGGGCAGCGGCCGTGGCGGCGGGAGGCATGACGTCGGGAGCGCGGCCGGCGCGTGCGCAGGCCGCGGCCGTGGTGGGGCCGATGGCGGCAATGGCCACCGCCGGCGGCGCAGACCCCAGCCCGCCCAGCGCAACCGCGAAGCTAATCGCGCTGGAGGGGCTGGCGAAGACCAGCGCGTCCACCGCGCCCGCCCGCACCGCCTGCACGATCGGCGGCGGCACGGGCGCCGGGCGCGTGCGGTAGGCCGCGGCGCTGACCGCCTCCAGGCCGGCGGCGCGCAAGCGGCGCGCGGCCTCGGGCCGCCCGTCTTCCGCCTGGATCAGCGCCGCCCGCGTGCCCCGCGCGCGCGGCCCCAGCCGCGCAATCACGGCCTCGGCCAGATCCGCGCCGGTGCGCCCCGGCGACTGCACGTCGATAGTCAGCCCCGCTCGTGCGGCCGCCGCGGCGGTGGACGGGCCGACGACCCCCACGCAAACCTCGGCGGGAATCGGCGCCGCGCCGCGGCGTAGGCGCCGCGCGCGCCGCACGTAATAGCGCACCGCGGTGCGGCTCATGAACAGCACCCAGGCAAACCGCTGCGGCCCGCGCACGACGCGGTCCAGCCCTTGATAACTGCGCGGCGGGCCGAGCGCAATCGCCGGCGCCGCCACTACCTCGCAGCCGCGCGTCTGCAACCGCTCGATCAGATCGTCGCGCGGCTGCACGGGGCGGGTGACGACGACGCGCGGCGCAGTCCCGGGGCGGGTCACGGCAATGGGACGTTCGAACGCGGGCGGGTCACGGCGGCGCGGGGCGGGACCGAGGGACGGGCGGCGGCGCAGGGGCGGCGCGGGGCTCGTCATGCTGGAGAAGATCGCCGTCGGCGAGGACGGCCGCGGCGGGGCCGATGACGGTGACGGCTGGGTTGGACAGCCCGGCCGCGCGCGCGGCTGCGGCGATGGTGGCCAGCGTGCCGGTGACGATGCGTTGGCCGGGGAGCGTGGCGCGTTCGATGCTGCGGGCGGGGGCGCCGGGCGCGCGGCCGCCGTCGATCAGCGCGCGGGCCACGGCCTCCAGGTTGGCCGCGCCCATCAGCACCACCAGCGTGCCCGGGGTTTGCGCAATGCGCCGCCAGTCCACCCCGCCGCCGGGCGCGGCGTGTCCGCTCACCACCGTAAAGCTGGCGGCCAGGCCGCGGTGCGTGACCGGAACCTGGGCGGCGGCTGGCGCCGCGATGGCGGAGGTGACGCCAGGGACGACCGCCACGGGCACGCCTGCCGCGCGCGCGGCCAGGACTTCCTCGCCGCCGCGGCCGAAGACGAACGGGTCGCCGCCTTTCAAGCGGCAGACCGCGCGGCCCGCGCGCGCCAGGCGGATCAGCAACCGCTCGATGTCGGCCTGGCTGCGCGGCGCGCGGCCGGGAGCTTTGCCAACGTTTTCGATCAGCGCGTCGGGGCGCGCCAGGGTCAGCAGCTCGGGGGAAATCAGCCGGTCGTGCACCACCGCGTCGGCCGAGGCCAGGATGCCGCGCCCGCGCACGGTGATCAGGTCCGGGTCGCCCGGACCCGCGCCGACCAGATAGATCGTCCCCGGACGGGCCCTCATCCGCTGCCCTCGCCCGCGCCGTCCAGCAGCCGCGCCGCGGCTTCCCGCCCCAGCAATTCCGCGTCCGCCGCCTGGCCGCTGACCGTGCACGGTTCGCCCGACCCCAGGTCGTAGCGCGCTGCGGTCAGCGTCAGGACGCCGTCCGCCAGCCGCGCCAGCGCCGCCGCGGGAGCGTTGCATCCCCCGCGCAGCGCCTGCAGGAACGCGCGTTCGGCGGCGGCGGCGGCGCGCGACGGCGCGTGGTCGATGCCCCGCAGCAGCTCCGCCAGGTCGGTCCGGCCGCGCCGCACCTCGACGGCCAGCGCCCCCTGCGCCGGCGCGGGCACGAAGTCCGGCGGTTCCAGCACCTGGGCAATCACGTCGTCCAGACCCAACCGCCGCAGCCCGGCCAGCGCCAGCACGGCCGCGTCCAGCGCGCCCGCGCGCACCCGCGCGGCGCGGGTGCCCACGTTGCCGCGCAGCGGGCGGACGCTGAGGTCGGGGCGAACCCGCAGCACCTGCGCCCGGCGGCGCGCGCTGCCAGTGCCCACGCGCGCGCCGCGCGGCAGGTCACGCAGCCCCGCGCCGCTGGCGCTGACCAGCGCGTCGCGCGGGTCGGCGCGCGGCGGCACGGCGGCAACGCGCAACCCCTCCAGCGGCGCCGTGGGCACGTCCTTGAAGCTGTGCACGGCCAGATCGGCGCGGCCGTCCAGCAGCGCCGCCTGCACGGCGCGCGTGAATACGCCCTGTTGCCCCAGGGCGTCGACGGGTCGGGTTCGGTCGAGGTCGCCGGCGGAGGCCAGCAGCACGTATTCGACCGCCAGCCCAGGCTCGGCCGCGCGCAGCAGGTCGGCCACCAACTCGGCCTGAGCGCGCGCCAGGGGCGAGCGCCGCGCGGCTATTCGAAGCATGCGCACCGTGGACTCTCACATTCACCAAGGGCCGGCAGGCGAGCGCCGCGCGGCAACTCGAACCACGCGCACCCCACCCCAGCCCCGTACGTGGCGTCAGCCCCCTGACCGCGTCAGTCCCCTGATCGTACGCCGCCAACCCCGCCCCCACGCGGCTGCCGTCCACAAAGGCCGGCAACCATCAGACGCCTCACCCCACGCGACTGCCGTCCACCCTCGTCTCTTCTCCCCCACGGAGCGCCCTTCTTTCCCTCTCCCTGAGGGAGAGGGTTAGGGTGAGGGCCCGCCGCCGCGCCAGCCGCCTCTCGCAGACCCAGAGCGCCCTCGGGCGCGCGCCCTCTCCGCGCCCGGGAAACTCCCCTCAGTCCTGCCCGTAAGCCGCCGCCAGCACGTCGGCAACTTCCGGGCGGGTGAACTCGGCCGGCGGGCGCTGGCCCTGGCGCAGCATGGCGCGCACGCGCGTGCCGCTCAGGAACACGTGTTGGTCCGCGTCGTGCGGGCAGGTTTTGGCCGTGCCCATGCCGGCGCAGGCCGTGCACCAGAAGGCGTGTTCGAAAAAGAGCGGCGTGATGCCAAGCGCGGCGGGGTCGAACTCGGCAAAGATGCGCTGCGCGTCGTAGGTACCGTAATAGTTGCCCACGCCGGCGTGGTCGCGGCCCACGATGAAGTGCGTGCAGCCGTAATTGCGGCGCACCAGCGCGTGAAACACCGCCTCGCGCGGCCCGGCGTACCGCATGGCGGCCGGCAGCGCCGCCAGCACCACGCGGTTGCGCGGGAAGTAGCCGTCCAGCAGCGCCCGGTAGCAGCGCCAGCGCACTTCGGCCGGCACGTCGTCGTCCGAGGTGACCCCAACCAGCGGGTGCACCAGCAGGCCGTCCACAATTTCCAGCGCGGCCTTCTGGATGTATTCGTGCGCGCGGTGGATGGGATTGCGGGTCTGGAACCCGACGACGCTGCGCCAGCCCAGGGTTTGGAAGCGCGCGCGCAGGTGTGCGGGGGTGAGATGCCGCGGGTCGTCGGCCTGCGCCGACGCCGACTCGAAGCTGACCGGCCCGCCCAGCAGCGTGCCGCCTTGCGCGTACAGGGCCGCCACGCCTGGGTGCGCCTCGTCGTCGGTGCGGTAGACCGCGCGGGCTTCGTCCCTCTTGGCATAGCGGTACTTCTGCAGGACGTGCAAGTTGCCGCGCGGAGCGCCGGCCGCGTCCACCAGGGCAAGGCGTTCGCCTTCGCGCAGCTCGGCGGCCTGCGCATCGTCCACGGCCAGGGTAATCGGCAGCGGCCAGGGCTGGCCGTCGGGCAGGTGCATGCCGCGCAGGACGGCGCGGTATTCCGGCTCGGTCATAAAGCCGGTCAGCGGGGCGTAACCGCCCACGCGCAGCAGCTCCAGGTCGGCCAGTTGCCGAGCGGACAATTGCAGGGCGGGGGCGGCGGCCGCGGCCATCAGGCGGCTTCCCGCCCCGCGCGGACCGCACGCGGCGCGAGATAGCCCAGACGCTCCAGCTCGGCCAGGATTCTGGCCGTGCTGCGCTCCACCGATTCCTGGTCGGTTTCCACCACGATCTCCGCGGCGGCAGGCTCCTCGTAGGGGTCGTTGACGCCGGTGAAGTTGTCCAGCTCGCCGGCCAGCGCGCGCGCGTACAGCCCCTTGGTATCGCGCTGGATCAGGCGTTCGAGCGAGCACTTCACGTAGACCTCGACGAACCGGCCGATGCGCGCGCGCGCCTCGCGGCGGCCGGCCGCGTAGGGCGAGATGGCCGACACCAGCATGGTTGCGCCGTGGCGCGTGCCCAGCGCCGCCACCCAGGCAATGCGGCGGATGTTTTCGTCGCGGTCTTCGCGCGAGAACCCCAGGCCCTTGCTGAGATGCGTCCGCACGACGTCGCCGTCCAGCGACTCCACGCGCCGCCCGCGGCGTTCCAGCTCAGGCGTCAGCCGCTCGGCCAGCGTGGTCTTGCCGGCCCCCGACAGGCCTGTCAGCCAGATCGTGACGCCGGCGGACGCCGCATCGCCGCCGGCAGAGTCTCCGTCATCGACCATGGAAGTCACCATCCTTCAGACGCTCCCGTGCAGGCCGCACTCGGTCTTGGCCAGACCGCGCCAGCGGCCAGCGCGCAGTGTTTCCATGGACGCCCCGCGGGTCGTGCACACCGTGTTGCAGCCCAGGCTGGGGTAGCCGGCATCGTGCAAGCGATTGTAGGGAACGCCGCGCCGGTCGACGTAATCCCAAACGTCGGCGTCCGTCCAGCCGCAGAGCGGCGCGACCTTCAGCAAGCCCAAGGGCTGGTTCCACTCGATGACGGACGTGGCCGCGCGCCGCGGCGACTGGTCGCGCCGAATCCCCGTGATCCAGGCGCGCTTGCCCTCCAGCGCCAGCGCGTTCGGCCCGACCTTGCGCAGCGCGCAGCAGGCGTCCGGGTCGCGCTCCCACAGGTTCGCCCCGAAGCGGGCGGCCTGGTCGGCCACGGTGATCTCGGGGACGTAGGCCGCGGTCTCGAACCCGTAGCGCCGTTCCAGACGCTCCCGCAGCTCGTGCGTCGCGTCGAAGAGCAGGCCGGTGTCCAGAAAATAGACCTCCACGTCGTCCAGCAGGTCCTGGCGCGCCAGCAGATCCAGCAGCACCAGCCCGCCCGGCCCGCCAAAGGAGCAGGAGAGCGCCACGTCGGGCGCGTAGGCGTCCACGACGCGACGCAGCACCTCCGGCGCGGACAGACGCTCGAACAACGGCGCATCGACCGCCGGATCCAGACCGGCGAGTTGCAGTGTCACAAATCGACCTCGTATCAGACGATGGCAAACGGAAACCCAGGCGTGGTGGCAGCCCCCCTGCGCGCGGCCCGCGTGATCGAGTCAGATCAAGCAGTCGCGCGGGGGTACGTACAGACGCACGTCCGGAGACGTGCGACGCCTGGCCGCGCCATGCGGCTCTGACACGAGGCATCGACGACGCAGGTGGTGTTCACACGCTCGTCCCGCGCCGCCTGGTTCGGCGGCTGACACGTGAGAAGCGGAGAAGCGCCTGCCGGCGAGGTGGACTCAGACGGCGCACTCGCCTTCGCCGCGTTCCAACACGTACAGGCGGTCGCGGTCCCAGTCCACGAAGTGGTCGCGCTCGTCCTCGAACTCGGGCGGGAGCGCCAGGTCCTTCAGCAGGACGTCGAAATAGGCCCGCTCGCGCGTGTCCATGTACTCGTTGAACGAGACGTCGTCATGCTCGCGGTTGTCCTCGTAGTCCAGAATCAGCCGCTCCACCACCGCGGGCGCGCGCTTGGCCGGCACCCGCGTGCGCAGCAGCAGACCCAGACGCATGGGCGACCCGTAGCGCCGGTTGCCGCCCACGAAAACGTGGTAGGCCGGCACCTGCCGCGTCCCGCTCTTGATGGCCGCGCCGTGGAACCCGATGTTCCCCACGTGGTGCATGCCGCAGGAGTTGGGGCAGCCGCTCATGTTGATCAAGATCTGCCGCGTCAGCGGATCCTTGATGTCCATCTCCTCCACGCGCGCCTGGATGGCGCGGTTGAGGCCCATGGACGAGGTGATGCCCAGCTTGCAGCTGTCCGTGCCGGGGCAGGAAACGACGTCGTTGATCTCGTACGCGCCCGCATTCCCCAACCCCAGCGCGCGCAGCTCGCGCCAGACCGGGTAGACGCTGTTGGCGGGAATCCAGCGCAGCACGATGTTTTGCCAGTGCGTGGTGCGCGCGCGGCTGGCGCCGTACGCACGCAGGATGTCGGCCAGGCCGCGGAACTGCTCGGGGCTGAGGTCGCCCTGGTTGACCTTGACCTCGACCGTCGCATAGCCCTCTTGCACCTGGGGCTTGACGTTGGTGGCGCAGAAACGGGCGAAGAGCCGGGCGTCGGCCTCGGCCACCTCGGGGGCGCTGGCCGGCAGCGGCGGCGCGTCGGCCGCTTCGTCGTCCAGGAACACCAGGTCGTCCAGCGGATAGTCGCGCTGCGCCCAGGCGCCGGTCAGTTCCGCCTCCACCATCGCGCGGAAGGCCTCGATGCCCACCCGGTGCACCAGGAACTTGATGCGCGCCTTGGCGCGGTTGCGGCGCAGTTCGTCCGAGCGGTTGAAGATGCGCAGCACCGCTTCCGACACGCGCAGGTAGTCGCTGAGCGGCACGAAGTCGTACAGCTCGAAGGCATGCTTCGGCATGATCGACAGGCCGCCGCCCGTGAGGATGCGGAAACCCTGCACCTCCTGCCCGTCCACCACGCGCGTGGCGGCGAAGAAGGCCAGGTCGTGAATCTCGGCGATCACGCGGTCGGTGTCGGAGCCGCTGAACGCCACCTTGAACTTGCGCGGCAACAGCTGGGTGAGCGGGTTGCGCACGAAGTAGCGCACGAACGCGCCTGCGTAGGGCGTGGCGTCGAAGACTTCGTCGTCGGCCACCCCGGCCCAGGGGTCGCCGGTCACGTTGCGCACGGTGTTGCCGCAGGCCTCGCGCGAGGACAGCCCGACGGCGCCCAGCACCCGCAGCGCCTGCCAGGCCAGCGGCAGGGGAATGTGGTGCAGCTGGATGTTTTCGCGCGTGGTGATGTGACCCGTCTTGAGCGGCGCAAACCGCTCGGCCACTTCCGCGAAGGCGTCCAGCTGGTCGGCCGTCACGCCGCCGAACGGCAGCTTGACCCGAATCATCTGCACGTTCGGCTGCCGCTGCCCGTAGACGCCCTGCTTCAGGCGAAACCCAACGAACTGTTCTTCTTGGCGCTGCCCGGCCAGAAACGCCTGGGCCTCGGTGGTGAAGTCCTCGAACTCCTCGTCCAGGATTTCGATGGCGGGGCGCGTTGCAGTTTTACGCTCTGTAAGCGCCAAGCTTGGCCTCCTCGCGCGGTTGGCAGCATCTCAAGGCCCGCCCCGCATAGCTGCGGACGGGTACGGGGCGCAGCTTACGCCGCGCCGCCGCACGGCTCAAGTATACGGAGCGCCCGCCGCGCGGCCAGCATTTCCACACGACCCGCGCCCCTGCGCACGCCCGCGCCCTCGGCTTCGCTGCCTCGCTGCCTCCCGGCTCGCCCCCGCGCCCGCGCCCAGGCTCCGGGGCTGTGCGGTTGGGTGCACGCTGCGTGACCTCGCCCCCCGCGCCCAGGCTCACTCGCCCCGCGGCGGCGGCGGCGCTCACACGCTCGCGAGGAACAACGGAGGGCGAGGGAGCCAGGGGAGCGGCATGCAGAGGGCGGGGGCTTTTTTGCGGTTGTACGCCTTGGGTGGTCTGGGTAGCTTTGACAGCGCGTGTTCTGGTTGTGTGCCCGCAAGTATGGCTGTCGCCGCCCCGGTCGAGATCGAGCCGCTGCTGGAGCAGGTCGTCAAGCCTGCGCAGTACCTGGCGGGGGAGCACAACGCGCGCAACAAGGATTGGGGCGCGGCGGCGGCGCGGTTGGCCTTGTGTTTTCCGGACGCCTACGAGATTGGCATGTCCAACCTGGCCATGAGCGTGCTGTACGAGCTGGTGAACGACCAGACGCCGCACCTGTGCGACCGCGCCTTCACGCCGCTGCCGGACATGGCCGACGCGCTGCGGGCGCGGGGCATGCCGCTGTGGGGCTGGGAATCGCGCCGCCCGCTGCGCGAGTTCGACGTGGTGGGCTTTTCGATGAGCTACGAGAGCGGCAACACCAACGTGCTGGAAATGCTGGACCTGGCCGGCATTCCGCTGGAAAGCTCGGCGCGGGGCGACGACGACCCGCTGGTGCTGGCGGGCGGCTCGGCCGTCTCGAACCCCGAACCGATGGCCGACTTCTTCGACCTGATTGCCGTGGGCGAGGGCGAGGAGGTGCTGCCGCGGCTGCTGGACATGTTCGCCCAGGTCGACCGCTCGCAGCCGGGCTGGCGGACGGACTTCATCGCCGCCTGCGCCCGCCGCCTGCCGGGCATGTACGCGCCCATGTTCTATCGGCCGCGCTACGGCGCAGACGGCGCGTTTCTGGGGCACGAGCGGCTGCGGGACGATCTGCCCGCACGCATCCAGCGCCAATACGTGGACATCGACCAGTTCTCCGGCCCGCGGCGGCCCGTGGTTCCCTCGACGGGCGTGGTGCACGACCGCGTGGCGGTGGAGCTGGACCGCGGGTGCGCGCGCGCCTGCCGCTTTTGCCAGGCGGGCTATCTCTACCGGCCGGTGCGGCATCGCCGCAAGGCGCTGGTGGAACAGGCGGTTGCCGACTGCATGACCGCCACGGGGCAGAGCGAGGTCTCGCTGCTGTCGCTGAACGCGGTGGACTACCAGGGCCTGGACGGCCTCATCGGCGACGTGTACGACGCCAGCGAGGCGTACGTGCGGGTCTCCATCCCCTCCACGCGCGTGGAGACCTTCAACGTGGAGGTGGCGGACGCGCTGCAACGCGGCGGCAAGCGGGGCGGCAGCCTGACCTTTGCGCCGGAAGCGGCAACCGCGCGCATGCGCAAAGTCATCAACAAGGAAATCACCGACGAGGCGCTGCTGGAAACCTGCGGCATGGCCTTCGCCCGCGGCTTTCGCACCATCAAGCTCTATTTCATGATCGGCCAGCCCACCGAAACGCTGGCCGACGCCGAGGCGATTGCGCATCTGGCCAACCGCGTCATGGCCGTCGGCCGCCGCCATCACGGCAACCGCGCCAAGGTGAACGTCACCGTGTCCACCTTCATCCCCAAACCCTTCACGCCGTTCCAATGGCACCCGCAAGACCGGGCGGACACAATAGAGGCCAAGCAGCGCGCCTGCTTTCGCATCGTGCGCGACCGCAACATTCACCTGATGTGGCACGACCCGGCGGAGAGCCGCGTGGAAGCGCTGCTGGCCCTGGGCGACCGGCGCGTGGGACGCGCAATCAAGGGCGCCTGGGAACGCGGCTGCCGCTTCGACGGCTGGACCGAGCACTTCGACCCCGCCCGCTGGCGCGGCGCGATCGAGGCGGCGGGGTTGGACGTCGACGCCTACATCCACCGCCAGCGCGACCCGGACGAGCCGCTGCCCTGGGACCTGGTGGACATCTTCGTCAGCAAGCGTCTGCTGCAACGGGAATACGCGCGCGCGCTGGCCGTCGAGGCGTAAGCGCCGCCGGCGGCGGCGGCGAACCCTCACCCTGCCCTCTCCCTCGGGGAGAGGGGAAAGAAGTGGCACGCGCCCTGGGGCGAAGGGGGAGATGCGGCCCCGGGCGGGAAGGCCGGCGGCGAACCCTCACCCTGCCCTCTCCCTCGGGGAGAGGGGAAGGAGGCGGCCCGTGCCCTGGGGCGAGGGGGAGATGCGGCCCCGATCGGGGGTGGGCGGTGGCGAACCCTCACCCTGCCCTCTTCCTCGGGGAGAGGGAAAGAGGCGACCCGCGCCCTGGGGGCGTTAACGCCCTGCGCCCGGTCGGAGATGGGCTCCGACCGGGCGCAGGGTCCCGGGGGCGGCGCGGGGGCGCCGACCTGGGGGCGCCGCGAACGGCGCCTTGGACTACGCCGCTACGGGTAGACCGGCGTCGACACGAACGGCGCGGGGCCGTCGTAGCTCGACAGGTGCCGCTCGCCCCAGTCCTGGCACGCCGCCAGCGACTCTTCGGGCGTCTGCTCCCCGACCCAGCCCTTCTGCCCCAGCGCCCGGTGCTGCAGCCACCACTCGCGCCAGGTGTTGAACGGGTACAGGCTCCGGTTGTCCGGGCGATCCGCGTACACCTTCAGCCACTTCATGCCTTCCGGCGGCGGCGCCAGCGACGTCGGCGCGCCGATCGCCGCCTTGTGCACGGGCATGTGTCCGCGGTCGATCCCCACCCGTCCCTGGTATTCCTCACCCGCCAGGAACACGGCCAGCGCGGTGGATTGCTCCTCCGTGCCGTCACGTCCGGCGCTGTTCGTCACCAGGTCCGGCTGGTCGTTCGTGCTGTGACCCGGCGGGCCGCCGTTGCCCGCAATCACTTCCGGCAGCAGCGTCCAGGTGAACCGGTCCTTGATCCGCGGCACTGCAAACCCGGTCGAGTACACCCGGCCCGACGGCCAGATGCCAACCTTGCCCGCCGCGAACGGGTTCCCGAACTCCCCGCCCAGCTCTTTGACCTGATCCGCCGGCGGCGACGTCTCGTGCACGAAGATCTTGTCGATCAGGTACTTCCAGGCGTCCACCGCTTCCGGCAGGTCGTACATCGTCTTCGTCAGACGGTCGTCGAACGGCTTCGCCATCCCGTTCGAGTACATCTGCGGCATGTACTGGAACTCGTAGTCGTCACGCGCCCACGACCCGTACTCCCCCGTGTCCGGGTTCGTCATCATCGCGTCCCACTCGGTCCAGTCGTTCCACGTCCAGCTGTTCTCGGTGTCCGGCAGCGTCACGCCCGCCGCTTCCGCCAGCGAGATGTTGGCCACGAAGCCGCTGATCGCGAACTGGAACGGCATCCCGAACTGCGGACCCGTCATATCCGTCGGCTGCGGAAACGAGTGGTCGATGTTGTTGAACGTGTACGCGTCCGGCAGGAAGTAGTAGTCCGCCTTGTTCACGTCCATCTGCGGCAGCAAGTCCGAGATTTCCGTGAACGCCCCTTCCGCGTGGAAGCGCAGGAAGTCCGACTGCGACAACAGCGCCACGTGCGGCGCCGTCCCCGCCGCGAACTGGATCGCCAGACTGTCGATCAGGTTCGCCGCCGGCTCCAGCTTCACGAAAATGTCCGGGCGCTTCTCCGCGAACCGCGCCAGCCCCCACTGCATCGCCGCCCCGCGCGGGCCGGCCGTGTGGTCGGTCACGAACCGAATCTCCGCGCTCTCCATCGCCGGCGCCGCTTCGGGCATGGCCGTGGCCGCCGCCGCCGCCTGCGTCATCGCCGGCGCCGCCGTGGCTTCGGCCATCGCCGTCGCCGCCGCCGGTGCCGCCGTCGCCGGTGCCGAGGCCGCCGGCGCGCTGCTCTCGCCGCACGCCGCCAGCGCCACCGTCGTCGCCGCCCCCATCCCCATGCCGGCCAGCACGCGCCGACGTGTCAGGGCTGAATGCTGCATTCCCTATCTCCTCCGCCCCCCTCCCCCGCGGCCAGCGCGGGTGTGTTGGGGCACAGTCGACCTCGACCAGCCTTTGGGTAGCACGGCCCGCACGCGCGGCGCCGCACAAGGAACGCCGAGGTCGACGACTTCAACCCGCGTACCGTGACGCACCATCCCGCCGCTGTCAAGCCGATTCCATCCCCGCCGCCACGCCCGCCCGCAACGCCGAGGACGTGCACCCGGCCGCGGCAGCGGGGCGTGGGGTCTATGGGCGGGGACGGTCAGTCGATGGCGATGCGTTCGGGCTGGTCGTCGGCGGGGGGGTCTTTGCGGTCGTCGACGGCCTGGATGCCGGCGTCGAGGACCTCGCGGAGACTGACGAGGGCTTCGCGCACGGCGGCGCGCATGTGTCCCTGCGCCTTGCCGAGGCCCACCCGCGGCCGGTCGATTTCGATCGTGATGCGAATGGGACCGGCCTGGGCGCGGTCGGGGTCATGGTCGTGGTTGGTTGACATTTCTAAACACCCTCGCGCCGGGGTCGAGCGCTACCAGTATATTCCCGCCGGCGCGCGGCGCGCGCCGGCGGGACGCGGGATGCGCGGGCGTCGGACTGCAACCGCTCGGCGCGGTCGTCAACGCGGGACGCACGGGCGGGGGCGGGGGCGTGGAGGTGAAGGCGGGGGAATCGGCTCGACAGAGGCGCGGCGGCGGCGCGGCGGGCGTTCGTTTTGGGGGCGGGTCAGTCGGGCGCGGCGTCGTGGCCGGGGGGCGTCAGCAGGGCGCTGCCGCAGTTGTTGCAGAAGTTGGCCAGCGCGTCGTTGCGCTGGCGGCAGGTGGCGCAGGCGACGGCGCCCGGCAGCCGACGGCCGCAGTTGGAACAGTAGTTGGCGCCGCTGGGGTCGAGGTGGGCGCACGCCGGGCAGGGGCGGTGCATGGAGGCCGCCGCAGCGCCCGATGCCGCGTGGGCGCGCGCACGGTCGCGGGTGGCCAGCAGCTGGCCTGGGTCCAGGTCGAGCGTCAGCGCCAGGGCGCGCACGTCGTCGTCGGGCACGTGCGTGACTTTGCCGGTTTCCACGTCGCTCAGCCAGGGACGGTCGCGGCCGATGGCGCCGGCCACCTGGGCCTGGGTGCGCCGCCGCTGCTTGCGGGCCCTGAACAGCAGGCCCCCAAACGCGCCGCGGTCGATGTCGCGAAATGGACGCTTCTCGAGCGTGCGCCGCGCAGCCACCGCTCGTCCGGCTGGGTGTCCCACGGGCGGCGAACCTAGCACGGCGCGGCGTGGCCGTTCAAGGAATTTGGGAACAAACGCGGGAGCTGGGCTGGGGCCAATCTGATAGGCAGAGGCGGGGCGTGCGTATTGTTGCTACATCAGTTCGATCTATCACGGGAGAGAGTGCGGGCAAGGGCGGCCCGGCGGCGCCTTGCCCTGTCCTCACCCTCGCCGCGGGGCACGGGGACGGAATCCCGCGCGTCGGAGGATGGCCGGCTTCGGTGCTCGGTCGAGAGGGTCCACGGTTGTCGGAACCGCGCGCATCGAGGGATAGCCGCATCGAGCGCGTTGGGCCGCCGGAAGACTTGCCGGGGGCCCTGGCGTCAGGGGATGGTGATTTCTTGCCCCACTTGCAGCGCGTCGGGGTCGATGATGCGGTTGGCTTGCACGATGTCGTCCAGCGTGGAGCCGAAGCGCGAGGCGATGGCCGACAGCGTGTCGCCGGGCTGCACGACGTAGACCGTGGCCGTGGGGGTGGGGGTGGGGCGCGGCACGGGCGTGGCGGTGGGCGTTGGCGCCGGCGTGGGGGTGGCAATCACGGCGTCGAAGGCGGCGTTGGGGTCGTCGATGATCGGCGCGGACACGGTCGGCAGCGGGTCGGGGTTCACGGCGGGCTGGGTGCTTTCCCGCGGGCGCAGCAGCAGCACCCAGAGCAGAAAGACGGCAAAGGCCACGACCAGCAGGCCCATGACCAGCTCGCTCCCGTGGGCAAAGCCGCTGCCGGTGCCTCGCATGGGGTCAGCCTGCCGGGGTCAGCGCCCCGGCGCCCACGGCGCCGGCGGGCGCGGCGCGGCCCATCGACACGTAATGGAATCCGAGGTTTCGCATGCGGGCGGGGTCGTGCAGGTTGCGGCCGTCCACCAATACGGTACCGCGCATGGCGGCCAGCACGGCGGCCCAGTCCAGGTCGCGGAACTCGTTCCACTCGGTGGTCAGCATAATCGCGTCGGCGCCGGCGGCGGCGTCGAGCGCGGAGGCGGTGAACCGCACGGACGCGCCCAGCACGGCGCGGGCCTTGGCAGTTGCCACCGGATCGTAGGCGCGCAGCGCCGCGCCCTCGCCCAGCAGCAAGTGCGCAATTTCAATGGCCGGCGCGTCGCGCACGTCGTCCGTGTTGGGTTTGAACGACAGGCCGAAGACGGCGACCTCGCGCCCGCGCAGGCCGCCCAGCGCGTCGCGGAGTTTGCGCACGGCCAGGCGGCGGGCGTCGCGGTTGATTTCGATGACGGCGCGCAGCAGCTGCGGGTGCGCGCCGTGCACCGACCCCATGTGTTCCAGGGCGCGCACGTCTTTGGGGAAACAACTGCCGCCCCAGCCGATGCCGGCGTTCAGATAGGCCGGCCCCACGCGCGCGTCCAGTCCCATGCCGCGCGCCACCACCTCCACGTCGGCGTCCAGGGCCTCGCAGATGGCGGCAATTTCGTTGATGAAGGAGATGCGCGTGGCCAGGAAGGCGTTGGAGGCGTATTTGATCATCTCGGCCGTGCGCAGGTCGGTGACGATGACGGGACAGTCGAAGGAGCGGTAGAGGTCGGCCACGCGCGCCGCGGCGCCAGCGTCGGCGGAGCCGATGACCACGCGGTCGGGATGCAGGAAGTCATGCACCGCCGAGCCTTCGCGCTGGAACTCGGGGTTTGCCACCACGGGGAAGCTGGGGCCGCCGCCGCGGTGCTCGCCCACGATGCGCGAGACCAGATCGCCGGTGCCGATGGGGACGGTGCTCTTGGTGACCAGCACGGCGCCGGGCGTGAGCCTGGGCGCCAGCGCCTTGGCGGCGTCGTCCACGGAGGCCAGGCTGGCCTCGCCGGCGGCGCCGGTGGGCGTGTCCACGGCGATGAAGACGAGGTCCCGCTCGGGCACCGCCGCGGCGTAGTCGGTGGAAAAGCGCAGGCGCCCCGAGGCGGCGTTGCGCGCCACCAGCGTCTCGAGCCCGGGCTCGTAGATGGGCACGCGCCCGTTGCAGAGCGCGTCGACCTTGGCCTCGTCGACGTCCAGGCAGGTGACGTCGTGCCCCAGATCGGCGAAGCAGGCGCCGACGGAGAGGCCAACGTAGCCGGCGCCGACGATGCAGATCGCGCTCATTGCCGAATCATCGCACGCCGCGGCATGGGCCGTCGCGCGCCTGGCCGTGCTCAGCGGCTGAAGTGCACCTCGATAACGTCGCCGTCGGCCACTTCGTAATCGCGGCCCACGCGCCGGATCTGGCCGCGGGCGCGCAGGCGGGCCAGCGAGCCGGCCGCGATCAGCCGGTCGGCGTCGACCACGTCCGCGCGGATGAACCCTTCGGCCAGGTCGGTGTGCACGGCGCCGGCCGCCTGCACGGCCGTGCGGCCGCGCGCCAGGCGCCAGGCGTTTACCGACGCGGCGTTGCCGGTGTAGAAGGTCACCAGGTCCAGGGCGCGCTGCAGCGCCTGGCTCAGCCGGTCGGCGGCGGTTCCCGGCAGCCCCAGGTCGCGCTGGAAGGCGTCCGCGTCGTCGGGCGGCAGCTCGTGCAGCTCGGCCTCGATGGCGGCGGCCAGCACACACCAGGAGTCTCGCCCGGCCGCGCGGCGCTGGTCGTCGATGGCGGCGGCCTGGTCGTCTGGCGCGTCGATCGCCGCCGCCCAGGGTTTGACGCTCAGCAGGCCGAAGCCGCGCAGCGCGGCAGCGTCGGGGGGCGTCAGGCCGTCCAGCACGGGCCGGTCCTCTTCCAGCGCCTGGAGCGCGTGCGACACGGCGGCCGCCTGCGCGGCGGCGGCGCGCCGCTCGACGCGCGGCCCGGAGGTTGCGCGCTGCCGCAGCCGTTCCGCGGCCGGTTCCAGCACGGCCAGGTCCAGCAGGGCCAGCTCGGTGCGCAGCGCCTGCAGGCGCGTTGCAGCCGCCTCGAGACCCTGGCCGCCGGCCGCCGCCAGCAGCAGCGCGTCCGCGGTGCGCAGGCGGCCGACCCAGGCGGGCGAGGGCGGCTCGCGGTCGGCCAGCGCATGGCCCGGCGCGTGCCAGAGCGTGAACTCGACCGGCACGCGGCGCGCGGCGCGAAACACGGCCTGGAGCTTGGGCAGCCGCGCGTCCGGCACGCGCAGCGCGCCCGTCTGCACGGCCAGCCGCCCCAGACGTTCCTCGGCGGCGCGGCGTCCAACGGCGGCGGCAACGACGTCCGGGACGCCGGCCTCGAAATCGCCGACCAGGGCGATGACGGTCACGCCGACGGCCGCTGCGCGGGGGAGCGCCGCGTTTCCGTCACGGCCAGCGCGGTCGGCCAGCCGTCGGCCTCGCGGCCTTCGCGCGTGCCGGCGCATCGGCGCGGTCGATTCCCGCCCTGGGGAACGGACGCGCCCGCGGCGCGCCGCCTCGGTGCTAGGCTTGGCGGCAACATCACGTATGACTCGAAACGCATTGAAATTGTGCCTTCACCCAAAGAACTGACCCGCCAGCGGAGCCGCGCGAAGCAGGTGCGGCGGCAGCGTTTCCTGCGGCGGCGCAACGTGCACACGCGCTCGACGGTGCGGACGTACGTGGCGCGGGCGCGGGCGGTGATCGCCGCCGGCGACGCCGACGCAGCCGCGGCGGCCGTGCGCGACGCGCAGCGGCATCTGGACGCTGCGGCGCGCAAGGGGATCATCCACCCCCGCAAGGCCGCGCGCAGCAAAGCGCGGCTGGTGCGCCGCCTGCACGCGGCCGCTGCCTGAGCGCCGGCCGCTCACGCCGCCAGACGCGCCGTCAGAATCTCCAGCAGCGCGTCTTTGTCGCTGCCGGTGGACTTCAGCGCGGCGTCCGTGCGGACGACTTCGGCGTACATGCGCGCAATCAGACGGTCGGACATGCGCCGCGCCTGGCGCGCCAGGGCCTGGCCGCGGCCGGGCGGGACGCCCGCCGCGCGCGCCACCTCGCGCCCGCCGCCGCCTTCGTTGACCACCTGACGGGCGGCGGCCAGGCGCCGCAGCGTCATGATGATGTCGGCCAGAATCATCTGGTGCGGCGTGCGCAGCGCCAGCATGTCGTGCAGCACTTGCAGCGCGCGCGTGAGGTCGTGGTCGGCCAGCGCGTTCACGTAGTCCCAGCGGGCGTGCTCGCCGATGGTGGCCGAGGCCGCGGCCACGTCGCGCACGTCGATACGGCCGCCAAAACCTGCGTAGGCCGCCAGCTTCTGCACCTCGCTGGCCAGCAGGCCCGCGTCCGTCGTCACCAGCTCCACCAGCCGGGCCGCGGCGGCGCCGGACAGGTCCACGCCCAGATCGCGCGCGGCGGCCTGGGCAAAGCGGGCGGCTTCGCCTTCGCGCAGCGGGCCGAACCGATGCACCTGGGCGCCGTGCCGCTTGAGGGCGTCGAACGTCTTCACCCGCGCGGCCGTGCGCCGGTCGCCCAGGTCCAGATACACGGCCACGGCCAGGTCGCAGGCATCGGCGCCTGGGCCGGCTCGCTGCGCGTCGCCAAAAGCCGCCAGCCAGGCCGCCAGCGCGCGGGCGCGCGGGCCGCTGGAGGCCGCGCCGTCCAGGAAAACCCTGCGGCGCTCGCCAAACATGGAGGCCGCCCCGCAGGCCGCGGCCAGGTCGTCCACGCTGACGCGCGCGCCGTCCAGGCGGGTGTAGGCCAGGTCGCCGGGTTCGGGATGCCCCAGCGCCGACGCCACGGCCGCCCGCAGCCGCGGGTCGCGCCCCCCAAGAAACACAGCAAGCACGCCCCCAGCATACGAGCACCGCGGCTTTCCTAGGAAGCGCAGGCGCGGCGGAGAGCGCGGGCGGCGGGGTGAACCCGGCACGACGCGGCGGGGGGGGCGCTGAACGAACGGGCGGCCGGTACCCGCCCGGCTGGTCCCGCGGGCGGAGCGCCCGGCGTGTCCCGAGGCTTTCTGAGCCTGCGTCCTGATCGTCGATGCGTTCCGTTCGGCGTGCACACGCTCTGGAGAGCGGGGCGGGGCCGAGGTTGGATGGGGCGACTTTTTCTCGCGCGCGGCTGTCCCCCCTCACCCTAACCCTCTCCCTCCAGGGAGAGGGGAAAGATGTCGTACGAAAGCCGAGCAACACCCTGACCTCCCTAACCCACTCCCTCCAGGGAGAGGGGAAAGAGGGGATTCCCTGGGAGGGGAGGGGAGGGGGGAGCGCCCTGCTCGGCAACTGGCAGGGCTTAGCCCGGGGATTCCCTGGGAGGGGAGGGGGGAGCGGGTCCGGGTGACGGCCGCCTAGCTGATAGCAGGGAGGATTCTCTATGGGGAGGAGAGAGCGGGGGTAGCGGGGGGAAGGGTTAGGTGGTGGGGTGGCCGGCGCGGCGGGCTAGGAGGGTGCAGAGTTCTTCGGTTTCGTCGAGCCAGAAGCGGGCGTCTTCGGCGCTGGGGGCGGGCTGGACGGCGTCGACGTGGCAGGCGTGGGAGAGGTCGCTCCAGAGTTGGTCGACGTCGCCGGCGGCGGATTCGTCGTTCATGCTGACGCCCAGGCAGAGGAGTTGCGCGCGCATCGACACGCCCTGAACGTTGGGCTCGCGGGCGCGCCAGTAGGTGGTCAGCGCGACTTCCAGCGCCTGCCGCGCCAGCAGGACGGCGGCGCGTTCCCAGAGGCCGGGCGCGGCGGAGGGCGGCTGCGCCAGGAGGTCGCGCGCCTGGCGCAGCAGGGACGCTGGCAGCGGCGGTTTCACGCTGTCGGCATTCCGTTGTGCGGCCGCTGGCGGCGCATAGGCAAACGCAAGCTCATCTCGGGGCATCGCCGCTGCGTTCGTCGGGACGCGGCGGTGGGCGGCGTGCAGGCAGACGCAATCTCATCGGCATGCACGCGGCCGGCATTCCGCAGCGCGGCGGCGGGCGCGCGGATGCTGCTTCTGGGCGCGGCGGCGGCGGCCGTCCCGGTGCGCGGCGGCCGCCTGACGTGTTTGGTGGTCTCGACCCTGGGCGCGGCGGCGGCGGCCGTCCTGGCGCGCGGCGGCCGCCTGACGCCATTGGTGGTCTCGACCCTGGATGCATCACCGAGGGCTGGATTTCAGCAGATGCTGCGCCAGCCAGCCTGTGTTCTCGACCAACAAGTCCAAGCGCCCGTCCCAGCCCTCGTGCGTCCCGGCGTTGCACGCGCGCACCACGTCGAACGCCAGTTGGCCAAAGCGTTTGTCCAGCTGCCCCCGCATGCGGCGGGGGTCGCCTTTCGAGTCGTCCAGCAGCAGCAGCGTCAGCTTGTCGGTCAGCGTGCGCGTTTCGCGGACGTCGGCCTCCGTCTGCGCCAGGCTGCAACCCTGGCGCGCGCGGTGGACGTGGACGGCTTCGACGCATGCCGCTTCCAGGGCCTGGCGGCAGAAGCCGGGGACGACCCGCCGCTGCATGTCCAGCGGCAGATCGTCCGTGCGCAGCACGGCGCGCGCATTGTCGAGGTGCTGCCCGACCGGGTCTTCGACCTGGCGGCATTCCACCACCGAGTTGGCGCGGCGGCCGACGTTGACCACGCGGCATTCGATGCGCAGCCGGCGCGCCGCCGCGGGCAGGCGTTCGTCGTGAGTGAAGACGACGACCTGGCGCTCGCGCGCGACGTCGTGCAGGACGCGCGCCAGGCCGTCCACTTTGGCGGCGTCCATGGCCTGCACTGGGTCGTCGACGACCAGGAAGCGGAAGGGGCTTTCCGGCAGCAGGGCGCGCGCCAGGAAGAGGCTGAGCGAGAGCGTGTTCAGCTCGCCCTGGCTCATCACGCCCAGCGCAGCGCTGCCCTGGCCGTCCACGCTGGTATCCAGGATCAGGCGGCGGGCGTTCCCTTTGCCAGTCAGGCGCAGGGATTCGAGCGTGACGCTGCTGCCGCGGCCCATGGTGTCCCAGAAGCTCAGCGCCCGCTCCTGGATGGGTCGAAAGCGGTCGGCGCGCACGGCGTCTTCGACGCGCGTGAGCCAGTCTTCGGCGGCGCGCACGTCCGGCAGACGCTTCGCCGCCTTCTGCCCGCGGCGGGCAATCGGCAGCCATTCCAGCAACTGGCGGCGGAGCGGGCGCCAGAGGTCTTCGCGGCGCTCCAGTTCCGCCCGCGCCTGTTTGCGCAGCGGTTCCAGCGCGGCGCGCACGCGCGCGCCGCGTTCAGTCATCCGCCCGGCAACTTCGAGCAGCCCTTGATCGCTCGATGCGACGCGGGCATGGAAAACCTCATCAGATCCTATTGTATCTTCGCCAAGTTCAATCACAGGTAGTGAAACGTCAACGTACTCCTGATCGACTTTGGGGAGGCTTGGCGTGTCAGTAAGCGATCGTGACCACCATTCCCACGTCTCGAGAACGTCCGACGCGTCGATCCCCACCCGCCCGGCGTCAGCCAGGAATGCTGGTGGAGCTTCCACGAATCGTTCGATATCAGATAACACATCGGACAACCTCTCGGCACCGTAGCCCGACGCCTCCGTCTCTTTCACAAGGCTTGCTAATCGCTCTACAACTCCGGATCTCCATTCGTCATCCAGCTGTCCCTTGTTGCACACGGGACAGGCCTGATCTCCATCGTGCTTATGCATGCGAAGCGCCGCATCAAGCACCATGGCCAAGTGCACGGCACGCTCTACGTTGCTGCCCTTGGCCTCTTGCAGACTGTCGTGCGCATCGCGCAGTAACGAGCAGTAATCCTCAATCTCCTCGGCCGACGGAAACCAGATCGTGACCAAGCGCCGCAACAGGTCCAGCGGCTGGTCGGCGTCATCGTCCAGCGCGCCTTCCAGCACCAAATGGACCGCTTCCAGGTCCCACGGCTCGTTCGACAAGGCCGCGTGCATCGCCTTCGCGCGCTCGTCGTCCAGCTCCCTCAACTTGCTCAGCACGTCAGCGCGTTGCCTGTCGGCGGCGGAGTGCGCCCCTCCGTCGTCGAGCCGTTGCTGGCGCAGCGACTCGCGCGCATCCGTGAGTCGTTCCAGGCCCAGGCCGGCCGCCATGGCGTCGAAGCGGGCGGACGGGCCTTTTTCCACCACGTCGTTGAGCTGGTCGTGGGAGAGGAAGGGCCGGTGCGTGTCCAGCGCCGTCGCCCACTGCAGGTCGTCCAGCCCTTCGGTGGTGGTGTCGTCGACGTTGGCGGCGGCCGCCTCGCGCCAGCGGCGCACCACCAGGGTGTCTCCGGGTTCGCCCTGCACGGCAAAGCGCGCCTGGAGTTCGGTCGGTCCTTGGGCGTGGAGGTTGCGCCAGCCCCCGCGCCATTCGGCGGTCTTGCCTTGCCAGCGGGAGTTTTCGCCGGTGAGCAGGAACTCCAGGCCTTCGGCGAAGCTGGACTTGCCGCTGCCGTTGGCGCCGACGACCAGCGTGAGGCCGGGGCCGGGCGTGACGTCCAGATGCGCCTGCGGGCCGATGCCGCGGAAGCCAGCGACCGAGGCGCCCGTCAGGTAGGCGCCGGCAGGCGTTTCGGTGGACGGCGGCGTCTGCCGCCGCTTGGATTTGCCGCCGCCGTCTTCGACGACCTCGGCGAGCGCGCCGTCGAGCGCAGCCAGGACATACAGGCCAGCTTCGTCGCTCAGCTTGCCTGCGGTTACGTCGCGCTCGACGCGCGCCTGCACGATGGCATCGATGCTGGCGCCGTCATGCGGCGGGTCGGGTTCGGTCGCGGTCTTGCTGGTGAGGTCGTCCGGCACGGCGGCTCCTGTCACTTGTGGGCGCGCGGCTCAGTCGGGCGCGGCGGCGGGCGTTGCGCTGGGCTGGCGGCCGTTCGTGCGCGCCTGGGCGGGCGCGGGGCTGTAGGTGGCGTAGGAGTCGGGGGTTTCCCACAGGGTGACGGCCACCACGGGAAAGCCCCGCGCCTGGGTTTGTTCGAAGACCAGACGGGCCAGAGTTTCGGTGGTGGGGTTGTCGTCGATCACGCAGGCGCGCTGGCCCAGGGCTTCGATGGCCTGGATGAGCGGGTCGCCGCGGCGCAGGATCATGCGGTGGTCCAGGGTGTCGTCCACCCAGCGGGACATGGAGCGGCGCACGTCGCGGAAGTCGGCCACCATGCCCAGGCCGTCCAGCTGCTGGGCCGCCAGCCGGATTTCGATGCGGCCGTTGTGGCCGTGAGGCTGGTTGCACTTGCCCTGGTAGTCGAGCAGGCGGTGCCCGAAGCAGAAGTCGATGTGTTTGACGATCTCGTACATGCGCCAAAGCTCCCGTCAGGAGACCGTGCGCCCGCCGTCGACCGGGATCACGGCGCCGGTCACGAAGTCGGTGCCTTCCAACAAGTACAACACGGTGTTGGCGATGTCGTCGGGATCGCCAATGCGCTGCAAGGGGGTGGCGCGCGCCACCGCCTGCACCGTGGCCTCGCTGAAGTCGTCGGGCATCAGAATGGGACCGGGGGCGATGGCGTTCACGGTCACGTTGGGCGCGAGTTCCTTGGCGAAGACGCGCGTGAGCGCCACGATACCGCCTTTGGCCACGAAATACGGCGCGTAGTCCACGTAGGGCCGGTTCACGGCCCAGTCGGCGATGTTGACGATCTTGCCGCGGCCGCGGCCGCGCATGTGCATGCCCAGCAGCCAGCAGCCCAGGTAGGGGCCTTTCAGGTTCACGGCCACGTTGCGGTCGAAGTCGGCCTCGGTCAGCTCGTCCAGCGGCGTGCGCGGGTAGATGGAGGCGTTGTTGACGAGGGCGTCCACGCCGCCGAAGGCGTCCAGGGCGGCATCGCGCAGGGTTTCGACGCCGGCTTTGGTGGACACGTCGGCCTGCACGGCCAGCGCCTGCACGCCGAGGGCGCTGAACTCGTCGACGGCCGCGCGCGCGTCGGCGGCGGAGGTTCGATAGTTGACCACCAGGTTGGCGCCGCGCTCGGCCAGCCGTCGGGCAACGCGCCGCCCCACGCGGCGCGCGCCCCCGGTCACGACGACGGCGGCGCCCTGCAGGTCCATCGGGGGCGTGTCCGTTTCTGGCGGGACGGGCGCGGCGGCGCGCGCCCGCATCAAGCATCGCACGTCTGGCTGCTGGGGGCCTGGGCAGAACCTCGGCGTTCCGGCGCGCCGCCGTTCCCGCCCTCGATTACGGGGGCGGCAGACATCGCCGCCGCCGCCAGGTTCGACGAGCCTTCGGGCGCGGCGCGGAGACGCGGGGGCGGCGCTGGCGGGGCGCCGGGGTCAGTCGGTGGGCGGCGGGAACGCGCGTTCCAGGCCGTGGCTGCGCGCCACCTGCAGGATGGCGGCGTGGACGCGGCCGTTGCTGAAGACGCAGCGGCGGCTGCGGGGGGTGGTGGCATGGCCTTGCACGTCGGTTGCCAGGCCGCCGGCGCGGCGCACCAGCAAGCCGGCGGCGGCGTGGTCCCACCACTTGACGTTGCTGAACAGCGCGCCGTCGTAGCGCCCGGCGGCAACCCAGGCGGTTTCCAGGGCGGCGGAGCCGGTGAGGCGCACGCGGTGGAAGGTCCGCGCGGCTTCGGCCAGGGCGGCGTTGAAGCGGCGTTCGTCGTCGGGATTCACGCCGCGCTGCGCCCAGGCCACGGCGCAGGCGGCCGGGTCGCAGCGTTCGGTGACGGTGATGGATCGGTCGTTCAGGCGGGCGGGGCCGCGGGCGGCGGCCGTGAACATTTCGCCCCGAATCGGGTCGTAAATCGCGGCGGCGTCGGGGTGGGTATGGCGCGTGTGAGCCACGCTGACGCAAAACTGCGGCTGGCCGCGGGAATAGTTGTCGGTGCCGTCCAACGGGTCGATCACCCACACGTCGGGGCCGTCCAGGTCGTCGTGAGGAAACTCCTCGGAGAAGACGACGTGGCCGGGCGCGCGGGCGGCCAGCACCTGGCGGACGGCCTGGTCGGCGGCGAGGTCGGCGTCGGTGACCACGGTTCGCTCGCCTTGCCAGGTTTTCCAGCGCACGTCCAGGTCGGACTCGAAGCGGCGCAGCAGCTCGCGGCCGGCGGCGCGGGCGGCGGCTTCGGCAATGGCCAGGAGCGCGGCGGGGTCGGGCGGCGGGGTCATGCGGTTCGCGGCGCGGCGCGGCGGGCCTTCCCCCGCGCCCGGCACGGGCGGCCATGCGCAGGGGTTCTGGCACAGACGGCCAGGGCGGGGCGGGGCACGGCGCTCAGGCGGTGGTGGGGATTTCGGCCAGGGCTTTGCGCAGGCCCTGGGTCCAGCCGTGCAGGCTGCGGCGCATGCCGCGGCGGACGAAGAACCCCAGGGGCCCCAAGGCGCGCGGGCCGCTGGCGGTTTGGCGCAGCTCCACCTCGGTGCCGCCTTCCAGCGGGCGCAGCTCGACCGACATGCGGCGGGTCAGCCCGGCCTTCGAGCCGGTCCAGGACGCGCTGCGCCCCAGATCCACCTCGGTGATGGTGTAAATCGACAACCAGCGTTCCGAGGTCTGGCGGAAGCGGAAGCCGGGGGTCCAGCCGCCGGCGGTCAGGCGCTCGGCGGATTGGATGGTTGCGTTCCACTTTTCCCAGTCGTTGATCGTGCTCACGAGCTGCCAGATCGTGTTGACCGGCGCGTTGAGTTCGACACTTGCGGATTCTTCGACCACCAGCTGCTCCTTCATCGTCCGCACGCGGACGCACCCGGCCGCGCCGCGGGCATCTTAGTACGGCCAGGGCGGGCGCGGACGCCGCGGCGGGCGCTAGGCTGCACGGGACCGACGTCTGGACGCTGCAAGGACCCACCGATGGCGCCGCTGGGATTCATGGAGGCGCACGTGCGCGGCCTGCGCGCGCGCGGGCTGTTCCGCACCTTGCCGGTGTTGCAAACGCCGCAAGGGCCGCGCATCCGCATCGACGGCCGCGAGCTGATCAACCTGTCGTCCAACGACTACCTGGGATTGGCCAACGACCCCGAGCTGCGGGCGGCCGCGGAAGAGGGCGCGCGCGCCTGGGGCAGCGGGGCCGGGGCGGTGCGCACCATTGCCGGCACGCTGAGCGTGCACCAGGCGCTGGAAGCGGAGATCGCGGCCTGGAAGGGCGTGGACGCCGCGCTGATCTTCCAGTCGGGCTATGCGGCCAACCTGGGGGTGATTCCGGCGCTGGTGGGCCGCGGCGACGTGATTCTGAGCGACGAACTGAACCACGCCAGCATCATCGACGGCTGCCGGCTGAGCCGCGCGGAGATTCGGCGCTACGCGCACGCAGACGCCGACGACCTGCGGGCGCAGCTGGCGGCCTGCGCGCCGGGGCAGCGGCGGCTGGTGGTGACGGACGGCGTGTTCAGCATGGACGGCGACATTGCGCCGCTGCCGGAGGTCTGCGCGGCGGCCGAAGCGCACGGCGCTCTGGTGATGGTGGACGACGCGCACGGCAGCGGGGTGCTGGGGCGCGGCGGCCGCGGCAGCGTGGACCACTTCGGCCTGCACGGGCGCGTGCACGTGCAGATGGGCACGCTGTCCAAAGCGCTGGGGTCCATGGGCGCCTACGTTGCGGGGGCGCAGGTGCTGCGCGACTACCTGGTGCAAAGCGCGCGGCCGCTGCTGTTTTCCACCGCGCACCCGCCGGCCGTGATCGAGGCCGCGCGCGCGGCCGTGCGCGTGCTGCGCCGCGAGCCCGCGCGCGTGGAGCGGCTGTGGGACAACGCGCGCTATTTCAAGCACGGCCTGGCCGCGCTTGGCCTGGACACGGGCCGCAGCGCCACGCCGATTACGCCGGTGATCGTGGGCGAGGCGGAACGCGCCCACGCGCTGAGCGACGCCCTGCGCGGGCAGGGGGTTTTTGTGCAAAGCGTGACTTTTCCCACGGTGCCGCGCGGCGCCGCGCGCGTGCGCGCCATGGTCAGCGCCGCGCACAGCCGGCAGGATCTGGATCAGGCGATTGCGGCGTTTGCGCAGGCGGCGCGCGGAACCTGAGGGGCTTGCGCACTGCGGGTTGCGGCTCGACGAAGGTAGGCGGCGCACGCCAGCACCAACACCCGCAGGTTTTGGGACCGCGGGTCCGCGGATCGACGAAGGTGGGCGCGTACTCGTCGGGCGCATCGAGTCGGGCTTGCGGACCGCGGGTCCGTGGATCGACGACGGTGGAACGCTGCGGCGGGCGCGGGGGGTTGGTTAGAGCGTCGGGGCGGGCGGGGTGGTCTGGTCGAGCATGGCGCGCAGGCGGCGGGTGGTGGCGGCGGTGCTGCCGCAGCAGGAGCCGATGACCGACACGCCGCGGGCGATCCACTGTCGGGCGAACTCCACCATCTTTTCGTCTGGATAGAGATAGCGGACTTTGCCGTCCACCAGTTCGGGCACGCCCGCGTTCGACTGCGCCATCAGCGGCCGGGCCGGGCCGGCGGCCAGCATCTGGTCCAGGACCTGCGCCATTTCTTCGGGGCCGTTGCCGCAGTTGCAGCCCACGGCCGCGGCCCCGGCGCTTTCGCAGGCGCGCAGGCCGTCGGCGGGCGCCACGCCCATCATGGTGTGCAGGTTGATGTCGTAGGTCATGGTGGCAAACACGGGCAGGCCCGTGGAGCGCGCGGCCTCGATGGCAATCTGGACCTCGCGCACGTCGCTGAAGGTTTCGCACAGGAGCAGGTCGGCGCCGCCGGCGGCCAGGTGGTGGGCCTGCACGCGGAAGGCTTCGGCCATGCGGGCTTCGGTCACGTCGCCCAGCGGCTGCAGGAAGTCGCCGCTCTGCCCAATGTCGCCGGCGACCCAGGCGTCGTCCCCGGCCGCGGCGCGCGCCTGCGCCGCCGCGCCGCGGTTGATGGCCTCGGCCTTGTCCAGCAACCCCGCCCGTTCCAGCCGGATCAGGTTGCCGCCAAAGGTGTTGGTGGAAATCACGTCGGCGCCGGCCTCGACGTAGGCCCGATAGACGCCGGCCATGCGGTCGGGAAAACGCAGCGTGACTTCCTCGGGCGCTTCCCAGTCGCGGTCGTCGAAGTCGTTGAGCGTGGTGCCCATGGCGCCGTCGAACAACAGCGGCCGCACGGCAAGCGCACGCAGCACGGCGTCGGGCGTGGAGCGGTCAACGGGCATGGCGGGAAAACGCGCCTGTCGCGCAAGGTCTGCCTGGGGCGAATAAACGACTATAGCAACGGCGCAAAGAAAGCACCCCTCGCACCCCCTCGCCCGTGCACGACCGCGCCCCCGCGGACATAGCTGGCGGAAGCACCCCACGCGCCCCCTCGACAGCGTAAGAACGCAGCCTCCCCCACAAACAAGAGCGCACGACCTCTTTTTCTTCCCCTCTCCCTGAGGGAGAGGGCAGGGTGAGGGGGCGCCGCGGGGCGGCGCTGGGCGCTTAGCGTCCCGCGGCTTGGGCGGCGGCGGCGGCGTGGCTGGGGGGCGTCAGCGCGGGATACAGGCGGCGGTAGCGAGCGTAAGCGTCTCGCAGGACAGGGGCGGCGGCCGGGTCGGGATCGACCGTGCCGCGGGGCCGGGCGGCGGCGGCGCTGGCCTCCTGGATGTCGGCGAACAGGCCGGCGGCCACCGCGCCCAGCAGCGCCGCGCCAACAGCCGGGCCGCGGCCTTCGGGTTCCAGACGCACGGGGGCGTGGAACACGTCGGCCACGATCTGGCGCCAGAGCGGGCTGCGCGCGCCGCCGCCGGCAAGGTGGAGGCGGCGCAGACGGGCGCCGGTGGCGGCAATGGCCGCGGCCGCGTCGCGCAGGCTGAAAGCCACGCCTTCCAGGACGGCGCGAACCACGTCGGCGCGCGTGTGGGCTGTGGTGAGTCCAATGAGCGCGCCGCGCGCGTCGGCGTCCAGATGCGGCGTGCGTTCGCCCTGCAAGTACGGCAGCCAGAGCAGACCGCGGCTCCCCGGCGGCGCGGCTTGGGCTTCGGCCGTGAGCTCGGCGTAGGAGGCGGCGGGCGCGAACGTCTGGCGCAGCCAGCGCAGCGAGAGGCCGGCGGCCTGGGTGACGCCCATCAGGCACCAGGTGCCGGGCGCGGCGTGGGCGCCGGCTTGCACGCGGCCGTCAGGCGCGGCCGCGTAGGTGCGCGCGGCGGCGAAGACGACGCCCGACGACCCGATGGTGACCAGCGCGTCGCCGTCCGCCAGGATGCCGGCGGCCACGGCGCCGGCCGGCTGATCGCCGGCGCCCGCGGCGATGGGAATGCCGGGCCGCAGCCCAAGCCGCCGCGCGGCCGCGGGCGCAAGCCGTCCGGCAGGTTCCACCGACTCGCGCACGTCGGGCAGCCAGGCGGGGTCGATCTGCAAGTGCTCCAGCATCGCGGGCGACCAGCGGCGCGCGGCGGCGTCGAAGTAGCCCGTGCCGCTGGCGTCGGACACGTCGGTGGCCAGCTCTCCGCTGAGCCGCAGCCGGATGAAGTCTTTGGGCAGCAGCACGTGGGCCGTGCGCGCCAGGAGTTCGGGTTCGTGCGCCCGCACCCAGGCGAGCTTGGGCGACTGAAAGCCCTCCAGCGGCAGGTTGCCGGTATGCCGAATCAACGCAGGCACGCCCAGGCTGTCTTCCAGCTCGCGGCGCTGCGGCGCGGTGCGCAGGTCGCACCATAGGAGCGCGGGGCGCAGCGGGCGGTGCGCGGCGTCCAGCAGAGTCAGCCCGTGCATCTGCCCGGTCAGCCCGATGGCGCAGACGTCCGCGGGGCGGCCGGCGCGCGCGGCGGCGGCGGCCAGCGCGTCGAACGCCGCCGCGTCCCAGTCCTGCGGCGCCTGCTCCGCCCAGCCGGGGCGCGGGGTGTGCAGCGGGTAGGCGCTCTCGTGCACGGCGCGCACGGCGCCCGAAGCGTCGACCGCCGCCGCGCGGGCGCCGGTGGTGCCCAGGTCGAGCCCCAGGACGAGCGGAGCGCTCACGAGTGGGCGGCGCGGGGGAGCGGGGCGGCCGCGGAGGGGCGGGTGGTGGAATCCCCCGTATCCCGCACGCGCGGCGGCGGCGGGGAACCCTCGCCCCGCCGCCAGGCGGCGGAGGGAACCGCGGCCCCGCCTGCCGCTGCGGACGCGGCGGCGTTCCCAGCAGAAGCTGGCGGCGGCGATGGATGCCCGTCCCCCGTCGAGGAGCCCGCCGCACGTCCCACGCAGGCGGCGGCCGGCGGTTCCAGGGAATGGCGGGCGCGTTGCGGCTGGCGCGCGGGGCGGATGTCGGGGGGTTCGAGGCGCGCGCCGGCGGCGGCGTGCCGCAGGGGGAAGGCCGAGGCTGCGCCGCGCGCCGTCAGCTCGCGCGCCAGCCAGGGCGGGTCGTCGTGCAGGGCGATGATGGTGCCGCCCAGACCTGCGCCGGCCAGTTTGGCGCCGCGCGCGCCCAGCCGCCGCGCCAGCGCGGTCAGCGCGTCGACAGCGCCGCCCGACGCGCCAATGGCGGCCACGCGGCGGTGGGCGCCGTTCATGGCCTCGCCCACGGCCGGCCAGTCGCGGTCGAGCACGTGCCGCTTGGTTTCGCGCGCCGCGGCGGTCAGCGCGCGCATGGCGGCGCGCACGGCCTCGTCGCCTTCCAGCCAGCGGGCGCGCAGCGGTCGGTGCGTGGCGCCGGAGTCGCGCTGGCGGCCGGTGTTGGCCAGCACCAGCGGAAGCTCCTCGGACACGTCCAGCAGCGGCTCGACCGTGGCGAACGGATCGACCTCCGGCCCGCGCCAGTGCTGCTTGCCGCGAAAGTCCAGGTAGGTCATGCCGCCGAAGGTGGTGGCGTAGAAGTCCTGGAACCCGCAGGTGATACCCATGCGGCTGAACTCGATCTCGCGCGCCTGCTCGGCGAAGCGGTGGGGATGGGGCTGGCGCCCCAGCCAGGCGTCCACCGCGCGCAAGGCGGCGACGAGCAGGGCGCTGCTGCTGGACAGCCCGGCGCTGGGCGGAATGTCGCTCCAGCAGCGCAGCTCGACGCGCGCCTCGGCCAGCCCCCGCGCGGCCGCAACCGTCTTCAGAACGTTCAGATAGGTGGAGCGAAAGGCCGCCGCCATGGCCCGATCGTCCAGACGCTGGGCGTCGGCCGCGCTGGGGCGCGGGGTCAGGCGCAGGTCTTCGCGCGACCTGACGGTGACGTCCAGGCCGGCGTCGAGCGCCGCCAGACGCAGCCGCGGCGCCGGGCGCAGCGTGACGTAGGCGCGCCGCGGGATGGCGATGGCGATGACGCTGCCGCCGTACATGTCGCTGGGATTGCCGATCAGCCCGGCGCGTCCCGGGGCCGAGGCCGCAACCGGCGCGCGCGCGGTCACAACTGCTGGCCGAGCTCGCTGACGTACTGCCGCACGACCGCGCCGTATTCCGGGTCCGCCAGCGCGGCGTCGATGAAGGCGCGGTAATAGGACCCGAAGTTGCCGATGTCGTAGCGCCGCTCCCCAGGTTCCAGCGGCACCACGCGCACCGGCGGCGACTCGCGCGCCTGCACGTCTATGGCGTCGGTCAGCCAGCGTTCGCCGCCGCGCCCCGGGCGGGTGACGTCGATGGCGTCGAAGATGTGCGGCTCGAACACGTAGCGCGGCACCACGGCCAGGTTGCTGGGCGCGCGGCCGGGTTCGGGCTTTTCCACCAGGCCGCGGGCGGTCAGCACGCCGCCCCGCTCGCACACGTCCACGATGCCGTAGCGAAAGGCGTCTTCCGGCGGAATCTCCTCCACGGCCACGGTGCAGCTGGCGCGGCTGGCGGTGTGGGCGGCAATCAGCCGCGCGGCCAGGTCGCCGCCCTGCATGATCGTGTCGCCAAAGGCGACCAGGAACGGCTCGCCGCCCACGAAGTCGCGCGCCAGGCCCACGGCGTCCGCCACGCCGCTGGGCGCGCCCTGGCGGGTATAGAACACGCTGCGCACGCCGTCGGCGATGGGCAAATCCCCCGCGAGCGTGCGTCCCGACGCCTGCAGCAGCCGCGACAGCTCGTGGTCGGCCTCGAAGTGGTCTTCGATGGCCGCCTTCTTGCGCCCGGTGATGAGCAGCATCTGCTCGATTCCCGCCGCGCGCAGTTCCTCCACGACGTATTGCACCACCGGCTTGCGGCCAACCGGCAGCATTTCCTTGGGCTGGGACTTGGTGGCCGGGAACAGGCGCGTCCCCAGACCCGCCACGGGGACGACAGCTTTGCGAACGGGCGGCGCCGGCACGGTCTCCCTCACCCCCGCGGCACGCGCGGCCAAACGCTAGCACACGGGCATGGCGCGGCTGCGCGCTGGCGGGGGCGCGGACGTCGGGCGCACGACCTCCCGTTCCCGCGCCCGGCGGCCGCGCGTCACGCCCGGCGGCGGCGACCGATGAGAATCACACAGCCGCCGCCGCCGACAATCCGATAATGAGCGCGCCGCGGGATTCGAGGACGAGCGTGCGCCGAGTTTTGGTTCTTGGCCTGTGGATGCTGCTGGCCCTGGTTGGCGTGGTGCTGGTGCTGGGCGTCTTTGCCACGCGCGGCAGCGTGGACTACTCCGACCTGCCGCGCATCCAGACGACCGACGACGCGCGGCGGCGGGCGCTGACCAAGCTGGGCGCGTTTGCCCAACTGGCGGCGCAGGCGCAGGCCTCCGGGCGCGACGTGCCCACGCAGCTGGTGCTGACGCAGGACGAACTCTCGGTGCTGGTGCGCGACTGGGGCGAGCAGGAGCACTGGTTCGGAACCATGACCGACGCGCAGGTCGTGTTTCGCCCCGGCGTACTGACCGTGACCGGCGCCATCCAGGCGTTCGAGCTGGTCTTCCCGTTTCGGATCGACGTGGCCGTGACCACGACCAACCGCGAGCGCCAGGCCGAAATCCTGCGCGTGCAGCTGGGCGAGCTGTACGCGCCCGAGTTCTTGCGCTCGCTGGTGCTGGCGCTGGTGGAACGCACCGTGGACGCCGGCCTGCCGCGCGTGCCCATGGCCATCGAAACGATGGTGGTCACCGAAGGCGAACTGCTGATCTCGGGGGCGGCGATTCCTTGAGGCGCAGTCTGGCGGAAATCGTTGCCGCCGCCCCGCCGCGCCTTGTGACGCGCGCCGCCCAGCGCGTTGCGGCGGCGGCGGCGCGCGCGCCGTTCCCGGCGCTGGCGCTGGCCGCGGCGCTGCTGTTTGCCGCCGTGGGCGCGGTCGTCATGGACGACTACGGGGTGGGGGTCGACGTATTGGCGCAGCGCCAGACCGCCATCGGCGTGGCGGACTTCATCGCGGGCGGCGCCTACGTCGTACCCCCCGTCGACGCCGACCGCTTCTACGGCATGGCCTTCGAGCTGCCGCTGCTGCTCGTCGAGCGCGCGCTGGGGCTCCAGGACAGCCGCGACGTCCACCTGCTGCGCCACGCGCTGTCGCATCTCGTCTTCATCGCCGGCGGGGCCGTTGGCGCTCTGCTGGCCTGGCGTCTGTTCGGCAGCCGCTGGCTGGGTCTGTTGACCATGCTGCTGTTCCTGCTGCATCCGCGCATCTACGCCCATTCCTTCTTCAACACCAAGGACCCGCCGTTTGCGGCCGCGTTCATGCTGGCGCTCTATCTCGTCCACTGCGCGTTTCGCCGCGGCACGCCCGGCGCGTTCGCGCTGTGCGGCGTGGCCGTGGGCCTGGCGGTCAACCTGCGCGTCTTGGGCCTGCTCTTGCTGCCGGCCGTGCTGGCGCTGCTGGCGCTGGACGTCTGGCAGGCCGCCGACGCCAGAGCGCGGCGGCGCGCGCTGCTCAGCGGCGCGCTCTTCGCGGCCGCCGCGCTGCTGACTATCTACGCCCTGCATCCCTACTACTGGGAAAACCCGCTGCGGATGCTCGACGCGGTCACGACGCTTGCCCAGCATCCAAATATCGTCAGTGAATGGTTTCTGGGCGAGAGAGTCTGGTCGGACGCGGTTCCGCCGCATTACATCCCAACGTGGTTCACCATCACGGCGCCGCCGGTCACGCTGCTGCTGGGGGCAGTGGGCGCGGCGGTGATCCTGGGCCGCGCCGCGCGCCGCCCGCGGGCGGCGGCTGCCAACGGCGCCGCCCGCTTCCAGCTGCTGCTGCTGGGCTGCGCCGTGCTGCCGGTGCTCGTCGTCGCCGTGACCCAGGCGCGCGTCTATGACGACTGGCGGCAGATGTATTTCTTGTGGGCTCCCTTCAGCCTGCTGGCGGCGGCCGGCGCGCAATGGCTGGCCGGGGCGCCGGCCGTGTCCCCGACCCGCGTCCGCACGGCGCCCGCGGTTCCGTACACAGACAGTGCACGGAGGGGATCCACGCGCATGGCACGCACGCTGCGGCGGGCGGCCGTGGTTGGGGCGGTGGGCCTGGGCGCGCTCAGCACCGTCGCTTCCATGGCCGCACTGCACCCCTACGAGCACGCCTACTTCAGTCCGCTCCTGCAGCCGTCCAGCGCCGTGGCTCAGCACTTTTCCCTGCCGGGGCACGCGGCACGCCGCCCGGGCTTGGAGCATCTGCTCCAGCGCTACCCTGACGACTTGTTGTTCGTCCCGGACGGGGCAGGCCACGGGGATGCGCCCATGCTGCCCGAAGCGCAGCGTCGGCGATTGCTGGGGGGCGCCCAGATTGGCATCGTGTCCCTCGACGACGGCGGCTGGGCGCCCCTGCCCCCCGGAACGCGGCCGCCGGTCGTGCACCAGCTGCAGGCGTACGGCGGCGTAATTGCCGCAACCCGCGCGCCCGCGCGGTTTCGCGACGTGGCCGCGGCCGCCGACGCCGGCGTCTTCGGGCCCCCGGTAGCGCGCGCAGACTTCGACGTCTATCTCACCGACACCGCGCTCATCTATCACAAGCACCCCTGCGGCGCCGACGACCTCGACGCCGCGCCCTTCTTCCTGCACGTCGTCCCGGTGAACCCGGCCGACCTGTCCCCCGCGCGCGCGCCGCACGGCTTCGACAATCTGGACCGCCGCCTCCACCACCGCTACGCTGCCGCCCACGGGGTGTGTCTGGCGGTCGTCCCGCTCCCAACCTACGCCCTGGCGCACGTCCGCACCGGCCAATACGTCCCCGGCGGCGGGGAGGTCTGGGACGCGGAGTTCGCCGTCGCCGAGTCCCCGTTCGGCGGCGTGCGGCGCTCGACGTTCGACGTCGAACTGGACGGCGCGGCGCTGACCTACCGCAAGACGCCCTGCACCGCGGACGACGTGCGCCAGAGCTTCTTCCTGCGCGTCAAGCCCGTCCACGCGGCCGACCTGTCCCACGACCGCTCGTGGTACGGCGTCGAGTATCTCGACTTCGACTTTGCCGAGCACGGGGCGTTCGCGGACGGCGGCTGCCGCGCGCGCGTCACGCTCCCCGCCTGGCCCATCGCCCGCATCGACACAGGGCAGCACACCCCGAACTGGGGGGTGACGTGGGAAGTGTTTTTCGTGAAGACCCGCACGGCGCACGCAGCACGCTGAGCGGGCACGCCCGCCGCCGCCCCCCCCACGCGGCCCCCGCCCCTTCTTCCCCTCTCCCTGAGGAAGAGGGCAGGGTGAGGGGGGAGCGCCAGCCGCCATGACTGCGCCGCCCCCCCCCACGCGGCCCCGCCCCTTCTTCCCCTCTCCCTCAGGGAGAGGGCAGGGTGAGGGGGAGCGCCGCCGCCGCTGGCAGCCTTGGCTGCGGCGTCCCTGCTTGCAGGCGCGCCCGGCGTCCACGGCCGAGGTCGTGACGCCGGAAGCGAGCGGCATCCTGGGCGGCGCATGGCAAACTGCGGCCAGGTCCCATGCCTTGGCATTCCGCCGCCCCGCCGCACCTTGTGACGCGCGCCGCCCAGAGCGTTGCCGCGGCGGCGGCGCGCGCGCCGTTCCCGGCGCTGGTGTTGGCCGCGGCGCTGCTGTTCGCCGCCGTGGGCGCGCTCGTCCTGGACGACTACGGGGTGATGCCGGACGAGCTGGTGCAGCGCCAGATCGCCATCGGCTTCGCGGACTTCATCGCGGGCGACGACGCCGCCGTGCCCCCCAACGCCGCCGACCGCTTCTACGGCGTGGCCTTCGAGCTGCCGCTGCTGCTGCTGGAGCGCGCGCTGGGTCTCCAGGAAAGCCGCACCGTCCACCTGCTGCGCCACGCGCTGTCGCACCTGGTCTTCATCGCCGGCGGAGCCGTTGGCGCCCTGCTGGCCTGGCGCCTCTTCGGCAGCCGCTGGCTGGGTCTGCTGACCATGCTGCTGTTCCTGCTGCATCCGCGCATCTACGCGCATTCCTTCTTCAACACCAAGGACCCGTCGTTTGCGGCCGCGTTCATGCTGGCGCTGTATCTGGTCCACCGCGCGTTTCGCCGCGGCACGCCGGGCGCGTTCGCGCTGTGCGGCTTGGGCGTGGGGTTGGCAATCAACCTGCGCGTCTTCGGCCTGATCTTGCTGCCGGCCGTGCTGGCGCTGCTGGCGCTGGACGTCTGGCAGGCCGCCGACGCCAGAGCGCGGCGGCGCGCGCTGTTCAGCGGCGGGGCTTTCGCGGCCGCCGCGCTGCTGACGACCTACGCCCTGCACCCCTACTACTGGGAAAACCCGCTGCGGATGCTCGACATGGTTACGACGTTTGCCCGGCATCCAGCGATCCTCAAGTTGCGGTTCCTGGGCGAGGCGCTCTGGGCGGACGAGGTTCCGCCGCATTACATCCCGACGTGGTTTGCCATCACGGCGCCGCCGGTCACGCTGCTGCTGGGGGTGACGGGCGCGGCGGTGATCGCGGGCCGCGCCGCGCGGCGCCCGCGGGCGGCGGCGGCCAACGGCGCCCTGCGCTTCCAGCTGCTGCTGCTGGGCTGCGTCGTGCTGCCGGTGCTCGTCGTCGCCGCGATCCAGGCGCACCTCTATCACGGCTGGCAGCAGATGTATTTCTTGTGGGCGCCCTTCAGCCTGCTGGCGGCGGCCGGCGTGCAGTGGCTGGCCGGGCCGCCGGTATCCGGGCGCGTGAAGCCGACCTCCGCCCGAGCCGGCGCGCGCGCGTGGGCCGTGCGCGTGCGGCGCAAGCTCGCACACGCACGGCGGAGCGCCGCGGTCGGGGCGGCGGGGCTGGGTGTGGTCAGCACCGTCTCCGCCATGGCCGCGCTGCACCCCCACGAGTCCATCTACTTCAGCCCGCTCGTGCAGCCGTCCAGCGCCGTGGCCCAGAATTTTTCCCTGGGAATGCGGAGCGCGGCGCGTCTCCAAGGCTTGGAGCATCTGCTCCAGCGCTACCCCGACGACCTGTTGTTCGTCCCGGGCGTGGGAGGCCGCGGGGATTTGCCCATGCTGCCCGAAGCGCAGCGTAGGCGACTGCTGGGGAACGCCCAGATTGGCGTCGTGTCCTTCGACGACGGCGGCTGGGCGCTCCTGCCCCCCGGGACACGGCCGCCGGTCGTGCACCAGCTGTGGGCGTACGGCGGCATGATCGGCGAAATCCGCGCGCCCGCGCGGTTTGGCGACGTGGCCGCGGCCGCCAACGCCGGCGTCTTCGGTCCCCCGGCGGCGCGCGCGGCCTTCGACGTCTATCTCACCGACACCGCGCTCATCTATCACAAACAACCTTGCAGCGCCGACGACCTCGCCGCCGCGAGCTTCTTCCTGCACGTCGTCCCGGTGAACCCGGACGACCTGCCCGCCTACCGCGCACCGCACCGCTTCGACAACCTGGACCTCGCCTTCGACGGCCACAGCGGCGCCGCCGACGGGGTGTGTCTGGCGGTCGTCCCGCTCCCCGACTACGCGATGGCGCGCGTCCTCACCGGCCAATACGCCCCCGGCGCCGGAAACGTCTGGGAAACGTCGTTCGACGTCGCCGAGGCCCTGCCCGACGGCGTGCGGCGCTCGACGTTCGACGTCGAGCTGGACGGCGCGGCGCTGACCTACCGCAAGACGCCCTGCACGGCGGACGACGTGCGCCAGCGCTTTTTCCTGCGCGTCACGCCCGTCCACGCGGCCGACCGGCCCGACGACCGCGCGCCGTACGGCGTAGAGCTGCTCGACTTCGACTTCGCCGAGCACGGGGCGTTCGTGGACGGCGGCTGCCGGGCGCGCGTCGCGCTCCCCGCCTGGCCCATCGCCCGCATCGTCACGGGGCAGCAGGACCCGAACAGTGGGCGGACGTGGGAAGTGTCTTTCGTGAAAACCCGCACGGCGCACATAGACCGCTGAGCGGGCACGGGCGCCGCCGCGGACCGCGGGCAATGCCCCGCAATGGGCGCCCGTCCCCACGGCGCGCCGCTTGCGGCCTGGCACCCGCGGCGGGGCGGCCGGATTCGCGGCCGGATTCACCATGCCGGCGGCGCGGGGTATTGCGAGGGCCGCTGGACGGGGGGAAGGACAAGATTCTGGAAGAATCCAGCGCAGGCCCTCCGCGGTTCGTTCGCGGCCCTGCCCCGCCGCGCCTAGGCTTGGCGCGCGGCTGGCGCCGACGATGAGCAGCGGGAGGCGGCGATGAGTCTGGACGGCCCGCGCGCGCCGCGGGAGGACGAGCGTCAGGATCTGATCGACCACGTGAACCGCGTGATGCGCGCAGAAGTGGGCGCGGCGCAGACCTACGGCGTGGACTGGCCGCACGTCCACCAGCCGGACAACCTGGAGAACATCCGCGTGATCCGCCAGGACGGCCAGATCGCGGCGTCCACGGCCATCTATCCCCACGACACGCAGCTGGGCGGCGTGCGTCTGCGGATTGGCGGCATCAACGGCGTGTCCACCGACCGGGCCTACCGGCGGCGGGGCTACGCCACGCGCGTGCTGCGCGCCTGCATCCAGCGCATGGCGGAGCTGGGCTGCCACCTCAGCCTGCTGTCCACCGGCGTGCCCAGCTGGTATCGCAAACTCGGCTGGGAATACGGCGGCGCGGCGCGGACGTACCGCTTCGACCGCGGCAACCGCTCGTTCCTGCCCGCGGCGCCCGCGCCCGACGTGCGCCCCGCCGCCGAGGCCGACTTCGAGGCGCTGGCGGAGCTGCATGCGCGGCGGGCCTGGGGCGCGGTGCGCCCGCGCGGGCACATGCGCGCGATGCTGCGCCGCCGCAACACGCAGCTCTGGGTGGCCGAGCGGCGCGGACGCGCCGCCGCCTATCTGTTCGTGCGCGGGACGACGGTGGCCGAATACGGCGGCGCCGCCGACCTGGTGCTGCCCATGCTGGCGCGTCTGCTGGCGCAGTGGGACGACTCCGCCGTCAAGACCTCGACGCAGTCGCCCGACGAGCGGCGCGCCGGCCGCAGCCCCACCGTGCACGCCGCGCTGACGGCGCCGCAGCGGCCGGACGACGTGACGGACGCGCTGGACGCGATTGGCGTGCTGCGGTCGGCGGACTACCTGGGCATGATCCGCATCGAGAACCCGGCCGCCCTGCTGCGCGCGTATGGCCGAACCGACGTGCAGGCGCGCGATGAAGGCGAGACGATTACGTTCGACCACGGCGGCCGCACCCTGCGGCTGAGCCGCACGCACGCCGTCAAGCTGCTCTTCGGCCCCGAGCGCCCAGCCGCGCCAGACCTCCCCGGCCTGCCCCTCCCCTTCCACGAATGGCCCGCCGACCGGGTGTAAACCCACCAAGCCGCGCCCCGTGCCGCCCCAGCAGCTGGAACGCCGACGTGCGGCGTCCATCGTCACGGCCGGTCCGCGGCCGCGCGGCCGTGGTCTGACCTGTGGTAGTGGGTGCATCTGCGGCACTTCCGCACCGCGCTGGCGCGCCCGGCGGCCTGACGCTGCGGCGCATGACGCCGGCCGACGGGGCGGCTGCCGCGCGCGTGCTGCGCGAGGCGTTTGGACGCTCTGCCGGGGCGGGTGGGCCGGGCAAGCCGGCCGGGCAAGCCGGGCCGGACGGGCCGCCCGGGCCCGTCCTCCCGTCGACCGACGCCTGCGTGCGCGGCTGGCTGCACGCCGCCGCGGGCGCCTGGATTGCCGAGCTGCGCGGTTACGGTCCCGTGGGCGTCGTGTTCGCTGTGGTGGAGCCCGGCGTCGGCTGGATTGCGGGCCTGGGCGTGGCGCCGCCCTTTCGAGGCGCAGGCGTGGGCGGAACGCTGGCCGACCGCGCGCTCCAGTTCCTGCGCGGCCGCAACGTCCCGCTCATCGGCCTGGAAACTGCGCCAACCGCGGCGGCGGCGGCCGCGCTCTACGCGCGCCGCGGCCTGCGAGTCTGCGACCTGACCCTGCGCCTGCGCGGCCCGGCGGCCTCGGTTGCCGCCGCTCTGGATGATCGAGCCTGCCGACCGCCGCCGCAGGTCAGCGCGCCAGCATCGCAGCGCCAGCCTCCGGCGCCGCAGCGCCGCGCCCCTGAAACCTCGTCGTCGAGCGCCGCGCCCGCTGCCGAGCGCTGCGCCGCGGTCGTCAGCGGCGAACCCCCGGCCAACTTCGTGGGGCCGCTGCTGTCTCCGCAAAGCTTTGTAGTGCGCTGCGGCGGCCTGGCGGTGGTGTGCGACCCCGTGCCGCGCGTTGCGGCGCCCGGCGGCTCGCTGGAAGTGCGCGCCGTCCACGGCGCCCGTCTGGACGTTCCCGCCATCCTGGCCGGCTTGCGCGCGGCAGCCCGCGCCGCGGCCGCCCGCGGCCTCTCCGCCCTGGACGTGGACGCGGCTGTGGCCGACGGCGCGCTCGTCCGCGCCTGCGCGCCCCTGGGCTTCACCCCCGTGGCAACGGCCCTGCGCATGGCCAACGCGCCCCACGCCTACCCCGCCTGGCTCGAACGCCGCGGGGGCCTCGGCCGCTGGTCGTTCTAGCCGCGCCTCACGGCCTGGCGCTGGCCGCGCTGCCTTTGGCTGCGACGAAGATCATGCGTTCGCTGGCGGGTTCCAGGGGGTCCAGGTCCCAGGTTCCGTAGCGTTCGGGCTCAGAGAAGCCGGCGGTGTGGAGGGCGGTTTCGATTTCGGTTTGTTGGAAGCAGCGCAGGTGGAATTGGGCGGTTTGGCGGTGCAGGCGGGTTCCGCCGGTGGTCCAGTCGTAATAGTGATAGCTGGCGATGACGTTGGGGTGGGGGTGGGCGTCCCAGGCCGTGACGTGGGTGACGCGCGCGCCGCTGGGGCCGCGGAAGTCGGACTGGCGGCGGAGAACGCCGTCGCGCATGGCCAGCAGGTCGGGCAACGGGTGCACGACGTCGAGCGCCAGCAGACCGCCGGGGCGCAGCGCCTGGAACGCGGTGCGGCACGCGGCCGTCAGGGCGCGGCGGTCGGGCAGGTGCAGCAGCGTGTCCAGCGCGCAGAAGACGAGGCCGAACTGGCGCGGGCTGCGGAACGTGCACAGGTCGGCGCACACGAACTGCACGGGCAGCCGCCGGCCGCGCAGCTTGCGCCTGGCCACGGCCAGCATGGCGGCCGAGGCGTCGACGCCCACCACGCCGCAGCCCGCCTCGGCCAGCGGGATGGCCAGGCGTCCGGTGCCGGCGCCGAGTTCCAGCAGCGGGCCGCCGGCTCGCGCGGCCAGCGCCCGGTAGAGCGGCAGGTCGGCGTCGAATTCGCGGTGCTCGGCTTCGTAGAGCTCGGCGATGGCGGCGTAGGGGTCGGCGGCGCGCGGCCCTGACGGGTCCGGGGGGCGAGGCTCGGCGTCCGCCGCGCCGGGGTCTGGGCGTTCCGGGGGCACTGGGAAGCCTTCAGGCGCCCTCGGCGCCTGCCGCGCTGAGGAGGTCTGGGGCCAGGCCGCGCGCGGTCACCGGATGCGCGTGCGGCGGATTACGAGGTCGGCGGCGCCCAGGGCGAAGACCAGCAGCAGCAGCAGCCCCAGGCTGACGGCGCCGTTCAGCGCGCCGACTGTCATGGCGGTTGCGCCGATGGAAGCCAGGATGGCGTGGCGCGTGATGGCCCAGGTGGGCGGGACGGCGCCGCTGTCGACGCTGCCGCGCCGCAGCCAGTATTCGAACGACCAGGCGGCGAACAACGCGCCGAAGCCGATGGCGGCCACCGCCGCCAGCACGTTGGCGCCTTTGGCCGGGTTGGTGAAGACCACCAGAAACGCCAGCAGCACCAGACACACGCACACGCCGAGCGTGGTTATCCAGGAGAGCCAGAGCGAGAGGTCGAGCCGTTCTCTGGGCGGCGCGCTGGAGGGCCGGTAGCCGCGGGCGGTGGGTTCGCGCACGTCGAGGGTGGGGGGCGAGGGGGCGGCGTCGGCGGGACGTTCGGGCGGGGCGTCGGACGCTGGGGCGTCGGCGGGACGTTCGGGCGGGGTGTCGGCGTCGGCTTGCGCGGTATTGGCTTGCGCGGGGGCGGCGTCGGCTTGTGCTGGCTCGGCGGCGGGGTCGTCCGCGGGCTGGGGGGCGGCCTGGGCATCGGCGCGTTTGCCCAGCCGACGCTCCAGCGCGGCTTTGGCCAGGCGCTTGGCGGACGGCTGGGCCGCCGGGTCGTCGGCGCCCAGGTCCAGCTCGGCCGCGGCAGCCGCAGGTCTGCGGACGCGCACCCGCCGCGCGCCTGTGGAGGATTGCCGCGCCGCGTCGACGTCGGCGAGCGCGGCGTCGACGTCGGCGTCGGCGGGCGGCGCGCCGCCGGGCGCTGGGGCGGCGTCGTCGCCGGGCGCTGGCTCGGCGGCGTCGGCTTGTGCTGGCTCGGCGGCGGGGTCGTCCGCGGGCTGGGGGGCGGCCTGGCCGTCGGCTCGTTTGCCCAGCCGCCGCTCCAGCGCGGCTTTGGCCAGGCGCTTGGCAGGCGGCTGGGCCGCCGGGTCGTCGGCGCCCAGGTCCAGCTCGGCCGCGGCAGCCGCAGGTCTGCGGACGCGCACCCGCCGCGCGCCTGTGGAGGATTGCCGCGCGGCGTCGACGTCGACGGGCGCGGGAGCCGTGTCGGCGGGCGGCGCGCCGCCGGGCGCTGGCTCGGCGGCGGCAGCTTGTGCTGGCTCGGCGGCGGGGTCGTCCGCGGGCTGGGGGGCGGCCTGGCCGTCGGCTCGTTTACCCAGCCGACGCTCCAGCGCGGCTTTGGCCAGGCGCTTGGCAGGCGGCTGGGCCGCCGGGTCGTCGGCGCCCGAGTCCAGCTCGGCCGCGGCAGCCGCAGGTCTGCGGACGCGCACCCGCCGCGCGCCTGCGGAGGATTGCCGCGCGGCGTCGACGTCGCCGGGCGCGGGGGCGGTGTCGGCGGACGGCGCGCCGCCGGGCGCTGGCTCGGCGGCGTCGGCGTCGGGAGGCGGGGGCTGCCGGTCGCGGTCATGACGGGCGCGCCGCCGCTGCAGCGCGCGCCGCGCGCGACCGCGGAGGCCGTGCGCCCGCGGCGCGCTGCCGCCGCCGCGCTGTTGTGCCGCAGCCTGATCGCGGCCGTCGGCGCGCTGCTGCATGCCTCGGTCGTCCGCGGGGTGCGGGGACTTCTTCGGCCGCCGATAGGGCAGCCGCCTGAGGATGGCGGGCGCCATGCGTCAGCCGACGTGCAGCTTCTGGCGCGCGTCGGGTTCGGCGTCGGCCAGACGGCCGGCGGCGACGCGGGTGACCCGGTCGAACCGCGCCTGGCCGGCAGCGGCCGGGCGCACGGCCGCAATGAGTTGGGGAACGCGCTGCGCGGCGGCGCCGCTCTGGAGCGCCGCCGCCAGCGCGTGCAGCGCCGCGCCGCTGCGGTCTGCGGCGGATTGCTGCAGCCAGACGAAGGCCGGCAGATCGGCGGCATCCAGCGGCGGGGCGGCGGTGACGAAGGCCAGCGCCAGGGCGCGCTCCACGCGCTCGCGCTGGTCGTCGTCCAGTTCCTGGGGCGCCCGCCACACCCCGGCCATGGAGTCCCACACGTCTACGCGCAGGTCGCTGGTGACCCGCGCGTCCCAGAATCGGCCGGCGCTGGCCAGCGGCAGGGTGGCGCGCAGTTCGTGTTCCACGGCGCGCGGCAGACGCCGCAGCGCGGCGTCCAGCGCGGCGTCGACCAGGGTGCGCCCAACCTCGCGCACGCGGCGCGTCCGCACGGCGCGCGCCAGACGGGCGCGCGCCTCGGCGGCGTCCACGTCGCGGCGTTCCACGCCGGTGCGCAGTTCCAGCGTGCGCAGGCGCGCCTCGGTTTGGCGCGCGGTCTGGCGCGTGCCGCTGAGCTGCTGGCGGGCCGCGTCGGCGTCGACGGGCCGCGCGTCGAGGTCCGGCACGGCGGCGCGGGCCTCGGCGGCGGTCGGGTCGGCGCCAACCGCAATGTCCATGGCGTGCAAGGCCGCGGCCAGGTCGGCGGCGTGGCGCTGCCGCGCGGCGCGGGCGCTGCGCCACTCGGCCGTGGACGCGCGCGCCTCGGTCTGCGCGCGCTGGCGGCCCACCCCGGCCAGCAGAATTGCCGCCTGCGCAAGCTGCACCGCGCGCGGACGTTCCACCGTGCCCGGCGCGCCGCGGCCTTCCAGGGCCGAGGTCTGCCGCCGGATCTCCGCGTCCAGGCTGGCCAGCGCGTCGGCGGCCTGCGCGTGGCCGTGGATGGCGGCCAGCCGCCGCTGCTCCAGGTCGGCGCTCTGCCGCAGGCGGCGCTGCATGGCCTGCACCGCGCGCTGGGTGTCCTGGCGCGCCTCGGTCAGAGACTGGCGCGACGGCTCGACCCCAAGCGCAGCGGCCAGCCGCTCCGCGCCGCGCCGGGCGTCGGCGGCCTTGCCAATGAGCGTGCGCCGGTTGGCGGCGGCGTTGGTCATGCGCTGCTGCGGGTCGCGCTGGCGCAGCGCTTCGACGCGGGCCTCCAGGCGGCGCACGTCCTGCATCGCCGCGGCCGCCGCGTCGCTGGCGGCGGTCCAGGCCGCGCGCAGGTCGTCGGCGCTGCGGCGGTTGTCGCCGTCCGCCAGTTCCAGCAGCCGCGCTTCGGCGCGGTCGCGGAGTTCGACCGCGCGCGGCTCGGCGGCGGGGACTTCCAGGCCCAGCGATTCCAACTGCCGCGCCGTGCGTTGTTGGGCAACGCGGGCCAGCTGGGCCGTGCGCAGCCATTCGTTCGCGTTGCGCAGCCGCAGTTCCACGGCCGCCAGCTGGTGGCCCAGGTCTTCGGCCTCTGCGGCGGCGGCGCGTTGGCCGCGCGTGACGACGATGCCGGCCACGGCGCCAACGGCGCCGACGATCAGCCCCACGGGCGCCAGCGGTGGAACGGCGGCCAGTCCCAGCAGCCCTGCGGCGGCGCCGGCCGCCGCGCCGCCGGCCGCCAGCCGCAGCTGCGAGGAGCGGTTGCGGGCGGCGCGGGTTTGCTGGATGCGGGCCGTGCGCAGCACCGCCAGGTCGTTTTCCAGCGCTTCGGCGTAGTCGTGCGCCTGGCCGGCGGCCGCGGCGGCTTCGGCTTCCTGCAGCCATTCGTTCCACAGGCGGTGCGCGGCGGGCAGCTGCGCGTCGTCCTGCGCCTGGGCGCTCAGCTCGTGCGCGCGTTCGGCGTCCGCCGTCAGCCGTTCGGCCTTGTGACTGCTGGCCGTCAGGTCGTGCAGGGCGCGTTCCAGCGCCGCCACGTCCTCGCCAATGGCCTCGGCCGTGCGCTGGGTGCGTTCGGCGGCGGCAGCCGCGGCGTCGGCGCGCGCAAGGGCGGCCAGCGCCTGGTCGAGCGACGCGAAGCGCCGTTCCTGATTGCCCAGGGTCGAGCGCAGCCGGCTCAGGTCGGCCAGGCGGCGGTCAACGGCGGCGCGCCGCTCGTGCGCGCCGCGCGCCTGCTGGGTTGCGGCGTCGCGGCGTTCCAGCAGCTCGGCCAGCGCCGCCGCGCCTTCGGCGCGGGCGCGGCTGCGGTCGAAGCGCTCCACCAGACCGCGCATGCGCGCCCGCTGCGCGTCCGCGCCGTCCATCTGCCGCTCGGCCAGTTCCAGCTGGCCCACGGCGCGCGCCACGCGATGGCGTTTGAGGTCGAGTTCCAGGCGCTGCACCTGCGCGGTTGCGGCCGCGTGCGCCTCGGCGGCCTGCGCCAGGTCGACGTGCAGCGCGGCCGTGCGTTCGGCGTCCTGCATGTCCGGCCCCACCTCCACGCTGGCGTCCAGCAGGTTCATGCGGCTGGACCCCAGCCAGGCGCGCAGGACGGCGTCCAGACGCTCTCCCAGCGGCTGCAGGTCGGTCGGCGGCCAGATCAGCGCGGCCATGGCGTCCAGGTCGGCGCCGAACAGTCGGTCGAGTTCACGCTCGACGCGCGCGGCGCCGCTGATGGGCGCCAGCCCTGCCGGGGTCACGCGCGCCAGGGTCGTTTCCGTCAGCGCGCCGCGCCCGACCCGCCGTTCGATGGCGTAGGTAACGCCGCCCGCCACAATGGACACGGCGGCCAGCGCGTCGGGCTGGTGGTCTGCGGGCCGCGCCGCGTCGCCGAACAGCGCAAACCGCAGCGCCGCGCTCAGCGCGTCGGCGTCCGCGGGCGACGCCTCGATCAAGCGCCGTTCGCGCGGGGCGAACGTCAGGTCCACGTCGTGGAGGCCGCCGATGCCGCGTCCATACAGACGCTCCAGCAGGATCACGAAGCGCCGCCGGTCTGTCCCGCGGACGGCGCCACGGCCTGGGCGGGGTCGCGGCGGCGCACGACCTCGATGACGTGCGCCCGGGCCTCGGCGACGATCTGGCGTTCGTCGTCGTCGCGCGCGGCGCGGGTCAGCCGCTCGGCCGCGCGCCGCACGTTGACCAGGAAGGACGAGCGTTCGGGGGCGCCGTTGCCGGCGGGATCGACGCGCAACCCGTCCAGCTGCAGGCGCAGCAGCGCGCCGCGCCGGGCGGCGCGCTCGATCAGGCGCTGCGGGTCGAGCGCCTGCCAGGCCGACTGCTCCAGCCGCCCGCGCAGCTCCAGGTCGACGATCGCCGCCGCGTCCGAGGCTGCGCCGAGGGTCTCCAGAATCGCGCCGCCGGGATCGTCGTCGGCAAGCTGGCTCACGTCGACGACCAGCCGCCCGGCGCGCAGCGCCTCCGTTGCGACGGGCGTCGGGGCGATGCGCCCGTCCGCGTGCAGGTCGAGGATGACGAACCCCGGGTCCGTCCCCGGGGCGTGATGGGGACCCGCCCAGCCTGACTCGATGACCGGGGGCGCCTGCGGCCGCGGATGCGCGCGGTTCGGCGTTCGGGCGTCGACGATGACGTCGGCCGCGGCCGCGCCGAACGACGATTCGGCGGCCGCGGCGCCCGGCGGCGCCAGCATGAGCGTCAGGTCCGCTCCCGCGGGGCGCAGTGCGGCGCCGCTGGTCACCACGCCAATCGTCATGCCAGGCGCCGCCACCAGCACTGCGTCCTGGGAGTGCGCATCCAGCGCCGCGTCGATCAGCTCTGCGTCGGCCAGAAAGCCGATGCCGCCGCCGGCTTGCGGCTCGGCCACCGCCACCACCGACATGCCGCCGCGCCGCGCGGCTCGCAGCGGCCCCATCACGGCGCGCACGTGTTCCAGCGCCGGGTCGGGCTCGGCGAAGAGCGCGCCGGCGCAGACGAAGGCGTGGCATCCGGCCCGCGCCGCCTGGTCGAGCGCGCCCGCAAAGGCGCGGTGCGTCAAGGCGCTGCAGAGGTCTTGCTGGGCCGCCGAAAGCGTGGGCGGCCGCGCGCCCAGATCGAATCCGGCCGCAACCGCGACACGCGCGGGGCCTTGGGTAGATCGGACGATTTGCACGACGAAAGGCTCACCCTTGCCTCCCGTGGCGTCAGCTGCAAGGGCCACAAGCTGACGCGCAGCAGCCTACCACCAGCCGGCGCGCCCCGCACGCGGTCGACGGCAGTCTCGGGGCAGGCTGCTGGCGGGCAGCCGCGGGGCCGGCCGGCACGCGCCGGCCGCACGGCCGCAGGGCCGCGCCAGACGGCGCGCAGCGCCTGGCTGGTGCATCCCGGCGGCGCGGCCGACGACCCGGAACGCAGGGAGCCAACACCGACCACGGCGCACGCCGCGGTCGACCGGCCGTCCGCCGGTCAGCCGCGGCGCACGCGCCTGCGGTCAGGGGTTAGCAGCAGACGCCCAGCGCCTCCCGTTGGCGGGCCAGGCGCGCGTCGTGCTCCTGGGCGAAGCGCAGGATGCCGGCGTAGATCGAGTCGGCGTCCAGGCGCGCTTCGGCAATGACGTCGGGTTCGGTGCCGCCGGTCAGCCACTGGTCGTCCCAGTCCGACCAGAGCGAATATTCGTCCGTGAGCGGCCCCAGGCCGCGCACCGGCGGCATGCGGCGCGTGCCGGTGGAGACCACCATCGCGTCGTAGCGCGCCGCGGGCGGGATCAGGCGGTCGCGGTAGCTCTGCGGCTGGCGCGCGAAGAGTTCCTCGCTGACCACGGCGATCACGCGCACGTTGACGCCGGCTTCCTGGAGCCGCGGCAGCACCCGCACCAGGTTGACGGTGGAGTTGGAGCCTTGCACGAACACCGTGCCCTGCGGCGCGCTGCCAGCGTCCCAGTCGCGAATGAGATACAGGCCCTTGGCCGCCGCCAGCGGGTCCGAATCGGCAAACGCGGCGCGGTCGGCCACCGGGAAGTCCGGCCGCGCGACCTCGATGGTGATGAGCCCCACCTTGGGGTCGCGCGCCGCAATGGACGCGGCCGCAAAGTAGCCCGGCGCCACGTCGTTGTAGTCCCAGAAGTTCAGGTTGATGGCCTGCTCGCGAGGGAACAGCTTCCACACCTGCGGCGCAAAGATGCCGAAGTGCGTGCGCGCGTCGGCGGCGGTTTCCGGCCCGGAGTGCCCGGCCAGCACGTGCAGCACGCCCATGCGGAAGGGGCTGTCCTGGTTCTGCTGGCTCCAGACGCGCGCGGGCAGATACATCAGCGGCGTGAACGCGCCGTAGGTGCCGCTCAGCGCCCAGACGCCGGCGTGCACGCCGGGGTCCAGCGACGCCGACTGGCTGACCAGGCCAATGGCCGACGAGACGTTGCCGGCTTCTTCGATCGGCGCCTTCATGCGCGTGCCCAGCGGGTTGTCCGTCGGGTCGTAGTGCCCCCACAGCGCGCCGTTTTCCACGTTGATGGAGCTGGACAGGTCGGCCGCCAGCGTGACGAAGCGGTTGTCGGTGACGTAGTTGACCCACTTGATGATCTCGGAGATGGCGCGGCGCGTGCCGGCCACCTCGCCCGGCCGCTTGGCCAGCGCAATGTCCAGCGGCCTGGTCTCGCCGCTGACGGCGTTGGCCACCTCGACCGAGACCGGCGCCAGCGGCAGGTTCTGCGGGCGCAGGCGCTCGTCCTGGAACGGGTCGGCCGTGGTGTCGATGCGCAGCGGCAGGTCGTCGTTCAGCGAATCGCCGATCTCCACCAGCCGGTCCGCCAGCCAGTCGCCCAGGCCGTTCTGGTTCAGCACCGACATGGCCGTGTCGATGTTGGTCTTGAACTGAATCAGCCGCTCGCGCTCGTCGGTGACGGGGCCGTTGCGGATGCCGTCGAACTCCACGCCGTAGCGCCGCTCGAACGTCTCGGCCAGCGCCACGAAGTAGGGGTCGTTCATCTTCAGCTCGTAGGGGTGGCTGTGATAGCCGACCAGCTGCTCGCCGAAGCCGGGCAGGTGGCCGTTGACGGCGGCGGGCCACCAGCCTTTGGTCGTCTGGCCGATCACGATGATGGGGCGGCGGTCGCTCGGGTCCCAGTCCTCCATCGTGCGCAGCGCGGCCATGATCTGGTCGTAGTCGTTGCCGTCGTCCAGCGAGAGCACGTTCCAGCCGTAGGACGACCACTGGTCTTCCAGCACGTAGCCCTCGGCCAGGCTGGCGTCGATCACGCCGCCAACCAGCGAATCGTCGATGCCGGCGTTGTTGTAGGAGAGCAGGACGCGCAGACGCTTGCCAACCTTTTGCGCCAGCGCCTGCGTCTTCAGCTCCTGCGCGTGGCCCTCGGTCATGGCGAACTCGCCTTCCAGCGCCATGATCTTGAGCGACGAGTCAGCGCCCACGAAGTCCCAGAACGCGGCCTTGCCGGCCGCGGTGGCCACCCCGATGCCCGACGGCCCGCCGTTGACGTCGTTGGTCAGGTCCGTCGTCTCGGCGTGCCCCGCCAGCGCCCGGACGCCGCGGATCTTGGCCTGCGCAAACAGGGGGTGGTCCTGCAGCCCGTGGTCCTGGAGCAGCGTGTCCAGCGCGCCGCGCCCGCGCCGGAAGCCCAGCGCGTCGATGGCCAGCATGCCCACGGTGGGATCGACGGCGTAGCGGTCGTCGCCCGTGGCGGCGTGCCGCCGCGCCATGGCCTCGCCCATGATCATCCAGAGCGCGTAGGCCGTGGGGATGTTGTGCCCCCCCGCCAGCATGAAGCGGTCGCAGAACGGATGCTTGGGCCGGCGGTAGTCGTAGCGCAGCGCGCCGTTCTCCGGCCCGCCCAGGTGCATGGCCACGTTGTAGGGCGTGTAGGCCAGCGGGCCGCCGAAGTGGCCAGTCTGAGCATAGTTACCCAACAGCACCAGCGTCATGGCGGTCATGAACCCCACGTCTTCGATCCGCTCGCGCGGGTAGTCGGGGACCGCCGCGCTGTGCGCGCCGCCGAGCTGCTCGACCGCCGTGTTGCGCAGTGTCACCACGGCGCCGCCGTTTTGCGTTGCCATTCCTGGTCTGCTCCTCGTTTCGAGCGTGATCCACAAGCCGAACGGCGGCCCGCGCCGCCGCGTAACGTTCGCACCACCACGACACCGGCCAGCCCGGCGCCGCCCGCGCCGCCGACCCGTCCGCCCGCAAGCCTACCGAATCGACGCGCGCGGCAGAACCGGCGCCCGCCGCGGGCCGCCGTGGGTGAACGAGCCGCCCACGGGCGAGAGCACGGCAAAATCCGCGCCCGCCGAGGGCCGCGCAACGAGCTCGGGATTCCCACCCGTCAGCGCCGGCAGAACCCGCTGCGGCCCGCGGGCCGCAGCGCTCGGCCGACGGCCTCAGTCCAGCGCCGGCGGTTTGGAGCCGTGGATGGATGGCTCCGCGGCAAGGATGCGGCGCAGGCGCGCCGCCGTTTCTTCGCCGGCCGCGCCCAGGCCCAGAATGCCGCGCGCGACCGCCCGGTCCAGGTCGATGCGCGCCGGATCGACCGCGCAGCAATGGAACGACGCGAACTCCAGGCGCGCCAGCGTGCGCCAGGCGCTGGCGGCGGCGTCCAGCTGCCAGGGCTCCAGCTCCAACACGTTCAGCGTCGGCAGTTTTCGCAGCAGCGTGCGGCTGCCGAGTCCGCGGCCCAGCTGCGAGGGATTGGCGCGGCTGGCGTGGCACAGCAAGCCGAAGGTCGAGTTGCACCAGAGCGCCAGCGCGGCCTCCATGTCGCCGCGCCGCTCGCCCGCGCGGTCGTCGAGTCTGAGCGAGTACCAGGTGCGCACGCCCAACGTTCGCTGGAACGTGCGCACGGCTGCGACCCGCTGCGTGTTGTAGCGGACGTCCCGCGTGAGGTGCAGATGGCCGGCCGCGGCCCAGACCTGGGCGTGGTCGAGGCCTGGTTTGGGCAGGAGCCGCGCGTTCGGCTCGGCGACCGCGGATCTATGCACTGCCTGGCGCTGTTTCCAGAGGGCGGGAAATTGCGCCAGTCCGTCGTAGCCGTGGTGCGCTTCGAACACGCCGCCAGGAAAGCGGTGGTGAATCTGCATATCGTAGGGGCTGAGAGCGGCGATGCTCTCGATCGGCGCAATCGGAATCGAACCGAGAGAGCGCGTCGCATCCTCGGACCAGACGATGCCGCGGGCGAGCGCCTGCGCCCGCTGCCCGACCTCGCCGGAGCGCCAGCGCGCGCCCTGAAGCTGCTCGCCGTCGATGGGCGAGTCCAGCAGTTCGCCCCACGACTCGCCGCCAACGAGCAAGGGACTGCCGCCTATGGGCGGGCCGTCCACGCGCTGCAGGTCGGGCACGGCGCGCACGGCATTCAGCACGGCCAGCGCGTCGGTCACCTGCGTCGGCGCCTGGCGCAGGTTCACGCAGGTCACGCGGCCGGGCGGCGGCTCGTCCGCCCCGAGCCGCCGCGCCACCAGCAGCACCTCGGCAATGCCCGTGTCCTCGGACAGCGAGCGGTTCTGGGCGTCATGCACCGACAGCACGTACTCCACCGCGTAGCGGTTGGCCAGCAGCGTGCGCATGCCGGACCAGGTGGTGCCGAAAACGGCCGTGGCCGGCAGCACCGCGGCGACGCGGCCGCCCGGCCGCACCAACCGGTCGGCCAGCGCCAGGAACGCGGACGCGAGCCCAGCGGTTTGGGTGGCTGGCGTTCCTTGCAGGGTTCGTGCGAGCGTGCGGGACATCTGCCGCTCGACGTCCGGCGCGCGGAATGCGCCGAAGACGGTGGTGAAGGTGTCGGAGCCGTCGCCGGGGCCGCCGTGGCGGGTGTAGGGCGGATTCATGACGACCAGGTCGGCGCAGGGCCGCTGCGCGCTGGACGCCGTGTCGCCCGCGCTCCCGCTCACCTGTTCGCCCGCGCCGGAGAAGAGCGTGTCGAGGCGATCGTGGGTCAGCCAGTCCAACGACCCCAGCCGCGCGCCGTTCACGCCGTCGAAGCCCAGCGGCAGCGTGTGCAAGTTCATGCGCCGAAACGTGACCGACGGCGACACGGCGGCCAGCGTCGCCGCCGTCAGGTGAATGCCGGCTTGCACCACGTCCGCGCCGTGTATCACGTCTTCGATCAACAGGCGGTGCAGCCGCGCTTCCCTGGCAGCGTCGCCGGCCAGTCCGGCCCGCCGCGCGTTGTCCGCCAGCTGGTGATAGGCGGCCATCAAGAGCGTTCCCGTGCCGCAGGCGGGGTCGACGACGGTGAGCCTCCGTACGGCGTCCGGGTCGCTCCAGTCCACGTCGGGCCACTGCTGCGGGTCGAGCGCCAGCCCGGCCAGCAGGGTTGCCGTGGGGATCTTGGTGTAGAACGCGGCCAGGAATTTCCGGTCGGCGATCAGCCGGTTGAATATGCGGCCGGCCAGGTCGTGGCGGCGCGTGGCGGCCATCTCCTGCAGCCGCTCGGCGGTCTGCAAGCAGTGGTACAGGAAATCCGCGGCCGGCCGCACCGGCAGACTTCTGACCACGTCGCGCGCCATGCGGAAGATGGGGAAGTAGTCGACCTGCAAGATGGCGTCCCAGGCGCTGCCCAGGCTGCTCTTGGAGATGCGGCGGCCGTCCCAGCGAAGCGCGTCGAGGGGCTGAACGCCCGGGTCGACCTCGGCCAGACGCTCGTGGAACATCATGGCGTTGATGACGACCAGCGCGCCCATGTTGGCGGCCTCGTCGCCGGGCCTGGTCTGGAACACCTCGGCCACGCGCTGGAGCGCGCCTGGCGCGTCGAAGAGCCGGGAGCCCGCCATGCGGGCGCCCCGGTCGAGCAGTTCGACCGCGGCATCCAAATCGTCGGCCGGCGCCGCGGCGCTGCGCAGCGCCTGCGCCAGTTCGTCGACGGTTCCGCGAACCTGCGGCCCCGAGGAGCCGTCGACGCGCCACTCGCGCCAGTCCAGGTTCGCGCGCGCCAGCCTGTCGGCGAGCTGGGCTTGCGGCGCCTCCCGCAAGTCGGCGGGCACGGCCACGGCAAACGCAACGCCAACCGCGTGACCCCCGATTTGCATCCCCAGCCGGGCCAGCGCGTCGGCGTGCACGCTGCGCGCGGGCGCATATTCGGTCTCGACGACGACCGGCCCGTGCTCGACCAGGACCACGACGTCGGGACGCGCGCCGCCGGCCTGGGTCGATTCCGCCTCGGCCCGCAGCCCCGTGCGCTGCTGGAACAGCTCCGCCAGCGCGGCGTTGACCACGCTTTCGTGCGTGCGCCCAGGCTGGTCGGCCAACGATCGACTGGTCACCGTCACCTCGCGCCCGGCGCGCAGCGCCCGCCTGTACCGAAACTCAGCATGACACCTCGGAGCGGCGCGCGCAGAGGCGGCATCGTTGCCGCCCGCCGCGCCGCGATGCCCGCGGTTACTCCCACGAAGGTGGTCGAGTGATGATGCCGGTGCGGTCGGTGAGCTTCGTGGGGAACTGGCACTGGGGGAGCAGCGCGTGGTCCAGAGGGTGGTACTTGGTGGCGGCACTGCGCAGGTGGCGGCTGCGGTTGCCCGCAGGGTCGACGACGTGCACCGGGAAGTTGAAGTCCCGGCGCACCATGCGGATGACGCCGGCGAAGTCGGAGTCGCCGCTGACGACGAACGCGGCCTGGGCGTCGCGTTTGGCGTCGTCGCGGGTCAGGTAGGCGGCCAGATTGGCGTCGGAGCCTTTCTCTTCGGTTCGGACGACCCGAGCATAGCCAGGCCCGCCTGGCGGCGGGTTGGCGAGCGGCAGCCGTGTTGCGTTGGTGAGGAAATGGCCTTCGTGGACGACCAATTCGGGAATGGTGCGCAGGGCGCGAAGGTAGACCTGCTGTCGGCGGTAGCCGTCCGGGTCGCTTTGCCGGGGTTTAACGGGCGCCGTGAAATAGCGGATGCGATGGAGCGTGAATCTGGAATCCAGCAGGCAGAGCGCTAGCGCCTCGAGGTCCAACCAGCGCCAGGGCGTGCCTCTCACGGCCCGGTAGTAGAGGTTGAACGCGTCAACGTAGACGTTGGCGTTCACGTGCCGCAAGAAAAAAGCGGCCGCCCGCAGACGGCCGCTATCTCAGCCGTCGAAACGGACTGAGGGGGCGTGGAGTGATGTTGCACGACGCTCGCTGGACGGTCAAGGGGATTCCACTCGTTTTCGGGGGAGTGGCTCGCCTGGGGACTGTGCGCAGCATGAGCAAAAAAGAGCGGCCGCCCGCAGACGGCCGCTATCCCAGCCAGCGAAGTGAACTGGGGGGGTGTAAACCAATGCTGCGCGGCTTCTAGCGGGTTTGTCAAGGGCAACATTCGCGCGCCTCGGCGGGACGCGGCGCATCAAGGCGCGCCCGGCGGGGGCGGGGGTGGGCCGTCGGTCAGGTAGTCCAGGCCCAGTCCCGTGCGCACCTGCTGCATGACCGGGCCGGCGCGCTGACGCAGGGCGGCGGTGCCGGCGGCCAGCACGTCGCGCACGTCGTCGGGGCGGGCGGCCCAGCTGGCGCGGCGCTCGCGAATCGGCGCCAGCAAGGCGTTCATGGCCTGGAAGAGCCGGTCTTTGACCTCCACGTCGCCCACGCGCCCGACGCGGTAGCGGGCTTTCAGGTCGTCGACTTCGGCGGTGTCGGGGTTGAAGGCGTCGTGATACATGAACACGGGGTTGCCTTCCACGGTGCCCGGGTCGGTGGCGCGCAGCCGCTTGGGATCGGTGAACATGCCGCGAATCTTGGCGCGCAGCGTGTCTTCCGAGTCCTTGAGGAAGATGGCGTTGCCGGCCGACGTGCCCATCTTGCCCTTGCCGTCGGTGCCCACCAGCCGCGGCACCTGGCCCACGCGGCCTTCCGGGACCACGAACACCTGGCCGAAGCGCCGGTTGAAGCGGATGGCCACGTCGCGCGTCATTTCGATGTGCGGGAGCTGGTCGTCGCCCACCGGCACCAGGTGAGCGAGCGGCAGCAGGATGTTGGCAATTTGCATGACGGGATAATTGAAGAAGGCCACGGGCACGGATGCAGTGGCGGCTTCCAAGTCGGCCAGCTCGGCTTTCAGGGTTGGGTTGCGCTGCAGGTGGCCCAGCCCGAGAAACCAGCTGAGGTGCAGGGTGAGTTCGGCGAACTCGGGCACGCCGCTTTCGATGACGAAATGGGAGCGTTCCGGATCCAGCCCCACGCCCAGCCAGTCCAGCGCGACCTCCCAGAGGCCCCAGCGAATCCAGGGCAGGTTGTCGGCGTAGTCCGACACCTGGTAGTCGGCCAGCAGGAAGAACGACTCGTATTCGTCCTGCAGCGCCAGCCACTGCGAGAAGGCGCCGGCGTAATGCCCCACGTGGGAGGGCCCGGAGGGCCGCAGCCCGGTCAGGATGCGGCGGCGGTCGGCGGGAGGGTCGCTGGCGGTGGACATGCGGGTTCGTCTCGACGGCGGGGGCGGCCTGTCATAGTGCCACTCGGTTGTGGATTGGTGATTGGTGATTGGTGATTGTGGATTGGTGATTGTGGATTGTGGATCGAAGCGCGGCGGCGAGGGTCCCCACGTCCGCGAAGAACGCGAGAGGAGCGCGGAGGCGCCGAAGGGACGCACGGGTGGACGGCTTCGCGTCCACGGGGTCGGGCGGCGCCGGCCACCGGCCGGCGTCCCCGGACTGCTGGCATCGACACTGGCCGCGAGCCGCGGGCTGCATCGGAGGGGCGGGCGCTGGCCGCGGGCTGCATCGGAGGGGCGGCGCTGGCCGCGTGCTCCTGGCCGCTGACCGCGGGCCGCAGCGGAGGAGGGGGGCGCCCAACGCTCGACGCCGCTGGCCGCAGCGGAGGGGGGGGCGGCGTTAGCGCAGCAGCTTGTTCACGCCGTTGAAGCCGGCGATCTTGTAGGCCTCGGCGAAGGTGGGGTAGTTGAAGATCGTCTCCACGAAGTAGTCGATGCTGCCGCCCAGTTGCATGACGGCCTGGCCAATGTGCAGCAGTTCGCTGGCCTGGCTGCCAAAGATGTGCACGCCCAGCACCTTGCGCGTGTCGGGTGAAAACAGCAGCTTCAGCACCCCGAAGTCGTCGCCCACGATCGCGCCGCGCGCCGTTTCCTTGTAGCGGGCCACGCCGCTTTCGTAGGCCACGCCCGCAACGGTCAGCTGCTCCTCGGTTTTCCCCACCATGGCTATTTCGGGGATCGTGTAGATGCCGATAGGAAGGTTGTCGTCGATGTTGGGCCGGCGGCCCTTGGCAATCTTGGCCTCGATACGGTCGAACACGTCCATAGGGATCTTGTCGTCGTCGGACGACGGGCGGTCCAGCCCCACGGCGTGGCGGGCGGCCAGGCGGCCCTGTTCGGCTGAAGTGGCGGCCAGCGCCGGCTGTCCGATCACGTCGCCCACGGCGTACACGTGGTCCACGGCCGTCTGATAGAACGGGTTCACCTTCAGCCGGCCGCGCGCGTCGGCGCTCAGGCCGGCGGCGGTCAGGTTCAGTGCGTCGGTGGCGCCCTGGCGGCCTACCGAATACATCAGCATGTCGCTCACGGTCTTGGCGCCCGTTTCCAGCACCGCCACCGGGCGGCCGCGCTGGTCGAACTCCACGCGGGCAACGTTGTGCCCCAGCCGCAGCGTGATGCCGTTCTCGCGCATGTGATGCTTCAGCGCCTCCACGATCTCGATGTCCACGAACTCCATCAAGTCGCGGCGGCCGTCGATCAGCGTGATGGGCACTCCCAGCGTGGCAAAGATGCTGGCGTATTCCGTGCCCACGATGCCGCCGCCCACGATGGTGAGCGACTTGGGAATGGCCGTCATCCCCAGGATGCCGTCGCTATCGACCACGCGCTCCCCGTCGAAGGGGATGTGGGTGGGCTGGGCCGGGCGCGACCCCGTGGCCAGGATGACTTTGTCCGCCTGCAGGTGCGAGCGATGCTGCCCGCTCTCGACCGCCAGCGTGTGGGGATCGACGAAGTGCGCCATGCCGTTGACCAGGTCCACGTCGTTGCGCAGGAAGGCGTCGCGCACCAGGTCGACCTCGGCCTGAATGACCTGCATGGTGCGGCGGTTGAGGTCGGGCATGGTGACGTCGGCCATCACGCGGTAGGCCTCGCCGTAGAACGAGCGCTGGGCAATGCCGGTGACGTGCACCACGGCTTCGCGCAGCGTCTTGGACGGGATGGTGCCGCGGTGCACGGCCTGGCCGCCGATGTAGCGCTGCCGGTCGATGGCCACCACGCGCTTGCCGGCCTTGGCCGACTGAATGGCCGCATTGCGCCCGGCCGGCCCGGTGCCAATGACGGCAACGTCGTAGCGCGGCGTCTCGTCCATCCCTCACCCCCGTCTCCGGTAGCGCGCGCCCATTATGGCCGCTCCCCCGCCCGCGTGCAGAAACCAGTTTCGCCGCCGCGCGCTTGGCGGCGCGCCCTGGCCGCGCGGGCCGTGAGTGCGCGGTGCAACGCGGCGGGGTGGGGGACAGGGTGAGAAGCGGCCGTGGGGCGGCTTGGCGGTGGTGTTAGCCGGGGCGCGGTGCTCGATCTTGGCGTCTCCCCCCTCACCCCTGCCCTCTCCCTCCAGGGAGAGGGGGTAAGAGGGAGAGAGCAAGAGGGGGCCGTGCGTTGGCCGCCATGCTCGCGACGGTGGTGTTCGCCGGGGTGCGGTGCTCGATCTTGGCGTCCCCCCTCACCCCTGCCCTCTCCCTCCAGGGAGAGGGGGAAGAGGGAGAGGGAGCAAGAGGGGGCGGTGCGTTGGCCGCGCGGGCTGTGAGTGCGCGGTGCAACGCGGCGGGGTGGGGGGCAGGGTGAGAAGCGGCCGTGGGGCGGCTTGGCGGTGGTGTTAGGGCCTGTTCACACTAGGTGCTTGCATCTGGTAGGGTGGGCGTATGGAACTCACGCAAGAGCAGTACGACCGCATCGCGCACGTGTTCCCCGTGCAGCGGGGCAACGTGCGCCTCTCCAATCTCCAGGTCCTCAACGGGACTCTCTATGTCGCCGAACACGGCTGTAAGTGGCGCGGCTTACCGCCGCGGTTCGGGCGCTGGCATACCGTCTACACCCGCATGAACCGCTGGGCCAAGCGAGGCGTCCTCGACCGCATCTTCGAGCACTTGCAACGCGAACAGCTCGTGCGCGTCCGGCTCGAAGTGGTGGGGATGGACAGCACCATCGTCAAGGTTCATCCGGACGGGACGGGAGCGCGAAAAAAAACGGGCCGCAAGCCATCGGAAAGTCGCGGGGTGGGTGGACCACCAAGATTCATCTGGTTGCCGCGGATGCTCGCACCGCGCTGACCTTCGCCTTGTCCCCCGGCAACGCGGGGGACGCGCCGCACGGGCGGCAGTTGCTCACGCAGCGGGGTCCGCAGGCGGGGTCCCCGGCGCTGGTGATGGATCGCGCGTACGAGGGCGACGCGACCCGCCAGCTGGCGCTCGCCTTGGGGTACACGCCCGTCGTGCCGCCCCTGCGGCACCGGGTGTCCCCGTAGACGTACAACCGCGACGTTTACAAACGCCGGAATGAGGTCGAGCGCCTGATTCGCCGGTTGAAGGGGTATCGGCGGGTCTTCGTCCGCTTCGACAAGCTGGACGTGCTGTACCGAGGTTTCCTGGTCTTCGTCTTGATCGTCGATGCATTGCGATAGTGTGAACACGCCCTAGCCGGGGCGCGGTGCTCGATCTTGGCGTTTCCCCCCTCACCCCTGCCCTCTCCCTCCAGGGAGAGGGGGTAAGAGGGGGCGGTGCGTTGGCCGCCGCGCGCGCATGGCGTCGGCCGTCTTGCGATTAGGATGGGGGGGCGGCGCCCTGTGCGGCTTGGCTGCGGCTCGGCTGCGGCCGAGCGCCTGGCCTTGACGTGGGCGGCGCCCCGCGCACCCTGGCCGCGCGGGCCGAGCCGTTCCCTTTTTCCTATCCCCGCATTCTTCTAGCGGGAGAGGGAAGCAGAGGGCGAGGTGCGCGAGTTAGCGGGGGGAGAGAGAAAAGGCTGACGTGAGCTGGGCCGCGCCGGTGGCGTTGGGGTGGGCGGGGCTGGCGTTGGCCGTGCTGGGGTTTTTTCTGCTGCGGCCGCGGCGGCAGCGCATCGTGGTGGCCTCGCTGCTGGTCTGGCGGCGCACGCTGGCGGCCCGCGCCGACCACACCTGGCTCTCCTGGCTGCGGCGGCACGCCGGCCTGCTGGCGCAGCTGCTGGCCGTGGTGGTGTTCGCCCTGGCGCTGGCGCGGCCGGAGCGGCAGGTCAGCGTGGACCCTGGCCCGCCGGTTGCGCTGGTCATAGACGTGTCGGCCTCCATGGCCATGACGGACGACGCCGGCGTTTCGCGCATGGACGAGGCGCGCGGCCGGGCCGCGGCTTTCCTGCGCGCGCTGGAGGGCGAGCGGCGCGTGTCCGTCATCACCGCCGGCGCCGCGCCGCGGGCGCTGGCGGTGCACGCCGCGGACCGCGGCGAGGTCGAGCGCGCGCTGGCCGCCGTGCAGCCGGAAGCGGCGCAGGGGCGCATTGCCACCGCGCTGGACATGGCGCGCTCGCTGGCCCCGCCCGCGCAGGGCGGCCTGGTGGCGCTCGTTACCGACGATCGATCCGCCGGCGCGGCGCCGGCCGGGGTCCGCACCGTGCTCGTGGGCGCTCCGGCGCCAAACGTGGCGCTGGAGGCGTTTCAGGTGCGGCGGCGGCTGGACGCGCAGGACGCCGTTCAGGCCGTTGCCGCCGTGCGCAACCAGGGTCCCGCGCCGGTTGCGGCCGAGGTGCGCGTGACCGCCGGGAACACCGCGCTGCCGGGCCGCCGCGTCGAGCTGGCCGCGGGCGAACGCCAGACGCTGGTATTCGACGATTTGCCGCCGGCGGTTGGCTACCGCGCCCAGGCGAGCGCGCCCGGCGACCGACTGGCGGCGGACGACGCGGCCTTCGCCGCGCTGGCGGAAGCGCCGCCGCTGGACGTGCTGGTGGTGGGCAACGAGCCCGACCCCATCATGCGAGCGCTGCAGGCGCTGCCCGCCGTCACCGCCCACGCCACCTCGATCCAGGCCTTCGACGACCAGGCGCCGGGCCGCGCGGACGTCTACGTGTTTCAGGGATTCGCGCCCGCGGCCTTGCCCGCCGCCTCCACAGTGCTGGTGCGGCCGCCGCAGGTTCCCAGCCTGGAGATCGAGGCGCCGCGCGCGGCTGGCGAGCTGCCGCGCGCGGCGGCCGAGAGCCCGCTGCTGCGCGCCATCGACGCCGCCGACCTGGCGTCCGATGACGATTTCGTCTACGCCCTGCCGCCCTGGGCCGCGGCGGATCTGGGCGTGGGCGGGCAGGCGGTGCTCGCCCACGGCGTCGCCAACGGCCGCCGCACGGCGCTTATCGGGTTCCAGGTCACCGGCGCGCGCGCCAGCCAGGCGCCCTGGTACCCCTTGTTCTGGTCGAACGTGATGCAATGGGCAAACCCCGCCAACCCGCTGCCCGAAGGCGCGGCCGTGCAGGCCGGCTGGCCGCTGCCGCTGGTGCCGCATCCGCGCGCGGACCGCGTGGTGGTCACCGCGCCCGGCGGCGATTCGACCGACTATGCCGCGCCGCGCGGCGCGGTCTTGCGCGTGAGCGCGCCGGGCGCCTACACCGTGCGCCAGTTCGCGGGCGGCGAGCTTATCGTGCAGACGTCCATCGACTTCGCCCCTGATCCCGGGCAGGCGCGGCGCGTTCCGCCGCAGGCCGCCGCGCTCGCCGCGGCGGGCGGCGGCGGCGCGCCGCCGATGGAACGCCGCGGCGATCTCTGGCCCTGGCTCGCCGCGCTGGCGCTGCTGCTGCTGCTGGCGGAGTGGTGGCTGTCGCACCGCGTGCGCGGCGTGCGCTGACCCGTGAGCCTGGAGAACCCCTGGCTGCTGGCGCTGCTGAGCGCCGTGCCGCTGGCGGTTTGGATGACGCGCGGCAGCGTCGCGCGCTTGTCCACTCCGCGCCTGGTGCTGGCGGCGCTGGTGCGCGCGCTGGCGCTCAGCGCCCTGGTGCTGGCCCTGGCCGGCTTCGCGGTGGGGCAAGACGCGCGCCCGGCCACGATCTTCGTGGTGGACTCTTCCGACAGCGTGCTGCTGGCCGAACGCGCCAACGCCATGGAGGTCATCGACGCCTACGTGCAGGCCGTCGGCGCCGACACGCCGGTGGGCGTGGTGCAGTTTGGGGCCGGGGCCGCGGTTCTGGCCGCCCCGCAGCGGCTGCGCCAGGCCCCCGCCTTGCGCGGCGAGCTTCCCGGCCACGCCAGCGACTACGACGCCGGCGTGCTGGCGGCGCTGGGGCTGCTGGATCCGGAGGTCGGCGGCCAGCTGGTGCTCATGTCCGACGGCGCAGGCGCCGAGGCGCGCCTGCGCTCCATCGTGCACACGGCCGCCGCCCGCGGCGTGCCCATTTCCGTGCTGCCCATCGACGCCGCCCGCAGCGCCGACCTGGTGGTGGAAGCCCTCGAGGTTCCGGCGTCCGTGCAGGCGCACAGCCCGGCGCTGGCGCGCGTGCACGTGACCTCCCAGCGCCGCACCACGGCGCGGCTGCGGCTCTGGGACGGCGCGCGGCTGGTGAGCGACGGCCCCATCGACGTCACCATCGGCGCCCGCGTCTACCGCGCGGCCTTGCCGGCGCTTGCGCCGGGCTTCCATCGGCTGCGCGCCGAGCTGTTGGAGGACGCCGACCCGCGGCTCACCAACAACGTGGCCGAGGCCTTCGTGCAGGTGGCCGCCCCAGGCCGCGCGCTGGTGGTTGGCGGCGGCGCCGCCGTGCCGCAGGCGCTGCGGTCGGCGGAGTTCCAGGTACGGCAGATCGAGCCCGCAGCGTTGGCGGCAACCGACCTCAGCGCGTTCGACGTCGTGTTTGTCTCCAACGTGGAGGCGGACGTCCTGGGCGGCGCTGCGCTCGAGGCGCTGCGCGCTCACGTGGCCGGCGGGCGCGGCCTGGTGGTGCTGGGCGGCGCGTCCAGCTTTGCTGCCGGCGGCTATCAGGGCACGCCGCTCGACGAGGCGCTGCCCGTGTGGTCGGACCCCACGCAGGAAACGCCCGAGCCGCGTCTGGCGCTGGCGCTGGTGATCGACCGCTCCACCAGCATGGCGCAAGGCGCCAGCACCGGAAACGCCAAGATCGACCTGGCGCTGGAAGCCGCCGCCGACGCGGCGGCGCTGCTGGACCAGGGCGACATCCTGGGCGTGATGGCCTTCGACCTGGACGCGCAGTGGGTCGTGCCGCCCCGCCCCCTGGAAAGCGCCGCCGACGTGGCGGACGTCGTGGCGCGCATCCGCGGTATCCGCATCGGCACCTCCACCGACCTGTACCGCGCCATGTTCTTTGCGCGCGCGCGGCTGGACCAGATCGACGCCTCCATCAAACACGTGGTGCTGCTGACCGACGGGCGCGTGAACTTCGGCGACTTCGACGCCCTGACCCGCTCGATGCGGCGGCGCGACATTACGGTGTCGGCCATCGCCATCGGCGAGGACGCCGACCGGGAGCTGCTGGAGCGCGTCGCCCGCCTGGGCAACGGCCGTTACTACTACGTGGCCGACCCGCGCGGCATCCCCCGCGTGCTCACGCAGGAAACGCGCACGGCCAGCGAGTTCGCCGTGGTGGAACGCGAGTTCCAGCCGCAGCTGGACAGCCCCAGCCCCATCTTCGCCGGCGAGCTGGCCGGGCGCGAGCTGCCGACGCTGCAGGGCTTCGTGCGCACGCGCGCCAAGCCCACGGCCGAGGTCATCCTGCGCTCCGACGACAACGACCCCATCCTGGCGCAGTGGCAGTACGGGCGCGGGCGCGCGGTGGCCTGGACCTCCGACGCCAGCCCGGCCTGGGCGGACGCCTGGCTGGCCTGGGACGGATTCGAGACGTTCGTGCGGCAGACGGCGGCCTGGGTCAGCCCCGCCGCCGGCGCGCTGGGCGGCGCGCCGCGGGTGACGGCGGCGCGCACCGCCGCCGGCGCCTCCGTCGAGATCGACGCGGTGGACGCCGCAGGGCGCTTTCTCAACGGCCTGGACGTCAGCCTGGCCGTCATAGCGCCCAACGGCGCGCGGCAGACGCTGCCCGCCGCGCAGGTCGGCCCCGGGCGCTACGCCGCCGACCTGCCCAACCTGCCGCCGGGCGTCTACCAGATCGAGGCCGACCTGCGCGGCGGGGACGGCGCCGGCCGCGCGGCCAGCACGGGGCTGGTGATTCCCGCCGCGGACGAACAGCGGAGCGCCGCCCCCGACCACCGCGCCCTGCGCCGCATCGCCGACGCCACCGGCGGCGTCACCATCGCCTCCAGCGCCGACCTGGCCGCGCTGGCGGGCCGCGGCGAGCCGTCCTGGCGGTTTGGCTGGCCGCAGCTGCTCACGCTGGCGCTGCTGGCGTTCGTGGCCGACGTAGGCGTGCGGCGGCTCATCGGCGGGCCGGGCGAGATACGCGCCCGCGCGGCCGACCGCGGTCGGGCCGCGCGGGCGCGCGCGGGCGCGGCGCGGCGCGCGCTGGTCGGCGCGCTGGTCGGCGCGCTGCGCCGTTCGCGGCGTCCCTTCGCGCGCCGCGCCTGAGCGGCCGACCGCGCATGCCTGATCCAGGCGGCGGCGCTGGAACGACGCGCCCAGCGCCTAGACTTGCGGCATGAATCTCAGCGGGCGCCTTGCGCGCGTCTTTCGGCAGGCCGGGTTCGACCTCTATCTGGTGGGCGGCCCGGTGCGCGACCGCATGCTGGGCCGGCCCGCGCACGACCTGGACTTCACCACCCCCGCGCGCCCCGATCGCATCAAGGTGCTGGCGCGCCGCGCGGGCGCGTCCAGCATCTACACCGTTGGCGAACGGTTCGGGACCATCGGCGTGGTGTTCGACGGCGCCGCGGCCGAGATCACCACCTTCCGCGCCGAGGCCTACCAGCCCGGCTCGCGCAAGCCGCAGGTGCGCTTCGGCTCGTCGCTCACCGCCGACCTGGGGCGCCGCGACTTCACGATCAACGCCATGGCGCAGGACGTGCACACGGGCCGCATCATCGACCCGCACGGCGGCGCGGCCGACCTGGTGGCCAAGCGGCTGCGCGCCGTTGGCGCGGCGGACGAGCGCTTTGACGAAGACCCCTTGCGCATCCTGCGCGCCGTGCGCCTGGCGGCGCAGCTGGAGTTCGACGTGGAGCCGTCCACGCTGGCGGCGGCGCGGCGCTCGGCCGCGCAGCTGCAGCACGTCAGCGCGGAACGCATCGGCGCGGAACTGCAGCGCACCCTGCTGGCGCCGCGGCCCGACCGCGCCCTCGTCACCCTGCTCGAAATCGGCGTGCTCGGCCTGGTGATGCCCGAGCTCATTCCCTTGCAGCACACCGTGCAGGAAGAGCGGCGGCAGCACAAGGACGTGTTCGCCCACACCGCGCGCGTGCTGGCAGCCGCGCCGCGCGACCCCGCAACCCGCTGGGCCGCGCTCCTGCACGACGTGGGCAAGCCGCAGACCAAGTCCGTCCGCGGCGGGCGCGTGCGGTTCTTCGGACACGAGGCCGTGGGGGCGCGCATCGCCGAACGCGTGCTGCAGCGGCTCAAGTTCGACCGCGCGCTCACCCGGCGCGTCACCCGCATCGTGCGCCTGCACATGCGCGCCAACGCCTACGAGTCCGACTGGACCGACGGCGCGGTGCGCCGCTTCATGCGCGAGGCGGGCGGCGACTGCCAGGCCCTGATCGCCCTGTCGCGCGCCGACATCACCAGCTACCGCCCGGCCCGCATCGAAGCGGGGCTGTCGCGCGTGGCGGAACTGGAGGCGCGCTGCGAGCGCCTGCTCGCAGAATCCGACGTGGCCGCCCTCGACTCACCGCTGGACGGGAACGATCTCATGCAGATGTTCGACCGTCCGCCCGGCCCCTGGATCAAACCCATCAAGCGCTACCTGCTCGACCTGGTGCTGGACGGCGAGCTGGAGCCCGACGACGTGGAACGCGCCCGCGAGCTGGCGCAGTCGTTCGTCGCGCGCCATGCTGAGGCCGCGCAATCCACCATGTCCGAGGCGCCGCATGGCTGACGCACCCGCCAGCGACCGGCCCGTCCCGGCCGCTGCCCGCCCCGCGTCCCAGACCGACCACGCCGGCGCGCCCGCCCACGAGCGGCCCGGCCCGGCCGCGGGCGAGCCGTGGGAACGGCTGCGCGGCTGGCTGCAGCGGCGCATCGCGCAGATGGACGGCGGGGACTTCACCCGCCTGCCCGAGAGCTTCCAGGCCGACGGCGGCCGCACGGCCGCCGCGGCCTACCAGACCGTGCTCATCGCCATGAACGTCATCGAAGGCCGCCGCACGGTCCCCGGCCGCGCGGCTGCGCCGCCCGTCGACCAGGCGCGCCCAGCGCCGCCCGCGGTGATTCCAGGCCCGCCATGACCATCGAACCGGGCGAACCGGGGGACTATTTTTCGCTGCGGACATTGGGGAGCACTGGGCTGCGGGTGACGCCGCTGTGCGTGGGGACGGCGGCGCTGGGCAACATGCCGGAGACGTTTGCCTACGCCGTGTCGGAAGACGACGCCGTGGCCGCGGTGCGCGAGGCGCTGACGGGCTCGATCAACTTCATCGACACCGCCGCGTCCTATGGCGACGGCGAGAGCGAGCGCCGCATTGGCCTGGTGCTGCGCGAGTTCGGCGGGCTGCCGGCAGGCTGCGTGCTGGGCACCAAGGCCGACCGCGACCTGGCCAGCGGCGACTTCAGCGGCGCCCAGATGCGGCGCTCGGTGGAGCGCAGCCTGGACCTGCTGGGGCTGGACACACTGCAACTGGTGCACCTGCACGACGCCGAGCATTCGACCTTCGAGGCGATCATGGCGCCGGGCGGCCCGGTGGAGGTGCTGCGCGGCCTGCAAGCCGAGGGGCTGATTCAGCACCTGGGCGTGGCGGGCGGGCCGATCGACGAAGAGATTCGCTACGTCGAGACCGGCTGCTTCGCGGTGGTGATCACGCACAACCGCTATACGCTGCTGAACCGCTCGGCCGAACCGCTGCTGGACGCGGCCGCGCGCCGCGGGACGGCGGTGCTGAACGCCGCGCCCTACGGCAGCGGCATCCTGGCGCGCGGGCCGAGCGCGTATCCGCGCTACGCCTATCGGGACGCGGCGGCGGAGGTGGTGGCGCTTGCCCGAACGTACGAGCGCGTCTGCGACCGCTACGGCGTGCCCCTGGCCGCGGCCGCCTTGCAATTTTCGCTGCGCGACGCGCGCATCGTCTCCACCATCGTGGGCGTCAGCCGCCCGGGCCGCATCGAACAGACGCTGGTGCTGGCCGCGCACGAAATCCCCGACGAGCTGTGGGCCGAACTGGCCGAGGTGGAGTTCGCGACCGCCGACCCCGAAACCGGCCGCCGCCGCTGACCCCGCGGCCGCCGATGAAGCCACCGTCCGCGTGGTCGTTCCCGCAGACGCGGGGGCTCGCCTGGCACGCTGCCTTCTGAGTCCCTCGCCGCAAGCCTCGCTCCCCTGGCCGCGTCCTGGCCCCATCCTGGTAAAGTGACCCGCGGCACGGCATTCGCAGCGAATTACGAGGGGAGCGGCGGTGTGAGGCGCACCTCGTCGGGCCAGGTTCTGCTGGGGCTCTGCGTGGTGGTGGTGGGTGTCGTGCTGCTGCTGAACAGCCTGAACGTGGTGGCCATCAGCCCCTGGCGCTACCTGCCCTCGCTCATCATCGTGATTGGCCTGTGGGCCCTGGTGCGCACCGGTTTTCGCGAGCCCGTCGGCCCGTTGGTGCTGATTGCGGTTGGCGTGGTGGTGCAGGTATCGGTGTGGCCCGACTTGCCCTCGGAAGTTCGCTCGGCTGTCTGGCCGTCGGTCCTCATTGCAGTTGGCCTGCTGCTCATCCTGCGCCGCGCGCGGCAGGGCCGCGGGTCGACCACGGCCGCGGCGCGCGGCGAGGCCATTCGCTACGTCGCCGTGTTCAACGGCGTGGAGGACCGCGTCAGCGGTCCGCTCACGCGCGTGCAGACCACCTCGCTGTTCGGCGGCGCGACGATCGACTTGCGCGATACCCGCGTCGACCAGCCGCCCGCGCTGATCGACGTCACCTGCCTGTTCGGCGGCGCGGAAATTTGGCTGCCGTCCGACTGGGCGGTGCGCACCGACATGCTGGCCTTGTTCGGCGGCGTGGACGACAAGCGGAGCGGCGGACAAGCGGACGGCGAGGTGAACGCCGCCATCCAGGGCACGATCCTGTTCGGCGGCCTGACGCTCAAAGACTGATGACGCGCCGCGCGGCCGCCGCCGCGGCCACGGGCGCCGGCTGAGCCGCGGCCGATGGCGTCGCCGGCCTTCGACTCCGACGTGCTGATCGTCGGCTCCGGCGCGGCGGGGGCGGCCGCCGCCTGGTCGCTGTCCCGCGGCGGCCTGCGGGTCACCTGCCTCGAACAAGGCCGCTGGATCGACCCGTCCGAATACGCGCACGCGCGCCCGGACTACGAGCTGGCCCGGCAGACGACGTTTGCCAAGAACCCCAACACCCGCCGCTGGCCGGAGGACTACCCGGTGCACACCGGCGGCAGCGTGATCGAGCCGCTGATGGTCAACGCCGTGGGCGGCAGCACGGTGCATTGGAGCGGGCACTTTCCGCGCATGCGGCCCTCCGACTTTCGCGTGCGCAGCCTGGACGGCGCGGCCGACGACTGGCCGCTGACGTACTGGGACCTGGAGCCGTTTTACGACCTGAACGACGCGAACGTGGGCGTGTCGGGGCTGGCCGGGGATCCGGGCAACCCGCCGCGCAGTCCGCGCCAGACGCCGCCGCTGGCCTTTGACGCGGCCTGCGAGGCCTACGCGCGCGGGTTGGAGAAGCTGGGCTGGCACTGGTGGCCGTCCGACAACGCGCTGATCTCCGCGCCGTTCGGCCAGGGGCGCCAACCCTGCAACGCCTGCGGGCCCTGCGACATCGGCTGCCCCATCGGCGCCATGTCCAGCGCGCACGTGACCTACTGGCCGCGGGCGCTGGCGCAGGGCGTGACGCTCGTCACGCACGCGCGGGTCGAACAGATCACCGTCGACCGCGCCGGCCGCGCCACGGGCGCGTTGTACTACGACGCCGACGGCGCGCGGCGGCATCATTCGGCGGCCGTGGTGGTGCTGGCGGCCAACGGCGTGGGCACCCCGCGGCTGCTGCTCAATTCTGTGTCGGCCCAGTTTCCGCACGGGCTGGCCAACAACGCCGGCGTGGTGGGAACCAACCTGATGTTCCACCCGGTGGCGTTCGTCAGCGGCGTGTTCCCGCAGGTCGTCAACGCGCAGCGCGGCCCCATTGGCGGGCTGATGAACTGCCAGGAGTTCTACGAGACGGACACCTCGCGCGGGTTCGTGCGCGGGTTCGAGCTGCAGCTCAGCCGCAACGTGGGGCCGCTGTCCACCGCCACCGGCGCGCTGCAAGGCGAGCTGGCGCCCTGGGGCGGCGGGCACCATGCGTTCGTGCAGTCCAGGTACGCGCACACCGTCACCATCACCACCATGCTGGAAGACCTGCCGGAAGCCGAGAACCGCGTGACGCTGGACCCCGACCTGACCGACGACCACGGCATCCCGGCGCCGCGGACGGCCTACCGCCTGGGCCAGAACAGCGAGCGCATGCTGGGGTTTGCCATCGAGCGCGCGCGCGAGCTGCTGGATGCCGCCGGCGCGTCGGAAATCCTGGTGGACCCGCTGGTGTCGGAGGCGGGCTGGCACCTGATGGGCACCTGCCGCATGGGAGCGGACCCGGCGCGCTCCGTGGTGGATCAATGGGGCCGCGCGCACGAGTGCCCCAACCTGTTCGTGATCGACGGCAGCACGTTCACGACCTCCGCCGCCGTGAACCCCACCAGCACCATTCAGGCCATTGCCTTGCGCTGCGCCGACTGGCTGGGGCGCAATTTTGCGGAGGCCGCGGCGTGACCGCACAGGTGCTCACCGCGGCGGAGCTGGCGCTGCTGACGGCCGTGCAGGACGAACTGGTGCCGGCCGCGCGCAGCATGCCGGCGGCAGGGGCGCTTGGCGCGGCGCGCGCGGTGGACGGCTATCTGGCCGCGCGGCCGGAGCTGCGGCGCGCAGTGCTGGGGGCGCTGCGGGCCGTGGACGCCGCGGCCGGTGCGCGGCCTTTCGCAGCACTCGGCCGCAACCAGCGCCTGGCGGCGCTGCGGCGGGTCGAAGCCGACGCTCCGTACGACTTCCACGAACTGGTGCGGCAAACCTACAACGCCTATTACACCCACCCGCAGGTGCAGGCAAAGCTCGGCATCGATCGGCCGCCGCAGCCGCGGGGATACGAGCTTCCGCCCTTCGACCCGCAGCGCACCGCGCGCGTGCGCGGCATGGGCAAACTCTGGCGGGACGCCTGACCGACGCCTGCGCCGCGCCGGCCCGGCCTACCGCCTCCCAGCGACGCTGCCTGCCGCACAGCCGCCCGCTTCGGGGCGGCGGCCCGACCAAGCAAAAAGCCGCGCCCGAGCGCGGCTTTTTGCTTAGCGCTTGGGGCGGCTAGACCCGCTGCACGCCCAAGTCACCCGCGCGCATCTCGAACTTGACCTTGATGCCCTCCTGGATCGCGGCCGCGGTGATGCGTCCGCGAATCGTCGGCTGCCGCTTCTTCTCATCCTCGGTCAACGCGACGACGGTCCACGAGTTCGGGGCGCTGCGCTTCACGGCCCGCACGATTTCGCGAATCTCCGGGCTGATGGCACGCATGCGCTGCGGCCGTTCTTTCCACTCCGCGCTCGAGACGACTTCCTTGAATTTCATCCCCTGCAAGACCTCCGCCTATGCAAACTGGTCGGCTGATGCGGGGATTGTGCCATACGCGCCGTTCTGATTGCAAGGAGATTATGCGCCCCCGTTGTTCCGACGTTCGCCGGCCAGGCGCGCCGCTTCCCCCAGCCTTGCAGCCACCGTTGCATGTCCGTCACGCCCCAGCCTCGCGTCAATCCAGCGCCCACCATGCAGCATGCGGCATGCACAATCCCTCGGCCCGAGCTCTGCGCTGGCGGGGAGGCCCCGCGGCCTGCCCTACGCGCCAGGCGGCGGCGCGGGCGCGTCGAGCTGCGGCGCCTCGTGGCCCCATTCCCAGGTCAGCGCGGACTGCTCGAACACGGGACCTTCCAGACAGACGCGCTCGACTCCCCGCGAGGTCTTGACCACGCAGGAATAGCACACCCCCATCGCGCACCCCATGCGGGCTTCCAGCGAGGTAAAGGTTGGACGCTGGCCAAACGTCGACGCCAGCCGCGCGCTGAGACGCGCCATGGCGCGCATCATCGGCGTAGGGCCGCACACGAATATCTGGTCGCTCCATCCAAAGTGACGCTCGGCCAGGTCGGTCACGAACCCGCGGCGCCCCAGCGAGCCGTCGTCGGTGGCGGCGAGGTAGTGCGCGCGCGCGTCCACCCAGGCGCGGGGGGTGACGTGCTCGGCGGTGCGCCCGCCGGCCAGCAGCCGCACGTCTACGCCGCGCGCGGGCGCCAGGTCGGCCAGCGCCAGCAACGGCGCCAGGCCAATGCCGCCGCCCACCAGCAGCGCGCGGGCGCCGCCCGGCTGGAACTCGAAGCTGGTTCCCAGCGGCCCCAGCATGTCGATGGGCGCGCCCGCGGGCTGGCGCGCCAGCCAGGCCGTGCCGCGGCCCACGGTCTCCAGCAGGAACGCCACGCGGCCGCGCCGCGGGTCGATGCGGCTGAAGCTCAGCGGCCGCCGCAACAGCGGGTCCAACTGCTGCGGCTCGCTGCACAGCACGTGCGCAAACTGCCCGGGCCGGGCGTGCGCCGCAATCTGCGGCGCCTCGTATTCGCACCACCACAGGCGCGGCGTGATGCGTTGGTTGCGAACCACGCGGGCGGTTTCCAGCGTGCGGGTCATGCGGAAGGCGGCGGCGCGCGGCGCTGACCGCCGCCGCTCGGAAACGTTCCCGTCACAGGGCGAGGGAACCGCAGGGCGAAGGAACCGCAGGGCGGGCGGAGCGGCGGGGGCGCGTTCATGGGGCGGGGTTGCGGTATTCCGTGATGGTTCGCACGTCCAGCGCGTTGTGGGCGGCCTGGCGCAGAGCGTCGGCCAGGGCGCGCGCGGTGTCCAGCGAGGTGAGGCAGGGCGTGCGCGTTTCGGCCGCGGCGCGGCGCATGTAGTGGCCGTCCTGGACCACCTCGCGGCGTCCGGTCAGGGTGTTCAGCACCAGCACGGCGCGGCCTTGACGGATGCACTCTTCCACGTTGGGGCTGCCGCCGCGCATCTTGCTCACGCGCTGCACTGGCAGGCGCAGGGTGGATTCGACGTAGGCCGCGGTGCCGTCGGTGGCCAGCAGACCGAATCCCAGCGCCGCCAGGTCCGCGATGATGGGGCCGGCTTCGGGCTTGTCGCGGTCCGCAATCGAGACCAGCACGTCACCGCTGGCCGGCACGTCGATGCCGGAGGCGATCATGGCCTTGAGCAAGGCGGTGGGGAAGTCGGCGGCCACGCCCATAACTTCGCCGGTGGACTTCATTTCGGGACCCAGGTAGGTGTCCACGCCCGAGAGCTTGGCCATGGAGAACACCGGCGCCTTGACGGCAACCAGCGGGCGCAGCGGGGCGAGGCCGGGCGCATAGCCAAGCTCTTCCAGGGTTGCGTCGAACATCACGCGCGTGGCCAGGCGCACCATGGGCACGCCGGTGGCTTTGCTGAGGAACGGCACGGTGCGGCTGGCGCGCGGGTTGACTTCCAGCACGTAGACCGCGCCGCCGTGCAGCACGTATTGGATATTGACCAGCCCGCGCGCGCCCAGCCCGGCGCAGATGCGGCGGGTGTAGTCCAGCAGCACGGCGGTTTCGTCGTCGCTGACCGTCACCGGCGGATAGACCGCAAAGCTGTCGCCCGAGTGCACGCCCGCCCGTTCCACGTGTTCCATGATGCCGGGGACCAGCGCGTCGCGGCCGTCGCAGATGGCGTCCACCTCGACCTCGCGCCCTTGCAGGTATTTGTCGATCAGCACCGGGTGGTCGGGCGAGGGCTGGGTGACGTGGGCGATGTAGCGCTGCAACTCGGCGCGGTTTTCCACGATTTGCATGGCGCGCCCGCCCAGCACGTAGGAAGGGCGCGCCACGACCGGATAGCCCAGACCTTCGGCCACGTCCAGCGCGTCGCCGATGCGGGTCACGGCGGCGCCGGGCGGGCGCAGGATGCCCAGACGTTCCAGCAAGCGGTCGAACTTGTCGCGGTCTTCCGCCTGGTCGATGGCGTCCACGCCGCTGCCGGCAATGTGGAACCCGGCCGTATACAAGGGGCCGGCCAGGTTGATGGCGGTTTGCCCGCCGAACTGCGCCACCAGCGGCGGCGGGTCGCCGCCGCCCGCTTCGTTCTTGAGCACTTCCACCACGCTTTCCTCGTCCAGCGCCTCGAAGTAGAGGCGCGCCGAGGTGTCGAAGTCGGTGCTGACGGTTTCGGGGTTGGAGTTGATCATCACGCTGTCGCGCCCGGCGTCGGCCAGCGCCCAGGCCGAGTGCACGGAGCAATAGTCGAACTCGATGCCTTGCCCGATGCGAATGGGGCCGCTGCCCAGCACGACCGCGGCCGGGCGGCCGCTGGCCGCGGCCTCGTTCTCGGCCTCGTAGGTGCTCCAGAAATAGGGCGTGGCGGCGTCGAACTCGGCCGCGCAGGTATCCACCATCTTGTAGGTCGGGCGGATGCCGGCCGCCTCGCGCAGCTCGCGCACGCGGTCCGGCAGCTCGTCGCTCAGCGAGGCAATCATGGCGTCGGAAAAGCCCTGGCGCTTCGAGCGCCAGATCAGGTCCGGCGTCAGCGGGTCGGCCAGCAGCAGGCGCTCGGTGGCCAGAATGCTGGCCAGCTTGTCGATGAAGAAGCGGTCGACGCCGGAGCGGCGCGCAACCTCGGCGCAGGTTGCGCCGCGGCGCAGGGCGGCCATGAGCGCCCACAGCCGTTCGTCGTGCGCATGCTCGATGCGCCACCAGATCGCGGCCTCGTTCTGCGCCCACGAGGTGTCCTCCCACAGCAGGGTGCGCCCGCCGTTTTCCATGCCGCGCACGGCTTTGTTGAGCGAGGCTTCCAAGGTGCGCTCGATGGCCATCACCTCGCCGGTGGCTTTCATCTGGGTGCCCAGGCGCCGGTCGGCCTGGCCGAACTTGTCGAACGGCCAGCGCGGGATTTTGGTCACCACGTAGTCCAGCGCCGGCTCGAAGGCGGCCGAGGTGGTTTGGGTGATGGGATTGCGCAGCTCGTCCAGCTGCAAGCCCAGCGCAATCTTGGCCGCGATGCGCGCGATAGGGTAGCCCGTGGCTTTGGAGGCCAGCGCCGACGAGCGGCTGACGCGCGGGTTCACCTCGATCACGAAGTAGCTGAACGACTGCGGGTCCAGCGCAAACTGAATGTTGCAGCCGCCCTCCACGCCCAGCGCGCGGATGATCTTCAGCGACGCGCTGCGGAGCATCTGATACTCCTTGTCGCTCAAGGTCTGCGACGGCGCGAACACGATCGAGTCGCCGGTGTGCACCCCCATCGGGTCCAGGTTTTCCATGTTGCAGACGGTGATGCAGTTGTTGGCGCCGTCGCGCATCACCTCGTATTCGACTTCCTTCCAGCCGATCAGCGAGCGCTCCACCAGCACCTGATGGATGGGGCTGGTCTGCAAGCCCTGCGTGACCACGGCCTCGAACTCGTCCTCGTGGCGCGCCACGCCGCCGCCGCTGCCGCCCAGGGTGTAGGCGGGGCGAATGATCAGCGGGAACCCGCAGACGCGCGCGAAGTCCCAGGCTTCGGGCAGCGAGGTAACGATGCGGCTGTTGGGCACGGGTTCGCCGATGCGCTCCATAAGCGCGCGGAAGCGTTCGCGGTCTTCGGCGTCTCGAATCGCGTCGATGGGCGTGCCCAGCACGCGCACGCCGTGCCTGGCCAGCACGCCGGCGTCCGCCAGTTCCACGGCCAGGTTGAGGGCGGTTTGCCCGCCCATGGAGGCCAGCAGCCCGTCGGGCCGTTCGCGCGCGATGACGCGCTCCACCAGCCCGAGCGTGAGCGGCTCGATGTAGACACGGTCGGCAATGTCTTCGTCGGTCATGATGGTGGCGGGGTTGGAGTTCACCAGAACGGAGCGCACGCCCTCGTCGCGCATGGCCTTGCAGGCCTGGGCGCCGGCGTAGTCGAACTCGGCGGCCTGGCCGATCACGATCGGCCCGGAGCCGATGATGAGCACGGACGACAGGCCGGCGGCGCGCGCGCGGCGCGCTGCCGCCCCGCCGCCGCGCGCGCGCGGCTCAGTCATTGGTCGCTCGGCTCATGGGCGGCGGCCGGTCACTGGCGGCGATGCTCGTCCACCAGGTCGAGAAAGCGGTCGAACAGATATTGGTTGTCCTGCGGGCCCGGGCTGGCTTCCGGGTGGTATTGGATCGAGAACACCGGCCAGGAGGCGTGCGCCAGGCCTTCCACCGAGCCGTCGTTGAGGTTGACGTGGCTGACGCGGAACCCGCTGTGCGGCGGGATGGAGTCGGCGTCCACCTGGAACCCGTGGTTCTGCGACGTAATGTGCGCCCGCCCGGTTGCCAGGTCTTTGACGGGCTGATTGGCGCCGCGGTGACCGAAGGGCAGGCGGCTGGTGGCGCCGCCGATGGCCAGCCCCAGCAACTGGTGCCCCAGGCAGATGCCCAGCAGCGGCCGGCGGCCCAGCAGGCCGCGGATGGTTTCCACCGCCGCGGCTGCCTGCTGCGGGTCGCCCGGGCCGTTGCACACCACCACGCCGTCGGGGTCGAGCGCCTCGACCGCGGCGGCGCTGGTCCCGTAGGGCAGCACGTCCACGCGGCAGCCGCGCTGCACCAGCGAGCGCACGATGTTGGTCTTCACCCCCACGTCCAGCAAGGCCAGCCGCGGCTGGCCCGCGCGGCGCGGCGGCGCCGGCCAGGGCGCCCACGGCGCCTCGGTTTCCACCCGCGGGTCGGGCGTGGTTACGTCGTCCACGAAGCTGCCTAGATCGTAGGACGGCAGCTCTCGGGCGGCGCGCGCCTGCTCCGCGGCCCAGGCGGCGGCCTGGGGCGACTGGCCGCGCATCCAGGCGAAACGGCCGAGCCCCTGCGTGACCTGCGCGGGCGCGCGCCGCAGGACGCCGCGCCGATGACCCAGCGTGCGCAGCGTGCGCGTCAGCGCGCGCGTGTCGATCCCCTGGACGCCCGGCACGCCGTGCCGCTCCAGGAACGTGTGCAGGTCGCTGGTTCGCCGCCAGTTGCCCTGCGTGGGCGCCAGCTCGCGCACGGCCAGGCCGGCAATCCAGGGCCGGCGGGACTCCACGTCGTCGGCGTTGACCCCGTAGTTGTCGATCAGCGGATAGGTCATGGCCACGATCTGGCCGCGGTAGGAGGCGTCGGTGGAGATTTCCTGGTAGCCCGTCATGCTGGTATTGAACACGACCTCGCCGCCGCCGGGCGCGTCGGCGCCGAAGGCGAACCCGAAGTACGCCTCGCCCGTCTCCAGCGCCAGCACGGCGTAGGCGCCCTCAGGCACGGCCGCCGACTGGCTGCGCGGCGTCACGGTCGAAGACGTCCACGCCGCCGACGAGGGTGCGCCGCACCACGCCCAACAGCGGCAGCCCGGCCAGCGGCGTGTTCTTGCCTTTGGAGGCCAACAGCGCCGGGTCCACCACGTATTCCTCGTCCGGGTCGAAGATGGTGACGTCGGCCGGGCTGCCGGGCGCCAGCGTGCCTCCCGGCAGCCCGTAGCAGCGCGCGGGCGCGATGGTCAGCCGTTCCACCAGCGTTGCCAGGTCCAGCCGCCCGTCGTGCACCAACGTCAGCGCCAGCGGCAGGGCTGTCTCCAGCATCGTGAAGCCAACCGCGGCGTGGGCAAACTCCACGTCCTTGTCCTGGACGGCGTGCGGCGCGTGGTCGGTGGCAATGCAGTCGATTGCGCCGTCCGCCAGCGCCGCGGCCAGCGCGTCGCAGTCGGCCTGCTCGCGCAGGGGCGGCGCGACTTTGGTGTTGGCGTGGTAGGGCGGCAGCGCCGCGCTCACCGGGTCCGTGCGCCCCGCCACCAGCGCGTCGGTGAGCGTCAGGTGGTGCGGGGTGACTTCGGCGGTCACGTCTACGCCGCGGTCTTTGGCGCGGCGAATGAGGTCGATGGACCCGCCCGACGTCACGTGGATGCAGTGGTAGCGCCCGCCGGTCAGTTCGGCCAGCAACAGGTCGCGCGCCAGCATGATTTCCTCGGCCTGGCGGGGCGTTCCCGGCAGGCCCAGCCGCATGGATACCTGGCCTTCGTGCATGGCCGCGCCCGCGGTCAGCGCCGGGTCTTCGGCGTGGTTGCTCACGGGCCGCCCCAGCTGCGCGGCGTATTCCAGCGCGTGGCGCATGAGCGTGGAACTGGCCAGAGGGACGCCGTCGTCGGTGAACCCGATGGCGCCGGCTTCGCTGAGGCCGCCCATTTCCACCAGCTGCCGGCCGGCCTGGCCCAGGCTGACGGCGGCGTGCGCGTAGACCCGCACCGTTGCCTGGGCCTCCACCTGCTCGAAGAGGCCCTCTAGCACGCTGCGCGTGTCCAGCACGGGGTCGGTGTTGGGCATGGCGCACACGGTGGTGAACCCGCCCGCCGCCGCCGCGCGCGAGCCGCTGACCAGGTCTTCTTTGTATTCGAACCCCGGCACGCGCAGGTGGGTGTGAATGTCCACGAAGCCGGGCGCCACCACCAGACCGCGCGCGTCGATCACCGTGGGCTCGCCCAGCGGCAGTTGGCCGTCGGGCGGATCGATGGCGGCCACGCGGCCGCGTTCGATGACGACGTCGCCCACGCGGTCCAGCTTTTGCGACGGGTCGAGCACGCGCCCGCCGCGAATCACCAGCGGTTCCTCAGCCGTCACGCCCGCCCTCCAGGTAGCGCGCCAGTTCCGCTTTGGCCTGGTCCAGCAGCGGCGCGCCGTGGCCCACGGCCAGGCTGGTGAACTCCAGGTCCAGCAGCTGGCGCAGCGAGGTTGGGGGGCGCATGCGCGGGTGCGCGCCCAGCGGGCCGGCGCCGTGCGTCCAGTAGCTGGTCGTCCCCAGCGCGTCGCCCACGAAGAGCACGCCGCGGTTGTCGCTGGACAGCAGGGCGTGTTCCCCCGCGCTGATGCCGCCCAGGGCAATGGCCTGCAAGCCGCCGGGCAGCGCGCTCGCCGCCGTGTAGACGTGGTCCGGCCGCAGCGTTTCCAGCTCGTCCACGTCGCCCTGCGGCGCCCAGACCTGCGCGCCGAACCGATGCCGCCAGATGGCGGCCGCGCGTTCGTGGAAGTGGTTGGTCAGAATCACGTGGCGCACCCGCGGCAACACGCCGCCCAGGGCGCTGGGCGAGAGGTCTTGCGGGTCGATGGCCACCACGCCGCCGCCGGTGTCCACCAGGTAGGACTCCAGGGGATAGCGGTGCCAGGCCACCGTCCATTGATAAACCCCCGGCACGATCTCGCGCGGCGGCGCGGCGGTGTAGGGACTCACGTCGATGCTGCCTCCAGGAGCGGCCGGGGCGTGCCCCGAGGGTTGGTCGGACCGCGGCGCGCGGCGGCGCGCGCCGCGCGTGGGAAGAGCCGAGGGCGCATCCCCGTGCTCGCGCGAACGACGAGGCAGGCCCCGAGGGCGGCGGCGGTCACGTCGGCGCTCCGGCCAGCAGCAGGTAGAGGATGGCCATGCGCACCGCCACGCCGTTGGTGACCTGCTCGGTGATGACCGACTGCGGCCCGTAGGCCGCGTCGGGGGAGATTTCCAGACCCTGATTCATGGGCCCAGGATGCATCACCAGGGCGCGGCGGTCGGCGCGGCGCAGCCGCGCGGCGGTGATGCCCCAGCGCCGCGCATATTCGCGCAGGTCGGGCAGCAGGCCGCCCGCCATGCGTTCTTTCTGGATGCGCAGCGCCATCACCACGTCCGCGCCGTCGATGGCGCGGTCCAGGTCGTGCTCCACGCGCACCACGCCGTCGCCGTCGAGCAGGTCGCCAAACCCGGCCGGCAGCAGCGTGGGCGGGCCGCTCAAGTAGACGTGCGCGCCCATGCGGGCGAACCCCCAGATGTCGGAGCGCGCCACGCGGCTGTGCAGCACGTCGCCCACGATCACCAGCTTCAGCCCTTCCAGGTCGCCGGCGTGCTGCCGCACCGTGAAGAGGTCCAGCAAGGCCTGGCTGGGGTGGCCGCGCAGACCGTCGCCGGCGTTGACCACGCTGCAGGCCAGATGGCGCGCCGCCAGGTCGGGCGCGCCCGCGCAGGCGTGGCGCATGACCACCAGATCGGCGCCCAGCGCCTGGATGGTGTGAAAGGTGTCCACCAGCGACTCGCCTTTTTCCACGCTGCTGCCGGAGGCGGCCACGTTCACCACGTCGGCGCTCAGCGACTTGCCGGCCAGTTCGAAGGAGATGCGCGTGCGCGTGCTGGGTTCGAAGAACATGTTCACGATCGACTTGCCGCGCAGCGTGGGGGCGCGCCGGATGGGGCGTTCCAGCACGGTGCGCATCGCCTCGGCCGTGTCGAGCACCAGCTCGACCTCGTCGCGCGAAAAGTCGGCAACGTCGATCAGGTGCTTACGGTGCAGCGGCATCGGCGGCCTCGCCCCCCGCGGCGCTGGTGATGCGCACGGCGTCCTCGCCGTCCAGTTCCGTCAGGCTCACGTCCACGTTCTCGTGCGGCGCGGTTGGTATGTTCTTGCCCACGTAATCGGCGCGGATGGGCAGCTCGCGGTGCCCGCGGTCCACCACCACCGCCAGCTGGATGGTGCGGGGGCGGCCGAAATCGGTCAGCGCGTCCAGCGCCGCGCGCGCGGAGCGTCCGGTGTAGAGCACGTCGTCCACCAGCACCACGTCGCGGTCGGTCACGTCGCCCGGGATGTCGGTGGGGTGCACGTCCGGCGCTCCGGCGCGGCTGGTCAGGTCGTCACGGTAGAGGGAGATGTCCACGGCGCCGGTGGGCACGGCCACGCCTTCGAAGTCCGCCACGGCCGCGGCCAGCCGCCGCGCCAGCAGCGGGCCGGGGCGCGGCACGCCCACGAACACCAGGTTGGCGGCGCCTTTGTTGCGTTCCACGATTTCGTGCGCAATGCGCGTCAGCGCCCGCCGCAGGTCCTCGGCGGACATGGCCAGCCGGCCCGCGGCGCCTAACGGCGCCGCGCTGGTTCCGATGGCGCCGTCCTCCGACGCCGCGTTGCCTCCCATGGCGTTGCGGGCAAAGCCTCCCCAGGCGCTGCGGGGCGCAACAAAAGGTCCCCGCGCGGGCCCTCATCCGCCAGGCGCGGCCTCCACAACCGCACACGGCCTTTCCGCCTCACCGGGCAGGATTAAAGGCGCAGGGATTATACCCACGCGCTCACCCCCGCACGCGGAGCGCGAACATGGTGGACTTGTGCACGTCGGGCGATGCCGCGCGCTCACCCCGCACGCGGGGCGCGAATCGCTCGGTGCAGGACACGAACGGCCAGTACCTCCGCTCACCCCCGCGCGCGGGTCGCGCCACGACCGACGACCGGAGTCTCGACCCCTGCGCCTCCGCTCACCCCGCACGCGGGGCGCGCATCCGCCGCGCGGGGGAAGAGCCTTGCGGCGCGGCGCGGAGGAATCGCGGGCGGCGGCGGGGGATGGCAGGCGGCGCTCGTTTGCTTCCGCCCGGCGGCGGGCGGACGATTCCCGCGGGGCGTGCCATACTTGGGGCAATGGATGTGCGCGGCGCGGCGATTGATGCGTCCCGCCCGCGATGCAATCGAACATGGAGCGGGTCCGCGGCTCACGACAATCTGGCGCCGTCGGAGGCATCGGCCCCCATGCGGGCCACCATCGTCTACGGTTTTCTGGGCGCCGGCAAAACCACGCTGCTGCGCGCGCTCGTCCCGCGGCTGGCGGCGCTGGCGCCAACCGCGCTGATCGTCAACGAATTCGGCATCGAAGGGGTCGACCAGGTCGTGCTGGCCTCGGACGCCCTGACGGTGCGGCGGATTGCGGGGGGATGCGTGTGCTGCGAGGTGCGCGGGGAGCTGCTGGCGGCTTTGCAGGAGCTGCGGCGCGCGGTGGGTCCGCGGCGCATTGTGGTGGAACCAACCGGCCTGGCCTCGCCGGCCACGCTGGGCAGCCTGTTCGCCAGCCCGGCCGCGCGGGACCTCGTCACCGTGGACTCCATCGTCACGGTGGTGGATGCGTCCACGTTTGCCCGCATGCGGGACGGGCTGGGCGAGTTCTATCCCCAGCAGGTTCGCGGGGCCGACCTGGTGCTGGTGAACAAGACCGACCTGGCCAGCAGCGAGCAGCGGCGGGAGGCGCGCGCGTGGGTGCGGGAGCTGAACGCTGAGGCGGCGGTGGTGGAAACCAGCTATTGCAACGTGGACCTGGACCTGGCGGCGGCCGCCATCCGCCAAGGGCGGGTGCGCGCGCCCGCCCCTGAACGCGGCCCCGCGCCGGGCGCGGGCCAGCACGACGGGCTGGCCGCGCTGGGGCTGCAGCGGGTGCGGCTGGACGCCTCCCAGGCGCCGGTGGGGCGCGCCGAGGCGTTTGCGCGCGCGCTGGCGGCCGGGGACTTTGGCGAGGTGGTGCGCGCCAAGGGCTTTCTTCCCGCCGCGCACGGCGCCATGTTGATCGACGTCATACTCGACCAATGGGAAGCGCGCGCCTTTGGAGGCGCGCCGGCCTACGTGGACGTCATTGGTCGAAACCTGAACACCCAAGAATTGGAGGCAGCGCTTCGCTATGGCAACAAGGAGTTCGCGCGGGCGACGTAGCCGGCGGTCGACCACGACCACGACCGCGGACGCGGCGTCCGCAAACGGCGCGGAACCCGCGGCAGAGGCGGCGGCCGAACCCGCGCCCAAAAAGCCCGCGGCCAAGAAGACCGCGGTGAAAAAGACGATGCCGCACGTGACCCACCACCAGCGGGTTGCGCGCAACCTGAACGCGCTGGTGGAAAACTTTGGCGAGCTGCGCAAGCAGGTGGTGGAAACCGAGCGCGCGTACAAGCGCGCCGACAAGAACCTGGACACGCTCTTGTTTCAGGTGCGCACGCGGCTGGACGCCGCCGAAACGCGGCTGAACGAGTTCATCGACGAAATGACGGGCGCGGCGTTCGAGAACAGCCAACACGTGCAAGGCAACGCCGCCCGCATCGAGGCCGTGTGGGACGCGCTGGCGGCGCTGAGCAGCGACCCTGCCGACGTCGAGCAGCGGCGCAAGGCCTGCGAAGAGCGCGAAGCGGCGCGGCGGGCCGAGCTGGACGAGCGCCTGACCGCCCTGGCCGGCAAATCCAAGCCCGCGGCCGCGCGGGCCGCATCCAAACCCGCGGCTGCCAGGACGCGCCGAAAGAGCGCCGCCTGATGCGCCGGATTTCACCCATTCCCGAAGACGTCGTGATTGACATGGACGGCTCTGCGCCCGCCGACGCTTCCGACCTGCGCATGCTGGTGGACGAGCTGAAGGACGTGCTCGCCGCCGAGCGCCCGGGCGAGCGCGACATGTTGTCCTCCATGCGCGACGTGGCGCGCGCGCTGGGCGAGCACGGCGGCCACGCGGCCAAGGACCTGGGTCCCAAGCTGCGCCTGGGCGTGTTCGTGGACACGGCCAACGTGAGCGACCGCGACCCGGACGAGCCGATTCGCATCGACTTTGGCCGCCTGCTCGCCGAGGTCACCAACGACCGGCGCCTGATTCACGCCCGCGCCTACTGCCCCATCTACGCTGACTTCACCGGCCGGCGCGAGCACCAGCGGTCGGTCGCGCCGGTGCACAACAAGGGCTACGACATCGTGACCAAACCGATCAAGGTGTTCGCCGACGGCACGCGCAAGGCGGATCTGGACATCGTGCTGGTTATGGACGTGATTCGCCGCCTGCCCACCATGGACGTGGTGGCGCTGGTGTCGGGCGACGGGGACTACGTGCCGATGGTGGACTACCTGCGGGAACACGGTCTGCGCGTGGAGGTGTACTCGTTTGGCGACGCGATTTCCGAAGACCTGCGGGTGGCGGCGGACGACTGGGTCAATCTCTCGGCGGCCACGAGCCTGCACGTGGGGTCGAACGGCAGCGCCCGCAGCGCCGCCCGCAGCTCCAAACGGGCCCGAGCGGCGGCGGCATGACCACGAACGAGCGCCGCCGGCATTCCTGCTCGGCATTCCTGCCCGCCTGCCGGGCGAGCGGCGGGGTGACCGCCGTGACCGCGGCAGGCGCACGCCTTGGGACAGACCGCCGGCGCCCGGGCCGGCGGCGCCCGAGCCGTCTGGCCGCGGGGCCGTGAGCGCCCGCCGGCGGCGGCGGCGGCGCCCCCGCGAGCCGCAGCCGCAGCCGCGCCGTGTTCGGCCCTCCGCGCTCTGGCGCTGGATCACGCTCCAGCGCGTCTGGACCGTACTGGCGGTGCTGGCGGTGCTGGTGTTGATCGTCTCGCTGATCGCCCCCGCGCTTACGCCGCAGTTCTGATGAGCGGACGCCGTGCGTAACGTTCGGGCGCGTCGGATGCGCCGCGGCAGGGCGCCGTTCGGCCTGTGGCGGCTGTTCACCATTGGCGCCACGGACATCACCGTGGACGTGAGCTGGCTGATCGTCTTCGGCTTCATCATCTGGGTGACGGCGACGTCGGTGATTCCGGGCGCGCTGCTGCAGGCCGGCATCCAGGCCGGCGTCCGCCCCGAGGCCTCGCCGGCGGGGCTGTGGGCGGCGGGGCTGGTCACCAGCCTGCTGTTCTTCGGCTCGATTCTGGCGCACGAGGCCGCGCATGCGATGGCGGCGGTGCGCTCGGGGATTCCCGTGCGCCGCATTCGGCTGATGATCTTCGGCGGCGTGGCGGAGATCGAAAGCGAGCCGGAGCGCCCCGGCCAAGAGTTCTGGATCACGATCGTGGGGCCGCTCACCAGCGCCGCGCTTGGCGGCCTGTTCCTGGCGCTGGGAAACAGTTTCCCGCCGGTCACGGTTCCCGCGGTGACGGCGCTGTGGCTGGGGCAGGTGAATCTGCTGCTGGCCGCCTTCAACATGCTGCCCGGCTTCCCGCTGGACGGCGGGCGCATTTTGCGCGCGGCGGTGTGGGCGTGGACGGGCAGCCTGCTGCGCGCAACCCGCATCGCCAGCTACGGCGGCGTGGCGCTGGGCGCGGGCCTGGCGGTCTACGGCCTGGCCAACCTGCTGCTGGGCCAGGTCTTTGCGCTGCGGTCGATCCTGGATCCGCTGTGGGCCATCGTGCTGGGCTGGTTCCTCTGGTCTGCCGCGCGCGGCGGCTACCGCGAGACCCTGCGGCGCGTGGTCTTGAACGGCCGCCGCGTGCGCGACATCCTGCGCCAACAAACGGGCGCGGTGCCGGGCGACGGCACCGTGAGCGAGTTCATCGAGCGCGGCCTCTACGGCGACGGCTTCGGCCCGCGCCCGGTGGTGGACCGGGACGGCACGCTGCTGGGCGTGCTGGACGCCGACGCGGTGCGGGACGTGCCGCCGTTCATGCGGGACGACATGGCGCTGCGCCAGGCCGCGCGCCCGCTGGAACCCGCGCAGGTGGTGCACCCGAACGACACGCTGGACGTGGTGATGAACCGGGCCGCCGAAGACCCGCGCCTGGTGTTCTTCGTCATCGAATCCGACCGCTTCCTGGGCACCATCGACATCCGCGACATCCCCAACGCCATCGGCTGACCCGCGCGCCGTTCCTATAATCCCCCCAGCGGAGGTCGTCTCCGCGCTTGCCCAGGTGTCTTGGGGAGAGGGGTTGCCGCGTGTATGCCGTGTTGATTGCTGGCGGGCGCGGCGAGCGGCTGCGGCCGCTTACCAACCACGCGCCCAAGCCGATGGTGGCCGTGGCGGGCAAGCCGATCATGCAGCACCAGATGGAGTGGTACCTGCGCCAGGGGGTCACCCATTTCGTGATCTCCTGCGGCTATCTGCACGAGGTGATCGAGGCGCACTTTGGCAGCGGCGCGGCGCTGGGCGCGCCGGTGAGCTACGCCGTGGAGGAGACGCCGCTGGGCCGCGGGGGCGGGCTGCGGCAGGGCATGCAGCAGGTGCCGCGCGGCGAGGAGGTGGTGCTGGCCTCGAACGCCGACATTCTGACCGAGCAGCGGCTGGCGCCCATGCTCGACCAGCACCGCCAGGACGCCAACCTGGCCACGCTGCTGCTGACGCCCTACGTCAGCCAGTACGGCATCGTGGAGGTGGACGGGCGCAAGGTCTCCAAGTTCACCACCAATCCCGTGCTGCCCCACTGGATCAACGGCGGGGTCTACGTGCTGGACCGCGCGTTCGAGGAGCGCCTGCCCGCAATTGGCGACCACGAGGACAGCACCTTTCCCGAGCTGGCGGCCGCGGGGCGGCTGGGCGCGTTCTTCTCGCGGGCGCGCTGGCGGGGCATGGACAGCGTGAAGGACCACGCGAATCTGGAAGAGGAGCTGGGGAAGGCGCCGCTGACCTATGCGGGGACGGACGGGTAATGGTGGATTGTGGATTGACGAGTGGATTGACGTGTGGATTGACGAGTGGATCGACGCGCGGGTTGGCGAGGGTGTGACGGGGGGTTGCGTGACGGTCGGCGGTCGGGCGGCGGTGTTGGCGCGGTGAGCGTGCGCAGCGCGGACCCGCGCGTGCAGGAGGCTCGGCGCGGGCCGGCCGCGGCGGCGCAGGGCCTGCGCGCTGCACCGCCGTACGTGGACACGGGCTACGACCCCGCCGCCGACGTGTACGACCTGGAATATGCGGAGTGCTGCGGCCCGGAGCTGGAGTTTTGGGCCGGCGAGGCGCGGCGGCTGGGCGCGCGCCTGCTGGAGCTGGGGGTGGGAACCGCGCGCATCGCCGCGCCGCTGGCGCGCCTGGGGTTCGAGGTGACGGGGGTGGACCGCTCGGCGGCCATGCTGCGGCGCGCGGCGGCCCGGCGCGCGGCCCTGCCGGCGCGGCTGCGGGGCAGCCTGCGGCTGGAACGCGGAGACATGCGCACCTGCCGCCCGACGGGAACGTTCGACCTGGCCTTTGCGGGGTTCAACTCGTACCTGCTGCTGCCCGACGCGGCGGGGCGGCGGGGCACGCTGCGCAACGCGGCGCGGCTGGTGCGGCCCGGCGGCGGCGTGGCCGTGGACGTGTTCGAAGCCACGCCGCTGGACACCGCGCCGGACCACGAAGACGTCGAGTTTCTGGAATGCCACCCCGGCACGGGCTGGCGGGTGACCCGCGAACGCTTCTACAGCTATGACGCGGCGGCGCACCGCGGGCAAAGCACGCTGGTCTACCGGTTCTACGACGGGCCGACGCTGGTCGACGAACGGCGCCTGGGTTACAGCCTGGCCCTGCTGACGCGCGACGAGGTTGCGGCGGAGTTCCGCGCGGCCGGTCTGGAGATCGAGGCGGTGTACGGGACCTACGACCGCAGCTCCTGGAGCCGGACGTCGCCCAATCTCATCGTGGTGGGGCGGAGGCCGGGGCGTTGACACGCGGCGCCGGGGGTTCCGACAATCGCGGGACGTTTGCGCACGCCGCGCCTTGGGGAAACGCATGAGCCAGCATCCGCCGCGCCACATCCGCGTGTCCGAGTTCCGGTTCGACATTCCGCGCCGCGGCGGCGCGGGCACGTTCAGCGTGCCCCGGCATCTGCTGGGGTGGACGGACACGTTCATCGACGAGGCCACGGGCGAGCGTTACGACCTGGCCTACGTGCTGGCGCAGCTGCACGCGCAGGGGTGGGACGTGCACGACCTGACCAAAGGCCGCGGGACGTTCCGCGAGACGGTGCAGCGGCTGCCGCTGCCGCACGGCGGGCAGTTTGCGCCCGGCGACCCGGCCACGCGCGAGGCTTGAGACCCCGGCCACGCGCGAGGCTCGAGACCCCGGCCACGCGCGAGGCTTGAGCCCCCGGCGCACGGCTTGGCTCGGCGCGGCCATCGACGCTGCGCGCCGCCGCCGCGCTTCTGACGCCGGAGACTCTGGCACACGGGCTATCCGGCGCGTGGCGTAAACTTCGCGGCGCACGTTCGCCGGCGAGGTGACCGATGTACAGACTGGGCGCCATTGGCGTGGGGAGCGTGGCGGCCGGACACCTGCGGCGCTTTACGGCCATGCCCAACGTGGAGGTGGCGGGCATGGCCGACCCGTCCGAGGCCTCGGTGGCCGCCATGCGCGGCAGGGTGGCGGGGCTGGACACGGTGCCGGTCTATGCCGACTGGCGCGACCTGCTGGCGGCGCAGCAGCCGGACGCCGTGCTGGTGGCAACCCCGCACACGCTGCATCACGAACAGGTGATAGGGGCGCTGGACGCCGGGGCGCACGTGCTGTGCGAAAAGCCGCTGGCGCACACGCCGGAACTGGCGCGCGACATTGCCGCGCACGCGCGGCGCGTCGGCCGTCACGTGGTGGTGGGCTTTCAGCGGCGTCTGAGCCCGGGCTACGGCTATATGCGCCAGCGCCTGCAGAGCGGCGAGCTTGGCGGCATTCGGCACGTGCTGGCAACCCAGTGGCAATCGTGGCTGCCCGGCAACCGCGGCACCTGGCGCAGCACGCTGGCGCTGGGCGGCGGGGGGCAGCTGAGCGACTCCGGCAGCCACCTGATGGACATGCTGCTCTGGACCACGGGGCTGCGGGTGTGCGAGGTGGACGGCCGCACGCGCGCCTACGGGGGCGAGGTGGAGGTCGACGGCGCGGCCGTGCTGCTGTTCGACAACGGCGCCATCGGCACGCTGTCGATCATCGGCACCGGCCACACCTTTGGCGAACGGCTGTCGGTGGTGGCGGCCGACGGGGCGGTGCGCGCCGACTGGGCGTCCGGCGGCGTGGAAGTCATCACGGAAGAAGACGGCGCCAGCAAGACCGCGCGCGAAGTCGGCGGCTTGCCCGAGGGCAGCAACCCGGACGCGCACTTTATGGCGGTGCTGGACGGCGCGGCGAACGCGTCGCCGCCGGAGGACAGCGTGCACCTGCTGGAGGTGCTGGCGGCCATTCGGCGGTCGGCGGCGGCGGGGCGGCGGGAAGTTATCGCGCCGGCGTAGGGCGGGGCGGGCGCGCTAGGGTTTGTTGCCGAGGTCGTCGATGTCGAGCTCGTTGATGAATTCGCGGAAGACTTCCAGTTTTTCCTCGGCCACGGGCTCGCCGCCGCTCGATTCGTCGTCGTCGATATCCGCTTCGAATCCGGCGGCGTCCAGCACCTGGGGGTTCACCAGGATGGGCGCGTCCACGCGCACGGCCAGCGCGATGGCGTCGCTGGGGCGCGCGTCCAGCTCGTAGCGGCTGCCGCTGACGTCCACCAGGATTACGGCTACGAAGGTGGTGTCCACCAGGTCGGTGACGGCCACGTGTTGGACGGCGCCGCCGACGGTTTCGATGGTCTGTTTGAGCAGGTCGTGCGTCAGGGGGCGGGGGACGTCGTGGTCTTGCAGGCGCACGGCAATGGCGTCGGCTTCGTTCTGGCCGATGAGGATCGTGAGATAGCGCGGGCCGCTGCGTTCTCGCAGCACCACCACGCGGCTGGAGCTGATGAGATTGACGCGCACGCTGTCCACGATCATTTCGATCATGACGGAGATTCCAGGTCGAACTCGTCATGCAGCCGCTGGGCCGCGCGCGCCACGTCGGGCGCGGCCACCAGGCAGGTGAGGCGAATCTCGCTGGTGGTGATGCTCTGGATGTTGATGCCGGCCGAGGACAGCGCGCCGAACATGCGCGCGGCAATGCCGGGCGTGCTCTGAATGCCGACGCCCACGATGCTGATCTTGCCCAGGTCGGTTGCGGCAGCCACGTCGCGCGCGCCGACCTCGGCGGCCACGGGGCGGATGAGCTCCAGGGTGGTGTCCAGGTCGGTCTCGGCCACGGTGAACGACACGTCGGTCACGCCGCCGTCGGAGGCGTTTTGCAGGATCACGTCGATGTTGATCTGGCGGTCGGCCAGCGGCTGGAACAGGGCATGGGCAAGCCCCGGCCGGTCGCTCACGCCGCGCACCGTCACACGCGCTACGTCCAGGTCGTGCGCAATGGCGCGCACCCGCTGCATAGTTTCGATTGGAACCGCCGATTCGGCCACGATTTGCGTCCCCGGAGCGTCACTGAAACTCGACCGTACCACCACGGGCAGGCCGAAGTGTTCGGCAATCTCCACGGCGCGCGGATGCATCACGCGCGCGCCCAGCTTGGCCATCTCCAGCATCTCGTCGTAGATCACCACGTCGAGCTTGCGGGCCGAGGGCACGATGCGCGGGTCGGCCGTGAACACGCCCTCCACGTCGGTGTAAATCTCGCAGCGGTCCACACCCAGCGCCACGCCCAGCGCCACGGCGGAAGTGTCGGACGTGCCGCGCGCCAGGGTCACGATGTCACCGTCCGGCCCCAGGCCCTGAAAGCCGGCCATGACAGGGACGCAGCCGCCGCGCAGCTCGCCGCGGATGCGCGTGGGCGCAATTTCCGTGATGCGCGCGCGTCCGTAATGCCCGTTGGTGCGGATGCCGGCCTGGGGGCCCGACAAGGCCACGGCGTCGTCGCCCAGCTCGTGCAGCGCCATGGACAGCAGCGCGGCGGACACCAGCTCGCCGGTGGAGAGGAGAAAGTCCATCTCGCGCAGCCGCGGACGCGAGGACAGCCGCCGGGCCGCGGTGATGAGTTCGTCGGTGGTGTCCCCCATGGCCGACACGACCACGGCCACGCGGTCGCCGTGCTGGATCGAGTCGTGAATCCGCTCGGCGACCGCCCGAATCCTCTCGCTGGTGGCGACGGACGACCCGCCGTATTTCTGCACGAGTAAAGCCACGTCGACTTGCACCCACCGGAAGCGGACATTGCGATGCTAGCAACCATTGGCGCGGGTATGTCCCGCTGGCCGCGCGGCGGACGCTCTGGCCCGGCCGCGGGGTCTCGGGCCGGCGGGTCTTTTGGTCGGCCCTGGAGCGCGGCTACCTGGCGCGGGGGTGCGCGGCGTGCGCGGCGGCGGCCTGGCGCGCAAGCGCCAGGATGCGCCGCTGATACCTGGCCAGCGACCAGCGGTCGGCGCGGCGGCGCGCGGCGGCGCCCAGGTCGCCGCGGCGGCGCGCGTCCCGCGCCAGCTCCAGCGTGCGCGCGCGCAGCTGGGGCAGCGTGCGCCAGCGGTAGCCGCTGACGCCGTGCTCCACGATCTCGCGCAAGCCCCCGCCGTCGAACACCACCGGCACGGCGCCGCAGGCCATGAGCTCGGCGACGGCCATGCCGAAGTGCTCGAAGCGCTCCGGGCACCGGCGCGCCGACTCGCCGTAGCCCGCCGCGTGCCAGGCGATGGCGGCGCGCCGGCGCAGGCGCTCCACGTCGGCTTCGTCGGCCTCCACCAGCAGGTCGACGGGAAGCCCGCGCGCCGCTTGGCGAACCTGCGCCAGGTATTCCCGATCCTGGCGCCGCCGCCCGACGCCGCCCACCAGCGCCAGCCGCCAGCCAGTCAGACCGCCGCGGCACAGCTCCCGAAACGCACGCAGCATGGCCAGGTGTTTCTTGTTGTGCCCGCCGGCGAAGAAGCGCCCGATCGAGACGATCAGCGCGTCCTTGGCGTACGCCTGGGAAGCGTCCAGCACCACCGGCGGCTCGATGACGGGGCCGGCCACGCCCCAGCGGCGCTGGAGCCACGCGGCCGTGTAGTGCGAGTTCGAGGTGACGACGTCGTAGGAACGCAGGGCGCGCTGATAGCGCGCGGCGCGGTCGTCGGCCGCCCACGCGCCCAGCGCGGGGACGAGCCGCCGCGTGAGGCGGTGATAGAGGTTGCGCGCCAGCGAGCCGCGTTCTTCGATGGAGGCCAGCGCCAGCCCCAGCGCGCGGCCTTCCTGCGGGTTGGAGGTGCGGTTGGCGGACGAGCGCAGCACCAGCCGGGCGGGCGCCAGGCCGGCGTCGATCCAGGGGCTGGGCGCAACGCGGCCGCCCTCGCCCGCCGCGCCGCGCGCCGCGGCGCGCCCGTCGGCGGTCTGCACCGTGTAGTCACGGTCGGCATGCGCCATGCCGCTGAGCCACAGGCGGAGGCGCGCGCCGGCGGCGGCGTGCAGATGGCCGGCGCCGTCGGACTGTCGGTAGCGCAGGCGTCCGCGCCGTTCCGGCCCGAACCAGCCCTCGGCCTCGCGCGCGGCGCCCAGGGCGCCGCCCAGGCGCCGAACGCCCCGCCCCAGCAGCGCGGGCAGCCGGCGGCTCGGCCGCGCCGGGAAGTAGACGAACCGAATGGAGGGCGCGCCCGCGCCGGTCACCAGGCTGTGGTGCGTGCCGTTCACGAACAGCGCCGCGCCGGCGGCCAACTGCGCGGCCGACATCTGCGCGCGCTCGGGCACGGTGGCGAAGGCCACGTCGGTCAGGTCGACGCCGGAACGGTCGACCAGCGCCTCGCGCGCCACGGCCCGATGCCCGATGACGGTCACGGGCCCCACGGCGCGCAGCGCGCTTGCGGCCGCCAACACCTGCCGCTCGCCGCCGCCAAGCGTCTCCAGCCAGCCGTCGTACACGACCACGCGGGGCGGCGTCACCGCCGCCGCTCCGTCGGCCTGGCTTTTGGGTCTGGGAGCGGCCGTTGCGTCTGCGTCATTCCAGCGATCGCGGGCGTCCATCGTCAGGCTCGGACAGGTGCAGGATAGTCGCGGCGCACGGCCGCGCCGACGCGCCGCGCGCCCGCCGCGCCGATTCCAGCGGGCGGCCGCGGCGGTCTGGCCGGGAACGAGCGCGGGCGCCGCCCGTCCGCGCCAGCGGCGCCGGCGGCTTCCGGGGCGGGGCGGCAAACGCGATAAAATAGCGGCGTGACCACCCCACGGCGCACGGCATCCGCGATTTCCGACGCTTCCCGGCCCCGCTTCACCCATTTCGACGCCGACGGGTCCGCGCGGATGGTGGACGTGTCGGCCAAGCCCGAGACCGAGCGCCTGGCCGCGGCGCGCGGTATCGTGCGCATGCGGGCGGAGACCCTGGCCATGATCCGCGGGCAACAGGCCGGGGAAGCGTCTGGGCTGCCCAAGGGCGACGTGCTGGGCATGGCGCGCGTGGCCGGCATCATGGCCGCCAAGCGCACCTCCGAGCTGATTCCGCTCTGCCACCCGCTGCCGCTCAGCGGCCTGGACATCCAGCTCACGCCGCAGGGCGCCGACGCGCTGCTGGTGGAAGCGCGCGTGCGCACCGTGGCCCGCACCGGCGTGGAGATGGAAGCGCTCACCGCCGTGGCCGCGGCCGCGCTGACCGTCTACGACATGTGCAAGGCCGTCGACCGCGGCATGCGGATTACCGACATCCACCTCGCGCGCAAGACCGGCGGCGCCAGCGGCGACTTCCGCGCGGACGCGCCCGCACCCTGAAGCCGAAAGGACCCGCCGTGGACGAACGCCCCATCGAACCAATCGACATCGTCGAGGAGATGGAGACGTCGTACATCGACTACGCGATGAGCACCATCGTGGCGCGCGCTATTCCCGACGTGCGCGACGGGCTGAAGCCCGTGCAACGGCGCTTGTTGTATTCGATGGACGAACTCTCCGCCAGCCCCACCGCGGCCTACCGCAAGTCGGCGCGCGTGGTGGGCGACACGATGGGGAAATACCACCCGCACGGCGAGCAGGCGCTGTACGACGCTCTGGTGCGCATGGCGCAGCCGTTCTCGATTCGTTACGGCCTGGTGGACGGCCAGGGCAACTTCGGCTCGGTGGACGGCGACCCGGCCGCGGCCATGCGCTACACCGAGACGCGGCTCACGCCGCTGTCGGCGGCCATGCTGGACGACATCGACCGCGACACCGTGAACTTCGTGGACAACTTCGACGGCACGGCCGAGATGCCCGAGGTGCTGCCGGCCGTGGCGCCCAACCTGCTCGTCAACGGCGCCAGCGGCATTGCCGTGGGGATGGCCACCAGCATGCCGCCCCACAACTTGCGCGAGGTGGGCCGCGCCGTGGAGCACCTGATCGACAACCCCGAGGCCGCGGTGCGCGACCTGATGAAGTTCGTGCGCGGCCCCGACTTCCCCACCGGCGGCATCATCCTGGGCGCCGAAGGAATCGAACAGGCCTACACCCAGGGCCGCGGGCGCGTGTCCGTGCGCGCACGGGTCGCCGTGGAAGAAGTGCGCGGCGCCACCCAAGCGCTGGTCGTCACCGAGATTCCCTACCTCCTCAACAAAGCCAATCTGGTGGCGAAGATTGCCTCGCTGGTGCGCGACAAGGTCGTGGAAGGCGTGCGCGACATCCGCGACGAGTCCGACCGGCACGGCATGCGCGTGGTGATCGAACTGCGCAGCGACGCGCGCCCGGCGGCGGTGCTGAACCAGCTCTACAAGCACACCGCGCTGCAAACCACCTTCAGCATCAACAACCTGGCGCTGGTGGATAACCAGCCGGAGCAGCTCTCGCTGCGGCGCCTGCTGGCGCTCTTCATCCAGCACCGGCGCGAGGTCGTGCGGCGGCGCACGGAGTTCGACCTGCGCAAGGCGGAAGCGCGCGCGCATCTGCTGGAAGGCTACGTCGTCGCCCTGGAGCACATCGACGAGGTGATCGCCGTGATCCGCGCGGCCGCGGACACCGAAGCGGCGCGCACCCAGCTGATGCAGCGGTTTGGCCTGAGCGAAATCCAGGCCAACGCCATTCTCGACATGCAGCTGCGCCGTCTGGTGCGGCTGGAGCGCGACCAGATTCTGGCCGAACTGGCGCAGGTGCGGGCCGCGATTACCGACCTGAAGGACATCCTGGCCAACGAAAGCCGCATCCTGGACATCATCCGCAGCGAGACCCGCGACGTGGTGAAGCGCTTTGGCGACGAGCGCCAGACCGAAATCCGGCACGGCGCCTCGGGCGACTTCAGCGAGGAAGACCTGGTGGCCGACGAGGCCTGCCTCATCACCATGTCCTCCGGCGGCTACGTCAAGCGCGTGCCCGCCCACACCTACCGGCGCCAGGGCCGCGGCGGCAAAGGCATCCGCGGGTTCCGCAGCAAGACCGGCGGCGTGGTGGAGCACTTCCTGGCCGCTAACACGCACGACCACCTGCTGTTCTTCACCAACCGCGGCAAGGTCTACCGCCTGCGCGCCTACGAGCTGCCCGAGCAGCGGCGCGACGCGCAAGGGCACAACCTCATCAACCTGCTGCCCATCGCCCAAGGCGAGCGCGCCACGGCAGTGCTGGCCATCCCCAACTTCGAGGCCGGCGACTGCCTGGTCTTCGGCACCCGCCGCGGCAAGGTCAAGCGCACGGTGCTGACACAGTTCGTCTCCGTGCGCAGCAACGGCCTGCTGGTCATGGACGTGAGCGACGACGACGAACTGGCCTGGGTGCGCCTGGCCACGGACGAGCGCCACGTGATGTTCTTCACGCGCAACGGCCGAGCCATCCGCTTCGAGCTGGGCAAGGTGCGCGCCAGCGGCCGCACCAGCGGCGGCGTGCGCGCCGTCCGCCTGCTGGAGGACGACGAGGTCGTGGCCATGGACCTCACCCGCGACGAGGGCTACGTGCTGCTGGTCACCTCCACCGGCTGCGGCAAGAAAGTGTCCGTCACCGAGTTCCGGCCCACGGGCCGCGGCGGCCAGGGCGTGAAGGCCATCGGGCTGAACGACAAGACCGGCGCCGTGGCCGACGCCCGCACGCTGCTCTCGCCGCACGAGGAGATCGCCCTGGTCACGTCCGACGGCCAGGTGATGCGCTGCGGCTGCTCCAGCATCCGCCCGCTCAGCCGCGCGGCCGCCGGCGTGATCGTCATGCGCATGGACGACGGCGTGGACCTGCTGCGCGTGGCGCGCCTGGCCGACGGCCGCGACGGCGGCAACGGTGGCAACGGCGGCAAGACCGACGACCACCCTAAACTTGGCGGCTTCTGACGCCCAGCGCGCGCCCCTCGGCCGTCCGTGCTCCCTCGCCCGGCGTAGCTATCATTGAAGAAACGCGGGCGCGTCGCTTGCCGACGCGCTCGTCCCCTGCCGACGGCGATGGAGCGGCCGATGCGAAGTCCACGATGGGCGCGGGCGTTGGCGGCGGCATTGGCGCTGGCCGCGTTCGCCCTGCTGCTGGCCGCCTGCGGCGAAGGATTCGGCGAGTCCGAGGCCGCCAACGAGCAGTCGGAGGTCGCGGCCGCCACGTCCGCGCAGGCCGACGGCTCCGAGATACATGTCGAGCGCGTCATGGCCGCGCAGCCGGCGCAAGTGTCGGAACCGCTGCCGCCGCCCGCGCCTGCGGCGCTGGTGTCCAAGGTCTCCGAGCCGAGCGTCTCCGTCGAGCGGGAGCAAGTCGTCGAAGCGTCCGTCCAAACCGAAGCGCTGGCCGCGCCTGCGCCCGCCCAGCAGGCGCAGGCCTCCAGCGCCGCCGCTCGCCGCGTCATCCGCTCCGCCACCCTCAGCCTCGTCGTGGCCGACGTTGCGGCCAGCCTGCGGGCCGTCCGCGGCGTCGTGAACGCCGTCCCCGGCGCGTTCGTGTCCAAGAGCGACGAGCGTGGCGACGACCCCAACGCCGTCGGTTCCATCACCGTGCGCGTGCCTGTGGACCGCTTCGACGCGACCCTGCAGCGCATCCGCGCGCTGGGCAGCCAGGTCATTTCCGAAGCCGTGACCGCAAGCGACGTGACGGGGCAGTTCACCGACGTGGCGTCGCGGCTGCGCAACGCCCAGGCCACCGAACGCCAGCTGCAAGACATCCTGGCGCAAGCCGACAGCGTGGAAGACATCCTGGCCGTGCAGGCCGAACTGGCGGCGGTGCGCGAGCGCGTCGAAGTCTTGCAAGGCCAGCTCGACCTGCTGACCGACCAGACGGATCTGTCCACCATCACGGTCTTTCTGCACCTGCCGCCCGACCTGCGCGTGGAGCGTCATCCGTCCGACCTCTACGCCATGCACCAGCGCGTGCCGTTGCACATCACGGTCGAGAACGTGGGAACGGTGGAGGTGCGCGCGCTCGAAGTGCGCGACCGCCTGCACCGCGGCATGATCTTCGTGGAGGCGTCGGCGCCCGGGGTGTACGACCAGGCCAGCCACAGCGTGGTCTGGACACTCGAGCGGCTGGGTGCCGGCGGAAAATTCGAGGTCTGGTCGAGAGTGCGCCTGGAAGGCAGCGGCGAGCCGATGCAGGCGACGGCCGAGGCGCGCACGCAAAGCCTGGTGCGCGACGCCGCCATGGACCGGGCCGACCTCACGCTGACCTTCGCCGTCGACCTGCACGTCAGCAAGGACGGCCCGACGGCCGTCGCCGTGGGGCGGGACGTCGTGTACTCGCTGCACTACGGCAACGCGGGCAACGTCGACGCGCGCGAGGTGCGCCTGGTCGAGCGGCTGCCCGAGGGCATGACCTTCGTGCGCGCCGACGGCGGCGGACGCTTCGACGAGTCCCAGCGCGCCGTGGTCTGGGAATACCCCCGGGTGCGGCCCCACGACGGCGGCACGGTGAGCTACACGGCGCGCGTCGAGCGGGCGGGCGGGCGGCTGCAAACCGAGACGACGATTCGTTCCGCCGAACCCGACCTCGCCGACGTGGACAACCAGGCGGTCACCTTCCTGACCGCCCTGCCGGAAGAATTCGCCGACCGCGACGTGTGGAACCCGAGCGCCACCGCCCGCGACGCGGTCGACGCGCTGGCGGCTATCGGCCGCTGGCTGGCCAACGCCGCCATCACGGTCGGCATCGTGGCCGTTCCCATCGCCGCCGGGCTGGCCGTCATCGTCCTGGCCGTCCGAGTCGTGCACGGCCGCCTCCAACGAACCCCGCGCCGCTAGACGGACGCCTCGGTGGGGCGCGGGACCGCTGCCCCGCAGCGCTTGAGGTAGACCAGCAGGCCGGCGACGTCGGCCGGGGTCACGCCCTCCAGCCGGGCGGCCTGGCCGACGGTGGCGGGGCGGAAGCGTTCCAGACGCTGGCGCGCTTCGGTGCGCAGCGCGCGCAGGGCCAGATAGTCCAGGTCGGCGGGAATCTCGTGGTGCTCCATCGCCGCCGCGCGGCGCACCTGCGCCTCCTGCTGGCGGATATAGCCCGCGTATTTGACCTCGAACTCCACGTGCGCGGCGGCCGCGGGCGGCGGGGCGGGCTGGCCGCTGAGCTCCGCGATGAGCTCGCAGGTCATGCCCGTGCGCGCCAGCAGCTCCAGGCCGCGCGTGGTTTGGCGCAGCGGGGCCAGCTCCAGCCCGCGCAGGCGGCGGTCCACCGCCGGCGCGGGGCGCACGCGCAGATCCCGCAGCCAGTCGGTCGTCTGGCGCGCGTGCCGCCGCCGCCGCCGCACGCCGGCCAGCCGGCGGTCCGAGGCCAGCCCCAGCGAATGCCCCAGCTCCGTCAGGCGCAGGTCGGCGCTGTCGTGGCGCAGCAGCAGGCGGTACTCCGCGCGCGAGGTGTGCAGGCGGTAAGGCTCGGTCAGCTCGCTGGTCACCAGATCGTCGATCATCACGCCGACATAGGCCTGCGCCCGTCCCAGAACCACCGGCGCCTCGCCCCAGGCGCGGCGCGCGGCGTTGACGCCGGCCATCAGCCCCTGTGCGGCGGCCTCCTCGTAGCCGGTCGTGCCGTTGATCTGGCCGGCCAGAAACAGCCGGCGCGCGGCGCGCACCTCCAGCGAACGCTCCAGCTGCCGCGGGTGCACGAAGTCGTATTCCACCGCATAGCCGGGCCGCAGCACCTCGGCCCGTTCCAGCCCGGGAATCGAGCGGATCATGGCCGCCTGCACGTCCGGCGGCAGGCTGGTGTTGGCGCCTTGCACGTACACCTCGTGCGTGCGGAACCCCTCCGGCTCCAGGAACAGCGCGTGCGCGTCCTTGGCGGCAAAGCGCACGACTTTGTCCTCGATGGACGGGCAGTAGCGCGGGCCCGCCGCCGTGATGGCGCCGTTGAACATGGGCGCGCGGTGCAGGTTGGCGCGAATGAGCTCGTGCGTGGCCGGCGTGGTGTGCACCTGGTAACAGGCCATCTGCGTGCGCCACGTGCGCGCGGGCACGTGCGGATAGACCGGGTCGGGGCGCTGCTCGAACCACTCGGACGGCGGCGGCGGGTCGAAACTGAACCACAGCGGTTCCGCGCTGCCGTGCTGCACGCGCGCGCGGCGGAAGTCGATGCTGCCGGCCGCCAGCCGCGGGGGCGTGCCGGTCTTGAGGCGGCCCATGTCCAGCCCGGCGCGCTGCAAGTCCTGCGCCAGCGCCGTGGCCGGCGGTTCGCCGCGGCGCCCGCCCGCCGCCGTCCGCCCGCCCATGACGATGCGGCCCTGCAGGAAGGTGCCAGTGGTCAGCACGGTGGCGCGCGCGCGCAGCTCGCCGCCCGCGCGCGTGCGCACGCCCTCCACCCGCCAGCCGGGCGCGCCGCCGCTCCGCTGCGGCGTCCAGATCAGCCCCGTAACGTGCGCCTGCACGAGCTCCAGGCCGTCCTGCGCCTCCAAGACCCGCCGCATCAGCGCGCCGTAAGCCTGTTTGTCGCACTGCGCCCGCAGCGCGCGCACGGCTGGGCCTTTGCTGGTGTTCAATTCGCGGATTTGGATGTGCGTGCGGTCGGCGTGGCGGCCCATCTCGCCGCCAAGCGCGTCGATCTCGCGCACCAGATTCCCCTTGGCCGGCCCGCCGATGGAAGGGTTGCAAGGCATCTGCGCCGTGGTGGCCAGGTTGGTGCTCACCAGAGCCGTGCGCCGCCCCATGCGCGCCGCCGCCAGTGCCGCCTCGCAGCCCGCATGCCCCGCGCCCACCACCAGCACGTCGAACGTCGTTCGCATACCAGGCACATTACCCCGGCCGCGGCGGGACCGACCCTGAACATGGATGGGCAGGATGGGCAGGATATGCATGTCCCCGGCGCGGGCGCGGGGAACGAAGGCGGCGCGGCCGCGTCTGGTGACTGATACTTAGGAAACGCCCTGCGCGACGCTGCCTATGCCCGACCACGAAACCGACGACGACCAGTACACCCTGGACGAAGCCAACGCCATACTGCCGGAAGTGCGCGAGGTCGTGAGCAGCCTGCAGCGCGTCTGGCTGGCCGCCGAACCCGAGCGGCGCGCGTTCGAACGCGCCCAGGCCTCCAACCAGTCGCACGTGGACGTGAGCCTGGTGCACCAGGCGCTGATCGCGGCGCTCTGGGATGTGCAGCCGCTGGTCGCCTGGCTGCGCGCCCGCGCCATCGTGCTGCGCGACCCCGCCACCGGCCTGATCGACTTCCCCTCCCACCTGGACGGCGAAGACATCTTCCTCTGCTGGCGCCTGGGCGAAGGCCAAATCGACTACTGGCACGGAACCGACGAAGGCTACGACAACCGCAAACCCCTGCCGCCAGACGTCTGAGCCGCCGCCCCGCCGCCGCGGACGATCCGCCGCGGCTCCACGTCGAGCCCGCGGCGGCGGCTCGTACGCCGCGCGCCGCGGGCGTTTGACAGCAGGCGGTACAATTGGCCCAGCCAACTGCGACAGGTGGGAAATGGACGTCAGAAGCGCCGTGCAAGATGCGCGCGCGTATCTCTATGAACTCTTCCAAGACGAAGAGATCAGCGACGTTGGCCTGGAAGAGGTCGTGTTCGACGACAAGGCCAACGAATGGAACATAACCCTGGGGTTCTCCAGACCCTGGGAGCAGGAATCCGCCATTGCCTATGAATTGGACCCCAAAAGTTTCCGCGCGTACAAGGTCATTCGAATTGGTGACGACGGGACCATTAAGTCTCTGACGGATCGCGTCTTGCCAGCGTTGCGGAGCTAATGCCTCGTTGGAATAGTCAGGATGGGGAGCTACTAGAATCGCGTCTTGCCCGCGTTGCGGAGCGAATGCCTCGGAACGGATTCTTCATCGACGCAAACCTGCTCGTGCTCTTCACTGTGGGCACTGTAGACCGAGAGCTGATCGCCAAGCACCGACGGCTGCGAGAGTTTACAGCGGACGACTATCATCTGTTGCTGTACTTGATTCGTCGGGTAGAGCACGTGTTCGTTACGCCCAACACGCTCACCGAGACGTCCAACTTGCTTGGGCAACACGGAGAACCCGAGCGGTCCCGATTCTTCCGCGCGCTTCGATTCATCATCGAAAAGAGCAAGGAAATCGTGATCAGCAGCGCGGCCGCGGCGACCAACAGTGCGTTCACACGGCTCGGCCTCGCCGACGCCGCGCTCTTGGAAGCCGTCACCGAGGAAACTCCGCTAGTTACCGTAGACCTCGATCTCTATCTGGCGGCAGTATCCAAAGGGTCGGATACGGCAATCAACTTTACGCATCTTCGGCCACTGTAGGCGTCCGCCGCCGTCCGGGCGCGCCGACCCAGCCCTTCGGGTCTGCGGCGGCGAACTCGCGGCGGCGCGCCGTGGGTTTACTTTGGGTGGGGGGTGGGGTGTGGGGGGAGGGTGCGGTTGGTTTTGGGGCGCCAGGCTTGGATCAGGGCGGTCTCCAGGCGGCGGGTCTCGGCGGTGTTCTGGGTGAACGCCACCGAGAACTCGACCAGGTCCTGAAACAGGCGCAGGCGCCGCTGGAGTTCGGGGTTGGTTTCGTCGGCCAGGTGCTGCAGGAGGCGGCGGCGCAGGCAGGTGGTGGACATGCCCAGGTAGAGATGCTCGTGTCCGCCTTCGGGTTCGGCCGGCAGCCAGAGCGCGTACAGGCCGCGGCGGCCGCGCGGCAGCCGCCGCACCTCCGCGCGGGTGAACGGCCGCAGGTCCTGCTCCAGCTGATATTTGGCCGCGAAGGGCGTCAGCTCGCGCGTCACCGCAGGCTCGGGCGGCGGGCGGGCGTCCGCGGTTCGACAGGCTCGGGATGGACGGTGCGGCCGACCCGACCAGGCGCGAATGGCTCAAACATCCATCTCGGTCTGTTCCGGCGCCTCGGCCAGGCTCTGCGCTTTTTCGCGAATGGCGGTCCAGGAGGTGACGAGGGTATTGAAGACATAGGCGTTGGCCGAGTCGCCGGCGCGGTCGTCGTGGTTGTAGAGAATGCGCGCCAGCCGCTCGGCGGCGTCGGCGGCTGCGCCGCTCAGCATCGGAACCACTTCCGCTGCGCCCTGGACGCCCCCGCCGTGCTCGCCGGGCAGCATGTGCCAGGCCATGCGCATGCAGCCTTCCCAGGCCGTAATGCTGCCCAGGCGCCGCGGTCGGTCGGGGCCGTAGTCGTCCAGCGGCAGCAGCCGCACCAGGCCGCGTTCCGCGGTCAGCAGCCCGGCGGCGTCCAGGTCGTCCACGGCCACGTTCTTGGCCTGGGACAGCACTTCGGCCTCGCCGTAGGGACCTTCGCGGTAGCCGTGCTGCTGGCGCCAGGCCAGGCAGAAGCGCGTCGGGGCGTCCAGGCTGCCTTCCTGCTGTTGGTCGTAATCGGCGATGGCCTGGTTGACGGCGGCCAGCGCATTGCGCACGGTCACCAGCTGGCCGCCGAGGGTCTCCACGCGCTGGAAGCGGGAGTAGACCTGCATGCCCGGCCCGATGGCCGCCTGCGCCAGGTCGGTGGGCGCAATGTGCCCCTCGCGGGTGAGCTGGTCCAGCGCCGGCGGCAGGTCGCGCGCCAGTTCGTCCCGAAACTGGCGGCTCGTCGCAACGGGAGCGTCCGCCGCCCGCGGGCGGCAGACCAGCACGACAGAGGAGGCCAGCGTGTTGGTTCCCCGCGCATTCGAGCGCTCGGTGAGCTCGGTGCGCATGGGCCAGGTACCCACAATCTGAAAGCCGGCCGCAACCACGGCGTTCAGCATGGTTTCCCAACCGGTGGAGGTCCGTCCCTCGCGCTCCTCCTGCTGCTGCTTGTAGGCGTAGAAGATGGACGAGGGAAACTCGTCGGAGCATCGTTCCCGCATCCGGCGCATTGCCCCGCTCAGCAAGGCTTCGAACCGTTGTCTGGGATCTTGGAACCGAGGTCCGGCGATCATTTCTTCGACTTTGGGCGTCACGATCCCCGAAAAAAGATCTGGGTGGATGCCGCGGAGCAAAGGGCGCAACCACACGTAGAAGAAGTCCGACAGTTGCGCGTAGCTGATGTTGTCGTAGTACGGCGGGTCGGTCACGATGACCGTTCCGTTTCCAGCGTGAGTTGTGGTGGATGCGTCCGCCTGCCAAGCCTTAGCCTCGCTCGTATCGGCGGTCAACCGCTCAACGACCTTAGCAACCCACTGGATATGCGCCATCCAGTTTCCAGTCGAGTTGGAGAACGGGTTGCCCTCGGCGAAATCATAAATCATTGGAATCGCTTGACGCGCGAAAACTCCGGTGACTTTGTCACCGGAGTTGTGCCATCTTGAAAAACTGCTCCACATATCAGCTCCGCGACCAATAGCAAGGGATAAGTATGTAAACACAGTTTTAGCATAAGTTTCTGATGCTTCATGCGTAGTTATCTTGTTGGAGACTTCTGTCAGCAACACATCGCTCAGCGTAGTAAGCACGGTCAGCTGTCTATCAGTGAAAAGTTGGCTCCAATGCGTGATTCCGTACCCACGACCGCTGACAAGGTCAGCGGTCGTGGGCATTTTTGTTCTGGTACGAAATTAAAATCTGGTTTTGCCGCCGCCGCCGCGTCGACGTGCGCATCCGTGGGCGAAAGAAACACGCGCTTGCGATAGCCCTCCGCGACGACCGCCGTCATTTGTTCGCCGATATTGCCGGCCTTGCCCTGCTCGCGGACATAGGCCAGCGGAGCGGTGGCGGCGCACGCGACGCACGTTGCGCCGTGACGGTCGACGGTGCCCCCGTCTGGCACACCCTCGGCGTGGTCTTGCACCACGAACGCCATCGTCTTGGCCTCGCGGTCGACGACCGGCCGCGTCCAGTGCTCGTTGCCTTTCTTCTTGGACAACTGGAAGGTCTTCATCAGCGGCATGCGCAGGCCGCAGGCGGGGTTGGGGCAGGGAATGGTGCGCGCCCAGAGCCAGGCGATGACGGTAGCTTCGGTTCCGTCGGGGAGCGTGGCCGGGGGATAGAGATGGCCGATGCGCTCGTAGGCCTCGTCACGCATCCAGCGGCCGTAGTAGCGGATGTCGTCGGCCAGCCCGGCCGCGCCGCGCCAGGCCACGCGCTTTGCCGTGCGTCCTTTGCCTATGGTCATGCTCTTTTGGTCGGCGTCGGGATTGACGGGCGGCTGGTCTCTGAACTTGGGCGGCAGCTCGATGAGGGCTTTGTTGATGAGCACGGCCACGGGGTTGAGGTCGGAGGCGGCGGCGCGCAGCCCCAGGCGCTGGGCTTCCAGCGGGATGGAACCGCCGCCGGCGAAGGGGTCGTGCAGCGGCGGCGCGTGGTCACGCAGATAGGCCAGCACGTCCTCAGGCTCTGTGGGCGCGGGTTCGCCGCGGCCGCGCGCCAGCGAGCGCGCGACCTCGAAACGGGCTTCGCGCATCACCTCCCGCGCCTCGGGCCGCCGCTCGTCGGTGTGTTCCCACTCGATCATGCGGCGGATGACGTCGTGCAGATGCTCGCGTTCGTCTATCTGGTCTTGCTCCGTCGGGAACACTTTGGGCCAGGCCGAGGGGTCGTCCACCAGGCTGGCAAATATCACGGCGCGGCAGGCGGCCAGCGGCCGCCGCGCCCAATACATGTGCAGCGTGGACGGGTGCCCGTGCCGGATGGACTTCTCGCGCTTGGATTCGGCGTTGATGTCGTCCAACGGCAGATCGACTTCGATCAGCTTGCGGCGGCGGACGCTCGGGCTCATGCGCCGCCGCCGGCGCACGCCTGCCGCGTGCGTGCCGAATCCCCAGCCCCTCGGCACAGGCGCTCGATTCCGCGCAGCCGCTCTTTCAGGGCCTGGCAGTCGCCGCCGTCGTTGTCTCGCAGCACCACGAACCTGACGCCGGGCGTGCGCCGGCGTGACGCTGTCATTCGCGCGGGAGTTCGGGGGCGGCGGGCGGGTCCTCGGGTTCCGCGGGTTCCGCGGCGACGTCGATCGTGGGGCGGAGGGTGTCCCGCAGGCGCGCCGCCCGCTCTCGGCTCCGGTTCTGAGTTCCATGGACGAAGACGCCGGCGAGCGAGACGATGGTCGCCAGCGCGGTGGCGATGCCAAACCACTGCTGTCCCTGCGCGGCGAGCACCCCGGCGACCACAATCGCGGCCAGTGCGACGAAGCCCCCGACGAACAACCCAGCCATGCTTCGCCGCGCCTCGTGCTGGACGACGCTCGTCTCGAGCGCTTGGCGATGCGCCTGTTGGCGCTCGGCCTCGGCCATGATTCGGTCGGCCAACCCTGGCAAGACGTCTTCGTAGTGAGCCAGCGCCTCGGGCGGTGGAATGGGGCCTGCGTACAGCGACGCACGTACGGCTCTCACGACCTGCGCTCGCTCGGAGGAATGCGTGGATGCTGGAAGGTCTTCGCCGGACGAGTCCGCCGCTCGCCCGCGGCGCGGCTCCGCCTCGTCTTCGGCTTCAGTCACGTCAGTTCGGCTTGGCCGCCGGGCGCCTCAATCGTTGGTGCTTGGGGAGCGTGCCATCGTAGGTTTCGATCGCCGCCCACATGTCGTCGCCGACCGCCAGCCAGTCGCTCCAGAGGGCCAGCGTGTCGGCCTGGGCGGGCGTGTTGGCCGTGTTGTACTCGGTCAGCGTGCCGCCGAAGTCCAGAAGGCTCGCAACGCCGCCAAGAAGCGAGGGGCGCGCGAACAGGTACGCGGCCCGCATCTTCGTCGGGTCAGTCATCGGAGAGGTCTCATCGCCTGGCTCGCGTCCGAGTATAGCGGATGCGTCGACCGTCGGCCGCCCAGCACGCGCCACCCTCGGCCGCGAGCTTCTGGACGCCCCGCGGGTAGTCCGCCTGCGACGGTGACGGCGGCGGGCGCGTTGCTGTTTCAGGCGTGCTCGCGGTAGTCCATCCCCAGCTGTGGGCTGTTCTCGCGCACGGCGCGCGTGACGTTTTCCGCGAAGCCGTCGGGCTTGTGCGCCCGAATCGTGATCTGGACGGTTAGCTCGACGTTCTTGCCGCGCAGATTGCGGATGATCTCGTCGCGGAGTTGGTTGACCTCGTCCAGCGAGATATCGTCCGCCAGGGTCTTGACGGCGACGATGCGCGTGGGGCGGGGCGGCGACGGCGTTATCGGCGTCGTGGTCGGCGTCGTCGGGTCGACGGTGGGCGGCGGGTCCGGCCCAACGACGGGCGGCGGGTCCGGTCCAACGACGGGCGGCGGCTGTTCGGCTTTCACGAGTTCCGCCATTTCGGCGCTGACCAGCAGGCCCGGGCCGCGTTCGGCCAGGGTGTCGGGCTGCGGGTCTTCCTGCGGCTCGCGGAAGCGCAGGTTCTGGTAGCTGCCGGCCTGGTAGCCGCCGGCGTAGCCGAACGCGCCCTCGGGCACGCCCTGGGCGATGGCCCGCTGCAGGACGCTGCCGTTGCGCAGCCGGTGCATGTAGACGTTGCTGGTCAGCATGTCCCAGAGCGCGTCGACGGCGACGTGGTCGCGGTACGCGTTGTTGCTCCAGACGTATTGCTGCAAGAAGGTGGCAAGGGCCGTGGGGGAGATGGTTTCGACCAGCGCTTCGTCGTCGCAGAAGCGGCGGAAGGCGGCGTCGGCGATTGCGCCGCCGCTGTCCGCGGTGTCGATCTCGGCCGCGGACAGCCGGTAGTTGGCGTGTTGCGGATCGTCCTGCACGGGGGCCAGCGCCTGGCGGTAGGCCTGGACCAGCGCGCTGCGCACGGCGCGTTCGGCGCTTTCGAGGCTGCTCTTGGCCTGGGCGACGCGGGCGCCCGTGAGGTTCTCGATTCTGGCCGGGCCGCTGACGATGGACTGCCAGGCCAGGTAGTCGAGGACCTTGTTCCGCAAGTCGCGGATCTCGTCGCGCCGGGCGGCCAGAAAGAGCAGGGTGTTGCGGCGCACGCGGGGGGCGTCGCCGCGGCGCAGGAGGATGTCCAGCGCCAGGTCGTTGGCGTCGTCGTTCTCGCTGGCGCGGGTCGGCCGTGAGGCGTGCGGCGGCAAGACGACCAGCCGAACCTGCTCGGCGTCGGGCACGTCGGCCGAGCTCTGCGGGCAGACGATGACGTCCGAGCGGCGCCCGACGGACTCCTGGAGCTGGCCGACGACGTGTGCGTCGACGTCCGCCTGACTCAACTCGCCGCGGCGGTCGGCGGCGACCTTGTTGAGGTTTTGCTCGGCGTGGAAGTAGTAGCGCCCGTTGTTGGCGTAGAGGTAGTAGAGGCGCCCGCTCATGCGGCTGAGGGCTTCGTTGTAGACGGAGACGCCCTGGCCGGGCTGCACCACGCCCAGGCGTATCTGCCGCTCGTCGACGCCGCGGACGGCGCCGCTGGGCGCGCTGCCCAGGAAGACCGTGCGGGCGATGCGGCGCGCGGCCCCGCCGACCTCGGCGAACCGCTGCAGGCCCTGGTCGATGTCGTCGGTGCGCGAGGTGTCGCTGTCGACTTCGGACAGCACGGACTGCCACTGCTGGCTGAGCAGCTTGACGAATTCTTCGGCCAGGGCAGGATCGCTGAGCGGCAGGCTGGCGGGCAAGATCAGCGGCAGGTGGTCGTGCTGGTAGAGGCGGCTGACCGCAATTGCCAGCAACCGCAGCACGCCGCGCGTGCGCTGGAACTGGGGAATGGACGACCAGTCGGCGTAGAGGCGGTCGAAGATTTCGGGGTGGATGGGGTAGCAGGCTTTGAGCCGTTCCAGATAGCGCTGTTCGGAGGCCTCGCGGGGATAGTCGCCGCGCGAGCGGCCGTACATGGCGGCAAAGGCCTGGCAGGTGCGGTCGCGCGCGGCCGGGTCGCTGACCTCGCCGAAGAGCCGACGGCGCACCACCTCGAAGGCCTCGTTGGCTTCCAGGGGTTTCCAGACGGCTTCGATACGCCCCAGCAGGCGTTCGAGCCGCTCCAGGGCCTCGGCGCCGCCGGCGGCGCCGGCCTCGGCGCGGCTGTCGGGCAGCGTGACTACCAACGCAACGCCATCGTTCCGACGAACGGCCTGGGTCAGCGCCTGGACGAAGGTGTAGATGTTGTCCTGGGCGTCGCCGGCGTTGCGCACGTAGGCGACCAGCTCGTCGATGAGGATGACGCACGGCGCCATCTGCTGGAACAACGCGTCCAACTGCGCGCCGCCGGGAGCGCTGCCCTGACGGGCTGCCGTGCCAACCATCTCGTAGGCGTCTTGCCCGCCCAGCTGGTACGCCATCTGTCCCCAGAGGGTGTTGAGCGGGTCGCCGGTTTCTTCGGTCACGCTCGGGTCGGTGGGCGTCAGGTGCGTGCCGTCCAGGACAGCGGTCCGGGGCTGGAAGTCGTCGCCGAGCTGCACGCCGGCGGTGCGCATGATGTCGGTGAGTTCGGCGCTGGTTCGCTGCGCAACGGCCTGGGACGACGGGCCGGCCAGGGCGTCGGCGTGGTTCACGAAGTGGTAGAGGGCGATCAGGCTGTGGGTCTTGCCGCCGCCGAAGCCGGTTTTGGTCTGGATGACCGGGTCGCCGCCGCTGCCGGTGAGCCGCTGGAGGGTGTTGACCAACAGGGTGCGGATGCCGGGCGTGATGTAGGTGTGGTTGAAGAAGCTGACCGGGTTGCCGTACTCGGTGGCGCTGGCGCGCCCGTCGTGGACTTGTTGCAGGTCCGCCGCGAATTCGGCCTGGCGGAAGGTGCCCTGGGAAACGTCGGGGCTGGGCTTGATGACCGCGCGCCAGGGTTCGAGGTTGCTGACGAGCCGCGGCGCTCGCCGCCCATTGGCCGCCGCGGGCTTGGTCGGCTTCTCCGTGCGGTCGTCGCTGGGGCGGGGCCCGGCGAGCCGCTGGTCCCTGATCGTTTCGACCGTGCGCCGCTGGTCCGGCTGGCCGATCAGCCCCAACACTTCGGCCATGAGGGATATGCGGGCGCGGGCGTATTCGCCGTCCAGGTCCTGCCGCCCCGGATGCGCGGTCTTGTCGCGCGCTTCCTTGACGAGCCACAGCAGGCTTTGGACCGATCGGTCGGCGAATCTTCGACCGAAGGCGTCGTGCCAGTTCCTGCTGACGATCTGCGGAAAGTCGCCGATGTCGATTGCAGCTTCGAGGTCGCCGCCATCGCGACTCAGGTTGTGCGCAACCTGGTCGGCCTGGTTCGGGTTCAAGGCGTCGAGGATAAGGTCCTCGACCTGCCGCCCGCGCACGCTCCTGAGGTTCTTGACGATGAAGGGGCGCATGGCGTCGCGGAAGACGTCGAGCGCCTGCTGGAGCGCGTTTTTGTTGGGGCGCTCCGTCGTTGCCGTCACCAGGACTCCCTTTGCCAGCGTTCCAGGGATCGGTTCCCCGCCCGGCGCGGCGAGCCGCGGCCGCGCACGGCGCGCCAGCGCCTTTGCATTCTACGCGCGCGGCCCGCAGCGCCCGCTCAGACCTGGCGGGGTCGGAACGCCAGGGCGGCCCGCGCGCTGCGCCGCTCTATGGGCGCTCAGCCCAGGGAGACGACGCGGGGCGCGGGTCGTTGGGCTTCGCCGGCGCCGCCGGCGACGGAGGGCACGATGGAGATTTCGGTGCTGGGGGTGACGGGGGTGGCGAAGCCGTCGCGGAAGCGGATGTCTTCGCCGTCCACGTAGATGTTGACGAAGCGGCGCAGCTCGCCGTCGGCGTCCAGGATGCGTTCGCCGAAGCCGGGGTGGGCGGCCTCGAGGTTGTGGACAAGCTCGGCCACGGTGGCGGCGTCGACCTGCACGGTGCTTTGGCCGTCGGTCAGGCTGCGGAGCGGGGTGGGGATGCGGACACGGGGCATGGGGGGATCTCCTGCTTAGACCGGCGCCAGCGCGCCGCGGTCGGCCAGGGTCGCCTCGAACGAGGCGATGCTGGGTCTGATTTCGAAGCGCGCGTCTACGCGCCCGTCGACGGCTTCCTGCGTCTTGAGTCCGTTGCCGGTCACCAGCGCCACGGTCAGGTCGTCGCGCGCGATGATGCCGCGCGCGGCCAGCTTGGCCAGCACGGCGATGGTGACGCCGGCGGCGGTTTCGGCGAAGACGCCTTCGGTGGAGGCCAGCAGTTGCATGGCGCTGACGATTTCGTCGTCGGTGACGGACTCGATGACGCCGTCCACGGCCTGGGCCAGCTTCAGCGCATAGAACCCGTCGGCGGGGTTGCCGATGGCCAGTGACTTGGCCACGGTGTCGGGGGTGCGCACGGGGCGGTAGGTGGTTTGGCCGCGCGCGAAGGCTTCGGCCACGGGGGCGCAGCCGTCGGCCTGCGCGCCGTGGATGCGGGTGGCCTGGGACTCCAGCAGGCCCACGTCCACCAGCTCGCGCATGGCTTTGCCGATCTTGGTGTAGAGCGACCCGGAGGCGATGGGGGCCACGATGTGGTCGGGCGCGGTCCAGCCGAGCTGTTCGACGGTCTCGAAGGCGAGGGTCTTGGAGCCTTCGGCGTAGTAGGGCCGGATGTTGATGTTGCAGAAGGCCCAGTTGTAGAGGTCGGCGATTTCGCTGCAGAGGCGGTTCAGCTCGTCGTAGGTGCCGTCCACGGCCACGATGCCGGCGCCGTAGACGGCGGCGCCGCGAATTTTGCCGGGCTCCAGGTCGGCGGGCATGAAGACGTAGGTGGGCATGCCGTGGCGCGCGCCGGCGGCGGAGACGGCGCCGGCCAGGTTGCCGGTGGAGGCGCAGGCAAAGGTTTCGAATCCGAACTCGCGCGCTTTGGTGACGGCCATGGCCACCACGCGGTCTTTGAAGGAGTAGGTCGGGTTGACGGTGTCGTTCTTGACGTAGAGGTTGGTGAGCCCCAGGCGTTCGCCCAGGTTGTCGGCGCGCTGCAGCGGGGTGAAGCCAACCGGCCAGGTCGGGTCCCAGCCGCCGTCCACGGGCAGCAGCTCGTGGTAGCGCCAGAGCGTGGGGGGGCGCTGGGCGATGGCGCGGCGCGAGATGGTCTGGCGGGCGGCGGTGTAATCGAACTGCACTTCCAGCGGGCCGAAGTCGAACTCGCAGATGTGGCTGGCGATGAGCGGGTAGGTGCGGCCGCACTCGCGGCAGCGGAGCGTTTGCGTGGTGGCCATGGCGGATGGTCCTTGGGTGGACGCCGGGAGCGTCAGGGAATGGCGGAAGTCCAAAGGGTCGAACGACCCGGGCGGCCCGCGTCGTGCGCGGGCGCCGCCATCGCCATGCGCCGCCGGGCGGCGCATCGGTCCGCACCCATCTTCGTCACATCCCTTTGGCGTCGGGCGCGCACCCAGGCCCTGGGATGCGGTCACCGCACCGCTGACCCTCGCATCGTGCAGCGAGTGCTGCCGGACGCGGCGCCGTGCCGGCATCCGCTGGCGGGTTGCCCGGCTTGGTTGGGCCGGCTCTCCCCGCCGCATCTCGATGCGAGGTCTATCATGTCACACGTAGCCGAGGAAGCTTAGCACCGACAGCGCGGGGGTGCGCGGAGGTGTTTTGGGGCGGTGGGGCGAATTGGGGTGGTTCGTGCTTGCGCGCGGGGTCGGTCTGGACGCCGGCGCCGATCTGGACAACGCCGCCGTGTTTCGCGCCTGCGCGCGGGGCATGGGGCGGCTCGTCCCTGCTGGCGCTGCGGACGCCCCTCACCCTAACCCTCTCCCCGCGGCGCGGGGAGAGGGAACAAGAAGGCCAGAGGAAAGCTACCGAACCACGGCGGCGAGCTTGGCGCGGTGCGGCGGCGGTGTGAGCGGTGGGGCGGTGCGGCGGCGGTGTGTGGGTGGGGCGGTGCGGCGGTGGGGCGGCTGCGTAGACTCGCTGCATGGGGACGCTCTATGTCGTGGCTACGCCTATCGGCAACTTGGAAGACCTGACTTTCCGCGCCGCGCGCGTGCTGGGCGAGGTCGAGGTGGTGGTGGCCGAAAACTCCGACCGCGCGCGCAAGCTGCTTGGCCATCTGGGTGCGGCGGCCAAAGTCATCGTCTACCGCGAGGACAGCCCGGAGAGCCGCGAGGACGCCATCGTCGAGCGTCTGCGCGCGGGCGACGCCGCGCTGATCGTGGACGCGGGAACCCCGGGCGTTTCCGACCCGGGCCCCGACCTGATTGCGCGCGTGCGGGGCGAGGGCATGCCGGTCGTTCCCGTGCCCGGCCCCTCGGCGCTGACTGCCGCCTTGTCGGTGGTGACGTTCGCGCGGCAGCCGGTGGCGTTTCTGGGTTTCCTGCCCGAGCGCCGCACGCGGCGCGCGCGGCTGGTGCGCATGGCCGCCGAGACGGCGCGCACGCTGGTGATCTATCTGCCGCCGCACGGCGCCGACGACCGGCTGCGCGAGCTGCTGGACTGGCTGGGCGACGCGCCCGCGGCTCTCTGCTGCGAGCTCACCAAGCTCTACGAGGACGTGCGCGAATCGACGCTGGCCGACGTTGCGAACCACCTGGCTGCCGTGGGCGCGCGCGGCGAGATCACGGTCGTGATCGACGTGGGCGGGGTGGTGTCCGAGACCGTGATCGACCGCGCACGCGTGGAGGCCTTGCTGCGCGAGCGTCTGCGCGCCGGCCGCCCGCCCGGCAAAGCGGCGGGCGACGTGGCGCGCGAACTCGACCTGCCGCGCGGCGAGGTCTACGAGGTCGCCCGCGGGCTGCGCACCCCCTAGCCGTCAGTCGAACTTCCAGCGCTCCCGTTCACCCAAGCATCATCGTCATCCCCGGGCATTGCCGCGAAGGCGGGCATCCACCCGTGCGAGTCGAAGGGTCTGCGCGAACGCCCGTGTGGGGTGCGTCTCCGCCATGCCCAGCACTTGGCCGCGCTTGGCGCTGGTCTGCGCGAACGCCCGTGCGGGGTACGTCTCTGCCGCCGCGGCTGCCGCTTCCAGCGCCGCAGCGTAGAATCGCCCGATGCGCACGACCTGCGGCGGTGGCTTGTGTCCCGCTATTACCTGACGACGTCGATTCCCTACTCCAGCGGGGAGCCGCACGTCGGCCACTCGTTCGAGATGATTGCCGGCGACGCCATGGCGCGCTACCAGCGGCTGCGCGGCCGCGACGTCTACTTCCTGGGCGGGCTGGACGAAAACAGCCAGCGCGTCAGCCAGGCCGCCAGCGCGGCTGGGCGCGAGCCGCAGGCGTACGCCGACCAGATCGCCACCCGGTTCCAGGCCGCCTGGGACTGCGTGGACGTGGTGTTCGACGACTTCGTGCGCACCACCGAGCCGCGCCATCTGGACGCCGTGCGCGCGTTCTACCAGCGCGCCTTCGAGAATGGCGACATCTACAAAGGCCGCTACGAAGGCTGGTACTGCGGACGCTGCGAAGCGTTCTACGGCGTAGACGAACTGGCGGACGAGCGCTGCCCGGTGCACAACGCCCGGCCCGAGTGGGTGGCGGAGGACAACTACTTCTTCGCGCTGTCGCGCTACGAAGAGCGCCTGCTGGAGCTGTACGAGCAACGGCCCGACTTCGTGGCGCCGGTGTCGCGCCGCAACGAAATGCTGGGGTTCCTGCGGCAGGGGCTCACCGACTTCAGCATTTCGCGCGCCGGCAAGCGCTGGGGCATCCCGCTGCCCAACGACCCGGACCACGTCATCTACGTCTGGTTCGACGCGCTGATCAACTACATCACCGGCGTGGGGTTCGGCCAGCCCGACCCTGGCGGCCTGTTCGCCCGCTACTGGCCCGCCGACGCGCACGTGGTGGGCAAGGACATCGTGCGGTTTCACGCCGTCTACTGGCCGGCCATGCTCATGGCGGCCGGGCTGGAGCTGCCGCGCCAGATCGTGGTGCACGGCTGGGTCAGTTTTGCCGGCCAGGAGCTCAGCCAGAGCGGCGGCCACGTGGTGCGGCCGGCCGAGGTCGTGGAGCGGTTCGGCGCCGACGCGCTGCGCTACTTCCTGCTGCGCGAGGTGGCGTTCGAGCGCGACGGCGACTTCACCTGGGAAGGCGTGGCCCGCCGCTACCGCGACGATCTGGGCAACGACCTGGGCAACCTGGTGCTGCGCAGCACCTCCATGCTGGGGCGCTACTTCGGCGGCGTGCTGCCGGAACCCGGCGAGCCAACCGTGCTGGAATCCGAGCTGCGCGCCGCCGAGCAGACGGCCTGGGAGCGGGCGGCGCACCATTTCGACGCCTGGCGCTTTCACCTGGCGCTGGCGGCCATCTGGCAGTACGTAACCGCGGCCAACCAGTACATCGACCGCACCGAACCCTGGAAGCTGGCGCGCGGCGGCGCCGGCCGCGGCCGCCTGGCAACGGTGCTGGCGTCCGTCCTGGACACGCTGCCGCGCATTGCCACCATGGTCCGGCCGGTCACGCCGCGGGCGGCCGACGCCATCGAGGCGCACGTGGGCGCAGCGCAGGCGGCGGTCTGGGGCGCGGAGGCCAGCGCGCTCACGCCCGGCCAGCGCGTGCCCGGCGGCCCCCCAATCTTCCCGCGCCTGGACGCGTGACCGCGCTGTTCGACAGTCACGCCCACCTGGCCGACGCGGCGTTCGCCGACGACCTGGACCAGCTCCTGGAGCGGGCCAGGGCCGCCGGCGTGCACGGCGGGATGATGATCGGCGCCGACCTGGCAACCAGTGCGCGCGCCGTGGAGCTGAGCCGCGCGGCGCCGGGCTGGTTCGCCGCCGTGGGGGTGCATCCCCACGACTGCGGGGCCTTTGCCCAGGCGGCCGGCGCTGCCCAGGCGCTGGACGAGCTGCGCGCGCTGGCGCGGGACCCGCAGGTGCGGGCCATTGGCGAGACCGGGCTGGACTTCCATCACGCGCACCAACCCGCCGCCGTGCAAGAGCGCGCCTTCCGCGCCCACTGCCGGCTGGCCGCCGACCTCCAGCTGCCGCTGGTAGTCCACCAGCGCAACAGTCTGGCGGACGTCGAGCGCGTGCTGGCCCAGGAGCTGGGGGCGGCCGGCGGCGTGATGCACAGCTTCACCGGCAGCGCCGACGACGCGCGGCGGTTCGCCGCACTTGGCCTGCACGTGTCCATCTCCGGCATCGTCACGTTCGCGCGCGCGGACGACGTGCGCGCCATGGCGGCCGCCGTGCCCGCGGCGCGTCTGCTGGTGGAGACCGACGCGCCGTACCTGGCCCCGGCGCCGCGACGGGGGCGGCGCAACGAGCCGGCCTACCTGCCGCACACGCTTGCCGTGCTGGCCGCCCTGCGCGGCGTGTCAATATCGTCGCTGCAAGCACTCACCGTGCACAACGCCCAGAGCTTGTTTCGGTGCGCTCCGATTCCCTGACCGCGCCGCGGCCGCTGCGCGAGCTGGCGGACATTCTGGCGCCGGCGCGCGGCGGCCTGGCCAGGGTGGAGTCCGTGCTGGACCAGTGCGCCGCCGCGAGCGACATCCCCACCCTGCACGCCGTGCTGCGCGCGGTGCTGGGCGGCCCGGCCAAGCGGCTGCGGCCCGCCATTGCGCTGCTGGCCGGCCAGGGCCTGGGCGCCGACGAGTCCGACCTGGTGCTGCTGGCCGCGGGCGCCGAGGTCTTGCACAGCGCCACGCTGGTGCACGACGACATTGTGGACGACGCCGACGCCCGCCGCGGCCGCCCCGCCGTGCACGTGGCCTGGACGCAGAAAGTGGCGGTGTTGGCCGGCGACTACCTGTTTGCAACCGCCGCGGACCTCATCGCGCGGCTCGACCGCCCCACGATCGTGCGGCAGTTCGCCGATACGATTCACGCCATGTCGCGCAGCGAATTCGCCGCGCCCGTCTACACCGGCGACGCGGCCGACGCGCGGACCCAGTATCTGGCCAAAATCGAACGCAAGACCGCCTCGCTCATCGCGCTGCCCTGCCGCGCCGCGGGCGTGCTGGCCAACGTGGACAGGGAAGCCGCCGCCGCCGTGCACGACTTCGGGCGCGCGCTGGGCATGGCGTTCCAGATCACCGACGACGTGCTCGACGTGGCCGGCGTTTCGCAGCGCACCGGCAAGCCCGTCGGCGGCGACCTGCGCGCCGGCGCGCTGACGCTGCCGGTCATCGAATATCTGGACCGCGCAGCCTCGCCCGCGCCGCCGCTGCGCGGGCTGGCCGGCGGCGCCCCGGTGCCCGCCGAGGACGTGGACGCCGCGATCCAGGCGCTGGAAGCCGCAGGCGCCGTGCGCGCGGCGCGCGCGGTCGGCGCGGAATACGCCGCCCAGGCGCGCGCCGCCCTGGCCAGGCTGCCGCGCACGCCCGCCTTCCTCGCGCTGGCCGACCTGGTGACCTATGCGACCAACCGAACGCGCTGACGGACCCGCGGCCGCAGAGGCGCGCAAAGCCGACTGGGTGCGCCCGATGTTCGACGCCATCGCGCCGCGCTACGACCTGCTCAACGTTCTGATCAGTCTGGGCATGGACCGCGGCTGGCGCCGCCGGGCGGTCGACGACCTGCTGGCCGGCCGGCCGCGCGTGGTGGTGGACGTGGGCGCGGGCACCGGCGATCTGGCCATCGAAATCCTGCGCCGCGGGCAGCGCCAAGTGCGCGTCGTCGGCCTGGACTTCGCCGGCGCCATGCTCAGAGTCGGACGCCGCCGCATCCGGGCGCTGCCCGGCGGCGCGCGCGCGCACTGCGTGCAGGGCGACGCGCTGCGCATGCCGCTGGCCGACGGCTCGGCGGACGCCGTCGTCAGCGCCTTCGTCCTGCGCAACCTGGACGGCTTGCCCGAAGCCTTCGCCGCCATGAGGCGCCTGCTGCGCCCGGGCGGGCGCGTGATCATTTTGGAAATGACCCCCATGCGGCAGCCGCTGCTGCGCGCGCTCTTTCGGTTCTACTTCAACCGCTGGGTGCCGCTGCTGGGCCGCGCGGTCAGCCGCCATCCCAGCGCCTACACCTGGCTGCCGCGCTCCGTGGACGGGTTCGTGAGCGCCGAGACGCTGACCGAGCTGATGGCGGACGCGGGATTGACCGACGTGCGCATGCGGCGCCTGGGGTTTGGCGCCGTGGCGCTGCACACCGCCGCGCGAGCGCGAGGCTGAGGCATGGCCGACGTCTGGCGCGTGGACGACGCGGCCGCGTGGGACCGATTCGCGGCCGCGCGCGCCGACGCCAGTTTCTTGCAAGCGTCCGCCTGGGGCGGGTTGAAGTCGCGCTACGGCTGGCGCGCCACCCGTCTGGCCACCGGCGCCAACGGGTCGATCCGCGGCGGCGTTCAGATGCTCGTCCGCGCGCGCCGGCTGACGCCTGCGGGGCCGACGCTTGGCCTGGCCTACGTGCCGCGCGGGCCGCTGGCGGACAGCGCCGACGACGCGCGGCTGCTGCTGCGCGCGTGCGCGCGCACGGCGCGGCGTGCGGGCGCGTCGCTGCTGCGGGTCGAACCCGTGCGCGCCGACCACGCCGCCGCGCTTGCGTCGCTGGGGTTCCGAGCGTCCGCGCAGTTCGTTCAGATTCCCCGCACCGCCGTCGTGCGCGTCGACCGCGCCGACGACGACCTGCTGGCCTCGTTCAAACCCAAGATGCGCTACAACATTCGGCTGGCCGCACGGCGCGGCGTGGACGTGGAGGCGCGCCAGGACGCCGAGGCGTTCGGCGAGTTCTACGCGCTGACGGAAGCCACCGCCGCACGGCAAGGGTTCGCCATCCACGCCCCCGCCTACTACCGCAGCGTGCACCAGGCGTTCGGCGGCCAGGCCGTCCTCTTTCTGGCCCGCCGCCAGGGGCAGACGCTGGCGGCGCTGCTGGCCGCGGCCTACGGCCCCGCGGCGGTGTACCTCTACGGCGCGTCGTCGGCCGAGCAGCGCAGCTGCATGGCGCCGCACGCCGCCCAGTGGGCCGCCATGCGCTGGGCGCGCGCCCAGGGGTGCCGCCGCTACGATCTGTGGGGCATGGCGGACCCGGACGACCCCAACGATCTGATGGCGGGCGTGCACCGGTTCAAGCTGGGGTTCCGCCCCGAGCCCGTGACCTATCCCGGCGCGTTCGACCTGCCGATCCAGCGGCTGCGCGCCTGGGCCGTCACGTCGGGCGCGCTGCGGCTGCGCGCCGCCCTCCAGCGCCGCCGCGGCCGCGGCGCGCCGCCGAGCGTCTGACGTGCGCGCGAAGTTTCAGGACCTGGCGGCGGCGCTGCCGGGCGCCGAACTCGTGCAGGCGGCCGCCGCCGAGATCCGCCAGGTCGCCCACGACTCGCGCGAGGTGCGGCCCGGCGCGTGCTTCGTCTGCCGCCGGGGGCTGCGCGTGGACGGCCACGATTTCGTGCCCGCCGCGCTGGCCGCCGGCGCCGCGGCCATCGTGGCCGAACGCCGCGTGGAGGTTCCCGCCGGCGTGGGCCTGGCGCTCGTGCGCGACGGCCGCCGCGCGCTGGCCGCCGTCAGCCGCCGCTTTTGGGGCGACCCCGACCGCCGCCTGGGCCTGGTCGGCGTCACTGGCACCGACGGCAAGACCACCACCGCGCGCTTGATTGCCTGGATGCTGGGCGCGTACGTTCCCAGCGTGGGCGAAGCCACCACCGTCAACGTGCGCGCCGGCGGCCGCGAGCTGGACAAGACCAGCCGGCTCACCACCCCGGAAGCGCCTGTCGTTGCCCGCCTGCTGCACCAGATGGCCGCGGGGGGCGACGCCTGGGCCGTGCTGGAAGTGGCCTCGCACGCGCTGGAGCTGGCGCGCGTGGACGGCTTCGCGTTCGACCGCGCCGTCTTCACCAACGTCACCCACGAGCACCTCGATCTGCACGGCTCGATCGAGGGCTACCGCGCCGCCAAGCGGCGGCTGCTGGACCTGCTGGCCGAGGCCGAGGCCGACGACCACGGCAAGCTCGCGGTCTTGAATGCCGACGACCCTGTCGTGGCCGGATTCGCCCAGGGCTGCGCGCTCGACGTGCTGACCTTTGGCGAAACGAATCCCGCCGACGTGTCCGCGCGCGCCGTCGGCGCCGGCGCCGCGGGTCTCGTCATGGCCGGAACTTCACCCTGGGGCGCCTGGGAGGTCGACACGCCCCTGATTGGCGCCTGGAACGTGCCCAACGTGGCCGCCGCGGTTGCCTGCGTGGGCAGCATTGCGGGCGGCATTGCCGCCGGCGTCGAGCGGCTGCCAGCCTTTCCGCCGGTCGAAGGCCGCATGGAACTAGTGCGCCGCGGCCAGCCGTTCGAGGTGATCGTGGACTTTGCCCACACGCCGGCCGCGTTGGCCGCCTGCCTGCGCGCCGTGCGCCAGCGCACCGACGGGCGGGTGCTGGTGGTCTTCGGCAGCGCCGGCGATCAGGACAAGGCCAAGCGCCCCATGCTGGGCGAGGTTGCCTCGCGGCTGGCCGACGCCGCCTTCGTCACCAACGAAGACCCGCGCCGCGAACGCCCCGACGACATCGCTCGGGCCGTGCTGGCCGGCGCCTCGGCGGACGGCGCCGTCGTCGAGGTCGTCCACGACCGACGCGCCGCCATCGCCCGCGCGTGCGCCGCGGCCGCGCCCGGCGACGTGGTGGTGCTGGCCGGCAAGGGGCACGAACGAACCATCCAGTTCGCCGACCACGAAGCGCCCTGGAACGAGGCCCAGGCCGCCCGCAGCGCGCTGGACGGCCTCGGTTTCAGCGACGACGAACGGGGCCCCGCCTGACGGGGAGCCGCGTCACACGCAGCGCCCGCAACGGCGAATGCGCAGCGAAATGCGCGCGCCGCTGCGGTCGGACTACGCGCCGCAGGCGCCGGTCTGGACGCCCGAGCCGTCGGTGTTGAAGGAGCTGCCGCAGCCGCAGGTCTCTTGCGCGCTGGGGTTTCGCACGGTGAAGCCGCGGCCCATCATGCTGTCGATGAAGTCGATCTCGGCGCCGACCATCATGTGCGCCGTGGACCCGTCCAGAAGGATGTCCACGCCGCGCGACTCCAGCGCGACGTCGGTGGGCTCGGGCGCGCGCGCAATGGCCATGGCGTACTGGTAGCCCGCGCAGCCGCCGCCCGTCACGGCCACCTTCAGCGCGCCGTAGGTCTCGCCCTTCTGGGACAGGATGTCGCTGAACGCCCGCGCCGCCCGCTGCGTGAGCGACACGCCGTTGGCCGGCGCCGGGGCCGGCGCGGCCAGGGGCAGCGACACACGCCCGGCGTTCGGCTTGTCTTGCGGCAGCGCAATGCGCTCGCCCGTGTCAACCGCGCTCATGTGGCCCCCGCATCCAGTCCAGCGCTCGGCTGGAAACCCTTATAGCCCGAACCTAGCACGCGGAAGCGCTCCTATCCACATGCGAGCGGCCCGCCGGCGTGAAGTAACCTGACGCGCCTGTTCTTCCTGGTACCGCGTTCCATTTCCGACACGCACGCCGCGGCGCGCGCGCGCCTTGCGGTTGCGGCCCACGTGCGCCGCGCCAGGCGTCCGCTGATCGTGTCGCACGCCGACCCCGACCCCGACAGCCTGGGGTCCGCCCTGGGGCTGGCGGCCATCTGTCGGGCGTTGGGCGCGGACCCCGTAACCGCGGTCAGCCGTCCCGACGTCATCGACTCGGTGATGGCCGCGATTCCCGGCGTCGACGGCGTGCGCCCGTTGGAGCGCCGGCTGCTGGACGAGCCGCCGGCCGGCCGGCGGTTCGACGCCCTTGTCTGCGTGGACACGGCAACCCCCGCCTTGCTGACCTCCGACGACGACCTGCGCGCGGCGCTGTTCGAAGTGCGCCCGCGGGTCAACGTCGACCACCACGTCAGCAACACCTGCTACGGCGACGTCAATTACGTCGACGCGGCGGCGGCCGCGGCCGCCGAGGTGGTGTGGCTGCTGCTGACCACGCTTGGGGTCGAGATTCCGCCCGAGGGCGCGGTGGCGTTGCAAGCGGGCCTGGTGGCAGACACGCTGGGATTTCAGATCGAGAGCACCGGGCCGCGCACGCTGCGCGCCGCGGCCGACCTGGCGCGGCGCGGCGGCGCCACCTCGGGCGTGCCCAGGCACGTGCTCACCACGCAAACGTTCGAGGCGTCGCGGCTGCTCGGCGCGGCCTTGGCGGCCGTCCAGCGCTCGGCCGACGGGCGGCTGGTGTGGACCACCGTCAGCGCATCCATGGCGCGCGCGGCCGGCGCGCGGATGACCGATTCTCAGGGCATTCCCACGGCGCTGCAGGAAATCGAGGGCGCGGTTGCCGCGGTCGCGTTCTACGAGCTGGCGCCCGGCTGCACGCGCGTCAGCCTGCGCTCGCGCGGGCCCCGCATCGACGACGTGGCCGCAGCGTTCGGCGGCGGCGGCCATGCCCTGGCGGCGGGCGCCCGCGTGGACGCGCCGCTGGACGTGGTTGCGGAGCAGGTGATCGAACGCCTCCGCGGCGTGCTCGCGGAACGAGCGTCCGCGCCTTCGGCGTAACGCCGCGCCGCTCCGGCGCGCTCCAGCAGCGAACGCAGGTCCGTTCGCCAGCGTCCGCGTGCGCCCGCACCCCCCCCTCCCCCGCCGCCGCCATTCCACCCCGCGCCGCGCCCATTCCCGCGCAGGCGCGAGTCCCGCCGGCGCGGCTGGGCGCAGTCGGCGCGCGAACGTTTGCGGCGGAGCGCCGTTGCTAAACTCGACCGCGCCGAGCACCTCGGGAGCGTTCGCAGCGTCCCTGCCACGGCGCAAGGTAGCTATGCGTACTCATAGGCGTTGCACGCGGGAGCGGACCCGCCGCCTGTTTATTGGCGGGGCGCTTTGCGTTGGGCTGCTGAGCTTGCTGAGTTCGGCGCTGCTGGCGTGCGGCGCCGCGCCCGCGGACGAGCCGTCCGCACTGGCGGGGCCGTCGGTGCCGCCGCTGCCGACGGCCAGCGCCCCGCCCGCCGAGGCCCCGACCGTGCTGGCCGAGCCGCGGCCCACGGCCACCGCCGCGGCGTCCCCCAGGCCTGCCGCGCCGACGCCGCCTCCGCCGCCAACCGCCGCGCCTCAGACCCCTGCGCCAACCGCCGCTTCCACCGCCAGCCCGGACGAACGAACCCCGGCGCCCACCCCCGCGCCCCCGCCAGCCGAGCTGCGGGCAAAGGTGGGCCGCGTGGTAACCACGCGCTCGGTGGACGGCTTGCAGCGGCCCAGCGAGCCGGCCGACACTTTCCAGGCCGGCGAACGGGTCTACATCAGCGTGGAATTCTTCGACGTGCTCCGCGACGCCGTGCTGGGGTTCCGCTGGGACTCCAACAGCTCGTGCACCGGCAGCTACGAGACCCCGCCGCAATCCGCGGCCCGCCGCGGGTTCTACGGGTTCTACGTCGACAACGCGAGCTGCCCGGGGACATACGACGTCGAGATCACCGTGGACGGCGCAACCGCCGCCACCGCCGCGTTCACCATCCGCGCCCGCTCATAGCCCTCGGGGCGAAGAGAACGACGCCGGGCGGGAACGCGCAGCGCGCCGCCGCCGCTACATGAACTCGAAAATGGCCTCGATCTCCACCGGCATGCCGCCGGGAAGCTGCGCCATGCCGACGGCGGAGCGCGCGTGGCGGCCGTTTTCGCCCCACAGCTCCACGAAGAGTTCGGAGTAGCCGTTGATCACCAGCGGCTGGTCGGTGAAGTCGTCGGTGCAGTTGACCATGCCCAACACTTTCACGACCTGCAGCACGCGGTCCAGATCGCCCAGAGCGTCTTTGATCACGCCCAGGTGCGCCACCGCGATGGAGCGGGCGAAGGCGGCGGCTTGCGCGGTGTCGAAGTCGCGCCCCACCCGGCCCACCGGCGTGCGGCCGGCGGCGTCGGTGGGGCCGGCCCCGGAGAGATAGAGCAGATTGCCGCTCATCGTCCAGGGTTTGAGAGGTGCGCCGGCTGGGATGGAGGGCGCGGAAAGCTCGACGCCCATGTCCGCCAGCCTGGTCTCGATCTTCATGCCGCGGCCGCTCCGTCCGTCTCGGCCGCGAACAGGCCCTCGGCGGCAACCGCGCCAACCGCCGCGTCGAAAGCCGTGACGGTTTGCGCAATGTCCGCGTCGGTGTGCGCCGCGCTCACGAAGCCGCCGTTGGAGATCAGATGCACGCCTTCGTTGAGCAGCGCCTGCCCCAGCGCCGCGCCGGCCGCGCCGGCCAGGCCGGCCTTTGCGGGCCGCCCGCTGAGGCTGACGTGGAAATAGGAGGTCTCGCCGTAGACCAGCGCGCCCACGTCGTGGCGGTCGAAGACTTCCTGTAAGTCCTGGCGCAGCCGCTCCCCCAGCGCGTCGATCTGGCGGTGCACCGCGCCGTCGGCAATGTGTTCCAGCACCGCGCGGCCGGCGGCCGCGGAGAGCGGATTGCCGTTGTAGGTGCCGGGGTGGGCAATGCGCTGGCCGCGGTCCCAGGCCGCCTCGCCGCGCTTTTCCAGCCGCGCCATCACGTCGGCGCGCCCGCCCACGGCCGCGCCCGGCAGACCACCGGCCACGATCTTGGCCATGGTGGTCAGGTCGGGCGTGATGCCGGCGGGCACCTGAAATCCGCCCGGCGACATGCGGAAGCCGCTGACCACTTCGTCCAGAATCAGCAGCGTGTCGTGCTCGGCGGTCAGCCGGCGCAGGCCCTGCACGAACGCGCGCTCGACGGGAACGGCCCCCCAGCCGGCGCCGTTCGGCTCCACGATCACGGCCGCCGCGTCGCCCCGCGCCAGCTCCGCGCGCACCAGCTCCAGGTCCGTGGGCAGGGCCGTGATGGTGCTGCGCGTGGCCGCCGGCACGCCGGCGGAGGTGGGAATCTCAAAGGGCTGTTCGACCCCCACGGTGGCGTAGTCGTGCCAGCCGTGGAAGTGGCCCTGGAACTTGACGATGCGGTCGCGGCCGGTGTGGGCGCGCGCCAGGCGCATGGCCATGTGCGTGGCTTCGGTGCCCGACGAGAAGAATCTGACCAGCTCGATGCTGGGCACCATCCGCGCGATCTGTTCGGCCCAGCGAATCTCCAGCTCGTGCCCGGCGCCGTAGTGCGTGCCGCGGTCGATCTGGCCGCGCACCGCCGCCACCATCACCGGGTGCCCGTGCCCCAGGATGAGCGCGCCGTGGCCCATGGTGTAGTCCACGTATTCGTTGCCGTCCACGTCCCACTTCCGCGCGCCCTGCGCGTGCGACACGATGATGGGGAACGGCGCGTGCAGCCGCGTGTCGTGCGTCACGCCCCCGGCAAGCGCCGCGCGCGCGCGGACGTGCGCGGCGGACGAATCGGCGTGCTGCGACGCGAACGACTGCTCGACTGCGCCGGTGGCGGTTGCGGCGCTCATAGGCCCTCCCTCGGGTCGGCGGAGATGGCGCCCATGCGCAGGCGCACTGCCGCCCATTAGGATTGAGTGCGCCGCCGTTCCTGTCAACGCCGCACGGTCCAAGCCTCCCCCTCCCCAAGGGAATCCCCTCTTTTTCCCCTCTCCCTGGAGGGAGAGGGTTAGGGTGAGGGTCGGCTCGCCCCGCAGCCCCCGCTCCCCCAGGGGGCGAGGGGATTCCCGCGCCTGGCAGGGGGAAGACCCTCCCAGGCGCTATTAGCATGAAGCCCCAGACTCAGGGCGAACGACCGCGAGGCTCGTGCCATGTTGCAGATCCTCCGGCGCGGCGCGGCGGCGGCGGCGCTGGCCGCGGCCGTGCTGGCGGCGGGGTGCGAGCCGGCCGCGCCGGCGGTGGAAGCGCCGGCAACGCTCGCGCGTCCAGCGCCCACGCCCACCGCCAGCACCCGGCAACCTCCGGCGGCGCTCACGGCGGCGGCCACCCCGCAGGCCAGTCCCGCGCCGGCGCCGCTGGCGGCGGACTTTGGCGATGCGCCCGACGGCGCGCCGGCCGGCTATGCGGGCCGGCGGGTGGTCGGGCGCTTCCCCACGCGGCTGGACACGCGCAGCAGCCCGCGGCCGGGCGCGCACGTGCTGACGCCGGGCCCCGACCGCCTGGGCGAAGGCGTCACGGCCGAAGCCAGCGCCGCGGACGCCAGTGATCCCGACGGCGCGCCGAACCTGGTCAACGCCGACGGCGCCGACGATGGCGTAGCCGCGCTCACCCTGATCCTGGACCGGGCGCCGGCGCAGGCCGTGCTGCACGTCACCGTGGCCCTGGACGCCGCCGCGCCGCCGGGCCTGCGCTTTCTCAACGTGCTGATCGACGCCGACCTGGACGGGCGCTGGCGCGGGTCGGCGGAGGACGGCGCCGAGTGGGTGGTGCGCAATCTGGCCGTGCAGGCCGCGCCTGGCGCGTCGACGGCCGTGCAGGCGCCGCCGTTCGACCTGGGCGGCGAGGGGCGCCTGCCCGACGGCGCCTGGATGCGGGTGGTGCTGTCCCGGCAGCGCATTCAGACCCAGACCTGGGACGGCGGCGGGCGCTGGACGCATGGGGAGGTGGAGGATTACCAGCTGGAGCTTCCGCGCAGCAGCACCGGCGGCGTTGCAGGTGCGCCGCTGGCGCTGGTGGCGGCCGCCTGCCCCGACCGCATCGAGCTGGCCAGCGGCGCCCTGCTGGCGCGCGCGAGCTGCCGGCTGGTCAATCTGGGCGGCGACGGCGTGACCGCGCTGCGTCTGGTGCGCGCGTCTGGCGGCGCGCGTCTGACGCCCGACCGCGTCAGCGGCGTAGACCTGCGCGCGGGCGCGGCGCGCGAGGTTTCGCTGGTGGTGGTGCGCGGCGAACGCGACAGCGAGTGGCGCTACCGCGCCGGCCAGCGCGTGCAGTCGCGCGCGGAAGGCGGCGCCGTCGTCCTGGGCGTTCGGCCGGCCGACCGCACCGTCACCATTGCGGCCAGGGACCCAGGCCCCTGGTTCCACGTCGACCGCGCCGCCGACTATTTCTCCATCCACGACCGCGCGCCGGTGGAGGGCTTCGCCTTTGCGGACATCCGCCGCCTGGCCAGCGGCAGCGCGGTGCTGTCGGCGGCCGATCTGGAAACGCTGCGCGGCGCGTGGTTCGGCGTGGAATCCGCCGCGCCCTCCGCGCGCGGCGAGACGTTTGCCGCCTTCCTGGTCGATCTGGCCGGCGAGGCGCCGCACGGCGACGACACGCTGGGCTTTCAGGTTGCGTTTGCCGTGCGCGCCACCAGCGACCCCGCCGACGACTGGACGCCGCGCATGCGGGACTTCGACCTCTATCAGGACACCGACACGTGGTTCGAACTGGTGTACCGCCCCAGCCTCACCCCGGCCTGGCGCTTGCAAAAGCGCACGTCGGCCGACCCGCAGGCGGCGGCGCCGACCGGCGCAGTCGCGTTCGTCGACGGCGCGCGTGTACTGTTACTGGTTCCAACGCCCGAGCTCGCCTCGGAACCCACGGACCTACGCTTCCGCGTGACCACGTTTGTGCATGAAGCGGGAGACCCGCTCGGGGAGGACGGCCTGTCGATGGCGGACGCCGCGCCCGAGCTCGATCAGCCGCTGGCGCCCTACGCGGCGGGGCCGGCGGCCGCGGGATAATGCGGCATGGCGTCCTTCACATTCAGCCGGCGCGTGCTGGGGCGGCTGGCCGCGGCCTCGCTGCTGGGCGCGCCGCTGGCGCGCGCGGCGCAGGCGCAGACCGAGCCGCCGCTGGACTTCGCCGTGGAACACGGCCGCCACTTCCGCCAGGCGTCGCCCCAGAACGGCCAGGGGTTCCAGGTGGAAAACGGCGCGCACCGCATGTGGGACGCCTACCGCCGCGCGGGCGGCCCCGGCGTGCTGGGATACCCAGTGAGCGCGCTGCACGCGAACAACGGCGTCTGGATGCAGCTGTTCACGCACGGCGGGATGCAGGCGGCCGCGGCCGCCGCGCCGCCCCAGCCGGTCAACGTGCTGGAGCTGCTGGACGCGGCCGGCCTGGCCGACTGGCTGCATGCGCAGCGGCAGGTTCCGCTGCCGCTGGACGACGGCTCGGCGTCGTACGCCGAAGCCGTCGAGCGCCGTCTGGGCTGGCTGCACGACGACGCCATCCGCACGGCCTACTTCGCCAATCCCGACCCGGCGCGCTTTCTGACCTGGACGCAGGACGACGCGCTGCGGCGCTTTGGCCTGCCCATGTCGCTGCCTGGGCAATCCGGCGCGCGCATCGTCCAGCGGTTCCAGCGCGGCGTGATGGAGCGCACCGTAGACCAGGGCGCGGCGCAGACGTGGGCGGTGGGCGACCTGCTGATCGAGCGCGGCCTGCTGCCTGACGGCGCGCGCACGCCCACGCCCAGCGCGCCGGCGTACGCCGAAGCCGCGGGCCGCACGATCCACGACCGGCTGGAGGCCGCGGTGCGCGCCCGCATCGCCGCCGAACCCGGCGTGTGGGCCGTCTACGCCGCCGCCTCCGGCGCGGAGCGCCCGCTGGTCGCCATCGAGGCCGACCGTGACATGCCGGCCATGAGCCTCTGGAAACTGACCTTGCTGCGCGAGGCCTATCGGCGCAACGGCGTGGGCCGCCTGAGCTTCGACGAGCGCCTGACCATGACCGACAGCGTTGCGGAGCGCGTGCCGCAGCCGCCCAGTCTGGAGGTGGGCTGGACGATTGCCCTGCGCACCGCCCTGGAACGCGCCATCACGATCAGCGACAACGCCGCGGCCGTGCTGGTCGGCGACCGGCTGGGCTACGCCAGCATCGACGCCGCGCTGCGGGCGGACGGCTACACGGTCACCACCGTCAACGCCCGCGCCACGCGCACCACCGCGCGCGAACTGGGGCGCATGCTGGAGCAGATGGTTGGCCTGCGCCGCGCGGGCTGGCAGCCCTCGGCAGCCCAGATGCGCGCCATGCGCGCGCTGCTGCTGAACCAGACGCGCAACGACCGCATTCCGCTCCTGCTGCGGCCGGGCACGCCGGTGGCGCACAAAACCGGCGAGTTCAACGACGTCAGCAACGACGCGGGCATCGTCTACGCCTCCACCGGGCCGATCACCATCGCCGCGCTGGTCGACCAGTCGCCAAACACGACCAGGTCCGCCTTCGTCATCGCCGACCTGGCGCGCATGATCGTCGACGCCGTGGATCCGTCGTCCGGGGAAGGCGAAGCGCCGGCGGGCTGAGCGGCGCGCCGGCGCCGAGTGTCCACCAGACCGTGCGCGGTCGACGGCTGCTGGCGCGCCCGCGCAGGTTGCGAGCAGGTCGTCGTTGTAGTCGGGGCAGTGCGGGCGCGCCCGCGCGCGCCGGCGCAGGTTGCAGCGGACGGCGCGGGCGCGTACTGTCGAGAGGCGCCTTTCGACCTGCGCCGGCCGCATGTTCAATCGATTCCTGCGGGGCCAGCCCGATCCGCCCGCCGACGTGGAGGACGTGTCGCCCCGCCCGCCCGCCTTGCGCACCCCCCGGCTGCCGCCCTCGCAGCGGCTGACCAAGAAGTGGCCGGTGCTGCACTACATGGAGCCGGCGCCGTACGACATGGCGGCCTGGGACTTCCGCGTCACGGGCCTGGTGGAACAGGACGTGCGCTGGACCTGGGACGAGTTCATGGCCCTGCCGCGCGTCGAACTCACGTCCGACATCCACTGCGTGACCCACTGGAGCCGTTACGACAACCGTTGGGAAGGCGTGCACGTGCGCGAGGTGCTGTCGCGCGTGGCGCCCCGGCCCGGCGCGGACTTCGTGATGGTGCACGCCGACCCGGGCTACACCACCAACCTGACGCTGGCCGAGCTGGACCAGGACGACGTGCTGTTCGCCTTCGACCACGACGGCGCGCCGCTCGCTCACGAGCACGGCGGTCCGCTGCGCCTGGTGCTGCCCAGCCTTTATTTCTGGAAGAGCGCCAAGTGGGTGCGCGGGCTGGAGTTCATGGACCACGAGAAACCGGGCTTCTGGGAACGCGGCGGCTACCACGTGCGCGGCGACCCCTGGCTGGAAGAGCGCTTCGGCGGCGCGGTGCGCACGACCATGCAGCAGGCGCGCTCCCAAGCCCTGCGCGACGGCCGCCGCGTGCAGCGCTGACGCCGCCCGCCGACGCACGCTGCAACGACCCCGCGCACCTGGCCCCCATGCCTGAATCCGAGCGCCCCGCGAGCTACGCCGACCTGGCCTTCGACCAGCAGCTCGACGACGTCGACCCCGTGCTGGCGGACCTGGTCGCCCGCGAGCGGCGGCGGCAGCGCGACACGCTGATCCTGATTCCCTCGGAAAGCCTGACCCCGGCCCCCGTGCGCGAAGCGCTGGGGTCGGCGCTGACCAGCATCTACGCCGAAGGCTACCCGGCCAGGGCCATGACGCGGGACGCGCCGGCGCGTCTGGCCGACGTGGACGCGCAGCTGGCGCGCTGGCGGCGCTACGGCGACCGCCGCTATTACCGCGGCAACGACATCACGAACCTGGTGGAGGCGCTGGCGCAGCGGCGCTGCGCGCAGCTCTTCGCCACCGAGCGCGCGCCGGCCGAGCGTCTGCGCGTGAACGTGCAGGCGCTGTCGGGCGCGGCCGCCAACAACGCCGTCTACGAGGCGCTGCTGGAACCCACCGACACCATCATGGGGCTGGCGCTGGCCCACGGCGGCCACCTGAGCCACGGCGCGCGCGTCAACCGCTCCGGCCGCCGCTTCCAGTCCGCCAGCTACACCATCGCCGACGCCGACGCGCGGCTGGACTACGACGCCGTCCGCGCGGCCGCGCGGCAGGCGCGGCCGCGCGTCATCGTGGCGGGCTACACCTCCTACCCCTGGGCGCCGGACTGGGAACGGTTCCGCGCCATCGCGGACGAGGTCGGCGCTTATCTATTGGCCGACATTTCGCATCCCGCCGGGCTGGTGGCGGCCGGCGCCTACCCCTCGCCCGTGGGGCTGGCGGACGTGGTCACGTTCACCACGCACAAGACGCTCTTCGGGCCGCGCGCGGCGGTCATCCTGTCGCACCGCCGCTCGATCATGCGGCGCATCGACCGCGCCGTCTTTCCGGGCGAACAGGGCGGGCCGCACCTCAACAAGATTGGCGCCATGGCCGCGGCCTTCCAGCTGGCGGCCACGCCGGCGTTCCGCGGCATCCAGCGCCAGATAACCGCCAACGCCGCGGCGCTGGCCGCGGCGCTCGGACGCGAAGGCGTGGGCCTGGCCTACGGCGGCACCGACACTCACCTGCTGGTGGTGGACCTGAAGCGCAGCGGAGCAGCCGGCGACCTGCGCGGCGAACCCGCCGTGCGCATGTTGGACGCGCTGAGGATTGTGGCCAACCGCAACTCGCTGCCGGGCGACCACGGCTTTGCCGCGCCCACCGGCGTGCGCATGGGCACCCCCTGGCTGACGCAGCGCGGCTACACGCCGCGCGACATGCAGACCCTGGCCGCCATCCTGGCGCGGGCGTTCCGCGCCATGATCGGCACGGCTTATCCCGGCCGCCGCGGCCTGCGCCGCCGCGGGCGCATGGATTACGGCGCCATGCGAGAGCTGCGGGCCGACGTTGCCGCCTTTGCCGCGCGCGGCCGCGCGGAACACGCGCCGCCGGCGCCCCAGCCCGCACCGTCGGCCGCGCTGGAACTGCGCGGCCGCCGCGTGCTGGCGTTTGCCGACGAAATTTCCGACCGCCGCGTACGCGGCCTGGCGCCCGGCCAGGCCGCGCACGTGGGCGTGGCGGGTCCCGACGGCGAGGTGCACGCGGTGTTGCTGGCGCGGCCGCACGAGGAGCGCGCGCCGCGCGACCGCCGCCTGTTCGCGATCCTCGACCCTTCCATCAGCGCCAGCGCGGCCGACTGGCTGCAAGCGCTGTCCGACGGCTACGCGCTGGTCGATCCCGAGGAACCCGGACGCAAGATCGTGGGGCCGGTGGCCGTGACGCTTGCCGAGCGGGCGGCCTGCGGCACGTCTGGCATGGCCGTGCCGCCCCGCGACGCCCGGCGGCTGAGCGCGGCGCCCGGCGTCCAGCGCGTCTCGCTCGACGGGGTCGAGGCGCTGGTCGTTCGCGACGGCGCCGCCGCGGCCGTGCTCTACGCGGCGGCGGACGCCAAGGCCGCGTCCGCGGCCTTGGCCGCGCGCGGCGTGACCTCCGCGGCCGTGCCCCCGCCGCCCGACGCCGACCTGCGCCGCCCGTTCTTCCTGGGCCGCGCCCGGCGGCTGACCGGCCCGCCGCCCGACGCCGCGCCCCCGTTCGCCTGGGAAGCCCGCGCCACCGCCGAGCTGCGCCGCACGCCGCTCAACCCCATCCACCGTGAGCTGGGCGCGCGCATGGTTCCCTTCGCCGGCTGGGACATGCCCGTGTATTACGGCGGCATCGCCCAGGAGCACGCCGCCGTGCGCCAGGCCGCCGGGCTCTTCGACGTGGGGCACATGGGCGTGTTCGCCGTCGAAGGCCCGCACGCCGCCGAATTCTTGGACCTGGTCACCACCGCCAACGCCTCGCGCCTGCCCGTGGGCCGCGCGGCCTACACCTACCTGCTGGCCCCCGACGGCAGCGTGCTGGACGACCTCATCATCTACCGGCTGGCGCGCGGCCGGCTGCTGGCGGTGGTGAACGCCGCCAACACCGAGCGCAACTGGGCCTGGCTCACCGGCGTGAACGAGCGGCGCTGGCAGATCGAACCCGGCGACCCCTGGGCGGCCGCGCCGGTGCAGGCCGCGCTGCACGACCTGAGCGACGCCGCCCACGGCGACCGCCGCCGCCTGGACCTGGCGCTGCAAGGGCCGCGGGCGCGCCAGGTGCTGTGCCGCCTGGCGCAGGACGACGACACCCGCCGCCGCCTGCGGCGCATGCGCGCGTTCGACGCGGCGCCCGTCACGCTGGCCGGCATCGACCTGGAAGCGGCGCGCACCGGCTACACCGGCGAGCGCGTGGGGTTCGAGCTGTTCGTGCACCCCGAGGCGGCCGCCCGCCTCTGGCAGGCCATCCTGGAGGCCGGCCACGACGACGGCGTGATTCCCGCCGGCCTGGGCGCGCGCGACTCCACCCGCACCGAGGCGGGCCTGCCGCTCTACGGCCACGAATTGGCCGGCGATCTGGACCTGACGCCGGGCGACGCCGGCTTCGGGTCGTTCGTGAAGCTCTACAAGCCCTCCTTCATCGGCCGCAACGGCTTCGCGGCGCGTGAACGCGCGCGCACGCGCCAGATCGTGCGCTTTGCCGTCACCGACGACCGCGCGCCGATCGCGCGCCAGGGCGACCCGGTGGCGGACACGCGCGGCGTGCGCGTGGGAACCGTGACCAGCGCCACGCTCACCAGCGAACGGCGGCAGATTGGCATGGCGCACGTGGAGCGGCGGCTGGCCGCCCCAGGCACGCCTCTGCGCATCTTTGCCGGCGTCTCCGCCCGCCGCCCCACAGCCCCGCCCGCCCCCCAACACCTGCAGCACGGCGCCCGCTTCCCCCTCCCCGTCAACGCCAAAGTCATCGCGCGCTTCCCTTAGGGAGACCTCTGCACGACCTCGTCATTGCGGCGCGGGGCGCGCATCCGCGTCGGCGGCGGCTCAGTGCACGTGATCGTCGATCAGGAGCGGGGCGGCGGGGTGCACGTGGGAACCTCGGTAGGCTTCGGTCAGGTTGTCGAGCGTCAGCACGCGGTCGGGCGCACCCCAGGCAACCACGCGGCCGGCCAGCAGCAGCACGTGGTCGGCGGCGCGGGCTTCGGAGAGGTCGTGCGTGGTGACGACGACCGTGCAGCCGTGGCGCTGTTCGTCGTGGATGACGGCGTCGATGGCGCGCGCGGTGGGCATGTCGATGCCCATCATCGGCTCGTCCAGCAGCAGGATGTCGTGGTCCTGCGCCAGGCCCTGGGCCAGGAACACGCGCTGGCGCTGGCCGGCGGAGAGTTCGCGCAAGCGCCGCGCGCCCAGCTCGGCAACGCCGGTGCGCTCCAACGCGCGGTCCACGGCGCGGCGGTCGGCGCCGCTCAGGCGCCGGAAGCGGCTCGCGCGTGCATAGCGCCCCATGGTTACGACCTCCCGCACGGTGATGGGGAGCGTTTCGTTGACCTGCGTTGCCTGCAGCACGTAGGCGATGCGCGGCGCTCCCGCCGCCCGCGGCGCGATGGTGACGGCGCCGCCCACCGGGTCGAGCAGCCCGGCCAGCGCGTCCAGCAGCGACGACTTGCCCGAGCCGTTGGGACCGATCACGGCCGTCAGGCTGCCCGCGGGGATGTCGAACGAGGAACGCTCCAGGGCGACCGCCGCTCCATAGGCCAACACCAAATCGCGCACGCGGACGGCGGCGGCGTTCATGCGCAGGTCGTGCAGCGGCCTTCGATCTCGAACACGTGGCTGTCGGGCGTGAACGCGGCGGCGGCGCACACCTCGGCCACGACCTCCGCGATGCGCGCTTCGGCGCGCGGCGGCACGGTGACGTCGCTAACGGCGCCGCAGACCGTGCAGACCAGATGGTGATGGTGCCCGATCAGCCATTCGGCCAGCTCGTACCTGGTGACGCCGCGCGCGCCCAGGTGCGGCGCCACCACGCCCGCGGCTTCCAGCGCGGTGAGCGACCGATAGAGCGACGACAACGGCGCGCCGGCCCCCAGGTCGGCCGCAAGTTCGGCGGCTGAGCGCGGCCCGCGGGCGGCGGCCAGCCTGGCCACCAGGCGCCGACGCCCCGTGGTGTAGCGCACGTCATGGGCGCGCAGCCGCGCGTCTACGGCGGCGTGCAGCTCGGCCAGTGGGAGCAACGTCATGTTGGACAGGATACAAGACGTGTGTAAATAATGATAATCATTCGCGTATACGGAGCCGTGACGATGCGAACGAGAGGGACTTTCTTGCCCCGGGGACTGCCTTGGGGCCTGCGCCGCGGGCGCGTCTGGGCGCGGGCCGCGTTCCGCCGGCTGGCGCTGGCCGGCGGCGGCCTTGCCGCCGCCGCGCTGCTGGGCGCGTGCGGGGCGGGCGCCGAGGCGCCTGACGCGCCGGCCGAGCCGGCCGAGCCGCCGCGCCGCCTGGCCATCGTGGCCACCACCACGTTCCTGGGCGACCTGGCGCGGAACGTCGTCGGCGATTACGCCAGCGTCACGGTGCTCATGCCCGTGGGCACGGATCCGCACGCCTTCCAAGCCTCCGCGCGCCAGGCGGCGGACCTGCGGGCCGCCGACCTGGTGCTGGCCAACGGCTTGGGCCTCGAAGCAGGGCTGGTCGACGTTTTGGCCAGCGCCGCCCGCGACGGCGCGAACGTCCTCTACGTGGCCGAACACCTGGACCCGCAGCCCCTGGACGAAGACGCGGAGCACAGCCACGCCCACGGCGGCAGCGCCGACCACGGCCGCGAGGACCAAGCCAACGGCGCGCGCGGCGAGGCCGACCACGCGGACGATGACCACGCAGACGGCGAGCACGCGGACGGCGAGCACGCGGACGGCGAGCACGCGGACGACGAGCACGCGGACGATGACCACGCGGACGGCGAGCACGCGGACGACGAGCACGCGGACGGTGACCACGCGGACGGTGAGCACGCGGACGGTGAGCACGCAGACGGCGAGCACGCGGACGACGAGCACGCAGACGGTGAGCACGCAGACGGCGAGCACGCGGACGACGAGCACGCAGACGGCGAGCACGCAGACGGCGAGCACGCGGACGACGAGCACGCGGGGGCGGGCGCGTTCGACCCGCACGTGTGGCTCGACCCGCTGCGCATGGCCGACGCGGCGCGCCTGGTCGGGCAGCGGTTGGCCGCGCTGGCGCCGGACGCGGATTGGCCGGCGCGCGCCGAGGCCTACGCCGCCCGGCTGCTGGACGCCCACCAGCGCATCCAGGCCCTGTTCGACCCGATCCCCCCAGAGGCGCGCCGCCTGGTGACGACCCACCACTCGCTGGGATACTTTGCCGCCCGCTACGACATGCAGATCGTGGGCGCGGTGATTCCCAGCGGCGCGGAAAACGCCGCGCCCAGCGCCGCGCATCTGGCGGCGCTGGCGGCGGCGGTCGACGCGTCCGGCGTGCGGGTGATTGCGACGGAAACCACGCAGCCAACCGCGCTCGCCCAGGCGCTCGCGCGCGAGGCCGGCGCGCCCGTGGCCGTCATCGAGCTGTACACCGGCTCGCTGGGCGAACCGGCGTCGGGCGCGGACTCGCTGATCGGCATGCTGACGACCAACGCCGAACGCATCGCCGCCGCCCTGCGCACGCCCCCGAGTCCAGCCCGCGACGAAGGCTAGGGGGGTGAGGATGCGCGTCCCCGCGCCCAGGCCTGGGCGCAGGATAGGGTGAAGGGTGCAATCCCCACACCGCGCGCCCGCGCCCGCCGCCGCTCAGCCGTGGACTGGCTGACCGAGCCGTTTGCGCTGGGGTTTCAGCAGCGCGCGCTGCTGGGCGGGGCGCTGGCGGCCGCGGCGCTGGCGCTGGTGGGCGCCTGGGTGGTGATTCGCGGCATGAGCTTCCTGGGCGACGCCCTGGTGCACGGCGTGGTGCCCGGCGCGGCGCTGGCGGCGCTGCTGGACGTCAACCCGGCGCTCGGCGCGCTGGCCGCGGCGCTGGTCATGATGCTGGGCGTGCATCTGGTGCACCGGCAAAACGTGTTTTCGGAAGACACCAGCATCGGGCTGCTCTTCGTGGGCATGCTGGGGCTGGGCGTGATCCTGCTGTCGCGCGCGCCCTCGTCCAGCGGAACGTTGACCGGCATCCTCTTCGGCGACGCGCTGGGCGTCTCCGAGGCCGACGCGGCGCTGGCCGGCGGGGTGGCGGCCGCGGCGCTGCTGGCGTCGGTCGTCATGCACCGCTCGTTCCTGGCTCTCACCTTCAGCCCGCGCAAGGCGCAGACGCTGGGCCTGCGCCCGCGGCTGGCCCATGCGGTGATGCTGGCGCTCATCACGCTTACGATCGTGGGGTCGTACCGCACCGTGGGCGCGCTGCTGGTGCTGGGGCTGCTGATTGGCCCGCCCGCCGCCGCGGCCCTGCTGGTGCGGCGCGTGCCGTCCATGATGGCGCTGGCGGTGCTGCTGGGGGTGCTGTCGGTGTTCGTCGGGCTGCTGGTGAGCTACCACGCCGACACCTCGGGCTCGGCCACGATGGCGGTGACGCCCATCGTGCTGTTCTTTCTGGTGCTGGGCGCGCGCGCGGCCGTAGACCGCGCGCGCCGCCGCTCCATGCGCCCGCCCGCGCCGCCCGCCTGAGCCGGCGCGCGGGCGAACCCCCGGCGTCCACAGCGCTCGATCCGCGCGTCTAGCGCAGCGCCTCGAATATCGGCGTCAGCTCGTGGCGCGCAACGCTGCCGGAAATGCGCTGCGCCACGGTTCCGTCCGAGTTCACGAACACCCAGAACGGCACGCCGCCGATCCCGTAGGCGCGCCGCACGACGTCGGTCGTGTCCACCAGCACCGGCGAGGTCCAGCCCTCGCGCTCCAGCCAGGCGTTGGGCGGGTAATTCGGCCGCGACGGGTCGATGGCGGTGGCAATGGCGTACAAGTCGACGCCGTCGGGCTTGCCGCCGCCGTTCACCCAGGCCTGCACCACCGGCACTTCCGACTGGCAGTGCGGGCACCAGTGCGCCAGAAAGAGGAGCACCTTCGGGCGCCCGTCGTTCGTAATCGAGACCGGGCCGCCGTCGAAGCCGGCGCCCTGCACGTCCGGCGCAGGTTGGCCAACGGCCCCGTCGGCGCCAGCGGGGCCGTAAGGCGCCAGCGCCGAGCCGTCCACGCGCGGGGCGGGCACGTCGGCCATCATCGCGGCGGCGCCGCCGGGGTCCGTCTGGCGCGCCATCAGCGCGGCCAGCACAACCGCCAGCGCAATGACGCCAACGACAACCAGGATGACGACGCGGGGGCTCACGATGACAGGTCGGGCGCGGGGCGGTCCCAAACGAACAGTGAGACCAGAATAGCGCCAAATGCGGCCAGCGCCATGAAGGGAATGGTCATAAACCCGAACTCCTGCACCCAAACCAGCGTGCAGGGCGCCTCCGGGGCGCAGGTTCCGGCGTCCAGCGCCGGCAGACGCTGCACGCCCAGGTGGTACAGCGACAGCAGCCCGCCCGCCGCGGCCAGCGGCCCCGCGTACCAGCGCACCCGCCCGCCGCCCAGCAGCGCCGCGCCCAGCACCACCGTCAGCGGATACATGGCAATGCGCTGATACCAGCAGAGGCTGCACGGCGTGAAGCCGGCCGCGTTCGAGAAATAGAGGCTGCCGGCGGTGGCGGCCACGCTTACGGCCCAGGCCAGGCGCAGCGCGTTCGGCCGCAGCCCGCGCGCCAGCCAGCCGTGCGCCGCCGCCAGCCGCGCCGACACCCGCGCCCCCGCCGTGCTCAGCAGCGACCCGCCCGCATACAGCACCGCCAGCCAGGTCAGCAACCCGAGAAACGCCACCACTGCCGCATGCGCCGCATTCATACGGTCAATCGTACACCAGCCCGCGCGCGGTTCCCTCTGCCTCCAGGGAGACTGTGCATAACCTTGTCATTCCGGCGCACGTTGGAATCCATCGTCGTTGTCGACAGGTTCGACGAGCCTTCGAGCGGGCCGCAGTCCGCCCCGGCAGTGATGTATGCAAAGGTCTTTCGAGGGAGCGGGCAGGGTGAGGGGAAGAGCTGGCGGCGCTCGGCGCCGGGGGCGCGCACCGTTCGTGGTCGAAGAGTCTGCTATCCACCACGGCGCTCGGCCCCTCACCCTAACCCTCTACCCGCGGCGCGGGGAGAGGGGAAGAGCCCACCTGCGCGCACCTGCACGCCTGCCTGCTCTCCCCGCGGCGCGGGAGAGGGGAAAGAGGGAGAACGCGGCGGGCGCCCCATCTTTTTCTCTCTCCCTCGAGGGGGAACGGCGGGCGCGTGTAGAGCTCGCGAATGGCGGCGCCCCATTTTTTCCCTCTCCCTCGAGGGAGAGGGTAAGAACGTTCGGGAGGCGGAGTGGGACTGACGTAGACCCGCGCGGGGCGGGTGAGAAGAAGTCGCGGCGTGAGGCGATACGTCCGGGCTGGGCTGCTGGCGGTTGCGGACGTGCTGGCGTTCGCAAGCCCCACGCTGGCGCAGCGGCCCACGACCTGCCTCGAATCTCGACGACATCGTCGAAGCGCACCTGGGCATCGACGGCAACGCCGGCAACGTCGGCGTCTATCAGCGCGTCTTCGGCGCTGCGGCCGAGGCGGGCTGCCGCAACGACGACCGCGACGGCGTGCGCAGCGTGTTTGCCTGGGCGTTCGACGTTGCGACCGCCAGCGCATTCGGGCCGCCGATCACCATGGGCGAACTGGTTGCGCAAGCGCAGGCGTCCGTTCGGTATATCCGGACGCCCGGCGGCTGCGGCAGCGCGTTCGTGGTCACGGCAGACGGCTACGTCGTGACCAACAACCACGTGCTGGACGGCGCGCGCCGCGTGGTGGTCGGGACGCACGAGGGGTTCGAAGAGCAGGCTGCGGTCGTGGCCGCCGACGCCGACGCCGACCTGGCGCTGCTGAAGTTGCCCGGCGGCGGGCCGTATCCGTTCATTGGCTTTGGCCGCTCAGCGGGCGTGGGGCTGGGCGAGGGTCTGGTCATTCTGGGCTATCCGCTCTGCCTGGAGACCTTGACCGTTACCCGCGGCGTGCTTTCCGCCCGCTATGACGGCTGGCTGCAAACCGACGCCACGGCCAACCCCGGCAGCAGCGGCGGGCCGGGCTTCGACCTGCGCGGCGGCGTGATTGGTATCGCAACCACGAAGCTGGGCGGCGGCGCGGTGGCAGGCGTGGAAAACGCGAACTTCTTGATCGACGGCGATACGGCGCGGCAGAGGCTCGACGACTGGATCACGCGCCACCGCGCCGGCACGCTTGCTCCCCCGCCACCGCCGCCAACGCCAACGCCGACGCCCGAGCCGTTGCCGCATCCATCGTTCTTCATCGAGTCGGTCGGCATCGCCCGGGATTCGGACTGTACGTCGGGCGGCGACAAAGGCGTGCGTTGGCTGGGGTCGCTGCCGGGCGACCCGCTGCCCGAGTACTTTTGCGTCGTGTACGTTGTCAAATGGGCGGGGTGGCCGACCGGGTGGACGCACCAGACCGTCTGGACGTGGCCCAGCGGGCAGGAGGAACGGGATAGTCCCCGGGTGTGGTGCGAATATGAGGGCGATCGGTGTCGTGCTCGCTACATGAAGGTTGGGTGGAACAACCCCAACCGATTCAGCAGATCGTCTGGAAATCTCGCCGTCGCGCTCTATGTGAACGGCGAATACATACGTACCGACTATTTCAGAGTTAGTTAGAGGTGCGGCGATTGCGACCGTTCGTGCCGCCGATCGGTTTTCGGGGGGCTTGCGCAAGCGGACGACTTGGATTGCGGCAGGCGCTCCGACGCGTTCCTGCCCGCCGACGTCATTGGCAGCACCGTCGTTCCTGCGGCCGGCCGGCCGCTGCCTGCCCCGCAGGTGATGCGGGGCCCTCGTTACGGGGCGGGAATGCACGGCTGCGGCGGCGGCGTTGCTAGACTCCACGCCGCACGTGCTAAGGCGCGGCGCATGCCGGCGGCGTCTAGCGCGGCCAACCCACAATCCACCATCTACATTCCAAAACCGACCATCGGCTTCCTCCGCGCCGCGCGTGCGAAGGTGCGGCGCATGCGTACCCACCGCAGGATCGAGCCCACTCCTCCGCGCCGCGCGCACGGCGGTGCGGCGCGGTGTTAGGAAAGGTCGGCGGCGTGCGGCGGGGTGTGCTGGCGGGGCTGTTGGCGTTTGCCGCCTCCCTGGCGCTGGCGGTGCCGGCGCTGGCGCAATGGCCCGCGTCGTGCGTCGCCTTGCACGACCTGGCCGAGCGGCGGCTGGGCAACGAGCAGAGCGTGGGCCAGTACCAACGCCAATATCTGGGCATGGACGCCGAACGCGCCTGCCGCGAAGACCGCCGCGGCGAAGTGCGCGCGGCGTTTGCCTGGGCCTTGGGCGGGGCGGAATCCGCCGCGAACCGTGCGGCGGGGTGGCCGGCGGCGTGCCTGGACGTGCACGACGCGGCGGCGGCGCAGGCGGGCGACGCGGCCGGGGTCGGCGCCTACCAGCGCGCCTTTGGCGCCGGCCCCGACGCCGAAGCGGCGTGCCGCAACGACCGCCGCGGCAGCGTGCGGCGGGACTTTGCCTGGGCCGCCCAGCCGCCGCCCGCGCCGCTCCCCAGGCTGTCCCTGGCGGCTGGCGCGTCCATGGATCTGGAGGCCCTGGCCGACGTCATGCTGGAGCCGCCGTGGAGGCAGGCGTTCGTGTATCTGGAAATCCCCGTCAACGGCGGCAACGGCCAGATCGGCTGCGGCAGCGGGTTCGTGGTCACGTCGGACGGTTTTGTGGTGACCAATCACCACGTCGTCAAGGAAGGCCCGGGCTGGGCCACCGTATGGCCGCTGGACCGCCGCGCCTACGTCGTTGCGTCCGACCCGGTGCTGGACCTGGCGCTGCTGAAGCTGCCGGACGACAGCGGTCCGCATCCGTTCGTGGCCTTCGGATCGTCGGCGGCGCTGCAGGTGGGCGACGGGCTGATGGTTCTGGGGTATCCGGGCTGCCTCCCGAGTGAGCGGAATAGACCGTCTGGACATGGCTCAACGGGATGGAATAACGACTGGTTAAAGGCGTCCCCGGGCGACGTGATGCGCATGCACGTGTGGACGAGCAGCAATGACGGCACGGACCGGTCTTCAATCATAACCAATGCGCCGCTCGAGCCGGGCAGCAGCGGCTCGCCGGGCCTGGATGAGCGCGGCCGCGTGGTTGGCGTGGTCTGGGGAGGCGGCCGCAGCAGCGCCGGCCTGGTTCCCGGCGACCGCGTGCGCCAGACCCTGGCCGCCTGGATTGGCGGTCCGCCGCCGCCGCCGCCCGCGCCGCCGGCCCAGCCGCAGCCGACCCCGGCCGCGCCGCCAACGCAGCCGCAGCCGCGGGCGCTGGCAATCCCGCCGCCGCCGTCCGCGCCCGACCTTGCGGGACGGCAGGCCGTGGTGGACGCGCTGGTCAGGTATACAGCGGCGCTGGCGCGCCACGCCGGCGCGGTGGACGACGCCAGCGCGCAGGCCGACCGCGCGGCGCAGGCGCTGCGCCAGGGCGCTCAGGCCGCGGCCGCTTCGGCGCTGCGCGCGCGGGCGCGCCATGCCGAGGCGGCGGCGGACGACCTGGACGCCGCCGCGCGGGCGCTGGACGCCAGCGTGTTCTTGCTGCGGTTCCATGCCGTGCCGACCCTGGAACGGTCGTTCTGGCTCGAGTTAGCCGCCAGCAATCTCCGCGCCGGCGGCGGCGCCCTGCGCGAGGCCGCGCAGGACGACCGCCAGGCGGCCGCACGCCCGGACGCCGCGCGCGCTCTGGTCGACGTAGAGCGCGCACGCGCGGCGTGGGGACGCTACGACGGCCGCATGGACGACGCGGCCGCCTACGTGCAGCGCTACGTTGGAAGGAGCGCGTAGCCGTCCCGTGCGGCCGGCCAGCCGGGGCGGGTCATCGGGGCAACCGCCGGCCGCCGCGGATATTTCTGGGCCGGCGGCCTCGGGTCTTCCAGCGCGGGCGGGCCCGGGTCTTCCAGGGCCGACGCGCGCCGCCGCCGCCCCTGGTCGACGGCCGCCTCTGGTCGACGGCCGCCTCTGGTTGACGGCCGCCCCGCCGCGCCTCTAAAGTTGCGCGTCACACGCTGGCGGCGGTTGTCGTTGTGTGGTTCGGTGGACAGCGCCGCCTGTGGCGGAGGACCGCGTCCGAACCGGGAGACCCCATGCGAAAGCTGATTCTGGGCCTGACGGCCGCCGCGCTGCTGTTCGCCCTGACCACGCCCGCCCACGCGCTGGCGTGCGAGGGAGTGCATCTCAGCGGCGGCGGCTGCCTCTTCACCATCACCGGCGGCGACACGGCCGACCCCGACGACGGGTTCGCCGTGACCAACCAGGACGGGGTGCCCATGTGGGACTTCGTGAGCAGCCGGGACTTGCAGGCCGTCGGCTATCCCATCAGCCAGCGCTGGACGGACGGCCCCTTCACCTTGCAGGCGTTCCAGAAGGTGATCTTGCAATGGGCGCCGCACGACAGCCGCATGAACTGGCTGAACACGCTGGACGTGCTGGCCAACCGTTATTCCGGCGTGCGGCTGCCCAACGTGCCGTCCCACCGCACGCTGCCGGAAGATTCGGGCGCGGACTTCGCGCAGATCACGCGCAACCACCTGGCCCTGCTGGACGCCAACCCCAAGATTCGGGAGGCGTTCCTGGCCGAGCCCGACTGGCTGAACCTCTACGGCCTGCCCATCAACTACGAAGAGATCGAGGTCGGCGGCAACCCGCAGGGCCTGCAGCTGCTGCGCGCGCAGCGCATCGTGTTCGAGGTGTGGAACGTGCCCGCGCCCGGCACCAGCCTGGGCGCCGTGGGCCGCCAGAACGTGCCCGACAAGATCAAGCAGCTCGACAACGTCCTGATTCCCAACGGCGCCAAAGCGCCGATGACCGTGGCGCAGACTGGTTTGACGGTGGTATCCCCGCCGGCCACGACGGCGCGCGCCGGCCCGGCGCCCACGCCGCGGGCCGCGCCGGCGCCGACGCCAGCGCCCACGCCCACGCCAGACCCCACGCCGGCGCCGCGGGCCGTCGACCAGATTCCCACGCCGCGCGCGCTGCCGCAGGGCCTGACCGGCTACGGCGTGCAGGGCGAGCTGCGCGGCGACTTCGGCGCCGCCGCCGCCAGCCGAGCCACCGAGGCCGGGCTGAACTGGGTCAAGCAACAGGTGCCCTGGGCAGAAGTCGAGAACCGCCCCGGCGTCTTCTATTGGAACGACCTCGACCGCCTGGTCGAGACCATGCGCGGCCACAACCTCAACATCATGTTCAGCGTGGTGAAAGCGCCCGACTTCTACAAGGCCGAGCAAGCGAAGGTTGGGACGGGGCACGGGCGCCCCGCCGACCCCGCCAAGCTGCGCGACTTCATGCGCGTGCTGGCCGACCGCTACCGCGGGCGCGTGCACGCCTACGAAATCTGGAACGAGGAGAATCTGGAGATCGAGTGGGGCCGCTTCTCCGGCGCTTCCTACGGCCAGTTCGTCGATCTGCTCAAGAACGGCTACCTGGGCGTGAAGGAGTCCGACCCCAACGCCATCGTGATCCTGGGCGCGCCCACGCCCACCGGGGTGCTCGACAACGGCATCGCCATCGACGACGCCTTCTATCTGCGGCAGGTGTTCGACTACAACGGCGGCGAAGTCTTCCAGTACTTCGAAGCGCTGGGCGTGCACCCCAACGGCGGCCCCAACGCGCCGGACGACACGCTGGGCAACGCGCAGCACACCACCGCGGTCTGCGGCGGCGGCTGGTCGACCCACCCCAGCTTCTTCTTCGACCGCTACAAGGAGCTGCACGCCATGATGGCGGAGCGCGGACACGCCGAGAAGACCGTGTGGTTCACCGAGTTCGGCTGGGCCAGCGTGCACGGCGCGGGCGCGCCCGCGGGGCCCGCCCGCGGCTTCGAATACGCGTCCTGCATCACCGAGGCCAATCAGGCCGACTTCCTGACCCGCGCCTTCGCCAAGGTGCGCGCGGAGACGCCCTACGTCACGCACATGATCATCTGGAACCTGAACCTCCAGCAGGTCGTGCCCAACACCGACGAAAAGTGGGCCTTCGGCATCCTGCGCGCGGACGGCTCGCCGCGCCCCGCCTACGAGGCCATCAAGAACATGCCCAAACCCGGACGGGCCTAAGCCGACCAACGCCCCCCTCCCTCTCCCTTTCTCCCCCTCTCCTTGGGGAGGGAGAGGGCCGGGGCGGGGCGTCCGGCGAGCCGGGCAGGCGCCCGCGCCCTGCGCTGTGCGGCACGGGGGAATGCCGCGGGGCATGGGCCAAGGAAAACGAGGGGGCGCGGCTAGACTTTAGGCATGGTGGCGCTCGTGGTGTTGAACGGGGACGTGGAGCTTGCGTTCTTGCGCGAGCAGTTGGCGCAGGCGGATTGGGTGGTGGCCGCCGACGGGGGCGCCCGGCAGGTGACGGCGGCCGGCGGGGTTTGCGACGTGGTGGTGGGCGACGGCGACTCGCTGGACGCCGCCGACCTGGCCCGCGTCCAGGCGGCCAACCCGCAGGTGGAGGTGCGCCGCTTCCCAACGGCGAAGGACGCCACCGACGGCGAGCTGGCCCTGCGGGCGGCGGCCGCCATGCGCCCGGAGCGTATCGTGGCGGCAGGGGGGTTTGGCGGGCCGCGGCTGGACCACGAGATTGCCTCGGTGCTGCTGTTGGCCAACCCCGAGCTGCGCGGCTGCGAGGTTGTGCTGGCCGACCGGCGGCGGGACGTGCGCCTGGTGCGCCGGCGCGCCGAGATCCACGGCCGCATTGGCGACGTGGTGACGCTGCTGGCGGTGGGCGGGACGGCCGCGGGGGTCGAGTCCACCGGGCTGGCGTATGCGCTGGCAGGGCGGGACCTGACGGTTGGCGCCAGCCTGGGCGTCAGCAACGAGCTGTCGAGCGCCGCGGCCACGATCGAGCTGCGCTCGGGCATGGTGCTGCTGATCCACGAACGGCTAGGAGCGCCCGACGCCGACCGCGCGCGCACGGGTCGAGCGTAGGGGCGGAACGTGCGCCACGCCGCGATGGAACGCCGACCGCGCGCGCACGGATCGAGCGCCTGCCGAGCCGTGACGAAGCGAAGGCGCGGCACGCCGACCGCGCGCACGGATTGACACGGCGCGGCTGACGTGCCAGCGTTGGGCGGGGAACGAGAGCCCGCACGGGGCGGGCTTTTCCACAGCTATTGACGATATTGACGAGGGGAGCCAGGGCGCAGCCTGGCTGAGATGGCGGCCGGAAGTGCCGCCGACCCGTGGAACCTGATCTGGGTAATGCCAGCGTAGGGAGCATCGTTCGGTGTATCCGCAGGTTGCACGGCAGCCTGCGGATTCTTTCGTTTAGGGGGGACGCCGATGCCGAGAGCAACGCTCGCCATTCAGGTCGTGCCATTGTGCGCGGGAGACACTCGCCCGTTTGTGGACGCGGCCATCGCGCGCATTCAGGCGTCCGGGGTGGACTACGAGGTCGGGCCGCTGGAGACCACGCTGGAGGGCGGCGACGCGGCGGAGCTGCTGCGGATTGCCGCCGACGCGCACCGCGCGGCGCTGGCGCAGGGGGCCGCGGCCGTGCAAAGCAACATTCGCCTGCTGGAACGGCCGGCGGGGTTCGTTGGCATGCGGGAGCGGGTGGCGCCGTTCCGCGGCGGCGCGCCGTGACCGGGCGCGTGCGCGCCGCGGCCGCCGGCGCGCGGCGGCAGCTGACGCGCGCGGGTCCCGCCGTGCTGGTGCTGGCGGCGGCGGGCGGCGTGTGGGAACTCGTCACCCGTTTGGCCGGCGTGCCCGCCTGGCTGCTGCCCGCGCCGTCGGTCATCGTCCTGGCCTTTGTCGAGGCCTTGCCGCAGCTGGGGCGCCACACGGCCAGCACGATGCTGGAAACGGGGATCGGCTACGGCGCGGCGCTGACGGCGGCGTTCGTGATTGCGGCGCTGATCGACCAGTCGAGCCTGGCGCGGCGCGCGCTGGCGCCGCTGCTGGTCACTTCGCAGACCATCCCGATCTTTGCGCTGGCGCCCTTGCTGGCGATCTGGTTTGGGTTTGGGATGCTGCCCAAGATCATCATCGTGGCGCTGGTGTGCTTTTTCCCCATTGCCGTCAGCCTGGCGGGCGGGCTGCGCAACGCCGACCCGGACATGCAGGCGCTGGTGCGCTCGATGGGCGCGGGCCGGCGGCAGGTGTTTTTCAAGGTGAAGCTGCCGTCCGCGGCGCCCTCCCTGTTGAGCGGCATGAAGATTGCCGCCAGCTACAGCGTGATCGGGGCCGTGATTGGGGAGTGGGTCGGCGCCAGCCAGGGGCTGGGGCTGTACATGCTGCGCGCGTCCAATTCGTTTCAGACGGCGCGCGTGTTTGCCGTGATTGCCGTGATCGCCGCCCTGAGCGTGGGGATGTTCCTGGCGGTCGACGTGCTGGGGCGCCGCGTTGCGCCCTGGGCCTATGTTCGAACGGAGGAGGTGGGACCATGACCATCACGCGACGGCGCGCGCTGGGCGTGCTTGGATTTGCCGCGGCAACGCCGCTGCTGGCGGCCTGCGGCGAGGCGTCGTCTGGCCCGGCGCGCGTGTCCATCATGCTGGACTGGGTTCCCAACACCAACCACACCGGCATCTACGCGGCGCAGGCGCAGGGCTACTTCGCGGACGAAGAGCTGGAGGTGGAGATCGTGGAGCCCGGCGCGAGCGGCGTAGAAGCCGCCGTGGGGTCGGGCGCGGCCAGTTTCGGCGTCAGCTATCAGGAAGGCGTCACCCTGGCGCGGGTGGAAGGCGTGCCGGTGGTGTCCATCGCGGCCGTGATTCAGCACAACACGTCTGGCTTCGCCTCGCCGGTCGACCGCGGCATTCGGCGCCCGCGCGACTTTGCCGGCAAGAAATACGGCGCGTTTGGGTCGGACGTGGAGCGGCAGGTGCTGACCTCGCTGATGGATTGCGACGGCGGCGACGTCAGCGCCATCGAGTTCGTGGACATCGGGTTCAGCGACCCCTTCGTGGCCTGGGAGCGCGGCGACATCGACTTCGCCTGGATCTTCGAGGGCTGGACCGGGATCGAGGCCGGCCTGCGCGGCGTGGACCTGAACATTGCGCGCATGCTGGAGCTGGACTGCGTGCCCGACTACTACACGCCGGTGCTGGTGACGGGCGAGCGATTGATTGCCGAGCGGCGCGACGTGGTGCAGCGCTGGGTGCGCGCCGTGTCGCGCGGCTACGGCTTTGCCATCGAGAACCCGGCCGAGGCGGCCGACATCCTGATTGCCAGCGCCGAAGGCATCAATGCCGACCTCGTGCGCGCCAGCCAGCCCTGGCTCAGCGCCCGTTACGCGCAAGACGCGGAGCGCTGGGGCGACCAGTCGCAGGCCGTGTGGGACGCGTACGCCGCCTGGATGGTGGAGCGCGGGCTGCAGGCGCGCATCATCAACACGGCGGACGCCATGGACAACAGCTTCATTCGGAACCTCTGAGGCCGCCCTGGTGGGCGCGCGGGCGCGGCGGCGGCCGGACGACGGAACCGCCGGCGCTGGGGTGCGCGGCGCTGGGGTGCGCGGCGCTGCGTTGGCGTCCGCGTGAGCAGCGCCCGGCCCGCCCTGCGGCTGACGGGCGTCTCCAAGACGTACGCCGCCGCGGGCGCGGCGCCCGTGGCGGCGCTGCGCGGCGTGCATCTGGAGGTGCGGCGCGGCGCGTTCGTCTCGCTGGTCGGCCCCAGCGGCTGCGGCAAGAGCACGCTGCTGGGCCTGATTGCCGGGCTGGACGAACCCAGCGCGGGCAGCATCGAGATCGCGGCCGGCGCCGCGGCCGGGGCATCCGGCGTGGCCTACATGCCGCAGCGCGACCTGCTGCTCCCCTGGCGCACCGTGATGCAAAACGCGACCCTGGGCGCGGAGGTTGGCGGCGGGGACCGCGCGCAGGCGCGGCGCCGCGCGCGCGAGCTGCTGCCGGCATTCGGTCTGGACGGCTTCGAGAACGCGCTGCCGCATACGTTGTCGGGCGGCATGCGCCAACGCGCCGCCCTGCTGCGCACCGTGCTGCTGGGTCGGCCCCTGCTGCTGCTGGACGAGCCGTTTGGCGCCCTGGACGCGCTGACGCGCGGCCAGATGCAGGAATGGCTGCTGGAGGTCTGGGCGCGGCTGGCGGCCTCGGTGCTGTTCGTCACGCACGACGTGGAGGAGGCGGTCTGGCTGTCGGACCGCGTGTACGTGATGACGCGGCGGCCGGGGCGCGTCAAGCTGAGCGTGGACGTGGACCTGCCCCGACCTCGCGAGCGCCGCATGCGCGCCGAGCCGGCGTTCGCGGCGGTCGAGCAGCGACTGCTGGAGGCGCTGCTGGCCGAAGCCGGCGAGCCGCCGCGTGGGGCATCATGCGGCACACGCGCCCAGGAGCACCCGCCATGACGAGCAACCCGACCCTCGGCCTGGCCGAGTTTGCCGCCGGCGCCGCTGCGGACACGCTGCCGCCGGCCGTGGAAACACGCGCGCGCGAGCTGCTGCTCGACTACCTGGGGGTGTCGATCGCCGGCCGCGCGCTGCCCAGCTCCGTGCGCGCCGCGGAATACGCCGCCGCGTCGGGGAGCGGCGAGGCCTCGGTGTGCTTGCGCTGGCGCGCGTCGGCGCCGCTGGCCGCGCTGGCCAACGGGATGGCGGCGCACGCGCTGGAACTGGACGACGTCACCAACGTGTCGTCCCTGCATCCCGGCGTGGTCGTCTGGCCGGCCGCCATGGCGGCGCTGGAGCGGCGCGGCGGCGCGCTGGGCGAGCTGCTGGCCGCGGGGGTGGCCGGATACGAAGTGACCATGCGCGTGGGCGACGCGCTGAACGCGCCCGCCGCCTATGCGCGCGGCTTCCATCCGACCGGCGTTGCAGGCGCGCTGGGCGCCGCCGCCGCGGCCGCCAGCGCGGGCGGCGCAACCGCCGCGCAGACGCTGACCGCCATGGGACTGGCCGGCAGCATGGCCTCGGGATCGATGGCCTACGTGCAAAACGGCAGCGACGGCAAGCGGCTCAACGCCGGCTGGGCGGCCCACAGCGGTCTGATCGCCGCCGATCTGGCCGCCGCCGGGGTGACCGGGCCGCCCGACGTGCTGACCGGAACCTACGGCCTGCTGCGCGCCTACAGCAACGAGCCGCGCCCCCAGGCGCTGGCGGCGGTCGACCGCGCCGCTCCCGCCCTGCTGGACGCCGCGATCAAACCTTATCCCTGCTGCCGTTACATCCATCCGGTGATCGACGCGTGCCTGCGGCTGCGCGAAAGCGAGGACTTTTGCGCCGACCGCCTGCGCACCGTGACGGTGAGCGTGCTGCCGGGCGGCGGCGAGATAATCGCCGAGCCGCCCGAGCGCAAGCTGCGGCCCGAAACCCGCGTGGACGCGCAGTTCAGCGTCTACTTTGCAGCGGCGGTCACGCTGATCCACGGCGCGCCCGCGCTGGCCAGCTTCGACGCGCCCTACCTGCACGACGCGGCGGTCGGTCGGCTGGCGGCGCGCGTCCAGGTCATGCAGGACGCAGAGCTCGACGCGCGCTATCCGGAACGCTGGGGCTGCCGGCTGCGCGCCGCGTTTGTGGACGGCGGCGAGCGCCGCGTGCTGGTTAAGGACCCGAGCGGCGACCCGCGCCGGCCGCTGCGCGCGGCCGAGCTGGAAGCAAAGTTCCGCTCGCTGGCCGATCCCGTCGACCCCGAGCTGGCCGCGCGGACGCTGTCCTGGGCGCTGCGCGCACCGCTGCACGAACCGGTCGAGGCGCTGACCCGCGCGGCGGCGCCGGCGTGAGGCCCAGGGTTCGGGTGCGCACGGCGGATACGAACGACCCGCGCGGCCGGGCCGGCGCGAGTCCCAGGGCGGCGCGAAACGCAGAGGCGTCTCCGGCGCGCGCGGCGCCGCTCCGGTTCGCAGCGCCGACGTGGTTCGGTTGTGCAGCGTCTGGGCGGGCGCGCGGCGCCGCGCCTGGCTTTGGCGGGGCTAGAATGCACCGCGGCCCCCGCGGCGGGGCCCTCGAGGAGTGGGCATGAGTACCAACGGCGCGGTCAGCAAGAACACCGAAACCATCAAGCGCGGCCTGGCCCAGATGCTCAAGGGCGGCGTCATCATGGACGTGGTCACCGCCGAGCAGGCCTCCATTGCGGAAGCCGCCGGCGCCGCGGCGGTCATGGCGCTGGAACGCGTGCCGGCCGACATCCGCGCGCACGGCGGGGTGGCTCGCATGGCCGACCCCGACAAGATCATCGAGATTCAACAGGCCGTCACCATCCCGGTCATGGCCAAGTGCCGCATCGGCCACTTCGTGGAGGCCGAGGTGCTGCAGGCGCTGGGCGTGGACTACATCGACGAGTCCGAGGTGCTGACGCCGGCCGACGAAGAGCATCACGTGGCCAAGGCCGGGTTCGACGTGCCGTTCGTCTGCGGCTGCCGCGACCTGGGCGAGGCGCTGCGGCGCATTGGCGAGGGCGCGGCCATGATCCGCACCAAGGGCGAGGCCGGCACCGGCGACGTGGTGGAAGCCGTGCGCCACATGCGCCGCCTCATGGGGGAAATTCGCCGGCTGCAGAACCTGCCGGACGAAGAACGCCCCGCCTTTGCCAAAGAGATTCAAGCGCCGCTGCCCCTGGTGGAGGAAGTGGCGGCGCTGGGCCGGCTGCCGGTGGTGAACTTTGCGGCGGGCGGCATTGCCAGCCCAGCCGACGCGGCGCTGATGATGCGGCTGGGCTGCGACGGCAACTTCGTCGGCAGCGGCATCTTCAAGTCGTCCGACCCCGCGCGGCGCGCGCAGGCGATTGTGGAAGCCACCACCAACTTCAGAGACGCGGCGCTCGTGGCCGAGGTCTCGCGCAGTCTGGGCGAACCCATGTCGGGGATCGCCAATCGCGGGCTCCAGCCCGAGGAGATGCTGGCCGGACGAGGGTGGTAATGCGCAGCAGCCACGCGGACCTTCGCATTGGCGTGCTCGCCCTGCAGGGCGATTTCGCCGAGCACGTGCAGATGCTGGCCCGTCTGGGCGCCCAGGCCGTGGAAGTGCGGCGCCCGGCCGACCTGGACGGCATCGACGGCCTCATCCTGCCGGGCGGCGAGAGCACCACCATCGGGAACCTGATGGAGCGCAGCGGCCTGACCGCGCCCATCCAGCGCCTGGCGCGGAACGGCACGCCCATGTGGGGCACCTGCGCGGGTCTCATTCTGATGGCACGCGGCGTGGGCCGCCGCCAGCCGCTGCTGCGGGTGATGGACGTGCAGGTGGAGCGCAACGCCTTCGGGCGGCAGCTGGACAGCTTCGAAGCGAACCTGGACATTGACGGTCTGCCCGGCGGCGCGTTCCGCGCCGTCTTCATTCGCGCCCCGGTCGTGCGCCGCTGCGGCCGGGGCGTGCGCGCCCTCAGCCGGCTGGACGACGGCGCCGTAGTGGCCGTGCAGCAGGACCGCCTGCTGGGCACCGCCTTCCATCCTGAACTCACGGGGGACCCGCGCCTGCACGCGCACTTCATGGCCATGACGCGGCGCGCGTGACGTTGCGCGTTTCCAAGCTGCGGGCCTGGCACCTGGGCGCTCTGGCGCTGGTGTGCCTGCAGGGGTGGCGCGGGCGTGAGGACGTGGCGCCGTCCGCGGAATCGACGCCGCTGATCGTCAGCGCCGCCGCCAGCGCCGTGCCCGGCCTGACGCCCGACGCGCACGGCTACGCGGCCTGGTCGGAGCGCGGCATTGCGGCCCTGGCCTTGGCCGAGTTCGTGCCCGACCGCCGACGCGCCAACCTGTCGGGCCTGGCGCTGACCGCCGCGGCCGGCGGCCAGACGGCGGACGAGCGCGGCCACGCGGCAACAGCCGCGCTGGTGGAGCGCCTGACCGCGGACGCGGCCGAGCGCGGGTACGTCAGCATCTTTGCGCGGCTGCCCAGCGGCAGCCGCTTCCGCGGCGTGTTCGGGGGCATGGGCTTCGCGCACGCGGCCAGCGAGGACGTCTACGCGCGCCCGCCCGGTCCAGCCGCCGACCCCGAGCCGATCGAGGGGCTGCGGCCGGTGGAGCAGGCGGACGCCTGGGACGTTGCCCAGCTCTACCGCACCATCACCCCGGCCAGCCTGCAGCTGGCCGAAGCGCCGGGCGGGGAACGCCCCTCGGCCCCGCGGCGGCGGTTCTTGCTCAGCCCTGGCCGCGGCGAACCCCAGCGGTTCATCGTGGCCGGCGAGCACGGCGCCGACGGCTGGGTCAGCCTGCACGCCGCCAACCGCGGGCGCCACACCGCGGCGCTTATGACGCACCCGCGGCGGCGGGAGCTGACGCTGCCGCTGCTCCGCTTCGCCGTCTGGTCGCTGGCCAGCGCCGCCCAGCTGCCCATCCGCGTGGTGGTCCATCCGCACGAAGACGCCCTGCGGCGGGCCGCGGAAGCCGAGGGGTTCGTCAAGACCGACGTGCGCGACCTGCTGGTCAAGCACATGACCATCCGCATAGCCGCCGCCGTGCCGACGCAGGCGTTCGACCGGGCCACGAGTTAGCCCCGCGTGAGCGACCCACACCCGCCCGCCCCGCCGGCCACGGTGGACGTTCCGCACATTGGCGCGGACGACGCCGACGAGCTGGAGGCCATGGTAGACGCCCTGCCGCAGGATCTGCAGACCGGGCTGCGGGCGCTGCCGGGCTGGACCGAGCTGGTGGAGCTGGTGCTGGACCTGGGGCGGGCGCCCGAGGTGCGGCTGAGCGACGGCGCCGAACGCTGCCTGCCCTGGCGCGTGCAGGCGCGGCACCTGGAGGCGGTGGTCGAGGCCGTGGGCGAGTTCACCGCCGACAACCGCGCCGGCGTGCCCGGCACGCTGCACCGCTTTTCGGCCATCCGCAACCGCACGGGGCGCGTGGTGGGGCTGACCGTTCGCCGCGGGCGCGCGCTGTACGGCACCACCGCCATCGTGGCCGACATCGTGGCCGCCGGGCCCAGCGTGCTGCTGCTGGGGCCGCCCGGCGTGGGCAAAACCACCATGCTGCGCGAAATGGCGCGCGTGCTGGCCAACGAGCACGGCACGCGCGTGGTGGTGGTGGACACGTCCAACGAGATCGGCGGCGACGGCGACGTGCCGCATCCCGGCATCGGCCGCGCGCGCCGCATGCAGGTCGCCGCGCCGGACCGCCAGCACCGCGTGATGATCGAGGCGGTGGAAAACCACATGCCCCAGGTTATTGTGGTGGACGAAATCGGCACCGAGCTGGAAGCCGAAGCCGCGCGCACCATTGCCGAGCGTGGCGTGCGCCTGATTGCCACCGCCCACGGCCAGACGCTGGACAACGTGCTGCTGAACCCGCTGCTAAGCGACCTGGTTGGCGGCGTCGAGTCCGTCACCCTGGGCGACGACGAGGCGCGGCGGCGGGGCACCCAGAAAACCGTGCTGGAACGCCGCTCGGCGCCCACCTTCGACACGCTGATCGAGCTGCACTCGCGCGACGCCTTCGTGATCCACAACAACGTGGCGGCTTCCGTGGACGCTATCCTGAGCGGCCGCGCGATGCGCGCGGAGTCGCGCATGCGGCTGGCCGACGGCCGCGTGCTGCGCGAAACCCTGGCCGAAAACCGCGTGAGCCTGGACCCCAAACCGCCCCTGCCCGCCGACGCCGACGCCAACGCGAGCGCCGGCGGCAGCGCCGAACCCCAAGACAACGGCCGCCTCCACGTCCTGCCCTTTGGCGTCAGCCGCAGCCGCTTCGAACACGCCATTGCCAACAGCGCCAGCGACGAGGTGCGGCTGGTGCGCCACCTGAGCCAGGCCGACGTGGTGGTGACCCTGCGCAGCTTCCACCGCAAGCGGGCGCGCGTGCTGCGCGACGCCGAAGCGCGCGCCGTGCCGGTCTTCGTGCTGCGCAGCAACACCCTGACGCAGATGGAGGCCTGCCTGGCGGCGCTGCTCGACGCCGAACGCCCGCCGCCCGACGAGCCGCGGCCCGGCGCAGCGGCGGGCGGCGCGCCCAGCGGCAACGGCGCGCCGCGGCAGCGGCTGCGCACCACCCTGGACCCGCGGCCGCGGCGGCAATGATCGACGGCCACCCCCAGGGGCTGTTCGTCGTCTTCGAAGGCCCGGAAGGCAGCGGCAAGACCACGCAGGCCCAGCTGCTGGCCGACGCCCTGCGCCAGCGGGGGCTGGACGTGGACGTCACCCGCGAACCGGGCGGCACCGACCTGGGCGAGCGCGTGCGCCGCATCCTGCTGCTCGACCAGGACATGCAAGCCGTTGCCCCCCGTGTGCAGGCGCTGCTGGTGTCCGCCGCCCGCGCCCAGCACGTGGCGCAGCGCATCCGTCCGCACCTGGAACGCGGCGGCGTGGTGATCTGCGACCGCTTCACGGCCTCCATGCGCGCCTATCAAGGCGCCGGCTTCCGCCTGCGGCGGCGGGACATGGAGCAGCTGGCCGCGTTTGCGGTGGACGGCGCCGCCCCGGACCTGACCGTGCTGCTCGACCTGGACGTGACCCTGGGCCTGCGGCGCAGCCTCTCGCACCGCGGCACCGATTGGGAAAAGGCCGGCGGCGTGAACTGGCACCACCTGGCCTTTCACGAGCGCGTGCGCGAGTCATACCTCCTGCAAGCGCGCGAGGACCCCGACCGCTGGCTCGTGGCCGACGCGGCCTCGCCCCCGGCCGACATTGCCGACCAGGTGATGCACCGCCTGCGGGACGCGCTGGAACGCCGCGAGCTGCGCCGCGCCACCGAGCCCGTCCAGCGCCCGCTGCCGCTCGGTATCGCATAAGCCCGCCCCGCCGACGCGCCCACCCAGCGCCGGCTGCCGCTCGGCATAGCGTAAGCCCGCCCCGCCACCGAGCCCGTCCAGCGCCCGCCGCTCGGCATCGCGTAAGCTTTCCATGCCGCGCCCGCCGACGCGCCGAACGGACGCCCGCTGAAACTCTTTCTAGGCATCGTGCAGGAACCCGACGCCGACGCGCTGGCCGACGAGCTGATCGCGGCGGGATTTCGCTTCACGCGCGTGCCAACCGCAGGCAGCTTCCTGCGCGAGTCCAACGTCACCTTCATGCTGGGCGTAGACGACGACCGCATCGGCGACCTGCTCACCCTGGTGCGCCGCAACTCCACCACGCGCATGCAAATCGTCAGCCCCTTGCCCGCCGCCCAAGACCCGGTGGAAGCCCGCCTGCCCTTCCCAATCGAAGTCCAGGTCGGCGGCGCCGCCATGTTCATGTTCGACCTGGACCGCGTCGAACAACTCTAAGCCCCCCGCCACACCCCCGAGGCCGCTCCCTGACGGGGCTGGCGGTGCCGCTGAAGGTGCAGCACACCCCCGGAGACCGCTCCCCATTCTTCCCCTCTCCCTGGAGGGAGAGGGCAGGGTGAGGGGGAGACGCCGCGCTGCCACGGAATGCGTGTGTGGAGCGCCAGCCCGATGGCGAAGCCCCTGCCCGCCCCGTCGCCGCCCCTCCCCTCGCCTGGAGAGGCGGTGGACGGAACGCTGTGCACCTGCGCGCCCCTCGCCGCGCGACCGTCGGGCGAGGGTTAGGGTGAGGGGCATCATCAATGGACGCGCAGATTCCAAAGGACTGGACGACCGATGGGACGACTCGAAGGGCAGGCAGCGCTCGTGACGGGCGCGGGTACGGGGATCGGGCGCGCCAGCGCGGTTGCGTTGGCTGCCGAGGGCGCGGCGCTGGCGCTGGCGGGGCGGCGGCCGGCGCCGCTGGATCGGACGGCGGAAGCGATTCGCGCCGGCGGCGGCCGCGCGCTGGTTCTGCCCGCCGACGTGGCCGACCCCGCGGCCGCGCGCCGACTGGTGGCCCAGACCGAAGCGCGCCTCGGGCGTCTGGACGTGCTGGTCAACAACGCGGGCGTCAACGTCGGGCGGCGCAGCGTGGGATCGCTCGACCCCGCCGATTTGGACGCCGTGCTGCGCGTGAACCTGACGGCCCCGCTGGTGCTCACCCAGGCGGCGCTGCCGGGCATGCTGGCGCGCGGCTCGGGCACCATCATCACCGTGGGATCCATGGCCGCCGTGAACGCCAGCCCCATGGCCGGCGCGGCCTACAGCGCGTCGAAAGCCGCCGTGGCAAACCTGATGCAGAACGTCAACCACGAATACCGCGCCCGCGGCGTGCGCGCCTGCACGATTCACCCGGGCGAGGTGGACACGCCAATACTGGAAGGCCGTGCGCTCGTGCCCGACGCGGCGGCGCGGGCGACCATGATGCGGGCCGAGGACGTTGCCGACGTCATTTGCCTGTGCGCCTGCCTGCCGCCCCGCACGGCGATTGAAGACGTCCAGATGCGCCCGACGTTCCTGCGCGACATCCGCGCCGACCTGGAGTCTGCCCTGAAGGCCTAGCGCCGCGCTTTTGCCAGGAAGCCCTGCGCGCCGCTGTTCAGCCAGGGCGTGAAGGCGGTGGTCACAAAGGTCACGCCCATATCCAGGAAGCGTCCGACCGTGTCGTCGTTGACCAGCGTTCCCGCCGGGCGGCCCGACGCGACGATGGTGCGCAGCGCGCGCTCGATGACGGCCTGCACCTCGGGATGGGTGCTGTCCATATGCCCCAGGCTCTGCCCCAGGTCGCCGGGCGCGACGTAGAACACGTCCACACCCTCCACGTGCAGAATCTCGTCCAGGTTCTGCACCGCCGCAATGTCCTCGATCAGGATGATGGCCAGCGTCTCGTCGTTGGCGCGCTGCAGGAAGTCGGGCACGCCGTATCCCTGGCGCGAGGTGGCCATGCCGCGCTTGCCCAAGGGCGCAAACTTGGCGGCGTTGGCCACGGCCTCGGCTTGCTGGCGCGTGTCGACGTGCGGCACGCACACGCCCTGCGCGCCCAGGTCCAGCGCGCGGTAAATGGGGCCGTAGCGGTTTTCGTTGACCCGCACGATGGAGGTCATGCCCCACAGGTCGGCCGCGCGCGTCATGTCGGCAATGTCGCCGTAGTCCAGCGGCCCGTGCTCGCCCTCCAGCCACACGGCGTCGAATCCCAGCGGCCCAAGCGCGTCGATCAGGTCCGGCGACATGGCCGGCCCCATCACCCCGGCCGCCACTTGGCCGGCGGCAAGCCTGCGCAACACGCGGTTCGGTCGAATCTCGGGCATGGCGGCATCCTCGGCGCGTCAGTTGCTTGCAGTGTGGCCGACCTCCCCGCCCGCCGCCACCCAGCGTCCATCGTCAGGCAGGCGCCGTCCTCGATCGGCTAGGCTCAGGCGCCCGCCGCCCGTCCCGCCAGTCATCCCATGCCTGAACGCAAACCGCACATCCTGCTGCTGATCAACGACGAGCACCGCCCCGACGTGCTGCCCATCGAGGGCAACCCGCACGTGCGCACGCCCACGCTGGACTGGCTGTTCTCCGAGGGGTTCTACTTCCGCAACGCCTACACGCCCTCGCCCATCTGCGTGCCGGCGCGGCAGAGCTTTCTGTCGGGCCTGTACCCGCGCAACTGCGGCAGCCTGAACTTCGGCGACGCCATGCCCAGCGAGGTGCTGACCATCCCCGGGCACTTGTCGCGTTACGGCTACACCACCTGCGCGGCCGGCAAGATGCACTTCGTGGGTCCCGACCAGATGCACGGCTGGCACCAGCGCATCGGGCGCGACATCGTGGGGCGCAACGGCTACGCGCCGGCCGACGACCCGCAGCACCAGGCGCTGATCGAGCGCGAACCCGGCACCGGGTCATGGCCGAACAAGGTCAAGATGGAAATCGCCAACGCCCGCGCCGGGCGCGGCCACTGGTTGCAGCACGACCGCTACTCGGTGGACGGCGCGCTGATGTATCTGGACGAGCACTTCGTCGACGAGCCCTACGACCGCACCAACCCCGCCCCGCTGTGCCTGGCCGTCAGCCTCTGGTCGCCGCACTACCCTTATCAATGCCCCGAAGACCTGTTCGCCTATTACCTGCGGCGCGTCGAGCCGTACGTGGAAGACGTGCCGGACCATTTCGAATGCCCGGACTTCTTTAAAGTCAAGGTTGGCCGCGACGTCACCTACCGCGAAGCGCGTCGGGCCACGGCGGCCTATTACGGCATGATCGAGTGGATGGACGCGCAGTTCGGGCGCGTGATCGACAAGCTGCGCGAGCTGGACGTGCTGGACGACTTCGTGGTCTGCTTCCTCTCCGATCACGGCGAGATGCTGGGCCAGAAAGGGCTGTGGGAAAAGCAGCAATACTTCGAAGGTTCGGCGCGCGTGCCCTTCGCCGTCCGCTGGCCGCAGCGCTACCCGGGCGGCGGCGCAACCATCCACCGCAACGTCTCGCTGGTCGACCTGTTCCCCACGCTCTGCGACGTTGCCAACGTGCCGATTCCCGACGGACTGGACGGGCGCTCCGTGGCCCCGCTGCTGGCCGGCCAGGACGCCGACTGGCCCGACGACGTCTACAGCGAACTCTGGGCCGTGCACAACGGCCCCTCGGTGATGGTCAAACACGGCAGCCTGAAACTCTTCCGCTTCGACGGCAGCGAAGGCGTGCTGACGCAGGACGGCAGCGCGCCGCAGCGCCCGGACCAGCTCTACGACCTGGCCGCCGACCCTGACGAAACCACCAACCTGATCGACGACCCGGCCTACGCCGACCGCCTGGACGCCCTGCGCGCCCGCCTGGACGCCCTGCCCCACCCGCGCGTAAAAGACGCCAACAACCGCTTCGCCGGCTCAGCCCGCGCCCCCTACCAATCAAAAACCCGAGGCGTCCCCCCAGCCGCCCGCCCCAAGATTCCCGACACCGGCGCGCCAACCGCCTGAGCAAGCCCAGGCGCTTTCTCACCCTCTCCCTGAGGTGAGCAAGCGCAGGCGCAATTCCCACCCTCTCCCTCAGGGAGAGGGCAGGGTGAGGGCCTCCGCCAGCGCTCGACACGGCGCGCAGACAGCGGCCGCCGCTCCCGCGCCGGGGCTCGATCACAACTACCGGAAGCACGGCGCAGCGGAGCACGACCCCGCGCCCGGCTGCACGGCGGCGCACGAACGTTGCGCGGACGTGCTGCATGGCCGCTGGTTGCGGACTCGGGGGCTGACGCCTACCGTTGGCGGCTGGCGTTGGTGGGTGAAGTGAGCGGGTGGGATGCGTGAGGCGATGAATCGGCGGGTGGTTTTGGCTCGGCGGCCGGTGGGGGTTCCGACGCTGGGCGACTTTGCGGTGGTCGACGCGCCGGTGCCCGCGCCGGATGCAGGGCAGGTCGTGGTGCGCACGCGCTATATCTCCGTCGATCCCTACATGCGCGGGCGGCTCTGGGAACGGCCCTGGCGCGGGGACCCCGTGGGCATTGGCGAGGTGATGATTGGCGAAGGCGTGGGCGAGGTGATCGCCTCGCGCGATGCGCGGCTGCCGGCGGGGACGGCGGTGCGCGGGCGCTTTGGCTGGCAGACGCACGCCGCCGCCAGCGCGGATGCGCTGGACGTGATCGACCCCAGCGCCGCGCCGCTGTCCACGGCGCTGGGGATTCTGGGCATGCCGGGGCTGACGGCTTATTACGGCACGCGGCTGGTGGGGCGGCCGCGCGCGGGCGAGACCTTTGTGGTCACAGGGGCGGCGGGCGCCGTGGGCAGCGCCGCCGGCCAGATTGCCAAGCTGGACGGCTGCCGCGTGGTGGGCGTCTGCGGCGGCGCGGCCAAGTGTGCACACGTCGTGGACGACCTGGGGTTCGACGCGGCGGTGGATTACCGCGCCGGGCAGCTGGACGAGGAGCTGGCGCGGGCCTGCCCGGACGGGGTCGACGTGATCTTCGAGAACGTGGGCGGCGAGATTCTGGAGGCGCTGCTGCGGCGCATCAACCTGCACGCGCGCATTGCGCTGTGCGGCGCAATCTCGCAGTACCACACGGCCGAGCCGGCGCTGGCGCCCCCGCATTCGCGCACGCTGCACCGCTGCCGAGCGCGCATGGAGGGCTTTCTGGTCAACGACTTTGCCGACCACGACGCCGAGGCCTTGGCCGCGCTGACCCGCTGGGTGGCGGACGGACGCCTGAAATACCGCGAAGACATCGTGGACGGCATCGAGAACGCGCCGGCGGCGTTCGTGGGGCTGTTCCACGGCCAGAACGTCGGCAAGCAGCTGGTGCGGACGCGGGCCGCGGCATGACGACCGTTCAGACGTTCCTGTCCGTTGACGAGGCGCTCGACCGCATTCTGCGCGCGTTTGCGCCGCTGCCGCCGCGGGAGGTTGCGCTCGACCAGGCGCTGGAGCTGGTCGCCGCCCAGGACGTGCGCGCCCGCGGCGGCGTGCCCGGCTTCGACAACTCGGCCTACGACGGCTATGCGCTGCGGGCGGCCGACATTGCCGCCGCGTCCGCCGCAGCGCCGGTGCAGCTGCGCGTGGTGGACGAAATCCCGGCCGGGCGCATGAGCCCCGTCCATCTGGGCGCGGGTGAGGCGGCGCGCATCATGACGGGCGCGCCGATCCCGGCCGGCGCCGACGCGGTCGTGCCCTTCGAAGACACGGACCGCCGCGACTGGGGGCAGCTGGGCCGCAGCCCGCGGGGCGCCGACGGCGCGGACCGCCGCGTGGTCTCGGTGCTGGCCGCCGCCGGCGCGGGCGAGAACATTCGGCCCGCGGGCGGTGACATTCGCGCCGGCGCCGTCGTGGTCGGCGCCGGCCGCCAGCTTGGACCTGCCGAGATCGGCGTGCTGGGGTCCGTGGGCGTGTCCAGCGTGCTGGCGCACCCGCCGGCCTGCGCAGCCATCGTGCCCACCGGCGACGAAATCATCGAGATCGACCAGCCCCTGCGCGCCGGACAGGTGCGCAACAGCAACGCCTGGGCGCTGGACGCCGCAACCCGCGCGCTTGGCGCCCGGCCGCGGCGTCTGCCCATCGTGGCCGATACCCTGGAGGCCCTGCGCGCCGCCTTGACCGAGGCGGCGCAGGCGGACGTCATCGTCACCATCGGCGGCGTGTCCATGGGCGACTTCGACCTGGTGACCAACGTGCTGGGCGCCGAAGGCGACATGGATTTCTGGCAGATCGCCATGCGGCCCGGCAAGCCGCTGGCGTTTGGCCATGTCAACGGCGTGCCGCTGATCGGCCTGCCCGGCAACCCCGTGTCCAGCGTGGTGGGGTTCATGCTGTTCGTGCGCCCGGCGCTGCTGCGGCTGATGGGGCACCGCGAGCTGACGCACCCGCGCGTGCACGCGCGGGCGGGCGAGCGCCTGCGCAGCGCCAACGGCAAGCGCACCTACCTGCGCGTCCAGGTTCGGCGCGAACACGGCGCGCTGGTCTGCACCCTGGCCGGCGACCAAAGCTCCTACCGCATGTCGTCGCTGGTGGCCGGCCAGGGCCTGGCCGAGGTGCGTGAGCACGAAACCATCGAACCCGGCCAGCCGGTGCGCGTGCTGGCCGTCGACGCGCCGGCGCTCTTGCGGCTCTGACTCCGAGCCGCTGCGTCTTGGTGCTCCACGTCGAGACATGTCCATCCCCCGCGCGCACGGTCCAGAGCGCCGCATCTGGCGGGGCCGCGCGTTCCGTATCATTCACTGGTCTCGCCGCGAGGTCGTATCCCAGGCCATGCCTGAAGCACCGCCCACGAACGTCCGCCGCTGACGTGCGCGCGCCTCCCCGGCCGCCGGCCGCGGCCTCGACGACACCGACGCCCAGACCGCTCGAGCGTGACGCCTCCTCCGTGCGCGGCCATCTCGACCTGTCGGTCGTGATCCCGACCTACCGCCAGTCCGAAGTGATCGGGCCGCAAATCCGCCAGGTGCTGCAGGCGCTCGATCGGCTCGACTGCAACTACGAGGTGCTGGTCGTGGTGGACGGTGACGAAGACGGCGCGTCGACCGCGCTCGCCGCCATCAGCCACGCGCGGCTGCGCGTGACCGTCAACGACCGAAACGCGGGCAAAGGCAGCGTCGTTCGGCAGGGGCTCCTGGCAGCCCACGGGCGCGCCCGCGCATTTCTCGACGGCGGCGGCGACATCCCCCCGCAGTGTCTCATCGACGCCTATGCCCTCTACGCCGCGTCGAACGCCGACATCGTGGTCGGGTCAAAGCTTCATCCGCAGTCCGTCGTCGAATATCCGCTGCTGCGCCGCATCTACAGCTGGGGCTACCGCCAACTCACCCGTGCCCTCTTCGGCCTGGGCGTCCGCGATACGCAGTCGGGCCTGAAAATCTACACCGCGCCCGTCGTCGAGAACGTCTTCCCCCACGTACAAACCTCAGGGTTCGCCTTCGATATCGAAGCCCTGGCGCTTGCCATGCGATTCGGATTTCGATCTATCGTGGAAGCGCCAATCGTCGTCAACGGCCACTTCCGCAGCACCATACGCCCAACCACCGTCGTTTCCATGCTGATCGAAACACTCATGGTCGCCGCACGTCTGCAAAAGTTTCGACCAGATCGACACCCGTCACGGTGAAAAGCGTTCGACGCCATCGGTTGGTACAAACTTCAGCGCACTGCCGCGCATATTCGTATGGACGCAAGACGCGGCAGCGGAACGCCGCCTCGCGTCGATGCGGAGCGCGTGTCTAACGAAAGCGTCGGCGCGTTGGCCAGCCGCGCAACATTCGTGCGCAGCCATGCGGTCAAACCAACGATAAGCGCTACGACGCAGCAGCGCCTCGTCATCGCGTTGATTCTGTGGGCAACGCTCAACGCGCTGCTCTGGTCGTTCGTGCGCATCCCGGGGGCGGGAGGACCAGACGAAGAATCCCATTACGGCGTCGTACGTACCATGGTCCAGACAGGATCGCTTGCTGAATTCGATGGATACGATCCGGGAGCATTTGCGGGACTCTCTGTACGGGCGCCGGTCGCCCATGAAATCATACCGAACGCATACGCGATTCTCGTCGCCGCAGTCGTTGGGTTTGTTGGCTTGGAGGACGAGCACGTCAACATTCACATTGCACGGTTGTTCAGTGTAGCGATATATCCAATGACGCTATGGATAGCATTCCTTGTCTTTCGCCGTATCTTCATGGATATGAGATTAGCGCCAGTATTGGGCGTGGCCATGATGACGACGGTGCCAATGTTCACGCTCATTCATTCGTATTACAACAACGACGCTCCAGCAATAGCCGTTAGCACATTGGCAATCTATGCCCTGATTCGTGCAAATCAGCATGGGTTCACACAACGCAACTGCCTGTTGCTCGGCGCTTCACTTGGACTCGTTGGCCTGCACAAATACACAGGGTTCATCGTTTTTCCAGGAGCGGCGGTCGTACTGGTCTGGCGGCACTGGCGGCAGCCAACGCAGCTGATCCGCGCTGGAGTCGTCGTCTTGGGAATTGCCGCGGCAATCTCGTCGTGGTGGTACATCAGAAACTGGTCGCTCTATGGAGACCCGGTGGGTATTGCCGTTACACAGGCAGCCGTCGATGTGTCTGGAGGCGCGCCAGTCCCCCCGCGCACACGCGGATTGAACGTCGTGGAGTTCCTACAAGAGTCGAGCTGGATTGGCGAAAACTTTGCAACGACCTGGGCTGGCTATGGGTTGGAAAAACTAAAGATCCCCGGAGCCGCGTACATCGTACTCAGCGGCCTCGTCGTTGCCGCCGCGCTCGGCCTTGCCGTTCGCGCCATGCGAGCGCGAACGACGTTCCTGCGGTCCGCGGCGCTCCCGCCTCTGATAATCATGGCGCTGCTTCATCTTGGCTTGTGGATGGTCAGCTTCTGGAGCAGCTACACAGTGGACGTTGCTTTGAACGGTCGCTACGTATTCCCAACCTACGTCCCATTCGCCGCGCTGATGCTCGGCGGACTCTCGACCTTCGCAGCCTGGCACGGCCGAGTGGAAGCGGCCCTCCTGCTGTGCCTGCCAATAATGCTCGCAGCAAGCGGATCGTATTTTGTCCACGAACTTCTGCCGGACGTCTTGGCGTTCACGTAGTTTGTCATGAACGCAGGATCGAGCAGGCGTCCAGGTGCAAAAAGGCTGACGTATACGGCGCTGGTTGCTGCGGCGGCGATTGCTGTTGCCTGGATCGCAGTCCTTGCAACACGGCCCGTTCACATTCCAGTCTTCCAAACGACTCGCGAGTACGAGGAGAACTACACGCAAGTCCTGAGCGGGATCAAGGGCCAGACCTTCGTTGCCGCGGAGAACGGTGTTTCCAGAATCGACCTCTGGGCCAAAACCGTTATACCACCGGGCGAATCGATCGGGCTGACGTTTGCGCTCTACCGCTCCCCCAACCTCGATGAGAAACTTGCATCGAACACCATCGTCTTTCGTGAATCACGATCGCAATGGAACATACGGTTGCTCTTTGATAGCGACAAGATCAAACGAGGCGACGAATTCTATCTAAGGCTTCGATCAAGCTTGAGTTCACCGTATGCACATCTTTTCTACGCATACTTTCGCTCGGATTTCTATCCTGCTGGTCAGCTGCACGATCTCGACCGGGTGGAATTCAGCGGTCAGGATCTGAAGTTCCACATGTACCGCGATCCAGCAGCGCCGAAACCGTTTGCTTGGATCGAGGCCGTGCTGGCCCCGGCACTGCGCGCCTCCGCGCAGTCCGCAGGGCCGCCGCCATGGGTTATCGTATCGATCCTTGCTACCCTGTTCATCATGCTTGTGTTCTTCATTGTCGTCACGTGCGCACTATCGTCGCGAATGCTTGCGAGTCATGCGCAGCATCGAGTCGCCACCGTCCTGATGATTCCGATTGTGATCGCCGTCGTCCTGGCGATATTCGCTGGTTCTGAAGCGCCGATTGGAAAGCTCGACGTTTGGCTCTCCTGAGCACGAACGTTCGCTAACTCCCCCTTCGGGTTCGAAGCGCCTCCGCGATGAGTCCGAGCGCGAAGATTTGTATGCCAACGAGAAAGGTCGCAGCCGCCACGAGACCAACAGCGGCCGCGCCAAGCACGAGCCACGCGATGCATGCACTCAGCGCCAACAGCCATATCGCGCAGGTGATGACGGCGAACAGCTTGACTGGGTTGTGGCGCACGAAGGCTTGCGTCAAGACTTGCGCGATACGCAAGCTGTCACGAAGGAACTTGACCTTCGATCTCCCCACGCGTGCATGATAATCGACGGGGACGAACGCGACCGACCTGGCGTCGCTGATCATTGCCAGAGTCAACCCCGTGGTAAAGCTGAATCCAGGGCTTAGCATTCCAAAATAACGGAGGCAGTCGTCCTTGCGGAAGATTCGAAACCCGGAATTGACGTCGGGAACACGCCGGCCGACAACGAAACTCGAAAACACCCGCAGCCCCCAGCGGGCGACGGCGCGCAGTCCGCGGCCGCGAAAATACCGTCCGGTGCGCTCGGCCACGACCATATCGAAATGCACGACCATATCGAAATGCTCGGCCATCGTTACGATCTCGACCGCGGCGCCGGCTGGATACGTCCCGTCCGCGTCGCAAATCATGACATGCTCGAATTGCGCGGCGAGAATGCCGCGGCGCAGCGCCAAGCCGTAGCCCAGGTTCTGCGGTGAGGGTATGACGGCCGCGCCGGCGCCGCGGGCGTTGCGGCCCGTCGCGTCGGTGGACCCGTCGTCCACGACCAACACCTCGAACGAGACATCGAGCGATTCCAGGGCGGTCCGCATCGTTCGGACGACGGCGCCGACCGCGTGTTCCTCGTTGTACGCGGGGATGACCAGCGAGACGCCTGGCGCCATGGCACCGCGGCTCCTCAGCGGCATTGCGCGTCCATGCTGGTCATGAGGCTTGCCCCACCATGAGCAAGGATTGTCCAAACGGCGGCGAGAATACCGACTCAGAACGACGCAGTACAGGCACGGCGAAGCGATCAAAAAGACGCGCCTGGATGTTCACCGAGGACGCATTCAGATTGCTCGTTTTCAGGATAGATCCGTTGACGTACCAGGCAAACGCGCCAAGGAGGTTGACGTAGCGAGCTTCGATGATCTCGAGGCCGGCGTTTCGAATCAGGGATGAAAGTCCAGCGCGCGAATAGCGCCGGTAGTGGCCGGCCGCTCGATCGAGCGATCCAAACAGTACGGCGTGTGCGGGAACGATGAGGATGATGCGGCCGCGGGTTGGCGTGACGATATCGCACATGTTTCCAATCGCTGCGGCGTCGTTCTCGATATGTTCGATGACGTTCGAGCTGACAATCGTGTCGAATCCACGCTCGGCGAGCTGACGAGATATCGCCGGATCGCAGATGTCAGCTGCGACCGTTTCGATGTTCGCCGTACCAAGTCGTCGAGCGAGCACGAGCAGTGCGTCGTGCGACAGGTCGAGGGCCGTCACTTCTGCCTTGGCAGCAAGATGCCGCGTCAGGTTGCCGCTGCCGGCTCCTACTTCAAGAACTCGCGCTCCGACAAAGCCTTCGATGAGACTGAACAGCCATTCGGAATACCTCGTTGCATGCACCACGGCGCGCGTCATGGTGTCGAGACCTGTCGGCGGCGGGATGCTGTCAGGGCCGTTGCTGCTCACGTGCATGACTCGCGTTTATGCAGCGTCGAGCCAGCGCTCGCGCCAGAGCTGGAACATCAGGATGGCCCACAGGTTCTTGGCGTTGTTGCGCACGCGTCGGGTATGTTCATCACGGAGACGCGCAACCTCCTGCGCATCGAACAGACCCTCGCGGCGCAGACGGTTTTCATCCAGGTATTCGCGCGCGAGGTCGTGAAGGTCCCCGTCGAGCCAGTCCGCCACGGGAATGCTGAATCCGCGCTTCCGCCGCCGGATGATGCTGGGCGGAAGCCGGCCGGCCATGACTTTCCTCAGCAGATATTTCCGAGTCAGCCCGCGAAGTTTGAGGGCAAGCGGCACCTGCTCCAGATGCGACACGACGTCGTGATTCAGCAATGGCACGCGCGTTTCCAGAGAACTGGCCATGCTGGCGCGGTCGACCTTCGCCAGAATGTCACCTTCGAGATACAGCTTGACATCCTGGTAGAGAATGCGGTTCAGCGGATGTGCGGCACCGCTTGCTGAGGCAACGCCGGCCAGCATGGCCTCGAACTCCCTGTCATCGATCAGCCGCCGCACGTCCGGGTGCAGCACGGCGTGTTTCGCCGCATTGTACAGCGCGCCCGTCCACATCTGGTGTTGCAGGTACGGCGGCGCGTCGGCGCCCTGGACGAACCGTTTTAGAAGAAACTCGGCCGAAAGGTACCGCGTCGACACCGGCAGTCGGGCAACGAGCGGCTCGATCAGGCGTGCTCGCAGCGGCGCCGGCGCTGCTCGATACAGCGGCGCCAGGCGGTGCGCTTGCAGCGTCGAATACCCGGCCAGCATCTCGTCCCCGCCGTCTCCACCGAGCGCAACCTTCACGTGCTGCCGCGCAAAGCGGCTGACGAGGTAGGTCGGAATGATCGACGGGTCGGCGAACGGATCATCGATGGTCGCGAGAACGTCGGGCAGCGCCTCCAGCAGGTCACTCGCCGTTACTCGAAGCTCGTGGTGCCGGGCGCCGAGGTGCGCGGCCACGCGTCGGGCGTAGACGCTTTCGTCAAAGGAACGCTCGGCGAACGACACCGAGAATGACCGTATGGGTTCCCCGCAAGCCTCGGCCATGAACACGGCGACGGCGCTGGAGTCCAGGCCGCCGCTGAGCAGCACGCCGACGGGCACGTCGCTGACCATCTCGCGCGCGACGGCTCGCCGCAAGACGCCGCGGAATGCGTCGACGTGCTCCGCGGCGCTGCCGGCGCGCGGGTCCACTTCCGACTGCGCGAGGTCGAGGTCCCAATAGGCGCGTTCTCGGACGCGCCCCGACGACGCAACGAGAAGATGCCCTGGCCGCAGCTTGCGGACGCCGCGCAGGATCGTTGCGGGCGCTGGGATGTACTCGAGTGACAGATACTGGCCGAACGCTTGGTGGTTCAGATCACGCGCAACGCGCCCACTTTTGCACAGCGCCTTGAGTTCCGACGCGAACACGAGGGCGCCCTGCACGTGCGCGTAGTACAGGGGCTTGATCCCAACACGGTCCCGGGCCACGACCAGACGCGCCTGCACCTCATCCCACAGCGCGATGGCGAACATACCGTTGAGGCGGGATACGAAGGCGTCGCCCCACTGCTCGTAGGCGTGCACGATCGTTTCCGTGTCCGACTGCGTGCGAAAGCGATGACCGCAGGCGCGCAGATTCTCCCGCAGTTCGGCGAAGTTGTAGATTTCGCCGTTGAAGACTACGTGGACCGTTCCGGACTCGTTCGACATCGGCTGGCCGCCGCCCTCGAGGTCAATAATGCTCAGGCGGCGCATGGTCAGCCGCACGGGGCCGCGGATGAATGACCCGTGACCGTCTGGCCCGCGGTGAATCAGCGCCTCGCGCATTGCCGCCAGGGCGTCCGTGTCGTCCGGCGTGCGGCCGTCCAGATGGAGAATGCCTGCAATGCCGCACATGGAAGCTCAGGCGGCGCCGTGCGCTGCGGTGAACGTTCGTGGGTTCGACGCTGGCATCGATTGGGGGCTATATCTGGCGGCGGAGCAGGCCGGTGAGGAAATTCCAGCCGTAGGTGAGGTGGCTTGCGGCGATTGTGGGGGCGACGGCGGCGCCGACGCTCATGCTGCGAGCGCCGTGCATGGCAATTCCGGCGCTCACGAGAACCGCGGCGCCGTACGCCAGCAGCGTGCCTGCCACCACGAGCCGCAGCGGCTGGAGCCAGATCGAGGCCAGGGCGGCGGACGGCAGCCAGACGAGCCATAGGCTTAGCACGAAGTATGGGAGGCGGCGCGAGGTGGCCGGGAACACGCGGGCGAAGTAACCGCGGTGCCGGCCGTATTGCGCAATCTGCTGCAAGTGCCCGCGCATGACGGGGCGGCGGTGATGGTAGACGAGGGCGCGGGGCTCGTAAGTGATGAGGCCGCCGCGGCGCACGATTTCCAGGCACAGTTTCGTGTCTTCGCCCGGATAGAACGCGCTGGCAAACCCGCCCACGGCCAGAAATGCGGAGCGCCGCATGATGAAGTTCATCGAAGGATGGTCGTCCACGCGCCGCCGGCGCCCTGGCGCGTATCGGTGGCGCACGGGGCCGGACACGATCCAGGACGCGTAGGTCCATCCCGAGACCTGCGCCCGAAACCCGTCGTGGGGCGGGGTGACGCCGGGGCCGCCGACGGCCCAGACGCGCGGGTCTTGGAAGTGGGGCAGCGCCGCGTCCAGCCAGCGGGGGTGGGGGTAGGCGTCGTCGTCGAGGAACGCCAGCAGCGCGCCGCTGGCTGCGGCCGCGGCCAGGTCGCGTTTCTGGGCCGGCCCCAGCGGCCCGCTGACGATGCAGCGCGCCTGGTCCAGCGGGGTCTGCGGCGCTTCGTCCAGCACCACGATGGTCTCCCGCGGGCGGACGTGCAGCTTTGCAATCGCCGCCAGCGCTTCGCGCAGGTAGGCGCTGGTTCGCGGCGCGACGATGACGATGGACACGTCCAGCGGCGGCGCGCGCCGCTCGGGTGTCGGCGCGCGGGCTGCCGCTTCCGGCGCGCGGGCGGCCGGCGGCGCTGGTCCTGACGGCGGGGCTTTCGACGGCCCGCCGTCCGATTCAGGGTGTCGCATCGTTTAGAATCATAGATGAACGAGGGTCACGGCGCGCCGGTGGGCGCGGGGCCAGGCTGGCGCCGCCGCGGGAGCGGTGCGCGCCTCGACGGCGGGCTGGCGCAGCCGGCGCATTGCTGCATCCGCGGGGGCGGCGCGCGTCTCGGCGAGGGGCTGGCGTGAGAGTCGCCGTCAGCTTCCCGCCGTTTGCCAGCGCCAAGGGCATTCCGCTGCTCAGCCAGAACCGGCAGTATCAGGTCTTTTCCACGGGCCGCAGCGAGGGTGGCGGGGTCGTGGGCGCGCTCAACCGCTTCGTGGGCGACAACGCCACCGTCATCTTTCCGGTGCTGCCCGCGCTGGCGGCCACGCTGCTGCAGCGCCACGGACACGAGGCGGTCTGGCTGGACGGGATTGCCGAGGGCTGGGACTGGGAGACCTATTGCCAGGAGGTCGAGCGCGCGCGGCCCGACCTGATGATGATCGAGACCAAGACGCCCAGCGCCCCGCCGCTGTACCAGGCGATCGACGACCTGAAGGCGCGGTTCCCGGCGATGCGGATCGTGCTGGTGGGCGACCACGTCACCGCGCTGCCGGAGGAACCCTTCCTCTTCTGCGCGGTCGATTACGTGATTCGGGGCGGCCAGTTCGACTTCGCCCTGCTGAATCTGGCCGACTATCTGGACGGGCGGGACGATCTGGGCGGCGGCGTGTTCTGGCGGCGCGGCGACGGCGAGGTCGTGAACTCCGGGGAAAGCCCCAGCCCGCCGCTGCGGGAACTCGTGCGCCCGCACGTCGACCGCCGGCTGGCGAAATGGGAGCTCTACGCCTACCGCAACGGCAACTTCTTGAAGAAGGGCACCTACGGCTGGGCCACCGGCGCCAGCAGCGCGGATTGCTGGTGGCGGCGCCGCGTGCCCGGCGGGCCAACGCGCGGCGGCGGCGGCTGCACCTTCTGCTCCTGGACCAGCATGCTCCCAACCTGGTCGGTGCGGCCGGTGGACGATTACCTGGACGAGCTGGAAGGCCTGGTCGACCTCGGCGTCGAGGAAGTCTTCGACGACACGGGAACGTTCCCGGTCGGCCGCTGGCTGGCCGACTTTTGCCGCGGCTTTCGCGAACGCGGCCTGGACAAGGTCTTGATGATGGGCTGCAACATGCGCGCCGACGCGCTGACGCAGGCGCAATACGAGACCTTGGCGTCGTGCAATTTTCGCTTTATTTTGTACGGTATCGAATCGGCAAATCAACGCACGCTGGATCTCTTGAACAAAGGGACGACCGTCCGCCAGCAGTGGGAGTCCGTCAAGTGGGCGAGCGAGGCGGGGCTGGAGCCGCACGTCACTTGTATGGTTGGCTATCCCTGGGAATCGTTCGACGAAGCCAAGCGCACTATCGACTTCACGCGCGAGACGTTCGACCGCGGGTGGATCAACACCTTGCAAGGCACAATTGTGATGCCGTATCCGGGCACTCAGCTGTACGCGCAGGCGCGCGAGCACGACTGGCTGCGCTTCGACGGGCCGGCGCACTGGGAACGCTTCGACATGCGGGAACCGGTGCTGCGCTCGCCCATCCCCAACGACGAGATTCTGGGCCTGGTGCAGTCGCTCTACACCAGCTTTGTGACGCCGCGCTATGTGGCGCGCACCCTCATGCACTCGGTCAAGAGCCGCGACCACTTTCGCTACTACGTCATTCGCGGGTCGCGCTACATCGTGGGCCACATGCTCGACTTTCGGAAAGGGCAGCTGGCCGGCAGCGGGGCCGAACCGGCCGCCGAGGACACGGGGGTGGCCGAGCTTCCCGTGAAGCTCTACACCGCCGGCGGGTCGACGGCGCCGCTGGCGGGGTTCGCGCCGCCGCCAGCGCCCGCCGCCGCGCCCAGCGCCGCGGCCGGCTGAGCGCCGGCGCCCGACCCGTGCAGCCTGGCGTGCCTGCGGCGCGCGGCGTGGACGGCGCGCCCGAGCGGCTGGCGGCCTGACGCCGACGAGCCCCGGGAGGCCGGACGGTCCCATGCCGCCGCCGCGCGCCGCGCCAAGCGGCGGCGCGCGGCCGTCGGATTCGGCGCGGCCGTCCGAATCGAGCGGCGCGGGCGGCGCGTCCGCGCCGCCGCGCGCCTCGGGCGCGTCCAGTCCGCAGGTCGTCGCGCGCGACACGGTGGTGCTGGGCGCCCTCACGTTCTTGGCCAGCCTGTCGTCCTTCGGCTTTCAGTGGGCCATGGCGCGCCTGCTGACGCCCGCGGACTACGCAACCTTGTTCGCCCTGCTGGCGCTCTTTACCGTGCTGTCGGTGCCGTCGCAGATGCTGCTGCCGATCGGCGCCCGCATGACGAGCTTGGCGGTGGTGCGGCGCGGGCGGACGGCCGCGGTCGGGGTCGTGCGGCGGGCGCTGCTGCGCGGCGCGCTGGTCGGCCTGGCCGCCTGGGCCGCGGTTGTGGCGCTGAGCGGCGTCTTCGACTTTCTGATTGGAACCGACGACCTGGGGGCCATCGTCTGGCTCGGCGCGGCGGTGGCCGTCTCGTTCGCGGCGCCGTTTGCCAAGGCGCTCTTGACCGGCCTGCGCGCGTTCGTGCTGCTGGGCGCGTCCAACATGCTGGACGGGGTGCTTCGCATGGCGCTGGGGGCGGGGCTGGTCGGCCTGGGCATGGGCGTGGCGGGAGGGATGGCGGCCTCGGCGCTCGCGAGCCTGCTGGGGGTGATGGCGGTGATGCTGGCCGCGCCCTACGTGGTGCGGGCGGCGCCCAGGCGCCCGCCCGACGCGCCAGCCGACGCCGAGGGCGCGGCGGCGCACGTGCAGGTGGGCCTGCTCAGCCTGTCGCTGGCGGTTCTGATGAACGTGGACATCCTGGTCGTGCGCCACTTCTTCGCCGACGCCGACGCCGCGCTCTACGCGGCGTCGGCGCTGGTGGGGCGCATCGTTTTGTTCGCGTCGGTGCCGGCCGCGCAGGTCGTGCTGCCGCACGTGATTCGCCACGTGGCCGCGGGCGAGCCGCTGACCCGCACCTTCGGCGTGGCCGCCGCGTTCACCGCCGTCATCAGCGGCGGCGCGGCGCTCGTCATCGCCGCCGCGCCGGAGCTGGTCTTCGCCATCGTCTTCGGCGACCGCTACGCGCCAGACCCGCCGCTGGTCTGGGCGTACGTGCTGGCCGGGGCGCTGCTGGCCGCCCTCACGCTCGTGACCTACTTCCACATTGGCGCTGGTACACTCCGCATCTGGACCGTGCTGGTTCCGCTGAGCGTGGCGTGCGCCGTCACGCTGTGGGTGAGCCACGAGAGCCTGACTGCCGTGGCCTGGACGCTGGACGCCTTCCTGGGAAGCGGAGTTCTCGTGACGCTTGGATGGGCGGCCGCCGTGCTCCGACGCCACCGCGCCCCCGCTGCCGCACCGACGACGGGCCTGGACCGCGGCCGCGCCGACGGGCCGCGCGGCGCGTCCGGAACCTAGCCGCGGCGGCTTCGCGTGACCGGCGCTGGACCGCGGCCTGACGGGCGGACGGCGCGCGCCGCACGCCCGTGAGCGTTTCGAGGCCGGCCGCGGCGCACGGCGGCACGCTGCCGCTGGCCGGGCGCCTGCGCGGATTTGCCGCCAGGGCCAGCCAATGGATCGCGCGCCACCCCGACGCCGCGGCCTACGCCGCCATCCTCGGCCTCGTCGTCATCTGGCACCGGGGGCTCATCTTCGACGCCGGCTACCTGGGCATGCGCAACGACTGGTCGGTGCCGCCCACCGCCTGGCAAAACGCCCAGCTTGCGGCCGAGCGCCTGTCGGCCTGGCAAACGAACCTCTTCGGCTTCACGAGCGCCGAACGCACGATGAGCTTGTACATGCTGTTCGTCTCGGGAGGACTGGCGGCGCTCGCCGGCCTGGACGGCTGGCTGATCTCCCGCTATCCGATTGCCCTGATCGCCCTGGCCGGGGTCTTCACCTACCAGGCGGCCAAGGCGCTGGGCCTCGCGCGGCCGGCGGCCTTTGCGGCCGCGGTCGTGTACATGACGACGCCCTTCCTGCTGGACGCCTACGTGACGGGCTATCTGCCCATGTTCATCGGCATCGCGCTGCTGCCCAAGGCGTTGCAAGCGGCGCACGAAGCGTTCGAGCAGCCGCTGAGTGTTCGCGGGTTTGCCCGCGGCTTCGTCTGGATCGGGCTGAGCGCCAGCACCATTCACCTGGCCGTCATCGTGACCGCCATGGTTGGAATCTACGCGGTCGTGCGGACCTTCACGGCGCCAGGCTCGCGGCGGCGGCGCCTGGTCTCCTTGGGCTCCGTAGCCGCGATGGGGACGGGCGTCGCCTTGCTCCATTCCCCGCTGCTCTACGTGCTCGTCGACCTTGCGTCGACGACGGAAGGGACCGAAAGGTACGCCGAGCTTCAGCAGGAGGCGCAGGGTGGATGGATAAACCGCGCTCGACCGACGCTCACCCAAGCCCTGACGCTGACCGGCCACCCCTACAACTACTCGATGAGGACGCCGCCGCCGTACGAGTCATCGTCGGTTCTTGCGGGGATGGGGCGCGGATTGCTCACGGGGATCGGGCTCGCCGCGGCGGCGCTCACGCGCGGACGCGCGCGGCGCCTGGCCGTGCTGGCGCTGCTTGGCTTCCTGGTGTTCACGCTGCTCGGCAAGGGGGCCAGCGAGCCGCTGCCCGATATTCCCCATTGGCTGCGCGCCACGCCGCTGGGCTCGATCTTTCGTAACAGCCGCTACTTCACCATCCCGGCGGGACTGCTGCTGGCGCTCCTGGCGGGATGCGCCGTCGACCAGGCCGCGGCGCGGCCGCCGGGCGTGGGGCGCCGCGCGGCCGGCACGGCCGTCGGCGCCGTGATCGCCCTGAGCTCGCTCCCGTTCTGGGGCGGAAATCTCCTGGGCTACCTGCCGCCCTTTGCCATCAACGCCGACACGCTGGCCGTGATGACGAACGTGCGCGACTTGCCCGGCGCGGACCGCATGGTGCACGTGCCCATGCTCGGCCCAGGCCATTACGTCAGCCGATCGGGCCGCGAGTCGCAGTCTGGCAACAACCCCTTCGTCCTGCAACCGCCCAAGCCGTCGATCACTTTCAATTCCCGACCGACGCTGAACGCCCCCTACACGACCACGCTCTTTCACGGGCTCTACAACCCCAGCCGCTACCCAGTGGATCGGCTGCTGGCGTTCGGACGTGTCCGGCACGTCCTGTTCGACCCGCACTGGGTCAGCGACTACTACGAGTTCATTGCAGCAACGGGAGAACCGCAGGTGCAGTGGCAGGAGCTGGGGCCGCGTCCCGCGATTGCGCTGGAGGGTCAGCCCGGTCTGCGCCGGCTGGATGCATGGTCCGTTGGCGAGGTGGAGCTGTTCGAGGTGGCCGCGCCGCCGGCGCAGCGGCTGGGGGTTCCCGCGCGCGTCGTCATTGGGTCCCCGTCGCTGCGCCCGCTGGTCACGGCCTGGCACGCCTTCGACGCGCCGGGATCGGTGACGCTCGCCAGCGGTGAGGCGGGCGTCCTGGGACGCGGGGGCGCGCACGGCGTCGGCGTACGCCTGGGCACGGAAATCTGGCTTGGGGCGGACCCGGCCGATCTCACGGCGGCCTATCTGCCCGGGGGGGCAACGCTCGGTCCGCACGGTCAGGTCTGGCCGCGCGGCGCGGACGCCTCGGCGGCCTGGGTGTTCGTCAACCAACACGACTGGTGGCACGCCGATCCAGAGGCGGCGGACCTGACGCGCGGCCTGGTCACCAAGGCCGACGGCGCCGCCTTCGCGATCACGGCCGCGACCACCGGCGCAACCAGCGAGCTGTGGATCCGCCACTTCGTCAGCCCGGAAGGCAGCGCGCTGGAGGTCGAGCTGGACGGCCGCGCCGTCGGGCGCATTCCAACCCGCAGCCAGGCCGTCTACGGCTACCGCTGGTCGCGGGTCGCGGCGCCAACCGCGCAGGCGGGCCCGCACACGATCCAGGTGCGCACCGACGGCGCCGGACTGAACGCGGTCTCGCGGGTCGGGCTGCTGGCGGCGGCCGACGTCCAGACCGCCGAACGGGAGGCCGAGCGGGCGCTCGCGCGGCTGCCCAGCTTCACCGTGCTGCCCGACTTGGCCGTCACCGACGGCGTCCGCGCCTTCCGGCTGCCGCGGTCCGGCGCCTACACCCTGCGGCTGGCTGTCCGGCCCGGGGTGGACCCGACGATCCACGTCGACGGGGCGCCGGTCGGCCTGCGGCGCATCGGGTCCGCGTCGGGATTCGACCTGCTGGCGGGCACGGCCGAGCTCGACGCGGGCGTCCACCGCCTGACTCTGCGGACAGCGCCGCCGCCCGCCCCGGTCGTCAGGGTGACCCATCGGCCGCCAGGGGCCGCGGCGTTTCGACCCTGCGCCAGCCGCACGTGCGAGGGCGTCGTGCGCGTCCAGGCGTCCGTGCCGGCCGACGGACGAACGGTCTCGTTCAGCAGTCGGGTCACGACAGGCGTCGAGCCGGCGGACGTGACGGTAGCTCAGCTGTACCCGCACGTCACGCATGCCGTCCACCGCCAGGACGCCGAGCGGCAGGACACGATCGTGCGGCAGGACGCGCCGCTGGATCCCGGGTCGAACACCGCCGTGCTGGAGGCTCGGAACCGGCAGGAAGACAACCCGCAGGGAGACGACTCGCAGGGAGATGGGGAAGGCTTGTCGCTGGAGCTGCTCGACGTGGAAGTGTCGCGGCTGCCGCACGGCCTGTCGGTGGTGCTGGCGCACGAGCCGCCCGCGGCCGCCCCGGCGGCGGCCGTGCTGATTCCCACGCAGGACGAGCCGACGCTGGCCGCCGCCGCGTATCAGGGCGCGCCGGGCGAGCGCCTGGTGCGGCTGGACGAGCGCTTCGACCGCCGCTGGACGCTGCACGTCAACGGCGCCGAGGTGGACGCGCAGCGGCATGTGGTTCTGGACGGACACGTCAACGGCTGGGCGGTCGATCTCCGCCCCGGGGATCGACTCACGGCGTCGTTCACGCTCCAGACGGCCTACGTCTGGATCCAGGCGGCAAATCTGGGGCTGCTGGCCGGCATGGTCATCGTCGGCTGGGCGCGCGCGCCGCGCCTGCGGCGGCGGCGGGGATGACCGCGCGTTTACGCCTGGCGGCGCTGATCGTCTGGACGCTCCTGGCGGCCCTGGCCGCCGCGGCCATGCTCGTATTGCCGGCCAGACCGGTGGTGGTCGGCGGCATCGACGGATCGCCGTTCGAGATGGGTCCGCTGTTCCAGGGGTGGAGCCTGCGCCAGGACATCCGCCCGACCCGCGCGCGCGAGCTGTTCGTCGGCTTCCACGCCCGCCCGAACGCGGATGCAAGCGCGCCGCCGACCCTGGAACTCAGGCTCGAGCGCGGCGGCGAGGCGCGGTGGGCCGCCCGCGTGCGCCTGGAGCGCGCGGGAATGTCGGAATACGCGGCCGCGTTCCCCGCGGCAACCGACGGCGCGCCCTACACCCTGACCGTGCGCGTGATCGAGGCCCACGGCGGCGGGGTGCTCGTGCGCGGCGTCCACGTGCGCGGGCCGCCCACGGGGGAGCGGCTCACCATCATGGACCGCGCCATGCCCGACGTTCTGGCGTTGGGCCACGAACTCTTGCAGCCGGCAGCGCCTGTGCTGCAGCTGCGCGCCATCGCGGCGTCGCTGGACGGGCCGGCGGCCGCGGCGGCCGCCGGCCTTGGCGCCCTGGCGCTGGCGCCCGGCGCGGTCGCGGCCGTGATGCTGGCGCATGCGTATGGGCGGGGCGCCGCCGCGGCGGCGTCTGCGGCCGCGGCGGCGGCCCTGGCGGTCTGGCTGCTGCTCCTGGCGGCGCGCCTGAGCGCGCCGCCAGGTCTGGAAGGCCTCGCGGACGCCGCATGGGCGCTGCGCCTCACCAGCGTGGGCCTGGCGCTGGGGGCGCCCGTGCTGTTGCTCGCGGGATGCGCCGCGGTCGTGCTCGCGCTGCCCGCCCCGGTGACGGACGTGCAGCACACGGCGGGCGCCGGCGGCGGGGCGTTGCAGCGCGCGGCGGCGAACGTCGGCCGGAGCGTGCGGTACGCCGCGCCCGTCATCGGCGGGACCATATGGAGCGCCGCAACCGCCCGCCGTTGGCGTCTTGCCCCCATCCCCCTCATGGCCGCGGCCGCGGCCGCGGCGTTTGCGCTGGACGCGGGCGGGCTGGCCGCCGTCCTGTCGACAGCGGCCATGGGCGCGGCCCTGGTCGGTGCCGCCGCGCCGCGCCCGCGCGACCGGCAGGCGCCCGACGCCAAACGTTGACGCACCTGCGGCACGGCAGAGGCGGCGGCCGCCGACCGTCACGCGCCAGCAGCCGCCCTCGACCCGCGCGAACCAGCAGCGGCGGTCGAGCGCCGCTGGACGCGCAGCGCGCGGCGACCCGAGCGGCGCGCCGCCGCAGCCCAGCCCGCGGCCAGCGGTTCAGCTGCGGCCCTCAGGTTTGCGCGTCCTTCACCACAACGGATTCCACATAGGTGTAGCCTGGAATCGGAATCCGCGTGGCTTTTCGCGCCTTCGCCATGAATCGGCGCGTGGGAAGCGTTGACGTGAAAGGCTTTCTGCTCAGGCGCTGGATTCTGCGTAAGAGGAAATCGAAGATCGAGAACTTCGTCTGATATTCAATCGTATGCACGGTCCGTGCTGGTTGACGTACAACGAGCTCGTTGAATTCGTCGAGTGAATCGAACTCGTGCACGTGGCCGGGTTCGAGAATGGTTTCGCTGCGATCGTTCCGCTGATAGTACAACCGATACTTCGCTCGCCGCACGGATGAGATGACAAGCAAACCTCCAGGCTCGAGCAGCGCGTATAACTCAGCGATGAACTCGCTGCGTTTCCGGAGATGTTCGATGAGCTGGCAGCACGAAACCACGTCAAAGCTCTCCGCAGAAAATGGGGCGCGAGCTCCGTCGCCGCGGACGACGCGTATGCGGGGATCTGCGGCCGACACCCTCTGGGATCGCTGCGTCGAAAGCTCCAGTCCATACCGTTTCGCCGTCGTGCAGCGGCCAACGTTCCATAGAAACGTTCCTCCGCCAAGCCCGACGTCCAGAATCCGATCGTCCGCCTTCAGTCGGTTGCGAACGAACGCCCAGGTCAATGGATGTAGAACAAAGTCAATATCGGTGTCCATAAATTGCCGATCGACGCCGGATGTCTCGAACAAGGCATGCACCGTATATCTCTCGGAGGCAAGCGACCGCAGAAGCAACGGCTGACTTTAACACACGTCCGCGCATGCGCTGAAACGATCCCTCGAACTTGGATGCAGGCAAGCGGCGCCGACGTTTATCGCGCCGTGCAGACTCGACCGGCGCCGCTGCGTTGGAGGCGCGTGAACCATCCGCGCGGCGGCTAGGCCGTGCAGGGCAAAACCCAGCATCGTGTCCGACCGCGCGGGTGTTGCGGCGAAACGGCTGGCCCTGCATGGGGTATCCTGCGTTTTCCTCACATGGCGCAAGGATTCGTATCGGTTGTGCTGGACGCGGGTCGACGGACATTGCTGTGTACCTGGCGGCGGGGCGCGCCATGACCGCGGACCCGTCCACCCGACGCGGGCGGGACGGCGCGCCGGGCGGCAGGGCGCGCGGGGGCGCGGCACCGCGCCTGGTTGGATTCATGAACGCCTTCTCCGACGGCATGAGCGGCGGCGACGCCTGCTTCATCGAAACCGCGCGCCGTCTGGAGGCCTGGGACCTCGTCGTGGTCACGTCGGCGCTGGGCCGCCGCGCCGCCGAGCGCCGCGGCCTGCGGGCGGCCTACTGGCTGACCAGCCGCGAGCGCCAGTTCCGCCGCGTGAGCTGGACGTACCTCCGACGCACGCTCCGCTCGCTGGCGCTGCTCGGCAAGCTGCGCCCCGGCGACCTGGTCTATGCGTCGTCGGATTGCCTGCCCGACACGCTGCCCGCGTTTCTGGCGCGCGCGCTGGTTCCCCGCACCCGCTGGGTGCAGCGCGCCTATCACGTCATCCCGGCGCAGCGCCGTCGTTCGCATCTGGCGCAAAAAGCCAGCCTGGCCCTGATTCGGCGGCGCTGCGACCTGGTCGTGACGAGCAGCGCCCGCATGCGCGGCCAGCTGGCGGAGCGCGGCGTGCCTCTCGATCGGATTCGCCTGAACTATCCCGGCATCGACCTGGAGCTGTATGCGGCGGCGCGCGCGGCGCCGCCCGCGTTCGACGCGGTCGTCCTGGGGCGGGTGCACCCATCCAAGGGCGTCCTGGACCTCGTCGACATCTGGTCGCGCGTCGTGCGGCGGCGGCCGGCGGCTCGCCTGGGCGTGGTTGGCCGCGGCGCGCCGCCGGTGGTGCGGGACCTGAAACACCGCCTGCGCGCCGCCGGGCTGGAGCGCGCCGTCGAGCTGCTGGGGTTTCTGGACGACGCCGCGGCCCGCCGGGTCGTGGCCGGGAGCCGCCTGCTGGTGTCGCCAAGCCGCGAAGAGGGGTTCGGCATGGCTGTGCTGGAGGCCCTGGCGTCGGGCACGCCGGCCGTGGTCTGGGACCTGCCGACCTACCGTGAGGCGTTCCCCCAGGGGCTGGTGCGCGTGCCGCAGGGCGACGCGGCCGCATTTGCGGCGGCCATCGAGCGGCTGCTGGCCGACGAGGACGCCCGCCAGGCGCTGGCGAAACACGGACGCGCGGCGGCGCGCGGCTACAGCTGGGAACGCGCGGCGCAGCGCGAATCGCAGCTCCTCGCCGCCGTCGCGGCCGCGCCCGCGGGCAACCGCGCAAACGGCGTCGACACCGGGTTTCCCGCATGAGCGCACGCCGCAGGCCCGCCGGGGACCGACCGGCGCTGAGCGTGCTGCTTCCCACCTACAACCGCGCCGACTTGCTCGAAACCACGCTCGACCGGGTGCTGCGCCAGTCGTTCACGGACTACGAGGTCGTCGTGTCGGACGATTGCTCGACCGACGACACGCGGGAGGCCGCGCTGCGGTTTGGCGATGCGCGCATCCGCTATCACCGAACTCCTCGCAACCTGGGCTATGGGCGCAACCTGGCGTTCGGCGCCGCGCACGTGCGAGGCGAGTTTCTCTTCTTGCTGGGCCACGACGACCTGCTGCTGCCAGGAGCGTTCGAGCGCACGCACGCGGCGTTTCAGCACGGGTCCCGCATCACCGTGGTGACGCGGCCGTACTACTGGTTCCAGAACGACGAGCGCCGCCCCGTACGCCGCGTCGCGCCGTTCGACCCCCGCCAGGACGCGGTGCTGTCGATCCAGGGTGGGCGCGGGCACGTGCACGCGCTCTTCCGCTCGGCTGGCCAGCTCTCGGGGCTGGCGCTGCGCCGCTCGGCCATGCGGCGGGAGTTCCACCACCACATCTTCACGGCGCACGTGTATCCGTTTGCGGACGCGCTCACCCGCGGCGACGCCGTGTTCCTGAAGGACTTCACGGTGGCCGTGCGGATCGAAAGCAGCATGACGCGCCACCGCGCAGCGATCTACGAGCCTTCGCCCACGCTCACCTGGATGCAGCTGTTCGACTCGGTGTATGCCTACCCCGCGTTTGCCGACGCCCGACGGTACGGGCGAGAACTCATGCTGGCCCACAACGCGGAGGGGGTGGTGCAGATTCGCGCCACCGCGGGGCTGCGGGCCGCGCTGCGTGAACTGGCCATCATGCTGCGGCTGCGGCCGCGCAACGCGCTGGCGCTGCGGTTCTGGTTCTACGCGGTCCTTTGTTCGTTCCTGCCCGGCCGCGCTCTGGTGCGGCTGGCCGCGGCCTACAAGCGCCGCGTGCTGGCGCGCGGCGCCGGGCGGGTCCCGCTGCAGTCCAGACCCCCAGGATGATGGGGTTCCGCGAGCTGTTCGAGGCGGCGTACCGCCACCCCTGGTCCGCGGCCTTGTTCCACACCCGGGTGCACGGTCTGCAGCGCTATCTGGCTGACTGCGACCGCGTGCTGGACCTTGGCTGCGGCGCATCGTCACCCTTGCCGTGGTGCGGCGCGGCCTGGTCGGTCGGCATCGACGTCTACCGCCCGTCGCTCTACGCCTCGGCGCAGGCGCGCCTCCACACCGAATACGTGCTGGGCGACGTTTCCAATCTCCCGTTCGGGTCCCGCACCTTCGACGCTGTTATCTTGATCGACGTCCTCGAACATCTCGAGCGCGGAGCCGCAGCTTCATTGCTGCGCCGGGCGGCCGAACTCGCGCGCCGGCGAGTGATCGTAACTACGCCGAACGGATTTCTCCCGCAGCGCGACCTCAAAGGGAACCCCTGGCAGCGCCATCGATCTGGATGGACCGTCACCGACATGCGGCGGCTCGGCTACCGCGCGCACGGCTTGGCGGGATTGAAGCTTCTTCGCAGCGAGAACACGGCCAACGACCCGCAGGCGCCGGATGCTATCTATGGAACGATACGCTGGCGGCCGCGGCGGCTATGGCTCTTGATATCCGCCCTGAGTCAAATCGTCACCTGGTACGTTCCGCGCGCAAGCTTCGAAGTTTTTTACGTGCTGGACCTGCATCCCAGAACGGGCGGAAACGGTGGTTTGCGGCAATCCCGCGCAGGTGAACCCCGCGGATGACCCCGGGCCCAGCGGCGCGCGGCGGCCGGATGCGGGACGCGCTTCGCAGACCCGCCGCGCTGACGTGGGATTGGCCCTGGGTTGCGCTTGGCGTACTCGTCACGCTGGCGGCGTCGTGGCGCGTGGTTTCGACCCCGGGGGAGCTCGTGCAGGGCGACCTCGAATATCCATTCGCCAACGAGTTCTGGACTCGTCCGTATACCAGCGGCTGGGACACGTCGTACGGCAGCACGCTCGTCAACATTCAGCGCACGTTTACCTACGCGCCCTGGGGCCTCGCCGCGCAAGCGTTCGACCTGTCCACCGAGGCGGCCAGCAAATTTCACTGGCTGAGCTGGCAGCTGCTGGCGGTCGCCGCCGGGTACGCCGGCGCACGCCTGTTGCTCGGCGCGCAGATTCGCGCCCGGCATCCGGTGGCCGTGCGCGCCGGCCTGCTGCTGGCGGGGCTGTTCTGGGCGCTCAACCCCTGGGCGCTGGCGCGCTGGGAACAGCTGGGCGTGCACGTGAGCGCGGTGCTGCTGCCGCTGCTCATGGGCCTGGTCGTGTCGGCGGCGCGCGCGGAGACGGCGCGCGCACGCGCGCACCGCGCCCTGGCCGCCGCCGCAACGCTGGCGTTCGCCGTCTCGACCTCGCCGCACTACATGGCGATCGGCGCTCTCTTGGCCCTGGGGTGGTTCGTGGTCGCCGTAACCACGGCGCGCGCCGACCGACGTTCGGCAGCGACGACGGCGGTAGTGTTCGCGGGCGGCTATGCCGTATTTGCCGCCTTCACGCTGGTTCCATTCGCTGCGGCGCTCGTCGGCGGCTCCCCCGCGGCGCCCGGATACCTGGACAGCCTCCAAGAGACACCATCGTTCGAAAACCGGCACTCGATCCTCGACACCCTGGCGCTGACGGGCCACCATTTCTTCGGGCCGTACCTCAAGCCGGCGGCAGCGGCGCTGCCAGGCTGGCACGCCGCCGCCCTGCTGCCAGCAGCCTTGGTCGCGTATGCCCTCTGGCGTCAGCCCGGTCAGCGCCGCATGCTGGCGTACGCCGCCGCCGCAGGCGGCGTGACGGCGCTGGTGCAAATCGCCAGCCGCCTCGACGCGACGAGCGCGGCGTATCAGCACGTCGTCTTTAACGTGCCCTTTGGATGGGTGCTCAGGGAGCCGAACAAATTCTCGGGAGTGCTTGCAGTCGCGTACCTCCCTGGCATCGCGCTCGCGCCGGCGGCGTTCGCCCGCGACGCGCCCCCCCGCCTCCCAGCCATTGGCGCCGTCCAGACGGCTGCGCTGGGGATCGTGCTGGCCGCATTTATGCTGCCCGGCATCGGTCGTATGATGTGGGACACGCATGGAATTAGTCTCGTGCCGGAGCGCTTCCCCGCGTCGTTCCACTCGCTGCCGGCAGAGATCGATCGACGCAATGCGCAGGGCGCATCGCGGACGTTTCTGGCCTTATGGGATTTGCGCCTTCCGTCCTGGTCGTCCAACCGCGTTCTGGGCAATCTGGAGGGTCTCGCCGTCACCACGCCGTACGCGGCGTCAGGGAACTCGGCTGTTGGCGCTCGCCTCAGGGTGCTGCTGGAGCGCGACCCCGCACACGCGGTCGACGTCGCGCGGGCGCAGGGCGTTGCGCGCGTGCTGGTCGCCACGGGGACGCCTCGCGGCCAGGCCACCGCCCGGCGTCTGCGGCAGACCGAGGGGTTCGAGCCCGAGATCGGCGCCGACTATTACGAAGTTTTTCGAACCGTCGACGCCGCGTATCCCTGGGTTTACGAGCACGGCCCGGCGGGACCAGTCGAACTTCCCTGGAAGCACGACGGGATGCATCGGCTCGTGATCGACGTTCCTGACGATCCCCCTGCAGGACACGGCGAACGTGTCGTCGCCACGCAAGAGTTCTGGGACCCGATGTGGACGGCCGACCTGCCCGGTCACGCCGCCAGCGTGGAGCCGTCCGAGCACGGGCTGCTGCGCGTGCGGCTCGGGCCTGGAAGCTCCGGGCGGCTGGTGCTCGAATTCGGCCTGCATCGCGCGCTCGCCGCGGGCCACGCAATCACGTGGGCGGGTCTGGCAGCCTGGGCCGCATGGCTGGCCTGGCCGCGGTTGTCGCGGCTGCGGCCGGCCTGGGGCCGCTCGTGAGAATCGCTCCCTGGATGATCGGCGCACTGCTGGCGCTTGCCCTGGCCGCGGGGATAGGGCTGACGTGGAAGCCGCTGGTCGCCGCTCGAAACCCGGTCACGCCCAACTTTGCGTTCGGACCGGTGCCGGGAGCCGTCACGCAGTCCGTCGATTTTCCCGGCGGCCCGCTGGACACCGTGACGCTCTGGACGAGGAGCGGCGGCGCGCACGGGGTCGGCGAGGTGCACGTGCTCCAGTCGGCGGATGGGCCGCCGCTGCGGTCGGCGCGCGTTCAGGCCAGTCCAGGCGCCGACCTGCAGGCAACCGACGCGGCCTTCGATCCAATCGACCTGCCCGCAGGCCCGCTGCTCCTGCGCATCGTGGTTCCAGAGCACAGCGAAGCGCCGTTGTACGTGGGCGCCACGATCGGCGATGCGTACCGAGGAGGAGCGCTCGTGGACGCCAGCGGCCAGGGAACGCCGGGCGTCGATCTTGCGTTCGCCGCCAGCGGCCGCGCGGGCCCGCTGAATCGCCTGCGAGCGCAGGCGCGCAGCGGCCTGGCCTATCTGGCGGTCGGACTCACGGCGGCGCTGGTGGCAGGCTCGGCCATTGGAACGGCGGCGTGGTCGGCGCTGGCGCGCGAGCGTTATGGACGCCCGGCCGCCATCGCCGCGGGCACGGGCGCATTCGCCGCCGCGGCGCTAGGGTTGCTGCATGGACCGAGTGTTCTTGCATGAACGTTCGCGCCGTGCGCCCCAGAGATCGACCCGCAGCCCGCCATGGATAGCCCTCGGATATCGATCGTTATCCCCACGCTCAATTGTGCGCGCGATCTCGAGGCCGCGCTGCGATCCATTCGCGCGCAGCACTACCCGTCGGACCGGGTGGAAATCATCGTTGCCGACGGCGGCTCGACCGACGATACGCGGCAGACGGCGGCGGCCTGGGGATGCGTCGTCGTCGACAACGAGCGCATCACCGGCGAGGCCGGCAAGGCCGCGGGGCTTGCTCGGGCATCGCACGAGATCGTTGGATTCGTGGACTCGGACAACGAACTGACGTCGCCCGCGTTGCTGCGCGCGGCGGCCGCGGCCTTGGCCGACCCACAGATCGAAGCCGCCGAGCCGGTGCGGTTCGACGCCAGCGAGGGGATGAGCGCGCTCAACCGCTATTTTGCGCTGCTGGGAATGAACGACCCGCTGGTCTTGTTCCTCGGCGCCTACGATCGCACCTGTCTGGTTACAGGGAAGTGGACCGGCATGGAGCACGTAACCTGCGGCGAATCCGAAACGCACTGGAAGATTCGCTTCCACCGCACGCAGTTGCCAACCATGGGCGCCAACGGATTTTTCACGCGGCGGCGCACCGCCTTGTCCGCCGTTCGCGGCGGCTACCTGTTCGACGTGGACATCCTCCACGCGAACGAGTCCGAGCCGTTCGTCTGCGTGGCAAAGCTGAAGCTGGGAATTGCGCACCACTATGCGAAGTCGCTGCGTCACTTTGCGCAGAAGCAGCAGCGGCGCGCCGAGGACTTTTTCTATTTCAGCGCACAGGGCATGCGCACGGGCGCGCCGCGGCTGCGCGGCGTGCTGGTCTTCACGGCAGCCACGCTCACGGTCGTTCCCTTGCTGCTACAGGCGCTGCGCGGGTGGATGCGCCGCCCCGACCGCGCCTGGCTCTACCACGTGCCCGCCTGCTGGCTCACCCTCGTCACCTACGGCGCCGCAACGCTGCGGCGCACGTTCACGTCAGGCCGGCCCCACAGCCGCGCCGGATGGGGCCGCTAAGCGCCGCGGCGCCGGCCGCGGGCGCCGCGCCCCGCCGATTGGTTTCCCTACCCCAACCAGGGCGCCAACCCCTCGAACCCGGCCCGCAGCAGCATGGCGCCGCCCGCCGCCGCCAGCACGTGCAGCAACAGCGCCGCCAGGCGGGAGCGCGGCCCGGCCAGGCGCCGAATCCCCACGTGCGCAAGACCCGCCAGCACCGCCGCGGTTGCGACCGCAAACATCGCGCCCGGCGCGTGCGCGCGCAGCAGCTCCATGCCCAGCGACGCGGGCGTGACTCTCCGCCACGCCCGCATGACCAGGTCGACGCCGCCCGCGCCAGCATCGCCACGGGCCGAGGCGGTCCCTTGGGGATACGGGTCGGTCCGATTCGCGTGCAGGATCAGCGGGGTTGGCGACCCGCTCGGGTTGACGATCTGGACCCAAAGCCGCCGGCCGCTCGTATCCACCGCACCCGGGATACGGGCGTGAATCCAGCCGTCGGCGGCGACCGGCTGCTGGACCTCGAACAGCAATGGCGCTGCGGCATCGTCGGCGTCGCGAATCCGCACGAACACGATGTCGGGCCAGGGGCGCACCGCGCGCACTTCCAGGCCGCGCAGCGGCAACGACGGCGCGGCAAACGTCTGTTCCAGGCTCTCCCCGGCGAAGACTGGGCCAAAGGCCAGGTTCGACTCATAGGTCGGAAACGCCGGCCACTCGCGTTCGGCGCGAGCCAGCGCCAGCGCCGCGGCCAGGGCCAGGACTACACTCACGGCCGCCAGACCGCCGGGCGCTATTCGCGATCGCAGCGTCTTCATCGGCCGTGACCCACCGCCAGGGCCGGAACCCCGCGCGGCCGCCGGTCGTCCAGTGGCTCGGGAAACGCTTCCCGCGCCCATGGGCGGCGGCGTTTGCGGCCGGCGCGGCAGTCGTCGCCGCGGTGTGGTGGGGCGTGCTGACGACCCCAGGCGACTTGCAGCAACGCGACCTGTACCCCTCGCTCGTTCTCGACCGTGTCGTCGAGCACAGTGTCTATCCTCTGTGGTCGCCGCGCGGCACGCTCAGCATCGCCGGCACGGGGCGGCTGCCCATAACCCTGGCGCTCGTCGGCGCCGCCAAAGCGCTCGGTCTGGACGGCGCAACCTACGCGCGCCTGATCGTGCTGTGGATCGCGGGGGTCGGATACGTCAGCGCGTTCGCCGCCTTCGCCCTGGCCGCGCGCTGGCGGCCCTCGCTGTCACGCGCCAGCGCGGCGTGCGGGGCAATGGTCGCGGGGGTGGTCTTCGTGGTCAATCCGTGGACCATCGCGCGGCTGGAGCATAGCTGGCTGCTGGCGCAGTGGGCGGCGGCGCCCCTGGTCCTGGGGTGCTACGTGGAAGGCGCGCGCAGCGGGCGGCGGCGCTGGACGGCGGCGTCCGCGCTCGTCTTCGCGCTGCTCGGCGCCGCCCAACCGCATTACCTGGTGTTCACCACCGGCATGGTTGCCCTCTGGGTTGCCGTCGCCGCGGCGCGGCGGCGCGGCGCGCGCCGCCGAACCCTGGCCGACGCGTGCCTGTGGCTGGCGGTCCTGGTCCCGCTGCTGGCCTATCAGATTGCGCCGTACGCCGCCGTCGAGCTCTATGGAGGCAGCCCACAACCCGCCTACACCCTGATGGATCAAACGCGCACCACGCTTTCACACTTCCAGGACCTCCCCTCCACCTTGCAAGGGGCGGCGAACTTCGTCTGGCGCGGGGCGCTGGTCCCCCAAAGCGCCGCGCGGCTGCCCTGGGAGCTTGCCGGGTGGGTGATGGCGGCCGCGCCGCTTGCGGCGGCCCTGCAGCGCCGCTGGGGGCCGCCCGCGCTGCATCTGGCCCTGGGCGGGTACCTGGCGGCGGCGATTGCGGCCGCGGCGGCCTGGGCGCCCACGGCTGACCTCTATCAGACCGCCGTGAATACCGTGCCGGGTTTGTGGGTCTTCCGCGAGCCGGACCGCGTCGTCGGTCTGCTAGTGCTGGCGCAGGCGTTTGGCGCCGGGTTCGTGATGGCGGACCTGTGGCAGCGGGCGTCTGCCGCGTCGGGCCTGCGGCGCGCCGTCGGCCCGGCGCTGCTGGCGGGATACGTCGGCCTGGCCGCGGCCGTGCACGCCATCCCCGCGCTGCCGCTGCTGTGGGACGCCGATCGACCCGGCTATCTCCCGCGGCCGCTGCCGCCGGACTACCGCGCGGTTTTGCAGGCCGCGGACGCCGCGGCCGGGCCGGACGGCCGGATGCTGATCGTGTCGTCCGACGAGCGGCGCCCGCCCTGGGACGACACGCGCATCCTGCGCCTGATGGAAGCCGCGAGTCTGGCGAATCCGTCCCTGACCGGCGACACTCGTTCGCCGGTCCCGCCCGCGCCGGTGGCCGGGCGCTGGATGGAGTTTGTGTACGGAACCACTCCATCCATCGCCGCGGCGGCGGCGCGCCAGGCCGGCTTCAGCCACGTGGTGGTCATGCGCGATCAGCCGGACGGCGAGCGGCTGGCGGCGGCGTTGGCCGCGCGGCCCGACGTCGACGTCCTGGCGCGCGGACCCAACGCGCTGGCGCTGGCCATTGGCGGCGCCGCGCCGCTGCTCGAACCCCGGCAGGCCCTCTGGACCGACCGGCTGGAGTCGTCCGCACCCGACGGCGCCGCGCACGTGCTGGCCAACCACCGCGCCCGCCCGGCGCTTCCGCCGACGGCCGGTCTGCCGAATCCGACCACCGACACCGTCTTTGCCATCGCAGACGGCGTGACGCTGCGCTCCGTGACCGACTGGTTCGGCTTCCACGGATCGCGGGGTGGGTGGACGCGCGGCGGCGCCTACGCCGACGAACGGCAGGCCTGGCTCAAGCACCTGAAACGCGCGGGCCTGGCGGATTGGAGTTCGGACTACGGCTTGGGATTGGCGTTTGCCGCGCTGGACGGCGAGCGCAGCGCGCTGGTCGTGGACGCCTCCGGACCCCCAGGCAGCGCGGTCTGGCTGCGCGTGTTTACCAGCCCGCGCTCCAGCTGGATCGACGTCGACACCTCTCACGGCCGAACGCGCCTCGATACCAATGCGCCCACCGCCCGCTGGCGCTGGACGCGGCTCGGCCCGGCAACGAACCGCGGCGTGAGCCTGCGCGCAGGCCCCGGGCTGGAAGCGGTCAGCACGCTGGCGGTCGCGCCGGGCGGCTGGCAGCCCGCGCCTGGGCCCGACCCGACCCCGCTGGTCTATCCGCGCGTGGAGGTTGGCGCACGCGGAGCGACGCGAATCGACGCTACCGCGCACGGCGCCGACGGCTGGGCGTTTCTCGTGCTCCGGCGGGCGTACGACCCTGCCTGGCTCGCCTGGGTTGGCGGGCGGGCCTTTGCGCCGGTGCTGGTGGACGGCTTGTGGAACGGCTATCTGCTGCCCGTGGCCGACGGCGCCTCGATCGGCTTCGAATATGCGCCCCAGCGCTGGTATGACGTTGGGATCGCCATTTCGTGCGCCGCGGCGCTGGGGATTGGGATTGGCCTTGGCGCCGCGCAGAGCAGGGCGCGCGCGGCTGGCCGCTTGCCCGAACACGTCCGCCGCGGCGCACCCATCGAAGGAGCGGACCATGACTACGGCTGACGAACGGCGGCGGGCGATTCTTTCGCAGCCGGCGGCCATGAAGGAGGTGTATGCGCAGGACACGGTCAATCCCCACACCATCGTGCGCGGGCCGGACGGCTGGCACTTGTTCTACGGGCCAGGGCCGGGGAGTTCCAACTTCGAGAAACGGCATGCCACGTCGGACGATCTGGTGGTGTGGAGCCGCAGGCGCCGGTGCTGCTGCCGGGCGGGCCGGGCGATTGCGACCACGCCGAAATCAGCGAGGCCAGCGTCATCCGGCACGCGGGCCGCTGGCACATGATCTACCAGTGCCGGCCGCGGCCCCAGGCCAGCCGGCGGTTTGCGCTGGCGGTGTCGGACGATCTGTGGCGCTGGTCGAAAGTCCCGGGCAACGGCGCGCCAATCTTCATCCCGCTGCCCGAGTGGTCGGGATGGAGCGACGACGGGGTGTTGGAGTGCAAGGACCCCTGGCTGATCCGATATGCAGGCCGTTTTCTGCTGTACTACGTCTGCCAGAACCGCTGGGGCGACTCGTGCCTGGCGCTGGCGGAGTCGCCCGACCTGATCCACTGGGAGGACCGCGGGCCGCTGCAAACGGTGCAGCGCATCGAGAATCCGCTGCAAGGACCCTCCGGATTCGAGGTCCCGCGGGTCTTCGAGCGCGAGGGCCGCTGGTACGTCTTCGTGATGAATTTCTGGGGCTTGCAATACGCCGTGGGCGACGACCCGTTCCACGTGGGCCCGTGGCGCGTGCTGGGGCCGTGGCACGGGTCGAGCGTGTTCAGCGACGACCAGGGGCGCTGGTTCATCACCCACGCTTTGCGCCCGTTCGGCCAGCCCTCGACGCGCGCCGGGCCGCTGCTGGGGCCGCTGCGGGGCCTGTACCTGGGTGGGATCGTGTGGAGCGACGGCGTGCCGGTGCCCGTGGACTTGGGCAACGTTCTGCGGAACTCGACGCCGCACTCGCCGCACACGCCGCAGACGCCACGGCCGGCGCCGCACGCGCCTGGAGCGCAGCACCCCCGCCTCTCGTGACCCAGCGGCGCCCCCGGCATCGCCCCGCCCCGCCCGCGGCGGCAATGCCATAATCAGCCCTGAGACGACCCACCAGCGGAGGAACACGCCATGCCGACGTACATCGGGCTGCTGAGCATGGAGCCGGCCGACCACGGCATCAAAGGCGAAACGCTCAGCGAGGGCGCGCCGGAGACCCGCAATGTCATCGAGTCCCACGGCGGCACGCTGCACGAGATATACCTCACCATGGGGCAGTACGACGCCGCGATTGTCATGGACTTCCCCAACAGCATGGCCTGCGCCAAGGCCATGCTGGCCTTGCGCGAGCGTCTCGGCGGCACCACGCAAACCCTGGAGGCCTTCCCCTCGAGCCAATGGCCGGAACTGGCGCAGGGCATCTGACGCCGCCCGGCGCGCGCACGGCCTGACCATGGCCGCCGCCCCAGCGCCTCCGGCCGCCGTTGACGACGCGGCGGCGCTGGACGAACTGTTGTCGCGGCCCAGCGCTGCCGTGATCGAGTCCGTCGGCCGCGGCGACGGCGATCTGCTGGTGCTGGGCGCCGGCGGCAAGATGGGCCCAACGCTGGCCCGCATGGCGCGGCGCGCGTTCGACGCGGCCGGCCGCGCGGGTCAGGTGGTGGCCGTCTCGCGCTTCAGCGACCGCGCCGCGCGCGCCGCGCTGGAGGCGGCCGGCGTGGTGACGCGCACCGGCGACCTGCTCGACCCCGCCCTGCTGCGCGAGCTGCCCGACGCGCCCGACGTGGTATTCATGGCCGGGCGCAAGTTCGGCTCCACCGGCGCCGAACACCTGACCTGGGCCATGAACGCCTACCTGCCCGGCCTGGTCGCCGCACGGTTCCGCCAGGCGCGGGTGGCCGTGTTTTCCACCGCCGCCGTCTATCCGTTCACCGCCGCGCCGGGGCCCGGCGCGGACGAGACCCTCGCCCCCGGCCCCGTGGGCGAATACGCCCAGTCCTGCCTGGCGCGCGAACGCATGTTCGAATACGCCGCGCACACGCAGGGCGCGCGGGCAGTGACGCTGCGCCTGTCCTACGCGCTCGACCTGCGCTACGGCGTAGCGCTGGACATTGCCCAGGCCATAGCCGCGCGCCGCCCCGTTGCCCTGGCCATGGGCTGCGCCAGCGTGATCTGGCAAGGCGACGCCTGCGACCTGGCCTTGCGCGCGCTGGAGCTTGCCCAGGCGCCGCCCTGCGTGCTGAACCTCTCCGGCCCCCAGCCCGTGCGCGTGCGCGGTCTGGCCGCTCGCCTGGGCGAGCTGCTGGGCCTCGACCCCGTGTTCCAGGGCCAGGAAACCGACACGGCGCTGATCGTCGACTGCACCCGCCTGGTCGACCTGCTGGGCGCGCCGCCCACCCCGCTGGAGCACGTGCTCGCCTGGACCGCCGCCTGGGTTCGCGCCCGCAACCCCACGCTGGACAAGCCCACCCACTTCGACGTCCGCGACGGGCGGTTCTGACGGCGGGCCGCGCCCGACGGGTCTGCCGGAGGATGTTGCCAGTGGGGATAGCGTGGGAGGCGTCGGGCCGTGCACGACGGGCCTGCCCCCTGACCGCGCCCGCCCGCCGATCCGAACATCACGCCGCGCCGCGGGCGTCTGGCGCCGGGCGTGCGGCCAGGCGGCGCGCGGCCAGGGTGTAGAGCAGCCGCCAGGCCAGCAGCATTGCCGCCACGGCCGCGATGGACGCCAGCGTGAAGGCCCAGGAAAACGAGCGGTCGGTCAGCCAGACTCTGAGCGCAATGGCCGCCGCCCCGCACCCCAGCCAGACAAGCGGGATCCGCCAGAGCGTCACGCGGGCGCTGGCCAGGGTGGAGACGCGGAAAGCGCCCGCCCAGGGCGCCGCGGCCACCCACACGCCCGCAAACGGCAGCGCCGTGCGCGGAAAGGCCTCCAGCTGCACCACGCCGTGCCCCAGCGGCGTAAGCGCGACGAACGACGCGAAGATCAGCAGGTCGCCCGCCGCCGCCCCCAGCACGAGCAGCGGCCGCAAGTGTCGGCGGTCAGGTTTCCAGGGCATGGCGCGGATTGGCTCCAGAGTCGACGCGAAAAGCGCGGCGGCGGCCGGCGCGGATTGCCTCGTTCCCGGTGCGGCGGCGGCCGCCGCCGCACCGGCGCCGCCAGGTGCCGGGAGTGGGAGTCGAACCCACACGACCGAAGTCCCAGGATTTTAAGTCCCGTGCGTCTGCCATTCCGCCATCCCGGCCGCCGGCACAATACCGCCGCCCCCGCAATGTATCCCCGCCGCACCGCCGCACGAGGTCGGCCGCGCGGGTCCGGCCGCCCTGACACAAGCCCGGCGGCGGAGGGCGCGAGCAGGCGGCGGAAGACCGGCATAGGCGGTGGGACGCGCGCGGCATGCCGGCAGAGCGCCGAGGACCGACGTGCCGCCCGCCCGTAGGCAGGCGGCGCGCGGTCGGAGGTCGAACCCGCCCGGCCCCTGCTGGCACGCCCGTCCGCGGACGGCGGCGCGCGGGCTCAGCGTCCCTGCGCGCCGCCGCCGCTGAGGGGTGTTGGCCTCAGTTCACCCGCAGCAAACCCACCCAGGAGCCGCGGCGGGTTCGGACGGCTTTGTCCAGGGCGGCCAGGACGGCGGCCAGCACTGCCACGCCGCTGACGCCCAGGATGTTGGCGCCCAGATCGAAGGTTTCGGGGCGCTGGATGGCCGCGATGACGGCCGGGACGCCGCCGGCCAGAAAGGCGGCGGTCAGCACGCGCGCAAAGCGCCGCAGCGCGCCGCGCGTCGGGTCGGAGGGTTCGCTCGGGTTGCTCATGGAGTCACTCCTGTTCGTGGGGCGCGGCGCCGCGCCGGCGGCGGTTCCGCGGGGCGGCCCGGCGGCCATCAGTTCGCTCCCGTGCGGGCGCCGCGCGGGTCGTGGAAGAAGCGCTCGGCTTCTTTGACCGCGCGCCAGTCGCCGCCGTGAAACGCCTGCGCCCCGGCGCGGTTGGCGGCTTCGATCACCAGCCCCAGCTGGGTCAGCGCGCCCATTTTTTCCTTGTGGTTGGCGTCGCGGTCGGCCCGCAGCGCTTCCAATTCGCTCGTGCTGGCCATGCTCGCTCCTTTCAGAATGGCGTCGGCGTAGCGGTAGCCCTGGGCGCGGAATGCGCCGTGGGAATTGCGCCCGGTGTTGTAATCCGCCAGCGCCTCGCGGTAGTTCCCGCCGCGGTGGTCCAGGTGCGCGGCCATCAGGTCGGCCGCGTAGGCCAGGCTCGCGAACGGGTCGAAGGTTCGGCCGCGCATGGCGGGATGCCAGCGCGGGATGATTTGGGCCACGCCCTCCGCGCCGGCCGAGCTGACGGCGTCCGGCCGCCAGCCGCTTTCCAGCGTGATCTGGCGCTGGAACACCTGCGCGTCGTAGCCCGCCGCGCGCGCGCAGCTGTTGGCGTAGAGCCGCAGCGGGTCGATCCGTTTGCCGGCCACGCGGAACGTGGCCGCGTCGACCGCGCCGCCCGGCGCCGCGTCCAGATGCAGGTGGTGGCCGGTGCTGTTGCCGGTCGAATCGCACAACCCCAGCGTCTGGCCGGCGGCCGCGGACGCGCCCACGGGCAGCAGGGGCGGCTGGTCGAAGTGCATGAAGCGCCACACCACGCCGTCCTGGTCCAGCAGCGCCGCCGCGTTGCCGTAGGGGAAGCCCCCGCGCGGCTGGTCCACGGTCCACACCGCGGCGATGCGGCCGGCCGCGGGCGCTTTCACCGGGCAGCGGTAGACCGAGCCGTCGCTGCGCGCCAGGTCGATGCCGCCGTGCCGATAGCTGCCGCGGCCCACGCCGAAGCGCGAGGTCACGCGCAGCACGCCGTCCAAGGGAACGACCAAACTCATGGATACACCTCTCTCGATGTTTCGCCGCTGCCGCGGCGGTGCGTTCCCGCGTTCGCGGGAATGACGGGGGCGGCGGGGATGCGCGGGCGGGCGGCGGTCATTGCGCCAGCACCGCCGCCAGCACCACGCCGAACAGCCCCACGTTCAGGACGCCCAGCCCCAGGCCCACCTGCCAGGCCAGCCGCCGCGCGTCCATCACGCTGTCCCAGAGGTCGCGCTCGCGGCGGTCCAGTTCCTCGCGCGGCACCAGCTTGGTGGCGACTTCGACCTCGAACTGGGCCAGGCTGGCCGCCAGGGTTTCGATGGCGGCCCGCTCGCTGGCGGTCACGGCAGCCCCAGGTAGTCCAGCAGGGCGCGCTTCAGCTCCTGGAAGGTGCTGGCGGCCTGCAGCTTGGCCGGCGCCGCGGCCATGCGCCGGCGGCGCTGCGCGTCCGCCTGGCGCGCGGCGGGCAGATCGGTGGGGGTTCGGATTTCACGCGGCATCGGACACGCTCCGCAGGACGTGGATTGCGCCGTCGGCGCCGTCGCGCCAGGCCGCCAGGTGCGCGCCGTGGCCCGGGCCAAAGCTGGCCGGCTCGGCGTCGCCGGTCAGGTCCAGCAGGTAATCGGCGCCGCCCGCGCCGTCGGCTTCTATCCACAGCCAAAAGCTCTGGCGCCCCACGCGCGGCGTGTAGGCCGCCAGCGGGCAGGCCTGGCCGCCGCGCCAGAACGTGGCGGCGGGCACCGTGAACGTCCCGTCGCCGTGCTCCACCACGTCGGCGTCGAACCAGGCTCGACTGCGGTCGCTGCGCTGTTCGCAGATGACGACGGCCATCACCCGCTCCCCAGCGCCAGCCAGGACACGCGGCCCTGGGCCGTGGTGCGAAAGTTCTCCACGTCGGTCTGCGCGACGTGCAGCGTGAACCCGGTGGTGCTCAGGTTGGCGCAGCGCGCCAGCACGCGCTTGCCGCCCACGTCGCCGTCGGGCGCGGCGAACGCCGCCGCGATGGTGCGAAAGGCGCGCGCAAACGTGATGCGGCGGTCGACCCGGTGCTGCCCGACCGCGCCGGCGACGGAGGTCACGCCGCACTCGGCGCGCCACAGGCCGCGGTCGGCGTGGTCGACCCCCGCCGCGTCCTGAAAGTTGCTCACCTGCAGCTGGGTGTCGCCGGGCCAGGGCGCAAACGCCGGGGCGAAGCGGCCCTCGGCCACCGTCAGCGCGTCGAACCTGGCGGTTGCGCCGCCTTGCCGCAGCGCGCAGCGCGCGGTCAGCCCCGTGGCGGCGGGGTCGACCACGATGGCCGCCGTGAGCCAGGTCCAGACGGACCCGCCCGGATGGTAGGCCGAGACCGCCGCGGCCGCGCCGTCGTCGAGTTCCAGCCGCGCGCGGTTGGCGGCCGCGGCGTTCACCCAGCCGCCGATCGTGAAGCGCCGCCCGCGCAGGTATGCCAGGCCGCCCAGGTCGCGGGTGAGCGAACGGCCCAGGTCGCAGTCGGCCCCCGCGCGGGTGAGCGCGGCGGCGTAGACGCCGTGCCGGACGGTGGCCGCTTCGCGCGCCACGGACGCCCCGGCGCCGCGCAGCGTCCAGCCGTCGGGCGCCGCGGCCGCGCCGGCGGACCAGAACTCGAACCCGCCGTTCGGCGCCAGGTTCACGAACTGCTCGGCCTCGAACAGGTCGCCGGCCAGCTTGGGCGCGGTGACCGCGCCGCTGGCCAGCGCCTCGCTGCCCAGCCGCGGCCCCTGCCCCGTGCCGCCGCTGTGATCGTGGCCGCCCGCGGCCTGAAACTGCGCGTCGATCAGGTCCGCGTTGTTGTTGAACACGTTGATGTCGTACTGCTCCGTACCCAGCGGCTTGGTCAGTCGCAGGTGCGGGGTCGTCGTCGCCATGAATTCCTCCTACAGCTCCACGAGCTGTGTGTGCAGATAGACGGCCTGCGCCTGGTGCGTGTAGGCCGCCAGTCGGTTGTGCGTGCCGGCGCCCGCGGTTTCGCGGTGTTCGGTGGCGGTCACGGGCATCACCCAGGCCAGGCCGCGGCCGGCCGCGCGGCGCTGGGCGCGCGCTTCGGCGTCGCGCACCAGCACGCGCAGGTGTTCCCCGTCGGGGCTGATCAGCAGCACCGGCGCACGCGCGGCGGCGGCCGCGGCAATCGCCCGTTTAACCGCGCGGCCGGGGCGCGCGTCCAGCCGGCCGTCGTTCAGCGTCTGGCCGTCGGCCACGCGCGCCTGGAACTCGAACACCCGCTTGAACTCCGGGCGCAGCGCGTAGGCCAACGCCGCGCTGCGAACCACCGGCGTGGCGGCCGGGTCGCCGCTGGCCAGGCTGAGCCGCAGGTCGATGAACTCGCCCGACGCCCCCGCCCCAAACTCCAGGCGCTGGCCGCTGGCCGCCACGCGGCCCAGCGCGGTGAAGGCTTCCCCGTCGGCCAGCCGGTAGGCCGCGTCCACGGGCGTGGAGGGCGAGAGCCGCTCCCCCGTGAGCGCCACCGCCAGATAGGCCTTGGCTTGCGCCGCGAAGTCGGCCTGAAAGCGCGGCAGGTGCAGATCGGCGCGCGCCGCGTAGCGGCAGTTCGGGTCGTGCAGTGGGTTGGCCGACTCCCGCGGCAGCACCAGGCTGGCCGCGCGGCGCCCCACCCCAACGTAGAGCCGCGGGTTGGGTCCGGGCAGATCGGAGACCCACAGATGGCGGCACGTCCCGCGCCCCAGGTCCGCCAGCGGGTGCCACGACCCGCGCTCGGGGTCGAAGGCCAGCAGATACGAGCGTCCTGCGCCGTCCTGCAGCGCGGCGTACATGAAGTGGTCGTCGCCCGCGCAGGCCGTGACGCGCCCGCGCAGCGGCGAATCGTTCTCGCTCCCTTGCTCCGGGCCGACGAGCGTCAGCGTTCCGGCGCGCCAGCGGGCGAACCCGGGCGGCGCGGGCAGCCACAGCGAGCCGCGCCATTCCGCGGCGCCGCCCAGGATCGGGTCGGTTGCCGCGGCGCTGGGCCAGCGCTGCGTCTGCGCCAGGTCCCCGGACGACGCCGCGCGGCCGCGCGTGAACAGCCCGTCGTCTTTGACGACCTGCACGCCGCCGCCCAGCGCGTGCAGGGAGCGCGCCGCAAACATGCCGTCGCCCACGGCCGCGCCGGGCGTCCAGGTCGAGGCCGCGCCGCCGTCCGCGCAGGTCGAGAGCATGGGTGCGCCGGTTTCGGAGCTGACGCGCGCCAGCACCGCGCCGGCGGCAGCAAAGAGGTCGGCGCGGCGCACCTCCAGCGCCCGCAGGCGGCCTATGCGGGTGGCGCTGCTGACGCGCCCGCTCACCGACAGGCGCAGCCAGTAGGCGCGGCGGCCGTGCAGCTGCGCCAGCGGCCAGGCGCGCGGCTCCTCGAACCGCACCTCGCCGTCGGCCGCCAGAGTCACGCCGCCCTCCGCCGTTCCGTCCGTCAGACCAGCGACCGGCGCCCAGGCCGCGCCGTTCCAGAACTCGGCCGCCAGCGCGGCGCGGCGCAGGTTGCGCGTGGGGTTCACCTGCACGGCCAGCGCCGCGAAGCGCTGCGGATGGCCGACGAGCAGCCACTGCCCGCTGCCGCGCGGGTGCAGCGCGCCGACGTTGGCGCGCGCGGCCGGGTCCTGGCCGGCAGCCGCGGCGGTCAGGTCGGTCAGCGTCGCGCCGCTGTCGCGGGTCAGAAGGAACGCTCCCACAGGCGCCGGCTGCCCCGGGTGCTCCGTCCAGACGTCCCCGTCGAACGTCCAGAACGGCGGGTCCGTCGGTCGGCCGCCCAGCGCCACGAAGGCGCGCGGCCGCGCGGCGCGGCCCTGGAAGACCGCCGCCGAGCGCGCCGCCGCGCCCGGCGCGAACGCCTTGACCAGCGTCCAGACCGCGCCGTTCACGGTGCGGTACACCGCCGAGCCCGCCAGCGCGTACAAACGCCCCGCCAGCTCGAAGTGATCCACGATCGGGCCCGCGAACACCACCGGCGTGGTGGTGACCTGCGGCGGGAGCGTGACCTGGCGCGGGATGCGCGTGTCGGCGAACCCGTGCGAATACCTGGCCGCGTCGTCGCGCCGGTCGATGCGCCGCCCGAAGCCGCCGGACAGGTCGTCCACCGCCCACAGCGCCTCGTCGTCCAGCGGATAGCGCGCGTACGCGGCGTCCGCCGGGCTGACGCGCGGCGGAAAGAACGGCAGGCGGCGCTCGCGCCAGGCCAGCTGGCCGCCCACGCCCCGCTCCAGCAGCAGGCCCGTGCCGTTCAGCAGGCAGTCGTAGGGATAGGGCGGGCGGGTGTCCAGCGGCATCTAGACGGCTCCGCGCAACAGCACGCGGCGCGAGCCGCGCGGCCGATACAGGCGCGAGAGGCGCTGGAACTCGCGCGCCGCCTGCCGCTGCGCCTCGGCCAGCCGCGACCCGTCGTCCGCGGGCGCGCCGCGCCGCAGGCGGCGGCAGACCTCCACCACCGCGCCGTGCGTCACCCAGTCCGCCGGCGCCGCCGTTACCGCGGCGTCGTTGGGCAACCTCGGGAAGGCGCGGATGCCTTCCACCACCAGCACGTCCCCCGCGGTCGGCGGCGGGTCGATCTCCAGCCACAGCTCCGGGCCGTGCAGACCCGGGTTGGTAAACGTCCGCCACCAGGCCGCCGCGGTCATCAGCCGCGAGGCGTCCGCCGCCGGCCGCTGCCACACCTCGATCAGCTGATAGCGGTGCCGCAGCCAGCGCGGCAGCGGCAGCACGGGGCGGTCGGACGCCAGCACCACCAGGCCGTCCCAGCGGGTGACGGCCGCAGGCTCCGCCCCGCCCAGGCGCACTTCCAGCAGGTGGCAGCCCTGGGGCGCGGCCACGCGCAGCGCCATGCGCCGCCAGCCCGCCCCCGCGGCTTTCTCCACCGCCAGGTCGACCCCGCGGCTGGCGTCGTGCACGGCCAGCACCGCGGTGGACCCGCCCGGGTCCACCGACGCCTCCACGGTGTAGCGCCGGCCGGGCGTGGTGGGAACCGGCGCGGCGGCCGCGCAGCCGCGCGCCGCCGTGTTGCTGACCTGCAAGCTGCGCGCGCCGCCGCCCGCGCCGCGCCCGGCGGCCACTTTGGCCAGGAGCGCCCCGCGGGCCGTCCACGCCTGCACGCCGTCGGCTTCCATGTCGCCGTCCTCGATCACCGTCAGCGCCGCGCGCGTCTCGAACCAACACCGATCCAGCGTTGAGTCGATGGCCTCGTCGACCATGCGCGCCGGCGCCAGCCGCGAGAGCTCGTAGCGCGAAGTGGCGTCGATCGGGCGCGGGAACGGTCGGCTCACCGTGAGCGACCCGGCGGCCGGGTCGTAGGCCGCGGTCCGCCGCGACTCCCCGGCGTTGGCGCCGTCGAACACGTGCAGCCAACTGCCCGTCCACAGCTCCGGGGAGGCGGTGGAATCTTGCAGCTGGGCGGCGTCCTGGAGCGTGACGCTGGAGCCGCCGGCGGCGGTTCCCGTCACGAACGCTCCCAGCTCCCGCGCGACGCGGTGGCGCAGGCTGCGGCGGGTGGAGTTCATACCCGCGCCTCCTCGACCGCGGGCGGCGCCGCGGGCGCGCGGCGCAGCGCCCCCTGCCCGGCCGGCGCCTGGCCAACCGCCCGCGGCGCGGCGGCGGGCGGCCAGGGGCGGCAGGGGCCGACCTGCGCGCACGCCCAGGGCCGGCGGCCGCGCGGGCGGGTCACGAGCGCACCCACGGCGCGCGCTGCCGTTCCAGCGCCGGCACGTAGGCGCTGCCGCGTTCCCGCAGGCGCTCGGCCTGCCGCGCGCGCATGGCCTGCGCCAGCTCCACGGCTTCGCGGCGGTCGGGCGTGACCACCACGATGCCGCCCGCGCCCGCGCCGCCCGCGAACGTATGCACCAGGCGTGCGCGGCCCGCGGCGGGCCGAATCAGAATCATCGGAGCTTCGCGCGGCGCCGGCGGCGCCGCGCCGGGCGGCGGCGTCGTCGTGTCGGGCGGCGGCGTCATCGCGTCGGGCGGCGGCGCCGTCGCGTCAGGCGGCGTCATCGCGTCAGGCGGCATCATCGCGTCGGGTGGCGTCGTCATGGCGTCAGCTCGTCGGCGCCGCGGCGTCGAAGTGCATCTCCACGCCCCACGCGTCCTCGTACTCGCCGTAGCCGTAGTCGGCCACCACGTTCAGCTCCCAGGCGCGCAGCGAGGCGTCGCGCTGACGCTCCACGGCCCAGTCCTGGAACATCACCAGCACCAGCGCCTCTTTCGAGAACACGCCGCCTTTGGCCGAGTTGTCGCCCGTGTCCACGGGCAGGTTCCCGGCCTGGAACACGTCCACGCCAAAGGCGCGCGCCACCCAGTGGTTCTCCAGCACGGTCTGCGAAATCCCGCTGGGAATCGGGTAGGTGCCCGTGGGCGAGATGTCCTTGGCCAGGTCGTGCGCCTGGTAGGGATGCAGCACGGCGCGGTACGGCCCGGGCGCCGGTTCGCTGGCCCCGTGCAGGCGCGACACGGCCGCGCGCAGGTGCCCCATGGTGAGGCTGGTGGACGCGCTCCCCAGGGACGTGCCGAACCCGTCCAGCAGTCCCAGCAAGTCCGTGTCCAGCTTGCTGGCGATGGCGTCGCCCAGCACGCGCCCGGCCGCGCGCGCCATGTCTTCCTGCGCCGTGCGCAGCGCCCGGTCGGTCACCACAATCTGCGCGCCCACCTCGCCGGGGGTGATGGTGACCTTGCTGGTCGTCAGCGCCTGCGGGGTGGTCATGTCCACGCCCTCGGTGAGGGCGCTGGCGGTCACGGCGCCGAACTTGGGAATCTCCAGGCGGTCGCCCGACCCGCGCGCCACGCGGTAGGTGCGCACCAGCGGTTCCATCACCGTGCGGTGCATCTGCGTGCGGCGGGCTTCGGCGATCACGGTGTCCACCACGTCGCTGATCGACGTGGTCGTGGTTGTGGCCATCAGGCCTCCTTGCCGCGCCCGTCCGTCGGAACGGACGGGCGCGCTGCGGGTCTCGGGCGAAGCGGTGCTCCGCCGGCGCTCGCGGGTGCGGGTCGGGCGGCCGGGGCGGTGTGCCCCCGGCGGCGGGGGCGGCGGCGGCGCACCTGGCCGATATCCCATCGGCGATGCGAGCGGCCCGCCGCCCCCTCGAAACCCGCGCAAGCGCGTGCGGGGCCGTTATCGCCCGCCCCGCGCCCGCTGCTGCGCGGGGCGCTGGGGGGACCGCAGGTACGCGGCGGGACAACAGCCCCCGTTCGGCGCGGCCCCGCGCGCCGCGCGATGCGCGGCGGGCAAGGATCGACGTCCAAACGCTGCCCCTACCGTACACTAATCGTGTACGGCATGCAAGCCTGCACGGGAGGGATTTTTTTGTCCGCCAGGCGCGCTGCGGGGAGCGCCGCGCAATGCCCCGCGCGGCCTGCCGCGCGCCGGCGTCAGCCGTTTCGGTTGAGATTGGCGCGCGCACGCGCCACACTAGGGCCGCCGGTCGTCAGCCCAGGTGGTGCCATGCCACGCCGCATCCTGCTGCTTGCCGCGGTCCTTGTGATGGGACTGCTGGCCTTCGTTCCCGCCGCCGCTCAGGCGGCCGACGAAGCCGTCGACGGCGGCTGGTTCTACAGCCAGACCGGCCCAGGCGACGGCACGGGGTTCGCCGTGACCAACGCCGACGGCGTGCCGTTCTGGTCGGAGTTTCAGCGCGGCGGCGGCGTGGCCCAGTTCGGCTACCCGGTCTCGCGCCGCTGGACGGAGGGGTTCTTCACGCTCCAGGCCTTCCAGAAGTCGGTGTTCCAGTGGCAGCCCGGCCGCGGTCTGTTCTTCGTGAACATCTACGACAAGCTCAGCAGCGCCGGGCTGGACGACCAGCTGCTGGCCCAACGCCTCATCCCGCTGCCGCAGGCGTTTCCCCAGGACCTGGGGCAGCCGTTCAGCGTGGTGATGGACAACCACCTGGCGCTGCTGGATCAGAACCAGGCCATCGAGACGGCCTGGTACAGCAATCCCCGCTGGCTCAGCGCCTACGGGCTGCCGGTGGCGTACCACGACTTTGGCGACCTGCGCGTGCTGCGCGCCCAGCGCACCGTGTTCCAGCAATGGATGATCGAGACCAGCTTCGCCCGGCCCGGGCAGGTGGTGCTGTCCAACGGCGGCGACCATTACAAGGACGCCGGCCAGATTCCGGCGCCCGCCGTGCAGCCGCACGCCGTGGACGACGCGGCGCCGACCGTGACGCCAGCGCCAGCGGCCCCCGCGCCCACGCCGGCGCCCCCGGCACCCACACCCGCAGCGACGCCCGCGGCAACGCCCGCCCCGGCGCCGGCCGCGCCCGCGTCTGCGGCCATCGGCCGCGTGACCACCATGGCGGCCTCGCCAACCGTCGCGCAGGATCAGATCGTCTTCCTGGGAACTTCCACGGGCGGCGTTCTGCGCTCCACCAACCGCGGCGCCAGCTTCACGCAGATCATCAGCGGCCTGCCCAATCCGACCATCAACGCCGTCCTGCCGTCCCCCGGCTTCGCCGGCGACGGTCTGGTGCTGGCCGCCACCAACAACGGCATTGCGCGCTCGACCGACGGCGGCCAAACCTGGGCGGCCACGGCCTCGCCCGCGGGCCGCATCGGCGGGCTCACGGTTTCCCCCAGATACGAGAACGATCGGGCCTTCTACGCCATGTCCGACCAGTACGGCCTGCACCGCTCCAGCGACGGCGGCGCAACCTGGACCGCCCTGCCGGGCATCCTGCACGGCAGGCCGTTGCTCGGTCAGGCCTTTCTGGGCATGGCGGCCGCGGAAGGCCGCGGGCCGGCGATCTTCGTGTTCACCTGGTCCAAGGCCAACGTGTACGTCACCGCCGACCGCGGCGAGAGCTTCCGCGAACTGATCGGCAATAAAAAGCTGCCCAGCGGCTACCAGGTCACCGCCGCGGCCTTCGACCCCGAGTGGCGCCACACCCCCGAGCTGTGGGTCGGCACCGACGACCACGGCCTCTACCGGTCATTGAACGGCGGCAGCTCCTACGAGCGGGTGCTGGAGAACCCGGACGACGAACTGGGGCGCATCACGCTGATCGCTCTCTCGCCGCTGGTCACCCGCGACGGCACCATCATGGCCGGGACGAGGAACCGCGGCGTCTTCTTGAGCAAGAAGAGCGTGCGCCTCGGCACGGTCAAAGACATCGGCGCGCCGGGCAGCTGGGAGCATCGCAGCGTGAACCTCAAGATCCAGGACGTGCGCGGCCTCGTCTTCAGTAACAACTACCGCGAAGACGCCACCATCCTCGCCGCCGGTGAGACGCAGCTCGCCTTCAGCACCAGCGGCGCCATCGACTGGTTCACCTACCCCCAGAACGTAGGCCCCACCAGCTGACCCAACCTCCGCAGCTCCCCCCGCGCCCGCGAGGGCCGGGGGAGCTGCCGGGGCAGGGACCTTGCTGGGGCGAAAGTGCGGCGTACTGCGCCGCGCCAGTCGCAGCACCGCCGACTCCGCCGGACGAACGCCGTTGTACAAAGCCCTCTCCAGGCGAGAAAGTGACGCCGCCGTTGCCCTCTCGCCCCCTGCGAATTCGGAGTCCCCGTGGAACCCGCCAACCTGCTGGTGCTGATGTCCGACGAGCACAACGCGCGCATGCTCGGCGCGGCCGGGCATCCCCTGGTGCAGACGCCGAACCTGGACGCGCTGGCCGCGGCCGGAACCAGGTTCAGCGCCGCCTATTGCAACTCGCCCATTTGCGTGCCGTCGCGCGCCAGCGTTGCCAGCGGCCGCTACGTGCACCAGATTGGCGCCTGGGACAACGCCGCGCCCTACGTCGGCCAGGCCGCCGCCAGTTGGGGCCACCGCCTGACGGCGCACGGAGTCCCGGTCACCACGATCGGCAAGCTCCACTACCGCAACGCCAGCGACGACACCGGCTTTCCCGACCAGCGCATCCCCATGCACGTCATGCACGGCGTGGGCGACGTGTTCGGCTGCATCCGCGCCAACACGCCGGTCACCCGCTACCAGCTGGACCACGTGGACCAGGCCGGCGCGGGCGATTCCGAATACATTCGCTACGACACGGCCATCGCCGCCGCGGCCGCGCGCTGGCTGCACACCGAAGCGCCGCAGCTCCCGTCCCCCTGGTGCCTGTTCGTCTCCTTCACGCTGCCGCACTTCCCGCTCACCGCGCCCGAGCGGCACGTGCGGCGCTACCGGCTGGACGACGTGGACCTGCCCATCGCCTGGACGCCCGACCAGTGGCCCGCGCATCCGCACGTGGCGGAGTTCCGCCGCCTGCGCGTGCAGGAAGCCGCGGACGCGCGCGCCGAAGACGCCGTCCGCCGCGCGCGCCGCGCCTATTACGCCATGTGCTCGTTCGTGGACGAGCTGATCGGCGGCGTGCTGGGGGCCCTGGAGACCGCCGGCCTGTCCAACGCCACGCGGGTCGTCTACACCAGCGACCACGGCGAGACGCTGGGCGATTACGGCCTCTGGGGCAAGAGCGTCATGTACGACAGCGCCGCCGCCGTCCCCCTGATTCTGGCTGGGCCCGACACGCCCCAGGGCCGCGTAAGCGACTGTCCGGTATCGCTGGTGGACCTGTTTCCAACCATCCTGCGGGCCACCGGAACACCCGCAAGCGCCGAGGACGCGGATGCGCCTGGCGCCGAGCTGTGGTCCATGGCCGCCGGCCGCGAACCTGCCGACCGCACGGTCTTCAGCGAATACCACGCCACCGGCGCGCCGTCCGGCGCCTTCATGCTGCGCGACCGCCGCTGGAAATACGTGCATTACGCCGGCTTTCCGCCGCAGCTGTTCGACCTGCGCGCCGACCCCAGCGAGCTGACCGATCTGGCGCCGCGCCCGGAACAGCGCCAGCGTTGTCAGGCGTTCGAGCGCCGCCTGCGCGCCATCTGCGACCCGCGCGCCGTCGACGCCGCGGCCAAGGCCGACCAACAGCGCCGCCTGGAAGCCAACGGCGGCGCCGCCGCCGTGCGAGCCGCCGGCCCGCAGATCAACTTCACCCGCGCGCCCGAACAGTTCCGCAGCGCCTGAGCGCGGCGGGCGGCAGGGCCGCCTTCGAGCGGCGGGTCACCGCGGCCCCGGCCGACGGACGCGCGGGCGCGCCCGCCAGGTCCCGCCGGGCTAGACTGACGCGCGCCGCGGCGCCGACCCGTCGGCGCTCGTCGGTCAGCCCGACCGTCGAGCGAATGGCCGCCGGCGGCAGTCAGCCCGGGGACTCAGGAGGACATCCAGATGCGCTCGAACCAGCCCGACCACTCCGGAGTAACCGGCAAGACGCTGCGCGAGGCGCAGTTCGACGGCAAGCTCATTCCCTATCAGCGTTGGTACGTGTCCCTCATCATGCTGGTCACCATCGTGGGCATCCCTTTCATCCCGCTGTGGCTGCTCTACAGCCTCTGGTTCAGCCCGCGCTATGTGCAGGCCCTGTCCGCCCGGCTCACCACCGAGGCCGTGGAGGTACGCAAAGGGGTGTTCAACCGCAGCGACTCCACCATTCCTCTCAACCGGATCACCGACCTGCGCCTGCACGACGGTCCGCTCATGCGCCGCTTCGGCCTGCGCGGCCTGAAGGTGGAAACCGCGGGCCAGTCCGGGCCGAGCGCCAGTACCGAGGGCAACCTGCTGGGCGTGGTGGACGCCGAGGAGCTGCGCAACGCGATCCTGCGCCAGCGGCAGCGCGCGCTGGGCGCCGAACCGGCCGCCGCCGCCCCCGCGCCAAAAGCGCCCGACGCCGACGCGGTCCTGCGCGAAATCCGCGACATCCTGGCGCGCATGGAAGCCAAGGGGTAGCACCGCCGCTCTCGAAGCGCCGCGCGGCCGACCTGGCTCAGGACGGGCGCGCGGCGTCGGCGTGCCGCGCCAGGCCGGCGGCGTCCAGAGTCCAGCCAAACCCTGGCCGCTCGGGAATAGTCACCGCCCCGCCGCAGGCTTCCGGCTCCCCCGCCAGCACGTCCCAGATCAGCGCGTTGCCCGGCAGCGGGTCGCGGCGGGGAAAATACTCGCCGATCTGGCAGCAGGCCCGCGCCGCGATCAGGTGCCAGGAATGCAGCCAGCCCTGGTGCGGCGCAACCGTGCGGTTGTGGCTGGCCGCCAGGCCGCAGATACGCAGCGTTTCGGTCAGCCCGCCCACGCGGTTGACGTCCGGCTGCAAAACGTCCACGCCGGCGTTCAGCAGCGACACGAAGGGGAAGCGCGTGCGTTCCGACTCGCCGGCCGCCAGCGGCACGGCCGCGGCGCGCGCCAGCCGCGCATAGCCCGCCAGATCGTCGATGGGCAGCGGATTCTCCAGCCAGCCCGCCTCCAGCTCGGCCAGCGGCTCCAGCATGCGCAGCGCGTAGGGCAGGTCCCATTGGAAGTGGGCGTCCACCAGCAACGCCGCGTCCGCGCCGACGAGCGCGCGGATTTCGCGCAGCGTTTCCAGTTCCGCGCGGCGGCCCTGCACCCCGTCCGCCGGCCCGCGGCTGAAAAAGTATTTGAAGGCCCGAAACCCGCGCTGCAAGCCCGCGCCAATCTCGTCCAACAGCTCGCCCAGCCCCGCGCGGCCGCGCAGCGACAGCGAGCTGAGATACACCGGCACTCGTCGGGTCGAGCCGCCGCCCAGCAGCGACACCACCGGCCGCCCCAGCGCCTGGCCCAGCAAGTCCCAGAGCGCCAGGTCCACGCCGCTCAGCGCCGTCACGCCGGCGCCTCGCTGCCCCTGCCGGTGCAGCGAGGCGTACAGCCGCTCCCAATGCGCTTCGACGCCGCTTGGATCGGCGCCCGCCAGCAGCGGTGCGAACTGCCGCTGGATGATGACGTCGGCCCCCGCCGGAAAGCCGCCCACGCTGCCAAGGCCCACCAGGCCGGCGTCGGTTGCAATCTCCACCACCACCAGCGCAATCGCCTCGCCCCCCGGCGTCGGGTTGCGCAGCGCGCGGGCGCGCACGTCGGTTATCCGCATGCCGCGCATTATGTCGCGGCGGCCGCCCGGGCGGCGGTTATTCCAGCTGCACGCGGAAGGGTTGGCTGCGGCGCGGGGGGCGGCCGATGGCGCCAAAGCGGTCGAAGAGCCAGTAGGTCAGCGCTTTGATGGCGTGGTTGTCGCGGTCGATGGGTTCCTCCGAGATTGGCCGCCGCCCCGAGTCGTCGTGATAGCGGTAGTGCTCGAACTCCGCAATTAGGTTGGGGCAGCTCGGCGACACGGTCAGGCGCGCGGCGCCGCTGGCCGGGTCGCGCAGGAAGGTGCGCAGGCGCTCGATGCCGTCGCGCACGGGCACGCGGCGCGAGCGCAGCCGCAGGCGGGCCAGAGACGCCCAAATCTCCACCTGGCTGGGCGCGGCGTGGTGCTGGCGGCCGGCGATGTCGATGACGCCGCCGCGCACCCGCGGCCACCAGGGGCGGCGCTGGCAGGCGGCAATCACCTCGCCCGCCGTGGCGCGGCGCGCGTACACCTCGTCGACCACGGCCGCCTGGCCGCCGCGCGTTTCCACCGCCAGCACCGCGTAGGCGCCGGCGTAGCCGGGGTCGATGGCCAGCTCCACCTCGCGGCCGCTGGCGCGCGCCTGGTCGTGCACGTGCACGCGCGGATCGAACTCGCGGAACACCAGAGTCGCGGGCGGGCACGGCACGCCGCCGAAGCGCTCCATGAAGACGTCGGTGGGAAACAGCGCTTCCAACGCGGCGATTTCGGGGTCGGCGCGCCCGCCGGGATAGAGCGCCCGGTTGGCCCAGGTTGGAATGGAAAACGCCTGCGCGCCGGCCGCGCCGTCCACGCCGTCCACGCCGGCGCCGCGCCAGCGCCGAAAGGCACTGGCATACCAGCCGCGCGACCCTTCGAACGTGCCGCTGAGCCACAGCCAGCCGCGCCGTTCGGCCACGCGCCCGCGCACACGCAGAAACACCTGGGGCGGCAGTTGCGCCGCCTCGCAGCCCACAATGCCGTCCGGCGCTTCACCGGCCAGCCGTTCGGGGTCGTGCGCGCTGCGCGTCACGATGCGCGCGCCGGTGCGCGTGAGCAGTTCGGCGCGGGACACGGCGGGGGCGCGCACCGTCTGCACCGCGCCGATGCGCTGGCAGGCGTCGACCAGATAGTCGAACTCGGGCCGGCAGAGGTCGTAATCCGGCCCCACCAGCCAGAAGAGCCGGCCCTGCAGCATGCGCCCGAAGAGTTCCATGGCGGCGCTGCGGCTCTTGCCGGCGCGTTCGCCGCCGGCAATCAGGCGGATGCGGGCCGGGCTGTCGTGGGCGGCCAGCTGGGCGGGCGAGGGCGCGTAGCCCACGCGCGCCCACAGCAGGTCACGCGTCCGACGCCAGGCGCGCACGCAGCTCCTCCAGCAGCTGGGTCAGCGCGTCGTCGCCGCTCTCGGTGTGGGCAAAGACGTGGCGCACCAGCAGTTCGATGGCCCAGCGCTGGCCGTCCAGCGCGTGGCGCACGATGACCTGGCCAAGCGGCCCGCGTTCGGCGTCCGCCAGGGCGGTGAGATGCGCGGCGAACGAGCGCGCGGCGCCGCGCGGCCCGGCCGCGCGTGCGGGCGCCTCCAGGCCGGCGGCGGGCGCGGACGCGCTCATCGCGGGGCGCGCCGGGCCGCGTCTGGGTCGGCGGCGGGACCCGGGCGCGTCGGCCGCGCCGGCGATGCGCCCACGCGGACGATGCGCGCCTCGATGCGCCGCGTCAGGCGGCGGATCAACCGTGCCACGCGCGCCTCCAGCGGGTTTGCGTCCGTGAGCCCGGCGTCGGGCGCGCGCGGCGCGCCCGGCAGAGACGCGGCCGGCTGAGGGGCGGCCGGCTGAGGGGCGTCGGCGCCGCCGGGCGGGTCATTCGCCGGCATGGCCGCTCCCGGTGGCGCGTCCGCCGCGCGGCGGGTCGGCGGTGCGGCGCCCCGCGGCCGCGGCGGGCCGCGGGGCCGCCGGCCGGCGCGGGCGGCGCAGCGTCCGTTCCGCGGGCTGCGCCGCCAGGCTGCCGCGGGCGGCGCGTGGGCCGTTCTGCGCAGGCGCCCCGCCCGCGGCGGGAGCGACCGACCCGCCGCTGCGCACGGGCGGGCGGGCCGAGGCCGCGGGCGCGGGCGCGGCGGACGCGGCGGTGTCCAGCCCGCTGCGCCGCAGCGCCTCGCGCACGATGGCCGCGCGGATTTCGGGCGCGTCGATCAGCTCGTCCAGCAGAATCTCGTCTTCCATGGCCTCGGCGTCGGTCACCCCCAGCTTTTCCTGCATGGCCCAGCGGCGCGAGGCGAGCCGGGCGTCCACCAGGCGCGACGCCAGCGACCCCTGCGAGACATCGTCGGCCGGGCCCAGCGGGTCGACCCGCGCGCGCACCGCGTGATAGCCCTCGATGTCGGACGGCCCCAGGCCGATCCAGCCCGCCTCGCCGTCCGCGTCGAACACGTACACGGTCTCGCCGATGCGGGTTTCGACCAGGCGCCACATCAGGCGCACGATGCGGTCCAGCGCCTGCTCGGCGTGGCGCGCGATCTGTTGAAACGCCACGCGCGCGGCATTGATGAGTTGGTTCAGCAGGTAGCCGCTGGCGTTGCCGCCGGGGGCGATGCCGAACAGCACGCTGGGCACGCCGGCCTGGTCGATCATGGCGCGCGTTTGGGCGATCAGTTCGTCCAGGTCGGGCGGCGTCCCGCTCCACTGCAAGAAGCTCAGGTCTTCGTCGGCGTACAGCGGGAACACCTCGCCCGGGCGGAAGTCGATGGGCGGCGGGCGGCCGTCGTCGCCCAGGCTGGCGTCCGCGGGCGTGTAGCCGCGCAGCGTAGGCGTGGGGTAGGCGTACAGGAACACCGCGTTCTGCTTCATGGTCAGCAGCTGGTCCAGCAGGGGGATCAGGTATTCCATGGACGCCAGCATCGACACCCCGGCCTTGGCCGGGTCGCGGCTGGGGGTCTGATCGCCGTAGGCCAGCACGTAGGGCGGCGCGCCGTAGCCGTGGCGGCCGCGGCGCACCAGGTGGCCGTCCACCATGACGGCGAAGTGCTCGGCGTCCCAATACTCCACCACGCGCGCCAGGCCGCCGCGCGCGGCCGGGGGGACGTCGGGGCGCTCGCCCTGACCGTCGGCGGGCGCCAGACGTCCCGTGCCGCGGTCGGCGATCAACCCGTAGCGGCGGCGCACCAGTTCGCGCGGGCGTTCGGCAATCTCCAGACAGGCCTCGAGTCCCTCGTCGCCCTCCAGGGGGTAGAACGTGGTGACGTCCACGTCGCGCCACGCCAGCGGGAAGGGGGCGGACTTCTTGAACGATTCGGCGCGGCGCAGGAAGTCCGCCGCCGCCTCGTCCTGGCGCTCGCCGCGCCGCGGGTAGGCGCGCCAGCGGTCGGGCAGATAGACCAGCTTCAGGACGCCGGCGCCGTCGGCCACCAGGGCGTCCACGAACATGCCGAACACGTCGCGGCCGGCGTCGTGGTCCATGCGGCGCAGGGCCGCGTCGGTCCAGCGCGAGCGCAGGTCGGCGCTTGCGCGCGCGGCCTCCGTCGGCTCGGCCGGCGGCACCTGAATCACCGGCCGGTTGGCCGTCAGGCTGCCGACCACGCGCTTGAGCTGTTCGCGCGCCAGCGGCGTGCGCACCTCGCGCGTGGTGGCGCGGTAGGCCGCGGGAATGTCGACCGGCACCTCCATGTGCCGCAGCCGCCGCAACCGCTCGACCTGCGCGTTGCGCTGGCCAAAGCCGGCCACCAGCTGTTCTTCCAGCTCGCGCAGATACTGCTCGCTCGGCGGCGGGCGCTGCGCAGCCTGCATGGGCATGCGTCCCATCCTTGGCGTCCCCACAAGGGGGACCAGAGGGACATCGCTGGCGCTGCGGCCAATCGTACACAACAAGTGCACGAGAGGCAACCCAGGTCGTAATTCTTTGTCTGCCTCTTCTCGTCTTCCCCCTTGCTCCGACGAAGAGGGCCGGCTCGTCGTTCCCTCTCCCCATCTTCCCCTCTCCCTGGAAGGAGAGGGGAAACAACGAACGCATCGGCGGCGCGGGGAGCGGGGAACGCCGCGGGTGCTCCGAGCTTTTTCCCTCTCCCTGGAGGGAGAGGGCAGGGTGAGGGGGCGCGGCTGGGGGTGCTCGGCGACGGGGGCGTGCGACGGGCGGGGGCGAGGCGTCTCCCGCTTGCCATCGTGCTCGTCCCCTCACCCTAACCCTCTCCCCGCGGCGCGGGGAGAGGGGAAAGATGGGGGAAAGAAGGGGGAAAGAAGCGGGGAAAGGGGAGAGAGAGGAAAGGCGGCGGCTGGGAGGGGGAGGGTCAGGCTGTGGGGGCGGCGGCGAGCAGGTCTTTCAGCTTCAGCCGCGCCAGCGTGATCTTTTCGCTGTCGCGAATCTGGCCCACGGTGTACGCGCACAGCACCGTGCCGTCGGGAGTCACGGCCAGGTCGGAATACCGGCAGGGCCGTTCGTCGATGCAGACCGACTGCGGCCAGGTGCGTCCGCCGTCGCGGCTGACGTAGATCGTCATCTCGGTTCCGCCTGGAATGAGGCGGTTCACTCCCACGGGGTGCGAGAACAGCAGCGTGTCGGGGCCGCCGTCCGGCGCGGGATGGCGGGCGAGGCCCACGTGCACGGGGCGGCCGCTGACCTCCGGATGCTCGCCCAGCTCGTGGAAGGTCTGGCCGCCGTCGCGGCTGCGGGCGTAGGTGCGCCCGTCCCTGCGGCGGGTGTTGCGGCGATAGCTGACGTAGACCCCGCCGCCGGCGGTTTCCACCAGCGCCGCTTCGTCCGACCCGTCGGGCAGCGCGGCGCCCACGCTCCAGGTGCGGCCGTGATCGTCGCTGTAGAGCAGGCCGCCGCGCACGCCGGGCACCTGCCCTGGCTGGCCCTCCTTGTAGAGAAACGCCGGAATCAGCAGCCGCCCGCGGTGCGGCCCGTCCGTGAGCTGAATCCCGTGCACGTTGTTGTTGGGCCAGCCGGTCCAGCCGTCGGGGTTGGGCCGCGGCTGGACGCGCTGGGCCGGCGACCAGGTTGCGCCGTCGTCCTGGCTGCGAACGAGCCAGAACCCGCCGCCCTGCCGCGCATAGACGCCGAAGTAGCCCAGGTCGTCCCGCACGTGGGCCGGAATGTTCCAAAAAGTCACGAACAGCGTGCGCGTCTGGCGGTCCTCGACGATGGGCCCCAGAAACGTGTACTGCCCCGGGTCGACGTGAATGACCTGTTGCCGCGACCAGGTTGCGCCGCCGTCCAGACTGCGCGCCGAGAGGATGTCGTTCTCGTGGCCGCCGTCGCTCATAGAATCGTGGCGGCGCGAACACACGGCCACCACGCGGCCCGCGGCCGTGACCAGCAGGCCGGGCATGTGCACGCCGAAGCCGTCGTAGTCGTGGTAGTGCAGGTTGGTGAAGTCGAGGGTGACCTCGGCCTGCGCCAGCCGCTGGCGCTGTTCGCGGCTGGTGCCGATGACGGCGATCAGCATGGCGTTGGGGTCGCGCGTGCTGGTGTAGAAGTTTGCCGTCACACCCAGGGTGTGCAGCCGGTCGGGTTCCAGGTGCTCCGACAGGCCTTGGTTGGCCGCGACCTCCGCCGGCGCCTCGGTCCGCTCCCAGTGGTAGGCCGGCGCCTGGGTCAAGACTTCGCCTTGCCCGGGAAAGAACACGTCCACGTTCTCGACCACGGTCGCGGGCATTGCTCTCCCCCCAGGGTTCCAGGCTCGACGGCGCAGCGCCGCCAAGCGTACCCAACGCGGCCGCACGCCCGACGAACGGGACGCGCGGCGGCGCAGGACACCCCGCGGCGCGCCGACATGCTGGCCGCGCGGTTCCTACACTGGGCGGGACTGCGTGGACAGGAGAGTCGCGGGTGCGTGACGAGGCCATGCGCGCCACGATGCTGCAGATTGGCCGCGCCGCCATTGCGGCGGTCGACCCGGCGGCGGCCGTGCGCGGCGCGGCGGCGGCGGCGCCGCAGGGATTCCACGTCGGCGGCCTGCACGCGGCCGATCGGGACGTGGAGCGCGTCATCGTGCTGGGCGCTGGCAAGGCCAGCCCGCGCATGGCGGCCGAGCTGGAGCGCATCCTGGGCGGACGAGTCAGCGGCGGGCTGATCGTGACGAAGGACGGCTACGCCGAACCGACCGAGCGGGTCGAGATCATGGCGGCTGGCCATCCGGTGCCCGACGAACGCGGCGTGGAGGGGGCCCGGCGGCTGCTGGCCGCGGCGCAGGACGCCGGCGAACGCGATCTGGTGGTCTGCGCCATTTCCGGGGGCGGTTCCGCCCTAACGCCCTCGCCGCCGTGCGGCGTCACGCTGGCGGAGCTGCAAACGCTGACGGAGCGCCTGCTGCGCTGCGGCGCCACCATCAACCAGATAAACGCCGTGCGCAAACACCTGTCGGAGTTTCACGGCGGGCGGCTGGCGGCCGCGGCCGCGCCGGCGCGGGTGGTGAGCCTGCTGGTGAGCGACGTGGTGGGCAATCCCGTGGACGTGATTGCCTCAGGGCCGACGGCGCCGGACCCGACCACCTATGCCGACGCGCTGGCGGCGCTGGACGCCTTCGACCTGCGCGCGGCGGCGCCGGCCTCGATCCGCGCCCATCTGGAACTGGGAGCGCGCGGCGGCCTGCCCGAGACGCCGAAACCCGACGACCCGCTGTTCGAGCGCGTGACCACCCGGGTGATCGCCGACAACGCCAAAGCCGGGCGCGCGGCCGCGGCGGCCGCCCAGGCCGCCGGTCTGCACGCGCAGTTCGTAACCGCCAGGGTTCAGGGCGAAGCGCGGGAGATTGCCAAGCTGATTGCGGGCGCGGCGCTGGACATTCGGGACGGCGGCCGCCCGGTGCCGCGCCCGGGCTGCGCCATCTTTGGCGGCGAAACCACGGTGACGGTGCGCGGCGGCGGGCGCGGCGGGCGCTGCCAGGAGCTGGCCGCGGCCGCCGCCGACCTGCTGGCGGGCGAGGCGCGCGCGGCGGTCTTCGCTCTGGCCACCGACGGCACCGACGGGCCCACCGACGCCAGCGGCGGGCTGATCGACGGCGCCACGCGGGCGCGGGCGCACGCCCGCGGCGGCGATATCGAGCGCACCCTGGACGACAACGACGCCTACTCGTATCTGGACTGCTGCGGCGACCTGGTCGTCACGGGGCCGACCGGCACCAACGTGAACGATCTCTATATGGCGTTCGGCTGGTGACGACCGAGAGCGCGGGGGTGGACGGCGCGCCGGAAATTCGTTGGGTCACGGTCACCGGCCCGGAGGCGCTGCAACCGCTGGACCGGCATTGGATCCGTTACGTGCGCCTGGGGCTGTTGTTCGCCGCCGTGCTCATCACCTGGCGCATCCTGGCCTGGCAAGAGGACGGGTACCGCGCGGCGGCCGCGGGCGCGGACGGCGCGGCGGTCTTGCAGCCTCTGCCGCCGCGCGTGAGCGTGCAGGTTCCCACGCCCGCGCCCGAACTCCCGCAGCAACCCACGGTTCCCATCGTGGTGCTGCCGCCCACCCCCACGCCGTCCCCCGCGGCAACGCCCACGCCCACCCCAACACCTGCGCCGCTGGTGCACCAGGTGCGCCCCGGCGACACCTTGTCGGGCATTGCGCAGCGCTACGGCGTGTCGATGGACGCCATCGCCGCCATCAACGAGATTGCCGACCGCGACAACCTGCTGGTGAGCCAGGAGCTGCGCCTGCCGGCCGACGCCCTGCGGCCGGCGGCCGGCGCGGAGCCGGACGTCTACACCGTTCAACCCGGCGACACGCTCAGCACCATCGCGGTGGCCTACGGGGTGAACGTGGACGACCTGATGACCGTCAACGGCCTGAACGACCCGGACAGCATCTTCGTCGGCCAACGCCTCCAAATCCCCGCCCGCGCCGCCTGAGCCGCGCACGAGCCGCCGGGGATTTTCCTGCCCGAAGCTGCACTCCTGCACAGCGCCCGCCTCCCGCATCCTTCCTCACCCGCCTTCTCTCTCAAGGAGAAGGGAACGGCGGGGGCAAGCGCGCCGGTCGTGGTGGTTGGTGATATTGGGGGCGGGTCGTACACTGCGGGGGTCCCAGGCGGGGTCGGTCTCGCCGCGGCGGTCGTTCACGAAGGCCGCGCCTATGGTCCGCGGCGCACGGGGGCGCTGCTGCGCTGGGCGGCGGGAGTTGCCGCGCCCAGGTTCGAATCGGGAGGTTCTGACGCATGGCTGAAGATGTGACGGTGGGCCCTGTCGCCAATACCTGGCAGCGCGTTGGCGGCGAGGAGGGCGGCACGGTCACGTCTATTGCAGTGGCCGCGCGGGCCGAGGGCCGCCGCATGTTCCTTGGAACCATGTCCGGCATCTTCATCTCCGACGACGACGGCGCGACGTGGCGAATTTCCAACGACCAGCTCACCAGCCCGTACGTGCAGGCGGTGGCCGTCTCGCCGGACTACGACCGCGACAGCAACGTTTTTGCCGGCGCGGTGCAGGGCGGGGTGTTCAAGTCCTTTGACGGCGGGGCGTCCTGGAACCGGCTCTCGTTCTGGGGCGCGATTCCCAACGTGGTGGCGCTGGCGCTGGCGCCTTCGTACGCCACAGACCGCATTGCCTTGCTGGGCACGGACGGCGACGGGGTCTACCGCACGACCAACGGCGGGCGGAGCTGGAACCCGTCCAACGTGGGGCTGTCGGGGCTGAGCGTGCAAGCCATTGCCGTATCGCCCGAATTTCGCACCGATCAGATGGTGGTGGCCGGCATTGTGAACGGCGGCGTGTGCCGCTCCAGCGACGGCGGGCGCTCCTGGGAGCAGCTGGCGTCGGACGACTTTGCGACCGCCACCGTGCAGGCGCTGGCGCTGGCGCCCAACTTCGGCGCCGACCGCACCATCGTGGCCGGCGCCGAGGAGCACGGCCTGTGGATCTCCAAGGACGGCGGCCGCTCCTGGACGCGCGTTGCGGAGGCCGGTGACGCCGCCGTGAACGCGGTGGCGATTTCGCCGGGGTTCGCCGACGACCAGACCATCGTGGCCGGCACCGGCGACCAGGGCGTGGTGGTGAGCACCGACGGCGGCGCCTCGTGGGAGAGCCGCACGCTGGACGAGGCGTATGGCTCGATTCTGACGCTGGCGCTGCTGGCCGGCGAGAGCGCGCCGGCGCTGTGGGCGGGCACGTTCAGCACCGGGCTGCTGCACTCGGACGACCTGGGCAGGACCTGGACCCCCCGCAACACGGGCGTCACCAGCCAGAACTGGGTCACGATGGCGCTCTCGCCCGACTTCGGGCACGACCGCACGATGTTCGCGGGCGGTTCGGGCAGCGGAGTGCACTGCTCGACGGACGCGGGCGCGGCGTGGGACGCGTGCGGCGACGAGCTGGTGGATCTGGACATCGCGGACATTGCGCCCTCGCCGCTGTTCGGGTCGGACGGCGCGGTGCTGGCCGCCACGAACGCAGGGCTGTTCCGCAGCGACGACCGCGGGCAGAGCTGGGACGAAGCCGTGGAAGGTTTCGATCTGGACGACGTACGCGCCATCGGCTTCTCGTCCACGTTCGCGGACGACGGCGTGGTCTTTGCCGGGGGCGCGCTGGGGTTGACCTATCGCAGCAACGACGGCGGCGCGACCTGGGAACGGCTGGCGCACGACTTCGACGGCGAAACCGTGGTGGCGCTGGCCACCGGGCCGGACTTTGCGTCCGACCGCGCCGTCTTCGCGGGCACCATCGGCTCAGGCGCCGCGGCGGTGCACGTCAGCTATGACGGCGGGGAGTCGTTCGAGCGATTCATCGAACACGACACCACCACGCCGTGGGTCTCCATCGCCGTGCCGTCCACGTACACCAACGAGAACCGCGCCTGGCTGTTCGCCACCTCCAGCCAGGTGTTCCGGCCCACGGCCCGCTTCGAGGACGTGTGGTCGGGAACCTATCCGGCCGACGCCGAGACGTCGGTGCTGGCAATTTCGGCCACGCCAACGTTCGCCGACGACACCACGGTGTACGCCGCGACCAGCCGGGGAGTGTTCCGCTCCAGCAACGGCGGGGCGGGTTGGTCGGAGTTCAACCCCGGCCTGCGCAACCGGGCCGTGCTGCGCGTGGCCGCCTCGCCAAACTACGCCACGGACCACACGGTCTACGCCATGGCGCTGGGGGGAGAAATCTGGCGGCTGGTGGACGAGCCGGAGTCGCGGCTCGGCGAGGCGATGGCGCCGACTGACATCATCTGAGCCGGCCGCGTCCAGGCAGCGGACGGCTGCGCGGCGGTGGGACCGCTAGGGAACGATGGAGTAGAGCCACGTCCCCAGCACGAGCGACGCGGCGGCGATGGCCAGCACCGCGGCCAGAGCGCGGGGCGTGACGCGGGAGCGGCTGGGTCGACGCAACATGGGAGGGTGACCGTTCCTGCGCAGGTCTTCGGAGCGGGTGCGGCACCTAGCCTAGAGAGCGCCGCCGGCCCGCGCAACCGGGGGCGGGGACGAGGTGCAGGCGCCGCGGCGCGGCACGGGCGTTCGCGGCTCCCCTCCGCCGCGCGGAGGAGGGTTGCGGGCGCTGCGCGCGGGGCCTAGCATGCTGGCATGACTCTTCTGTTCGACACGCTCGACGCATCGCAACGGCTCCAAGAGGCGGGGTTCGAAGAGGGACAAGCGGCCGCGATGGTCTCCGTCTTTTCCAGAGAGCTCAGCGGCAACTTGGCGACGAAAGACCAGGTCGAGGGGCTGCGCGCTGACGTTACGCAAGAAATCGCGAGCGTCCGCGGTGAAATTGCCGAGCTGCGCGGCGAAATCGCCGAGCTCCGCAGCGAGGTGCGCAGCGAAATCGCCGAGGTGCGCAGCGAAATCGCCGAGCTCCGCGGCGAGGTGCGCAGCGAAATCGCCGAGGTGCGCGGCGAAATCGCCGAGCTCCGCGGCGAGGTGCGCGGCGAAATCGCCGAGGTGCGCGGCGAAGTTGCCCAGCTGCGCGACAAGATGGAGACCATGGAACAGCGGCTGGTGCACCGTATGACCATCCGCCTGGGCATAATGTTCGTCGGGGCCGTCACCCTCATGCTCACCGCGCAGAGCATCATCATCGCCTTCTTCCTTCGGGCCTAGCGGACCGCGCAGCCCTGCACGCCCGCAGCGGAACGTGCGCGTGCGGCGGCGGCCGGAATGATTCGCAGCGGCGCGGCGGTGCCGCTGGACGGCGGGGCGGCCTTTGCTAAACTCCCGTGACGGCGAGTGCGTGAACGTTTTCACAAAGTCCGTGAGGATCGGGTGACCCGGTGGGCGTTCTCCGGTCGGCGGCGCTCGCGCTGGAGTTTGGCTTTGTCGTCGGCGCCTGCATGGTCGTCGGCATTCTGGGAGGCCGCTGGATCGATGCGCAGTTCGGCACGCAGCCGATCATGTTGCTGCTCGGCGTGCTGCTGGGTCTGGCCGCAAGCGCCTACCTCATGTACCTGATCTTTTCCTGGCAGCGAGTCCGGGGCGGCTGAGCGGTGGGCGAACCACAGATCGGGCGCGAGGCGCCGGACCCGGCGGCGTTCGTCACGGCCGAGCAAACCGCGCAGGCCGAGCAGCTGAACGCGCTGACCCCGCAGGTCAGCGTCGCGGCGGAGCCGCTGGCCCATTTCGGGCCGTTCGATCTGACCAACTCCATGCTGACGATGTGGATCACGATGGCGGTGATGCTGGTTCTGGCCTGGGCCGCCACGCGCCGCATTCGGCGCGACCCCGACGCCGCCATGATCCCGCAGGGCCTGCAGAACGTGGTGGAGGCGGTGGTGGAATCGCTGGCCGCCATGGTGGAGTCGGCGGTGGGGCGGCGGTACGCCCGGCGGGTGTTCGCGTTCGGCGCGACGTTCTTCGTGTTCATCACCATCAGCAACTGGTTCAGTCTGCTGCCGGGGATCGGCACGATCTGGATTCCCGTCGAGCATCAGGGGCACGAAATTGCGGCGCCGCTCTTTCGGCCGGCCACGGCCGACCTCAACATGACGCTGGCGCTGGCGCTGACGGCCTTCGTGGTGATCCACGCGTCGGGCATCTCCTCGCACGGGCTGCTGGGACACTTGAAGGAGATGACGCAGATCGCGTTTCTGGCGCCGGTGTTCATCATCATCGAGTTGTTCGTGATCGTCTCGCTCTCGTTCCGGTTGTTTGGCAATCTGTTCGCGGGCGAGGTGTTGCTGAACGGGCCGATCCTGGCGGGGTTTGCGCTGGGGCACATCCCGCTGATCGGTGCGGTGTTCCTGCTGTTGGAGATTCTCTTTGGTCTCATTCAAGCCGTGATCTTCTTCATGCTGAGCATGGTGTTCACGGGCCAGGCTGTCGGGCCGGAGTCGGCCGAAGCGCATTAGCTGCGCAAGGAAAGGAATCGATCCTGTGGAACAGGCCATGAACCTCACCCCCCTGGGGGCCGGGCTGGCAATCGGGCTGGGCGCGATCGGGCCGGGCATCGGCATCGGCATTGCCGTGCAGGCGGCCATGAGCGCCATCGGCCGCAACCCCGAAGCCGCCGGCGAGATTCGGGGCGCCATGATCATCGGCATCGGCATGGCCGAGGCCATCGGCATCTACGCCTTCATCATCGGGATTCTGCTGGCGTTCGGTTAGCGCCACGCGAACCCACCGCCGCGGAGATCGATCGGTATGAGTGAGCTCGGGATCGTCTTTCCCAACATCCTGTTTCAGCTCTTCAACTTCCTGCTCTTCCTGGGGATTCTGTACTGGCTGCTCTTCAAGCCGGTCACCTTCATGCTGGAGCGCCGCCGCCAGCGGATTGCCGAAAGCCTGAGCGAGGCCGAGACGCTGCGCACGCAGGTCGAAACCGAGCGCGCCGAGTTCCAGTCCGAGCTGGCCGCCGCGCGCGCGCAGGCGCAGCGCATCCGCGAGGAAGCCAGCCGCGCCGCCGAGACCATGCGCGACCGCGAGCTGGCGCAAGCGCGCAGCGACGCCGAGCGCCTGCGCACGGACGCCGCGGCCGAGATCGCGCGCGACCGCGCGCGGGTGGCCGAGGAACTGCGCGCCCACACCGCCGAGCTCGTGGTCAGCGCCACCGCGCGCGTGGTGGGCCGAACCATCGACGACCCCGAACATCGGCGGCTGGTGCAGGAAGCGGTGGCCGAAGCGGCAGGGAGCCGGCGTTAGCCATGCGCGGCAGCCGGCGCCGCCGCGCGGCCCGCTACGCCGACGCCGTGGCGGCGGAGGCGCAGGCCGCGCACGCCGAGTCGGCCCGGGCGGCCGAGCGGGCCTGGTCGGCCTGGGAGGCCGATCTGGACGCGCTGGCCGCGCTGGCCGCGGACGACCGCTGCCGCCGTTTCCTGCAAAGCACCTCCATCCCGCTGGCGGAGCGTCTGTCCGCGGCGCAGCGCGCCGCCGGCGACGCCCTGTCGGCGCGCGGGCTGGGCCTGCTGCGTCTGCTGGCCGAGCAGCGCGCGCTGGACCTGACCCGCGAAATCGCCCGACGGGTGCGCGCCGCGGCCGACGAGGCCCAGCAGGTGGACCGCGTGCACGTGACCGCGGCCGTGGACCTGCACGGCGAGGAGCTGGACGAGCTGCGCGCCCAGCTGACAACGCCGGGGCGCACCCTGCGGCTGACCACCGACACCGATCCGGCGCTGTTGGGCGGCTTCGTCGTCCGCCGCGGCGACGACATTCTCGACGTGAGCGTTCGCGCCAGGCTGCACGCGCTGGCGTCCACACTGCGTTAGCAGGAGTTTCCAGGCATGGCCATCAGCCCCGACGACATCGCAACCGCGCTCCGGCAGCAGATCGAGGGCTTCCAGGCCCAAGCAGAGCAGGCCAACGTGGGCCACGTGCTCGAAGTCAGCGACGGCGTGGCGCGGCTCTCTGGTCTGTCCCACGCCATGGCCGGCGAGCTGCTGGCCTTCCCGAACGACGTCACCGGCATGGCGCTCAACCTGGAAGAGGACACGGTTGGTGCGGTGATTCTGGGCGACTATCTGCAAATTCAGGAAGGCGACGAGGTGCGCACGACGGCGCGCGTGGCGGAGGTGCCGGTCGGCCCCGAGCTGCTGGGCCGGGTGGTCAACGCCATCGGCGAGCCGGTGGACGGCAAAGGCCCCATCGACGCCGCGCGCAGCGACGTGATCGAGAAAGTGGCGCCAGGCGTGGCGCTGCGGCAAAACGTCGACACCCCGGTGCAAACCGGGCTGAAGGCCATCGACTCCATGACGCCGATCGGCCGCGGCCAGCGCGAACTGATTATCGGCGACCGCCAGATTGGCAAGACCGCCATCGCGCTGGACACCATCATCAACCAGCGCGGCGGCGACCTGATCTGCATCTACTGCGCCGTGGGGCAGAAGGAGAGCGCCGTGGCGCAGGTGGTGGCCACCCTGCAGGAGGCTGGCGCGCTGGAGCACACCATCGTGGTGTCGGCCTCGGCCAGCGAGCCGGCGGCGCTGCAGTTCATGGCCCCGTTCGCGGCCTGCACCATGGGCGAATACTTCCGCGACAACGGCCAGGACGCGCTGGTGATCTACGACGACCTGACCAAGCACGCCTGGGCTTACCGCCAGGTGTCGCTGGTGCTGCGGCGACCGCCGGGACGCGAGGCCTACCCCGGCGACGTGTTCTACCTGCACTCGCGTCTGCTGGAACGCGCGGCGCGCATGTCGGACGACCTGGGGGGCGGCAGCCTTACCGCGCTGCCCCTGATCGAGACGCAGGAAGGCGACGTGACGACCTACATCCCCACCAACGTGATCTCGATTACGGATGGGCAGATTTATCTGGAGGCGGACCTGTTCAACGCGGGCGTCCGCCCCGCCATCAACCCCGGCATTTCCGTCTCGCGCGTGGGCGGCGACGCGCAGATTCGCGCCATGAAGTCGGTGGCGGGCGGCCTGCGCCTGGACCTGTCGCAGTACCGCGACGTGGCGGCCTTCGCCCAGTTCGCCTCCGACCTGGACCGCGCCACGCGCAACCAGCTGGAGCGCGGCCAGCGGGTGACCGAGCTGCTGAAGCAGCGGCAGTTCACGCCCATGCCGGTCGAAGAGCAGGTCTGCGTCATCTTTGCCGGCACGCAAGGCCTGGCCGACGACGTGCCAGTCGCCGACGTGGACCGCTTCGAGCAGGAGATGCTGGCCTATCTGCGCGACTTGCACGCCGGCCTGCTGGAACGCGTGCGTTCCAGCGGCGATCTGGGCGACGACGGCGAAGCCGACCTGCGGCGCGCCATCGAGGATTTCAAAGCCAACGTGTTCGGCGCCGGCGCCGCGGCGGCCGGCTAGCTCACGGCGGTCCGCGCGTGCCCAGCCCCCTCGACCTTCGCCGGCGCATCCGCAGCGTCGACAACACCCGCCAGATCACGCGGGCCATGCAGCTGGTGGCCGCCTCGCGCATGCGGCGCGCGCAGGAAGCCGTGCAGGCGTTGCGCCCCTATGCGACGCACATTGCGTCCCTGGTCGAACGGCTGGTGCGCGCCACCGGCGAAGAGCGCCTGCCCGTGCTGCTGCGCCCGCGGCCGATCGCGCGCACGGCCTACCTGGTGCTCACCACCAACCGCGGCCTGGCCGGGCCGCTGAACTCCAACATCGTGCGCACCGCCGCGCGCGAAGTGGACGCCGCGCCGCCGGGCGTGGAGGTGAGCCTGGTGGTGGTGGGCCGCAAGGGCCACGTGGCGCTGCGGGGGCTGTACGACCTGACGGCCGTGTTCACGGACATCGGCGATCAGCCGTCGGTGCGGGACATCACGCCGCTGACCACCTTGCTGGTGGACGGGTTCGCCAGCGGCGAGTTCGACGAAGTGCGGATGATCTATCCGGAGTTCGTCAACACCTTGACGCAGCGGCCCACAGTCGTGCGGCTGCTGCCGGTGGTGCTGCCGGAGGAGTTCGAGTCGACGCGGGACGAGGACATCATCTTCGAGCCCGACCCGCACGTCGTGCTGGAAGCCATCGTGCCGCGGTTCGTGGAAATGACTGTCTACGAAGCGTTCCTGGAACTGGCGGCCAGCGAGCAAAGCGCGCGCATGGTGGCCATGCGCGCCGCCACCGACAACGCCACGGAACTGATCGAAAGCCTGCGGCTGGCCTACAACAAGCTGCGGCAGTCGCGCATCACCAGCGAGATCATCGACATTGCCGCCGGCGCGAGCGCGCTGGCCGACGCCTAGGGCGAGGGAGACTGTTTCATGGCTGAAGGCCGCATCGTCCAAATCGTAGGCGCGGTCGTGGACGTGGAGTTCCCGCCCGACGAACTGCCCGCGCTGTATGCCGCCGTGGACGTGGACGCGCCCGAGCGCGAAGACCGGGTGGTGCTGGAGGTCGAACAGCACATCGGCGACAGCACGGTGCGCTGCGTCTCCATGCGGCCCACGGAGGGCCTGCGGCGCGGCGCGGCCGTGCGCGACACGGGCGCCCCGATCCGCGTGCCGGTGGGCGCCGAAACCCTGGGCCGCGTGTTCGACGTCACCGGCGAGCCCGTGGACGGCAAGGGCGCCGTGAGCGCACAGGCGACCTACCCCATCCACCGCCGACCGCCGGCCTTCATCGACCAGAGCACGTCGGCGGAAGTCTTTGCCACCGGCCTGAAAGTGATCGACCTGATCGCGCCGTTCACGCGCGGCGGCAAGACCGGCGTGTTCGGCGGCGCCGGGGTGGGCAAAACGGTCATCATCATGGAGATGATCAACAACATTGCCGTGCAGTACGGGGGCTACTCCATCTTCTGCGGCGTGGGCGAGCGCACGCGCGAAGGCACGCAGCTGATCGGCGAAATGACCGAAGCCGGCGTGCTGGGCAACACCACCATGGTGTTCGGCCAGATGAACGAGTCGCCCGGCGCGCGGCTGCGCGTGGCGCTGGCGGGGCTGGCGATGGCCGAGTTCTTCCGCGACGAGGAAGGGCGCGACCTGCTGCTGTTCATCGACAACATCTTCCGCTTCACGCAAGCCGGCTCCGAAGTCTCGGCGCTGCTGGGGCGCATGCCCTCGGCCGTGGGCTATCAGCCGTCGCTGGGCACCGAGATGGGCGAGCTGCAAGAGCGCATTACGTCGACGACCAAAGGCTCCATCACCTCGCTGGAAGCCATTTACGTGCCCGCCGACGACTACACCGACCCGGCGCCGGTGACGACCTTCGCGCACCTGGACGCCACCATCCGGCTGGAACGTTCCGTATCCGACCGCGGCATCTACCCCGCCGTCGACCCGCTGACCAGCACCTCCAAGATTCTGGACCCGCGCATCGTGGGCGAACGCCACTACACCGTGGCGCGCGGCGTGCAGCAGGTCTTGCAGCGCTACAAGGACTTGCAGGACATCATCGCGATTCTGGGCATCGAGGAGCTGTCGGAAGAAGACCGGCTGACAGTCTCGCGGGCGCGCAAGATCGAGCGTTTCCTGTCGCAGCCCATGAACGTGGCCGAGGTCTTCACCGGCCAGGCGGGTCAAATCGTGCCGCTGGAAGAAACCGTGGCCGGGTTCGAGTCGATCCTGCACGGCGAGCACGACGAACTGCCCGAGCAGGCCTTCATGATGGTGGGCGACATTGGCCAGGCCGCCGCGAAAGCCGAGGCGCTGGAAGCCGCCGCCTGATTGTTGGCGGGGGCGGCCGCCACGCTCTGTTATGCTCACGGCGAGACCCTAAATGCCCAGCCTGACTCTCACGGTCGTGTCTCCGGAGCGGGAAGTCTTGCGCTGCGACGGCGTGTCGCTGGTGCTGGCCCCGGCCATCGACGGCCAGATTGGGATTTTGCCGCGGCACGCGCCGCTCGTCACCCAGCTGGCGCCCGGCACGCTGGAATTGCGCCGCAACGGTGACGTCACCCACCTGTCCATCCTGGGCGGCTTTCTGGAAGTGAGCAACGACCAGGTCACGGTGCTGACCGACGGCTCGGAACGCGCGGACGAAATCGACCTCGCGCGCGCAGAGAGCGCGCGCGAGGCCGCCCAGCGCACCCTGGACGAGAGCCGGCACACGCACGACGACGTTCTGACGACGCAGGCGCGTCTGGCGCTCCTGCGCGCGCTTGCCCGTCTGCGAACCGTCGAGCGGGCGCAGCGCCGCTAAGGGCCGTCGTGACCGAGGGACCCCACCCCGCGCACGAACGGCACGGCATCCGCGCCGCCATTGCGGGCGGACGCCCGCTGCGCGGCAGCTACCGGGCGCCCGGCGCCAAGAACGCCGTGCTGCCGATGATGGCCGCCTGCCTGCTGACCAACGAAACCTGCGTGATCGAGAACGTGCCCATCATCACCGACGTGCTGATCATGGCCGACTTGCTGCGCGAGCTGGGCGCAGACGTGACGATCGACACGAACACGCGCACCGTGGCCATCACCGCCGCCAACCCGCCTTCCAGCACCCCCAATCCGCACCTCGTGCGCCAGATGCGCGCGTCGTTCCAGGTGACCGGGCCGCTGCTGGCGCGCGTGGAGCGCTTCGCCTGCCCGGCGCCCGGCGGCTGTCAGCTGGGTCTGCGGCCTGTGGGCGTGGACATTGCCGGGTTCCAGCGCATGGGCGCCTCCGTGGCGCTGTCCGACGGGGTGTTCTACGTGGAAACGGACGCGCTGCAGGGCCGCCGCATCTACATGGACTATCCCAGCCACACCGGCACGCAGAACCTGCTGATGGCGGCGACGCTGGCCAACGGCTACACCACCATCGTGCACGCCTCGCGCGAGCCCGAAGTCGTGGCGCTGGTGCAGTTCCTGCGCAGCATGGGCGCCGAGATTCACGGCGAAGGGTCCAGCGTGATCGGCGTGCAGGGCCGCCCCAAGCTCTTCGGCGCCGTGGCGCGCGCCATTCCCGACCGCATCGCCAGCGGCACCATTGCCGTGGCCGCCGCGCTCACCGGCGGCGACGTCGAACTGCTCAACGTGCGCCCGGACCATCTCGAACCCATCACCGTGCAGCTGCGCGACATGGGCGTGCAGATCGAGGAAACCAACCGCTCGGTGCGCGTGATCGGCACCGACATGCTGAGCGCCATCGACGTGCAGGTGATGCCCTTCCCCGGCTTTCCAACCGATCTGCAAGCGCTCATGGGCGTCACCATGACGCAGGCCTACGGCGTGAGCACGCTGGTGGAACGCGTGCACGACAGCAACATGGGCTACATGGAACATCTGGCCTCAATGGGGGCGGACGTGACCGTGCAGGGGTCGCGCGCGATCGTGCGCGGGCCGCGCACGCTGCACGGCCGCCGCATCGACCTCTGGGTGGACGTGCGCGGCGCGGCCGCGATGGCGCTGGCGGGTCTGGTGGCCGAAGGCGAAACCGTGCTGGACGGATTCGACATCGTGCGGCGCGGTTACGAAGACCTGGCCGGCGACCTGCGCGCGCTGGGCGCGTCCATCACCACGGAGCGCGCACCGGCGCATTCCCGCGTGACGGCCACGGCCTAAGGCGAACGTGCCGCTCCGCCTCAGAGCGCCGCGGTTGGGGATCGACCTCGGAACCGCCAACGTCGTCGTCAACCTGGTTGGCGACGGCATCGTCCTCAACGAGCCGTCCGTGGTGGCCGTCGCCGCCGGCGACCGGCGCATCCAGGCCATCGGGCACGCCGCGCGCGACATGGTCGGGCGCACGCCGGGCAGTCTGCGGATCATGTGCCCCATGCAGGACGGGGTGATCGCGGATTACCAGATCACCGAGGCCATGCTGCGCTACTTCATCGACCGCTCCTGCGGGCGCCTGCTCTTTGTGCGGCCCGCAATTATGGTGGCGGTGCCAACCGGGGTGACGACCGTGGAACAACGCGCGGTGCTGGACGCCGGCCTGGCGGCGGGGGCGCGGCGCGTGCACCTCATCGCCGAGCCGTTGGCCGCGGCCATCGGCGCGCAGGTGCCCATCTCCTCGCCCTCCGGCAGCATGATCGTCAACATTGGCGGCGGCACCACCGAAATCGCCGTGGTGTCGCTCAACGACATCGTGACCGACTGCTCGGTGTCGCTGCGGGTCGGCGGCAACCGCATCGACGACGCCATTCGCACCAAACTGAAGCGCCGCTACAACCTGATGGTGGGCGACCGCACGGCGGAACAGATCAAAATCGCCATCGGCAGCGCCCTGCTGCTGGACCCCGCCGAAACCATGGAAGTGCGCGGGCGCGACCAGATTCAGGGGCTGCCGCGCACCGTCACCGTCACCTCGGACGAAATAACCGAGGCCATTGCCGAACCGCTGGAACAAATCGTGCGGGGCGTGCGCATGGTGCTGGAAGCCACGCCCCCCGAACTGGCTGCCGACATCATCGACCGCGGCCTGGTGATGACCGGCGGCACCTCCATGCTGCGCAGCTTGGACCAACTGCTGGCGCGCGAAACCGGCATTGCGGTGCACGTTGCCGACCAGCCTCTGCTCTGCGTCGCCCTGGGCTGCGGCGTCGCCCTGGAACACCTGGACATCCTGCAAAAAATCGTCATCTCCAGCCCCTGAGCCCGCCGCCGCCCCGCACCCACATAGCTCGTTCCCCGCCGCGCCTATGCAGCCCGTGACCGCCGCGCACCGTTGCTCTCTCCCTGTACAGGCGAGTGCTCGGGGCGAGGGGCCGGCCGCGGCTGCGATCCGACCCTCACCCTAACCCTCTCCCTAGAAGGGAGATGGGAAAGAAAAGACTCGACTTGGGAGGGAGAGGGAACGAAGGGGGCTCTCCCTAGGAGGGAGTGGAAAGGAAGGGACTCGCCCTGGGGATAGGGGAGAGAGGGCGGTGCTTGTTCGAGGGAGATGGGGGTCGGGCGGGGGGGGGTTACTTGTCGCGGCCGACGATGTAGTCGGCAAGGGCGGTCAGATGGGCGCGGCCCCAGGGGGTGACGGGGATGCTGGCCAGGGACTGGGCGGCGCGCGCGCGGCGCTCGTGCAAGCGCCGGGCCGTGAACTCGCGCGCGCCGGCTCGGTTCAGGATGGCCGCGGCGGCTTCCACGTCGGGCGGAGCGTTGGGGTCGTCCATCATGGCGGCCAGGCGGGCGCGGTCGGGGTCTGGCGCGTGTGCGGCCGCGTGCAGAACGGGCAGCGTTTTCTTGCGGCGCGCCAGGTCGGCGCCCACGGGTTTGCCGGTGACCTCGGTCTCGCCCCAGACGCCCAGCATGTCGTCGCGAATCTGAAACGCCGCGCCCAGCTGGCGCCCGTAGGCGCGGCACGCGGCGCGGATGGCGGGGTCGTTGCCGGCAAAAACGGCGCCCAGCTCCAGCGCCACGGCGATCAGCGTGGCCGACTTGCGCTCGATCATGCCCAGGTAGTCGGCCACGGTCACCTGGGAACGAGACTCGAAGTCCAGGTCGAGGTGCTGGCCTTCGGTGACCAGGGCGCAGCCGTCGGCCACGACCTGGGCCGCATCACGGGCGCGCGCGGCGTCCGCGCCGCGCAGCACGCAGCGCATGGCCAGCGCGTGCAAAAGATCGCCCGCGTCGATGGCCTGGGCGGTTCCCCAGATCGACCAGACGGTTGGGCGGTGGCGGCGGGTGGCGTCGCCGTCCATCACGTCGTCGTGGATGAGCGTGAAGTTGTGCAGCAGCTCCAGGCCGGCCGCGGCCGGCAGCGCCGCCTGGACGCTGCCGCCCAGGGCTTCGCACATCAGCAGGCAGAGGGTGGGCCGGATGGCCTTGCCGCGGTCGCCGCGCACCGGCGCGCCCGCGGCGTCCTCGAACCCCAAGTGGTAGCGCACCATGGTGTACAGCTCCAGGCCGGACCCGCGCGTGGCCAGGTCGAGTTCGGCGTCGATGCGGCCGCGGTAGCGGGTCAGCGCCTGGGGGAGCGCCGTGCTGGTCATGCCGGGCGCTGGGGAGCGCTTAGGCGTCGACGATCAGCCGACCGGCGTCGATGCGCACACGCACGGTGTGGTCGGTCAGCGCGTGGGCGGCTTCCACGATGCCAGGCACGCTCACGCCGTGGGCGGCGCGGATGCTGTCGGCCGGCCCGTGTTCCAGGAAGCGGTCGGGCATGCCCACGCGCCGCACCTGCACGTCGGGCAGGTCGTTGTCGGCCAGCAGCTCGGCCACGGCGCTGCCAAACCCGCCCATGCGGTTGTGGTCTTCGATGGTCACGATGCGGCGGGTGCTGGCGGCCAGGCCGCAGATCAGGTCGCTGTCCAGCGGCTTGACGAAGCGGGCGTTGACCACGGCGGCGCGCACACCCAGGCGCTCCAGGTCGGCGGCGGCTTCCAGCGCCGGCGCCACGCCCCAGCCCAGCGCCAGCAGGGCCACGTCCGACCCCGTGCGCAGCAGCTCGGCGCGGCCCACCGGCAGCACGCGCGGCGGCCCCGGCATGTCGGCCCCCACGCCGGCGCCGCGCGAGTAGCGGATGGCGAAGGGCCGCCCGGACTCGATGGCGGTGCGCAGCATGTGGCGCAGTTCGTCCTCGTCCTTGGGCGCCGCCACCACCAGGTTTGGAATGGCGCGCAGGTAGGCCAGGTCGAGCACGCCGTGGTGCGTGCGGCCGTCGTCGCCCACCACACCGGCGCGGTCTACGCCCAGCACCACCGGCAGGCGCTGGATCGCCACGTCGTGGACGATCTGGTCGAAGGCGCGCTGCAAGAAGGTGCTGTAGATGCAGACCACGGGGCGCAGGCCCTGGCTGGCCAGCCCGGCGGCCATGGCCACGGCGTGCGCTTCGGCAATCCCCACGTCGAAGACGCGGCCGGGGTGGTCGCGCTGCATTTCGGTGAGCGCCGTGCCCTCGGTCATGGCCGCGCTGATGGCCACGATGCGGTCGTCCTCGCGCGCCAGCTCGCTCAGCGTGCGCGCCACCACTTTGCTGTAGCTGGTGGCGTTGGCCGCGCCCACTGCCTGGGCCGTGCCTGGCTGATGCAGCGCGACCGGGTCGGCCACGGCGGCCGGCAGGCCGCGGCCCTTGCAGGTGAAGGCGTGGATCACCACCGGCCTCCGCCGCTCGACCGCGTCCCGCACCACGCGCTCCAGCTCCGCGCGGTCGTGGCCGTCCACGGGGCCCACGTAGTCGAACCCGAACGAGGCGCAGAACTCGCGCGCGTCGGCGCTGGGCTGCGTGGGGCGCGACTCCATCTGGTTGGCGGTGAAACGGGCGCGCTCGTCCGCTCGATCGGGCGTCCAGGTGCGCCGGCCGCCGCCCATGTTGCGGCCCAGCGCGCCCACGTTGGGCGAGATGGACATGCCGTTGTCGTTCAGCAGCACCACAAAGGGCAGACCCACGTCGCCGGCCTGGTTCAAGGCTTCGAACACCACGCCGGACGTAAACGAGCCGTCGCCGATGACCGTCACCGTGGCCGCGGGTTCGCCGTGCAGCTGATTGGCCAGCGCAATGCCCACGCCCGCCGAGACCCCGGTGCCGGCGTGGCCCGCGCCGATGATGTCGTGCACGCTCTCCTCGCGCGCGGCGAACCCCGACAGGCCGCCCGGCTGGCGCAAGGTTTGGAACGCCTGGGCGCGGCCGGTGACCAGTTTGTGCGGGTAGGTCTGGTTGCTGGTGTCCCACACGATCTTGTCGCGCGGGCTGTCCAGCACGCGGTGCAGGGCGAGCGTGATCTCCACCACCCCCAGATTGCTGGCCAGGTGGCCGCCGTTGGCGTCCACGGTCTCGATAATGCACTGACGGATTTCCGCCGCCAGCTGGTCCAGCTCGGCCGCCGAGAGCGCGCGCAGATCCGCGGGCTGAGTGATCCGGTCGAGCACGCGCTGCATCGGCGCTCCTCCACAGGGCGCGGGACACGACGCCCGCGCCGCAGGTCGCTCCGATGGTGCACGCTTGCGTACGGTTCGCGCAATACTTGCGGGCGTACCGCGCTTCTCCACGGGGTGCCCATGCGCACGGCCGGCTCGACGGCGCTCGTCACGGGCGCCAGCGGCGGCATCGGCCGCGCCGTGGCGGCGGCGCTGACGCAGGCCGGCGCCGACGTGATTGGCCTGGGGCGCAACCTGCCGGCGCTGCAGCGTCTGGCCGAGGCGTGCGGCGCGGACGTGCACGCCGTCGACCTGGCCTCGGAGGACGCGCTGGCGCGGTTCATAACCGCCGCGCTGCCCGGCATGCCGCCCATCGACATCCTGGTCAACGGCGCGGGCGTTGGGGGCTATGCGGCGCTGGCTGGGCAATCGCCCTCCGCCGTGCACGAACTCCTGGCCGTCAACGCGCGCGCGCCGCTGCTGCTGACGCAGGCCGTGCTGCCCGGCATGCTGGCGCGGGGGCGCGGGCGCATCGTCAACGTGGGGTCGATCGCGGGCGCCGTGGGCGTTCGGAACGAGGCGGCGTACGGCGCCTCCAAAGCCGCCCTGGCCGGCCTGAGCCGCGCGCTGGCGGTGGAGCTGGCGGGCACGGGCGTGGGCGTGACGCTGGTGACGCTGGGCGCGGTGGACACGCCGTTTTTCGCGCGCCGCGGCGCCGCCTACGACCGCCGCTGGCCGCGCCCGATCCATCCCGACCAGGCAGCGCGCGCCCTGGTGCGGGCCATCGCGTCGGACCGCGGCGCCGTGGTCGTCCCCGGCTGGCTCAGCATCCCCATCTGGCTGCAAGCCGCAGCCCCCACGCTCTACGCGCGGCTGGCCCGCCGCTTCGGCTGACGCCAACCTCGCGGCTCTCCCTTCCCCTCGGCGGAACGAGGGCCAGGGTGCGGGGAGAGGTCGGAAACGGGCGCGGGGCCGCCGGGCGCGGCGCAGTCCACGGCGCGGCGGTGCACCTCCGGCTCTCGACCCTCACCTTGCCTCTCTCCTGTACGGGAGAGAGGAACACGAAGGCGGGAGAGTTGGGTTAGCGGGCGGCGCTGATGAGGGCGCGGGCGGATTCGCGCAGGGAGGCGGCGGTGTCGAGAACGGCGGTTGGTTCGTAGCCGCAGTGCGCCATGCAGTTGGCGCAGCGCGGGTCGCGGCCGCGGCCGTAGGCTTCCCAGTCGGTGGTCGCCAGCAGCTCCTGATAGGTCGCGGCGTAGCCGTCCGCCATCAGGTAACAGGGGCGCTGCCAGCCAAAGATCGAATAGCTGGGAATGCCCCAGGCCGTGCAGTCGTAGTCCACCTTGCCTTCCAGAAAATCCAGGAAGCGCGGGCTGTGATTCAGCCGCCAGCGCTTGCGCCGTCCGTCGGCAAACGCTTCGCGGAACAACTGCCGCGTGCGTTCCACGGGCAGGAAGTTGTCCTGGTCGGGCGCTTTCTCGTAGGCGTAGCCCGGCGAGATCATCATGTGGTCGACGTTCAGCTCGTCGTTGAGGAAGTCCAGCACTCCGCGCACGTCGCGCGCGGTGTCGTGCGTGAAGAAGGTGGTGTTGGTGGTCACGCGGAACCCGGCGCGCTGCGCCGCGCGGATGGCCGCCACGGCAATCTCGAACACGCCCTCGCGCGCCACCGAGGCGTCGTGCCGCTCCTTCAAGCCGTCCAGATGGATGGCAAAGGCGAAGTAGGGCGACGGCTCGAACAGGTGCAGCTTGCGCTCCAGCATGATCGCGTTGGTGCACAGGTACACGAATCTGCGCCGCCGCACCAGTTCGGCCGTGATGCGGTCGATCTCCGGGTGGATGAGCGGCTCGCCGCCCGCGATGGAGACCATGGGCGCGCCGCTTTCCTCAATGGCGGCCACGGCCTGCTCCACCGGCATGCGGCGCTTGAGCGTCTGGGTGGGATGCTGAATCTTGCCGCAGCCCTCGCAGGCCAGGTTGCAGGCGTACAGCGGCTCCAGCTCCACGATGAGCGGGAACTTCTCCCGTCCCTGCAGCCGCTGGCGCAGCAGATACCACCCCACGGCCAGGCTCTGACGAATCGGAACGCCCATGACATCAGCCAATAACCCAACGCAGCCGCCAAACCTACGACGGCCGGCCGCCGGCGTCTAGTCCGGAGCCTCCCGACTCGGCGGCGGTGACGCCGCGCACCGCGCGCGCGCGTATCGGCAATTGCATACGCCGCAGCGCCGTCGAGCACGACAGCGGGCGCACGGGTACGCTTTCACGTGAGACGCCTCCCGAACGCTGGAATCGACGTCCTGTACCTCAGGGCGCAGCGAACGGACAGCAAAGGATTATTGGAACGTGGACCGCTTGTGGCGCGAACGTGTGCGCGGCGTTCGCCTTCCCATGGACGTCAATGCCATTCCACGACTCGTCGAATCACAGACTGACGCGTCGCATGAGTACGTTTGCTTCGACCTCCAAGGCCTGACGTCCATCCGGCCTGGGCCGCTCGCAACGTTGGCTGCTTTTGCATCTGTCATTACGCACGCAGACCGCCAGCTGCGGATTGTGCTGCCAGCTGACCCAGCGTGTTGTGAGTACCTCGAAGCCGTTTCGGGCTTCTGCTGGTTCCTGGCGGACGACCCCAATATCGTGTTCGAGGGCAGGAAATCTTCAGGTGTCTTGGACTATAAAGTGCGCAACTCGTTGCTAAGCATGACTCGAATCACAACTGAGACGGAGGCCGAAAAGCTCTCCAACGAGATCCTCGACGGCTTCCAGCGCATTGGCGGCCCAACCGGTGAACTCGTTCACCAGATTTCTGACGGTCTGCAGGAACCGGCCAACAACGCCGTGGAACACGCGGAATCGGCCATAGGCGCCGTGTGCTTCGCGCAGGCTCGCCGCACGAGACGCGGAAGGTTTGCCGAGATTGCGGTAGCGGACGCAGGCATTGGGATCTGGGCGTCGCTTCGGGGTCGCTACCCAGAGCTGACGTCACACGCCAAAGCGATCGAGAAAGCGCTGGAGGACGGCGTCACCAGGTTCGACGACACGTATCGCGGGCGCGGTCTGTGGGAAACGCACCAGCTCTCAAACGTCGGCGACCGCCGGATGACGATCGTCTCTGGGGACGGCTGCGTGGTCGCAACTCGAAATGGCGTTGGTTCTCACAGACTTCTGAACGGCTCGTGGCCGGGGACCGTGGTGTCCTTACATTTCCCGCTCGGTCGCTGACACCGGTCCTGCTACAATCACGTCCACTGATGGAGGTTCCAGCCATGCGCAGCAGCGTTGTCGCTTTGGGCGACCATGGGACAGTGTATGCAACCCGGTCGCAGGCGCGCCGAATTGTGGCGAGCGCGTTTCGGGGACAGGACGGTGGGTCCAACGAAATGGTGCTCGACCTCGAGCGCGTGGCGCTGGCGAGCCCTTCATTCCTGGACGAGTTCATCGGGGCGATGGCCGGCGCCTGGCCGGGCGCTGGGCTGGTGGTGACGGGGCAGGAGCCTCTGGTCAGCAAAACCGTGGCGCTGGCCAAGCGCCGCGGGCTGCGCACGCGCGCGTCGCCGTCCGCGGCGCCCTAACCGCCGGCGCACGCAGCCCTCGATCTCCACACCACACGCCTGCCCTGCCCGCGGCGGCGGGTTCGATGGAATCGGGGGGCGGGGTGGGTGGGTGCTGGGTGGGGGGCGTGTCTTGGGTGTAGGTGCAGGGTGGAATGTCTCGATAGCGGTTGCAGCCGTAAAATGGGCCAAAGCGGCCGTGCACGCGGATCAACGCGCCATAGCGGCAGCGCGGGCACTTGTAGGCAGGGCCGGCGGCGCACGCGGCGTTTGTGCACTGGACGCTGGCGCCGGTGTGCAGCAGGTAGCCGGCGCGGCATTCGGGGCAGGCGGGCGCCGTGTAGGTGCAGTTTGGCCAGCTGAGACAGCGCAGAGTCCTGGCGCTCTGGGAGGTGACCAGGCGGGCTTTGCAGCAGGGACAGGCCGCGCCCTCGACAGGTTCGCCGAGCAGCCGTACCTGGGCGGAAGACGCACGGGCAAGTTCCACGACAAACGGTGATGGACGGCTCGGGTCGGTGATCAAGAAAACTCCGCGCCGGCCGCGGGTCAGCGCTACGTAGAACAACCGCCGTTCTTCCTCGTGCGCAAAATCCCCCAGCGGCGGCGCCGCGAGGTCCAGCAACGGATCGTCCTCGATCCCGGACGGGAATCCGTAGCGGTCGTCGATCAAATCCAGCACGACGGCATAGTCCGCCTCGAGGCCTTTGGCGCGGTGGACGGTGCTGAACCGCACGTGCAACCCCGAGTGGCTGACCGCGCGGGGATTTAAGAGATTCTGGCTGTTTCGATAGCGGCCCAACACCAGGACGGACGTTTGCGCGTCCGGCGCGGCGGCGGCCGCGATGGCGTCGAGCGCGTCCGCCAGTCCCTGACGTTCGGTCGCACGGTCTCTGCGGTCGGCGTCCGACGCCAGCTCCGCCGCGATGATCGTGACGCCGTGGTCGTCGGCGCCGGGCGCCGGGCGCATCTTGCGCTGCGTCTGCATGGGGTTGCTGCGGATGAAGCGGGTCGCAGGGTCGAGGACGCCGCGGCCAAACCTGAAGGTCTGCGACAGTTCGCGCTGCTCCGTGTGCCCCAGATGCTCGCCCGCGCCGCGCACGAGCCGCACGTCGCTGCCGGCAAAGCGGTAGATCGACTGCCAGTCGTCGCCGACCACGGTGCAGGCGGCGCCCGGCCCCAGCAGCGCGGCCAGCAGGGTGATCCGACCGGCGGAGATGTCTTGAAACTCGTCCACCAGCACGTAGCGGTAAGGCGAGGTCCAGCTCCCATCCGTCAGATGCTCGCATGCGATCCTGATGAGATCTTCGAAGTCGACCTGCCCGCTTGTGCGCAGCTCCTGCTCGTAGATGATTTCGATGGCTTGGAACAGGGCGAGGAACGCCGCGGCGCGGGCAGCTTCGGCGAAACTCCTGGACCGTGCATGCAGCGTCGTCCATGACACCATACTCGTCTTCTTATGGCGCAGAAACGAACGCAACAACGGGGTAACGCCCGAAACGTCAATCGCGCGGTCGAGCTTGGCCAGCAAGGTTTCGTACGGCACGGGTTCGAGCATGACGCCCTGCGCCTGGAGCTGCTGCTGGAGCGACGGGAGCAGCGAGCCGCCCCGGGTCTGCCAGCTATAGGTTTCCAGTAGGACGGTTCCGTGGCGCTGGTGCAGTTGGCGCTTCCAGACCACGCCCTGGCCGTACTCTTCACAGGCCGCTTCGCCCCAGTCCCGCGGCGGCGACCCGTTGGCGTCCAGGGCGAAATGCTCGACGTAGATTGGCCAGCGCCGCCCGGATTCGCCCCCGCCGCCGGCGGCGGGGATGGTGAAGTCTGGCTGATACTGCTGCCGGGCCGCGGTTGCCGTCGGATAGTCGTACGGCCGCTCGTATTCGTAGGCGACGCCGTGGCGCGCCAGGAAGTTGGCGATGCGCAGTTCTTCGAAACTTTTCACGACCTCGCCGTTGAGGGTGAGGAGTTTGTTGTTGCGCACGTAGTCAAAATATTCGTGCATCGTCTTGAATTCGAACGGCGAGCGGTGGGGATGGCGAAGGTCCGTCAGAAATTCGAACGCTGGCAAGGGAAGGGACGCTGCGTTCCCGAGCATGTCATGCAATGCTCGGTCGATGAATATCTGCCACGCCACGTCATCGGAAAGTTTCGAGATGCTGGGCGCAGCGCTTGCGACCTCGGCCATGACCCGCCGCGTGAACGCGTGGAAGGTAAACACGTGCGCCGACAGATTGTCGGACAGCCGGGAGCGCAGTTCCTGGGCGGCGTCGCGGTTGAACGCCAGCAGCAGGATTTCGTCCGGCTGCGCCAGGCCCTGGCGAATCAGCCAGGCGGCCTTGCCCGCCATCAGGCTGGTTTTACCGCTCCCGGCGCCGGCCAGCACCAGAAGGGCGTCTTCGTCGGTCGCGATCGCCTGGGCCTGTTCGTCCGTCAGGTCGTGGCCCAACGCCTGCCGCACGGTTGCGCGCACGGCGGGCGCCGTGCGTTCCACGTAGCGGGCGTTGGCCTGGCGCCGCCGCCGCTCGAACCCGCCGCCGGCCAGCGGCGTCAGCTCCTGCAGCGCGCGTAGGGCGTCGGGCGCAAAGCTCTTGCGCAGCTTCGCGGCGTCTGCCAGCAGCGGCTCGATCTGGGAGGCGCGTTCCCGTGTGAGGGAGTGGCGCACGTAGCGCTCGCCGCGGAGGAACTGGCGCAGGTCGCGCTGCAAGGCGAGCAGGCGCAACGCCAGGGCGGCCGCAGCCGCGCGCCGCTCCCGGCGCGCGTGCGCCCACATGCGCATGGCGCCAACGCCGCCCGCGGCCGCCAGCACGCCCAGCACAACGCCGAGCAGCGGCCATGCGGCGGTCAGATCGCTTGCAGACCCGATGGGAAACCCCTCGCGTAGTCGACGACGCCTGCGGGCCGTCGGCCGCCGTGCGCGGCCGCGCCTGCAACGCTCGTCGGCTGCCGGCGCTCGACGAACGTCAAGCGTACATCACCGCGGTCCAACCTGCCGCGAACGTGTACCACCGGCCGGCGGCGGAGCTTGGATGGAAAGGACCGTCCGTCGGGGTCGGGCGGACGTTAGGACGACGCGGACGCCTGGGGGCCGGTTCCGCGGGCGTAGCGGCCCAGGGCCATGAGGGGGAACACCAGGCGGTAGAGGTGGTAGTTGATGTAGAAGGCGCCGGGGAAGCCGGTGCCGGTGTAGAGGTCTTCGTCCCAGGTTCCGTCGGGGCGCTGGGTATCGACCAGGAACTGCACGCCGCGCTGGACTGCTGGCCCGCGGTCGCCGGCGGCCAGCAGGGCCAGCAGCGCCCAGGCCGTTTGCGAGGCGGTGCTCTGGCCGCGCCCGGCCCAGGCGGGGTCGTCGTAGGAGCGCATGTCTTCGCCCCAGCCGCCGTCGTGGTTTTGATGCGCTGCCAGCCAGTGCACGGCGCGGCGCATGGCCGGGTCGGAGGGGGAGGCGCCGGCGGCGGCCAGCGCGGGAAGCGCCGCGCCCAGGCCGTAAACATAGTTGGCGCCCCAGCGGCCGAACCAGGCGCCGTCGGCTTCCTGCTCGCGCCGCAGCCAGGCCAGGCCGCGGCGCGCCGCGCGGGTGTGCAGCGCGTCTTCGGCGGCCAGGAACTCCAGCGCGTGGGCGGTCACGTCGGCCGAGGGCGGGTCGACGACCGCGCCGAAGTCGCAGAAGGGCGGCTGGCAGCACAGCTCGTTGACGTTGTCGGCGTCGAACGCGCCCCAGCCGCCGTCGGCCGACTGCATGCCCTCGACCCAGCCGCGCGCCCGCTGCAGGGCGGCCTCCAGGCGGTCGGGGTTGGGGTGCGCCACGCGGCGCAGCGCCAGTCCAACCACGGCGGTGTCGTCCACGTCGGGATAGTTGACGTTGGCAAACTCGAAGGACCAGCCGGACGGCGTCAGGTCGGGCCGCCGCACCGCCCAGTCGCCGCGCACGCGCACTTCCTGGTCGAGCAGCCAGTCGGCCGCGCGCACCAGCGCGGGGTCGTTGGCGGGCGCGCCCGCGTCGGCCAGCGCCAGCAGCGCCAGGGCGGTGTCCCACACGGGCGACTGGCAGGCTTCCAGCCGCCGACCTGCGTCGTCGTCGATCGTGAAGGCGTCCAGCCCCTCCAGGGCGCGCACGATCACCGGGTGATCGAGGGGATAGCCGCGCAGGGTCAGGGCGAGGATGGAGTTGACCCAGGGAGGCTGAATCCCGCCCCACGACCCGTCGCGTTCTTGCCGCCGCACGATCCAGGCTTCGGCGCGGTCCAGCGCGGCGGCGCGCAGCCAGCCGAGCGGGCGTTTTTCGTAGCGCCGCAGGATGAGGTCGAGCCAGCCGAACAGGCCGCGCCAGCTTCCGAACGACCGCTCGACCCGCGGCATGCGGTGGGTGCGCAGTTCGTCGAGGGGAAACGGCGCGGCGCGCACGGGTTTGTGCGCGCGCACGATGGTGAGCGCCGCGATGGTCTGCCGCGCCCAGCAGCCGAAGTCGTAGATATTGAGCGGGACCCAGGCGGGCAGCAGCAGCAGCTCCGGCGGCAGCGCGGGCGTGTCGTCCCACGACCACCAGCCGTTGAGCGCCAGCCACATGTGCGTGAACACGCGGGCGGCTTCCAGGCCGCCGTTGGCGGTGACCCAGGCCGCGGCGCGGCGCATGTGCTCGGCCTGCGGAGCGTCGCCAACCAGCCGCAGCGCCGCGTAGGCCTCCACGGTGGTGGACAGGTCGGGCGTGCCCTGGTGAAAGTTAGCCCAGGCGCCGCCCGGCTGCTGGCGCGAGCGAATCCAGCGCGCGGTGCGCTGGGCCTGGCCGGGGTCCAGGATGCCCAGGCAGCGGCGCAGGAAGATGTCTTCGGCCTCGATGGTGACGTTGGTTTCCAGCTCGCCCTTCCACCAGCCGGCCGGGTCTTGCAGGCCGCGCAGGTGGTCGCTGGCGGCGGCGATGGCGCGCAGGGCCGCCGGACGGGCGTCGACCGCGGTCGTCATGCCGCCTCGACCTCGGGCAGGCCGCGGTGCAGCCCGCGCGCCAGCAGCACGGCGCGCGCCGCCTGGCGGCCGCTGCGCACCGCGCCTTCCATGGTTGCGGGCCAGCCGGTGTCGGTCCAGGCGCCGGCCAGGGCGATGCGCGGGTCGGCGGTGACGACGCGCGGGCGCAGGCGCAGCGCGCCGGGCGCGGCGCGAAACGTGGCGCGGTGGTCGCGCGTGGCGGCAACGTCGATCACGCGCGCCTCCCGCGCCCGCGGGAACAGCCGCGCAAGCTCGGGCAGGAAAGCCTCGCGCAGGGCCTGGGTGGACTGGTCGGCGTATGCCTGGGCGCCGGACAGGGAAACCGCCAGGCACTGGCCCTCGGCCGCGCCGGCCGCCTCGGTGCGGTCGAAGACCCATTGCAGCGGTGTGCCGATGCCGGCGGCGAACGCGTGGGGCATGACGGGGCGGTCGTAGAACACGTGCAGATTGACTATAGGGCTGTGGCCGAGGCGGGCAAAATCCGGAGCGCCGGCGCGCACGTCGGCGGGCAGCAGCGCGGCCGCCTGGTCGTGCGGCACGGCCAGCACCAGGGCCGCGGCCGGCAGCGCCGCCTGGCCAAGCCGCAGCCGCAGGTCGCCGCCGGTCGGCCGCTCGATGGCCGCCAGCGGGGCGTTCAGGCGCACCTCGACCCCCGCCGCGTCCAGCGCCGCCGCCGCGCGCGCGCCGTGCGCCTGGCCCAGCGGCACCGCGGCGTAGCCGATATCGGCCGCCGCGGCGTTCGTCAGCAGGCCGGTTTGGAAGACCATGGCGCCCTGCCAGAGCGAGGCCTGGTTGGCGGGCAGGTTGAGCGTGGGCAGCGCGATCAGGTCCCAGAGCGCCTCCAGCGCCTGGGGCGACGCGCCGCGTTCGCGCAGCCAGCCGCCCAGCGTGCGGTCGTCCAGATCGCGCCGCCCCAGGTCGAGCCGCGCCAGCGCCGCCGCCGTGCGCGCCGCGGCGAGTTTGTCCCGCCAGCCGAGATGGCGGTAGGCCGCCAGGCCGCGCGTCAGGTGCAGGGGGGCGGGCAGCGGGGCGCGCCGCAGGCGGCTGAGACCGCGCACGGGGTGGATGACCGGAATGTCGAGCCGCGCTTGCAGCGTCACCAGACTGCTCGAGCCGATGCGCTCCAGCAGCGCGCGGTAGGCCGTGCAGCAGCGCAGGAAGACGTGCTGGCCGTTGTCCAGCCAGTGGCCGTTGCGCTGGAACGAATAGGTGGCGCCGCCCAGACGTCCGCGCGCTTCCAGCAGCGTGACCGGCGCACCTGCATCGGCCAGGGCAAGCGCGGCGCTTATGCCGGCCAGCCCGCCGCCCGCCACGACGACCCGCGGCTGGTTCACGCGCCGGCGAGACTGCGGGCGGCCACCAGGGCTTTTTCCCAGACGGGCAGCGCCACGCGCCCGCGCAGCACCGCGGCCGGGTCCCGCTCGATGCGCCGCAGGATGCGGCGGTAGATGCCCGCCATTGCCCCGGCGCAGGCGGCGCTGCGCGGGTCCAGCATGGGCAGCAGCAGCAAGCCCTGGTCGAACCATTGCCCGGCGCGCGCCGTCTGGAACCGCATCAGCTCGGCAAAGCCGGCGCCGGGCTCGGCGTCCAGGCGCAGCGTGCACTGGAAGCGGGTCAAGTCGTCCAGCGGCAGGTACACGCGCCCGGCCTGCAGATCCTCGCGCACGTCGCGCAGGATGTTGGTGAGCTGCAGGGCCACGCCCAGCGCGTCGGCGCGCGGGGCGGCGCGTTCCAGGTCGCTTGCGCCGAAGATGCCCAGCGACAGCCGCCCGATCGTCCCCGCCACGCGGCGGCAGTAGACGACCAGATCGTCGAACGTCTGGTAAGTCACGCCTTCCACGTCCATCTCCACGCCGTCGATCAGCTCGCCAAACGCTTCCAGCGGGATGGGGAACCGCTGGGCGGCGTGGCCGAGCGCGGTCAGCACGGGGTCGGCGGCCGAGCTTCCAATGTCGGCCAGCCGTGCGCGGGACTCGGTCAGGCGGCGCGCTTTGTCCGCCAGCGCCAGATTGCCGTCGCCAACGTCGTCGACCTCGCGCGCGAAGGCGTAGACCGCGCACAGGGCGCGCCGTTTGGGCGGCGGCAACAGCCGAATGCCGTAATAAAAATTGCCGGCGCGCGCGCGGGTCACGTGCTCGCAGTGCGCGTAGGCCGCCTCGACCTGCACGGTTACCCGTCCACCTGCGTCTACCAGTCCAGGAGCAGCCGCAGCGTGCGCGCGGCGGCGCGGGCCGTGCCCGGCAGGCCGGGGCGCGGGGATTGGGTCAGCACGTCGAACTCTGCGCCGCGGATGGCGCGCAGCGCCGCGCGGCCGCCTTCGATGAACGCGCCCACGGCCAGCGCGCGCGCGCCGCGAAACGTGCGCACCAGCGGCGCGCCGCGCTCGAAGAAGCGTTCGGCCCGCTCGACCTCGAAGCGCATGAGCGCGCGGAACGCGCGCGTCGGCCGCCGCTGGGCGATGTCGTCCACGGAACAGCCGAATCTGGCCATATCCTCCTGCGGCAGGTAGACCCGCCCCATGGCCTGGTCCTCGGCCACGTCTTGCCAGTGCTCGGTCAGCTGCAGCGCGGTGCAGACGTGGTTGGACAGCCACACGCGCTCGGGCGCGGCGGCCTCGAACACGTGCAGCACCAGCTGGCCCACCGGGTTGGCCGACAGGGCGCAGTAAGCCCGCAGCTCGTCGAAGGTTGCGTAGCTGGCCACGCGCTGATCCTGCCGGTTGGCCTGGATCAAGGCGCGAAACGGCGCGTCGGGGATGTCGTAGCGCAGCACCGTGGGCGTCAGCCGCCGCATGACCGCGTGGCTGGGCAGGCCGCCGGCGTACACCGCGTCCACTTCGCCCTCCAGCCAGTCGAGCAGCGCCAGGCGGTCGCCGTGCGCGTAGTCGCCCAGCTGGTCCGTCAGCCGGGCAAAGCCGTAGATATGGCGCAGATGCCGCCGCAGATCGCCCGGCAGGGCGAGCGAGGCCACGGGAAAGTTCTCGCCGCCGGCGCGTTGCATGACGGCCGCCAGGGCGGGAACGCCCGCCGGCGGCGGGGCGTTCGCCCCGGCGCCGCGCCGCGCGCGAGCCGCGGCCGCGCCCACCCGTGCACGCATCAGGCGGCCCGCGCCGTCATCGTCGTTCTCCTAGGTTCGAGGCCCGGCCGCCCCGCGCGCGGCCGTCCGAACGGCGCCTCGACGTGGGCCGCCCCGCGCCGCCGATCCGTCCGTCCAGCCGCCATCTGGTCAGTTCCGAAACGCCGGCCGATCCGCCCGGCCGGGCCGCAAGTAGCCCCAGCGGCGAATCTTCTCCCAGGACGCGCGCGGCGTGCCCTTCATGTACTCGGTCACCATCCAGTCTCCGTAGTCGTTGACCGGAATGCGCGACAGCACGCCGTCCAGCTCGTCGTAGAGCGTGCGCGCCAGCGCGCGCTGGCTGTCGATCAGGTTCACCTGCTCGCGCGGGTCGGCGGCCAGGTCGAACAGCATGTCGCGCCCGTCGCTGGCCCAGATGTACTTCCAGTTGCCGCGGCGATAGGACTTCAGCGCGCGAAAGTAGGGGCGCAGGTCGAACTCCAGGCCGCGGCGCGTGATCCGTTCCAGCATGTTGACGGGGAAGGCGAACTCGCAGATGGCGTACGTGCGCTCGTCGCCGTTCAGGGTGCGCCGCAGGCTGTGGCTGCTTTCGCCCAGCCAGGCCAGTTGCCGCTCGGCGCCCAGCAGGTCGTAGATGGTGGCCACCACGTCGTGCGTTTGCGTCAGCGCCGCGCTGCGCGTGCCCGGCTGGAACGCCGCCGGGTAGCGCACGATCAGCGGCACGTGCGCCACGGCCTCGAAGACCGTGAGCTGGTGGTTCCAGTAGGGCGGATGCTCTTCGATCACGTCGCCGTGGTCGGACGTGACCACCACCAGCGTGTCGTCCAGCTGGCCCGCCTCGCGCAGATAGGTCACGACCCGCCCGATCAAGTGGTCCACGTAGGCGGTTTCGCCGTCCAGCAGGGCGTAGATGTTGCGGCGCACGTCTTCCGGCATGGGGCTCGGGCGCGCGGGGTCGGCAAAGAAGCCCTGGCGGTTCAGCGCCAGCGCCTCCTCGCGGCTGACGTCCGGCGCCCAGCGCGAGCGGAACGGTTCCGGCGCCAGGTAAGGCGTGTGGGTGTCGTTGATGTTGACGAACATGAAGAATGGCTGCGCGTCGTTGCGGTGGCCGCGCAGCCAGGCCAGCATCTGGCGCACCAGCTGCGCCGCGCCTTCGTCGTCGTCGGGCGCGCCTTGCTCGGTTTTGACGTAGCTCCAGTCCAGAAACCCGCGGTGCAGCGCCGAGGACGGGCTCATGTAGGCGTTGTTGGACATGCCCACGGTGGCGTAGCCCAGCTCCGTCAGTTCCTCGGCGATGGTGGGGTATTCCTCGCTGAGCCGCTCGCAGCGGCCGTCTGCGCCGTGCGTGCTGGCGTAGTGGCCGGTCATCATGGAAGCGTGCGACGGCAGGCACCAGGGCCCCGCCGAGGTGGTGCACTCGAACACGGCCCCCTCGGCCGCCAGCCGGTCCAACACCGGCGTCACCCCGCGCTGGTCGCCGTAGGCGCCCAGATTGTGTGGCCGCTGCGAGTCCATGACGATCCACAAAACGTTTGGCTGCGCACGCATGGGCGGGTCTCCCGAACGGCTGCGGCATGCAGTTTATCGAGAAGCGCGCGGCGGCGCGGCGCGGCCGCGTTCTGGCGCGCCCGCTGGGCGTGGTTGCCTACTAGCGACGAAACAGGTGTGCACCCCCGCGTCCCGCCGCGCCCGCTGGCCGCCGTCGAGCCGCGGGCCGGGCAGTGCGCGCGCGGCGGCGGGCGCCTCGGACGGTCGAACCCGTTGCCCGTCTAGGGCCGGGCCGGGCAGAGCGCGCGCGGCGGCGGTGTTTTAAGCTGCGCGGCGGGCGGCGCGGCGCGCGCCGGCCGGGAGGAAAGCGTCCATGCGGATAACCGACATCCGTCTGACCGAGCTGCGCGGCAGCGTCGAGTCGGAGGAAGATTTCTGGGAAGAGCGCCTGGTGCGCCCGCTGGACGTCTACCCCGAACACAAGCACGAGCTCGACCAGAGCATCGCCGGCGCGCGCAACGCGCAGGGCGCTTACGACCTGGCCTGGGCGTTCGTGACGGTCGAAACCGACGAGGGCGTGACCGGCCTGGCCGGGCCGCTGGACGAGGCCGAAGCCTACGTGATCGACACCCAGATCACGCCCCACCTCATCGGCGCGGACCCCCTGGCCACGGAGCGCATCTGGGACCAGCTCTATCGGCGCCTCATCCACGGCCGCACTGGGCAGCCCATGTTCGCGGTCAGCGCGGTGGACACCGCGCTCTGGGACCTGAAAGGCAAGTGGTTGGGCCAGCCGCTCTACCGTCTGCTGGGCGGCCCGGTGCGGCGCGAGATTCCGGCCTACGCCAGCGCGTTGGGCTACTCCCTGGACCCCGCGCGCGCGGCCGCGCGCGCGCGCCAGTTCGCGGCGGAAGGCTACACCGCCACCAAGTGGTTCCCGCGCTGCGCGCCCGACGACGGCGAACCCGGCGCGCGGCGCAACCTGGAGCTTATGCGCGCGCTGCGCGAGGCCGTGGGCAGCGACGTGGAGATCATGCTGGACGCCTGGAGCAGCTGGAACGTGCGCTACACGCTGGACATGGCGCGGCGCATGGCCGAATACCGGCCCCGCTGGATCGAAGAGCCGGTCAAGTCCGACGACCTGCTCGGCTACGGACGCCTGCGCGCGGCCTCGCCGGTGCCCATCGCCGGCGGCGAACACGCCTACACCCGCTGGGGCGCGCGCGACTACATGCGCGCCATGGCCGTGGACGTGTACCAGGCCGACACCATGTGGGCGGGCGGCATCAGCGAAATGCAGAAGATCGCCGTCATCTGCTCGGTCTACGACGTGCCGCTGATCCCGCACGGCGCATCGGTGCCGGTCAACGCGCATCTCAGCGCGGCGCTGCCGCCCACGCTCTGCCCGTATATCGAATACCTGGTCAAGTGGAACGAGCTGCGGCAGTTCTTCTTCGAGGAACCCGTGCGGCCGATCGACGGCATGATCGCGCCGTCCGACGCCCCGGGCGTGGGCTGGGAGATCGACCAGGACAAAGTGACCGCGGCGCGCGAACTGCGCTGGCGCTAACCGAGACCCGCGCCGCGCCCGTCACGCGCGCACGTCGAGCCCCGCACAACGCTCGCATCCACCATCGACAATCCACGACCCCCAATCTCCGTCTACGTCTGTGACGTTATCGGCGCCTCGTTCGGGTCGATGACGTGCACGTGGCCTGTAATGGAAACCAGGTACAGCAGGCCCTCACGCTCGAGAATCGCGGTGACGTACGCGACGTTCTGCTTGAAAATCCTCGTCGGCTCGAACGTCTCGTAGTCGAAGCGGTCGACGACGACCATGTCGTCGTTATTTTCGCCCAACGACGTGTAGGCGACGTAAACGCCGTCGTCGTTTGCGTACGCCATCGTCGAGCCCGTGCCCTGCAGCACGGCCACGGGCTCGATCACGTTCGCTTCCGGCGGAGCCTCGTGGGTTCCCCACTGCGGAAACCCGTAGAAGCCGCCTGCGACGATCGCGTTCAATTCCTCCCGATGGCCTTCGGTCGCAAGGCCGTCCTGCACGTCGTTGTCGGCGCCGTAGATGGTTCCGTCCGGAGCTATGGATATCCCATACACGTTGCGAAGACCCGTGGCAAGGACCTCCAGCTCGCCGTCCGAAGGACGAAAGCGCGCGATGACGCCCATCAGGTCGGTCCGGCGCCCCTCGGCCTCGAGCTCGTCCGCGATGCGCACGACGTCACGTCCCAGGTCCTGTTGGGGATGCCCAATGCTCGCGTAGACGTACTCGCCGTCGTTGGTCAGGCCGTTCGGGCTATGGTCGCGTCCTTGGCTAAGGATGTGGTCGACGACCACCTGTCTATCGCTAAGATTGCCTGATTCGTGCACGTGATATGAAATGATCTGAGCGTTGGATCGGCTTAGAAAATTCTTTAGATTCTCGGCGTAGTAGCCCTCTTTGCTGTTTGCAAAAATACAACTTTGGATACGCCGTTCACCATCGAGGAATTCTAGAAATTCCCACATCAGCTGGCAACCGTTCCCCATCTCTGCAACGTAGAGACGCCCGTCGAGAAACGTCAGCCCCTGGGGGATGCTCAGCCCCTCGATCACCGTCCGCACGTCACCGGTCTGGACGTCAAGAATGCGAATACGGCCGTCCCAATCCGCGATGTACATGCGGTCGTCATCGAGCCAGGCGGCCGTGGTCAGCGTCCCGCCAACGTCATGCAAACCGCGGTAACCGCGCGGCGTCGGCGTCGGGGTAGGGTCTGGCGTCGGGGTAGGCTCTGGCGTGGGCGTTGGAGTGGGCTCTGGCGTGGGCGTTGGCGTGGGCGTCGGGGTGGGCTCTGGCGTGGGCGTCGGGCGAACGAGAAGGTGAGCGTGCTCTACAAGCGTAGGTGTGTGGGGGGGGCGTTCGGTGTTTGCGTCGGAACGGGAGGCTTGCGCGGTCCGACGATATTGGCAAGAATATCGTGCGGGAACACCTCGTATTTTCCTATCGTGATTCCATAGATGACGAGGGACAACGCCGCCGCCGCAACAGCGCACCACAAGACAATCCTGCGGCCCGGCGTGGATCGAAACATTTCAGACACTATCGATTAGCTGCACACGTTGTCCGCGCGCCGTGACGCTTCCCGCGCATCGTCGGGCGGCCGCGTTGGGACCATGGGAACTCCGCTGCATGGACGGGCTGGAACTCTGGCATAGGCAGACACGGCGCGCCGCGGATATTACCACCGCCGCGGCGCAGCGCTGGGGCGCCGGGCGGCTCTGCTCAGGCGATCGGGTCGAAGAACGCCAGCTCCTGGCCGAAGGCGTCCATGGCCGTCACCTCGTCGCCGCGCAGACGCGCGCGAATGCCGCGCGTGCGGTGGCGCAGGACGATGCCGCTGGTTGGCAGGTCGAGCCGAAACGTGATGCGCTGATGCAGCGGCGGGTCGTCCAGCAGCAGATAGCGGCCGCCGTGACCGCGCGGCGCGGGCGCGCCGCCGACGCTGACCCGCTCGGGGCCGCTCCAGCCGGGCACGCGCACGAACAGGGGGCCGGGGCGGTGCACGGTCACCGTCAGCGCGCCGGCGGTGTAGGGCGACTCGACCGTGACCGCGCCGCTGCGGTGGTCGAAGTAGAGGTCGACGCAATGGCCGCCCGCGCGGCCGGGGCCGGCGGCGCCGAGGCTGCGGACGACCTCGCACAGCGAGGCCGCGGCGCCGCCCACGATGTCCAGGTTGAACGACACGCGCGGCAGGCCGAGCGGCCGATGGCCGTAGGGCGCCGGGAACCCGAAGGCCCCAACGAGGCGCTGGGCCACGGCGCGCCGGCCGTCGCCGCCGCCCGCGTCGGGCCGTTCGACGATCCAGTCAACGTCCCGCAGCTGGCTGGGGAGCAGGTGGCCGCGCAGGATGCGCTCCACGTCGTCGTAGGCCTCGGTCCAGCCCCAGCGGCCCAGGATGAGGGCGGTTTCCACGATGTCGCCGGTGTTGTTGACCTCGCCGCGGTCGGGCGGCGCGTCGGGGGCGCTGCTCTCGATCACCCAGCCCAGCTGGTCGCGGATGTCCCACAGGCCGCGGGCGTAGAAGGCCTCGACCCGCGCCATGAGCGGCGCGTCGCCCAGCAGGTCGGCCAGCTGCGCCAGCGACGACATGACGCAGGTGGTGGAGTGAGTGTGCGGGCCGAAGCGGGCGCGGTCGTAGCGCCCGTCGGGCGCGAAGCACTCGGCCAGCACCGCGTCTTTGAGCCGCACGGCCAGCTCCAGGGCCGGGCCGTGGCGCGCGCCAGCCCCTGGATCAGGGTGGCGTCGATAGTTGGCCGCACGCCGTGCGCGGCGATGCGCTCCACGTCCCAGCCGCGGGCGGGGTCCCACAGCTCGCCGATGAGCGCAATGCTGGCCTCGGCCAGCTCGCGCGCCCGCGCCGAGTCCCGATAGCGCGCCAGCGCGTAGAGCGCGTGCAGGCCTTCGCGCACGTTGTGCGCCCGAAAGTTCTGCAGCGGGCCGCCCAGGCGCTGGCGGTTGAGCTGCAAGGGCAGCGCGCCGCTGTAGGAAAAGAACGCGGCGCGCGCGTGTTTCTCCACGGCGGCCTGGTCGATGGGGAATCCCAGCGACTCCGCCGTCAGCAGCGCGTTGAGATGCCGCCCGGGCACGTGCGACTCGGAATGCACGGGGCTGAAGGCAAGGTGCGGGTCTGGCCAGGCCTGCGCGGTGAAGAAGGGAACGTCGTTGTCGTCGGCGTCGAAGACGCTGGCCATGGTCTGGCAGCCGGCCTGGATGGCGGCGGGAATGTCGGTGGTGTTGACGTTGCGCAGCGTCACGCGCGCGGCTCTGCGGTGATGGCGGCCGGCAGTCTAGACGCCCGCCGCCCGGGCAGCGGCGGGGCTTTGCCCAGGCCTGCGAGCGCTGCCGCATCACGCGCCCGGCCGCCCGGGCAGCGGCGGGGCGGGCTAGGTCTGCACGGCGTTGGGGATGATCTCGACGGAGCAGCCGCCGTCGGCGTCCACCTGCACCGCAGCCACGTCGATGCGGCAGGCGCCTGCGGCGTGGGGATGGCGCTGCCGGTAGGCCTGCGCCAGCCGCGCCAGGCGCCGCGCCTTGGCGGGGGTGACGGCCTGCCGCGCGCCGCCGAAGGCGTTGTCGCGGCGCGTCTTGACTTCCACGAAGACGGTGGCGCCGCCGTGCTCGGCCACAATGTCTAGCTCGCCGCCGCGCAGGCGCACGTTGCGCGCCCGAATCCGATAGCCGCGCCGTTTCAGTTCGCGCACTGCCTGCGCTTCGCCCCAGCGGCCCAGCGCGGCGCTGCCGCCGGGCGCGCGGCGCCTAAACGGCCAGAGCCAGCCGGGAAGACGCACGGACGTCTCGTACGGGAGCAAAGCTGTACCGGTGCACGGGCAGCGCGCCCAGCGCGGTCAGCGCGGCGCGATGGCGGGGCGTGCCGTAGCCCTTGTTGCGCTCGAAGGCGTAGGCCGGGTAGCGCCCGCTCAGCAGCCGCATCAGACGGTCGCGCGCGACCTTGGCGCAAATCGAGGCCGCCGCCACCGCCAGACAGGAGGCGTCGGCGCGGATCAGCGCCGTCTGGCGGCCGGCAAAGGGGCTGGCGTCGTCCAGCGGGAAAGCGTCCAGAATCACGTGGTCGGGCGCGGGCGCCAGGCGCTCGAGCGCGCGGCCCATGGCCAGCCGCCCCGCCGCCGCCATGCCCAGACCGTCGATCTCGCGCGGGGTCACGTGCGCCACGCCCACCGCCACGGCGCAGGCCGCAATGCGGCGCGCCAGGCGTTCGCGCACGGCGGCCGACAGCCGCTTGGAGTCGGTGACGCCCGCCAGCAGCCGCGGGTCGCCGTAGGCCGCGCCCGGCAGGATGACGGCGGCGGCGGTGAGCGGCCCGGCCCACGCGCCGCGGCCGGCTTCGTCCACCCCCGCAATGCGGCGGCGGCCGTGCTGGAGCAACTGGATTTCGAAGGTGGGCGGTGGGAACACGCCGAGGTCAACGCCGACCAGGCTGCCCCGCGCGCCGGGCTACGCGCGCCGCTCCTTGACGCGCACGGCGCGGCCGACGCGGTCGCGCAAGTAGTACAGCTTCGCGCGCCGCACCCGTCCGCGGCGCACCGTCTCGATGTCGGCCACGATGGGCGAGTGCAGCAGGAACGTGCGCTCCACGCCGACGCCCCCGGAAATGCGGCGCACCGTGAAGTTCTCGTTGATGCCCCCGGCGCGGCGGCGGATCACGGTGCCCTCGAACATCTGCACCCGCTCGCGCTCGCCTTCGCGCACCGTCACGTGCACGCGCACGGTGTCGCCCACGGCAAACTCCGGGATTTCGGGCTTGAGATAGTCCTCTTCGAGGTCCTGAATCAGGCGTGCCATCGGGTTCTACACAAGGGAGGCCGCGGCGCGCGGCGCGGTGGGACGGTCTGGGGGGCGGCCGAATCGGCCAGCCAGGGAACCATATCATAGACCGCTTGCGTCTGGGCGCGGCGGCTCTAGAATCGGCGCCATCCATTGGCCGCGGTTTTGGAGGCTCTATGCCCGCCTACACGTACGAGTGTCAGTCGTGCGGCGACGTGTTCGACGTTCGCCGGGCGATGATGGACGACAGCGCGGTGGTGTGCGCCGTCTGCGCCAGCACGCGGGTGCGCAAGGTGTATTACGCGCCCGCCCTAGTGGGCGGGTCGGCGCAGCGGTCGTCCAGCGGCGCGCCGGCGGCCGCCGCGGCGTACACGGGCGGAGGCGGCGGCTGCCGCGGCGGCGCCTGCGGCTGCCACTGAGCGCGGCGGCCGCTCCAACGTGGAGCGCCGCGGTTCGATTGGTGACCATCGACGGCTGCCGCTGAGCGCGGTAGCCGTCAGCGGCGGTTGGCGGGTTGGAAGAACCGCTGCACGTCGTGCAGGCGGTGGGTGAGCGGCGCGGGCGGCAGCGAGCGCAGGATCGCCTCTCCGTAACGGCGGCGGCGCACGCGGCTGTCGAGGATGGCGACCACGCCGCGGTCGCTGGCGGCGCGGATCAGACGGCCGAAGCCCTGTTTGAGCAGCAGCGCGGCGCGCGGCAGGGCGAGTTCGCCGAACCAGTTGCCGCCCTGCTGCCGCAGCCTTTCGGTGCGCGCCGCCACCACCGGGTCGTCGGGCACGGCGAAGGGCAGGCGGGTGATGGCCACCAGCCGCAGCGCGTCGCCGCGCACGTCCACGCCTTCCCAAAACGAGCGCAGGCCAAACAGCACGCCGTCCTGCGCGGCGCGGAAGCGCCGCAGGAGTTCCACCGGCGCCGCCTCGCCCTGGCGGAAGCAGGGATGGGGCAGGACATCCGCGGTGCGGCGCCAGGCTTCGTCGAGCGCCCGCCGGCTGGTGAACAGCAGGAAGGCGCCCCCGTTGGAGGCGTCGATCAGAGCGGCCAGCCGCTGGGCCAGGCCGTCGTGGTAGTCGTGGTAGGCCGCGTCGTCCGCGCCCGCCGCCGGCGGCGGCGCCAGGTCGGCCGGCGCGTAGGTCAGGGCCTGGCGCCGGTAGTCGAACACCGGCGCGGTGCTGAGTTCCTCGGCGCCTGCCAGGCCCAGGCGCGCCAGAACGTAGGCAAACGACCGATCCACGGTCAGCGTGGCGGAGGCGGCGATCAGGCTGGCGCGCTCGCGCGTGGCGGCGTCGATCAGCCGGTCCACCTCGATAGGCGCCGCGTGGGCGGTCAGCGCGCCGCCGCGGTCGCGCTCGACGTAGTGCACCCAGTCGGGGTCGTCCAGCCGGAACACGCGCTCCGCGTCGGAGGCCAGCTCGCGCAGGCGCCTGGCGACCCAGCCGCGCGTCTCGCCGTCGCCAATCTCCGCGCAGGCGTCCACCAGCGCCCAGGCCAGCTCCGCCAGGCGCAGACCTGCGCCTACTTCGTTGGCAATGCGCGAACGCCCGGGGCCGAGCGTGCGCTCCAGGCTGCCGAAGGCGCGCTCGCTGGCCTGCACGACGCGGCCCATGTCGCGGCCGTGCGTCTCGCCCAGCGCCGCTTGCACCCGCGACACGTTCATGATGCGCTGCGCGCGCTCCCGGTCCAGACGCACCGCGAAGGACGAGGTGGCGGCGTCCTCCAGCGTGTGCGCTTCGTCCATGACCAGCACGCCGCCCTCCGGCAGCGGCATGCCGCCGTCCGCGTCCAGGCTGCGCAGTTTGGCGTCGGCAAAGACCAGGTGGTGATTGGTGACCACCACGTCGGCCGCGGCGGCGCGCGTGCGGGCTTTTTCCGCCCAGCAGTCGTCGACGAAGGGGCAGAGCCGGCCTTCGCAGGTTTCGACGCCGCGCGTCAGCCGCTCGCGCACGTGGGTGTTGGCGTCGGCGCCCAGCTCGGCCACGTCGCCGGTGGTGGTGCGCGCCGCCCAGGCGCGCACGCGGCCCATGCGCGCCTGGTCCAGCAGCTGGGGCGCCAGCCGTTCCTCGTCCAGCGACAGCAGGCAGAGGTAATTGGCGCGGCCCTTCAACAGGGCCGCGGCCGGCGCGGCGCCGGCCGCGCGCGCCGCCAGCGGCAGGTCGTGCGTCCACAGCTGATCCTGCAGCGCCTTGGTGGAGGTGCTGACGATGGCCTGGCGGCCGGCGTGCAGCACGGGGACCAGATAGGCCAGCGACTTGCCGGTGCCGGTGTCGGCCTCGACGATGGCGCGCCCGCCGCCTTCCACCACGTCGGCCACGAACTGCGCCATCTCCTGCTGGCAGGTCCGCGGCTCGAAGCCGTCCAGCAGGCGGGCCAGCGCGCCCGACGGGCCGAAGAGCTCCGACAGCTCGCTCGCCGAGCGGACGCTGCGGACGCGCGGGGCGGCTATGGCAAGAGCCGCTGGGTGGTTGCGCGGCTGGCGCGCGCGTCGAACCGAAACGCCTCGGCGGCGTCCACGCCCGCCTGCGCGCCTCGATGGCGCGCCAGGAGCGCCGCCGCGGCCTGCGGCTCGGCGAGCGCCGCCGCGCCGAGGCCGCCGCCCAGCGCCTGCGCCATCGCCTCGAACGCGCGGCGCTTGACGTCCACGGCGGACGTGACGTCCACGTATTCCGTTGGCATGAAGCCGGACAGCAGACGGCGTTCGTAGGCCAGCAGCACCGGCTCGACCGCGTGCGGCTGGGCCTCGCCGCGGACGTTCGGCGCGGCGGCCATTTCAATGGCGTCGCGCGCCAGGCGCCAGGCGCCGCGCTCGTCGCGCCGCGCCCCCTGCGGCGCGGGCGCCAGCACCAGGCCGGGCGCGCGGGCGCGCAGCACGTCCACCAGCTTCATGCGCGTAACTGCGTCGCTGTGCACCGCGAAGTCCGAGTGGTCCATCCACACCAGCTCCACGTCCAAAGTCTCGGCCGACCGTTCGGCGGCGGCGCGCCAGCGGCTGGCCAGCTCGCGGGGCGGAATATCGAGCGGCGCGTGGACCCCGGCCAGCGAGTTGCCGTTGGCAATGGTGACGATGGTGACGCCGGCGCCGCGTTCGCGAAAGCGCCGCAGCGTGCCGGCGGCGCCCACGTTGGCGTCGCCAGGCCGCGCCGATATTGCGATGACGTGCATCCCCGCGCTCCCGCCGCCGCTGGTGCAACCTCAGCGCCGCGAGTGTAGCGAGCGGCGGCCGGCGGTTCGGCCGCGGCGCCGCGCGGCGGCGGCGGTCTACCGCTTAGAAGTGCGACTTCTCCGGGTCGCCGTCGATGGGCACCATCTCGTAGCGCACGACCTGGGCGGGCGCGGCGCGGTGTTCGGCCACGCGCTGGCCAAACGCCGCCATGTGGGGCGCCGCCGCGTGCGCGGCCAGCGCGTCCGCCGAGGCCCAGCGCTCGATCACCACCAGCGCGTCCGGGTCGTCGATCCCGCGGTGGTAGGTGTAATGCAGGCAGCCCTCTTCCTCGTGCACGGCGCGCACGTTGGCCTGCATCTCGCGGATCAGCGCGTCGGCGTGGCCGGGCTTGGGGAAAATCGTGGCGACTACGGTGACTTCAGCCATACAAACCCTCTCCTGCGATCACGGGTGCGCCGGCAGGGGCAGTGTAGAGGGCGCCGGCGCTACTGCCCGGCCGCGTCGTCGGCGCGCGCGGCGTCGGGGGCAGTGTAGAGGGTGCGGCGCTATTGGCTGGCCGTGCGCGCCGTGGGCGCGTAGGACAACTCGCGCGTTTCGGCCGTGACGACGTCCACCACGGCCGGCTGCCCCTCGCGCACCGCCCGCAGGGCGCGCAGATAGGCCGGGCGCAGCTCGCCCAGGGTGGTCACCCGTTCGGCGTGACAGCCAAGCGCGGCGGCAACCGCGGCGTAGTCCCCGTGCAGCGTGGAGACGCCGTACTTGTCGATCGACTCGGGGATGTTGCGGTCGTAGCCGCTGAAGATAGCGTCGTGCTTGACCACGCTGAGGATGGGCAGGTTCTCGCGCGCGGCGGTTTCCCAATCCATGCCGGTCATGCCCACCGCCCCGTCGCCCATCACGTTCACGACGGTCTTGTCGGGGTTGGCCGCTTTGGCGCCCATGGCCAGGCCAATCGAGAAGCCCAGCTGCGAGGACTGCCCCCAGCCCAGATAGCTGCGGGGCGTGGTGGACTGATAGAACACGCACTGGATGTCGCGGGTGGCGCCGGACTCGTGCGTCAGCATCGTCGTGTCGGGGTCCAGCACGTCCCACAGCTCGCGGAACATTCGGTAGGCGTTGATCGGCTCCGAGTCGTCGCTGAAGTGGCGCTGGAAGTCGGCGAACCAGTTGCGCTTGATGGCGGCCAGCGTTGCGGCCGTCTGCTGGCGCTGCGCCTGGCGGCCGCTGTCGCCAACGCGCCGGCGCAGCTCGTCGATCAACTGGCGCAGGAACAACCGCGCGTCGGCCAGGATCGGCACGGCCGTGGGGTAGCTCTTGTTCAGGTCCACCGCGTCGTTGGTGGCGTGAATGATGGTCTTGCCCTCGGGCAGATCGGGGGTGAACGACATGCGGCTGAGGCTGGTGCCCACGGCCAGCACCGTGTCGCAGGCGTCCAGGTGATACCCCGCCATGGCCGTGCGCACGTAAGCGCCCACGCCGGCGGCCAAGTCGTGGGTTTCGGGCATGGCGCTCTTGCCTTGCAGCGTGGTCATCACCGGCGCGCCCAGCAGCTCGGCCAGTTCCTGCAGCTCGGCCGAGGCCTGGGCGTAGAGCACGCCTTGGCCGGCCCAAATGAGGATGGAGCGGGCGCGCAGCAGCAGGTCGGCGGCCTCCGCCACCGCCCCCGCGTCCGCCGCCGAGCGGGCCGCACGGATGGGCTGGTAATCCAACGGACCCTCGAACGGCGCGTCGCACACGTCCACGGGCATTTCCAGCATGACGGGACCCGGCCGCCCGCTGCGCAGGACGGTGAAGGCCATGCGGGCGCGCTGCGGAATCTCGCCGGTGGAGCGCGCAATGGCGGCGTGGCGCGTGGTGGCCGCGTAGTTCCGCCCGCCGTCGAACGTGGGCGGCACGTCGGCCTTGGGGACGCCCGGGTGCCCTGGCACGAACAAGGTGGGGGTGGAGTCGGTGAAGGAATGCGCCACGGCGGCGAAGGCGTTTTCCACGCCCGCGGACTGCTGCACGGTCCACGCGCCGATTTCGCGCCCGTTGGTGGAGCGCGACACGCCGTCGGCCATGTTCCCGGCCACGCGCTCTTGCCGCGCGAGCAGGATGCGCAGGTCGCCGCGCGCCATGGCCTCCATGACGGGCGTGAAGGGATAGCAGAACACCTGCTTGATGCCTTCGGCTTTGAGGATGTGGACCAGAGCGTCGGCGCCCGTCACGGCACGAGTCCTTCCATGCAAACGTCGCCACCAGGCAAGCAGGGTATACGGTGGCACGCGCCGCGCCGCGCGGCAACCACGCCCGCACGCCGCGCACGCCGCGCACGCCGCCTGGCGTATCCTCGGCCGGTGAGTCTGCCCAGCCGCTTGGGGCGCTGCCTTGCCGCCGCCGCCGCCGCGTTTCTGGCCGCGGCGGCCGGCGCCTTCTTTCTGATCGAAAACGTGCGCGCCGGCGGCGCCGTGGTGGTCACGGCCATCGTGGGCCTGGCGGCCTTCCTTGCCTACAGCGCGCCCAACCCGTCCGCCCGCCGCGGCCAATCGCTGCGCGTGCTGTTCGTCAGCAGCGCCGCGGCGATCGTCGTGGGCGTGGCCGGCTTCGCCGCCGCCATCCTGCTCCTGGCCGCCAGCCGCAGCGGCTGACGGCCGGGGGGAGGCGTCAGCGCGCGCCGGCGCCTCAGGCCGTGCTGGTGCGGGCGCCGGCAAAGCGCTGGAGCTTGTGCAGGCTGAGGATGGAGATCAGGCGCTTGCGTCCGCCGGCGGGGGCAAGCGCGCCGGCGCGGCGCAGCTTGGTGACGGCCAGGCTCACGCTTTCGCGCACCGTGCCCAGACGCCGGGCCAGCTCTTCGTGCGTGACGCGCAGGTCCGTGGCGCCTTCGCGTTCGGCCATCTGCAGGATGGCCAGCGCCACGGAGCCGGCCACCGTGTCCAGCGCGGTTTGCGCGGCGCGCTGCTGCACCGAGTTCAGGCGCACGATCTGACGCTGCACCAGTTCCAGGACGAACGCGGGGTGCTTGTGCATGACGCGGCGGAAGGTGGGCACGTCGAACCAGGCGACGGTGACCGGGCCGTCGGCCTCGATGACCGTGCGCTCCTGGCCGCGGGTCTCGAACACGTTCTCGAACCAGTCGCCCTGGCGCAGCGCGGCGGTGGCCAGCTGGCGCCCGCTGGGGCTGAGCCGCCAGACGGTGACGCTGCCGGCGCAGACGATGCCGATGCGGTGCGGGTCGACGGACGGGTCCATGATGACGTCGTTGGCGCGGTAGGCGACGGGCCGCGCGCCTTCGGCGCGCATGCGCTCGACCAAGGGGCGCGCCGGTGCGTTCGCTGGTCGTGACATTGCAGCCTTCCTATGCCCAAGGGCTCCAGGGCATCCACCCGTGACGCAGCAAGGCTAAGCGCACCGTATGAGAGAACTATGAGACCTGCGCCCACCAAGCGGCGGCGGGCCTTGTAGCAGCCAGCTTGCCCCGTGACCGCCCCTCTGCGCCCACCCGGCGGCGGGCGCCCTCTGGTCAGGCCGGCAGCGGCTCGCCGTTGGGTTCCTGGTCGATCGGCAGCCGGATTTCGAACTCGGCGCCGCCGCGCTGCGCGCGGCGCACGTGAATGCTGCCGCCGTGCGCCTCGGCCACGCCGCGGGCAATGGTGAGGCCCAGGCCCGTGCCGCCGCTGGCGCGCGAGCGGCCGGGGTCTACACGGTAGAACCGCTCGAACACGTGCGCCATGTGCTCCTCGGGGATGCCGTCGCCGTCGTCGCTGACCGTGATCGACCCCATGCCGCCGCGCTCCATCAGGCGGATATCCACGCGGCCCGCCGCGCTGGTGGCGCGGATGGCGTTGTGCACCAGGTTGCGGATGGCGCGTTCCAGCTTGTCCGCGTTGGCCTGCACCCAGAGGGCGTCGGCGCCCGCCAGCGCGAGCGTGCGGCTGGCCGCCACGGGCGCAAAGTCGGCCAGCACGCGCGCGGCCAGCGCGTGCGCGTCCACCGGCGCCAGCGGCATGGCGCCGGGCGCGTCCAGCTCGGCCACGGCCAGCAGGTCGTCCACGATGCGCTGCATGCGGTCGGTTTCGCGCGTGATGGCCTGGGCGGCCGCGTCGACGCCGTCGGGGTCGCGGCTGAGCAGCTCGGCGTTGCCGCGGATCACGGTCAGCGGCGTCTTGAGCTCGTGGGAGGCGTCACCAATGAACCGGCGCTGCGACTCCACGCCGTCCTCGATGTGGTCGAGCATGCGGTTGAAGGTGCGGCCCAGCGTGCCCAGCTCGTCGCCGCCGCGGCCGGCGGTGATGCGGCGGCTCAGGTCGCCGCGGCGGGTGATGGCCTCGGCGGTGCGCGTGATCTGCGCCACGGGACTGAGCGCCTTGCGCGTCAGGTACAGCCCGCTCAGCAGCCCCACGACGGTCATGCTCACGCCGCCGCCGAGCAGCAAGTCGCGGAAGCGCTGCGTGGTGCTGTCGGCCAGTTCCAGCGACTGCGCGCTCTGCACCACCCCCGCCAGCTCGCCGCCGCGCATGATGGGCTGCGTCAGCAGGCGCAGGCGGAAGCCGCCCTCCAGGTCGACGCTCTCCATGCGCTCTTGGCGCGTCTCGATCACGCGCAGGGCGCCCGCGGTCACGGGCAGCGAGTGGCCCTGCAGGTTCACCGAGGCAATGACGGGGCGGCCCTCGGGGTCGAGAACTTGCAGATACACCTGGCGGCCGCGCAGGTCGTCGCCCGGCGGTTCCACCAGCACGCCAACCTCGGGCCGGATGCCGGAGAGCCGCCCGCCCACCTGCGCCACGCGCAGCACGCTCCGCGCCTGCGAGCGCAAGGTCTCGTCGATTTCGGTTTCCAGATGCGCAATCATCAGCAGATGCAGCCCCACGCCAAAAATGACCATGGTGAGCATGATGAAGCTCAGGTACAGCAGGCTGAGCTTGAGCCGGATGCTCACGCGCCGCCCTCCCGCAGGACGTAGCCCACGCCGCGCACCGTCCAGATCAGGCGCGGGCGGCCGTCGGCTTCCAGCTTGCGCCGCACGTAGCCCACGTAGACGTCCACCACGTTCGACACCGCCGAGGGCGTGAACCCCCACACGGTTTGCAACAGCTGCTCGCGCAGGAGCACGCGGCGGGGGCGCTGCATGAAGGCGCGCAGCAGCTCGAATTCGGTGGCCGTCAGATCGACCGGCGCGCCGCCGCGCGTCACCTGGCGCGCGGCTTCGTCCAGCTGCACGTCGGCGAAGGTCAACAGCTGGGACTCGGAGGGGCTGGGCCTGCGCAGCAGCGCACGCAGCCGCGCCACCAGCTCGCCAAACGCAAAGGGCTTGGCCAGATAGTCGTCGCCGCCGGCGTCCAGCCCGGCAATACGGTCGCGCACCTGTTCGCGCGCGCTGAGAAACAGCACCGGCACGTTGCTGGTGCCGCGGATGCGCTGGATCACCTCCAGGCCGTCCGGCCCCGGCATCATCACGTCCAGCACCACCACGTCTATCGGATGCTCCGCCAACATGCGCAGCGCGGCCGGCCCGTCGGCGGCCGCGCGCACGTCGAACCCCTCCACGGCAAGCCCGCGGCGCAAGAGGTCGCGGATTTCGGGGTCGTCGTCAACCGCCAACAGCCGCGGCCGCGCCGCCGCATTCCCTGACGCCATGCCCAGAGCCTATACCTCGACCCCCGGCCTCAATGGAACAGAACAAACAGTTCCCGCACTCCCATCTTTTCCCTCTTCCTGCAGGGAAACCCGCACGGCGGCGGCCGCGCGGTAGATTGAATGCACGCCATGCTTCGCTTGTGCAGCCGCTCGCATTGGCGGCGGCTCTTTGCCCTCGCAGCCGTCCTTGCCGTCGGCGGGCTGCTTGCGGCCGCGTGCGCCGAGGACGCGGAGGTCGAACCGGACGAGCTGGACCTGGCCGACAAGACGCGCGTCACCGTCGAGGCCGAGTTTGGCACCAGCAGCATCCCGCGCGCCGGCCGCCAGGAAATCTGGGTCACCCGCTCCGTCGGCTGGGACCCCTGCCCGGAAGTGGTGGGCGCGCGGCACCCGCCGCCCACCTGCTGGATTCGCGTGTTGATCGACGACGTGCAGGTGGCGGTGGTGCTGCCCGAGCCGGACGGGTCGTTCGGGCCCTTCCCGGTCGCGGTGCACTTCGACGTGTTCGACATCGCGCCCGGCGCGCACCAGATTCAGCTGGTGCAGGTCGGCCGCCTGGAAGTGCGGGCCACGCCGCCCGGCGCGCTGCAGGTGGAACCGCCGCCGGCGGAAGGGTCGGCGGCAGCGTAGGCCGCGGGGTCGGCGGCAGCCTCCGAAACAAAGCAGCCTCCGAGACAAGCACGAGCAGCCGCGCAAAGCCTGCGCGCGGTGGTTCCCGATTACCCGCGCGCGACCGACGAGCCCAGAATCTCGGCGGCGAGCGCGGTGTCGTCCAGCAGGTCGACAGCCTCGTCGACGCGGGCGATCTGGAGAACGAGCGTGAGCACGGCGTCCTGTTCCGCCACCAGCAGGCGCGCCTCGAACACGTCCGAGCCGCTGGCCACGCGCGTGCGCGCCGCCGCCGCGCGCTGCCCCACGTCGCCCGGGTCGCGGGTTTCCAGTTCCTGCACCTCCGCCGCGCGCGCCGCGTCTTGAAAGCCTTCCACCAGCCCCCCGGCCACGGTTTGCAGAAACTGCTGGGGCGCCGCCAGCAGGTCGTCCGCCACCAGCCGCTCGACGCTGGAGGTGCTCTGGCCCACGAACACCAGCGCCAGCAACAGGGGCAGCGGGCGCCGGATGACCAGCGGGTCCAGGAACTGGCCTTGCAGGCCGAAGGTGCTGGCGGTGACGCCGTCCGCCGCACCCTGGGCCACGGGCAGACCCAGACGCTCGCTCAGATCGTCCGGGGCGGGCAGCCGGGCGCGCAGTTCGCTCACGGTGTAGCGCCGCAGCTCTTCCGGCGAGGCGGTGGGCAGCGCGGCTGGGGTTTCTCCCGGCGCCGGCGCGGCCGTGGGCGCGGGTTCGGCGGCCTGCGTGGGGGGCGGGGCGGGCGCAGCCGCGGGGGCGGCCGTGGAGGTGGGCGTGGGCCGCGGCGTGGCCGTGGCCAGCGGGATGGGCGTCCAGGTCGGCGTGGGCCGCGGCGTTGGCGTGGGCGGCGCACGCTCGACCTCGGCGGTGTCCAGCGGCATGCACGCGGCCGCCGCGGTCAGCAGCGCTGTCAGGGCCGCGGCGCGCGCGCCTTGCGCGCTCCAGCGTCGGGCGCCGCTCACACCGCCAGGCGCCCGTCGTCGATCAGCACCGCGCCGCCCGCCGCGATGGTCGGGCGGTCGATCACGCCGTCGCGGTGGAAGGGCACGTCCACCACGCCACCGAAGTGCACGTTGCTGCCCAGAGCCACGTGCGCCGTGCCCACGACCTTTTCGCTCTCCAGCAGGTTGCCGGTGACCCGCGCGGCCGGATTGGCGCCGATGCCCAGTTCGGCAATGGTGCGCGCGCCGCCGCCCAGCTGGGCGAACACGACGCGCAGCGCCTCCACGCCGGGACCGTGCATCTCGCAGACGCGGCCGTCACGCACCGTCAGCACCAGCGGCTCGCCGCCGCTCGGAATCTGGTCGTCCAGGGCCAACGAGGCGGCGTCCATGACCAGGGTTCCGTGCGCGCGGCCTTCCAGCGGGGCGATGAACGCCTCGCCGGCGGGCAGATTGCCGAACGCGCCCGGCGCCGTGAAGACGCCCGTGTCGGCCAGGCCGCGGCGGCCCGTCAGGTCCAGGTGCAGATCGCTGCCGCCGGGCGAGGTGAGCCGCGCCGTGTCGGCCGCGCTGAGCATGTCGGCCAGCGCCTCCGTGACGCGCGCAATGGCCGCGTAGTCCACGCGCAGCGTGCGCATGGCCATTTCGTAGGTGATGGACGGCATGCTGGCGATGCGCGCGCCGGCGGCGCTGGCGGCCTGGCGCGCGTGGGTGTGGCTGAGCGATTTGCTGGTGGGCAGCAGGCAGACGTCGGCCGAAGCCATCGCCTCGGCCACGCGCGGGGGAGGTTCGCTGCCGTGTTCGCGCGCCACCGGCATCACCAGCAGCCGCACGTCGGCGGCTGCGCGCGCCGCGCCGTGCACGAACAGCTCCGCCAGCGGGCGCTGCGGCGGGTCGGTCACCACCACCACGCGCTCGCCCGCGCCCACGCCCAGCGACTGGCGGACGACGGCCTCCAGCATCGCCGCCTCGTCGGGGTCGAGCGCACGCGGCGCCACCTCGCCAGCCGCAAGTTCCAGAACTGCCATGACGCGCCGCCACCGCACGAAGATCACCCGCAGTGTGACACCACCAGCCGCCACCCCAACAAGATTCGCCGCACTTTTCCCTAGCGAGGCGCCTCTCTTTGCCTCTCCCCGGAGGCCTCTCCCTCCCTCTCCCTAGAGGCCTCTTTTTTCCTCTACCCGCGCTGCGGGGAGAGGGGAAAGATAGGGAAAGAAGGGAACGAAGGGGGGAAGACCAGCGCTGGCCGTGTGGCGGGGGCGGGGGCGTTTTAGGATGCGGGGAGAGAATCCTGTCGGATGGGAGCTGTTTACCAGGGCATGCATCAGCGCCGGCCGCGAGCGCGGTTGGTGCTGGCGCCGCCGCGCCGCGCCAGCGTAGCCGCCTGGCTGCGGCGGCTGGGCGTCGGCCTTGCGGCGCTGGGCGCGGCGGGCGCGCTGGGCGTGCTGCTGGTCTCTGCGGGCGCCGCCTGGCTCGTCACCCACCCGCCGCAGTCCGCCGAGTTCACCACGCGGCTGGACGACGACGTGGGCTGGGTGCGGCTGGACTTCGCCTCGCGCCGGGGCGCGCGGCTGGCCGGGTGGTTCGCGCCCACGCTGGACCCTGCGGGCACGGTAATCGTGTCGCACGGCGTGGGCGGCACGCACCGCGACGTCATCGGCAAGGCCAACATGCTGCGGCAGCTGGGGTTCAACACGTTCGTGTTCGACTTCCTGGGCCACGGGCTGAGCGGTCCGGGCGTCGTGACGCTGGGCGCGGGCGAGGTCGAGGACTTGCTGGCCGCCGTGGACCTTGCGGCGGGGCTGCCCGGCGTAGACCCGCGGCGCATTGCGGTGCTGGGCGACTCCATGGGCGGCGCCGTCGCCATCATGGCGGCGGCCCGCGACGAGCGCATCGCCGCAGTTATTGCCGAGTCGTCCTACGCGCGCCTGTCGCGCGTGGCAACAGACTCGTTCCAGGCCTTCCTGCGGCTGCCCGCCTTCCCGTTCGCCGGGCCCGTCCAGCTGTTCGGCCGCCTGTTCGGGCGCGTGGACCCGGGCCAGGTGAACCCGGTGGAGGACATCGCGCGCATCAGCCCGCGGCCCGTGTTTCTGATCCACGGGGAGGACGACCGCCACGTGCCCGCGGCGGCCTCGCAGGAGCTGTACGACGCGGCGGGCGAGCCGCGCGTGTTGTGGACGCCGGCGCGCATCGGGCACACGGGCGCGTTCTACCAGCGCTTCGGCGACTACGCGGTGCGCGTGAACGCCTTTCTGCGCCAGGCGCTGGGCCGCGGCGCCCCGCCCGCGGCGCGCGCAGTTGGCGTATGATGCACGGTGAGCCGCGGGCGCCCAGGCGCGCCGTCTGCCGCCCGCGCCGCCGACGCCCGAGGCGCCGGTGCTACTATCACGCCTTCGCCGTGACCCCGCCTCCTGGGAGCGCTTGAGTGGAACGCAGCGGCTCGTCCGTCACCGACACCACGATCGTGGTTATGGTCCTTCTCCTGGGCGGGATGTTTTGGCTGTTCACGTGGCTCCCCTCGCTGGGCCTGCGCCAGGAAATCGAAATGTGGGCCGTGCCCATGGAGGACACCAACAGGGAAAACCCGGTGCCGCTCACGGAGGAGGCGCTCATGCAGGCGCGTGAGCAGTTCCTCTACACCTGCGCCAAGTGCCACGGCTTCCTGGCCGACGGCTACGGGCCGCAGTACCAGCTGCTGATCCCGCGGCCGCTCAACTTCAGCCATCCGGAGGTGCAGGCGCAGACCGACGGCGAGATGTTCTACAAGATCAAGACGGGCCGCGGCGACATGCCGGAATACGGCTCGCGCACCACGGACGAAGAAATCTGGCAGTTGGTCCACTACATCCGCGCCCTGCCGCACCTGCCGGGCTATTACAACGTCTCGAACCCGGACGACCCCGTGCTGAACCCAGGCGTGGTGCCCACGTCACGGCCCGACACGACAGTCACGGCGATTCCGCTCACCGCGCCGGACCGCTAAGCGCCGGCCGGGCGCTGGTCCGCAACACCGCGCCATGACGTTCGCCAGTGCCCGCGACACGGCGGCCGCGGTCCGCGAGGGAGCGGTGCACGCGCTGGACGTGACCGACGCGGCCCTGCGCCGCATCCAGCAAGCCGATGGCCGCCTGCATGCGTTCCGCTGTCTGGACGCCGACGGCGCGCGCGCGGCGGCCATGGCCCTAGACGCGGCCCGCGCCAACGGCGCGCCGCTGGGCCTGCTGGCCGGCGTGCCGGTTGCCGTCAAGGAAAACGTCGCGGTGTCCGGCCTGCCCATCGAGTCGGGGTCCGCGCTGCGGCGCGGCGTGCGCGCGGCCGTGGACGCCCCGGCCATCGCGCGCCTGCGCGCCGCCGGCGCCGTCATCCTGGGCACCACCTGCATGCCCGAATTCGGACATCTGGCCTTCAGCCACAGTCCCCTCGGGCCGGCCACGCGCAACCCCTGGTCTCCCGCGCACACGCCCGGCGGGTCCAGCGGCGGGTCGGCCGCCGCGGTTGCCGCCGGGCTGGTGGACCTGGCCCTGGGCACCGACGGCGGGGGATCGATCCGCATCCCGGCCGCCTGCTGCGGCGTGGTGGGGCACAAGCCCACCCTGGGGCGCGTACCCCATGCTCCGCTGCGCCTGGGGTTCGCGCCCCTGTCGCACCTGGGACCCATCGCGCGCTCGGTGGACGACGCGGCGCTGATGCTGGACGTGATTGCCGGCCACGACCAGAGCGACCCGGGCTCACTGCCGCCGGAAGGCCTGCGCTACAGCGGCGTTGCGGCCCATCCGCCCACGGCCGGCCGCCTGGCCTGGGCGCCGCAGCTGGGCGCGGCGCCGGCCGACGACGCCGTGCTGACGCCCTGCCGCGCCGCCGTGCAGGCCGTGGAAGACGCCGGCCTGCACGTCACCACCATCGACCCGCTGCTGCCGGACTTGACCGAACCCTGGGCCGTCTTGTTCGACGTGATGCTGGCCTCGCTGGTGCGCGGCCGCATGGACGACGTACGCCGTCAGTCGGACGCCAGCTTCATTGCCTGCGTGGAACGCGGGCTGGCGGCCAGCGCCACGGACTACCTGGCCGCGGAAGCCGTGCGGCGCGACGCCTGGGACGCCATGCGCGCGCTCTACCGCGGCTTCGACGCGGTGCTGACGCCAACGCTCCTGCAGCCGCCCCTGCCCGTCGACCCGGCCACAGGCGTCACCAACGCGCCCGAATCGTGGGCCGAACGCTGGTTCCAGCACGTGTACCCCTTCAACCTCACCGGCCAGCCGGCCGTCAGCGTGCCGGTGGGAACCACGCCAGACGGTCTGCCCATCGGGTTGCAGGTCGTGGGCCCGCGGCTGGCGGACGGCGTCACCATCGGGTTTGCAGCGGCCGTCGAACGCGCCGTGGGCCGCGTCGGCCCCCCGCCGCCGCTCCCGTCCTGACCCGCGCGGCGCGGCCGCCGCGCGGATTGCCTACAATAGAAACGAAAGCCCCGCGCGTGCAGCGCCGCCCTGCGCGGGAGCGCCCGCCGCCGTGCCCGGACGAACCCCGGAAATTGGTTCGCTTCTGAACGATACGAGACACGAATGGCAGACAAGGACAGCGGTCTTCGGGGCATCGTCGCCGGCAAGTCGGCGCTCAGCTGGGTCGACGGCCAGGTCGGGCAACTGACCTACCGCGGCATCGACATTGCCGACCTGGCAGAGCACACCAGTTTCGAAGAAGTCGCCTACCTCCTGTGGCACGACGCGCTGCCCACGCGCGCCCAGCTAGACGAGCTGGCCAACCAGATCGACGAAGCGCGCGCCCTGCCCGCGCCGGTGATGGACACCCTGGCCGCCCTGCCGGCGGACACCGTTCCCATGGACGCGCTGCGCACGGCCATCTCCATTCTGGGCAGCTTCGACCCCGACCAGGGCGACGACTCGCTGGACGCCAGCCGGCGCAAGGCCGTGCGCCTGCTGGCCCAAACGCCCAACGTGGTGGCGCAGGTGGGCCGCATGCAGGGCGGCCTCGGCCCCGCCGACCCGCCGGCCGGCGCCATCGCCTCCTCCTTCCTGGCCACGCTCTTCAACGCCGCGCCCACGGACGAGGCGGCGCGCACCATCGACCTGCTGCTGGTCTTGCAAGCCGACCACGAATTCAACGCCAGCACCTTTGCCGCGCGCGTCATCGCGGCCACGCTCACCGACATGCACTCGGCCATCACCGGCGCCATCGGCGCGCTGCGCGGCCCGCTGCACGGCGGCGCCAATCAAGCCGTGCTCGACATGCTCCTGCAAATCGAGTCCCCCGACGACGCCGAAGCCTGGGTGCTGGAGCGCCTGGCGCGGCGCGAACTCATCATGGGCTTCGGCCACGCCGTCTACAAAACCGCCGACCCGCGCGCCACCATCCTGCGCGGAATGGCGCGTGACCTGGCCCCGTCCTCCGACAACCCCGAGTGGTTCCAAACCTCGCAGATCATCGAAGCCGTCATGCTGCGCGAAAAGAACCTCAACTCCAACGTGGACTTCTACGCCGCCACGGTCTACGCCTCGCTGGGCATCCCGCCCATGCTGTTCACGCCCATCTTTGCCGTCAGCCGCATGAGCGGCTGGACGGCCCACGTGCTGGAACAGCAGGCCAACAACCGCATCATCCGCCCCCGCGCCGAATACGTCGGCCACGCCAACCGCCAGGTCACCCCCATCGACCAACGCGGCTAACGCCGCGCCGCCGCCCGCCGCCCCGCGCGGCCGAGGGGCGGCGTTCGCCGCTTCCCGCCGCCCCCGCGGCCCCGCGCCGCCCGCGGCCCCCGCCATTCCCGCGCGCGCAGGAATCCCCGCCCGCTAAGCCAGCGGCACCTCCACCCGCGCCGCCGCCGAGCGGTAAATCGCGTCCACAATCTTCGCCACCGTCACCCCCTGCGCAGCCGTCACCGTCGGCTCGGTTCCCTCGCGCACGGCGCGCACGAAGTCGGCAACGGACAGCACGTGCTGCCGCGCCTCCGCTTCCGGCGCAACGAAAGTCTCCGTGCTGTGGCAGCCGTCACGGTCGTAATGCACCCGCAAAGGGCTGAGTTCCAGGCCGCCGTCCGCCGCCGACACCTCCAGCCGCTCCACGCTGCGTTCGCCAATGCGCAGCACCCACGAACATTCCAGCAGCAGGATCAGGTCGTCCTCGAAACGGATGCCGGCAAAAGCCAGATCGTCCACGTCGTGCGCCGCCGGGTCCCAGGGACCCCAGCGGTTGGTCACGCCGCCGCGGGCGCCAAACGGCTGCGCCGTCGCCCCCCACACGCTGGTCGGCGTGGGATGGCCCAGCACGTAAAGCGCCCGGTCCAGCGCGTGCACGCCAATGTCGATAAGCGCGCCGCCCCCGTTGGCCGCCTTGGAAGTGAACGCGCCCCAGGTGGGCACGCCCGCCTGCCGCAGCATGGCCGCGCGCGCCAGGTGCGGCGCGCCCAGCCGCCCGCTGGCCAGCAGCGCCCGCGCGCGCTGCGTGTCCCAGCCAAAGCGCGTCTGAAAGTCGATGGCCAGCACGCGCCCCGCCCGTTCCGCCGCCGCCGCCATCGCCTGCGCTTCCACCGCGTTCATGGCCATGGGCTTCTCGCAGAACACGTGCGCCCCCGCCTCCAGCGCGGCAATCGTCACCTCGGCGTGCGCCACCGGCGGCGTGCCCACCGCCGCCAGGTCCACGTCCGCGCGCGCCAGCAGGTCGCGGTAATCCGTAAACGCCTGCGGAACCCCGAACTCGCGCGCAAACGCCTCGGCGCGCCCCTCCATCGGGTCGGCCACGGCCGCAATCTCCACGTTCGGCTGCGCCGCAAACCCAGGCCGATGCGCCCCGCGCGCAATCCCGCCCGCGCCAATCAACCCCACGCGCAACCGCCGCTCCCCCAGCCCCCTCATCGCCGCCGCTCCCATCGCGCCCCCAAACCGCACCCGCAGCGCCAACGCAGCATGACCCACCCCCAGCCCCCATCCAAACCGACGGGGACGCTACCACACCCGCCGCCCGCGCCCCCGCCCCTCACGCGCCGCGCGCGGCCGCGCGGCGCGCGCGCCAGCGCTCCGCCGCTGCACCTTGTAACCTGTCTGTCAAAAGCAGGCTGAGGCCGGGCAGGGCCAGGTTGGGCAAGGCAGAGCAAGGCAGGCGCGCGCACGTGAATGCCGTATCCATCTCGCAGGGGCCGTCGGGCGTCCTGAGTCCGTTGCGCTTCGGCGGCGTTGGGCGTCTGGGCGGCCTGGGCATGGCGGCCGCATGACGAACTACGCGCAGATGGTCGGCCTGACGGGCGGCGCAACGGCGGCGGCCCTGCGGCCCGCGGCGCCTGCCAGTTCCCCCGCGGCGCCCAGCTCGCTCATCGAATCCATGGGGTCCGCGCGCCTCGTCAACGGCAACGCCTTGGACCCCGAGACGCTGCCCAAGGATTCGGTGGACCTGATCGTCACTTCGCCGCCCTACAACGTGGGCATGGACTACGACCAAAGCGACGACACCATCACCTACGCGTCCTACCTGGACTTCACGCGAACGTGGCTGGCCAACGGCTTTCGCTGGGCGCGCCCCGGCGGCCGTCTCTGCGTCAACGTTTCCATCGACAAAAACCGCCAGGGCAAAGCGCCGCTCAGCTCCGACGTGACACAACGCGCCCTGGATGCAGGCTGGTCGTACCACGCCACCATCGTGTGGAACGAAGGCACCATCTCCAAACGAACCGCCTGGGGGTCGTGGAGGTCGGCCAGCGCTCCGCACGTCATCGCGCCCGTGGAAACGATTATCGTGCTGTACAAGGACTTCTGGCGACGAGGCAACGTCGGCACGTCCACAATCAGCGCCGACGACTTCAAGGAGTGGGTTCTCGGTGTGTGGGGGTTTCCAGGAGAAAGCGCCAAGCGGATTGGGCACGAGGCGCCGTTCCCGCGCGAACTCCCCAAACGCTGCATCCAGCTCTTCTCGTTTCGAGAAGATACGGTGCTCGACCCGTTTTGCGGTTCGGGCACCACGCTCGTCGAGGCCGTCAGCACAGGGCGGAGCGCCGTAGGCATCGAGTTGTCTGCGGCATACTGCGAACTGACCCAGAAGCGATTGATGCGTGAGTGCGGAGTAAAGCTGCCAGTCTCGAGCTGACCCCGTACTACGCCAGCACCGTCCAGAACTTCCCGGACGATTTGCACGGGTCCGAGCTGGTGCTGGCAGGATATCGCTGGTACGAAGAAAACAACGAGACTTCAGCGCCTCGGATGCGCGCCCACAATGGGCGCATGCTGGAGTGCCTAGTCATTGACGCGTTGTGGAAACGCGGCGTCTTGCCTCTCTATTACCAGGCCAAACTCACCCATATTCCGCACGTCGTCTACGACATTTTGCTCTACCATCCGGAGCGGCCGGTCGTGCTGTCGTGCAAGACATCGCTACGAGAACGTTGGAAGCAAGCCGACCTGGAAGCTCTAGCACTGAAGCAGGTATACCGCGGCGCAACGAGCGTTCTGGTAACGCTGTCTGCCGAGGGTGAAAGCGTGCAGCGCCAGATCGAGCGCACCGAAGTCTTTGGACTCGACGCATGCGTGATCGTTCGACCTGACGACCAGGCGTTCGACGAACTGCTGGACAAGCTTGGCCGCCGACAGTTCTCGGAAGCCAAACCCGTAGAGCCGTTGCAAGGGAAGTACATTCCCGGCGAGTAAGAACGCCGTCCCGCAGCTGCACGCGCGCTGCCCGACGCGGGCAGCGCGGCAAACCCTGGGCCGACGCGCCGCGCAATCCCGCCCGCGCCGAGCGGCCCCGCCCGCAACCGCCGCTCCCAGTAGCCGGCCGGCCGGCGCAGGCGTTATGCTGGGTGCGTCAGCGGTCCCCCGTGCATCGCCCGTGACACCCCGGCCATCCGAAAGACGCGTCTGATGGGTTCCGCCGCCGCCCGTTGGCGGTTTGCCCGCATGTCGCCCTCGCAGGTCAACCAGGACCCGGTGCAGGGCGAGTTCTTCACCGCCGCGTCCGACCTGCCCGACCGCCTGGTGCGCGAATCCATCCAGAACTCGCTGGACGCGCGCCGCCGCGGCCAGACCGTGCGCGTGCGCTTCGCCTTCAGCGGCGGCGAACACGCCTTGCCGGTCGACGCCGCGCGCCGCTGGCTGGCGGGCCTCCAACCCCACCTCCAGGCGATGGCGCGTCCAAATCCCAGCAGCTCCGCCGGCGCGTCCGACGGCGGCGCCGAAGCGGACGCCATGCGCCGCGCGCTGGACTGCCTGCAGCAGCCCATGACCTGGCTGACCGTGGGCGACTCCGGCACCACCGGGCTGCAAGGCAACGTTAAAGCCAACCGGGAATTGGAAGCCCGCAACGACTTCTGGGGCTTCTTTCGCAGCGTGGGCATCTCGCCCAAAGGCGAGGATTCCGGCGGCTCCTGGGGCCTGGGCAAGTGGGTGTTCCCCGACGCCTCCCACATCAACGCCTACCTGGGCGTCACCCAGCGGGAGGGCGAAGACCGCCCCCTGCTGATGGGCATGGCCCTGCTCAAGACCCACCATCTCACCGACGACGGGGGCGACGTCAAGTACCCGCCCTACGGCTACTTCGCCGAGATCTCGGGTGAGAAGGACGACGAGTGGCTGCCGCTCCCCGTCGAATCGGGCAATGCTCCCGACGACCTCGTGGACGGCGCGATTGCGGACTTCCAGCTCGAGCGGCGCCTGGACGGTCCCGGCCTATCCGTGGTGGTGCCCTATCCGCGCGAGTCGGGCGACGAAGGCGAGGACGTGCTGACTCCCGCCACCATCGCCCGCGCCGTGGCCGCGCAGTATTTCCTGCCCATCGTGCGCGGCGACCTGGAAGTGGAGATCGTCAAACCCGGCGAACGCACGCGCCGCCTGGACGCCGCCTCGATCGAGCGGGAATTGCCGCATATCGCAGCATTCCGCCGCGACGACAATTCGCCGCTGGCGCTGCACCGCGCGGTCGAACTGGCCCGCTGGGCGGTTGGCCTGGACGACGCCGCGCACGACGAACTTCCGGCCCCGGCCAGAAACGACGCCGAGCTGTCCGCGCTCGACCTCCCCACGCTGCGCGAGCGCTTCGACCGCGGCGAGCGCCTGGCCTTCCGCCTGACGCTGGACGTGCGCCGCCGGGACCGGCCCAAGCGCCTAGTTCCGCAGAGCTTCCGCCTCTACCTGGAACGCGACGACGACCTGCCGCGCGGTCAGGACTACTTCGTGCGCGGCCATCTGCGTATCCCCTACATGGAATACATCCGTAATCATCGCGCGCGCGCCCTGGTGCTGGTGGACGGCGAGTCGGAACTCGGCCACCTGCTGCGCGACGCCGAAGGCCCCGCGCACGCCTCCTGGAACCCGCAGGAGCAACGCCTGAAGGACCGCTGGATTGGCGGTGACGCCCGCGTAAACAAAGTACGCCGCGCCGCGAACCTGCTCTTGCAACGGCTGGTAGAACGGCCGGAAGAGAAACAGTACGACGCCTTGGCCGACCTGTTTCCAGCCGACGCGGCCGCAACCCGCGGCCGCAAAGGCAGCAACCGCACCAAAACTGTCGTCCCTCCGCCATCGCAGCCCTCGCCGCTTGTCGTGCGGCAAGCGCCCGACGGCTTCACGGTGCGGGCGTCCACGCACGGACGCGGGCACGGCGCCGCGGACGCATCCTGGGACCTGCGCTTTGTCTACGACGTGGCGCGCGGCGGCAAAGGCCGCGCCTTCCGCCAGTTCGAACAGGGCGCCCGGCAGGGCGCGCCCGACTTTTCCCTGCGCGGCGGCCAGCTGCGCGTAGACGCGCGCGGCTGCGAGCACGACGTCATCGCCGACAACGCGCTGCTCGTCCGCCCACAGGCCGACGACTTCCACCTGACCGTCAGCGGCCTGGACGACCGCGACCTGCTGGTCGAAGTGTCGAAGCTCACCGGGCCGCCTGACGGCGGCCCGTCCGCCGCGGCCGAGGACGAGCCCGCGTGATTCGGCGTCTGAACGGTACCGGCCGCCAGCAGATCGGGCGCGCGCACGCCGCCGTGAGCCTGCGCCCGGCCGAGAGCGGCGAGCCGCCCGTGTTCGACCTGCAGCTCGATCTGGCCAGCTACCGCTTCCCGCCCGACGCGCGCGTGCGCGTGGAAGCCTGGCGCAGCAACACCGTGCAGCGCTGGGACTTCGGCGCGGCGGGCGCGCCCGCGCCGCCGACCGAGGCCGACCGCCGCATGACCGAGGTTCCCGAGGCCTCCAAGTTCCGCGTGCTGGTGGTGGCCGGCGACGGCTCCGGGCGGCTGCTGGGCCACGCGCCCAGCATCACGCCCACCCTGCCGCAGCGCTCGCTGCTTGCGGTGCGCGAAGCCGACGACGACGAACTGGGCGGCGAAGTCTGGCGCGTCGACTTCGGCGACGGCGACCTGCCCCAACTGCTGGTCAACAGCGCCGTGGGCGGCATCAGCGAGGTCGTGCGCAGCGACCGCGGCTTCCGCGCCCTGGTCATGCCCGCCGTGCTGCGCGCCGTCCTGATCCACGCCCTGGTCCACGAACGCGCCGACCCGGACGACGGCGACGGCGACTGGGACGGCTGGTTCCGACTGGCGGTCGGTCTGCTCCCCGACACCGAAATCCCGCGCCTGCCCCCAGACGCCGCCTCCACGGACCTGGGCGCGGCCATGCACTGGATCGACGCCGTGGTGCGCGCCTTCACCCTGGAGCGCATGAACGCGGCCAGCCTGTACGAACCGTCGACGTGACGGCCTGGACCGACGCCGACACCGTCTTGAAACGGTACGCGCGCTACCAGACCAACGAGGAAGTTCGCATCTGCGGCGGGCGGGCGCTGCACGCGCACGCCTGGCCGCCAGCCTGCCGTATACGTCTGCCGCTGCCGCCGGAACTGAGAGCCGACGCGTTGCTGCCCGTGTACGGCGCTCCACCGCCGCGGCCCGTGATTCTTGCGCCCTCCGCCGAGCTCCAGTCGGCGCGCGGCGGCGCGCCCGTCGGCCCGCCGCCGCCGCGTGACGAACCGACCGATCCCCTGGCGGACGACGGCGGGGAAAACCAGCGGGCGAAACAAGACGACGGCGGCCTGGCCGAGTCCGGGGTCGAGGTGCGGCGGCTGACGGCCGAGGGTTTGCGGCGGGCGCGCAAGTTTCTGGCGCATATGCGCGAGAACCCTGGAGCCTCGCGCGAACCGCCGCGCAGCCTGCTCTTTGGCAAAGCGTGCAGCCGTCCGTTCGACCTCGGCGTGCGCGTGGAACGCCGCCCGTTCCGCACCCGCCGCGAAGCCGCCGAGTACTTCGCCCCCAAGTTCGAATCCATCCGCCACCTGGTCGCCGACCACGCCGGCCTCTGGTCATGGCTGGGCATGTTCTACTTCGCCGACACGGTGCGGGTTGAAGACGATCGAGCACGCCTTTCACCTGTAGACGAGACATTTGTCGTCAACCACGAGGTTCGTCGATCTTACCTCTTGCGATACCGTCACTATCTCTGGGGATCGTGGCGGTTGTTTGTGACGCACGGTGAAAGCGTCTCGTTTCTACTTGACCAGGAGTTGACATCCTTCACTCATTTTGCTGAACGGGCATTTGGATCTATTCGAATATTCAACTCTGTTGGGGCCATCCAGCTGATGCTGCGTCTGTACACGAATAACGGTCGGCAGAAGCGAGGCTTTGGTCGCAGGCCCGGCGGCTTGCGGCATCTGCTGCGCGTCCTCGACCAGCTCGAGCGCACCTACGACGTCTACGGCATGACGCCCGAGGCGCTGGTCCGCATCTTGCCCGCAGAGTTCCAACGCTGGGACGGCCAGACGCCCGCCTCCCCCGCCGCCGCGCGCCAGGAAAGCGCCGCAGCCGCCGCGGGCAACGCTCCGCCGTCCGCCGCCGCCGAGCGCCGCGCCCCGACCCCCGCCGCCCGAGAAACATCCCCCGCGTACGCTGCGCCGGCCGCCGACCCGCAGCCTGACGCGCCAGTCTCTCCCCGCCGCCCCGACGCCTCACCCACGGACGGCGCGGCCAGCGAAGAGACGCCCGCCGCTGACGAGGCCGCCAGCCAACCCGCCGACGATGCCGTTGGCCAACCCGTAGACGAGGCCGTCGGCCAACCCGTCGACGATGCCCTGGGCCACCTCGTCGAAGCGCACACCCGCATCCTGGCGCTGTCCCCCGGGTCCTGGGTCGACCTGCGCGACTACCTGCAAGAAGACGCCGCGGCCTGGCGCGCCTACACCACCGCCAGCGGCGCCCCCGAACCCCGCCTCTTCCGAGACTTCGCCCTCCGCCGCCTGGAAGACGCCATCCAATCCACCGGCGGCGGCTAGACCGCGCGCCCTGGTCATGCCCGCCGTGGTGAGCGCGTTCGCCCGCGACCGTGTCTACGCGGTGGGCGTGTACGCCGGCACGCCCCAGGGACGGCGATGAACTCGCGGCGCACGCCCGACAGGACTGCGGCCGACGACGCTTGCGGCGAGCCGACCCCGCCGCGGTCCGACCTCCCTTCGACGCCGCTCGGGTCGAACGGGGATACGGCCCCGCCGGGCACGGAGGTGCGGCGGCTGACGGCCGAGGGTTTGCGGCGGGCGCGCCAGTTTTTGGCGCACATGCGCGAGCACCCTGGGAGCGACCGCGAACCTCCGCACAGCCTGCTCTTCGGCGAGGCGTGCAGCCGCCCGTTCGACCTCGGCGTGCGCGTGGAACGCCGCCCGTTCCGCACCCGCCGCGAAGCCGCCGAGTACTTCGCCCCCAAGTTCGAATCTATCCGCCATCTGGTCGCCGACCACGCCGGCCTCTGGTCATGGCTGGGCATGTTCTACTTCGCCGACACGGTGCTCGTGGAAGACGGTCAGGTACGTCTATCGCCGCAAGACGAAACCTTTGTCGTCCACCGCGAGGACCTCCGGTCGTACCAATTGCGATACTTTCACTATCTTTGGGGAGCCTGGAGGTTGAATGAAGCTCATGGTGAAAGTGCAGCGATACTACTTGACCAGCGACTTACTTCATTCCCTCGAATTACTCGTCTGTCTCTTGGTTCCGTTCGAAGATTCAACTCTGTCGGTATAGTCCAATTGCTGCTGCGCCTATATACATCCAACGGTAAGTCTAAACGTACTTTCTACGATAAAGTTGGTGGTGCGGCTCATCTTATACGCGTCCTCGACCAGCTCGAACGCACCTACGACGTCTACGGCATGACGCCCGAGGCGCTGGTCCGCATCCTGCCCGCAGAGTTCCAACGCTGGGACGGCCAGACGCCCGCCGCCGCCGAGCGCCGCGCCCCGACGCCCGCCGCCCGAGAAACATCGCCCGCGTACGCTGCGCCGGCCGCCGACCCGCAGCCTGACGCGCCAGTCCCTCCCAGCCAACCCGTCGACGATGCCCTCGGCCACCTCGTCGAGGCGTACACCCGCATCCAGGCGCTGCACTCTGGGTCCTGGGTCGACCTGCGCGACTACTTGCAAGAAGACGCCGCGGCCTGGCGCGCTTACACCACCGCCAGCGGCGCCCCCGAACCCCGCCTTTTCCGAGCCGTCGCCCTCCGCCGCCTGGAAGACGCCATCCAATCCACCGGCAGCGCTCGGGCGCCGCAGGTGGAGGGCGCTTAGCTTCCAGCTTCTCCTGCGGCCTGGGCGTTCACGGCGGCGGGGGGCAGGCCGACGCTGGCGGCGGCGGTGAGGACGGCGTTCCAGGTGGCGTCGGGGAGGTCTACGCCGGCGGTTTGGAGGGCTTGGCGGGAGCGGCGTTCCACGTCGCCGGGGATCAGGACTTCGCTGAAGCCTTCGGCGGGGGCGCTGGAGGTGACGCGGCGGATCATGGCGTCGGTCATGGCCGCAAAGCCCGCGCCGGCGCCCAGGGCGTTGGGGTCGATGGCCAGGGCAAAGGTGCCGATGGCGTGGTGCGGCGTGGGGAGCAGGGTGTCGCCCACCAGGTTGGAGGCCAGGATTTCGGCCATCAGCATCAGGCCGTAGCCTTTGTGGCCGCCGAAGGGCAGCATCACGCCGTCGTCGTAGAGGTCGTGCGGGTTGGTGGAGGGGCGCCCCTGGTTGTCCAGAATCTGGCCGGGCGGAATCTGGGCGTTCTTGTCGCGCGCCACGCGGATTTTGCCCTCCGCGGCGGCCGTGGTGGCAAAGTCCAGAATGAGCGGGTCTTCCGACCCGCCGGGCGCGCCGAACGAGATGGGGTTGGTGCTCATGCGGCCTTCGCGGCCGCCGAACGGGGCGGTGCGCATCATGCCGGGGCCGCCGGCGATCATCAGAAAAATGGCGCCCATGGAGACGGCCAGTTCCGACCACTCGCCCAGGCGCCCGATGTGGTTGCAGCGCACGATGCCGCCGATGGCCACGCGCGACGCGCGGGACTTTTCGACCAGCCGCACGGTCAGCTCTTCGGCGGCCAGGTGCCCGAACGCGCCGCCGCCTTCCAGCAGCACGGTGGCGCCGCTCTCGGCCAGCAGCTTTGGGCGCTCCGCCGGCCGATAGGCGCCGGCTTCGATCTGGTCGAGGTATTGCGAGAGGCGGATGATTCCGTGCGAGGGATGCCCCGACAGGTTGGCGTTCACCAGCCAGCGCGCGACGCTGCCGGCAATGTCGTCGGGAGCGCCAGCGGCGCCCAGGATGCTGGCGGCGGCCCGGGTCAGCGGTTTGGGGGCGAACGTTGGCATGCGATCCTCGGATCCTGCGTGGCAAGGGTTCCCGAGCGCATGGTACGCAGCGCCCGGGCGCTTTGCTTTGGTCGCAACACGGCCTGCCTCGCCGACGGCCGCGCCGCCTAATCACGTGTGACGCGGTCGTCTGTCTTTTTTAGTCCTCACCTGCCAACGGGCGGGTGAATCAGCGCAGAAAGGGTTTCTTCATGCGCGCTACGGATCTCTCGCCGGCTCTGCCTATCACTCAGTCGGATTTGCCTCACGTTCCCGGGTGCTACGTCCTGGTCGTCGACGCCGACGCGCTGTTGGAGCTTGGCCTCCAGGCCGCCTCTTATCCCGCCCCGATCTACGTGGGGAAAGCGGAGGACAGCATCAGCAAGCGCGTGTCAGGCACGCACTTGATCGAGAACCGCACGGGAAGCTCGACGCTGCGGCGTTCGATCGGTGCGCTCTTGCGGAACGACCTGAGCCTGAACCCGCGGCCCCGCTCACCCAAGCGCTCGGAGAAAGACATCACGAACTACAAGTTCGACTCCGCAGGCGAGAAGCGTCTGAGTGCATGGATCGCTGCGAAGGTTCGCGTCCGCGGCGTCCCGTCGCCGTCGCCCGCGTCCACTGAGGAGCAGCTGATCGACGCGCTCTGTCCACCGCTCAATCTCCTGGGTTGGGCCAATCCTGACGCTCGCATGATCAAGGGCAAGCGGCGGGAATGCGCAGACCTTGCCCGTGAGGCCGTGTAGAGCGGCCTGCTGGGTTCGCCGCGGCCGGCGCCAGCCGTCCGCGCTGGACGCTGGACGCCGACGAACGCTTGCCTTGCGGGCGCGCTGCCATCCGCCCTGGTCTTATGGGCCGCGGGCGTGGTTCGGACGCTCGGCGTCGGCGCGGTCCTGGGGTGTTAGCGAGCGTTCGCGCCGTCGTCTTTCACGATCGTCGTGGCCAGCGTGAGCATGGAGGCCAGGTCGCTGAGGTTGGCGGGCACCACGAAGGTGTTGCCTTCCTTGGCCAGCTGGCCGAATTGGGCCACGTATTGCTCGGCGATGCGCAGGCGCACGGCCTCCGGGCCGCCTTCGGCGCTGGCGGCGCGGGCGATTTCGTTCAGCCCCTGCGCCGTGGCCGCGGCCACGGCCAGGATGGCTTCGGCTTCGCCTTGGGCTTCGTTGATCTGCTTGGTGCGCGCGCCCTCGGATTCCTTGATGACGCGCTGTTTTTCGCCTTCGGCCTCGTTGATCTTGGCGTCGCGGTCGCCTTCCGAGGTCAGCACCACGGCGCGTTTCTCGCGTTCGGCGCGCATTTGCTTTTCCATGGCCGTCAGCACGTCGGAGGGCGGGCGGATGTTGCTGATCTCGTAGCGCAGCACCTTCACGCCCCAGGGTTCCGAGGCTTTGTCCAGCTCGTCCACCACCGCGCGGTTGATGGCGCCGCGCTCCTCGAAGGTGCGGTCCAGGTCGATCTTGCCCACCTCGCTGCGCATGGTGGTTTGCGCCAACTGCCCAATGGCAAAGCCGTAGTCCATGATCCCGTACGACGCGCGGCGCGGGTCCATCACTTGCATATACAACACGCCGTCCACGCCCACCTGCACGTTGTCGCGGGTGATGCAGACTTGCTCCGAAATGTCGATGGCCTGTTCTTTCAGCGTGTGCTTGTAGGCGACGCGCTCGATGAAGGGCGCCAGAATGTGGAATCCGGCGCGCAGCGAGCGGCTGTAGCTGCCCAACCGTTCGATGACGTAGGCCGACTGCTCCGGCACGATGACGGCGGTGCGGGCGATGACGAAGATCACCAGCGCGACCAGCGCGAGGACGACGACGAGAATGGCGATTTCCATGTGCGGTTCTACTCCTCGGCGCGCAGCTCGATGGTGAGATTGTCCACGCGCACCACGCGGGCGCGCTGACCTGCCGCCAGCGCCGACGCTCCGACGTTGCGCGCCGTCCAGGTCGATCCTCGCAGGGTAGCCTGGCCCAGCGCGCCGGGTTCGATGCGTTCCGAGGCCTCGGCCAGTTCACCCACCACGGCTGAGAAGCGCGGCGCGGGGCGGCCGCGCGCCCAGCCGTAGAGCTGCCGCCGAACGCCCAGCAGCAGCACCACGGACAACGCGCCGAACAGCGCCCACTCCACGAACAGCGGCCCGGGCAGGCCCAAGCCGTCAGCCGCCCCGGTCAGCAGCGCCGCGCCGCCCAGCACGGCCAGGTAGAACTCGCTGTCGATGGCCAGCATTTCCGCGCCCAGGAGCACGACGCCGACGATGATCCAGCCCCACCAGGGCATGCCGCCTCCTTTGCTGGGTCAATCCTTACGCGGCCGGACCCGCCGCGCAACCTCAGGCCGCGTCCATCCGCGCGGCGGCAGGCGCTCGACGACAGTGCGGTTCCGCAGGTTGGCGCTGCCGCGTCCACCCGCGGCGGCGGGCGCATGTGTGTACGGTGTGAGCGTACAGATAGGGTCGGGCGTCTCCCCGCGCGGCGGCGGGCGTATGTCCGGGAGTTCCGCTGGGAGGTCGTGGCGCCGCCTGCCGCTGCCGGGCGGCGGGCCGCGGCCGCGGCTCACGCCCGCCGGAGTTCAGCCGACCAGCGCCGCGGCCTCGGCGCGGGACACGCCCACACTCTCGGCGGCGGCGAGAAAGGCGTCCCAGGTGGGTTCGGGGAGTTCGAGCGGGCCGTCGGCCTGGGCGGCGCGGGAACGGCGCTCGAAGTCGCCGGGGACCTGCACGTCGGCAAACCCTGCGGCCGGCGCCGCCGCGCGGGTGCGGTCGAGCTGGCGCTGGATGCTGGCGCGCGCACGGTCGCCCTGGCCGAACGCGTTGGGGTCGACGGCGAAGGCGAAGACCGACGCGCCCTCGCGCACCTGCGGGTCGGCGCTGGCCGTCACGGCGGAGAGCAGGGTGGTCATGAGCGCGATGGCCGAGCCTTTGTGCTGGCCGAAAGTCAGGAGCTTCCCGCCGGTGTACAAGTCGTTGGGATTGGTGGAAGGCCGGCCCTGGCTGTCCAGCAGCCAGCCGTCGGGCACGGCGTTGCCGCTGTCGCGCGCAACCCGAATCTTGCCCTCGGCCGCGGCGCTGGTGGCAAAGTCCATGACGAAGGCGTCGTCCTGGAGGCCGGGCGCGCCGAACGCGACGGGGTTGGTGCCCAGCAGACCCTCGCGGGCGCCGAAGGCGGCGGTCATGGCCCCGGAGACGGACCCCAAGGACATGTAGAGCAGCACGCCCAGCTCGGCGGCCAGCTCGGCCCACTCGCCCAGACGCCCGATGTGCGTGCCGTGCACGATGCCGCCCATGGCAATCTGCGACGTGCGGCACTTGGCGGCCAGGGCGCGCGTCAGCGCCTCGGCGGCAAAATGCCCGGGGCCGCGCTGGCCGTGCAGCACCACGGTGGTGTCGGTTTCGCAGAGCACGCGCGGCCGCGCGGCGGGGTCCATCACACCCTCGCGAATCTGCCGCACGTACTCGGGCACGCGCTGCAGGCCGTGCGAGGGATGGCCCGACCGGTTGGCGCTCACCAGCCAGGCCGTGAGCTGGGCGGCCATGGCCCGCGGCATGCCGGCCGCCGTAAATACGCGCGTGGACGCGGCGGCAAGACCCTCGACAGGAAACGTCAGCATGGCGGGTTCCAGCGGGCTGCATGTGCGGGCATGGTAAAAGGTCGATGCCAACGGCGGCTCGCAGGTCGGGGCGGCAAGCTGCGCTGCGGCATGGCCGCCGCGCCCGTCAGCCGCCGCCGTCCATGCTTCGATCAGTCCTCAGGATTCAGCACGCCGCAATCCCCAGTCTGCCGTCCCCAATCCACGATCCACGGTCCGCCGTCCCCGATCCTGCGTGCCAGGCAGCGTCGTGCTCGGTTGCGCCAACCCTCGATCACCAATCCACAATCATCAATCCACAATTCCCAATCACCAATCCAGCAGGCCGGGGCCCAGCACCTCGTTGTCGATCAGGCCGATGCCGCCGACGTCGGCGGCAATGAGGATGGCCAGGGGCGGGGCGGCGGTGGTCACAGGGTCGAGCGTCAGGGCGTGGCGGACGTCGGCGTAGGCCAGGCGGGCGGCCGATTCGGCGCGCACCGGCGCGGCGGCCAGGTCGGCCAGGGTTTGGGGCGAGCGTTCGCCGCATTCCCAGGCGCGGCGCGCGGCGGCCAGGCCCCGGGACAACGACAGTGCGGCCTGCCGCTGCGCGGCCGAGAAGCGCGCGTTGCGGCTGCTGAGGGCCAGGCCGTCGGGGTCGCGCACCGTTGGAACGACCGCCAGCTCCACCGGCAGGTTCAGGTCGGCCGTCAAGCGCGCGATCACGCGCGTCTGCTGCCAGTCTTTCTGGCCAAAGTAGGCGCGGGTCGGCCGCGTCAGGTTGAAGAGCTTGGCCACCACCACGGCCACGCCGGCGAAGTGCCCCGGGCGGCGCGCGCCTTCCAGCCCGCTGGCGATGGGGCCGAGCTCGATGCGCAGGGCGAAGTCTGCGGGGTAGATTTCGTCGTCGCGCGGCACAAAAGCCACGTCGACGCCCTGGGCTTCGAACCGCGCCAGGTCCGCGGCTTCGCCGCGCGGGTAGGCCGCGTAGTCGGCGGGGTCGTCGAACTGCGTGCGGTTCACGAAAATCGTGCCCACCACGGCCTGCTCGCGCGCGCGCGCCGCGCGCAGCAGCGCCTCGTGCCCGGCGTGCAGCGCGCCCAGCGTGGCCACCAGGCCAACCGTCCCGCGCAGGTCGTCCCGCGCCGCCCGCAGCTGGGCGATCGTGCGGGCGACGATCATGGCAGGCCGGCGATGGGGGATGGACGATGGGGAAGCGCCGCGGCGATCATGACGAGGGGCGAAGGGAGAAGATTGTGGATTGTGGATTGTGGATCGAAGAATGGAAAGTGGACCCTGGCGGGCGCGAGGGATGCGGCGGCGGCCGCGCCGGTAGCCATGCGGATGGTCGAATGACGAGGCGGCGGTGACGGACGCGACGGCAGTGACCGACGAGGCGGCGGGCGGCGAACAGGCGCCGGCGGCGGACGACGTGCGGCAGGCACTGGCGGAAGCGCTGGGGCCGGCAGCGGTTCGCGCGGGTCCCGCACGCTCGCGGCGGGGCGAGGCGGCGGCAGACGTCGACGGCGTGCGGCCCGGCGTGCTGGTTCGCGCAGACTCGGCGGACCAGGCGGCGGCCGCGCTGGCGGTGTGCAACCGGCTGGACGCCGTGGTGGTTCCGCGCGGCGGGGGCACGCATGGGCATCTGGGCATGCCGCCCGCGCCCGTGGACGTGGTGATGGACCTGCGCGGCATGGACGACGTGATTGCCTACAGCCCGGCCGACATGACGCTGGCGGCGGCGGCCGGCGCGCGGCTGGACGCCGTGCAGCAGCGGCTGGCCGCGGCCGGGCAGATGCTGGCGCTGGACCCGGCGGCGGCGCCGGGCGCCACCATTGGCGGCATCATAGCGGCCAACCGGTCGGGCCCGCGCCGCGCGGGGTCGGGCACGGCGCGGGACCTGGTCATAGGCATGGAGGTGGCCGGCGTGGACGGACGCATTGCCAAGGCCGGCGGCATGGTGGTCAAGAACGTGACGGGCTACGATCTGCCCAAGGCGCACGTCGGCGCCTTGGGCACGCTGGGCATTATCACGCGCGTGAACCTGAAAGTGACACCGCGCCCGGCGGCCGAGCGCACGCTGGCGGTTCCGCTGCCTGACCTGGCCGCGGCGGGCGCCGCCGTTGGCCTGCTGATCGACTCGCCGCTGACGCCCAGCGGCCTGGACGTGGTGCAGCGGGAGCTGGCGGCGGGACTGACGGACGCCGGCGCCTGGCTGCTGGCAGTGCGGGCGGCGGGGACGGACGCCGGCGTGCGCGCGCAGCACGCGCTGGCGGCCGAGGCCGTGCGCGCCTGCGCGTGCGGCGGCCTGCTGACGTTGGACGGCCCTGCCCAGGCGCGCTTCTGGACGGCGGCCGACGCGCTGGCCGGCCCGCCCGCGGAACCCGCGGCGCACGCGGTGTGCCGCGTGAGCTCGCTGTCCAGCCAGACGCCATCGCTGCTGGGCAGCGCGGCGGAGATCGCCGCCGACCTGGGACTGCGCACCCGCGCCAGCGCGCGCGCGCTGCACGGCGTGGCGCGCGTGCGTGCGGACGGCGCGGCGGATGCGGGCGCGTTGGTCGACTTCGTGCGGCGGCTGCGGACGGCGGCGGCGCGGTTGGAGGCCCTGGTCGTGCTGGAGTCCGCGCCGCCGCACGTCAAGCGGGCGGCGGGCGTGTGGGGACTGGCCGACGACTCGCCCGCCGTGCAGGCCATGGACGCGCTGCGCACGGCCTTCGATCCACGGCGGATAATCAACCGCGGCCGGTTCGTGGTGGCGTGAGCATGGCGGTGAAAGACCCTCACCCTGCCCTCTCCCAGGGGGAGAGGGACAGGGGTGTGGGCTTCTCGCAGGGGGTGAGTCCCCTGCTGGACGCTGACCTCGACATCGAGACCATCGACCACGGTGTGGGCTTCTCGCAGGGGGTGAGGGCGTAGGCATGGCGGTGGTGGGGAGCGGACGGCGGGGGTTTTCGGCGGTGGACGCGCCCGATGCGTCCATCGTCTCCACCTGCGTGCATTGCGGGCTGTGCCTGAACGACTGTCCGACCTACCGCGTGCTGCGGGTGGAGATGGACTCGCCGCGCGGGCGCATCCAGCTGATCAAGGCCGTGCAGGACGGGCGGCTGGCGCTGGACAGCCCGGCGTTTCTGAACCACACGTTCCAGTGTCTGGACTGCCGCGGCTGCGAGACGGCCTGCCCTTCGGGGGTGAAGTACGGCGCGCTGATCGAGGCCGTGCGCGCCCAGACCGTGCAGGCGGGTCTGCTGCCCAGGCGGCGGCGCATTGCGCAGGCGGTGCTGCGCGTGGTGTTCCGGCGGCCGCGGCTGCTGCGCCTGGCGGCGCGCGGCCTGTGGTTGTACCAGCGGTTGGGGTTGCAGACCCTGGTGCGCCGTTTGGGCATCTTGCGCCTGGCCGCGCCGCCGCTGGCAGAGGTGGAAGCGCTGGCGCCGCCGATGTCGGCCCGCTTCCTGCAAGCCTCCGACCTGCGCTTCGTGCCCGCCGAGGGCGAGCGGCGCCAGCGGGCGGCCTTCGTGACCGGCTGCGTGATGAGCGTGGCCTTTGCCGAGGCGCACCGCGCCTCGCTGCGCGTGCTGGCGCGCAACGGCTGCGAGGTGCACGTGCCCGAACATCAGGGCTGCTGCGGCGCGCTGCACGTGCACGGCGGCGACCGCGCAACGGCACGCGAGCTGGCGCGCCGCAACATCGACGCCTTCGACTCCAGCGGCGGCGAGGCGGTGGTCATCAACTCGGCCGGCTGCGGGTCCATGCTGAAGGAATACGGCGAGCTGCTGGCCGACGATCCCGTCTATGCCGAGCGCGCCCACGCCTTCGCCGCGCGCGTGCGCGACCTGTCCGAATACCTGGTGGAGATTGGGGCCGCCGCCCCCGCCGGAGCGCTGCGCGGGCGCGTGGTCTATCAGGACGCGTGCCACCTGGTGCACGCGCAGGGGGTGTCGCGCCAGCCGCGCGACCTGATCGCCGCGGTGCCGGGCGTGGAGCTGGTGGAAATGACCAACCCCACCATCTGCTGCGGCGCGGCGGGGCTGTACAGCGTGACCGACACCGCCGTGTCGCTGGCGATTCTGGAGGAACGCCTGGACGCCATCGAAGCCACGGGCGCGGCCACGGTGGTGTCGGCCAATCCCGGCTGCCTGCTGCACATCCGCATGGGCGCTCGGCGGCGCGGGCTGCAGCTGGAAGTGCTGCACCTGGCCGAGTTCCTGGACCGGGCCTACGGCGCCGCCCCGGAATGACCCCCCTTCTTGTCGTTCCCCGCGGCCATCCCTGCGTCGTTCCCCTCGCCCTTCCAGCAAGAGGGCGCACGAGGCGCCGCGCCCTGGGCGGACGCCATGCAGAGAGCAAGGGGCGGCGCCGGACGCGGCGGATATCACCCGCGAGACATGCGCGGCGGCCGCAGAATCGAGCTCGATGAGCAACTCGACGTCTGACCGGCCGGCGGCCGCGCCGTCGGTCCGCAGCGAGGCGGCGCGCGGGGCCTGGGCGCGGCGGCAGGCGCGCGTGGGCGTGCAGCAGGAGCGCTGGGACGCGCCCCACCAGGCCAGGGTGCGGGAACGGCAGGAGGAGCTGGCCGCCAAAATTGCCGACCAAGCGCGCCCCACGCCGCGCAACTTCTGGCGGCGGCTGACCTCCAGCCGCTCGCTCACCACCCTGCTGGTGTTCACGGGCCTGCTGGCGCTGGGCGTGGTGCCCGCGGTGCTGGCGCTGCGGCAGACCAACGAGGAAGGCATCGCGCCGGAAGTGATCCGCCGCATCCAGATCGGCTTGCAGCAAATCTCCGACCTGGACGGGGAAGGGTTCGATTTGATCGAGATTGTCAACGGCGGCGAGCTGCTGAGCATCAGCTCCACCAGCCAGGGCGACTACGGGCCGACGCGCCTGCACGACGGGCAGTTCCATCCGCAATTCACGGCCTGGCGCTCGGCAGGGCTGGACCTGCCGCTGGAGGCCACGTTTCGGGTGCGCTTCCGCACGCCGCTGCAAAAAGTGGTGATTTGGAACCATCCCGACGAACCCCAGGCCAGCTACATTCGCGAGTTCGAGGTGCTGGCGTCGCTGGACGACCCGCGCACCAACCCGGATGCCATGGTCCTGGTCGGACGCTTCACCGCGCCGGCGCCCCGGCCGAAGCTGGTGTTCACAATCGAGACGCCGCTGCCGGTTCGGTATGCGACCATCCGCGTGCTGTCGACCTTCGGCGCGGCCGACTACGTCTCGGCGGCCGAAGTGGGCCTCTTCGCCCCGTCCAGAGACCCCGAGCAGATTCCGGTGCCGCGGCCGCCGGGGCCCGTGCCCATCTAGTCGTGACGGAGGACCTTCGATCATGCTGCTGAAACGTCTGCGGCGGCGGCGCGGCGAGCAGACGGACCAGGACGCGGCCGTGCAACCCACGCGGCGGCGGTTCGCCGCCGTGCGCCGCTTGCTGCGCCGCTCCACGCTGCGCGAAGCCGACTGGGACGCCCTGGAAGAGCAGCTGATCGGCGCCGACTTGGGCCCCGCGCTGGTGATGGAACTGTTGGACGAGCTGCGGCAGGCGGTCAGGTCGGAAGGCGCGGCCGATCCCGAGGCCGCCCGCGCGCTGCTCGCGCGGCGGTTGCTGGAGGCGCTGGGCGGCGCCGACGCCTCGTTTGCCAGCGGCCGGCCGCCCCAGGTCGTGTTCATGGTGGGCGTCAACGGCGTGGGCAAAACCACCTCCATCGCCAAACTGGCGCACCTGCTGCAGGCGGAGGGGCGCAGCGTGGTGCTGGCCGCGGGCGATACGTTTCGGGCCGGCGCCATCGAACAGCTGCAGATTTGGGGCCGCCGCATCGGCGCGCCGGTGGTCGCCCACCAGCCAGGCAGCGACCCGGGCGCGGTGATATACGATGCCATCGACGCCGCGGCCGCGCGCGGGGTCGAGTACGTGATCGCCGATTCGGCCGGGCGGCAGCACACCAACGTGAACCTGATGGGCGAGCTGGCCAAAATGCGCCGCGTGGCCGCGCGCAAGACGCCGGGCGCGCCGCACGAAGTGCTGCTGGCGCTGGACGCGCTGACCGGCCAGAACGGCGTGCGGCAGGCGCAAGGGTTTCTGGACACCGCAGGGGTGAGCGGCATCGTGCTGACCAAGCTGGACAGTTCGGCCAAAGGCGGCGCGGCCTTCGCCGTGGCGCGCGGCATCGGCGCGCCCATCAAGTTCATCGGCACCGGCGAGCGCGTGGAGGACTTCGCCCCCTTCGACCCCCGCGGGTTTGTGGACGCGCTGCTGGCGCCGCAGGCCGACGACGAGACCAGCGAGGCGGCGGCGTGAAGGGCGTCATTCTGGCCGGCGGCACGGGCATGCGCCTGGACCCCCTGACCCGCGTGACCAACAAGCACCTGCTGCCGGTCTACGACCGGCCCATGATCTTCTATCCCATCCAGACGCTGGTGACCGCCGGCGTGACCGAGATTCTGATCGTGACCAGCGGCCCCAGCGCCGGGGACTTCCTGCGTCTGCTGGGCAACGGCCAGGCGCTGGGCGTGGACCACCTGAGCTTCGCCTACCAGGAAGGCGCGGGCGGCATTGCCCAAGCCATTGGCCTGGCGCAGCCGTTCGTGGGCCGCAACCGTATGGTGGTGATGCTGGGCGACAACGTGATTGGCGGCAACGTCATCGAACCCGCCAACAAGTTTCGGGCGCAGCCGCACGGCGCCAAAGTGCTGCTGAAGGAAGTGGACAACCCCAGCGCCTACGGCGTGGCGGAACTGGGCGGCAACCGCATCACGCGCTTCGTGGAAAAGCCCGCGCAGCCGCCCTCCAACCTGGCCGTGACCGGCATCTACTTCTACGACGCGGGCGCGTTCGACCTGATCGAGCGCCTGGAACCCTCCGCGCGCGGCGAACTCGAAGTCACCGACCTGAACAACGCCTACCTGGCGCGCGGCGACCTGACGCACGACGTGCTGCAGGGCTACTGGGCCGACTGCGGCGAGTCCGTCGACCACTACCTGCACGTCTGCAACCTGGTAGCACGACACGGCGCGAACCGGGGTTCCTAGGCGCGCCGTCCGCGTCCTGGCGAACGCCGGCCGACGCCCCTGGGAGACGGCAGCCCCCCTTCCCGCATTGACAGTTTGCGCCTGCGGTGCAAATGTGCGGAGCGTTGCGCCCACGAGCATGAGCCAATGCCCGACGAAGACGACGAGATCAAAGTCAGCGTGCGAGCCAGCGAGCAGCGCGAGTGCCCCCTGTGCCGCCAAGAGACGACCTGGAACTACTTCGAATACCGGCGGTGGTTCGGGTTGCTCAAGACGCGGTACTGGGCGTGCGGGCGCTGCGGCAAGTCCCAAAGCGCGGTCCAGCCGGCGTCCAGCGACTGAGCCGCGACGGCGGCAACGGGCGGGCGCCCCCCGGGCAAGGCCCGCGGTGACCGCGCGCCCGTGCGCCGGAACACGCCGCCGCGTGCGGCCGCGCCGACCTGAAACTGCATCGGCTGCACGGCGGACCCCCGGCCCGCGGTGACCGCGCGCCTGCGCGCCTGGACGCGCCTGCACCGCGTCCCAGCGCCGCTCGTCGTCATCGTCGCCATCCTGTTTCTCAACAACACCGCCGTCGGCCCTGCCCGCGCGTTGCTGCCGGTCTACGTCGAGCGCGACCTGGGCCTGTCCCCGGCCTTCACCAGCGTGTTGCTGTCGCTGGAAACGGCGCTCGGCGGCCTGGTGTCGGTGGCCGCGGGGCGCCAGGTCGACCGCCTGGGCCATCGGCTGGTGCTGGCCCTGGGGATCGTGGGGTTCTCGGCCGGCATGTTGCAGTTTGTAACCGCGTCGGCGGGGATGCTGGCGGCGCTGGCCGTGGTGTTGGGCGTTGGCCACGGGATGCGCTCCACCGCGGGCCAGAGCTACATGTTGAGCGCGGCGCGGCATCAATCGGTCGGCGTCTCCACGGCCGCGTTCTTTCTGGGCGGCACCGTGGGCACGGCCGTGGGGTCGGCCGCGGCCGGGCCGTTGATCGACGCCTTCGGCTTTGGGGCTTACGCGCTGGCGGGGCTGGCGCTCAACCTTGCGCCGGCCGCCATAACGCTGCGCTGCCTGCGCGAAGTGCGTCCCGCGCAGCGGCGCTCGGACGACAGCGCGGCGCGCTCCACCCTGCGCGTGCTGGCGCGGCGCGAGGTGCTGCTGCTGGGCGCGCTGCGGTTCTTTCCCACCGTGTTCTTCGGCATCTGGAGCTTTGCGCTGCCGCTGCTGGTGTTTCGCGCCACGCACAGCGTGCTGGCCGCGGCGCTGTACGTGGCCGCAGGCATGGGGCTGTCCGTGCTGGCGCAGTTCGCCGCCGGCCGCTGGTCCGACCGCCGCGGCCGCGCCGCGCCCATGTTCACCGCTCTGCTGGTGCTAGTTGCAACGGCGGCCGCGGCGGCGCTGGCCTGGGAATCGGTCGCGGTGCTGACGACCGCCGGCGTGCTGGGCGTGATGGGCGCCTGGACCATGTCCGTGCTGGTGTTGGGCGCGGTGCGCGACCGCACGGCCCCGCTGGAACGCGGGCGCGTGGTGGGCTTTGTGCACGCGCTGTGGAGCTTTGGCCTCCTGCTGGGAACCGTGGCCGCCGGCGCACTGCTGGACCTCGACCCCGCCGCGCCGCTGGCCCTGGGCGCAGCCGCCAACCTGGCCGCCCTGCTGGTGGCCGCCCTGCTCTTCGCCAACCGCCGCAGCCCCGCCCCCGCCGCGCCTGGATGAGCACGGCCGGGCGGCCTCGACGGCTATGATTGGCGCGGGCGTTCTGCGAGGCGTTCGATGACAACACCAACCAGCCGCGCGTTGCACGTCGACGTTCTGACCGGCGACAACCGTGACGTGCTGCCGCGTCTTGCAGACCGCTCGGCGCGCTGCTGCGTGACCTCGCCGCCCTATTGGGGCCTGCGGGACTACGAACACGCCGCACAGATTGGCGCCGAGCCGACGCCTGACGAATACGTCCAGAGCCTCGTCGAGGTGTTCCGCGAAGTTCGGCGCGTGTTGACCGACGACGGCACGTTGTGGCTGAACGTGGGCGACGGTTACGCGCGCAACGGCGGGACTGGAGGACACGGACCCAATGCTCGAGTTGCAAACACGAAGAAACTGATCCAGCGGCGCAATTGCAAAGTACCCGACTGCTGGGGGCTGAAAGACCGCGATCTGATCGGCATGCCCTGGCGCGTGGCCTTTGCACTCCAAGCCGACGGATGGCTGCTGCGCTCACGCATCGCCTGGATCAAGAAAGCGCCCATGCCGGAAAGTGTCAGGAATCGTCCGTCCAACGCCGCCGAGGACATATTCCTGTTCGCCAAAACTCCAAAGTATTTTTATGACAACCAGGCAGTCCGCGAGCCGACGGGAGCGAATTTACGCAACGTCTGGCTGCTGGGACCCGACGCCAGCGGCGCGCCGCACCCCGCCGTGTTCCCGCGTGAGCTGGCCCGTCGCTGCATCCTGCTGGGCAGCCGCCCGGACGACGTGGTCCTCGACCCTTTCTCAGGATCAGGAACCGTTGGCGTGGCAGCGGCCGAACTCGACCGCCGGGCGGTGCTCATCGAACTCAACCCCGCATACGCTGTCCACGCAAAGGCGCGAATCGCCTACGGCGTGCAACAGGCACTCTCCATCTAGGCTGGACCGTGGACGTGCCAGCAGGACGTGCCGCGAAGACCCTCGCCGATCTGCGCCAAGAATATCACAGAGAAATAGGCACACAGATCGTTCGTATCTCTGGGAGCGAAGATGCCGCATATTATAATTTTGCCGACGGATCCAGCCAAACTAGCGTACGTATAGCCAGAGGCATCGCAACGGAGCTTGGTTTCCCAAAGAAAAAGGGTCCGAAACTGACTGGGCAATCCAGGGGGCTCTTGTTCGAAAGGCTTACATGCAATTTTGTTGAGCGTGCATTTTCGGCCATAGGTCACCTGCGTCCTGGTCAGTGGAGATACTTGACCACACAGACGGGCATTTCCAACTTTGTCCAATATCGACATCTCGGTACGATTGAATCGTTGGTACGTGAAAATAGCAGTCTCGCAGCCGCATTGGGGCATGGATATATCGTGACGCCAGACATCGTCATTGCTCGCTGCCCCGCGACGTACGACGACATCAATTCGGCCGGAAGGTTCTTGGACCATACAAGCATGGCTGTTCGCACACCATTCTTGAAGGAAAATCTTGCCACACCCCTTCCATACCTGCATGCGAGTATTTCTTGCAAGTGGACTATTCGAAGCGACCGCTCGCAGAACACACGCACGGAGGCGTTGAATCTCATTCGCAATCGCAAGGGCAAAGTACCGCATATCGTGGCTGTTACAGCCGAACCTCTGCCAATGCGGATCGCCTCGCTAGCGCTTGGGACCGGAGACCTCGACTGCGTGTATCACTTTGCGCTGAATGAGTTGATTGACGTGTGCCAGTCGTTTTCTGGGGGTCAGGACCAGTTCGAGCTTCTCGAAACGATGATCCAGGGAAACCGTCTGCGCGACGTCACTGACCTTCCCTTCGACCTCGCCGTCTGACAGCGCCGCGCACGTGCGAAAAAGACGGACGACCATAGCGCCGAACGCCAGCGTGGTGCTGTTTCGACCACGGCAGCCGTTGCCCGCGGTTGTTCGGTCGGCCGGCGCCCTCCAGCGCTTGCTCGCCGCGCGCACCGGGTGAATGCGGCCTCGGTCATACGTCGGCGCTGGCGCCCATTGCGTTCGATGAACCGGTCGGGGCGGGCCTCGCCAGGCGTCCGAACGGGGTCGCACATCTCCGTACCTCGAATCTGCTGGACATAGAGCTGCGGGCCGCGTGTGCGCGGCTCCGTTGGCGTACCATGGGCGCAGTGCAGACGACGCGAGGTTCGAGGATGCAATACCAGATCAAGGGCGATATCACGCCGCATCTCGAGGTGCAGCTGGGGCCCGGGGAGACCGTGGTGACCGAGTCCGGGTCGATGGCCTGGATGGACACGGGCGTGAACATGAGCACCGGCGGCTCGGGCGGCTTGGGCGGCATGCTCGGCCGCATGGTGTCCGGCGAGTCGATCTTCCTCACCAGGTTCACCAGCGACCGAGGCGGCGACATGGTGTCGTTCGTGCCGGGGGTTCCCGGAACCATCCTGCCAGTCGAGCTTGCCGCCGGGCAGTCGATCATCGCGCAGAAGGACTCGTTCCTGGTTGCGGAAGAGTCGGTGAAGTTCGAGATCACGTTCCGCCGCAAGCTCGGCGCCGGCCTGTTCGGCGGCGAGGGGTTCATCTTGCAGAAGTTCACCGGGCCCGGCCTGGTCTTCGCCGCGATCGGCGGCGAGGTGCAGGAGTACGACCTGTCCTCCGGGCAAACCCTGCGCGTGGACCCCGGACACCTGGCGATGTTCGAGCCGACCGTCGACTACGACATCAAGCGGGTGGAGGGCGTGCGCAACATCATCTTCGGCGGCGAAGGGCTGTTCTTGGCCACGGTGTCCGGGCCGGGCAAGGTCTGGTTGCAGCGCATGCCAATGTCCAACCTGGCGGCGGCAATCGCCAGCCACTTGCCGAACAAGGGAGGATAGCAACCCGCCGACGGTCGTCCGGCGCGGCTGGCAGGCTGCATTCCTCGGAGTGCTGGCCGCTGCGCCCCGCGGCCGAACGGCGGCCGCCGCTCGGTCTGGCACAGCGGCGGACAACGGCCCGCAGGTCCCGCACCAGGGCGTCTGCGCCGCGCTCGACGCCTCACCCAATCCTTCGCCCCGCGCTGCGGGGCGAAGGGATCAGGCCGGGATGACCGAGAAACTGTCGTGGCGCCCTGCCCCGCAGCGTGGGGCGAGGGCAAGGCGCAGAGCGGGTGAGAAAACAGCGGCAGGGCGGGTTGCTTCGGCGTGCGCAGGGCCGCGGGAGCGAGTAAACTGCGCGCGACGGCCATTCCCGGACAGCACCCAGGCGGCTGCTCCTCCGCGAGTGGTCAGAACGAAGGAGTTCCTCCCATGCCAGCGGCAATGACGAAGCGAGACTTTTTGCGAGCCATTGGCTCGGCCGCCGGGGTTGCGGCCACCTATCACACCATGAGCTCGCTGGGCATGCTGGGACCTCAAACCGTGCACGCCGACGCGCTCGACTTGCCCCCCGGGTCAGGCCACGGCACGCGCGTGGTGATCTTGGGCGCCGGCATTTCGGGCATGGCGGCCGCCTACGAGCTGTCGAAAGCCGGCTACACCTGCACGATTCTGGAGGCCACCGAGCGCGCCGGCGGGCGCAACTTTACCGCCCGCGGCGGCGACGTGGTCCGCGAGATCGACAGCCGCCAGTGGGTCGACTTCGACCGTGAAGACCACCTCTACGCCAACATGGGCCCGGCGCGCATCCCCTATCACCACCGCCTCATCCTGGGCTATTGCAAAGAGTTCGGCGTCGAGCTGGAAGTCTTCATGAACGACAACCGCGCCGCGCTGTTCCACAATGCCGACCGCTTCGGCGGTGAGGCCGTGGAAGGCCGGCGGGTGACCACCGACCTGCGCGGCTACATCTCCGAGCTGCTGGCCAAGGCCGTGAACCGCAACGCGCTGGACGAAGACCTGTCGGCGGACGACAAAGAGCGCGTGCTCGATATGCTGGTCGGGTACGGCGATCTGAACCCGGACTACCTCTACACCGGCTCCAACCGCGGCGGCTACCGCGGCGATCGCGTCAGCGCCGGCCTGGAACGCGGCGAACCCAACGACCCGCTGGACTTCAGCGAGCTGCTGCGCTCCGAGTTCTGGGAGTACAAGCTGCACTTCGGCTATTTCCTCAACCAAAACCCCACGCTTTTCCAACCCGTGGGCGGCATGGACGCCATCGCCAAGGCGTTCGAGACGCGCGTGCAGCGGCTGATTCAGTACCAAAGCCCCGTGCTGGAAATCCGCAAGACGACCGCGGGCGCCAACGTCGTCTACCGAGACCTGCGCCGCGGCACGACCGAATCGATTGACGCGGACTATCTGATCTGCACCATCCCCGCCCCGGTGCTGACGGACATTCCCAACAACTTTGACCCGTCGGTGCGCTCCGCCATCGCGTCGGTGGCGTTCGTGCCCGCCGTCAAGATTGGCTTCCAGGCGCGCCGCCGTTTCTGGGAAGACGACCTGGCCATTTACGGCGGCATTTCCTGGACCGACCAGGACATCACCCAAATCTGGTATCCGGCCACCGGCTATCACCGCGCGAAAGGCGTCATCATGGGCGCCTACATCTGGGAAGACCGGCCCGGCCAAGGCGAGCGTTTCGCCAACATGACGCCGCCGGAGCGCCTGCGCGCGGCCATCAGCGAGGGTGAGAACATCCACCCAGGCTACGCGCAAGAGATCGAGTCCGGCGTCAGCCGCGTTTGGCCCAAAGTCCCGTTCCAGAAGGGCGGCTGGCCCGAAAGCTACCAACCGCCGCCCGAGTTGCTCGCCCCCGACGGCGCGGTCTACTTCGCGGGCGACCAGATCACCGCCCTGCCCGGCTGGCAAGAAGGCGCCGTACTCGCCGCCCACACCGTCGCCAACGCCATCCACCAACGCTCCGCCACCACCTGACCAGACAGCCGCAGGCGTAGCATCGAACGTTTGATCGCGTGAACCGGACGTCTGTGCAGGTTGAAACTCGCCTTGCGGCGTTGCGTGAGGATATCGAGGCGTGGAGTCGGCAGTTTGCCGGGTATCCGTGCAATCTGAATTTCGACTATACGGAGTTGTTGCCATTCATGCGCTATTGCATGAACAACGTCGGCGACCCGTTTCACGACAGCAATTTTCGCACGAATTCGCACGAAATCGAGCGCGAGGTCGTGGCTTTGTTTGCGCGCATGATGCGGCTGGACGCCGACAAAGCCTGGGGCTACGTGACGTCTGGAGGAACCGAGGGCAACATGTACGGCCTGTACATGGGGCGCGAGCTGTTCCCGAACGGCGTGGTGTATTTTTCGCAGGACGCGCATTACAGCATCCCCAAGATTTTGCGCGTGCTGAACATGCGCAACATTATGATTCGAAGCCAGGACGACGGAGAGATCGATTACGAAGACTTGTACGAAACGATCCGCATCCACCGCGACGTGCCCGTCATTTTCATGGCGAATATTGGCAGCACGATGACGGGCGCCGTGGACGACATCGGCAAAGTGCGCGCGATTCTGCGCGATCTGGCGGTGACGAATTCGTACATGCACGCCGACGCGGCCTTGAGCGGCATGATCCTGCCGTTCGTGGACGACCCGCAGCCTTACGGGTTCGACGCCGGGTTCGACAGCGTGGCGATCAGCGGGCACAAGCTGGTGGGCAGTCCGCTGCCCTGCGGCGTGGCCGTCACGAAGCGGGAGTACGCGGCGGCCGTGGCGCGCTCGATCGAGTACGTCGGCGCGCTGGACACCACTTTGTCGGGGTCTCGCAACGCGCTGACGCCGCTCATTCTCTGGTATGCGTTCGAGCGCCGCGGGATGGACGGGTTTCGCGCCATCGTGGCGGAAATGCTGGCGGTGGCGGCATATGCGGTCGAGCGGTTCAACAGCCGCGGCATTCCCGCCTGGCGCCACAAGAACTCGGTGACGGTGGTCATTCCGCGGCCGCCGCCCGAAGCGATCTACAAGTGGATGCTGGCGCCGCAGGATCGGATTGCCCACATCATTACCATGCCGCAGGTCACACGTGAGCTCGTCGATGAAATCGTCGACGACTGCGCAGCCTAGAAGGAGTTTTGCCGACCATGAAGCGCATCATCATCCCCGTGGGGGAACGGTTGGGGGTTCTGGCCGACATCACGACGGCGTTGGTGAACGGCGGCGTGGGCATCGAGGCGCTCAACACCGAAGGCGCCGGGGACAAGCACATCATCATTCTCACGACCGAGGAGTACGACCTGGCCTTGCGCGTGCTGATGAACGCGGGGTTCAAGGCCGTGACCGACGACGCGCTGGTCATCCGGCTGCGCGACCGCCCGGGCACGCTGGCCATGGCCGCCGAGAAGTTCAAGCAGGCGGGAGTGAACATCCAGAGCCTGCACATCCTGAACCGCCGCGACGGCTACACCACGCTGGCGCTGAGTTCCGACAACCGCGAGAAGGCGGCGGCGCTGTTCGACAGCGATGACGTCGTCTGACGCCCGCGGCCGCGGGAAGCGTCGGCCCTCCGCGCGGCAGGACGCGCTGACCTCCGGTTTGTCCTGGATATCCTGGCCGTCCATGTTCGTTTGCCCGCCCCGCGCCGCGGCTCGACGCTGAGGCGTAACGTATGACCCGCACGCACTCCCGGCGGCCCATCGTGGCGGCCAACTGGAAGATGCACACCGGCCCGGCCGACGGGGCGGAGCTGGCGCGCGCCGTTGCCGCGCAGGGCCTGCCGCTGGACGCCGTGGACGTGGTGGTGCTTCCGCCGGCGCTGGGGCTGAGCGCGGTGGCCGAGGCGCTGCGCGGCACGCGCCTTGCGGTTGGCGCGCAGCACGTGCATTGGGAATCGCACGGCGCCTTCACCGGCGAGATCTCGGCGGCCATGCTGGTCGGCCTCGCGGCTTACGCGCTCACCGGCCACTCCGAGCGTCGGCGGTTGTTCGGAGAGACCGACCGGGACGTCAGACGCAAAGCGCGCGCCATTCACGACGCCGGCCTGACGCCCATCATCGCCGTGGGCGAATCGCTGGACGAGCGCGACGGCGGCCAGACCGAACAGGTCGTGCGCGCCCAGGTCGAGCATGCGTTGGCCGACCTGACGCCCGCGCTGACCGCCGCCAGCGTGCTGGCCTACGAACCCGTGTGGGCCATTGGCACCGGGCGCACCGCAACGCCGGAGCAAGCCGAGGAAGCGATCGGCTGGATTCGCGCGGCCGTGGGCGCGCTGCACGGCGCGGCGGCCGCCGGGCAGGTGCGCATTCAATACGGCGGCAGCGTCACGCCCGCCAACGCGCGCGCCTTGCTCGGCCGCGAGGGCGTGGACGGCGCGCTGGTGGGCGGCGCCAGCCTGGACGCGGCGAGCTTCGCGGCCATCGTACAAGCCGCGGCGTAGGCCGACGGCCAGCGGCCGGGGCCGCTTGCCGCATGGTCGATGCGGACGCTGGATTCCCGCGTTCGTGGGAATGGCGGGGGGATGCGGGGCCGCTCGGCCGAGCCAGCGCGTCCGCCCAACCCGTGTCTGGGCGCTGGAGCGCGGGGGCGCCGGGCCGTTACACCAGCAGCGGGTTCGACCAGGCGACCTTGCCCTCGTCGTCCTCCACTTCGACGCGCACGTACCGCTCGGTCCCGTTCAGGTCGTGCACCGCGCTCGTCAGCGGGTCGCCCGCGGCCAGGCGGCTGGAGCCGCGGGCGCGCGCGGCAATGACGCTGATGCGGCGGGCGGGCGAGGTTTGCACGCGCACCGCACCATCCTGAATGCGCAGGTCGTGAATCTCGGGACCCATCGTCGCGTAGAACTGTCCGCAGCGCAGCGCGGCAACGATGCCTGCCGGCGAGAAGTCGGCGGTGCGCGCCATCACCCAGCCGCGGCCTTCGGCCCCGTGCTTCCAGTGGCTGTCGTCGGTCGCGAACCCCCAGGTCAAGCCGTCGTGCAGCAGGTGCTCGTCCCAGGTCAGGCCGGAGAAACCTTTGGCTCGTGTGACGTCGCAGACGGAGTTGAAGACTTCGAGCCCCGCATAGCCGCGCAGGCCGCGCATGTCGTGCGCCGACTGCCCCAGCCAGTAGGGATGCGCCAAAATCGCGATGCCGCCGCCGTCGGTGACCCGGTCGATGGCTTCCTGCGGGCTCCAGGTGTCGTCGGAACGCTCGAACCCGTGCACGCCGGTGGCCAGAATGTGATAGCGCTCGCCGGTGGCCGGGTCCGGCCCGTGCATCTCGATACCGGGGACGGTCACGAAGTCAGCGCTGGCGAAGGCCGTGGTGTCCGTGACCACGCGGTGATCGGACAAGGCCGCGAAGTCGTAGCCCGCGTCGCGGTACCACCGCACGGCGTCGGCCGGCGAGCGGGCGCCGTCGGAGTTGGTGGAATGCGCGTGGATGTTGCCGCGGCGCCACGCGCCGTCGGCCAGAAAGGGGTTGCCAAAGGTCGGGTCGGTTGACATGTCGGCGTGCTCGCACCAGGCAGACGCAGCGGCATTATCCGCGCCCGCGCAGCGCGGCGCGGCGCGGCGCGGCGCCGCAGAGAACCCTGCTTGCAACATCGAACCGGCGCAGGCGGACGTGCTACGCTTGGAAGTCGCGGCGCTGCCTTGGCGTCGCGTTGTTTTGTCTGCGATGCCAAAGCTCAAGACACGCAAAGCCGCCATCAAACGCCTGCGCCGCACGCGCCGCGGCAAGGTCACGCGCGCCAAGGCCTGGGCCCGGCCCTACCGTCGGCGCAAGAGTCGCCGCGCCCGCCGCGCAAAGGGTCACGAACACCCGCTGACGGCGGGGCAGCGGCGGCAGGCCCTGCGGCTGCTGGCCAGCTAAGGACGAGACGCCATGGCCCGAGTCAAGCGCGGCGTGACCAAGCGCCGCCGCCACCGCAAAGTGCTCAAGGCCGTGCGCGGCCATCGGGGGGCGCGCAGCCGTCACTACCGCGCCGCGCACGAAGACCTGATGCACGCGCAGCAATACGCCTACCGCGACCGGCGCGCGCGCAAGCGCCAGATGCGGCGGCTCTGGATCACGCGCATCAACGCCGGCGCCCGCCTGAACGGCATGACCTACGGCGCGTTCATGCACGGCCTGCGCGCCGCCAGCGTCACGCTGGACCGCAAAGTCCTGGCCGACCTGGCCGCGCACGAACCCGCGGCCTTCTCCGCCCTCGTCCAGACCGTCCAAGCCGCGGCCTAGCGCCGTCAGCTCCTCGATGGGAGCGGAGGCGTGATTACCAGCGTGCGCAATACGCACGCGGCGCAGGCGCGCCGCCTGCACCGCGCCTCGGCGCGCCGCCGCAGCGGCCTGGCGCTGTACGAAGGCCCGCGCCTGGTGGCAGAGGCGGCGCGCGCGGGAGTGCTGGACACCGTGCTGGTCGTGCATGACGCGGAGAGCGCGGTGCGCGGCGCCGCGGAAGCAGCCGCGCAGGCCGGCGCCGAAGTGCTGGCCTGCGCGCCGCACGTGGTGGCCTCGGCCGCCGACAGCGCCAGCCAGCCGGGCGTGGTGGCCATCGGCCGCCGCCCGTGCGGCGGCCAGATCCAGGGGCGCACGCTCGTGCTGATCGTCGACGGCGTGCAGGACCCGGGCAACCTGGGTGCGCTGGTGCGCACCGGCGCCGCGGCGGGCGCCACGCTGATCGCCCGCACCCCCGGCAGCGCTGACCCCTTCGGACCCAAGGCGCTGCGGGCGGGGGCCGGCGGACATTTTCGGGTGCCCGTCCTGGCCGTGACTGCGCCGGACGACCTGCCGCCGCCCGCCGCCGGCGCGGCTCTCTACACCGCCAGCGCCGACGCCGACCTCGTGTATCACGATGTCGATTGGACGGCGCCCTGCGGTCTGATCGTAGGCGCGGAAACCGCCGGCGTGTCCCAGGTCTGGCGGCAGGCCAGCCGCGCCGGCGTGCGCGTGCCCATGCGGCGCGGGGTCGAATCCCTCAACACCGCCGCCGCGGCTGCCGTTATCCTGTTCGAAGCCGCGCGGCAGCGCGCGGGTCGTTCCACCACAACCACACCACGCTGATGAACACCCGGATCGACGAGCTGCTGGCCGCGGCGCAGGCCGAGCTGGCGCAGGCCAACTCCGACGGCGAGCTCGAAGCCTGGCGGGTCGCCCACCTGGGGCGGCGCAGTTCGCTCACGCTCGCCCTGCGCTCGATCGGGCAGTTGCCGCCCGAACAGCGCCGCGCCATGGGCCAAGCCGCAAACGCCGCGCGCCGCACGCTGGAAGCAGACCTCGACGCGCGCCGCCAGACGCTGCGCCGCCGCACCGCCCACGCGCACGTCGACGTCACCATGCCCGGCTATCCCGTGCGCCTGGGCCGCCTCCATCCGCTGACCCTGACGCTGCGCGACATCCGCCGCGTGTTCGCGCCGCTGGGGTTCCGCGCCGTCAGCGGGCCGGAAGTGGAGTGGGACCGTTACAACTTCGAGCTGCTGAACATTCCCGCCCACCATCCCGCGCGCGACATGTGGGACACGTTCCACGTCCAGCAAGACGCGCGGCCCGGCGACCTGCTGCTGCGCACGCACACCTCGCCCGTGCAGGCGCGCGTGATGGAACAGGTGCCGCCGCCGGTGCGCGTGATCGTGCCCGGCAAGGTCTACCGCTACGAAAACCGCGATGCCTCGCACGAGGCCGAGTTCATGCAGGTCGAAGGGCTGGCCGTGGACGAGCGCATCACGATGGCCGACCTGCGCGGCACGCTGACCTACTTCGTGCGCGCCATGTTCGGGCCCGACCGCGACCTGCGCATTCGCGCCAGCTACTTCCCCTTCACCGAGCCCAGCGCCGAAGCCGAGATGTCGTGCCACGCCTGCAACGGCAGCGGCTGCCCGGTGTGCGGCGGCAGCGGCTGGATCGAAATTCTGGGCGCAGGCATGGTGCATCCCAAGGTGCTGGCAGACGTGGGCTACGACCCCGACACGTATCAAGGCTTCGCCTTCGGCATGGGCGTGGAGCGCATCGCCATGCTGAAGTACGGCGTCACCGACATCCGCAGCTTCTATCGCAACGACCTGCGCTTTCTGCGGCAGTTCGGCTAGGGCCCATGCGCGTTCCCTTCCAGTGGTTGTGCGAACTGGCCGGCCTCAGCGCGCCCGTCGACGAGGTTGCGCGGCGCCTGACCAACGCAGGCTTCGAAGTCGCCGCCGTCCACCACGCCGGCGAGCACTGGGAGCGCGTGGTGGTGGGACAGGTCGTGCGCATCGACCCGCACCCCAACGCCGACCGGCTCAACCTCCCCACCGTGACCACCGGCGAGGCCGAACTCCAGGTCGTCTGCGGAGCGTGGAACTTCGAGATGGGGGACAAGATCGCGTTCGCCCACAGCGGCGCGCGGCTGTGGAACGCCTACGCAACGGAACCGCGGCTCGAGGAGCTGAAACCAACCAAGATTCGCGGCGTCCTCTCGCGCGGCATGCTCTGCTCGCCCAGAGAGCTGGGGCTGGGCGACGACCACCAGGGCATCCTGATCCTCGACCCGTCCGCGCCTGTGGGCCGGCCGCTGATCGAGGTGCTGGGCGATCCGGTGCTCGAATTCGAGCTGAAGGCCAACCGTCCCGACGCCCTCTCGGTGCTGGGCGTGGCGCGCGAGGCGGCGGCGCTGTTTGGAACCGAGGTGCACTCACCCATCCCCGACCCCCGGCCTAGCGCCGGCGCCCTGGGCATGACGGTGGACCTGCGCATCCACGACCCCGCGCTGTGCGCCCGCTATTCAGCCGCGTTCGTCACCGGCGTGTCGGTCACGGAATCTCCGAGCTGGTTGCGCACACGGCTGGAACAGGCCGGCATGCGCCCGATCAACACCATCGTGGACGCGACCAACTACGTGATGCTGGAACTCGGCCAGCCGCTGCACGCCTTCGACTGGGACACGATTCGCGGCGGCGCCATCGGCGTGCGCCCGGCGAGGCCCGGCGAGCGATTGACCACGCTGGACGGGCAGGACCGCGCGCTGACCGCCGACACACTCTGCATCGTGGACGCCGAAGGCCCGGTGGCGCTGGCCGGTGTGATGGGCGGCCAGACGACCGAAGTCACCTCGGCCACCACCACCGTGCTGCTGGAATCGGCCACCTTCGACCCCGTGAGCATTCGCCGCGCCGCCCAGCGGCTGACGCTGCGCAGCGAAGCGTCGCGCCGGTTCGAGAAAGGCCTGCCGCCGGAACTCACCGAGCTGGCGCTGCGCCGCTGCGTGCAGCTCATCGAATCGATCGGCGCAGGCCGCGGCGAATTCTTGTCCGCCGACGCCTGGCCAGCGCCGTCCGCGCCCCAGCCGGTGACGCTGGCGTTCGACCGCATCGAGCGGCTGACGGGCCTGGCCTACGACCGCGCCGAGGTGCGGCGCGCCCTCGCCGCGCTGGCCTTCACGCTGGACGACAGCGGCGGCGAGCTGCGCGTGACCCCGCCCTTCTGGCGGCGCGACGTGACCACGCCGGCCGACGTGGTGGAAGAAGTGGCGCGGCTGCTGGGGTACGACCGCATCCCGAACACGCTGCCCATGGGGCGGGTGACAGGCGTCATGCCGGGCGAAGTCGACCCGCGCGACGACGACCTGCGCGACGTTATGGCAGGCCTGGGGTTCTGCGAATGCGTGACCTACGCGCTCACCAACGAAACCCGCATGGCGCGGCTGATCCCGCCCGACTTGCTGGACGCCGACCCCGAGGCACCGCTGGGCGGCGCAGCGGCCTGGGACGAACTGCGCCGCTCGGCCATGAACGAGGCCGGCCGCGCGCTGGCCGAGCGGTTGCTGCCTCTGCACCGCGCGCCGCTGCGGCTCCGAAACCACCTGTCGTCCGACGAGTCGACCCTGCGCCTCACCGGGCTGTCCACCATGCTGGAAACCCTGCGCGCAAACCGCCGCCACGCCGACCGCGACCTCATGCTCTTCGACTACCAGCCGATATTCCTGCGGCGCGAGGACGACTTGCCCGACGAACCGATCCTGCTGACGGCCGTGCTCGGCGCACGGCTCAGCTCCGGGCGCTGGGACGAGACGCGCACGGTCGACCTCCACGTCGTGCGCGGGATCGTGGACGAACTGCTGACCCGCGCAGGCGTCGATCCGTTGGCGATGGGCTGCCAGAACGTCCGACACCCCACGTTTGCGCCGGGCCAAGCCGCGGGCGTGACCCGCGCCGACCGCCTGCTGGCCGCCTACGGCCAGATCGCCCCTCAGGTCGCCGCGGCCTTCGATCTGGACGAGCCAGCCTGGGCGCTGCTGGTCGACGTGGAAGCCGTGCGCGCTTTCGACACGGACACGGCGCAGTTCCAGCCGTGGTCGGACTACCCCGCCGCGCGCCGCGACCTGGCTGTGGTCGTCGACGCCGACACCCCCCAGGCCGACGTCCTCGACACCATCCACCGCGCCGGCCGCCCGCTGCTGGCCTCGGTGCGCCTGTTCGACGAATACCGCGGCGAACAAATCCCCCCCAACAAACGCAGCCTCGCCTACACCCTCAGCTACGCCGCCCCCAACCGAACGCTAACCGACAAAGAAGCCGACCGATCCCACAACAAAGTAACCCGAGCGCTACAACACCGCTTGGGCGCAGAACTGCGGGGACCTTCAGGCCACGGGGATACGCAGTAAGCGAAGGTCGCGCTCACATTTCTTCCAGGCCATCGCTCATCTGCTTCTCAAAGGCTTGACGAACGAGCCCCATCAAATAGGGAAAATCTTCCAGTTTATCCAAAACAACCTCAACGTTGCCGTTGCCCCAGCGTCTGATGTTGGTCACATCCTTGGCAATGTGTTGAGGGTCACGAAGCTCGTGAAACGGCAAATTCAGTGAGATTCGAAGCTGCGCGTTTTGCGGGATAACATCAACAAAGATAGTCTCGGATTTGTAAGCGATATAGACCTTGAGAAATGCTTCAGCAACGCAAAGATCAAGCGCTAGCACCCCTTTGCGGAAGCCATCAAAGAGCGCTTGTGCTATTTTACAACTGCCAAGATTAGGATGAGTATCAATGCGGAAGGAAGCCGGCTTCTGAGGCTATCCACGGTAAACGGCTAGCATATCACCGGGTATAGCTGGGGATTGCCACACCTTGACCGCCGCTGCGGCGAGTCGATCAGCACGGCCTTTGATCTCGGTTTCATTCCAACTCTCAGCCACCCTCATATACTCGTTCAGCCGCAGTGGGCTTTCTCTAAATCCTCCATGCATATCTCTCTTTTCGGCAAAAGATCGGTCGCTGTATTCAGCGTTGTAGCCAGTCAATGTCAGATTGCCAAGTGTGTGCACCCACATCTCCTGTACTCGCTGCCATTCATCGCCCAACTCTTTCTTCCAAGCCGACGACAAGTTCTCGTTCTGAGGGAGGATGTGCTCAATGGTGTACTCGTCAACCGGAACAAACTCCTTGCGGTCGTGATTCTCCATTCGTCGAAGCCAATAGCTCCGGCTTCGGAAGTTATAGAGGTCACGTGTCTTGATCTCTCGTTGAAACTCATCATCGGAAGGAAAGCGCCGATAGGAAGGCAGAAGCATAAAGTGTGCTTGGATGCTCTCAAGATAGCGGTCCTTCTTGAGTGCGTTGGCAAAGGATGCAAAGGTCCTGTTTAGAGAGTTTGTAGGAATGGCGCATACGGCTCGACGAAAAACGTAGCTCTCAATCAGACGTACTACACGTCCCAGTTCGTCAGAATCCAATATCCCCTGGGAGTAATCGTGGTACAACTCAAGCAGCAACGGATACGCAACGTCCACCTTGAGTTCCCTAAGGTCCCGAAAAGCAGTGTCAAGGTGCGCGCTCGTTTCCTGCCCAAGCGCCATTGCACAATAGTGTCCTGTATAGGTGTGAATATCTGCAACAAGCGCATCTATGCCACGCCGAGCAATATCAGGTTGTCGCGCATATTTCTTGAAAGCATCGTATACCTTTCGAACGTTAGGAATCTCACCGGTCACACACGTCAGATAGTGGCGCATGAACCAGTCAAAGTGCTTTCCATAGGCCTCTTGCCCAAATGCAATCTCCATAGGACGCCAGTGCTCATTGTAGAGTCGTGTCTGGTGTTCTTGATCAAGGTCCATCAAGACAAAATTGCGAATCAGATCAGCTTGGCTCAGCTCCAGTCCAGTAGAATTCATGCTCTCAAAGATGAGTTGTGGATTGTCGTGATCGCGGTCCAGAGAGATGTCCACCATTGTCAGCTTTGATAAGCCTTTGCACAAAGACATCACAGATTCATCGTTCTGCTTTATCATTTCAAATAAAAGGTCAAAGTTCTTACTCACACGCAGTGAGCGCTCCTCTGGTAACGGCTTTTGGTTGACAATCGCCATCAAGGTCTGCTTGTCATTTTGTGTGAGAATCAGCTTATACCGAAGATCTCCATCTTCAAGTGTGTTTTGTAGATAATAGCTTCGCAGTTTCCTAGCTGAGAACCCTTGAATAGGTTCGCTTTCTCCAAGATGACGGGCCAGTGCCTCAATAACGAGAAACACCGTTGTCAAGCGTTGCTGTCCATCAATCACTAGAAGAGGTGATGGCGTAGCAACCTGGAAAATACCTTGTCCAATGTACACTATGGATCCGATAAAGTGTGAGGTGATCTTGTCGTCTTCGCCAGTTCTTAAAATGTCGTTCCAAAGCTGCCGACACTGCGCCTCGGTCCAGGAGTACGTTCGCTGATAGATAGGGATGGTGAGCTGTGGTGCTTTCCTCAAAAACTCCAGCAGCTTGGTCTCAGTAGCTTCCAACGATGCGTCTCCCCAATGTGTCTTCGCATTCTGCCACGCTGGTGGGCGCCAACCCTAGCATGCGTGCGACATCCGCCACTCGAAACTGGATTTGGGAATCGCCAGCCCGTACGATGCGTTCGTCGCGCAGCCGCGACGGCGGTCATGAGAGCGCCGCTGCGGCGAAACGCGGCACGGCTGCTTTGCGCAGTGCTTTCCCTGAGGCGCCCGGCCGGCCCGGCGAATCGGGCTGCGCTGCGGCGCTACCCCTCTTCGAACGTCACGCTGGCGGCGTGGACTTCGTCGGCGCAGGGTTGGTCGATGGGGACGGGGGTGGGGAGGTTGTTGCGAGCGACGTAGCCGCGGTCGGCCAGCCAGGCTTCGACTTCCTCGCCGCTCACGTCGGCCAGCATGCGGCCGTCCACCACCACGCAGGGCGAGAGCGGCTGGCCGCTCTTGATCACCATCTCGTGGTAGCTGGCGGGGTCGTTGATGATGTCCTTGTCCTCGTAGGCCAGATCGTACTTGCCGAGCACGGCGCGCACGCCGGCGCTCCAGCCGCAGACAGGCTTGAGGTAGGCCGTGATGGTGGGGGAAGGCTTGGTTGCCATGGGCGCTCTCACAGGTGAATGGACGGGTTGCCGCCCGATTCTTGCAAACCGGCCGGCCCAGGTGAAACGATTCTGACAGAATCCCGCCGCCGGCTGCTGGGCCCGCGCCCCACGAGCGAGTGGGATGGCATCGTATCGAGCCCGATGCCGCCGGCTGCCGGTCGCGCGTCTCGACCTGGCAAGGCCGCGCCGCCCGACGGGTCTGGCGGAGGTGACGACGCTGCGCGCGGTCTCCCGTACTGGTCTGGAACGAGGATCGCGCCGGTCGTCGGCGGGAGTGACGACGCTGCGCACGGTCCTCCATACTGGCGGCGGCGAACCAGGCGGGAGGCCGCGAATGGCCAGGTTAGACATCGGCGAGTCGTTTCCGAGCGTGGCCGGGGTGCTGGCCGACGGCGCGCCCTTCCGCGTGCCTGACGACCTGGCCGCGCGGCGCACGGTACTGCTGTTCTATCGCGGCCACTGGTGATCGCATTGCCGCCGGCAGTTGGCCGGCTACAACTTTGTGCTGGACGCGCTTGGCGCGCTGGGGATGGACGTGCTGGGACTCAGCGTGGACGGCCGCACTGAGCTGGCCGCGCTCTCGGAGAGGCTGGCGCTGGGGTTCCCGTTGGTCGGCGAGCTGGCGTATCCCGCCGCCGTGGACGCCGTAGGGGCCTACCGGCACACGCGGCGCAACGCTTTCGAGGCGGCGGCGTTCGTGCTGGACCCCGACCGCCGCGTCGAGGCGGCCGTCTACTCGGCCAGCAACGTGGGCCGCCTGATGCCCGAGGAAGTGCTGCGCGCCTTCGGCTGAGACCAGACCGGCGCGCCCGCGCCCGCCGCGGCGTCGGCCGTTCGCCGCGGGCGCCGCTCTGTCGGCTCTGGGGCCGCGGTTCGTCAGTCGGCCAGATGCGGATTGACCGAGGGCCACGCCGCCAGCGGCGGCAGCGCCCCCATGGCAATCGTCTCGTCGCGCAGCGCGGTCAGATGCGCATAAGCGGCGTCCAGCTCGGCGCGCTCGGCGTCGTCGCCGTCCGGCAGCGACCACGCCACCCCGTGCGGGCCGAGCCGGGCGGGCATGGCCATCATCACCTGGCGGTAGGGCTGGCCAGTGAGATAGGCCCCGCAGGGCCATTCGAAGCTGGACCCGCCCGCGGCGGCGTGCACCATCATGGCCGTCATGTGGCCGGGCGATTGGAACGACGACCGCCCGCGCAGCTGGATGATGCGCGCGCCACCGTCGACCACCTGGCGGCGGACCGCCGCCCAGCCGTCCTGATTCAGGCTCACGCCGTTCGCCTCGGCCGCGCCCGCGATGATCTCGTTCAGCGGCACGCCGTCGATGCGCGTCTGGCTCTTGAAGAGCGCCATTTCCTGGCCGTGGCCGCCGTAGGTGCGGCAACCCGTCACGCGGTGCTGAGGCACACCGAAGTGCGCGGCCAGGGCCGTTTGCAGCCGCGTGCTGTCCAGCGCGGCCAGCGTGGTCACGCGCGCCGGCGGCAGGCCGGAGTTGACCAGGGTGACCAGCCCGGTCACGTCGGCGGGGTTGAACACAATCACGACCAGGCGCGCGTCCGGCGCGTGCGCGGCAATGTCGCGGCCCAGCTGGGCCGCAATCTCAGCGTTGCCGCGCAGCAGGTCTTCGCGCGTCATACCCTCGCGCCGCGGCGCGCCGCCCGAGCTCAACACGTAGGCGGCCCCGGCCAGCGCCTCGGCCGCGTCGGTGGTCCAGGTCACGTCGGCTTCGGGGAACCCGCAGTGGTGAATCTCGGCCGCCGCGCCTTCCACGCCGGCGGCGAACGGGTCGTACATGGCGATGCGGCCGGCGGCGCCGCTGGCCAGCAGCGACTGCGCGATGTTGGACCCCACGGCGCCGGCGGCGCCCATGACCGCGACTTTGTCTGAGGTGACGTAGGCCATGCGCGTCGGCGTTAGCTCTGCATGGCCGCCAGCGCACTGCCGGCGGCCGCGCTCAGCATGCGCAGGTCGTTCCCAAAGTCGATGAGCGTAAAGCCCTGCGCAATCAGGGTGCGCGCCACGCCCACGTCCTGCACCGGCGTCCCCGCCGGTTTGCCGTTGGCCTGCGCGCCGGCCAGAATCGCGTCGATGGCGGCCGTGTGGTCAGGGTCGACGAACGCCTCCGCCGTGCTCAGCCCCATGGAAATGGCTAGGTCGCTGGGCCCGATGAACGCAACGTCCATGCCGTCCACCGCCATGATGGCCTCGATGTTGTTCACGCCCTCCATGTCCTCGATCTGGGGGCAGACCAGCAGCTCGTCGTCGATCTGGGCGCGGTCGCCGGTGTTGATCGTGGCGCGGCCGGAGCCGGACGAGCGATGCCCCCGCGGCGGATAGCGGCAGGCGTCAGCAATGGCCTGCGCCTGCGCCGCGGTGCTGACGTGCGGCACGATCACGCCCATGGCCCCGGCGTCCAGCGTGCGCGCCAGCACCACGGGGTCGTGCGACTCCACCCGCGCCATGGGAATGCCGCCCCGGGCCTCGATGGCCCGAAACGCCTCGGTCGTGCTGCCCGTGTCCCACTGCGCATGCTCCACGTCCACGGCCAGCCACTCGAAGCCGGCGTCGATCAACACCTCGGCCGCCATGGGCGACGCCAGGTTCAAGAACGACCCGAACGACGGCTGCCCCGCCAGAATCTTCTGCCGAACGGGATTGGGAAACCGCACAAGCGCACCTCGCCGCACACAACGACCACCGCCCCCAATTGTGACGCATCAGCGCCCGCCTGTCAGTCCGACCGCGGTTCGCCGCTGCCCTGACGACGGCGCGCAGGCCTCCTTCCAGCAACTGTGTCGGCCAGCGCTCGCACGGCCAAGAGCTGCCGAGCCGGACGACCTCGTGCGCAGCAGCCTTTGGATGTGCAGAGGCAAGGTCGGGGTTGTGAGGCTGTAGTCGATACGCTATCTATCCGCACCGAGCTTCGGTCGGAGAGAGACGAGTGGATGTCCCGCTAGCGTTGCGAGTCACTGACTCAGGTCGTCGTGAGCGGTTGTTCGGTACACAGCTGTCCTTCGCCATCAAGACGATCAAGCGCAGCATTGGCATCGGTGTTGGTTCGACTGAGATCGAGGAGTCTCAGTCATAGGATCAAAGCCTCCTCGTTTTGATGACGAAACCATAAAACCCTATATGCAAGTGTTGGTTACGCTTGTAGTGCTCGGGGTAGGCTCCTACCTTCTCATTACCGGTGATGATGTTTCCGGTAAACTTGGCGCAGGCTTCATCGGTACGGTCATTGTCTATTGGCTTCGCTAAATTTTGATACATTTTAAAGTGCCCTTCCAATCGTAAATCTAAAATCGCTAGTCAAGATCTGGATCGTTTATTGGGTTTTAGTTCGGTAGGGCTAGATAACCAACGCAGCGCCGGGGGGACGCGGTTTGCCGCCGTGGACGGAGGGTTCGGCGCACCACTTGGCGGCTAGGCGGCGCACGGCTTGGTAGACGGTCTCGTCGAACCCCAGCAGGTCGCAGATGACGTAGCGGTCCAGCAAGGCGCGGGTGGGGTCGGCGTCGGCCAGGTAGGCCGGTTGCAGGTCTTTGTCCCGGAACTCTTCGAAGATCGCTTCCGCGGTGGTCAGCTGCTCCCCGCTGAGCTGGCGGAAGTCCAGCATGGGCAGATGCTCTGCTGCACGTATGGTCGTTGTGCCTCGCCCTGGTTGCTGGCGGTTGGCGTGCCACCAGAACGAGAGCAAGCCCAACGTGCCGTTGCTCCACACGGCAAATGCGTAGTCGAACCGCCGATCGGCAAAGGTGACGCTGGGCCAGGCTCTCCCGCCGATGGACGGCCGTTCGGTGAATGCGGCGGTCAGCGGCTGGGAATTGAACCGAAAGTCTCGGTTCAAATGAGCGCGGCCGGCGGTTTCCCAGACTCTTGCGGCTTTCGCTTCCATGCCTGGGCGTACCAGCAGTTGCGAGTCAGGCTCGCAAATCAGCCGGGTTTCCTTGTGGGCGTCGTGGTTCCACAAGGCGGGGTAGGTTGCGGTTGGCTCTGGCGCAGTCTTGTCGAATGGCCCGCGGGGACGCGGGTCGGTGATGTCGCGATCGACAAGTCCCAGCTGGCCGGTGATTCCTAGAAGTGTTGTGTTCAAACGGAGCGGCGTGGTCTGGCCCGGCAGCCATAGCCGTGAGTCGGCCAGCGCGTAGGCCGTTTGCGCCAGCGAATAGTCTGCCAGGCGCACCCCGCCCCAGGCCGCTCCATCCGCCTCGCACGGAGCGGTCAGCATCGAGCCGAATTTCTCATCGCCAATGTGCAGCAGCGTCCCGCCGTACGGCCCGTCCTCGATGTCCCTGTCGGTCCCGCGCGCATGCACGTGCGCGGCCAGCGCGCTGGCGTGAGGAAATCCCCCGGGGCGGCGGGCCAGCGAGGTGAAGTGAACGCGCGCGGCGGGCGGCTCGCCGTCTCGGCGCTTGCGGGCGACGACCAGACACTCCGCCATGCCGGTGTCCGCCGAGAACGACATCTCCCGATTGTTTGCCGCAATGCTCACCACCGTGATGGCCGTGTACTCGGCCGCCACCATCCGCCGGAAGTTTTGCCAGGACAGCCCGGCGGCGGCGGACAGCGGCAGCACCAGCGCCAGCACGCCGCCGGGCTTGAGTTTGCGGTCCGCCAGCGCTGCGAACGCCGACGCAATGCCGGCGTTGCCGTGGTAGGCGGTTCCCCGTCCTTTTTGATTCAGCCGCGTGCCCATGTCGTCCATGTCGGCTTTGGTGGCCCCGAAGGCGGCAAATGCGGGGTTGACGATCCTGGCGTGCGCGCCCTCGTGATTGGTGGCGCGCGTAAACGGCGGATTCATAATCACCAGGTCGAAGCTCTTGTCGGGGACTTCGGCGATGATCTGAGCGGCGGTTTCCTCGCCGGCGCTGCCGGTGCGCTGGGCCGGGTCGCTGGTGTTGAACAGGGACATGGCCGCTGACGTCCCCAGCAGTTCCAGAGAGCCGATGGCCACGGTGTCGTCGCGCTGCCGGCCGTAGGCCAGCGTGTAGAGGCGGGAGCCCTCGAACTTGCCGGCGGGCTGCGCGCCGGCCAGGGTGGAGCCGGTGATGTGCACGGCCGAGGGCAGCACGTCGCAGCCGTAGAGCACGTCTTCCAGCATGGCGGCGTGCAGGGCCGCAGCGTCGCCGCCGGCGCGCTCGTGGCGGGCGGCGATTTGGTCGTACACCGCCGAGAGCAGCGCGCCGGTTCCGCAGGCAAAGTCCGCGACGCGCAGTTTGCCGATGGCTGCGGCGTCGGACCAGTCCACGGCGTCCAGCCGCGCCACGGCCAGCCGCGCCAACAGCGCCGCCGAGGCGGGCGTGGTGTAGAAGGTGGCCAGAAACTTGCGGTCGGCGATCAGCCGCTGGAAGACGCGCCCGGTCAGGTCGTGCGCGTTGTCGACGCCGCTGGAGCGGATTTCCGTGGCGGTGGCGCGCAGGGTGCGCAAAACCCGCGCCGCGTCGGACGACTCCAGCTGGCCGACCACGTCCCGCGCGATGGCGAAGATGGGCCAATAGTTGATGGCCAGGATGCCGGTCCAGGCGCCCAGCGTCTCGCGCTTCAGGCTGCCGGTGGACGAGCCGTTGACCAGGTCGAGCGGCTTGACGCCCTCGTGCATCCCGGCCAGCCGCTCGTGAAAGATCAGGGCGTTGGCGATGATGGCGCAGGCCATGCGGCGCGAGTGCGGCGCGGTGGTCATGCCCAGCAGCTGGGCGATCACCAGGGCGCTGGCGGGCCGCAGCTTGGCCGCGTCTTCCAAAATCGCCGCGGCCCGCTCGATACCCTGCTCCAGGATTGCGGCCGCCTGGTCCACCGCGCGCTGCGGCACGGAGCTCAGCCGAATCAGATCGGCCAGGTCCTCGATCGACCCGTCCAGCCAGCCAGACGCCGGAAAGCGCGCGACGCCCTGGGACTCCTGGGTGAAGACGCACCACGAGAGGCGGGCGCCGCACAGCGCGGCCCGCAGGTCGTCCGCGCCGCCCAGCTCGTTGGGATAGCGGAGCGCCACCGCGGCTTCGATGCAGCCGCCGTCCGCCGCGGCTTCCAGGCCAAGACGGGACAACGCCTCGGCTTCCACGCTGCCCGCAGGTTCGTATTCGGCTTCGATCACCACCGGCGCGCGGCCGGCGGCGGTCAGGAGCAGGTCGGGACGCAAGCCCGGCTGCCCGGCGATCGCGCGGACGTTCTCGGACCTGAGACGACCGCACGGCAACATGCCGCGCAGCACGCCGCCCAGCGCGTCGTTGACACTCGACTCGACGTGTTGGGGCATCGGGCGCTCCGGCGGGCGCGGCTGCTCTTACGTTCCGCGTTCGCGCCGCCGGGTCATCGTACGGCAGTCAATGCCTGCTTGCACGGCAGCCAGCCGCCGCCCGCCCCCGCGCCAGCGCGGTCTACACAGGCATCACGCAGCCGCACCTGCGCCGCCTCCGCGCCAGCGGTCTACACGGCCGGGTCCGCCCAACGCCAGCGTCTTCTGCACCGCCTCGCTCGCCGCGCGGACCGCGCGGGCGGGTCCGCCGCTGGCCGCAGGACTGCCTGGCGGCGCGACGGCCCTAGGACGGGTGCGCGACAAGCCGGGTTCCAGGGTGGAACGCTGGCCAGGCGAACCAGAGCGGGGTTTGGTGGACGAGGGGGAGGAGGTGGGTTCCGGCCAGGGGGCCGGCGTGGGCGCGCCCGTGGAAGGTCCAGGAACTTCCAGTTTCGCGGTCGCGGAAGGCGCCGGCGGTGAACTCGAAGGTCAACGCGCGGTCGTTGACGCGCCGATCGTAGGCGGCCGCAGCGCCGACGTCGCGCGCGTCCGGGATGCGGGGCGCGTCCAGCGCCGACAGCGTGCCTGGGACCCAGAACGCCGCCGCGGGTCGAGCGCCAATCTGGTCGTTCAGCACGCGCCGCCGGGCCAACAGGCTGAAGGCGTACGCGGCGGCATGTCCGTCCAGATCCAGCGCCAGCACGCGCTCGGTTGGCGGCAGCCTGGGGTCGGGGAGTCCATCGAAGAACGGCGGGGCGCCGGTGCGGGTGTCGTGTCCCGCGTAGGGAGTGCGGCCGTACGGGGCGGGCGCCTCTCGGTGGGCACCGAGCACGAGGCCGGCCGGATGCGCGCGCCTGAACGCGGCGTAGCTGACGAGCAGCGACGGCCGCGCCGGCAGGCGCAGGCCGGTCAGACCGCCGACCAGCGCCTCGCCCGTGAATTGCTGCCACCAGCTTTGCGTGAGCGTGTCCCACATGAGCAGCCCGCCGTGCCGCAGGACACCGGTAACGCCCAGACGCAGCGCCGCGCCCTGCACGCGCCGCTCGAACACCCGCGCCGCATTGGTGCGCGGGCAGTAGGTCACGGCCACCGGACGGCCGCCCACGACGTCGTTCACGACCTCGTGCCACACCAACACCCGCAGCGGGTAGGCGCGGGCGTCGGCGCCGACGGCGAACACGACGACGGGTTCGCGCGCGTCCAGGCGCGCGTCGGCCGCCGCGCCGTCGACGAACAGCGGAGCGTCGATCGGCGCGATGGCGTCGCGGGGCACGCCGCCGGGGCGCACTTCGCCGAGCGGGACGGCGGCAACGTGGAAGTCGGTCGCCCAGCCGGCGCCGCGCCAGGCCTGGATGCGTCCCTGGTCGGCATCCCCGAGGGGCGCCAGCGTGCGCGCCGCCAGAACCTCGGGCGGCAGCTGCGGGCGGGTGGCGGCGCCGGCGATGGTCGTGGACGGCGGGACGACCGCCGTGAACGGAGGCGGCGCGGGCGGCGCGGCGGGAACCGGCGTTGCGCTGGCCTCCGGCGGGTCGGACAGCGGCGCGTCGGGGGGGACGGTGGGCAAGACGGCGGCCGGGGCGGCGGGTGGTCTGTCCGCCCGAAGCGCGCGTGCCGGGGGTGCGGCCGGTGACGGCGCGGCGTCGCTCACGGGATCCGCGCATGCGGCCAGGGCAAGGCCGCATGCGGACGCCAGGGCAAGAACGCGCCGGCGGCTGCACGGGCGCGCCAATCGGGTCACGCGGGGCGGTAGAGCCGGGTGTGGGGCTTGAAGGCCGCCCAGGCAAACCAGAAGTGGTTGGCATGCACCACGGGCGGCAGCCGCGCGCCCTCCAGCGGCCCCGACAGCGCGCGTCCCGTGACGCTCCACGTCGACCCGGTCTCACGATCGGCAAAACCCCCGCCCTCGGCGGCGGCAAAGGTCAGCGCGCGGCCATCGACCACCCGCTCGAACGCAACCGCCGACCCCACCGCGTCGGCGTCGGCAATCGACGTCTGGCCAAGCGCCGAGGCCGTGTCGGGCGTCCAGAACACCACGATCTTCGCACCGCCGACGTCGTCGTTGACGGCTCGACGCTCGCGGAGGTCGGCAAAGGCGTAGGCCGCGGCCTCGCCGCCAATCTCCACGGCCACCACGCGTTCGGTCGCGCGCAGGCGGTCGTCCAGCGCGCCTCGAAACAGGAAGGGGCGGCCGCTGCCGCTGTCATATCCGCCGTAGGGGTTGATGCCGTAGCTGCGGATGAACCCCGTGTCCGGCGTGAGCACCTGGCCCTGCGGGAAGGCGGCCGTGAACTCGTCGTAGGCAATGAGTTGCGAGGGCCGAACCTTCAGCGCCGCGCCGGCCAGATCGCCCACGATGGCTTCGCCCGTTAGCTGCTGCCACCAGGTCTCGGTCAGGTCGTCCCACATGATGAGGTCGCTGTTGCGAAGGTTGCCGGACACGCCAAAGCGCAGCACCGCTCCAAACAGCTCGCGGTCGAACACCACCGAGGAATTGCAGAGCGGGCAAAACGTCACCGCCACGGGCCGGCCGCCCAGGTCGTCATTCACGATTTCGTGATAGGTCAGGATTTGCAAGGGGTAGGCGCGGGCTTGGCCGGAAATCTCCAGCGCGATCACCGGCTCGCGCCCGGCCAAAAAGTCGTCCTGCTGGCCCACGGGCGTGAACATTGGCCGGTCGATGGGCGGAATACCGTCGCGCGGGACGCCGCCCCAGAAAATTTCGTCGAATTTGACCAGCGCGACGTCGAAGTTGGTCATCCAGCCAATGTTGCGCCAGGCGCTGACGGCGTCGGGGTCTTGCTCGCCCGGCGGGATCAGGCGGCTGGCGCGCGCGTTCCGCAGGTCGGCCGGCAGCGTCAGGCCGGCGGCGGATGCGGACGGCGCCGACGCGGACGGCGCGGTGGGCTGTTGGCCGATATCGCCCTGCGATTCGCGCGCGCGCGCCGCCATGTCGAGCAGCGCGCGGCCGGCGGGCGGCGGCGCCGTGGGCGGTGTCGGGGCGGGCGCAGCGCTGGCCGGCGGCGTGGAGGACGCCTGCGCGTCAGCGGCCTGGGCCTGGCCAGCCGGCGAAGCTGCGGCCGCCGGCGGCTGGCCGCCAGACGCCGCGTCCGCGCCGCACGCGGCCAATCCCGCCGCCGCCGCCCCGTTGAAGCCAACCGCGCCGGCCAACCACAGCAACCGACGCCGCGAGAACGACTGACGAGTGGGCATGCGGGATACGCCGCGCAGGGGTGAGCCAGTCCGATGATAGTACGGCCAGGATGGACGCCCGCCCTGAGAACATTGCGCCGCCGCGAGACCGGCGGCCGGCCGGCCCACATTCGGCGTGATGCTGGGTTCCAGCACACAGAACGACGTCGATGAAGACCTTCGCCGACAGAGGCGGCGCGTTGGCGAGCTGCGCCCCTCAGTGATCAGTTTGCGACAAGCTGTACGACCGCGGCAATGAGCGTTATGACCAAGCTCATACCTGCAGCAACGATAATGCCCAGGAGCCAGCGCAGCTGTGTTGTTTCTCGTTCGGCGCTCCGCCTCTCGGACTCGGAGATCATCGACTTGAGGTCGGCGATGTCTTTCGTTGTCGCCAGATAAGGCAGATGTGTTTCCAACGAAGCCAAGCGGGGCAGCGTTCCACCGAGATTTATGTCACTGCCGCCCTGTTGCGGGGATGAACGCGTGTCGGAATCTCGGCTCATATCAATAATTAGACTTGCGTGAGCCAGTCCTGAAGAGCGCGAGATTCATACCCGGAATAGTCTCCCATGAGTTCGAATACGACGCCTTTGACTCCTTCGACCCGGTCGTCGCCCTTGATTCCGACGTTGCACGCGACGGCCCGGAAACCCTGCTACAGCCCCTGCGCCGCGGCGGAATGGAAGACGTCCACCCCGCCGCCCAGGCCGCCGTCGGCGTCGCGCAGGATCAGCACCGGGCTGGCGAAGGCGGAGCGGCCGGGGATGGCCGGCGGACGCACGTCCCAGCCGCGCGCGCGCAAAGCCTCCAGGGTCTCTGCGCCAAAGCGGGGGTCCACCGTCACCCAGGGCGTGCTGGCGTCCACGCGCGGCGCGGCAACCGCGGCTTGCGCGCCCAGGCCGTGGTCGAACACGTAGCCGATGAGTTGCGTGACACAGTTGGTGATGCGCCGCCCGCCCGACGCGCCCACGGCCATGGCCCGGCCGTCCGGCGACCGCGCGACGGCGGGCGTCATGTTGTTGAGCCCGCAGCGATTGGGCGCAATGGAATTGGGCCGCCCCGGCACCGGGTCGAACCACATCATGCCGTTGTTCCAGACGATGCCAGTGTCGCCGGCCACGACCTCGGCCCCCCAGCCGCCGCCGAGCGTGTTGGTCAGCGAGACCAGCGTGCCATCGGCGTCGGCCGTGCACAGATGCGTGGTGGAAGTCTCCGACTTCAGCCGCTGCACGGCGTGCTCCGGCGCGGCGTAGGCCCAGGCGTCGCCCGGGGCATACCCGTCGGGCGCGGCCGCGGGGTCGACCGCCTGGGCGCGCGCCGCGGCGTAGCGCTTGGACGCCAGCGCGTCCCACGGCGCGTCGGCGCGCTCGGGATCGGTCATGAAGTGGAACCGGTCGGCGAAGGCCAGGCGCGCCGACCACAGATACGCATGCAGGCGTTCCACCGAGACGCGTCCGGCGGCGGGCGCGTCGAAGTGTTCGTAGAGGTTGAGCGTCTGGACGGTGGTGGGACCCGCGCCGCCGGGGCCGGGAACCAGCACCGTAACGCCGCGGTAGGAGGTCTGCAGCGGCGCTGACACGCGCGCGCGGTAGGCCGCCAGGTCGGCCCGCTGGATCACGCCGCCGTTGTCAGCGCACGCGCGCGCGATTTCCGCCGCCAGATCGCCCCGATAGAACGCCTCCGCGCCGTCCTCGGCGACGGCCTCCAGGCTGGCGGCCAGTTCCGGCTGCGTGATGCGCGCGGGTTCGAAGTGGTCCGACCCCGGCGGCTCGCCGCCCGGATAGAAGCGGCGGTGCAGCTCGGGGTGGCGCCGCGCCGCCGGCGCCAGCGCCGTCATGTAGGCGCTGTCATACCAGCCCAGCTCGAACCCGCCGCGGGCAAGCCTGACGGCTGGCTGCACCAACTCACGCCATGGCATGCGGCCGTGACGCTGGTGCAGGGCGCTCAGCCCGGCCACGGCGCCGGGAACGGCCATGGCGCGGTAGCCGTGCAGATTGGCGTCGTCCTGCACCCCCGCCCAGAGAAACGCGCCCACGTTGCCGCGGCCGTCGAGCGGATAGCGTTCGGGCGCGGCGCCGGAGCCGGAACGCATGGGAAACGCCGCCGCGTGCGCGTGGTCAGGGCCGGCCACCACGGCGTAGCCCCCGCCGCCGATGCCGCTGTTCCAGGGTTCCACCACGCCCACAGCAAAGGCGGCCGCCACCGCCGCGTCTACGGCCGAGCCGCCCGCGGCCAGCACCTCCACGGCCACGGCGCTGGCGGCCGGGTGCTTGGTGGCGGCCATACCCCGCCGCCCGCGCGCCTCCGACTTCTGGATGGAAAGCTGCGTGCGTGCGGGGTCGGTCTCGGCGTGCGTCATCGGGTCCCCCTGACGTTTGGAACGGCGCGCGCCGCGCCGCACGCAGCGGCGGGCGCCCCCGCCGCACGTTCCCCGCCGCGGCCGCGCCTGCGGAATACCGAGGGCGCCGCGCACGTCCAGGCAGTCTACGGCCCGCCGCACACTGGTTCCACAACGCGGGCCTGGCGTACGCTGTCGACGCCGGAGCGCCGGGAACCCCAGGGTGAGGCGCCCGCCGAGCGTCACGGGTGCACACGCGGCGGAAGCGCGGGCGCAGCTCCATGCCGCGCCAGTCCAGTGCACCAGCTCCCAGCGAGGATTGCATGACGACTGGAACCGTCGAATGATCGGACGGCGAGCGCTTTGCAAGCTGACCCTGACGTTCGCGGTGATGGCCGCGGGTGCGGGATGCGGCCCGGAGGACGGCGGCCCGGAGGTCGGCGGCCAGCTGGCCGCCGACCTGACGCTCGCCGAGGCGGTGGGGCAGATGCTCATGGTCGGGTTTCGCGGCGCCTCCCTCGACCGCGAGGCCGCCGCGATGCTGCGCGGCATTCGACCCGGCGGCGTGGTCCTTTTCGATTACGACGCTCCCAGCAAGGGCGCCATGGTGCGCAACATCACCTCGCCGCAGCAGCTGCGGGAATTGACCTCGGCCATTCAGGCCACTGGCGATATTCCCTACGCCATCGCCATCGACGCGGAAGGCGGCTACGTCAATCGTCTGAAAGCGAAGTACGGTTTCACGGTCACCCTGCCGTCCGCGCAAACTCTGGGCGGCGGCGCCCCGGCCGACACCCGCCGCGCGGCGGAGGCGCTGGCGGACTCGATGCAGGACCTGGGCCTCAACTGGAACTTCGCGCCGGTGGTCGACGTGAACATCGACCCCGAAAGCCCGGCCATCGGCGCGATCGAACGCTCGTTCGGCGGCGACCCGGCAGTCGTGGCGGCGCACGCCCTCGCCTTCGTCCAGGCCCACCACGAACGGCAGATCGTCACGGCGTTGAAACACTTTCCAGGACACGGGAGCGCGTCTGGCGACACGCATCTGGGCGTGACGAACGTGACGGATACCTATCGGCGTACGGAAGAACTTGCGCCCTATCGAACGCTCATCGACGGCGGATACGACGCCCCGATTATGACCGCGCACGTCGTCAACAGTAACCTCGACCCAAGCGGACGGCCGGCAACGCTGTCGCACGACATCATGACCAAACTTCTCAGGAACGAATTGGGGTTCGAGGGCGTCATCATCTCGGACGACATGCAGATGGGCGCAATCGCCGCTGCCTACGGCCCGGAAGAGGCGGTCTTGGAAGCGATAACGGCCGGCGTGGACATCGTGCTGCTTGCCAACCAGCAGGGCGCCTACGATATTCAGCGGGTGTACCGGGTCAGAGACGCAATCGTGCGGGCCGTGCAGGATGGCGTGATTTCCGCAGACCGTATCTATGCGTCCGCCGCCCGCATCCTGGCGCTGAAGCGCGCGTACGGGATTTGGAATTAGCCTGTAATTATTCCCGCACGCCGCGCACGCGCCAATGCACGGCAACGTAGAGGCGCCGAAGGAAACGTGCGCGACAATCGCCGCAGGCGGCGCTTGCTATAGCCGCGCGCGGGCCGTCCCATTGCGGTCTCGCTGCGGTCCCAACGGATAGCGCTTGCTATAGTCGCGCGGGCCGTCCAGCAGGCGGCGCACCGCGGGCGCCGCCTGGCATAGCGCTCGTGACTACGATGCAACGTCCGGAGGCGCGCATGCGGCGGCTGGCTATCCTGGGCGCTGCGGCCGCGGCGCTGGTGCTGCTCGCGGGCGTCTCGACGCACGCGGCGCTGGCCAGCGACCCCGCGCAACGGCAGGCCGGCCAAGCGCTGTATCGGGTGCATTGCGCGGCGTGCCACGGTGCAAACCTGGGCGGCGGGACCGCGCTCGCGCTCGATGCCCCGGGTCTCCACAACCGCTACGCCACGGCGCAGGACCTCTATCGCTACATCCAGCGCACCATGCCCGTGGGCGGCGCGGGGCCAAGGGGCTTGTCGAGCGCGGAGTACCGCGCCGTCACGGCGTTCATCCTCGACGAGCGCGGAATCGCATACGCCGGCGCCTTGACCGCGGCGTCGGCCGCCGGGGTGCCGCTCGCGCCGGCGGCCGCCCCCCGACCGCAACCGCAGACGACGCCAGCGCCCACCGCGACGCCGACGCCCGCGCCCACGCCTGCGCCCACGCCGGCCAGCAGCGGCAACACGCCGCCGGCGCCCCCTTCGATCGTGGAACCCTCCCGGGCGCTGACGTACCGCGACACGTTCCCGTACGTGCTGGCGCTGCAAACCGGCGCCTTCGTCGACGCGGACGCCGACGACGCGCACACGGCCACCGAGTTCGAAATTCGCGACTTCGCCAGCGGATTGCGGGTCTGGTCGATCCTCGTCGAGTCCGGGCTGCTGGACCAAGCCCACCTGGAGCAGGGGAGCTTCCAGGGTCTGCTGGCGGGGCGCATGGGGCTGCGGCACAAAACCGTGTACGCCGTCCGCGCCCGGCACCGCGACGCCAGCGGCGACCCGGCAAGCGAGTGGTCCGCCTGGTCGGCGCCGCACGTGTTTCTAACGGCGCAGCAAGGGTTGGTGACACCCACGCCCCTGCGGCTGCGCGGGGTTCGGCCGGACAGCGTGCAGTGGCGCGCGGACGACGGCGCGCCGATCGTGCCGCCGCCGGGCGCCGTCGTCGAAATTCGCGGCTCCGGCGCCGGCATGGCCGAACTGCGCGGCGTGAACGGCCAGCTCGCCGTGCGCGCGTTCGACACGGCCCGCCGCTTCCAGAGCGCCTATCTCACCTTCACGGCCGGCCCGACCGCGCTGGAGCTGCCCGCCTCGGCGCTCACGTTTCGGGACGCCTCCGGCGTTCGGCGCACGGTCTGGCTGCCGCACGTGAAGCTCGATCCCGAGCGCTTCCTGATCGGCGCGCCGACGGCCCGCGGCAGCTTCTTCTTCGAGCCAGACGACACCCCGCGCGGCAACGCCTCGGTCGCGCCGCTGTTCGTCACCCGCGCGCGCTCGCCGCAGCAGCCCTGGCGCGCGGCCCCAGGCTTTCGCGTCGAACTGGCGGCCGACGGGCTGACGCTGCCGGTGCAGGTCGCCGCCGTCCCCTCGCCGTCCACCCGCCCCGACGCGCCCGTGGCCTATATCACCGAGCTGTACGGCTCGGTCAAAGCTTTGGGGCGCGACGGCTCGCTGTGGACCTTTGCCGCCGACCTGAACAGGCGGGCGACGGACCCGCCGACGCAAATGCACGGGCAGAGCGGCCTCTCGGGCGTGGCCGTCGATCCCCGCACCGGGGACGTGTACGTGTCCACCGTGTACCGCGACGACGACGACGAGCTGCACAACAAGATCGTGCGGCTGGAAAGCGACGACGGCGGCCGCACGGCGGCCCGCGTCGTGGACGTGCTGCGGATGGAAAACGAGCAGTCCGGAGTGTCGCATCAGATTCACGGCCTGCTCTTCGGCCGCGACGACAAGCTCTACGCGGTCGTGGGCGACGCTAATCGCCGGGAACGCAGCCTCGACGACCGCTATTTCGCCGGCAAGGTGCTGCGGTTGAACCGCGACGGCTCAGCGCCCGCCGACAATCCGCACTACGACCCCGCGCAGCCAGAAGCGCCGGTGTCGTATCAGTGGGCCAAGGGCCTGCGCAACGACTTTGCGCTGGCGCAACGTCCGCACGACGACGCAATCTACACGGCGGAAAACGGGCCGAAGATCGACCGGCTGCTGCGCCTCCAGGCCGGCCAGAACTACGGCTACGACGGCACCGACGGCAGCATCGTGCGGCGCGGCCTCTGGTTCTTCGGGCCGCCGGCCGTGTCCCCCGTGGGCCTGGCGTTCGCGGTGAACGGCGCCTTCCCGCCCGCCCGCCAGGGACGCCTCTACATGGGCGCCTACGGCTCCAACTTCGTAGAGGGCACGGCCGACAAAGGCAAAGAAATCTGGGAGATCGAGCTGGCCGCCGACGGGAGCGTGGCGCGGCGGCCCTCCATCTTCGTGAAATACGTGGGCGACGGTTTCGGCTCGATCACCGGGGTCGCCTATCTGGCGGACGGCCTCTACTTCGTGGACTTCTACAACGACGCTCCGCCAGACGCGAACCCAACCGCGTCAGGCGCCCGCCTCTGGCGGGTCGTCCCCGACGACGGCTGACCTCCCGCGGTCGAGGTTCATGAACCGCGCTCCCCGCCGCCCGCGGGCGGCGGGGGATTGCGGCTCAGACGCCAATCGTTGGTTGGCTCCAGCCGGCGGCTCGTTCGGCGAAGAGGGCGCTGACGGACTCGCCGGTGTGGATGCGGCGGATGGCTTCGGCCAGCAGGGGCGCAATCGAGAGGACCTTGATCTTGGTGTGCGGACGGCCCGGCGCCAGCGGAATGCTGTCGGTCACCACCATGGCTTCCAGCGGCGATTGCTCCACCATCTCGTAGGCCTGTTCCAGAAACACGGGGTGCACGCAGGCCGCGTAGGCGGCGCGCGGCTTGTGGCGCGTGATTTCGCGCAGACCTTCCCGCAGCGACTGCCCGGTGGCCACCTCGTCTTCGACGTACAGCACCGTGCGGCCGCGCACGTCGCCAACCAGCCCGCGCACCGTCACGTCGGAGGTGATGGGGTCGCGGTACTTGTCCAGCACGGCCAGCGGCGCCATCAGACGCCGGGCGCATTCGCTGGCGGTCTTGATGCGCCCCGTGTCGCCCACCACCACCAGGTCGTCGAACCCTTGCTGCTCGAAATAGCTGGTCAACAGCGGCATGCCCGAGAGGTGGTCGCCGGGGATGCTGAAGAACCCGCCGATCTGGTCGGCGTGCAGGTCCAGCGTGAGCACGCGGTCGGCGCCGGCCGTGGCCAGCAGGTCGGCCACCAGGCGCGCCGTGATCGGCACCCGCGGCTGGTCTTTCTTGTCGGAGCGCATGTAGGGGAAATACGGCATCACGGCGGTCACGCGCGCGGCGGAGGCGCGCCGCAGCGCATCGATGGTGATGAGCATCTCCATCACGAACTGGTTGACCGGCCGCCGCGACGTCTGCACCACGAACACGTCCGCCTCGCGCACGTTGTCCAGAATGCGGACGAAGGTGTTGTCGTTGCCGTATTCGAAGATGTCCAGCGCGCCAGGTTCGCAATCCAGCTCGCCGCAGACGCCGCGCGTCAACGCCGGGTGCCCGCGGCAGCCGAAGACCATCAACCCGTTGGTCGGCGCGCCCATCACCCGCAGTCCCAGACTCATCCGCTATCGGATCGGGTCGTAACAGACCAGCACCGGCGCCACGGCGTGGCGCAGCACGTGGGTGGCAGTGCAGCCCAGGTCGCACTCGTGTTCGCCCAGGAACCGGTGCGCGCCCACCACTATCGCGGACGCGCCCCCGTCCAGGCTGGTTTCCACAATGGCGCTGGACGCCGAGCGGGCCTGCTTGATTTCGGTGCGCACGTCCACGCCGTTGGCGGGCGCCAGACGCTCGGCGCCCGCCAGCACGGCGTCGGCCGTGCGCAGCATCTCGTCGCTGGACGTGTCCATCGGATGGCGGTGGCTGACCTCGATCACGTGCAGCAGCAGAAGGGGCGCCTTGCGGTCCCGCGCCAGCAACGCCGCCGTCTTGACCACGGCGGCGTCCATGTGCCCGCCGCTGATAGCGGCGATGACGGGCGGGTGCGCGGGCGTTGGCATGCGCGGCGCCGGCGGCTACGAGGCGGCCTGGGCGGCTGACGCCGAGCGCTCCTCGCGCCCGCGGTCCAGCAGCAGCTCGCGCAGCTCGGCGTCCAGCCTGGCGGAGATTTCCTCGTTCTCGCGCAGAAACGCCTTCACCTTTTCGCGGCCCATGCCCAGGCGCGTCTTGCCGTAGGCATAGTGCGCGCCGCTCTTGCTCAGCACGCCGTGCTCCACGCCCAGGTCCATCAGGTCCCCCTCGCGCGAGACGCCCAGGCCGAACATCATGTCGAACTCACAGAAGCGGAACGGCGGCGCCACCTTGTTCTTGACCACGCGCACGCGCGTGCGCGCCCCGATGACCTCCGTGCCGCGCTTGATCTGCCCGATGCGGCGAATGTCCAGGCGCACGGAGGCGTAGAACTTCAGCGCCCGCCCGCCGGGGGTGGTTTCGGGGTTGCCAAACATCACGCCGATCTTCTCCCGCAACTGGTTGATGAAGACCACGATGGTGCGCGAGCGGCTGATGTTGGCCGTGAGCTTGCGCATGGCCTGCGACATCAGCCGCGCCTGCAAGCCCACCTGCGTGTCGCCCATGTCGCCGTCGATTTCGGCGCGCGGCACCAGCGCCGCAACCGAGTCGACCACCACCAGATCCACCGCGCTGCTGCGCACGAACACGTCGGTGATTTCGAGCGCCTCTTCGCCGGCGCTGGGCTGCGAGACGATCAGCTCCTCCACGTTCACGCCCAGCGCCTCGGCGTAGGACGGGTCCATGGCGTGCTCCACGTCCACGAACACCGCCGTCCCGCCGGCCTTCTGCGCCTCGGCCGCCACGTGCAGCGCCAGCGTGGTCTTGCCGGAAGCCTCCGGCCCAAAAATCTCGACGATGCGGCCGCGCGGAAGCCCGCCTATGCCTAACGCAACGTCCAGAGCCAGCGACCCGGTCGAGACCGTGGGCACGGCGTCGACGTGCATGCCGCCCATGCGCATGACGGACCCCGCGCCGAACTTGCGCTCGATCTGCTGAATGGCGGCGTCGATCGCCTTGGTTTGGTCGTCGGCCATGCGCCCGGTCCCGTCAGCCTAGGCGCCGGTCCAGCGGCGCACGCTTCGCGCCTTATGGTATCGGAGCGGCCGCGCGCGGTCAGTTCCAGCGCGGCCCAGCGCGCGCCCCGCGCCCACCAGCACGAGGTCGGCGCCTCCAAGCTCGTCACGCTCCAGACACGGGCGCATCCCTGCACACCGCGCGCGCAGGACGCACGCACCACGCGGCCCGTCGGCGTGATGAAGAACGCCTGCACACCGCGCGCGCAGGACGCATGCCCCGCGGGTCTGACGGCTCGACGCGCGTCTCGGCGGCGCTGGAGGGGGACGGGTTGCACCGTCTGGAACGCTTGGGTAGCGTGCGGCGTGTTGCGATGACGCCCAAACCACCCCTCGCGCAGCAGACCAGGGCCGCCGTGTTGTACGGCCCCGGGGACTTGCGCGTCGAGACGCTGGACGTGCCGCCGCCGGGTCCGGACGAAGTCCGCCTGCAGGTGGCGTTTTCAGGCATCTGCGGGACGGACCTGCATTACTGGGACGGCTGGAAGTTCGACGCCTGGTTCCCCGAGCGGTCCGACCCCTGGGTGCCGGGGCACGAGTTCAGCGCCGCCGTGCAGGCCGTGGGCCCCGGGGTGGACGACCTGGCGCCGGGCGATCTGGTGGTCGTGGAACCCAACACGGGCTGCGAGGACTGCCCCACCTGCGACCGCGGGCTCGTCAACTTCTGCCCCAACAAGGCCATCATGGCGCGCGGCGCCTGGGCCGACCACGTGAACGTCGGCCGCCGCCACGTGTTCCCACTGCCCGGCGCCGCCGACCCGCGCCTGGCCAGCTTGACCGAGCCCCTGGCCTGCGTGGTGCGCGGCTTCGACCGCGTGACCGCCGCCCCCGGCGACACCGTGCTCATCGCAGGCGCCGGGCCCATCGGCCTGCTGGCGCTGCAGCTCGCCAAGCATCAGGGCGCCGCGCAAACGCTCGTCAGCGAGCCCATCGCCGCGCGGCGCGCCCTGGCCGACACGCTCGGCGCGGACCACGTCCTCGACCCGGCCGAAGACGACCCGGCCGCCGCGGCGCGCGACCTGACAAACGGCGGCGGCGCCGACGTGACCATCGAGGCCGCAGGGGCAAACGCGGCGCTCCAGGCCTGCCTCGACAGCGTGCGCGACTCGGGCGTGGTGCTGATTCTGAGCGTCGGCAACCCGGCCGCGCGCTTCGACCTGCGCCCCTTCGACTTCTTTGCCCGCGAAATCTCGATCATCGGCAGCAACACGCGCGTCCATACCTTCCAGCGCGCGCTCGACCTGATCCCCAGGCTGAACCTGGCGCCAATCATCACCCACGAGTTCGACCTGGCCGACGCCGCCGCCGCCGTCCAAACCGCCAAGTCCGGCCAAGGCGCCAAAGTCATCTTCGACCTGCGCGCCTGAGCCGAGGCCCTCCGCAGGCGGCCCCTGCGGCGGCGGGCCGCGCCGGCTCACGCGGAAGGACGCATGGGCTGCTGGCAGGCAAAGACTCGGTGTCTGCCGCGTTCGGCCGCGAGCGCCGTGCGGCGGAAGTGCGGCGACAGCAGAGCTGCCGGGCTTTGGGCGCCGGTGAGCACCACGCGCAGCTCGCCGTCGGGCGCCAGGCAGTCGCGCGCCGCCGCCATCAGGCGCGCCGCCGGCCCGTGCCGCACGCGCGGCCCCACGTGCAGCGGCGGATAGCACAGCACCACGTCCATGGGTCCGAGGTCCGGCGGCACGGCGTCCGCCAGCGCCGCGCGAGCCTCCACCCCGTTGGCCGCCAGCGTGCGCCGGGTCGTTTCGACGGCGGCAAAGCTCCAGTCCACGGCCGTCAGCGACCGGTCGGCGCGCGCCGCCGCGGCCGCCAGCACGCCGTTGCCGCAGCCCAGGTCCAGCCAGGCGCCGCCGCGGTCGGGCAGGGACGCGGCCAGGAGTTCGCTGGCCGGGTCGACCCGATCCGCCGAGAAGAGCGTCGGATGGTGGTGCAGCGTCAGCGGGCGTCCGTCGAGCCTGGCGGTCGACGTCCACCCGAACGTCTGCGCGGGCGGCGCAGCAATGCGGCGCTCGAAGACATAGAGGCGGCGGTGGTGACCCGCGCCGCGCTCGATGAGCGGCCCCACGATGGCCTCGGCGCGGGACGGCAGCGAATCGACGCCGCTGCCCCGGCCGCCGAGCAGCGCCAGCCGCCCGCCCAGGCGCAAGGCGCGCGCCGCGCGGCGGATCGTCCACTCCACGCCGGCGCGCCCCAGCCAGTACGGCGCGCGCACCACGGCGCATGCGGCCGCGGCGGGCGGCAGCTCGGGCGGCGGCTGCACGCGCCAGCGACCTGCGCCAGCCGCGCAACTGTGCGCCGCGCCCAACGTCAGCGGCGCCAGCGCGCCCGCCGCGTCCCAGCCCGCCGAAGCCGCGGCCAGCGCCAGCCCGGCATCCCAGGCCGCCACTTCCACCACCGGGCCCTCCGGCCGCCAGCCAAGCGCGCGGATCAGAAGCCTGAGATCTGGGTCCAGCTCCCGCCCAGGCTGGTCGGCGCGCGACGGGATGACGATTGATCCGCTGGTCAACCGCAGCCGCCGCTGCACGATGCCCGCGGCGCTGGCCGCGGCCCAATCGCCGCCGGCGCGGCGCCGGCCTACCGAGCGTTTCACGTGGAGTGTGCGCACCACCTCGACCAGACGTCCCGCCGCCAGTGTTTCACGCCAAACGGCAACGCCGGAAACACCCGCCATCCGCCCGCCCCCTCACCCCTCCCTCGTCCTCTCCCCTTCTTCCCCTCTCCCTGAGGGAGAGGGCAGGGTGAGGGGGGGCGGTGGGTAAAGCGCACGGGGTCGGTGGCGTAGCATGCCGTCCGCGCGAGGCGCCTGAGGCGGAGCGGCAAAGCCGCTGGGTTGGCGCGGGGGCCGACTTCGACCCATCGCGCTTTTGGGCCAGGTGTTCGAGCCGCCGGGTTGGCGCGGCGGAGGGCGACCATTCCATGCAAATAATCGACGGGCGGCTGGTCCATTCCGCAACCGACTTGGTTGGGTTCCTGGAATGCCGGCACCTGGCCGACCTGGAACGCGCCGTGGTCGAACGACACCTCGAAGGCCCGGTCCGCAAAGACGCCGTGTTGGAACGCATCGCCAAGCGCGGGCGTGAGCACGAGGCGCGCTTTCTGTGCGAGTTGCGCGGCCAAGGCTTCGGCGTGACGGAAATCCAGCCGCTGGACGGCGTGTCGTCGTCCGAGCGCGTCACACGCGGCCGCGCAGACACGCTGGCAGCCATCGACGCCGGCGTCGACGTCATCTACCAGGCCGTGCTCACCGACGGGCAGCGGCTGGGCTACGCCGACTTCCTGCGCCGCGTGGAACGGCCCGGCGGCGGGCGCGGCTGGAGCTACGAGGTCTGGGACACCAAACGCGCGCGCCACGCCACGGCGCCCGCCGTCTTGCAGCTCACCATGTATTCCGACCTGCTGGGCGCCATGCAGGGGCGCCAACCAGAGCACATGCACCTGGCGCTGGGCGGCGCGGAGAAGAAACCCGAGAGCTTTCGCGTGGCCGACTTCGCCGCCTACTACCGCCTGATCGACCGGCAGCTGAGCGGCGCGCTGCGCGTCCCCGACCCGGGGCTGCAGCTGCCGACCTACCCCGAGCCGGTGTCCCATTGCGATTTCTGCCGCTGGCGTTCATGCTGCCGCACCCGCTGGCGCACGGACGACGACCTGGCGCTGGTGGCAAACCTCGACTCGCGCCAGCGCAAGGTGCTCCACGACCTTCAGATCACCACGCGGCGCGAACTGGCCAAACCCTCGCGGCCGCTGCCGCAGCGGCCAGACGGCGTCAGCCAGGATTCCCTGGTGCGCGTGCAGGCGCAGGCAGAGATTCAAGTGCGCGGCGAGCGCCAGGGCCGCACCATCGCCGAGCGCATCCCGCCCGAACGCAACCGCCAGCAGCAGATCGTCCCCGACCGCGGCCTGTGGACCCTGCCCGAACCGTCGCCGGGCGACCTCTTCTTGGACCTGGAAGGCGACCCATTCTTCGAGTCGGGCCCCATCGACGGAATCGACTACCTCTTCGGCCTGATCGAACCCGGCCGCCTGGACCAAAACGGCGAGCCCGCGTTCCATGCCATCTGGTCCATCGCAGACGGCACGGTCACGCCCGCAGCCGAGCGGCAGGCGTTCGAGGCATGCATCGACCTCATCATGGACCGCTGGGCCGCCGACCCGACCCTGCACGTCTACCACTACGCGCACTACGAACAGACCGCCATCAAACGCCTGGCCGGCCGCCACGCCACGCGCGAATCCGAGGTAGACCAGCTGCTGCGCGGCGGCGTGTTCGTCGATCTCTACCGCACCGTGCGCCAGGGCGTGCGCGCCTCGGTGGAGAGCTACTCCATCAAGAAGCTGGAACCGCTGTACGGGTTCGAACGCTCGACCGACCTGCGCGACGCCGGCGACAGCATCGTCGAGTTCGAGGCCTGGCTCGACCACGCGGACGACGGCGAACAGCGCGACGACCTGCGCGACGAGATCGAGGGCTACAACCGCGACGACTGCCTCTCCACCTGGCGCCTGCGGGACTGGCTGGAAGACCAGCGCGCCGACCTGGTGTGCGAGGTGCTGGCGGACGGCGGCGAACCGCCGCCGCGGCCCACCGTGCCCGCCCCAGAGGAAACCCAGGACTCCGAAGCCCAGCAGAAAGTCCAGGCGCTGGTAGAAGCGCTGACCGCCGGAATGCCCGAGGACCCGGCCGACGCCTCCAAAACCCAGCGCGGAAGCTGGCTGCTGGCGCAGTTGCTGGGCTGGCACCAGCGCGAGCACAAGGCCATGTGGTGGCGCTTCTTCACGTTGCGCGACGACCTGGACGACCGCGAGCGCGTGGAGGAGTCCGACGCGCTGGGCCAACTCCACTTTCTGCGCTCCTGGAACGACCCCCGCCCCAACGCCAGTTCCACGATCCACCGCTTCCGCTACCCGGCCCAAGACCACAAGTTCGAGCTCGGCGACCAGCCGCGCGACCAGGACGGGCAGTCGGTAGGGACGGTAGTGCGCGTGGACGACACCGCCGGCGAGATCGACCTGAAGGTGGGGCAAACGCGGCCGCCGCCGCGGCCGACGTCGCTGATCCCCCTCGACTACGTCAACCCAAAGCCGAAACCCGAGAGCCTCCAGCACCTGGCCGAATGGGTGATCGAGCACGGCGTGGACGCCCCAGGCCCCTTCCGAGCCGCCCGCGACCTGCTGCTGCGCCGGCCGCCGCGCGCCGGCCAGGTACCCGACGAACCGCTGGCGGCCGCCGGCGAAGACCCCCAGGACGCCGCCCAGCGTCTGGTGCTGGCGCTGGACCAGAGCTATCTGGCCGTCCAGGGGCCGCCCGGGTCGGGCAAGAGCACCGTGGGTGCGCAGATGATCGTGGACCTGGTGGCCGCCGGAAAGCGCGTGGGCGTCACCGCCAACAGCCACAAAGTCATCGGCGAACTGCTCGAAAAGACCGCCCGCGCCGCTCGGAAGCGCTGCGTCCGCGTCCGCATCGGCCAGAAAACCAGCCGGGGAAGCGCGCCCACCTTCCAAGACGCGGCGCCTCTGACCAGCAACAACCAGACCGAGACGGCCCTGCGGCGCGGGTCGCTGGACGTCGTGGGCGGCACGTCCTGGCTGTGGGCGAGCGACGTCATGCAAGCCTCGGTCGACGTGCTGGTCGTCGACGAAGCCGGCCAGATGTCGCTGGCCGACACGTTGGCGGCCGCGCGCAGCGCAACCAACCTCGTGCTGCTGGGCGACCCGCAGCAACTGGACCAGCCGCTGCAAGGCTCCCACCCGCCCGGCGCCGAGCGTTCCGCCCTGGCGCACCTGCTGGGCGACAAGCAGGTGATGCCCGCGCACCTGGGCCTGTTCCTGGACGGCACCTGGCGCCTGCACCCCGACATCTGCGCCTACACCTCGGAAATCTTCTACGCAGGCAGCCTGCGCTCGCACCCTGGCCGCGAGAAGCTGAACCTGGCCGGGACGCCGCCGTTCCATAGCGCCGGGCTGCGCTTTCTGGCCGTGCCGCACGAACGCTGCGTGAGCGACTCGAAAGAAGAAGCCGCCGCAATCGCCGCCAGCCTCCAACCGCTCTTCGACACGGACGCGGACGCGGCCTGGACCAACGCCAAGGGCCAGACCCAGCGGATCGAACGCGGCGACGTGCTGATCATCACGCCCTACAACCGCCAGATCCGCACCCTGAAGGACGAGCCGGCGCTGCGCGGCCTCCGCATCGGCACGGTGGACAAGTTCCAGGGACAGGAAGCGCCCATCTCCATCTACTCCATGGCCACCAGCTCCAGCGAAGACGCCCCGCGCGGCATGGAGTTCCTTTACAGCCTCAACCGCCTCAACGTGGCCACCAGCCGCGCCCAATGTCTGGCGCTCGTCGCCGCCAGCCCCGGCCTGCTCCACGTCCGCTGCCAAAACCCCACCCAAATGCGCCTGGCCAACGCCCTGGCCCGCCTGGTCGAACTGGCGAACGCCTGCCCGCCGGCGGCGCCGCGCGCCGAACGCCGTTCACGGGACGGCTCGTCCGCGCCGAGCCGCGGGATCCTCGTTCCGGAAGGAGACCGACCGCCTCGTGGCACACTGGCCGTGTCGTGAACCTGGGGAGTGGGCTGCGTATGTCTGATGGAAGCGGCCTGAAAGACCGCATCGCGGCCAGCGTGGAGGCGCGGCGGGAAGAGATCATCCAGGTTGGCGAGACGATCATGCGCAACCCGGAGCTGGGGTTCAAAGAGTTCGAGACCTCGGCGTTGGTGCAGCAGACGTTCGACGAGCTGGAGCTGGACTACCGCGCGGGGCTGGCGCGCACGGGGGTGAAGGCGCGGCTGGACACGGGGCGGCCGGGGCCGACGCTGGCGTTGATTGGCGAGCTGGACGCGCTGACGGTGGTCGGGCATCCGCACGAAAACCCCGACACGCACGCCGCCCACGCCTGCGGCCACAATGCCCAAATCGCCGGGCTGATGGGCGCGGCGGCGGCGCTGAGCGACCCGGCGGTGCTGCGCGACCTTTGCGGCGCCATCGTGCTCTTTGCCGTGCCGGCCGAGGAATACGTCGAAGTCGAATACCGCCACGGCCTGGTCCAGGCCGGCGAACTGGAGTTCCTGGGCGGCAAGCCCGAACTGATCGCCCGCGGCGAGTTCGACGACGTCGACCTGGCCATGATGATCCATACCCACTCGCAGCCAGACGAGAACGGCATGGCGGCCGTGACGGCCTCCAACAACGGCTGCGTCGTCAAGCAGATTCGCTACCTGGGCCGCGCCGCCCACGCCGGCGGCGCGCCCCACCGCGGGATCAACGCCTTGTACGCCGCCCACCTGGGCCTGGCCGCGATCAACGCGCTGCGCGAGACCTTCCGCGACGAGGACGCCATTCGCGTGCACCCCATCGTCACCCACGGCGGCGATCTGGTGAACGTCATCCCGGCGGAGGTCAGGCTGGAAACCTACGTGCGCGGCGCCGCCACCGAAGCCATCGACGCCGCGGCCGCAACCGTGGACCGCGCGCTCAAGGCCGGCGCGCTGGCGCTGGGCGCCGAGGTGGAAATCGTCACGCTGCCCGGCTACCTGCCCCTGCGCAACGACCCCAACATGGCCGAGCTGTTCATGGCCAACCAACGCACCGTCCACGGCGGCGCGCAAGTGCGGCGGCTGGGGCACCGCACCGGCTCCACGGACATGGGCGACGTGTCGCACGTCATGCCCGCGCTGCATCCCTCCATGGCCGGCGCCTCGGGCAACGGCCACGCCGTGGACTGGGCAATCGCGGACCCCCAGATGGCCTACCTGGAACCGGCCAAAGCGCTGGCATGGATGGCGGCGGACCTGCTGAGCGGCGGCGCCAGCGCCGCGCGCCGCGTGCTGGACGACTTCGAACCGCGCATGAGCAAGGACGATTACCTGGCCTACCAACGCGGCCTGTTCCGCACCGAACGCTGGAACGGCGCCGCCGCCTGACCCGCGCCCGCATCGTTCGCCGCCCGCCCCCGTCCCCGTCCCCGCCGCGTCGGGCGCCCCGCGGGCGCTACAATGCGCCGCAACTTTTCCCTGGAGGCGCGGCACGTGCGCCGGCTTGTGTTGCTCGGGCTGCTGGCCGTGGTGCTGGCCGCCTGCGGGGAAGCCAGCGCCCCCGCCCCCCAGACCCCCGCCGCGGAAGGTTCCTCTGTGAAGCAGTACGACGCGCATCCCGGCACCGTCATCGCGGCCGGCACGTCCTACACCGCCATCGTCACCACCAACCTGGGCGACCTGTCCTTCGAGCTGCTGGCGGACGAAGCGCCCCTGGCCGTGAACAGCTTCGTGTTCCTGGCGCGGGAGGGCTTTTTCGACGGCGTCGTCTTCCACCGCATCATCCCCGGCTTCATGGCCCAGGCCGGCGACCCCACCGGCAGCGGCACCGGCGGCCCCGGCTACCGCTTCGACGTCGAGACGCCCCAGCGCCCCTACGTGCGCGGCTCGCTGGCCATGGCCAACGCCGGGCCGGGCACCAACGGGTCGCAGTTCTTCATCGTGTTCGACGACCTGACGGCGCAGGGGCGGCTCAGCCCGGACTACTCGCTGTTCGGCCAGATGCGCGAGGGCGAGGACGCGCTGGCGGCGCTGGAAGCGGTGCCCGTCGGCGCGCGCCCCAGCGGCGAGCGCTCCATGCCGCTGGAAGACGTGCGGATCACGACGGTCGAAATCATCGAGCGTTAGCCGGTGGCCGGCCGCGCCGGACGACCTGTGCGCCTGGCGGTCGATCCCTCGTTCAGTCTCTGGACCGCGGCGCTCTCCCACGGCTGGCACGGCTTGGCGCCCTTCGGCTGGGACGCCGCCGCCGAAACGTTGACGCGGGTGGAGCGGCTGTCTTCCGGCGCCGTCCACGTCACGCGTCTGCGCCAAGCGCCGGACGCTTCGGACGGGCGGCGCGCGCTTGTGCTGGAGGTTCGGCCCCAGCCGTCGGCAGACGACCTGCGCGAATTGCAGCGGCGGGCGCGGCTGATGCTGCGGCTGGATGACGACCTGACGGACTTCCACGACCGCTGCCGCCGCTCGCCCGCGCTGCGGCCCATCGCCCAACTGGGCGCCGGCCGCCTGCTCCGCAGCCCCGACCTCTGGGAAGACGTGGTCAAAGGCATCTGCACGACCAACGTCACCTGGCAGCGCACGCGGCAGATGGCGGCGGCGCTCACGCGCCTGAGCCCCGCGCCGGCGGACGGGGTGGACCAGCGGCCGTTTCCCACGCCGCGCGAGGTTCTGGAAGCCGGCGCCGCCTATCTGACCCAGGAAGTGCGCGCCGGCTATCGGGCGCGCTCGATTCTGGCGCTGGCCGAGGGCGCGGCCAGCGGGTCGATCGACTTCCACGCGCTGGCCGAGGCCGGGCGCCCGGCCTCGGAACGGCTGGCGGCGCTGGAGGCGCTGCCCGGCATCGGCCCGGTCACCGCGCGCTACCTGGGCATGCTGCTGGGGACCTACGACGAGCTGTCCATCGACAGCGCCACGCGCGGGTTTGCCGTGCGCACCTTCGGCGCGGCGGCGGCGGACCCCGCGGTGGCGGCGCGCCGCTACCGCAGCTTCGGCCGCTGGCGCGCGCTGGCCTTCTGGTGCCACTACTGGCTGGGCTGGGAGCGCGTGCGCGAACGCATGGCGGCGGCGCGCGCGTGACCCCGCCCGAGCCGCCGGCGCGCCCATCCGCGTCCACCCCGCCGGGGACAGCGCCCCCGTCGGCGCGTGACCCCGCAGGCAACGCTCCCCCAGCGCCGCAGCCGCTGCCGCCTCCCGCGCCGCTGCAAGGGATCGGCCCCGCGCCGCCGCAGACGCCGCCCCCTCCACCTTCGCCGCCGCCGCGCGCACGGCGCTGGAACCTGCGCCGGCCCGGCTGGCGCGCCGCCACCTTCGCCCTGGCGGCGGCCGTGCTGGCGCTGGACCAGGCGGTCAAGGCGCTGGTAGACCGCGTGCTGCCGCCGGGCGGCGCGACGGTGGGCCCGCTCTTCGACTTCCGACGCATCCACAATCCCGGCATCAACTTCGGGCTGCTGGCCGACCGCCCCGCGCTGGTGCTCTGGGCCACCACGGCGGTCGGGGTCGTCTTCGTCGGCTACGTCCTGCTGCGCCCCCCCGACCGGTACTGGACACTCGCCGGCCTGGCCCTGCTGCTGGGCGGCGGGTTCGGCAACGTCATCGACCGCTTCCGCCAGGGCGCCGTGTTCGACTACCTGAACATCACGCCCTTCGTGGGCTATCTGAACCTGGCCGACCTGGCCATCGGCGCCGGCGTGCTCGCGCTCGTTCTGGAAACCTGGCGCCGCCGCCAACCCGCCTGACCCCGCCGCTGGTTCCTCCTCTCCCCGCGGGTCTTCTCTCTTCCCTCACGCGGTGGGACGAGAGTTCCGCACGTCGATGCGCGGAGCCAGCGCGCGGCTCTTCCCCCCACGCGGTGGGACGAGGGGGAGAGAAGAACGTGGGACGCTGCGGTGCACGGCCGTTCCACCTGCCAGCGCCAATCCACAATCCACAATTCCCCGCCCCTCAGTTGACATGCGCGGGCGCGGCGGCACGATAGGGGCTTATGAGCGTTCGGCTGGCCTCGCTGACGATTTCGTACGCGCGCGACGGGGCGCCGCGCGGGCGGGCTTATGCAGGCATCGCCCGCGCCGGGTTCACGCACGTGGGGCTGTACGACCAGCATCCCGAAGGCCCGCTCTGGCCGCGCGGCGCCAGCGAGGCGCAGGCGCGCGCGGCAGTGCAGCCGGCGCTGGACGCGGGGCTGCAAATCGATCACAAGTCGCACGGCGGCGTGACCTCCGCGCCGGGCGAGCCGGCGCGCTTCCTCGAAGCCATCGCGCTGGCCGCCGCCGCCGAGGTGCCCGCCCTGGTCTGCTGGGGACCCTACGAGTACGGCCCCGACGGGTTCCCCCACGCGCCCAAGACCGGCCCAGCCTGGCAGGCGGAGGTGGACGGGTTCTACGCCGCCTTCGAGGCCGGCGTGCGCGCGGCCGAGGAGGCGGGCGTGCTCCTGCTCCCCAAGCCGCACACCGGCGTTGGCAAGCACGGGCGCGCCCTGCGCCAGCTGCTCCGCCGCTTTCAATCGCCGGCCGTGGGCGTGTGCTACGACACCGGCAACGTGCACTACTACGAAGGCCTGAACCCCGCCGTCGACGTTGCCGCAGTGGCCGGGCTGTGCCGCCAGCTCATCATGAAAGACCACGTAGGGCCGCGCGCCGCGCCCGTGTTTCGCACGCCGGGCGACGGCGACATCGACCACCAGGCCGTGCTGACCACCCTGGCCGCCGCCGGGTTCGACGGCTCGCTGGTCAACGAACGCGTGGACGTGACGGGCGCCCAGAACATCGACCGCGAAATGGCCCGCGCCCGCCGGCACATGCAGGCCCTCGCCCAGGCAGCCTTCGGGAGCCCGCCGCATGCCTGACCCGCTGGGCGTGGGCGTGCTGGGGTACGGCTTTATGGCGGCGGCGCATCTGGCGGGGCTGCGGGCCGTTGCGGGGGCGCGCGTGGTTGCCATTGCGGGGCCGAACCGAGTCCGCGCCTCCCAGGTTGCCGCCGCGCACGACGTGCCGGCGGTCTACGCCAGCGCGGACGAACTGGCGGCGGACCCTGCCGTGGACGCCGTGGTGGTCGCTTCGCCGGACGACCAGCACTATCCCCAGACCATGACAGCCATCGCGGCGGGCGCGCACGTGTTCGTGGAAAAGCCCGTGGCGCGCACGGCGGCGCAGGCGCGCCAGATGCACGCGGCGGCCGTGCAAGCCGGCCTGCGCACGGGGGTCGGGTTCACGCTGCGCTGGAACCCGCTGGTGGAACGCATCCACGCCATGGTGCAAGCCGGCGAGCTGGGGCGCGTGGTGAGCGTGCACGCCCAGCGGTTCAACAAACGGCTGCTAGGCCAGGCCCCGCCCACCATGGAATGGCGCTACGACCCCGCCCGCTGCGGCAGCGGCGCCCTGGGCGACCTGGGCAGCCACATGATCGACCTCGCCCAGCATCTGGCCGGGCCGATAACCGAGGTTGCGGCCGATCTGGCCGCCGTGCGGACGCACGCGCGCGACCCGGCCAGCGGCGCCGAGGTTCCGCTGACGCTGGACGACGACGCGGTGCTGAGCGTGCGCTTTGCCAGCGGCGCGCACGGCACGATTTCGTCCAGCCGCGTGGGCATGGTGGATTCGCACCTGCCGTTGGGCCGCAGCAGCTTTCTGATCAACGGCACCCGCGCCGGCGTGCTGACCGACGGCGTGCTCCACGCCTCCATCCACCAGCTCGGCCGCGACCCTCGCCCGCTGGACCCGGGCCTGCCCCTGGACGACGCCGATCACGCCGGCATCCTGGCCTTCTTTGGCGAGCGCATGATGCGCGGCTTCGTGGAGGCCGTCCGCAGCGGCCGCGACGTGCCGCCCACGCTGGCCGACGGGCTGCGCGCGCAGGAAGTCGTGGACGCCGCGCTGACGGCCGCCCGCGAGCGCCGCTGGGTGGAAGTTCCCGCCGCGCACGAGACCTTTGCAACACCCGGCCTTCCGGCCAACGCCGGAACCCAGGAGGCCTGAGGAATATCGTTGCAGGAACAGGTCCGTCGACACCGATCCCCTCCGCTAGAAGGTACGCCAAGGCCCCCGCATGGCTGACCCCGGCGCGTTCCAGCAGCTGCGGGAGACGATCCCCGCGCTGCGCCACTTCCACTGCCTGAACTCGGGCGGCGTAGCCCCCACGCCGCAGCAGACGCTGGACGCGCAGCGGCGCTGGTTGGAGCGCGAGGCGCTGCAGACCAACGCGCACGCCGACCTGCGCGCGGAATACCTGGCGGAGCTGTGCGCGCTGCGCGCCGACCTGGCGCGGCTGATCGGCGCGCACCCGGACGAAATCGCCCTGAACCGCGCCGTGTCCGAGGCGATATCGTTCGTGGCCGGCGCCCTGGACTTGCAGCGCGGCGACCGCGTGATCCTCTCAGCCGAGGAACATCCCAGCGGCTACCTGCCCTGGATCACGCTGCGCGAGCGGCTGGGCGTCGAGGTCACGGCGCTGGACGTGTCGCGCGGCGGCGCCGCCTTTATGGCCGACCTGGAGCGGGCCGTGGACGCGCGCACCCGCGCCATCTGCCTCAGCCACGTCACCACCGAGCGCGGCATCGTGCTGCCGGTGGCCGACGTATGCGCGCTGGCCCGCGCCCGTGGGATCGTGACCGTGGTGGACGCCGCACAGTCGTTCGGCGCGCGCCCCACCAACGTGCAGCGGCTGGGCTGCGACGTCATGGCGTTCCCGGCCTTCAAGTGGAGCATGGGTCCGGCAGGCGTCGGCGCCATGTACGTGCGCCGCCAGGCCCAGGATCGCCTGCGGCCGCCCGGCAGCGGCGGCGGCGCGGCGGCCGTCTACGACTTTCCGCCCGGCCGCGCCCAGCTGCATCCCAACGCGCAGCGCTACGAGTACGGCGCACGGCCCTACGCGCTCTACGCCGCCTGGCGCGCCTCGCTGCAGCTGCTGGACGACCTGGGCCCGGCGGAGATTCAGGCGCGCAACGCGGCGCTGGCCGCGCAGGCGCGGCGCGCGTTCCACGGCGTCGCGGGGGCGCGGACGGCCACGCCGGACCAGGGGGACGCTCGGTCGGGCATTCTGACGGTTGGCTTGGACGGCGCGCCGGGCGCCGACCTGGCCGAGCACTGCCTGCGCGCGCACCGCATCATCTGCCGCCCCGCGCACCGCGGCTCGGCCGTGCGCTTCTGCTTCCACGCCTTCAGCGGCGCGGACGACGTGCAAGCCGCCGCCGACGCGCTGGCGGCGTACCGCCCCGCGGGCGGCTAGAAACCCAACAGCCGGCGATAGCCCGCCACGCTAAAGCCTTCCGAGGCGGCGAACTGCTTGCGCTCCGCTTCCTCCGCAAGGACGGCGCGGGCCGCGGCGGCCACCTCGGCAGCGACCTCGGACGGAATCACGACCAGCCCGTTGACGTCACCGTGCAGCAAGTCGCCTGTCTGGATGGGCACGCCGTCGATCACCACCGGCTCGCCGGCGTCGTAGATCACGGCCGTGCCGTGCGCTACCACAGGGCCGCGGGCGAAGTAGTGCAGCCCCAGCGCCTCGACCTCCGGCAGGTCGCGCACGCCGCCGTCGGTAACCAGGCCCACGCCGCCCAGCGCGCGGATGACGGTACCCATCACGTCGCCGCAGTGGCACGACTTGGACGGATTGTTGCCGCTGTCCTGGATGACCACCACCGAGGGCCTGGGCGATGCGTCCAACGCATCCCACAAGCCGAACTGCAGCTGCGGGTCGCGCGTGCGGCCGTAAGTCGTGCTGTCGCCCTTGGCGGTCACCGCATAGCCCACCATCGGCGTGCGGCTGATGCCCAGCAAGGCGCGCACGTTGGTTCCGACGTAGCCCTGCGTCTGGTCGCGCACCTGGAAGCGCTCGACCGCGTTGGCAATGGTGGGCGAATCGAAACTCGCCAGCTCGTCGAGCTGAGCCGCGCTGAGGGTAGACGACATCAGGCTGAACCTCCCAGGCAAAGCACAAGCGCACGCTACCAAAGCCAACGGCCACGAACGCCCGAAGACCCCCTCACCCCAACCCTCTCCCCCGCTGCGGGGGAGAGGGAGAAGACCACCATGCACGGCGGCGTCCCCCGCCTCTTTTCCCTCTACCTCTGCGGGGGAGAGGGGGAGCTTCACATGCTCCAATCCGTCGAAAAATTCCGCTTCTCCCCGCAGGGGAGAGGGGAAGACGGGGGAAACTCCTAGGCAAGCTCTTCGGCGCGGCGGACGGCGGCGGTGATGGCTTTCTGCATGGCTTGCGGGATGTCGAACTCTGCCAGCGCCTGCAGCGCGGCGGCGGTGGTGCCGCCCGGCGAGGTGACCGCCGCGCGCAGTTCTGCGGGCGTCTGGCCCGTCGCCTCCCACAGCGCGGCCGCTCCCGCGATGGTTTCGCGCACCAGCAGTTCGGCCGTGGGCCGTTCCAGGCCGTGCGCCGCGGCCGCGTCGATCCAGGCTTCGGCCAGCAGATAGACGTAAGCCGGGCCGCTGCCGTGAACCGCCGTGGCCGCGTCGATCAGCTGCTCGCGCTCGATTTCAATCGCCGCGCCCAGCGCCTCCAGCACGCGGCGTGCAAGGCTGCGGTCGGCGGCCGTGACGCCGCGGTCGGCAATCCAGACGGACGCGCCGCGCCCCACCTGGGCCGCAATGTTGGGCATCACGCGCACTATGCGGTCGTTCCTCAGACCCTCGCGCAGGGCCTTCAGCGTCACGCCCGCCATAATCGACAGCACCAGTGCCGAGCCGTCCACGCGCGGGCGAAGGTCGGCGGCCAGGTCCGCAAAGTTCTGCGGCTTGACGGCCAGCACGATCAGCTCGGCGGCGGCGGCCGTGTTCCCCAGGTCGGCGCTGGCCGCCGCGCCAAGCTCGGCGGTCAGCGCCGCGCGGCGCTCGGCCACGATCTCCACAATGGTGACGTCGCCGGGGTCCAGCAAGCCGCGTTGGATCAGCCCGCGGGCAATGGCCGCGCCCATGGCGCCGCCGCCGATGATGGCCGTTGCAACTCCCACAACGCAGCCTCGGGCTGTCGGTTGGCGGAATCGTACCCCGGCCGCAGGACGGGCCGGCGGCGGGCGGCGGCTATTGGGGTCGACGTCGGCGGTTGCCCCGCGCGGCATGCCCGCGGCGGCGATCAGGCCGGACGGCGCACTTCGATCTGGCCTTCGCGCGCGTGGATGGTGAGCAGCGTGCCTTCCACCAGCGCGCGAGCGCCCAGAGCGCCGTCCGCCTCGACGTGCACGGCGGCCAGTTGCGCCCGCGTGGGGTGCGGCGCCACCAGCAGCGAAATCCCCGCCGCGCGCAGCGCGCGCGGCGCACCGGCCGCCAGCAGCCCGCGCCGCGACAGCACCAACACGTCGGCCGCAACGCCGGACGGCGGCAGCGCGGCAGCGCCGGGCGGCGCCACCAGCAGCGCCGCGTCCGGGGTTTCCAGCAGCGTCCAGGTTCCAGACGCGTCGGAAAGCAGCCGCACCACCACGCCGCCGCTGGCCGCCCGATCCGAGGCGTCGACGGCGGCGCGCCGCGACCCGTCCGGCGCGACCAGGTGCGCGCCCAAGGCGTGCAGCGGCAGCGCCGCCACCTGCCGAATGGGGCGCTCTGCCAGCAGTTTCAGGGCCGTCGCCGCGCTGCGCCCGTCCGACCTGGGCATGGCCAGCAGGTCGATGGCCGGGTCCCAGGCGGGCAGCGCCGCGTCCAGCACCACCGGGCGCAAGGAATCCCCCGCCACCACCAGACTCGTCTCGGCGCGGCGCACGTAGACCGTGGGCGCGGACCGCGCCGAGCTGATCGTGATGCGCGTCGCGCCGTCGTCCACCAGCCGCGCCGCGCCGCCCACCGCCAACGCCGGCGGCAGCACCACGGCCGCAATGCCCGCCGCCGCCAGCGCCAGCCGCGGAATCGGCAGGTCGACCGGCGGGATTCGCCAGGGCCGGCGGCCGCCCTGCATGGCAACCAACAGCGCAATTGCGCCGTACACCACCGCTGCATGCCCCAGGCCGAAGCCTGGAATAGGCGTCGACGCGCCAGGCAGCCCGGCGGCCAGGCGCGTGATGCGGATCAGGTATTCCAGCGGGACCCAGGCGATCCAGGCCACCACGTCGCCCAGCGGCCATTGCGCCGCCGCCCAGACCGCCACCGGCACGCCCGCCGCCATGATCCAGGGCGGCGCGGCCAGCGCCAGGAGGTTGGCCGGAACCGCCGCCAGCTGCAGGCGCTCGAACGTGGCGGCGATGATGGGCGTCACCATCAGGCTGGCGGACAGCGTGGCGGCCAGAATCTCCGCCGCCAGCCGCGGCAGGCGCGCGCGCTGCGTCAGCCAGTCGGCCAGTCCCGGCGTAATCAGCAGCAGCCCCAGCGTGGCCGCAAACGAGAGCTGAAAGCCCACGTCAATCAGCGCCGAGGGGTCCACCAGCACGATCCCCGCCGCGGCCGCCGACAGCCCCGCCAGCGCGTCCTCGTCGCGGCCCAGCACCCAGGCCAACAGCGCCATCACGCCCATCACCGCCGCCCGAACCACACCGGGATCGGCCCCGGCCAGAACGGCGTACAACGGCAATGCGACGATTGCCAGCATCACCCCGTAGCGTCCGATCACCACCCCGGCCAGACGCCGCACGCCTATGGCCACCAGGGTGATGTTGAACCCCGAAATGGCCACCACGTGGATGAGACCCGAAGCCGCGAAGTCGTCGCGCAGGTCGCCGGGAATGCCCGAGCGAATGCCCACCAGGATGGCCGAGAGCAGCGCCCCGTGCGGCTCCGGCAGCACGGCGCGAACCCGTTGGTCGATGTGCGCCCGCAGCTGCGCAAGCCAGGACGGGTCGTCCCGGGCCGGCGGGTCGAGGATGCGCACGCGCGGCGCGTCGATGCGGCCGACGATGGCCTGGTCCAGCTGCGCCAGGCCGCCGGGCAGCGGGCGGGGGGACGGCTCGAAGGTCCCCGTCACGGCCAGGCGCGACCGCCAGGGAGCCAAACCGCGCGGCATGAAGAAATCCACGCGCCCGGAGGCCGGCGACAGCTCGTCGTCGTCCAGCGCCGCGCGTTCCACCTGCAGCGTGCGGCGCGCGCCGACCCACTCGTCCACCACCACGCCTTCCAGGCGCACCTGGGCGCCGGCCGGCGGGTACAGCAGCGGCGTCTGCGCGCTCTGGTGATGCCCCCCGCGCGCCATGCCCAACGCCAGCGCCGCCAGCGCCAACGCCAGCGACAGCGCTGGACGGTTGCGGCGGACCACGCCGGCCGCCAGCGCGCTCAGCGCCAGCGCCGCCGCCAGCCAGAACGGCGGCGGGCCCCACCAGGCCGTGGACGCCACCCCGCCCGCCAGCGCCGCCGCGGCCCAAATCACCTGACGCCGCCTATCATTGCCGTGAATGCCGCGGCTTGCAGCCGGTGACGGTGACGCCCGCGCGCCCAGACGCTGTCACTCATGCCGTGAATGCCGCGTCCCGCGGCTGGCGCGGCCTGCGGGGGCGGAAACGCCGCGCGGCGTCCAGGTCGTGGCGCGGCCTGCGGCGGCGCTCCCCTGGCGCGTCGTCAGGGGCGGCGGCAGCCAGGTCGGCTGGCCCCGCCCCTTCCGCGCCCCGTATGCTGGGGGCGCGCCGCGCACGCCGCGTGAACGCCGCATGAGCCGCCAGCTGCGGGCCACGTTCGCCTCGATCTTTGCGTTCTTCTTTCTCACGATCATCGTGATCGTGTGGTCCATCGACCTGCGCTCGCCGCTGCCGATTCTGATCGAGGCGCTGCTGGTTGGCGGAACCGCAGCGCTTGCGCTGCGCGCGCGCCGCCGCAGCAAGGTCACGTCCGAAAACTGATCAGCGGCGCGATGCGCCGAACCGTGGCCGACGGAATACCCAGCGCGCTCAAATCGTCCGCGGAACGCAGCGGCCCAAAGATCGTGCGCACGTGCGCGATGCGGGCCGCGTAGCTCGGCCCGATGCCGGGCAGCCGCTCCGCCAGCTCGTCGGGCGGCAGCAGGTTGATCGGCAAGCTTCCCCGCGGCAGTTGGCTCGGCGTCGTCAGCGCCGGCGCCGCGGCCGGCCGCTCCGGCCGCTCCGGCCGCGGCCCGGCCGCCGCCGTCAGGCCGGCCAGCACCAGCGCGCCGACGGCCGCCGCCGCGGTCAGCAGCCGCAGCGCCAGGCGGACGGCAGACGGCTCGTCCAGATGGGCCGGCGCGGCGGGGTCGCTCACCTGGCCTCAGCCGGCGGCGCAGAGGCCGCCGACCACCTCGCCCATCCGCGTCACGTCGTAGCCCCCCATGGCGTCCACCGCGCGCGCCGTCGCGGGGTCGCGCAGCACCTCCAGCAAGGCCTGCACCGGGGGGTGCGCCAGGTGCTCGGCGGGGACGACCAGGTCGTAACGCTCCATTCCCACGGGCACGAAGTCCGTCCCAAGCGCGCGGGCCGCCGCGCGCACGCCCAGCCCCGCGTCGGCCGCGCCGCCGTGCACCTCGCTGGCCACGGCCAGATGCGTGTACTGCTCGCGCGCGTAGCCCTCCACCGCGTCCGAGTCGACGCCGGCCGCGGCCAGCAGATAGTCCAGCAGCATGCGCGTGCCGGAGCCGCGCTGGCGGTTGACGAACCGCACCCCCGCGCCGGCCAGGTCGCGCACGCCGCGCAGCCGCTTGGGGTTCCCGGCCGGCACGATCAAGCCCTGTTCCCGCATGGCAAAGTGCACCAGCGTCACGCGGCGGCCCGGTAAAACCCGCCGCACGTCGGTCTCGTTGTAGGTCCCGCTGGCCGGGTCCAACAGGTGGCAGCCGGCCAGATGCGCTTCGCCGCGGCGCAGCGCAACCAGCCCGCCGTAGCTGCCGGCGTTGGTGGACGCCAGACGCATGGGCGGGAAGCGCCGCGCCAGCTCGCTGGCCAGCAGATCCAGCGCCGGGTCGTGGCTCCCGATCGCCACCACCGTCTGATCGACGGCGTGCGCCGGCCCCAACAGCTCGACGTCCACCTCGGCGCCGGCCGCCGCGCCCTCGGAAAAGCGCGGGATGGTGACCAGCCCGTCGGCGCGCACCAGCGACATGACGACCCCGGCGGCGCGTTCCAGCGGCGCGGCGATCACGCGCGACCCCACACGCCCCACGCGCACGCGCACGAACTCGTCGTCGCCAGCCGGCGAGACCAAGGTGCGCGGGGTCACCGCCCTGATCGTGGGGCGCGGGGCGGTGGCCAGCCCCAGACACTCGTCCACCAGCGGCCGCACGAACAGCTCGAACGTCAGCGCGGCCGAGACCGGGTAGCCGGGAATGCCCAGCACCGGCGCGCCCTGCGCCGCGCCCAGCACCACCGGATGCCCGGGCCGCACCGCCACGCCGTGCACGAAGACCCGTCCCAGATCGGCAATCGCGCGCGCGCTGAAGTCCTCGCGGCCCGCCGACGACCCCGCGTTGATCACCACGACGTCCGCCGACGCAAGCGCAGCGGCGGCGGCGGCGCGGATGTCCTCGAACCGGTCGGGGACGATTGCGCCGCGCACGGCCTCCGCGCCCCACGACTCGGCCATGGCCGCCAGCATCAGGCCGTTGAACTCGATCAGCTCGCCGCGCGCGGGCGTGCGGCCGATGGGCACCAGCTCCGACCCCGTGGGAATGACGGCCACGCGCGGCCGCGCCATCACCTCCACCTCGTGATGGCCCGCCGCCGCGATGGCGCCCAGGTCGCGCGGCTCCAGGCGCTTGCCCTGGGGGATCACCAGCTCGGACACCACCAGGTCCTCGCCCATGGGCCGCACGTGCTGCCAGGGCGCAACCGCGTCCAGGATTTCGATCCAGCCGTCGCCGCGGTCGAAGATGTCCTCGATCATGACCACGGCGTCGGCATCCGACGGCATGGCGCCGCCGGTGTCCACCCAGACGGCCTGCGTCCCCACGCGCAATCGGCGCGGGGAGGTTTCGCTGGCCCCCACAGTGTCGGCAGCGGCAACCGCCGCGCCGTCCATGGCTGCGGCCGCGAAGTGCGGGCTGGAGATGGCCGCCCACACCGGCGCCGCGGTCACGCGCCCCAGCGCCTGGTCGAGCGGCAGGCAAACCGTCCGCCGCGGCGGCCAGCCCGGCAGCTCGTCCAGCGCCGCGCGCATCCGCGCGCGCGCCTCGGCCAGCGGCACGTCGTGCAAGTACACCGTGCGCCCCGCCGAGTCGGCGGCAGCCGGCGGCGGGTCGGCAGCCGGCGGCGGGTCGGCAGCAGCCGGCGGCGGGTCGGCGCCGGCGGTCGAGTCAGAACCGTTCGACGTCAACCCAGGCCCCCTCAGCCGCGCCGCCGGCGTCCAGAGGAATCCGCACCATCCCCGACGCGCGCACCATGGTGGCAATGAGGTTCGACTTGCCCAACACCGGCTCGGCCCACCATTCCCCGCCGCGCCGCGTGAGCGCCGCGGGCACGAAGTCCAGCCGACCCGTCTGCGAGCTCAGGTTGCGCGTCAGGCGCGCCCGCGTCAGCCGCGGCTCCGGGACAGACGGCGCGCCCAGCAGGCGAGCGATGGTGGGGGCAACCAGCAGACCAAACACCACCATCGCCGACACCGGGTTGCCCGGCAGCCCGAACACGGGCGTGCCGCCGGCCAGGGCGGCAATGGTGGGCTTGCCAGGCTTCACCGCCAGCCCGTGCGCCAGCACGCCCGGCGCGCCCAGCGCGGCAATCACGTCGGCCGTCACGTCCCGCGCGCTCACCGAGCTCCCGGCCGAAATAACCAGCAGGTCGCAGGCGGCCAGCGCGGCGCGGGCGCGGCGTTCCAGTTCCGCGCGGTCGTCGGGCGCCACGCCGTAGGCGCACGCCTCCGCCCCGGCCGCGCGCGCCAGCGCCGTCAGCGTGGTGGAATTGACGTCGCGCACGCGGCCCGGCCCGGGCGCCGCCTGGGGCGGCACGATTTCGTCGCCCGACGAGAGCACGCCGACCCGCGGCCGGACCGCGGCCTCCACCTCCGTAATCCCCAGCGCCGCCAGCACCCCGGCGTCCTGCGCCCGCAGCCGTTGGCCGGCCGGCAGCACCAGATCGCCCGGCTGCAAGTCTTCCCCCGCCTGCACGACGTTCGCCCCCGGCGCCGCCGGCCGCACGACCTCGATGGCGTCGTCGTCGATCGGCTGGGTGTACTCCACCATCACCACCGCGTCCGCGCCGGGCGGCAGCATGCCGCCGGTGTGAATGAGCTGCGCTTCGCCGGGAGCGACCGGCAGCTCGGCGGCGCGGCCCATGGGCGTCTCGCCGCACACGCGCAGATAGGCCGGCAACCCCTCGGACGCGCCAAAGGTGTCGGCCGCGCGCACCGCGTACCCGTCCATGGCCGAGCGGACGAAGGCCGGGCTGGGCTCCGGCGCCGCAATCGGCGCCGCCGTCCAGCGCCCGACCGCCTCGGTCAGCCCCACCCGTTCCACGGCCCGCGGCGCCGGCAGCCGCTCGAACAGCCGCGCCAACGCCTCGGCAGGCGTCACCAGCTGAAAGAGCGCAGAGGTCATGAGGTTGCCGCCGGCGGTGCGCGCGGATGCGGCCGCATTCTGACACCCGCGGCACAGCCGCACGCGGCGCGCCGCGGCGCACGCGCCCTGTCGTCATCGGCGGCAGCGTCGGTGGGCGCCGCCTCGCACACGCCAGACTGCGCCGCCGCGCCCGTATACTGGGCAGGCCTCCCCCCACACGTGAGAAACCGTGGCGCAGGAATCCTCGCTCCAAACCGAGCGCGAGATTACGTCCATCGAGTTCGAAGACCTGGAAGTGGAAGTCGAGGTCTGGCAAAGCCGCGCGGGCTGGAACGCCAGCTCCGTGATCGACGAACGCGACTACCGCGTGATGGGCGCCGCCTCGCGCGGCGACGCGCTAACGCGCCTGAAGACCTCCATCCTCGCCAGCACCGAAGCCACCTTCGCCCTGGGCATCAAAAACCGCCGCTACTGGTCCCCCAACCCCTACTGGAAAGGCCGCTAACCCCGCGGCCGCCCCTGCGGCCGCACGCTCGTTCGACTCCCCGCAAGCGCTCCAGTGCGCCCGGCGCTGCCGGTCCGATGAACGAACAGGCGCCGAACGAGCGTGCGCGCGCCGCGAGCGGCGCAGACCTTCTGGCGGGCATGATTGTCGACGCGTTCCTCTCGTCGAGCGAAGAAACGATGTTCGGGCGCGTGCGCTGGAACGCCCTGCTCGATCTGGTGATGACAAAAAGCTGACAGGACGCCGGCGCCGCCGTACGGCCGAGTCTCGCCCGCGTGCAACCACGCGGCCCAGGTCCACGGCCGGCAACGCTCGAGTCGCTGGGCGGGGGCTTTAGAACCCCATGCTGCGCAGCAGGCGGCCGAAGACGCCGACCTTTTCGCCCTCGCGGAAGGTCAGAACGTGCACGTCGCTGCCCGACCAGACGGCCTGGGCGCTGTGCGCTTCCAGATAGCTGGGGTTGCGCAGGTCCTCGCGGATTTGCACCATCTGCGTGGCGCCGGGGCGGACGTTGAACTCCAGCTCGCTGCCGACCAGTTCGTCCACCGGCACGGTGAACAGGCGCGCGGCGGCGGGGTTGGCAAACAGCACCTTGCGGCTGGTGTCCACCACCATCACGCCGTCGGGCTGGTTCATGACGATCTCGGCGAAACCCGGCTCCTCCGCGGCCAGCGTGCGGATGCGCTCCTCGGCGGTGGCCGCGCGGCGCTGCCGCTCGATGGCGTAGCGGATCGTGCGCCGCAGCCGCTCCTCGGTGAACTCGCCCTTGACCAGGTAGTCCTGCGCGCCGGTGGCAACCGCCTGGGTTGCCACCGCCTCGTCGCCCAGGCCGGACAAGATGACGATGGGCACGCCGCCGGCGCCTTCCTGCGCGGCGGTGAAGGTCTCCAGCCCCTGGGTTTCGCCCAAGCCCAGGTCCAGCAGAATCACGGCCGGCTCGAAGTCCTGCACGGCCGCCAGCCCGCTGGCCAGCTTGGCGAAGCTGCGCACCTCGAACTGCACGTCGCCGGTTGGGATCAGCATCTCTTCCAGCAACCGAACGTCGCCGGGGTTGTCCTCGATGACCAGGACGCGGAGCGTTTGTGCAGCCATGGTTCCCCTCCCGTCAGGCGCGCGTCGTTGCGGCACGGGCGCTTCTGCCGGATTATGCTAACCGAGTGTACCTGTAACCGCGGGGGCGCCGTGTCGGAACGACCACGAGGCGGCCGTGTCGTCCGGCGCCGCAGCCCTGTCGTCCGGCACCGCAGCCGTGTCGTCCGGCGCCGCAGCCGCAGCCATGTCGTCCGGCGCCGCGGTCATGGCTGAGCCGACGCGGCCGCCGGGCGCCTCGGACGCTGCGCGCGGCCTGGCGGGCGTGGAGGTCGAGTTCGCGCCGCTGCTGGCGCAGATCGGCCGCATCATCACGTCCGCCGCCGACATCGACGAAATCTACGGGCGCTTCGCGGACGCCGTGACCTCGGTGATTCCCGCCGACCGCCTCTCGATCGTGGTGGTGGACACCCAGGCCTGGCGGCACAAGGCGCGGTATTACACCGGCATCGACGTGCCGCTGGCCTCGCTGGACGCCTGGCGGCCGTTGGAGGGCCAGGCCATCGAGGCCGTCGTGCGCGGAAAGCGGCCGCAGATTGTGGACGAGCGCAACGTGGCCGCCATCCTGGCCCAGTCGCCGCGCCTGCAGGACGGCATCGCCGCCGGCCTGCACACCTGGATGGACGTGCCGGTGATTCTGGAGCAGACGGTCGTGGCGGTCATGCGCTTCATGTCGCGCACGCCCAACGCCTACGACGCACGCTGCCAGGCCATCGGCGAGCTGATCGCCGCCCAGATTGCCGGCGCCGTGGCCAACGCGCAGTCCATCGAGTCGCTGCTGGCCGCGCAGGCCGAACTGGCGCGCTCCAACGCCGAGCTGGAGCAGTTCGCCTACGTGGCCTCGCACGACCTGCAGGAACCGCTGCGCATGGTGGCCAGCTACGTGGGGCTGCTGGAACGGCGCTACCGCGGCAAGCTGGACGCCGACGCCGACGACTTCATCGAGTTTGCCGTGGACGGCGCGCGGCGCATGCAGGCGCTGTTGAGCGGGCTGCTGGACCTCTCGCGCGTGGGCACCCGCGGGCGCGAGCCGACCCCCACCGAAAGCTCGGACGCGCTGCGCGATGCCTTGACCAACCTGGAACGCTCGCTGCACGACGCCAGCGCCCAGGTGTCCCACGACCCGCAGCTGCCCCTGGTGCTGGGAGACCGCATGCAGTTGACGCAGCTCTTTCAGAACCTGGTCGGCAACGCGGTCAAGTTCAACGCCAGCGGCGCGCCGCGCGTGCAGGTCGCGGCGCGCCGCGCGGGCGCGGCCTGGGAGTTTGCCGTGCAGGACAACGGCATCGGCATCGACCCGGCGCACTTCGACCGCATCTTTCAGGTATTCCAGCGCCTGCACGCCCGCGGCGCCTACGAAGGCACCGGCATCGGCCTGGCGGTCTGCCGCAAGATCGTGGAACGCCACAACGGAACCATCTGGGTCGACTCGGCCCCGGGACAGGGCGCCGTCTTCCGCTTCACCCTGCCGGCGGCGGAGGAAGATGACGGCAAGGACTGACGCGCCCGACCCCGCACCCTCACCCGCCCGGAGCGAAAGGAGCCCAACGGTGGCACAAGTCAGCGGAGCGCCCGTGGAGATTCTGCTCGTGGAAGACAACCCGGGCGACGTGCGCCTGACCGAAGAGGCAATTCGCGAGGCCAAAATCAGCAACCGGCTGCACGTGGCCGGGGACGGCGAAGAAGCCGTGGCCTTCGTGCGCCGGCAAGGCGCTCACGCCAACCAGCCGCGGCCCGACCTCATTCTCCTGGACCTCAACCTGCCCAAGAAAGACGGGCGAGAGGTGCTGCAAGACCTCAAGTCAGACCCGGACCTGCACCGCATCCCCGTGGTGGTGCTGACCAGCTCCGCGGCCGAACAGGACATCCTGCGCACCTACGACCTGCACGCCAACGCCTACGTCACCAAGCCGGTCGACCTGGAACAATTCATGCGCGTCGTGTCGTCGATCCAATGCTTCTGGCTCAACATCGTGAAACTGCCGCCCGAATAACCGCCGCCGCCCTCGACCCGCGCTGCGGGAAAGGGAAAGAACGCTCCCCCGCCCCACCCGCGCGGCGCGGCGACGGGACGCAAGGCCCCGCCCCCAACGACGCGCGCCAACCACGCCTCTACTACCATGACGGCCGCCGCCCCCGCTGGCAGGAGACTCCCACATGGCCACCGTTGCGCTGATTACCGAAGAGGGCGCCGCCCACCAGCAGCCCTACCGTGCGGCGATTCGCGACCTCGACCAGATCGAGCGCGTGGAGCTGGTGGACCCGGGCGGAACGACCTTCGCCGCCTCGACCGAGGTCGTGGGCGCCAAGGCGGGCGGCGCGCACGCCAGCGTGGCGGCGCTGCTGGACGCCGGCGCGCCAGACATGGCCATCGTGACCATGATCGCGGCGCACGCGCCCGACGTGATCCGTCCGCTGCTGGACGCGGGCGTGCACGTGATGGCCGAAAAGCCGGCCTGCATTCGCGTGGACGACTTTGCCGAGCTGGTCGAGCTGGCCGACGCCAATGGCGCGCATCTGATGCTGGCGCTGGCCAACCGCATTTCGCCCAGCGTGCAAGACGCGCGGCGCATCATTCACGACGGCGGCGTGGGCGACCTCTACGCCGTGCGCGCGGTGCAGGTCGACGACCAGACCCGCATCCAGCGGCGGCTGCACGACCCCGACTGGACATTCCAACGCGCCCTGGCCGGCGGCGGCCACCTCAGCTGGCTGGGCATCCACCGCCTGGACATGCTCAGCTTCCTGCTCGGCGAGGACGTCGTGGACGTGTCGGCTATGACGTCGGTCGCGGGCGGCGCGCCGATCGACGTCGAAGACCTGGCCATCGTGACCCTGCGCTTCGAAGGCGGCGCGCTGGGCGTGCTGTTCAGCGGCTATCTGATGGACCAAAAAGGGCACAACGGGTTCACGGTCTATGGGTCCGAGGGTTGGGTCAGGTCGAACGAAGGCGAGCAGGGCGCGCTGGAGTGGCGCTCCATCTCCTCCGCCATGGCCGGCGCCAACGACCGCCGGTTCGAATACGGCGACGGCTTCGGCGGCTATACCCCTTGGGTGGAGCACACGCTGCGCGCCTGCCTGGGCGAGGTCGAGGCGCCCATCACGGCCCAGGACGGCCTCAAGGCCCTGCGCGTCGTCCACGCCGCCTACGAATCGGCCGCCACGGGCGCCAGCGTCACCCTGTAGCTCCTTCCGGCCTCGCGCCCCGCGCTGCAAGGGCGCGGGGGCGGGGCGGAGGCCTCCGCGCGACCGGGTCGGACGACGTTCCCTAGCGCACCGTGTGCCGCGTGCGCCCTCTGCGCCCCCCGCGATTCCTCACCCTCACCCTGCCCTCTCCCTCGAGGGAGAGGGGGAGATAAGGGAGCGAGCGCGTTGCCGTGATCCCCGGCCACTCTGCTCTCTCTCCCTCGAGGGAGGGGGGGAATGAAGGAACAGCCGGAGCAAGAGGGGCAGCAAGGAGATAGCCGGGAGGGAGCGGGGACAGAGAGGGAACGGCCGGCCGCGTGGTCTCAGCCTGCGCCGGCCGCGTGGTCTCGGCCTTCGCCGACCGTGCAGTCTCAGCCTGCGCCGGCCTCGCGCTTCCAGCGGGCCAGCGGGTTTTCGCGCGTCTGCATGGGGAAGGGCACGCGGGACTGCGTGCGCTGGCCTTCCAGAATCGCCATCACCATCTCCAGCGCCGCCGCGGCGTGCCGCGCGCTGGACACTGGCTCGCCGCCGGTCTCGATGCACCTGACGACGTCCGCCGCGGCGTGCCGATTGAGCGCGTCCAGCAGCTGCGCCTCGCTGGCGGGGCTGCCGTCGGGGTAGGTGGCGGCCGGCACGTCCACGGGTTCCCAGACCAGGGTCGGGTCGCCCGGCAGGTGCGCGGGCGCGGGGTAGCGCAGGATGGAGCGGCCGCCGTCGCGCACCGAAATGCCGCCCTCCGTGCCCCACACCTCGTAGCCAAACCACGGCGCGCCGCCGCCCGCCGCGCGCGCGTAGGAGTCGAACCTCCCAACCGCGCCGCCCGCAAAGGCGAAATAGCCCGTCAGCGCGTCGCCGGCCATTTCGCCCAGCCCCTCGGGGCCGTCGTACACGTCGCCAACCGTCACGTCACGCCCGTCGACCTGCACGTGGCCAGTCGCCCACACCACGTCGCCGGCGATGTAGCGGAACGCGTCCAGCACGTGCGTCCCCAGCACGCGCAGGTCGTGGGTCCCGCCGCGCCGGTCGCACTTGCCCATGGCGTGCAGGTATTTCAGCGTGCCGATGCCGCCCTCGCGCACGATGTCGGCCACGCGCCGCGTGCCGGCCCGGTAGCGGTTCTGGTGCGCCACCGCAATCGCGGTTCCGGCGGCGTCCGCGGCCGCCAGCACCGCGTCGGCTTCGTCCAGACGGGCTGTGATGGGTTTTTCGACGTAGACGCCCTTCGCGCCGGCCTCGATGGCCTCCAGCAACCAGCGCCCGTGATGCTCGAAGTGGTGCGGGCAAACGGCCACCAAGTCGGGCTGTTCGGCCGCCAGCATGTCTCGGTAGTCGTCGTATTGCTTCGGGTTGCCAATCTCCGCCGCGCGCTCGGCGCGCGGCTCGGCCACGGGGTCGGCCAGCGCGGTCAGCTCCACGCCCGGCAGCTCGTAAAACGCCTTGTGGATCGCGTGCCCGTAGGCGCGCTCCAGGGTCGAATCGGCAATGGCGGCGGCTCGGTACTCCGGCATGGCGTGACTCCAGCGGCTGCGGAAGGCTCACCGCCGCATCTTGCCTCAACCTGTGGGGCCTGTAGGCGGCGTTGGAGGCGTGCTGCGGAAGGCTCACAGCCGCATCTTGCCTCGACCCCCGCCGCCAGGCAGCCGCGGCGCGGGCCGGCAGACCTCCGCCCGTACAATGTGACCCTGCCCCACCCCAGGATCGCCTGATGGCTCGCGTTGCGCTCGTGCGCGGGACCCCGGCAACCGTGCTGGACGACGTGGCCGGCGTGATGCGCGCGGCGGACTACGCCGCAGCGCTGGACCGCGCCGCCCAGACCGCGCTGAAAGTCAACATTTCGTGGCAGCACTGGTATCCCGCCTGCTCCACCACGCCCTGGCAGCTGGACGGGGTGATTCGCACCCTGCGCGCCGACAGCTTCGCGCCCGCTTCGCTGTACGCGGCGCACAACCGCACGGTGGTGGTGGACGCGCGCGCGGGCGAGGTGCGCAACAAGCATCGGCCGGTGGTGGACGCGCACGGCCTGCGCAACGTCCACCTGTACGAGGACGACGCCTGGGTGCGCTACGAACCCCGCGGCCGCCTGCGCACGCTGCACGAGGTCTACCCCGACGGCGTGCGCATTCCCCAGCGCATGATCGGGTCCAACGTCATCCACCTGCCCACCATGAAGACGCACGTCTTCACCACCCTCACCGGCGCCATGAAGAACGCCTTCGGCGGGCTGCTGTTCGAGAAGCGCCACTACTGCCACGCCACCATCCACGAAACGCTGGTGGACCTGCTGATGATCCAGCAAGAGATTCACCCCGGCGTGTTTGCGGTGGTCGACGGCTCGTTCGTCGGCGACGGGCCGGGGCCGCGCTGCATGCGGGTTCGCAGCCAGGGCCTCTTCCTGGCCGGCGCGGACCAGGTTGCCGTCGACGCCACCATCGCCCGGCTGATGGGGCTGGACCCCTTCGACATCCCGTTCTTGCGCCTGGCGCACGACGACGGCCTGGGCACGGCTGACGCGAGAGAGATCGAGGTGGTGGGCGAGGACGTCGACCAGGTTCGCTGGCAGGCCGACGCGCGCCGCGACACGTTCGCCAGCCGCGGCCAGAAGCTGATCTACTGGGGTCCGCTCAAGCGCCTGGAACGGCTGCTGCTGCGCACGGTCATCACCCCCTGGTCCTACGCCGCCTCGCGCGCGTACCACGACCTGTACTGGTACAACGTCATCGGCCGACGGCGGGTGCGCGCGGCCTTGCAAAGCCCGTGGGGCCGGCTCTTCCAGCAATACCCGGCCGAAGGCCGCACGCTTCCCGCCGCCGTTCAGTCCCCGCCGCCCGCCGTACGCACCTAAGCCCCGCGCGCCGCTCGCTCCCGGCGCCTCCATTGCGCCGCTGACCACCTCTCGCCCTGCCCTCTCCTTCGGAGAGCGAGGGAAAAGCGCCCCGCCCCCGCCGGCGGGGTGGGACGAACCGGGGTTCCGCAGAAGCCGCTGTTCGTGGACTCTCGCCCCCGCCGGCGGGGTGGAGCAAAGGCGCACGCCCCGCGCACGCGCAACTCCCAGCTCCGCCGCCCGTGACGCGGGTGTGCGACGATGACGGGCAGGGGCATGCCGGCTATGCCCCCTGGCCGAGGTCCCGTCCAATGCGCGCCTTGATTACCGGCGGCACCGGCAGCATTGGGTCGCGGCTCAGCGCCGCGCTGGTCGAACGCGGCGACGACGTGATCGCCTTGGACGTGCGCCCCGACCCCGTGGCGCCCTCGGCTGCGTTCGGCCGCGTGGACGTGCGCAGCGGCGAAGTCCAGAACGCCGCCTTCGTGCACGCGCTGGTCGCCGAGACCCGGCCCGACGCCATCTTTCACCTGGCGGCCATTCTGTCCGGACGCTCCGAGACGGACTCCGAGCTGGCCTGGCGCGTGAACGTGGACGGCGTCCGCAACGTGCTGGAAGCGGCGCGCGCGCACGGCGTCGCCCGCGTGCTGTTCCCCAGTTCCGTCGCGTCCTACGGCCTGAACGCCGGTGACGCGCCCGGCGACGCCAGCCCTCAATGGCCCGTGGGGCTCTACGGCGTGACCAAAGTGCTGGGCGAACGCCTGGGCGTGTACTACCACCAGCGCTTCGGGCTGGACGTGCGCTCGCTGCGCCTGGCCGCCATGGTGGCGCCAACCGCCCCGGCCAGCGGCGCCGCCAGCGCCTACGTGTGCGAACTCTACGCCCACGCGGTGCAGCGCGGCCGCTACACCTTCCAGGTCTATCCCCACAGCCGCATCCCGCTGGTGTGGGTCGGCGACGTGGTGGACGCCTTCCTGCGCCTGCACGACGCGCCGGCCGCCCAGCTGCGCCAGCGCGTCTACTCCATCATGGGCTGCAGCCCGTCGGTGCAAGAAATGGCCGAGGCGCTCCAGCGCCGCCTGCCCCACGCCCAGCTCGACTTCGACCCCGACCCCATTCAAGCCAACGTCGTCGACAGTTGGCCCTCGCGCATCGACGACGCATCCGCCCGCGCCGACTGGGCCTGGGACCCCGAACACGACCTGGAGCGCATGACCGACGCCGTCCTGGCCGAGCTCCAGGCCGGCCGCGCCGCGGTCTAACCGCGCGCGGCCGCGGCGGCCGGCGCGCCGCGCGTCACCCGGCCGGCTCGAACTTGTAGAGCGCGTCGTCGCGCTGGACTTCGCCCATGTAGATTGCGCCCTCGGCGTCGACCCAGATGCCGTGCGGCGCGTGGAACGGGCGCGCGCCGGGGGCCGGCGCTTCCCAAGCGGTGATGACGGCGCCGGCCAGGTCGAGCAGCGACACGCGGCCGCCGACTTCGGCCAGGTAGATGACGCCGGCCGCCTCGTCCACGAAGAAATCGGCCGGCTGGCGGAAGCCGGCCCATTGGTCCATGAATCCACCCTCGGGATCGAACACCTGGATGCGGTGATTCTCGCGGTCGGCCACCAGCACGCGGTCGTCCGACAGCGCCCAGATGCCATGCGGCAGGTCGAACTGCCCCGGCTCGCGGCCCGGTTCGCCCCAGGAGTGCATCAGCCGCCCGCGGGCGTCGAACCGGTGGCAGCGGGTGTCGCCGTAGCCGTCCGAGACATAGACGGTTCCGTCCGCGGCCGCGTGCGCGTTGGTCGGGTGGTCGAACAGCCCGCCGTGGGCGCTGGTGACGTTGGGATAGCCGATGCGCCGCTGCACGCGCCCGTCCGTCGAGCACACCCAGACGACCTGCGCGTAGCGGTCCGTCAGCCACAGGCGCTCGGCGTCGTCCAAAAACACCCCGTGCGCGTGGTTCAGAAACTCGTCGCCCCAGGTGGCCGCCACTTGGCCGCCCGCGTCGAAAACCACCATGGGATGCGTGCCGCGGCAAAAGCAATAGACGCGGCCCCGCCCATCCACGGCCACGCTGCCAATCCAGCCCAGGAAGAGATCGTCGGGCAGCCGTGGCCACCCCTCGACCCATCGGTAGCGATGCGTTCCAGAACCTACGGTGCTCATGCACGAGTTCCTTCCACCAGCGCGGTGCGCCTCAGAGTAATCGCCAGCCGTTCACCGCGCGCCTCCCGTCAGACCCACGCCGACCCGTGCGCCCGGCGCGCCAAGCCGCCGCGGCGCCGGCTCACACCAGCAGCGGCGACAGGAACCGCTGCGCCAGCACCAGCCCGTTCAGCGCGTGCTGCGCGTCGGTCGTGGAGGTCCAGAACGCGTCCTCGTGTTCCACCACCAGCGCGCCGTCGAAGCCGACCTCCAGCAGCGCGGTGATATAGGCCGGCCAGTCCACCACTCCGAACCCCGGAATCCGAAACCGATACGTCCCCTGGCCGACCTTGCCGCGCTCGACGCCGATACACCCGTATTGGTACTGCGCCTCCGGCAGGAACTCGGTGTCCTTGGCGTGGGCGTGGTACACGCGCGAGCCGAACTCCCGCACCGCGCGCAGGTAGTCGATCCCCAGCCAGACCAGGTGCGAGGGGTCGGGGCACAGCCCCAGAGATTCGTGCGGCACGGCGTCGAAAATGGCCGCCCAGTGCGCGGGCGCGTAGGCCAGGTTGCGCCCGCCGTCGGCCCAGTTCTCCATCACCAGGCGCACGCCCACGCGCAGCGCGTGGTCCAGCACCGGCGCCGCGCCCTCCGCAAACAAGCGCACGTTGGCGTCGAACCCCAGATCCGGCGCCATGCGGTGGCCCAGCCACACGTTGGGAATCTGCTCGGCGGCGGCGTAGTCCAGCGCCCGGCGCGCCTGCGCCGCCTGCGCCCTGCGCTCGGCCGCGTCGGTGGTGATGGGCTGGCAAATCATCCCCACCGTCGAGGTCGGCGCCAGCCCGTGCCGCTCGCACACGGCGCGCGCGTCGGGTTCGAACAGCGGCACGTCGATAGCCTGATACCCGTTGGCCGCCCCCCAGCGCACAAAGTCCTCGAACGCCAGCGGCGGAAAGTGCCCGTTGTGGAAATACCCCAGTTTCACTGCGCTCGTGTCCTTGCCGCGTGGATGGCGACGGCCCGCGCCGTCGATGCACAGCCGCCCGCAGCGTCAGGCGGCCCAAGGCCATCTGTCAACCGCACCCGCAGCACCGCCCCCGCACGCGGCGGGCGGCGAGGTGCGCGACCTCGATCGCTCGATTGATTGCGGCGTCTTGGCGGCGCGCGATTCTTGTGGCCGCCTCTTCGTCGGACATGGACCTAGCGGTCGGAGTGCGCGGCGGGTTTGCGCCAGTGGTAGACGCACTTGCGGAGTTCGCGGCGGCCGAAGCGGGCCATTTGTTGGCTGGCGTTGCCTTTGCCGCGCGGGAGGACGCTGATTTCTTCGCAGTGCAGGCCGCAGGCTTCGGCAATGTCGGCCAGGATCAGATCCACGGGCACTTCCTGGCCGTGGTATTGCACGTTGTCGTTGACCATCACCACGCGCCCGCCGGGGCGCGTGACGCGCGCGAGCTCCGCCACGACCAGCGCCATTTCCAGGAAATAGTTCTCGACCAGCGCGATGACGTTGGGGTTGCCGAGTTCGCTGCGCCGCCGGCGCAATTCGTGCAGGGCCTCCGCCAGCGCGGCCTGCCGGCCCACCGCGGCCCTGGCGCGCGCCAGCACGTCCGGCCGGGGGTAGTCGCGGTCGAGCTGCTCCGTCTTGGCGCGGTTTTCCACCGTGGCGCTCAACAGCGCCTGGCGCAACCGGCCGAACCCTGCGCGGTCATAGCCCAACCAGGCCAGTTCCAGCGCGTAAGTGCGCGTGTAGTCGTAGCGGTTGGCGTAGGGCGGCGAGGTGACGGTGAGGCCGAACGACGCGTCGGGCAGCAAGGCAAGGTCGCGCAGCGCGGAGCCTTGCAGCAGGCGCGGCGTTGCCCCCGCACAGCGGGCTCGCAGCTGCGGCGCGTCCTCCGCCATTTCCGCCAGGCGGCGTTCCAGCGCCTGGGCAACGCTGGGAATCGGGCCTTTGTGCATGCCGCCGCGCAACTGGCGCGCGCAACGGGAATCCCAGCGCAGGTATTGCCCGTCCTTGCGCGTGTAGCTGACCTCTTCCAGCACGCTCATGCAGGCCGTGTCCAGGATGATGCGCAGCACGGGATCGCCGCAGCCGGCCAGGAAGGCGCGCGCCGCGGCCAGAGCGTCCTCGGCGGCGGGCGGGAAAGCGTGCTGCGTGATGGGGACGTGCGGAAAGCGGAACGTCTCGGGCGCTCCGCCCCGATGCAGCGCGGCCAGCAGCTGGGCGCCGGCGGCTTCGATGTCGGCGCGGTACACGTCGTTGGCCGCGTGCACGATGGCGCGCGCCGTGCGCACGCCCACGGGCATGAGCTCGATGGCGGTTGCCTGGCGCCCCGCGCCGGCGGCCACGAGCGCCGTGGTTCCAATGCCGGCAAACGGGTCCAGCACCGGCCCGTCCGCTTCTCGCAGCGCCTCGCGCACCAGCTGGGCGGAAAAGCCTTCCTTGTAGCGCAGCCAGCGCAAGCCGGGCTGGGCCTTGTTGGCCTGGTACGACACCAGCCGGCGGTTCAGGCCGCGGCGCACGATCAGACGGCGGGCAAACCGCTGGTGCAGCGCGCCGCGCGCCGCGGCGGGCCGCGGCAGAGCCTGAACGGTCTGCCGTTCCTGAAGCCCCTGAAGTTCCGCCTGCACGGCGGCCGTCCGCACGTCAGCGCTCCCGATGGTCCTCGCACGCCAGTCCAGACCCGCGGCCTCGGCCATTATCCCCGCGCGCCAGTCCAGACCCCTGCCGCGGTGACGGATTCGGACATGACGCCGTGGACGCACGGCTCGGGCGCCAGACCTCCGCCGCGCGGGAACGGATTACTATGGCGGCGTGAACGGCGGGTTCGACGTCAGCGGAATGGGGCGGCTGCTCATACTTGTGGGCGGCGTGCTGCTGGCCGCGGGGGTCGTGGTCGTGCTGCTGGGGCAGCTGCCGTTCTTTGGACGGCTGCCGGGGGACATTGCGGTGGAACGCGAGCGTTTCTCCCTGTTCGTCCCCCTCGTGTCCATGCTGATCGTCAGCGCCGTCCTCACAATCCTGATCAACGTCATCCTGCGGCTGTTTCGGTAGCAGGGCTCATAGCGTCGTGTGATGGCGGTCCACGGCGGGCGGCATAGTCGCTTTGGACGGCAACCTCCGGGCAGGAGTTCAGACCGCGCGCGTGAGCCGGGCAACCTCTTGATTCCACACCGTCTTGACAGCAGTCGGCGTGTCATCGCTCCCCAGACGACCCTGCAAAGCTGATAAGAATTCTGCCCTTCCAGCGGAGCCGATACTAGCAAGTGTGTGCCAAATCCAATCTGAAATATCGATAAAGTTCACTTCGTGTCCCAGAGCAAAATAGACTCTGGCCTGCTCTTTGGCTGCTTCCTCTACTTCGTCCGACGTGAGAAACAGGTAGTCCTTGATTGTATTTGGAGCAATTTTTGTCTCAAATATTGCAATGACTCGATCCGCGTCAATGCGCCGTTCGGTCACTTCAGCGGCGAAGACGGTCTCCCCGTTTTCTACGACCTCGATATCGCCGACCATCCCGCCGGGAGCGTCAGCAACATTGATGCCTTGCACCGTTATATCCCAATCGAGATCAAATCTGGTTTTGATGGCTACGAGGGTTGATTCAACCAGGTACATGGGAAACCGGCCACCGCTCGACACAGACAGCAGCTGGCGCATAAGAACCGATATGTGCTCCAGACTGATTCGTTGAAGCCGAGCTATCGGAACTTGGGCAGCCTCACGAAGCATGTAGAAACTAAAGAGCAGCCGGTCAAGGAACTCCAAGATCTCGTCCGTGGATTCGGCGGCTGCGATATGCCGAATGAGCCGCAGCAACGCGTCGTATCCTTCCTTGTCTCGCAAGCCGTCCCGTGTTGCCGCAACGAAGCGCAACGATCGTCGGAACACTGAGAGATAGGGACCGCGCGTGCATGGAATGCGGTGTTCTTGAAAAAATGGGTTGACGACACGTTCGTCCAGCGTGCGGCCGTTGAACGCGTCACTCCCCTGCTTCACGTATGGCTTGGTGAGGTTGATGTTGCGGTCGCACCAGCGCGCAAGGACACAGCCGATCAGCACCTCTCGAAAGGCCTGAGTGCCGGAGGCGAAGATGCGCTCGACGTCTTTGTCCAGCACTAGGGCGGGGCTAGGCCCGTCACCCGCAAGCGCAGCTACAGTCACGGCCGAGAACCGATCTGCTAGGAGCGCTCCAGTAGCCTCGTAATCGACGGGCACGCTGACCTCAGAAATTCACCCAAAGGGACTCGTACCTCGCGGACTTGACGGAGTGGCAGAGTTTTTTGGGGGCGTCGATGCGGCGGAAGTCGGCGTAGAGCGTGTCCATGAGGTCGCAGCGGTAGCCGGAGACGGCGACCTGCGCTGCTGTTTCCTTGAGCACGCGGGCCAGGGCCGCGTGCTCGTCGTTGCTCATCTCAGCGCCGTATGCGCGGGTGTCTCCGCGGGCCTCGTGCGGGTAGGGCGGGTCGCAGTAGAACAGCGTGTTGGGGTGGTCGTAGAGGCGGATGACGTCGAGCGCGGGGCGGTTTTCGATTTGGACGCGGATCAGGCGGGCAGCGATGTGGGGCAGCGCGTCCACGCTGCCGAGCCAGCGCGACACCACGCCCGCCATGCCGGCGCGGCTGGTTTGCTTGCAGTTGGCCCAGCGGCCGAGCGAGGCGGTTTGGGCCAGGCCGGTGCGCACCTGGCGGGCGCGCACGAAGAAGCGGCGCGCGCGTTCCAGGTCGGCCAGACCGGGGTCGTCCTGACAGGCGATGAAGAACTCCTCGCGCGAGAAGGGCGTCAGCGCGATGCGGCGGGTCAGCTCGTCGGGTCGTTCGCGCAGCACGCGGAAGAAGGTCGTGACTTCGCCGTCGACGTCGTTGTAGGTCTCGACCGGCGACGGCTCGCGGTTCAGCAGCACGGCCGCCGAGCCTCCAAAGGGTTCACAGTAGTGATGCGCCTCGGGCAGCAGCGGCAGCAGCCAGGCCAGATGGCTGAACTTGCCGCCGTACCAGCCGAAGGCGATGCGGCGGCGGCCGCGGCGGCGGGGGCGGCTGAGCACCAACGGGTTCGCGCTGCGCGCCTGCGCCGGGTCGAGGTACAGCGGGGACGGCGCGCGGCTCATGGGTGGAGTCTACGCACCGCGCCCGTGCATGCCGAATCAGGGAACCAGGGGGACGGCGGGCGGTTGCGGCTGCGCGTCACGGGGCGCTGGGGTTGGCCGTCGGGGAGACGGCGCGGGCGCGCACGGTCATGGCCTGGAGACTTCACACACGTCGAGCCGGCGGGCTGTCTGCGGCCGGCGCGTTGCCCTGCGGCGGCGTGCCGGGAACCAGCGCGCCGTGCGGGCGGCCGGGGAGCAGGCGCGCGCCGTCCGTGAAGCCTTCGGGGCGCTGCGTCAGCCGGGCGGTCAGGCGGGCGCGCCAGGGTTCGAGGTCTGCGGACGGCGACAGGTCGTGTTCCTCGTCGGGGTCGGCGTCCAGGTCGAAGAGCTGCTCGCGGCCGGTCTGGCTGTACCAGACGTATTTGTGATGGCCGTCGGTCAGAAGGTGCCAGGCGGTTTCCGGGCGGCGGCCGCCGGAATGTTCGCCGTGCAGTGTCTCGCGCCAGGCGGGCGTCTCGCCGCGCACGAAGGGCATCAGGCTGCGGCCCGTGACCGACGGCGGAATCTCGCAGCCGACGGCGTCCAGAATGGTGGGCATCACGTCTTGCAAGCCCACGGGCGCGCCGCACACGACCTGCGTCGGACAGCCGAACGCCGGCGGCGCCTGCACCAGCAGGGGCACGCGCGCCGACGCTTCGTAGGGCCAGGACTTATGGAACAGCCGGTGGTCGCCCAGCATCTCGCCGTGATCGGAGGCGAACACGATCAGGGTGTCGTCGAGCAGCCGCGCGTCGCCCATGTATTGCAGCAGGCGGCTGATTTGCAGGTCCACGTGCTGGATGAGGCCGAAATACCCGGCGCGGCAGGCGTGCATCTGCGGCGCGTCCAGCTCCAGCCCCTGCGAGCGCGCCTCTTGCATCTCGATATCGATGCCGCGCGTGGGCGCGTCGACCGGGTCGGCCCAGCCGCCGATGACGGGCGGCGGCAGAGCGCGGCGGTCGTAACGCTCGAAACAGAAGGCCGGCGGCGTGAAGGGCGGATGCGGGTCGATGAACGACACCTTCAGAAAAAACGGCGCCGACGGGTCGCGGCGTTCCAGGAACTCGATCGCCTTCGAGACGCACCAGAAGGCGTGGGTCTTGGTTTCCGGCAGGTGGCTGGGCCGCCCGATCCAGCCGTTGGGCGTGGCGCCGTGCGCCATGGCCCAGCGGCTCAGCGGCGGCGTCCCGTGCAGCCAGTCCAGGTAATCGTTCGCCGGGCCGCGCGTGCTGTCGGCCAGGTCCATGCCGTCGAACCCGAAGCGTTTGCGCTTGGGCGCCAGGTGCAGCTTGCCGCACAGCCGCGTCTGATATCCGGCCGCGCGCAACTCGCCGGCCAGCGTGGCGGGCGGGTTCCAGGTCTGGCCGGGCGCGTTCTGCAGCATCCCGTGCGCGGCCGGGGCTTGCCCCGCCATGAGCGTGCGGCGGGCCGGGATGCACTGGGGGCATTCGGCGTAGGCGCGGCGGAAGCGCGCCCCGGTTGCGCCCAGCGCGTCCATGGCCGGCGTTTGCAGCACCGGATGGCCGTCGATCCCCAGGCAGTCGCCGCGCTGCTGGTCGGTCACCAGCAGCAGCACGTGCGGACGGGACGCGCTCACGGCGCCGTCAGCTCCTGCCGTCCAAGGCGCGCCACCCTCAGCTCCAGTCGAACATGATCTTGCCGGCCGTGGCCGCGTCCGCCAGCTGGAACGCTTCCACGGCGTCGTCGATGCGGCAGCGGCGGCCGATCACGTCCTTGACCGGCAGCCGGTGGCGGCGCACGAACGCCAGCAGGTCTTCCCACTCGTAGAGCTTGAAGATCCAGGAGCCGGTGAGCGTGAGTTCGCGCGCGTTCAGGGGCGCGCTGAGCTTGTAGACGGTTTCGTCGCCGATACCCACCTCGACGAAGATGCCGTGCGGCCGCAGGGACTCGATGGCCGCCGACCGCGCCTGGGTGACGCCCGACGTGTCGATGGCCGCGTGCACGCCGCCGCCCCCGCCAAAGGCGCGCATGGCGGCCACGGGGTCGGTCTGCGCGGCGTCGACCACGGCCTCGATGCCCAGGCGCTCGGCCAGCTGGAGACGGCTGGGCTGCACGTCCACGCCAATCACCGGCGCGCCCATGGCGCGCGCCATCATCACCGTGTACAGCCCCACCGGCCCCAAACCGCTGACGGCCAGGGTCACGTCGCCGCTGGCGCCGGCCTTGCGCACGGCGCCGAAGGCGGTGCCCAGGTTGCAGGCCAGCAGCGCGCCGTCCTCGAAGTCCACGTCGTCCGGCAGCGGCAGCGCGTTGCGCGCGGGCACCACCACGTACTCCGCGTCCACGCCGTCGCGCACCCAGTTGAACCCTTGCAGGTCGCGGCAGAAGCCCGGCTCGCCGCCGCGGCAGTGCTCGCAGTGGCCGCAGCCCATCAGGTGGTAGATCACCACGCGGTCGCCCACGGCCGGGTGCGTCACGCCGGGACCCAGCGCGTCCACCACGCCCGCGCCCTCGTGCCCCAGGGTCAGGCGGCTGTAGCCGTGCGCGTCGCGCTCGGTCTGGGGCTGGCGGTATTTGTGCAGGTCGCTGCCGCAGATGGCCGAGGCCAGAATCCGCACGCGCACGTCGTCGGGGCCGGGCTGGGGCACCGGTTTGCGCCGCAGTTCCACGCGGCGGTCGCCGGGGCAGATCAGGCATTGCATCGTGTCGGCGGTCATGCGGGCGCCTCGGGCTGTCTGGACGTCGCCCAGGAACCTAACGCCCCCGCCGCGGCGCGTAAACTTCGGCGCACCGCAGGCGCGGCTCGGAAGGAGTGTTATGGCCTCGTTCGACGAACTGCGCGGCCGCGCCGCCATCGTGACCGGCGCGGCGCAGGGCATCGGCCGCACCACGGCAGTCACGCTGGCCGCGCACGGCATGGACGTCGTGCTGGCCGATCTGAACGACGAACGCGGGCGCCGCGTGGAAGCCGAGATCGCCCGGGCCGGCGGCCGCGCGGTTTACGTGCGCGCCGACGTCGGGACCATGGCCGGCTGCGAACGCATGGTGCGCGCGGCGCTCGACCACTTCGGCGGCGTCTACGCCCTGGTCAACAACGCGCGCTGGCATCCGCACGAGCTGCTGGCGGACGTGACCGAGGCCGACTGGGACCGCAGCCAGGCCGTGCTGATCAAGTCCCACTTCATGGGCTGCAAGCTGGCCATTCCGCACATGATCGCGGGCGGCGGCGGCGCCATCGTGGGCATCTCGTCGGCGCACGCGCTCCAGGCCTCGCCAACCGAGGGCCCCTACGAAGCGGCCAAGGCCGCCGTCACCGGGCTGATGCGCAACGTGGCCGTGGCCTACGGCCCGCAGGGGATTCGCGCCAACAGCATCCTGCCCGGCGGCATCATGACCGACGTGAAACACGAGGCGGCCGCCCGCGCGCCGACCCCCGAGCTGGACGCCCGGCAGGCGCGCCAGAACCCCATCCGCCGCCGCGGCGAGGCGCAGGACATTGCCAACGCCGTGCTCTACCTCGTCTCCGACCTGGCCAGCTTCGTCACCGGCGCCTCCCTGGTCGTGGACGGCGGCATGTCCATCGAACTCCCCGGCTCGATCGCAAGCCGCAGTTAGCCCGAGGCAGCCCCCGACCCCGCAGCGCCACCGACAAGCGCCCGACGCTCCCACCCCATCTTTTCCCTCTCCCTCTGGGAGAGGGCAGGGTGAGGGTCCCCGCCCCGCCGCGCCCGGCGGCATGGCAAGCTCCAGAGCTCCGCGGCACGCCTGGAGGCGGACCCGTGACGGCTGACTACGACTGGAACGCGCTGCACCGCGAGGCGCTGGTGATCGATTCGCACAACGACACCATCGTGGGGCTGATACGGCGCGGCGGGCAGAGCGTGGCCGGGCCCGACGCGCCGGCGCGCGGCTCGCCCGAGAGCCTGATCGCCTACCTGCGCGGCCCCGTCGACAGCGCCGAGATCGGCATTCAGTCGGACCTGCCCGCCATGCGCGCCGGCGGCCTGGACGCGGCCTATTTCGCCATCGACGACACCCGCGCCTGGGGCAACCATCTGGCCTACGTGCTGGACGGCTTCGGCTGGTTCGCGGCGGAGGCCGCGGCGCACGCCGACCAGATCACCATCGCCCGCACGGCCGCGGAGATCGAGGCGGCCAAAGCCGCGGGCAAGGCCGCCGCCGTGCTGGCCGTGGAAAACTCCGAGGCGCTGGAACGCAGCCTCTACGTGCTGCCCATGCTCCACCGCCTGGGCGTGCGCACCATGACGCTCACCCACTCCATCCGCACCTACGCCGGCGACGGCGAGCAGGCGCACCATGCCGGCGGCGGGCTGACCGAGTTCGGCCGCCAGCTCGTGGGCGGCATGAACGACCTGGGCATGCTGGTGGACGTATCGCACCTCAGCGCGCCGTCGTTCTGGCACGCCATGCAAGCCGCCCAGGCGCCCGTCATTGCCAGCCACAGCGCCTGCCGCGCCCTCACCGAGCACGGCCGCAACCTGCACGACGACCAGCTGCGCGCCATTGCCGACGGCGGCGGCGTGGTGGGCGTCACCTGCGTGCACCACTTCGTGCACCCGACGCACCCCACGCTGGAGCGCTATCTGGACCACGTGGAACACGCGGTCGACGCGGCCGGGATCGACCACGTGGGCTTCGGCTCCGACTTCGACGGCGGCTCCTACCTGCTGGACAGCGCCGCGCAGGTCCCCCGCATCACCCAAGGCCTGGCCGCCCGCGGCTGGCCCGAACCCGACCTGCGCAAGTTCCTGGGCCTGAACCACCTGCGCGTGTTCCGCGAGGTGTGCGGCTAGGCGGCTACGCTGCATATTGTGCACGCGGCACGCAGGAGAATGGTCCATATGGAACGAGACGCCGGCGAAAGCCCCAGTCGCCTTGTCGAGATCGTCCACGACACGGCGGATGGAGACCTGACCATCCATGCCAACGGGAACGACTACAGCGTCGAATTGACGGGCGAAGACCGCGCCACCGTCGGCTTGACCGGCTCATTGCCCGGAAGCTTGATTGTCGATGGTGACGCCGATGGTGACGCAATCCGGCATGGGCCTGGTCCAGGCGATGTCGCGCGCTCTGGTTCGGGCAGCGGCGATGCAAGACGACTTGGAACGGGCGACGGTGACGCTTTACGCGATGGGACAGGTGACGGGGACGCCTACCGCGATGGGACAGGTAACGGCGATGCTTACCGCTCTGGCTCAGGCGACGGCAGCGCAGATCGAAACGGGGCGGGCGATGGAGACGCTAACCGCTTAGGGAGTGGCGATGGGGACGCTGACCGCACCGGGACGGGCAACGGCAGTGCTCATCGCTCTGGCTCGGGTGACGGCAGCGCCACTCGAATCGGGACGGGCAACGGTGACGCTATCCGCTCGGGGAGTGGCCATGGGGACGCTACCCGCTCAGATGCCGGCAAGGGCGATGCAACCCGTGCCGGAGTTGGAGAGGGTAAGGCCGATCGCTCTGGATCAGGCGACGGAGACGCTTTCCACCACGGCAGCGACGGACATGCCGAACGCAGCGGGTCTGGGAGCGGCAGCGCATACCACGCTGGGACTGACTAGCCGGCTCGGAACTCACAGCCTCGCTGCAAACTGCACGGGGGGTGACGAAACGAGGCCGCTCATTGCGGTTCGAAGGCGTCCGCCGCAGTCAGTCAGTCCCGAATCAGCCTGACCTCGACGTCCAGTTCCAGGTCGGCCCACGCGGGGTCGGCGGTAATCACGGGCAGGTTGCGGCCGGCGGCCAGGTGCAGGCAGGCGCGGCGGTCTCGGCAAGGCTGACCGCCGAGGCCAGCGCGTCACCGAGATATCCGCCCACCACGTCCGCGCCCGCTTCGCCGCGCAGAAAGGCCAGCATTGCGGAGGCGTCCAGCACCACGCGGCTCACTGGACGTCCGCGGCCGCGGCTGCGCCGTCTAGACTGCGGCGGCGGGGACCCAGGGAAGGGACGGCGGCATGGAACGGCGCAGGCTGGGGCGGGTGGATCATGCGAGTTCGGTAGTCTCGCTGGGGGCGGCCGGGTTGGGGCGCGCGGACCTGCCGCAGGCCGAGGTCGACCGGGCCGTGGAACTGGCGCTGGCGCACGGGGTGGACCATCTGGACATTGCCCCCAGTTATGGCCAGGCCATGGAGCGCATGGCGCCCTGGATGCCGCGGCTGCGCGAAGCGTCCTGGTTCATCGGCGCCAAGACCCGCCAGCGGACGCGCGCCGCCGTCTGGGACTGCATCCGCGCCTGCCAGCGGCGTTTGGGCGTGGAGACTTTCGACCTCTTCCAGCTGCACGCCGTCACCTCGCTGGACGAGCTGGACGAGGCCATGCGGCCCGGCGGCGCCCTGGAAGCGCTGGTCGAGATGCGCGCGCAGGGGCTGACCAGGTACATCGGCATCACCGGCCACGGCCCCCAGGCGCCGCGCGTGCAGCTGGAGGCGCTGCGGCGCTTCGACTTCGACACCGTCATGTTCCCGCTGACCGCGGCGCTGTACCTGAACGCCGACTACCGGCGCGATGCCGAGGCGCTGCTGGCCGCGGCGCAGGCGCGCAACGTGGGCGTGCAGGCCATCAAGATGCTGGCGCGCGGCGGCTGGGGGGCAGGCCCGCGCGAGCTGACCTGCTGGTACGACCCGCACCGCAGCCAGCCCGACGTCGACCGGGCGCTCTGGTGGCTGCTCTCGCAGCCGGTGCACACGGCGCCCTCCACGGGCGAAACGCGCCTGCTGCCGCGCATCTTCGCGGCGGCCGAGCGCTTCCGCCCTCTCAGCGCCGCCGACCAGGCCGCCGCGGTCGCGGCCCAACGCCCGCCCCGCCCCGAACCCGGCCTCGGCATCCCCGCCGCGGCCTGACGCTTGCGGCAGGTCCCGGACTGCGCCGTCCCGCCGCGCGCCTGCGGCCGCGCGCCTTCCGTTTGGGGACTACGACCCAGGCTTCGGGTCGGAGCACCCCTGGCAGAAGCCCCTGCGGGCAGGGTTACGCCGTCGGCACGACGGGCACTCCCAATCCCTCGAGACCACGGGGCGCGAGCTTGCCGCGCCTCCGCGCGCCGAGGGGCTGCCAGGCGCCCTTGACCTGAGGCCGAGGTCGAAGGCCGCGCCTTCGCGCGGCGCGGGGCTGCCGATCATCCCGTCGATCTTGCGCTCGAAAGCCGACATACCTCCGTGCGCCGCGGGGCTGCCAGGCCGGCGCTGCGGCGCGCGTGCAGCCGCCGCTGGGGCCGCCGGGGCCGCCGTCGACGCGGGGGCGCCGGCGCCAGCGCCAGCAGCCGCGCGCGGCGCTGTGACGTTGACGGCAATCGGCCGCTTATCGGGCAGCCCTGCCGCCGCCAGCAGCACGAGCGGGCCAAAAAAGAGTCCCGCGAGGAACCAATTGGCGCCCGGATAGTCTTTTTCCGACGCCACGTAGGCAGCCAACGCCCCGGATGGGATGTTCACCAGGATCAAAACCAGGATCGCAATGACCGCGACCAGCCCAAGTTCCACGCGTCGGCCCTCCCTCGCAGTGGGGCGCCGAGTCTACAAGCGACGACGAAGCGGCCGCGCGCTCGACTCAGGCGCTTCTCGCGTCCAGCGTGTCGATTCGATATCGACGCAGGTGCGCGTCGGGGGTGACCAGCGTCAGCCCTTCGAGCTGCGCCTGCGCCGCCGAGCAGGCCGCCGCGGTCGCGGCCCAACGCCCGCCCCGGCCCACGCCGCCCCGCCGCGCACCTGCGGCCGGGCGCCTACCGTCTCGGGACTACGGCCCAGGCTCGGAGCATCTCTTGCAGAAGTTCATCCAGGCGGCGTTTCGCCGTTGGCACGACGGGCACTCCTAATCCCTCGAGACCATGGGGCCGCCGCCACGCGGCCTTCGTTTGCTCTCCCTCATTCTCGGGCGCTGCGGCGCGCGTGCAGCCGCTGGGGCCGCCGTCGACGCGGGGGCGCCGGCGCCAGCAGCCTCGCGCGGCGCTGTGCCGTTGACGGCAACCGGCTGCTTGTAGGGCAGCCCCGCCGCCGCCAGCAGCCCGAGCGGGCCAAAAAAGAGTCCGGCGAAGAACCAGCCGAAGCCCGAATAGTCTTTTTCCGACGCCACGTAGGCGGCGAACGCTCCGGATGCAGAGTTCACCAGGATCACAGCGACAACGATCTGCCCAGGTTCCACGCGTCGGCCCTCCCTCGCAGCGGGGCGCCGAGTCTACCCGTGACGACAAAACGGCCGCGCGCTCGACTCAGGCGCTTCTTGCATCCAGCGTGTCGATTCGATATCGACGCAGGTGCGCGTCGGAGGTGACCAGCGTCAGCCCTTCGAGCTGCGCCTGCGCCGCGAGCATGCGGTCGAAGTGGTCGCGGTGATGCGGCGGCAGGCTGCCGGCCCGTTCGGCGTGGCGCGCGTTCATGGCCAGCTCGCGAAAGCCCAGCGCCGGGATAGCCGCCGCCTGGTCGTGCGGGGCATGCAGTTTGCCCAGCGCACGTTTGACGGCGATTTCCCAGATACTGGCGGCGCTGACGTACACGTCGTTGCGAGGGTCCGCGATGGCCGAGCGCGCGGCCGCGCCCAGCGCCGGGTCGTCCGCGCGCCACCACAGCCACACGGCAGTGTCCAGCAGCAGCCGCATCAGCCGCCCTCGAACGCCTCGATCAGGTCCTCCGGCGTCTGGTCGAAGTCTGGCGCGAGCCGGATTTGGCCCTTCAGGTCGCCGGGCATGCGCGGCTCGGTGGGCGTTCGGTACGGCGTCAGCCGCAGATACGGCGTCCCGGCCCTGGCAATCACAACCTCTTCGCCGGCCCAGGCCAGCCGCCCCAACTTGGAGAGCTGCGACTTTGCCTGGTGCATGTTGACTTGCATGGCCCGACCATCCGAATTAGCTAACCTGGACTCAGCGTACTCCCACCGTTGCGGCGCCGGCGCCGGCGCCGTGCGGCGGCGGCGGCGGGGCGTACGCTTGGGCGCGCAGGTCAGTTCCGAGCCGACGCGTGACGCGCTTTCCGTTTGCCGAGTTTGCCGGGCCGCCGCGCGACCTGGGGGTTCAGCACGGTCAGGCGTTTCGCGGTCTGGTGCGGCAGCAGCTGGCCGAGACGCTGCACCACGCGGCGGCGGGCGGGCTGACGGCCGACGCCGCGCGGGCCTGGGCGCGCGAGCAGCGGCCGCGCGTGGAGGCTCTGGGCGCGCACTTGCTCGACGAGCTGGAGGGACTGGCGCAGGGCGCCGGCCTGGGGCTGGACGAGGCGCTGGCGCTGCAGCTGCGGCCCGGCGCGGGCGGGCTGCCCGAAGGCTGCACGTCCTTTGCGGCCGTCGGCTCGGCCACCGTGGACGGCCGCACCCTGGCGGGGCAAAACCGCGACCTGGGCCCCGGCTATCAGCGCCGCATGTTCGTGGGCCTATGGCGGCCCAGCGGCGGCGCGGCCATGCTGATGCATTCGGTGCCGGGCGAGCTGGGCGGCGTGGGGCTCAACGACCGCGGCGCGGCGCTGTTTGCCAACTCGCTGTGGGCGCGCACGGGGCGCACCTGGATGGCGCCGCCGCTGCTGCGCCGCCGCGCGCTGGAAGCGGACGACGCCGGCAGCGCCGCGGCGCTCGTGCAGGCCATGGACGCGCCCGCCGTGGGCAACTTCCTGATTGCCGACGCCGCCGGCGCGCGAAATCTCGAAATCCTGCCCGAGGGACTGGAAGTCACGCAGGTCGACGACGGCGTGTACGCGCACGCCAACAACTGCACCGCCGCGGCGCTCGTCCCGCACGAGGCCGAGCGGCGGCCGCTGCCGCACTCCGAAGGGCGGCGGCTGGCGCTGCAGCAGGCGCTGGAGCTTCACGCCGGGTCGCTGGACGCCGCGGCCTGCCGCGCGCTGCTGAGCGACGAGTCCGGCCGCCCCGAACCCGTCTGCCGCCGCCCGCGCCCGCGCGACCCCTTCGCAACGGTGGCCGCGCTGATTGCCCAACCCGAAACCCGCACGCTGCACGTCAGCTACGGCCCGCCCAGCGACGGCCAGTTCACCACCTACCGCCTGTAACCCGCGCGCCAGCCGCCGCGAGGTTCCGCTACCGGAGCGTCACGCCGGCGCGCGCGGCCTGGTCGGCCAGAAAGGCGCGCACGGCGGGGGCGTCGGAGGTTTCGCAGTGCTCCACGATCAGATAGATGTCAGGGTCGAGCGCGTGCAGGCGGGTGACGTAGCGGGCGTGGTCGATGGCGCCCTGGCCGGTGGTGACGGTGTCCAGGTGCAGCGTGTGGCGGTTCCAGAGGCGGATGTCCTTGCTGTGGCCGCTGCCGATGCGGGCGCCCAGGGTGTCGAACATGGCATCTATGGCCGCGCCGGTGTCGTAGTAGGCGTCCAGCGTGATCCAGTTCACCGGGTCCAGGTCGACGCGCACCCAGGGCGAGCCCACGGCGTCCACGACCCGCCGCGTGACGGCCGCGTTGCGCAGGGTGACGAGCTGGTGGCCTTCCAGATGAATCCGCACGCCGGCGCGCGCGGCGGCCTCGGCGGCGCGCCCCAGCGAATCCACCAGGTTGGCCTCGGCCCAGGGCGTCCAGTTGTCGGGATGCGGCGCCCAGGGGCCGTGCGGCGACATGCTGCCGGGTCCGGTGTCGATGCACGCCGCGCCCAGCCGCGCGGCCAGCTCCAGCCCCGCGCAGAGCGTGTCCACGGCGCGGCGGCGGGCGGGCGCGTGGGGATGGATCAGGTTTTGCCAGTAGCCGGTGGCCATCACGTGCTGCAGGCCGGCCTCCGCCAGAATCTCGCGGAACCGGCGGCACACGGTCTCCGAGGGCGGACGCAGCGGGTCGTCCCCCCGCAGCCGCGTGAACACGCCCGTGTATCCCCACGACCGCATCTCCGCCGCCGCCGCAGGCGTCAGGCCGGCCGCATCGTGCGGCAGCAGCGCGCCGCTGATTCCCAGGCGCACGGTCAGCCGCCGCCGTCGACGGGGACGATGCCGCCGGACACGTAGGTGTTGCGCTCGCTGGCCAGGAAGGCGACGACCTCGGCCACCTCGTCGGGGTGGGCGTAGCGGCCGATGGCGACGGGCGGGTTGCGCACGACCTCGGCTGGCACGCGGGACAGCACCATGCCGGTGAGCGCGCGGCCCGGACACACGGCGTTCACGAGCACGCCGCGCGCCGAGAACTCCAGCGCGAAGGCGCGCGTGAGCGGCACCACGCCGGCTTTGCTGACCGCATAGGGCGTCAGCGCCGGGACGCCGCGCCGGGCGTGGGACGTGAAGTTCACGATGCGCCCCCAGCCGCGCGCGGCCATGCCGCCCGCCACCAGGCGCGAGGCCAGGTAGGTTCCGGTCAAGTTGACCGCCAACACCTCGCGCCACTCGTCGAGCGGCGTCGTCAGCACGCTGGCGTCCACGCCGATGATCGCGGCCGCGTTCACCAGAATGTCCACCGCGCCGTGCTCGTCCAGCGCGGCGCGGTGCGCGGCCTGGAGATCGTCGAGCGAGGCGACGTCGACCTGCCGCGCGCTGGCGGCCGCGCCGCCGGCGCGGATTTCCTGGGCCGTGCGCTCCGCCGCGGCACGGTCGCAGTCCCAAATCGCAATCGTGCAGCCATCCCGGGCCAAGCGCAGCGCCGAGGCGCGGCCCAGCCCGTTGGCGCCGCCGGTGACCACGGCCACGCGCGCAGGGTCCGACTCTGCCGGGTTCATGGCCGGCGCCCCTTCTGCGGCCGGCGCTCCGTGCTGCACGCGCCGGCGCCGCCGGTGACCACGGCCACGCGCGCAGGGTCCGACCCTGCCGGGTTCATGGCCGGCGCCCCTTCTGCGGCCGGCGCTCCGTGCTGCACGCGCCGGCGCCGCGCGCGGGCATCGTCTGGGCCTCGGTTCGTGCGCGTTGGTGCGGCGCATCATGGCACGGGCGCCGCGTTCCCTTGCAAGAATCGGGGCGGCTGTCGAGCGTCCGCCCCTGGGATTGCGCGTTGAGCGAGGTCCGCGCCGGTGCTAGCGTCCATCTGATGCGCGTCACCTTCGTGTCGAACATCTTTCCGCCCACGGTGGGCGGGCCGGCCACGCACATCTACAACCTGGCGCTGACGCTGCACCGGCAGGGGCATGCGGTGCGGGCGGTGGTGTGCCCCGACGACCCCGAGGGGCTGGTGCGCCCGCCGTTTCCAACCGTGCGCGTGTCCTGGGCCACGCCCGTGCCGCTGCGCTATGTGCTGGTGTTCTGGCACACGTGGCGGGCGGCGCGGCGCTCCGACGTGGTGTACATCAACGGCATCGAGCTGCCGTCGTCGCTGGCGGCGCTGCTGGCCGGCCGCCCGCGCGTGCTGAAGGTGGTGGGGGACTGGGCCTGGGAGTCCGCCACGCGGCGCGGTCTGACCACGCAGGGCATCGAGGAGTTCCAGACGGCGCGGCAGCCGCTGAGAATCCGCGCCTTCCAGCGCATCCAGCGCGTCTACGCCGCCGCCGCCACGCTGGTCGTGGTTCCCAGCGCCTACGTGGGCGCGCTCGTGCGCGGCTGGGGGGTCGACGGCCGAAAGATTCGCGTGGTGCAAAACGCGCTGGTGGAAACCCCCACGATCGAGGAATCGCGCCAGGAGGCGCGGCGGCGGCTGAACCTGCGCGGCCCGGTCGTGTGCACCGTGGCGCGGCTCTACGCCTGGAAGCGCGTGGACGCCTTGCTGGAGATGGCGCCGGACTTCGCCAACGGCGCCACGCTCGTGATCGTGGGCGACGGACCGGAGCAGGCCGCGCTGGAGCGCCGCGCCGCCGCGCTGGGAATTGGCGACCGCGTGCGGTTTGCGGGCCGCGTCCCGCAGCGCGAGGTGGCGCGTTACCTGCGCGCCGCCGACGTGTTCGTGCTCAACACCGAATACGAGGGCTTGTCGCACACCCTGGTGGAAACGCGCTTCGCCGGCACGCCCATCGTCACGACCGACATCGGCGGCAACCGCGAGGTGCTGACCCACGGCCGCAACGCGCTGCTGACGCCCTTCGGCGACCGCGCGGCGTTCGTGGAGGCCGTCAACCGGCTGTTGACCGACCGCGGCCTGGCCGCGCGGCTGGCGCAGGCGGGCGCGGAAGGTCTGGACCACTTCGCCTGGGAGCGCCTGGTGGACGAAACCATGACGCTCCTGGCCGAGGTCACCGGCCGCGGCGGCGCCGACGCCGACGCCGACGCCGCCAGCAGTGCGCCCTCTGGCGGCCGCGGCGGCGCATGAGCGCGCGGCTGCTCATGCTGAGCGGCGATCGGGACGTGGCCGCCGGCCGCCGCGGGCCGTTCCACACCACGCTGGAAGGCTTGGCCGCGGCGTTCGCGCGGGTGGACGTGCTCACGCCGCGCACGGCGGGGGGCGGCGTGGTGCGCCCGTTTCCGGGCGTGCGGGTCGAGCCGGCGCCGGTTGCGCGGCTGCGGCAGTCGGCCTGGATGCGGCGGCGCGGCGCCGCCCTGCTGCGCCGCCGCGGGCACGGCCTGATCGTGAGCCACGATTACGGCATCTTCGCCAACGGCCGCGCCGCCGCCGCGCTCGCGCGCCGCTTCGATACGCCCTACGTAAGCGAAATCCATCACGTGCCCGGCCACCCGCGCCGCGCGCAATGGTGGGAACCGCTGGCCGCGCTGGCCTACCGCGGCTACGTGACCCGCACCGCCCGCCGCGCCGCGGCCATCCGCGTGGTCAACCGCCGCGAAGTTCCAGCCCTGCTGACCAGCTGGGGCGTCGAGCCGGAGCGAATCCTGGTGTTGCCGTCGGCGTATATTGACCGTGACCTGTTTTCCCCCGCCAGCGGCCGCAAGGAGTTCGCCCTGGGGTTCGTCGGGCGCTTGGTGGCCAACAAGAACCCGAGCTACGTGGCGCGCGTGTTCGCCGCAGTTGCCGCGGGCGCGCCAGACGCGCGGTTCGTGGTGGCGGGCCGCGGGCCCGCGCGCGGCCAGCTGCGGCGGCGGCTGGCGCGGGCGGGCGTGCTTGCCCGCGTGACGTTCGTGGACTGGCTGGCGCGGCCGGACGAGCTGGCGGCGCTCTACCGGCGCATGCACGCGCTGCTGGCGCCCTCGCTCAGCGAAGGCGGCCCGCGCGTCTGCCTGGAAGCCATGGCCTGCGGCACGCCGGTCTTTGCCACCCCGGTGGGCGTGATGCCGGAAACGCTGGAGCACGGGCGCAACGGCTGGCTGCTGCCCTGGGACGCAGGCGCAGGCGCCGCGCTCGCCGCCCAGGTCGTGCGCGACCCAGACGGCCTGCGCGCGGCCGGCCGCGCGGCGCGCGCGGCAACCGAACCGTTCGAGAAATCGGCCGTGCTGGGGGCCTACGCCGCGGCCTACCGCACCCTTGCGAACCGCCGCGCCGACCGCCGCGCCGCCTGAGCCGCATGCCGCCCAGTGACCTCCGCCTGCTCTTCGTCACGCAAGAGCTCGACCGCACCAGCTCCAATCTGGCCGTGGCGCACATCTGGGCCAGCGCCCTGGCGCAGCGCGCGGCCGCCGTCCACGTCGTGGCGGCGCGCGTGGGCGAGGTCGACCTGCCCCCCAATGCGCACGTGCACGGACTGGGCCGCGAGCGGGGCCGCACGCGCGCGCGCGCGGCGCTGGACCTCGGCGCCGTCAGCACGCGGCTGCTTGCCAGCCGGCGCGTGGACGCGGTGCTGGCGCACATGGTGCCGGCCTACGCCGTGATGCTGGCGCCCGCGGCGCGGCTGACCGGCGCGCCGCTGGCGCTCTGGTACACCAGCCACGGCCGCTCGTTCATGCTGGCGCTGGCCAACCGCCTGATCGACGCGGCGGTCACGGCCTCGGCCGACAGCTACCCGGTCCGCAGCAAGCGCGCCTACGTGCTGGGCCACGGCGTGGAGACCGACCGCTTCACGCCGCCCCCCGGCCGCCAGCCGCGCGCCGCCAGTCCCATGATCGGCATGGCCGGCCGCCTGACGCCGCTGAAGAGTTACGAATACGGCATTCAGGCCGTGGCTATCCTGCGGCGCACCACGCACCCGGGGGCGCGGCTGCGCATTGCGGGCGAGCCGTTCTACACGAGGGACCGCATGTACGTGCGCCACCTGCGCGCGCTGGCCATTTCGCTGGGCGTGGCCGAGGCGGTGGAGTTCGTGGGCGCGGTTCGCGGCGACGCCATCACTGCGTTTTACGGCTCGCTGGACGTGTTCGTCACCTGGCGGCAGGAACCCGCGCTGGACAAGACCGGCCTGGAGGCGCTGGCCTGCGCCACGCCCATCGTCACCAACAACACGGCCTATCGAGACGTTCTGGGCGAGATGGCCGACGACTGTCTGGTGGGCCGCACGCTCGCCGACCTGGCCGTTGGCATCCAGCGCGTGCTGGGGATGACCGAGCACCGCCGCCAGGCCGCCGTCGACCGCGCGCGCGCCAACGTGCTGCGCGACCACGACGCGGCGGGGCTGGCCAACCGCGTGCTGGACGTGTGCGAAGCGCTGCGCCGCGGCGCGCGCCCCGCGTTTCCATCGGTGGCCGACGCCCGCCCGACGGCATGAACCTGGAACCGCGGCGGCAGCTCGCCCGCCTCTGCGGTCATCTGCCGGACCTCCACGCGCTGCCGCCGTATCAGCGCGCCGTCTGGCGCCTGCGCGCGGCGCTGCTGTGCGGCGCGCGCGGCGTGACGCTGGGGCCGCAGGTGCACGTCGACGGCCGCTTCTACTATCCCGCCGGCCTGCGCGTGCAGATCGGCCGCGGCGCGCGCATCAAGCGCGACGTGCGCGCGGGCTGGGAACCGGACCACGCGGCCGACGCCTGCCTGGCAATTGGCAGCCGCACCGAGGTGCTGGCCGAAACGCGGCTGGACTGCACCGGCGGGGTTCGCATCGGCCGCCGCTCGCACGTCGGCCGCCGCTGCCACGTCTACTCGCACCGCCACAATCTGGGACGGCGGGACGTTCCCGTCTTGGATGCGCCCGTCGAACCGGCCGCGGTGACGATTGGGGACGACGTGATGATCTACAGCGACGTGGTGGTGCTGGCGGGGGTGACCATTGGCAACGGCGCCGTGGTGGCCGTGCGCGCCGTGGTGGCCAACGACGTGCCGCCCTACGCCATCGCGGGCGGAGTTCCCGCGCGCGTCATCGGCGAGCGCGCGTAGCCCCATGCGCGCGGCCGCGGCGCAGGTTCCGCCCACGCAGCTTCCCCGCCGCGCCGCGCGCGGTCATCCTGTCCGGCAATGTCCACGCCCCGCCCGCCCAGCGCCGGCATGACCGCGGCGCCGCCCCGCCCAACGCTCACGCCGCGCGCGGCCTGGGCGCTGGCCGCCGCGTCGGCCGCCTTCCAGCGTCTGCGCAACAGCCGCGGCTACACCCGCTGCCCCGAACACGGCGTGGACCACACCGGCAAGACCGCGCGCTCCATCGTGATCGATTGCGCCCTGCATGCACACACCAACCAGCCGCGCTACCTGGAACAGGCCGTTGCGACCGCGCGCCTGGTGACGGCGCGCCTGGCCCCAGACGCGGCGGCCGGCGGCGCCTGGGTGTTCTATCCGGGGCTGCACCACCCCCGCAACACGTCCACCAACATCATCGACGCCGGCGAGTGCGTGGACGCGCTGTCCACGCTGCTGGCGCACGCGGGCGCGGCGCTGGGCAGCGGCGACCGGCAGTCGATCCAGCAGGCGGTGCGGCTCTGCGCCGACACCTACCTCACGGCCAACGTGACCGGGAAGCCGGTGGTCAACCAGCGGCTCTGGGGCGCCATGGGCCTGGCCAGCGCGGCGGCCGCCCTGGACGAACCCGCCTGGGCCGCAGCCGCGCGCGCCTCGGTGGATGGGTCGCTGGCCGAGATGCGCGCGGACGGCTCGTTCGCCTACGTGCGCGACGCCGCCCTGCTGGGCGAAGGCGCGGGCATTGCCGACCTCACCGTCTACTACCACAGCCGCTGCCTGGCCTTCGCCCGCCGCGCGCTGCGGCTGGTTGGCGGCGAGGACCACGCGGAAGACCGCCTGCGCGACGGCGCCGACTTCCTGGCGCTGGTGCTCGCGCCCGACGGGGTGAAACCGCTGGCGCTGGAAGGCAAACGCTGGTTTTGGGACGCCGGCGCCGAGGTTGGGTCGGCGCCCTATGACGCCTATGCGCTGGCTGCCGACGGCCGGCCGGAGCTGCGGCCGCTGGCCGGCCGCGCGGCGGCCGCCAGCGCAGCCGCGCTGGACGGCGACGGGCTGATCGACGCCGCGCGCGGCGCGCCGTCGTTCGTGTGCCGGGTCTTTCACACGGCCGACCTGGCCTGGCTGGCGCGCGCCCACGCGGCCGCCGCGCTGGACGACCTGCCCGCCGCCCCGCCCGGCGGCGGGAGCACGGGCGCGCGCACGGCCGCCGACGCCGGCGTCGCGCGGCTGGACGCGCCGCACGCCTGTCTCATCGTGCGCACCAACAAACGGCCTGCAGACGCCCTGGTCGGCGGACGAATCGGGGGCGGCGGGTTGGTCTACGCCGGGCGGCGGAACGACGGCTGGCGCAATCGGCTGCGCCATCGGCCCGAACCCGCCGCGCCGGAGGGCGACTGGCTGGTTCGGCCCGCCGGCGCGGCGGCGGCGCTGGCCTGGGGCCAGCAGACCAGCCTGCGCCAGGCGCGGTTCCAGCTGCACGTTGCCAGGTCGCACGCGCGGGCGGGCCGCTGGCGCTACGCCGCCGCGCTGCTGTGGCGGCGTTTCGGCCCGCCGTCGTGGGCCGCGGCCGCCTGGCGGCGGTCGAGCCACGCGCTGGCCAGCCGCCTCCAGCCGCTGGACGACGGCCTGCGCCTGCACTCCACCGTTGCCCACCCCGACGGCCGCACCCTGGCGGGCGTGCGCACGCGCCGCAGCTACCGCCTGGTGGACGGCGCGATCGACGTGCGCGACGACCTCGACACGACCCTCCCCCTGGCAGAGGCGCGCTACCTGGTGCCGGCCGCCGCCGACGACGTGCAGGTGCAGGCCGACGGCCCCTGGCGGCGGCGGGGCGATTCGCTGCACTTCGGCGCGCTTGCCGCCCGCGCGGCGCTCAGCGTCGCCTATCGGCTCTGAGCCGTGCGCCAGCCGCCGCGCATCGTGATGGTTGCCAACGCGCGCATCCCCAGCGAACGCGCGCATCCGCTGCAGCTCATGCACATGGCCGCCGCCTTTGCGGCCAACGGCGCGGCGGTCACGCTGGCCTACGCCCGCCGCGCCAACACCGCGGCCATGCGCGGCGTGGCCGACCCCTTCGCCTACACCGGCGTGTCCAAAACGTTCGCCCTGGCGGGGCTGCCCTGCGTGGACGCCATCAAGCGCGTGACGATCGACTGGCCGCTGCTGAACCGGGGGCCGCTGCGCCTGGCCGCGCACGCGCTGCAGCTGGGCACCTTTACGCTGGCCAGCCTGGGAACGGTTCCCCGCTGGCGGCCCGACGTGGTGTACAGCCGCGACCTGCTGCCGCTAACGGCGCTGCGGCTGTTGTCGCGGCGGCGCGCGCGCTATTGCTTCGAGGTGCACACCGCGCCGCGCTCGCGGCTGTCCGCCGCGCTGCACCGCTGGGCCGCGCGGCGCATGGACGCCGTGATTGCCATCACCGAGGGGCTGCGGCGCTGGTATCTGGAGGCCGGCTTCGATCCGGCGCACATCCTGGTTGCGCCGGACGCCGTGGACCTGGCGGCCTTCGAGGGCGCCGACCGCCAGGCCGCGCGCGCGGCGCTCGGCGTTGCGGCAGATGCGCGCGCCGTGTGTTACGTCGGCCACCTGTACGCCTGGAAAGGCGTCGATACCCTGGTGCGCGCCGCGCGCCGCTGCGACCCGGCCGTGCAGTGGTTCATCGTGGGCGGGGTGCCGCCCGACCTGACCCGCATCCGCGCGGCGGCCGCCGACCTGCCCAACGTGCACGTGCCGGGCCACCTGCCGCCGGCCAGGGCGCGGCGCTACCTGACGGCGGCCGACGCGGCCGTGATCCCCTTCAGCGCCCGTCACGCCATCGCGCGCGAGTACACCTCGCCCCTCAAGATGTTCGAGTACATGGCGGCCGCGCGCCCCATCGTGGCCAGCGACCTGCCCTCGCTGCGCGAAGTCTTGCAGGACGGGCGCAACGCGCTGCTGGTGGCGCCGGACGACCCGCAGGCGCTGGCCGAGGGCGTGATGCGCGTGCTGGCCGACCCCGCCCTGGCCCAGCGGCTGGCGGCCGCCGCCCGCCAGGACGCCGACACCCGCACCTGGACGCGGCGTGCGGCAACCATCCTGGAGTTCATCGGATGACCGGCGCCGATCGGGCGCTCGGCGGCCGCGCTGGCGGCCGCGCCGGCGGCCGCGCCGGACGGCTGGCGGCCGCTGCCCTGGCGCGTCTCGACCGCGCCGCCAGCCGCACCCTCGCCTCGCTCGGGCGCGCGCCCGTCTGGCAGCGGCGCGCGCTGGTGGCCGTCGGCCTGCTGGGGCCGCTGGCGCTGCTCTACCGCGACCTGCTGGCCGCGGGCGCGCCCTGGCTGGACTTCGATCTGCTGCTGAGCTATCAGCCCCGCTACGCGCTGCTGGCCGAGGGGCTGCGCCAGGGGCGCGTCCCGCTGTGGGCGGACGGCATGCTGGCGGGCTTTCCGGTGGCCTTTTCCGAGTTCGGATGGTTCTACCCGCTCACCTGGGCGCTGCTGCGCGTGGTCGAACCCCTGCGGGCTTACGCCATCGAGCTGGCGCTGGGGCTGGCGCTGACGGCGGCGGCGGCCTACTGGCTGGGGCGCATCTGGGGCCTGACGCGGCTGGGCGCGTACCTGGCCGCGTTCTTGTTCACCTTCGGCGCGTTCGTCTTTGCAACCTCGCGGTTCTTGAACTACGCCGACATCTTCTTTGCGCTGCCCGCCGGGATCGGCGCCGTGGAGCTCGTCGCCCGCGGGCAGCGGCGCTGGGCGGGGCTGCTGGCGCTCTGCACGGCGGTCATGGCCGTGGCCGGACACCCGCAGATTGCGCTGCTGATCGGCACGGTCTGGCTGGGGTTCATCGCCGTGCGGCTGTGGTGGCTGCGGCGCGACCAGGGGGCGCGGGCGGCCGCGGTTGGCCTGGCCTGGATGGCCGCGGCGGGCGCGGTCGGCCTGGCGGCAGGCGCGGTGCGCCTGTTGCCCACCATCACCACCACCAGCCTCTCCACCCGCGCCGGCGGGCTGGCGTTCGACACCGCCGCGCAAGGCTCCATCGCCCCCTGGAACGTCGCGCTGGGGTACCTCTACCCGTCGTTCGAGATCCCCCGCGTGGCCGACGACATAGTCAACGCCGAGGAATTGCTCTATCTGGGGCTGGCCGCACCAGTCCTGGCCTTGCTCGCCATCGTCACGGGGCGCCGCCAGCGGCTGGTCTGGTTCCTGGTCGGCCTGGTTGCCGTGAGCTGGATTCTGGCCATGGGGTCGTTCAGCCTGGGGTTCCCGCTGCTGCACAAGCTGCCGCTGTTCGAATTCTTTCGGCAGCCCGCGCGGTTTGGGATTGCGGCGGCGTTCGGGCTGGCCTACCTGGCGGCGCTGGGGCTGGACCGGCTGCGCGCGGAAGACCTGCGGTCGGTCAGGCCGGTGCGCTGGATCGAACGCGGCTGGGTCTGGCTGGCGCGGCTGATTGCCGCCGGCACGGCGGCCGCCACCATCACGCTCACCGGGTTCGAGTTCCTGCTGATTCCTTACGCCTACGACTTCATCGACCGCGAGATCGTGGGGTCGGAAGGCCGCTTTCTCACCGCCGAACGCTATTACCTCACCTTCGACCAGCTCTACCAGAGCATGACGGAGGCCTTCAGTCTGGAGTACTGGACGCCGCGTTGGACCCTGCTGGCCGCCGTGCTGACGGCGCTGGTGCTCTGGCGGTTCTTGCGCGGCGGCCTGACGGCCCGCGGCGCACGCGCCGCGTTCGTGGGCGTGCTGGCGCTGGACGTGCTGCTGGCGCCGGGCCACGGCATCCCCACCGTGCCCATGGACTGGCACGCCCGCGCGCCGCGCGCGGCCGAGCTGACCGCCGGCCATGGAGGCGAGTGGCGGGTGTTTTCCTACCGCGGCCAGGCGCAAAGGTTCGAACTCTCCACCGCCGCCGGCACCGACCTGGATCGACACGAGCGCAACCTGCTGGAGTACGTCTTCATCAACGAGGCCTACGGCCCGAACCTTGCGCTCACGCATGACAGCTCGTCCTTGGACGGCTACGAAAACCTGATGTCGCAGGCGGCGGCGGACTATCTGGCCTATGTGGGCAGCGAGCGGAGCACGGTCAGGGGCTATGCGTCCGACGCGCGCCTGGACCACGACGGGCGCATGGCGCTGCTGCGCCAGCGCCTGCCGGCGCTGGCGGCGGCCAACGTGCGCTACGTGACCTCCGGCGCGGCGCTGGACATTGCGGGGCTGCGCGAGGTGCAGCGTGGAACCATCGACCTGCCGGCCTGGTCCACGGTCGAGCAGCCGCTCTACGTGTACGAAGTTCAGGATTGGGCGCCGCGCGCCTGGGTGGCGCGGCAGTGGAGCGTTGCCGACCCCGCCGCCAGCCCCGCCGACACGCTGGCCGCCATTGCGGGCGGGACGAGCGCCGTGCTGGTGGACCGCGACCCAGGTCTCCCGGCCGCCGCGGCCGCGGGGCCCGACACGATCCAGTCGCTGACGCGCGCGCCCGAGCGCGTGGAGCTGCGCGTCGACCTGGCCGCGCCCGGCCTGCTGGTGCTCAACGAGGCCATGTACCCCGGCTGGCGCGCCCGCGTGAACGGGGAGCCCGTCGAGATCGTCACGGTAAACACCCTCATGCGCGGCGTCCCCATCGACCGCGCCGGCGCGCACACGGTGGTGATGACTTACGACCCGCCGGGCTTCAGGGCCGGCATCCTGATCTCCGCCGCCGCGCTTGGCGCGCTCGCGGTGCTGACCGCCGCCGGGTTCTGGTTCGAGCGGCGATGACGCTGGCGCTGGTGAGCGACGCGCTGGACCCCACCAACGGCTGGGGCCAATACGCCTGCGAACTCGCGCGCGAACTGATTGCGGCGGGCGTGCGGGTGCGGCTGGTCAGTCCGCGCGCGCGCGCCGCGCCGGACGACCTGCGCGCACATCCAGACCACCATGACCTGCCCTCGTTCCAGCACGGCCCGCGCCATCCGCTGCGCCTGTTCGCGCGCGCGCTGCCGCCGCTCGTGCGCGCGCTGCGCGGGGTCGACGCCGTGCATTGTCTGCTGGAGCCCTACGCCCCGGCCGTGGCCGCGGCGGCGGGCCGGCGGCCGTATTTTGTGTCGCTGCATGGGACCTACGCGATCCCGGCGGGACGCCCCTGGATGGAGCGCGGCGCCCTGCGCTGGGCGCTGCGGCGGGCGCGCGGCCTTCCCGCCAACAGCGCCTACACCCGGCGGCGCGTCGAGCAGGCCGCGGGAGTCCAACGGGCCAGCGTGGTCCCGCTGGGCGTACGCATGGAGGACTTCCGCCTGCGCGCCCCGCCCGCGCGCGACCCCGGGCTGATTCTCTCGGTTGGCGAACCAAAACCTCGCAAAGGCCACGACCTGACGCTGGAAGCGTTCGCGCGGCTGCGCGCCGAGGGCGCGGCGGAGCGCTACGTCATCGTTGGACCGTATAACCCCGCATCGCCCTACGTGATGCGGCTGCGGGAGCGAATCCGCGCCCTGGGGCTCGAACCCTGCGTCACGCTGACCGGCGTCGTCAGCCGCGGCGACCTGGTGCGCTGGTATCACCGCGCGCGGATGGTGGCAATGCCGTACCGGACCTGGCGGTTCGACTTCGACGGCTTTGGCCTGGTGCTGCTGGAAGCGAACGCCTGCGGGACGCCGGTGGTCAGCGCGCGCGACTGCGGCGCCGAGGAACCCGTGATCCACGGCCAGAACGGCCTGCTGGTGCCGCCCGACGACGCACCCGCGCTGACCGACGCCATGCGCGCGGTGTTGACGAACCCGTCCCGCTGGGACGAGCTGGCCGCCGGCGCGCGGCGGCGCGCGGCCGCGATGACCTGGCGCCACTCGGCCCAACGGATGCTGGACGTCTACGCCCGCGCGCTCGGCCGGCGCGTGGAGCGCGCCGCATGACCGCCGCGGCGGGATCGGCGGCGCCTGCGCAAAGCATTGGCGACCGCGCGCTGCGCGGGGTCGTCTCGCTTGCCCTGCGCGAAGGCGGCATGAAGCTGGTGGCCTTTTCCGGCAACATCGCGCTCTTCCGGCTGCTGACGCCGGCGGACTTTGGCGTCATCGTCCCCATCGCGTTCATGGCCGGGCTGGTCAAGCAGTTTGCCGACCTGGGGCTGTATTCCAGCCTGATCCAGCGCGAGGCCGAACCCGAGACGCGCGAGCTGCGGGCCATCTTCACCGGCCAGTTCCTCCTGGTGACCGCGGCCGCGGCCATTGTGCTCCTGGCCGGGCCGCTCATCGTCAACGGCATTCTGAACGACGAGATCGACCCGTGGCTGACGCGCATTTTTGCGCTGGCAATCCTGCTGAGCACCTTTCGCATCGTGCCGGCGTCGCTGCTGGAGCGGCGCCTGCGCTTCGGGCGGCTGGCCGCGGCGGACATCACGGGCACGCTTGTCTACTTCAGCGTGGGCGTCGGCTTCGCCATCGGCGCCGCCGGCGTGTGGAGCCTGGTGCTGGCGCACGTGTGCGCCAGCATCGCCTCCACCCTGGCGGTAATTGCGTCGAACCCCTGGAAGCCGCTGCCCACGCGCCGCCTGCGGTTGCTGCGGCCGTACGTGGACTTCGGCGCGCGCTTCCAGGGCGGGCGGCTGGCGCTCACGCTGAAGGATTCGCTGATTCCACTGTTCGCCCCGCGCGCCTTTGGCGCGGCGCCAACGGGTCTGCTGGTCTGGGGCAACCGCGTATCGTCGCAGCCGCTGGTGATGACGCAGCTGGCGGCGCGCGTCAGCCTGCCCACCTTCGCCCGCATCCAGGACGCGCCCGACCAGGTGCGGCGCGCCGCGGAACTGACGCTCAAGTGGAACGCCATCGTCACGCTGCCCGGCTTTGCCGCCGTGGCGGCGTTCGGGCCGGAAATCGCCAGCCTGATCTACGGCGAGCAATGGCTCCCCGCCGTGCCCGCGCTTTACATTCTGGCCGTCAACGCCGCGCTGGTGCCCATCAACGGCTTGATCACCACCATCCTGAACGCCATCGGCAAGACGCATCTGGTGCTGGCCGTCGCGGTTGGCTGGGCCATCACGGCCTGGGTCATAGCGGTGGCGCTGACGGCCGCGGGCGTGGGGTTCCTGTCCGCGGCCATCGCCCTGGCGGCTTCGCAGGCGCTGGCGGTTGGGGTGCTGATGCCCCTGGCGCGGCGCGAGTTCGACCTGCGGCTGGCGCATCGGCTGCTGCGCCCGCTGGCGGCCGCCGTGCTGGCCGGGCTGGCCGGGCGGCTGGTGCTGCTGCCCCTGCTGACCGATGCCGTGCTGCTGGTGCAGGGCGGCCTGCTGGTGGTGCTGCTGTACGCCGGCTTGCTGTACGCCTTGGACCGGCGGGCGCTGCGCGCCGAGCTGGGCGCGCTCTGGCGCCGACATGCAACTGCCGCCTGACCGCATAATGCGCGTTGCCGTGAACTTCCGCAGCGCCAACCTGGGCATCCCCGACGGGCACGGCGAAAGCGCGCGCGGGCTCGTAGGCGGCCTGGCCCGCACGAACCCCGGCCACGGCCTGGATCTGCTGGCCGACGCGCCGCCGCGCGTCGACCTGCCGCGCGGCGGCGGGGTTCGCTTCCGCCGGCTGCGCCCGTTCCCCGCCGGCGCCCGCATGCTGCGCCGCGCCGCGGGCGGCGACCCCTGGTACCGCGTGCGCGTGGGTGCCGAGGGACTGCGCCGCCGCTGGGACGTCTACGTGCAAAGCGCCCACGAGCCGCCGCCGATGTTCGGCGTGCGCCGCCGCGTGGTGGTGGCCCACGACCTGGCGTTCCTGCATGCCGACGCTTCCCACAACTTCGACGCCGCAACCGCCGCCGAGCTGGACCGCTGGACCGCGGCCAACGCCCACGCCGCCGACGCCGTTCTGGCCGTGTCGGCCTATGTGGGCCGCGACGCGGCGCGCACCTACGGCGTCGACCCGCAGAGGATTTCGGTCGCGCCGCACGGCGTCGACCGCAGGCGCTTTCGCCCCGACCACCCGGCCGCCGAGGTGCGGGCCTGCCGCGCCCGCCACGGCCTGGACGCCGACTACGTGCTGTTCGTGGGCACGATCCAGCCGCGCAAGAATCTGCCCGCCCTGGTCGAGGCCGTGCGCCGCGCCCGCGCCGCCGGCCTGAACGCCGGGCTGGCGGCGGCAGGCGCCGAGGGCTGGCGGGCCGACGCATCGCTGGACGCCATCGCGCGCGCCGGGCCCGCAACGGCGCGGCGGTTGGGCCGCGTGGCGGCCGGCGACCTGCCGCTGCTGCTGGCGGGGGCGCGCGCCTTCGTGAGCATGGCGCACGCGGAAGGCTTCGGCATGCCCGCCCTGGAAGCCATGGCCTCGGGGGTGCCCGTGGTGGCGGCCGACGACGCCGGCCTGGCCGAGGTGGTGCAGGACGCCGGGCTGCGCGTGGACCCGCGCGATCCCGACGCCATCGCCCACGCCTTGCTGCGCGTGACCCGCGACGACGACCTGCGCCGGACGCTCGTGCGCCGCGGCCTGGACCGCGCGGCCGGGTTCACCTGGGACACCGCCGCCCGCACGGCCTGGCGCGCCATCGAGCAGACATGCGCGTCCTGCTGATCGGTCCCCACTGGGACACCGGGCGCTGGACCGAGTACTGCGCGCACGGCCTGGCGGCCAACGGGCACGACGTGCGCATGTACCGCTACAGCGAGCGGCTGGACCGGCGCGTGGGGTACTGGGGGCGCCTGCGCCGCCGCCTCTTTGGCGTGGAGCGGTTCCACGTCGAGCGCCTCTTCGAAGCCGCGCGCGCCGACAATCTCGCCGTGCTGCGGCTGGCCGCCGACCACCGCCCCCAGCTGACCATCGTGCTCAAGGGCGAGGTGCTGCTGCCCGAAACCGTCGATCGTCTGCGCACCCAAACCGACGGCCCTCTCGTGCAGTGGTGCGGCGACTCCCCCAGCTGGTTCCCGCAGATCGTCTCCGCGGCGCATCTCTACGACCGCTTTTTTGTGGCGGACCCCAGCCACGGCGCCGACCTTGCCGCGCACGGGGTTCACACGTCGTTCCTGCCTCACGCCGCCCACCCGCCAACCTGGGCCGGCACCAGCGCCGACGCCGAATACGTGGACGTGATCTTCGTCGGCGACGCGCGCCACAACATGGGACATCTGCCCGCCAGCCGCGCGCGGGTGGACATCGTCGAGGCCGTGGCGCGTTCCGGCGTCATGCTGGCGGTGTGGGGCCGCGGCTGGGAGAAACTCGACCTGCGCTACTACGTGGGCACCGCGCACCGCGGTCTGACGCTGCTGCCCGCGGCCGCCGTGGCCCGCGCCTACCGCGGCGCCGCCATCGTGCTCAACGTGCACCACGCCCAGATGCGCGAGGGCCCCAACATGCGCACGTTCGAGGTTCCCGCCGCCGGCGCGTTCCAACTCACCGACTACAAGCCGCGCATGGACGACCTGTTCGACGTAGGGCGCGAACTGGCCGTCTACCACGACGAAACCGACGTGGTGGACGCGGTGCGCCATTACCTGGGCGACGCGGAGGCGCGCAAAGCCATCACCCAGGCCGGCCGCCGCCGCGTGGAGCGCGACCACACCTACGCCGTGCGGATGCGGCAGCTGGTGGAGGCGGCGCGTGACGGCTGAGGGCCAGTTCCCAACCGCGCTGGCGGCCCGCAGCCGCGCCGAGCTCCTGCGCCTGGCGCTGCGGGCGCATCCGCACCAGCCGGCCGTTGCGCTCTGGCGCGCCACCGAGTTCGCCCTGCTGCCGCGGGTCGTCTTCGCCGCGCCGGTGCTGGACCTGGGCTGTGGCAGCGGCGAGGTTGCGCGCGTCGTCCTGCGCTCGCACTGGCCGCTGGACGGCCTGGAATACGTGCCCGCCGAGGCGCGCGTTGCCCAGGCGTCCGGGGTGTATCGCACGGTCGTCCGCGCGGACGCGGCCGCCATGCCGCTGGCGTCGAACGCCTACGGCGCCGTCTACAGCCACAGCGTGCTCGAACACGTGCAGGACGACCTGGGCGCGGTGGCCGAAGCGGCGCGCGTGCTGCGGCCGGGCGGCCGCCTGGTGTTCACGGTCCCGGCGCCGGCGTTCGCCCGCCGCGTCGAACGCGAGTCCGGGAAGGCCGCGCGCCGCGCGCTGGACGCGCGCCTGGGGCACCTGCGCTACCGCTCGCTGGACGAGTGGACCTCGCGCCTGGACGCCTGCGGCCTGCGCGTGGCGCACAGCGCCGGCCACCTGCCCGCCGCCACGCAGCGCACCTGGCGGCGGCTGGACGCGCTGATGGTGCGCCGCGTGCGCGGCCGCCGCGTGCTGGACTGGTTCCGCGCGCTGCACCGCCGCCGCCTGGCGCCCATGCCGCTGTGGACCGCGCTCTGGACCGCGCTGCTCTGGCGTCCGTTGTGCCGGCCGGTGGGCGAACCGGGCGGCTATCTCATCGTGGCCGAGCGCCAGGCGTGAGGCGGCTGCGCGTCTTGCACCTCTCGCCCACCTGGTTCGGCGACGAGTCGGTGCGGGGCGGCGGCGAACGCTACCCGCTCGAACTCGCCCGCGCCATGGCCCCGCACGCCGACACGCGCCTGGCCGCCTTTGGCGGACGGCCCGGCGTGCGCACGGTTGCCGGGTTCGACATCGAGGTGCAGCGCACCTGGCGCTGGCTGCGCGGGCGCCCGAACGACGCCATCGGGCCCGGGTTTCTGCGCGCCCTGGTCTGGGCGGACGTGGTGCACTGCCACCAGGCCCGCACCGGGATAACCGCGCTGGCCGCGCTGGCCGGGCGCGCGCTGCGCAAACGCGTCTTCGTCACCGACCACGGCGGCGGCGGCGTGAACTGGGTGCGCCGCCTGCGCATTGGCGGCTGGATAGAGGCGCAGCTGGCGCAGAGCACGTTCGCCGCCGCCACCCTGCCCTATGTGGGACGCCGCGCGGAAGTCGTCTACGCCGGCGTCGACGCCGACATCTACGCGCCAGGTCCCGCCAAAGTTCCCGGGCGCGTCGTGTTCGTGGGCCGGCTGCTGCCGCACAAAGGCGTAGAAACCGCCATCCGGGGCCTCCCCGCCCAGGCAAGCCTCGACGTCTACGGGCGGCCTTACGACCAGGCGTACCTGGACTTCCTGCGCACCGAGGCCGCCGCGCGGCCAGTGCGCATCCACACCCGCGCGTCCGACGCCCAGATCGTCGCCGCCCTCGCGTCCGCCAGCGCCTTCGTCATGCCCTCGGTCTACACCAACTACCTGGGGCGCCGCCAGGAGCTGCCGGAGCTCGTGGGGCTGGCCCCGCTGGAAGCCATGGCCTGCGGAACCGCCGCGGTTGTGTCGGACGTGGCCGGGATGCCCGAAATCATGCCGGCCGACGCCGGCGCCGTGGTTCCGCCGGGCGATCCGGCCGCGCTGCGCCGCGCGCTTACGCCGCTGACCAGCTCGCTGGATCTCGCCCTGCGCCGCGGGCGGGCGGCGCGGCGGCACGTGCTGCACCGCTTCACCTGGGCCGCCGTGGCCGACCGCTGCCTTGCGGCCTACACCGCCTAGAATCCCCCAAGCGCTCCCACCCGGCGGCACATGCGCATCGCGCTCCTTGCGGACACCTATCCGCCCCTGAACCGGGGCGGCGCCGGGATTGTGGTGGAACGCCTGGCCCGCGCCTTCGCCGCCCGCGGCCACCGCGTGTGCGTGGTGGCAACCACCGCCGAGCGGCCAGGGGTTTGCACCCAGGACGGCGTGCGCGTGCACCGCCTGCGCTCGCGCTATCCCGAACGCTTCCGCAACACCGCGGCCATGGCCAATCCCCAGCTGCTGGGCGGCGTGCGCCGGGCGCTGCGCGCGTTCCGGCCCGACGTGGTGCACGCGCACAACGTGCACCAGCACCTGTCCTTCGCGGCGCTGCGCGAGGCCGACGACCTCGGCGCGCCCGTGCTCTACACCGCGCACGATTACTTGCTGTTCTGCTGCATCAAGTTCATCTGCACCGGCGGAACGGTGGACTTCCGCCAGCGCTGGTTCAACTGCGCCAAGTGCCAGCGCTTTCGCTGGAACCCCGCCCGCAACGCCGTCATCCGCCGGCAGGTCGAGCGGCGCGTCGACCATCTGTTCGCCATCAGCCGCGCCCTGCAAACCGCGCTGCGCGCCAACGGCTACGGCGGCGCGGAGGTCGTGTACAACGGCGTGGATCTGGACTGGTGGCGGCAGGGCGACGCCGCGGCCTTCCGCGCGGCCCACGGGCTCGATGACGCCCCGCTGGCGCTGCTGGCGGCGCGCGTCTCGCGCGAAAAGGGCGCCGAGGCCGCCATCCACGCCCTGGCGCGGTCGAGCCATCCCCAGCTGCGGCTCCTGATTGCGGGCGAGAACCCGCGCTACACCCCCAAGCTGCGCCGCCTGGCGCGCGAGCTGGGCGTAGGCCGGCGGCTGCTGCTGCCCGGCTGGCTCTCGCCCCAGGAGCTGCGCAACGCCTACGCCGCCGCCGCGGTCACCCTGGCGCCGTCCACCTACCCCGACCCTTTCAACCTGACGCTGATCGAGTCCATGGCCGCCGGCCGCCCGGTGATTGCCTCCGCCCTGGGCGCGGGCCCCGAAATCGTGGCCGACGGCGCCTGGGGCTACGTGGTCGACCCCGCCGACGCCGCGGCGCTGGCCGACCGTCTGGACCTGATCGCGGCCAACCCCGACCGCGCCGCGCGTCTGGGCGCCGCGGGGCGCCGGCGCGCCGTCGAGGCGTTTGGCCTGCCGCGGCAGGTCGACCGAACCCTGGCGCGCTACCAGGCCGTGCAGTCGGCGCTGGGGTGACCCGACGCCCGCGCATCCTGCACGTCATCACCTCGCTGGCCGTTGGCGGGGCGCAGCGCCACCTGCTGAGCCTGCTGCCCGGCCTGCGCGCGTTTGCCGACCTCGATCTGGCCTACTTCCGCGACCACGACCTGGCGCCCCAGGCGCGGCCCCTGGCCGCCAACCTGCATTACCTCCCCATGGCCGGGCCGTCGGGCGCGCTGCGGCTGCCGCGCCTGGCCCTGCTGATGCGGCGCGGGCGTTACGACCTGGTGCACACGCACCTGCTGCGCGCCGACGTGTACGGCGCCCTGGCGGCGCGAGCGGCCGGCGTGCGCGCCGTAGTGGCCACCAAGCACAACATCGAAGCGCGGCTGGACGCGCCGCACGCGCGCGCGCTGCACTGGCTGGCCACGCGCCCGACCCGGCGCACCATCGCCATCTCCAACGCCGTGGCGCGCTGGGGGCGCGAGCGGCTGGCCATCCCGCCCCACCGCATCCAGGTCATCCGCTACGGCCTCCAGGCCGCGCCGTTCCAAGGTCTGGATCGACGCTCGGCGCGCGCCGACCTGGGCCTTCCCCCAGACGCGCCCGTGGTCCTCTGCCCGGCGCGCCTCGATCCCCAAAAGCGTCACGACCGGCTCCTGCGCGCCTTTGCCGCCGTGCGGCGCGACCTGCCGAACGCCTTGCTGGTGTGCGCCGGCGACACGCAGCTGGGCGGCCCCGCCTACCGCGCCCGCCTGCAACGCCTGACCCAGGACCTGCGCCTGCAAGACGCCGTGCAATGGCTGGGGCTGCGCGCGGACGTGCCCGCCCTGCTGGCCGCCGCCGACGTGGTGGTGCTGGCCTCGGACTGGGAAGGCCTGGGCCTGGCGCTCATGGAAGCCGCCATGGCGGGGCGCCCGGTCGTCGCCACGGCCGTCGGCGGCGTCCCCGAAATCGTGCGCCACCCCCACACCGGCCTGCTGGTTCCCCCCGCCAACGAGCCCCAGCTTGCGTTGGCCCTAACGCGGCTCCTGCGCGACCATCGGCTGCGCGCCGCCATGGCCTGCGCCGCCCGCCAGCACGCGCTGGCCGAGTTCGACCTCCCCCGCATGCACCGCGCCACCCTGACGCTCTACGAGCAAACGCTGGCCGAAACAGCGCGGCGTTCGCCCCCGCCCCGCCCTGGCGCGTGAGGGCGAGGGGAACGAAGCCGCGGCGAAGGGTCGGATGGCCGGGGCGTCGGTAGTATTTTGGTGCTGCGTCTTGTTCCAGCGCCTGGGGCCGCCGTGTCTGATCCAACGATCGATCTGCGCAGCGACACGCTCACCTCGCCCACGCCGGCCATGCGGCGGGCCATGGCGGACGCCGAGGTTGGGGACGACGTGTTTGGCGAAGACCCCACGGTGCGCTCGCTGGAGGAGCGCTGCGCCGAGCTGTTCGGCATGGAGGCGGCGCTGTTCGTGGCCAGCGGCACCCAGGGCAACCTCTGCGCGCTGCTGACGCATTGCCGCCCGCGGCAGGAAGTGATTGCCGACCGCGGCTGCCACGTGGTGACCTGGGAAGTCGGCGGCTGGGCCTCGCTGGCCGGCGTAACGATGGCCGCCGTGGACGCCCCGCGCGGCGTGCTCACCCCGGCGCTGCTGCGCGCCGCGGCCAAGCCCGCCAACGTGCACCTGGTGACCCCGCATCTGGTCTGGGTCGAAAACACGCACAACACCGCCGGCGGCACCTGCACCAGCCCGTTGCAGATGGACGCGCTGGTGGACGCCGCCCGCGCGCTGGGTCTGCGCGTGCACGTGGACGGCGCGCGCATCTTCAACGCGGCCGCCGCGCTGGACGTGGAGGTCGCGCGGCTGACGGCGGGCGCCGACAGCGTGCAGTTCTGCTTGTCCAAGGGCCTGGGCGCGCCGGTCGGCTCCCTGCTGCTGGGCGGCGCCGACTTCATCCACGAGGCGCGGCGCGTGCGCAAGATGGTGGGCGGCGGCATGCGCCAGGTGGGCGTGCTGGCCGCCGCCGGTCACGCGGCGCTGGACGAGATTCCGCCGCTGCTGCGCCATGACCACGACAACGCGCGCCTGCTGGCCGAGCTGCTGAGCGACGTGCCCGGCCTGGGCGTCGACCTCGGCCTGGTCGAAACGAACATCGTGTTCTTCGACCTGGCCCCGCGGCTGGGGCCGCCCACGGCCTTCGCGGCCCGCCTGGAAGAACGCGGCGTGCGCGTGGTGGGGTTCGACGACGCGAACCGCTGCCGCGCGGTCACCTACCACCAGGTGACCACCGACGACATGCGCCGCGCCGCCGAGGTCGTGGCCGCCGCCGCGGCCGACGGCCTGAGCTGACGTGGACGTTCTGGTCACCGGCGCCACCGGTCACCTGGGGCCGTTCGTCATTCAGGCGCTGCGCGCCGACGGCCATCGCGTGCGCGCGCTCGTTCGGTCGGGCAGCAACCGCAGCTGGCTGGAGGCCAACACCGTGGCGGCGGTGGAGGGCGACATCCTGGACCCGGCCACGCTGCCGGCGGCCGCTGCGGACATGGCCGCGGTGGTGCATCTGGCCGGTCTGCACGACTCCTGGGCCAAACGCCGCAGCGACTTCGCGCGCGTGAACGTCGACGGCGCGCGGCACGTGCACGACGCCGCCGCCGCCGCCGGCTGCCGCCGGCTGGTGTTCGTCAGCAGCGGCGCAGCCATCGGCGAAGCCGAAGAAGAGGTCGGCGACGAGACCACCCAGCGGCGCGGCTACGCGCTGAGCGACTACGAACGCTCCAAGGTCGCGGCCGAAGCCGCGCTGCTCCAGGCCGGCGCGCCGCCCGACGTTGTAATCGTGAATCCCGGCACCGTCTACGGACCCGGCGACGCGTCGGGCACGGGGCAGGCCCTGATTGGCGCGCTGAGCGGGCGGCTGGCCGTGTCGGTGGACGAACCGGCGCCCTGGGTGTTCGTGGAAGACCTGGCGCGCGGCATTGCGCTGGCGCTGGTGCGCGGGCGTCCCAGTCAGCGCTACATCCTGTCCGGCCAGAACCTCTCGCGGCTGGCGTTTCTGCGCCGCGCGGTGGAGCTGGCCGGCCTGGATCACGAGATCAAACCGGCCGCGCCGCTGGCCTGGCAGGCATTCACGCTGCTCTACGGCCTGCAAGCCTGGCTGACCCGCCGCCGTCCCACCATCTCGCGCGCCGCCGTGCGCATTGCCCTGCACGGCAGCCAGCTGGACGGATCGAAAGCCGAGCGCGATCTGGGCCTGGCCTACACGCCGCTGGACGACGGGCTGGACGTGACGCTGGACTGGCTGCACGACGCCGGGCTGGTGGACCTGCCGGAGGACGATGACCCGAACGACGCGCCCGCCAGCGGCGGCGGCTCCCAGGTGCGCCCCGATACCAGCCCGCCGACCCGCGATGTCTGACCCGCCTGACGTCGAAGCCGACACGCGGGCCTACTACCGGGCGCGCGCCTCCGAATACGAGCAGTGGCTGCGCCGCCAGGGCCGCTACGCGCACGGCCCCGACGACGACGACGACTGGCGCGGCGAACTGCGCACGCTCTCGCAGTTCGCCGGCGCGGCCGCGGGCGGGCGCGTTTTCGAGATTGCCTCGGGCACCGGCTGGTGGACGCGCGTGCTGGCGCGGGGCGCGCGCGTGATTGCCTCGGACTACGCCCCAGAGATGCTGGCCGAGGCGCGGCGCCGAGACCCGGCCGGGGCGCAGGTGCAGCGCTGCCGCTGCGACGCCTACCGGCTGCCCGTGCGCTCCGCGTCCTGCGACGGCTGCGTGTTCGGCTTCTGGCTCAGCCACGTGCCCGTGCCCCGCGCGGCCGCGTTCGTGCGCGAGGCGGCGCGCGTCGTGCGGCCCGGCGGGCGCATCCTGCTGCTGGACTCGCGCCAGGACCCGCAGTCCGGCGCGCACGACCAGCGCACGGCCGGCCCGCGCGTGCAGCGGCAGCTGCGGCGGCTGAACGACGGGCGCGAGTTCCACATCTGGAAGATCTACTGGACCCCCGCCGACCTCCACTTCCTGCTCGGCCTGGTCTGCCGCCAGGTGGAGGTCATCCAGACCCCGCGGTTCTTCATCGGCGCGCGCGGGATCGTCGCCGGCGCCGCCCGTTGATGCGGCCGCCGCCCGTGCATGCCCTGGCCGCGCCGCCAGAAACGCGCCGCCCCGGCCCGCAGCGCGCGGCGTCCGCGCGGCCTGGCGAACGCCCGGCGCGGCGGGTCGGGCCGTGCGCCGCCGGCCGCGCCCGACCGCGCGCGCTAGGCCCCCGCCAGCGCCTCGATCTCGTCCAGCAAGGCGAAGTCCTTCCCGGTCACCCCGCCCTCGCTGTGCGTTGCCAGGGTGAAGGTGATGCGCCGGTAGTTGATGAACATGTCCGGGTGGTGGTCGGCGGCCTCGGCCTTGGGGGCCACGGCGTTCACCAGCGCCACCACCGCCATGAAGTCGTCCAGCTCGAACTGCTTGACCAGGGCGCCGCCCTCGTAGGCCCATCCCGGCCGCTGGAGCAACCGCGCTTGAATCTCTTCGCCCGTAAGCACCGCCATTGCACCCTCCCGCATCTGGCGCCCGAGCGCAGCGGCTGCGCCCGCCGCGCGCGGCGTCGTCCGCGTGGCGACCCGCAGCGCGTGCGCCAAGTGTTCCACGTTGCCGCAGCGGCCCGCTCCGTGCGCCGCGGAGGCCGCCGATGCGCGCGCTGATCACCGGCGCCGCCGGCATGTACGGCATCACGCTCACGCGGCGGCTGCTGCGCGACGACCCCGGCGCCTCGGTCGTGGCGGTGGACGACTTCTCCCGCGCCTTTCCCGGCGGCGAGCCGCTCACGCCCGAGGTCGAGGCGGGCAAGCCCATCACCATCGTGAAGCGCGACTATGCCGACCTGTCCACGCGCGAGCTGGAGCACTGGGCGCCCGACGTGATCGTGCACTTCGCCGCCCGAGTCTCGGTGCCGGAGTCGATGGACGTGCCGCACGCCTATTTCGCGGCCAACGAAGCGGGCACGTTTCGCTTCGCCCACGCGGTTGCGGCCATGCGGCGGCCGCCGCTGCTGATCTACGCCTCGTCGCCCGAGGTCTACGGCGCACCCACGCGCACGCCCATGGACGAAGACCACCCCATGCGCCCCGTCACCGTCTACGCCGTGTCGAAAGCGGCCAGCGAGCTGCACTGCATGGCGCTGCACCGCTGGTGGGGGCATCCGGTGATCGTGATTCGGAACTTCAACACGTTTGGCCCGCACCAGAACGTGGACGGCTATCCGGCCGTCATCGCCACGTTCGTGCGGCGCGCCCTGCGCAGCCAGCCGCTGCGGCTGGAAAACGGCGGGCGCCAGACGCGCGACTTCATGTTCGTGGACGACGCCGTGGACGCCTACGCGCGCGTCATCGCGCGGGGGGCGGCGCTGGCCGGCTCGGTCTTCAACATCGGCGCCGGCCGCGAACGCGCCATTCGCGACGTGGCGCGCACCGTGCTGGACGTCACAGGGTCGACCAGCGAGGCCGTGCTCGCGCCCGGGCGGCGCGCCGACCTGCCGTCCCTGTGCGCCGACACGCGGCGCATCCGCAAGGCCACCGGCTGGCGCGCCGCCACGCCCTTCGAGGAAGGGCTGCGCCGCACCGCGGCCTGGCTGCGCGCCGTGGATCGGTGAAGCCGCTCGACGTGGAGCGCGTGGTGAGCGCGCTGGTCACGGGCGGCGCCGGGTTCATCGGGCGCCGCGTCGTGCGCGAACTGCTCGACCGCCGCGCGGCCGTGCGCGTGCTGGACGACCTCTCGCGCGCGCGCCCCGGCAGCCTGGACGCCTTTCAGGGCCGCGACGGCTTTCTGGGCCTGGTGCAGGGCAGCGCGGCGGACCCGGCGGCCCTGCAGCGCGCGCTGCAGGGCGTGGACACCGTGTTTCACCTGGCGGCCGCGGTGGACGTGGGGGCCAGCGTGCGGCGGCCCGCGGCGGCTGCGCGCGCCAACCTGCTGGGCTCGCTCGACGTGATCGAGGCCGCGCGCGCCGCCGACCTGCGCGCCGTGCTGGTCAGCACCTGCCACGTGTACGGCCCCGCCCGCGGCCCGCAGGACGAGCAGGCGGCCGAGCGCCCGGCCTCGCCCTACGCGGCCTCTAAACTGGCGGGCGACGTGCTGGCCGAGGGCTACCGCCAGGCCTTTGGGCTGCGCCACACCATCGTGCGGCCCTTCAACGTCTACGGCCCCTGGCAGCGCGCCGACCTGGAGGGCGGCGTGGTGGCGCGCTTCATCCAGGCCGACCTGCGCCAGCAGCCGCTGGAGGTGCACGGCGCGGGCGCCCAAACGCGCGACTTCCTGTTCGTGGACGACGCCGCGCGCGGCATCGTGGACGCCGCCGCGGAGACCGCCGTGGGCCGCACGATCAACCTGGCCACCGGCCGCGAGACCAGCATCCTGGAACTGGCCGCCCTCGTCGACGCCGGCGCGGGCCGCGTGCGGCGGGTCGAGCATCCGCACCCCCAGGCCGAGGTGGACCGCTACCTGGGCGACGCGTCCCTGGCGCGCGCCTTGCTGGGTTGGCGCGCCGAGGTCGACCTGCGCGGCGGCCTGGCGCGCACGCGCGCGTGGTTCGCCGCCCAGGCCAACCGAGCCAGCCGCTGAGTCCCCCGCGCGGGCCGCGCCGTCACGCGCGCGGCCGTCCGCGCGTTCCAGACGTGCACAGGACCGCCGCCGCCGCCGTGCTCGTGGACGCCGAGCTCACCGAATCGCAGCTGAATGACCTCATCCAGCAGGCCGCCGCCCTCGACCGCGAAGCCTTTGGCCAGCTCTACCGGCGCTACGTCACCCGCATCCACCGCTACATTGCCTATCAGATCAACGACCGCGTGCTGGCGGAAGACCTCACCAACCAGGTCTTCCTGCGCGCCATGCAGGCCATCGGGCGCTACGAGCACCGCTCGGTGTCCGAGTTCAACGCCTGGCTCTACCGCATTGCCAAGAACGTGGTGGTGGACAACTGGCGGTCGCGCCGCGACACCGTGCCGCTGGACGAGGCGCTGGTGGCCGAGCGCGGTGAAACGCTGGACGCGCACTTCGAGTCGCTGGCCCGCCGCGACGAACTGCGCCAGGCGATGGCGCGGCTGACCGACGACCAGCGCCAGGTGCTGACCTACCGCTTTGGCCTGGGACTGACCCACGGCGAAGCCGCCCGCCTGCTGGGGCGTAACGAGCCCGCCGTGCGCGCGTTGCAATTTCGAGCGGTATCCGCCCTTCGCAAAATCATGGCCAGGGACGACGAGTGACGGCCGACCATTCCGCGGCCTTTCACGAGTCGCTCGACCGCCTGCTGCGCGGCGAAGCGACGCTGGACGAGTGCGTGCGCGCCTACCCCCAGCACGGGGAGGAGCTGCGGCAGTCGCTCGTCATTGCGCTGGACCTGCAGGCCATGACGCCCGTGCCGCTGGAGCGGGCGGCGGTGGAGCGCGGCGCGCGGCTGATCGACGACGAGTTGCAGCGCTACCGCGCGCGCGCCGCGCGGCAGCCGGCGCCCGTCGGCCCCTGGCGGCGGCTGCTGCAGGCGCTGCCGCGTGTGCCGGCCGTGCGCATGGCCAGCCTGGCCGCCGCCTGCGCCCTGGCCGTTCTGGCCTACGGCGGCGTGACCCTGGCCGCCGTGACCAGCGGCCCCGACAGCGCCCTGTACGGCTATCGGCTGACCCTGGAAGAGCTGCGCATCGGCTTCGCCCCCGACGCCGAAAAGGCCTATCTCTATCTGGACACGGCCGAGCAGCGGCTGCGCGAGATCGAGTCGTCCGCCGGGTCGGGCGACGTCACCGCCGTGGCGCGGGCCAGCACGGCCTACCAAGACCTGGTGCGCAAGGGCGTGGATGCGCTGGGCGCCACGGTCAGCCAACCCTCCCGCGCCGGCGGCCGCGCGCAGGAGGTGGCCGGGGACTACCGCCGCCGTCTGGCGGAGCACGACACGCGCTTCGGCGCCCTGACCTCCACGGCGGCCGCCGCGGTGCGCGAACCGCTGACGCGCGCGCAGTCGCTGGTGCAGGCCGGGCTGATCGACGTCTACAGCGGCCCGATCCTGGCCGCCGCCCCCACCACGGCGCCAACCGCGCCGGCCGCCCAGCCAGCCGCGGCCCAGCCGCCCCCGCCGTCCCCCGCCGCTGCGCCGTCGAGCGCGCGCCCGGCGGCGCCTGCGCCGACCCCGGCGGCGGCCGGCGCCGCGGCCGCCGCGGCCAGCTCCACTCCCGCGCCGCAGCCGACCTCCGAACCAGCGCCCGCCGCAAGCGCCGTCGATCCGGTTGGCAGCGCCGTGATCGTGACTGGCGAACTCGTCGACCTGGGCGGCGAACGCCTGGTGGTGGCGGGCATCTCGCTGCGGCGCGGCGCGCTGGCGCTGGACGGCGCCGCCCCGGGCGCGCTCGTCCGCGCCCAGGCGGTGGTCACCAGCGGCAGGGAGCTGGAGCTGGTGGGCCTGTCGCCGCTGGACCCTGCGCCGGCCGCTTCCGAGGCGGCGCAGCCGCCGGGGCCGACGCCCGACCCTCAGCCGCCGGCCGCGCAATCTCCCGCGCCAGCCGAGCCGCCCGCACCGGCAGCCAGCGAGACGCCGGCCGCCGAACCCTCGCCCGTGCCCGAGGCCTCCCCGACGCCCGCACCAGCGGCCCCGCCGGCGGAGAGCGCCGCGCCGCCCCCAACACCCACGCCGCCGCCATCGCCCACAGCGCCGACCCCGCCGGCGGCGGAGAACGCGCCGTCTGCGCCGGCAGCCAGCGAGACGCCGGCCGCGGCGCCAGCGCCCGAAGCTTCCCCGCCGCCCGCGCCAACGGAAGCGCCGCCCGCCCCCGACCGGGCCGAGCCGCGGCCGGCCCCAACCGTGCAGGGCGTCCTGGTCGAGCTCGACCCCTTCGCCGTGCGCGTGGGGGCCGTCGTCCTCAGCCGACCCATCGACACCCCGCTGGTAGTGGACGGCCCCATGACAGCGGGCAGCGTGGTGCTGGTGCAGTACGAGGCGCTGCGCGCCGCCGCGTCCTACGTGCTGATCGCGCGCCGCGTCACGTCCGTGAGCCCCGACGCCCGCACCCTGCCCCTGCGGCTGCAAGGTTTCGTGGACGCCGCAGCCCCCGATGCGCTCACCATCAACGGCGTGCGCATCCCGCGCGTGGAGGAGGCGCTGGACGCTGGCCTCGACGACGGTCTGGCGGTGGGCGCGCTGGTCGAAGTCGACCTGGCCGACGGCCTCGACCCGCCGGCCGCCCGCGCCATCCGCCTCATCGCCGCCGGCATTCGCTCGTTCGACAGCCTGCGCGGCCCACCGTTGGGGTGACCGCCCATCCTGGATGCGCGCCGTGCTCTATGGCGCGGCGGGCCCGCGCGCGGCGTGTTGGGGTTACCACTTTTTCCCTGGTGCGCGCCCGGCGGCCGGCGGGCAGGTCGGGGGCGGGGAGAGCGGCGGGGAACTCAGTAGACTTGCCGCCGCTGTATTACGGCTCGAGCGGAGGGTTTGGCGGTGGCAAGCACCCACAACGGCGACCACGAGCATGTCTTTCAGGAAGTGTTCCTCAGCGACGCCGTTGGCATCACCGAGGAAAAAACCCACGGCAGCATCACCCTCGAGTTGTTCGAGCGCGGCTTCGTCATCCACATGGACCGCGACGAGAGCCTGGAACTGGCGCGCGCGTTTACGGCGCTGGCGCGCTATCTGGAGGACTGAGCCGGGCGGCGGGACCAGCCCATCGGCCGCGAGGACAAGGCCACGGGCAGCTCCTCCGAGGCGCCGAGCTGGTCAGGATCGAGCCGCTCGCCGCGGCGGTAGGTGTGCGTGGCCCGCAGCCGCCGGTCCCAGGCGAGCTCCTCGCCCAGGCAGTCCTCCAGCGTGACGGGGCCTTCCTCCACCGCCAGCACCGCGATATCGGCCTCGGCGCCCACTCGCAGCGTGCCGGCGTCCAGCCCCAGCTTCCTGGCCGGCGCAATCGTGCAGCGCTCCACGATGTCCGGCAGCGCCATGCCCAGCCGCCAGAACTTGGTCATCACCGTGGGCAGGTCGTAGGCGGGGCCGTGCACGCAGCCCCGGTGCAGGTCGGAGCTGATGAAGTCCGGCGGGAACCCCGCGTCCAGCGCGGCCCGCGCCGTGTCCCAGCCAAAGCTGCTCTTGCCGTGGCCAATGTCGAACAGCACGCCGCCCGCGCGCGCCTCCACGGCCGCCGGCGAGAGTTCCAGCGCGTGCGTGTCCACCGGCCCGCCGTTCAGCGGCGTGTAGCAGTGGGTCAGCACGTCGCCCGGGCGCAGCCGGGCCAGCACGTCGGCAATCGGTTCGGGCGTCAGGCCAACGTGCACCATCAGCCAGGTGCCGGAGCGCTCGGCGGCTTCCACCGCGGCGGCCAGCGCCGCGCGCGCCTGGTCACCTTCGCCCACGGTCGTGTCGGAATAGCGAATCTTGACCCCAACCGCCGCGCCGCGGCTCGTCTCGATGGCCCGCACCGTGCCCTCCACGTCCACGTAGCGCGGATCGAGCAGCTCCCCCAGGTTCGTGACCAGGCCCGCCGTGCAGACGTGCACCAGCGCCCGGATGCGCGTGCGCGAAGGCTCGATGACGTAGCGCCGCAGCCCGGGCAGCGTGATGGCCCCGGCGCTGCCCGTGTCCAGAAACGAGGTCGTGCCGCCGGCCGCGCCGATCTTGTCGGCCTCCAGCCCCCAGACCGTGGCGCCCCAGTAGACGTGCACGTGAAAGTCCACCAGGCCGGGCACGACATAGGCGCCGCGCGCGTCCACGACCTCGCGCGCGCCGCCCGTCAGGGCTGGCCCAACCGCCGCAATGCGGCCGTTGGCCACGGCCACGTCGGCCGTAATCGGCGGGCCGGCCGCGGGGTCGATGACGGCGCCTCCGCGGATCAGCAGGTCGAAGGCTGCGGCCGGCGCGTTGGACATGGAGCTGCCAAACTGCTGCGGCGCGGGCTGGAATAGCGTATCATTCTGCCTTGTGAGCGTCCGCAGGCGTTGAGTCACCGCGGGCGAGTCGGCTATGATTAGCAATCGCTGCCCTCGACTGCTAACTCACCTCGGCAGCTGGAGTTCACAACGGCGCACGGAATCCGATCCTGCGTCGGACTGCGATGGAGGAGATTGCATGGCCAAGGTCGCAACCAACGTCAAGCCGCTTGGCGACCGCGTGCTCATTCAGCCGGAAGACCGCGAAGCCACCACGGCCAGCGGCCTGGTGCTTCCCGACACGGCCAAGGAAAAGCCGCAGGAAGGCACCGTGCTGGCGGTGGGCGCCGGTCGCACGACGGACGACGGCGCCACGATTCCGTTGGAAATCAAGGAAGGCGACAAGGTCCTGTACGCCAAGTACGCCGGGACCGAGTTGCGCCTGGATGACGAGGATTACCTCATCGTCAGCGAGCGCGACATCCTCGCCATCATCAGCTAACCCTCGCGTGCCTCAGGTTCCGGGTGCGCTTGGGCACCTCCTGCCTGGGCCCGAAAAAAAGGAAGTCCGCTTCGGCCGCGAGGCCCGCGAGACCCTTCGGGCTGGCATAGACATTGTCGCCAACACCGTTGGGTCCACGCTTGGGCCTCGCGGCCGAAACGTGGCGTTCACGCGCACGCTGCGCGCGCCGCAGATCACCAACGACGGGGTGACGGTCGCCAACGAGATCGAGCGCGTCAACAACGTCACGCTCGACCTGGGCATCCAGATCATGAAGGAGGCCGCCGCCAAAACCAACGCGGCCACGGAGGACGGCACCACCACCGCCACCGTGCTGGCGCAGGCTATCGTGCACCGTGGCCTCTACAACATTGCCGCGGGCGCCAACGCCATGCTGCTGCGCGAGGGCCTGCACAAAGCCTCCCAGGCCGCCATCACCCGCTTGCGCGACCTGGCGCGCCCGGTGCAGAACGCCGAGGAGATCCGGCACGTCGCCACCATTTCCGGCGACGACCAGGAACTCGGCGCCATCGTGGGCGAGATCATGAGCCGCGTCGGGCGCGACGGCCTGGTCACCGTCGACTACCACCGCCGCGGCGTGCGCCTGGAGCCGCGCTACGTGGAAGGCCTGCAGGTCGACAAAGGCTGGATTTCCCCCTATTTCGTAACCGACCGCCACAAGATGCAGGGCACGCTGGAAAACTGCCGCGTGCTGCTGACCGACCAGGACCTGTACGCGCCCGCCCAGCTCGCCCCCATTCTGGACAAGGTGGCCTCCAGCGAGAACCGCAACCTGCTGATGGCTTCCAACACGCTCACCGGCGCCGCGCTCTCGTTCGTGCTGCAGAACAAGCTGCGCGGCAACCTGAACGTGGTGGCCATTCAGGCGCCGTCGTTCGGCCCCGAGATGCGCGATCTGCTGGAAGACCTGGCCGTCCTCACCGGCGCCACCGTGGCTTCCCGCAGCCTGGGCATGCGCTGGCGCGACGTGCCGCTGGAGTGGCTGGGCTTCGCCAAGCGCGTGGTGGCCAACCGCGAAGCCACCATCATCCTGGAAGGCGCGGGCCGCGAAGCCGACGTGCAAGACCGCCAGAACCAGCTGCGCGCCCAGCTGGAAGAAGAAACCAACCCGAACTTCGTAACCAAGCTGGAACGCCGCATCGCCCGCCTGGGCGGCGCCGTCGGCATCGTCGCCGTGGGCGGCGTCACCGAACAGGAAATGCAGCACCTCAAGGACAAGGCCGACGACGCCGTGGGCGCGGTGAAGGTGGCCATTCAGGAAGGCATCGTGCCCGGCGGCGGCGTCTCGCTGCTGCGCGCCCAGGAAGCCGCCCTGCAGGTGGTCGACGAACTCTCCGGCGACGCCGCCGTAGGCGCCCGCATCATTGCCGACGCCCTCGAAGCCCCCATGCGCCGCATCGCCCGCAACTCGGGCGTCAACCCCTCCGTGGTCGTCAACCGCGTTCGCAAACTGCCGGACTGGCACGGCTGGGACGCGCTGCATAACGAGTACGTAGACATGTACGAGCGCGGCATCATCGACCCGGCCGCCATCGAGATCGCCTGCATTCGCGCCGGCGCCAGCGTGGGCATGATGACCCTCACCACCGAAGCTATCGTGTGCGAGAACCGCCCCATCCCAGTGGCCGCCACGCCCACCGAAGAGCTCGATTCAATGGCAGGCGGCATCTATTAGCCGTCCCAGGCGCCCCACGCCGCACCGTGGCTGATCGCTTTGACTTCGCCCCGCTGCTGAGCGGCGACGCCCAACGCCGCGCCGCGCCGGGGCGCCTGGTCTCGGCGTCCGACGCGCCCGCCGACGTCGTGGCCGACCTGGTGGTGGGGCAGCCCGCCCCCGAAGCGCTGCCGCTGCAAGCCATGGTGGAAGCCGCCCAGACCAGCCTGCCCGACAACCCGGCCGCCCTGCTCTACGGCCGCCGCCAGGGGCACCTGGAGCTGGTGGACGCGGTGCGCGAGAAGCTGCGCGTGTTCGAAGGGCTGGACGTCGACCGCGACCAGATCCTCATCACCAACGGCTCCAGCCAAGCTCTGGACATGGTGCTGCGCGCCTTCGTCGACCGCGGCCAGCTGGTGGCGCTGGACGAAGCCTCGTTCGGCGCCCTCTTCGTGCACCGCGTCACCGACCGCGGCGCGCATGTTCCCTGGGACGCGCAGGGTCCCCGCGCCGACGATCTCGCCCGCCTGTTCGAAACGGAACGACCGGCGCTGTTCTACACCATCCCCACCTTCCAGAACCCCATGGGCGCCACCACCAGCCTGGCGCGCCGCCGCGAGCTGCTGGACCTCTGCCGCCGCCACCAGGTCCCCGTGCTGGAAGACGACGCCTATTACGAGCTGCACTACGACGGCGAGCGGCCGCCCTCCCTCTACGAGCTGGACGGCGGCACGGGGCTGGTGGTGCGCGCGGGCACGTTCTCCAAGATTCTGGGCGCGGGCATCCGCCTGGGCTGGATTCTCACCGCGGCCCCGCTGGCCGAGCGCATCCTGCCGCTCAAACCCGACGGCGGCACCAGCCCGTTTTCCTCCACGCTGGCCGCCGCCTTTATGCGCCGGCACATGCGCGAGCAGATGACGCGCCTCTGCGCCATCTACGGCGCGCGCCGCGACCTGATGCTGGAAACGCTGGACGAACACGTGGGCGCTCGGGCGCGCTGGAGCCGGCCCAACGGCGGCTTTTTCGTCTGGCTCACGCTGCAACGTCCCGAGCTCGCCGCCGAGGTCATCGACCGCTGCCGGCGCAACCGCGTGCTGGTGCGCGGCGGCGCGGAGTTCCGCATGGACGGCAATGATCTGGGCGCCATCCGCCTGGCCTTCAGCCACGCGCCAACCGCCGACATCCAGGCCGGCGTGGAAGTCCTGGGCCGCGCCATCGCCGCCGCCGCCGCCGCCAACCCGTGACCGCGGCCTTCGCCCAGGCCAAACCCGGCCCGCGCGTGCCCATGCCGCGCATGCACGCCTTCGCCCGCCAGGTCATGCAGGCCGCCGGCGCGCCCCAGGATCGAGCCGGCCTGATTGCCGACGTGCTGGTGGAAGCCGACGCGCGCGGCGTGTTCTCGCACGGGATCACGCGCCTGACGCCCTACACGGACGAAATCCGCACCGGCCTGGTCGTGCCCGCGGCCGAGGTCCTGCCGTTGCGCGAACGCCCGGCCACCGCCGCGCTGGACGCCCAGGGCGCGCCCGGCGCCGTGTCGGCGCAGGCCGCCATGACGCGCGCCATCGAGCTGGCGCACGCCGGCGGCGTCGGCGTGGTCAGCGTGCGCAACGGCCGCCACTTCGGCCCCGCCGCCCACTGGGCGCTGCAAGCCGTGGACGCTGGCTGTATCGCCTTCGTCACCAGCAGCGGCGGCGGCGCGTCCGGCGTGCTGGCCTACGGCAGCCGCGCCCCTGCCCTCACCAACGGTCCCATCGCCTGGGCGATTCCCGCCGGCCGCCGCCATCCCGTCGTGGCCGACATGGCCGTGGGCTTCTCCGCCCTGGGCAAAGTGCGCGTGGCCGCCGCCACCGGCCAGGCCATCCCCGCCGACGTGGGCGTGGACGCCGACGGCGCCCCCACCACCGACCCAGCCCAGCTGGTCTGGCTGAACCCCTTCGCGGGGCCCAAAGGCTTCGGCCTGGGCATCGTGATGGAAACGCTGGCCGGCATCATCGCGGGCGCCACCCCGGCCGTGAACCGCGGCCCCGAGCATCCGGGCGTCGTTGGCCAGGTGTTCGCGGTGGTACACATCGAAGCCTTCCGCCCGCTGGCCGACGTTGCCGCCGACGTCGACCGCACCATCGACGCCATCCACGCGCTGCGCCCCGCCGAAGGCTTCCAGCGCGTGCTGGTGCCGGGCGAACCGGAATGGCTCAACCGCGCCCAGGCGCAGGCGCACGGCATCGGCTATCCGCGCGGCCTGCTCGACGCCGTGGCGCACACCGCCGCGCAGTACGGCGTTGCCCCGGTGTGGGACGCATGAGCGAGCGGCTGCACTACGCCAGCGGCGGCCCGCGCGTGCCCGCCCCGGCCATGCACACCTTCGCCGCCGCGGCCTTCGCCGCCGTGGGCGTGCCCGACGACGACGCGGCGTTCGTGGCCCAGACCCTGGTGCACGCGGACCTGCGCGGCGTGCACTCGCACGGGCTGCGGCTGATGCCCGGCTACCTGGACCAACTGGCCGACGGCGTGATCGAGGCGGCCCCGACCATCCAGAATCTGAGCACGGCCCCAGGCGCCGCGGCGCTGGCCGGAGACCGCTCCCTGGGCCAGATCGGCGCGCGCGCGGGCATGCGGGCCGCCATCGACATCGCCCGTCAGCGCGGGGCGGGCGCGGCGTCCGTCGCGGACACCGGCCACTTCGGCGCCGCCGCCTTCTGGGCGCTGCAAGCCGCCGACGCCGGCCTGATCGGCATGGCCACCAGCAACATGGCCGGCCCCTGCATGCTGGCCCACGGCAGCCGAGAACCCGCCAGCGGCAACACCCCGCTCGCCTGGGCCTTCCCCAGCGGCGACCCCTACCCCACGGTGCTGGACATGGCCGCCGGCGCCTACGCCCTGGGCAAACTGCACCTGGCGGCCACCGTGTCCGACACCCTCCCCGCCGGCGCGGCCGCCGACGCCGACGGCGCCCCCACCACCAGCGCGGCCCAGCTGGCCTACGTGCTCCCCGCCGGCGGCCCCAAGGGATACGGCGTGGGGCTGGCGCACGACCTCATCGCCGGCGTGCTCAGCGGCGACGGCGCCACGCTCACCAAAGGACCCTACGACCCGGCCGCCGGGCCGCGCGGCAGCCTGTTCTTTATGGCCATCGATGTCGAAGCCTTCCTGCCGCTGCGCGACTTCCACGCCGCCATGCGCCGCCAGACCGACGCCGTCAACGCCCTGCCCCCCGCCGAAGGCGTCACCCGCGTCCAGATGCCCGGCCAACCCGAATGGGACGCCTACCGAACCAACACCGCCCACGGCATCGCCTATCCCCCCGGCGTGCTCGAATCCCTCACCCCCGCCGCCGCCCGCCTCGACCTCCCCACCCCCTGGCGCCCCTGACCTCCACCCCAGCCGCCAGAGGCGCCGCGCCGCGGTTCGCCGCCAGCGGCCGGTGACGCCCAGCCCACCGCCAACGGTGCGCCGAGCTGCCCGTTGCCAGCGGTGAGCCGAGCTGCATGCCGCCAGCAGCGAGTGGCCAGCGGTTAGCGACCGGCAGCCACCACAAACGCCTTCTTCCTCTTTCTCTCCCTCTTCCTCTTTCCCCTCTCCCTCGAGGGAGAGGGCAGGGTGAGGGTGAGAAGCCGGCGGCGACTCCCCGCGCAGGAACGAAGCCCACGGCCGCCAGCATCAGCGCCGCCCGCCGCCCAGCTTCGCCCCCGCGCACCGGGCCCAATGTTCACCACTGCGGCACCACTGCCACAATCGTGCGCTTCGCCCCCGCGCACCAAGCTCGATGGCCGCACCGCACGGGGCAGCTCGGCGCGCCGAGCCTTTGCCCCCGCGCGAGGCGATTCGCTGCCGCCCAAGCGCGAGAGACCGAGTACTGCCGCCTTCGCCCCCTGAGAGGCGGGCCGCCCCTCCAACCCTGCGCGTCACACACGCAGATTTTCTGAGATTCTTCGTCACAAACCCTTGACAGTCCACCACTCAACTCATATGCTTCTCTCGTAAGCAATTCCTGCTTGCTGTTGGAGGTATCGCAATGCAGCACATCGTTCGCCGCGGGCGGCCCCTGGCGCGCCAGCACGACCTGTTCGCGCCGTTCTTCGCCGACGACTGGTTCTTCCGGCCGTTCCGGCTGGCGTTCCCCGACGCGGAGGCGGAGGGCTGGCGGCCGCCGGTCGACGTGGAGGAGACCGACACCGAGATCGTCGTGCGCGCGTCGGCCCCCGGCTACGCGCCGGAGGACATCACGGTGACCACCGACGACGGCGACCTCGTCATCGAGGGCGCGCGCGACGCCGCGCGGGACGACGAGGACGCGCGCTACGTGGTGCGCGAGCGGCGCTCGGGGCGCTTCTACCGCCGCATCCCCCTGCCCGCGGCCGTCGCCGCCGCCGACGCCAGCGCGCGCTACGCGCAAGGCGTCCTGACCGTGCGCATCCCCAAGGCCGCCGAGGCCCGCACCACCGCGATCGAGGTCGAAAGCGCCTGACCCCCGCGGCCCGGCCTGCCCACCCGCGGGCAGGCCGGGCCCTCGCCCCTCCTTCCTTTCAGCGGCCGGTGCGCCGCCCGTCATTCCCGCGAACAGCCGCCTCCGCCCGTCTCTGCCTGCCGCCAAGCCAAGAACCCCCCGCTGACGGCAGCCATGCCCTGCCCCCTGCCCGCCTCCGCCTCGCCTCTGCCTGCCCCGTGAGCGAGACGGGACCGTGGTGCTTGGGTTCGTTGTGGAACCGTACCCGCCGCCCAGGCGCGTTAGGCTTGCGTCCCCGTTATTTCAGCGAGCGATGCCGTGGGGTCCGAATCTGCCGCCGTGTGCCTGCGCTGCGTGGATTGCGCGGCCGACCACGCGCTGGAATACCGGCTGGCCTGCGCGGCGTGCGGCGGGTTGCTGGAGATCGTTTACGACCTGGCGCGGCTGGCGGACGCGCCGCTGACGCAGGCGGGGCGCACGGGGGTGTGGCGCTTTGCGGCCTGGATGCCGGTGCACGACGCCGCCAACTTCGTGACCCTGGGCGAGGAGCCGACGCCGCTGCTGGCGGCGCCGCGGCTGGGCGCGGCGCTTGGCATTCCCCGACTCTGGCTGAAGTTCGAGGGCGCGCTGCCCACGGGCACGGTCAAAGACCGCTCCAGCCAGACCGCCGTGGCCTGCGCGCGGCAGTTTGGATTCGACGCCGTGGGCGTGGTCTCCACCGGCAACGCGGCCTCGTCCATCGCCACCTACGCCGCCCGCGCCGGGCTGCGCGGGGTGGTGTGCTGCTACACGCGCAGCACGGCGGCCAAGATGGCGCACCTGCACGGCGTGGCCAGCAGCGTGGTGTGGTACGACGGCGTGTACGACGACATGATTCGGCCGTTCGACGAGGCGGTGGAACGCCGCTGGCTGTTCGACGGCGGCGCAACGCGCAACGCCTTCAAGCAAGAAGGCAAGAAGACGGTGGCGCTGGAAGTCTTCGACCAGCTGGGGCGCGCGCCGGACTACATGGTGTATCCGGTGGGCATGGGCGAGACGCTGCTGGCGGGGCAGCGCGCCTGGAAGGCGCTGGAAGCCATGGGCCGCATCGCGCGCGCGCCGCGCCCGGTGTCGGCGCAGTCCCGCGAGGCCAACACCATTGCGGAGGCCTGGCGCTCGGGCGGCCCGCTGCGCCCCAAGACCATTGGCTACACGGTGGCCGAAGGCACGGCCGTGGGCGACATGGGCGCCAAAGGCCGCCTGACGCTGCGCCGCATTCGCGAACAGGACGGCCTGGCCGGCGACGCGGCGGACGAGGAAACGCTGGCCATGCAGCGCCGCCTGGCGCGCACGGAGGGCCTCTGGGCCGGTCCCACCGGCGCCGTGCCGCTGGCCGCGGCGGCGCGCCTGGCGCGCGAGGGAGCGCTGGACCCCGACGCGGAGGTGGTCTGCATGGTGTCCGAATCGGGCCTGAAGGGCGACTGGCCCGCGCCGGACGTGCGGGGGCAGCAGCCGAGTTTGGACGTGATTCGGCGCGCCCTGGGGCGCGGGGATTGCTGATCGTGGGTCGTGGATTGGCGCTTGTGGACGGCGGATCGACGAGAACGAGCGTCCACAAGGGCGGGAAGGAAAGCGCGTAGGCAGGCGGTTCTCCGGCGGGCGCGCGGGGCGTGGTTCGGGAACACGGACAGCAATGCCTGCAGCCGCGAATCTGGGCCCGCCGGGTGTCCCTCGCCCTCTAGAAGGCTGCGTCCCTGGATTCGTGCGGCCCAAGCCACCGGCCATTCCGACGCGGGGCGCCGCCCCTGCCCGCTCCGTCGTTGCAGTGTCCGCACGCGGCCTCCGTGCACCAGCGCCTTGTCGTTTGGCCAGTTCTCGTAGACCCAGAACCGCATGACGTCTCGCTTCTGAACCGTATGGCGTACGGCGATTCTGCGCCTCGCCGACCTGTGCGTCCCGACGAATGGCCCGGCCCCGCGGTGTTCCCGAGCCGACAGGGCGGGGCGAGGGGTTGCGACAATGGCGGGGCGAGGGACTTTTTAGGGAAGGAGCGAAAGCGTGCCTACGACTTCGCGGGAGCAGCGGCCTTTGGTCGAGATGATGGCGGGGGTGCGGCGGCGGTCGATGCTGTGGGGCGACGCGCTGCTGCTGGCCGAGATTCATCTGGAGACGGGCGGCGTCGTTCCCCGCCACGACCACCCCTACGAACAGATTGGCTATTGCATCGAGGGAACGTTCGAGCTCGACATTGGGGGCGAGGTGCACGCCATCGGGCCGGGCGGCTCGTGGCTGGTGCCGTCGGGCGTTCCCCACGAGGCCGCGGCCACCAGCCCCTGCTTCCTGGTCGAGGTCTGGAGCCCGGCGCGGGACGACTACAAGGACTGAGCGCGCCCGTTCCTCCGGCGGCCGGCGCGGCTCGACGGCGGCGGCGGCCGTGACGTCCGGACTGCGCGCGCCCAATCCCCAGGCGGCGCGTACGGCGGGTTCGGCGTCCGCGCCGCGCACGGCGGGGTCCATCGTGCGCGACAACGGGACGCTGCTGCCGTTCTTGCTGGTGAGCAGCGGCGCCACGTCGGCGTTTCAGCTCGTCATGGCGCGGCAGTTGGCGCCGGCGGACTACGCGGAGGCGTATGCGGTGCTGGGCGCGCTGTCGCTGCTGGTCACGCCGGCGCAGGTGGTGCAGACGCTGGTGGCGCGGCGGGCGGCGGCGCTGGCCGCGGCGGGGCGCATCGACGCGCTGCGCCAGACCGCGCGCGCCGCAGTTGGCCGGGTGGGGCTGGCGGCGCTGGCCGCGGCGCTGCTCATCGCGGCCGGCGCGCCGGTCATCCAGTCGATCTTGCAGCTCGACTCGCCCTGGCCGGTGGCGGCGGCGGGGGCGGCGGCGGGAGTGCTGATCTTCGAGCCGGTGGCGCGCGGGCTGGTGCAGGGCGCGCGCGACTTCGTGGGCCTGGGCGCTTCGCTGGCCGCGCACGGGCTGGGGCGGCTGATCGTGGGCGCGGCGGCCGTGTTTGCGGGCGGCGGTCCCACGGGCGCGCTGCTGGCCAGCCCGGCGTCGGCGCTGGGCGGCATCGCGGTCGGCTGGCTGTTCGCGCTGCGCATCCTGCGGCGGCCATCCCGCGGCCAGCGCCCCGTGCCGCGTCTGAGCGGGGTTTCCGACCATGCGCGCGTGGCCGTAATCCTGTTTGCGCTGGCGGGGCTGCTGCATCTGGACGTGCTGGCGGTGAAAGCCGTCTTTCCGGCGCAGACCGCCGCCCAGTACGCGGCGCTGGCGCTGGTGGGGCGCATCGTGTTCTGGGGCGGCACGGCCGTGGGCGCGGTGCTGCTGCCCTCCGTGGTGTGGCGCGCGGCGACCGGCGCGGGAGTGATGCGCGCCTACCTGGCAAGCCTGGCGCTGATGGCCGCCATCGCCGGCGGAGCGGCGCTGGTCATCCTGGGGTGGCCGGACGTGGTGTACGGGCTGATTTTTGGCGGCCGCTATCCGCCCTACACCGAGCTGCTGCCGCTGTACGCGGCGGCGGCGGGGCTGCTGGCGGCGGCGGCGGTGACGGCCAACCTGCACGTGGGCGCAGGGCGCCTGCGCGTGTGGCTGGGCCTGGCGGTGATTCTGGCCGCCACGGCGGCGGGCTACGCGCTGCACAACGACACGCCGCGCGCGATTCTGACCGTGCTGCTGGTAGGCACCGCAGCGGCGGCGGCGTACCTGGCGGCGGAGGCGCTGGCGCTGGCGAGGGGAAGCGGAGCGCAGCTTGCGGCGCACGCTGCGTGAATCGCGGCGCGCAGACGGCGGGCGGCCCCTGACCAGCAGCTTGCGGGCCGCGGGCAGCAGGGGGACGGCGGGCGCGGCTGATCATCACGCCGCCGCTGATCACGAACCACGGGCCGCTGGCCGCGGCCCACGTCGTTACGCTTCGGTCGTGCCTTCGCGGCCGTAGTCGTCGGAGAGGCGCACCACGTCGTCGGGGTGGGGGGTGGAGACTTCCAGAACGCGGACGGGGCCGTGGGGGGCCTGGTAGCGGTGCACCTGGCCGGGAGTGACGCGCACGCTGGCGCCGGGGTCGAGGTCGCGCGTCGTCAGCGCGTCCTCCGCGCCGCCGATAACCAGCCGCAGCGTGCCGTCCAGCACGTAGATCGTTTCGTCCTTGCGCTGGTGGTATTGCAGGCTCAGACGCGCGCCCTGGTCGATCTCGATGATCTTGCCGATGTACAGCTCGGTGGCGGCGTAAATGACTTCGCGGCCCCAGGGTTTGTCCACGATGGTTACGGGTCGATTGGTCATGCGTCAGCCGCCTCCAGGCCAACGGCGCGGGCGCCGACGTGCAGCAGCGCGCGCATGCGGTCGGGGTCGGTGGTCTCGGTGTAAACGCGCAGCAGCGGCTCGGTGCCCGAAAAGCGGATCAGCAGCCAGCTTTCGTCGTCCAGGTAGTGCTTGAAGCCGTCCAGCTCGTTGCGGCGCCGCACGGCCGCGCCGTCGATGGCGTTGGGCGTCCAGGCCTGCGCGCGCGCCTCGATCTCCGCGCGGGCTTCGGCGGGAAAGTCCAGGTCGAGGCGGCCATAGTGGTATTCGCGGCCGAGCCGGGCGAACAGCATGGCGACCAGCTCGCTGGGGGTCTTGTCTTCGCGGGCCATCAGGTCCAGGAAGTAGAGACCCGCCGCCACGCCGTCGCGTTCGGGCATGTGGGGGCGGAACACGTACCCGCCGCTTTCCTCGCCGCCCATCATGGCGTCCAGCTTGCGCATGGCGGGGGCGACGTATTTCATGCCGACGCCGACTTCCGCCACGGGCACGCCGTACATCTGGCCGAGGCGCTCGAGCATGGAGCTGGTGGTGAGCGTTTTGACGATTGGCCGCCGCATGGCGCGGTGTTCCAGAAAGTAGTAGGCCAGCAGGGCGATGGTGCGGAGCTGGTCCACGTATCCGCCGCGCTCGTCGATGACGCCCAGCCGGTCGCCGTCGCCGTCGGTGACGATGCCCACGGCGGCGGCGCGGTCGCGCACGGCGGCGGAGGCCTCGTCTGTTTGGGGCGGGATGGGCTCGGGACGCGCCAGGCCTGGGAAGCGGGGGTTCCACTCGCTGTGGATTTCCTCCACGTGCAGCCGGCCGCCGTGCAGGAGGCGCGGCAGCCAGCCGGCGGCGGCGCCGTACATGGCGTCGACCACGACCCGCAGATCACGCCGCCGCAGGCCGTGCAGGTCCACCAGGGCGGCGACGTGTTGCAGATAGGCGTCGTCAGGCTGGAACTCGGCCCACAGGCCGGCGGCGGTTGCGGATGCGCGGTCCAGGCGCGCCACGGCGTCGCCGTCGACCTGGGCGACGGCGGCTTCGATCATGGCCAGGCGGTCGGGCGGCACGGCCGCGCCGCTGGCGCTGCGGACTTTGAAGCCGTTGTCGGCCGGCGGGTTGTGGCTGGCGGTAATCATCACGGCGCCGGCGGCGTTCCGCGCGGCGGCGCTGAAGGCCGCCACCGGCGTGGGGCAGGGGCGGTCCACCAGCCAGGCCGGAACGCCGTTGCCGGCCAGCACCGAGGCGGTGTGCGCGGCGAAGCGTTCGGAGCCGAAGCGGCGGTCGTAGCCCACCACGATGCCGCGCTGCCAGGGCCACTGCCGGCGCACGAAGTGCGCGAACCCCTGCGCGACCCGCCCGACGTTGCGGAAGGTGTATTCGTCGCCGATGACGGCGCGCCAGCCGTCGGTGCCAAAGCGGATGGCCGTTTCGCCGAGCGGCATGTCAGGCGTCTCCTCGGGTCTGCGTTGCGGCGCGCCATTGTCGCGCCTGCGCCAGCGCGTCGCGCAAGGAGGTGTCCAAGTCGATGCGCGGCCGCCAGCCGGTGTCACGGTGGAGCCGCGCGGCGTTGCCGACGATGGCGCGCGCGCGCCGGCCGGCCGGCCGGCCGGGTCGTTCGCACAGCTCGACCCGCGCGCCGCTGAGGGCGATGAGACGCTCGACGACCGTGCGCAGCGGCATGGCGCATCCCGAGGCCAGGTTGTAGACGGCCCCCGCCCGCCCCCGGCGGGCGGCGGCCACGAGCGCGGCGGCGGCGTCGCGCACGTCCGTGAAGTCACGCGCGCCGCTCAGGCTGAACGTGTGCACCGCCGGTTCCGCCCCGCCGTCCAGGATGGCCGCCAGCTGGTGCACCTGATTCCCCGGGAAATACGCCGCCGAGCGTCCGGGGCCGATGGTTCCGAAAATGCGCACGCGCACGGTGTCCAGGCCGTCGGACAGGTGGTATTGCAGGGCCTGGAGGTCGGCGGCGGCTTTGGTGGCGGCGTAGACGCTGCGGGGTTGCAGCGGCGCGCCTTCGTCGATGGGCTCGTCGGATTCGACCTCGCCGTAGACCTCGGAGCTGCTGGCGGTCAGCAGCCGGGCCGCCGGCGCGCGGCGCTGGACGGCTTGGATCAGGCGCAGCTGGCCAAGCACGTTGACCTCGTAAGCGCGCCGCGGGTTGGCGGCGGCGGCGCCAGGATTGGCCACGGCGGCCAGATGCACGACCACCGAGGGCCGCACACGCGCCAGCAGGCGGTCGACCTGGTCGTCATCGCACACGTCCAGGCGCTCGACGCCGTCCCGCGCCTGTCCGTGGACGGCCGCAACGACGGGATGCCCCGCCGCTCGGAAGGCCGCGGCGGCGTGGGCGCCGATAAACCCCGCGGCGCCCGTGACGAGGACCGGCCCGGCCACGTCCGCGACGGTCTAGCCGGAGCGGCGGCCCGCGGCCAGTTCGGCGTGAGCCAGCTCGTCGGCCACCAGGTCGAGGTCCGCGTCCACCATGATGCGCACCAGCTCCTCGAAGGTGACCGAGGGTTCCCAGCCCAGGTCCTCGCGGATGGCGCTGGGGTCGCCAATCAGGTGCACGACCTCGGCCGGGCGCAGGAAGTCCTCGCTAGTCGTGATGTGGTCGCTGGCGTTGCGGCCGAGATGCCCGAAGGCCAGGTCCGCAAACTCCAGGCCGGAATGGGTCTCGCCGGTGGCCAGCACGTAATCGCGCGGTTCGTCGCGCTGCATCATCATCCACATGCCGCGCACGTAATCGGGCGCGTAGCCCCAGTCGCGCGTGGTGGTCAGGTCGCCGAACGGCGCCGACTGCACCGCGCCGTGATGCACGCGCGCCGCCAGGTAGCTGAGCTTGCGCGTCACGAACTCCAGCCCGCGCCGCGGCGACTCGTGGTTGAAGCAGATGCCCGAGCAGGCGAACATGCGGTAGCTCTCGCGGTAGTTGATGGTGATCCAGTGCCCGTAGAGCTTGGCCACGCCGTAAGGGCTGCGCGGGTAGAACGGGGTCGATTCGCGCTGCGGCCACTCCTGCACCATGCCGAACATCTCGCTGCTGGAGGCTTGGTAGAACTTGATGGCGGGGTCCACGGCGCGGATGGCCTCCAGCATGCGGGTCACGCCCAGGGCCGTGACCTCGCCGGTGAGCACGGGCTGCCGCCAGGAGGCCGCCACGAACGACTGCGCCGCCAGGTTGTAGACCTCGTCCGGCCGATGCCGCTGCAAGATGTCGATCAGCGAGAACTGGTCGTGCAAGTCCCCAGGTTCCAGGACGAGGTCGTCCTGCAAGTGGGCGATGCGCCCGTTGTTCTCCGTGCTCGTCCGACGCACGACTCCGACGACCTTGTAGCCCTTCTCCAACAGGAACTCGGCCATGTACGAGCCGTCCTGGCCGGTGATGCCGGTGATAACGGCGCAGGGCATGCGCAGCCTCGCTTTCCAAAGACGTCGTAGTAGTGTACGCGCGGCGCCAGCCGAAGGGCGCGGCGGCGGCGCTTTTCCCACGCCCTGGCAAGAAGTGCACCATCATCGACACCTCCCCGCACGCGGCCGCGCCTCTTTCCCCTCTCCCTGGCCAGGGAGAGGGTTAGGGTGAGGGTCGGGGCGCGGGGACGGACCCCTCATCCCTGCCCTCTCCCACCAGAGACCTATGCGTAACCTCCAGGCAAGGGGTCCGGTATCGACGAACCATCGCCCGCACCGGTGGGCCTCGCGCCTCCCGGATTCCGGACCCGTATCGAGTGCCGGGCGGGCCTTCCGCCACAATGACGGATTATGCAAAGGCCCCTGCCAGGGAGAGGGCGTCGTAAGCATTGGGACGTTCATATGGATGATGACAGGAATGCCGCAGGCGGCACGGGAAAGGCGCCGCCGGGCGTGAGCGCCGCGGCGCGTCAGCGCATCGACCTGGGCGAGATTGCGGGGCGCGGCGACATTGCGGCCATCGTGGGCGCCGGGGGCAAGACCTCCACCATGTTCGCGCTGGCCGCCGCGGCGGCGGCGCGCGGCCTGCGCGTGGTGACGACCAAGTCGACCACCATCCACCCGCCGTCGATGGCGCGGTCGCCGCGGCTGGTGGTCTCGCCTCCCGCACGCTGGCGCGGCGACCTGCCGGCGGCGCTGGCCGCGCATCCCGTCGTCACCGTGGTCACGGCCGCACCCAGCGAGCGCAGGTTCGACGGCGTGCCCCCCGCCCTGGCGCCGGATCTCCTGCGCGCATCTGGCGCGGACCTGTTGATCGTCGAGGCGGACGGCGCGCGCCGCCGTCTGCTCAAAGCGCCCGCCGCGCACGAACCCGCCATGCCCGCCGGCGCGTCGCTGGTAGTGCCGGTGGCCTCGCTGGCCGCCGTGGGCCGTCCGCTGGACGAGCGCCGCGTGCACCGCCCCGAGCTGGCAGCCGCGCTGCTGGGCGTCACGCGCGGCGCCGCGCTCACGGTTCGGCACGCCGCCCGCCTGCTGCTGGACGACCGCGGAGGTCTCAAACACGCCCCGCCCACCGCCCGCATCTGGCCCACGCTCACCGCCACCGGCCGCATCGACCCGGCAGCGCTGGCCGACCTCCGCACCGCCCTGGCCGCCCACCCCCAAGTCACCGGCTGGATCGAAGCAGACGCCCAGTGGACATTCACGGCCTGGCGCTGCGGCCTGGCCCAGACGTAGGGTGGCATCCCTGTTCGGAGCCGACGGGTCGATCCTGCGTCCAGGAGGCCGACGCGGCCCTGGTAGAGGTGCGACGGCTCGGGTGACTCATTTGCTCCACACAGGCGCCCGCGGGTTCAGGAAAGCCACCCTTCGCGCACGACCAATGCCTCCAACGGAATCCACGGCACGCCTTCGGCTTCGCATACATCCGGAATTTTTGGTAGTTCACACGGCGAGACGAAAGTCGCTTCGGCATTTCCGAGGTCAAGACCGTCCACCCGTAGACGCTGGCGTAAGCGATGAGCCAGGGATCGGCGGGGTCCTTAGAGGAGTCATCCGGCACAAGCCTTGGGTGCGCGGTGTCGAGGCGCCGATATGCGGTCACCACGTCGGAGCTCAGCGGCTGAACGCGGAAGCCCTGGTGAGCCGTAAGCCTTTGCTCGCCTGCAGGGTCGAGCCTCTCCAGTTCCTGCCGGACGGCAGGGACCAGTTTGAGCCGCTGTGCTCGGACGAGCCCTTCGATACCTGCCCAAATCTTCTGCGCGTCGGCCGGCGGGAACTTCGGAGGCGGGCGGGGCGCGCCCGGCACGACCACGTGCGAGTCGTTCAAGTCCATCACGCAGCAGGTGTCGATCGCGTAGACCGGCGGGGTGCTGCTCGACAAGATCACGCCGGCAGGGCGTGCGCACGCTGACTTTGCGCCGCGAGCTCTGCAAACGTGTCCAGCGATTTGTGGTTCAGGTTGAGGATGGCGCTTGCATCCCGTGTATCGATAACCTCGGCCTGCAGGGCTTTCAGGAAGGCGTCAGCCACTTCCGGGCCGACTTCGTAGAACCGCGCTCGTCCTGGCGAGCGGCGGAACGGCCTGGCTGGACCAGGCGGCTGGGCATGGGGCTCGATGTCCCTTGCCTGGATGAGATGCGCCATCCGATCGATGGCGTCGGTTACCCCGCATTGCTTGAGCCGGATACCGGCAGCCATGTAGCTGACCCGAAACCGCGACGCAATCGAGCCGACGTGCGACAGATCCCACTGCCACGGCTTCAGGTCGGCGTGTCGGGACGCAACCACGGAGAGCAAGACGTCGCGAGGCATGAGCATGGCGGCCGCGACTCGGTTGCACCATTGTTCGACGGGCAGGTGCGGCCCGGACCGCACCTGCTGATCGGAAACCCCCGGACGGCGCAACAGAAGATGCGCGTATTCGTGGAACAGGGTGAACGAGCGCGCCTGGTAGTTCTGCCGATCGGTGTTGACGATGATGACCGGGGGTCGGTCTGCGTCAAGCAGCGACACGCCGAGGCCCTCGCTGCGCGGCCATTTCTTCTGGAAAACCAGAATGCCGCGGCGTTCCAGCAGACTGCGGCAGGCTTGGTAGACCTGGGCCGCGGAGGCGTGCGACGGAAGGTCAGGATCGAGTCCCAGGGCTTTCCGCTCACGCTTCGCCGCCTGCTCGACGTCGTCGTCCAGGGTGCAGGTCGTGACGTCGGCGCGCGGGAATAGGCCGGGGTCCACCTCCAGCATGTCGGCCAGCGCCCGCTGAATTCGGCGGGCTTCGCGCACGACCAGCAGGACGTCCTCGGAGGCGGTGAGTCGTGCGCTTCCCACAGATCGGAAGTCTTGCGGAGGAGGCGCGGCGGCGGGCGGCGATGCGCGCAGCAATGCGGAGCGTGTTTGCTTGTAGGCCTGCGCGACCAGATCCAGGCGCCCGAGACTGATCGGGTTCTGGCCCGTTTCGAGCGCTGCAAGCTCGGACGGCGGCACGCCAATCGCGTCGGCGGCTTTCTGCAACGAGTAGCCGCGCAGGCCGCGCGCCCAGCGAAGGACGGGCCCGCTAATCTGAATCTGCTGTCGTGCCGCCATCGCAATACCCTGGTGCAGGCCGCAGTGCGGCCTTCTTCATCTGTTCTACCCGCAGATCGGGCACGCCCTTGCGCCGCTGCAACCGCGCAGCGCACCGCTCGAGGATACCTGCGCACGCCTGACGCCGCCTTCATCGAGACGAACCACGGGGGATCAACCTTGCGGCGGCATAGGCGAACGCGGCGGCGGTGCGTCAGAATGCGGGGCGGGTGTTGGGGGGAGGCTGGGGTGCTGATGAGTGGTGACGTTGCGCGGCCTGATGCGGGCGGCGGGTCTGTGGTGATCGATGCGGATCGGTTGCTGGATACGTTTCTGGCGCTGTTGTCGGTGGACAGTTACTACGGCGACGAAGAGCGCGTGGTGGCCGTCATCAAGCCTCGCATGGAGGGGCTGGGTATCGTATGGCGCTCCGACCCGCATGGGAATCTGATCGGCGCATGGCCGGGTCGGGAGCGCGACGGCGAGCCGATCGTGCTCAACGCGCACATGGACACGGTGCGCCCCACGCCCGGCATGGTTCCGGTGGTCAAGGACGACGGGGTGTATTCCGACGGGTCGTCGGTGCTGGGCGCGGACGACAAGGCGGGGGTGGCGGCGATTATGGAGGCGGTGCGCGCCGTGCACGCGTCTGGCCAGCCGCACGCGCCGATCGAGCTGGTGTTCACGGTGGGCGAGGACGTGGGGCACATTGGCTCCAAGGCCTTCGACCCGAGCGAGGTGCGCGGGCGCCGGTGTTTCGTGCTGGACGCCGGCGAGGCGGTTGGCGGCGTGGTGACGCGGGCGCCGGGTCAGCGGCGCTTCGAGTTCACCTTCCGCGGCACGGCGGCGCACGCGGGGGTGGAGCCCGAACTGGGGGTCAGCGCGATTGCCATGGCGGCCCGCGCCATCGACCGCATGCCGCTGGGGCGCGTGGACGCCATCACGACGGCCAACGTGGGCACGATCCAGGGCGGACAGGCCTACAACATCGTGGCGCCGGAGGCGGTGGTCAACGTGGAATGCCGCAGCTTGTCCGAGGCGCGCCTGGAACGGCAGGCGGCCGACGTGGCGGGCGCCGCCCGCCAGGCGGCGGCGGACTTTGGCGGCGCGGTGGACATCGAGACGCACACGTTCTACACCGCCTACCAGCTGGACGACGACGATCCGGCGGTGCGTCTGGCGGACGCCGCCATCGAAGCCGCCGGCCTGGAGCCGCGGCACGTCAGCACGGGCGGCGGCAGCGACGCGCACGAGTTCAACGAGAAGGGCATCACCTCGGTGTGCCTGGGGGTGGGTTACGTGGACGTGCACACCGTGACGGAGTTCATGCCGCACGAGGCGCTGCGGGACGTTACCCGCGTTACGACGGAGCTGATCCGGCTGGCGTAGGGCGACCCCGCCGGGCGCGGCGAACCGTGTCGGTCTTTCTTCCTCGGTCCGACCAGTTCCCCGGCTTGCTGACCTTCCTCCATTTCTTGGCTAGGCCCACGTTGATTTACCAGTCTGTGATGTATTCTTGCAGTATCGCGGGGAAAGGAGGCATCTGCTAGTTAATCCAGCTGCACGCCTACAGCGTGTTGCCATCGTGGATTGACAGCAACTCCCGAATGCCCAACCGTTGAGGGCAAAGCAACAGAAGTGATTTGCTTTCTCAACTGATGGCGGAGGGCGGCGGACTCGAACCGCAACGGCTGTTGGAGCAGCCGACCTGGGATGTCTAAGGTCCCGGACGCGCGCCTGTCGTCTTCACCCTCCGCGTATAGCTGACCCCAGGCTTGGTTGTGGCAAGCCTGGGGTCGCTGCTTTTTCCACTCGCGAATCCGCTTGGTCGTGTGGGAGCCACCTACGCAAGCCTGCCGGATAGAGCACCCCCTCGAAGAGTGTGACTCTGGCCGGAACAGGAGACACGCTGACTTAGGCGTTTGAGAGTAGCAGACCGACCACCACATTTGGACGTCATCCCAATCGTCCCCCTACATCTTGTAGGCCAAACGCTCGGGTTCCACTCAATCCCGCGTAGTTGCACTTCGCAGCTAGCACTATCGACCATGCCCGTAGCCGTGGTCATGCGACGCGGCGTTTCAGTTCGCTACACAGGACCCGAGACGAGCAGGGCGTATTCGTAGCTGTCCATCAGGGCGAGCCAGGAGGCTTCGATGATGTTGGTGGAGCTGCCGACGGTGCCCCATTCGCGTTCGCCGTTGCTGGATTGGATCAGCACGCGCACGCCGGCGCCGGTGGCGGAGCCCGAGTCGAGGATGCGGACTTTGTAGTCCACCAGCTGGGTGCGGCGCAGTTCGGGGAAGAAGCGGTCGAGCGCCTTGCGCGCGGCCTGGTCCAGCGCGTTGACGGGGCCGTTGCCTTCGGCGGCGGTGTGGAACATTTCGTCGCCAACGCGGATTTTGGCCATGGCTTCGGACAGCATGTCGCGCCCGCCGCGCGTTTCGACCAGCACGAGGAAGTCGACGAACTGGAAGGGGGCGCGGTAATCGCCGCGCCGGCGGCGCAGCAGCAGCTCGAACGAGGCTTCGGCGCCTTCGAACTGGAAGCCGCGGTCTTCCAAGTCTTTGACGGCGGCCAGCGCGGCGCCGACGTCGGCATCGTCGGCGGCCAGCCCGAGCTGGCGCACGCGGGCGGCGATGGTGCTGCGGCCGGCCAGTTCGGAGATCAGGATGCGGGGCTCGTTGCCCACCACGCCGGGGTCGACGTGCTGATAGGCGCGGGCGTGTTTGCTCATGCCGCTGCCGTGGTAGCCGGCCTTGTGCGCGAAGGCGCTGCGGCCCACGTAGGGCATGAACGGGTCGGGCGGCGTGTTGGCCAGCTCGCCGACGTAGCGCGAGAGGTCGGTGGTCTGGCGCAGCTGCGCCGGGGTGACGCAGGCGCAGCCGAGTTTGAGCTGCAGCGTGGGGATGAGGGTGGTGAGGTTGGCGTTGCCGCAGCGTTCGCCAAACCCGTTGATGGTGCCTTGCACTTGCCGGGCGCCGGCCGCCACGGCGGCGATGGTGTTGGCGGCGGCCAGGTCGGCGTCGTTGTGGGTGTGCACGCCGAGCGGCGCGTCCGTCCAGCCGGCGGCGGCGCGGGTGGCGGCGCCAACCTGGTCGGGCAGCGCGCCGCCGTTGGTGTCACAAAGCACGATCCAGTCGGCGCCGGCCTCGCTGGCGGCTTCCACGCAGGCGCGCGTGTAGGCCGCGTCGTCCTGGAAGCCGTCGTAGAAGTGCTCGGCGTCTACGAGCACTTCGCGCCCGGCGCGCTTCAGGTGCGCCACGGTGTCGCGAATCATGGCCAGGTTTTCGTCCGTGGTGGTTTCGAGCACCGTCTCGGCCTGAAAGCGCGAGAACTTGGCCACGATGGTGACGGCTGGCGTCCGGCAGTCCAGCAAGGCGGCCACCGTGGGGTCGTCGTCCACCCTGCGGCCCTTGTAGCGCGTGGCGCCGAAGGCCGTGATGCGGGCCTGGCGCCAGGACATTTTGGCCGCGCGCTGGAAAAACTCGCGGTCTTTGGGATTGGAGCCGGGGAAGCCGCCTTCGATGTAGGCCATGCCGTAGGCGTCCAGCCGTTCGGCGATGCGCAGCTTGTCCTCGGTCGAGAACGAAACGCCTTCGGTCTGCGCGCCGTCGCGCAGCGTGGTGTCGTAAAGCGAGAGGTGCATGGGGGTTCACTCGGGACCCGCGGGCGGGGATGGGTCGGGCGGGTGGAAAGAGACGCGCCGCCCCCGCGGGGCGATGGATGGGGGCTGTCAGCCGGCGGCGGGACCCTCGAGGCGGGCAATGACCGCCGCGGTCATGGACGTGGTGTCCACGAGGCGCGTACCCTCCTCGAAAATGTCGCGGGTTCGGAACCCGTCGTCGAGCGTCCGTTCGACGGCCGCCTCGATGGCGTCGGCCGCCTGCGGCTGGTCGAACGTGTGGCGAAACAGCATAGCCACGCTGAGGATTGTAGCCAACGGATTGGCGATGCCTTGCCCGGCAATGTCGGGGGCGCTGCCGTGCACGGGTTCGTAGAGCGCGCGGCCGTCGTCGCCCAGGCTGGCCGAGGGCAGCATGCCCAGCGAGCCGGTGAACATGCCGGCTTCGTCGCTGAGGAAGTCGCCGAAGGTGTTTTCGGTCACCACCACGTCCCACTCGGTTGGCCGCGCCACCAGCGCGGCGGCGAAGGCGTCGGCCAGCATGGAGCGGAACTCGACGTGGGGGTATTCGGCCGCCACCTCGGTTGCCACGCCGCGCCAGAAGCGCCCGGTGACCAGCACGTTGAACTTGTCGACGGACAGGACGCGGCGGCGGCGGCCGGCGGCCCACTGGAAGGCGCGTCTGACGATGCGTTCGACCTCGCTGCGACGGTAGACCAGAGTGTCGACCGCGCCGGGTTCGCCGTCGATCTGGCGCATTTCCTTGGGTTGGCCGAAGTACAGGCCGCCGATCAGCTCGCGCAGAATCACCAGGTCGGTGCCGCGCGCCACCTCGGGGCGCAGCGGCGAGCAGCCCAGTAGGGCGTCGTGCACGCGCACGGGGCGCACGTTGGCGTAAAGCCCCAGACTCTTGCGCAGCCGCAGGACGCCTTCTTCGGGGGTGGTCTGCACGTAGGGCGAGTCCCAGCGGGGGCCGCCCACTGCGCCTAGCAGCACGGCGTCGGCGTCCAGCGCGTCCTGCACGACTTCGTCGGTGCAGGGGACGCCGAACCTGTCGATGCTGGCGCCGCCCAGGGGCCGCTCGGTTTGCACCACGCGCAGCCCAAAGCTGCGGGCGGCGTGGTCGAGCACCTCGGCGCCGCTGGCAATGACGTCTGGCCCAATGCCGTCGCCGGGGGTGACGACGACGCGCCAGGGATTCACCCGGCGCTCCGGCGGCGCTGCCCCGGCGGCGCTCCCAGGCGCGGGCCGCAGCGGCCGCGCGTCACGGGCGGCGCCAGCCGCGGACGTAGGGCAAGCGCCGGTAGACGGCGTGAATCTCGTCGTCCGATTCCTGCAGCGCAGTCAGCGCGTCCCAGGCGCCGGTGGTGAAGGCCCGCCGAACGGGTTCCGGCATCTGGCCCTGGTAGGCGGCGCGGCCGGCCGTGATCGCGCCGCTGGCAATGTCGATGGCGATCACCACGGCCGGGTCTTCCTCGATCAGGCTTTGCAGCGACTCGATTTGCGCGGCGGGCAGGGTCAGGCAGGGAAGGCCGATGGCCTGGCAGTTGCCGAAGAAGATTTCGGCAAAGCTTTCGCCCACGATGGCGGCGATGCCGCCCCGCAGGAGCGCCTGCGGGGCGTGTTCGCGGCTGGAGCCGGAGCCGAAGTTGCGGTTGACCACCAGCACGCGGGCACCGGCGAAGCGCGGGTCGTCGAAGGGGTGGCGGCCGCGCAGCTGCGCGCGGTCGTCCTCGAAGGCGTGCGGCCCCAGGTTCTCGAAGGTGATCTCGCGCAGGTAGCGCGCGGGAATGATGCGGTCGGTGTCGATGTCGTTGCCGCGCACCGGCACACCGGGGCCTTCCACGCGGGCGATGCGCGCCAATGGCGTCTCGGTCATGGCGCCCGCACCTGCGCCAGCGCGCGCACGTCGGTCACCTCGCCGGCGACGGCGGCGGCGGCCACCATGGCCGGGCTCATCAGCAGCGTGCGGCCCAGCGGGCTGCCCTGGCGGCCCTTGAAGTTGCGGTTGCTGGACGAGGCGCAGACCTGGTCGTCCACCAGCTTGTCGGGGTTCATGGCCAGGCACATGGAGCAGCCGGCGTCGCGCCACTGGAACCCGGCGGCGCGGAAGACGTCGTCCAGGCCTTCCGCCTCCGCCTGCGCTTTGACGCGCTGGGAGCCGGGCACCGCCAGGGCGGTTACGTGCGCGGGAACGCGGCGGCCGTCGGCAACGCGCGCCGCCTCGCGCAGGTCGGACATGCGGCCGTTGGTGCAGGAGCCCACGAAGGCCACGTCGATGGGCGTGCCGGCGATGGGCGCGCCGGGCGCCAGCCGCATGTGCGCCAGCGCCTCTTCCACGGAGTGCCGGTCCGGGCCCTCCAGCTCGTCGGGCGAAGGGATGCGCGCGTCCACGCCGGTGACCTGGCCGGGATTGATGCCCCAGGTGACCATGGGCGGGACCGCGGCGCCGTCGATCTGCACGTGGTCGTCGTAGGCCGCGTCGGCGTCCGAGGCCACCGAGTCCCACCACTGCCGCGCCGCCTGGAACTCCGCGCCTGCGGGCGCGTATTCGCGGCCTTCGACGTAGGCGTAGGTGGTTGCGTCGGGGTTGACGTAGCCGACGCGCGCGCCGCCTTCGATGGACATGTTGCACACCGTCATGCGCTCGTCCATGGACATGGCCTCGAAGACTTCGCCGGCGTATTCGTAGGCGAAGCCCACGCCGCCCTGCACGCCCAGGCGGCCGATGATGGCCAGGATCACGTCTTTGGCGTAGACCCCGGGCGCCAGCGCGCCGCTGACCTCGATGCGGCGGCAGCGCGGCTTGGCCGCGGCCATGGTCTGGGTGGCCAGCACGTCGCGCACCTGGGAGGTGCCGATGCCGAAGGCGATGGCGCCAAACGCGCCGTGCGTGCTGGTGTGGCTGTCGCCGCAGGCGATGGTCATGCCGGGCTGGGTCAAGCCCAGCTCCGGGCCGATCACGTGCACGATGCCCTGGCGGCCTGTGGCGCGGTCGAACAGCGGGATGCCGGCACTGGCCGCGTTCTGCTCGATGGCCGCGAACATCTGCTCGGCCATCGCGTCCACGTAGGGCCGCAGCGCGCCGTCGGTGGGGATGATGTGATCCACGGTGGCAAAGGTGCGGTCGGGGTAGCGCACGCCCAGGCCGCGCTCGGCCAGCATCTGGAAGGCCTGCGGGCTGGTCACCTCGTGCACCAGGTGCAGGCCGATGAAGAGTTGCGTCTGCCCGTTGGGCAGCTCGCGCACCGCGTGCGCGTCCCAGACTTTGTCGAGGAGCGTGTGTCCCATGGCTGCTCAGACTCCCGGCACGCCGGCGGCTTCGACCACGGCGTGCGCTTCGACCGGCGTGCCCCAGTCCTTGCCCAGGCCGGCCAGCAGGCGGTTCAGCGCGTTGACGTAGGCCTGGGCGCTTGCGACCAGGATATCGGTGTCGGCGCCGTGGCCGCTGAAGACCTTGGCGTCGCTCTCGATGCGGATAGTGACTTCGCCGATGGCGTCCACGCCTTCCGTCACCGAGGTGACGGAGAACTCGATCAGGCGGTTGCGCACGCGCACCAGGCGGTTGATCGCCTTGTAGATGGCATCGACGGGCCCTGTGCCGATGGCGGCGTCGAAGTGCTCGGCGCCGTCGTCCGAGCGCAGGCGCACGGTGGCGGTTGGCATGGCGCCGGTGCCCGTGCTGACCTGCACGTGCAGCAGCTCGAAGGTCTGGTGGAAGGCGCGGTGCTGCTCGTTCTGGACGATGGCTTCCAGGTCGCGGTCGGTGATGGTCTTCTTGCGGTCGGCAATTTCCTTGAACGCGCGGAAGGCGTTGCGGAACTCCGCGTCGGCCAGCGCGTAGCCCAGGCGCTCCAGCTTGTCGCGGAAGGCGTGGCGGCCCGAGGTCTTGCCCAGCACGATGCTGCTGTCGTCCACCCCAATGTCCGAGGGCGCCATGATTTCGAAGGTGGTGCGCTCCTTGAGCATGCCGTCCTGGTGCAGGCCCGAGGAGTGGGCGAAGGCGTTGGCGCCGATGACGGCCTTGTTGGGCGGCACGACCATGCCCATGTAATTGGCCACCATGCGGCTGGAGCGCGCGAGTTCGGCGGTCTGGACGCGCGTCGGCGCCTGGTAATAGTCGCTGCGGGTGCGCAGGGCCATCACGATTTCTTCCAGCGCCGCGTTGCCGGCGCGTTCGCCCACGCCGTTGACCGTGCACTCCACCTGCGCGGCGCCTTCGGCCACCGCGGCCAGCGAGTTGGCCACGGCTTGGCCCAGGTCGTCGTGGCAGTGCACGGAGAGCACCGCGTTCTCGATGCCCGGCGTGCGCTGCGCAATATGGCGCACCATGCGCGCGAACTCCGGCGGCTGCGCGTAGCCCACGGTGTCGGGAAAGTTCACCACCGAGGCGCCGGCCTGGATGGCCGCGCCGAAGACGTCGCTGACGAAATCCAGGTCGGAGCGCGTGGCGTCCATGGCCGAGAACTCGATGTGGTCGGTGTACTGGCGGGCATGGCCAACGGCCTCGCGCGTGATGTCGATCACGGCCTCGCGCCGTTCGCGCAGCTGGTGCCGCAGGTGGATATCGCTGGTGGAGATCACAATGTGCAGCAGCGGGCGCTCGGCGTGCTTCAGGGCCTGCCAGGTGGCGTCGATCTGTTCGCGGCGAAAGCCGCTCAGGGCGGCGATTTCCACGCCGCGCAGCTCGCGCGCCAGCAGGTCCACGGCCCGAAAGTCGCCGGGCGAGGTGAACGGAAAGCCGGCCTCGATGACGTCGACGCGCAACCGCGCCAGCTGGCGGCCGATCTCCAGCTTTTCGTCAATCGTCAGCGCGCCGCCGGCGGCTTGCTCGCCGTCGCGCAGCGTGGTGTCAAAGATGCGTACGTGCCGCATGGCGACAACTTCCTTCGCGAGATGCTGGGCGGTCGCGGGGGGCGACCGCGGATAACCCGGGGAATCCCCTCCGTTAGCAGGAGGGGCCGGGAAGCGCGAGGCGCACGAGCAGCCGTGCGTCGCGCCGGCGCTGGTCGTTGTCTGGGATGTTCACTCGCGTGTCTTGGGAAGCCAGTCCATCATGCCGCGCAGATCGCGGCCCACGACCTCGACGGGATGGATGAGGTCTTTGTTCCGCAGAGCATTGTACACCGGCCGGCCGGCCTGGTTCTCCAGAATCCACTGGCGGGCGAACTCGCCGTTTTGCACGTCGCGCAGGATGCCGCGCATGGCCTCGCGCGCCGCGTCGTCGATCACGCGCGGGCCGGAGACCAGGTCCCCGTATTCCGCAGTGTCGCTGATGGAGTGGCGCATGTAGCTGATGCCGCCCTGGTAGATGAGATCGACGATCAGCTTCAGTTCGTGCAGGCACTCGAAGTAGGCCAGGCGCGGGTCGTAGCCGGCCTCGACCAGGGTTTCGAAGCCGGCTTTGATCAGGGCCGAGGCGCCGCCGCAGAGCACGGCCTGCTCGCCGAAGAGGTCGGTTTCGGTCTCGTCCTTGAACGTGGTCTCGATCAGGCCGGCCTTGGCGCAGCCGATGCCTTTGGCGTAGGACAAGGCGGTCTGGCGCGCGCGCCCGGTGGCGTCCTGGTGCACCGCAATCAGCGCCGGCGTGCCCACGCCGTCCACGAACAGGTCGCGCAGGATGTGGCCGGGGCCTTTGGGCGCCACCATCGCCACGTCCACGTGCGGCGGCGGCGTGATCTGCCCGTAGTGGATGTTGAAGCCGTGGGCGAAGAGCAGCATGTGGCCGGGGCGCAGGTTCGGCTCGATCTGGTCGGCGTAGACCTGCGGCTGGTCCTGGTCGGGCAGGGCCATCATCACCGCGTCGGCGGCGGCCGCGGCCTCGTCCACGTCCAGCACCAGCAGGTCTTCGGCTTCGGCGCGGGCGCGCGAGGCGCTGGCCGGGCGCAGCCCCACCACCACGTCGGCGTTGGAGTCGCGCAGGTTGAGCGCATGGGCGTGGCCCTGGCTGCCGTAGCCCAGGACGGCCACGCGCTTGCCCTGCAGCTCGTCGGTGGGAATGTCGGCCTCGTACAGCACTTTGCTATCCACGCGCACGTCCGTTCCGTGAGGCGGCGCCGTCGCGCGCCATGGCAACCACGCCGGTGCGGGAGATTTCCTCGATCTGGTATTCGGAGATCACGTCCAGAAACCGGTCGATCTTGGCCTGGCCGCCCGTCATCTGGACGATCATGGACGTCTTGCTCACGTCCACGATTTCGCCACGGAAGATGTCGGTCACCTCGGCCAGGCCTGGGCGCTCGCCGGCGCTGACCCGCACCTTGATCATGGCCAGCTCGCGCGCCACGGCCGCGCCGGTGGTCAGGTTGCGCACCGACACCACCTCGACCAGCTTGTAGAGCTGCTTTTCGCACTGTTTGACGTCGGCCGCGGAGCCCTCCACGGCGATGGTCATGCGCGAGTAGCCCGGCTCTTCGGAGTGGCCAACCGCCAGGCTGGCGATGTTGAACCCGCGGCGGCGGAACAGGCTGGCCACGCGCGACAGGACGCCCGGATGGTCGGCCACCATGGTGACCAGCGTGTGCACCTGGGGCGCGCTCACCGCGGGTCCTCGATCACGCTGGTCACGCCGGTGCCCGGCACGATCATGGGGTAGACGTTTTCGACCCGGTCCACGTGCAGGTCCAGCACCACCGGGCCGTCGTGCTCGTGCGCCGCGGCAATCGCGTCCTGCATCTCGCCGCGCGTGGAGGCGCTGATGCCGCGCAGCCCAAAGGCCTGGGCCACCTTGGCGAAGTCGGGGTTGTCCAGAAAGGCGCCCATGTAGCGGCCGTCGTAGAAGAACTCCTGCCACTGGCGGATCATGCCCAGGTGGGCGTTGTTGACGATGGCGACCTTGACGTCGATGCCTTCGGCGGCCAGCGTGTTGAACTCCTGGATGTTGATGAGCAGGCCGCCGTCGCCGGTGACGCACCAGACGTCCTGCGCCTCGTCGGCCAGCTTGACGCCCATGGCGGCGGGCAGCGCGTAGCCCATGGGACCCAGGCCGCCGGCGCTGAAGAACATGCGCGGGCGCTCGTACCAGAAGTGCTGCGCCGCCCACATCTGGTTTTGGCCCACGTCGGCGACCACGCGGGCCTCGCCGCCGGAGACGTCGTAGATAGCGCGCACGACTTCCTGGGGCAGCACCGAGTCGGGGCTGTCGGGAATCGCAAGGGAGGGATGGTCGGAGCGCCAGCGGTTCATGCGCTCCAGCCAGGGCTCGCGGTCGCGCGGCTCTATCAGGGGCAGCAGGCGCTGGAGGGTGAGCTTCAGGTCGCCGACGATGGGCACCTCGGTCTCCAGCACCTTGCCGATTTCCGCCGGGTCGATGTCGACGTGCACCACCTTGGCGCCGGGGCCGAATTCGTCCACCTTGCCCACCGCGCGGTCGTCGAAGCGCGTGCCCAGGCCGATGATGCAGTCGGTCTGCCCCATCGCAAAGTTGGCGTAGGCCAGCCCGTGCATGCCCAGCATTCCGAACGAGAGGGGGTGCGATTCGGGAAACACCCCCACGCCGTGCAGCGTGGAGACCACGGGGATGTTGGCGCGCACGGCGAGCTGGAACAGCTCCTGGGCGGCGCCGGAAATGTCGATCCCGTGCCCGGCCATGATGATGGGGCGCTCGGCGGCGTTGATGACCTCGGCCGCGCGCCGCACCATCTTGGCGTTGCCGACCATGGACGGCCGGTAGCCCCGCAGGGTCACGTCGGCGGGGGCAACGTTGGTGGTCGTGTCCAGGAACACGTCCTTGGGAATGTCCACGTGCACCGGGCCGGGCCGCCCGGTCGACGCCAAGTGAAAGGCTTCCTGCATCACGCGCGGCAGGTCGTCCACGTCCAACACCAGGTAGCTGTGCTTGGTGACGGGGATGGAAATGCCGGTGATGTCGGTTTCCTGGAAGGCGTCCGAGCCGATGGCCGGCCGCGCCACCTGGCCGGTGATGTAGACCACGCCCACCGAGTCCATGCTGTCGTTGGCCATGCAGGTGACCATGTTGGTGGCGCCCGGGCCGGAGGTGCTGGTGGCGACGCCCACGCGCCCGCAGGCGCGGGCGTAGCCGTTGGCGGCGAACCCGGCGGCCTGCTCGTGCCGGATCAGCACGTGCCGCAGCCGGTCCTGGTAGTGGTAGAGCGTGTCGTAAAACGGCAGCGACGCGCCGCCGGGCATCCCAAACACCGTGTCGGTGCCGGCCGCCAGAATGGCGTCGCACACCACCTGGCCGCCGCTGCGGGGCGCGCCCGCGCGGGGCGCGGCGCCGTTGCTGGCCTGGCCGTTGCTTGTGCTCATGGGTCCGAAGCTCCTGGAATTGCGAGAGGTGCGAATACGGGGTGAGTCAGATGCCGCGGAGACGTCGGCTAGCCGGCGCCTCCGCCGCGTACCGCGACCGCAAGGCCCCCAGCGCGCGCACCCGCCGCGTGTTCCGCGCCGCGTCTCATCGCTCGCCTTTCCCTCGGTCGGCCGGACGCCCCGGCATGAAAAAACCCGTCCCCTGCCAGGGACGGGCATGCAACCCGCGGTACCACCCCGCTTGTCCGCTCGGCGCTCGAACCATCGTCCGCGCACCGCTCGAACCGCTTCGTTCCCCGATCACGGCGGGTCACCGGACCGGCCTACCAGCATCCGCCTTCGGTCGGTCGGCTCAGGGGCGACCTTCGGCCCAGGGAACTCACCGGCTCGCACCACACCCGGATCGCTCAGAGTCCCCGGAGAGCCTACTCCTCCCCGTCAACGCCCGCGGCTCACGCCGCGACCGGCCGCACGAACAGCGGCTGGCGCACTGCCAAGCGCCGCACGCGCTCACCGGTTTGCCAAACCTTACCAACAGCCAACCCCCCGCGGCAAGCATATTTCCCGCCGCGCCCGCCTTCCCGCTGTTCTCTCCCTCCCCCCTCCGTGCCGTTCCCTTCCCCCTGGACGGAGAGCTTTGCGTAGACCACGGCCGGGGCGGGTTGCGGCATGCGCGCGGCCAGGGCCGACCGCCCAGGCGTTCAAGACCCCGCGGCTATACTCGACGTGCCGCCCATCGGTCACCTTCGCGCTCCGCAGCGTTGTCGGAGTTCACCATCGCCGTCCAGGAGCCCCACCCCTCCGCGCAGTCGATCGACGCGTTCGTCGTTCCCACCGACACGGGCGCGGCGGTTCTGATCGACACGGACTACGCAAGCCTGGACGCTCGCCGCGGCCCGTTTCAGATTGCCGTGTACGGCCGCGCGCCCATGTCGCCCGGCGAGCTGGCGCTGACGTGCGCCCGCGTGGAGGCCGATCTGTTCACTTTTGCGCGGCGCATGGCGCGGCATGGCCGGCGCTGGCCGCTGGAACTGCTGGTGGGCCTGCTGGAACTGGGCGCCGCCGGCCTGCTGCTGGCGTTTCTCTTTCTCAACCGTCAGCCCATCCACGCCATCGTGGTCTGGGCCGTGCCGCTGGCGTTTGCGCCGGCGGCGCTGCACACGCTGCGCGCGCTGCGGCTGCGGCGCACGGGCGCGCGCGCCCGCGCCGCGCTGCTCCACGGCGAGGTGCTGCCCTGGACGGTGGTCGGCCGCGACGGCGACGGCCTGGCGCGGCTGCGCGACCTGTGGCGCGCGGCCGACCGCGGCGGCGAAACGCGCGACCTGCTGCGGCTGGAACGCGAAGCGCGGCTGCGCATGCGCTGGCCGGCCGCCGCACAGCTCTACCGCCGCCTGGCGGGCGCGCCGCCTGCGCGGCCCAGAGGGCGCCTGGCGCGGCTGCGGGCCATGCTGCGCCCCTGGCCGCCCGCGGAACGGCGGGCGCTCACCTATCTGCTGACGGACGCGCCATGACGAACCTGGCGTGCTGGGCCGTGCCGGTGCGCGGCGGGTTCGTGCTGCGCGCCGACCGCTCCGCGGCGGCGACCATGCGGGCGGCCGCGGCGCGCGCGCCGCGCCATTGGGGCTGGCGCATTGCGCTGCTGCAGCCGCAGAGCCAGCTGTTCTCGGCGCCGCTGGCCGCGCGCGCCGCGGTGCTGGCCATGGACTACGCGCGGCACGACCAGGGGCGGCCTGTTCGTCCCCGCGTGCGCTTCCGCCGCCGCCGCGCGGGGCTGTGGACGAGCGCGGCGTTGGGGCTGGGTCTGGTCATCGCTTCCGGCGGCCACTGGGCGCCGGCGCTGGCGGGGGTCTGGCTGCTGGCGGGGCGCCGCTGGCTGCGCTGGCTCTTCGGCCTGGACGCCCCGCTGCCGCTGGCGCCGCTGGCGCCGGCGCAGGAACCCGTCGTGACCTCGGACGCCCACGCCGGGCTGGCGCGCATTGCGCAGCGCATGCACGGCATCGAGGACGATGCCGCCGCCTATGCCCTGGGCGCTGCGCAGGCGCGCGCGCAGGGGCTGGACGACGTTGCCGAGGTCTACGCCGCGCTGGCCGCCGGCGCGCATCCGCCGCGCCTGCCGCCGCACGTGGGCGTGTGGGTGGCCCGCGACGCCGAACACGACCCGGGGGGTCCCGCCCTGCCGTCGCCCACGGCGCCCGCGCCGCAGCAGCCGCAGCAGCCGGCCGGCCGGCCCGGAGCGCCGCTCCCGTGATCTCGCCCGGCGTTCGCATCGACATTCCCATCGACGCCGCCCGCTACCAGGAAATCCTGCAGCCGCGGCTCTGGCGGGAGACCGCCGGTGCGCTGGCCAGCGTCTACGAGGCGCGCGTGGTGCACGAAGGCGCGGTTGGGGGGTTCGCCGAAGGGCGGATCGTCGAATTGACGGCCGGCAATCTCGACGCCGACGTGCGCCTGGCGTTCGACGCGGTGGCCGGGTACATGAGCCGCCCGATTCTGGCGGCCAGCCGCTCGGCGGTGCGCGCGCTGGGAACCCCGACGGACGACCGCCGCTTGCTGCTGGATCGGGCGGTGGTGCGGTTCTACCTGGTGGAACCCGCCTGGGAAGCATCGGAGCTGGCGCCGGTGCGCCCGGCGTTTGGCGTGAGCGGCGCGCTGCGGCTGCTGGCTTCGCCGCCGCGCCCGCAGGTGTGGACGGCGCTGCGCTTCTCGATCGAGGCCTTCGAGCCGTCGCTTGTGCTGGACCTGCGCGACGGCGGCGCGGCGCTCCCCGCCCGGCAGTTGGGCCTGCTGGTGCATGCCAGCGGCCAGCGGGCCGACGACGCCAGTCTGGACGAAGGCCGCGCGCCGGTTGGCCTGGACGAAGGTGGGCGCATCGCCGCCGAGGTGCGGCGGCGCGGCGTGCGGCTGCTCGACCCGCCCCCCGGCGGGCGGCGGGCGGCGGGCCTGCTGCGGCTGGCGCCGGGCGTGCTGGGCGTTGCGCCTGGAGGTCCAGCCGACCTGACCTTGGCCTCGCACGCCGTGCACGCCGCCGGCGCCGCGGGGCTGACGGCGGTTGCGGCTGGCCGCGTCGAACATCAGCGCGCGGCGGCGCTGGCCGCCGCCGCCGGCGCCGTCCTGTCCGTCGGCCCGCACGGCACGCGGCCGGGCGCGGTCTAGATGTCCGCCCGCCAACCCGCCGGCCGCGCAACCGCCGCCGCGCACGACCCGGCAGCCGCCGCGCTGGAATACGCGCCGCTGGCGGCTGGCCCTGGGGGCGCGCTGCTGGTTGCGCACGACCGGCAGCGTCTGCTGGAGGTGGTTCGCCACGGGCTGCCGGCGCGCCGCACGCTGCGCCTGGCGTCGGACCCCGCCCGCGCCCAGGGGACGGAAGGAGCGCGCGCGGCCGCACCTTCGCGCGACGCCGACCTTGCGGCTCGGATCGAACGCAACGCGCGGCGGCGGGTTCGGCGGCTGCGCCGCAACGCGCGGGCCGGGCAGGCGGCGCTGGGTCTGGCGGCGCTCGGGCTGCCCTTCCTTGCGGCAGCCCTGCTGGGCCTGCTGGCGCTGCCCATCCGCAGCATCCCCGCGGTTGGCGGAGCGCTGGCCGACTTCGTGGGGAGCGCGGGCGGATCGCTGGGCGGGCTGCCGCTGGCGGCGGCCATCTGCCTGCTGCCCTCGGCCTGGCTGCTGCGGCGCGCACGCCGCGCGCTGGCCCGCACCCCGCCGGCCGCCGGCAGCGGCGCGGCGCTGACGGACGCCCCGCTGGAGGTGCGCGGCGACCTGGCCGCTTTCCATGCGGCCGCCGCAACCTTGTTGATCGACGTCAGCGGGCTGATGAGCGGGCGCTCCCGCGTGAGCGGCGAGCGCGCCGTGCGGCTGGCGCAGCGGTTCGAGCGGCTGCGGCGGCTGGCCGCCGTGCACGGCGCGGCCTCCGTGCAGGCCTTTGCGGGCGATCTGGCGGCGCAGTTCCGGCGCGCCGGCCAGCCGCCGCGCCGGTTGATTCCCGGCCTGTACGCGCGCCGCCCGTCCGTCAGTGTGGCGGCTGCCGTGGCGCCGTACGACCCGGCGGCGGCGCCGGCGGTGCTGCCGCACGCGGCCTCGCTGCCGGCGCGCGCGCTGCTGGGCGCGGCCGCGGCGCTGGGCGCGTTTGCCGCGGCCGGGGTCTTTCGCCTCGGCGCTGACGAAGCGCTCATCTTCACGCCCAACGAGGCGCTGCTGGTGCCGGGCAACGCTGCCGTGATTGCCCTGGGCCGCGGCGTCGACGCCCCACCCACGCTGCGCGGCGACGCGCTGAACGTGGTGGAGGGTCCCGGCCTCTTCTGGGCCTGGCCGCGGCCCATCACCGACCGCCAGCTCGTCCGCCTGGAAGCCCGCAGCGTGCCGGTGACCACGGCTTTCCCGACCGGCGGCGAGCCCGAGGACCTGGAGGTCGAGTTCCATTACGACGTGGCCGACTTGCGGTCGTATCTGCTGACCGGCCCGCCGGCCGTCATGGACCAGCTGATTGCCGCCATTCTGACGCAGGGGCTGGGGGAGTTCGTGCGCGCGGCGCGCGAGGCCGCCGCGTCCCAGCCGGGCGGCGACGCGGCCAGCGCGAACCAGGAACTGCGCTCCGGCATGGGCGCGCTGCTGAATCAGTTCGTATCCATCGCCAACGCGAACCAGCGCGTCGTTGGCATGGGCGTGTCGCTGCGCGCGCGGCCCGACTTCAGGTTCCTGCGGTCCTGAGCCGCCGCGCGGCGGTGGACTCCGCAGCTCGACGGGGATAGTGCAGGACGCGCGGTTGCGCAAGACGCGCGCCGACGGACTGCGTCCCGCGCCCCGGGCGGCGCGGCGGGGCGCCCGAAGCCCCCCGCAAAAGCGCGCGGCGCGCTCCAGGCCATAATCACGGTCATGGCAACCATGGGTGATCTCTTGCAGGCGGCGCGCGCGAACGCCGGGATGACGACCGAGGCGGCCGCGCTTGCCACCAACATCCCGCGCCAGCACATTGCCGCCATGGAGGCCAACGACGTGGCCGCGCTGCCGCCCGCGACGTTCACGCGCGGGTTCATCCGCATCTACGCGCGCGTCTTGCAGGTTCCCGCCGAGCCGATCCTGGCGGCCTACGGCGCGGCGCTGGGCACCCGCACCTACGCCATTGCGGGGCCGGTGCGGCGCGCGCGCCGCCGACGGCGGCGCGCGCCGTGGCTCGTGCTGGGGCTCCTGCTGCTGGCGGGCGGCGCGGCGGCGCTGGCGCTGGTGGTCACGGCCCCGGGCAGGCAGGACGCCCCAGCCGCGCAGCCGCGCGCGTCCACGGCGGCGGTGGCGGCCGGGAGCGACCTTCCGGCCGGCGCGACGCTCGAACTGGTGGCGCTGCGCGCGACCGACCTCGAAATCACCGTGGACGGCCGCGCGGTGTTCGATGGGCCGGTGACGACGGGCACGCGCCAGCAATGGGCGCCGCGGCGCGTGATCGTGGTGCGCGCCGATGCGCCCGACGCCGTTGCCGTGGTCGTCAACCGCGCTTCTATCGGCACGCTCGGGCCGCCGGGCGGCCCGTCCCAACGCACCTGGCGCGTGGCCGCCGGCCCGGGGAGCTGACCGTGCCGCGCCCAGGCCCACCCGCCACCCCGCCCGGCGCGCCTGCGCCGCCGCGCCGCCGCGCCGTCGCACTGCCCGCCGTGCCAAATCTGTTGACGGGGTTTAGGGTGCTGGCCATCCCGTTTATCGTCTGGCTGCTGCTCTGGGACGGCCAGGCCTCCAACCAGGCCGCGGCCGTGCTCTTCATCGCGGCCGGCGTGAGCGACGTGCTGGACGGCCTGGTCGCACGCCGTTACGGGTCGGGCACGCAGCTGGGCATCTTCTTCGACCTGGTGGGCGACAAGCTGCTGGTGGCCGCGCTGCTCCTCGCCACGGTGGAGCTGGGCTGGATTCCGGCCTGGCTGGCGCTGGGGTTCATCGGGCGCGAACTCTTCGTGATGGGCATGCGCGCCTACGCCTCCGGCCAGGGCGTTACCGTCCCCGCCGGACATCTGGGCAAAATGAAGATGATGTGGCAATACATTGCGCTCGACGCGCTGATCTGGGACCGCGTGCCCTTGACCTGGGTGCTGGTGCTGTGTGCGCTGGTGCTGACGCTCAGCTCGGGGCTGCATTACGTGCTGAGCGTGACGCGCCTGCTGCGCGACCGGCCAGCGCCTGACGTGCCGGACCCCATCTAGGCCATGCACGCACGTCCACCGCGGTGGCGGGTTGGCGTGGTTGGCGCCACGGGACTCTTCGCGCCGACCTATCTCAACGCCGCGCTGGACCTGCCGGAGCTGGAGCTGCGCGCCATTGCCGCGCGCCGGCCGGGGCCGCTGGCCGAAGTTGCCCAGGCCTGCGGGTCCCCAGACACGCACCAGGACTGGCGCAGCCTGGTGGCGCGCGACGACCTGGACCTGGTGGCCGTGGTGACCAGCAACGCGCTGCACGCTGACATCTCGATTGCGGCCCTGGAGTCCGGCAAGCACGTGGTCTGCGAGAAGCCGCTGGCCACCACCGCGGCCGACGCCGCCCGCATGGCGGCGGCCATCCGCCCCGGCCTGGGGCACGGCGTGGGGCACTACATGCGGTTCAACGAACCGATCCAGGCAGTGCGGCGCCTGATCGAGGAGGGCGACATCGGCCGCGTGCAGGCAATCTTTGGCCGCATCTGGCAGCCGCGCGCCGAGCACGAACCCGCGCAGTGGTGGATGACCGACGCGGAATGCCCCGCCGGCTCGCTGGGCCTGTTGGGCGTGCATCTGCTGGATCTCACGCGCTACCTCACCGGCAGCGAGGTCACCGAGGTCATGGCCCATCTGCCCACGGTGGTCGGCGAACGGCCGGATCTGGGAGACATTTCACGCATCGACGCCAACCAGTGGTCGGCGGAACACCCCAAGGGAGCGCCGCCGGGCACGCCAACCACGCGCGTGACGGCCAGCGACTTCGGGACGATTCACGGCGTCACCGACAGCGGCGCGGTGTTCACCCTCTCCGCCGGCCAAACCACCTTCACGCGCCCCGGCCCCACCCCCGACGTGCAGGTGCACGGGCAGCGCGGCTCGGCGTTCGTTTACTACGACCAGGGCAACCGCCGCGGCGGCGCGGTGCGCCTGGCGCGCGGCGTCTCGCCGGAGCTCGTCGAGGTCCCCGTCACGCAGCACCCCTCGCCGCGCGAGCAAAACGCGCGCATGTTCCACAACCACGTCATCCCCGGCCTGCGCGCCCACGCCGCCGGCCGCCCCCACCCCATGCCCAGCTTCCACGACGGCCTGGCCGTTGCCCGCATCATCGACGCCGCCCTGACGTCCCACAAGACCCGCCGTTGGGAGCCGGCGGCACGTGCCTAATCTCCTACGCCGACCCGGTTCACGCCTGCCGAAAACCACGGCGGTGACGCGGGCGATACCGGGTCGATCGTGACTGGCAACGAGTCCCGCATATGAGCGAACCGAACTGGGCCAACCGCACCGTCTGGACGGCTGACAATCTGGACGTGATGCGCGGCATGAACAGCGAGTCCGTTGACCTGATCTACCTCGACCCGCCGTTCAACAGCAACCGGACGTACGAAGCCCCCATCGGCTCGAAGGCCGCAGGCGCGGCCTTCAAGGACTCGTGGACGCTGAGCGACGTGGACGACGCCTGGCACGGCGAAATCGCCGAGCGGCATCCGGCGCTGTACCGCGTGATCGACGCCGCGGAGTTGTCGCACGGCACGGGCATGAAGTCGTACTTGATCATGATGGGCGTGCGGATGCTGGAGATTCGCCGTCTGCTGAAATCGACCGGCAGCCTGTACGTGCACTGCGACCCGACGGCAGGCCACTATCTGAAGTTGCTGCTGGACGCGGTATTTGGCGCCGAAAGCTTTCGAAGCCATATCGCGTGGAAGCGGACGAGCGCGCACAGCGACGCACGACAGGGCAGGCGGCAGCATGGCCGCGTGCAGGACTTCATCTTCTTTGTCACCAAAGGCGGCGGCTGGACGTGGAATGTGCTGTATTCAGCGTACGATCGGGACTATGTCGATCAACTGTATCGGCACGTCGAGCCGGAAACTGGTCGACGGTATCAACTCGACAATCTGACAGGGCCAGGCGGCACAGGCAGGGGCAATCCTGCGTACGAAGTCATGGGCGTCACGCGATCATGGCGATACAGCAAGGAGCGCATGGAAGAGTTGATTGCGCAGGGGCGCGTCGTGCAGTCCAGGCCAGGCGCGGTTCCTCGCTATAAGCGCTACCTCGACGAAATGCCCGGCGTCCCTCTGCAAGATGTCTGGACCGACGTCAAACCGATCGGGTCGCGGGCCAGAGAACGCGTCGGGTATCCCACCCAAAAGCCGCTGGCCTTGTTGGAACGGATTATCAAAGCATCCTCGAACGAGGGCGACGTCGTACTCGACCCGTTCTGCGGCTGCGCGACGACGCTGGTGGCGGCGCACCGGCTGGGCCGCCAGTGGGCCGGGATCGACCTGTCCGAGGTCGCCATACGCCTGGTGCACGAGCGGTTAGGGCGGGAAAGCGAGGCGCTCGGTCCGGTACAGGTCCACGCGCGGACCGACATGCCGCAACGGACGGATTTGGGCGAGCTGCCCGACTACGGAACGCACAAGCATCAGCTTTACGGCAAGCAGGAAGGCAAGTGCGCCGGGTGTCGGGCGTTGTTCCCGTTCAGAAACATGACTGTCGATCACGTCGTGGCGCGCTCACGGGGCGGCAGCGACCACATGGACAACTTGCAGCTGCTCTGCGGCGCGTGCAACTCGACCAAGGGCGCTGGAACACAGGAGGCTCTAATCGCACGCCTCAAGATACTCGGAGTGTTGTAGCTGAGGGTCCATATGGTACGGCTGTCATATACGAGCTATTGATTTCCTCGGCGGATGCTCGATCTGGTGAGGGTCGAAAGTCATGGGCGTGGCCCTCGGTGGAGCGTGGACGACTTAGCCGGCGACAGGCGCTCGCAGCGTGTCAGCCGCCTCGGCGCCGTCGCTGGCGGCGCTTTCCAGGCGCCAGCGGGCGGTGAGTTCCTGGCGGTCGACCATGTCGGCGTACCAGCCGCCGCGCGCCAGCAGGTCGTCGTGGGATCCGGCGGCGGACACGCGGCCGCCGCGCAGCACCACGATGCGGTCGGCGCGGCGTACGGTGGCCAGGCGGTGGGCGATGACCAGCGTGGTGCGCTGTTTGGTGAGCCGGTCCAGCGCCTCCTGGATCAGCGCCTCGGTTTCGGCGTCCACCGACGAGGTGGCCTCGTCCAGTACCAGGATGGGCGAGTCTTTCAGCACGGCGCGGGCGATGGAGATGCGCTGCTGCTGGCCGCCGGACAGGCGCACGCCGCGTTCGCCGATGCGGGTGTCGTAGCCGTTGGGCAGGCGTTCGGCGAATTCGTCCACGTTGGCGGCGCGCGCGGCGGCCAGCAGGTCCGCGTCGGTTGCGTCGGGCCGGCCGAAGGCGATGTTGGAGCGGATGGTGCCGCTGAAGAGAAATACTTCTTGCATGACCATGGAGATGTTGGCGCGCAGCCAGGCTTGCGGCACGTCGCGCACGTTGACGCCGCCCACGCGCACCGCGCCGCGCTGCACGTCGTAGAAGCGCGGCACCAGGTGGGCGCAGGTGCTTTTGCCCACGCCGGTCGGCCCGACCAGAGCAATCAGCTCGCCGGCATCGGCGCGGAAGGACACGCGCTCCAACACGGGTTCCTGCGACTCGTAGCGGAAGTCGACCGCGTCGAACTCGATGGACCAGGACGGGTTGGCCGGGGCGGCGGCGTTCGGCTTGTCGCGCAGGTCGGACTCGACGTCGAGCAGCTCGAACACGCGGTCGGTGCTGGCCATGGCTTTCTGGAGGTTTTCGCTGATGGCGGCCAGGGCAATGATGGGCTGGTAGATATGCCCCAGGTACACCACAAACACGAACAGGTCGGCCACGGGTATCGCGCCGCGCAGCGTCAGGTCGCCGCCCACGGCCACCACCAGGATCAGGCCAAGCCCGGCCAGCAGCTCGATGAGGCCGGAGGGAATGAGCGAGTAGACCTGGGCGCGCTCGATGTCGTCGCGGAAGCGCCGCCAGCCGGTCTCGACACGCGCCAGCTGCTGCGGCTCGCGGCCGAAGGCTTTGATGACGGCGTAGCCGGCGATGCCTTCGGTGACGGTGGCGGTCACGTTGGCCATCGACTCGCGCACCACGCGCCAAGAGCTGCGGATGCGCGGAAACAGATACCGCCCCAGCAGCACGATCACCGGTATGGGCAGCAGCGCCAGCAAGGCGAGCTGCCAGTTGATGACGAACAGCGCCGTCAACATGGCGGTGGGCAAGGCGACCGCCAGCGCGGTTTCGGGGATGCCGTGGGCCACGAAGTCCTCCACCGTCTCCACGTCGCCCACCGAGCGCGACACCAGCGCGCCTACGCGGCGGTCGGTAAAGAAGCGGTGCGGCAGGGACTGCACGTGTCGGTAGAGCGTCACCATCATGGCGTGCTGCACGTTGTAGGCCGCCCAGTGCGAGAGCAGGCCGTAGACGTAGCGCGCCAGCGACCGCAGCACGAACGCGCCCACCAGGGCGGCCACGACCAGGGCCATGGCGTTGGCGGCCACCGAGCCTTCCTCGTGCCAGATCAGAATCTGCCGCACCAGCAGAGGCGGGACCAGGCCGCTGGCGGTGAATACCAGACCGGCGGCCACCGACCCGCCCAAGGTGCGGTGCTCGCCGCGGGTGAAGCGCGAAAGCCGCCGGATGAAGGTCATGCGCGCAGCCTACCCGACATTGCGGAACGGCGCGTGACGGGGCCGTTGCCGCGGGCGCCCCAATCCCACTGCACCCGATACAGCCGCACGCGAGCGCGCGCCCGTTGACAACCAGCGGGCGCGGCCTGCATTATTCTATGCAAGAGGCTCGCGCGGCAGCGCTGATGACACAAGTACCACCCACAAACGCACGCCAAACGATAATCGTTTGCCTCGAACGCGCCGTCCGCTGCTCGACACCTGCATCAGACAGGCGTCGGGTTGGAGATTCGTGCGTCCACCGACAGCATTGACGCAATGACCGTACGACCCTTCGACGTGTCGGCGATGACCGTCGTCGACAACTGCGTCATCCCTGGCGATTGTCTGGACGTGCTGAAAGAACTGCCTTCGAACAGCGTCGACCTGATCGTTACGTCGCCGCCGTATGCCGACGCCCGGAAACGCACCTACGGCGGCGTCAGCCCAGAGGCGTATGTCGAGTGGTTTTCTCCGCGGGCAACGGAGATGCTGCGCGTGCTCGCGCCCACAGGTTCGTTCGTGCTCAACATCAAGGAAAAGGCCGTCGACGGCGAGCGGCACACCTATGTGCTGGAACTCATCTTGCACCTCAAACACGACCTGGGCTTCCGCTGGGTGGAGGAATACGTCTGGCACAAGACGACGGCCGCCCCCGGCAAATGGCGTTACCGCTTCCGCGACGCCTGGGAACGCATCCTGCATTTCTCCAAGACCAAAGACGTCAAAATGAACCAGGATGCAGTGAAAGTTCCCGTTGGCGATTGGACGAAGGCGCGCTTGAAGAACATGAGTTCGAACGATCTCGTGCGGCGCGAATCGGGGACGAACTCTGGAGTTGGCCGCCGCATCAGCGCCTGGACCGACCGCAAGCTCGTGTATCCCACGAACGTCCTGCACGCATCCCCCGTGGCGCACAACACCGGACACAGCGCGCCGTTTCCCGACTGGCTGCCCGAGTTCTTCATTAAGCTCTTCACGGACCCCGGCGACGTGGTCGTCGATCCGTTTGCCGGCAGCGGCACCACCGTGCGCACAGCAACGAGGCTCGGCCGGCGCGCCATTGGCATCGAGATTCAGGCCGAGGCGACAGATGTGCCCTGCGCACAGTCCGCGTTGGCTTCCTGAGGATCGACGAGGGTAAGCGCCCAACGGGTTCACACGGGCCGACGCCGAACAGCATCGGCGCTTCGGCGGAAAAACGCGGGCGGCGCCTGTGCGTGAACGTCGAGGCTTTGGCGGCTTGGATTTCTTGCCGTTCCGAGGGTGAGACGCTTGGGTGATGCAGGGCTTTTGGGGAGGGTCTTCCCGTGCGGCATCGAGGCGGCCCCTCACCCTAACCCTCTCCCCGCGGCGCGGGGAGAGGGGAAAGAGCGGCGCGGGACGGGGGGAACGGTGCGCGGGGAGAGAGGAAGGAGTGGCGCGGGACGGGGGGCGGTGTGCGTTCGGCCCAGTCTGGCATCATCGCGCGCGGATAGACGACCCAGGCGCGACGCCGGGCGCGGCGCGGGGCGGCCTCAGCGCTGCATGCGGGGAGCGGGTCCGCCGGGCGCGCGGGGCGGCCCCAGCGCTGCATTCGGGGGCGGTCCGCCGTGCGTGCGCGGCCGCGGGTGTCGGCGCGGTTGGGACGCTGCGGAGGGATTGGCACGGGATGGCGTACGACGAAGGCTTGGCGCAGCGGGTGCGCGAAGCGCTGGCGCACGAGCAGGGGCTGACAGAGCGGCGGATGTTCGGCGGGGTCTGCTTCATGCTCGACGGCAACATGGCCGTGGGCATTTCCGGCGAAGAGCTGGTGGTGCGCACGGGCCCGCAGCGCTACGTCGAAGCGCTGGCGCGTCCGCACGCGCGGGTGTTCGACTTTACCGGGCGGCCGATGCGGGGCTGGGTGTTCGCGGCGCCGGCGGGGGAGGACGAAGACGCGGACTTGCGCGGCTGGGTTGCGTTGGGGGTGGCCTACGCGAGGTCGCTGCCGCCGAAGTAGCCGTCGGGGTCGGCAGACCGCGCCTCCCCGTCATTCCTCTCGGTCACCGTCGGTGTGGAACGCGGCCGCGGTATGCGGGCGCTGAACCTGCGCGCCGCAGACCGTAGGTCCCAGCTCCCGGCCTACGCGGAGACGAGGCCCGCACGCAGCGCGGCAGCGCCCCAGGCTCCCGATCTACGCAGAGACAGGCCGCCGAGCCCTGCGCGCGAACGCCAACCATCCAGCCGCCGGCCTACGCGAGGATAGGCTTCGCGGGAATGGCGGATTGCTCCCAGGCCCCTCGCGGGAGAGAGGCCGAAGGAACGCCGTCACACCTGATTCAGGACGTACTCGTTGCCGTCGGGGTCGCGGAAGTTGACGTAGGTGCCCCAGGGCATCTGCTGGGGTTCCTCGGTGAACTCGACGCCGGCGGCGCTCATGCGGTCGTAGGCGGCCTGGACGTCGGAGCACTCGAAAACGATGGAGGGGCGGCGTTCGGCCCAGTCGGGCATCATCGCGCGCGGGAAGACGACCAGCCGCGACTGCGCGCCGGACGGCGCGACTTCCAGCCAGTCGCCGTCGGGGCCCATGCTTTGCCGCTTGCGAACTTCGAAGCCGACGCGCTCCACCCAGAAGCGCTCGGCCTCTTTCTGGTCGGACACATAGACAGCTGCGGTTGCGATGTTGTCGATCATGGCGGGGGTCCTTTCAGACGCGGACGCTGGCTTCCCGCGCTCCGTCGCCGCGGAGCGTGCATCGCGGGAATGACGGCCGAGCCATGCATCCTCGCATAGGTTTCGTGCGGCGCATCAGAGGATTTGGTCGAGGAACATGCGCGTTCGTTCCTCTTTGGGGTTGCTGAACATCTGGCCGGGGGAGCCGATTTCGACCAGCATGCCTTCGTCGAAGAAGGCCATGCGGTCGGCGACTTCGCGGGCGAAGCCCATCTCGTGGGTCACGCAGAGCATGGTCATGCCGGTGGCGGCCAGCTCGCGCATGGCGTCCAGCACTTCCTTGATCATCTCGGGGTCGAGCGCCGAGGTGGGTTCGTCGAAGAGCATGATCTGCGGCTGCATGGCCAGCGCGCGGGCGATGGCCACGCGCTGCTGCTGACCGCCGGAGAGTTCGGCGGGGTATTTGTCCGCTTGTTCGGGAATGCCCACGCGCTCCAGCAACTGCCGGGCGGCGGCCTCGGCTTCCTGTCGGGGCACGTGCCGCACGCGCTGCGGGGCCAGCGTGATGTTGTTGAGCACGGTCATGTGCGGAAAGAGGTTGAACTGCTGGAAAACCATGCCCACCTCGCGGCGGATAGCGTCCAGGTTGCGCACGTCGTTGGTCATTTCGATGCCGTCCACCACGATGGCGCCGGTCTGGTGTTCTTCCAGGCGGTTGATCATGCGGATGAAGGTGGACTTGCCCGACCCGGAGGGGCCGAAGATGACCACGACTTCGCCGCGTTTGACGCGCATGCTGACGTCGCGCACGGCGCAGAAGTCGCCGAACCACTTGTGCACGTGTTCGCAGACGATGATGTCGTCGCGCTGCTCCAGCGGCAGCCTGGTCACGGCGTCCATGTCCAGCGCCTGGGCGCCGGGTCCGTTGGATTGGTTGGATGCGGCCATGCTGAATCTCCTGCGGCGTTCGGCTTAGCGCCGTCCCACGCCGAGCGCGCGTTCGATGCGCCGGCTCACGAATGACATCGAGAAGGTGAACACCCAGAACACGAGGGCGATGAACACGTAGACTTCGCGCCCGTTGTCGAGGAATTCCTGGTTGCCCTGAATGGTCACGCGGCCCATTTCCACCAGGTCCAGCATGCCGATGATGAAGACCAGGCTGGTGTCTTTGAACAGGCTGATGGACTGGCCCACGATGGCGGGAATGATGTTGCGCAACCCTTGGGGAAGCGTGACCAGCAGGGTGGTTTGCCAGCCGCGCAGGCCCAGCGCGCGGGCCGCTTCGACCTGGCCCTCCGAGACCGCGGCCATGCCGCCGCGCACGTTTTCGGCCATGTAGGCCGAGCTGAACAGCGTGATGGTGATGGCCGACAGATAGAGCGCGTCCACGTGGATGTTTGCGGGGAACGTCAGCGGCAGGATGTGGCGGGACATGAAGAGGAGCGTGATGAGGGGCACGCCGCGGACCAGCTCGATGAAGCCAACGCAGACCATCTTCACCACCGGCAGGTTGCTTCGGCGCCCCAGCGCCAGCGCAATGCCGAGGGGCATGGACATGACGATGCCAAAGAGCGCCAGCAGCAGGTTCAGCAACAGGCCGCCGATGTCCTGCGTGTTGACCGGCGTCAGGCCGGGCACGCCTTCGATGCCGCGAATCAGCAGCAGGGCGGCGATCACGGACACAATGGCGAGGGCGGCCAGGCGCTTGGGGCGGCCGAGGGCCAGCCGCGCCGCCAGGGCGTTCTGCATGGCCGCGGCGCGGCGCACCCAGGGGCGGCGCTCCAGGGCCAGCCAGGCCGTCAGCAGATAGCCCAGACCAACGGCGCCGGCATTCAGCAGCCGGGACGCCTGCACGGTCAGCCAAGCCGCGGGAGGCAGGCGGTTGGGGCGGCGCAGGTACAGGCGCGCCGCCCGCGCATGCAGCGCGGCCGCGACGCGGCGGAACACCGGGAGACGCCCCAGGGTCAGCCGCGCCGTCAGCAGATAGCCCAGGCCGAGCGCGGCGGTGTTCAGCAGCAGCAGCGCACGGTTGAGCGGCTGCATGCCGTGCGGCAGCAGGCCCACCACCAGGAGCACCACGCCCAGCCCCAGGGCGAAGCCGCGCGCCGCGCGCCCCCAGCGCCCCCACGTGACGCCCAGCAGCAGGCAAACCAGCAGCAGCGCGGCCTGGGGCCGCCAATATTCCGCCGCCGGGTAGAGACCGACCAGATAGAGCGGCGTGCGCGTGGTGACCACCGCCCAGTCGGCGGCAAACAGCAGCCAGCCCACCAGGCTGACCAGCGCCCACAGCAGCACCGCGCCCAGCACGACGGTCAGCGCGCTGTTGACTCTGGAGCTGAAGAGGTTCGCGCGCAGCCAGCCGACCAGGCCCACCGTCATGGCCGGGGGCGGCGGCGGGGGCGGCATGGCCTGGGCGGGCGCGGCGGCGCTCATCAGCCTTTGAACCTGATCGAGCGGTTGTAGAGGTTTCCGATCAGCGAGTAGGTCAGGCTCATGGCCAGGTAGGTCAGCATCACGATGGCGATCAACGAGATGGCCGGCGCGATTTGGGTCATGGTGCTGGCCACGCTCACCAGGTCGGGATAGCCAATGGCCGCCGCGAGGCTGGAGTTCTTGGTCAAGTTCAGGAACTGGCTGATGGTGGGCGGAATGATGACCCGCAGTCCCTGCGGGAAGGTGACGTAGCGCAGCGTTTGCAGGGCCGACAGCCCGCTGGAGCGGGCGGCTTCCACCTGGCCCTTGCCGACGGACTGAACGCCGGCGCGGACGATTTCGGCGATGAAGGCCGCCGTGTACAGCACCAGACCCACCAGCAGCGCCGTGAAGCTGCCGCCCAGCTGTGCGCCGCCTTGAATGCGGCCAAAGCGCCCTTCCGCACGCGGAATGTCCAGCGTCATGGGCGAGAAGACGAGCAAGGCAATGACGCTGACGACCACGGCGATGGCCGCGGCGGTGAGGATGGGATAGGTGCTGCGGCCCGATTCGGTTTCGCGCCGCTGCAAGTGACGGGCCGCGATGACGGCAACGGCGATGCCCAGCGCGGTTGCGCCGAGCCACAGCCAGAAGCCGTCCACGGGGACGGGCCAGGGCAGGTAGAACCCGCTGTTGTTCAGATAGACCGCGTCGAACGCCACATAGCCCTCGCGCACCTGCGGCAGGCTCAGCACTACGAGAAACCAGAAGAGCAGCTGCACCAGCAGCGGCGTGTTGCGGAAGGCTTCGACGTAGACCAGCGCCGCCTTGTTGAGCAGCCAGTTGGACGACAGGCGGGCAACCCCGACCAGAATGCCGAGCAGGGTGGCCAGGATGACGCCCAGCACCGAGGCCTTGACCGTGTTGAGCGCCGCCGCCAGCAGGCCGTAGGCGTAGCTGTCGGACGGGTCGTAGGGGATGACCGTTTCGCCGATGGGAATCTGGGCGGCACGGGTGAGGAACGAGAACCCGAAGGGGATGTCCCGCGCCTCGATTTCGCGAGACACGTTGACGAAGAACAGCGCCACCACGGAGAGCACCAGCACCGCGGACACGAGCTGCGTCACCCAGCGCAGCACCACGATGTTTCGCCACACAGGCACGCCCTGCACGGTGAACAGTCGGGTCACGCGCCGCTCCTCACGCGGTCACCACGTCCCAGAGGCGGGGAGCACACGGGCGCTGCTCACCGCAACGGCGGCGCATACAGCTGGCCGCCGTTGGTCCAGAGGTCGTTGCGTCCGGCGCGGGGCAGACCGAATCCCTGCGCGCCGAGGTTGCGGTCGAAGATTTCGCCGTAGTTGCCCACGCTCGTGATCACGCCGCGCATGAAGGTGTCGGCCAGTCCCAAGGTTTCCTGGCCGAAGCTGCCTTCCGCGCCCAGCAGGCGCTTGACTTTCACGTTGTCGCCGGCGGCCATTGCGTCCACGTTGCCGCTGTGGACGCCGTAGGCCTCGGCGTAAATCAGCCCGGCCATCACCGTCTTGACGACGTCGAACCACTGCTCGTCGCCGTGCGGCACGATGGGGGTCAGCGGCTCTTCCGAGATCGTCTCCGGCAGGATGACGTGCGCGTTCGGGTCGTCCAGCTGCTGGCGCAGCACGTAGAGCTGGGTGCGGTCGTGAGTGTAGACGTCGCACTGCCCCTCTTTGTAGGCGTCGAGCAGCACGCTGGAGTCTTCGAACACCACGGGGTTGTAGGCCATGCCGCTCTGGCGGAAGAAGTCGGCCAGGTTCAGCTCGGTGGTGGTGCCGCTGGCCACGCAGACCGCGGCGCCGCTCAGTTCGCGGGCCGAGGCGACGCCCAGGCTGGCCGGAACCAGGAAACCCTGGCCGTCGTAGAGCATGGTGATGACGAAGTTGCCCCACTGCGCCTCGCGCGAGGTGGTGCGGGTGATAGCGCGCGCCATCATGTCGACCTCGCCGGACTGCATGGTCACGCCCATCTCGGTGGCGTTGACGTGGCGCAGCTCGAGCTTGTCGGGGTCGCCGAAGACGGCCGCGGCCACCGCACGGCACAGGTCCACGTCGAAGCCGGAGATGCGCCCGGTGTCGTCCACGAACCCGTAGCCGGGCGTGTCGTTGCGCCCGGCGCAGACCAGATGGCCGCGCGCCTGGATGGTCTCCAGCCGGCTGGCGGCCGGCGCCGCGGCGTCTCCAGGCGGCGGGCCGGCTTCGCCGCAGGCCGCCAGCGCCGCGGCGCAGCCCAGGGCCAAGACCGCCAGCAGCCGCCTACACCGCACCGGAGTCACGCCCGCTCTTGTGAACGCCCTGCACGCGGTGCCTCACCCTTGTGCACCACGCCGGCAGCGACGCTGGAGACGCGCCGACGATCATACAGGAACGAGCCGCCCCCTCTTCTCTTCCCCCGCTCCCCTCAGCGACCTTTGCAAAATCCGTCAGTCCCGCAAACAGCCTGCCCCTGCCTGCGCGGTACGTGACGCGAGGTACCCAATACGGGGCGGGAATCCATCAGCAGCGGCGCTCGGGTTCGGCTGCGCCCCCAATCTCCTCCCACGCTGCCCGCGCTGCCGGCGCACGGCACGGTTGGGCTCAGCCGCCTTGCGCACCAACCTCTTCCCACACCGACGGTAAACGACACAAAAGGCCCCCTCCAGGAGAACCCCGCGCCACTCTCTCCACTGGCAGAGGCCCTCGCATCACCCTCTCCCGCTGGGAAACCCCCGCGTCACTCTCTCCACAGGGAGAAGCTCCCGCATCACCCTCTCCCTCTGGGAGAGGGCAGGGTGAGGGTCTTCCACGCCGCACGCCGCCCTGGCGGCGACAAAGGAAACGGGAGGGCGCTCATGCGCCCTCCCGTGATTCCGCGCGGAAGGCGAACCTCCGCGCCGCGGCTCAGCGCAGCGGCGGCGCGTAGATCTGCCCGCCGTTGGTCCAGAGCTCGTTGCGACCGGCGCGCGGCAGGTCGATGCCCTGCGGACCCAGGCTGCGGTCGTAGATCTCGCCGTAGTTGCCCACGCTCCTGATCACGCCCTGCATGAAGGTGTCGGGCAGGCCCAGCGTTTCCTGGCCGAAGCTGCCTTCGGTGCCGAGCAGGCGCTTGGCCTTCACGTTTTCACCGGCGGCCATCGCAGCGACGTTGCTGCTGGTGATGCCGTAGGCCTCGGCGTAGATCAGGCCGGCCATCACCGTCTTGACGACGTCGAACCACTGCTCGTCGTCATGGGGAACGACCGGCGTCAGCGGCTCTTCGGAGATGGTCTCCGGCAGGATCACGTGCGCGTTCGGGTCGGGCAGCGAGTTGCGCAAGGCTGCCAACTGCGAGCGGTCGTTGGTGAAGACGTCGCACTGGCCTTCCGTGTAGGCGTCCAGAAGGACCGACGAGTCTTCGAACACCACCGCGTCCAGTTGCATGCTGTTCTCGCGGAAGAAGTCGGCCAGGTTCAGCTCGGTGGTCGTCCCGCTGGTCACGCACACCGACGCGCCGCTCAGGTCGTAAGCCGAGTCGACGCCCAGGCTGGTCGGAACCATGAAGCCCTGGCCGTCGTAGAACATGGTGTGCGCGTAGTTGCCCCACTGGGCGTCGCGCGAGGTGGTCCAGGTGACCGTGCGCACCAGCACGTCGACTTCGCCGGACTGGATGGTCGGCCCGCGCTCGGCGGCGCTGATGTAGTTGACCTGGATGGCGTTGGCGTCGCCCAGCACCGCGGCCGCAATCGCGCGGCAGAGGTCGATGTCGAAGCCCACGTTGCGGCCGTCGGCGTCCAGAGAGCCGTAGCCGGGCACGTCGTTGCGGCTGGCGCAGATCAGCGTGCCGCGCGCCTTGACGGTTTCGAGACGGCTGACGGCGGCGCTCTCCATGGCCGCCTCTGCGGGTTCTTCGCTTTCGCCGCAGGCCGCAAGCGCCACGATCGCGATGATCATGGCAGAAAAGATCAGTAACAGCCGCCCTGTCATTGCTTCCCTCTCTTCGAAGATTTCACGCGAGGCATGCAGCCCCCGCGCGGACGCGCTCGACCCGGCGCCCGTTCCATTGAGGCAGCCATATGCTGCCTGGCGCGCCCAGAGTAGCCTAGTTTGGCGCGGACAAACGAGAAATCGCACAGGATTTTTTTGCCTGCGGCAGGCGTGGGCGGCCCACGGCGGGCGCCTGGGCGCAGGGTGGGCGCTCGGTTTGGGCGGGGGATTGCCGGCCGCCAGACGCCGCGGCGCAGGCTGCGGTCTGCCGGGCGGGCCAGTTCGTATGCTCGGCGCTGCGCTGCGCGCTCCGCACCGCCGTTTGGAGAACCACCGTGAAGTACACCCGCACGACCGTGATCGACCTGCCGCGCGCGCGCGTGGTCGAGCTGTTCGACGACCCCGACAACCTGTCCAAGTGGCAGGAGGGCTTGCAAAGCTTCGAGCACCTCAGCGGCGAACCGGGGCAGCCGGGCTCCACGGCCCGCCTTGTGTACGAGCATCGCGGCCGCAACGTCGAGATGATCGAGACCATCGTCACGCGCAACCTGCCGGACGAATTTTCGGGGACCTACGAGACGGAGGGCGTGTGGAACGAGGTGCGGAACTCTTTCGTCGAGGAGGGTCCCAACCGCACGCGCTGGGTCACCGAGACGGATTTCCGCTTCTCCAGCATCCGCATGCGCCTCATGGGCATCTTCATGCGCCCGCTGTTTGGGCGGCAGACCCAGAAGTTCCTGAACGATTTCAAGGCGTTCGCCGAGCGCGAGGGGCCGGGCGGCGGATAGGCGCGCGGCCGGGCGCTGAAGCACGCGCCCGACGGCTCGGGCGGCTCCATCGGGCGGATAGGCGCACGGCCAGGCGCTGAGGTACTGCGGCGCTGGCGGCGGGCTACTCTGCGTGGCCCTCGCCCGACGTGAGGTCGAGGGTGTAGGGCAAGGCGCCGGCGGGCAGCGGGTGCGGCCGTTCGGCCACCAGCGCGCCCGCCGTCCGGGCGGGAACGTCGATGCCCAGGTGCGCCAGCGTGTCGGCGTACGGCCGGCCCTGCACGGGGTCCCAGCCGTGGTCGCGGTAGTACCCGGCCACGAACGCGCGCACCTCGTCCCGCGGCAGGGCGTAGCTGCTGAGCGGGCCGTGCCGAATCGGTTCGTGCAGGCGGTCGGGCAGGCGGTCGTCCGCGGCGGTCATGCCCTCGCGCAGGTTGAAGAGCCGCGCCATGGTCAGGCCGCGCTCGAACGTTTCGTGCAGCTCGGCCGGCGGCATGTCCCAGCCAGTGGCGGCGTTGAGCAGTTCCAGCGCCTTGGCGTCGTCGTATTCCAGAAACTGGCAGAGTCCCACGGTGTTGCGCACGGAGGTGCGCTTGAGGCCGGCGCCGGTGTGGTCGCCGCCGGTGGGCGTGACGGCGTAGTTGTCGCGCATGTCCTTGAGCGCCCGCGGGTCGTGCATGGCCACCTCGAGGCCCTTGACGTGCACGACGCAGCGTTCGGCGCCGCCGCCAATCGTGCGCGCGGCGCGCAGGGCGCCCTCGGCCAGCAGGTCGCCCACGCCCTGCCGGTAGGCAATCTTTTCGATGACGTCCAGCACGTCCTGCGCCGACCCGAACTGCAGCGACTGGCCGTCGGTCCAGCGCGCGTCCAGCAGGCCGCGCTGAAACATTTCCATGGCCCAGGCGATGGTGGCGCCGGCAGAGATGCTGTCCATGCCCAGGTAGTTCAGCATCTCGTTGCCTTTGCAAACGGCCATGATGTCGGTGACGCCGGTGTTGGTGCCGATGGCGGCCAGGGTCTCGTACTCCGGTCCGCCGTACTTGGGTTCCACGCGCAGCTTGGGGGTGTCGATCTTGACGCGCTTCTTGCAGCGCACGGAGCAGGCGAAGCAGCGGTCCATGTGGTCGACCACGTTGTCGCGCAGGGCGATGGCGTCGATGTTGGAGGCGCCGTCGAGCTGGCCGTCGCGGAAGTTGTGCACGATCAGGTGGCCTTCCAGCTGCTTGGAGCGCACCATGGCGCCGGTGCCCCAGGTGTGCAGCCGCTGGTGCGCGCCGCCGTCGCCCAGAGTTTCGCGCGCGACCCAGCGTGCAGTGGCGCGGACGGGGCCGCGGTCGGCCACGGCCACGCGGCGCCCGCCGCGCACGGCAATGGCCTTGAGATGCTTGGACCCCATCACGGCGCCCAGGCCGGTGCGTCCGGCGACTTCGTTCAGGTCGTTGACGATGCAGGCGTAGCGCACCAGGTTCTCGCCGGCCGGCCCGATCTGCGCCACGCGGATCTGCGCGTCGCCCAGCTCGGCGCGGATGGCGTCTTCGACGGGGCCGGTGATCTGCCCCCACAGATGGTCGGCGGCGCGGATCTCCACGCGGTCGTCCTCGATCCAGAGATAAACCGGCGCGCTGGCGCGGCCCTGCACCACGACGCCGTCCCAGCCGGCCTGCTTGAGTTCCGACCCCCAGTACCCGCCGGCCTCGGACTCGCCAAACAGCCCGGTGAGGGGCGACTTGGCGCCCACGCTGTGGCGGCCCGCGCCGGGCAGGGCCACGCCGGTGATGGGCCCCATGGCAAAGATCAGGCGGTTGGCCGGGTCCAGCGCGTCGACGCCGGCCGGAACCTCGCTGAGCAGGTAATGGGCGATGACGTTGCGCCCGCCCAGGTACTTGCGGAAGAAGGCCGGGCCGGGCGTTTCCGTCCACACGCGGCGCTCGGTCAGGTCCACGCGCAGGATTCGGTTCTGAATGGAGGTGGGCATCAGCGCGACCCCCCGGCCATGGGCGCCAGCACCTCCAGCGTATCGCCGTTGCGCAAGCGCGTGGCGCGCGAGGCCAGCTGGCCGTTCACGCCCAGAGTCAGCCGCTGGGTCTGGTCCAGGCCGTGCGCGTCCAGCAGGTCGCCAACCGTGGCGCCGGGGGCAGCCTCGATCTGGCGCACCCTGCCCTGCCCCGGAAAGAAGCGCGCCAGGTCGGCATACGGATGCACGCGCACGCGCAGGGCCGGCCGGCCGGCCGTGTCTGGCGGGGCGAGAGGGTCAATCGGATCGGCCGGGTCGGCCAGGTCGGCTGGGGCGGGCGGGTTGGCCGGGGCGGGCGGATCGTTCGGGTTGGCCGGGTCGGACGAATCGACCAGGTTGGTCGGAGCGGGCGGGTCGACCGGGGCTATGGACATGCGGCGGCATTCAGGGGGCGGCGGACGCCGAGGGAGGAAGGTTGGCTGGTACGTGCCACATGGCCGCGCAAACCACCGCAGCGTCAGGCTGACGCGGCCCACTGTACGACGCCGCAGCAAGCCGCGAACGTCGCCGGCCGGCCGCGCCCAGACATGCGGGGCAGGCCCCTCCCGACACTCCCGTCTCCGCCGGAATGACGGCGTGCTGCAGGAATCCAGGGTCTGGGATTAGGAATTCCAGCACCTCGGCCGTTGGGCGTTGGATGCCGGCCTTCCTCGCAGCGACGAGGACGCCTACGCTGGCGCTGGCCTTTTTCTTTCCCTTCCCTGAACGGAGGGAGTGGCCAGGGGGCCTACCGCGCGTCCGACGCTGGCCAGTCGCCATGCTCCCGGAACGTGAGCACGGCCGCGGGCGGCTCGACCACAATGTCGTCGGCCTTCCTAAGGGCCTGCGCCAGGTCGTAGGCCGCCTGCAAGCCGTGCCAAGTGCTCGCGCCGCCGCCAAAGGCTTTGTCGAGCCGAATGGCCATCTCCGCAGAAACCCCCGCGCGGCCGTTGACAAGCGCCGACAGCTGCTTGCGGCTGACGCCCAGCAGCTGTGCGCCCTTGGTCACGCTCATCCCAAGCGGCTCCAGACAGTCATACCGCACCGACAGCCCGGGGTGCGGCGGGTTCTTCATCGGCACTTCTGTCTCCTCTCTTATCGATCATGCCAGGTTCGCGCCTAGGTCGGCCGGCAGGCCTGCCGGCCGACCCGGACACTGGACGCTAGTGGTAGTCAACTAAGTCCACGTCGCAGGCGTTCCCTGACTCGAAGCGAAACACGATGCGCCAGTTTCCCGACACCTCTCAAGTGTCAACCGCGGTCGTCATGCGGCTGACGGCAAGCTGAGCGCGGAAGCCGCCGCCTCTCATGCCGCGCTCCACGACCTCCCCGCGCCGGCGGGGCGGCATGAGGTCGCTGTTGGTGCTTACCTTTCGAGCCAGCCCCACCCCGCGCCGGCGGGGCGAAAGCATTGCGGCACAGCGGCGGGGCGGGGTCGAGCCCCCCACCCCGCGCCGGCGGGGAGAGGCCGCCGCCAAACTCATCGCCGCGGCCGTCCTGCCCCCTCTCCCCGCGCCGGCGGGGAGAGGGTTGGGGTGAGGGGCGGGCGCGAGGCCGGAGGGGAAGACTCTTCCCCAGGCGCCGCTGCTTTCACCGACCGCACTGAGACCCACCCAGCTTCCCCCCTCACCCTGCCCTCTCCCTCCAGGGAGAGGGTAAGAAAAGGGCAAGCCATCCCTTGCCGCCCTGGCGGCGCAGGCGCAGGTCACTCCAGGGAGAGGGTAAGAAAAGGGCGAGCCATCCGGCCGGGGGCGCCCCCAGGGCGCGCCTGCTCCAGGGAGAGGGTGAGAAAAGGGCAAGCCATCCCGACTTTCCTGCTAGGCCGGAATTCAGGCTCGTTCTCCTCTCCCTGGAGGGAGAGGAGAGCGACTGGGGGAGGCGCCGCCGGGCGGCGCCGGTGTGGGAACATCGCCTGCCCGGCAGCACGGAAGCGCCACGCTGAACGACCCCTCACCCGCCCGCGGCGCTGGGGCCGTGGAGTATCGGGCGGCCGGCGACGGCTACTTCGCCAAGCGCAAGCTGCGGCGTTACGCCGGGGTGTGGTCGCTGTGGGCGCTGGGCGTGGGCGCGGTCATTTCCGGGGACTTCTTCGGCTGGAACTTCGGGCTGGGGGTGGCCGGCTTCGGGGGCATGGCCGTGGCCACGGCCATCGTGGCGGTGATGTATCTGGGCATCTGCTACTCCATCGCCGAAATGTCGCCGGCGCTGCCGCACACCGGCGGGGCGTATTCCTTCGGGCGCACCGCCATGGGTCCCTGGGGCGGGTTCGTCACCGGGTTGTCGGAGAACATCGAATACGTGCTTACGCCGGCGGTGATCGTGGTGGGCATCGGCGGCTACACCGGCGCGGTGGTCGACAACCTCTTTGGCGTGGATATTCCAGCGCCGGTCTGGTGGCTGATTTTCTACGCGGTGTTCGTGGGGCTGAACATTGTGGGCGTGGAGGCCGCGTTCAAGTTTTCCGTGGTCATCACCTTTCTGGCGCTGGCGGTTCTGGTCGTGTTCTGGGTGGGCGCAATTCCGCATTTCAGCTGGGAGACGGCGTTCGACATCGAGCCGCAGCCCGGCAATTCGCGCTTCCTGCCGTTCGGATGGATCGGCGCGGCGCAGGCGCTGCCCTTCGCAATCTGGTTCTATCTGGCCATCGAGCAACTGCCGCTGGCCGCGGAAGAAGCGCGCAATCCCCGGCGGGACATGCCCAAGGCGCTGCTGTGGGGGATTCTGACCTTGATTGCGGCGTCGGTGCTGACGCTGGTGCTGAGTTCGGGCATTGCGCCGGGGGCGGCGGCGGTCGGAGCCTCCGACGAGCCGATGTTCCTGGGGTTCGTCACCATCTTCGGCGGCGGGGTGGGCGCGTCGGCGCTGGCGCTGGCGGCGGTGGCGGGGCTGGTGGCCAGTTTTCACACCATCATCTACGCCTACGGCCGCAACATCTTTTCGCTGTCGCGCTCAGGGTACTTCCCAACCTGGCTGTCGGTGACGCTGCCGAGGCGCAACACGCCGCACGTTGCGCTGATTGCGGGCGCGGTGATCGGCTACGGCGCGGCGCTGCTGATCGAGTTCAGCGACGAGTGGTTTGGCGTGGACGCGCCGGTGGGCGCGGTGCTGCTGAACATGGCGGTGTTCGGCGCGGTGATTGCGTATCTCATGCAGATGATCGCCTTCGTGCAGCTGCGGCGGCGTTTCCCTCACGTCGAGCGGCCGTACGTCAGCCCCCTGGGCAACGCGGGAGCCGTCGTTGCGGGGCTGATCGCCCTGGCCACGCTGTGCTTCCTGTTTCTCAACCCCGAATACCGCGTGGGCGTCTACGGCTGCGCCGTCTGGTTTGCCGCGGGGTTGCTCTACTTTGCGTTCAAGAGCCGCACGCGGTTGGTCTATTCGCCGGAAGAAGAGTTCGCGGTGCGGCATGCGCGGCCGGCGAAGGACTGACGCGCGGGCAGCGCCTCGCTCGTCCATCGAACGCAGGGTCGGCGCACCGTTGGAACCCGCCGCGCTCCCGCCGCCGCACGACCGAGTAGACCGAGCAGGCCCAGCATGGCCAAGGACCGCAGGCGTCCACCGCCCTGCGGCGGCGCCGCAGGGCGCGGCGGCTAGGACGCAGCAGCTAGGGCACGCGCACGCCGGCGGCGGCGGTTTCCACGCGGTAGACGCTGCTGCGCGCGGTGACGAAGAGCGTGGACCACTGGGGGCCGCCCCAAGCCAGGTTGGCGGGCGGTTCGGGGAACCCCACGCGGCCCAGCACGGTTCCGTCGGGTTCCACCACCCACACGCCGCCCGGGCCGGTGCTCCACAGGCGGCCGGCGGCGTCGCACTTCATGCCGTCGGGGTTGTGCGGCTGCTGGTGCGCGTCCATGTCCACGAACTGACGCGGGTTGGCCAGGCCGCCGCCGTCGTCCACGTCGAACGCCCACACGTCGCGCGGGCCGCCCGAATCGCCCACGTAGAGCGTGCGCTGATCCGGCGCGAAGGCCAGGCCGTTGGGGCGCACGAAGCGGTCGGTCAGCAGCGTGAGCGCGCCGTCCGCCGCCAGCCGGTAGACGCCGTTGACCGGCTGCTCCTTGCCGCCGGCCTCGCCGCCGTCGATGCCGTAGGGCGGGTCAGTGAAGTAGATGTCACCGTTGTGCGCCACCACCAGGTCGTTGGGACTGTTGAGCCGCCCGCCGGCGTAGTGGGCGGCGATGGGCGTGGGCTGGGCGTTCTGGTCGAAGCGCAGCACGGCGCGCGCCGCATGCGCGCAGGCCAGCAGGCGGCCCTCGCGGTCGAGCGTAAGGCCGTTGGTCTTGCCGTTGTAGGCGCGGAAGGTGGTGAGCTCGGGGCCTTCGGGCCGCGGGCGCCAGCGGCAGATGCGGTCGTTGGGAATGTCGCTGAACAACAGGTGGTCGCCCCGCCAGACCGGGCCTTCGGTGAAGGCCAGGCCGCTGGCGATGCGCTCCAGGTTCGTGCCCGGCGCCACCAGCTGCGCCAGGCGGCCCGACTCGTCGTCGAGCTGGACGTCAACGTGCGGGATGGGTTCGGCCACGGGGCAAATCTCCAGGCTGAGACGCGGCGGCCGCGATCATGCCCGATTCCGCGCCGCCTGACCCGCGCAGGACGCGCAAGGCCTGGCTACAGATGGCCGCGCAGACGACCCGCGCCGCCTGACCCGCGCGCCCCGCCCCGCGCCGCGGGCTTGCGCCGCGCGGCCGGGCGGCGCACGCTGCGGCGCGCGTGGATCGTTCAGGCGGGCGCTATGCCAAACACCCTGCCGCAGGTTCCCCGCGTGACGCTGGGCCGCTCGGGCGTGCGCTCCACCAAGCTGGCGCTGGGATCCGCCAACTGGATCGGCCGCGTTGGCGACGACGCCTACACGGCGCTGCTGCGGGAGGCGTTCCGCCTGGGCATCCGGCACGTGGATACGGCGCCGTCGTATGCGCAAGGCTGGTTTGCGGCGCGGCTGCGCGAGGCCGACCCGCCGGACGACCTGCTGATTGTGACCAAGGTGGGGCGCTACACGCGCGCAGGCGGCGGCATCGAGATCGACGTCGACCCGCAGCGCGCCGTGCGGGCGGTGCACGCCAACCTGGACGAGCTGGGCCTCGACCGTTTGCCGGTAGTCATGCTGCACGACGCCCGCCCGGATCACTGGGCGCGCATCATGGCCCCGAACGGGACGCTGGCGGCGCTGCACCGGCTGCGCGCCGAGGGGCTGGTGGGCGCCATCGGCACGGCGGTGGGCAACGGCGACTTTGCCGCCATGGCGGCCGAAAGCGGCGAGTTCGACATCATCGGGTCCTACCACCACTACACGCTGCTGAACCGCGAAGCCCGCCGGCGCATTCACCCGCACGCGCGCCGCCATAACCTGGGCGTCATCAACATTGCCCCGTTCGGCGGCAACATCCTGGCCACGGGGCCGGTGGCGCGCGCGCGCTACAGCTACCGCGAGGCGTCGCCCGAGGTGGTGGCCGCGGTGCGGCGGCTGCAACGCGCAGCCGCGGCGCACGGCCTGGACCTGCCCACGGCGGCCCTGGCCTTTTCGCTGGCCTGCCCCGACGTGGACGTGAGCCTGACGGGCCCAACCACGATCGAGGAGCTGCGCGCGAACGTCGCAGCGCTGGAGGTCGCACGAACGTTCGACGCCTTCGACGACCTGGTGTCTCCGGTGGAACACCCGAATCACTGGTACTAACGGAGGGGAGCCGCAGTAGCCGCGCGGCCGTGACGCCCGCGGTGCCGGTCGCGTTCTCGTTTTTCCTCTCGGGTCTTGACACAGGCCGCCTGCCGCCGCACAATCTCCTCGCCCCTGATGGAAGGGGCTATTCCGACTGCCCCGATTGAGGGGCTTTTCCGCAAAGAGCTTGCGAGGGGCCATGAGGCCCCTCGCTCTATTTGTATAGCCGACCGCTCCTGCTGTTTCATCGACGCGGGGTGCCTCTACGCGTTTGAGTTTGGCAGGCAGTTCGCCATGTCATATCTAAGGTCCTTTCGAGGATTCGAGAAGCGGGTGGTGCTCAGAACCGAGCGCTGGCTGCCACGGCACATTGACCGAGAGATCGACAAGCGTTTCGAAGAGCGCGCGGACAAAGCGCAGGCGCGGAAGGGGTTTTCCACAGCCTGCCGAGCGTGGCGCGAGGCGGAGTAGACCGGCCCCTCCGGCTCGCGGGCCTTGGAGGCTCGGCGGAACGCTTACCGTAGCGGACCGGGCGGGGGGTGCAGGCGGGCGTTTGGCGCGGTTAGCGCGCCTGTACGGCGTCCTGGCCGAACTGGGCGCTGAGCTCGCCTAGCAGCTCGGCGTCCGGCTGCACGCCGGTGCGCCAGCGCAGGCGCGCGGCTTCGCCGTCGGTCTTCACGATTTCCAGGTGCAGCGGCGTGCCGCCCTGATGGGCGGTCACGGCGGCGTCCAGACGCTTGAGCAGGTCGATGTCGAAGCTCGGGTCCGGGCTGCGGCGCAGGGTCACGAGCACCAGGTCCGGCGGAGGGTCCGACGGCGGGTCCGACGGCGCGGCGGCGCGGGCGGCGTTCGCGGTCTGGGCCGGCGGGTCGACCGCCGCCGCGGACTCGGCGGCGCTGGCCTCAGCGTCGGGTTTCGCCCCGCGCGGGGGGGCGGCGGCGGCGGGGGCGCCGTTGGTGCGCGCATCTTCGCGGCTCGGCTCGACGTCATGCGCGGCCTGACGAGCGCCGTTGGCCGAGGGGCCGCCGGCAGCCGCGGGTTCGCCGCCGCGCGGGGGTGCGGATTCCGGCGCAGGCGGCGGCGGGGGCGCCGGTTCGTGGGCCGCGGCGGCGGCAGCCGCAGGTGCGCCCGTGGGTGCACGCGCCGCGGTGTGCGGTTCCGGCGTCGGAGCGTCCGCCGCCAAGACTTTGCCGTTGTCAGCCGCCGCCGCGTTGTCGTTGTCCGCCGCCGCCGCGTTGCCGTTGTCAGCGGCCAGCGCATTGCCGTTGTCCGCCGCCGCCGCGTTGTCGTTGTCCGCGGCCAGCGCGTTGCCGTCGGCCGCAGCGTCAGCGCCGTCGGCCGCTCCACGGCCGGTGACGTCCGCGGGGGACTCGTCGACGACCTCGGGGCGCTGGCGCGCGTCGTCATCGGCGCCGCCGGGCGTGAGCGCCGCCAGCGAGTAGACGTTGTCGGCCAGCAGCCGCGCCTCGGCGCCGTCGCTTTCCACCCGTCCGGTGGCCAGCAGCACGGCGTCGGTCTCCAGCTCCGAGGATATGCGGCTCCAGATGCGCGGAAAGCAGACGACCTCGATCGCGCCCGGCGGGTCTTCCAGCGTCACCGACCCCATCACGCTCCCTTTGCGGGTCATAAACGAGCGCAGGCCGGCGACGATGCCGCCAACGGTGAGCGAGCGCCCGTTGTGCGTTTCCTCGATTTCGTAGATGCGCACGTCGACGCTGGCTGCCAGCTGCTCGCCCACGGCCGGGTCGGACAGGGGGCTGGGAGTTACGTACAGCCCCAGCAGCGCCTTTTCCCAGCTCCGCCGGTCGGCCTCCGCGGCAATGGGTTGGTCGACGACCGTGAATTCCGGCTCGGCCTGTTCTTCCATCTGGCCAAGCCCGAACATGGTGGTCTGGCCGGCGGCGCGGTCGGCCTGGGCGCGCTGCCCGCGTTTCATGGCCGGCTCCAGCGCGGTGAGCAGCGCCTGGCGTTCCCCCAGACTGTCGAGCGCGCCGACCTTGATGAGCGAATCCCAGGCGCGTTTGGGGGCGCGGCGCAAATCCACGCGCGCGCAGGCGTCGGCCAGCGAGGTGAACGGTCCGCCCTCGGCGCGCGCCGCGATGATGGCGTCCACGGCGGCTTCGCCCACGTTCTTGATGGCGGTCAGGCCAAAGACGATGGCGCCGTCCCGAGGTTGGAACGTGGCGCCGCTCTGGTTGAGGTTGGGCGGCAGCACCGCCACCCCCAGCAGATCGGCCTCGGCGCGCGTGCGCGCCACTTTGCTCACGTCGCCGGCGTCGGTGTCGAGCAGGGCCGTCAGGAACTGCACCGGGTACCGCGCCTTGAGCCAGGCGGTCCAATACGCGATGACGGCGTACGACACGGCGTGGGACTTGTTGAAGCCGTAGCCGGCAAAGGGTTCGATCAGCTCGAAGACCTGCTCGGCCACGTGCTGCGGGACGCCGCGGCCCACGCAGCGCGTGACGAAGGTTTCGTGTTCGCGCTGCAAGACCTCGCGGATCTTCTTGCCCACCGCCTTGCGGAAATTGTCGGCCTCGTCCCAGGAATAGCCGGCCAGCTCGCGGGCGATCAGCAGCACCTGGTCGGCGTAGACCAGCACGCCGTAGGTCTCGCGCAGCAGCAGCTCCAGCTGCGGGTGCAGGTAGGTCGGTTCCGAACGCCCGTGCTTGCGCTCGATGTAGGTCTCGATGTTGGCCATTGGCCCTGGGCGGTAGAGCGCGATGATGGCGGCCAGCTCGCCGATGCTGGTCGGGGCCAGGTCGCGCAGCGTGCGCGTCATGCCCGCGCCTTCCAGCTGGAAGACGCCCACGGTGCGCCCGCGCCGCAGCAGGGCAAAGGCGGCGTCGTCATCCAGGGGAATGTCTTCCGGCGTCAGCTGGCGGCCCGCCGTCTCCGCCACCAGGCGCAGCGCCAGCTGGATGGTGCGGAAGTTCGAGAGGCCCAGCACGTCCAGCTTCAGCAGCCCGATCTTCTCGATGGTTTGGAAGGTGAACTGCGCCACCGGCTGCCCCTCGGCCGAGCGCATCAGCGGCACGTGCTGGTCCAGCGGGTCGCTGGACACCACCAGGCCGGCCGCGTGCGTGGAGGCGTGGCGCGCCACGCCCTCGATGCGGCGCGCGGTATCGAGCAGACGCCGCACGGCGTCGTCTTCCTGGTAGAGGCCTTTCAGCTCGGGCACCGTCTCCAGCGAGCGGTCGATGTCGAACGGCGTGATCGGATTGAAGGGAATCAGCTTGGCCACGCGGTCGACAAGCCCGTATTCCATGCCCAGCACGCGGCCCACGTCGCGCACGGCCGCCCGCGCCGCCAGCGTGCCAAAGGTGACGATCTGGGCCACGTGGTCCGCGCCGAAGCGCTGCGTGATGTAGTCGATCACTTCGTCGCGCCGGTCGCTGGGGAAGTCCATGTCCACGTCGGGCATGGAGCCCTTGCGGCCAATGGTCAGAAACCGCTCGAAGATGATCCCGTGCTCGAGCGGGTCGATGTCCGACATGCCGGTGGCGTAGGCCACCAGGCTGCCGTTGACCGAGCCGCGCGGCGCGGTCAGCATGCCCTGCCCGCGCGCGTGCGCCATGATCTCGCCGACCAGGAGCAGATAGTCGGCAAACTCGGTCTGCTCGATGATGTCCAGCTCGTAGGCCAGGCGCTCGCGGTAGTCGGCTGGGGCGTCGGGTCGGCGGCGCGCCAGCCCCTCGCCGGCCAGCTGCGCCAGGCGCTGCCCGGGCGTGACGCCGGCCGGCAGGTCGACGGTGGGCATGGCAATGCGCCCGAACGGCAGCTCCAGATGGCAGCGCGCGGCGATCACCGCGCTGTTGGCCACGGCGTCGGGCAGATCGTCGAACGCTTGCGCCATGTCGTCCGGCGACTTCAAGTGCCAGTCGCCTTCCATCCGCATGCGCTTCGCGTCGGCCATCAGGCTGCCGGTCTGGATGCACAGCAGGATGTCGTGGGCGTCTTTGTCGTCGGGCGAGACGTAGTGCACGTCGTTGGTCGCCACCGGCGGCAGCCCCAGCCCGCGGGCGATGGCCGGGAGGTGCCGCTCCACGGTGTCCAGTTCGGGAAGGCCGGAGCGCTGCAGCTCGATGTAGTAGTTCTCGGGCCCAAAGGTGTCGGCGTGCCAGCGCGCCACGGCCTCGGCGCGCTTGAAGTCGTCGTCGGCCAGAGCGCGCGACACCTCGCCGGCGGGGCAGCCGGACAGGCAGATCAGCCCCTCCGCGTGCTCGGCCAGCAGCTCCCGATCCACGCGCGGCCGGTAGTAGAACCCCTCCAGGCTGGCCCGCGAGACCATGCGCACCAGGTTGCGGTAGCCGGTCAGGTTCCGAGCCAGCAGCGTCAGGTGATAGGCGCGGCGGTCCAGCGTGGGGTCGCGGTCGGTGCGCGCTCGCGGCGCCACGTAGACCTCGCAGCCGACGATCGGCCGGATGCCGCGCTCGCGCGCCGCCAGGTAGAAGTCGGCCGCGCCGTACATCGCGCCGTGGTCGGTGAGCGCCACCGCGTCCATGCCAAGCGCGGCCGTGCGGTCGAGCAGATCGGGGATGCGGCAAAAGCCGTCGAGCAGGCTGAACTCGCTGTGAACGTGAAGATGCGCGAAGCCTGCCAAGCCGACCTCCCTCCCAAGCGGCGCGCCGATTCTAGGCAGCCCGCGCCCAGGGGACAACCGCCGGCAGCCCTGCGAGGCCCGGCTTCCCCTGTCGTTCCCTCCAGCGGCCTGGGTCTAGCCTCGACGTTCCGGCGCACCGCCTGCCCTGTCTGCACCGCCTGCCCCGCCTGCTCGGCCTGCCCCGGGGTGATGCGGGGGATTCTCGCTGCGGGGACGGAATCCAGCAGGCCCGAGGCCGCCTGTGCGGGGACTGGTTGGCTTCTGTGGTTCGTGAGCAGTGATTGGGGCTGCCGAGGCCGCCTGTGCGGAGACTGGTTCGTCGACACCCGCCCCCCCCCCTCGCTTGGGAGCTGCGCCGCGGTCTCCGTCCAGAGCAAGCGGCGAGGCCGCGGCCCCCTGGGGGGCCGCGGCCTCGCGGAGCCGCCGCTCGGCGGTCGGACGGGCGGCTGGCGCCGTTCCGGGTTATTGCGCCGCGTCGGCGGGGTAGGCCTCCTCGCCGTGCTCCGGCATGTCCAGCCCGGACATCTCCTCGTCGGGCGGCGCCCGCAGGCCCATGGTGTACTTCAGCGCGTTGAACAGGGCGAAGCCCATAACCAGCGCCCAGAGCACGGCCACGACAGCGGCGATGAGCTGCGCGACGAACTGGATGCCGTTGCCGGCGATGAAGCCGCTGACGCCGTAGGTGCCATCGGCAAAGATGCCGACGGCCAGCAGGCCCCAGACGCCGGCCACGCCGTGCACCGACGACGCGCCCACCGGGTCGTCGATCTTGAGCTTGGTCTCGATGAACGAGGCGCCCCAGAGCATGACGAGGGCGCCGACGACGCCGACGACGATGGCGGCCCAGGGCGCGATGAAGGCGCAGGGCGCGGTCACCGCCACCAGGCCCGCCAGCGCGCCGTTGGCCGTGTCCGCCGCGCTGATCTTGTTGGTTTGCAGCAGGCGGACGTAGGCCGCCGTCACCGCCCCGGCCGCGCCGGCCAGGAACGTGTTGGCCATGATGACGGCGATGCGCAGGTCGTTGCCGTTGACCGTGCTGCCGGCGTTGAAGCCGAACCAGCCGAAGAAGAGGATGAACGTCCCGATGACCACGTAGAGCATGTTGTGGCCGGGGAGCTTGTTCACTTCCCCGTTGGGGCCGTACTTGCCCATGCGCGCGCCGACGGTGGCGGCGCCGGCCAGGGCCAGCATGCCGCCGATGGTGTGGACGACGCCCGAGCCGGCGAAGTCCACGGCGGCGGCGCCGATCCAGCTTTCCAGCGCATCACCGCCCAGCCAGCCGCCGCCCCACATCCAGTGCCCGTAGATGGGGTACACCAGCGCGGTGACCAGGAAGCTGTAGGCCAGGTAGGCCGTCACGCGCGTGCGTTCGGCCACGGCCCCGGCCACGATGGTGGCGGTGGTGGCGGCGAAGACCATCTGGAAGAACCAGAACCCGATGGTGGAGACGTCGTACGCCTCGTTGATGAGGAAAAAGCCCGAGTAGCCGATGAATCCGTTGCCCAGGCTGGTTCCTGCGCCGACGTCCGAGCCGCCGAACATGAATGCGAACCCGAAGGCCCAGAACGACAGGCCGGCGGCGGCGAAGTCCAGCATGTTCTTCGTCAGGTAGTTGACCGTGTTCTTGGCGCGGATGAACCCCGCGCCCAGAAGGGCGAACCCCGCCTGCATGAAGAACACCAGCGCGCCCGAGATCAGCATCCACACGAAGGTGACGCCGGCCGTCGGGTCGGCTTCGATGGTGGCAGCGCCCGAGGGGTCGGCCTGGGCGAGCACCACCCCGCGCACGATCAGCACCGCCGCGAGCGCCAACAGCACGGCCGCGGCCGCGCGCATCGGCAGCACCCAGCGCGGCGCACCGCGCGTCCAGAAAAGCGACATTGGTTGCGTTACTCCCGTTGGGTAGAGAAAAGGGTCGAACGAACACCCCAGCCCCATCGCCTTGGGATCGCACATCGCCACGTGCCGCGGTTTGGGCGCCTGGCGCCGCACCTGCCGTGGCTGCCCCTGGTGCGCGCGCGCCCCGCGGAGATGCGTCCTCGATCTCCGCGTTCTGGACTCTACATAGGCAGGGGGCAGCGCTCCCACGGGCCGCAGGCGGCCGCCATCCTAACGCGCCAATCCCGCCCGCCGCAACCATTCCTCCCGCCCCGCCGCGGCACGAGGGCGGCGGTGCGCGCCCATACGGTCGTTCCCCGCTACATCACCAGGTTTTCGCCGCCGTCCACGCCGATCACGTTGCCGGTGATCCAGGCTGCGCCGTCCAGCGACAGCACGGCAATGGCGCGCGCCACGTCCTCGGGCTGCGTCAGGCGCTGCCCGGGGTTCATGCGCCGCGCCTGGGTCAGCATGGCCTCGTGGCCGGGAATCTTGCGCAGGGCCTGGGTATCGGTCACGCCCGCGCGGATGGCGTTGGCCGCAATCCCGCGCGGCCCCAGCTCCACGGCCAGCTGGCGCACGTGCTGCTCCAGGCTGGCCTTGGCCGCGCCCACGGGGCCGTAGGCCGGCCAGATGGTGGTGGTGCCGGCGCTGGTCATGGCAAAGATGCGCGACCCCCGCCGCAGCAGGCCGCGCCCCGCCAGGTCCTGCGACCAGTAGACCAGCGTGTGGGACATCAGGTCGAGCGTCATGTCCATCTGCTTGGCGGTGACTCCCGCCGCCCCTTCGCTTCCCACGTAGGGCACGGTGGTGCCGAAGGCGATGGAGTGCATCAGCACTCGCAGCGGCGGGTCGCCGCCGTGCAGCTCGCCGCCGACCGCGTCCAGGACGCGCGCGCGCATCCTGGGGTCGCCCGCGTTTACGTTGAAGAACCGCGCGGTTCGCCCGCAGGCCTCGACGTCGCGCGCCACCGCTTCGGCGGCCGGCAGGGTGTTGCGCCGGTCGAAGTGCACGCCCACGATGTCCATGCCGCAGGCCGCCAGATAGCGGGCGGTTGCAGCGCCAAACCCGCTGGACGCGCCCAACACCAGCGCCCAGCCATCGAGCCGCGGCGGTTCACTCATCGGGACCCTCTCGACACCTGCTGCCCACGGCATCCTAACGTGCAAGCCGCCCCTCGGGGCGCCGGACTGGCCGCACCGGACGCCAGACCCGCCGCCGCCGTCCCTGCGGCCGGCGGTGCGGCCGGCGGTGCGTCCGGCGGCGGCGCTGGGTCCAGCGGGCGCCTGCGGGCGCGGCCGAGGCGCCGGGCCGCGCCGAGTCTCGGCGGCGGGCGTACTCTAGGGAGTACACGCACACGAGGGACGTAGGCATGTACGACGCTCGTACAGGAATCGGGCAGCTGTTGCGGCGGGAAGCGCGGCCGGCGCTGGCCGGCGCACTTGCGGCGGCGCTGGCGTTCGGGGCAACCGAGCTGTTCGCCGGGCTGGTGACGGGCGGCCCGTCGCTGATCGTGGCCGTTGGCGGCTCGGTGATCGACCTCTCGCCGAAATTCGCCCGCGATTTCGCCATTGCGGTCTTTGGGGTCAACGACAAGCTCGCGCTGCTGCTTGGGATCGTGGCCATTGGCATTGGTCTGGGCGCGGTGCTGGGCGTGGTGGGTCAGCGGCGGTTCTGGGTGGCGCAGCTGGGCTTTGTCGCGTTTGGCGTGGCGGCGGCCGCGGCCGGGGTCGCAGACCCCTTGCTTTCGCCGCTGATGGCGCTGGTGGGGGCCGCGCTGGCGGTGGTGCTGGGCCTCGGCTCGCTGGCGCTGCTGCTGCGCGCGCTGTCGGAGTCGCCGCCGCTGCCGGCGCGCGACCCGCGCTTGCTGGAGTTCAGCCGGCGGACGTTCCTGCGCCTGGCCGGCGTGGTTGCGCTGGCGGCGGCGGGAACCGCGGCCGGCGGGCGCGTGCTGATCGAGCGCACGCGCATGGTCACCCAGAGCATCGAAGACGTGATTCTGCCGCCGCCGCGCGACGCCGCGGCGCCCGTGCCCGCCACGGCCGATCTCGGCGTGGAGGGCGTCGGCCCCATCGTCACGCCGAACGAGGATTTCTACCGCATCGACACCGCGCTGCACATTCCGCGCGCCGACCTGGCGACCTGGCGGCTCAGCATCGAGGGCCTGGTGGATCGGCCCTATCAACTCACCTACGACGAGCTGCTGGCCATGCCCCAGGTCGAGCGCCACGTCACCCTGTGCTGCGTCTCGAACATGGTGGGCGGCGATCTGGTGGACAACGCCAAGTGGCAGGGCGTGCGGCTGACCGAGCTGCTGGACCGCGCCGGCCTGCAACCGGACGCCACGCAGGTCGTGGGCTTGTCCATCGACGAGTTCACGGTGGGGTTCCCCGTGGAGACGGTCTACGACGGGCGCGACGCTCTGGTGGCCGTGGCCATGAACGGCGAGCCGCTCCCCCTGGAACACGGCTTCCCGGCGCGGCTGGTGGTGGCGGGGCTGTACGGCTATGTCTCGGCCACCAAGTGGCTGGACGCCATCATCCTGAACCGGCTGGAGGAGTTCGACGCCTATTGGATCCCGCGGGGCTGGGCCAAGGAAGCCCCCATCAAGACGCAATCGCGCATCGACGTGCCGCGGCTGGGCGAAACCGTGCAGGCCGGCCGCCGCGTCATCGCCGGCGTGGCCTGGGCGCAGAACCGCGGCATTTCCAAGGTCGAGGTGCAGCTGGACGGCGGCCACTGGCTGCCGGTGCAGCTGGGCGAGGCGATTTCCAAGGACACCTGGCGCCAGTGGATGATGCCCTGGGACGCCGTGCAGGGGCGCCACATCCTGCGCGTGCGCGCCACCGACGCCGCGGGCGAAACCCAAACTGGCGAAGACCGCCCGCCCGCCCCCGACGGCGCCACCGGCTATCACACGCTGATCGTGGACGTGGAGGCATAACGGGGGAGTGGGGAATTTCGGATTGCCTCTGGAGGATTGGGGGCGCGGGGCGGGGCGCTAGGCCCGGCGCGGCGACGGGGCCGGGGCGCGCCGTCTGGTCGTGAGCGCGGCGTCCTCGACCCCGGCCGGCGGCGGGTAAGGGAGCCCGCGCGGCCGGGCGGGCGGCGGCGGGTCTTCGGCGCCCCGGCCGCCGGCGCTGCCGCGGCGGCGCTGGTTGCCGTCATCGTCGTCAACGCGCCGCCGCCGGACGCCGAGGCGGCCGACGGGGCGCTCGTCCCCATCGCCAGCGTGTTTGCAATGCTGGAAGCGGAAAACGACGCGGTCCGCGAGCTGTGGACCACGTCGATAGTGGGCGCTGGCACGGCGCGCGGGCTGGCCTTCGACAAGGACTGGCGGGAACCCGGCGTCGACGCCGGCCCCCTGCCCGCCCTGTTCCTGCGCGAGACGGCGGAGAGCCTGCGCCGCAACCCTGCGCCCCTCTATCTCTTTCTGGGGTCCGACTTTCCGGTGAACGACGCCAACAAGTTCAGCGGCGCGCAGCAGGCGTACTTTGCCGCGATCGAGCAGACCGGCAACCCGCAGTTCTTTCTGGACGAGGACATCCAGATGTACTCCGCCATGTTCGCCGATATTGCGGTGGCCGAACCCTGCGTCACTTGTCATAACAATGACCCGGAGTCTCCCAAGACCGACTGGAAGCTGGGCGACCTGATGGGCGCGACGACGTGGTCGTATCCCAACCCCGAGGTCCCCATGCCCGAGGCGCTGGCGCTGCTGGGAGCGCTGCGGCAGGCGGTCCGCGACGCCTACGAGGCGTATCTGGCCAAAGCCGCGACGTTTGCCAACCCGCCCGCCGTGGGCGAGAACTGGCCGGCGGACGGCTACGCCGTGCCCTCCGCCGACGCCTTCATGCGGGAGGTGGAGCTGCGGGCGTCTGCCGGCACCATGCGCGCGCTGCTGGGGTTTGGACGTCCCGCCGAGTGACGACGGGCGGGCGGGCCGAACGACGCGCCGCCCCCAGGCCGCGCGTGCGCCTGGACGGCCTGGCGCCGCGCCGGCTGTCCCACTGGCGCTGGCGGCTGGCCCACTGGCGCTGGCGGCTGGCCGGCGCGGCGCTGGTGCTGGCCTACGTCATTCAAGACGCCGCCGGGCTCCGCTGGGAATGGCTGGCGCAGCTCCAAACCATCGACGCGTACAAATACGCGACCGGCGCGTGCATGGCCGTGTACGTCGGCTGGCAGTGGTACCTGTTCCTGGCGCGGTTCCGGGGCGCGGGCGTCCGCCGCCTGCTGGTGCTCCACCAACGCAGCGGCGTGTTCGCACCCGTCCTTTTCTACAGCCACAGTGTGCAGATCGGCTACGGCTACCTGGCGGTGCTGAGTTGGATTCTCCTGGCCAACACGCTCGTAGGCGCCGCCAACCCGCGCGGGACCACGATTCGCCGCAGGGCCTACACGGCCTCCTGGCTGGCAGCCCACGTGCTGCTGGCCGTGCTGCTGGTCATTCTGGGCCTCTTCCACGCTTATATCGCCGTCTACTACTCCTAGCGGCGGCGGCGGGCGTCCGAGGGAGGCCGGCGGGGAATCGGTCTGTCAGGGGATCGGTCTGTCAGGGGGGCGGTCGGTCGGGGAGACGGTTGGTCAGGATGACTGCCGGGCTTCCTCGCGTTCGACCGGGACGATGACGTAAGGCGCCTCGACGTCCGGGTCGGGCGCGATGGCGCCGTTGCCCAACCGGTCGAGGGCTTCGACGTAGTACATCAGGTCCCAGTCGGCCACGATGTCGGCGCCTGGGATGACGGCCGTCCACGCGCCGTTGCGGGGCCGCATGGGAACTGGCGTGTAGAGCTGGCGCTGGTTGACGCCGCGGTAGTAGAGCGTGACGCTGGCGATGTCTTCGGCCGCGCGGACGCGCGCCGACACGCGCAGGCCGCGGCCAGGCGCGGCGGCGGAGGCGCGGTCGACCTGCACGGACGGCGGCGCCGAGGCCGTACCCACGGCCACGCGCTGGGGAGCGGCGGCGCCGGCGGCCGGCCAGCGGCGGGTTTCGCCGTTGCGGTCGGTCGCTTCGATCACGTAGGCGGCCTCGCGCGCGTTTGGCAGCACGACGTCGGCCGCGTAGACGCCGCCGCCGTTGCCGCCCGTCATGGGCGCGCGCTGCCAGGGGCCGCCGTCGGTTTGCCAATGCAGCTCGACCTCGCGCACGCCGTCGGGGGCGGTCACGGTGGCGGCCACGCGCTGCGGGCCGGGGGGCGCGGTGCGGATGGGCGCGTGGCCAATCTGCGGCGCGGCTTCGCGCGCCACCAGCGCGTTGATCACCCAGTCCGAGGCCGGGTGCGAGTTGACTTCCAGCTCCAGCCGCCCGTTGCCGACGTGGACGCGGCGGGTCACCTCGATGGTGCGGCCGGCCGGCGCCGTGAAGCGCTCGGTGCGGTGGTGGCCCTGGAACGTCAGCCACATGGGGCCGCGGGCTGCGCCGTCGGGCCGCGTGTCTCCCATGACGGCGGTCACGTCGTATGTCCCGGGCGGCAGGTCGGCGCGGAAGGTGTTTTCCACGTAGTGGGGGTTGCGCCCGCGGGTGTGGAAGTCCACCTCCAGCAGGTTGCTGGGAAGGTCGCCCACGTCGCGGTTGCGGGCGGTCATCACCCCTTGGATCGGCTGGGGCGGGCCTTCGGCGCGGACGTCGCGCGCGGACTTCCAGCCGAAGCCGGCGGCCGGCGTGTAGGCCGCGTCGGGCGGCACGGGGACGAAGCGCCGCTCGCCCCAGGCGTCCTGCACGGTGCGCGGCGGCCAGGGGCGCGGGCTGACGACGGGGCCGCCGAAGTCGAAGCCGCTCGCGAACAGGCCGAAGCGCTCGAAGACCTGGCGCACTTCGTCCAGCCGCGCCAGGTCGTGCTCTACGTAGGGCGTCAGACGCTTCCAGGTTCCGGACTCGTCCGCAACGGGGCCGAAGATCATCTCGTCGTCGTACAGACCGTCGGCGTGGTCGGCCAGGGCGCGCCACTGATCGCGCGCCTCGGTCATATGCCGTGCGGCGGTGCGCAGGCGGTCGGCGTCGCCGGCGGCGTAGAAGAAGGCCAGGTCCAGGGCGGCGCGCAGTTTGTGCGCGTGATAGCGGGCCAGGCCTGCGCAGAGCCGCACGTCCGCCTGCATGCCGCGGAACTCGGCGCGGGCCGGGTCCGGAACCGCGGCGTCGGCGCGCTCCAGGGCGGCCTCGGCGGCGTTGGCATGCCGGTCCAGCCGTTCGGCAATCTGGGTCGGCGTCAGCTTGGCCCGCAGCGTGCCGGCCAGAAAATCCTCCACGTATTCGCTCACGCCGTAGAACCCGGCCAGGTCGCTGGGTTCCACGTCGAGGTAGGCGTCCAGCAGCCCGCCGGTGTCGCGCTCTGGCCACCAGCCGAACACGCTGGCGGAGGGCAAGTGGGCGGCGGTGATGAAGGGCAGGTAGTGGGAGTTGTCCACCAGCGCCTGCAGCACGTGCGGCGCGGCGGCCGCGCCGAAGCGCTGGGCGAACTCGCGCGTCCAGACTTCGGGGGCGCAGGTCGGGTCGTAGCCCAGCCGCCCGAACAGCAAGTACCAGAACCAGTAGCGCTCGTCCTCGAACTGGGACCACTGCATGTCGGCGGGTTTGAACAGCGGCCAGGCGCCGCCCACGTTGCGAAAGCCTTTGTTGGAAAGCGGCGCGCAGACTTCGAACCCGCGGGCGCCGCCCAGGGCGCAGCTTTCGGCAAACCGCCGCACCCAGGCCGGGTCGCCCCAGAGCGTGAACTTGTTGGTGCCCAGGTTCCAGAGGCGGAACATCACGTCGTAGCCGCGCGGGTACTTCAGCAGGTCGCCGTAGGAGTGCCGCCGGTCCATGCGGTCGAAGTCCTGCAAGAGCCCGGCGTGGTAGGGCATGCCCTGGTGTTCGCACCAGAACTTGGTGGACACCGTGGTGGGCAGGCCGGTATCCAGCGCGCCTTCCCAGGTGTCGTCGGCGATGGCCTTGGCGCGCACGTCGATTTCGACGGGGCGGCCGGCCGCCGCTACGCCGGCATAGATGGCGCGGAAGAAGGCCGGGCTGTCCTCGGCCTCGATGCCCGACTCGGAATTGACCCGCAGCTGCACGCCGGCAATGTCGGGGCAGGCGCGCAGCACCTTGGCCATGCCCAGCTCGCAGTAGGCCGCCAGGTTGTCCAGGGTCAGCCCGTCCACCAGCGAGTCGCCGTATTCGTAGGCGTGCTGCTGCCAGACGCCGAAGGTGAAGTCCACGCCCCGCGCGGCGGCGGTGCGCGAGATCATCTGCAGCGCCGCCAGGTTCCGCTCGCGCTGGGCCGCGCTGAGGCTGGGAACCGTTACGTCGGGGAACTCGGGCATTGGCGCCAGAAACGCATACGGCGGCACCAGGTAGGCCGTCTGATGCCCGAAGGTCAGGCTGAAGGCGTTGAAGCGGTGGAGCGAGAGCTTGTCGAAATAGGCTTCCCAGAAGGCCGGCTCGAAGTACCAGGGCGCGTCCACGGCCTGGTTGTGGGGAAAGATGCAGACGCTGCGCCGGCGCAGGAAGGGCGATTCGCTGGTGGCGGGGAACAGCGCGGCCCAATCCAGCGGCGTCTCGGCCAGCTCGACGCGGCGCGCGGCCTCGCGCAGGGCGTAGGCCAGGCCGCGGTCGTCCGACCCCGCCGCGGCCAGCACGCCGCCGCTGAAGGCAAAGGCCAGCGACTCGGGCGCGCCGCGCAGACGAACGCCGGCCGCTTCCAGGACCTGGTCGAGCGCCGCCGACGCCCCGACGCCGACGCGGATCGTGATCTCGGCGCTTGGGTTGGCGCCGACGACGATTTCGACGCCGCGCTCGGTCAGGGCCTGGCGCAGACGCGCCAGCGCCAGGCGGGGCGGCGAGCCGAGCTCGCGCTCGATCACGATGCGGACGCGGGCGCTGGGGCGGACGCGAGCGCCGGGCGTGTTGCCGGTCATCCCTTGATGCCGGTCAGCGCGATGCCGCGGATGAATTGTTTTTGCGCCAGGAAGAAGGCCACGATCATGGGGACGATCAGCAGAATGGCGCCGGCCATCAGCAGGTGGTATTCGGTGCCGAAGCGGGAGACGAAGAAGCGCAGACCCACGGCCAGGGTCAGGTTTTCGGTGCGCAGCAGGTAGATCAGCGGCTCCAGGAAGTCGTTCCAGCGGTTCATGAACGAGAACACGCCGATCGTGGCGATGGCCGGCAGCGAGAGCGGAATCACCACCTTGCGCAGAATCTGCAGGTGCGAGGCGCCGTCGATGCGCGCCGCGTCGTCCAGTTCGCGCGGCAGGGTGAGGAAGAACTGCCGCATGATGAAGATGTAGAAGGGCGTTCCGAACAGGCGGGGAATCAGCAGCGGCCAGAGGGTGTCGATCATGTCCAGACGGTGGAAGATGAGCCAGCGCGGGATCAGCGTCACGGCGCCCGGCAGCATCATGGTGGCCAGCACGCCCAGGAAGAGCTTGTCCCGCCCCGCGAAGGAGGTGCGGGCGAAGCCGTAGGCCACCATCACGCTGGTCACGGTTTCCGCCACCACGCTGAACGACACCACGATGGCCGTGTTCTTGAGCCAGGAGCCGGTTGGCCCGTTGGCCCACATCGTGGCGTAGTTCTCCCACGCCGGCGGCCAGGGCACGATCACCGGCGGATACACGTACAAGTCGGATTCCACGGTGAGCGAGGTGCGCAGCATGAAGAAGACCGGGTACATGTAGCCGAAGGCGCCGCCCACCACGACGAGGTAGAGCAGCAGGCGGCTCGCCAGGCGGAACGCGCGCAGCGGCAGCGGCCGGCGCGCCCGGGTTCCCGCCGTCGTTGCGGCCATCTAGCCCGGCTCCTGGTACTCGTAGTAGACCCAGCGCCGTGCAACCGCAAACTGGATCAGCGTCGCCGCAAAGATGATGACGAACAGCACCCAGGAAATGGCGGCGGCGTAGCCCATCTTGAAGGCGTTCCAGCCCATGATCCAGATGTACAGCAAGATGAACAGGGTGGCGTTGTCCGGCCCGCCTTCGGTCATCAGCAGCGCCTGGGTCACCACCTGGAACGAGCCGATCACGCCCAGGATCAGGCTCAGGAAGATGTAGGGCGTCATCATGGGCACGGTCACGTGGCGCACCTTGGCCCACCAGCCGCCGCCGTCGACTTCGACCGCCTCGTAGAGATGCTGGGGCACGCCTTGCAGGCCGGCCAGAAAGATGACCATGGAGGAACCGACGCCCCAGAAGCTCATGATGATGAGCGCGGGCATGGCCGTCTGAGTGTCCGTCAACCAGCGCGGGCCTTCGATCCCGAACCAGCCCAGCATGCCGTTCAGCGGCCCGCGCGGCGCAAACAGCCAGATCCAGATCAGCGCCATGCCCACGCCGGAGGTGACGGACGGGATGTAGTACATGGTGCGCCAGACGGCCATGCCCTTGACCTTCTGATTGAGCAGACCCGCGACCGTAAACGCGATCAGCGTCGATACGGGGACGTGGAGCAGGGTGTAGTAGCCCGTGTTCCAGAGGCTCTTGCCCACCAGGGGGTCCGTGAGCAGGGACTGGTAGTTGCGGAAGCCTATGAAGATGGGGGGCCTGCCGACGTCCCACTGCGTGAACGAGATGATGAGGGCGAACACGTAGGGGACGAGTTCCAGCAAGAGAAACCCCACGACCCAGGGGAAGATGAAGACCCAGCCTTCTTGGCGGCGCACCCAGCGCACGGCGGCGCGCCAGCCCGAGGGCTGTGTCTCCGTCGGCGGCGCTGCCATTACGCTCGGCACGCCTGGCCGGCCAACCGCCACGCCTCACCTCCAGGCCGTCGTTGGGCCCCTACAAGTCTCCGAGCCGCCGCGGTGTTCGACGCTCAGGGACAGCCGGTGGGGGCGCCGTGACAGCGCCCCCACCGGGGAAATCCTTTCGTGCCTAGATCTCGCGCCGGAGAGCCTCGGTGCCCTCCGCGTCGAGCTCGGCCATCATCTGGCGGGGGTCTTCCCCACCAACCAGCGCGCGGTCGGTGAGCTTGGCCCGGGACAGCCGGAACCACTCCAGCCAGTTCGGGTGCGAGTACGTGCCGCGGACCCAGTTCTCGCGGAACTGTCCCACGGCCTCGGCCTCGGCCGCCAGGTCGGGGAAGATGTCCGTGCCGCTGGCGAACTCGGTGATGAACGGGCTGTTCCAGATGGACTTGACCGCGGGCACCACCGGCTGGAACTCGGCCAGGTAGGGCGCCATCACGTCGCCGTGCCAGAACATGGCCAGCCCGGCGGCCTCTTCCTCGACGCCCCGATTCTCGGCCGCCCGGTTCACCACCACGTTGTTGGTCTCGTTGTGGTAGCCGCGCAGGCCCGAGTAGGGCGACTTGTAGGGCCAGAACACGTGGAAGTCGAAGCGGCCGCCGATGCGGTTCTTGATGCCGCCGCCGGAGTTGAACCCGAATCCGGACATGCCGACCAGGCCGGTGGCAAACAGGTTGCTCGAGCCTGTGGTGTTGGCGGGCGACTCCAGCGTGGCCTGCACCTCGTCGGTGTTCGGCGCCACGCCGTCTTCCCAGGCCAGGCCCCACCAGTCGGCGAAGGCTTCGACCGAGTCGCCGCCCGGCTGGGTGGCGATGGAGGCCGTGGAGGTCTCGGACTCGGTGTCGTACCACTTGGCGCCTTCGCTGGCCAGGCGCTCGGCGAATCCCTGGTTCCAGCTGTAGGTCTGCCGCTCCAGGCCCCAGACGCCGGCCTCCTCGTCGCGCATCTGGGCGGCCAGCTCGCGCAACTCCTCAAACTCGTAGTCCTTGTCCGGGATGGTGACGCCGAACTGCTCCACCAGGCTCAGGTTGGCCATCATGGCGCCCACGTAGACCCCGTAGGGCAGCCCCTTGATGGCGCCGTTCTTGTCCACCAGGTAGCCGTCGTGCCACCAGAAGTCGGCCGGGGTCAGCCCGTTGCGCGCCAGGTGCGGGGCCAGGTCCATGTTGTAGAGGTCGGCGTTCCACCACAGCTCGGACATGACTTCCGGACCGGAGCCGGCGACCAGCAGGTTGGTCAGGATGCCGGAATAGCCGACGGCGGTGCTGCCGCCCGAGCCGGCAATGATCAGGATGTCCACCGTGACCCAGGGATTGACATTGTTGTATTGCTCGGCCATGAACTCGTGCGTGGCCTTGCGCACGCCCGAGCCCCAGTCGGTGGAGAACTCCAGCCGCACCGGCGGGCGCTGCGGCTCGGCTTCCACGATCTTTTCGACCACGCGGGTGACGATCTTCTCGACCTCCACCCGCTGGGTAACGATGCGCTCGACCGGGACCTGCACCTCCCTGGTGACGACGCGGTCGACCGGCACTTCCCTGATCTGGGTCTGGGTCACGATCTTCTCGACCGGGACCTCTTTGATCACGGTCTTCTCGACCGGCACTTCCTTGGTGACGACCTGCGGTTCCGTTTCGCCGCAGGCGGCCAGGATGACGGCGGCTGCGCCTCCCAACCCGGCACCCTGCAACATGCGGCGCCTGCTCAAGCTCCGTACGGTCATCGGCATTCCCCCCTCGCGCCGGCCGCGAGCCGCCAATGGTCGGCCCGCTCCCGGCATGATCTGCCAAGCCTCACCCGAGGCCTATCAGACGCCCAACCTACCAACGCCCACCCCCGCCGTCAAAGCCGCCGCCGACCATCCCCGTTACGCCTCGCAGGAGGAGGGCGAAGGTGACGAAGCCGCCCGCGCGGCTAGGTCGGCTCGCGCCAGCGGTGCGGGCAGCGGCGGCGGAAATCGCATGCATTGCAGCGGCGGCCTGGCGTGGGGTCGTAGGCCGCGGCGTTCACGTTCCTGGCCAGCGATTGGTAGCGCGTGGACACCTCGCGCACGACCTCGGCGTCCGGGGCAGAGGAGAGTGCCTGGTTGTCGTGCAGGAAGTAGGCCGTCAGCCGCGTCACTCGCCGGCCGAACCCGCGTTCCAGCGCCAGCGCGTAGGTGTGCAGCTGCGTGTGCAGGCGGCGCGAGAGCTGCGCGGGGCGCTTCCCGCTCTTGTAGTCGATCACTTCCAGCCCGTCGGCGCGCTCGTCCACGCGGTCGATCACGCCTTCCAGCGTGTGCTCGTCGGCGGCGGGCAGGGGGATGCGGAAGTACTGTTCCAGCATGATCGGGCGGCCCAGCGCGCCTGCGTTGGCCGTCCAATAGCCGTCCAGCAGCGTGTGGCCGCGGGACCAGATGTCCGGGAAGCGCTCCCGGTCCAGCCTGGGCGCGTCCCGCCAGTAGGCGGCGTGCAGCGCGTGCAGGTCGCCGCGCGCGGCCTGGCCGGTCTCGTTCAGCCGCTGCAAGAACCGCTGCAGCACCGTGTGCACGATGGCGCCCACCGCCAAGTGCGGCGCAAACGGCGTGGGCACGCGCTCCACGTAGCGCAGCCGATAGGCGTAGGGGCAGAACTCGTACAGCGACAGCTTGGAAAAACTCAGCCGCACGTCAGGCTCCCGGTCCAGCGCGTCGGCCGGGCCGCGGGCAGCCGGGCCGCGGGCGGCGGCGGCGGCGTTCGTCCATTCAGCCGGCCTGCGGGTACGACGGCCGCCGCGCGGCGGCGGCGTAGGCGCGGCGCAGGACCTGTTCGGCCGGCTTGCCGTTGGGCGCGAACGCCGCGCCGTCGGCGCTGGCGGCGTCGGGGTTCCAGTGCCACCAGAAGACGCCGCGCAGCGCATCGCGGCGGTAGGGAATCCCGAAGAACGCCGTGTACAGGCTGGCCTGCAAGCCTGGGTCTTCCTGATGCGGCGCGACGGGCGCGTTGGCCCAGGGCTGCGCCGCCGCTTCCGACGCGCTGCGGTAGCCGAGCTCGGTGAAGACGATGGGCATCTCGCGGGGCAGGCCGCGGCGCCAGCGCTCGAGCTGGTTCAGCCGTTCGTCCCAGGCGTCGGCCAGCTGCGAGGGGCTGGTCACGCGCCCGCTGAGCGGGAAGTAGGCGTTGACGCCCACCACGTCCAGCGCGTCCCAGAACGGCGTGCGCTCGTAGCCGCCGCCCTGCGGCGAGGCGGCGTGGCCGGCGGCGTAGGTCAGCGGGCCGCCGTAGGTCCGGCGCACCTCGGCGATGAGGCTGCGCCAGGCGGCGGCCAGCGGCTCTTCGGTGGCGTTCAGCTCCACGCCCACGCACAGCAGGTCGGTCTGGGTGCGGGCGGCCAGGGCGGCGTAGCGGCGCGGCAGGGCGGCGTAGGCCTCGAACCAGGCCGCGGGGTCGGACGGCGCAAAGTCCCGCCGCGCCGCGCCGTCGCCGCTGACCACGAACGGCTTCAGCATCACGCGCAAGCCGGCGGCGCGGGCGCGGTCGATCAGATCTCCGACGTCCTGGTCGGGCGGCGTGCGCTGCGGGTCGGGTCGGACGCGCACCGAGCTGCGCGCGTCCTGATGCCAGGCGGGCGCGATTGCCACCCAGTCGGCGCCGGTGGAGACCGCCGACGCGACCAGCCGCTCGGCGCGCGGCGGCGCGAAGTCGTCCGCCGCACGGCCCGCCAGCGTCAGGCCGTGCATGAACGGGGCGCGCGCGGGGCCGCGCCGGGTGATGCTGGAAAACCCGCAGGCGCCCGCGGCCAGCGCCGCGCCCGCCAGCAGCGCACGGCGGCCGACCGCCGCCCCGCGGCGGCGGAGGCCGCGCTCGTCAGGCCGTGCGGCTACCGACCCAGAATCCAGCGCACGTCCTCGCTCATCATGCCCTCGTTCCACATGGGGCTGAAGGTCAGGTCGATCTCGGCCTTGCGGATCTGCGCCATGGACTCCGCTTCGGCGCGCACCTGCTGCAGGATGTGCGGCCCCGCCGGACACCCCGGCGTGGTGAGCGTCATGGTAATCGTGGCCCGCTCGTCGTCCGCCGCGGCGTCCGGCTCGCCCTCGCCCGGCTCGTAGGGAGCGACGGCGACGTCATAGATCAGGCCAAGGTCAACGATGTTGATCCCAATCTCGGGATCGATAACCGCGCGCAGCTTCTCTCGTACCTCGTCCGACGGCGTCACGGCCATAACCACTCCTCCATGTCCTGCACGTCCTGGCGCAAGCTTGGCAGTCCCCGCGCCCTCCGACAAGACCCCGGCGGCGGCGCGGGCGCGGGGCAGGGCCTGTTACAGGAGTGACGGTATGCCCGAATGCCGACGCGGGCGCGCGGGGGCAGGGCGGCGGCCTCGCGTTCGAGCCGCCGCCAGCGCGGGCGTCTGCCCCGGCGCGGCGGCGCGGGCGTCAGCCGACCAGACGCCGCCGCAGCCAGTCGGCGCGGCGGTATTGGCGCGACGCCGCGTCCAGGTCGCGCCGCGCGTCGGCGGCAAGCGTGAGGTGGGCGGCCTGCAGGCTGGCGGCGGCGTGGGCGGGCGTGCGGACGCCGACGATGGGCAGCACCAGGGGGTCGCGCAAGGTCCAGGCCAGCGCAACCTGGCTGACGGACGCGCCCATGGCCTGGCCGACCCGGCGGGCCGCCGCCAGCACGGCCGCGGCCTGGTTGGGGGCGGGGACGCCCAGCACGCGGGCGAACCCGCGCGAGCGCTGGCGGCGGGATTCCGCACCGGCGGAGTCGGTCAACACTCCTTGCGCCAGCGGGCTGTAGGCAATCAGCGTCACCCCCAGCTCGTGACAGGCGTCCAGCACGCCGTTCGTCTCGGGCGCGCGCCGCAGCAGGCTGTAGGCCACCTGGTTCGACGTCAGCGGCACGCCCTCGGCGGCCAACAGCGCCTGCGCGCGCCGCATCTGGGCGGCCGTGAAGTTGCTCACGCCCAGGCCGCGCAGGCGTCCGTCGTGCACGGCGCGCGCCAGCCGCAGCAGCAGGCGCCGGTGCGGAATCGGGCCGTGCGGCCAGTGCACCTGATAGAGGTCGATCTGGTCCACGCCCAGCCGCGCCAGGCTGGCGTCGATGGCTGCGTCCACGCACCCCAGACGCCAGCGGCGGAGGGCTGGAAAGTACTTGGTGGCCACCACGGCCGGCCGCGGGTCGCCGGCGCGCAGCGCGCCGATCAGCCGCTCGGACTGGCCGCGGCCATAGATTTCGGCCGTATCCAGAAAGTCGGCGCCGGCGTCCAGCGCCGCGGCATAAGCGCCTGGAATGTCGGACGGCGCGCGGCCGTCCGGACCGCCGCTGGCCGCCGCCGCGCGCCATTGCCAGGTTCCCACCCCGATGGCGCCCACGCACAGGCCGGACGCGCCCAGCGCGCGCCGCGGGATGCGGCGGTCGACCGCTGCGCCTCCAGTCACGCGCCTGCGCCTTCAGGCGACCCCGAGAGGACTCGAACCTCCGACCTTGTGGTCCGCAACCACACGCTCTATCCAACTGAGCTACGGGGTCAGGGACGCCAAGTCTAGCAACGGCGCCGCGGCCCGCCGGCGTGTCAGTCGGCGCGGGCGGCGCGGGCGGCGGCAGCCGCCGCAGGGTCGTGCGTCCCGACTCCCAGGCGTTCCAGCACGTGGGGGGCGGCCACGAAGATGACCAGGTCGGCGGCCGCGTGCAGCACGATGGCCGGCGCAATCGACCCGAAGTGCGCGGCCGCGATCCCGAAGAGCAGGCCGCCCAGCGTGCCGAGCGCCAGGAACGAGGGGGGAAAGCGCCGGTCGAGCCCGTGGTGCAGGCCGAAGACCAGCGAGGTGACCACGACGGCCCAGGGCATGCCGATGAGATTCGCCAGGCCGAACAGGGCCGCGCCGCGAAAGAAGAGTTCCTCGGCCACGGGGTTGAGCACCAGGAAGAAGGGCAGGTCCAAGGCCAGCGCCGAGCGGCCGGGCGCCGCGCGCACGGGCCAGAGCCAGCGGCGGTAGGTCAGCGTCACCAGCAGCACGCCCGCAGCCCAGAGCGCGGTCAGCGCCCAGTCCGCGGGGCGCAGGTCGAGCGTCAGCCCGATGGCGGCGGGATCGATGCCGGCCACGCCGATCCAGATGAACGGCGCGGCGATCAGTACGGCGACGCGCGTGGGCACGTCCCAGCGCATCCAGCGCCAGGAGTCGCGCCAGGTGGTGCGGGGCAGGCGCGGCGCGCGCGCCGCGGACGGCGCCGCATCCCGCGCACCCCCCGCGGCTGCGTCGTGGGTCACGACCTGTCCTTGCCTTTCCATCGCCCCCCGCACGCCCGCAGCCGCGGGCCTACTGTGAATGCAACGGCGCGCTGGAGGCTATCGCCCCCCGCGCCCCCCGCAGCCGCGCCGCGCGTCATCCGTGGGCGGCCTGGCGCCCGACACGCGCCGCACCGCCGCCTCGCGCGGGCCGCGGACAGAGAATCGGCCGCCGGATCGTGTCGTGCACCGGGATCGCCCCCCCCGTGCGCTACGCGCGGAAGGCCTCGGCGCCCGCCAGCCGCTCGCCGTACTGACGGTCGTAATAGGCCTGAAACTCGCCCTCCAGGATCGGTTCCCACCAGTCGGGCGACGCCAGGTACCAGTCCACGGCGGCGTCCAGCGCGGCGCCGAAGTCGTAGCGCCGCTCCCAGCCCAAGGCGCGCAGCTTGGCCGCGTCCAGCGCGTAGTTCCAGTCGTGGCCGGTGCGGTCGGTCACGAAGTGAATGAGCGAGGGCGGCGCGCCGACGCGCGCGCAAATGCGCTGCGCCACCGTCAGGTTGTCGCAGTGGTTGTCGGCGGCCACGTTGTAGACCTCGCCAGGCTCGCCGCGTTCCAGCACGGTCAGGATGGCGCTGGCGTGGTCGTCCACGTGCAGGCGGTCGCGCTGCTGCGCCCCGCGGCCGTACAGCGGCAGCGGCTGGCCGCGGATGGCGTTGATGGTGAACAGCGGCACGGCCTTTTCGGGGTGCTGCCAGGGGCCGATGGTGTTGACGCCGCGCGTGATGCAGAGCGGAAACTGGTGCGTCTGCCAGGCGGCCAGCAGCATGAGGTCGCCGGCGGCCTTGGAGGCGGCATAGGGGTTGCGCGGCGCAAGCGCGTCGGTCTCGCGAAACGCGCCGCCGCGGGTCTCGCCGTACACCTCGTCGGTGCTCACGTGCACCGCCTTGGCAACGCCGGCCAGGCGCGCGGCCTCGAACAGCCGCTGCACGCCGAGGACGTTCGCATGCAGGAACGGCTCCACGTCCAGCAGCGAGCGGTCGACGTGCGTCTCGGCCGCAACGTTGACCAGCCAGCTCGCCCCCTGCAGCGCGGCGGCGGCGGTCGGCCGGTGGGCAATGTCCCCAACGATCAGCTCGCAGCCCGCGCCGTCCAGCCGGCGGCGGTCGCCCGCGTAGGTCAGCGCGTCCAGCACGCGCACCTGCCAGTCGGGGCGGTTGGCCCTGACGTGGCGCACGAAGTTGGCCCCAATGAACCCGGCGCCGCCGGCGACCAGCAGAATGGGGCGCGCGGACATGCGGGGGCCTCGGCACGGAGCGGTTCATCCTAGCAACAGGCAAACCGCGGAGGGCGTGACGCGCGGCCCCAGGCCCGGCCCCGGCCGCGGCGCTCAGGGGGGCGTCGGGTGGAGGTCCAGTTCGCGCCCGTCGGCCGCAACGGCGCGCAGCGCGAACGTCCAGGTTCCCCAGGTCGTGCCGTCGATGCCCTCGGCGGGGCTGTCCAGCTCGACCTGCACGCGGTTCCAGCCAGCCTGCAGCTCGACGCGGTGCGTGCGGGTTTGGAAGTAGGCGCGGCGTCCCAGCGATTCCCAGGGGCCGCCGCCCACCCGCAGGCGCAGGTGATGCGCCCAGCCCAGTTCCAGCGAGACCGCGCCCGCCGCCTGGACGTGCAGCCAGGTTTGCGCCACGGCGACGGCAGGCCAGGTGACCGAGTTGTCGGCGGAGGCGGGCAGAAAGGCCAGCGCGAAGTCCACGAAGCCGTGCACGTCGGCCAGGGGGCGCCAGCGTGCGACGTGCCGCCCGCCGCTCCGCCAGGGTGAGTCGGGCGGATAGCCGCTCGCCTCCAGCCGCCAGTCGGGGTCGATCCGGTCGCCGCCGTCCGCCGCCGCGCGCAACGCGGCCGCGGCGTCGGGATGGAACGGCCCCAGCACCATCCAGCGCGGCGCGGCCGCGGGCGGGTCGGTGGCCTCATAGGGCAGCTCCGCGCCCTTCAGCAGCCCGTCCCAGGAGGGCAGCCGCACGAACGGCCGATGCGGTGGTTCCTGATACCAGTAGGCCGTGCTGCAAATGTCGTTCGCCATCGACCCGAACCGCATCTGCACGGCGCGCCCGAACGGGATGGCGTCGGCGGCAAAGAACCGGTAGGCCGCCAGCGTGTGCCGCGCGAAGGGCGGGCCCAGGTCTTCTTGCGCGTAGTAGGGCACGCCTTGATCCAGATGGGTGGACGGGCGGTGCAGCACGCCGCCGTAGGACGCGCCGAAGGTGTCCTCGCCGCCTCCGCCGCGCAGATGCGCAAACGGCCCCTCGGGCGCGCCGGCCTCGTTGGCCGCGTAGATGTTCTCGGCCCCCGCGTGCGACCAGCGCGCGCGGTCGTCGCGCACGGCCACGCCGTAGTTGAAGCCCAAAAGCCAGCCGCGGCCCACCGCGTCCAGCACCAGATAGCCGCGCCCGTGCGCCTGGCAGGGAAACTCGCGCCGAAACTGCGCGTGAAACCGCAGCGGTTCGGTCAGCGACCCCGCCGGGTAGGCGTGCCAGTCCACGAACAGGATGATTCGCGGCGGGTCTACCGCCGGCCCCAGCTCGACCTCGATGCGCGCCGACCGCTGGAAGGGCATGGGGAACGTGGCCGTGTAGCCGGAGTGGAATTGCGAGACGAGATAGCGCGAGTCGAGCGCGTAGGGCGGCAGCCCGTGCAGCTGGCCGAAGAAGTCGCCCAGCGGCGCTTCCACGGCCGGCGCGTCCGCCCCGTCCCAGTACATCCGCAGCACGATCTGCCGCTGATGCGCCGGGGTCGGCTGCCGCACGGTGGTGGCGAACAGCCGACGGATGCAGCCCGGCCCCTCCAGCTGCGCCAACGTCACCCGCTCGCCCGCCGGCAGCCGCCGATGCGTCAAAACCCGCCGCGGCGCCGCCCGCGCAGGCAACACAAGCCAAGCCGGATCCATACAGCCAAGATACCGCGCTCCCCCCCAGCACCCCCGCCCCCCACCCCGTAGGTGGACTGTCCCCTCTCCCACTCGGTGGGAGAGGGTTAGGGTGAGGGTCTTCGCCGCAGGCCGCCCACGCTCCCCCCCCGTAGATGGACAGTCCCCTCTCCCGCTCGGGTGGAGAGGCAACCCACAGTGCAGCAATTCAGGCCTCTGTCGGTCCCCTCTCCCACTCGGTGGGAGAGGGTTAGGGTGAGGGTCTTCGCCGCAGGCCGCCCACGCTCCCCCCCCCGTAGATGGACAGTCCCCTCTCCCGCTCGGGTGGAGAGGCAACCCACAGTGCAGCAATTCAGGCCTCTGTCGGTCCCCTCTCCCACTCGGTGGGAGAGGGTTAGGGTGAGGGTCTTCGCCACAGGCCGCCCCCGCTCCTCTGTTAACCTCAGCGCTCCCCGCCTCCCAGGCCCCACGCGCCCATGCCGTCACCGCCCGCCGACTGGCTGCACCCGCACGGCGGCGCCCAACCAGTCATCGACCCCGAAACGCACATGCGCACCCAAGCGGCGCGGCGCGGCGGCGACCCCGACGCGCGCTGCCCCGCCGTCGTCATGGGCGGCTTCATCCCGCCCATGCTCAACCCCATGCTGCAAGCCGCGCAGGCGCGCGCGTCCAAGCTTCACGCATCGCTGCACGTCGGCCGGCTGGACGGGCATGACGTGGGCGCCGCCCTGATTCCCATCGGCGCGGCGCGGTCGGTCATGCTGCTGGAGGAACTGATCGCCCTGGGCGCGCGCACCGTCCTGATCGCCGGCGCCGTCGGGGCCTTGCGGCAGAACATCGGCCTGGGCGAGTACGTAGTCCCCACCAGCGCGCGGCGCGAAGAAGGCGCGTCGTACCACTACGCCCCGCCAGGCCGCCCGGCGCGCGCCGTCGGCGCGGCCGTGCGCGCGCTGGCCGCCGCCGCGCGCGCCAGCGGCCGCGCCGTGCACCTGGGACCCGTCTGGACCACCGACGCGCCCTACCGCGAGTTCAGCGGCAAAGTGCGCAGCTACGCCGCCGCCGGCGTGCTGGGCGTGGACATGGAAACCTCCGCCCTGATGGTCGTTGCCGAGTTCCGCCGCGTGGACCTGGGCCTGGTCCTGACCGTCAGCGACGTCGTCTGCCGCCCCGACTGGCCCAACATCTTCGGCACCGACGACTACCGCGCCAACTGCGCCCACACGGCTCGCGTCGTCGTCCACGCCGCCCGCCAACTGCTGCCGGAATCGAACCAGACAGGTACCCCGTCCGGGCGCCCATGCTAGGCTTCTGCCCGGCGTAGCAGCCAACTCCCGACGCACGAGCGAGCGGGATCACGCGCAACGAGACCGCGGCCAGGGCAGACGCGCAGATCAACATCGTGGAGGCCGCTCAACATCGTGGAGGCCGCGCCGATCGCTTCCCAGGGCGGCGCCGATGTCGTTGACACCGAAAGGACTGGGCGGGCATGAAGCGGATAGTCATTGCGGTCGCCGCAGTAGCCGCAACTTTGTGGGCGTGTGTTCCGGACCAATCCTGCTCGAATCCGCCGCACATCCGGCGCACCACGAGTGCGGGCGCGTCAGTGCTTGGCGCCACTCGCCAGAATCCGATTGAGCTTGGGGACGTCGGGTCGTATGGAGTCTGGGACCTTCAGATCATCGACTTCTCTCAGACAGCAGACCTCGTTCAGGTCCGCCTTGCGGCAGAACACACGGGAACGGAAAGAGGCAGCAGCGCCGATGTCAACGATCTGAAATTCTGCCTCGCTGGATCGATGCACACGTTGTATCTGGACTCCACGGATCAATACTCCGATGAGGGTCCCTCACCAGTGTTCGGCAAGGGGTACGGGGCGGAGCAAGTGCGGAATGGGTGGCTGACCTTCGAGAACGTCGCCGAAGGCGATGACGACTTCGTCCTTGCCGTCCGCGAAGCGTCGTCGATTCTCTCCCGCGACGCAGATTTTCTGTACTTGGAGTTGGAGTCCGGCGCCAACATCGTGCGCGACCGCTCCGAAGTGCAGCGGCCGACGGACACGGGAATAGATCTCGAGGACCCTGTCTCTCTTGGCGAAGAGGCCGTAACGTCGGCGTTTCGGATCGAGATCGTCGAATCGCATCTCGGTTCGGAGGCAGAGAGACTTCTCAGTTCGACCAGCCTTTTCAACCCAGATCCTAGGCCCGGGAAGAAGTTCTTTCTGTTCGAACTGCGCGTGACGAATGTGGCACGAGGCAATTCTCCAGCTTCGATCTCCTCGTCACAGTTTTCTGCCGACGGTTTTAGCCAGACTGTCGCGGCTTTGATTGCTGGAACGGCAGGCAGCGGGTCCGGTGGTTCGGACGTGACCAAAGGCGTGGCTGCCAACCCGTTCCTGGAATTGCCTGGGGAAAAGCTGGAAGTAACGCTGTATCAGGGAGGATCGTTCGATGGATGGATTCTCCTCGAGGTGGACGAAGAGACCGTTCCCCTGGTGGTCTACGATCCCAAGTTTGGTACCGGTATTCGCCCGGACGAGGATCGAAGGTATTTTTCTCTGACGTCCGAACCGGCGGCGGATAACGACGAGGACGATGGCGAGGACGACTCTTCGTCCTCGTCGGTCACGCCGGCCGCAAGCAATTCCGCATCGTCCCCAACCCAGCGGAACACGTAAGTAGAGGGGAGATTCACAGCCGTGTCCACAGACGAGCGGCCCGCGGCGCGGGTGAACCGCTGCATCGAGCTGGTGCAGGCGGGGCAGCCGTTGTATTACGCCGGCGTGTCCGAGCCGTTGACGTATGCGCTGGGTCGGGAGCTGGCGCATACCTGGGCGGACTTCATTCTGATCGAGTACGAGCATCACGGGCTGGACCCGCACGCCTTGACGGCCTGCATGCGCGGGATGCGGGATGCGGGGCCGACGCGCAGCGGGCATCGCACGCCCACGGTGCTGTGCACGCTGCCGGCCAACGGAATGACCGAGGCCGAGGTGCGCGCCAACGCCTGGCAGATGCGCCACATCCTGTCGGCCGGCGTGCACGGCCTGGTGCTCTGCCACATGCGCACCCCCGAGGCCGCGCGCGCCTTCGTGGAATCCGCCCGCTATCCCACCAGCCGCCGCGGCCTGGACCGCGGCCTGGGCGAAGGCACGCGCGGCGTGGGCGGGCAGGCCGTCCCGGCGGATATCTGGGGCCTGGACCCGCAGGACTATGTGCGCCGCGCGGACGTCTGGCCGCTCGACCCCGACGGCGAGCTGCTGCTGGGCGTCAAGATCGAGGACCGCCACGGCGCGGCGCGCGCGCATGAGATTGCGGCCGTGCCCGGCCTGTTCTTCGGCGAATGGGGGCCGGGCGACATGGGGATTTCCTACGGACACCTGGGCGCCCACGACCCGCCCTACGGCGCGGACCTGGAACAGGCGCGCACGGCGGTTCAGTCCGCCTGCCAGGCCGCAGGCTTGCAGTTCCTCTGCAGCTGGAACGACCCGGCCATGGACGACGAGGCGCGGGTGCGCCACCTGCTGCACGCGGTGGGTGCCGGCATCGTCAGCGGCGGCGAGGGCCTGGCGCGCGCCGGCCGCGCCCTCACCAACCGCCAGATGCCCGCTTAGCCTGCGCGGCCCCTCGGGGCGCGCGGTGCGGCACGGATGGACAGGCTGGGCAGGACGTAGGAGCGGCGGCGGGACCGCGTGGCAAGCTGGCGGCGTTGGTGCGTCCACCAGAGAGCGTGCGCGATGCGAGTTGGATTCATTGGCCTGGGCGCCATGGGGCTGCCCATGGCCGTCAACCTGCGGTCCGCGGGGTTCGACGTGGTGGTGCACAACCGCAGCCGCGGAAAAGTCGAGGACTTCGTGGCCGCCGGCGGCCAGGCGGCCGACAGCCCCGCCGACCTGGCCGCGCGCGTCGACGTGGTGTGCGCCTGCCTGCCCGTCCCGCCGGTGTGCGAGGACGTGTTCCTGGGCGCGGGCGGCGTGCGCGAGGGCGCGCAGGCCGGCCAGACCTGGATCGACTTCAGCACCAACGGCCCCGACACCTCCCAGCGCCTGGCCGCGGCCGCGCAGGCGCAGGGCTGCGGCTACCTGGACGCGCCCATCAGCGGCGGGGTCTGGGGGGCGCAGGCCGGCACCCTGGCCATCATGGTGGGCGGCGAGGCCGCGGACTTCGAGCGCGCCGCGCCGGTCTTCGAGGCCGTTGGCGCCAACATCCGCCGCTTCGGGCCGTCGGGCAGCGGCAGCGTGGTCAAGCTGGTCAACAACATGATCGGCGCGGCCGTCAACGCCGCGATTGCCGAGGGCTACGTGGCCGCGGTCAAGTACGGCATCGACCCGGCCGCCATGTACGACACGCTGCGCAGCGCCACCGCCAGCAGCCCGGCGCACGACCGCATGATCAACGAGGACGTGCTGCAGCGCGACTTCTCGGCCAAGTTCGCGCTGGACCTGCACGCCAAAGACCAGCAGCTCGCGGCCGACCTGGGCAAGCTGGTGGGCGTGCGCATGCTGGTGACCAGCGCCGTCAACGAGCTGTACAAAGAAGCGCAGGCGCGCGGCTACGGCGGCCAGAACACCACCGCCATCATCCGCCCGCTGGAAGACCTGCACGGGGTGACCGTGCAGCCGTCCGCCTAGGTCGGCCGGCGCGTCTGGACGCGGCCGCCGCCGCGCGCGGGTTCGCCCGGCCGCTCGACCGGCTAGGCTGGGGCGCAGCCGCACCGTCCGCGTCCGCCGGCCCGACCGCTGACATCCCAAGGAGACCCTGGTGAGCGACACGATCCGCGTGCTGGGCGTCTCGGGCAGCCTGCGGCGCGCGTCGCTGAACAGCGGCCTGCTGCGCGCCGCCGCCGAGGTGTGCCCGCCGGGCATGGAGCTGACCACCTTCGAGCTGCACGACCTGCCGCTCTTCAACGTCGACCTGGAAGACACAGGGACGCCCGCGGCAGTGGCCGCCTGGCAGCGCGCCGTCGGCGGCGCCGACGGGCTGCTGCTGGCCGCCCCCGAATACAACTACTCCATCAGCGGGGTGCTCAAGAACGCCATCGACTGGGCCTCGCGCGGGCGGCCCTCGGTGCTGGACGGCAAACCGGCCGCCGTCATGGGCGTCGGCGGGCGCACCGGCACCGTGCGCGCCCAGATGCACCTGCGGCAGATTGCGCTGCACAACAGCATGCGCGTGATGATCGACCCCGAGCTGCAACTGGTGCGCTCCCGCCGGCGCTTCGACGCCGACGGCGCCCTGACCGACCAGGCCACCCGCGAACGCTTGCGCGGATTCATGGCGGCGCTGGCCCACTGGATCCGCCATAGCCTCAACGACCCCACGCTGCGCTATGGATAAGCGCAGGCGCGCGGGCGCCGCGCCGCCCCAGCCGCCCGACCGTGTCTGCCGCCAGGCGCTCGGGCAGCATCGTCACGGCACCCTCGGTTGAAACCCGAACACTCCCCGTTTCGCCCCGGCCAGCCGGCGGACCTCGAACTATTCGTCGGCCGCGCGGAGCAAATCTCGCGCGTCACGCAGCTCGTGACGAATGCCGCCCATGGCCGCTTTCAGATTGCGTTTCTCACCGGCGAGCGGGGCATCGGCAAGACCTCGCTCGCGTCCTTTGCCCGCTATCTCGCAGAACGCGACGAAACCGCCGCGACGTCCCACGTGTTCCTCGGAGACATCGACGCGGTGGATCGGTTCGTGCATCAAACGCTCGAACACATCGTCAAAGACAACGTGGGCAAACCCTGGTATAAGAATATCGTCCAGATATTTGGGGAGCGAGTCGATTCGATTGGACTTTTCAACGTATCGATCAAACTCCGCTTTACGCCGGACGACATGCACGCGGCCACCAATTCGTTCCCCCAGGCGCTGCGCACGATTCAGACCAGCCTCGCGCAGGAGCGTGCGACCCTGTTCATCGTCCTGGACGATATCGACTCCATTGCCCAAAGCTCTGACTTTGCGCACTGGCTCAAAAGCATGGTCGACACCATCGCGATCGACCAAACGCCGACGAACGTCACGTTGCTGCTGGTCGGGCTCGAAGAAGCGCGCAGAAGCCTGATCACGCTCCAACCGTCGCTGGCGCGCGTTTTTGACGTCATCGACGTCCAGCCGTGGAATCAGCAGGAGTCGGAGGACTTCTTTCGCAAGTGCTTCGATAGCGTCGACGGGTCGATTGATGCCGACGCCCTTTTATTCATGACCCAGATGACCGGAGGTCTTCCAGTCGTCGCGCATGAAATTGGAGATGCGGTGTACAGGCTGGCCGTGAAGTACCCGGTCGACATGGACGTCGCGATTCGGGGAACGTTGAGAGCTGCGGAAGCCATCGGACACAAAATCCTGCAACCCCAGATCGTGGAGGCTCTGCGCAGCGCCGAGTACCGCGAGATCCTGCGGACGCTTCCCAAGCAGCCCCTGACGCACGAGTTCCGTCGGTCGGAGCTCATTGAGCGGCTGCCGCCCGACAGTGGTCGGGCAGTGAGTGCCTTTCTGCGTCGGATGCGCGGGTTAGGCGCGATCACCCAAGACCCGGAGCGCGGTCGTGGCGCGTATCGATTCACGAACCCGGCTTATTACCTATACTTCTGGCTACAATCGTATTCTGTGCGCAACGGGCCGCGGCCGCATGTGTGACGTGCTGGAACTTACGGCCTGTTTGCCCCCTGTGTCCTGCGTTGACCATCAGCTTGGAGCCTGTGTATGAGTGACGAATCTATCCCGGTGACCGTGGCCCATGGCGACGGGATTGGGCCTGAAATCATGCCCGTGGTTTTGGAGATCATCGAAGCCGCCGGCGCGAAGCTGGACATCGAGACTATCGAGATTGGCGAGCAGGTTTACACGCGCGGCATAACGTCGGGCATCGACGACGAGTCCTGGGAGTCCATCCGCCGCACGCGCGTGTTCTTGAAGGGGCCGGTCACCACCCCGCAGGGCGGCGGTTACCAGAGCCTCAACGTCACCACGCGCGTGGCGCTGGGGCTGTACGCCAACGTGCGGCCCGCCGCCACCTTCCACCCCTACGTGGCGACCAAGCACTCCCCGGACATGAACGTGGTGGTGATCCGAGAGAACGAGGAAGACCTGTACGCCGGCATCGAGCACCGTCAGACCGCCGACGTGATGCAGTCGCTGAAGCTCATTTCGCGCCCTGGCAGCGAACGCGTCATCCGCTATGCGTTCGAATATGCGCGCAGCCATCACCGAAAGAAGGTCACGGCCTTCGCCAAAGACAACATCATGAAATTGTCGGACGGCCTCTTCCACGAGGTCTTCGACGAGGTGGCGGCGGAATATCCGGACATCGAGTCCGAATACTGGATCGTGGACATCGGCGCGGCCAAGCTGGCCGACACGCCGGAAATCTTCGACGTGGTGGTGCTGCCGAACCTTTACGGCGACATCTTGTCCGACGTGGTGGCGCAGATTGCCGGGTCGGTGGGGCTGGCGGGCGCCGCCAACATTGGTGAGGACGCGGCCATGTTCGAGGCCATCCACGGCTCCGCGCCGCGCCGCGCCGGGCAGAACCTGGCCAACCCGTCCGGCCTGCTCACCGCCGCCGTGCTGATGCTGGACCACCTCGGCCAGGACGTGGCGGCCTCCCGCGTGCAAAACGCCTGGCTGCGCACGCTGGAAGACGGCGTGCACACCTACGACATCTATACGCCGGAGTTCAGCACGGCGAAGGTGGGAACCCACGAGTTTGGCCAGGCCGTGAAGGAGCGCCTGGGGCACTATCCCCACACCCTGCCGCTTTCGATTTTCGGGGTCGGCGGCCCCGCGGCGTCCAGCCCCCCGCGCGCGCCGCGGCCCCGGCCGGTCAAACAAACCGTGGGCGTGGACGTGTTTCTGGACTGGCGCGAGGGGACGCCCGACGATCTTGCCCAGCGGCTGCGCACGGCCAACGGCGGCGGGCTGCAGCTGCAGATGATCAGCAACCGCGGGGCGCAGGTCTGGCCGGTGGCCGTGGCGCGCAGCTTGCTGGTGGACCACTGGCGCGCCCGCTTCACAGGCGCCAACGGCGCGGAGGTCAGCCACGCGCAAATCGCCGCGCTGCTGAGCCGTGTGGGCGCCGCCGGGTTGGACTTCATCAAGACCGAAAACCTCTGCACGTTCGACGGTCAGCGCAGCTATTCGCTGGCGCAGGGGGAGTGAGGCCGCCATGCACGCACCAACCGAATCTCCGCGCGTCGGCATCGTGATGGGCAGCACGTCCGACTGGGACGTGATGCAGCGCACTGCCGCGACGCTGGCCGACTTTGGCGTGCCCTACGAGGTGCGCGTGCTTTCGGCCCACCGCACGCCCGACGAAACGGCGGTCTGGGCGCGCACGGCCGACGAGCGCGGCCTGCGCGTGCTGATCGCCGCCGCCGGCGGCGCGGCGCACCTGGCCGGGGTGGTGGCCGCCCACACGCTGCTGCCCGTGCTGGGCGTGCCCATGCAGGCCTGGTCGCTGGACGGGCTGGACTCGCTGCTGGCCATGGCGCAGATGCCGCGCGGCATTCCGGTGGCCACGCTGGCCATTGGCAGCGCCGGCGCCGTCAACGCCGCCCTGCTGGCGCTGGAAATCCTGGCGCTGAACGACCCCGACCTGCGCCAGCAGCTGGCCGACTTCCGCGCCCGCCAGGCGCGCGAGATTCTGGACACCCAACTCGAATAGAGCGCCGCCGTCTGGAAACGTCCCTGCACGAGCGGGTCGGGGCCGCCGGCCGGCCGGCGGCGCAAAGGTCGACGCCGGCGCCGGACCGCCCGTGGCGGACCGAGGCGGAGGTATGGGGGTAACGCCGCTCCCCACTGGGCGCCGTTCCGCCCGCGGCGGACGGGCCCTGGGATCTCGGAGAACCAGCCCGACGCGGCCACTGTGGTCTCGCCCGCGGCTGACGGGTCCTGACCTCGACGGATTCTGGACGGGGGTGAGCAGCGCCTTGGGGGGTTGACAGGCGCTGCCTGCTGTGTAGTATGTAGGACACATGACGCATTTCGGCGCAGTCGTTCGAGAGGAGCGCGAGCGTCTCCGGCGGCGGGATCGGCGCTTTTCCCTGCGGCAGGTGGCGCTGCGGGTCGGCGTCGAGCCGGCCTACCTGAGCAAGATCGAGCGCGGCCGGGTCCCTCCGCCCTCCGAGGCGGTCACGCGGCGGCTTGCCCAGGAGCTGGGGCAGAACCCCGACGTGCTGCTGGCGCTGGCGGGCAAGGTGTCTGGCGATCTGCTGGCCATCATCCGCGCGCGGCCGCGGCTGTTCGCGGAGCTGCTCCGCCAGCTCGAGGAGGCGCCCGACCACGCCGTCCTCCGCGTGGTGCGCGAGGTGCGCGACGGCGAGTGGTAACCGAGGAACCAAAGCCCCCCGAGGCAAACAGAGGAGAACGCGCCCCCATGATCACGCTCGACGACGACCGGCTGACCTTTCGGTTTCCCGACGTGCACGCGAAGGCCGTGCTGACCATCGAGCTGCAGCGCACGCTGCGCATCCCCGACCACGACGAGGGTCTCTACGGACTGCCGCCCGGCCTGGGCCGTTTCCCGCTGCGGCACCTGGACGACTACGCGGGGCGCATCCCCGCGGCGCAGCTGCGCCGCGGCGGGGTGATCACGCCCATGTACCAGGCCGAAGCCTTGTGGATCGCCTTCGAGTCGAGCGCCGACTACCCGTTCGCCGTGAAGGTCGCGGCCGGCAAGGTCTGCGCCATCAGCGGCGGCGGCTGGATGGGGCATCTCAACACCGACCCGCAGGACTACCTGGCGGCGCCCGACCAGCCCTGGCTGGACGGCTTCTGCGTGGAGGAAGGCGTGGTGCGCCAGTTCGTGGCCATGCCGCTGGGCCAGGGCTACACCGCCGAGGAGCAGCTGACCGGCGAGGCGCAGCACGGCGGCCTGCAGCTCATGGTGTTTCCCATGAAGGCGGACCGGTACGAGGACCAGTACGAGGAGCACGAGCGCGGCATGGTGATGTCCGCGCCGCCTCCTCCCGCCGCCGACATGGGCCTTGCCCCCGGCGGCCGCATGCGGCAGCAGATCTACGCGGACGACTACGGTCTGGACGCCTGGGACCAGCGCCGCTCCAGCCGCTGCTTCGTCACCATTGCCAACTCGCGCCAGTGGCTGTCCATCACCGGCGAGCGCCCTCCGACCGAGCCGCCCTCGGCGCGGGCGTACACCGAGGCCGGCCTCCCCTGGTTCGATTACTACGCCGGCGACGCCGCGGCGCTGGCGGGCGCGGACAAGCTGCACGGCCTGGCCAGCGTGGCGCAGACCGCCGCGGCCGCGGGCGATGCGCCGCCGCCCGACAACCAACCGCTGGCCGCGCCCCGCGTCGTCACGCTGCGCCGCAGCGACACGGCCCAGGTGCGCGAACCGTCCGGCTGGGACACCTACTGACTAACGCCGCGCGGCGGCCGCAGGTGCGGGAAGCGCCGTCGTACGGCGATACTGTCGGGACGCGCATCCGGAGACTCGCCCATGCACCGGCTGGCCATCGAGGGCGGCCCGCCCGCCGTCACCGCGCCCGTCGACGACCGGTGGGCCGACGTGACCGAGCGGGAGCGGCGCGCCGTGCTGGCGGCCCTGGAGGACGAGAATTACGGCTACGACCAGATCGAGCGGTTCGAGGACGAGTTCCGCGCGTTCGTCGGGGCGCGCTTCGCCCTGGCGGTGTGCAACGGCACGGCGGCGCTGCACTCGGCCATGTTCGCGGCCGGCGCCGCGCGGGGGCGCGAGGTCATCGTGCCCTCGCTCACCTGGCACGCCTCCATCTCGCCGGCGCTGCACTGCGGCGCCGCGCCCGTGTTCGCCGACGCCGACCCGCAGACGTTTTGCATCGACCCCGCCGACGTGCGCCGCAAGATCACGGACCGCACCTGCGCCATCGTTGCCACGCACGTTTACGGCGCCCCCGCCGACCTGGACGCCCTGCGTGACATTGCGGACGGCGCCGGCGTCACCCTGATCGAGGACGCCTCGCACGCCCACGGCGCGCGCTGGCGCGGACGGCCGGTCGGGGCCGTCGGGCACGTCGGCTGCTTCAGCTTGCAAGCCTCCAAACCCGTGAGCGGCATCGAAGCCGGCGTGGTAGTCACCAACGACCCGGCGCTGCACGACCGCATGGCCGCGCTGGGGCATTACGGGCGCGTGGACCGCCTGCTGCAGACCGACGCTTTCCGCGCCTTGGGCCGCGTTGGCCTGGGGGTCAAATACCGCGCCAACCCTCTGGGCATCGCCCTGGCGCGCGCGCGGCTGGCGCGGCTGCCCGACCTCAACCAGCGGCGCGCCCGTTGGTTCGCGCGGCTGGACGCCCTGCTGGACGACGTGCCCGGCGTCCATCCCCAGCAGACCTACGCCCCCGCCGAGCGCGGCGGCTATCTGATCTACGCCGTGCGCCTCGACCCCGCCGCGCTCGGCGCGCCTCTCGGCTCGATCCTTCGGGCGCTGGCCGCCGAAGGCGTGCGCGTCAACCCGGACCAACCCTCCGGCCTGTACGGCGCCATGCATCGACACCCGCTGTTCAGCGACTTCCCGTTCGACGGGCTGGGCGGCCCCTGGGGCGATCTGCCTGCGGACACGCGCCAACCCCTGCCGCCGGGCAGTCTGCCCGTGAGCGAGCGGCTCAACGCCGCGTGCGTCTGGCTCCCCACGCCCGTCGACCCCGCCGACGCCTGGGTGGCGCAGGTTGCCCACGCCTTCGAAAAAGTGGCCGCGCACGCCCCCCGCCTCCGCCGCCTGTCCGCCCGCGGCGCATGACGCGCGCGAGGCGCGGCCGCGAGGCAGCCGCCCCCGGCCTCGCGGCCCGGCCGGCACCCGGGCCGTGAATCGGCCGGCGCCGGCCACGCTGCCGTTTCGGGCGCGGGGCGGCAACGAACGGGCGCGGCTGGAAGTCAGGTTCCATCCGGCGGCGGGGGCCGCGGTGACGGGGCCGGATCTGCGCCTCACGGCCGGGGCGGTTGGCACCTGGGAGTTTCGAATCACCGTCCAGACGCCGGTCGCGGCCGGCGGCGGGTTCCTGTTCGAACGCTACGGGTTTCTGCTGGCGCACCGCGTGCAAGACGACCGGCCGCGGGGCCGCGACTTTGCCGTGCTGCATGCCAGCGCCGCCGCGCAGGTGCGGCTGGAGCTCAACACGCTCAACCAGTCCCACTGGCCCTCGTTTGCCCGCATCGCGGCGGCCGACGGCGCGCTGCGGCCCGGCGACGAGCTGCGGCTGCTGGTCGGCGACACCAGCCAGGGCGGGCCGGGCAGCGAGGTCTCCGACGTGACCTGCAACGGCCGTATCGTCGTGTCGATGGACCGCAGCGGCGGCCTGGACTACCGCCAGCTTTCGGGCGGCGAGGCGCGCCTGCACGTGGCGTCCGACCCCGCCCCCGCGCTGCTGCGGCTGCTCGGCCCATCCATCGCGCAGGTCGGCGAACCCTTTGCGCTGCACCTGGCCGTCTACGACCGCCACCACAACGTCTGCACGCAGTATCGGGGAACCATCGAGCTGCGCCCGGCGGCGGGTCTCCAGGGGCTGCCGCGCCGCGTGGAGCTTGGACCGGCGGACGCCGGCGCGGCCGTGATCGACGGCGTGTCGGCGTCCGCGCCCGGGCTGGTGCGTATCGAGGCGCACGACCGCGCCCGCGGGCTGTCCACGCGCAGCAACCCGCTGCGCGTGGAGGCGGCCCCGGCCGCGCGGCTGCTCTGGGGCGACCTGCACTCGCACAGTTGGGGCGACGTCAGCATGAGCCTGATGGACGACCCCACGCCGATGCTGCACCCGGCCGGCCGCCACGCCCAGGCGCGCGGCCAGGCGCGGCTGGACTTTGCGGCCCCCGGACCCATGGCGCCGCCCGATCAAGACCAGCGGCCCGCCGTCTGGCAGGCGCACCAGGACGCCCACCGCGCCAACGACCAGCCGGGCGCGTACGTCCCATTTCTGGCCGCCGAAGCGCATCCCCAGGTCGGCGGCGACCGCAACGTGATCTTTCGGGACTGGGCCGAGCGCCACGCGCCGGCCTTCGTCGACATGGACGAGCTGCTGGCGGCCTACGGCGGCCGCGAGGACGTGCTGCTGGAGGCGCACGTGGGCGGCGGGCCGGCGGACTGGGAGGCCTACCCCACGGCGCACGAGCCGCTGGTGGAAGCGGCCAGCGGGCACGGGGCGGCGGAATGGCTGCTGCAGCGCGCCCTGCGCCACGGGCACCGGCCGGCCGTGATTGCCTCCGGCGACACCCACCTGCCCACACTGGCCGCCCCCATGGCCGCGCATCATTTTCGGGGACGCTTTCAGCGCTGGCTGCGGGTGCGCGACGCGGCCTTCGGCTGCGGGCCCGTGGCGGCGGTGCGCGCCGCGCGCTGCGAGCGCGGCGCCATTTGGCAGGCGCTGCGCGCGCGGCGCACCTACGCCACTACCGGCGCGCGCATCATCCTGGAGGTGCGCGCCAACGGCCACCCGGCGGGCAGCGAGATCGCCCTCGACGCCGCGCCGCGCCGCTGCCGCAGGCCGCCTATTACGTGCGTCTGCGGCAGACCGACGGCGAATACGCCTGGAGCACGCCGATCTGGGCTGCATGCAGCCTGGGCGCCCCCGCCGCCGGCCGCAGCCTGCCCGCCTGGAACCGCCACGAAGCCATCGACCTGGACGCCGCGCATCCGAACGACGCCGAACCCTACGCCCCGCAGCTGCGCCAATACCTGGAGGACAACGAGGACCCGAGATTGTTCCACCAGATCACCCCGATCCGCCTGGTGGACGAAGTCCCCGGCCGCGCCGCGCTCTTCTACGCCTACCTGGGCGGCGAGCGGGACCCGGTCTCGATCCGCTGGTACTTCGAGTTCCCCATGCCGCGCCTGCGCCTGGACTGGGGCTGGCGCGACTTTGGGATGAAGGACGGAGGCTGACGACGGGGGCAGCCAGCGGCTCGCTGCCAGCGGCCTGCGGCCGCAAACCCACCGCTCTGTTCCGCAGGTGGTAGCCTGCCGTGACGGCCGTTCTCGGAAACGACCGGGCGAACGGCGCATCGCGCTTGCAAACACGCAACAATCCAGGAGGGCGCGGCTTCCAGTGATGACGAAACGACTCGTTCTGGCGGCGGTTGCCGTCGCCGTGCTTCTGTCTGCCGCGGTCTCCGCCGCCCTGGCGCAGTGGCCCACGACCTGCGTCGAGCTGAACGACCTCGCCGAGGCCGCCGCTGGCAACGTCGACAACGTCGGCATCTATCAGCGCACCTACGGCGAACAGGCCGAAGCCGTGTGTCAGGCCGAACACCGCAACGACTTCTTCTTTGGCGCCCGCCCGTTCGCCACGCCGCCCAAGACCGACCCGGCCGGCTTCACCCAGGCGTTCGTCGAGCGCGCCATCGACCGTTACAACGCCGACGGCATGCAAGCCGCGATCGACTACTACAACGCGCCCGAGAGCATGGACGGGCGCTGGTACGTCTTCATCGTGGACGCCGACGGCGTGACGCGCGCCCACCCGAACCCGGAGATTCGCGGGCGCCGCGTCACCGACGTGCGCGGCCTGGCCGGTTACCCCAACGGCGCGCTGATCGCGGCCGCCGCCGCCGAGGGCGGCGCCTGGACGTCCGACGTGCTGACGGGCGCGGACGGCCAGCTGGAAACCAAGCACTACTGGCTCGTGCGCTACGACGGGCTGATCTTCGGCTCCGGCTGGTACGAACCCGGCCCCTCCAAGGCCGACGACCCCGCCGCCTACACGCAGACCCTGGTGCAGCGCGCCGTGAGCCTCTACGACGCCGTGGGCCGCGACGAAACCTTCGCCCACTACGGCTCGCCGCAGAGCGTGGACGGCCCCTGGTACGTCTACGTCGCCGACGCGGAGGGCACGCTGCTGTCGCATCCCATCATGCCGGAGCTGGTGGGCGTCGAGGATCTGCGCGGGACGGACGGCTTCCCCATCGCCCGGCAAAGCGCGGCCGCGGCCTCCGAGGACGGAGGCTGGGTGCACTACACCTGGACCAACCCGGAAACGGGCACGGCGCAGACCAAGCATTCCTGGAACGTCCTTCACGACGGGTTGATCTTCGGGTCGGGCTGGTACGAGCCTGCCCCGACCAAGGACGACCCCGCCGCCTTCACCCAGGCCTTCGTGCAGCAGGCCGTGAACCTCTACGAGGCCGCGGGCCGCGACGAAGCCTTCGCCTACTACGGCTCGCCGCAGAGCGTGGACGGCCCCTGGTACGTCTTCGTCGTCGACGCCGGCGGCGAGCTGCTGGTCCACGCCGCGTCGCCGCAGCTGGTTGGACAAAGCCTGCGCGGCCCGCTGGGCACCGACAGCGCCGGCTACGCCTTCGGCGCCGACATCCTGGCCGCCGACGAGGCCGGGCGCTGGGTCAGCTACATCTTCGACAACCCCGAAACCGGCCAGGCAGGGCTCAAGCATTCCTGGGTCCTGCGCCGCGGCGACCTGATCTTCGGCACCGGCTGGTACGAACCCGTCAGTGACGCCGCAGCCTTCACCCAGTCCTACGTGGCCAAAGCCGTGCAGGTGCTGGAGACCGACGGGCGCCAGGCCGTGCTCGACTACGCCAACGCGCCGGCCAGCGTGCAGGGACCCTGGTACACCTTCATCATCGACCGGGCCAGCGGCGCCATCGTGGCGCACGGCACGCGCCCGGAGCGCCTGGGCCGCACGCTGGACATCCTGGTGGATGTCTCCGGCTACCACTACGGCGCGGACTTCGCGCAAGCCACCGCTCAGGGCCGGTGGGTGGACTACATCTTCCTGAACACCGTGACAGGCGCCTACGAGCAGAAGCACTCGTGGGTGGTCGAACGCGAAGGCCTGATCATCGGCTCTGGCTGGTACGAACCCATCGACCGCGATGCCGACCCCGCGCGCTTCACCCAGGCGTTCGTGGCCAAGGCCCTGCGGCTGCACGAGACCGACGGGCGCCAGGCCGCCATCGACTACTACAACGCGCCGGCCAGCGTGCAGGGACCCTGGTACATCTTCATCATCGACAAGGCCAGCGGCGCCATCGTGGCGCACGGCACGCGCCCGGAGCGCCTGGGCCGCACGCTGGACATCCTGGTGGATGTCTCCGGCTACCACTACGGCGCGGACTTCGCGCAAGCCACCGCTCAGGGCCGGTGGGTGGACTACATCTTCCTGAACACCGTGACGGGCGCCTACGAGCAGAAGCACTCGTGGGTGGTCGAACGCGAGGGCCTGATCATCGGCTCCGGCTGGTACGAACCCATCGACCGCGATGCCGACCCCGCGCGCTTCACCCAGGCGTTCGTGGCCAAGGCCCTGCGGCTGCACGAGACCGACGGGCGCCAGGCCGCCATCGACTACTACAACACCACCGCGAGCGTGGACGGCCCGTGGTACGTCTTCGTCGCCGACGCCAGCGGAGAGATGCTGGCCCACGCCGTGTCGCCGCAGCTCATTGGCCAAAGCCTGAGCGGCCCGCTGGGCACCGACAGCACCGGCTACGTCTTCGGCGCCGACATCCTGGCCGCCGACGAAACCGGGCGCTGGGTCGACTACGTCTTCCTGAACCCCACCACGGGCCAGGAAGGCACCAAGCACTCCTGGGTCGTGCGCCGCGGCGACCTGATCTTCGGCTCGGGGTGGTACGAGTAACCGCCGCGCCGGGTCGAGGCCGCCTGGGCCCGGCGGCGCGCGCGGCCGCGCCGCCAGACGTCCAGGCGCGCGTCGGCTTCGGGCCCCGCCGTGGCTGACCCGCGCGGCGTAGTGCAGCGGCATTGGGACGCCGTGCAGTCCGGCGACTTCGACGCCATCGCCGCCGACTATGCGCCCGACGCGCGCTTCGTGCGCCCGGGCCTGACCACCGCGGGCCGCCAGGGCTGCCGCGAGTTCTTCGCGCGGCTCTTCGACGAGCTGGACGGCTTCCAGGCGCGGCAGGACTCGGTGACCGTGGACGGCGACGTCGTGCTGCTGGAATGGTCCGCCGCGCACGCCGACGGCCGCGCGGCCCGCGGCGTGGATACCTTCGTGGTGCGCAAGGGGCTGATTCAGACGCAGACGCTGGCGTTCCACATCACGCCCGCAGCCGACGGCTAGACGGATGCCGGGCAGCGGCGTCGACGACGCCCTGCGCGCCCGCGTGCGCGCGGAGTTGCCCGAAGTCGCTCTGATCCGCGACTCCGCCCTGGCCGATCGGGTCGTGGAGGCGTGGGCGCTGGCGCTGGCGCGCAGTTCCTTCGACGCCATCGCCGACATTCGCGCCTCGGGCAACCCCGACACCCCGCCGCTGACGCAGGGCACGCAAACCGACCACATTCGGGGCGTGACGCGCCTGGCCGTCGCCATCGCCGACCAGCTGGTCGGCCAGTTCCCCGGCCTGGCCGTCGACCGCGACCTGCTGATTGCGGCCGCCCTCTGCCACGACGTGGGCAAGCCCTGGGAATTCGACCCCGACAACCAGGCCCGCTGGTCTTCCCAACGGGCGCGCACCGGCTGGCCGTCGATCCGCCACCCGGCCTACGGCGTGCACGTCTGCCTGACGGTGGGGCTGCCCGAAGAAGTGGCGCACGCCGCCGGCGGCCACTCCGGCGAGGGCGAGCTGATCCAGCGCAGCCTGATCAACCAAATCGTCCACCAAGCCGACTACGCCTTCTGGAACGTGCTGCGCGCCGGCGGAATGCTAGAGGCGGACGGCTAGGCGCCCGCCGGCGCGGGCGTGATGGCCAGGCGCCGGCCGTCGGCGTGCACCATGGCGCCGCTGAGTCCCGCAACCGAGGGGCCGCGCAGGTCGAAGCTGAACCGGCCGGCGGCGTCGCGCCGCGGGTCGCGCCGCCGCACGTCCAAGACGGCCAGCTGCACGTCCTCGCTGCGCACGCGCAGGCCGCCGCCGCCCGCGAGGCGCGTGAGCACCACCTCGCCGCGCACCTGAATCTCGTTTTCCAGCGCGGCCTCGGGGTCCAGCAGCAGCACGTACCCGTCGAACTGGATGGTCAGGTCGGTTCCATCCTCGGCGGCGCGGCGGCGCACGGTGGCCGTGCCGCGGCTGCCGTCCACCACGCGCGTGCCTTCCGCGTCGGCGGCTTTGGGTTCGATCTCCGCTTCGATGACGCGCGCGACCAGCGTGCGAAGCAACCGGCCCGCCCGCTCTTCCTCCGAGAGCAGCGGGCCGTCGGGCGGCGCCGCGTCGGGCAGCGCGCCGGGGTCGACGGCGTTCACCGCCAGCGCGGCCGCCAGCAGCGCCGTGGCCAGACCCAGCAGCAGCCAGAACCGGTTCACCCGCCCCGGTCCGACCCCAGCTCGTGAACCAGCGCCGCCGCGCGCAGCAAGCCTTCCGCCATCTGACTGCGGCCCGCGTTGTGCACGCACACGAAGACGACCAGCGGCGCTCGGTCTGGACCGCGGCTGCCGGCGTCGGCCATTGGGCTGAGGTCAGGAACCATTGGACTGGAGTCCGGAGAGCGCAGGCGCGTCTGGTCTCTATCTTAGGCCCGTCACGACCGCCCGCGCCTCAGGCGCAAAGAACCGCCGCCGCCGCCCCTGCCCCTGCTCCCGCGCCCGTCGTCTTTCCCCTCTCCCCGCGCCTACGGAGCCAGTGCCTTCGTTTCCTTGCGCGCCGCCGCCGTCTTTCCCCTCTCCCCGCGCCGGCGGGGAGAGGGTTAGGGTGAGGGGCCCCCTTCGCCCCACGGCGGGGGGGGGGGACGATCGGGCAGCTTCGGCGCGCGGCCGCCGCCTAGTGGTGCACCACCACCGGCGTGCCGTGGTCGCAGAAGTTCCAGGCCCAGCGCGAGTCGTCCAGGCGCAGGTTCACGCAGCCCGCGCTGCGTGTCTGGCCGAATTCGTCGTGCCAGTAGGCGTAGTGAAACCCGATCCAGCGTTCGGTGAAGTACTGAATGTGCTGGATGTCGTCCAGGTCGTATTCGGCCGCGGTGCTGCCGTTGGACACCATGCGGGCGCGCGGCACGCGCATGAAGATGCGGTAGCTGCCGCTCGGCGTGTAGTCGGGGTAGACCCCGGTCGAGGTGGCGGCCTGCCGCACCGGCGTATCGCCGTCGAAGAACGTCACCACCTGGCGCGTGAGGTCCACCTGTGCGCGGCGGTCGGCCGGCGGGCCGTACAGCGGGTCGAGCGCCTGCAGGTCCACCACGGGCGCGTGCCGCGCGCGCGGGACCGGCGCCATGGGCACGCCCCGCCGGTTGGCCTCCATGATTCCGAGCGGAAGCTGGCTGACGCGGCTGCCGGCCGAGACCAGCACCGCGCGGCCAAAGACTTGCCAGAGCGCGTTCGCCCCCTCCACCGCCGGCGCCAGCGGATAGCCGAACCGGAAGACCCCGCCGCTCTCGCGGTGGTAGGGCCAGAGATCGGGATGCGCGGCCACGCCGGTCTGGCGGAAGTACTGGCCGGGCTGCGGCGCGGACGGCGTCGGCCGCCGGGACACGTAGGCGCGGCCGATTTCGACCGGAACGACCCCCAGCGGTTCGCGCGAGGTGGGCGCCAGCTCCAGCGCCCCGCGCTCGAAGAACTGCACGCGCCGGCTCCCGAGGCGCACCTGCTCGGTCACCGGCCAGCCGATGCCTTCCTCGCGGCCGTATTGCAGCCACCACACCAGCATCGGGCCGCCAAGGTGATGGCCCTGGTCCGGCAGATAGATCACCGGCTGGGGCGCGTCGGCCTCGGGCGTGTCGGCGCGGGCGACGCCGGCGCCCACGCTTATGGAGGCGCCGACCGCCGCCAACAGGCGCGTCAGGAACGCGCGGCGGGACGGGTTGGAACTCGAAGACAACGAAGGAACAGACACCAAGCCAGTCTCCCGGCGAGGCCGGCCTCCCACGATCTCGCAAAACGACGGCGCTCCATCAGCGCCGCCACGCTCATAGTACGCCAACGCCCCGCCAGCGCAAGGGGGGGGCATATCGACCTCGGCTCCTCCGCCGCCGTCGCCCGCCCAGGAGGGGTCCGTTGCAACACCCGTCGTTCCGACCCCGTATCGAGTACAGGCGGGCTGTTGCCGGAACGCCGGGGTTCGCCCAGGTCTCAGAGGGAGCGGGGCGGTGGAAAAGAACCTGGCGGGGGAATGCGGCGGCGCGGGGCGGGGGCGCCGAGGGGCGCCCGTGGTCAGCGGGTGTTCGAAGGCGCGGGGTCGGGGAGCCGCTCTTGGGCCCAGGCCAGGATGTCGGGGTTCAGCAGGAACTCGACGTCGGCGTCGGCGCGCATGGTTTGCAGCCAGCGGTCGAAGGTTGCGTTGCGGCGGCGGTCGGCGGTCTCGGGAGCGAGGCCGCGGGACGCGGCGCGTTCGTGAACCAGGATGACGTGCCAGCCCAGCGGCGTCTCCACGGGCCGGCTGCGGGTTCCGGGCCGCAGCTCGAAGGCCGCCTGGTCCCAGACCTCCGGCATGAGGCCGCGCGGCAGCCAGCCAAGGTCGCCGCCGTCCGGCGCGCTGTCGTCGATGGATACCTGCTCGGCCACCAGCGCGAAGGGCTGGAGCGCCTTCAAGCGGGCGACCACGGTTTCGGCCTGGTCCTCGGCGGCGGTCACGATCTGCGCGGCGCGAATCTGTTCGGGCGCCGGGTCGAGCTCCGACGCCAGCCGCTCGGCCACCGCGGCGGCCAGCGCGCGGTCGGCGATGACGCCGCGAATGGTGTCGGCGCCGAGCCCGGTCTGGTCACGCACGCGCGCAAAGGCCTGCTCGAACGAGGCGTCGTCCTGTTGGCCGCCAACCACGCGCACGAACTCGGCCAGGGCCGCGTCCACGTCGGCGTCGGAGACCTCGACCTGCATCTCCAGCGCCGCGGGGCGCACGACCTCCGCGGCGACCAGATCGGTTACGGCCCCGAAGGTCAGCGTGGCCAGCTGCGATTGCAGCTCGTCCGGCGCGGCGGCGCCGGCGGCAGTTGGCGCGGCGGCGATGCGCCGCCGCAGTTCCAGCCCGCGCAGCGCCAGGTAGTCCGCATAGCGCGCGGCGGTGATTGGTTCGCCGTTCACGATGGCGACCGGTTCGGCGGGCCGCGCAACCAGCTCGCCGTAGAGCGACGCGCCGATCAAGGCGCCGGTGACGGCCGCCAGCAGCGCGGCGGCGGCGATCAGGGACTTGGCGGCGGCGGCGCGGCGCAGGGAGGGCCGCTGCTCGCGCCAGTCGCGCAGCGCGGCGGGCAGGTCGCGCCACGCCAGGCTGACGCTGGCGCGTTGGCGGGCGGCGCGGCGGCGGTCGCGGGCGGCGCGGCGGCGTTGGGCGTGCGTGCGCGGCGGCATCCGCGCGAAGGTCTGGCGCTAGCCGCGCAGGCGGCGGCGCACCACGTAGGGCAGCAGGCCCAGATAGCGGGCGCGCTTGATGGCGATGGCCAGCTTGCGCTGATTCTTGGCCGTGATGCCCGTCTTGCGGCGCGACTCGATGCGGCCCGTGTCGGCGATGAAGCGCCGCAGCAGCATGGCGTTCTTGTAGTCGATGGGTTCGCCGGTCTGATTGAAGTAGTCGCCGCGGCGCCGGAACCCGCGGCCGCGGCCGCGCCCACGGCCGCCCGGCCGCGGGCGTCCGCCCGACCCGCCGCCGCCCGACGGCGGCCGCTGGCTGCTTTCCGTTGTTCCGGTGGGTCTGTCGGTGGCCATGGCGTCCGTCCTGGGTGCTGGTGCGCGCTAAAAGGGCAGGTCGTCGGGGGAAATGTCGCCCTGGTCCGCCGCCGGGCGGTTGCCGCTCTGGTTGTCTGGGCGTCCGCCGCCGTCGGAGCGTGCCTCGTCGCGGTCACCGTACGACCCGCCGCCGTCACCGCCGCTCGAGCGGCTGCCCAGCATCATCATGTCGCGCGCGATCAGCTCGGTGGTGGTGCGGTCGTTGCCTTCGCGGTCTTGCCACTGGCGCGTTTCCAGCCGTCCTTCGATGTAGACCTGGGAACCGCGGCGGAGGTATTCGTTGGCGATCTCGGCAAGCCGCCTCCAGGCCACGATGCGGAACCACTCGGTGCGCTCGCGCGCCTCCCCGTCGCGGCCTTGCCAACTGTCATTGACCGCCACGCTGAAGTTGGTGACGGGCGTGCCGTCCTGCGTGAAGCGCATCTCAGGGTCGCGCCCCAGGTTGCCGATGATCTGGACTTTGTTGAGGCCGCGCGAGCGGCCGCGCCGCTGTTGCCCGCTCTCGTTCGTCAACGGTGCGCCTCCGCCAGCTGCTTGGCCTCGTAGGCGGCCACATCGGGGTCTTCGGCCACGATCAGGAAGCGCGTCACGTCTTCCAGCAGCCGCAGCGAGCGCTCCAGCTCGGCAACGTTGGCCGGGTCGATGGTGAATTTCAAGAGCACGTAGTGCCCCTCGTTCTGATTCTCGATCGGGTAGGCAAACTTGCGGCGGCCCCAGGCGTTGGCCGTGTCCACCTCGCCGCCCTGGACGCTGATGCGCTCGGTGACGGCGTCAATGTGGGCGGCGGTGAGCTCGGGGACCTGGCCGACCCCAAAGATCACCACGAGTTCGTAACTGCGCACGGCCATGTCGTTTCCAGAAGTCTAGCTGCGCCGCGGGGCGCAGAGTTCCAACTCCGCTGAGCTGCGGACGGCAACTCTAGCATAGGACACGCGCGGGGAGGATGCGTGGACCGTGCCTGGCTGCCGGGGGATTGGCGGGCAGCGCGGCGGCAGGCGGGAACGGCGGCGTGTTCGCGCGGTGCACAATGGAGGAGCAGAGGGGCGGCTGGGCGGCGATGGCCGGGGCGGCGGATAGGAGACCGAGGTGAAGGCGCTGCTGCTGGGCGCGGCGGCGGTCGGCGCGTGGCTGGCGCTGCGGGGGCGGCCGCCCCCATTCGAGATCACCGCGCATCTCGAGGACGGCCGCCGGACCCCAACCAGCGACGGCCGCTTGTACAGCCGCGCGTTCGGCGCGGGGGCGGACGTGCTGATGCTGCCCGGCTTCTGCGGCAACACGCGCACCTGGGAGTTCGTGACCCCGCGCCTGGCGCGTGAGTTCCGAGTGCACTGGCTCGACCTGCTGGGCCACGGGCTGTCCGACAAGCCCGCCGCCGCCCGCTACGACGCCGCCGCGCACGCCGCGCGCGTGATCGAGTGGATGGACGCCCAGCGGCTGGCGCGCACAGTCGTGGCGGCCAGTTCGGCCGGGGCGCAGACGGCGGTCAGGCTGGCGGCGGATTACCCGGCGCGCGTGGGCGGTCTGCTGCTGGTCAGCCCGTTTCTGGTTGCCAACCTCCAGCTGCGCCTGGCCGTCTGGCTGTTGCGCGCGCTGCCCGGCCCCACGGGCATGCTGGCGCAGCGGCTCTATGCGCAACGCTGGTACGTGCGCCTGGGGCAGATGCTGGGCCGCTGCGACGCCTGGGGGACGACCAGCGCCGACGTGGATCGGCAATACCTGACCTTCGGCACGCCGGGGTTCCTGGAGGCGCTGCCGGCCATGCTGGCCGGCGTGGACCCGCTGGCGCACGACCAGGCGATTGCGCGGACCGCCTGCCCCGTGCTGACGATCATCGGCGAGACCGACCGGGTCGCGGCCTACGACCTGGCCCTGGGGCTGGTCGGGCGCTTTGCCGACGCCGAGCTGCGCGTCATTCCACAGACGGGCCACCTGCCGCACGAGGAGGCGCCCGACGCCTTTCTGGAACGCGCCGCGCCCTTCCTGGCGCGCACGGCCTGCGCCGCGGCCGCTGGGGGGCAGCCGCGGCGGAGCGCCTGAGCGGCCGGTGGAGCGGCGGCGGCGGTGAGCGGCCTGGCGGCGCTGGCGTGCGCCGTGCACGGCTGCCGCCGCTGTCCGCGGTTGACGGCCTGGCGCGAGGAGGTTGCGCGCGTGAAGCGCGCCGCGTATCGAGACGAGATCTACTGGGGGCGTCCCGTGGCGGGGTTTGGCGACCCGCAGGCGCGCGTGCTGCTGGTTGGGCTGGCGCCCGCGGCGCACGGCGGCAACCGCACCGGCCGGGTGTTCACGGGGGACCGGTCGGGGGACTTCCTGTTCGCGGCGCTGCACCGCGCGGGGTTCGCCACCCAGGCGCGCAGCGAGCGGCGCGGCGACGGGCTGGCGCTGCGCGGCGCGTACCTGACGGCCATCGTGCGCTGCGCCCCGCCGGGCAACAAACCAACGGCCGCGGAGCGGGCCGCCTGCCAGCCTTGGCTGGATGCCGAACTCGATCTGCTTCCGCGGCTGCGCGTGCTGGTGGCGCTGGGCGGCGAGGCCTGGCGCCAGCTGCTGCGTCTGCTGCGCGACCGCGGCCAGTCCGTGCCGCGCCCGGCGCCCCCGTTCCGCCACGGGGCCGAAGCCGCGATCGGCGCTCGAACGCTGCTGGGCGCCTATCACCCCAGCCAGCAGAACACCTTCACCGGACGGCTGACGCCGCCGATGCTGGACGCGGTGCTGGCCCGCGCCCGCGAATTGGCCGAGTAATCCGCGGCGAACCGCGGCTCTCGGTCCTCGGCTCCTCGCCGCAGGGAGACCTTTGCGTACCTCCCAGAAGAAGGGGCCGCCGGCGGCGCGCGGTCAGCTCGACGCGCTGGTGTAGTTCCGCAGGCCGAAGCGCCAGAAGCGCACGGCCGCCAGCAGGGCCGCGGCGGCGATCAGCGGGGCGGCCCACAGCACCACCAGCGGCTCGCGCCCGGTGATGGTCTGGGCGGGCACGGTGGTGATGAAGGCGACGGGGAACACAAAGGTCAAGAGCTGCCGCAGCCAGAACGGGTAGACCTCGACGGGGTAGCGGCCGGTCTCGAAGAACAGGTTGAAGATCATGGTGATGTTCTCGACGCGCACGAACCAGAACACCAGCGTGGTCAGCGCCAGCCAGATGGCGTAGACGATGGCGACGCCGGCGGTCATGGCGGCCGCGAAGACGGCGGCGCCGGCCAGGGTGACGTTCGCCTCCAGCCGGGCCAGGCCGACCCAGATCACGGCCGCGCCCAGCACCACGTCGCTGACGTGCCAGACGACGAAGCGGCGCGTGCTGGCCAGCAGCAGGGAGGGGGCAGGCTTGAGCAGCATGTAGTCGAAAGTGCCTTCCCGGACTTCCTGCACGACCTTGTTGAGGCTGGGGCTTAGCACGGTGGAGACCAGGCCGTTGACCAGGTAATAGACGCCCAGCAGCACCAGGACCTGTTCCATCGTCCAGCCGCCCAGCACGCGGGTGTGCGCGAACACCACCGCCAGGCCGCCGATGGCCATGGCAATGCCGAGGGCGCTGCGGATTACGTTGCCCAGCAGCTCGCCGCGGTAGGCCGTCTCGTCCAGCAGGGCGGCGCGTCCGAACGCCCAGATCACCCGCGCCAGGCGCATGGTCAGGCGCCCACGGCTTCGTAGTGGCGGATGCCGGCGCGCCACACCAGCGCCACGATCACGGCGGCCGCGGCCACCCAGCCGGCTTGCAGCGCCAGGCCCAGGGCGACCTCACCGGGCGGCAGGCGGTTAAGCAGCACCTCGATCGGGAAGCCCAGCGTGTAGCGCATCGGCAGCGCGGCGGCGAGCTGGCCCATGACGCCGGGCAGCAGCTCGACAGGCGCCACCTGGCCGCCGAGCAGGAAGGTGAGACCCATCCAGATTTCCCAGGACGACCCGGAGCGGGTGGTCCAAAAAGCGAGCAAGGCGAACCCCGTGCCGGCCAGGAAGGACAGGAGCACGGCGCCGGCCAGCGACAGCATGAAGAGCGCGATGCTGGCGGGAGTGGCGCCAAACTCCGGGCGCAGCACCAGGAACAGCGCCGTCCAGATCGGAATCAGCAGCAGCACGGCCACGGCCTTGTAGGACAGGTTGCGGGCGGCCGCCACCCACACGGGATGCATGGGCCGCAGCAGGTGCGGCGAGAGCCGGCCGTACTGAATCATCGGCCCAAAGGTGTAAATCTCGATGGCGACCGTGAGATGCGACACGATCATGAACGTGAGGTAGTAGGCCGTGAAGTCGCTCTGCCGCAGGCCGCCGACGTCGCCTTCCCCCGCCACGGCGGACCACACGGCCATATAGACGATCGGGTGGATGAACCCCCACAGCGCATAGAGAAACACCACCACGCGGTATTGCAGCATGTCGGCCATCTCGGCGCGCAGCATGGCCAGCGGGCCCGCCAGCCCCAGGCGGAACGTCACGTCCGGTTTCCGCGGAACACCTGCTCGATGACTTCTTCCAGCGGGGGATCTTCGACGCTGAGGTCGGCAACGGGCAGACGGGCCAGCAGCTGGCCGGTGACGGCCGGGGCTTCGTCTTTGCGCGTGCGCACGGTGACCTGCGCGCCCTCCTGGCTGACGATTTCGCCCAGGCCGCGCAGCTCGGCGGGGTCCACGGGCTGTTCCAGATGCACGGTGATGGTCTTGTGCGGCGCGTAGCGTTCGGCCAGGCCGTGCAGGGCGCCGTCGTAGAGCAAGCGCCCGCGGTCGATCACGATGACACGCTGCGCCAGGGCTTTTACGTCGGCCATGTAGTGGCTGGTCAGCAGCACGGTGGCGCCGGTTTCGGCGTTGTAACGCGCCACGAACGCGCGGATGCGCTGCTGCATGGTCACGTCCAGCCCAATCGTCGGCTCGTCCAGGAACAGCACGCGCGGGCCGTGCAGCAGGCCGGCGGCCAGCTCCACTTTCATGCGCTCGCCCAGCGACAGTTGGCGCACGGGCTTGGTCAGCAGGCCGTCCAGCTCCAGCAGCTCCGTCAGCAGGCCAACCGTGCGGCGGAAGACGGCGTCGTCGATCCCGAACACCGCCTTGTTGACCTGAAACGAATCGCCGGCCGGCAGGTCCCAGAACAGTTGCTGGCGCTGGCCCATGATGAGAGTGATGCGCGCGAGGAAGTCGGCGCGGCGGTCCCAAGGCGTGAATCCCAGCACGTCCACGCGGCCGTGGGTGGGGTGCAGCAAGCCGCTGAGCACCTTGAGCGAGGTGGTCTTGCCCGCACCGTTCGGCCCCAGGAAGCCCACGATCTCGCCCGGCGCCACCTCGAACGAGATGCCGTCCACCGCGCGCACCAGACGGCGGCGGCGGCGCCAGACGCTGCGCAGCGAGGCGCGCAGGCCGGCGCCGCGCTCGGGCACCACGTAATGCTTGACCAGCCCATGCACGCGGATGTCGGGAGGCATGCGTTCATGCTAGCGATTCGGCGCGGCGGCGGAGGGGGAGGGGGCTCTGCTCTGTGCCTGGCTTTCCGCGGCCCCCCTCACCCCGACCCTCTCCCTGGAGGGAGAGGGGGAAGACGGGGATATCTCTAGGGTGATCGTCGGCGTGGTGACGGGTCTGGTCTCCAGGGCGAGGGGGAAGAAGGAGGGGTCTCTCTAGGGGGCGCGGGGGAAATCACGTGCGGCGTGTCACACTCGGGGGATTCGACTGGGAGGCCCGCCATGACCACGCAACGCCCGATCGCAGCGCCGGAGTTCCCGGCCGGGCTGGAATGGGCCAATACCCGCCGGCCGATCCGCCTGGAGGACTTGCGCGGACGTCTGGTCATCCTGGACTTTTGGACCTTCTGCTGAATCAACTGCCTGCAGCTATTTCCGCAGTTGCGGAAACTCGAAGAAGCGCACGGGCCGGCGCTGGCGGTCGTGGGCGTGCACACGCCCAAGTTCCCGGCCGAACGCGCAACGTTCAACGTCCGCTTCGCCGCGCGGCGCCACCGGCTGGAGCATCCGGTCGTCAACGACCCCGACTTCCACATCTGGCAGACCTACGGCGTGCGCGCCTGGCCGACGCTGGTCTTCGTCGACCCGCTGGGGAACGTGATCGGGTTCCACGCCGGCGAGGCGCCGTTCGAGGCGCTGGACCGCGCGGTGCGCAACATCCTGGATCGGCATCGGGCGGCCGGCAACGTGATCGACACGCCGCTGGACGTGCTGGAGCATGCGCCCGACCTGGACGGTCTGGCGTTCCCCGGCAAGGTGCTGGCCGCCCCGCAGCGGTTGTACGTCGCCGATTCCGGCCACCACCGCATCGTGGAAACCGACCGCGCGGGCGCGGTGCTGCGCGTGTTCGGCTCGGGAGCGCCCGGCCACCGCGACGGCGCGGCCGCGCAGGCGCAGTTCACCTATCCGCAAGGCCTGGCGCTGCACGGGGACGTGCTCTACGCGGCGGACACCGAAAACCACCGCATCCGCGCCATCGACCTGGCGCGCGGGACGGTGGCAACCGCGGCCGGCACGGGCGCGCGCGGCCATCCCGCGCCGGGCGCGCATCCGGCCCTGCAGGCCGAGCTGGCCTCGCCCTGGGACCTGGCCTGGCACGCAGGCCGTCTGTTCATTGCCATGGCCGGCATGCATCAGATTTGGGTCATGCATCCGTCGGACGGCACGATCGGGCCGTATGCGGGGTCGGGCGTGGAAGACTTGCAGGACGGCCCGCTGGACGGCGCCCGCCTGGCGCAGCCCAGCGGCCTGGCCGTGTTCGGCCGGCGGCTGCTGGTGGCCGACAGCGAAACCAGCGCCGTGCGCTCGCTGCCGCTGGACGGGCGCGGGGACGTCACCACGATCGTCGGCAGCGGCTTGTTCGACTTCGGCGACGTGGACGGCAGCGGCGGCGAGGTGCGCTTGCAGCACCCGCTGGCCGTGGCGGCGGGGCCCGAGGGCGCGTTCATTGCCGACAGCTACAACAACAAGCTCAAGCGCGTCGACCCCGAGCAGCGGCGCGTGACCTCGTGTGCCGGCGCGGCGGCGCACGGCCGCAGCGACGGCCCCGCGGCCCAGGCGCGCTTCCACGAGCCGGGCGGCCTGTCTCTGGCCGACGGCGCGCTGTACGTCGCCGACACGAACAACCACGCGGTGCGAAAGCTCGATCTGGCCGCCGCCCGCGTGGAAACCCTGGAGATCCACGGCCTGTAGCCGAACGCAGCCTTTTCTTCCTGACCGCGGGCTCTCGTTTTCTTTTCCCGCGCTCCTGCGGGAGGGTGGGGGCGCGCGGGGGGAGGAATGCACGTCGCACGGAGGGCGGTGCCGACTTATCCTTGGGGCGACGCGCCGCCGTGGAGGAACTGACCACCGTGTTTGCAACGATTGGACGCACCTGGGAGCTCACCAAGATGAGCTGGGGCGTGCTGACGAGCGACCGCAAGCTGATTGTGTTTCCGCTGCTGTCGGGGCTGGCGCTGGTGGTGCTGGCCGCGCTGCTCACGGGCGTGGGGCTGGGCGTGGGCACGCTCGACCGGCTCGGCGGCGGGGCGGTGACCATCGCGGACTTCGCGCTGCTGGCCGTCACCTACTTCCTGCTGGCCTTCGTCATCATCTACTTCAACGCCGCCTTGATCGGCGCGGCCATGGTGCGGCTGGCCGGGGGCGAACCCACGCTGGGCGACGGGTTTCGGCTGGCCAACCAGCGGCTGCCCCAGATTGCGGGCTGGGCGCTGATTTCCGCCACGGTGGGCCTGATCCTGCAGGCGCTGCGCAACCAGTCGGAGGACAACTTCCTGGGGCAGATCGTCATATCCATGGTGGGCGGCATCTGGGCGTATCTGACGTTCTTCGTGGTGCCGGTGCTGGTGGCCGAGGGCGCGGGGCCGATCGAGGCGATCAAGCGCTCCGGCTCGCTGTTCAAGCGCACCTGGGGCGAGCAGGTGGCGGCGAGCTTCGGCTTCGGCATCGTGGGGCTGATTGCGGCGGTGATCGGGCTGGCGCCCGCCTTCCTGGTGGCGCAGGTGTCGCCGATGGCCGGCGCGGCGGTGGCGGTGGTCACGGTGGGGCTGGCGATGACGGTCGTCTCGACCCTGGAAGCGATTTTCAAAGCGGCGCTGTACGGCTACGTGGCGGACGGGCGCGTGGCCGAGGGCTTCTCGCGCGGCACGCTGGAGAGCGCCTACGGCCCGCAGCGCGGGCTGAGCCGCTTCTAAAGGCCAGATTCAGTTGAGCGGCACGCACACGGGGCGGCGCGCGGCCGTCTACGGCGCCAGCAGCGGCATGGGGCGGGCCAGCGCCCTGGCGCTGGCCCGCGCCGGCGCCGACGTGGCCCTGCTGGCGCGCAACGCCCAGGCGCTGGACGAGGCGGCCGCCGAGATTCGGGCGCTGGGGCGCGCCGGCGAGGTCATCCCCGTGGACGTGCAGGACCCCGCCGCGGCGCGCGCGTCGGTCACGGCCATCGTGGACGCGCTGGGCGGGATAGACGTGCTGGTCTACGCCACCGGCTGGAACATCCCCAACCGCGCGTTCGAACGGCTGAGCCCCGCGGACTGGGACCTGATGCAGCGCACGAACCTGTGGGGGCTGTACGACGTGGTGCAGGCCGCGCTGCCGGAGCTGCGCAGGTCTGGGGCGCGGGTGGTCGTCGTCTCGTCCGCCTGCGTGCAGCTGCCCGACGTCTCCGGCATCGCCTACCAGACCACCAAGCACGCCGAGGTGGGGTTCGTGCACGGGCTGATGCAGGAGGAAGCCGCCAACGGCATTCGCGCCACCGTGCTGTTCCCGGGGCTGACCGAAACGCCCATGCTGGGCCGCCGGCCGACCCCAACGCCTGCGGAGGTGGTGGCGCAGGCGCTGCAACCCGAAGACGCGGCGCAGGCGGTGGTCTTCGTCACCTCGCTGCCGCCGCGGGCCTACGTGCCCGAACTGATGCTGCTGCCGGCCGCCATCCAGCAGCGGTAGCCCAACCCGCCGGCGGCGCGGCCGGCGTATGCTGCCAGGGTCTCGCGCAGCGGCGGCCCGCCCATGCCTCACGACCAATCGCTGCACCTGCTGTGCCACCCGTGGGAGGTGCAGACGGCGGTGCACGTGCGCCGCACCTGGAACCGGCCGGCCCGCGTGCAGATGGACCCGGTGCTCGCGCCCACGGAACCGTGGGAAGGCGGCTCGGTCATCGTCTGGGGCACGGCGCACCGCGACCCGGCCAGCGGGCAGTTGCAGCTCTGGTACGAGGCCTGGAACCCGGGCCGCGGGCGCGCGGTGCCGCTGGACACGCTGGTGTGCTACGCCACCTCGCGGGACGGGGTGACCTGGGACAAGCCGGACCTGGGGATTTACGCCTGGAACGGCAGCCGCGCCAACAACATTTGCTGGATGATGCGCGGCACGGGTCCCTGGAACTATCTGGACAGCCCGCGCGTGTTGATCGACCCTGCCGCGCCCGCGGCGCGGCGCTACCGCATGGTGATCTACGCGCGCGCGCGTCCCAGCCGCCGGCACGCGTTCTTCGTGCTGACCAGCGCCGACGGGGTGCATTGGACCTGGCGCGACGAGCCGTTCCTGACCGAGAGCGGCGACCGCTTCCACTGCATCTACGACGACCGGCGGGGCGAATATTGGCTGACCTCGCGCCGCGCGCACCTGTCGCGCGATTACGCGGCCCAGCCGCGCCGCCTGGGCATTCGCAGCATTGCCCGCTGGCGCAGCCCGAACCTGCGGGACTGGTCCGCGCCCGACCAGCTGCTGCAGCCCGACGACGCCGACCCGCCGGACGCCGAGTTCTACAGCATGTATCCCATGACCGCCGGCGCGGGCTATCTGGGCTACCTGGAGTTCTACGACCGCTTTGTGGAACGGCTGCACACCGAGCTGGTGGTGAGCCGCGGCGGCGACGCCTGGCAGCGGCTGGAACGCACGCCCTGGCTCGACCGCGGCACCGAGGGCGCCTGGGACGACATGTGGGTGTTTCCCTCCAGCAACGACCCGCTGGTGGTTGGCGACCGCATGCTGGCGCCGTTTGGCGGCCGCTCCACGGCCCACAGCGGCAGGCGGCAGCCGATGTACCCGCCGCGCTGCAGCATTGGCCTGGCCGCCTTCGGCCGCGACCGCTGGGCGGCGCTCACGGCCGGCCAGGACGGCGGCGAGTTCGTGACCGAACCGATCGAGCCGACCGGCGGCCGGCTGTGGCTCAACCTCGACGCGGAGTTTGGCGAGGTGCGCGTGGCCGTGCTGGGCGAGTTCGACGGGCCAATCGAGGGATTGACGCACGACGACGCCCTGCCGCTGACGCACGACGCGGTCGACGCGCGCGTCCGCTGGCGGACGCGCGACACCCTGGCCGACCTGCGCGGCCGCCGCGTGCGCCTCCACGTCAAAGCCGCCCGCGCCAGCGTCTACGCCTTCCGCCTCGACTGAGACCCGGGCCTGCGCCCGGCAGGCAACGTTTCGGCAATTACCGTTCCCCCCGCCCCCATCGCTCCTTCCCCTCCTCCCGCCGCCCGTTCCCCGCGCCCCGCGCTGCGGGGCGCGGGGACGGCGCACGCGCGCGGGTGACGAGCCGCGGGCGAACGATTACAAGGGTCGGCGGCGGACGAGGGTGCTCAGCGCAAGCGCCAGCAGGGCCAGGACAGCGCCGCCGATGAAGGGCACCTGATGGCCGTAGGCTTCCCACAGCAGGCCGCCGCTGACGGGGACGATTACCGCCGCCACGTGGTTCATGGTCTGCCCCGCCGCCAGGCTGGGCAGCAGGTCGTCGGGCCGCACCAGAATCCGGCGCAGGTAGGTGGTGATGCCGACCTCGGCGCTGAAAAACAGGTTGTCCAGCACGTAAAGCGCCAGCAGCGCGGCCAGCGAGGGGATCAGCGCGTAGCCGGTGAAGACCAGCGCCAGGGCCGCAAACGCCGCCATCAGGATCGGGCGCTCGCCCACGGCGTCGATCAGCCGCCCGCAGGTGTAGGCGGCCGCGATCGTGACCACCGCGTTGACGAGGCCCAGCATGGCCACGGTCTGCACGCCGAGGCCGTGGTTCCGCACCAGCAGAAAGATCGCAAAGGTCATGAAGATGTGGCGGCGGCCGCCGTCCAGCAGCGTCAGCGCGTAGTAGACCCAGTAGCGCCGCCGCAGCACTACGCGCGGGGGCGTCCCCAGCCGCCCCATGCCCCGCAGCTGAAAGACCGCCGCCGCGCCCAGGGCGATGGATATGCCGGACAGAATGAAGAGCGGGCGGATGCCGATGGTGGACACCAGCGCGGCCACCAGACCGATGCCGGCCAACAGCGCCGCCGCCGAGATGGAACGCAGCTGCCCCAGCCGGCGCCCCTGGGTCGCCTGCGTGCTGAGCCGCAGCGCGATGGTGCCGGAGACGGGCAGCCAGAGGTGGAACCCCACGCTGGCGATCAGCGAGAAGACCACCAGCGACTCGATGGTTTGCACGTGGGCGAAGTTCAGATAGCCCACGGCCACCAGCAGCATCGCGGCGGCGCCGATCAGCGGCTCGGCAATGGTGATGACCGCCGCTCCGATAGCCAGCGTCAGCAGGCCGGGGATTTCACGGATGGTTTCCAGCAGGCCGAGCTGACTGGGCCGAATGCCCAACTCCTCGACCATGAAATTGACCGAGACGGTGATGAACAGGGCGAACCCGAAGCCGAAACAGAACGTGGCGGCGGCCAGCCAGGCATAGGGCGGCACGCGCCGGCCGGCGGTGCGCGCGGGGATGTCCACGGGGTGGTTGGCCGCCGACGTCTGGCGCGCCTGGCTGCGGCGCAGGCGCCGGCGTCAGCCCGTCAGCGGCGCAGCCGCCCCTTCCCGTCGCACTTGGGGCACGTGCCGCTCAGTTCGTGCCAGCCGCCCGGCTTGGAGGGGTCGGGCCAGCGTTCGTTGACCGCGCCCGTGCCTTCGCAGCGCGTGCAGACGGGGCCCGTTGGCGGCAGAAAGCGGGGCAGCAGCAGCACCCCCGCCACGATCAAGGCGGTGGCGATGAGCCAAACTTCGAGCGGCATCCCAGCCCCCAGCGCGCGTCCAGCGGCGCGCCTCAGTATAGAGGGAGCCTGGGTGCCTCTGGCGGCGGCCAGGTGACTTCGGCGGGCTTTGCGCCGGAAGGACGGGGAGTGTGACGGGGGCGGTCTGGGCGTTGGGGGCGGCGGCTGGCTGGTTAGCTGGCCGCTGCGGGGATGGGGCGGCCTTCGATGTGGGCGACGAAGTCTTCGCGGAAGCGGCGGGCGGCGCCGCGGACGGGTTGGTGGGCAAACTGGCCCAGGCCGCAGAACGAGGCCATCATGCTGGCGCCCAGTTCCTCCAGCAGCTCCAGGTCGTCCATGGTTCCCTGGCCGTGCAAGATGCGTTCGCAAATCTGCACGAGGTTCGGCGCGCCCTCGCGGCAGGGGATGCAGAACCCGCAGCTTTCTTCCTCGAAGAAGAGCGCGTCGCGGTAGGCCACGTCCACCATATCGGTGGTTTCGTCGAAGACCACCACGCCGCCGGTGCCCATGATGGTGCCCAGCGCGCCCATGGACTTGGGTTCCAGGGCGGCGTCCAGCTCGTTCGGGGTGAGCGGCGCGGACGACGCGCCGCCGGGCTTGAAGCCTTTGAGCCCGCGCCCGCCGGCCACGCCGCCGCCGTAGTCGTAGATCAGCTCCCGCGCGGTGACGCCCATGGGGAGCTCGTGCACGCCTGGTTCGGCCACGTGGCCGGACAGGCAGTACATCTTGGTGCCCGCGGCCTCGCCGCGCCCCAGGTCTTGGAACCACTCGGCGCCGTTGCGCATGATGTCGGGCACGGCGGAGAGGGTTTCGACGTTGTTGATGGCCGTGGGGAGGCCCCACACGCCGACGTTGGTGGGGAAGGGCGGCTTGTAGCGCGGGTTGCCGCGCTTGCCTTCCAGCGAATTGAACAGCGCGGTTTCTTCGCCCACGATGTAGGCGCCGGCGCCGCGGCGGAAGGTGATGTCGAAGTCAAAGCCGGACGTGCCGAGAATGCCGCTGCCCAGGAAGCCGGCGGCGTAGGCGTCGCGGATGGCGGCCTGCGTGCGCTCGTGCGCCAGCCCATATTCGCCGCGGATGTACACGTATCCCAGCGTGGCGTGGCAGGCGTAGGCCGCGATGATCATCCCCTCCAGCATGAGGTGGGGGTCCAGCTCCAGCGAGTAGCGGTTCACGTAGGTGCCTGGTTCGCTCTCGTCGCCGTTGACGACCACGTAGCGCGGGGTCTTGGGATCCTTGCGCACGAACTCCCACTTCAGGCCGGTGGGGAAGAACGCGCCGCCGCGTCCGCTGAGGCCCGAGGCCTTGATCAGGTCCGAGACGTCCTCCGGCGTCATCTCGCGCAGCACGCGCGCCAGGGCCGTGTAGCCGCCGGCGGCGCGGTAGCTGTCGAGCGTCCACGACTGCGGGTTGCCGAAGTTCTTGGTGACGACCAGGCTCATCGAGCGCCTCGGGCGCGCAGGTCGTCCAGCAGGGCGCGCGCTTTGTCGGCGGTCATGGGTCCGTGCTGTTCCAGGTTCACCATCAGCGCCGGCTGCAAGTCGCAGAGTCCCAGGCAGGAGACCGACTCGGTTTCGAACAGGCCGTCCTCGGTCACCTCGCCCACGCGCGCGCCCAGCGCCTGGTTGAAGGCGTGCAGCACCTGCGGCGCGCCCGTCAGATGGCAGCTCAGGTCGCGGCAGACCCGCAGCACGTAGGCGGCGGCGGGCTTGCGGTGGAACATGGAGTAGAAGGTCAGCACGCCGAAGACTTCGCTCTCCGGCAGACGCAGTTCCTTGGCGATCAGCGTCACGGCTTCGGGCGGCACGTAGGAAAAGATGTCCTGCGCCGCGTACAGGGCTTCCAGGGTGGTCCCCGGCTCGTCGCGCAAGGGGGCCAGCGCCTGGCGCAGCTGGTCGAGCTTGGGCCGCTCGGCGTCGTCCAGCGTGGCGCGGCGCGGCGCGCCGCTGTGGATCGCCATGAAGCCTCCCGCACCAGGAACGCGAACGGCCGCGCAGGCCCGAGCGCAGACGCCGCGCGCCGACAACTGGACGCAGAGTTTACCACCGGCGGCGGAGGCGCCGCGGGCCGCGAGGGACGAGCTCCTGGCCGCTGGCCGCAAGGCGCGAAGTGCGAGGCGCGAGGCGCAGGTCCCTGGCCGCGAGGCGCGGGACCCGAGGCCCTAGCCGCGGACGGCCGCCCTCACCCCTCCGCCGCGCCTTCCGGGTCGAGCGTCCACAGTTCGCGGCCCCAGACCATCACGAAGACCACCACGGCCACGCTCAGGCCGCCGCCAACGGCCAGCGCCGCGGACGTGTCGATGCGGTCGGCGATGATGGACATGGGCAGCAGCCCCAGCGGCGTGAGTCCCCAGCTGAGCATCCAGATCGACAGCACGCGCCCGCGCAGGCGGTCGGGCGCCAGCAGCTGCAAGATCGACTGGTTGGTGGACATGTAGACCGCGGAAAAGAACCCGGCGACGGCCAGCACCGCGCCGGTGGCCAGAGGCGCGCGGGTGAAGGCCACCGCCACCACCAACGCGCCGTAGGCGCCGGCGGCCAGCATGGCCGCCGGGCCCTTGCGCCGATGGCCGGCATAGAGCACCACCACCAGCGAGCCGACCACCGCGCCCACGCCCAGCGCGCCCATCAGCAGCCCCAGCTCTTCGGCCCCCGCGCGCAGGTTCTCCTTCACGAAGGCCGGCAGCAGCATGATCATGGGCATGCTGAACAAGGCGGGCGACAGGTTCAGCAGCAGGAGCGCCGTGAGCGGGCGCGACCCCCGCACATAGCGAAACCCCTCCGCCATGGCGCCCAGCGTCGACCCGCGCGCGCGCGGATGCTGATTGCCGCCGCGCACGGTCAAGAGGTTGAGCGTGCTCCACACGTAGCCAGCCGTCTGCACGAAGTAGGTGCCGGCAATGCCGATCAGCCCCACCAGGAACCCGGCCAGCGTTGGCCCCACCACGCGCGAGGCGTTCATGGTGGTGTTGGTCAGCGCCACGGCGTTGCTGAGCTCGCGGCGCGGAACCAGGTCGGACACCAGCGCGTTGCGCGCCGGGACGCTGAGGGCGAACGACGCGCCGACGGTGACCCCGGCCACGGCCAGGTGCCAGATGTCCACGGCGTTCAAGGCCACCAGCACGCCCACGCTCAGCCCGGACAGGCTCATCAGGATTTGCATCGATATCAGCAGCCGCACGCGGTCGACCCGGTCGGCCAGCACGCCGCCGAACGGGGACAGCAGCAGCATGGGGATGGAGCGAAAGAAGGCCAGCAGGCCCAGGATGAATTCTGAATCCGTCAGCTCCACCACCAGCCAGCCCTGCGCGAGCGACTGCATCCAGAAGCTCATGGTGGTGCCCAGGTTGGCGCGCCACAGACGGCTGTAGTCGCGGTTGGCCAGCGCGGGGAACATGCGGGCGCGCACGCGCCGCAGCGGCGAGCCGCGGTCGGGACCGCCCGCCGCCGGCGCTGGCGGCGCAGCGCGCGGCGTCTCGCCGCCAGTCACTGGGAACCTCCGTCTTCCCCTCTCCCTCCCAGGGAGAGGGCAGGAACCCGCCGACCGCCAACCCGCGCCCGCTCCCCGTCTTCCCCTCTCCCTGAGAGGGAGAGGGCAGGGTGAGGGTCGGCGCCCACGTCCGCCACCGGGTGCTACAGCGGCCCGGCGGCGGGCCCGCGCTCCGCCGCGCGGCGGGCCGCGTCGACGAGGGCCACCACGCGGGCGGCGTCGGCCGCGCTGATGGACATGGGGCGGCCATGCCCGACGGCGGCCAGAAACTCGTCCAACTCCTCCGCCCACGGATCGGCCGCGGGCACGGGAAGCGCGCGCGCGCCGTCGGGGCCAACGACCCGAACGTGGTCCGCGCCTTCCTGGTAGCGAACCTCGCCTCGGCGGCACACGACCACGCGCCCGGCGCTGGAGGGCCCATCGAACCCCCGCCGGTAGACGATGGTGGCCAGGCCGCCGTCCTGAAATTGCAGCGTGACGACCGCCGCGCAGCGTTCGAAGGGGCGGAGGCCCGCACCCGCGGCCGGCGCCTCGACCTCGGCGTGCCGTCCGTCGGCGCCGTCCACGGCCGCGGCGGCGTCGATGCGGACGATGGGCCCGCGGCCGTGGATGACCTGGAGCCCCAGCACCACGGCATAGGTCACCGGATGCCCGCTGACGCTTGGGACGAATCCGGCGCCGCGGCCGGCGCGCCGGTCGTTGGGGAACTGGATGACCAGCGTGTCGTGCAGCGCTCCGCCCAGGGCGTTGACCTGCGCGCGGATCAGCCGCGGCGCCGGCCGCAGCGGGCTGGTGTGGCCCACGCGGACGACCAGGCCGTGCGCGCGCGCCAGGTCGAGCAACTGCGCCGCGTCCAACGGCGTGAGCGCCAGCGGCGATTCGCTGAACAGATGCTTGCCGGCGGCCAGGGCGGCGGCGCCAAACGCGGCGTGCGTGTCGGGATGCGTGGTCACCATCACCGCGTCCACGTCGCCGCGCCGCACGGCGGCCAGGGCGTCACGGCTGTGCTCCACCCCGAAGCGCCGCGCCAGCGCCGCGGCGGTGCGTTGGTTGCGGCCGGCGATGACGACCAGGCGCGCGCCGCCGCAGGCGGCCAGGTCCTCGGCCCGCGCCGCGGCCATGCCGCCGCTGCCCACGATGGCAACCCCAAGCAGCCCGGATGCGGACACGGGCACGGCCCACCTGCCCAAACAGCGGCGCGCCCGCATTGTGAACTACCCGCCGCGCCCCGCGCGAACGCCGCGCGCTCGGTCGGCACGGGCGAAGGCTAGGGCCAGGCGCGGTGCCGGGCGCGTATCTGGCGCGGACGCCCCGGCGCGCTAGGCGCCGCGCGCGGCCGCCAGCGCCTGGGAGAGGCCGCGGCGCGCGGCGGGGTCCAGGGCTTGCCAGTAGGCCAGCGTCAGGAGCGCAAAGGCGAGGCCGTTGGTCGTGCGGGCGCGGGACGGCGCGGCGGCGCGTTCGTGCAGGGTGAAGAAGAACCCGCCGTCGGGGGAGGCCAGACGGTCGAACATCGCGGCCGCGCAGCGCCGCGCGGCGCTGCGTGCCTGGGCGCGCCGATGGGTGGTGCGCCGGGCGTAGGCGGCCAGCAGGTGCACGGCGTCCATGTTGGCGCACGCGCCGCCATCGTGGAACAGGCCGTCGGGCCGCTGGCAGGCCAGCACGGCGTCGACCAGGCGTTCCACGCCGCGCTCCTGCACGCCCAGCGGCCACAACAGGTTCAGCGCCAGGTTGCGGTGGCCGCGCATGGCCCAGCCCAGCGCTACGCCTGGCCCCATGCCGATGAAGCCGGTGGCCGGGTCGCGGCGCGCCTCCAGCCAGGCCAGGACGCGGCGCGCGGCGTCGTCCAGGTCGTCCAGGCGCCCGATCCCGGCCAGACGGGTGTACAGCCACAGATACTGGAAGGCGGCCTTGGCGGCCGAGCGCGGGTCGTCGGCCCAGGTCTGGTCCAGGCGCGCCAGCGCCTGGGAGGCGTCCGCGGGCGCCCAGGGAAAGGCGCGCAGCCGTTCCAGGCCGCGCGGAAACGGCCGTGCCGGCGCGCCCAGCAGCTGGAACCCGAGGCGCGTCACGGCGTCGTTGTGCAGCCGCCAGGCGCCGGGGCCGCCCGAGGTCTGGCTGGCCGTGGGTTCGTAGATTCCCAGCTGCGGGTTGTAGGCCGCCCGCAGCGCCGCCAGCGTGCGCGGTCTGACTCGCTCGACCTCGGCCCGCGCCCCCACCAGCCGCAGCGCCAGCAGCCCCCAGACCGTGGTCTCCACGCCGGTTGCGGCCCCGGGGTGCGGGTTCTCCAGAAACGGCTGTCCGGACCGCCCGTCGGCGGCAGTTACACGCGCGGCGTACGCCGCCACCCGCGCGCGCAGCTGCGGCGGAGGGTCGTGCAGGCGGGCAGGCACGAGCAGGGGTTCCGGCGCCGCCTGGGCGCAGCGCCGCGGGCGTTCGTCCGTCGTCATGCGGCGTCAGCCGCGGGCGGCGGCGTGCGCCCCGGCGCATGCGGCACGTCCGGCTAGTCCTCCGCGAACTCGGACATGATCTCGATGTTCGGGGCCAACCGGCCATCGCGCTCGATCAGCAGTCCCTGCGTATCGAGCACGTGGAGGTCGCGCTGTATCGTTCGGCGGCCGACCCGCCCGTAGACGGCGGCGAGCGCTCGGCTCTGGTCGTCGTCGTCATACAGTTCGCCGCGCAGCGACGGCCCTGCCAGGCGTCGGATGAAGTCCAGCATGCGCGCCCGCCGCCGGTCGCCAAGGTCGGGGACATTTTCGAGCCGCTCACGCGCGTACTCGAGAAACGCCGCGGCTCGCCGACGCGCACGCGCATATCGAAGTGCACGTCCCAGCGCGGCATCCAAGCGGCCCTCCCGCGACAATCGCCGCGACAGTGTCGCATGGATTGTCGCGAAGCTCGAACCTGTTATCCGCCTGTAAATCGCGCGACATTGTCGCGGTCAATGTCGCGCAGCGCCTACTCTATGCGCCCCAGAAATCACCGTCGCGCTCAGACCCTCAGGCCATCAAATCCTCGATGCACTTGTCAATCGCGGCGTAGTAGCGCTCTGGGCACGGTGGGGCGCCTTTACCTCGTCCGGCATTTGGAGCTCGTCGGCTCGTGAGTCCGCGCGCACGCTTGACTTCGGCGATCCAGCACGTCTTTACAGAACCTGGTTTTACGCCGAGCTTTCGAGCCGCACATTCCTGAATCTGCCGATATGTTGGCTCTGGCATCCGTCAACCTCTCAGCCCTCCCGCACGAACCGCAGCATCTGCTCGCGCGTCAGGCCGTGCAGCCGCAGGTCGGCCAGCGTGCGGCGGTTGGTGTCCAGCGGCTGGTCGAGCACGGTAAGCCCCAGGGCGATTACGGCCTCGATGACCGGGGTGGGCGCGTGCAGCGCCTCGCCCAGGCCGGCCCAGGCGCGCAGGCCGTAGGGCACGTCTTCGGAGAGCCAGCGGGTGTCCAGCTGGCCGGGGGCTTTGAGCGCCGTGAGCATCGGGCTGCCGTTGATCGTGGCCCACAGGTCGGGCGGCTCGGCGCGCGGGCCGAAGCCGGCGGCGTGAAACGCCTCGGCCGCGTCGGGCAAGTCGTGACCCAGGGCCGCCGCCACCGCGCGGCGTTCGGCGTCCAGCGCCATGATCGCGCGCACCACGCCGGGGGTCACGCCTTCGTCGTAGAAATAGAACTCGCCGCGCGAGCGCTCGATGCGCCCGGCGTTCAGCAGCACGCCCGGCGGATGCACCACGGGGTTCAAGGCGCTCAGCCCGCAGGCCAGCACGTCGGGCGCGGGCGCGATGCCGGGAAAGAAGCGCGTCAGCGCGTCCAGCACGCGCGCGGTGTCCCGCGCCGGAAACACGCCCAGACTCAGGCGCGGCACCACGCCCCAGATGGTGGCTTCGGCCGGGCCGGTCTTGCGGCAGACGTAGGGCGCGGTGTCGGTTTCGGCCACAGGAATGGGGGGCGCGCCCGCCTCGCGCAGGATGCCGGCCACTTCCAGCGCCCCCAGCGTGCCCGGCATGAGCGTGAGCGTCTGCCCCTGGCGCAGATGCGGCGCCAGCGCCCGCGCCCAGGGCGCGTGGGCGTAGGCCGGCACGATCAGCAGCAGCGTGTCCGAGGCGGCCGCGGCTTCCGCCGCGTCGTCCGTAACCGCGGCAACCTGCGCCGCGCCCGTCCGCGCCGCGCCGTGCAGCTCGATGACGCCGGACGCGCGCACGGGGTCGATGGCCGCGGCAAACGCCGGCAGCTCCCCCAGCGTCACGGCATGCCCGGCCAGCGTCAGATCGGCCGCCGCGGCCAACCCGGTATTGCCCGCGCCCAACACGGTTACGTCGGTATCCACGCGCCCCTCCCCGCAGCCCGCGGCGGTGACCAGCGTCCTGGCCGCCGTCCGCCTCGACGTGCAATCGCCCCAGCGGGCGCCTGCCTGCGCGCGAGTGTTGCACAGGTCCCTTCCAGCAAAGCCGCGCGGTGACCAGCGTTCACCCAGCGGCGGCGGCCAGGCCGCGCCGCGCCGTCCGCGCGCGGGCGGCCCGATGCGTTACGGTTCGAGCGCCCGCGCGTGCGAGACTCGTGCCTGATGAACGGCGATCCGTTCCGCGTTGCCTTGACCGACGGCCTGCGTTACGAGCGCGTGCTGGAGCACCGCCAGCCGCTGGACGACGCCGGCGTCGAGCTGGAGGTGGTGGCCGCGCCCGCCAGCGACGCGGAAGCCGCCGCGCGCCTGGCCGGCTTCCAGGGCGTGATCTACTCGCACGGCCCCTATCGGCTGCACGCCTTCGACCAGCTGCCCGACCTGGTGGGCGTGATTGCGCCCACGGTCGGCGTAGACCACGTCGACGTGCAGGCGGCCACCGCGGCCGGCGTGGTGGTGGGCAACATCCCGACCTTTGCCACCGAGCAGACCGCCGACATTGCGCTCTACCTGATGCTGGGAGCGGTGCGGCGGCTGCCGCAGATTCGGCGGGAATGGGCGGCCGGCCACCGCGCCATTGCGGACTGGGAACGGCGCGTGCCGGCCATTGGGGACATGCGCGGCAGCGTGCTGGCGCTCATCGGCCTGGGGCGCATCGCCCGCGCCGCGGCCAGCCGCGCCCAGGCCTTTGGCGCGCGCTGCATCGCCTACGCCCCCACGGTCTCGCCCTGGGAAGCGCAGGGACTGGGCGTGAACCTGGTGGAACTGTCCGAGGCGCTGGCGCGCGCCGACATCGTGTCGATCCATCTGCCCTACACCCCCGGCACGCACCACTTCATGAACGCCGCGCGGCTGGCGCAGATGAAGCCCTCGGCCGTGCTTATCAACGTGTCGCGCGGGCCCATCGTGGACGAGGCGGCGCTGGCGGACGCGCTGGAGGCGGGCGCCATCGCCGGCGCGGGGGTGGACGTGTTCGAAACCGAACCGCCCACCCCGCAGACGCGGCTGGTGAGCCTGCCCAACGTGATCTGGACCCCGCACGTCGGCGGCTCCACCGGCGTCAGCGTGCACCGCGTCGGCCACGGCGCCGCCGAACAAATGGCCTGGATCGCCCAAGGCTTCTGGCCCCGCGACACCGTAAACCCCGAAGTCACCCCCCGCCGCCGCCTAACCAGCCGCGGCTATCCCGAGCCGGCATAGGGCCGAACGGCCCACGCCTCCATGCGGGCCTTGGGATCGTCCCAGGGTGACGCGGCCTGCGGCTTGCTGCCCCAAGTACCTTCGCGCCACGACCTGCTGGCACCTGCGGTCTCGATGTTCGACCACACGAGCCGGCCAGCGTTCGTTCGCTTCCGGCAACCGTCGCGGGCGGCATATCCACCGCTACGACTGCGAGGCCCCTTCCTGGTCGGCCAGAAACTGCCGCCCGGCGTCGGTGATCTCCCAGAGGCCGGGAGGAGTTCCGCGCAGCATCAATCCGCGCTGGACCAAGCGCAGTCTGGTGAAATGAACGTTCCACTGCCAGCGGACGCCGCCTGAACGAACATCTTGGTGATCGGTCTCTGTGAACTGGTCGGCCAGCGTTCTCCCAACGTAATCAACGACGAAAGACTTTGGCGCCGACCCGCCTGCTTTCACAAGGGCCTCCAGGACTGGCGTCGAGTACGCGCTTTGCGGAAGCTTCGGCCCATCTGGGATTCGTGTTCGATTCGCCGTTCCAGCTTCGTCGGCGAGCGCGCCCGCGTCGGCTGCGACGCTCCGTCCCCGGTCTGTGATTTCCCAGACGCCCCGTGGAGAATCCTGCTTCAGCAACCCGCGTCTGATCATTTCCATCCTGACGACGTGAACACGAGTGCGCCAGCGGACCCCGCGGCCTGATGGCAAACGCTGGAGGTCGCGCTCCGTCAGGCGGTCGGCGAGTTCCTTCTCGACGGCCTCGATGACGCTGACCGCCGGGGCCGCCCCGCCAGCTTCCACGAGGGTCGTCAAGATCGGCGCTGTGAACTCGCTTTGCGGCAGCACCGACCCTCGGCGCACGCTGGCACCGGTCGCCGCGGGCTCCAACCCAAGGAGCCGCCGTAGAACGCTGTTCGGCGTGTCGACGAATGGTTCAGCGCACGCTTGCAAATACGCAAACACATCCTCGTCGACCGTGATCTTCTGAGCCCTGTTGATCTCCAATGTGCAACTACCGTCCTTCATTCAGAGGCTTGCAGCCAACATTTATACAATGCACAACGGTTAGATTCGCTTTCGCTGTCCCTCAGCAGTATCCATCTGCTATGGCCGCTCGTTGCTTTCTGCGTCAGTCAGGAATTGCCGCCCGGCGCCGGTGATCTCCCAGAGGCCGTGTGGGCTGTCTTGTCTCAGCAACCCGCTCCTGACCAACTGCAGCCTAGCGAACTGCGTGCGACTCCTCCATCGGATTTCCCGGGCGGACGAAAGTTGCTGGCGGTCAAGTTCCGTCAGCCTGTCGGCAAGTATCCGCCCAACTGAGTCAACGACGTCGACCGTTGGCGCAGACCCGCCTGCCTCCACAAGCGTCCTCAAGACTGGCAATAAATATTCGGTCTGTGGAAGCCATGGTCCCCTAGCTGGGATATCTTGCTTTCCCTCGCTCGGTTTGTCTACGGGGGGATCCGCGTTCGTTAAGAATCGCCGCCCGGCTTCTGTTATCTCCCAGCTGCCGGGTGGAGTTCCACGCGTTATCAAGCCACGCTTGACCATCTGCGACTTGGCAACTTGTGCGCGATGCCGCCATCGAACGGGGCCTGACGATAATCGCTGAAGGTCAGCCCCTGTTAGCCGTCCGGCCAGCTGGCTCCAAACGGCATCCAGGACATCAGTCAACTTCGCCGACCCTCCGGCGTCTATGAGTGCCGTTAAGATTGGCACCATGTATTCGTCACTAGGCAGCAATGATTTTTTAGTCTTTACGGGGGGATTCTCGTCGGGACGCCCAAGCCCCAAAAGCCGCCGTAGGACAGTGTTTGGCGTGTCGACGAAAGGCTTGGCCTTCGACTGGAGGAGTTCGTACACTTCCTCGTCCACGTCGATCCGCCGAACCACCCGCTTCCTCCGAATCGTATGGGAGGGCCTGCGCGCACCATGCCCTACCCCTCCTCTGCTTGCAAGAATCCCGGCCCTTCGGCGTGCCGCCGGAAGCCTTAGGGGGCGCACATGACGGCTGGTCCTATCCGCTGGGGGATTTTGTCTACGGCGGCCATTGCTCGGCGGGCGGTGGGGCCGGCGATTCGGTTGGCTCGGAATGGGGTGTTGCGGGCGGTGGGGAGCCGTTCGTTGGGGCGGGCGCGGGCGTTTGCGGCGGAGCTGGAGATTCCGGCGGCGCATGGGTCGTACGAGGCTCTGCTGGCGGACCCGACGGTGGACGCGGTGTACGTGCCGCTGCCAACGGCGCTGCATCGGGACTGGGTGCTGGCGGCGGCGCGGGCTGGCAAGCACGTGCTGGTGGACAAGCCGTTTGCGGTGAACGCGGCGGAAGCGGCGGAGATGGCGGCGGCCTGCCGCCGCGCCGGGGTGCAGCTGCTGGAGGGCTTTATGTACCGCTACGACCCTCGGCACGCGCGGCTGCGGGCGCTGGCGGCCGACGGCGCGATTGGCGAGCTGCGGCGCGTGGTCACGGCGTTTGCGTTTCCCATCACGCGCAACGCGGCCAACGTGCGGCTGTCCCGCGCGCTGGCGGGCGGGGCGCTGGGCGACCTGGGGACCTATTGCGTGAGCGTCAGCCGTTTGCACCTGGGCGGCGAGCCTCGGCGGGCGGCGGCGCGCCTGGAGGTGGACGCCGAGTTTGGCGTGGACGTGGACGGGTCGGCGCTGCTGGACTTCGGCGCGGGGCGCGCGGCCGTGCTGGACTTCAGCTTCCAGACGGCGCGGCGGCAGTCGCTGGCGCTGGTTGGAACGGCGGGCGTCATCCAGGCCGAGCGCCATATTCTGGACGGCGGCGCGCCGAGCGAGATTCGGATTCGAACGGCGGGCCGCACGCTGACGGAGCGCTTCGAGCCGTTCGACCCTTACCGGGCGGAGGTGGAAAATCTGGGGGACGCCGTGCACGGCCTGGCGCCGCCGCTGGTGGACGGGGACGAAGCGGTGCGCAACATGCGCGTGCTGGACGCCGTGCGCGCCAGCGCGCGGCGCGGCGCCTGGGAGGAGCTGACATGATGCGGCGCGTGGCCAAACCGGCCGGCCGGTTCAACGTGGTGGTGGAAGACGCGCCTGTCCCCGCCGTGGGCGCTCACGAGGTACGGGTGCGCTCCGTGCGCAGCCTGATCAGCCGCGGCTCGGAACTCTGGCGCCGCTATATCCGCCAGGAAGCCATCGACCCGCAGATGATGGGGTATTCGGTGAGCGGGGTGGTGGACGCGGCGGGGAGCGAGGCGGCGGGGTTTGCGCCGGGCGACCGGGCGGCCATTTCGGGCCCGCACGCGCAGGTCGTGGTGCAGGACGCGCGCCCGAACGTGATTGGCGGCGGCCCGGCGGTGACCGCGCTGCCGGACGCGGTCAGTTTCGAGCAGGGCGCGTTCTGGCCGCTGGTGACGAGCGCGGTGCTCTGGGTGGACGCCGAAGATATTCAGCCGCGCGACACGGTGGTGATTCTGGGGCAGGGCCTGGTGGGGAGCCTGATGCTGCAAGTGGCGCGGGCGAACGGGCGCGGGCGCCTGGCGGCGGTGGACGCGCTGCCGCGGCGCTGCGGCCTGGCGGCCGAGCTGGGCGCGGACGAGGTTATCGACGCCGCGGCCGAGGACCCGGTGGCGCGGGTGCTGGAGCTTACGGACGGGCGCGGCGCGGAGGTGGTGGTGTACGCCGTGGGCGGCCGCGCCGGCCTGCGCGCCTTTGCCCAGGCGCAGCGCATGGCGGCGGACGGCGGCCTGCTGCACGTGGTGGGGCTGTACGAAGACGATCCGCTGCCGTTGTCGTCGCGCAGCATCCAGCGCAAGCGCCTGATCGGCGGCGCGCTGCCGGACGGCGACCGCACGGCGGCCGCGGGGCGGGCGCTCGACCTGCTGGCGGGCGGCCAGATTGCCGCCGACCGCATGGTGACGCACCGTTTCCCGTTTCAGGAAGCGCCGCAGGCCTTTCGCTTCCTGCACGACCACCCCGACGAGGCCCTGGGGGTGCTGCTGACCTGGGACGGCGGCGGGGACTGACGGGGAACGGGGCGGGGCGCGCTCGCTCGGACGCGCCTGCGGCGCCCGTCAGCCTAGCGCCGACGCGGGGGAGCGGCGCGGCGGTGTTGCGGCAGAGTCGGCCGCGGCAGGCCAGCAGGGGCGGGCATGCCGCGGTTGGGACGGGGTCTGGCCGGCGCCCGCTGCGCCTCGGGCGGTCCGCCGGGCGCGGCCACTTTCTTGGTTGCGGGCGGGCGGGTTCCTTCGAGCGGCCAGCGGCGGCCTACTGGTCGACCACTGCGCCGTCGGCACCCAGGCGGGTTTCGATTTCTCGGGGGGTGTAGGGGGCCTTGGCGGCGGCGTCGGGCTTGAGGCTGACGCCGATGCCGGGGCGGTCGGTCAGGCGGATGTAGCCCTCGCCGTCGTGGGGGTGGACGCCTTCCACGATGTCGCTCTTGGGGGGCGCGGTTTCGCCCAGGGGCAGTTCTTGCAAGGCGAAGTTGGGGATGGCGGCGGCCACTTGCAGGCAGGCGGCGGTGCTGACGGGGCTGAGCGGGTTGTGCGGCACCACGCCCACGTGCCGCGCTTCGGCCAGCGCGGCCACTTTCTTGGTTCCCGAAATGCCGCCCACCATGCAGACGTCGGGCCGCACATACTGCACGGCGTCGCGGCGCAGGGCCATGTCGAACTCCCACAGCGAGCTGTAGCGCTCGCCGGTGGCGATGGGGATGTTGATTTTGGAGGCCACGTAGGCCATTTCGTCCAGGTTGTCGGGCGTGACGGGGTCTTCGAAGAAGTAGGGGTGGTAGCGCTCGATGCCGCGGCCCAGCTGCACGGCTTCGGCGGGCGTCATGCGGCGGTGAATTTCCACGCAGAGGTCGACCTGCGACCCGGCGGCCTGGCGGTAGCGCCGCACGGCGTCCACGGCGTCTTCGATCTTGTCGACGTGGGTCTTGACGTAGGGCACGCTGCGCTCTTCGTCCAGGAAGGGCGTCAGATGGCCCACGGCGGTGTAGCCCTCGGCGCGGGCGTCGCGCACGCCTTGCACCAGCTTGTCGCGCGTGTCGCCGATGACGTGGTAGTAGACGCGGCAGCGGTCGCGCACGCGGCCGCCCAGCAGCTGGTAGACGGGCGTCTGGAAGTGCTGGCCGGCGATGTCCCACAGGGCAATGTCTATGGCGCTGAGCGCGCCCATGACGGCGGCGCCGCGGAAGTGGCTCCAGCGGTACATGTATTGCCAGTGGTGCTCGATGCGCAGCGGGTCTTCGCCCACCAGGTAGCGGCCCATCTTGTCCACGGCCGCCGCGGAGGCTTCCAGAAAGCCCCAGGCCCCGGACTCGCCCAGTCCCACGAGGCCCTTGTCCGTGTGCACCTGCACCAGCAGGTAGCTGTCGAGTAGCAGCGATTCGACGTGAGTAATGCGCATGGCCGCTCCGGCGCGTGGCATGGAACGTGCATCGTACGCCGCGGCGGCGGCGTTGGCAGAACGGAGCGCCCGCCGCCCGCCTGGCGCGGCGCTGGCACGGCCGCGCGGCGGGCGGCCGCGCCCTGTGGCAGTCTGGCCCACGGCTCTACGCGCGGACAGAGGCGGCGCCATGCAGGCTCGGATACTGATCAGTCACGGGGTTCGAACGATCCAGATGGACACCGTGGCACTGGACGATCCGGGGCCCGGCCAGGTGCTGGTGCGGCATCGTCTCACGGCCATGTCGCCCGGCACGGAGCGCGCCTCGCTGCTGGCGCTGCCCAACACGCCCGCCAGCGGCTGGCCGCGGCGCGTTGGCTACAGCGCGGTTGGCGAGGTGGCCGCGGCCGGCCAGGGCGTGGACCTGGCGCCGGGCGCGCGCGTGCTGACGCGCGGCCGCCACGCCTCGGCGGACGTGGTGAACGCGCGGGACGCGTTTCCCGTCGGCGGCGAGGTGGCGGACGAAGACGCCGCCTTCCACACGCTGCTGCGCATCGCCCTGCAAGGCGTGCGCAAAGCGCGCGTGGAGCTTGGGGAGACCGTGCTCGTCATCGGCGGCGGGCTGATCGGGCAGCTGGCCGCGCAGTTTGCTTACGCGGCCGGCGCCGGCCGCGTGCTGCTGGCGGAGCTCGACCCCTCGCGGCGCGCCATGGCGGACGCAGTGCCGGGGATCGAGTCGCTGGACCCGACCTCGCCCGCCGACCGCGCGCGCCTGGCCGACGGACCCGGCGAGGGGCCGCACGTGGTGATCGAGTCCACCGGCTTCCCCGCGCCCATCAACGACGCCTTCATCCTGGCAGGGCGCCTGGCGCGCGTGGTGCTGCTGGGCAGCACGCGCGGCGTGACCGACGAGGTGAACTTCTACCGCGACGTGCACAAGAAGGGGCTGACGGTCATCGGCGCGCACGACTCGGTGCGCCTGCGCGGCGGCGGGGACGATCCGCTGACGGAGCTGCTGCCGCTGCTCTGGCCGCCCGCCCGCGACGCGGCGGCGGCGCTGGCGCTGGCCGCCGCCGGGCGCATCCGGCTGGACCTGCTGGTCACCCACCGCCTGCCGGGCGCGGAGTACGCAACGGCCTACGACCTGCTGTTCAGCTCGCACCCCTCGCTGGTCGGCTGCCTGTTCGACTGGAGCGACGCCTGAGCCCTGCCGTCAGCTGCGCACCGGGTCTTTCCCCTCGCCCCGCCGTCGTCCGCCGCGAAACCCGTCGTTCCCGCGCTGGCGGGCATCCAGCTCTTGCGGCTCCCGGCTTCGGGGTGGACGAGCGAGGGAACCCGCAGACCGCGCAGGGGCGGCCGCGCGGCGGCGGCGGCGGGCGGCGCTGCCCGCGGACGGCGCGGCGGCGGCTCAGTCGGCGTCCAGCCGGCGGGCGTAGTGGATTTGGCGCGCCGCTTCCTGGAAGCCGAGGCGCGGATACAGCGATTGGCCCTGGGCGTTCTGTTCCAGCGTTTCGATCTTGGCCACGCGCATGCCGCGGGCGCGCAGGTGGTCGAGCGCGCGCCGGATGAGCCGCGCGCCGATCCCGCGGCGGCGCAGGCGCGCGTCCACGGCCATGTTCGGAATCTGCCCGACGCCGGTGGCGGGCGTGGGGCGCGTGGTGATATAGCCAACCACGCCGCCGTCCATGACGGCCACGAAGTGATCGCCCGGCGACGCCTCCAGCTCGGCGCGCACGCCGGCCCACTTGCGCGCCTTCCAATCCGGCGCCCCCTCCAGCCGCAGCAGCCGCTCCATGTTCTGGTCGATGCTCACACCGTCGAACCCCTCGAGCGTGAGCTCGCGGATACGCTCCACGTCCCCAGGCCGATACCCGCGGATCGTGACCTGCGGAGGCGCTGGCGTCATGCTTGTCCGTCTGGGAACCCGCGGCTTCCCCGGGGCGAGAGGACGCTCCGGTCCGGTCCCGGTCAGTCGGTTGAGGTCTCGGCGCCTTGCCAGGGAGGCCAGCTTTCGAAGGGTTTGGCCGCTCGGCCCGAGTAGGCCAGGGTGAAGAAGCCTTTGGCTTCGTCGCCAACGCCAACGAGAACGCCCTCCGCCCGCCCGCCGGCGCTGATGGCAATGATGCCGGCGGCGTCGCCCCCGCTGATGGCGATGATGCCCCGCGCCGACCCGGCGCCGATGGCAACGATGCCAATCGCGTTGAAGAGGCTGACGGCCACGATGCCGACCGCCACGAGCGGGCTCAGCGCGAAGGTCCCGAGCGCGACCGCGTAGCCGAGGGCGTTCTCCGAGGTGGCGACGCCTTCCATGGCCACGACGTCGAACACGCCGAGCAGGGAGACGATCAGGCACGCAAGCATGGCGGCCAGCGCGCCAAGCCCGGAGATTCCACGGAAAACGTTGCCGACGGCCGTCTTCTCTGACATCGTTTTCTCTGACATCGTTCGCAACTCCTCTCGGGGGTCTCTGGGGCGCCAGCGTGCGCAATCAGCCGCGGCCCGTCAATGGCGGGGGGGGCGACGAGGGCGTCGTCCCGCTAACGCGAAGCGCGGCACACGCCGGGGGGTCGAGCGTCGTCCCGCGCGCGTCCCGCTAACGCGCGTCGGCTGGCCAGGCGGCGGCGGTGACGCCGCTGGCCAGGCGCCAGTCGAGCAGCGCGTCCAGCAGCGTGCGGCGTATCGGCGCGGCGGCGGGGTCGGCCCAGAGGTTGTGTTCTTCGTGCGGGTCGCCGCGCAGATCGAAGAGCTGGCCGTCGGTTTCGCCCAGGAGGTGCACCAGCTTCCAGCGGCGGCTGCGCACCGCGGTCATCAGGTCCACGTGCAGGCCGCTGCCGTCGTCGCGGCCTTGTTCGGTGAACACGTATGGGCGCGTCGGGGCGGGGCCGTCCGTCAGGGCGGGGAGCAGCGAGCGCGCTTCCATGGCGGGCGGCGGCTCGCAGCCGGCCAGGTCCAGGATGGTGGGTCCCAGGTCGAACAGCTGCACCAGCTCGTCCACGCGCCGCCCGGGCGCGGCGCGGCCGGGCGCCCAGACGATGCAGGGCACGCGCGTAACCGCGTCGTACATGGTCCACTTCTGGATGTGGCCGTGGTCGCCCAGGCAGTCGCCGTGGTCGGAGGTGAAGATCAGCACGCAGTCGTCGGCGTAGCCGTTGCGTTCCAGCGCGTGCAGCAGCGCGCCGACCTGGGCGTCGATCATGCTGACGTTGGCCAGATAGTGCGCCCGCTGCCGGCGCCGCCAGGCCATGGGCGGGTCGACGACGTGGACCACGGAGTCGTGGTCCACCGCGGCGTTGTGCTCGCGCATGTCTCGCAGCGCCTGCGGCTGGCCGTCCAGGTCGCTCTGGAGCACGGGCCGGATGGGCAGCTCGCGGTTCAGGTAAGGCCGCAGCGCCTCTGGCGTTGGGTCGTAGGGCGGGTGCGGGCCGGGAAAGCCCACCTGCAGGAACAAGGGCTGCGTGCGCGGATAGCTGTCCAGCCACCAGACGGCCATCCGTCCCACGAAGGTGTCGCTGTGCACGTCGGGCGGCAGGTCCCAGGTGAACGCGCCCAGGCGCTGGCCATAGTCGGGGCGCCGCCGGTACAGCTCGCGCTGCTGTTTGACCAGCCCGCGCGCGGCCAGGGCTTTGTCCCATTCGTCGAAGTAGTAGCGGCCCTCCAGGTAGCGGTCTTTGTTTTCCACCACGTAGCGCTGGTGGAACCCGAGCGGGGTCTGGAAGGGCACGGTGTGCATCTTTCCCACGTTGACGCAGTGGTAGCCCGCCGCGGCGAGGCGCTCCACCCACGAGCGCCGCCAGGCGTGGCCGTTGCGCAGCACGCCGGTGGTGTGGGGGTATTGGCCGTTGAACAGGCTGGCGCGGGCCGGCACGCAGGAGGCGGCCGTGACGTGGCATTGGTCGAAGCTGACGCCCTCGCGCGCCAGGCGGTCGAGGTTGGGCGTGTCGACGTGCGGATGCCCAAGCGCGGCGATCGTGTCGTAGCGCTGCTGGTCGGTGACGACCAGCACGATGTTCGGACGCCGCGCGGCGTCCGGAGGCGGCATCAGGCGGCTGGGAGCGGGTGTTCGGCGGCGAACCTGCGCCAGGCGCGGGCGTAGACGGCGGCCGCCTGCACGACTTCGGCCAGGGGCACGAACTCGTTCGCGCTGTGCGCGTAGGCGATGTCGCCCGGGCCGCACAGCACGCTGGGGATGCCCGCGTTGGCCAGGGTGGCGGCGTCGGAGCCGTAGGTCACGCCAATGACCCGCGCCTGGCCCAGCACGTCCACCACGGCCTGGCGCAGGGCCTGCACGACCGGCGCGGATTCGGGGGTGTCCAGCACTTCGCCAAAGACCACGGGGTCCAGCAGCTCGATGCGCAGGGTGGGGTCGGCGCGCCGCGCGGCTTCGAGCACGTCCAGCAGCTCGGCTTCCACGTCCGCCTCGGACTCGCCGGGAATCTGGCGCCGCTCGACGATGGCCTCGCAGCGGTCGGGCACCATGTTGAACGACGTGCCGGCGCGGATGATGCCGACCGAGAACGACGACTGCCCGGCCAGCGGATGCACGCGCCCGGCCAGCCGCCGCGTGAACTCACGGCGGATGACGCCCAGGGCGTCGGCCATGCGGAAGATCGCGTTGTCGCCCCGCTCGGGGGTGGAGCTGTGCGTGGCGGCGCCGTGGGTCACCAGCCGCCAGTGGCCGCCGCCGCGGTGCACGCGCACGACTTCCAGGCTGGTGGGTTCGCCCACGACGGCGGCGTCCACCTGCACGCCCGACTGGGCGAACGCGCGCGCGCCCGCGCTGCCGGTCTCTTCGTCCACGGCGGCCGCCAGCGTGAGCGGGCCGGGCGGGTCGGGAACCTGCGCCGCCCAGCGCAGCGCCAGCAGCATGGCCGCCAGCGAGCCTTTGGTGTCGCAGGCGCCGCGCCCGTGCAGCCGCCCCTGGTCGTCGACCCGGGGGGTGTGCCCGTTGGTCATGGGGCCCAGCGCCACCGTGTCCATGTGCGCTTCCAGCAGCAGGTGCGGCCCGGGCGCGTCGAGGGCGACCGAGCAGATCACGTTCGGTCGGTTGGGAAAGACTTCCTGCCGCGTGACCTGGGCGCCGAAGGAGCGCGCGAAGGCTTCCACCTCGTCGGCCATGGCCGCCTCGCCGGCGCCGCCTTCCACGCCCGGCGTCACGCTGGGCGTGGCCACCAGACGGCTCAGCAGCTCGGCAGCGTCGCGTTCGGTTGTGATGGGCGCGGTCACAGCGCCGCTATCTTGGCACCAACCCAGGCATTCCTGCCACCCGCCGCGGCCGCGGAGCACGCCTGACCGGACTCCCACCCCGCCCCACGCCCTTGCAGGGCGAGCGGAAGAATGTGAGGGAGAGGCTCTGGGGGCGGGTCAGGTGAAGCGGCCGCGGGCGGCGATGGGCCAGACGTCGACGACTTCGTCGTCTTGCAGGGCGTAGACCACGTCGTGCAGGTTGAAGGTGGTGCAGCCGTGCCAGGGGGTGATCTTGACTTTGTCGCCCGGTTGCAGGTCTGGCGCGTTCTCGGCCAGGGACAGGGTGCCGTGTTCTTCCGAGAGGCTGCGCAGCTGGATGCCGGGCGGGTCGTCCACCACGGCCAGGCCGCCGGGTTCTCTGGAGATCGACTTGGCGCCCGCGTCCACGACGGCGCGCTCGCGGGTGGGGCGGCTGACCACCGCGGCCAGCACCCAGAAGGCGGATTCGAACACGTGGCCCACGTGTTGGCGAAACCAAGCGTCCATGGTGACGTAGGTGCCGCATTGCAGTTCGGTCCAGCCGTCGATGGTGCTGGTGATGTCGAAGGTGTTGGTGCCGCCGCCGGAGACCTCGCGGATGTCCAGGCCGGCGGCTTCGCAGGCAGCTTTGGTCTGGATGACGGCCGCCAGCGCCGCGCGGGTCTTGGCCTCGCGCTCGGCCCGGTCCACGATGCCAACCGTGTGGCCCTCGTAGCCCATCAGGCCCACCAGGTCGAGCGCCGGGGCGCGGTGCACGGCCTGCGCCAGCGCCGCGGCCGGCGCGCCGGGCAAAACCCCGCAGCGCTGCATGCCGACCTCGACCTCGATCATCACGCCCAGCGTCACGCCCTGCGCGGCGGCGGCGGCGGACAGCGCGCGGACGTTGCGTTCGTCGTCTACGGCCACGGTCACGCGCGCCTGGCGGGCCAGCGCGCAGAGCCGCGCGAGCTTGGGCGCGCCGACCACCTGGTTGGCGATCAGCACGTCGCGCACGCCGCCGGCCACCATGGCCTCGGCCTCGCCAACCTTGGCGCAGGTGACGCCGGGCGCGCCGGCCTCGATCTGCATCAGAGCAATCTGCGGCGTCTTGTGCGTCTTGGCGTGAGGGCGCACGTGCACGGCCGTGCCCTCCAGCGCGCGCTGCATGGTCTGGATGTTGCGCCGCACCAGATCGAGGTCGATGATCGCGGCCGGGGTGTCGATGTCGGCAAGCGTCTGGGGCTGGGGGCGCGGCATCGGGATCCTTGCTCGAGGGGGACGGGGCGGGCGTGACAGCCTAGCCTTTGTCAGCCGCCGCCCGGCGGCAATCACAACGGAGCGCGGCTGTTGCACGTAGGAGCGCTGGAGCTTGGGTTGACCGTGCACGCCGCCGCCTCGCTGAAGGATCGGCGGCGCACCGTGGAGTCTCTGAAACGGCGCGTGCGCACCAGGTTCAACGCCGCGGTTGCGGATCTGGACGCCGACCCCGCGCCCGCGCGGGCGGCCATCGGCGTGGTCTGCGTGTCGAACGACCCGCGCCGGCTGGACGCCCAGCTGCGCGCCATCGTGGAGTTCGTCGAGGCGCTGCACCTGGACCTGGAAGTCACGCACGACCATATCGAGATCGTGCAGGTGTGAGCGGCGGGCGGCGGACAGCGGCGTTGGCGCTGGCGCGCGGATTGTGCGGGTTTTATTACGCGACGGGCGGCGGCGGAGCGTTTACAATACGCGCGATTCAGGTGGGAGGTTCGGGGGCGTGACGGCGGCCTTAGTGCCGCGCCGGTTGCGCCGGCGCGGCTTCGGAGGAATGCCGTTGCCGCTTGAAGCGCTCTTGGGAATCGTAGCTTTTGTCGGTCTCTTCATGATGTGGGCCGTTTTGCCGGCCCGCCTTCGGAAGCGATAGCCCAGGGTTCTTCCCCGAAGAAGGCACCGCAATGCTGCGGCCCGGGCACTGATAGCCCACACCTGCTCGATGGCATCGAGCCAGGGATAGCCGCCGCAGCCCCCGAACCCCCACTTGGTCGACTCCTGACCCTGGCCGGCCGCGGCGGCCGGCGGAACCCTCACCCCGACCCTCTCCCTCGTAGGGAGAGGGGGAATGACGGATGCCGCGGCGGCCGGCGGAACCCTCACCCCGACCCTCTCCCTTGTAGGGGGAGGGGGGAAGACGGAAGCCGCGGCGTCCACCACCCATCACCGGCTGCGTTGCAGGGCGGGTGGCGATGGGCCGCGTTGCGGGTGGTGTGGGCAGCGACTGGCCGCGTTGCGGGGCGGGCAGCAGCGGGCCGCGTTGCGGGTGGTGCGAGCGGGGGGCGGGTTCGGGCGGGGAGCTAGGCGCCCAGCAGGTTGCGTAGGCCGGCGGGCACGCGGCCGCTGCTCATCATTTGCATGAGCTGGCGCGCTTGCTTGAACTGGCTGAGCAGCTGGTTGACGTCGTACACGGTCACGCCGCTGCCGCGGGCGATGCGGCGGCGGCGGCTGCCGTTGATGATGTCGGGCTTGCTGCGTTCCTGCGGGGTCATGGACAGGATGATGGCCTCGGAGCGCCGCAGGCCGTCGCCGTCCAGCGCGGCCTGCACGTCGCGGGTGTTCGCCATGGCGCTCATGCCGGGCAGCATGCCCATCACCTGGCTGAGCGGGCCGATCTTCTTGACCTGCTCCAGCTGCTCCAGGAAGTCGTCCAACCCGAACGAGGCTTTGCGGAGCTTGGCGTGCAGCTCCTGCGCGCGCTGCTCGTCCACCACGGCTTCGGCGCGCTCCACCAGGGTAACCACGTCTCCCATGCCCAGAATGCGGGAGGCGGCGCGGTCGGGGTGGAAGACGTCCAGCGGTTCGATGCGCTCGCCCGCGCCGACGAACTTGACCGGGATGCCGGTCACGGCGCGGATGGACAGGGCGGCGCCGCCGCGCGCGTCGCCGTCCATCTTGGTGAGGATCAGGCCCGTCAGCGGCGTGCGCGCGTGGAAGGCCTGGGCGACGTTGACGGCTTCCTGCCCGGTGGTGGCGTCGGCCACCAGCAGGGTTTCCACCGGGTCGACCGCGCGGTGCATCTGCGCGATCTCGTCCATCATGGCCTCGTCCAGCTGCACGCGGCCCGCCGTGTCCACCACCACGTGCGAATGCGCGTTGCTGACGCCCAACTCGCGGCCGCGCGCGGCAATCTGCACCGGCTGGCCGCCCGTGCCCTGGGCGTGCACGGGCACGTCGATCTGGGCGCCCAAGGTCTGGAGCTGGTCGACGGCCGCCGGGCGGTAGACGTCGGCGGCAACCAGCAAGGGCCGTCCGCCGCGCTGCTTGAAGGCCAGGGCCAGCTTGGCGGCCGCGGTGGTCTTGCCCGACCCCTGCAACCCCACCAGCAGAATGACGCTGGGCGGGCGCGGCGCGGCGGCCAGGCGCGCGGCGCCGCCGCCCAGCAGCTGCACCAGGTTGTCGTGCACGATCTTGACGACCTGCTGGGCCGGGGTGACGCTCTCGGTGACCTCGCGGCCCACGGCGCGTTCGCGCACGGCCGCCACGAAGTCGCGCGCCACGCGGAAGTTGACGTCGGCTTCCAGCAGCGCCATGCGCACTTCGCGCACGGCCTCGTCCACGTCGGCCTCGCGCAGCCGTCCGCGGCGCCCCAGCTTGCCAAAGACGTCCTGCAGCCGTTCGCTCAGACTCTCGAACATGTTGCGCTCGTCCGCACGGTCACCCGTGACGTGCACGCAATTCTACGCGGCGCGCGGGTCGAGCGGCCGCGCGGGCGGGGCGTCCTGCGCCGCCGGCGCAGGCCATGTCACGAACCCGTCGGCGCGCGCACGCGCGCCGACGCGCCTGTCAGACGGCAACGTGTCCTTGTCGACAGGCGAACGGTGGCAGACAATGGGGACCGGGCGACGGGCTGCATGGAGCGGCGGCGCCCGGCACCCCCCGACCACATTCCGAGGAGGCTTCGCGTGATTCTCGACCGCGCCGTCGTGTTCGATCTCGAAGCCCGCATGGCGCTGCGCGAGGGCGTGGACCTGGTGGCCGACGCGGTCAAGGTCACCATGGGCCCCAAGGGGCGGAACGTGGCCTACAAACCCAGCCTGGGGCCGCCCACGCTCACCAACGACGGCGTGACCATCGCGCGCGACATCAAGTTCGAGAACACCTTTCTGCACACCGGCGCGGCCATCGTGTACGAAGCCTGCCGCCAGACCAACACGGTGGCGGGCGACGGCACCACCACCGCGGCCGTGCTGACCCAGGCGATGTACAGCGAGGCGTTCAGGGCCATCGTGGCGGGCATCAACCCGATGATCATCCGCCGCGGCATGGTGCCGGCGCTGGCCGAGGCCGAGGAAGCGCTGCGCACGCTGGCCGTGCGGGCCGCCACGCGCCAGGACATTGCCTGGATTGCCGGCATGTCCGCCAACGACCCGCCGGTCGGCGAGCTGATCGCCGACGTGTTCGAACGCCAGGGACTGGAAGGCGCCGTCTCCGTCGAGGAAGGCAAGAGCCTCAAGACCGAGGTCACCTACGTGGACGGCATGCGCATCGACCACGGGTTCCTGACGCCGCACTTTGCGAAAGACGAGGCCCAAACCGAAGCGGTGATCGAGAATCCCGACATTCTGATCACGGACCGGAAACTGGAGCGCCTGCGGGACTTCCTGCCGTTCCTGGAGCGTTACGCCGCCAGCGGCCGCAAGACGCTGGTGATCGTGGCCCAGGAGATCGTCGGCGAGGTGGTCACGATGCTGGTGCAAAACCTGCACGCGGGCAACCTGGAGGTGCTGTGCGTCAAGGCGCCGGCCTTCGGCGCGCGGCAGCGGCTGATGCTGGAAGACCTGGCCGTCTTTACGGGCGGCGTGCTGGTTGGCCACGAGACTGGCGAGCCCTGGCGGGCCATCGGCCTGGACGTGCTGGGCGGCGCCGAGCGCGTGCGCTCGACCCGCGACCAGTCGTTCGTGGTCAAGGGCCGCGGCAATCCCGCAGCCATCCAGGAGCGCGTGGAATACATCTGGATGCAGCACGGGCGCATGAAGAACCACTTCGACCGTGAAAAGCACCAGGAGCGCGCCAACAACCTGACCGGGTCGTTCGCCGAAATCTGGGTGGGCGCGGCCAGCGCCGTCGAACGGTTCGAGCTGAAGCACCGCATCGAAGACGCCATCTCAGCCACGCGCGCCGGGCTGGACGAGGGCATCGTGCCCGGCGGCGGCACCGCGCTGGCGCGCGTGTCGCAGGAGATTCACGACGACCCCGACCTGCCGCTGGCCGAAGCCGTGGGCCGCCGCGTCGTGCGCGACGCCCTGCGCGTGCCGGCCGAGGTGATTGCCAACAACGGCGGCTACGACGGGGCCGTGGTGGTGGACGAAATCCTGCAGCGCCGCGGCCGCGAGGGCTTCAACGCCGCCACCGGCGAGTACGAGGACCTGCTTGCGGCCGGCGTGATCGACCCGCTCAAAGTCACGCGCTCGGCCCTGCGCAACGCCGGCAGCGCGGCGATGATGCTGATTACCTCCGAGGCGGTGGTGGGCGACACGCCGTCGTTCCACCGCTGGAACGACTATTACCGCGAACGCCTGGCCAAAAAGCACGGCTTCTTCAGCGAAGACCTGGACAACCCCCGCCCAGGCTGACACCCCGCCGCGCACCGCCGGCGAGTCCGCCCCCGCTCCTCCCTCGGGTCCGTCTAGTAAGCGCCGCGCTGACTGACACGGTCCAAGCCTCGCTCCCCCTCCCCAGGACCTTTCCCCGCTCCCAGCGGTCTTTCCTTCTCCCCAGGACCTTTCCCCGCTCCCGGCAGTCTTTCCCCCCAGGACCTTTCCCCACTCCCGGCGGTCTTTCCCTCTCCCCAGGACCTTTCCCCGCTCCCGACCGTCTTTCCCTCTCCCCAGGACCTTTCCCCGCTCCCGGCGGTCTTTCCCCCCAGGACCTTTCCCCACTCCCGACGGTCTTTCCCTCTCCCCGGGACTTTTCCCCTCTCCCTCGAGGGAGAGGGCAGGGTGAGGGTGAAGGCTTGGGGCCGACGCGCCCGCCGGCGCCGGGGGACTCAGCCGCTCGAACGAGCGGCGGCTATTCGAACTCGAGCCGCTCGCGCACGCCGCGCTTGCCTTTGAAGCTCTGCTCGGGGGCAGGGAAGCGGCGCGCGCGCACATCGCTGGCGTAGGCGGCCAGAGCGGATTCGCTGAGGCTGGCGGCGTCGCCGAAGACGCGCGTGTGCCGCAGCGTCGGCTGCGAGAAGCCCAGCAGGTCGTGCAGCACTTGAATCTGTCCGTCGCAGTGCGGCCCGGCGCCGATGCCGATGGTGGGAATCTCCAGATGCTGGGTGATGGCGCGCGCCAGCTCCGCCGGCAACAGTTCCAGCACTACGGCAAAGGCGCCGGCCGCCGCCTGCGCACGCGCGGCGTCCACCACGGCCTGCGCCGCCGACAGCCCCACCCCCTGCACCCGATAGCCGCCGTGCAGGTGCGCCGTCTGGGGGGTCAGTCCCACGTGCGCCATCACCGGAACGCCGCGCGCGGCGAGCGCCGCGGTCGCGTCGGCGGCCGCGGTGCCGCCTTCCAGCTTGACGGCGGCCGCGCCGCCCGCCTGCATGAGCACCGCCGCATTGCGCAGCGCGTCGTCCACCGCCGCGTAGGCCATGAAGGGCAGGTCGGCAATCACCAGCGGCTCGGTCACCGCCCGCGTCACGGCCGCCGCGTGGTGCGTAATGTCGCTCACGCGCACGGGCAGCTCGTTCTCGAACCCCAACACCGCGCGGCCCACGCTGTCCCCAACCAGAATGGCGTCCACGCCGGCGCGTTCGGCCAGGCGGGCGAAGGGCGCGTCGTAAGCCGTCACGCAGACCAGCGGTGCGCCCTGGCCCTTGCGGGCGCGAAACTCTGCAACCGTCACACCTGCGCCTTGCCAGCGGCGCGCCAAGACCCTGGCGATGGTAGCGCGGGCCCCAGCCCCGCGGGCCGCGCGCGTCGTCCATCGCGCGCTCGCAAGCGTGGGCGCACCTGCGGCGCAGCGTCGACCGGGGAACGGGGGCCAGCCTCCGGACCTTGCCCGCCCCGCCTGCCCTCGCACCGTGATACGGAGCACGTGACACGGGGGCGGGAATCCATCGTCAGACGCCCTCGGGTTCGGCGGCCCCGGGCGGCGGCCGCTTCCGAGCCGCAGGCCTGGACTATTGTCAGCGGCTGTTCCCCTGCTTAGGCTGAACGCGCTGCCGCCGGCCGGCGGGCTTGCCGCCGTCGGATCCTCCGCGCACGCCGAGGGCCGCTCCCTTCATGCGCATTGCCATCCTTACCGACGTTCACGCCAACCTCACCGCCCTGCGGGCGGTGCTGGCGGACATTCGCGCGCGCGGGCCGTTTCAGCTGGTGGTGTCCGCCGGCGACCAGCTCAGCGGCGGGCCGCGGCCGGTGGAGACCTGGCGCGAGCTGGAGGCGGCGGGCGCGCTGCTGCTCGAAGGCGACACCGAGCGCGACCTGGCCAACGGCGCATGCAAGCCGATTCAAGGCGACGGCCTGCGCCGTGAGCTGATCCTGCAGGTGTTCGACTGGACGCTCGGCCTCGTTCCCAACGACCTGCGGCAGCGCGTTGGCGAGCTCCCGACCAACCTGCGGCTCCAGGTCGACGACGGCCAGGACCTGCTGGCGGCGCATGCCAACGGGGTGAACCTGGACGACTTCATCTGGGCCGACACGCCGCCGGACGAGCTGGCGCGGCTGATCGGCCCGCGCCCGCCGGGGCTGCTGGTGGTGGGCCACATCCACGCCCCGCTGCAGCTGACCTTCAGACGCACCACCATCCTGCGCCCCGGCAGCGTGGGGCTGAAGTACGAGCCGTGCTGGGCGAACGTGGCGCACTGGGCGGAAGTCTCCTGGGACGCCGACCGCGCCGCCTGGAGCTCCCGCGTGCACGCGGCTACCTGGGACGTGCGCGCCGAAATCGACGCCGCCCGCGCCGTCGGCTACCCCGGCATCCCCATCATGCCCGGCGGCGCGGACGCCTAAGCGCAGAGTTCGAGGCGCGCCTCCCGGCAACGTTTGCACGTGTCCGGGCGCGAGGGCCGCCGCATTCGGGCAGCGTTACCTCGGCAAGCGGTTGCACTGCTCTTGGTAGCCGGAGCTGGCACGGACCGAGGTCTCGACGGCGCCGTCGAGCCAATCCGCGTACGCGCTCTCGTGATCGAATTCCAAGTCCGAGGAAGGCCACGGGACGAAGGGGAAGGAGTACCCCAAACCCCAGCGAAAACTCGCCCACACCCCTGCCTGAACCCTGTGCGCGAAAATCTCTTCTTGGAAGCACGCTTCCCGTGTGCGCGAGTTCCCCGCATGCCAGCCAAGCGCGTGGTAAATCTCATGCGCCAGCAACGCAGCCAGCGCTTCCGTCCGCTCCCAGCGCAGGTCGGATCGAACCGCGATCGTGTCGATCGCGGGGACATAGGCCGCAAGGGTTTCGGGACTCAAGGGGTCGAACACATAGCTGGTCGTTGTCAGCGCGTCGATTACTTTGGCGTATATGGGGTCCACCGTCCGCAGCAACGTCAACGCCGCCTGCAGGGCCGGGTCGCGGTATCCCCGCGCTTCGATCGTAAACCTGCTGGACACCGGCGGCCCGCCGCCGCGGTCGTTGAACGCCTGGAGCGTGAACGTGTGCTCGCCGGCGTTCAGGCCCTCGACGCGGACTCCGAAGGCGCCGCCATCCGACCCAACCTCGCCGGAGCGCGGCGTTGCCCCCGAAATGCTCCAGCGGTAGCCGCGCAGCGGCAAGCCGCCGCCGTCGCTGGGCGGGTCGGCGCGGGCGGTGACGTCGTTGCCGGCTACCGAGACCCGCAGGTTGCGCGGCGCGGTGGGGGTGCTGGTCGGATCGATCGTGAAGCTGCTGCTGATCGGGGGGCCGTCGCCGCGGTCGTTGAACGCCGCGACTGTGAAGGTGTGCACGCCTGCGTTCAGGTCGTCGACATAGACGCTGAAGCTGCCGCCGCCGGACGCGACGCTGCCGCCGCGTGACGTGGCGCCGGACACGCTCCAGCGGTAGCCGCGCAGCGGCAAGCCGCCGCCGTCGCTGGGCGGATCGGCGGCGGTGGTGACGGCGTTGCCGGCTACCGAGACCCGCAGGTTGCGCGGCGCGGTGGGCGCGCCGGTGGCCGGGCCCACCCAGGCGAAGGCCGCTTGCACGTCGGCGCGGTGGTCGTTTTGGCAGGCTTGTTCCGCCTGCGCGCCGTACGCGCGCTGGTAGATACCGACATTGCCGTGGTTGCCCAGGTGGGCTTCCACCACGTCGTTGAGAGCCAGGCAGGTGGCGGGCCAGCCGCCGGTGGGCGCGGGGGCAGTGGGCGCGGAACCTGCGCCGCCAAGCGCCCAGGCAAAAGCGGCCTGCACGTCGGCGCGGTGGTCGTTTTGACAGGCCTGTTCCGCCTGCGCGCCGTACGCGCGCTGGTAGATACCGACATTGCCGTGATTGCCCAGGTGGGCTTCCACCACGTCGTTGAGGCCGACGCAGGCGGCGGGCCAGCCGCCGGTTTGTGCGGCCGCCGGTGGCCCTGCAACCAGCGCGCTTGCCAGCAGCGTCAGCGCCGCAGCTATGCCAAGGGCCGCCGCACGGCGCATCCAGCCCGTTTTCATCCGTGCATTCCTTTTCGCGGCGGTGGCGACCGGTGCCGGCGGCGCGCAGATCGTTCATAATTTGTTCGCCTCACGGCAGCGTAGCACGGGTAACCTTCGCCGCGAACCGAACAACGAGGCCGCCAACGGTCGGCCGCGGCCGGCGGGCCGGGCGCGAGCGTCAGCCGCCCGGCGAACGAGGCTCCGAGGCGTGGGGCGGCTCGGCTGAATCTAGGCCCGCGCTGGCCAGGGTTGCTCGCCAGACGGTTTCTACCCGGCGTTGGAGGGAGGCCGTGTCCGTGAGGTTCTCGATGCGCCAGATGGGGCGGTCGGGGCGGCGGGCGGCGAAGCGGCGGGCTTTTTCTTCGGGCGGGGACTGCACGGCCAGCCGGCGGCGGGCCTGGGCGGCTGTGATGCGGCCCGAGGCCGCGGCGCGCGCGACTTGCAGCTCGGGCGCGGCCACGACGATCCAGAGGCCGTCCAGCTGGGCGCCGGTCGGCCCTTCGACGACTTTGATGGCTTCCACCAGCGTGGCCGGCGCTTCGGTGGGTTGGCGCAGCAGCTCGGCGGTGCGCCGGCCGACCCTGGGGAACACCAGGCGCTCCAGGCGGTGCAGCGCCTGCGGGTCGTGGAACACCGTCTCGGCCAGCGCGGCGCGGTTGGGCCAGCCGCCGCGCATGACGGCCGGGCCGAAGGCGCGCTCGATCTCCGCCGCCAGCTCCGCGTCCGCCGCCAGCAGCTCGCGCACCGTTCGGTCCGAGTCGATCACGCGCGCGCCCAGCCGCTGCGCCATGCGCGCAACCGTGGACTTGCCGGCGCCCAGGTTGCCGGTTAGCCCGATGACGAGGCGGCGCGCGTCTGCGTTCACGCGCCGCGGCCTTGCGTTCCGCCTTCGGGGGACCTTTGCGTACTTCCCAGGCGCGGGGGCCGGTGGGGTTGCCGACGTGCACGGCCGCCGCCTGTTGCCGTACCTCCCAGGCGCAGGGGACGGTGTCGGCGAACCAATGCCAGCATCGGTGTACCTCGTGCCTGCGGGATTCCGGCGTTCACCGGAATGACGGATTCTGCAAAGGTCTCGTCGGGCGCCGCGACCTTTCGGTCGGCCGCGCGGGCACCGCGCGTTTGGAAGCCGCCGTCTGTGGGGCGTATGCTTGCTGCACGCACACATTGTGCCTTCGGGGCAGGGTGAGCCTGGCGGTGCCGGGCAATTCCCGACCGGCGGTGAGGCGCATGGCCGAGCCCGCGACCCGGCGTTTGCCGGTTGATCCGGTGCGAATCCGGAGCCGACGGTACAGTCCGGATGGAAGAAGGCGCCGTGGGCGCGCTCATGCGCGCGCGCCCGTGCCCCGGCGGCTCACGCGTTGGACGAACACCGTGGCACCCGCCCTGACCGCCATACCCGCCTTCTTCTCGGACGCCGCGCGCCGCTGTGGGGCGCCGTGAGCGCCGTCGCGGTTCTCCGCAGCCCGCCCGCCGCGCGCGGCGGCGCGGCCGCGCAGGCGGCCCTGCGGCGGGCGCTGGCGCTGGCGCTGGCCGTGCAGGGGCGCACGCATCCCAACCCGCCGGTCGGCGCCGTGGTGCTGGCCGACGACGGCGCAGTCGTCGGCGAGGGCGCGACCCAGCCCGCCGGCGGCGCGCACGCCGAGGTCATGGCCCTGCGCGCCGCCGGCGCCCGCGCCCGCGGCGGAACCCTGGCGGTGACTCTGGAACCTTGCAACCACCGGGGCCGCACGCCGCCCTGCACGCAGGCGATCCTGGCGGCCGGGATCGCGCGGGCGGCGGTTGCGCTGCGGGACGCCAATCCGCGCGTGTGCGGCGGGGGCATTGACCACCTGCGCCGCCAGGGCGTCGAGGTGGAGGTTGCGGGCGGCCGGGCCGCCCGCCAGGCGGCGGCGCTGGCCCACGGGCACTTCAAGCTGGCTGCCACCGGCCGCCCCCACCTCACCGCCAAGTGGGCCATGACGCTGGACGGCAAGGTTGCGCGGCCGCGGGGCGGCGGCCGCATCACCGGCGCGGCCGCCTGGCGGCGCGTGCATGACGAGCGCAACGCGGCCGACGCGGTCGTCACCGGGGTCGGCTCGATCCAGGTGGACGACTCCCGCCTGACCGTGCGGCCGCCGCCGCCTGACGGGCGCCAGCCCGTGCGCGTGGTGGTCGATTCGCAGGCCCGCTGCCCCCTCGACGCCCGCGTGCTGCACGCGCCGGGAGAGGCGCTGATCGTGACGGGGGCGGCGGCGCCCGACCACCGCCGGCGGCGGCTGGAACGGGCGGGCGCCGCGGTGCTGACCTGTCCGGTCGACGCAGCGGGGCGCGTCGACCTGGGCGCCGCGCTGGATGCGCTGGGCGCGCACGGGCTGACGACGCTGCTGTGTGAAGCCGGCCCCACGCTCACCGGCGCGCTGCTGGCGGCCGACGCCGTCGACCGCCTGGTGGTCTTCGTTGCGCCCTGGGTGATGGGCGCGGGGCTTGCCGCGCCTGCGCCGGCCGCGGCCGTCAGCCGCCGCCTGCTCGACCCGCTCCAGGCAACGGCCGTCGGCCCCGACGTCATGCTGGAGGGCGCGCTGCACCGCTACGGCCCGGAGGCTGCCTGAGATGTTCACCGGCATCGTGGAAGACCTGGGGCGCGTGACGGCGTCGTCGACCGCGCAGGGCGTGCGCCGCATCAGCGTGCGCACGCGCCTGGACGCCGCCGCCCTGCGCCTGGGCGCATCCATCGCGCTCAACGGCGTGTGCCTGACCATCGTGGCGGCGCGCGGCCGCGAGCTGACCGTGCAGGCGGTGCCGGAAACGCTGCGGCGCACCAACCTGGGCGGCCTGGCGCCCGGGTCCCGCGTGAACGTCGAGCGGCCGCTGGCCTTTGGCAGCCGCATGGGCGGGCACTACGTGCAAGGCCACGTCGACGCCTCGGCCCGGCTGCTGGAGCGCCGGGCCGAGGGCGGCTCGGAGATCGTGCGGTTCGAGACGCCGCCGGGTCTGGGCCAGTGGCTCGTGTCCAAAGGCTTCGTGGCGCTGGACGGCGTGAGCCTGACGGTGGTGGACCCAACCGACGCGTCGTTCGCCGTGGCGCTCGTTCCTCACACGCGCCGGTCGGTGACCCTGGGCGCCGCGCGCGTGGGCTATCGGGCGAATCTGGAAGTGGACGTCCTGGCCAAGTACGGCCATCCGCCCGCCGCGGCGGCGGGCGAACCCGAACCGTCGATCGCGGGGCTGCGCGCGGCGGGGTTTCGGCTGGACGACACGCGATGACGCGCGACGCCGTGCAGGCCGCGGTCGCAAGCATCCGCCGCGGCGGGATTGCGGCGGTGGTGGACGACGGGCAGGCGCGCCCGGACGTGGACCTGGTGACCGCCGGGGCCACCCTGACGACGGAAACCCTGGCAACCCTGCGCGCGCTCGGCGGCGGCGCGGTCTACGCGCCCGCCGCGCCGCGGCTGCTGGACGCCTGCGGGATTGCCGAGCGGCCGCCGGACGCGCGCGACCCGCTGGCGCGCCGCGCGGCCGCAACCGCATCCGTGGGGCTTGCGGGTCGCGCGGGGCAGGACGGCGACGCCGCGGTCGCGGCCGTGGTGCGCGCCCTGGCCGCGCCGAACCCCGCGAGCGGCGCGTTCGGCTCGCCCGGCCCCGTGACGCCGCTGCGGGCGCGCGAGGGCGGCGTGCTGCGGCGCCTGGGCCACACCGAGGCAGCCGTGGACCTGGCGGCGCTAGCGGGTCTTTCGCCCGTGGCCGTGCTGACGCGCGTCGACACGCCGAACCCGGCGGCGCTGGGGACGGTGTTTCACGCGCCCGGCGGCGCGCGCCTGCCGGTCGTCCGCATCAGCCAGATCGTCCACCACCGGCGCACCACCGAGCGCGTGGTCGACCGCGTGTCCACCGCGCGCCTGCCCACGCGCCAGGCCGAGTTCCAGGCGGTGGCCTTCCATGACCGCACCACGCGCGAGGACCATCTGGCGCTCACGCTGGGCGACCTGCGCGGCGCGCCGCCGCCGCTGGTGCGGGTGCATTCCGAATGTTTGACCGGCGACGTGTTCGGGTCGCAGCGCTGCGACTGCGGCGCCCAGCTGGACGCGGCGCTGGCGCACCTGGCCGCCGAAGGCCGCGGCGTGGTGCTCTACGTGCGGCAGGAAGGCCGCGGGATTGGCCTGGCCAACAAGCTGCGCGCCTACGAGCTGCAAGACCGCGGCCTGGACACCGTGGACGCCAACAGCCACCTGGGGTTTGCCGCCGACCTGCGCGATTACGGCGTAGGCGCCCAGATTCTGCGCGAGCTGGGCATCACCCGCCTGCGGCTGCTGACCAACAATCCCAAGAAGACCGAGGGGTTCCGCGCGTACGGCCTGGACGTGGCGGCGCAGCTGCCGCTGACGGTCGAACCCGGCGAACACAACCGCCGCTACCTGACGGCCAAACGCGAGCGCCTGGGCCACGACTTATGACCGCCGCCGCGTCCGCCCCGCACGTGCGGTTCCGTTCGGCCGCGAGGCTCTCCTGAATGGATGGTCCCCCAATGTCCACCGCCGCACCTGCCCCGCACGTGATCGACCCGCCGCCGGACGGGGCGGGTCTGCGCGTGGCCATCGCCGCCGCGCGGTTCAACGAGTTCTTCGTGGGCCACCTGCTGGGCGCCTGCCGGCGCGAGCTGCGGCTGCACGGCGTGGACGACGCCGACGTGACGATTGCCTGGGCGCCTGGGTCGTTCGAGCTTCCTTTCGCGGCGCGCGAGCTGATCGACGCCGGGCCGCCGGACGCCGTCGTCTGCCTGGGCTGCATCATCCGCGGCGAAACCTCGCACTACGACCACGTGGCGCAGGAGTCCGCCCGCGGCATCGCGCGCGTGACCCTGGACACCCGCACCCCCGTGATCTACGGCATCGTCACGGCGGACACGGTGGAACAGGCCATCAACCGCTGCGGCGCCAAAGCCGGTAACCGCGGCGCCGACGCCGCCCGCGCCGCCATTGCCATGGCGCGCCTGGCGCAGGCCTTGCGCACACACCGCCGCCCGGCGGGCGGCTGATCCTGTCGACGGCCGTCGGCTCCCCGCGAACGCGGAGACGGCTACTACCTGCCGACGTTGGTGCACCACTGCACCGCCGGCTCCTCGCGAACGCGGGGACGGCCGTTCGGGATGTGGTCGAGAGTAAGACGGTAGGTACGGCTCCTCGCGAACGCGGGGCGGCCGCCTCAGGCCCCGAATCCGCGGCGCGGTCTCGGCCGTCGCCCTGCGAGTGCGGGGCGGCGGACGGACGGCGACGGCATGCCGCGGGCGGGGGGTGCCGGCCGTGGGACGGAATGTTTCGTAGCATGGGGAGCGGACGTTGGTCCGTGCGGGGCATTCGTCTAGCGGCCAAGGACACCGCCCTCTCAAGGCGGAGATCGCGGGTTCGAATCCCGCATGCCCTACCCCCCCCCCCCCGGCCAGACGGCCGCGTCCCGCGCGTTCCCTGGTGGACGACGCGGCCGGATGCCGCAGGCAGATTTTCGCCGATAGGCGCTTCGGCCGCCGCGGGCGGCCGAAGGGACGTGCGCTCGGCGGGGGCGTCAGCGCGCCTCGGCGAACCGCTGCGCCTGGTCGACGATGTTCACGCCCACGCTCTCGCTCCAGGCGTCGATCAGGCGGGCGAAGACCGGGCCGGGCTGGCCGCTGCCCACGGGGGCGCCGTTGACGCGCGTGACCGGCAGCAGGCCGTAGGGCGTGCTGCTGAGCAGGGCTTCGTCGGCCACCAGCACGTCGTAGGTGGTCAGGTCGGCCTCGCGGACCGGGATACCGAGGTCGGCGCTGAGGTCGCGCGCCATGCCCAGGCTCACGCCTTCCAGCGCGGCGCCGGTGCGCGGGGTCAGAATCTCGCCGCCGCGCACCAGCAGCACGTTGGCGCCGGTGGCTTCGGCGATGCGCCCGCCGCCGTCCAGCAGCAGCGTGTAGGCGCCGGGGTCGAGCGCGTGCGCTTCCTGCTCGGCACGGGCGAAGACCATGCGGCTGCGCGTCTTCATGCGCGGGTCTTGCGCGGCCGCCTCCACGTGGCGCACCGAGGGAATCACGCAGCGGGCGCCCTCCAGGTAATGGCGGGCCCAATAGCGGAACCCCAGCTCGTGCGTCCACACCAGCACGTTGGGGCCCGCGCCGCCGCGCCCAACCGTGCCGAAGTGCGGATGGCTGCCGCGCGTGACGTTGTGGAAGATCCACGTGTCGCTGCCGTCCGGCAGGTCCGGACGGTTGCGTTCCACGACCTCCAGGGTCGCGGTCGTCAGTTCGTCCGGCGTCAGTCCAGGGTCGAGGCGCGCGTAGCGCAGCGAGCGGTAGAGCCGCTCGATATGTTCCTGGAGCCTGAACGGCCGCCCGCCAAAGGTGCGCGCGGCCTCGTACACCACCTCGCCGTAGATGATGGCAAGGTCGTTGGGCCAGTAGCGGGCCTGCTCCAGCGGAACGACCGCCCCGTCCACGTAGGCCCAGGCGCTGGCGCTCACGCAGGGGTTCCCCACGGCTCCACTCGGCGCCGCCGAGCCTAGCAGCACGGCCGCCCCGGGCGCGAGACGCGCGGCGGCGGCGGAACTTCCGTGGGACGTGAGGGGGCTCGGGCGCCAACCGCCGCCGGTGGGGCGTGCGGCGGGGGGCGGGCCAGGCTTGCCGCTGGCGTCGACCGGGCTTACGCTGCCATAGGACGGGATGACAGCGATGGGTTTCGAGGGTATGAGCACGCAACCTGTGCTGCGCCACCGGCGGCCGGAGGGCGTGAAGGTTCGCCGGCTCAGCGACTACAAGCGCACGCTGAAACGCCGCATCCGGCGGTTCGAGCTGCGCTACGAGATGCCGACCGAGGAGATGCTCGAACGCACCGCCACCGGCGAGCTGCGGGAAACGGCCGAGATTTCACGATGGCAATACGACGCGGACGTGCTCGCTCGCCTGGCCGCCAACGGGGCGAACGGCACGGCTGGCTCCGGTTCAAACGCTACGAGCTGATTCATCGGGAAGTCCTGGCCAACCACCCGTTCGTCGTCGAAGACCGCACGCACTTCGTCCCAACCGCGGCCGGGAAGCGGGTGACAGCGTACGCCTGCGCGGGTGTCGTAGCTTGCCGGGGAGGCGTCGAGATCGAGGTCGCGAAGCTGTTGGAGGTTCGGGTTCACCACGGCCAGGATGAGGTTCGGGGAGTGACGTACCGCTACCACGCAAGCGTGGGCAGGGGCGCGTCCAGGCGCAACCTCCTCCGCTACGACAGCGGCCACGCCCACACGCCGGGCGTGTATCACCGCCACGAATACGACCTGCACACCGGCAAGGATTCTCTGACCCTGTTGACGCGGGAGGAGTTTCCGGTGCTGGGCGACATGGTGGACGAACTGGCGCGAATGTTTCCGCAGGCGGGGGCGCCGGACGACCGGCGGCCATAGGCGGCGGAGCGGCAGCGGCCAGCAACGCGGCGGGGCGCCCCTGCCCCGGCGTGGAGGCGACGGCCAAACCCACGCAGCGGGCGCACCAGAAGCCCTGCCAGCCCGCGGTTGTCGGCGCGGCGGCGTGGATCGGGCGGCGGTTCGGGCCAGAGCTGCGAGAGCCGCCGCACGCGCGCCGGGCGGGCTACGATCGAGAGATGCACCGACGATCCATCCTGCGCCGCGCGCCCATCGACCCGCTGGGCCTGTCCGCCGCGGCGTAGGCGCCCATGCCGCTGTTTTCCTCCCGGCGGGAGCGCCGCCTCTGGGCGTGGACGTTGGCCGTGGCGGCGGCGATCTATTCCACGCTGGGGCTGACGGGGACGCTGGTCGACGCCCTGCGCGACCGCGGGTTGCTGGACGCCTCGCTCGCCCTGGGCATGTTCCTGGCGGCCATGGCCCTGTGCGGGGCGACCGTCCTGACGCACGGGCTGAAGACTCGCGTGGGCGGCGCAGAAGTTGCCGTCGCGCTGGGCGTGGCCACCGCCTATTTCATGGTGTTCGCCCGCACGACGAGCCTGGAGGAACGGAGCCACCTGATCGAATACTGCGTCGTGGCCGTTTTCATCCATGCGGCGCTCACGGAGCGCGCCCGTCAGGGACGCCGCGTGCCTGCCCCCGCCCTGCTGGCCGTGCTGGGCGCGTCGCTGGTCGGCGCGTTGGACGAAGGTATCCAGGCGTTCCTGCCCACCCGCGTGTTCGACCCCGTCGACATTTTGTTCAACACGCTGGCCAGCGCGATGGCGGTGGTGTCGAGCCTGGCGCTGGGCTGGGCGCGGCGGTTCCGGCCGGGTGGGCCGCGCAGCTAACAGGGCGGCGCGGCCGCGCGTGGTTGCGGGGGTCGGATTCGAACCGACGACCTCCGGGTTATGAGCCCGACGAGCTACCACTGCTCCACCCCGCAAATCATTCTACCTGCCCGCGGGCCGCTGCGGCGCCCGACGTGGGAATTTCGGCGCGGGGCGACGGGGCGGCGGGGCGGGCCGCGCGGGGACAGCATCGGCCGCGCGGCGGGCGGGCAGGGGTCGGGCGTAGGGGGCGGGAGCATCGAACCGGGCGGTAAGCCGCATTCTGTCGCGGGCGGCCATCTATCTGGGACCGGCGTTGCCGCCGGCCTCGTGCGGCCCACCTGGGACTGGGCGAGCAGCCTCGCAGCGTCCCGGCTTGGCCTTGCTTCCGGTAGAGGTTGGCCGTTTCACTCCCGGCGGGGCGCCGGGCATCGTCACTGTGCCCCTGGTCCGGCCCTTGGCGGCGGGCGGCCGCCTCGGACGGCGGGTGTTACCCGCTACCGTGCTCTGTGAAGTGCGGACTTTCCTCTCGGGCGGCGGGCCCGAGCGGCCGCCTGCCCGACCCGATGCTCCCGGAGCCATCGTCGCACATTGCGCCGGCGCGGCGATGGGCCGGCGGGCCTGGCTTGCACACGCGGGACTTGCAGCGCGCGTGGGGATTGCCGCGGGCCGCACTGGAACGGCCTGTGTCCAGCAGCCGCAGGCCTGGGCGGCGGCCCTTCGCAGGGGAAGAGTGAGTGTGAGGCTGCGAACTCGTCATGACCCGGCAGGGTATGTCCGGCGGACGGCCGCCGCGTGATGCGGCGATGGTCCAGGTGAACACTCACCCTGGGTGGCCGCGCGGCCGAAGCCTCGCGGCACAATCCCTAGAAAGGAGGTGATCCAGCCGCAGCTTCCGCTACGGCTACCTTGTTACAACTTCGCCCCAATCGCCAGCCCCGCCCTCGACGGCTGCTCCCCTTGCGGGTTGGCGCACCGTCTTCAGGTGTTGCCGACTTTCATGGCGTGATGGGCGGTGTGTACAACGCCCGGGAACGTATTCACCGCAGTGTGCTGACCTGCGGTTACTAGCAACTCCGACTTCATGCAGGCGAGTTTCAGCCTGCAATCTGGACTGAGACCAGCTTTAAGGGATTAGCTTCCTGTCGCCAGGTTGCTGCCCGTTGTACTGGCCATTGTAGCGTGTGTGTAGCCCGGGGCATAAGGGCCATGCGGACTTGACATCATCCCCACCTTCCTCCGCGTTGTCCGCGGCAGTCACGCTAGACATATACAACTAGCGTCGAGGGTTGCGCTCGTTGCGGGACTTAACCCAACACCTCACGGCACGAGCTGACGACAGCCATGCAGCACCTGTCACACGGTCCCGAAGGAACTCCCGATTTCGCGGGACGTCCGTGTGATGTCAAACCCCGGTAAGGTTCTTCGCGTAGCCTCGAATTAAACCACACGCTCCGCTGCTTGTGCGGGCACCCGTCAATTCCTTTGAGTTTTAGTCTTGCGACCGTAGTCCCCAGGCGGGACGCTTACCGCGTTAGCTCCGGCACGCAGGGGGGTGAGCCCCCACACACCTAGCGTCCATCGTTTAGGGCGTGGACTACCAGGGTATCTAATCCTGTTTGCTCCCCACGCTTTCGCTCCTCAGCGTCAGGTCAGGCCCAGACCGCCGCCTTCGCCTCTGGTGTTCCGTCCGGGATCTACGCATGCCACCACTCCCCCGGACGTTCCACGGTCCTCTGCCTGCCTCCAGCCCGCTGGTTTGCTCGGACCTTCCCCGGGTAAGCCGGGGGCTTTCACCGAACACCTGTCGGGCCGCCTACGAGCGCTTTACGCCCAGTGATTCCGGATAACGTTCGCCACCAGGGTATTACCGCGGCTGCTGGCACCTAGTTAGCCGTGGCTTATTCCTGGGGTACCGTCAGTTGCGTCCCCCAGAAAAGGAGTTTACGACCCGAAGGCCTTCATCCCCCACGCGGCGTCGCTGCGTCAGGCTTTCGCCCATTGCGCAAGATTCCTCCATGCTAAACCCCGTAGGGCTCGGGACCATATCTCAGTCCCCGTGTGGCGGATCATCCTCTCAGACCCGCTACCGATCACCGCCTTGGTGAGCCATTACCCCACCAACAAGCTAATCGGCCGCAGCCCCCTCAGCCGGCGCCATTGCAAGTTCCCCTGCAACAGCTTTCGTCCACCCGCATCACCGGGCGACCCCATGCGGGATTACCTTCGGTTTCCCGAAGTTGTCCCCCACCGGCCGGTAGGTTAGCTACGTGTTACGCACCAGGACGCCACGGTCGTGGATGCTCCGAAGAGCCTCCCGTACCGTTCGACTCGCATTGGTAAGGCACGCCGCCAACGTTCATCCTGAGCCAGGATCAAACTCGCCAAAAAAAAGCAAGTCACGTCACATTGACGTGTAATACACCGCAAAACCACTCGAGCCGCTCCGGCCAAGCCGGGGGCTCGAGGCGCCGAGTCATCCTTCATTCACCTTGGACCACGTCGCGCCAGACATTGACGAATGACGCAAACGTTCACACTCACTCTTCCCCTGTTAAGGTGCCGCCGCGCGCCTGCGCGGCTGGTGCGCCTCGGCGGGCGGCCGGCTGTTCGCCAGCGCCTGCGATGCGCTCCCGCCTCTGAGGACGGTTAGTGACTGTACCACGCCGGCCGCGGGGTGTCACAGACAATTTTGCCAATTTTGCGCCCGCGGCCGACCGCGGCGCATGCGCGCCCCGCCGAGTGCCGCCGGCGCCGCGCGCGGCGCCGCCCACACCTGGGCCAAACCTGGGGGCGCAGCAGCAACGGCCGCGCTTCCCCTCGCACGGGCGCATCCTCTGGTCTGGCACAGGGGCGCCGCCGTCTGCGCCGCGCGGCCGTTCGGAGGTCCGCGGCGGCGCGGCGCAGGGCGCGCCCGCGCCGCGGACCTCATGCGCCGCCGCCCCGATCGGGTGGCGCGGACGGCGTGCGCCTGCCACGATCAAGGCCGACGCCGCAGCAGCACGGGAGCTGGCAGCCCCATGACCGACGACCTGCTCGAGGACGAATTCGGCGACATCATCGCCAAAGCCCGCTTCGGCCGCGGGCAATCCGCCGCCGCCGCGGCAGCCGCGGCCGGGATCTCCGCCGCCGACCTGGCAGCGCTGGAGGGCTGCGAACGCGCGCCCTCCCGAGACGAGTCCGACGGCCTGGCCGCCGCGCTGGCGCTGGAGCCCGCCTGCCTGTGGGCAATCGCGCGCGACGCCTGGTCCCCGGCGCCGGTGGCGCTGGACGACGGCGCCACCCGCATCACGACCATCCCCTACCCGCCCATGCGGGTCATTCAATACGTCGTGGGCGACCTGGCCAGCGGGCAGGCGCTGGTCGTCGATCCCGGCGCCGAGCCCGAGCGCATCCTGGCCGCGCTGGCCGACCAGACCTGGAGCGCCGCCGCCATCGTCGTCACGCACGCCGACGGCGACCACGTGGGCGCGCTGGCGGCGGTCGACCGCGCCCTGCGCGTCCCGGTGTGGATACACCCGCGCGAACGCGACCGGCTCGACCGCGCCGGCGGCCTGGACGTGCACACCTTCGAGCACGGCGACCGTTTCACGGCAGGGCCGTTCGAGATCGAGGCGCTGGGCACGCCGGGGCACTCGCCCGGGCACACGTCGCTGGCGCTGCGCGGCCTGGTGTTGTCGGGCGACGCCATCTTCGCCGGCTCGCTGGGCCGCACCTCCTTGGGACCGGCTCACTACGCGGGGCATCTGGCGGCAGTGCGCGAGCGTCTGCTAACGCTGCCGCCCGCCGCGCGGCTGTTCCCCGGCCACGGGCCGCCCACCACAGTGGGCGAAGAACTGCGCCACAACCCCTTCTTCGCCGGCGGCTGACGCCTTCCTGCGCCGAGGTCCCCGCGGCCGCGTAAGCGGACTTGGACGAAATAAGCGAGAATAGGGGGAGAGCACCGTCGGCAGGAGCGCCAATGCAGTCAGAGCGATTCCATGTTCGCGTTTGACCTCTCGAACCGATTCGCCGGCGCAACCCTGCTGTTCCGCTCGTTGTCGCTGGACGGCGCGCTGCAGGCGCTGGCCAAGACCGACCTGCACTACGTCGACCTCTGGGCATCCCCCGGCATGCTGGAACACGTCGACCCGGCGCGCGACGCGGCGGCGGACGTCAAGGCCAAGCTGGCGGACGCCAACCTGCGCCCGTCCTCGATTTCCGCCTACGCCACGTTCGGCAACGAGCTGGTGGCGCGCCTGGAGTTCGCGGCCGCCATCGGCGCGCCGACGGTCATCGCCACCGCGCCGGTGCGCGAATACGAGCGGCGCGAGGCGTCGGACGACGTGCGCGCGCTGGGCCGCGCGGCCCAGGACCTGGGGGTCACGCTGGCCCTGGCCAACCAGGTGGGCACCTGGCTGGACGAACCGGAGGAGATCGCCAGCTTCCTCGACGACGTGGGCCATCCGCGCGTGCAGCTCAGCCTCACGCCGCCCCACGCGCGCCTGGCCAGCACCACCCTGCGCGCGGTGATCAACGCGGCTGAGGACCGCGTGGGCCACGCCTGCCTGTGGAGCGTGGGCACGTCGATGCTCGGGCCGGACGACCTGGGGCCCGGCGACGAGCAGGCGCCCGGCAACGGCACGGTGGACTTTGGCGCGCTGACCGGCTTGCTGGAAGAGCGCAATTACTTCGGGATGTACACCTTCGTCTGGGACGGCACGGCGGACTGGCCGGAAGACCGCGCCCTGTCCACCATCGCCGCCGCGCGCGCGCACGTGCTGGCCGTGGCCGCCTAGCGGCCCGAGGTACCAGCGCGGCCCGAGGCCCCGGCCCGCGCGCCGCCTTCTGGGCGTCCCGGCGAACCCCGGCCTTCCCGCACCGGCGGGCCGCGCAGCGCCGCAGTGCGCGGGGGCCGGCGCGAGAGCGAGGGTTAGAACCCCGCCGCTCCCGAGCTTCGCGCCGCGGTTCCCGGCCGCCAGAGCGCCGCCGGGCGGCTTCCCCCGCGCCGCCCGACCGCCGCCGGGGACGCGGCTATGCCGCGCGGGCGGCCAGGTCGTCGGGCAGCGGAATCTCGACCGGGCGTTTCTCCAGGACGCTGGTCACCAGCGCCTCGATCGTGAACATGTTGACCACCGTCTGCGTCAGCGGCATGACGGGCGCCGCCAGGCCGAGGGCGGCGTCCACGAAGTTTTCCAGCTGCCGCTGATACATCTCCACGCCGGGCACTGGGTATTCCGTGACCTGGCCGTTGCCGTACTGGTGCTCGATGACCGGGGCAGGTGCGGGCCGCCAGGCGCGGCGCACCAGCAGCCGGCCCTCGCTACCGGCAACGTGCAGCGCCTCGCTCAGATGCGCGCGCCGGCTGCTTTCCACCACACCCACGCAGCCGCTGTCGTACTCGATCATCCCGAACTGGCGGTCGATGACGCCGTACGTGCCGCTGCGGCTGCCCACGCACCAGGCCGTGCGCGGGCGCGCGGCCATCAGCCCGGCGGCGTGCGCCGCGCCCGGCGGGCCGCCCGCGGCGGTGCCGCGCCCGCCGGCGCCGATGGAGGCGACGTGGTTGGCCGCGTTGACCGCGTAGCAGGTGATGTCCCAGGGCGCGCCGCCGGCCCGCGCCGGGTCGCGCCGCCAGTTGCGGTTCGGGTCGTCGGGGCTCTCGTGCTGAGTGTCGAAGGTGCTGAAGGCGGCGCTGACCGAATCCACCCGTCCGATCGTTCCCGCCGCCACCAGCCGCTCCAGCTCGGCCATCAGCGGGTGGTGCCGGTACATGAACCCTTCCATCAGAAACGCGCCGGCGGCTTCCACCAGCCGCGTGACTTCCACGGCCTGCGGCCCCGTTTCCGTTAGCGACTTTTCGCACAGGATGTTGCGGACGCCGGCGTTCAGGCAGCGCTCGATCTGTTCGCGGTGCTGGTTGGGCCAGGTGGCCAGCACCACACCGTCCAGCTGGTGCACCCGGATCATTTCCTCGAAGTCCGTGTAGTGCGCCTCGCAGTCGTACTCCTCGGCCCAGGCGCGCGCCGCGTCTTCGCGCACGTCGCAGCAGGCCACCAGATCGACCTTGTCGGCCTCCAGCCCGGCCCGCCCGTGGCGCGAACTGATGCCGCCGCACCCAATCACCCCCAGGCGAAACCCGCGTGGCCCGCTCGGTGTCATGCCTCCGCCACCCTCCCGCACGCCGCGCCGGCGCCCGCCGGCCCGCCGCGCACGCCAACCGCCCAAGCGCCGGCATCATCGCAGACACCGCGCGCCAGGGCGAAAGCGCCGCAGCGCCCGCGACCTCAGGAGCATAGGCGGCGGCGTGCGGTGCGCCGCGGCCGGCCAGCCGGGACGGGCCGCAGGGGCGGACTACCATGGAGAGCCGTCCCAGCAGCCCCCCGCCGCGCGCGCGTGCGGCGGGCGATGGAGTTCCGCGTGTCACCCGCCGCCGTAGGTTCGCCCGACTCCTCGGCGCAGCGCTGGCGCCCGCGCTTCTCGTGGCGGCTGCTGGCGCAGGTCGTGGGGCTGGTGGCCGTCTTTGCCATTGCCGTGCTGGCGGTGGTCTACGGCGAACTGCTGCGCGAGCGGCTGCAGGGCGCGGGCTACGCGGCCGTGTTCTTCATCACCGTGGTCAGCGCCGCCACGCTGATTCTGCCGGCCCCCGCCGCCGTGAGCGTGGGCGCTTTTGCCGCGGCCTTGGACAACATCTGGGCCGTGGGACTGGTGGCCGCCACCGGCCAGACCCTGGGCGAACTCACGGGCTACTACGTTGGCTGGTCGGGCAAGGCCGCCGTGGAGCGCGTGCGCGGGTACGAAACCGTGCGCGCCTGGATGCAGCGCCGCGGCACACTGACGCTCTTTGTGATGGCCCTGATTCCCAACCCCTTCTTCGACGTGGCCGGCATGATCGCCGGCGCCACCCGCTTCGGCGTCGTGCGCTTCATGGCCGTCTCCTGGCCCGGCCGCGCCATCAAAAACATCGGCTACGCCTGGGCCGGCGCCGCCGGCGTCCAACTCCTGGGCTGGCTCACTGGCTGACCGCGCCGGCCGCTGAGACCCACCAACCGACAGGAGCGCCCCGCGCCGATCACCCGACCGGCGGCGTCACGCGCTCGCAGCATTCGTCGTCCAGGTCGTCGTAGAGGGACGCCCCCGGGTCTGCGGCGTGGACGATGCACAAGGTGCGGCTGGAGCGGGTGAGCGCCACGTAGAGCTGCGCGCGCCGGTGGTCGATCGGGCTGCGCGCCCGCACGGGGTCGAGCAGGTACACCGAGGCAAAGTCCAGCCCTTTGGCCGCGTGCACGGTTGCCAGCGAAACCGAAGCGCCGTCCGGCGGCGCTTCGCGGCTGACGACGTGCACCGGCACGCCGGCCGCCCGCAGCGCCGCGGCCGCTTCGTCCCGCCTTCGATTCGTTCCCGTCAGCACCGCCGTTTGCCCCGCCGCGCCGCCCTCCGCCAGCTCGCGGCGCAGCTCCTCGACAACGAAGGCCAGCCCCTGTCGCTCCGAGGCGGCGCGCGCCAGCCGCGGCAGCGGGCCTTCCCGCTCGGCCTGTTGCAGGGTCGGCAGCTCGCGGCGCACGGTGTCCGCGCCGGCGTACAGCGAATCGGCCAGCGCGTGAATCTGGCGGGTGGAGCGGTAGGGGCGGAGCAGGACGTTCTGCCGCACGCGGGTGCGGAATTCGCGCCGCGCCCAGATGAAGCTGCCGGCGTAGAGCGCCTGCGCCGGGTCGGCCAGCACCAGCAAGCGCCACTCCTCGCCGGCCACCAGCGCCTTGGCCAGCCGCGCCATCACCGGCGAGCAGTCTTGCGCTTCGTCCACGATCACGTCGCGGTAGCGCGGCGGGTCGGGGTCGGCCGCCAGCGCGGCGCGCGCCCGTTCGATCATGTCGTCCCAGCCGTCCAGCGCGTCGGCACGCGCGCGGATGCGCTGGTGCAGCGCCCAGACCGCCGCGCGCTGGGGACGCCGCAGCCGCTGCAGCCCCTGGCTCTCCGGCCGCGTGAGGTCCAGATAGGCCTCGACTTCGCCGAACTGGTTCGGGCCGAGCACGTGCGCGATTTCGTTCTCCAGGACGTCCATCGACGTCCTGGCCAGCGCCGCGCGGTCGCCGTCCGACAGCCGCGCGACCTCGGCGGGAAGGACCGACGCGAGCCACGAGCCGTCGAGATCGACGCGCTTCGGGACGGCATACTGCTCGCGGCGCTGCAAGTACGCTTCGGCCCAGCCGTGAACGGTCTGCGTCTCGATCTGCCGCGCCGCCTCCGGTGCGGCCAAGGCGTCGATCGCGCGGCGGACGCTCAGCATCAGCGCGCGGTTGTAACACAGGTAAAGCACCCGACCGCCGCACAGCTCCGGCTGCTGGGCCCGATGCAGCGCGCGCCGGATGGCAATGGCCGTCTTGCCCGTGCCCGCGCCGGCGGGGACGAACGTCAGCCCTTTGCGCTCGCGCGCGTCGTATTCGACCAGGAAGCGCTGGTCGTCGTCGAGCGCGGCGAAGTACGCCTCGTAGCCGTGCGCCGCCGCCTCGTCCAGCAGGTCGGGGTCGGGGAGGCGGATCGGGTCGGTGGGCGACGCGCGCGGGACCGGCGGGGCGCAGACCGCTCCGTCGAGCCCGAGCGGGGCCTTCCTGGCAACGATCCCAGGAATGCGCGCGAGGTTGTGCGATTCCCATTTGTAGGCCGCGTCGTGGCGGTCGGCCCACAGCGCCACGATTTCGTCCCGCTGCTGGGCAAAGATCAGCCGCGGCGCCCCGTGGGCATTCGTGATGCGCGCCGAGCGCGACTCCACGTCCGCGTCGATTCGGTGCAGATGCTCGTTGTTGAGACCCGGGCTTGGGTCGCGGCGCCGCAGGCGCTGGAGCGTCGCGTAGACCTTGGCTTCCACGCGTCGATCGCCGAGCTTGCCCACCGACTTCTCGAAGCCAGGCGCCGCGAAGAGGGCGAATTCAAAGCCGCCGCCGCTGGGCACCCCTGTCGATGCCATTCGCACCCTTTCCGCCGCGGGCCGAGCGCACGCCTGCTCGACTCGCACCATAGCAAGCACGCCGTGCGGCGCGTTGCACGCGGGGGGTGGGCGGGTCAGACTGTGGCGGGGGCTTCGATGGAGGCGGGCGGATGGCCGAGCCGGTGCGCGTGGGGTTTGTGGGGGCTGGTCGGTTGGCGTCGCGGGTGCATTACCCGTCGCTGGACGAGGTCGAGGACGCGGCGCTGACGGCGATTGCGGAGCTGGACGCGGAGCGCCTGGCGGCGGCGGCCGACCGCTACGACGTGGCCGGCCGCTACACCGACTACCGCCGGATGCTGGAGCGCGAGGAGCTGGACGCGGTGTACGTGGTGCTGCCGCCGCATCTGCTGCACGACGTGGTGGTGGACTGCCTGCAGGCGGGGGTACACGTGTTCGTCGAGAAGCCGCCGGGCGTCAGCACCTACGAGACCGAGGCCTTTGCCTGGTACGCGCAGCAGCACGGCTGCCTGACGATGTGCGGGTTCAACCGGCGCTTCGTCCCGCTGCTGCGCCATTGCAAGGCGCTGGTGGAGGCAGCCGGTCCCATCCACCTGGCCGCGGTGCGCTTTCACAAGTTCGAGGCGGGGCCGCAGGACTACGGGTTCTACCGCGGCGCGGTCAGCCATCTGACGTCCGACATTATTCACGCCGTGGACGCCTTGCGCTGGCTGGCGGGGGGCGAGGTGACGGAGGCGGCGGCGCACTCGCGCGCGCTGGGGCGGCCGTACGCCAACGCGCATGCGGCGCTGATTGGCTTTTCCAGCGGCTGCTCGGGCGTGCTGCTGGCCAGCCGCCGGGCCGGCGCGCGGCGGCACACCTTCGAGTTTCACGGCGGCGACGTGTCGGTGTACTGCGACGACACGCACGAAGCGCGCGTCTACCGCCAGGACTGCGGCGAGCCGCAGGTGATCCGCGCCGCCGACCTGACCGACGCGGCGCACACGCACCACCGCGCGGGGTTCCTGGCCGAACACCAGCACTTCATCGACTGCATCCGCAGCGGCGCGCAGCCGCTGACGAACTTTGCCGACGCGGCCAAGACCATGCGGCTGGTCGACCAGATTGCGGCCGACGTGCGCTGACGGGCGCGGCGGCTGGCCGCCGCCCTGTCCTGCGCGGCGCGCCTCGGCCGCTTTCCGTCGAGGCGGGTCCAGCGGGGGGACGCGGGCGCCGACTGGCCGGCGGCTCGGCCCGGCCGCGCGCCCGCCTACCCGCCGCGCAGCAGGGCGAGGGCTTTGACGTAGCTGCGGCGTTCCAGGAAGTGGCGCAGTTGGGGCGGGGCGCTGGGGGGCAGGGCGCCGGTCAGGTCGTCCACGCGGCGCAGCGCCTGGCCCAGCTGGTCGGCCGGGGCGGGCGGCGGGCCGATGGCGCGCATCAGCGCCTCCAGCGCGTCCGTCAGGTCGGCCGTGCGGTCGCTCACGCGGCAGCGCCGACGCCGGCGTCCCGCGACCGCGGGGCCGGAAGGCGCGTCACGGCCGACGGCCGCGGCGTGCACGACGGCCGTGGCGTGCACGACGGCCGCGCGGCGCGGCGCTCAAGTCTCACGCGGGCCGCGCGCGTCACGCCAGCGCGGCCTCGACCGTGATGTCCACGTTGCCGCGCAGCGCGTTGGAGATGGGGCAGCCGGCCTCGCCCTGGGCGGCCAGGTCGGCAAATCCGGCCTGGTCCAGACCGGGCACCACGCCTTCCACGCGCAGCGCGCTGGCGCCCACGCGGAAGCCGCCTTCCGGCTTGGGCACGAAGGTCACGCTGGCCGACACGCGCAGTTCCTGGGGCGGGTGGCCGGCCTCGCCGAGGGTGTGGGAGAAGGCCATGGCGTAGCAGCTGGCGTGGGAGGCGGCCAGCAGTTCCTCGGGGCTGGTTTTGCCGCCCGGGCCCTCGGTGCGGGCCGGCCAGCTGACCGCCTGGGCCGTCAGGGCGCCGCTGCCCACGTCGAACGTTCCGCTGCCTTGCAGCAAATTGCCCCGCCACACCACGTCGGCCCGCCGCACGATGTCGGCCATGACACACATCCTTCGTTCGATCGCCGCTCTCGGACAGCCGCATTGTGCGCCTTTCCGCTGCGCGCACCAAATCGGCGGCGGGCGGAGAGCGCCAGCGCCCGCCGCTTCTGGATGCGCGCGCGGGCTGGACCAACGGCGGCCGCCCTGCGCGGCCGGCCTGCGCCGCTCTGCGCCTCGAACCGCGCCGGCCCTGCGGCGCACACCCGTAACTCGTCGTTGCCTGGCGGTCGCCGCTGGCGCTGGGAAGGCGGCGGGAGCGGCGGCGGGTTGGACCTGGGCGTCAATCTCGCTATAGTGCCGCTTCCTGTATGGGTATCGCACAGGCCGTTCGACAACTCCGCGAACAGCGCCGCCTGACGAAGGCGGGGTTGGCCGCACGCTGCGGCCTTGCGCCCTCGTATCTCTCGCGGCTGGAAAGCGGCGACTACAACAGCCCCACGGTGGCCACGCTGGTCACCATTGCCCAGGGGTTGGAAGTCGACCCGCGCGAACTGCTGGTGCTGGCGGGGTTCGTGCCGGACGACATGGCGCGGGCGCGGCGGCAGTTTGCCGAAGAGTCCATCGCGCGCCTGGCGGAGTCGGCCATCCGCTCCATCTCGCGCACGGTCAGCTCGACGCTCAGTTCCGACCTGGCGCACGGGGAGGACGGCGCGCCGAGTGTCGACCGCGCGTTACTGGCGGAACGTTTGCGGCGGCGGCGCAAGGACACGGGCCTGGCCGCGCGCGAAACGGCGCGCCGCGCCGGGGTGCGCACCAGCGTGATTACCGACCTGGAAGCCGGGCGCGAGCCGGGGGACCCGGCGGACCTGATGCACATCCTGACCGCCGGCTACGACCTGCCGGCGGCCGACGTGGACGACCTGCTGTTCGAAGTGGGGCTCAGCCGGTTCCTGAACGACGACGTGGTGCTGTCGCCGGAGTCGCGCCGCATGACGCTGGAGTTCGCGCGCCTGGCGCGCATGCGCGACCGGCAGAGCGCGGGGCCGCCGGGGTAAGCGGGCGCGGGAATCGTTCTGCCCTTGCCTGCTGGGTGAGGGATGCGCGCGCGCGTTTTTTGCAGGGCCCGAGCGCTGCGGGGCCGCTGATGAGGCCCGGCGTTCGGAACCCCTCACCCTGCCCTCTCCCTCAGGGAGAGGGGAAGAAAGGTCTCCCTGAGCGAGGAGGGGGAATGGTCTCCTTGCGGGAGCGGGGGACGGACAATCTCTGCGCCCGTCCCACCGCCTCTCTCCCGGGTCTCCCTGTAGGAGCGGGGGAGGAACAATCTCTGCGCCCGTCCCACCGCCCCTCTCCCGGGTCTTCCTGCGGGAGCGGGGGAGGAACTTCCTGGGGGAGGGAACGAACCTTGCTGGGGGCGGCGGCGCGGGGTTAGGGGGCGGGGAGGATGGCGATGGAGGTGGTGTCGTTGCTGGCCAGGCCGTGGGTCTTGGTGAAGGAGGTCCAGGCCGCGCCGTCGTAGCGGCTCACGCCCGCGTTGGTGGCGGCCCAAATGCGCCCTTGGCTGTCTTCGGCCAGCGCGCGCACGTTGTTGGAGGGTATGCCGGAGTTGGCGGTGTTGGCGGTGGTGAACACGCCGTTGGCGTAGCGGCTGACCCCGCCGGCGGTCGCCACCCAGACGGCGCCGTCGCTGGCCACCAGAATGTCGCGCACGTCGTTGTGGCCCAGGCCCTCGGCCGTGGTGAACGTTTCCCAGACCACCAGGTTCTGCGTTTGCGAGACGCCATTGCCGGCCGTGCCGAACCAGAACGTGCCGCGCACGTCCACGGCCGTCAGGTCGTTGCTCGCCAGGCCGGAGTTGCCCGTGTTGTAGACCGACCAGGTCTCGGTGTTCTGGTCGAACAGGGCCGCGCCGTTGGCGGTGGCGAACCACAGCCGCCCCAGGCTCTCGGACACCACGTGCATGTCGCGCACGTCGGAGCTGGGCAGGCTGGTGTTGTCGGGGCGGAAGCGGCGCCAGTCGCTTCCGTCGTAGCTGGTGGCGCCCTGGTCGTCGTGCGCGACCCAGAGCGTGTTGCCGGATTGAAGCCCCGCCAGGGCGCGGGTGTCGTCCGACCCAAGGCCGTTGCCGGTGTTGGCCTTGCGGAACCCGGCGCCGGAGCCGGTGCGGTCGAGCCGGAAGACGCCGCCGTCGGTGGCGGCCCAGATGTTGCCGTCCTTGTCGGTCAGCACGTCGTTGACGCGGTTGGTGTTCAGCGCGGAGCTGTTCACGTCGAAGCGGCTCCAGGTTGCGCCGTCGAAGATGGCAATGCCGCCGTCGCGGGTGCCCACCACGATGCGGTCGGGGGTGCGCGCGGGCGCGGCGGTGACGGCGGCCTGCGGCGTGGGCGCTCGCGTGGGCGCGGCGGTAGGCGCGGCTGTGGGCGGCGGGGTGTACTCCACCACCTCCAGCGTCAGCGTCTGGCCGGCCGCGGCCTGCGCGGCGGCGTTGAAGGCGCGGAAGCGCCGCCAGGCGTCGCCGGGGTATTTGCGGTTGCGCAGATCGTCGCCCAGCAGCCGCAGCTTGACCGGCGAGGCGTCGCCGGGGTGGTGTTCCATCACGGCGGCCTGGAAATACTGGCGGACGAAGCCGGGCGTGGCCGAGGCGATGTGCACCGTGCCGGGCGCGTTGGTGTCCACCCGCGCCTCGGTTTTGGGGTACCCGAAGGCGTCCACGCCGCCCAGGCTGTCGAAGAAGGTCAGGAAGCCGGTGCGCACGCCGCCCACGGAGAAGTTGGACACCTTGTGGCCCCAGGGGCCGCTCTGCTCGCCGCTGTTGTTGTTGGGGAGCCTGCCGCGCTCCACGCCCAGGTCGGGGCTGCCGCCCGCGCCGCCGCCGAAGAAGTCCCAGGCGAGCCGCCGCTCCAGCACGTAGATGTTGCCCAGGTCGGGCCGCCGGTGGAAGTCGACCACGCCGCGCTGGAAGTACTGGGTCAGGGCGCCGGATTCTTCCACGTGGACTTCGGAGGTCGGGTATCCCCAGCGCGTGATGCCGCCGGTGCGCTCGAAGAAGCCCTTGTAATCCGCCGTCAGGGTCTGCCCGCCGACCTGCACCGTCAGATTCGGGACGTTGTGTTGCAGCAGGTCGCTGCCGGGCGCGGCGACGAAGAGGTTGTCGGCAATCGTGACGCGGTCGAAGCCCGAGGCCGTCTGCGCGCCGGCGGCCAGCGGACCAAGGGCGGCCGCCAGCACGAGGCCGAGGATTGCAACGCCGACGAAGGCGCGAATTCGGGTCAGACGCCTGACCTTCCATAAATGGGGGCGTGCCGTCCTGGAGCCGTCCATGGTCTCCACGCACCCCTTCCACCACGGGCTGGACCGAGGCCGAGTATAAGCGACGGCGGCGGGCGCGCCACCCGCGGGCGTCCAGGGCCGCGGCCGCGCGTCAGCAGCGGGCGGCGTGCCGTGCGCCGCCCGCCGTACGCAGGCTCGGAGCGGCCGGGCCGCATTGGGAACGGCCGGCCTCGGGCGGCCAGGCCCCCTGCCCTGCTCTGCCGCCCGTCAGCCCGCCGCGCGGCCCGCCATCAGCACCGCCAGGGCCAGCACGAGCCCCAGCCCGGCGCTGATGGCCAGGTCGGTGCGCAGGTGCGGCAGGGCGGGCAGCCGGACGAAGCGGGGCGGGGCAGCGGCGCGCGGGGCCGGGGCGGCGGGGGTATCGGCGCCGGCGGCCGTCGGCGCGCTTGGCACCGGCCGCGCCGTCAGCCGCCGCAGCGGGGCGCGGCGGCGGCGGCGGGTCGAGCGGCGGCGGCGCGCCATCAGGAGGCTTCCGTAACCGTCTCGGCCTCGGCCTCATCCTCGGCGTTGCGGCGGCGCCGGGGCACCATGAACCCGCCCAGCACCCCTACCGCAAACCCGCCCACGTGCGTGTTCCAGGCCAGACTGGCCGCGCCGCCGGACGCCTGGGATATCTCCCAGGCGAACTGCCCCGCCACCCAGACCACGGCCACCAGCAGGCCGAGCGTGCCGCTGAGCGCCGCTATCCCCACCAGCCCGGCCACGCCGCCGCTGGCGCCCATCAGCGGGTTCAGGAAGGCGGGGTCTTCCACGGTCCAGACGTGCGCCAGGCCGCCCACCACGATGGCGGCGAACCAGATGGCCGCCAGACGCCAGGACCCGGTGCGCCGCTCGACCAAAGGCCCAAGCACCGCGATGTACGCCACGTTGGCGATCAGGTGTCCCAGGTTACCGTGCATGAACGACGAGGTGATGATCGTCAGCGCGTAGGGATCGGGCGCTTCCGGCACGCGGAAGTGGCCGCCGTACATCAGGGCCGCGGGCACCAGCCCGTAGCGCAGCGCCCAGTCGCCAGCCCCGGTGCTCTGGAGCATGAAGACGCCCAGGTTGAGCACGACCAGCTGCGCGGCGATCGGGGTCGGCGACCAGTACGTGCGCCAACGCCTTAAATCCGGCACTCAGCTCCCCCCCCCCCCAAGGAGATCATCTAGCAAGGTGTCCAGGTCTTCTGGGGCGGCGTAGTCGATTCTAATGTGTCCGCGGCGGCGGGTGCCAACGATGCGCACGCGCGCGGCCAGGCGCCGTTGCAGCCGTTCCTGCAGGCTGGAGAGTTCCGCGTCCCCCCGCGGCGCAGGGCGGGCCGCGGGGGGCTGGCGCGCCGCGCGTTCGGCCTCGCGCACGCTCAGCCCCTGGCGCAGGATGCGCTGGAAGAGTTCGCGCCGCGCCCAGGGGTCGCGCACGGCCAGCAGCGCCCGCCCGTGGCCCTCGCTGATGCGGCCAGCGTCCAGGGCCTCGCGTACGTCGTCGGCCAGCTCCAGCAGCCGCAGCGTGTTGGCCACGGCCGAGCGGCTGAGGCTGACGGCGCGCGCGACCTGGGCCTGGGTCAGGCCGAACTCGTGGATCAAGGCTGCGTAGGCGCGCGCGCGCTCGACGGCGCTCAGGCCGCGGCGCTGCACGTTTTCGACCAGGGACACTTCCAGCCGCTTCCGCGCATCGGCGGATATGACGCGCGCGGGCACGTGGGCCGCGCCGGCGGCGCGCGCCGCGCGCCAGCGGCGTTCGCCCGCCACCAGCAGAAAGCGCGTCGGGTCGTCGGGCGCGGGCGTCACCAGCACCGGCTGCAAGAGCCCGTGCCGCCGGATCGAGGCGGCCAGCTCCTCGTCGTGCGCCGCCTCGAAGCGCTGCCGCGGCTGGCTGGGGTTGGGGTCTATGCAGTGCAGCGGGATGTCGCGCGGCTCGCCGGCATGCAGCTCGCCGGCACTCGGCGCGGCGGCCTTGCCGTCCGTCCGGTCAGCCGCCGGCATCGACCGGCGCCGCTGGCCAAGGACTCGACGCCCGGGCGGATGCGGACGAGTTCCCGTGCGGTTCGACGCCAGCCGCGCGGCTTCCCGCGGCCGGGACCCGACGGCGCATGCCCGTCAGCCGTTCGTCCCCACGCCGTCTGCTGCAAAGAGTCCTTCTGGATGTAGAAGATTCAGCGGAAGACTCCGTAGGCCTGTGAACTGTGTGGACGGCGCGCGCAACGCCGCTCGAGCAGGCAAGTGGGGCCGCGGCGGACGGGACCCGGCGCGTGCGGCGAGGCTGTGGACGCGCGTGCACGCGCGGTGCGTTCGGTCGGGGCGTGCGCGCGCCGGGTATGCCAAACGAGGCGGCGCTGGTTGTGTTATCCACAATCGCGGCACGTTATCCACAGCGGACGGCGAGTTATCCACAGTGAGGCCGTAGAAACCTGCGGCGGGGGAGGCAGGAACGAACGCCCGCACGGCCCGAGCGCCCGCCTTCGTGACGCTGGTGAAGGCGGCCGCGGGCCGCGGCGGCTGGCCGCCGTGACGCGCGCGGTCGGCGTCACTTCCCGCTCGCCAGCCGCGCGCGCACCGCTTCCAGGTCGGCCTTGAGCCCATCCTCCAGCCGCAGGCGGCGTTCGATCTTGGCGCAGCCGTGCAGCACCGTCGAGTGGTCGCGGCCGCCCAGGATGCGGCCGATTTCGGGCAGGGTTTCGCGCCCGTCGTTGCGCATCAGATACATGGCCACCTGGCGCGCGGCCACCGTGCGCGCGTCGCGGCGTTTGCCTATCAGGTCGTCCTGCGGAAGCTCGAAGTGCTGGGCGGCGGCGGCCAGGATGTTGCGCGGCTTGGGCGGCCGGTCGGCCGCGGCGCGCCCCAGGCCGGAGAGTGCCTGCGCGGCCGCGGTGGGCGTCAGCTCCAGATTGTTCAGCTCGGCGTAGATCAGCGTGCGGGTCAGCGCCCCCTCCAGCTCGCGGATATTGCGGCTGACGCGCTCGGCCAGGTAGTCGATGACGTCGGCGGGCACGCGCACCTCGGCGGCGGCGGCCTGGCCTTCCAGCACGGCGCGCCGCAGGTCCAGGTCCGGCGTTTGGATATCGGCCACCAGCCCGGCTTCGAAGCGGCTGCGCAGCCGCGCCTCCAGGCGCGCGATCTCGCTGGGCGGGCGGTCGCTGGTCAGCACGATCTGGCCGCCGGCCTGGTAGATGGCGTTGAAGGTGTGGAACAGCTCTTCCTGCGAGGCCTCGGTGCGCGAGAGGAACTCCACGTCGTCCACCAGCAGCAAGTCGACGTTGCGGTAGCTCTCGCGGAAGCGCCGCCGCCGTTCGCCGCGGTCTTCGGTGCGGATGGCGTAGAGCAGGTCGTTCACGAATGTTTCGCAGGGGACGTAGCGCAGGTGCAGGTCGGGCCACTGCTCGGCCACCGTGTGGCCAATGGCATGCAGCAGGTGCGTTTTGCCCAGCCCCACGCCGCTGTACAGGAACAGCGGGTTGTACACCGTGCCCGGGCGCTCGCAGACCCGCAGGGCGGCGGCGTGCGCCAGACGGTTGGACGCGCCGATGACGAAGCGCTGGAAGGTGTAGCGCGGGCTGAGCCGCGCGCCGGGCGCCGCCGCCGGGCGCGTCTCCAGCTTTGGCGCGGCCGGCGTGAGTGTTGGCGCGTGGTCGGGCGGGCCGCCCTGCACCACAAACGTAACGCCCACGGTACCGCCGTGCGCTTTCTCGATCGCGCGGGTGACCAGCTGGTGGTACTTCCGCTCCACGGTCTCTTTGGCGAAAACCGTGGGCACGGCCACGACCAGCTCGCCGTCCTGCGCGCCGACGAAGCGGGTGTCGCGAAACCACGCCGCAAAGTCGGCCTTGGGCACCTCGACCTGCAACGTGCCGAGAGCAGCTTCCCACGTGCGCCGGCTGAGCATCCCCACCCTTGAATCCGCCCGGTCAGTCCCGGTACGGGAGGCGAAGCGTAGCAGAGCCTCAGGGCCGGGGCGAACCGCGCCAAACCTGTTAGCAAAGGTTCTGGCAGGATTTGCGGCGTTACTTGTGTGTCATGGGCCGCCGCCGGCGGAGGGCGGCGGTCCTGCCCATACCGAGCGCGCCCGGCGCCCCGCCTGGACGGCGCGGGGACGACCGCGGCGCGGCCGTTACCGACGGCAACGGCCGCGCCGCCTGCGTGACGTTCGGGCACGCCCCCGCCGCCCTGGGACTGCGCCGCTATATCGACGACGGCAGAGCAGAAGTAATCGACGGCGGCACGGCTGTGACGAACGTGCGCCCCCGGGCCGGCGTGCGGCGCCCCTGGCGCCGCACGTGCACGGGGCGCGGCCCCTCCAGCATGACGGCGCAACCGATCCCGATCCTGGCGCCGCACGTACGGGGCGCGGAGATGAATGCAGGCGGCGCGGGGAACGGTGCGCGGCGGCGTAGAATCCGCCGAGGGGCGTGAGGGTCGACGCGGAAGGGTCGCGGCGGATGCGGATCGTGGTCGGGGCGCTGGCGCTGCTCGGCCTGAGCGTGGTGCTGCTCGTCCTGCTGGCCCTGGGCGTGTTCGCTTACGACGAAGCGAAGCGCCGCCTGGTGGGCGACGAGTTTGCCCCCGCGCCGCCCGCCGGCGCTTAGGCGGGAACGAGAACCGAGCGGGCCGCGAGGGGCGAGCGGATCGCTGGGCCTAGTCCAGCGGCAGGTCGACCTGGCGGCCGTCGCGGGAGGAGCGGGCGGCGGCTTCCAGGAACTCCATGTAGGTGAGGGCGCGCGCGAAGCTGGGGGCCAGGCCGGTGTCGCCGCTGCCGCTGCGGACGGCCTGGATGAAGTCCGCTTCCACGTTGGGGTCGTAGACCTCGTCGGCGGGAATCTCGATGGGCGTCAGTTCGTCTTCGTCCGCTTTGGCGCCGGCGATGGCGTCGTGGTCGAAGTCGTACACCAGCGTCCCCTGGTCGCCGTAGAGCCAGAGTTCCGAGGCCGCTTCGTGGTGCGCCAGGCCCGACCACTGGTAGACGTAATCGGCGCCGGAAACCAGCTCGCCCATGGCCGTGAAGGAGTCGGGCACGCGCACGGGCCGGTAGGCGTTGGTCTCGGGGTCGCGCCGTTCGCGCACGTGCACGCGCGTCATGGCCTGCACCGAGCGTTCGGTTCCCAGCCAGCGCTGCAAGACTTCCACCATGATGCCGACGTTCATCACGTTGTAGCCGCTGACGTCGGCGTCCTGCCGCCAGTGCAGCTCGTCGCCGGCGGCGGCCGCGTTGGTGAACGAGGTCATGCGAACCTGGCGCAGCGCGCCCACGAAGCGGTCTACGCCCAGCAGGCGCTGCATGGTGCGGTCGCCGCGCACGCCCACGCCGGGCGGGCAGACGGCGGCCACCAGCTCGGGGCGCTGCTGGGCGGCTTCCAGCATGTCGCGGGCTTCGGCCAGGGTGCGCGCCATGCGCGCCTGGCAAAAGACGTGCTTGCCGGCCTCCAGCGCCGCCGCCGAGACCCGCGCGTGCAGGTAGGGCGTGGCGCCGATCCAGACGACGTCGACGTCGGGGTGCTCGACCACGGCGCGCCAGTGGTCCAGGACGGTTGGCACGCCAAACTCGGCCGCGAAGGCCGCGGCGGTGGCGCGGCGCCGGTTGGCAACCGCCACCACGGCAAGATCGTCGACGTTCGCCAGGTTGGGCATGTGGCGGGTGCGCACGATGTCGCCGGCGCCGACGATGCCGATGCCAAGGGTGCCGTTCGGCATGGGACGTTTCGCCTCGGGGATGGGAGTGCTGGCCGCCATGATAGGCGGCCGGCGGCCTTGTTCTCGCCCCCCTCGGCGCTCCGCCGGTGCACGGCGTTTCCCCCTCACCCTGCCCTCTCCCTCAGGGAGAGGGAAAGAGCGCTCAGGCTTCACTGATTTGGGAGAGGTGTGGGAGGGAGGGGTCAGTGGGTGGGGCGGATGGTGCGGACGGATTCTTCCAGGGCGGCGACGAACTGGTGCGCGCGGCGGGGGTCGCGGTGGGGGTGGATGGAGAGGCGGATGCGGCCGGCGCCTCCCGCGTGGCCGTAGGTGGCGCCCCAGCCGCGGCGGCGCAGTTCGAGATAGATGCGTTCCGTGTCGCCGCGCTCCGAGGTGAAGTTGACCACCGCCAGCAGCGGCGGGACCAGCAGGCGCAGCCCGTCGATGCGCTCGATCCCCTCGCTGACGATGCGCACGACGTCCATCAGCTGCCGGGTCGATGCGCGGTAGCCCTGGCGGCCCAGATGGCGCATCACGGCCCAGGCCGCGGCCGCGTGGTCGCCCGGCTTGGTGGCGGTGATGGTGTGGATGCCGGTGACCCCGGCCGGGATGGCCTCCAGCAGCGCCGCGTCGCGCAGCAGGAAGAAGCCGGTGGCCACGGGCAGCAGGCCCAGCTTGTGGCCGTCGGTCATCATGGAGGTCACGCCGGGCAGACTGAAGTCGAAGGCGGGGATCGGATAGCCCAGGTCGCGCAGGAAGGGCAGCGCAAACCCGCCGAAGGCCGCGTCCACGTGCAGGTACAGACCTCGGCGCTCGGCCAGGTCGGCGAACTCTGCCACGGGGTCCAGCTGCCCGAAGTTGCCTTCCGGCGCGGAACAGACCAGCGCCGCGGTGCGGGGGGTGATGGCCCGCTCGACCTGCCGCATGTCCGGCTGCATGGCGGCGTCCACGGGAACCTCGCGCAGGCGCAGCCCCAGCAGTTCCGCGCCCAGGCGAAAGCTGTAGTGCGCGGTTTCGGGCAGCACGACCTCGGGTTCGGACTGGCCGTGCAGATTGCGCGCCAGGCGCAGCGCCAGCAGGTTCGACTCGGTGCCGCCGCTGGTGATGAAGCCCACGGCCTGCGGGCAGCCCAGCAGCGAGCCGAGCATGCGCACGGCCTCTTTTTCCAGGCGGTCCGTGGCGGGGTTCATGTCGCGCGCCCACTCCACGAAGAAGCGCCCGGCCGCCAGCGGCCGCACGCGCTCGGTGATGGGATGCGGCGGGCCGACGTAGCTGACCCCGAAGTTGCGCTCCACGGGGTAAGGGTCCTCGGCCGCGCGCGCCGCCAGCTCGTCCAAGACCTCGGCCTCGGGCTGGCCGTGCTCGGGAAAATCCAGCGGCGGCGGCATGGGCACCGCCGGACGCTCGTGCGTGCGTTCGAACTCTTGGGCCACGGCGGAGGCTCCGCGCAGGGGGCGGGGAGAGTCTAGCCAGCGAGGCGGAGGAGCGGCTCCTTTTTCCCGTCCTCCCTGGAAAGGACGAGGGCAGGATGAGTTAAAGAGCGGAAGGGAGCGGGCGGACGCCGCTCAGGCGTCGTCCGCGGCGGCCACGTCCTGGACGATGCGGCGGGCGTGCGGCGTTTCGCTGAGTTCGCAGACCGCCCCGCTGGGAGTCCGAAACCGCGCCGTGCGCTGGCCCCAGTGCTCGTCCCTGACCTCGCCGACCATCGGCGCTCCGCGCTGCGCGAGCTCGGCGGCGCTGCGGGGCACGCTCGCGGCCTCGAACCCGACGGTGAATCCCAGGGGGACGCGCTCGGGCGCGGCGCCTTCGCCGTGGATGACGGCGGCGGCGCTCGCCCGCTGCCAGAGGCCAAAGTGCAAGACGCCCGGCACCTGCACCGAGGCGTACCCCGCGCCCGCCTCCAGCGAGACCTCCAACCCCAGCACGTCACGGTAGAACGCGGCCGCCTGCGGCAGGTCGTCCACGATTTCGGCAATGCCGGCCGCGTGGCGAATCATCGGCTTCTCCTTCTAGTCAACGGGGCGGAACGTCGGTCCCGAGCGGAACGTGGGACGCAAAGCGCCGCAGCACGTTGGCGGTGATGCGCGAGACGTTGTTGTCATAGTCGTTATACGACAGGCAGCCGCGCCAGGCGATGGACCCCACCGAGAACACCGCGCCGCCGCCGGGCGTTTCGAAATACACCATGTCGGCGCGCACGAAGGGGTGCGGCTGCCCTGGGGTTGGCGGGTCGGCGGGCATGACGCCGTCTTTGCCTTGCGTGAACGCCAGCGCCTCGTCGGTGAAGGCCGCGTAGCGCGCGGAGTGGTCGACGGACGAGGCCAGCAGCAGCGCGTGCGGCGGCGTGCCCAGGCTGTGGTCGAGCCGGTCCATCTCGTAGCCCGCCGCGCCGTGGCCGACCATCAGCGAGGGGCAATCGCCGATGCGTTCGTCGGGCCCGACGCCGTCGAAGACGAAGGCTGCGCGCGGGTCGAAGCTGTCGGGCTGCCGCACGTAGGGCGAGCCGCGGTCGAACCCGGCGGCGCAGGATCCCACGCCGACCAGGCCTTGCGGGGCGCGGCCGCGGTTGCGCCAGGTGCCGCCGGGTTCGCCGGTGGTGCTGTGCACGCGCTCGCCGGGCGGCGCTTCGAACGGCCAGCTGGTGCCCCAGCGGCGCACTTCGGCCACGTGCGGGCGCTCGGGGTCGAACGAGGTGACGCCGAAGAAGCCGTTGCCGCCCAGGTACATCAGGCGGCCGCCGCGCGCCAGATACGCCCGCAGCCCGCGCAGCATGGCGACGGTCCAATACTCCGGGTGCGCGCCGGTCAGCACTGCGCGGTAGGGCGCCAGCAGGCCGACGCCTTCGGCGTGCAGGTCGTGGTCGGTGACGACGTCGGCCTCGATGCCCTGCGCGTCCAGCCAGTCGATCAGGTAGAGGTCGGCCGGAAAGCGCGCGGGGGCGGCCCAGACGCGGTAACGGAACTTGGGGCGCATGTTGAGTATGGGCCGCAGGTGCGAGACGTAGACCGCGCCCGAGCCGTCTGCGTGGCGCTCGTACAGCCCCGGCAGGCCGTTGGCGCGGATGTAGGCGTACTCCGCCTGGTGCAGCGCGGGGTCGGCGTTGGGCAGGCGCTCGCGGTTCCAGAAGCCGCCGTCCAGGTCGCGGAAGTTGGCGTAGGCCGCGTAGGTCAGCGTGGGCATCAGCACCGCAACGCGCGCGCGGGCGGCGCCCCGCGGCGGGCGCACGCAGACGGGCAGGTAGTCTTCGTCGCCGCCGGCGCGCAGCCGCGCCGCGTAGACCCCGCTGGGCAGGTCCGGCGGCACCGTCCAGCAGAAGTCCGCGGCCCAGCCGGCGTCCTCCAGGTCGTCGGCGTGGAAGTGGATGGCGCCGTATTCCTGAGGCGCCAGACGGAAGTCCGTTTCGGCGCCCGTCCAGGCGCGGCCGGTGACTCCGCGCGCGGGCATGTTGACGGTCTGGCCGTGCAAGCCGTGCGGTCCCGTGTCAGTGATGCGGCGGCCGCCAATGTCACGGCTGAAGTCCCAGGCGGCCAGGGTGTCGGCCGCCGGCGCGGCGTTGGGGTTCTGGAAGGCCGCGGCCGTCAGCTCGTCCGCCGCCGCTGCGCGGCTCAGCAGGCGCGGGCCGTCCAGCTTGCCGTTGTAGGGCGCGCGGACGGGCGACCCGGGGCGTGCGGGTTCGCCAACCGCCAGCGCTGCGAACAGCAGCGGCGCCCCGGCCGCGGGCCGCCAGCGGGCCGGCCCCGGCCGCACCACCACGGCGCGGCCCAGGTGGTCGAGCGGGTTGGGCGCTGGCGGGCGCGGGTCGGCCTCCGCCGCCGCGGGGGGCAGGCGCTGGGCCTGCGCCGCCGCGTCTGGGGACGCCAGGGACGGGGGCGCGCCGCCGGCGGGCCGACCCGCGGCGCGCGCATCCTCGGCGGCGCACGCCCAGTGGTGCGCCGGCAGCTGTGCCAGCACGACTCGGCCGCTGGCGGCGTCGTAGCTGGCGCCTGCGAACGTCCACACGTGCTCCAGCAGCGGCGTGCCGGCGGACAGCTCCACCGTTGCGCCGTCCGCGTCCGCCAGCCGCAGCGTCAGACTGCCGTCGGCGCCAATCAGCAGCGCGAACCCGCGCGGGGACGGGTCGCCGACCCACTGCGCCAGCAGCCCTTGTTCCCCAGCCGCGGGCGCGGTGGGGCGAATCCACACGGCGGCGGTGAAGCTTTCCAACGCGTCCAAGCTGGCGTGGGGCGGGACGACGGCGTAGGAGCCGCTGTGGATGCGCTTGACGGTTCCCGCATAGGCGCCGGCAAACGAGGCCGGCGCCGCGCGCGCCTCGAACCCCGGCCCGCGCGGGTTCTCGTCGCCGTGGATGAGCCGCACCAGGTCCGCGCGGAACCGCGGATGCGCGCAGCTCACCATGAACCGAACGGTGTCCCCAGGCGCCGCGCTGAGCCGGTCGGTGTATCCCAGCAGCTTCATGGGCGGCGGGTCATGCGGGCCGCGCCGGCAGAGTCTCTGGCCGCCGGCCGCGCGCCGCTAACCACGCGCCGTGTTTCCGGATCCCAGCCACCGATCCATGAAATCCAGCGAGGCTTGCGCGTGGAACTCGTGGCCGCCGTCGAACTCGTCGCGGTGCAGGCGGTCGGCGGCGCCGGCGGCGGCGTAGATGGCGGCCAGGCGCGCGTGGGCCTGGCGCGAGGCTTCCAGCGGGAACCCGCGGTCCGCGCGGCCGGCTTCGATCAGCAGCGGGCGCGGCGCGATCAATCCGTGGAGGTCTGGCACGTCGGCGTAGGCGTAGACGCCGGGCAGGAACTGCGCGCCGCAGAAGTTGCCGGCGTCTAGCGCGTAGGCGCGGAAGGTGGTCAGGTAGCCGCTGACCACGGCCGCGCGCACGCGCTCGTCCAGCGCCGCCAGGTACATGGTGCGGGTGCCGCCGAACGACAGCCCCGCGCAGCCCAGGCGCTGCGGGTCGACCTCCGGCCGCGCGGCCAGCACGTCCAGGCCGCAGTGGTCGTCTTGAATGGTCAGCGCCATCAGGTTGACGCCGAACAGCAGCGCGCGCAGGAAGTTGACGTTGCAGCCGTCGCGGTTCCCATAGCGCCGGAACCCCGCCGCGCGTTCGCCAAAGCCCAGCGCGTCCGGCGCCAGCACCACGTGGCCGCGCTGCGCGTAGCGCCGGGCGAAGCCGCGGTAGACGTTGGCGCCGTCCCCGCGGTCCACCAGCTGGTCCTTGCCCTCGCCGTGCCCGTGCAGCGCCAGGACGCCGGCGGCGGGGGTGCGGGCCGAGGCGCTGGCAGGTACCAGCAGCCAGGCCGGAACGCGCACGCCCGGGATGGTTTCGTACATCAGCTTGTGCTGCACGTAATCGCCGTAGTCGTGGGACGCGGCGATCTCGGGCGCGGGGTCGACCGCCGGGGGCGCCTCGCCCAGCAGCGCGTGCAGCCGTTCCAGCAAGGCCGCCCGCCAGGCGCCGTGGTCCATGCCCGGATGAAAGGCCAGCGACGGGCCGCGCGCGTCGTCCAGCGCTTCCAGAAAGCGGTCGAAGGCGAAGGCGGCGCGTCCGGCGGCGGTCACGCTGGGCGGTCCCTGGCCGCGCGCCGGCCGCAGCTCGGGCCCCGACCCGACGCGGTCACGAGGCCGGCAGCCGTGCGCGCAGGTACGCCAATGCCTGGCCGGCCTGGGCGGCGAAGTTGCCGAAGCGCTTGCCGTTGTCCTCCACGCTGATCCGCCCGTCGTAACCAACGGCCAGCAGCTGGCGCAGGAAGTCGTCGAACCCGGCGTCGGTGGGGTGCGCCGGTGCGCCCGGCAGAGGCGGCACTGGCACGTGCACGTGGCGCAGGCGCGCGGCGGCTTCGGCCAGCGTGGGCAGCGGCTCGTCGTTGTTGTAGACGTGAAACCAGTCGGCCAGCGTCCACACGCGCGGGTGCCCGCTTTCGCGCGCGGCCACGAAGCCTTCCACCACCGTGTTGATGGTGTCGCAGACTTCGCGCCAGAGCGGTTCGATCACCAGGTCCATGTCATGGTCGTCCGCGATGCCGCCGGCCAAGCGCAGGAACTCCAGCAGCTGCCCGGGCACCTGGCGATGGTCGAACCCCGGCGGGGTGGAACGCGCGCCGCCGCTGCCAAAGACCACCAGACGCGCGCCCAGGGCGCGCATGCGGGCCATGGCGGTGGTCACGTAGGCGCGCAGCGCCGCCAGGTCGCGGTTCGGCCCCACCACGGGATGGTGCGGGGGAACGAAGACGTTGAACGCCTCCGGCGTCAGGCCGGCGGCCTCGATGCGGCGGCGGATGGGCGCGTAGGCCGTGTCATCCTGGTCGGGGATCAGGTCCACCACGCGCAGCTCGGCGTAGTCGTAGCCGGCCGCTGCCATGTCGGGAAGGCGGTCGATGGGTCCACAGCAGCCGATTCGCATTGCGCAGGAGCTTTCTGACGGCGCGGCGCGGGCATGGTACGAGACGCGCGGCCGAGTCTTGGGCCGCGCGGGGTGACGCGCCCGACGCGGGCGCGGAGGCGCGCTCACCGTCAACGCTTCCAGCGGCGGACGTACCGCGGCGTCCACCCGGCGCGGAGACGCGCCGCCCGCGCCGCGGCCGAGGCTGTCCAGCCGGAGACCCCCGGGTGCGCGGCCGAGGCTGGCCGATAGCTTGTACGGGTCGGGCCGATCCGCGGAGACCCACGGGCGCGCGGCCGAGGCGGCGCGGTCGGGTTCGCACACGCGGCCCGGCGGCGAGGTCCCCGTGCCCGAGGCCGAGGAATGGCTGGACGTGGTGCGGCCGGACGGCAGCCCGACCGGGCGGCGGCTGACCCGCGCCGACGTCCATCGGCGCGGCGCCTGGCACCGCACGCGCACGGTCTGGGTGGTGCTGACGCACGGCCCTGACGCTCCGGCGCTGGTGCTGCAACAGCGGGGTCTGGCCAAGGACACCTGGCCCGGCCGGCTGGACGCCAGCTCGGCCGGCCACCTGCGGCCGGGCGACGCGGACGCCTGGCGCGAGCTGCACGAGGAACTGGGCCTGCGGCCGCGCCGCGGGCCGCTGCTGCGGCTGGGCGAACGGCGCTCGCAGGTCAGCCATCCCAACGGCGTGGTCGACCGCGAGCTGCAAGACCTGTGGCTCTGGCTGGCGCCGCACACGCTGGCCGATCTGCGCCCCGCCCGCGGCGAAGTCGCCGCGCTGCTGAGCGTGCGGCTGGCGCACGCTGCCGCTCTGGCGCGCACGGACGAGCGCGGCGCCGCCGCGCCGCGCCCCGCCGCGGCCGTCCTGCCCGCCCGGCGGCTGACGCCCGACGGCCGCCTGACCGCCGCCGCCGTGTTGCCCGCAGACCTCCCACCGGGCATGCGGCCCTACACCGCCCACATAGCCGCCCTGGCCCGCCAAGCCCTGGACGGCAACCCCACCCCGACCTACGACCCGACGTTCGACGCCTGAGAACGCGCGTCGATGGCGGCCGAGGCCGTCTCAGCGCACCTCGACGCGGCTGGCGCCGGCTTCGATGACGATGTCCACGCGGTTGGCGGCGCGCTCGTAGTCGGGCGAGGCGTAAACGCCGCCGCGCCGGTGCGGGAAGCGGGACTCGTCGATGCGGACGCTGGAGAGACCCTCGTCGACCTCGATGCGCGCCGCGACGCCGGCGGGCACCGTGACCCGCAGGGAGGAGGCGCCCAGGGCGAAACGGGCCTGCGTGCGCCCCGCGGCCGCGGGCAGCGCCACGCGCACGTCGGCGGCGCCGGCCTCGACTTCCAGGTCACGAACCAGCAGCTCGCGCAGGTCGAGGTCGATGGACGCTCCACCGCCCGCCACGTGCACCTCGGCGGGGACGCCGGGCGCCAGATGCAGCGTCCATTCGTGCGGCGCGCCCCAGCCGGGAAGGGCGGCCTCGAACCGCCACCCAGAGGCCTCGCTCCGCCATCCGGCCGCGGCGCTCAGCGCCACGGTGCGGCGGCCGGCGTCGTTGGAGGTAGTGCGGACGTCGAGCTTGCCGCCCGGCCCGGAGACCAGCTCCCCCGCCACCAGCATCCCCGGCGGCGCTGCGGCGTCCAGCGTGAGCGACCCCGCGCCCACGGCGGCCGTCAGCCGCGCCGAGGTTGCGCCGCCGGCCGTCACCGCAATTGATTCGCGGGTGACGCCGGCCGTCAGGTCCGCGGCCGCCAGCGCCCCGGCGGCGGCGAAGCCGGCCGCCAGCACCAGGACGAACGCCAGCGACCCCGCCCACACGCGCACGCGCGACAGCGCCAGATTGGCGCCCGCGGCCAGCAACACCACGGGCCACAACGACCAGAGCGCCGCCAGGTAGCGCGGCGGCAGCAGCCCGAAGTTCCCGAGGAGGGCGACGATCCCACACAGCACCAGCAGGCCGGCAAACCCGAAGCCCCGCTGGCTCACGGCAGGCTAACGGCGCCGGTTGACGATCAACACGCCGCCGACCGCAATCAGGATCAGCGGCCAGAGCCGCCAGGCGTCGAACCAGCCGAATTGCCCCACCAGCGCCAGCGCGCCGAGGGCGATCAGCACCAGGCCCGCCAGCAGCGCCGCGTTGCCGGAACCGGCGCGGCCAGACAGGCGTTCGCCGGGCAGCGTTCGCTCGGCGCCAGCCGCCTCGGGAGCCTCGTTTCCGTCCGCGTCGTCCGCTGCGGCCCCGGCCTCCGGCTGGCGCGGCGAGGTCGGCGAGGTCGGCGTCACGATCACCATGAGCACGTAGATCAGAATCCCCACGCCGGACGTCAGCACCGTGCCCAGCACCCACAGCAGCCGCACGATGACCGGGTCGATGCGCAGGTACTCCGCCATGCCCCCGGCCACCCCGCCCAGCATGCGGTCGGCCTGACTCCTGTACAGCCGCTGCGTCATCGAAGCAACCTTTCCACCGCTGGAGCGCCGCGCCGCCTGCAAGTCTACGACGCGGCGCGCGCCGTCCGCGTCCGCGCGGCAGGCAGCGGCGGCGGAACCACGTCGAGGCCCTGCCTCCGCGGCAGCCCGCCCGCCGTTCCGATGCCGGTCGAAGGTCGCAATCCGGTGCGGCCCTTGCCCTGCGCGCTCCTGCCGACGGTACGGGTGCAGGCGTCCCGCCGCCGGGTCAGTCCAGCCGCCACTCCTTCGTGAGCGCGTCGATGAGTTCGCGCTGCCGGCATTCCAGCACCTGGGGCGTCCACGCCGTTTTATGCACGACCTGGGTGGTCAGGGCGAACGTCGTTGTGCCGTTTTTTGCGAAATACTCCTGCTTCTTTAGCTCGAACTCGAAGTTGGACGCCCGCGTGTTCTTGCGATGCGGCAGCAGCACGAGATTCGCCAGCCGATGCGTCCACCGCTCACGCTCGTCCTCGTCTGGGAACCACCGCAGCCATTGCGAGCCGCCTGCCGGATTTCGCGGGAGCACGTGCTCGATGCTGAGGATCGAATGACGGTCGAAAACCGGTGGGTCGGACACCAGGCTGTCGAGACGAAGCAGCAGCGGCCGCCGAACGCGGAGCTGCCGATAAATGTCGCCGTCGAGCTTGGCGAGGATGTCAGTCTTCTCGTGCGGCGTGAGCTGCAAGGGACCTTCCGCGTCTGACAGGCGCTTGTCTTCTATCGCTCGCAGCACGCCGCCGAACCGCTCGATGCGCTGATTGACGTTCGCCCGCAGAATGAACAATCCGTAGGCCAGACGCTCCAAATCCCTGAGAAAAGGAAGGATCACGTCAGCCTGCGTCTCCTGGCGAAAGAAGGCCATCGCCGCAGGAATCCAGTCGAAGTTGTCGAGCCAGTTGAGCCGGTGCAGCAGCGCGTTGACGTCTTCGGCGCCCCGGGTGCGTTCATACTTAGCCCCTGACACCATCTCGTACACGCCAGCGTACGGCTCGAGTGTGTTGTCGACGAAATCGACCGCGCGCTTCTCCGTCAAGTCTTTACCGAGAACATAGTCGCGAAACTCCCGGTCCAACGTACCGCGCAGCTTGTCTTTCCGATGAATCGTTCTGATGTGCGCAAAGAGATCCCTGAAGCGGTCGCGTCCAAGACCTTCCTCGATCGCTACCCACTTGGCGGCGTAATCTTTTTGCGACGCTGGAGGGATCTTGCTGAGAACAGGCGGCTTCAGTTTGTCGGTGGGCGACAAATCGAGCCCGCGAGCGTTCAACACCGTGAAGATTCTGTCGGCGGAATCCTCGTCCGACGCCGATACGACGACGAGAAAGCAGTGTCTTACGATATAGGACGCAAGTTTATGCCGATCGTCAGGGCTTCGCCGGGAGAGTTCTTTGTATAAGAAGCCTGCGTTTTCATAGATTCGCTGCTCGCTATCCGTGTATTTCGGTGGGTCGGCGCGGACGAACCCCTCCAACGCGCCTCTCTGTTGCACTTTGCGACGGAAAAAATCTCGGTCTTGCTCTCCCAAGCTGAAGCGATACATGTCTGGTTTATCCTGGAGCCGACTCCCCCGCTGTCGAATGAACGAATCGATGTCGTCAGCAAGCTCACGATCAGAAAGTTCTCGCAGCACGCAGAGCAACATCGTGAGCGTCGTAAGCCGCTGTTGCCCGTCGACGACGTCACTTTTTGGCCCCCCATCTTCCTGGACGAGCACAATGCTGCCGAGAAAGTACGGCGCGTCGGCGTCTCGCTGGACAGCATCGTCGAGATCGTCCAGCAATTCGCTGACTTGGTCGGTCGTCCAGGCATAGGGCCGTTGGTAGAAGGGAATCTCGAATAGATATTCCTTTCCGAACACGTCCTCGATGGCTTGCTCCGTTGCGGTGAGATTTACTGGCACGTCGAGCCTCTCGATGCCTCGTTCTTGTCGGGCCGCAACGATAACGACTCACGCCTGACGGCGCAATCGACGCCGCCCAGGCAAGCGTAGAGGAGCGTTCGCGCGGCCATCGCCGCGCACCCGTGGTCAGGCCGCTCGTTGCGAGGTGAGTGTGAATGCGGCGCCGCCTGCGGTTCCGCCGCGTGATCGTTGGCGCTGTTCCATGCGCCCGGTCTGCTTTGCCGCTGTACCTTCTACGCTGCCGCACGAGTCTTGCATGGAGGCGGCCGAGTGACACCGTGCGGCGGACCGCCGCCTGCGGACGATGGGTTGGTGCGCTTGCACGTGCTGCTGGCGCGGGCGGGGGTTGGGTCGCGGCGGGGGATGGAGGCGGCAATTCGGGCGGGGCGCGTGTGCGTGGACGGCGTGACGGTCACGCGGCTGGGGGTGCGGGTGGATCCGGCGCGGGCGGTGGTGACGCTGGACGGGCGGGCGGTGGACGGTGCGGGCGCGGACGCGGCGGCGGTGGTGGCGCTGCACAAGCCGCCGGGGGTGATTTCCACGGCGCGCGACCCGCAGGGGCGCCCCACGGTGCTGGACCTGCTGCCGGCGGCGCTGCGGCGCGTGCGGCTGTATCCCGTGGGGCGGCTGGACCGGCAATCGGAGGGGCTGGTGCTGCTGACCAACGACGGGGCGCTGGCGCACCGGCTGACGCACCCGCGCTTTGGCCACGAGCGCGAGTACGTGGTGGACGTGACGGGTCGGCCGCCGCGCGGTCTGGCGCAGCGCTTTGCCCGCGGCGTGGACATTGGCGGCGCCCGGCCTGCGCGCGCCGAGGTTCGCGGCCTGCAGCCGCGCGCCAACGGCGCGCGGCTGCGGCTGGTGCTGCGCGAAGGCCGCAACCGCCAGATTCGGCGTATGTGCGGCGCGCTGGGCTTGCACGTCGTCCGCCTGCGCCGCGTCCGCATGGCCGCCGTGCACCTGGGCAGCCTGCCGCCAGGCGCCGCCCGCGAGCTGGACGCCGCCGAGATTGCGGCGCTGCGAACAGCGCTGTAGCGAGCCGCGCGGCTGTGATGGCGGCGCTTGGGGCGGGCGGGGGCGGCTAGGCGCCTTCCAGGGCGGCGCGGTGGTGGGGGGCGAGGGTCCAGCCTACGGCGGCGACGGCTTCGTCGACGCGTTCGGGGCGGTCGGTTTTGGGGATGGCCATCACGCCGGGCTGGCCGACGACCCAGTTGAGCAGCACTTGCGCCGGGGTTTTGCCGACGTCGGCCGCCACCTCGGCCAGACGCTCCAGGCCCGCGGCGGAGAAGTCGCCTTTGGCCAGCGGGCTGTAGGCGATGACGGTGATGGCGTGCTCCTGGCAGTAGGGCAGCACGTCGTCTTCGATCTGGCGGGCGGCCAGGCTGTAGCGCATCTGGTTGGAGGCCAGCGGCACGCCGCCCAGCGCGTCCTGCGCGGCGCGCATGTCGTCCACCGAAAAGTTGCTGACGCCCACGTGGCGCACGCGGCCGTCGTCCACCAGCGCGCGCATGGCGGCCATGGTTTCGGCGATGGGGATGTCGGGGTTGGGCGAGTGAATCTGGTAGAGGTCGATCCAGTCGGTTTCCAGCCGCCGCAGGCTGGCATCGGCGTGCGCCAGCAGCGTGTCGCGGCGCAGGTTCTGGGGCGAGACCTTGGTGGCGATGAAGTATTCGCCGCGCAGGCCGGCGATGTCGCGCGCGACCTGGGGTTCGGTGCCGTACATCTCGGCCGTGTCGACGAAGGCGGCGCCCAGGGCGTGCGCGCGCCGCAGCACGCCGCGGCCGCCGCGGTATTGCCAGGCACCGAAGCCGATTTTGGGGATGCGGGTGTCCGAGCGTCCGAGCGGGATGTATTCCATGCGCTGCGCCTCTGCGGGCCGTGCCCTCGACTATCGGCGACGGCGGGCGGGTTGTCGAACGGCGCGGGGCGCGTGGGTCGACCAGGCGGCGGGGGGTGCGTGGGTCGACCAGGCGGCGCGTGCGCCCCCGCGGCGCGGGTCGAGCTGCGTAAACTGGACGGCGTGCAGGCGGCGCGCGCGGCGCCGTGTTCGTCACTACGGGTGAGACGCCGTGGGAGTTGAAGCGGGCGAGGCCAACGTTGCGGCCGGCGTCGTGCAGATCATTCTGTTCGACCTGATCCTGAGCGGGGACAACGCGGTGGTGATTGGGGTGGTGGCCAGCCGCTTGCAGGGCCGGCAGCGGCGCATGGCCATCCTGGTGGGTGCCGGCGGGGCCGTGGTGCTGCGCATTGCGCTGGCGTCGGTGGCCACCCTGCTGTTGAACGTGCCGGTCATCTCGCTGGTTGGGGGGCTGGCGCTGTTCTGGATTGGCTGGCGTCTGCTCAAACCCGAAGGCGACCACGAAGTGCACGAAGAGGCTGCTTCGTTTGCGGACGCGATTCGGCTGATCATCGTGGCCGACGTGGTGATGAGCCTGGACAACGTGCTGACGGTGGCCGGCGCCGCGCACGGCAACGTCTGGCTGCTGGTGTTCGGGCTGGCGCTCTCGATTCCGCTGCTGTTCGTGGGGTCGGGCTTGATCGCCTTTGCCACCGACCGGCTGCCGATCATCATCTACCTGGGCAGCGCACTGATCTTCCGCATTGCGGTGGTTCTGATCGTGGACGACCCGGCGCTGCACGAGCGTCTGACGGCGAACGACACGCTGAAGCTGGTGACCGAGACGATCCTGCCCTGGGCCGCCTTCCTGGTCGGCCCGGCGCTCTACGTGACGCTGGCGCGCGCCCGCGGCCGGCCGGTGATTCCGATTCTGGTGAACCCGTTCGCCGCGCCGAAGGACGGGTAGCGGGACTCGTCAGCGGCGGCGGCGGGTTCGCGGCGCGCCAGGGGTTCTCCGACGCTTGGCGGGTCGAACTGGCCGTCCGTGACAGGGGCGCGGCGGGACGCGGCGAAGGCGCCGCGCGCACCCGTGCAGGTGTTCGACCTACCATCCACAATCACCAATCCCGCGGCGGCGTGCGACGATGGCGGCGTTACTCCCAGCCGCGAGGCCTCATGTACAAGCTGCTGCACACCCGCATTCGCGTGAGCGACCTGGAGCGCTCCATTCGCTTCTATGAAGACCATCTGGGGTTCAGGGTCGCCAGCCGGTCCGACCGCTCGCCGGCCGGCAACCGCATCGTGCACCTGGAACTGCCGGGCAACGCGCACACCATCGAGCTGACCTGGTCGGCGGACTACCAGGTCGACGTGCCCGAGGACCTGATGCACTTCGCCATCGGCGTGCCCGACCTGATCGCGTTTTGCGGCCAGCTGGAGCGGCAAGGTCTGGAGATTTGGCCCGGCGACTGGCGGCAGACCTTCCCCAGCGGGCGCAAGATGGCGTTCATCGACGACCCGGACGGCTACGAGATTGAGCTGCTGGAGCGGGACGACTAGGCGCCGGCGGGGCGGACCGTGCGAGGAACGGAAGGAGCGTCGGCATGGCGGCGGGAACCATCGTGGCGGCCATTCACCGGCCGCTGCGCGAGACGATCACGAATCCCGACACCGAGGCGCGGCTGCGCGCCTTGGCGGACGAGGTCGTTTTCAACGAGGGCGAGGCCCCCTGGACGCCCGCGGAGCTGCACGCCCGCCTGAACGCCGACGTGCGCGCCGTCATCACCTGCTGGGGCAGCCCGCGGATCGACGCTGCCGCGCTCGACCTGGCCCCGAACCTGGAGATTGTGGGCCACGCCGCCGGCTCGGTGCGGCCCTACGTCACGCGCGAGGTCTGGGGCCGCGGCGTGCGCGTGACCCACGCGGCCGACGTGATTGCCGAGGCGGTGGCCGAGTACACCATCGGCGCCATTCTGGTGGGGCTGCGCGGGTTCGTGCCCCGCCACGCCGCGGTGTCGGCCGGCCAATGGAAAGACCCCGTTGGCGGGACGCGGCCCGGCGGGCTGCTGGCTGGGCGACGCGTGGGCGTGGTGGCCGCCAGCATGGTGGGCCGGCGCGTCATCCCGCTGCTGCACGCCTTTACGCCCGACGTGGCGCTCTACGACCCCCACGTGGACGAGGCCCAGGCCGCCGACATGGACGTGGAGCTGCTGGAGCTGGACGCGCTGCTGGCCAGCAGCGACGTGGTGACGCTGCACGCGCCCATCCTGCCGGAAACCCGCCGCATGATCGGGCGGCGCGAACTGGCGCTGCTGACGCCGGGCGCGCTGCTGGTCAACTGCGCCCGCGCCTGGCTGGTCGACCAGCAGGCCATGGCCGAGGCGCTGCAGGCCGGCCGCATCAGCGCCGTGCTGGACGTGTTCGACGACGAACCGACCCCGGACGTTTCGATGTTCCGCGGCCTGCCCAACGTCGTCATGACGCCGCACGTGGCCGGGTTCACCGAGGAAACGCGCCCGCGCCAACTGGCCGCGGTCGTCGACGACGTCGAACGCCACTTCAGCGGCCACCCGCTGATGTACGAGGTGCGCCGCGAGGCGCTGGACCGCATGGCGTAGACGGCGCGCGATCGGCCATGATGAGCGGCGGCTTGCCGTGCACGGTAACCGGAGGACTGCATGGACCTGTGGACGGGCGATCTGAACTATCTGGCCGTGATCGCGGCGGCGCTCGTTCCCATGGCGCTGGGCAGCTGGTGGTACATGCCGCGCGTGGGTCTGGGCGGCGTCTGGATGCGGCTGGTGGGCACCACCGAGGAAGAAATCCGCGCGCAGGGCGGCAACCAGGGACTGCTGATGGGCTCGATGCTCCTGAGTTCGCTGGTGCTGGCCTATGTGCTGGCGCTGCTCACGCGCATCGCGGGCGCCAGCGGGTTCGGCCAGGGCCTGGTGCTGGGCTTGTGGCTGTGGGCGGGCGTGATTTTGACCACCAGCCTGGGGGTGTACATCTTTGCCGGCCGCGGGCCGCGCCTGTGGGCGTTCAACAACGCCTACCATCTGGTCAGCGTGCCGCTCATGGCCGGGCTGCTGGCCGCCTGGACGTAACGGGCGCGCGGCGGCCGTGACGCGCCGCGGGCCATGCGCGCACGGCTGACGCGCGGGCGCGACGCGGCGCTGTATGCGCTGGCGCTGCTGGCAACCGCGCTGCTGGCGCTGGTCCCGGCGGCGGCGGCGGATCGGCTGGCCGCCGCCGCCGGGCGGCTGGTCTATCGCCGCGGCGGCCCCCGCCCCGCCCAGCTGCGCGCCAACCTGCGGCAGGCCATGGGGCCTGCTGCTGCTGCGGCCGAGGTCGACAGCGCAGCCGCGCAGGTCTACGCGAACTACGGACGCTACATGTGCGAGTTCTTCACCATGCACTGGCCCGACCTGTGGGGGCGCCGCCGCCGCATGGTGGTGGACGAGGGCCCCCTGCGCGACGCCCGCCGGCGCGGCCGCGGGGTGGTGATGTTCGGCATCCACGGCGGCAACTGGGACCTGGCCGCCTCGGAGTGCGCGCGCCGGTTCGGGTCGTTCCACAGCGCCGGGGAATCGGTGCGTCCCGCCTGGCTGGGCCGGCTGACGAACCGCGTGCGGCGCGGAGCCGGCACGCAGCTCTACGACCCCATGCGCGCGGCGCGGCCCCTGCTGCGGGCGCTGCGCAACGGCGAATTCATTGGCCTGGTGGCCGACCGCGCCGTGGCCGGCCCGGGCGCCGCCGTGCAGCTGTGCGGGCGGCCGGCGGTGCTGCCGGCCGGCCCCGTCTGGCTGGCCATGCGCGGCGGCGCCCCGCTGCTGCCCACGGTGATCGAACGGGACGCAACGGGCGCGGTGCACATCGAGTTTTTGGACCCGATCGCGCTCGACGACCTGCGCGCGGACGCGGCCGGCATCGCGGTCGGCGCGCAGCGCATGGCGGACGCGCTGACGCGCATGATCCAGCAGGGCTACGCCGGATGGTTCGCTCTGCAACCCATCTGGACGGATCTGGAGACCGACGCTGACGCCGGGGGCGGCCCCTCACCCTAACCCTCTCCCCGCAGCGCGGGGAGAGGGGAAAGAAAAGAGAGCGGACGGGCAGGGCCTTGCTTTGTCGGTGTGCCCCCCCCTGCTCTGACGGTGCGGCCCTCGCCCTGTCAGCGCGGTCCTCGCCCTGACGGTGCGGCCGTTGCCTCTGCGACGGGGGCATCGGGGTCGGCGCGCAGCGCATGGCGGACGCGCTGACGCGCATGATCCAGCAGGGCTACGCCGGCTGGTTCGCTCTGCAACCCATCTGGACGGACCCGGAGGCCGACGCTGACGCCGGGGGCGGCCCCTCACCCTAACCCTCTCCCCGCAGCGCGGGGAGAGGGGAAAGAAAAGAGGGCGGACGGGCAGGGACTTGCTTTGTCGGCGTGGCCGTTGCTCTGTCAGCGCAGCCCTTGCTCGCTTGGCGCGGCCCTACTCTGTCAGCGTGGCGCTTGCTTCTGTGGCGGGGGACTTGCCAGGACCGCCGTGAAAGCTGAATGCGAACGCGCGGTCCTTGCCCCTGCGGCCGCGGCCTTTTCGTGTCAACCATGAACCTGAACGTGTGGCCCTTGCCGCTGCGGCTGGGGCGTCGGGTCGGGCGCGCCGGGCTGCGGCGCACTGGCGCGGCCCTTGCGGCTGCCGGTGCGGGTATTCGCCTGGCGGACGGGGGTCCGCGCCTCTGTGGCTGCGGCCAGGTCAGTCCAGCAGTGACTGGATGCGTGTGCGGTCGGCGGTGAGGCGGGCTTGGAGCACGGCCAGCAGGGCGTCGGTCAGTTCGTCTTGGTCGACGGGGGAGGCGTTGCGCACGGCGGCGGCCCAGGCGGGCCGGATGGCCGCGGCGCCGCGCAGGGCGCCGGCCACCGCGCCGCCCATGGCGCCGATGGTGTCGGCGTCGCGGCCAAAGTTGGCGGCCAGCAGGGCCAGCTGGTTGGGGTCGCCCTTGGCCAGCGTCAGCAGCGCCAGCGCCACAGGCGCCGACTCGCGCGGGTCCACCGCGTTGCTGCGCCCTTCGCCGGGCAGCTGCGGCCAGTCCCGCAGGTGGCGTTCGTAGTAGGCCGCGCGAAAGGCTGCAAAATCGCCGAGCTCCTGGGCCAGGTCGACGGCGGTGCGGATCGCCGCCGGCAGCTCGCTGTCGGCGTCCAGGCACTCGACCGCGGCGGCCACGGCCGCCGCCGGGTCGGCGCCTGGAGCGAAGGCCGCCGCCGTGGCTGCCGCCATGGCCAGCGCGCCGTCCTGGGCGGGGCCGTGGTGGATCAGGCTGGTCACTTCGTAGGCCTCCAGCGCGGCCCGTCGCGGGTCGCCCGCGTTGATGACGCCAATGGGCGCAATGCACATGGCCGAGCTGTTGGAAATCATGTTGCCCGCGCCCGCCTCGCGCGCCCGCAGCCGGCCCACCGTGACCTTGTAATAAGAACTGGCCACCGGCGGGTAGAACTCGCGCGGGTTCATGCGCTCGCGCCAGACCTCGGCCCAGGCGGCGGCCGAGACGTTGCCGGCGGTGCGCGCGATGGCCTCGCAGAGCATGTGCTTCAGCGCCGAGTCGTCGGTGCCCGCGCCGCTGGGAAGCCCGCGGTGCGGGCGCAGCTCGGTGATCACCCCGAACTGCCGCTGGATGAACGTGTAATGCAGCCCTTCGGCGGCCGCGCCCATCGCGTCGCCCAGCAAGCCGCCGACCAGGCAGCCCAGAATCTTGTCGCGCAGGTCCGTCATCACTCCCTCGCCGCCAGCCTGTCCAGGCGCTGGCGGCAAGCATACGCCGCGCCGCTCCTCCCGCAATTCCAGCGCCCGCCAGCACCTCAGCCGCCGGGAATCCCGCCGCGGCGCAGGGTGTGGGCATGCCTGTGCATGGAAGGAACTCCCCAAAGGGAGGCTAGGGACGCCGTGGACGAGGGGCATGCGCGGGCGCAAGGAGGAAATCCCCAGCGCGCCCCTGCCCATGCGCCCCGCGGCCGCGGGACGCCGCCAGGCGGCAAGCGGTTGGGTGGGCCGGGTGGGTCTCGAACCCACGGCCTTCGGATTAAAAGTCCGCTGCTCTGCCAACTGAGCTACCAGCCCACGCAAGTTTACCGAGCAGCGGCGGCCCAACCGCCGCCTCGAACGACGGCGCGCCGAGGCGAGGACGAGCGCTCCGCGCGCCCAGGGAAGCCGAGGGAGGTCGAGGGCGGCAGACGGACCACCGCGCGCGGAACCAGGTACGGCGGTCTTGGGCGGCGGCGGCGTCGCATCCGTCGTGTCCGGAATCCCGTAGATGGCCGCCTCTGTAGGCGGCGTCGGCCTCGGTCTTCTCGGCCAGTGTCGGACGGCGCGGTGGATGTTGTCCCGTTCGGTCGTGCATCCGTTCGCGGGGTGATCGTCGTTACGGCGCCACCGGCAGCAGCTCGATGCAGACGGGGGACGGGAGGTCGAGGACGCGGCCCGCGGCGTCGAGGCGGCCGCTGCTCGGGTCGATGCGGAAGGTCACGATGGTGTTGCTGTCCTGGTTGGCGGCCAGCAGCCAGGTTCCCGTGGGGTCGAGGGCAAAGTTGCGCGGGGTTTGGCCGCGCGTCGGTTCGTGGCCCAGGCTGGTCAGGCGGCCCGTGGCCTGGTCGACGGCGAACATGGCAATGCTGTCGTGCCCGCGGTTGGAGCCGTAGACGAAGCGGCCGGAGGGGTGCACGTGGATGTCGGCGCAGGTGCTGGTTCCCTCGAAGTCCGCCGGCAGGGTGGGCACGGTTTCCACCTCGGACAGCGCGCCTGGCGCGGCGTGGTAATGCAGAACGCTGACGCTCGACCCCATCTCGTTGATGAGATAGACGAACTGGCCGTTGGGGTGGAAGGCGGCATGCCGCGGCCCGGCGCCCGGCGGCGTGCGCAGCCAGGGGTACACGTGCGGCGTCAGCGTGCCGGCGTCCAGGTCGAGCCGGTAGACCAGCAGCTTGTCCAGTCCCAGGTCGGCGGCGAAGACGAAGCGGTTGGCAGGGTCCAGGGTCACCGAGTGGGCGTGCGGTTCTGTTTGCCGCGCCGGGTCGACGCTGCGGCCCTGGTGCTGGACGAACCCGCTGGTCGCGCCCAACGTCCCGTCGGGCTGGATGGGCAGCATGGCCGTGCTGCCGCTGCGGTAGTTGGCCAGCAGGGCATAGGCGCCGCTGCGGTCGATGCGGACGTGGCAGGGACCCTCGCCGCGCGACGGTTGTTCGTTCAGGTAGGTCAGGCGGCCGCTCGCCGCGTCGATAGCGTAGGCCTTCACCAGCCCGGTCGACTGCGCGCCGACGCGCTCGCAGACGACGTAGAGGTACCTGCCGGACGGCGCGACGTCCAGGAACGAGGGGTTGTCGACGCCGCTCGCCGCGCCCAGCAGGTCGAGCGCGCCCGTCGCCGCGTCGAAGCGGCAGACGTACACGCCCTCGCTGGCGCCCGAGGTGTACGTGCCGACGAAGGCCAGGTACTGGGTGTTCATACGGCGTCCCGCCGGGAGTGTCTGCCACCGTGTATTTGACGCAGCCCGCGGCTGCGTGTCAATCGCAGGCCGCTCCGCCTCGCCCGCCGCCGGCCCTGGCTGTCCTGGGCGTGCCCGTCAGCAGGCTTGCGCTCCTGGCCGCCGCCGTAAGCGAACTCGGCCGCCCCGCTCCTGCCCAACACTCCGGCGCCGCCGGCCGCTGTGCCGTCGTTCCCTGCGACCCGCAAGCCTCGCGGCCCTAGGCCGCGCGGCGCACTCGCTCCACAGCCGCCGAGACCCTGTCCCAGAAATACGCGAACGAGGCCGAGTGCCGTCGTGCGCGTTGGGGGTCAAATCGCGGCGCGACAGACCTGGCCAACAGGAGCTTGCCGCCGCCCGGGTGTCCAACTCGACCGGAAGCTCGCCAGAGCTTATGAAGCATCGACGCGGCGCCTATGGCGCCGGTCTCGGGCGGGGCGCTGTACTCGACGCCTGGAATGGCGTGGCAAATGGCCACTTCGTCTGCTAGGTACCACGACTCCAGTTCGACGACAGCCACACAAATGAAGACGTCGCGAGCACCAAGAGGTTTCCGCGCTTCGTCTACGACCCGTTGATCGAACGCGTCGACGGTTGCAGCAATACAAGGGTCCCGATCTCGATCGACAAGAATGAAAGAACATGGATAGCGATGACTGCGGAAACGATCCATCAGATCGTAAGAAGCCCGTACAAGCTTATGCCGATTATTCTTTGCATGAATATCGAACTGAACGCCTGAAAATGCACGGTGCAACACCGGCGCGAAGAATGCGCGGTCCGAAGGCCCCTCCACGCCAACGCCGACCTTCAGGGGGTCGCTCCTAACGTGCCATGCTCCCACAACTCTCCCAGTGAAAACGATTGCCGGAACACCTCGACGTCAGACACTGATTCTGCCGAAACCATTTCGGTAAAACCATCGACCTTATCGCACAAGATGATCTGGCAGGGATCCAACTCGTCGAGAAAGTCAGGATTGTGCGTGGTAACGAAGACTTGCGTCCCTGAATTCGCACAGAGCTCGAGCATGGCTGTGATCTCAGGTATGAGGTGAGGGTGAAGACTGATTTCTGGCTCTTCGATTGTTATCATGCTATCAATAGGGCCAGCGGCCTCGGTTTCCGACAATATGATGGACAGCAATGCAAGGAGACGAACAGTTCCGTCGGAGACGGAGGTTGGATTGATGCCACCAATTATCTTATCCTCTGAGACCTGGAAGGCCCACGTTCCCTCCACGGGCAGACGGACAGTTCGTACGCCTTTGAATCCAGGCACCATTCCGCGCATGGCCAGCTCGACTGCATCTCTCAGCTTGCCATCGTTCTTCTCGCTAAATTGATTGAGAATCACTGACAGGTTCTCGCCTTGAACTCCCAGGACAACATTGGGAATATCCCGATATGATTGCCTTGCGACGTGAGGGGCAATATTGAAAAACTTCCATTGCAACAACGTCTGCCGCAGCAAGAAAGCAGGCAAATCAAAGCGGGAATTGATCGCTAAACGGCTTGACTCATACGCCGGCAAATCGACAGTCTCGCTGCCTTCTTTATTCTGGCTCAATTGAGGCATTTCATTTGTCACGTTTATGCGCTGACCACGGCGGTCGAGAGTGTACGACAAACTCTTACCCTGAGCATCACGAATGCTCGCGTTCAGCCGTTCCGATTCAATGGAGTGAGACTGCTCGCTAGACCACAGATCTAAGCTCAACTCGTAATCGAGTTTATCCAAGGAGTGGCCTTCAAACTCAAGAAAATCAAGATTCATCGACACTTCATGCTGGACACGGATCCTCAGTGGTCTTGGCCGCCGGCGCCGGCGTAAGCGCTTGTTGCACATCTCGGCAGCGCCGCCGAAAGCTCCGACGGCGGTGTCGAGATCGAATTTGACGGCGGACTGCAAGAACGTCAGGGCACCAATGAAATTCGATTTACCAGCGGCGTTTGGCCCGACGATGAAGTTGAGAGGTTGAACGCCGATACTCACGCCTGGGGAGCCGAAGCTTTTGAACCCTTCGATCTCGATCTTGGTTAGCACGGCGCTCTTGTTCCGGCAGGCTGGGGGTGAGGCGCGGGACGACCAGGGTTCCTGCGCCGCGTGGGTTTCCTCCCGCCGCCCCTCAGCGTCATGAGGCGCGTCCCGCCAGCGGGGCGGCGTCTCGGACTTCGTTCGAGACGCCGCTGGCGAAGGGCTCGAAGGCTTTGTGCATCAGGCTGGCCAGTTGGGTGGCTTGCGCGTCGTAGCGCGCCGGGTCGGCCCAGAGCCCGCGGGCGTTCAGGATGTCGGACGGCACGTCGGGGCAGGCGGTGGGGACGCGCAGGCCAAAGACCGGGTCGGTGACGGTGGGCGTGTCGTCCAGCGCGCCCGAGAGGGCGGCGCGCAGGATGGCGCGGGTGTAGGGCAGCGAGATGCGGTCGCTTTCGCCCGCCGGCCCGCCGGTCCAGCCCGTGTTGACCAGCCAGACGGCGGCGTCGTGGGCGGCCAGCTTCTGGCCCAGCATTTCGGCGTAGACGCTGGGCGGGCGCGGCAGGAAGGGCGCGCCGAAGCAGGCGCTGAAGGCCGCTTCCGGCTCGGTGACGCCCCGCTCGGTGCCGGCCACGCGCGCCGTGTAGCCCAGCAGGAAGTGATACATGGCTTGCGCGGAGGTCAGGCGCGCGATGGGCGGCAGCACTCCGAAGGCGTCGGCGGCCAGGAAGATCACGTTGGACGGGTGGCGGCCCAGGCCGTCGTCCACCACGTTGCTCAGCTGCGTCAGGGGATAGGCGCCGCGCGTGTTTTCGGTGATCTCGTCCGAGTCCAGGTCGACCAGCCGCGTGGACGGGTCTAGCGGCACGTTTTCCAGCACGGTGCCGAACTGGCGGGTGGTGGCGTAGATTTCCGGCTCGTTTTCGGCCGAGAGCTGGATGGTCTTGGCGTAGCAGCCGCCCTCGAAGTTGAAGATGCCGACGTCGCTCCAGCCGTGCTCGTCGTCGCCGATCAGGGGGCGGCCGGGATCCATGGAGAGCGTGGTCTTGCCCGTGCCGGAGAGGCCGAAGAACAGCGCCGTTTCGCCGTCCGCGTCCACGTTGGCCGAGCAGTGCATGGGCAGCACGCCCTGCGGCGGCAGGATGTAGTTCATCACCGTGAAGATGGACTTCTTGATCTCGCCCGCGTAGCGCGTGCCGCCAATGACGACCAGGCGGCGCGCGAAGTTCACCACGATGAACGTTTCCGTGCCCGTGCCGTCGATGGCCGGGTCGGCGCGGAAGCCGGGCAGCGAGACCACCGTGAACTGCGGGTCGTGCGCGGCCAGGTCGTCGGCGCTGGGGCGGATGAACAGGTTGCGTGCGAACAAGCTGTGCCAGGCGAACTCTGTGACGATGCGCACGGGCAGCCGGTAGCGCTCGTCGGCCCCGGCGAACAGGTCCTGGACGAACAGCTCGCGCCCTTGCGCATAGGCCTGGGCGCGCGCGAACAGCGGGTCGAAGCGCGCGGCGTCGAAGGGCTGGTTGTTGGCGCCCCACCAGACCGACGGCTCCGAGCCGGCGTCGCGCACCACCCACTTGTCCTTGGGCGAGCGCCCGGTGTGGGGCGTGGTCAGGGCCACCAGCGGGCCGTGGGTCGAGAGCTGCGCCTCCCCGCGGCGCACGGCGTGTTCGTACAGCTCGCCCGTGGACAGGTTCCAATGCAGGGGGCCGCTGAGGGCAAGGCCAAGGTCGTCGAGGGTCTGGGTGCGCGCCATCTGGTCGTCTGACTCCCGTGTGCGGTGGGTCTGCGTTGCAGGCCGTCGGTCGGACGCCGAATGCGCCCTGGGCCCGTCGCCTCATCTTATTCGATTCGACGCGGGAGCTGGGAACGGAATGGCCGGCCGGGCGCGGGAACGAGCGGAACGAAGCCGCCCCCGTCCCCGTATCGAGCACTCCGCAGCACGTTTGGGGCAGGCAGGGGCGGGCATTTCGCCGGAAGGCCGGGTGTTGCAAAGGTCTCTGAACGGGAGTGGGACGGCAGGGACGAGGGCGGCGGTACGGGGCGAGAGGGGGGGGAGGGAAGCCGCGGGGGTCAGACGATGCGGGTGGTGTCGCGGCCGGCGGGGAGGCGGCCCGCGGTGGCCAGGCGGGCGGCGTCGACGGCGGCGCGGCCCGCGCGCAGGGCGCGGTCGTAGTCGCCCTGGCGGAAGGCCTCCAGGTGGTCCTCCCAGTCGGCGTTGGCAACTTTGGCTGGCGCGTCGGCGTCGGCCAGCGCCGCGCGGCCGTGGGCCACCAGTTCGTCCAGCGCCACCTGCTGCGCGGCGCACTGGCGGTGCTTGCGGCGGGCGATGGGGTCGTCCAGCGCCGTCAGCCGCCGCGCGGCGTCCGCCAGCCGCGCCGTCAGCGTCTCGGCAACGTGCGCGCCGCGCGCGGGGCTGGCGTGCGTGCGCGGGTCCTCGCCGCCCACGCCTGCGGGCCAGCGGTCGGGGTCGGGGTCCAGCGCGTCCAGGTCCACCGTCTCGGGCGCCAGGTGCTGCATCAGCGAGGTCTCGATGGCGGCGGCGTGGTCCATGGGCGGGTCGAAGTCCAGCAGCAGGTGCATGTCCACGGCGGCGAACACCAGCACGTCGGCCTGCTCCATGGCGGCCAGCGCCGCGCGCCGGATGGCCAGGTAGTCCTCGGTGCCGCCGTGGCCGCTCAGCCAGACCACGGCGCGCGCGCCGTTGCGCGCCAGATAGGCCAGCACCGCGGCGCTGTTGGCCTGCACCTGGGCGGGCGGCACGGGCATGCCCAGCGGCATGGGCACTTCGTGCGCGCCGAAGAAGATGGTGGGAAACACCAGCCCGCCGGTCTGCCGGGCGGCGCGCAGGCAGATGGCCGCCGCCTTGAGCGCGTCCAGCCCCACCGCGTTCTGCAGCCCGTGCCATTCCAGCGGCCCGGAGGGCACGTACACGCAGGGGAAGGCGGCCAGCGCGTCCCAGATTTGTTGCGGGCGGCAGCGTTCCAGGCGCAGCTCGGGCGCGTCCATCCGGGTCAGGGCGCGCGGCCCACGCGCCCGACCACGCCCTGCGAGGTCAGGTTCTCGTACACCGCCGCGGCCCAGGTGACTTCCGAGTCGTCCTGCGGCGCGTATCCCAGCACGCGGCGCGCGTTTTCCAGGCCCCAGAAGGCGCGCGTGTTGTCCGAAATCCCGTAAACCACCTGCCAGGGCACGCCCCACTCGTTGCGGATGTCCTCGGTTTCGATGGCTTTCACCACCAGCTGCGTGAGGTCGCGCGGGCTGATATAGGCGCCCAGGTTGCGCCGGAACGGATAGCCCTCCTGGTCGCCCTGCAGCGCGCCGGGGTCGAGGTCCCGCGGCGCGCCGATGCGAATCTGCACGTTGGCGAGCTGGCGGCCCAGCGTGCCGCTGGCGAAGACGAAGCCCAGATGCTCGTAGGACTCCTTGGCCCAGCCGTAGTAGTTGTCCGAGAGCGGGCGGATGTCGTTGGTGGCCGGCAGCATGTCCATCTCGCGGCTGCGCAGCAGGTGCTCGTAGAAGTCGGCGGCGTGGTTGGAACTGGCCATCACCACGCGGCGCACGTTTTCTTCCAGCGAGAGCCTATAGACGTTGTAGGCCATGCGGATGTTGTCCATCTCGCCGTCGAACTGCTCGCGCTGGTCGTTGCTGCGGCGGATGAAGGCCAGGTGCACCACGGCGTCCTGCCCCGCCACGAAGGGCCGCAGCTCGTCCAGGTCGTCCACCAGCGCGCTCTGCACCTGCACGCCCGGCGCCTCGCGGCCCTGGCGCTCGGTGGTCGTGACGTCGATCAGCGTGCAGTCGTAGCGCTCGCGCAGCGTGGGCAGCAGCTGCGCGGCGACGTAGCCGGCCGCGCCGGTGACGAGAATGCGGCGTTTGGTCATGCGGACCCCTCCGGCGTGACGGGGCATCCTAGCAGCGGGGGCGCGGTCGGGATGGACCGTCGGCGCCGTCCTGTTCGTCCTCATGATGGTCTGCGCCGTGCAGGTCTGGGTAATTCGCCGCCTAACGTCGGGTTCGAGCCGCGGCGCGTAACGTCTGCCCGGCTAGGATGGCCGCATGGCGTTCCTGCGCGCAGTTCGGGCTCGGTGGCGCGGCTTCTGGCGCCCGGCGGATCTGCGCCAGGACTACCGCCTGGCGCAGCAGGCGCTGGTGCGGGCCGGCATGTCGCCCGAGGCCTCGCAGGAAGAGCTGGACGACTACCTGGAACAGATTCGCGCGGCGCGCACCTCCACGCCCGACTTGCTCACGGCCGGGTTCGTGGCCGGCGTGGGCGTGGTGCTGGCGGGGTTGGTGCTGTTCGTTGCTTCGGTCGTGCTGGCCGGCGTGGTCGAGACCCTCATCGACCCCGGCGGCGCGTCGTCGAACCTGGACGCGGCCGCCGGCATCCCCCGCGCGCCCGGCGCCGTGCCGGCGTCCACGCCGGGCGAGGTCGTGATCGCGGCCGGCCTGCTCATCGCCGCCGTGTTCGGCGCCGTGGGGGCGGTGCTGGCGCTGCTGGAGCGGGCGCGGTTCGAACGGCAGCGCGCACCCTACACGTTCGCCCACCGCCGCCGCGCCCGGCGGCAGAACGCGCTGGTGGAACTGCTGGCCTGGGCCGCCATGCTGGCGCCGCCGCTCCTGCTGCTGGCGCCCCGGCTCAGCGACGCCAGCGCGGTGCCGGTGCTGTTCTTGCTGGCGCTGGGCGCGCTGTTGTTTCGCTCGCTCTGGCGCTCGTCGTTTCCCAGCCTGCTGCGGGCGCTCAGCGCCTACAACGCCGCCGGCCTGGCGGCGCAGGTGCTGGGCGTGGAGGCGGCCATCATCGAACGCCAGGAGGAGGCGTACTACGGCAAAGGCGTCTGGCGCCGCTGGCGCCAGCGCTTCGCCCGCCGCGTCAACTGGTGAGCTCGACTGGTAAGCGCGGCGCTCGACTCGGCTGCGGGGACTCCCTGCGAGGCGGGAAGCCGTCGTCCGCAATGCCGCGGGTTCAGCGGCCTGGCGCGGCCGCCGCGCCGCCGCCGAACGACGCCCAGGGTTTCTGCGCGGGAACGGGCCGTGAGGGTGCGCCCGCCGCGTCCACCATGCCGCCGCCGCGGGCCTGGGTCCGCGCCGACCGCCGCCCTGCGCCAGACGCCGCCCTCTCGCCCTTCCCCTACGCCAGGCCCATCACCCCCGCCCTTCCCGCACACGCTGGAATCTCCCCGCCGACCCGCCGGCGCGGCACGTGCGGCGGAACGCCGCGGCTCGCCTCACCGCTGGCAAGAGCCGCGGCCTCCCCAGACGAGCCGCCCGTGTGTCGGAGGTCCTGACGACGCGGCGGCGGGCGCCGCGCGGCGCGTCCGACCCGCAGGGCCTCAGCAGCAGGGGGATGGCTGGGCCCAGCGGCATCGGCCGCCAGCGCCGGATTCCCGGCCGCCGCCGGCCGCGCCGGCGGGCGGAGGAAATGCCGGCCGCCGTCTCCCGGCGGCCCGGCAATCGCAGGCGCTGCCGCATCGTCAGAACTCTCCGCACACGGACGCCGCCACTGTGCCACACAAAACACGAACGAGCAAGCCCCGTCCACCGCGAATTCCGTCCCGACGCCGGCCGACGCCCGTGGGTCGGGGCGCGGGCGTCGAACCACATGCCGCGAACCGCAGCCCCTGTCCCCTGGCCGAGACCTTTGCAAACCCCGTCATTCCGGCGAAAAGCCCGCCCCCGTCTGCCCCGTCCGTGATACGGGGTGCTCGATACGGGAGACCGGAATCCAGGAGGCCTGAGGGACACCTGTGCGGGAACTGGTTCGGCGACACCGGCGTCCCTTCGACCAGGAAGTGCGCCAAGGTCTCTGGCCGCGAGACCCTGACGGGTTCGGCGCACCCCTTTGGTCCGCGGCGGCCCCCGGCCTTCTGACCGCAAGACCCTGCCGCTTCCCAGATAATGCCCGCCGCACCACCCCAGGAGGACGCCGCCCATGGGAGCGCTCGAAGGCAAGACCGCCATCATCACCGGATCGAACCGCGGCATTGGCCGCGGCATTGCGCGCGCATTCGCCCGCGAAGGCGCCGCGCTGGCCCTGGCCGCGCGCGGCGCCGACCAGCTGGCCCAGGCCGCCGCCGAGTGCCGCCGCTTCGGAACCCAAGTGGAAGCCATCCCTACCGACGTCACCCAGGAAGCCTCCGTGGACGCGCTGATCCAGCAGACCGCGGCGCGGCTGGGGCGGCTGGACGTGCTGGTGAACAACGCCGGCATCGCCTGGCACGCGCCGCTGGTGGATATGGAGCTGCACAGCTGGCAGGCCACGCTGGACACCAACCTGACCGGGCCGTTCCTGTGCGCGCGCGCGGCCCTGCGCGTCATGATCCCGGCCGGCCGCGGCCGCATCATCAACGTGGCCAGCATCTCCTCCCAGCGCGTGCGCCCGCAGTCGGCCTCCTACAGCGCCAGCAAGTTTGGCCTCTGGGGACTCACCCAGGTCATCGCGCTGGAAGGCCGCCCGCACGGCGTGTCGTGCAGCTGCCTGAACCCCGGCAACACCCAGGTCGAGCGCCGCCAACGCACCTCCCGCGCCGAGGACGCCGAACCCATGATGACCGTCGACGACCTGGCCGCGGCCGCCGTCGCCATGGCCGCGCTGCCCGACCACGTCACCATGCTGGAGGCCACCGTCATGCCCGTCGGCCAACTGTTCATCGGCCGCGGCTAAAGGGAGCGAGCGCGCGGGCTATTACGGGGAGAGGAGTGGCTGGCGGCAAGTGGCGAGGGGTCGGTGAATAGCGGCCAGCGCCTGGGGCTGGCGGCTGGCGAAAAGAAGCCGCGCCCGTGAGCCGCAGGGCGCCTGTTCCCAACCGCGCCCGGCGACCGCCAATCCACAACCGCGCATCACGAACCCCGAGCCGCAAGCCAGACGCCGCTATCCACGCTCCTCCGCCCGAAACCGCGCGAACTCGCCCGCAACGTCCGCCTCCAGGTGGTCGCCGTCGTGCACCACGAAGCGCACCGTCTGGTCCAGCGGGCGGTCGGCGGTGACGTCCACCGCTTGCATGCGCATGGTGCTGATGCAGATCGAGCCGTAGTCCCGCACGAACCAGGGCGCGCCGTCGAACGAGGCGTCGGGCAGCACGCCCACCCCGGCGGTCTTGCCAAACGCCAGCGGGCCGTGCGCGTCCACCCAGGCCGCCGGCTGGTCGAAGATTTCCGCCTCGTTGGTGCGGCCTTCGGAGTCTTTGATGACCCCGTGGTGCGTAACGTGCAGGCGGTCGGCCAGGCGCAGGCCAAAGTAGCTGTGCTTGGTTGGCCCGATCGTCACCGCGTCGGGCGACTTGGCCGACCCCGCCAGCGGCGCGCCGGGCAGCGGCGTGCCGTCGGCCAGCCGGCCGGCCGGCGCCGCCGCGCCGCCGCCGGGAACCAGCTGCGAGCGCACGGTCAACAGGTTGGACACCTCGCCGGGCTGGATGTCGGTGGTGCGCGTTTCCATCAGCACCAGACGCCCGTCCGGGTCGCTCCAGTCCGGCGCGCCGCGCCACTCCAGCGTCTGCGTCACGCGCAGCAGGCCGGCGGCCAGCTGCTCCCAGGATGCCTCCAGCTCCCGAATCGCCCCCGCCGTGCGGCCCGCGTAGGCGCGCTCGATGTAGAAGTTGTAGCCGCTCACCTCTTCGGCGGCGATCCAGATGGAGCGGTGATGCGGATGATCCACCGGCGTCTCGTCCGTCACCGACTGCCCCGCGGGCGTGTACACCGGATACAGATAGTTGCGCGTCTGCCCCTGGTTGAACGCCGTGACGAACCGCCCGCCCCAGCTGACCATGCGGCGCCCCTGCAAGACCTCCACCTCGAACGTGCTCATGCGCGGACCCCCTTCAGCCGTATCAGCGAACCCTGCCGCCGCCCATTATGAAGCCCCCTCGCGCCCCCCTCTCCCTCGCGGTAGCCGCTTCCCTCGTGCCCTCGTCTCCCTCGAAGGAGGGGGCAAGGTGAAGGTGAAACGCGCGGGCGAAGCCCCCCCTCTTGTCCCCTCTCCCTTGAGGGAGAGGGCTAGGGTGAGGGTGAGAGGCGCAGGAGCGGCCACCCTCGTTCCCCCTCCCCCTCGAAGGAGAAGTCCCCCTCGGCTCCCTCTCCCTCGAAGGAGAAGGCAAGGCGAGGGTGAAACGCGCGGGCGAAGTCCCCCCTCTTGTCCCCTCTCCCTCGAAGGAGAAGGCAAGGCGAGGGTGAAGCGCACAGGAGAAGCCGCCTCTTGTCCCCTCTCCCTCGAGGGAGAGGGCTAGGGTGAGGGTGAGAGGCGCGGGCGCCGACCCTCACCGCCGCGCGGGCAGCCCTCACCGCCGCGCCGGCGCGGTGGACGCCCCCGGCGCCAGCACCCCCGGCAGCAGCTCCTGCAGCGGCGCGTCCGCCCGCCCCTCGGCGGCCGCAATCAAATGCTCAGCCCCCAGCCGCCCCATCTCCTCCTTGGCAAAGGTCACGCACGTCATGGGCGGGCTGACGTGCTCGGTGGGAATCGGCGCGTTCAGCTGGGTGAACGTGGTGCCCACGAACGACACGTCGTCCGGGATGGACACGCCGGCCTCCAGCAGCGTGCGGTAGGCGGCCAGCGCCATGGGCAGGTTCTGCACGTAAACCGCGTCGGGCAGCGTGCGCTGCGCCAGCATGGCCCGCGCGGCGGCGCGGCCGGAGTCGGCCAGCTTCGGCCCGAAATGCACGTCCGCCGCCGCCAGCGGCCGCCCGGCGGCCGCCGCCGTGTCGCGGAACCCCGCAAAGCGCGCGCCGTGATAGGCGTCCAGCTGCGCCGGGCTGCCCGGCAGCGCCGCCGCCAGCCGCTGGTGGCCCAAGTCCAGCAGATGCTCGGCCGCGGTGCGCCCGATGTCGAAATTGTCAGGCGCAACGTACCCGCAGCCGTCCGCGGCCTGCTCGCACACCACCGAAGGGCGCGCGTGCGCGCGCAGGAAGTCCAGGTCCGCCGCGTCCGGGCCAAACACCAGCAGGCCGTCCTCGTCCGCCGCCCGCGCGGCCGCGGCCGCCAGCGCTCCCGCCGGAAAGGTGTACAGGCACAGCCCGTGCCCCCCGCGCGCCGCCGTCAGCTGCGCGTGATACAGCGCCACCGCATAAGCCCCCGCATCGAACCCGCCGCGGTAGAACACCCCAAGCCGCGCCATCCGCATGCCCTCCGTCCACCAGCCCCCGCCGCAGTCTAAGCGCGCCCCGCCCCCGCGCGTTCCCATGCCCAGGGGCCGCGGACTACTACAAGAAGTGGGGCGGCGTCGCGCCCCCCACGCGCCCCCCGGCCCAGGCGCCCGCCGCCGCTTCGTGCGCCGGCTCGCGCTCCGCCCAACGTGTGCGCCCGGGCCGCGGCCCCGCCGCGCACCAGCCGCCGAGCGCGCCGACGCCCGCCCGCGCCAGCCTCCCCAGCCGCCCGCCAGACGGCGGCCGCGTCCGGGCCGCCGCCGCCGCCGAAACTTTCCCGCGGCTTGCGCTTGACCGCCGCGCCTGCGTCGTCTACCGTCAGCGTGGACTCGCCACAAGTCAGAACCCCCCGCGTGCGTCTCTGCGAGGATGTGGCTTCCCCTGCCCCCTTGTGACGCACGCACGGGATCGCGACGGCTTGTGGTGAGTAGTCAACATCCGCGCCACAAGGGGGCACTTCAATGGCCCGTCGAGCGGTCGATCCTCAGCCTCACCTCACCAGAACGCCGGCGCGGACACCCGCCGCTCCGCGCCGCCCGGCGGCCAGCAACTGGACTCGCTGGATCAGGAAGTCTGGTTTAGCGCTCGCACTGGTAGCGGCGGCCATTGCGGTGACGGGCCTTTGGCTTGTCGTTCGCGCTGACGAACACCTCAGCCCGTTCGTCGCGTGCATCCTCGACGCTGAACCCGAAGACCGAGCGGCATGCTACGAGTTCTCGTCAGGAACGCGGGCCTGGTCGGCGCCGACGCCCCCGCCAACGCCGACGCCAGAGCGCGCGACCGAGTGGAGCTATTACGTTCGCACCGACTCGATTACGGGCAAACGCACGAGCTACGCGCAGACCAACACGACCAATGTACGGTCCAGCTACGAGTACTACCGCGGCACTCGGGCGAGCGTATACGCGCGATGCTCGATTGGAGAAAGCAACCCGCTCGACGTGTTCGTCGCGTTTGGCGAGAGCGCTCACATCTCTGGCAACATCTACGATAACGTGAAGGTTGCCTACCGGTTCAGAGGGGAAGCGCCCGTAGAAACGCATTTCAGTGAGTCCACCAACAATTCGGCCGTGTTCGCCTGGAACAACCAAGAGGTCGGTTTCGCGCGTGCGCTGATTCGCAATGAACAGCTGTCGTTCCGCGCGACTGCTTGGCACAGCGGCGACACCTACACGGCTGTATTCGCCTTGAACGGTGCAGAAGACCCTGAGCACCCCGTGCTTCGCGTGCTGAGGGACTGCAACCGCATCTAACGTGCAGATGACGAAACCCTGCCGGCAGGTGTACCGAGGATCGTTCCCTCGGCGGCGGGCCGTGCGAGGGTGCTTCGACGGTGTGCAGGTGAACCTGCACACCGTCCGCCGTCCCCGTCGCAGTCTGCGTGCGCGCCCGGGCCATGGCCCCGCCGAGCATCAGCCGTCGAGCGCGCCGGCGCCCGACGGCTCCGAGCCGAGAGGGCCGGCGACCCGGAGCGCTGTCTCGTTTCTGGCGCGGCGGCTGTCCTCGCGCTGGCAGCCCAGACTGGTTGGGGCGATGGCGGCAAGCCTGGGCGTCCCACGACGCACCCGCTTTTTGCTGAACTCGATACCTTGGACACGGCCAGCGGCGCCGTGCGTTTGACCGTCAACCCCGGGAGTTCTAGAGTGGCGCTGGATTGCCCGTCTATGGGTCGGGGGGCGGGGTTGTGCGCCATCACGCTGGTCGCGTGCCTTGTCCTTCTCGTGGTGCACGCAGGGAGTCGTGGCTGATGTGCATTTGCTGCGACCAAGCTTTCGCTTGCCGGGGCGCATTGAGCCGTCCCTATCCAATTCAAACGGGTAGAGACCGCTCTAAATCGAGGTGATGAGATGCCACTCAACGTTGGGCCTCTGGAACTTATCGTCATCTTCATAATACTCTTGATTCCGTGGGGCTGGTTCAACTACTGGATCGCAGGTCAAAAGAAACGCCACCAATGGGGTTGGTGTTTTCTCTCGCTGGTCTTTGGTTTCTTTGCGACTATCGTGTTGCTGCTGTTGCCTCAAGGAGATCGCTGAAGCGACGAAGAGGTTGGTCGTTCTCATCGCGCACCTTGCCTCTTGCCGAATACACAGGCCTAGAATCCTTGGAGATTGTGGGGCCGAACAATTCCCCCGCGTCTACTTCGCCCGCCGCAGTACTGGCCGCGTAACCCAGGTGAATCCGAACACCGCGGCTACCACCGCCGCGCCTAGCAGGGTGGCGGCTTGGACGCCCAGGGGTTCGGCGATGGCGCCGATGAGGAGCGCGCCGATGGGGGAGAGGCCGATGAAGGTGATGGTGTTCAGGCTCATCACGCGGCCGTAGTAGGCCTCGTCGGCGGCCAGCAGCAGCATGGTGCGCACGGCGGCCGAGAACACCGTGTTCAGCAGCCCCACCAGCACCAGCAGCGCCAGCGACAGCGCCAGGTTGGTGGAAAGCGCAAAGCCGGCCAGCGCTGTCAGATACCCGGCCGCGGCCAGTCCCGCCAGCCGCCCGGTCGAGGGCAGCCAGCCGGCGCTGGCCACCACGAAGGCGCCGAGCACGGCGCCAAGGCCCGGCGCGGCCACTATCCAGCCCAGGCCGGTCACGTCCACGTGCAGCACGGTGCTGGCAAAGCTGGGCGCCAGCATCTGGAACGAACGGCCGAAGAGGCTGGCGATGGCCGACACGGCAATCACCACCACAATAAGCTCGCGGCTGAAGGCAAAGCGCAGACCGTCGCGCACGCTGTGCAGCACCGCCTCGCGCGGGCGCGGCTGAAACCGCGGCAGCCGCAGCAGCGCCAGGGCGGCAAACACGGGCAGCGTGCTGGCGGCGTTGATGAACAGCACGGCGGCGGCGCCGATGACGGGCACCAGCAGCCCTGCCGCCGCGGGGCCGATCAGCGCCCCGCCCGTGAACACCACCGCGTGCAGCGCCACGGCCTTGCGCAGGTCTTCCCTGGGAACCAGCGACGGCACGATGGCCTGCCGCGTGGGCTGGTCGAAGGCGCCGGCGACGGCGGCCAGAAACCCCAGCGCCGCAAAGTGCCAGACCTGCGCCGCGCCTGCCGCCACCAGCACGGCCAGCGTCAACCCCAGCAGCGCCTGGCTGAGCTGCGTGATCCACAGCAGCGTGCGCCTATCCATGCGGTCGGCCGCCACGCCGCCAACGAACGGCAGCACCACCATGGGCACCCCGCGCGCCGCGCTGACCAGGCCCACCCAAAACGGCGAGTGCGTCAGCTCTTCCGTCAGCCACCCCACCACCATGATTTGCATCCAGGTGCCGGAGTGCGAGACGACCAGGCTGAACCAGAACAGCGCGAAGTTGCGGTGGCGCAGCACGCCCAGCCGCCGCCAGGGGCCGCCCCCAGCCGCCGGCCGCGGCCGTTTCGCCGTCAGGTCCGCCATCGCTCCCGCCGCGCCGCGCGTGACGCCGCATGCGCCCGTGTGCGGGGTGCTCGATCCACTGTTGGCCGTTCCATTGCACCGTGACGCCGCATGCGCTCGTGTGCGGGCCGATCATCGCCTACGCGCCGCAAACCCGCGCGCCCGCCCGCGGTTCGCGCGGCGGGCGTGCGCAACCGCCGCGGGTGGGGTACACTGCGGGACAACCAGAAGCCGCGCAGCCTCCAGAACCAGACGCGCGGCACGAAACCGCGCCCTACGCCGCAGACGCCGGCGGGGCGCCCGTGAAGGGAACTCGACGTTATCGCCAGCTTTGCTGGCCTGAAGGTTCGTGACGACCTGGCCGCCAGACTTGCCGCGCAGTCGATCACCGAGCCGACGCCCGTGCAGACCGCCTGCATCCCGCGCTTGCATGCCGGGGTGGACGTGGTGGGACAGGCGCGCACCGGGTCGGGCAAAACCTTGGCCTACGTGCTGCCCCTGCTGGAACGCATTGACGGCGCCGACCTCCGGCAGCAGGCCCTGGTGCTGGCGCCCACGCGCGAGCTGGCCGAGCAAATCGCCGCCGTGGCCGAGTCGCTGGCCGACCTGCGCGGCGCGCGCGCCGCGCTGATTCTGGGCGGGGTTGGCTACGGCCCCCAGCGCCGCGCGCTGGACGACGGCGCGCAGATTGTGGTGGCCACGCCCGGCCGCGGGCTGGACCTGATCGAAAGCGGCAGCCTGCGCACCGACGCCATCCGCTTCGTGGTGCTGGACGAGGCCGACCAGATCTTCGACATCGGCATGGCCCCGCAGGTGGAAGCCATCCTGCGCTGCCTGCCGCGCGACCGCCAGACCTCCTTGTTCTCCGCCACGGTGCCGGCTTGGATTCAGCGCTTCGCCCAGCGCCATCTCACCGACCCCGAGTGGATCGAGCTGGACGCCGGCCCCGAGGACAAACCCGACATTGACCACGAGGTCTGGATCGTGCCCGAGATCGAACGCCTGGCCGCCGTGCAGCAGATTCTGAGCCAGACCCAGGGCGAGCCCACCATCGTGTTCGGCCGCACCCGCCACCAGGTGTCGCGCCTGGGCGCGCGGCTCAGAGACCTGGGCCTGCGCGTCGGCGCAATCCAGGGCGCCATGCCCCAGCCTGCCCGCAGCCGCGTGATCGAACGGCTGCGCGCCGCAGACATCGACGTGCTGGTGGCCACCAACGTCGCCGCCCGCGGGTTGGACATTGTGGGCCTGGCGCAAGTCATCAACTACGACGTGCCCGAAGACCCCAACCTCTTCACCCACCGCACCGGCCGCACCGGCCGCATGGGAGCGGTTGGACGCTCGATAACCCTGGTCAGCGGCGCCGACCTGAACGCGCTGCACGCCATCGAACGGATTCTGGACCGCAAACTGCCGCGGCGCGCCTGGAACGACGTCAAGGCCGCGCCGCCCGCCGGCAGCCCCGGCGCCAACGGCCAGCCCGCCCCCGCCGCCGTCCACCACGCCAACGGCGTGCGCGTGCTGCCCGGCGAACGCCTCTCCGGCCGCGGGGCGCAACCCAACGACGCGGCGCAAGCCGCCCCCCGCCGCCGTACCCGCGCCCGCGCGCGGCGCTCCTAAGCCCCCGCCACACGCGGACGGGCCCCCGGTCCCGCGCGGGCGGCTGACGGTTGAGCAGCGGCCCCCGTCCACCCGCGGACGCCCCCCGCCCCCGTCCGACCGCCAAGCGCCCGTGCCCGTCCTGAGATCACCGCAGCGGCGCGGCCGATCGAGGCGCCAATGTTTCACGTGAAACACCAGCACCGGGGACGCGCGGGTGCGGCATGCCCGCATGCGCGGTGCACAGACATGCAGCGCGGCGCCGCTCCCGGACGCCCCCCAGCGCAACGGTCTAGAATCCAGCCCCTGCGCTGTTCCGGAGAACGCCATGCCTGCGCCGCTTCGCGTCGGAATCATTGCCGAGCCTGCCGGCTGGCATCTGAACGGGCTGATCGACGTCTGCGCCTCGCACCCGGCCGTGGGCGACGTGGCCATTGCCGACCCCACCGGCCAGGTGCAAGGCGTGTTCCGGCCGCTCACCGGGTCGTCGACCGACCCCAACTGGCAGGCGCGGCCCCACCAGCCCGGCGCCGGCGCCCCGCCCGGCTGGACCAAAGAAGGCCGCCCCTACGACACGCCCGCCGCGCTGGGCGCCAAACTGACGGCCAGCTTCACCGACCACCGCCAGCTGCTGGCCGAGTTCCAGCCCGACGCCGTGCTGGTGACCACCGAACCCTCCAAAATGCCGCCCCTGCTGATCGACTGCCTGCAGGCCGGCGTGCACGTGTTTCACGAAAAGCCCGGCGGCGCCAGCGTCCAGGACTACCGCCGCGTCGTGGAAGCCGCGCGCCAGTCCACCGCCCACCTCTGCATCGCCTTCAACATGCGCGGCTTGCCCAACGTGCGCGAGGCGCGCGCCATCGTGCAAAGCGGCGCGCTGGGCAAACTCTTCGCCATCCAGACCCACTACGTGGCCGAACACCCCCGCACCTGGCTCTGGAAAGACCTGGCCGACGGCTGGATGATGGACCGCGACCGCGGCGGCGGCCACCTCATCTTCCTGGGCTGCCACTACATCGACCTGCTGCGCTACGTCAGCGGCGCCAACGTCACCGAAGTCGCCGCCTTCGCCGACACCGTGGGCGGCGAACCCATCAACGCCGAAGACGCCTACGCCGTCAGCCTGCGCTTCGACAACGGCATGCTCGCCAGCCTGACCGGCGGCTTCATGGCCCCCTCGCCGCGCAAGCACGACGCCATGCACGTCTGGGGCAGCCGCGGCTGGCTGCGGTTCGACCCCGAAGCGGGCGACAGCATCGAATGGTTCACGCGCGAGGGCGGCGGCGCGCCCCACCGCACCCTCACCTTCGGCCCCGAAGAGCGCGCCAACGGCTTCGACCTGTTCAAAGACGAGTTCTTCCAGGCCTGCCAGGGCCTGGGCGACCCGCCCGTAACCGCCGACGACGCCCTCTGGATGCACGAAATCGCCTGGGCCGCCCGCCAAGCCTCCGACAGCGGCCAAACCCAAAAAGTCACCCTGGGCGGCGCGTGACAGCCGCGGCTCGTCATCGCGATGCACCTGCATGCGCCCGCGTGCACGTGCGCGCCCGCTGCATCCATTGTCTGGTACGCTATTAGCGCAACGAGCCATCATTCGGAGTGATCGAGAGTTTCCGCGACAAGGACACGCAGGCCGTCGCCGAACGACGCCGCGTCCGCAAGTTCTCCCAGAACATCCAGCGCCGGGCGCAGCGGAAGTTGGTGATGCTGAACAACGCGCAGAGCCTGAACGACCTGCGCGTGCCGCCAGGAAATCGCTTGCAGGCGCTCGGCGGCGATCGGCGCGGCTGGCACAGCCTGCGCGTCAACGACCAGTGGCGCATCTGCTTCGTCTGGAACAACGGCAATGCGCACTGGGTCGAGATCGTGGACTACCACTGAGGTCGACATGAACGCCAACGCGAGCGCAATGACGGCAGAGACCATGCGGCGGCCAGCCGAGCTCGCCCCCGTTCACCCGGGCGAGATTCTCGACGAAGAGTTTCTGCGGCCGCTGAACCTCAGCCAGTACCGGTTGGCCGAGGCCATCGGGGTGGACCCTCGGCGCATTCACGCCATCGTGCACGGCCAGCGGGCCGTCACCGCCGATACGGCCCTGCGGCTGGCGCGGTTCTTTGGCAACTCGCCCAGGTTCTGGGTCGGCCTGCAAAGCCAGTACGACCTGGAAACCGCCGCAGACCGTCTGGCCCAGCAGCTGGACGCAGTGGAGGTCTACACGCCGGGATAGCCCCAGACCCGCCGCGCGGGCCGCGCTACCACGCCTCCCGCAGCACGTCCTCCGGTTTCCGGTTGGACAGCGGCAGAATGCCCCACAGATCCTCGATGTCTCCGGCAGACGGCTCCACGACCTCGATGTGGGTCACCTCGCGGATGGATTGCGGCGCGCCCGTCTCCCGGTGTCTCTGCAGCAGGCCTTCCACACGCACCCGCTTCCCCCACAGCTCCCGCAGCCGCTCTTCTTGCCGCGGTGGAACGTAGCAAGCCACGCCGCCGCCGTCGTCGGGGTACACGACGAAGCGCGGCCCGTTCCGGCGGGACAGAGTTTCCACCACGCCCGTGACCGCGCCGAGCGATTTCGGGGGCGGGAGCGGCGCCGCCAGCGCCTGCCCGGTGGGGCGGTTTATTTCTGAGACACGCGCACCGGACCGAAACCGCACCGTCGTGACGCGGCCGTCGAGCATGCTGGTCAACCGGTCGGCGCACCTGCGCGCGGCGTCGGAAAACGGAAACGGGCCGCCCTCCGCCAGAGACGCCCACACGCGGCCGTTGGCGTCCACGACCCGGCGCACGGCGTCCCGATCCTCGGCCACGCCCTGAACCTCGGCCACCAGACTGCCCGCGCCGAAGCGGCGCAGCTTCCAGCTGATCGCGGCGCCGCCGGCCGCGTCCGCCGCCAGCTCGTCCAGCAAGCCGCGGAAATGCACCAGGGCTTCCAGGTCGTCCAGCAGAAAGCCCGCGCCCTCCAGCTCGACCACGACGGTGTCCTCGGCCACACGAGTCTCCTTCGGCGCACGGGACGGCGGCCGCACGTGTCGGCCCGAACCTAGCACGCGCCGCCCTGGCGCCATCCCAGCGCGCGCTCGCGGCCTGGGGCGGCGCGGGCGCGGGCGGGTACACTGCGGCTGGAGGGCGAGAGCATGCCGGGGTGCAGCGCGTGCCGACGTTGGAATTCAAGGGCAAGCAGCACGTCTACGCCCACCACCTGTCCGTGCCCTATCGGCCGCTGGTTCCGCATCCCGACAAGTCCATCGGCGCCGCATCCGCAGACGCGCCCTCCGCCGACGACAACCTCATCGTCCACGGCGACAACCTGCATGCGCTGAAAGCGCTGCTGCCTCGCTACGCCGGGCGCGTGAAGTGCATCTACATCGACCCGCCCTATAACACGGGTAGCCAAGAATGGGTTTATAACGATCGGGTGAACAGCCCGCTAATGCAGGCATGGCTCAAGGAAGCGAAACCTGTTGACGATGAAGACCTAGAACGCCACGACAAGTGGCTCTGCATGATGTGGCCCCGTCTACAATTGCTCAAAGACTTGCTTGCAGACAATGGGTCTATATTCGTTTCAATTGACGACCATGAGCAGTGGCGTCTACTGGGATTGCTGGAAGAGGTGTTTGGAAATCAAAACTTTGTAGCCACGCTCCCATTCGTTCAGAATCTCGCGGCTCGCCCTGGAAAATGGCTTAGGCAGGTTCACGAATATGTGCAGGTGTTTGCCAAGAATATAGAACATGTAGAGTTTGCTATGATGGCTACTGATGAAGAGCCGGTTTCTGATTGGGAGCGGGATGAGATAGGGTATTACCGACAAGGCTACGGTTTGATTAGAACTGGTACGGGCTCACGCAGAGAGGATCGCCCTGATTTACACTTCCCTGTTTTCGTGAGTACCGACGGTTCAATCAGTCTTGAACGCAGTTCTCCGAGTGATACCGAAGTGCTGCCAATACACAGCAATGGTGATGAAGCACGCTGGATGTGGTCACGAGAGAAAATCAGACGCAGCTTGACGGAGATCATTGTTAAACCTCACACAAAATTAGGTTTTCAGCTTATAACAAAGGTACGTCCTAATATAGGAGAAACCTTCTCTATCAAGCCGCGCTCACTTTGGTACAAGCCCGAGTACTCGGCGTCAAATGGAACCAACACCATCAAGACTGTATTTAACGGACAGAGGGCGTTTGACTTTCCCAAAGCACCACCTTTTTTAGCAGACATCTTTAGGTTTGCTGCTGTTGGTCCCAACGACATCGTCCTAGACTCCTTCGCCGGCTCCGGCACGACGGCCCATGCCGTGCTTGCGTTGAACAAAGAAGACGGCGGCAACCGGAAGTTCATCCTAGTGGAGTGTGAGGACTACGCCGACAGGATCACCGCCGAGCGCGTGCGGCGGGTGATTCGAGGGGTGCCGGACGCCAGGGACGCGGCGCTGCGCGAAGGTCTTGGCGGCTCGTTCACCTACTGCACCTTGGGCAAGCCTATCGAGATCGAGGGGATGTTGACGGGCGCGGCGCTGCCGCCGTTTCCGGCGCTGGCCGCCTACCTGCTGCACACGGCGGCGGGGATTTCCGCCGGCGAGTACGACCTCTGGCCGCAAGACCAGGACGGGCTGTTCTACACCAGCGATACGCACGACTACTACTTGCTCTACAAAGACGACGAGGCCTACTTGCGCAGCGACGCGGCGATTCTGAACGACGTGCGCGGCAAGCGGATCAGGGAGGCCAGCCGCGCGCGCGGGCGCAAGGCCATCGTCTTCGGGGCCGGCAAATACCTCGGCCAGCGGGAGTTGACCGACTGGGGCCTCACGTTCAGCCAACTGCCTTACCAGATGCACCGCACCGAGTAGCGGGCCGCGCGATGGAGCTCAAGGAATATCAAGCCCGCGCCCTGGAAGCCTTCGTGCGCTGGCGGCAAGCGCTGGAGCAGGCGCGGCGGCAGTACATGGCCGGGACAGCGGCGCTGGAACAGGCGGGCGTCGAGGTTCCCGCCGACCTGCGCAACTACCCCAAGACTGCCTGGCAGAAGCTGCAAGCATCCGGCGGCGCCGCAACCGCCGGGGAACACGTCGACCGCACGGCCGCCGCCGACTATTCGATCCCGCACGTCTGCTTCAAGGTGCCCACGGGCGGCGGCAAGACGCTGCTGGCGGCCGCCGCGCTGGAACGGCTGAACCGGCAGACCGGTCTGACGCTCTGGATCATGCCCACGCGCGCCATCTACCAGCAAACCAAAGACGCGCTGCGGAACCGCGAGCATCCCTATCGGCAGATGCTGGAACGCGCCAGCGGCGGGCGGGTGAAGCTGCTGGAGAAAGACGACCCCTTCAGCGCCGCCGACGTTGCGCATTACATGTGCGTGATGCTGCTGATGCTGCCCGCCGCCAACCGGCAGAAGGGCAGAGAGTTCCTGCGCATGTTCCGCGATTCGGGCCGCTATCCAAGCTTCTTTCCCGACAGCGACGACGCGCTGGGCGACGGGCGCGTGCAGCGGAAATACCCAGACCTGGAGCGCGTGTCCGCCAACGGCCCGGTCAAGCACAGTCTGTTCAATGTCTTCAAGATGCTGCGCCCGGTGGTGGTGCTGGACGAAGCGCACAAAGCGTACGGCCGGCAAGACGAGGCCAACCAGGAGTTCGTGCGCTCGGTCAACCGGCTCGACCCCAGTCTGGTGCTGGAACTCTCGGCCACGCCCAACGGCAAGGTCAGCAACCTGCTGGTGGACATTTCTGGCGCGGACCTGAAGGCCGAAGAGATGATCAAGCTGCCGGTGCAGGTGACGACGTTCCCCGGCGAGTGGCAAGCCACCCTGGGCCACGCGGCCGACCAGCTGGAACGGCTGGACGCCGAGGCGCGCGCGCTCTACGAGAACGAGGGCCGCTACGTCCGCCCCATCGCGGTGGTGCGCGTGGAACGCACGGGCCGGGACCAGCGCGACGGCGAACGGGTGCACGCCGAAGACGTGCGCGAATGTCTCGTCCAGAACCTGGGCGTGCCCGCCGAGGCTATTCGAGTCAAGTCCGCGCAGAACGACGAGCTCGGACGCGAGGACCTGTTGTCGGCGTATTCGCAGGTGCGCTGGATCATCACCAAGGCGGCGCTGATGGAGGGCTGGGACTGCCCGTTTGCCTATCTGCTGGTGATGCTGGACAACACCCGCTCGCAGCGCGCGATTACGCAGCTGGTGGGCCGCGTGATGCGGCAGCCGCACGCCCGCCGCACAGGGCGCGAACCGCTGGACCAATGCCACGTCTATTGCTGGAATATCGACGTTGGCAAGGCCGTGCAGCAGGTCAAGAACGGGCTGGAACAGGAAGGGTTGACGGGGCTGGACGACGACGTGTGGAGCGCGGGAGGCCCGCTGAAGCTCGTGACCGTGCAGCGGCGGGAGCGGTTCCGAAAGCGCGACATCTTCCTGCCCACGGTGCGGCACAGGGACGGCGACGACTGGTGCGGCCTCGACTACCAGCGCCACATTTTGCCGCGCATCTCGTGGGAGGCCATCGACGCGCTGGACATGCAGACGCCGCTCCCCGAACCCGCCAAAATCCAGACCGCGTCGGTCGACGTGGGGGACGAGCGGCCCGTCGTCTACGGCCAGCAGGACGTGCATATCGACAAGACCGTCACGGTGACCTATTTCGCGCGGCGGCTGTCCGACTTGATTCCGAACGCGTGGCAGGCCGCCCGCATCGCCCGGAACCTGCGGCAACGGCTGCTGGACGCGGGCGAACAGGAAGACGATATCTACGACCGCCGTTCGTACCTGTCGTTTGCGTTGCGCGAGCACGCGGCGGCGGAGGTGGAAGCGCAAGCGGAGGACGTCTTTGCCAAAAAGCTGCGCACGCAGGAGGTTCGCTTCGACTTGGAAGCGGGCGACAATTACCGAATGCGTGAGAGCTTCGAGCTGCCAATAGCCGAGGACGGACGCACGCTGCAAAAGACGTATGGTGACGGAACGATGCAGCTGAGCTTGTTCGAACCGGTCTTCGAGCAGCATTTCGATTCCGAGTTGGAACGGAAGTTCGCCTTCTATCTGGACGATCAAAAAGCCCTGCAATGGTGGCACCGCGTAGCGGCGCGCCAGCGGCACGAGTACTACCTGCGCGGCTGGCGGCGTGAGCGCATCTACCCCGACTTTATTGCGATGGGAAACAGCGCCAACAAGCGGCAACTGCTGGTGTTCGAAACGAAAGGCGAGCACCTGCGCGGCAGTCCCGACACCGACTACAAGCAGCGCGTGTTCCAAACGCTGCAGCACGCCTTCAACGCCGGCACGGTGACCGTCACGCACGGCCCGCGCAAGGGGGTGTTTCGCCTGGTCTTCAATAAGGCGGATTTCCCGGAGGCGCTGAAGAGTCTGAACCCAGCCTGAGCGGCGCGGACGGAGGGCGGGTACACGCGGGGGCGGCCATCGCACCGTCGCGGCCGCCCGCTCCGGCGCGCTCCGTCCCAGCGCGGCGGAGGCGAGCGCATCGCCGAAGGGCCGTGCCTGTGTATGCTGGATACACATCCGGCGCTGGGAGGGCCGTGCAGGTGGCGCGGGTTCAGGTGATCATTCCCGACGAGGACCGTGCCATGTTCGTCGAGCAGGCGCGGGCGGAGGGGTTGACGTTCAGCGCCTGGCTGCGCACCGCCGCCCATGCGCGGCTCCAAGAGCGGCGCGGCGCTGCCCGCTTCCAGTCAGCCGCTGACGCGGCGGCCTTTTTTCGCGCCATCGACGAGCGGCGCGGCGGCGGCGGGCGGGAACCGGAATGGGAAGAGCACCTGCGCACGATGCAGGCGTCGCGCGACCCGGGCGTGGACGCGGACGCGGTGTGATCTTCGTCGACACCAACGTGTTCGTCTACGCCGTGGGGCGGCGTTCTGGGTGTGTGTAGGCGGGCGGTTAGTTGGTGGCGCGGCGGTATTCGAAGGTGGCTGCGCTGATCAGGACGGCGCAGGTGGCCAGCAGTACCCAGAGGCCGGGCAGGATCTGTTCCCACATCCAGCCTTCGATGATGATGGTGCGCACGGCCACCAGGATGTATTCGACCGGATTGAGTCCCACGGCAATCCCAAACCAGCCCGTGAGCAGTTCGCGCGGCATGAAGGCCGAGGTGAGAAACGCCAGCGGCATGAACAACAGCCAGCTATTTACGGTGACCTGCACGCTGCGCGTGCGCACGGCGATAATGAGCCCCACGCAGCCCATGGCCACGGCCAGCAGCGTGGTGGCCAGGGTGACGGCCAGCACGCCCGGGAACCCGCCGGCAAACCGAACGCCGATGACGGTGGCCACCAGCAGGATGGCGGCCACCTGCGCCACGGCGCGCGTGGCGCCAATGGCCAGGGTGCCCAGCAGGATGGAGAAGCGGTTGACCGGCGACAGCAGCAGCTTGTCGACGTAGCCGGACATGATGTCCGTCAGCAGCACCATGGCCATGTCGCTGCCGCTGAAGACGACGGCCATCACGATAACCATGGCGGTCAGAAAGGCCTGGTAGTCCGAGGTCGGGAACCCCGGCAGGTTGGTGATGGCGCGCAGGGGCTCGCCAAAGAAGAGGTACATCACGGCGGACGACAGCACGGCGGCGACGATCATCCACGGCTGCGCCAGCCAGGTTTTCAGGTTGCGCACGTAGATGTAGGAACTTTCGCGCAGGATCTGCACGGGTCAGCTCCGGGCGGCGCCGGGCGGCGCCGGGGGGACCCGACGGCGCCGCCGCGGCCGCAGGGATTCCCGCCGCGCAGCGGGGACGGGGCAGGTTGTGCCCGGGAACGCCGGGCGCGGGAGCGGGGATGCCGGGCGCGGCGGGCGCGGGGGGCGCGGGGATGCGGAGCGGGGTCGGGCGTGCGGCGGGGGCATGGCTATTGTCGGTTGACGCCCATCCATTGGCCCCAGACGCGCGCGTCGGTGTCGGCGTCGGCGTCGGTGTCGCGAATCTGGCGGCCGGTGTGATGCAGGAAGACGTCGTCCAGCGAGGGGCTGGTGACGGTGAGGGCGGCGACGGGCACGCCGGCCGCGTGCAGGGCGCGCAGGATTTCGGGCGCGGCTGCGCCGCCGTCCGCCACCGTGGCCGTGATTCCGTCCGGCGCCGCGTCTGTCTGGCGCACCATGGGCAGCGCGCGCAGGGCGGCGGCCGCCGTGTCGTCGTCGGCTGGGTCCGCGCCGTCGGCCTCTGCCGGTCGGGGGCCGAACGCCGCGCGCACCAGGTCGCCGCCCACCCCGGCCTTGAGCTCGGCGGGCGTCCCTTCGGCCACCAGGCGGCCGTGGTCGATGATGGCCAGGCGCTGGCACAGGCGGTCGGCCTCGTCCATGTGCTGCGTGGTCAGCAGGATGGTGACGCCGCGCTCGTTGAGCTTGTCCAGGTATTCCCAGATGGCCAGCCGGCTTTGCGGGTCCAGCCCGGTGGTGGGTTCGTCCAGGAAGAGCACGGCCGGCTGATGCATGAGTGCGCCGACCAGGTCGATGCGCCGCCGCATGCCGCCGGAGTAGGACCCGATGCGGCGGCGGCCGACGCCCGCCAGCCCCACCAGCTCCAGCAGCTCGTCGGCGCGGCGCCCGGCCTCGGCCCGCCCCAGGCCGTACAGACGGCCCTGCAAGACCAGGAAGTCGCGTCCTTTGGAGAGGTCGTCCAGGCCGACCTCTTGCATGGCGACGCCGATGCCGGCGCGCACGGCGCGCGGGTCGGCGTCCACGTCGATCCCGGCGACGTCCGCGCGCCCGGCGGTTTTGGGCAGCAGCGTGGCCAGAATCTTGATGGTGGTGGTTTTGCCCGCGCCGTTGGGACCCAGCAGGCCGAAGAACTCGCCGCGCTGGACGGTGAAGTCGATGCCGTCCACCGCGCGCACGCCGCCGGGGTAGGTTTTTTCCAGACCTCGAACTCGAACGGCGGGGGGCGCGTGCACGCGGCGTCCTCTATCTCTGCGTTGGGGGGCGGCGTTCCAATTGTAGCGGGCGCAGGTCTGCGGTTGCCGCGCGGACGATGGCCGCCGGGCGCGAGTTTCGCGGGCGGCCGTGCTGGGAGCGCCCGCACGTGCGCCGCGTAGATCTGCCGCGCCGCCGGCCTGCGAGCGCGGCGGTCGGTTGCCGCGCCGCCCCCGCGGGGGCGGCGCGTGCGTGGTGGAGATGGGGGCGAGTCGAACGCCCCGTCCAGGACCGGTCGTCCCGACGCGTCTACAGGTATAGCCAGACGCTTGGTGTCTCACCGCGGCGTTGCCGTCTGGCAGCAACGACTCGCGGCCAGCCCGCGTGGCTTTGCCGGTCTACGCGGGCGCCTCGACCGGCAGCACCCTAGCTTGTGTGCGCCCAGCTGCCCCGCTAGGGACGGGCCAGCTGGGCGTCGCGGCGGCTAGGCCGCGAGCGGGAGCGCTTGCTCTTCGCCAGTTACCTTTTGCCAGGGGGATTTACGAGCTCCCCGGCAGGCTCGACCTGCAGCGTTGGGATTCGGGGCCCTGTCAATACCCGTCATCCCCGCGGCTAATTCTAGCGCACGTAGCGGGCGATTTCACGCGCGGCTTCGCGGGCGCGCAGGCGTTCGCGGTGGTCGAAGCGCCGCAGGCCGCGCACCAGGCCGATCTCCAGCTTGACCCAGCCGCGGTGCAGCAGCAGGCGCAGGGGTACGGCGGTGCGGCCTTTGGCGGTGACGTGGCTGGCCAGCTGGGCGATTTCGCCGCGGTGCAGCAGCAGGCGCCGCGGCCGGTCGGGGTCGTGGTTGGCGTCGGCGGCGGGTTTGTAGCGCGCCACGTGCGCGCCGTGCAGCCAGGCTTCGCCCGCCTCCACGGTCACGAACCCCTGCGCCAGGCTGACGGCGCCGTTGCGAATGCTCTTGACCTCGGAGCCGACCAGTTCCAGGCCGGCGGTCAGGGTGGCCAGCACCTCGTAGTCGCGCCGCGCGCGGCGGTTGACGGCGATGGTGCGGTCGCCGGCCGGCGGCGGGGCGGTGGGTTGGCGTTTGCGCCGCTTGCGTGCCACGTGTGCGTCTTAGGCGGGGGCGGCGCGGCCGTTCGCCGCCGCGCCTGCGCTCAGGAGGCGGCGGGCTGTCCGGTGGCGGGGGCCGGCACCATGTCGCTCATCAGCTTGGGCAGCGCCATGGTGTGGCTGCACGTGCGCCAGACCTGGAAGAACTCGCAGTCGCAATCCCAGCGGCCGTCCGCGTAGGTGATGACGTGGCTGCTGTTGTCGCCGTCGAAGCTGACGCGCAGGGATTCCACGCGCACGCGCTCCGGTTCGGTGGCGTATTGCTGCGCCTTCTGCACCTTGCTTATCAGGCTGGATTGCACGCGTGGCCCCTCTCCCGCGCTGTGCCGGCCGCCGGCGGTCGGCTGCGGCCCCCGCGCCGCGCGGTCCCGACGCGGCCGACCGACGCGGCGGCTGTCGCTTCGCGGCTCGAGTATAGCCCCGCGCTCGTTCCTCGGGGCGCGCGTGGGGCGGGACGCGCGGCGCCGGGTGTTTCACGTGAAACATTGGCGGCCGCGTTCTGCACCGATGGTGAATGACGCCTGGGTCTCTCGCAGGGCGAGGGCGAGGGCGAGGGAACCGAGAAGCGCGGCTAAGGCGCGGCGGGCAGGGGGGCGCTGACGAGGACGACGGTCGGGTCCTCGTCGTCGCTGCCGATGATGCCGGTGCGCAGCGTGTGCACGTCGAACTGCAAGTCCACGAACGTCAGGCGTCGGGCAATCTCGACTGCGGCGTCGGGGCGCGCGGCCATCACGGCCAGCCGCGCGGCCGCGTCGGGCGGGCCGGACTCGATCAGCACGCCGCCCGCGGTGGGGTCGACGTCCCAGCCCACGGGTCCGCGCGCGACCTCCGCCAGCAGCGCGGCGGCCACGTCCACGCTCAGGCGGTCGGCAATGGCGGCCACGGCAAAGCTGGTGCGGCTGGCGCCCAGGGCGTTGGCCACGTCCATGGCGGCGCGGGCGCGCAGCGCGTTGCGCTCGCCTTTTTCGACGTGGCTGAGATACGCGTGCGAGACGCCGCTGCCGCGGGCGAGCTGCCGATAGGACAGCCCGGCATCCAGCCTCGTCTGGCGCAGCAGCGCTGCGAGTCGCATAAGCCCCACGGCTCCCCCCAACCGGCGCCGCTATCGTACACCAAAGGTTGACAGGCGGCAAGGGGGGGGCTCGGGGCCGTGGTCAGGCGGCGGCGGCGCGCGGCCCGTGGGCGCGGCGGCGGCCGATCGTCGAGCAGCCGTTGAAAGATCGGGGCGGCGCTTGTCCCGCGGGCGGGGCGTGGTCAGGCGGCGGCGGACGCCGGGGGCGCCGGCGCCGTTGGCGGGGGGTGAGGCAGCGCCGTACGCGAAGAGTTGACAGGCCTGCGCCGCTGTGTATGCTTTCTGTGTACATCGGGCCGCCGCCGGCGCATTCGTGGACATCGCTGGCTGATGCACGCGACCGGCGGCGGCCCATGTGCCAGCCCGCGAGGCAGGACCCCGCGCCGCCGGCCGCGGCCGGCGGCGATAGGGCCGATCCCTCCAGCCTCAGCCGCACGCTGAGGCGCCCACGCAAAGGACCCGACATGACCGAGCAGCACCAACGGCACACACCGCAACCGTCCGACCGACCGCAGCCGGCGGCCGAACGTGGGGACGAAACGGACGGCGGCGCGTTCCAGGCGGCGGTCGACGCCGAGGTGGCGCGCCGCGTGGACGCCGTCGAGCGCCGCTGGCAGTCGCGCAAAGACCGCGAGATGCACCGCGCGCGCCAACGCTGGGAAGCGGAAACGCCGCCGGCCGCGGGCGCGGACCTGGGAACCCTGCTGGCCGACGCCGACCCGCGCGCCATCGGGCAGCTGCTGGTGGCCGGCATCATGGCGGGCCTGCGGCAGTCCGCCGAGGGTTCCGCAACGCCCGACGCGGCGCCCGCGGCCGAGACCGTGGACGCGCCGGCGGCCCCGGCCCGCCAGGACGCGGCCGGCCGCGCCGCCGCGCCCGACAACGCCGCGCCGCCTGACGTCCCCGCCCGCCCGACGGCCGCCGCGCCCGACAACGCTGCGCCGCCTGACTCCCCTGCCCGCCCGGCGGCGCCCGCCGCGCCTGCCGAGCGGGAGGCTGCGGACCAGGAGGCCGACTCGCGCGAACGCCTGGCCGACCGGCGCGCGCAGGAACCTTCGCCGGACCTGCTGCCCAGCCTGCCCCCGCCCGCGGACGCCTTCCACGACATCGAGTCCCGCTTCGCCCGCGGCGAGCTGGACCTGGAGGCCTACGAAGCCGCCCGCCGCCGCCGCGGGTTGACGTAGGGGCGGACGCTTACGCGGAGCTGCTCGAGGTGCGCATTGCCCGCCTGGCGCTGTGATGGGAGATGGGAGGGCGGCGGCCGGCCGACCAGCGGCCGCCGGTTGTTCCTTTGCCGACTCCGCCGGGCAAAACGCCGCCTGCGCCTTCGTAAACCCCGCACGCCGCAGGCCTGCCGGCTTGGCCGATGTCAGCGCGCCCGGGAAGAGCGGCCGTGCCGTTGGCCGGCTGCCGATATACTCAACGGCCTGCAACGCTGCCGGTCTGCGTGATGCAATCTCTTCGGCCCACATGACGACCCGACCCGTTCTCCGATGAGCGTGCCGCCGGTGATCGAGTGGCGCGCGGGGGCCGTGCGTATTTTGGACCAGCGGCGTTTGCCGGATGCGGTCGAAGTGTTGCACTGCACGGAGGCGGCGCAGGTCAACGAGGCGATCCGCACGCTGGCCATCCGCGGCGCGCCGGCGCTGGGGGTGGCGGCGGCCTATGCGGCGGCGCTGGGCGCGCGGCGCATCCAGGCGCCCGACGGCCCGGCGTTTCTGGCGCGTCTGGATCGGGTGATCGACGACATCATCGCCACGCGGCCCACGGCCGTGAACCTGGCCTGGGCGGCGGAGCGCATGCGCTCCGCGGCGCGGACGCCGGCCGGCGCGCCGGCGTCCGAGGTGCGGGCGCGGCTGCTGGCCGAGGCGCATGCGCTGGCGGCCGACAACGAGCTGCGCCACCGGGCCCTGGCCGCGGCCGGCGCGGCGCTGTTTGCGCCCGGCCAGCGCGTGCTGCACCACTGCAACACTGGGCCGCTGGCCACCGCCGCCAGCCTGGGCAGCGCGCTGGGCGTGCTGCAGGCCGCCCACCAGCGGCACGGCATCGAGGTGGTGGTGAGCGAAACGCGCCCGCTGCTGCAAGGCGCGCGGCTGACCACCTGGGAACTGGCGCAGCGCGAGATTCCCTTCACCTTGATTACGGACGGCATGTCGGCCTCGCTGATGCGCCGCGGGCGGATCGACGCCGCCATCGTGGGCGCCGACCGCATTGCCGCCAACGGCGACGCGGCCAACAAGATTGGCACCTACGGCCACGCGCTGGCGGCGCGCGCGCACGGCCTGCCGTTTTACGTGGCGGCGCCGATGTCCACCATCGACTTCGCGCTGCCGGACGGCGACGCTATTCCCATCGAGGAGCGTGCGCCGCAGGAGGTGCGCGGCTACGCCGCCTGGCGCTGGGCGCCGCCGGACGCGCCCGCGGCCAACCCCGCCTTCGACGTCACGCCGCACGACCTGGTCACGGCCATCGTGACCGAACGCGGCGTGCACCGCCCGCCGTTCGTGGACACGCTGCGCCGTCAGGACGCCGCCGCGGCCCCCGCCGACGTGCGGGCGGCCTGACGCCGGGCCGGTTGCCCATGCCTCACGTGGCCGTCATCGGCGGCAGCGGGTTCTACGAGATGCCCGGCCTGACGGACGTGCGTGACGAGCACGTTGCCACGCCCTTCGGCGACCCCAGCGACGCCGTGCGCATCGGCCGCGTGGAAGGCGTGGAGGTTGCGTTCCTGCCCCGCCACGGGCGCGGCCACCGGCTGGCGCCGTCGGCGGTCAACGCGCGCGCCAACATCTGGGCGCTCAAGTCGCTGGGCGTGCGCTGGATCGTGTCCGTCAGCGCCGTGGGCAGCCTGCGCGAGCACGTGCATCCGCTGGACGTGGTGACGCCCGACCAGCTGATCGACCGCACGCGCCAGCGGCCCATGACGTTTTTCGATGCGCCGGGGTTGGTGGCGCACGTGGGCATGGGCGAGCCGTTTTCGGCCCGGCTGTCGCAGGTGCTGGCCGACGCCGCCCAGGCCGAGGGCGCCCAGGTGCACCGCGGCGGCACGTACGTCTGCATCGAGGGACCGCAGTTCTCCACGCGGGCCGAGTCGGAGCTGTTCCGCTCCTGGGGCGCCGACGTGATTGGCATGACCGCGCTGCCGGAGGCGCGGCTGGCCCGCGAGGCCGAAATCTGTTACGCGCTGCTGGCCATGGTGACCGACTACGACGTCTGGCACGAGAGCGAGGAGGACGTCTCGGCGGAGCTGGTGATCCAGAACCTGGCCGCCAACACTGCGCTGTCGCAGCGGGTCGTGCGGCGGGCCGTGGGGCGGATTCCCACGGACGACAAGGCCTGCGAGTGCTGCCACGCCTTGCAGACGGCGCTGATCACCTCGCCCGACGTGATTCCCGACGAATTGCTCGACCGCTACGACCTGTTGGTCGGCCGCTATCTGGGCAGAGGGCGCGGCGGGTGACGCTTCCCAGGCGGGCGGCTCCGGCCGCTGCTGGGGAAGCGGCGCGCGCCGGAGTCCCGCAATGAACCCAGGGGACGCTGCGAGCGCCGGTGCGGTGGTGGTGCTGGGCACCGTGGGGTTGGACTACATCGAAACCCCGCGGGCGCGGGCGGACGGCGTGTTGGGCGGTTCGGCCACCTACGCCGCGCTGGCCGCCCGCTTTTTTGCGCGGCCCACCGTGCTCAGCGTGGTGGGCCGCGATTTTGCGCCCGCCCACCGCGGCGTGCTGGCCCAGCGCGGGGTCGACCTGTCGGGGCTGGAGGTGGCCGACGGGCTGACGTTCCGTTGGGGCGCGCGGTACGCCGCGGACCTGAACAGCCGCCAGACCACATTTACCGACCTGAACGTCTTGGAGGGATTCGACCCCGCCGTGCCCCCGCACGCGGCGCGCGGCGCCTTCGTGTTTCTGGGCAACAGCGAACCGCACGTGCAGCTCAGCGTCTTGGACCAGATCGAGGCGCCGCGCTTCGTGCTGACCGACTCCATGAACATCTGGATCGAGCGCGACCCGGCGCAGTTGGCGCGCGTGGCCGCGCGCAGCGGCTGCATGGTGCTCAACGACGAAGAGACGCGGCAATTCGGGCGCGACGACAACCTCCCGCGCGCCGCGCAGAAGATTCTGGACGTCGGCGCGGCCGCGGTGGTGGTCAAGCGCGGCGAGCACGGCGCCAGCCTGCTCGACGAAGACGGCTGGTTCTTCGCCCCCGGCTATCCCGTGAGCGGCGCGCACGACCCCACCGGCGCCGGCGACAGCTTTGCGGGCGCGTTCGTGGGCTCCCTGGCCGAAGCCGGCGCCGCCGACGCGGCCGCGCGGCGCCGCGCGGTGGTCTATGGCAGCGTGGCCGCGTCGTTTACAGTGGAGTCGTTCGGCGTGGCGCGCCTGGCCGCGCTCACGCGCGCCGAAATCGATGCGCGTTACGCCGAGTTCAGCGACATCGTTGCGTTCTAGACGCCCCTGTGGGCCTCGAACGCACTGCTAGGGAGATTGCATGGCCACAACCCACGCCGCATCCGATATCGCGGACGCCGCGCTCGCCGACCTCGGCGTGCGCCGCGTCGAGTGGGCGGACCAGTCCATGCCCGTGCTGGCCACCATCCGCGAACGCTTCGCGCGCGAGCGCCCGCTGGACGGCCTGCGCATCGGCGCCTGCCTGCACGTCACCACCGAGACCGCCAACCTGGTGCGCACGCTGCACGCGGGCGGCGCCGAGGTGGCGCTGTGCGCCTCCAACCCGCTCAGCACCCAGGACGACGCGGCGGCCGCGCTGGTGCACGCCTACGGCGCCGCCACCTACGCCATCAACGGCGAAGACGCGGAGGTCTACTACGACCACATCGAGTCGGTGCTGAACACGCGCCCGCAGCTGACCACCGACGACGGCGCCGACCTGGTCTCCACCCTGCACACCAGCCGCACCGACGTGATCGACGGCGTGCTGGGCGGCACCGAGGAAACCACCACCGGCGTCATCCGCCTGCGCGCCATGGCCGCCCAGGGCGTGCTGAAATACCCCATCGTGGCCGTCAACGAGGCGCAGACCAAACACATGTTCGACAACCGCTACGGCACCGGCCAATCCACGCTGGACGGCCTGGTGCGCGCCACCAACGTGCTGCTGGCCGGCCGCACCGTGGTGGTGAGCGGCTACGGCTGGTGCGGGCGCGGCCTGGCCAGCCGCGCCGCCGGCATGGGCGCCCACGTCATCGTCACCGAAGTCGACCCCGTGCGCGCCCTGGAAGCGCTGATGGACGGCTACCGCGTGATGCCCATGCACGACGCCGCGCCGCTGGGCCACGTGTTCGTCACCGTCACCGGCGACAAACACGTGCTGGATGCGCCCCACTTCGAGGCCATGCAGGACGGGGCCATCCTGGCCAACTCCGGGCACTTCGACGTGGAGATCAACATCGAGGCCCTGGACGCCCAGGCCGCGGGCGTCCAGCAGGCGCGGCCGCACGTGGACGAATACCGGATGCCCGACGGCCGCCGCCTCTACCTGCTGGCGCAAGGGCGGCTTATCAACCTGGCCGCCGCCGAGGGCCACCCGGCCAGCGTGATGGACATGAGCTTCGCCAACCAGGCGCTGGCGCTGGAACATCTGGCCGCGCACGCCCACAGCCTGGCGCCCGACGTGTACGACGTGTCCGCCGACACCGACCAGCGCGTTGCCTCGCTGAAGCTGGAGGCCATGGGCGTGGCCATCGACACGCTGACCGACCAGCAGGCCGCCTATCTGGCCGGCTGGCAGGAAGGAACGTAACCGATTCGCCCGCGGCCGCGCCCGGCGCCCGCCGCTGGCCATTGGGGGAGACCACCGTGAGCAGCACGTTCATGCAGGCCCCGCGCCTGCTCTTTACCTCGGAATCGGTCACCGAAGGCCATCCGGACAAACTCTGCGACCAGGTGTCCGACGCGATCCTGGACGAGTTCCTGCGCGCCGACCCCGAGGCGCGCGTGGCCTGCGAGACCGCCTCCACCACCGGCCTGGTGCTGGTGCTGGGCGAGATTTCGTCGCGCGCCGACTACATCGACGTTCCCGCTGTGGTGCGCCGCACCGTGCAGGAAGTCGGCTACACCAAGGCCGAATACGGCTTCGACTACGAGACCTGCGGCACCCTCGTCTCCATCAAGGAACAGTCCGCCGACATCAAGATGGGCGTGGACGAGGCGCTGGAAGTCCGCGAGCGGCGCGGCGGCCACGACGCCTTGGAAGCGCTGGGCGCCGGCGACCAGGGCATGATGTACGGCTTCGCCTGCGACGAGACGCCGGAACTGATGCCGGCGCCCATTGCCCTGGCCCACCGCGCCGCCCGGCAGCTGGCCGCGGTTCGCGCGGACGGCACGCTGGACTGGCTGCGGCCCGACGGCAAGACCCAGGTCACCGTGGAATACCGCCGCGGCCAGCCCGCGCGCGTGGACGCCGTGGTCGTCGCGGCGCAGCACGACGCCGAAGTCGGCAACGACGTGATCGACCGCGACATCGAAGAATTCGTCATTCGGGCCGCCATCCCCCCCCGGTGGCTGGACAAAGACACGCGCATCCTCGTCAACGCCACCGGGCGCTTCGTGGTGGGCGGGCCGATGGGCGACGCCGGCCTGACCGGGCGCAAGATCATCGTGGACACCTACGGCGGCATGGCGCGGCACGGCGGCGGCGCCTTCTCGGGCAAGGACCCCACCAAAGTCGACCGCTCCGCCAACTACGCGGCCCGCTGGGTGGCCAAGAACGTCGTGGCCGCCGGCCTCGCCCGGCGGTTCGAGCTGCAGCTGGCCTACGTGATCGGCAAGGCCGAGCCGGTCTCGGTCAACATCGAAACCTTCGGCACCGGCGCCGTGCCCGACGAGACCATCGAGCGCGCCGTGCGCGGCGCATTCGACCTGCGCCCCGGCGCCATCATCCGCGACCTGGACCTGCGCCGCCCGCTCTACCGCCAGGTGGCCGCCTACGGCCACTTCGGCCGCGACGATCTGGACGACATCCCCTGGGAACGAACCAACCGCGCCGCCGACCTCGCCCGCCGCTGCGGCCGGGAGGCCCCGGCCGGCTGAGCGCGGCCCGCCAACCGCCACGCGGCCCGCCAACCGCCCCGCGGCCAGCGGCGCGCGCGCGCCCGGCCCCCTCAGCCGCCGGCCGTCGCAGCCACCGGCGCCGGCAGGCCCTCCGGCCCGACCACCAGCGCCCAGGCCACCAGCTCCAGGTCGCGCACGCTCGGCCGCCGCGAGTCCGGGCGGGCCAGCGGACGGTCCAGGCCCTCGGCGCGCACGGCCGCGGCCAGCTCGCGCAGCCGCGGCAGCAGGTCGTCCAGCGGCGCGCCGATGGGCGTCTGGCGCAGCACCCGCGCGGGGCCGCGCATCCGCGGCCGCCGCAGCGCGTCCGAGGGCTGCGGCGCCAAGGCCCAGGCGTGCAGCCGCTCCCACAAGCCGCCGTCCGCCGCCAGCAGGTCGTCCCGCTGCAGCATGGACCTCAGCCGCGCGGTCAGGCTGTGCGGCGCCTGCGCCGCGGCCGCGGCCTGGTAGGCCGCGCCAATCTGCGCCACGGCGGCAGCCAGGGGTTCGTTCAGGAACTCGAACGGGTTGACGTCGTCCGGCAGGGCGCGGCGCGGCGTGTCCGGGCCGGCCTGGATCGTTTCCAGCACCTGCAGCGGCGACGTCTCGGGCCGGGCAAGGTCGTCCAGCGGATAGAACCGCCAGAACACCTCGCCCGTCAGCTCTTCCGGCATGCGCAGCATCACGAACACCCCGGAGCGCGGGCCGTCCACCACGCTGTAGACCCCGTCCGGAATGTCCTCCACGTCTTCCACGGCAAGCGAGCGCATCAGCTCCAGGTACTGGTTCAGCACGTCCAGCCCGGCGTCCAGCCCCTGGGTGCGCTCGCCTTCCAGATACACCTCGTCCGCGGCCGACCCGCCCGCGCGGATTTTCATGATGGCGTCGAGTTCGCGCGCCTCGATCTGCTCGCCCAGCACCGAGGCGTCCAGCGCCACGGCGTCCTCGATAGTCCCCAGCTTGCGCGTCAGGCTGCCAACCAGCTGCAAGAGGTCCTCCAGCCCCTGCTCCGGCATCACGTTGTAGATGTACACCGTGTCGTGGGGCGAAAACAGGCGGTCGATGCGTCCGGCGCGCTGAATCATGCGCACCGGGTTCCAGTGCAGGTCGTAGTTGATCAGATACTGCGCGTCCTGCAGGTTCTGCCCTTCCGAGAGCACGTCGGTCGCTATCAGCAGCTCGATGGACTCGGCGCGCAGCGGCGCAAGGCGTTCGCGCAGCGCAGGGTCGTCCAGCGCCTCGCGCAGGCGGTGCGCCGCCAGCGGCGCGAACCGTTCCAGCACCGCCGCCCGGCGGCCGCGGTCGTCGCCCCCGTGCAGCAGCGACATCCAGCGCCGGTCGGCCAGATTGCTGCGCACGCGCAGCTCGCCGCCGCTGAACCGTTCGGGGCCGCCGCCCAGCGACCGGAAGACGTGCAGGGCCGTATCGCGGTAGTTCGTAAAGATCACCACCTTGGTCGGCAAGCCGTGCGCGTCCCGAGGCGGCAGCCCGTCCAGCAGCCGGCGCACCGCGGCGATCTTGGGGTCGCCTTCCGCGCCCCACAGCTCGGCCAGCCAGTGCAGGCGCCGCCGCAACCCGGCCAGTTGGCTGCGGTCCGCCGCCGCGTCGGCGTGCAGGCGCGCGCGCTGCGCGGCGTCCACCGGCGCGGCGCGCAGTTCCCGCAGCGTCTCGACCGCCTGCGGGTCCCAGGCGGCGGGGTCGGTGTCGGCGTCGGGCAGGCTGCCGCCCAGCACGGCGCGCAGGCGGTGCGCCTGTGCGGGCGTCAGCACCCGGCCCTCGGCCAGCCGCGCCAGAAACTGGTCGAGGTACGCGACCAGCGCGTCCACGGTGGCGGTCAGCGCCGCCACCGAGCTTTCCATGCGTTTGAGCAGAATCGTGCGCATGATGCCCACGAAGTTGTCGCTGCGCTGGCGCACCCGCGCGCGGCTCTCGCGCTCGCCGGGCTCCACGCCGTAATCCTCCAGCCGATAGACGGCAAAGCTCAGGTCCTGGATGGTTTGCAGCACGTCACGGTAGATGTCGCCGTAGAGGTTCTGCAGGCTGTAGGCCACGGCCCGCGGGATTTCGTGCGCGGGAAAGCGCAAGGGCGCGCCGTCCAGCGTGGGCGGCTCGCCGGCGGCTTCCAGGGCGCGCAGGTCGTGGCGGGTGCGGCGCACCAGGCTCAGCAGCATCGTGTCCAGCAACCCCGCGCCGCCGCCGCCCCGCGCCGCGTCCGCGAACGTGGCGCGCAGGTTGGCCACCGGCCCCCGCCCGGCGTACCAGGCGTCGTCGCCGCGCGTCAGCAGCAGCAGCTGGTGGTACAGGTCCCACACGCTGTTGTTGATGGGCGTGGCGGTCAGCAGCAGCACGCGCGTGTCCGGCGCGCCGCCGCGGATGATCTCCTGCAAGGCGCGGTAACGCTTGGTCTGCGGGTTGCGGAAGTTGTGCGACTCGTCCACCAGCACGATGTCCGCCTGTTGCAGCCGGCGCAGGCGGGTTTCGGCCTGCGCGCGCTCCTGCGGCGCCGCCTCGTCCAGGTCCACCAGCCGGGCGAGCGACTCCATCGTCACCACCTCGGCGCTGACGTCGAACTCCCGCGTGCGCTCGTGGTCCCAGGTGGACGCCAGCTGCGCCGGACAGACGATCAGCGCGCGCGTCCGGCCCTCGCGCCGCCGGGCGAACTCGCTCAGAACGCCCAGGCCTTCCCAGGTCTTGCCCAGGCCCACCGAGTCGCACAGCATCGCCCCCCAGTGGCGCTCCAGCATGGTCAGGCAGCGGCGCACGGCCTCCGCTTGGAAGTCCGCCAGGCGCGCCGTCACGTCGTCGGCCAGCCCCAGGTTCAGGAAGCGCCCGTAGGCCGCGTGCAGCGCCTTGAGAAACACGTCCCAGGGCCGATAGCGGCGGCCAAACAACACGCAGTCCGCCAGCAGGTCGATGAACTCCTGGCGGCAGTCCTGGCCCTGCGCCCAGCGGTCGTCGAACCAGTGCGCCAGCCGCTCGCCCAGCGCCGCATCGCTCGACAGCAGGTTCAGTTCGATGTTGCCGCGCAGGCCGCCCAACGTCAGGTTGCTGGACCCCACCGCCGCCAGGCTGGCGCCGCCGGCGCCGCGGAACAGATAGGCCTTGGCGTGCAGCCGCGCGTGCGGCGACTGGAACGTCAGCACCTGGCCGGGCGCAACCGCGCCGGCGTGCGGGCCCAGGTAGCGCCGCACCTGCACCTGGCCGCGCCGCAGGAACCGCAAGGCGCGCGCCACTTGCACCCACACTTCCGGGTTCACGCCGGCCCGCGCCGCCGCCTCGGGGTCGCTGGCCGCCAGCGCCTCGCGCTGCGCGCGCGTCAGCAGCAGCCAGGGATACTGCCCGTCCAGAAAGCCGTGCCAGTCCACCGCTTCCGACGGCCCCTGCTGCTCTGCCTGCGCCGGCGGCTGCTCCAGCGCCTCCGGCGGCCCCCGCCGCGCCATGAACGGCCGCTCCCCCAGCAACAGCCGCACCTCCGCCGCCCCCGCCAGCCCCGGCTCGACGGCCAGCAGCCCCGCCGGCGAGATATAGGCCACGGCAATCCGCGCCTCGTCCGGCGGCGCCGCCGCCAACGCCCCCCGCAGCGCCTCCTCCAACGACCCTGTTGCCTCGTCGTTGGCAATCGGCCACAGCGCGTCAGCCGTCATACACCGCTCCAACTCCTCGTGCGCCGCCCCTGTTCGCTGCGCTAATCAAACAACCGTCAAACAACGGTCCGCGCCGTCCAACAGGTTCGAACCGCGCCGAACCGCGCCAATCGCCGCCGTCCGCGCCCCCGCCAATCAAACAACCGTCAAACAAGTCAAACAACCGGCCGACCAGGTCGAGAGCGCCAGATGCGCGGACGCTGCCCCGGCCCGGCTCGATGACAGCATCCCTGTCGGCAAGGCATATGCCCAGGCAAGCCCCGCCGTCGTTGGCCGCTGGCAGGGGAGGATCGAGCGTCATCGGCGTCTCGGGGGGCCGTCGGGTCACACGTAGTGTTCCAGCGTGGTCAACACCGCGCCGTCGAGGTATCTGAACCCCTGCGGGGGAACGTCGACGCCAACGTCCGCCAGGCGCAGCGCCGCTCGAAACGGGCGGAACTCCCCAATCCTGATAGCCATGGCCTGATCCTTTCCGTGCAAGTATTTGAAAAACCTCTCGCGCGACAGGCCGCTCGAACCCCGATGCAGATCCCACAGACGCCTGGGCGACTCGTGATCGATGCCAGCGACGCTGAAGTATCCGACCAAGCGATTCTCCGGGCTCGTCGCATAGAGGATAACGTGCGTGGGTTTCTTTGCGAACAAGGTGCGGCGAAACTCAGCCCGTTTGTCACCTGACGCAATCAGCCCCACGTATTCAGGATGGATCGGCAGCAGCGCTACCGGTCGATCCGGTGTTGAATCCATTCAAAGGCCTCCAAAGAGATCCACTTGATGGGCCGAGACAGTCAATTCCAGACCTCCGAAGGCAATAGCAGCCAAGCGCTACTCAACGCGATTCGGCCTTACCCTTAGGCGTATCAGTGGGGCGGTTCCTGAATTCTACCTGCTTGATACGCTTTGCCTCTTGAATTGTATAGTCAATCTTGTTCTTCAACGGAAGGTAATGCGTATCGTTGATATAGATAGTGTTTTCTTGGGATACAATCCACCCGTCAACAGGGCGCATTACGCCGCCAGTTGGCCTCATAGCAACGGCTCGTGCTCCTTGTGTTTGGGTACGGGGATGTGCGACCACCTTGTTTCTAAGAGTCCTTAGCTGCTTGATATTCTTACGAACACTTTCGTCTTCGACTTCATCTATAATTAATGCTGGGGTGTCACCGTCGAGACGGTGCTTCTTAGCATCATTTTCCCAAACCCAACATGTTGTTACAACAGACAGAGATGATTCCCAGAGCAACTGCTGAAGCTCCCCTCGCTTCTTAAACATTTGCAGTATCTTGCCATAGTAAGGAAAATCTTGGCAATCTAAATCTAGAACCAGTTCTGCCTTCTTGTGTGCAATGAGCTGCGAGAACTGCCAGAGGGCGAGCGCTTTCTCGGCGCGCAACAAAACGTCATGGGCACCGATGAATCTTTCAGTCGGCTGGCCTTCCATATCAGGATCCTTTTGTGCGCTTGCGGATGGCAGTCACCATCCCGCATGGCGTTACCGGTCGATTCAATGATAGCAGTCGCATTGGGCAGACTCTGGAGAGGCTAGCACACGCAGTGGGAGCGGGTTCAGGTCTGACTGACCGACGCAGAGTTTTCCAAAAACCACTCCTGAATCAGGCGGAGCTCGACCTGGGAGAGCCCGTAGGCGTCGGCCACCATGGCCTCAACGACCGACTCCTTCCTACGATCCCGAGGGTTGACGAGCAATTGTGATACAGAGGCGGATAGCTCCTCTTCCATCTTTACATCGAGCTCTGGAATTGGAAGACGCTTGATATGACTGACAAAGAGCTGAATAAACCCATTTTGCAATCGTGTTGTGAGATTGTTTAGCATCCACCAGCAAATCTGTGAGCATGCAAATGCTGCGACTGCTGGAGAGTCAACGGAGGCGAATGTACAGGCATTGTTAAGGTACATTCCAGATTGGTCGAATGAGAAATCTGGAGAAGAGATGAAGTGCTTGAAAATTACTTTTGGCCGCTCGAATTCGGCGTAGTACGCGCAAGCGCGGAGTTCCCACCAGTAGCGGCCCTGGTCGGCGCGGGGGCGCAGGCGGTCTTCGAATCGGCGCAGGTGGTCGTGGACGGCTGGGTAGGCGGCCGCGAATATCCGACGCGCTGCGGCTTCGTCTCCGGCTTTCGCCCAGGGATTCGCGGAGTCGGTGTCGCCGCTATTCTGAAGCCTGAGGAGGTATCGTCCCGACGGTTGCGCCGTCCAGCGTTCGATGTCGCGGCCGCGCAGCCAGGGTTCGATGATCTCGGCGCTCCTGGGGTCGGCGGCCACTAACGCGTCCCGAGTTGCCTGGTCGATTACGAAGGCGTCGTTCAGGCCGGTGATTATGCCCCGGTAGATGCGCCCCTGTGTGTACTCGCCCAGCGGCGTTCCTTGGGACATGAGGCGGTCGAAGAGGCGAATTAGCGCGGGGTCTTCCAGAATCCAGCCGTCGCGCCGCAGCAGTGCTTGCGGGTAGCCGCGCGTGGCGCTGGCGTGCAGCAGCTGGTCGAGACCGGTCAGGGATTCGCGTACGGCTTCGGGCGAGGCTGACTTGCCCTCCCGCGCCAGCTGGCGCCGCACGGGCCAGGAAAGGTCCGCGACCTCCAACGTGTGGTCGGCCGCCGCCGGTCCGCGGCGGCCAATCAGTACCGATGGGTAGGCGGCGATGGACTTCCCGTTCGAGTCGAACAACGGCAGGTCGCCCATATCGACGATGCGCGCCAGCGCCAGGGAATTGGGCAGATGTGCGCGCAGCTTGCTGCCGTACCCGGCGCGCATGTACTTGTTGCTGGTGACGAACGCCAGCCAGCCGCCGGGGCGCAGGATTTGCAGGGCGCGGGCGTAGAAGAAGACCAGCAGGTCGGCCGTGCCGCGGTAGACCTCGGGGAAGGCTTGCTCGAAGACCTGCTGATCGTCGGCGCTCAGCTTTTCCTGCCGCACGTAGGGCGGGTTGGCCAGCACCAGGTCGAAGCCGCCGCCCCGAAATACCTCGTGAAACAGCACGGGCCAGAGGAAGGGCTTCGCGGCCGCCGGCGCGGGCGGCGGCGGGGCGCTCGCTAAATCGTCAGGCTTGACATAATTCGGGGGGGGGCGTTAGTAGAGAGTAGCTGCGCCTCGACGCGCTGCAGGCGCTCCACCTGGGCCAGGGCCTCGCGGCGGGCGCGGTCTGCTCGGTTCCGCTGCCGCTCGGTGCGCAGGCCGGAGGGTTCCGGCGCCTGGGCGGCCTGGCGTTGGCGCTCGAGTTCGGCCTGGACGTAGGTTTTGAGAATGCGGTCGATGGCGTTGGTAACGTTGTCGCGCAGCTTCCGCAGGCGGCGGGGCGGGGCGTCCCCGGCCTCGAACTCGTCCTGCCACTGCCGGATCCGGCGGCGTTCGTATTCCACGCGTCGGCCGACCTCCAGCGGCGGCTGGTGCTGCCCGGCCGGCAGCGATTCGGGCAGGGCGATGCCGCCGATGCGGTCGATCAGTGAATCGCCGGCCACCACTCGAAAGTCCAGGTTGGGCAGCGGGGCGACGCGGCTCGGGTCTTCCAGGTCCAGCACCAGCGAGAGCCAGAGGCGCAGGTGGCAGATTTCCACCGCGTCGGGGTTGACGTCGACGCCGTACAGGCTCGATTGAATGGCGCGGCGTTTCCATTCGGCTGCCAGTCGGTCGATCTGCTCGTCGGGCAGGCCGGCGGCCAGCGCCAGGCCGCGGCGCAGCTGGATGATTTCTTGCATTGCGCCCAGCAGGAAGGCGCCGGAGCCGGCCGCCGGGTCGCAGATGCGCACGGCGTCCAGCTCCTCGGCGATGCTCTGCGCGGTGTCGGGGTCGATCAGCTCGCCCGCGCCCACGTCGCTCGGTTCCACGGCTTCCAGGCGGACGAGTTCGATGAGCTCGGGCTCGGCGCCGGTGCGGTCGCTCAGCCAGCCGTGCAGCGCCTGCCGGCACATGACGTGCACGATTTCGCGCGGGGTGTAGTAGGTGCCGCTGTCGTGGCGCGCGTCGCCCTGGTAGAGGTTTTCGAACACGCGGCCCAGCAGCTCGGGGTCGGGGTCGACGGACTGGTCGTCGGGCGTGGATTCGCGCGTGGTGAAGTGGTAGCGGCTGAACAGGCCCAGCACGCTGCCGCACCGTTCGGGGTCGGGGTCGAAGAGGTCGTCGGGCAGGTCGACGGCGCCGGCGTCGTCGATGCGGTCTTCCAGCGCGTTGGCGCGGAAGAGACCGCCGTTCAGGTAGGGAATCTCGCCCAGTAGGTCCGTGGTTTCGCGTGTGCGCTGGGTGACCGGGCGCGCCATGGCCTCGAAGAAGAGCGGGCGCAGCACGCGCTGGTAGTAGTGGCCGCCCTGGGACTGGTTCGCGCGCCACAGCTGCGCCAGATAGTCGGCTGGACCGCCGCCGCCGCCGTCATAGCCGAGCCAGCGTTTGGCTTGCAGGAACCAGAGGAAGAGCACGCGGCCCAGCTGGCGGGTGGCCCAGTCGCGGCGCTCCTTCTCGCTGAACTGCGGAGACGCGACCGCGTGCCGGGGGTTGCGGCTCTTCAGGGCGTGCGCGACGCCGTCGCGCACGCCGGCGTAGCTCGTGTAGAAGGCGCGCGTGACCAGCTCCACGCTGAAGGCGCGGCGCCAGCGGTCGGCTACCTGGGCCAGGGTCAGGCCCGGGTCGAGCGCCAGCTCGCGGATGCGGTCGCGGTGGAAGCGCGAGGGGGACTGCGTGTCCACCAGCGCGCGCACGGTGGTGAAGGCGCGGTCGCTGGGGCCGTCCATGCGGATGCGCGGCAGCACGAGTTCGATTTCGGGCTGGACGCGCCGCTCCTGTTCCTGGGGCGCCAGCACGAGCAGGGCGCGGGCGTCGGGCGCGTGCTGCACCACCGCGCGGGCCGCGCGGCGGCGCGCGCGGTCGCGCGCGCTGGAATGCTGGCCCCAGGCGTGCAGCTCGGCGGCGTAAATGCCCACGGGCACGCTGCCTGCGCGGTAGCCGCCGACCCGAAACAGCGACGCCACGCCGAAGGCGTCGTCCCTGGCGGCGACGAACTCGCGCAGCGGTGTCGATCCGCTGGAGGGACCGAGCAGGTCCACAGGTGCGGCGGCGGGTTGGAAGCCGAGCAGGGCGGCGAAGGCCTGGGCGCGCCTGGGGTTGCCGCCGAACGCGGCCAGCGCCGGCGCGGCGTCGGGCTGGGGTGGCATGGTGGGCGGCGGCTTAGTCGGCGGGGTCTTGGTGCAGGACGGGGCGGCGCAGGGATTGGGGGGCGGGTTCGCCCACGAAGCCGTCGTTCTCCAGGCGGTGGGCCAGTTTGAGCGCCAGGGAGCGGCCCACGCCCAGCTCGCGCGCCAGCAGGTTGGGGGTGATGCTGTCGTGGCGCATGACGAGTTCGGTGGCTTCGACGTAGATCTCGTCCTCGCCGCCGTCGATGTCCGTCTCGCTGGCCGCGCCGAAACCGGCCGGGCCGCCGAGGCTGACGGTTCGGGCCTGGCCGGCCGCGCCGTTGCCGCCGGCGGCAACGGCAGGGTCGGGCCCGTCCGCGTCCGCGGCGTGGTCAGCCGCGCCGTTGGTTCCGGAGGACCCGTTCGCCGCGGCCGCGGTCGGCGGCGGCGCGCCGGGCGCGGGCTGGCCCTGGGCGCGCCAGTGCTCCACCACGGCGCGAATTTCGTCGTCGGCCACCCAGGCGCCTTGCATGCGCTGCGGTTTGCCGCCTTCGGGGGGCGAGTAGAGCATGTCGCCGCGCCCGATCAGGCGTTCGGCGCCGGCCATGTCCAGCACGGTGCGCGAGTCGGCCTGGGTGCTGACCATGAACGAAATGCGGGTGGGGAAGTTGGCCTTGATGAGGCCGGTGATGACGTCCACCGAGGGCCGCTGGGTGGAAATCACCAGGTGGATGCCGGTGGCGCGCGCCATCTGCGCCAGCCGCGCCAGAAAGCGCTCCACGTCGCCCGGCGCGGTCATCATCAGGTCGGCCAGCTCGTCGATGATGACCACCAGGTAGGGCAGCGGCCCGTCGGAGTCTTCCGGCGGGTTGCGGTTGTAGGACGCCAGGTTGCGCACGCCGGCTTTGCTGAAGACGCGGTAGCGCCGCGCCATTTCGTTGCTGACCCAGGTCAGCACGTCGACGACCTGGTTCACGTCGGTGACGACGGGCATGCGCAGGTGGGGAATGTCGGCAAACCCGACCAGCTCCACCATCTTGGGGTCGATCAGCACGAATTGCAGCTCGTCGGGGGTGAGGGTGAACAGCAGGCCGGTGATGAGCGAGTTGAGGCAGACGGACTTGCCCGCGCCGGTGGCGCCCGCGATGAGCACGTGGGGCATGGAGGCCAGGTCGACCACGCGCACGACGCCGGCCACGTCCTGGCCCAGCGCGATCTTGATGTCGTCTTTGGAGCCGACCCACTCTTCGCTTTCCATCACCTGGCGCAGGGTGACCTTGGCGGGTTCGTCGTTGGGGGTTTCCAGGCCGACGTAGGGCCGGCCGGGCACGGGGGCCTCGATGCGCACGCTGCGCGCGGCCAGGTTGAGCGCCAGGTCGTTGGCAAGCGCCGTGATCCGCGCGACCTTGACGCCGGGGCCGGGCTGCACCAGATATTGCGTAACCACCGGCCCGGGGACGGCTTCGGCCACGCGCACCTGCACCTTGAAGGAGGCCAGGGTGTCCTCGATGGCGGCGGCTTTGTTGCGGATTTCTTCTTCGGAGACTTCGCCCGGGTCGTCCACGGGTTCCAGCAGGTCGATGGACGGCAACTGCCAGCGGCCGTGCTGGGAGGGCGGCGCGGCGGCGGCGATGACGCGCTCGGTGGTGCGGATCAGCGGCTGCTGCGCCCAGTCGTCCGCGTCCGGATCGTCCGCGGGCAGGTCTGCGTCGGGGTCTCCGTCCGCGCCGTCGGGGGTCGGCGCGGGTTGGGTCGGCGCGGCGTCGGGGTCGGCGGGGCGGAACCAGGGGCGCGCGCGGTCGTTGGCGGCGCTCACCACGCGCGCAGCCTGCGCGGCGGCGAAGCCCACCGCCAGAATCACCGCGCGGCCCGGCCGCGTGAGCGCGGCCACGCCCAGGGGCGAGGCTGCCAGGCCGTAGGCCAGCAGCAGCACCGCCGCCAGTCCCAGCACCAGGTAGGCCAAGGCGTCGCCCAGGCCGGCGCGCACGGCGGACCCCACCAGGCCGCCCAGCGAGCCGCCGCCGGGCGGGGCGCTTTGGTCGGCCGGCGCGGCGGCCAGGTCGGTCAGGCCGGCCAGCGCCAGCACGAACAGCATGGCGGCGGCCACGTGGGTCAGGTCGATGATGGGCTGCCGCCGGGCGCCGCCAACGACGGCGGCGCCGCCGATGACGAGGCTGGCGGCGGCCGCCAGCGGGGCGGCGCGGCCCAGCACGCCGGCCAGCCAGGCGCCCGCGCCGCCGGCCAGCGGCGCCTGGGCGCTGGCCAGCCCCACCAGCGCCAGGACGCCGCCAATGACGAAGAGCACGCCGGCAAACCCCAGCAGGTCCCAGCGTTCGGGCGCCGCCGCGCGCGCCGGCGCCGCGCCGGCCTTACGGGTGGTTGCCACGGGAGGCCCTCCTCGGCGCGGGCCGGGGCCCGCGCCGCGCTAGACCTCGGTGACGATCGGCAAAATGACCGGTCGCCGCCGGGTCGCCCGGAACAACCGCCTCCCGAGTGTGCTCCGGATTTTGTTCTGCAAGTACTGGGGGTCCGGGTCCGGATGGTCGCCGGCCTCGATGGCCGTGCGCACCACGTCGCGCGCACGGTCGAGGAGGTCTTCGGCCTCCGGGGCATGCACGAACCCCCGCGAGATGATATCCGGCGCGGTGAGACATTTTCCAGTGTGGCGGTCGACGTTCACCACCACGACCACGACGCCGTCCTCGGCCAGATGGCGCCGGTCGCGCAAGGTCACGTCGCCCACTTCGCCCACGGTCAGCCCGTCCACGAAGACGTGGCTGACGTCGGTGGCGCCCACCACCTCGATGGCGTCGGCGGACAGGTCCACGATCGCGCCGGACTCGGCCACCAGGATGTGCTCGGCGTCCACGCCCACGCGCTCGGCGATGCGCCGATGTTCGGCCAGGTGCCGGTATTCGCCGTGCACCGGCATGAAGAAGCGCGGCTGCAGAGTGGTGAGCACGAACTTCAGCTCTTCCTGGCTGGCGTGGCCGGAAACGTGCACCGGGCTGATGCGTTCGTACAGCACCTGGGCGCCCATCCGCGTCAGGCGGTCGATGGTGCGGTTGACGGCTTCTTCGTTGCCCGGAATGGCCGCCGCCGAGACCACCACCGTGTCGTCGGGCTGAATGTCGATGAAGCGATGGTCCAGGTTGGCCATGCGCACCAGCGCGGAGCGGGGTTCGCCCTGCGAGCCGGTGCAGATGACGGCGACTTCGTCCGCGGGATAGCGGGACAGCGTGGCGGGGTCTTCGATGATCATACGGTCGTCCGGCACGTGCAGGTAGCCCAGGGCGCGCGCCACGCTCACGTTGCGCTCCATGCTGCGGCCCACGAAGCAGACGCGGCGCCCGAAGGCGTAGGCCGCGTCCACGACCTGCTGCACGCGCGAGATGAGGGACGAGAAGGTGGCCACGACGATGCGCCCCGGCGCGTCGGCGAAGATGCGCTCGAACGTCTCGGCGATCACCGCTTCCGACGGCGTGTAGCCGGGCTTGTCCGCGTAGGTGCTGTCGGACAGCAGCAGCTGCACGCCGTCGTTCCCCAGGCGGCCCAGGGTCTGCACGTCGGGGGGGACGCCGTCCACCGGCGTGTAGTCCAGCTTGAAGTCGCCCGTGTGCACCAGCGTGCCCAGCGGCGTGTGCACCGCAATGCCCATGGCGTCGGGAATGCTGTGGCAGACGTGAAAGAACTCGCAGCGGAAGGGGCCGATGGTCACGGTCTCGCGCGCGGCCACCTCGCGCAGGTCGGCTTCGCGCTCCAGCCCGGCTTCTTCCAGCTTTGGCGTCAGGATGCCCAGGGTCAGGCGCGAGCCGTAAATCGGCAGCGCGAACTCGCGCAGCGCGAAGGGCAAGGCCCCGATGTGGTCTTCGTGGCCGTGGGTCAGCACGAACGCGCGCAGCTTGTGCCGAATCTCGCGCAGGTAGCTGAAGTTGGGAATCACCAGGTCGACGCCGTACATCTCGGCGTCGGGGAACGTGATGCCGCAGTCCAGCACGATGGCGTGCTCGCGGTATTCGATGACGGTGCAGTTCTTGCCGATTTCGCCGATGCCGCCCAGCGATACCAGGCGAACGGCGTCGTCGGGCAGGTGAGGGGTCATGTGAGGGCGCGGGCGGCGGCGGCGCTAACCGAAGAGGGAGAGCTGCTGCGTGTCGGGCCGCGGCGGCTCGACCAGCGCCGCGGCGGCGTCGTGGAGCAGGGTGGGAATCATGGCGAAGTCCTGCGTCAGCACCTCGCGCAGCCGCAGCTGCCGCAAGGCCGCCGCCGGATGGTAAACCGGCAGGAACACGCGGCCGTCGACCCGCCGCGCCACGCCGCGGGCGCGTGAAATGCGCGCGTCGGGAAAGAACGCGTTCAGCGCGTGCCGCCCCAGCAGCACCACTATGGCGGGGTCGACCAGCGCCAGCTGCTGGTCCAGGTACGGACGGCAGGCCGCGGCTTCGTCGGGCAGCGGGTCGCGGTTGTTGGGCGGCCGGCACTTCAGGACGTTGGCGATGAAAACGTCCTCGCGGTGCATGTCGATGCCCTCGATCAGCTCGTCCAGCAGCAGCCCGGCCTGGCCGACGAACGGGCGGCCCTGCTGGTCTTCGTGAAAGCCGGGACCCTCGCCCACGAACATGACCTGCGCCGTTGGCAAGCCTTCGCCCGGCACGGCGTGCGTGCGCCCGGCGTGCAGCCCGCAGCGCTGGCAGCTCCGCACTGCCGCCGCCAGGCTGTCCAGATCGGCGAACGCGGCGAGGTCGGACACGTGTCAGGCGTGCGCGGCCGCCGGCTGCACGAACGCGTCCAGCCGATACATGTCCAGCACCTGCGCCAGGTCGGCCTGCATGTCGTCCGGCAGCTCCAGCAGCGGCGGGCGCGGCGCGCCGGCGGGAAAGCCGCCCAGAGCGAGCGCCGCCTTGACCGCCACGGGATTCGGCCAGCCGACCGGGAAGAGCGCCCGCGCGATGGGCAGCAGGTGCAGGTGCTGGCGGCGCGCCTGTTCCAGGTCGCCTTCCACGAAGGAGTCGATCATGTCGCGCGTCTCGCCGCTGACCACGTGCGACTGCACGCTGACCACGCCCACGCCGCCCAGCGCCATGACCAGGTACGTATCGCTGTCGTTGCCGCTGTAGACCTGAAAGTCGTCGTCGGTGGTGCGCACGATCTCGGCAATCTGGTCGAAGTCCCCGCTGGCTTCCTTGACGCCGATGATGTTGTCCACCTGGCTGAGCCGCGCCGCCGTGGCGGCCGTCATGTTCAGGCTGGTGCGCGCGGGCACGTTGTAGAGGATGTTGGGCAGCGGGGTGGCGGCCGCAATCGTCTCGAAGTGCTGCACCAGCCCGGCCTGCGGGGGCTTGTTGTAATAGGGCGTGACCTGCAAGAGGCCGTGCACGCCGATGTCCGCCGCCTGGCGCGAGAGCCGCACGCTTTCCGAGGTGTCGTAGCCGCCGGTGCCTGCGATCACCCAGCCCCGGTCGCCAACCGCCGCCAGCGCCTCACGGTAGAGCTGAAATCGCTCGTCGTCGCTGAGCACGGGCGACTCGCCCGTCGTACCTGTGACGACCACCGCGTCATTGCCGGCGTCGATCAGTCCCTCGACCAGACGGCCAAAGACGGCGTAGTCCACGGCGCCGCTTTCCGCAAACGGCGTGATGACGGCGGTGATGAGCCGGCCAAAGGGGAGCATTCGAGAGCCTCCGGACCGCGGTCGACGTCGAGCGCGGTCGGTCACGCAGCAGGCCCCAGTGTACCCGCCGCGGCCGCACCTGCGCGGCGCTGGCGGCCGCGGCGCGGGTCGGCGCCAGAGTCCGCGCCTGGGCGCAGCTCGCGGCCTGGCCGAGCGCCGCCGCGGGGCAGGGGCTGCATCGAGGCCCTGCGGCGCCGTGGGGCGCGCGGCGGCGGCCGTGGAAACAATTGGTTGCCCGCCAAGGCGTATGCAAGCCTTGCGCATCGAAGGAGCAGCGCGCGCGGCGGCCCGGGGACAGGGAAGGCGGGGCGGATGACCAAGGCGACCGAGTTGCGCCGCCGGCTGGGCGGCGAGGACATTATCGTGCTGCCGGGTGCGTACGACGCGCTCTCGGCCAAGCTGATCGAGCAGGCGGGCTTTGGGCAGTTCTTCACCACGGGGTTCGGGCTGGCCGCCAGCACGCTGGGCGAGCCGGACATCGGCCTGCTGACGCAGACCGAGGCGCTGGAGCGCGCGCGGCGCATTGCGCACACCGTGAACATTCCGCTGGTGGCCGACATGGACACGGGCTACGGCAACCCCATCAACGTGATCCGCACCGTGCGCGAGTGCGTGCAGGCCGGGATTGCTGGCATCATTCTGGAAGACCAGGAGTGGCCCAAGCGCTGCGGCCATCTGGAAGGCAAGCGCGTGGTGCCGGCCGGCGACCACGTGCAGAAACTGCGTGCGGCCGTCCACGCCCGCGGGGACGACGACCTGGTGATCATCGCGCGCACCGATGCGCGCGCCGTGCACGGGCTGGACGACGCCATCGCCCGCAGCCATGCCAACGTGGCGGCCGGAGCCGACGTGGTCTTCATCGAAGCGCCGCGCACGGTGGACGAACTGCGCGCCATCCGCGCCGCCTTCGCCGCCGAGGTGCCGCTCTTTGCCAACATGATCGAGGACGGGGCCACGCCGTTCCTGTCGGCGTCCGCCTTGCAGGACCTGGGTTTCAGGATGGTGGTCTACCCGTTGTCGGGGCTGTTCGCCGTCACGGCCGCCTTGCAGCGCACCTTCGCCGCGCTGCACGCCGACGGCCAGACCGCGGCGGCGGGCCCCATGGTGGGGCTGGAAACCTTCAAAGAGATCATTGGCGTGCCGGCCTACAACGACCTGGAGCGGGAGTTCGTCAGCGGCGGGTCCTGAGGCGGGGGGCGGACGCGGTTGGCGCGCGCGGTCAGGTCGTCTGGCAGGCCTGGATGAAGTCGGTGGAGCTGGCGGTGAAGAACCAGCGTTCCAAGTCGCGCCGCACGGCGGCGGTGATGGCCAGCCCGTCGTACGTCTCGCGCGTTTCGATGCCGGTGGTGCAATCGCGCAGCAAGATCGGGTGGTAGCCGCGGGCCTGCATGGCGTGCATGCCGTAATCGCGGAACCTGACGCAGATGTTGGCGGCGAAGCCGACGTACACCAGATGCACCAGCCGCAGGGCGCGCAGCGCGCGGTGCAGCTGGGCGCCGGAGGCGACCACCAGGTCGTCCGGCCGCGGCTCGACCGCCGCGTGGATGGTGCGGAACTGCTGCCAGGGTTCCGATCGGCCCACGCTGCCCGGCGGCAGCTCGCCCGGCGCGCGCCGCAGCGAGGCGTAGGGCCCCTCGGTCTGGCGGTAGGCGGTCGGCGGCCAGTCGTCCGGCGGCGGCGCGGCCGGATGCAAGTCGTTCACGCCGGCAAAGCGCGTCCATTGCGGATAACGGGCCGCGATCGACGGCGAGGGGGCGTAGATGGGCGTGACCCCCGCGGCGCGCGCCGCGGCCAGGGTTGGCACAATGCGTTTCACTGTGATGTCGGACGTTCGCTGCCGATGGGTTGCGATGGGGTGCTCGCCCCACGTGTCCACCAGCACCAGCGCCGCCGCGGCGGGGTCCAGCTCCGCCCGCAGCTCGGTGGGCCTGATGTTCGGCTCGACGTTGTCGTCAGGCCCGCGGCTGTGCATGGCCTGATAACGCAGCGGCAGGTGCATGTCCCAGTCGTCCCAGCGCGCGTCCGCCGCGAGCATACGCCGTCCGCTCGTTCGCTTGTTGTATGGTGAAAGTGTTCTGCCGTGCATACGACACCCAGCGTGAGACCCCGAGCGTGAGAATCCCCGCCCGTTGCGCCCCCCAACGGCGAAGCCGCCGCGCGCGGCGCGCCGCGCCGCCGCGGTCCGCCGCACGCCGCGCGGGCACGGCCCGCGGCCCTGACCCGCGCCGCGGCGGACCGCGCTGATGGCCGCCGCCGCGGTGCGCTTCGTCCACCTGGCCGACGTGCACCTGGGGTTCCGCCAGTACGGGTTGGCCGAGCGCGCCGAGGACTTCGCCCGCGCGTTTGCCAGCGTCGTGGACTATTGCCTGCACACGGCGCCCGACTTCGTCGTTATCGCCGGCGACCTTTTCGACTCGAAGTCCATCGACCCGCAGACCTACGCCGCGGCCGACGCGCAGCTGGAGCGGCTGGCGCGCGCCGGCATTCCGACGGCGGCCAACGAGGGCAACCACGAGCGCTGGTTCCGCCGCGGCGACCGCTCCTGGCTGTGGCAGCTGAGCCGCCACGGACGGCTGCGCCTGCTGCGGCAGTTCGACCCCTCCACGGGCGCGCTGCTGACGGACCCGTGGACCAGCGAGCGCGGCTACGGGGCCTACACCGACATAGGCGCGGCGCGGGTGTACGGCGTGGAATACCTGGGCGCGCGGCTTGGCGCGCACCTGCCCGAAATTTCTGCGGCGCTGGCCGCCGCGCCGCCGGGAGCGGCGCGCTGCACCGTGGGCGTGCTGCACACGGGCGTGGACGACGTCCTCGACCATGGCGGCGCCGGGGTCACGCTGCGCGACCTGGCCCCGCTGCGGGACGTGACCGACTATCTGGCGCTGGGCCACGTGCATTACGCCTACCAGCTGCCCCACGCCGACTCCTGGGTCTTCAACCCCGGCGCGCTGGAAGCGCACAACCTGCTGGAGGGCCTCATGGTCGAACCCGCCGGCGGGCCGGGACGCGCGCGCGGGATTTACGACGTGCGGCTCACGCCAGGCGCCCCGGCCAGCATCGACGCGCGCTTGCGCGACGACGTGATCCAGCGCCGCCCGTTTCAGCGCCTGGACGTGAACGTGAGCGGGCTGACGGACGTCGAGCAGCTCTGCGCGGCCGTGGCGGAGGCCGCCGCGCGCGCCGAAGAACCCGACGGCCCGCCGCCGGTCGTGGAGCTGCGGCTGTCCGGCCGGCTGGGGTTCGAGCGCGTGCGGCTCGACACCGAGCGGCTGCAGCGCATCGTGGCCGACATCCGCGCCCCGCTGCACGTGCGGGTCACCGTGCGGCTGGGCGAAAGCGGCGGCCCCATCAGCGCCGCCGAACACGCCGCCTCCCTGCACAGCATCGAACGGGACGTCGTGCAGCGCCTGGTGCAGGCCTCGCCGCGCGCGGCCCAGGCTCAGGTCCTGACCGAGGCCGCCCTGCAGCTCAAAGCCGCCGCCGTCGAAGGCCGCCCGGCCGAGGACATGGCCGCCTATCTGGAACGGCGGCTGCGCTGACGTGCTGATCCACCGCGTCGAGCTGGACAACGTCAAAAGCTTCGAACACGCCGTGATCCACTTCCAGCCAGGAGTCACGGCCATCGTGGGACCCAACGGCGCGGGCAAGTCCACCATTCTGGAAGCCGTGGGCTACGCGCTCTTCGGCGCCATGCCCCACCGGCCGCAAGTGCGCTTCATGCGCCACGGCGCGTCGGCGGCCGTGGTCAAGGTGACCTTCACGTCCCCCCGCGACGACCGGGTCTACCGGGTGGAACGCACCATGCGGCGCACGCGCTCGCGCGCCAGCGGCGCCCTGGCGGACAGCGCCGCCACCACGGTCTCGCTGGTCGACGATGCGCTGGGCCGCGCCATCGATCAGCCCGCCGCGGAGCTGGAGGACTGGCTGGCCGCCCAACTGGGCGTCGAAGGCCTCACCAGCCCCGCCGACCTGTTCGAGCACGTGGTGGGCGTGCCCCAGGGGCGCCTGACCGCCGACTTTCTGGATGCGCCCGGCATGCGCAAGGCGCGGTTCGACCCCGTGCTGCGCACGACCGAGTTTCAGCAGGCCGTGGAGCGCCTGCGGCCGCTGGTGCGGCACTTCGACGACCAGCGGCGGGAGGTCGAAACCCGCGCCGCGCATCTGGAAGGCCGCCTGGCGGCCGCGCCCGAGATTCGGCGGCGGCTCGACCAGGCGCGCGCGGCGCTGGCCGCCGCGCGCGCCGCCGAAGACCAGGCGCGCCAGAACCTGGCGGCGGCCAACGACGCGCTGGCCGCCCACGAGGCGCGCCGCGCCGCCCGCGAGGCTTCCGAACGCGCCTGGGCGGCCGCGGCCGAGCGGCGCCAGCACGCGCTGGCGCGCCGCCGCCGCGCCGCCGCCGCCGTGGACGACGCCCACGCCGCCGCGCTGGTGGTGGCCAACACGCGCCAGGCGCACCTGGACTTCGAGACCGCGCGCCAGCGCGCCGCCGACCTGGCCGCCGCCGACCGGCGGGCGCAGGAGCTGCAGCAGCTGCGGGAGCGTCTGCACGCGCGCCGCCTGCGCGCGGTCGACGAGCTGGACGAAACGCGCGGCGAAGTCGGCCCACACCCCGAGGGCCCGCCCCCCGACGGCCCACACCCCGGCGGCCCGGCCGCCGCCGCCTCGGCCGCCGATCTGGACGCCAGCTTTCTTGTGCTGCGCCGCAGCTTTCGGCAGGCGCAGGCCAACGCCATCGCCCGCACGTCGGAAGCGCGCAGCACACTGGCGCAGGCCCGCGAGGACGCCCGCACGCTGCGCGCCGCGGCCCAGGAGCGGGTCGACCAGGCGGAGCGCGCCCACGCCGCCGCCGCGGCGCGGCTGGCCGCGCTTGCCCAGCACGCCCTCCTGGCCGCGCAGCTGGAACCGCGCCTGGCCCAGCGGGACGCCTTGCGCCAGGAACGGGCGGAGGTGCGCGCGTTTCTGGACGCCGACCGCCACGCACAGCGCATGCTCCAAGACACGGGCGCCTGCCCCTTCTTCGCCAGCGCGTGCCTGAACCTGGCGCAGGCCGTGGCCGTCGGGGACGTGTTCCAGCGGCGGGCCGTGGAACGCGAGGAACGCCTGGCGGCCATCCAGACGGCCATAGCCGACGCCGGGCGGGCGGTTGCCGAGGCGCAGGCCGCCGACGCCGAGGCGCGCACCGCCGCCGTGGTGAGCGCCAGGCGGAACGATATTCAGACCCAGATGCAGACCGGCCGCGCCGCCGTTGCGCTGACGACCGCGCTGACCAACGCGCTGGAGGCCGAAGACGCGCCGGCGCTGGAGGCGCTGCACGCGGCCGCCGCCCAGGCTGCCGACCAGACCGCCGCCCCGGCCGGCGTACACGCCGAAGTTCGCGCCGCCGCCGGGCGCATCGCCGGGCGCGCCGCCCAGGCGCTGCGCCGTCTGCGCGCGCCGGCGGACGCGCAAACCACCCGCACGGGCGCCAGGCTGCTGGCCGCGGCCCGCCGCCGCGCCGCCCAGGCTGCCGCCGAGGTCGACCGCGCCGCCGCGCAGCTCCGCGCGCTGCACGGCGACCTGTCGGCGCTGGCCCAGGCGCGCGCGGTGCTGGAGTCGAACGGCGCCGCGCACGCGCGGTTTCTCAAGCACGAAGTCGTGGCCGGGCGCCTGGACGCCTGCGCCGGCGAACTCGACCAGGCGCGCCGCGCCGCGGACGACGCGCAGGCCGCGCAGCACGCCGCCGCGGCGGAGCTGGAGACCGCGCGGCGGCAGTTCGACGCGGCCGCCCTGCTCGCCGCCCGCCGCACGCGCGACGACCTGCTGCGGCGCGGCAGCCAGCTGCGCGAGCGCGCCCAGCGCCTGGCCGAGGACGCCGCCAGGCTCGACCGCGACCGCGCCGCCCTCCGCCAGGCGCGCGCCGACCTGGAGACCTGCCGCGCCGACCACGCGCGCTTGACGCGGCTGGCGGACGCCGCAGAGTTCATCCGCACCGTGCTGCGCCAGGCCGGCCCCATCGTCACCGAAGCCCTGCTGGCCGGCATCTCCGACACCGCCGACGAAATCTACGGCGACATCATGGGCGCGCCCGGCGGCCAGCTGCGCTGGGCCGCCGACTACGAAATCGTGCTCAGCCGCGGCAGCGTCACCCGCAGCTTCCCGCAGCTCTCCGGCGGCGAGCAGATGGCCGCCGCGCTGGCCGTGCGCCTGGCCCTGCTGCGCGGCCTGCTGGACGTGGACCTGGCGTTCTTCGACGAGCCGACCCAGCACCTGGACGCCGAGCGGCGCGAAAACCTGGCGCGCCAAATCCTGGCCGTGCGCGGCTTCCGCCAGCTGATCGTCATCTCCCACGACGACGCCTTCGAGCGCCACGTCGACCACGTAATCCGCGTCTCGAACGTTGGGCAGACCAGTAGAGTCGAGAACGTCTTAGGATCACGCAAAGCTCTTGCGAACTGAGGTGTAACGAGCAACAACCCTCAAGGGCCGGTGCGATTGAGTGCTGGCAGTCTGGCTTCGGTGAACATGTGTTTGGAAAGCAAGGATTGCTCAGTCTGATACAAACATTCAGGTGGGATGACCCGATAATAAAACCATGAAGATCTGCCGTCAGATGTAGGCTGTATCATCCTTCTATTTGCCAGATGCTGCTCCATACGCCTGCGCAGATTATTTGTCATACCCACATATAATACAATATCGTGCATTGAAGCTAGAAGGTAGCATCCCGGACTATCTGGGGCGTGAAAAGCGAAACCAAGAGTAAAAGCTACTTTAGTACGCATTGCCGCATCTAAAGCAGCAACGTTCACCCTGAACCATCCGACGACTCTGAGCGATTCAAGGCATGCAGGAACTCCTCGGCAATGATGCGCGCGCCTGCACGGTTCAGAGAGGTAGCACCACCTCCAGGAAACCACCATTCGCTGTGTGCAATCTCGTGAAAATCCTCCATCTCGCCCAAAGCACCCCTGATAGTTTCGGCCATCGTCTCTTCGGTGAAATTGGCAGCGCGCGCATACAAAGAAGTAAATACCAATTTTGAGATCAGCGCGAAAAAGAACAAACCATTACTTTTGAACACGATCGACGTGTCACGACCCTCATCGCCCACGAGAAGGCTATCGATAGCGCGGAAGTAGTTAAGCACAATCTGATTGCGCTTATCCGGGCTTGACTCCCTAAGCATAATCGGGTTAACCCCAGTAAAGATATTATCCTTGAATATCGTTACAAGTCCGGCTTGTCTGATCTTGCCCCGACTGCTGCTAGGATCATTTGCCATGTGGATGCGTCCACGCAGCGGAGAAGCATGATTCTCATTGAGAAATTCAACCAGCCGTAGAGCCTGCGCTTCGGTCCCGCGCGTCACACGGTTGTCAAGCCAAGAAGGTAGATAGGGAAGGTCTTCTACACCGTGCATGTCGGTGAACCTAGTGGTAATTTGTTGTTCAAGTGCTCTATCCACGGGTCGCTGCGTGGTGTTGACGATGTAGAAGTGATACATCTGGTGAGTTTCGTCAAGTGACGTCGCGATAGTCGCTGGCAGTCTGAAATCAAGCAACCCCGGCTCGCTTTTTGCCGAATCTAGCAACCCCGCAATTCGATGTTGGCCGTCCACAACACTAAATGGGCACACCTCATCGGTATTGAAGGACAGCCTATTTGCTTTGGAGTCAAAGGTGATCTTCTTGTCCGTGGCAAGAAAAATCGTCGTCGGCAAATTCGCGTACCCTTCCCGATACCCGTCGGTGAGATGCCTCGACAGCCTTCTCGCCCTAGGCAGATTCAATATTCGTTGATAACCACCACGTTGGGGCTCGAGACGGTCTACGTCAAAAAAGCCTTGAATCATCAAGTCTTCTGGTGTGACGTAAGTCAAGTAGAGCTTTAGGTGTCCCTGTTGGACTTCAACCGCTGGTCGATCGATAATCGGCACTTTCATTTCTCCTGTGAGCTGGGAGTGGTCACGTACACCACCGCAGAGGCCACCTATGTATACTAGCACAGCCTCTGAGGGGTAGAATGCCGGACGGGAATCTGTCTGGGTCAAGCGTAGCACAACGTTGAACAGGTGTAGCGAGGTGGTCTGAAGTGCTTCCGGAGTCCATGACGGTCGAAGAGGCCATCTTTACGCGCCGCACCTGCCGGCGGTTCCGCAAGGACCCTGTGCCGGACGACGTGGTGCAGAAGATCATCGACGCGGCGCGCTACGCCCCCAGCTCCTGCAACCTGCAGCTCTGGGACTTCGTGCGTGTGGAGGACGAGGCCGCCAAGGCGCGCGTGGCCGAGGAAACGCGCTACATCCAGCTGGCGCCGGTGTCCATCTTCGTGGCCTACGGCAACAACTACACGCGCGAAAACTATGCCTGGGTGCAAAGCGCCGCCGCCGCCATTCAGAACATGATGCTGATGGCGCACAGCCTGGGCGTGGCCAGCTGCTGGGTGGACACCCTGGGCGACGTGGAGCGCCTACGCCGCATCCTGGAGCTGCCGAGCGAGCGTGAAATCCTGGCCCTGGTGTTGTTCGGCTATCCCGAACTGGTGCCCAAAGCGCCGCGCCGCCGCGACATCGACATCCTGCTGCACTACGACCGCTACAAAGGCCGTCTGAACTGGCCCAGCAGCGACGACCCCGACGAGTGGTCCTTGGAACAGATTCGCGATTTCCAGATGGCCAAAATCCGCAACGGCGCGCGCTACAACAAACCGGTGCCGTCCGAGCGCGATGCGGTGCTGGCGGCGCTGCGGCAGTTCGTGCGCGTGGACGAGGCCCGCTGGCTGGACGTGCTGCCGCTCACCGGCCTGTACACCGAGGAAATTGCCAAGGCTTACCCGCGCGCCCGCCTCACGTTCGCCGAAATGACCGACCAGGTGTTCGAGTTCGTGCACGACCGCGCGCCCCGCCCCCTGCGGCACGAGCGCTATCCGGAGGCGTTTTACGGCGGGGACGGCGGCTTCGACGTCATGTCGCTGATCTTTCGGCTGGAAGGCTTCCCGCGCGGCGAGCGGCGGCGCATGCTGTCCGCCATGCGCGAACGGATTCAGGACGACGGGCAGCTCTTTCTGGCCTTCGTCAACCGGCGCTCTTACCACCGCCCGCTGCGCTGGCTGCGCGGCCGCGTCGGCCATGCCGGCGTCGAATACGCCCTGGCCCCCGACCCCAGCCTGGGCCCCTTCAAGGCCGTTACCCCGGCCGAAGTGCGCCAGGACCTGCGCGCCGCCGGCTGGCGCGTGCGCGCCAGCCGCCACTTCTTTGCGGTGCCCCCGGCCGACGAGATCGAGTTCCGCGCCGGCCGCAAAGGCGGCAAGGTCAAGATGGCCGGCCAAACCCTCACCCGCGTCAGCCAGATGCTCCGCCCCCTGGACGGCGCGCTCGGTCCTCTGGCCCGCATCCACGCTTGGGACGTCATCCCCGCCTGACCCGAGGGGGCGCGGGGGTAACGCCCGCTCGGCCAGGGCTGCCATCCCCCGCCGCTCCCCGCGGCGGTGAAGACGATGGCAAGGCCCGTGCGGCGGGGGCGGCCATATACTTGGGAAGTCGGCTGGGAGGGATCGAACGTGAACATCACGCAGGCGACGACGCGGCGGGCGGCGCAGCGGGCGCCGATGCAGGCCTTGACGCTGGTGGAGCGTCTGGTCAAGCGCCCGCTGTTCGGCTGCCAGATGTGCGGCCACTGCATCCTGCAGGACACCGCGTTCATCTGCCCCATGAGCTGCCCGAAGGGTCTGCGCGACGGGCCGTGCGGCGGCACCGACGTTTACGGCATGTGCGAAACCGACGCGGCCATGCCGTGCGTGTGGCTGCGCATTTACGAGCGCGCCGAGCGCATGGGCCGCATGGACCGGCTGATGAAGCTGCAAGACGACCTGGACTGGCGGGGCGAGGGGTCCTCGTCGTGGCTCAAGCTGATCAAGCGCGCGGTTGGCCGCGACGGGCGGCTCTCCGAGACGGAGCGCGCCGCGGGGAGCTGAGGGTCAGGCCGCGCCGCCGGCGCGCCCGCGCCGCGCCAGCCGCCGCGCCAGGCGGCGCAGCTGGGCGCCGCGCCCGCCCAGCGCTCTCCGCGCCGGCGCCAGCCGCCGCGCCAGGCGGCGGCGCAGCCGATAACCCACGGCGCCGGCGGCCAGGCCAACCACCACCAGCACGATCGCAATCCGCACGCGCGGGTCCGCGCCTATGGCGGTGGTCACGCGTTCGTACTGCTCGCCCAGCGCCCAGCCCAGGGCCATGTAGATGAGCGACCAGATCAGCGCCGACAGGGCGGCGGACACGAAGAACTTCCAGAAACTGGCGCGCGCCGCGCCGGCCACCACGGTTATGACGATGCGGAACCCCGGGATGAGCCGCCCGAACACCACCGCCGGCACTTCGTAGCGATGGATCCAGCGTTCCGCGCGCGCGCGGCGGCTGGGCGTGATGTGCAGCACGCCGCCGTACCGGTCCAGCACGCGCGGCCCGATCAGCCGCGCCAGCCAGTAGAGCACCGAGGCCCCCAGCGTGGCCGCGACGACCACAATCACTATCACCGCGGCCGGGTTGGCCGCGCCGCGGTAGACCTGCACGCCCATCAGGACGATGGCGGTGTCCGCCGGCACCGGGAAGGGAACGCCCGCTTCTTCCACGCCCACGTAGAGCGCCAGCGCCAGGTATTGGTTCGCTTCCAGGAACTCGAACAGGAACGCGCGCGCGCTCGCGAGCCAGTCGCCCATGGGGGCTTAGAGGCGCCTGCGGCCAGGCGGCGGGCCGCTGCGCCGCTCGCCGCTCGCCGCTTGCCTGCTGCCGGCTCGGCGCGGCCGCGGGCGCTGGGCGCTGCGGGGGCGGGCCGCGCTGGTTCGGCGGGGGGCGGCGTGCAGGGTTGCGTGCATCGCGGGCGTCAGGCGCGGCGCCCGGCGGGGCCGTAGCGCCCGGCGCCAAACCGCCAGCGGATGCGCGCCAGGTCGCGCCCCATGCGCAGCGTGTCCACGGTCAGGCGCAGGCGCGAATCGGGGTCGTTGCTCCACTCCACCGGCAGCTGCACCACGCGGTAGCCGCGGTGGCGTGACAGGCGCAGCACCTCCAGGTCGAACATCCAGCGGTCGATTACGGTCGATCCAAAGAGGTCGTGGGCCGCGGCGCGGCGGAAGAACTTGAACCCGCATTGCGTGTCGGGCACGTGGGGCAGCGCGCCGACCGCGCGCGCAAGCTCGCGGAACGCCCGCGCGCCGGCGCGGCGGTAGCGCGGCTGCGGCACGCGGGTCAGGCTGCGGCGCAGCGCGCGCGAGCCGATCACCACGTCCGCCCCGCCCTCGATGGCCGCCGCCGCGTCGGGCACGTGGCGCAGCGAGGTGGACAGGTCGGCGTCCATGTACCCGATGATCTCGGTCGAGGCCGCCAGCATCCCGGCGCGCACCGCCGCGCCCTTGCCCTGCTGGCGCGCCAGGGTCAGCACCTGCAGCTCGGGGTGCGCGGGCATGTGCGCCCGGGCGGCGGCCGCGGTGCCGTCGCCGCTGCCGTCGTCCACAACCAGCACGCGGCCGCCGCCCGGCAAGGTGCGCAGAAAAGCCAGCAGCTGGGGCAGCGAGCGCCCGAGCCGCGCGGCCTCGTTATAGGCGGGTATCACGATCGTGAGCGTTGGCAGCGCCTCGACTCCCACGCGCCGCCGGCACACCTGCGCGCGGTGTGCCCGGCACGCGCCAGACGGCGGCGCGGCGTCACGCCGCGCCGCCGGGCCGTTCGGGGATAGTGTAGGCGAGCGGCGGCCGCCAATTGCGGCTGACGAATCAGCCCGCCACACTCGCGCGCATGTTCGCGCCTGTGCTTCGGCCATCGACGTGACGCGGGTCGTGCGTCCGGCGGCGGCGGCCCTCACCCTAACCCTCTCCCTGCCAGGGAGAGGGAACAAGAGGGGCTTTCCTTGGTGGGGAGAGGGGAACGAGTGGGGTTTTCCTTGGCAGGGAGAAGGGAGCGAGCGGGGGTCTCCTTGGCGGGGAGAGGGGAATGAGAAGGGTCGTCCTGACGAATCAGCCCGCCGCACTTGCGCGCATGTTCGCGCCTGTGCTTCGGCCATCGACGTGACGCGGGTCGTGCGTCCGGCGGCGGCGGCCCTCACCCTAACCCTCTCCCTGACAGGGAGAGGGAACAAGAGGGGATCTCCTCGGCAGGGAGAGGGGAACGAGTGGGGTTTTCCTTGGCAGGGAGAAGGGAGCGAGCGAGGGTCTCTCTGGCGCGGGGCGGGGAGCTTGGGGAGACGACGGCGCTGGCGGGGGGCGGGGAGGGAGCGTGGTTCTGCCTGGCGCGGGGCGGAGAGTGCGGGGGAATGACGGCGCCCGCGGGGGGCGCGGCGCGCGGGAACTGGCCGCCGAACTCTGGCCCGGGGAATGACGGCGCCCGCGGGGGGCGCGGGTCGTGAGCTGGGTGGGGCTGCTGGCGCTGCTGGCCTGCCTTGCCAGCGCCGGCGCGCTGGGCTATCGGGCGGCGGCAACGGTGCTGGGCGCGCCCACGCGCCTGAGCCGCGCCGCGCTGGGCAGCGGCGTGGGCGTGGTTGCGCTGGGGCTGCCGCTCCTGTGGACGCCTCGCGCGGCGCCTGTCGGCGATGCGCTGCTGGTGTCGGGCGCGTGCTGCGCCCTGGGGCTGCTGGCGCTGCGCCGCCGCACGGTCCCCGCGCCGCGCCGCGAGGGCCGCCTGGCCGCGGCGGGTCTGGCGGCGGTCAGCGCGCTGGCATGCGTCTCGGCGCTGGCGTTCTGGGTCGAGGGCACGGCCGGCCGCGCCGACGTGGGAACGCTGTACATGCACAGCGGCCTGGCGGCCGGGATAGCCCGCGGCAACTTCCCCGTGATCAACCCGTTCGAGCCGGACTTCGCGTTGCAGTACCGGGTGACGATGCACACGCTGGCGGCCGGCGCGGTCGACCTGCTGGACGCGCGCACGCCCCAGGTGATGCCGTTCGTGGTGCCGGCGCTTGCCCTGGCGCTGGTGTGGACGCTCTACGGGGCGCTGGTGCGCGTGGTCGGCGCCGGCTGGGCGCTTGGCGCCGCCGCGGCGGCGTATGCGTGGGGGCCGCTGTACTGGGCGCTGACGCCGGCGGCGATCCGCGAGCGCGGGCTTGGCGACGTGCTGGGGGTGATTGCCGCGGCGCCCGACTCCATAGCCTGGAGCGGGGTGCTGCTGGGCGGGCCGTTCACGATGCCCACCCACAACCCAACGGTGCTGCACGGCCTGATTCCGGCCATCGTGGTCATCGCGGCCGTCACGCGCGCGGTGGACGGCGGCGGCGCGCAGGCGCCGGCCTGGGCGGCGGCGGGCGCGGCCCTGGTCTATCTGGCCGCCAGCAACGAGTATCTGCTGATCACGGTTCCCCTGGGCCTGGGCCTCTGGATCGGTCTGCGGCGGCCGTTCGCCCCCCGGCAGGCGCTGCGGCGCGTGCTGCCGCTGGCGGCCCTGAGCGCCGCCGCGCTGCTGCTGAGCCAGACCACCAGCGGCGTGCTGAACGGCGCGCTGGCGCGCGACTCCGACCTGGGGCGTCTGGGCGTGGGGCTGAACACCTCCCATGCCGGCGCCCTGCCCAGCTGGGGGTTCAACAGCGCGGGGCCCTGGGCGGAATGGCCCGCGCAGGGCTGGCACGACACGCCGATCTGGAGCCTGGAATTCCTGATCGACGGCGGGCTGCTCTTCTGGCTGCTGGCGGCGGCGCTGGTCTGGCTGGCCTGGCGCCGCGGCCGCAGCGGCGCCGCGCCCTGGATGCTGGCGGCCGCCGTCAGCGCCGCAATTGCCCTGGCGTTTCGCCTGGAGGCGTCCGCGCCGAATCTGAACCGCCTGGCGCACGCGGGGTTCACGCTGACGGTGCCGGCGCTGGCCATTGCGGCGGCGGAAGCGTGGCCGCGCGCCCGTCCCGCGCGGCTGGCCGCCGGCGCTGGCGCGGCGCTGCTGGGACTTGCGCTGTGCGGCGCGTTCGTCCTGTCCGCCGTCGCCTGGCCCCGCATGGCGTCGCAGACGCCGGCGGCGGCGGACGGTCTGCCCGCGGGGACGCGCGACTTCCTCCTGCGCGAGACCTCGGTGCAGGACCGCCTGCTGATCGTCCACGGCGCGGCGACCACAGTGCAGCTCTACGACCACGATCGGCAGGCCGCAATCACGCTCGACGTCCTGGCCGAGACGGGGCAGTTCATCCCCTTCGGCTACCACGACATCTCGCGGGCCGACGAGTACACGGATCGTTACCATCGCGCGCAGCACCAGCTGGCCAGCGGCGAACTGGCCAGCCTGGAGATTCGCTACGTGCTGGCCGACCCGGCCCGGCTGACCGAACGGCAGGCCAACGCCATCGGGCGCTTGCGGGCCGACGGACGCCTGACCGAGGCGTACCGCGACCCGTCAGGCCGGGTCGTGGTGTACGCGGTGCGCGGCTGACCAGGCCAGACGGCGCCGGCGGCGAGGGCGCGGAGCATTACTGCGAGGGGCGGACGGTGGGCGGGGTGAGGCGGCGGTCGGGGATTTCCAGGATTTGGCCCACGTTGAGCAGGGTGGGGTCGTCGATCTCGTTCAGCTCGGCCAGGTCCTCCACCGTCACGTCCAGCAGTTGCGCAATTGTCGCCAGGGTGTCGCCGGGCTTGACCACGTAGTCGCCGTCCTCGGTCACCCCGGCCGGCAGTTCCTCGGCTCGCGTGCGTTCGCCCGCCTGCGGCAGCACCAGCTGCTGCCCCACGGCAATGTTGTTGGGGTCGGCCAGGTTGTTCTTGGCCTGGATGTCGGCCACGGTCAGGTCGAAGCGTTCGGCCACGCTCAGCAGGGTGTCGCCGGATTGCACCGTGTAGGTCTGCGGGTTTGGGGTGGGGGTGGGCGTGGGGGCCGGCGTAGGGCTGGGGCGCGGCGTGGGGCTGGGGCGCAGGCTTTCCAGCGCGGCGGTGGGGGTCTGTGCGCCCGCGCCGCCCGGCTGTTCTTCGCCGGCCTGGGTCACCAGCACGTAGGCCACCACCCCCAGGATGGCGAGCCCCATCGTCCCAAAGATCAATTCACGGCGTGAGTCGCTCAGCCGGTCCCGCCTTCCGCACCGCCGCGCACGCGGGCGCGCAGACCTCGCGTCGCCCCTGGCCAAGTCCGAGTATAGGCGCGGCGCGGCCGCGTACTATGCGCGCATGCAGGCTCTGATCTTGGCCGCCGGCTGGGCAACGCGGCTCGGAACCCTCACCGGCGGCGGACCGAAACACTTGCTGCCCCTCGGCTCGCGCACACCGCTCGACGTGGTGGTGGAGCGCCTGAGCGCCGTGGCCGGGCTGACACGCATCACGGTCATCACCCACGACGCGTTCTTTCCCGCCTTCGTCGAGTGGTCGGCCGCCCGCCCCGGCCAGCCGCCCGTCAGCGTGATGAGCGACGGCACCTCCACGCTGCAGGAGCGGCTGGGGGCGGTGGGAGACATGGCCTACTTCGTGCGCGAAACGGCGCTCGACGACGACCTGCTGGTGGCGGCGGGGGACAACGTGTTCGACTTCGACCTCGACCCTCTGGCCCGAACCGCGCGGCGCGAGCTGGTGGTCGGGCTCTACGACCTGGGGTCGCTGGCGCTGGCGCCGCGCTACGGGATCGTGGAGCTGGACGCCGACGGCCTCGTGGCCGGGTTCGTGGAAAAGCCCGCACGCCCGCGCAGCACGCTGGCCTCGCTGGCCGTCTATGGGTTTCCGCGCGCGCGGCTGGGCGCCATCCAGGAGTTTCTGGATGCCGGCGGCGACCCGGACAAATCCGGGTCGCTGATCGAATGGCTGCACACCCGCGCGCGGGTGGCCGGCCACGTGTTCGCGGGACGCTGGGTCGACATCGGCAGCCCCGACGAGTACGCACGCGCCCAGGCCGCCTTTGGCGGGTGACGACGGCCGCGTGACTGCGAATCCCAAGGCGGGCGCCGGCGGCCGGCCCGCGCCCGCCCGCAGCCTCCCGGCCGCATGACCGTCCTGCTGGCGCTGGCGCTGGGGATTGCGTGCGGGCTGAATCCTTACGTGAGCGTGGCCATCGTCTCCATCGCGGCCGCGCGCTCCGAGCTGGTCACCCTGGCGCCGGGGTTCGGATTCGTGGCCGCCAACGCGACGCTGGCGGCCGCGCTGCTGCTGCTGCCGATTGACCTGTTCGCCGACAAGCTGCCGGGTCCGGGCGGCGTGATGGATCGGGTGGGATGGGCGCTGCGGCCGGCGGCGGGCGGAATGCTGGGCGGCGCCGTTGCCGCGTCCGGCGGTCTGGCGCTGCTGGGCGGCCTGGCGCTGGGCGCGCTGGCGGCGCTGGGGACCCATGCCCTGCGCCTGCGCGTTCGTCAGCGGGTGCAGTGGCGGCTGCTGGGGTTCGGCCGGGTGGTGTTTGGCGTCTACGCGGACTTTGGCAGCGGCATCGTGGCCGCAACGGCGCTGCTGGCGCCGCCGCTGGGTCTGGCGCTCGGCCTGAGTCTTGCGGGTCTGGCCGGTTACGTGGACCGCCGCTGGGGCGCGGAGGCGCCCGTTGCCGCGGCCGAGGCTTCCGCCGCGCCCAAGGCCTGAAGCACGCCGCGCGCCTTGTGCTCGGTTTCGGCGTATTCCTGCGCCGCGTCGGACTCGGCCACGATCCCGGCGCCCACGTGCAGATGGCCGACGCCGCCCTGCCGCTGCACCGTGCGGATGGCCAGGCTGGCGGTCAGCCCGCCGTCGAACCCCAGCGCGAACACGCTGCCGCAATAGACGCCGCGCCGCACCGGTTCCAGCTCGTCGATAATCTCCGAGGCGCGAATCTTGGGCGCGCCGGTGATCGAGCCGCCCGGCCAGCACGCGCGCAGCAGGTCGGCGGCCGCCGCGCCGGCGGCCAGCTCTCCCCGCACCTCGGACACGAGCTGCCAGACCGTGGGCAGCGCCTCGGTTTCCCACAGGCGCGGCACGCAGATCGACCCCGGCCGGCAGACGCGCCCGAAGTCGTTGCGCAGCACGTCCACGATCATCACGTTCTCCGCCCGGTCCTTGGCGCTGGCGCGCAACCCCGCCGCGGCGTCGGCGTCGGCCGCCGCGGTTGCGCCGCGCGGGGCCGTGCCCTTGATCGGGCGCGTGCGCGCGCGCCCGTCAGGCGTCACGCGCAGGAACAGCTCCGGCGACGCGCTCACGACTTCCAGCGAGCCCGCCGCCAGGTAGGCGCCGAACGGCGCGCCGTGCGCCGCGGCCAGGCGCTGGAAGTCGTCCAGGCCGGGGTCCGGCGCGTCGAACTCGATGCGGCGCGCCAGGTTTACCTGGTAGCAATCGCCGGCCGCGATGTAGTCCTTGACCGCCGCCACTCCCCGCCGGAAGCGGCGCGCGTCCGTGCGCGACCAGGCGCGCCGCGCCGCGGCGGGCGCGGGCGGGGGCGCGAGCGCCGTCAGCCGCGCGCCCGCCCGCGCGCAGAGGGCGTCCGGGTCGCGCCCGCCGTCGGCCGATGCGAGCAGCCAGCCGCCGCCGCGCGCGTCGCGCGCCACCACCCAGTCGTACAGCCCCGCCCACATCAAATCCACGGCCAGCGGCTCCGGGCAGCGGCCCGGCAGCGACTCCAGCGTGTAGGCCGCGTCGTAGGCCAAGTAGCCGATGGCGCCGCCGGCGAAGGGCGGCCGCGCGCCCGGCGCGCGCGCGGACGGGACGGCGGCGTTCTGCGCGGCGGCGTTCTGCACTGCGCTGCGCCGCGCGCTCAGCTGGCGCAGCGCCTGGAATCCGTCGCCGGGCAGCGCGCCCTGCCGCTCGGACTCCACGCCGGCGGCGGTCCAGCGCAGCGTGTCGAACGGGTCGGCGCTCAGGTAGGACCAGCGGCCCTCGCCGCGCACGTCCGCGCCGCCTTCCAGCACCACCAGCCCGGGCAGGTCGCGGAATCCCGCCGCCAGCCGGCGCAGCGGCGGCAGGCGCGGCAGCCGCCGCGCCCGCGGCGCGGGCGCGGCGGCTGGGGCACGATCGAGCGCCGCGTCCACCGACCGGCCTCCAAGCCCACGGCAACCCACGGTTCGACGCGCCGCCAGCATAGCGGCGCCAGGCCCGCGGCCGGCGCCGGGGTCGAGCGTCAGGGTCGAGCGCCGGGCAACGCCTCGGCCCGGCGCCTCCCGCATCGAGTCCAGCCCGTCCACCCAGGTCGTCCCCTCGTCAGCACGCGCGCTAGGGTAGCTACCGGTTCGTCGTCAGCCGGGGTGCGCTGGTGATTCTCCCCGCCGGGAAGCTGCCGCTGGCGGAGCTGCGCGCGGCGCTGCAGAACGCGCCGCAGACGGACCCGGCCGTGGTGGTCGGCGCGGCGCCCGGCGAGGACGCCGCGGCCATCGACGTGGGCGCGCCCGAGCTGCTCGTGGCCGCGTCCGACCCCATCACCTTCGCAACCGCGGACGTGGGCGCCTATCTGCTGGCGGTCAACGGCAACGACCTGGCCGTGATGGGCGCCGAGCCGCGCTGGCTGCTGGCCACGGTGCTGGCGCCGGAGGGGTCGACGACCGGCCAGGTGCGCGCGCTTATCGCCGACGTCGCGGCCGCCTGTGCGCAGGCAGGCGTTGCCCTGGTCGGCGGGCACACCGAGGTCACCCCCAGCGTGCGCGCGCCCATCGTGGCCGGCACGCTGCTCGGCGCCGCGCCGCGCCATGCGCTGGTGCGCAGTTCGGGCGCGAAGCCCGGCGACGCGCTGATCCTGGCAGGGCCGCTGGCGGTGGAGGGCGCGGTCATCCTGGCGCGCGACCACGCCGCGGCGCTGCTGGCCGCCGGCGTATCGCGGCGCGACGTAGAGGCGGCGGCGGGTTGGCTGGCGTCGCCCGGGATTTCGGTGCGTCCGGCCGCGGCCGCGCTGCTTGGCGCCGGCGGCGTGCACGCCATGCACGACCCCACGGAAGGCGGGCTGCTGGCCGCGCTGCACGAACTGGCCGAAGCCTCTGGCGTGGGCCTCGACGTCGACCGCGCCGCCGCGCCCGTGTTGCCGGCGTGCTGCCGCATCTGCCGCGCGCTGGGGGTGGACCCCTACAAGCTGCTGGCCTCCGGCGCATTGCTGGCCAGCGTGTCGGACGCCCGCGCAGCCGCGGCCGCAGCCGCGCTCGGCGCGGCCGGCATTGCGGGCGCGGTGATCGGAAGGGTCACGCCCGCCGGCGAGGGCCGGCGCTGGACGATCGACGGAAGCTCCGCGCCGCTTCCCCCCGTCGACCGCGACGAACTGGCGCGCGTTCTGAGCGACCGCGGCGTCTGAGCCGCCCGCCCGACTGCGGCGGCCGCCGCGCGGATGGCCGGCGTCACGCTCGACGACGAACAGGACGAAGACGCGCTGGCGCCGCGGCGCCGCGCCTCCTGCGCTCGACGACTGCGGGCGGAACGTATTCGCACCAGCCGGCGCACGGTGGAGCTGGGCTTCTCGCCCGCGTGCAGGGGCGGCGCGCGCCGGTCGCTTCCAACGCCAGATCGGGAAGGTCTTGCCGGAGGGACACGCCCCGCGCGCGGGGCGTGCGCCGATATACTTCTGTTGCGCGCAGCGGGCGCGTTTTTTGTGCGGATGTGCCATGCCCCAGCCAGACAGCCCTCCTGTGACGCTGGTCACGGGCGCGGCGGGATTCATCCCCTCGCATCTGTGCGAGGCGCTGCTGGCGCGCGGGCACCGCGTGATCGGGCTGGACGGGCTGACCGACACCTACGACCAGCGCCAGAAGCAGGCCAATCTCGACGTCCTCCAGCGGCACGCGGCGTTCGAGTTCGTGCACGGGCATCTGCTGGAAGTCGACTTGGACCCGCTGCTCGACGGCGTGCAGCACGTGTTCCACCTGGCGGCGCGGGCCGGAGTGCGCGAGGGGTGGACCCCGACGAACTTCGACAACTACATGCGCGACAACAGCCGCTCGACCCAGCGCCTGGCCGACGCCGCGCTGCGGGCGGGGGTGGACTTGTTCAGCTTTGCTTCCACCTCCTCGATCTACGGCTTCGACCCCGCGCTGCCCACGCCCGAGGACCACGAGCTGGAACCGCGCTCGTTCTACGCCATGACCAAACTGCTGGACGAGCACCTGCTGTCCGCCTATCACCGCCTGTTCGGCCTGCCGGTGGTGGTGCTGCGGTACTACACGCTGTTCGGGCCGCGGCAGCGCCCCGACATGCTGGTGCACATCGGCTTGAAGGCCATCGCCGCCGGGGCGCCGCTGACGGTCTACGGCGACGGCGAGCAGACGCGCGAACTGACCTACGTTGGCGACGCGGTCGACGCGCAGGTGCGCGTGCTGGACGCCCGCCCGATCGGCCAGACGTTCAACATTGGCAGCGGCCCCACCGCGTCGGTGAACGAATTGATCGAGGAGATGGAGCGCGTGGTCGGCAAACCCGCCCGGCGCGTCTACGCCAAAGCCCACCCGGCCGACCAGCTGCACAGTCAGGCCGACACCTCCAAGGCGCGCCGCCTGCTCGGGTTCGACCCCTCCACCACCATTCGCCAGGGCATCGAGGCAGAGTTTGCATGGCTGCAGGGGATGGGGCTGCCGTAGCGCCGCCGGGGCCGAACCGCCCGATTCGAGTCCTCCACGTCATGGAGGCCACCATCGGCGGAACCAAGCGGCACTTGCTCGACCTGGCGGCGGCGGCCGACCGGGACTCGGTGCGGCTGGAGGTGGCCTGCCCGCGCGTCCGTTCCGAACCGCGCGGCGACACCTCGTTCTTCGAGGACATGACGGCGCTGGGCGTGCAGCTGCACGTGGCGCCGATGGTGCGGGCGATTCGTCCGGTCTGCGACCTGCGCGCGGCCTGGGCGCTGTGGCGGCTCATGCGGCGGCGGCGGTACGACGTGGTGCACACCCACAGCACCAAGGCCGGCGCGGTTGGCCGCGCGGCGGCGGCGCTCTGTCCGGGCGTGCGCGTGGTGCACACGCCGCACGGGTTCTACTTCCTGAACTTTCGCGCCCCGCTGGCGCGCGCCCCGCTGCGCTGGCTGGAACGCATCCTGGGGTTGGCAACCTCGGCCCTGATCGCCTTGTCGGAAAGCGAGCGCCAGGTGGCCGCCGGCGTGGTTGCCCGGCACAAGGTGCGCGTGGTGCCGCTCAGCTTTGCGCCCTTCCAGCCGCTGCCGCGCGGCCAGGCCCGCCGCCGTCTGGGGCTGCCGGCCGCGGCCCCAATCGTGGGCGCAACCGCGCGGTTCACCGAGCAAAAGGCGCCGTTCGACATTGCCGACACCTTTGCGGCCATCCACCGCCAGCGCCCGGACGTGCGTTTTCTGTGGGCCAACGACGGCGAACTGCGGCCGCAGGTCGAACAGCGCTTGCAGGCGCTGGGCGTGCGCCAGGCCGTGGAGCTGCCGGGCTACGTGCCCGACGCGCGCACCCTGCTCACGGCCGCGGACGTCTATCTCCACCTCGCCCGCTGGGAGGGCGTGCCCTATTCGATTATGGAAGCCATGACCGCCGGCGTCCCCATCGCGGCGGCGCGCGCCGTGGGCACCTCCGACCTCGTCCAGCACGAACGCACGGGACTGCTGGTCGACCCCGGCGACACCGAAGCCGCCGCCGCGGCCGTGCTTAAACTGTTGACGCGGCCAGAGCTGGCGCGCACGCTGGCCGCGCAGGCGCGCGCCGCGATTGCGTCCAGCCACGACGGCGCGGCCATGGCGCGCGCGACCGAAAGGGTCTATCGCGATTTGCTCCTGAGGCGCTGACGTGCGAAACCGCGCACGACGATTTGGCGGCCTGCTGGCCCTTGCCGACATCGCTCTGACCCTGCTGGCGTTGTATCTGGCCGACGTGCTGCGGCACGCCCTGCCTATCGGCGCCGGCAGTGCGGAACGCCTGCCCTGGCTCACCCTGCGCGAATACGTGATCGTGACCGCCCTCTGGGCCTTCTTCCTGCACTTCGCCCACCTGTACGACCATCGGCGCCTGCTGCGGGTCGTGGACGAAATCCGCGTGCTGCTGCCGGCCATCCTCATCGCCACCGGCGCCCTGTTCGCCGTCTTCTTCGTCGTCAAGGTCGAGTTCCTCTCCCGCCTGCTGTTCCTCTACTTCATTGCGCTGGACGCGCTGCTGCTCATCAACCTGCGCTGGCTGCTCACCCTGGTGGTGCGCAGCAACCGCATCGCCGGCCGCGGGGCGGCGCGCGTGCTGGTGGTGGGCGCCGGGCCGGTGGGCGAGCGCGTGGCGGCCATGATTCGCGAGCGCCCCTGGGCGGGGTTCCAGGTCATCGGCTTCGCCGACGACGACCCGGCCAAGCATGGCTGTCGGCTGCACGACGCCCCCGTGCTGGGCGGGTGCGACGACTTGCCCGGCCTCATCGAGCGCTGCGAGGCCGACGAGGTTCTGATCGCCCTGCCCATGCGCGCCCACGAACGCACCCGTGAAATCGTGGTGGCGCTGGACTCCGCGCCGGTGCGCGTGCGCCTGGTGCCGGACGTCTTCCACCTCATGTCCGGGCGCGCCATGGCCGAAGACGTGTGGGGCCTGCCCCTCATCAGTGTGCGGGCGCCCGTCATCACCGGGGTCGACCGCTTCTTCAAACGCACCTTCGACCTGCTGCTGGGCACGCTGTCTCTGGTGTTGATGGCGCCAGTGCTGGCGGTGCTGGCCCTGGCGGTGTATCTGGACGGCGGCCGGCCCGTGGTGTTCGCGCAACGCCGCGTGGGAGAAAACGGCCGCGTCTTCACCATGTTCAAGCTGCGCACCATGGTGCCGAACGCCGAAGACCAGCAGGAAGCCGCGCTGCAACGCGGCGCGGCCACCGACAAGGTCTACAAACCCTTGCTCGACCCGCGGGTCACCCGCGTCGGCCGCTTCCTGCGGCGCACCAGCCTGGACGAGCTGCCCCAGCTCTGGAACGTGCTGCGCGGCGAGATGAGCCTGGTGGGGCCGCGGCCGGAACTGCCCTGGGTGGTGGCGCGCTACCAGTCCTGGCAACGCCAGCGGCTCTCGGTGCTGCCCGGCATCACCGGCTGGTGGCAGGTCAACGGCCGCGGCGACCTGCCGCTGCACGAAAACGTCGAATACGACCTCTACTACATCCAGAACTACACCCCCTGGCTAGACCTAACCATCCTGCTCCGCACCCTCTGGGTAGTAGCCCGCGGCCGCGGCGCCTACTGACCCGTCCCTCCTCGCCCCACGCCTGCGGGGAGAGGCTGCCACCGCCGGGCTTCGACGCCCCCTCACCCTGCCCTCTCCCTCAGGGAGAGGGAAAATCGCCGCTCCGCCTTTCTCCCGCAAGGGAGCTGCCCAGCCCTTCGCCCTCTGCCCCTCTTCCTCAGGGGAGCTGCCCTGTCTTTCTCCCTGTCCGCACCCTCGGGATCGCGTCCTGCGGCCGCGGCGGCTACGGATTCTTCCTCCCTCTCCCCGCGCCTGCGGGGAGAGGGTTGGGGTGAGGGGTCGTCCGCAGCGCGAGATGGACGGGCGCTTCCCCCGCCCCGGGCGCCTCTCCCGAGCACCAAGAGCCCGCCCAGCCGCGCCCCCTCACCCTGCCCTCTCCCCCAGGGAGAGGGAAAAGCGCCCACCCAGCCGGCGCCCCCTCACCCTGCCCTCTCCCTCAGGGAGAGGGAAAAATCGCCGCTCCGCCCTTCGCTCTCTGCCCTTCGCGCTTTGCCTTTCTCCCTCTGCACCCCTCTGGGTCGTGGCCCGCAGCCGCGGCGGCTAGGCTGGGCGGGTGCGGCGGGGGACTTCGCCGCTGGGCGGCGGGTCGGTGGCGGGGATGGTGCGGCCGTGGGTCAGGCGGCCGTCAAAGCCGTAGAAGGGGTCGTCCTTGGCCAGCGGCAGGCTCACCGGGCCGCCCGTTTCCTGCGACTTGTAGACCGCGCGGGTCAGCTCCACGTGGTGGTGCGGCACGCGCAGCGGCGCGGGCGTGGGCGGGCCGCCCAGGATGGATTCCAGCCATATCCGGCTCTGATACTCCTCGGTGGCGCGGATTGGCGCGTCCGCCACCTCGGCTTCCAGCGCCTCCAGCCGCTGCACCAGCGCGGGGTCGTGGTTGGAGCCGAACCGCACCGTGGCCTGCCAGCCGTTCTCGCGCGACCCCAGCATCACCGTGGGAACCTCGGGGTGCGTGTATTCCTGCTGCACCACCATCGAGGCCTCGCTGCCGATCACCTCGAAGCGGTAGGTGGGGGTGAGCGGGTTGGTGTGATGCAGCAGCGACGACGACACCACCCCGCGCGCGCCGTTGGCAAACCGCACCAGCGACAGGGTCAGGTCGTCGGTTTCGATGTGCCGCAGCATCGCGCCTGCGTAGGACGTCACCTCCACGATCGGCGAGCCGACCACGAACAGGAACGGGTCGATAATGTAGCGCCCGTGGTGGAAGACCGAGGTGCCGCCTTCGCCCTCCCAGGTGCCGTGCCAGTGGCTGGCGCGGAAGTAGGGCGACTGGGGGCGGAACAGGTTCAGGTCCACGCGCGCCAGGGCCATCTGGCCCAGCAGGCCGCTGGCCGCGGCGCGCTGCGCGTGCCGCATGCCGCGGCTGTAGCGCGAGCCGACCTGCACGTGCAGCTCGATGCCGGCGGCGGCGGCCGCCGCCAGCATCTCGTCGGCTTCGGCCACGCTGCGCGCCATGGGCCCCTGGGTAAAGACGTGCACGCCCTGGGCGGCGGCGTCCAGCGTTGGCCCGCCGCGCACGGAGGGCGCGGTCAGCAGCACCATGGCGTCCACGCCGCCCTCGGCCAGCAGCTCGCGGTGATGGCCGAACGTCTGGATGTCGTTCGCGGCGGCCGCGTCGGCGGAGGCGGCCAGCGCGGTTGCCGCGGCGCGTTCGTCCTGGCTGCGCGCGCCGGCGGCCTGGGCGCGCGCGCGCGCGGCTTCGGCCTGGTAACCGGCCGTGAGCCCGGCCGCGCGGTCGCGCGCCAGCTCGGGCGCCAGATCCGCCACGGCCACCACCTGCGCCAGCTCGTGCAAGCCCACGTAAATGTCCGTGTACATGCGGGAAATCCCGCCGCACCCCACGATGCCGATGTTCAGCGGCGCCGTTGCCATGTCGTCGCTCCTGTCGTCGCAGCCCGGGGCGCGCGTGCGCGCCGCGTCCTGGGCGAGTCTAGGCAGGCCGCACGCCGGCCACCACCAGCACCGGCCAGACGAAGCGGCGCGTTCCGCCCGTCTGGCGCGCGGCGAAGGCCGCGCGCGGCGCGGGGTCCGTTACGAACCTGCGCCAGAGATGCGCCCGCACGGCCGCATCGACGCCTGTGCGGGCGCACCAGGCGTCGAACTCCTGCGCCGTGCCCGTGTGTTCCGTGCGTTCCACGCGCAGACCCGCGCGTTCCACGACCTGGACCAGAGCGGCCGCCGTCCAGTTGCGCACGTGGGAAGGGTCGCGCGTTTGTTCGATGACGTGCATGGCCGCGGCGGCGGCCGGGTCGTCGGGCGAGATGGTGTCGGTTATCACCAGCCGCCCCCCTGGCGCCAGCACGCGCGCCATTTCGGCGGCGGCGGCCGGGCCGTTGGCGTAGTGGTGGAAGGCGTGGCGGCAGGTCACCACGTCGAACGCGCCGTCGGCAAAGGCCAGTCGCTGCGTGTCGCTGGCCGCCGTCCAGAGCCGCTGCGGAGCGGCGCCGCGCGCGTGGCGCAGCATGGGAAGCGCCACGTCCGCCGCCACCGTGCGCGCCTGCGCCGCCGCCAGCGCGTGGGCGGTGAAGCCGGGGCCTGTGCTCACGTCCAAGGCCAGCGCGCCGCGCAGGGGTCCGGCCAGGTCCACCGTCAGGTCCAGCGTGGGGCCTTCGCGGTGGGTCGGCGAGGCTGCATAGGCGGCCACGCGGTTGGCAAAGGCCGCGCGCGTCATACCCCGGCCGGCCAGGCGCTCGGCTGCCCCCGCCTCGGCCGCCGCGGCAGCGCCGGCCGAGTCATGCGCTGGCCGGAAACGTCTCCAGCGTCTCCGCAATGGAGGCGTCCAGAATCTCCAGCATCTCGTCGACGTCCTCCGCCGTGGAGGTCAGCGGCGGCGCCAGCACGAAGATGTGGTCGCCCATGCGGCCGATCAGGCCGTTGCGCTTGGCAGTCTGCGCCACGGCGCGGCAAAGCAGCTGCGCAGCCGGCCACGGCGTGCGCGCCGCGCGGTCGCTAACGAACTCCACGCCCAGCAGCAGGCCGTGGCCGTCCACGCGCCCGATCTGCTCGTAGCGCGCGGCCAGCGCGTCCAGCCCCGCGCGCAGCCGCGCGCCCTGGGCCTGCCCGTTCGCAAGCGCGCCGTTCGTCAGCTGCCGCACCGCTTCCAGCCCGGCCGCGCAGGCCACCGGGTTGCCCGCGTAGGTGTGCCCGGCGTTGAAGTGCACGTTGTCCGCGGCCTCGCCCCAGAACGCCTGCGCAACCCGCGCCGACAGCAGCACGGCGGCCAGCGGCGCATAGCCGCTGCTGATGCCTTTGCCCACCGTCATCATGTCGGGGCAGGTGTCGTAGAGGTCGGCGCCAAACATCTCGCCCAGCCGCCCGAACCCGGTGATGACCTCGTCGAAGATCAGCAGCACCTCGTGCCGGTCGCAAATCTCGCGCAGCATCGTGAAATACTCCGGCGGCGGCACGATGAAGCCGTCGGCCGACATGATGACCGGCTCGGCCACGAAGGCGGCCACCGAGTCGGGACCTTCCGCGCGGATCACGTCGTCCACGATTGCGGCGCAGCGCACGCCGCAGTCCGGGTAGGCCAGGCCAAAGGGGCAGCGGTAACAATCCGGCGGGTGCACGTGCACGAAGCCGGTGGGGAACGGCTCGAAGGCCAGCTTGCGCGCCGCCCCGCCGCTGGCCGCCAGCGCGCCCAGCGTTGCGCCGTGATAGCTGGCGTAGCGCGAAATCACCTTGTATTTGGAGGCATGGCCCGTCTGCCGCTGATACTGGCGCGCCAGCTTGAAGGCGGTTTCGTTCGCCTCGGAGCCGCCGGTGGTGAACTTGACGTGCGTCAGAGGCTCGGGCGTCACCTTCGCCAGCTGCTCGGCCAGCGCGATGGCCGGCTCGGTTGCCGCGTACAACGGCAGCGCCAGCGCCACCTGCTCCAGCTGCGCAGTCATGGCCTGGATGATGGGGCGGTTGCGATGGCCCAGCTGCACGGCGGCCACCGCCGACAGGCCGTCGATGTACCACTGCCCCCGGTGGTCGCGCACGCGCACCCCGTCGGCCTCGACGATCACCAGCGGGTCGTCCAGGAACGCCTTCATCTGGTTGAACTCGATCATCAGATGGTCGAGGCCGGGATAGGTCTGGGTGATCGCCGGGCCGTCCTGCCGCGCGTCGTGCATGTCCATAGCTTCCATCCGCGTCGCCCAACGAGCCTACGCGCCCCGCCGCCGTCTGTCGCACAGCACGAAATCTCGCCCCTCCGGTTCCCTCGCCCCGAGCCGCGTTCCCCCTCCCCGCGCCCGCGGCGTTCGGGCGACGGCGCGCTCCACCGCGTCTTCCCCCTCTCCCCGCGTCTGCGGGGAGAGGGTTGGGGTGAGGGGTCGTCCGCGGTGCGAGGCGAACGGGCGCATCCCCCGCTCCGAGCGCCCCCCCCCCCCCGTGCACCAAGATCCCGCCCGGCCGCTCCCCCTCACCCCGCCCTCTCCTCCAGGGAGAGGGAAAACACACCCTGCCTTTTCCCCCAGAGAGGGGAAAAGAAGAAAGCCGCGCCGCGCCGCCGCGGGGCGTGCCATGATCGGCGGGCGCTCCGTCAGCGAGGCCGCTCATGGTTCGCGACCTGACCGCCCACATCCGCGACGTGCCCGACTTCCCCAAGCCCGGCATCGTCTTCAAGGACATCACCCCGCTGCTGCGGGACCCCGACGCGCTGGCGGCGGCGATCGACGCGCTGGCGGCGCCGTATGCGGATGCGGACCTGGCCGCGGTGGCCGCCGTGGAATCGCGCGGGTTCATCTTCGCCTCGGCCGTCGCGCGCGTCTTGGGCTGCGGGTTCGTACCGCTGCGCAAACCCAACAAGCTGCCCGCCGCCACCATCGCGGCGGCCTACGAGCTGGAATACGGCGTGGACACCATCGAGGCGCACACCGACGCCATCCAGCCGGGCGAGCGCGTGGTCATCGTCGACGACCTGATCGCCACCGGCGGCACCGCGGCGGCGGCCGTGGAGCTGGTCGAACGCCTGGGCGGCCAGGTGCACGGCCTCGCCTTCCTGATCGAACTCGCCTTCCTGGACGGCCGCGCCAAACTGGGCGCCTACCCCGTGCACAGCGTCTTGACCTACGACGGGGAATGAGCGCTGGCGGGGTCGGCGAGGATGACGGCGGTCGTGGAACGCGGGATGTGGACCACGGACCGAAGAGCAGGCGGCGCGGTGAACGTCCGCAGCCTTCGTCGTCCCGCCGCGCCCTGCCGCGTTCTTCGCGGCGGCCGCGCGGCGGCCAGCGGCCTCAGAGCACCGGCAGCGGGTCGGGCTTGGCCGCGTTCAGGCGCGTGATTTCGGACGCCGTCAGGCGCGCCGCCTCGAAATAAGGCCGCCCCACCGGGTCGTCCGGGCCGCGCGCCGTCACCGGGCGGCCCTGGTCGCAGGCGATGCGCACCTCGGGGTCCAGCGGAATCTCCCCCAGGAAGGGCACGCCCAGCTCCTCGGCCGCGCGCCGCGCCCCGCCGTGGTCGAAAATCTCGAAGCGCGCCCCGCTGTCCGGGCTGATGAAGTACGACATGTTCTCGATCACGCCCAGCACCGGCACGCGCAGCTTCTCGAACATGGCAATGCCGCGGCGCACGTCTTGCAGCGCCACCTCCTGCGGCGTGCTGACGATCACCGCGCCCGACAGGGGCAGCAGCTGCGCCAGCGACAGCGGCGCGTCCCCCGTGCCCGGCGGCAGGTCCACGATCAGGTAGTCCAGCTCGCCCCAGGCCACGTCGTGCAGCAGTTGGCGCAGCGCCTGCGCAATCATCGGCCCCCGCCAGATCACCGCCTGGCCGGGGTCGGTCAGAAAGCCCATCGACATCACCGGCACGCCAAAGGCCGACAGCGGCTGAATCTTGTCGTTGGCCAGCACCGGGCGCCCGTCCACGCCCAGCATGCCCGGCACGTTCGGCCCGTAGATGTCGCCGTCCAGCAACCCCACCCGCGCCCCTAGCGCGTGCAAGGCCACGGCCAGGTTCACGGCCACCGTGGATTTGCCAACGCCGCCCTTGCCGCTGGCCACGGCCAGCGTGTTCTTGACGCCGGGGATCGCCTGGCCCTCCTGGCCGAACCCGCTGTTGGCCGAGACGTCCGCCGCCCAGGTGATCTCGATCTCGGCGGGCCACGCCAAGGCCGCGATAGCCTCGCGCACGCCGCGCTCCAAGGCCTCGCGGTGCGGCGAGGCGGGCGACGTCAGCACCACGGTCAGCTTCACGGCGTCGCCAACCACGCGCACGTCGCGCACCAGCCGCGCCGACACCAGGTCGCGCTGCAAGTCCGGCTCGACAACCGCCGCCAGCGCCTGCCGAATCTCAGCCGCGCGGTCCACGACAGGCAGAGGATCGATCTGTGACATCAGAAGTGTGTGAAGTCCAAAACGGCCCGCGCCCGCGCGCGCACCCACGGCAAGGCTAGCACCGCCCCGCCTCGCGCCCCCGCCCCTCGTTCCCCGCACCCTGGACGGGAGCGAAGAAGAACGCGTCTGTCCCCCTTCATTCCCCCACCCCTCGCGCGACTAAACTTGGCGCTCGCTGGACCGTGCAGAGGAGGCGCGCCCGTGGGCGGAGTGGCCGTGGTGGGGTCGGGCAGTTGGGGAACCACGCTGGCGGCGCTGGCGGCGGCCACGCAGGGGCCGTGCACGCTCTGGGTGCGCCGCGAGGCCGAGGCGCGCGAGATTGCGGCGCGGCGCGAGAACGCCCGCTTCCTGCCCGGCGTCACCCTGCCCGACTCGCTGCGCGTCGAACACGACCCGGCCGCGGCGCTGCGCGGCGCCGCGCTGGTGCTGGTGGTCGTGCCCATGCGGCGGCTGAGCGAGAACTGGAAAACTATCGCCGACGCCATCGACCCGCGCGCCGTCATCGTCAGCGGCATCAAAGGCCTCGACCCCGCCAGCGGCGAGCGCATGAGCGAGGTGGTGGCGCGCTGGGCCGGCCCCCAGATTTTGGACCGTCTGGCCGTTCTCTCCGGCCCCAACCTGGCGCGCGAGATTGCCGCCGGCGAACCTGCCGCGGCCGTGGTGGCCGGCCGCGCTCCCGCCGTGGGGCGCGACGTGCAGCTGCGGCTGCGCGCGCCCGCGTTCCGCACCTATCTCAGCGACGACGTGGTGGGCGTGGAACTCGCCGGCGCGCTCAAGAACGTCATCGCCATCGGCGCCGGCATGATCGACGGCCTGCGCTACGGCGACAACGCCAAAGCCGCCTTTATGACCCGCAGCCTGGCCGAGATCACGCGCCTGGGCGTGGCGGCCGGCGCCGACGCGCTCACCTTTGCCGGGCTGGCCGGCATGGGCGATCTGATCGCCACCTGCGCCAGCGCCCACTCGCGCAACCACTCCGTGGGCCAGCAGCTCGCCGCCGGGCTGTCGCTGGACGAAATCCAGGCGCGCATGGTGATGGTGGCCGAAGGCGTGGACACCGCCCGCGGCGCGCTGCGGCTCGCCCGGCGGCTGGGCGTCGAAATGCCCGTCATCGAGCTCATGAACGCCGCACTCTTCGACGGCCTGCCCGTAACCGAAGCCGCGCGCATCCTGATGGCGCGCGAACTCAGCCACGAGCTGCGCGGCCTGCGCCCGGCCTGACCCCGGCTGCCCAGCGCGCCCCCGCCGCGCTCGCTTGCACGTCTTGCGGCATTGCCCGTCTCCGTCCGCCCCGCACGCGCGCCGGCCGCGTTCTTGGGCGCTGCAGCCAGGCCGGCCCGCCGTGTGGCCGCCCCGCACGCGCGCCGGCCGCGCGCTGACCCCGCACGGCCAAGTCGCGCGCCCCTCCCCGCCCGCGCCGCGCCCCGCCGCCGCCGTTGCGGGCGCCAGCCTCCCGCGCCCGTCCGGGGCGGCGGCGGTTGCCGAAGTGCGGCGCGGCGCGTCACAATCGGGCCGCTGGCCGCGCGGAGCGGCTGGCACGGAGCGGTGTGGTGGGCACGATCGTCTGCTCGAACTGCGGCCGGCACATGGCCGCCCGCGACGCCGCCTGCCGCCATTGCGGCCACGACCAATACGCCGACCGCCGCGCCGGCCGCATGGCCGACCGCGGCATCGACCGCGCCGTCCGGCGGGCGCGCACCGTGCTGTTCGTGCTGCTGCTGCCCGTCATGGGCTTTGCCGGCCAGATGGCCGTCGGCGCCATCGCCCTCTCGCCCTTCTTCTTCATGTCCGCCCTCTCCAGCGGCGCCACCGGCGATGGCCCCGCCGAACTCATGGGCCATCTCACCGGCTTCGTCTTCGGCGTCCCCGGCCTCGTCATCACCATCCTCTTCACCCTCGCCATGCTCTACCGCCGCTTCGAGCGCGTCCGAAACCTGACGCGAATACGCGCCGCTCGCCGCAAGTGAGACCGTCGGCACTCGAGTACCATGCTGCCGCCCGCCGCCGCGTTCTCTTGCGATGCGTAAACACATGAGCTTCGAACACGCCCCCGCGTGGTTCTTCGTTCCGGAAGACCCAAACCACCGCATGAGATCCACGGCCCGCCGCCACGCCCTCGAAGGCTCCAACCTCTCCACCGAGGCCCGCGTCGTCCGGGAAGCGATTCAGAACAGCGTCGACGCCACGCTTGACGGAGAGAAGACAGACGTCTTGATTTGGAACAGGACGATCTCGGAAGAAGAGGTCGTAGAGTTCCGCAGGCTGATCGGGTTCAAAGACGAGGACTCACCGTTTGCAAGGCTTCCAAAGCTTCGGCTCAAGGCCGGTAACGCCTACGAAGCGTTGTGTCCGGCGTCAGCGGCGCCTGTTCCCGTTACGATTATCGAAGATCGCAACACGTGCGGACTGGGATACGACGAAGACGATGACAAAGATCGTTTTGTAGAGCTCTGCCTTTCGTTTGGCCAGGACACCACAGGAGTGTCCAGCAAACGAGGCGGCTCATACGGCTTTGGCAAAGAAGTTTACGAAGAAGCGTCGAATTGCAACACCTTCTTCGTCTACAGTGTATTCGAGCCGCACAAGAAAATTCGGGGGGGGGGGGGGGGGGGGGTACATGCCCGCTTCTTCGGATGCGCCACGTTCGATGGACATTACGGCGGCGATGGTGTCAAATACACAGGCCGCGCGCTCTTTGGTGTGGAAAAGAAAAACGAGAGACAGCAGATAGAATGCCTGCCTCTTGTCGATGCTGAAGCTCACGAGGTGGCCAGCCGTCTAGGATTCGTCAAGCGCGACCAGGGAGAAACAGGTACGTCGATCATGATCGTTGGATCGCACGTGGACATGGAAGAGGTGAAACCTGCGGTCGAAGATTATTGGTGGCCGAGAATCCAGTCCAACCAACTCCACGTCGAGCTGTGGCAGGGTGGAGACCAGGGAGCGGACGAAGTCTCGCAGCCCGAACCGCGTCAGCGTCCCGATCTGAGTCCGTACATCAGGTGTTACTCGTTGATCGAGGAGAGTGTTCCGAAGGAGGACGGCGAGCGTATCGAGCGGTTGAACTCGACGTATGGCGCCAAGCCGGGCCAAATAGCGCTGAAGGCGCTGGAACCTCGAGACCCAGACGCCGCTGAAGATTCGGTCGAGGATACGTATCTCGAGAACACGATCGCCCTGATACGCAGCGGGCCGCGGATGGTCGTCGAATATATGAACCCGGGCGGTGCAGGCGCCGGCCGCTTCGTGGGTGTATTCGTTAGTGACCCGGAAGCCGAAGAGGCGCTGCACCTTTCGGAGCCGCCGTCGCATGACGCCTGGAACCCCAATTCGCAGCGTCTTCACGATGCATATCCAGAGAGCGCCGAAAAGAGTGCGGCCGCACAGAAGATCGTCGAAAGCGTTCTGCGCAGAATCAAGAATCGGGGGCGAGAGTTCCAGAAGAGTTTGACGCATACTCCACCGCCCGTACGCGTGGAAGGAACCCGCCGTCTCGAGCAAATCCTGGCCAGGCTCATGTCAGCGGCGGGGCCGGTGCCCGTTCCGGCCTCCAGAGGGGACCCATTCGAGGTCCGAATACATGAGCGGCGAGTGAACGGCGCGGCGCATTCGAGACTCAATGCTGCCGTGGAGGTCGGCTTGAAACAGGATGCTCCTGTCGACAGCACTCGCGCCGTTATGTCTCTCTATCCGGCGGTTGTCCTTGACGACGCCCTGCGGCGCGACCCTTCCGAGCGTTTGCCGCTGGCTTCGGTGACCGTCAACGGAACCGACGTGAAGGTCGACGGGTTCGACGTCAGCCTCGTGATCTTCAAAGCGCAAACAACCGTCGTCGAAGTGGAGTCAGCGTGTTTCGAGCGCGAGTTGTATGCCAGTCTCGACGTGCGGATTCACGTGCCGACGCAAACGGAACCAGAAGGTGGTTGAGAGTCCAATGGAGCGCTCCCGCGTATGACGGCCAGCAACCCGCCAACGCATCGCGGGTGGCATCGGAGCGAGCGCCGATTCCTTCCGCCGTTCGGAGATGGGAGCAGCCCGAATCAGCTTTCGAACCTTTTGCAAGGGCTCCTCGCACGGTGCCGGTTCTCGCCGTTTACCTATAAGGCCCTCAGCGTCGAGCCGACGCAGCATATCTCCGCGCACGAATTCGAGTCCGTCAATCCGAGGTTCGAGGTCAGCGTCGACTGGCACGACGACCTCACGAACAAGTTGGGCTTGCAACGCCTCGATCTGGAGCTCGGGCTGTCGGCTCGAAGCCAAAGCCTCAGACGCTATGACGTGTTGGACCGCTGGCCAATCGATTCCCTCCCGACCGAATCGTATTCGCCGAGCAGCGGCAAACTCCAGACGCTGCATTCCGGCCAGGGTATCGACTTTATCCTGGCGCTCCGCGTTACGGCGCGCAGTAAATCCCTGACGCGGCTGGGCCTGGGACCGGGGAAGGTCATATGCCGCAAGGAGTTCTCGGTTCGAGAGAGCACCAGTGCGCAGACCTTTCCGTTCAGGTGGGTGGAGTTCGGGGGGAGCACCGGGTTTCCTGCGGAGATGCTGTGGACTATCGAGTGGAAGCACCCGGACGATGACGTGGACCGGTATAGACGCCCTGTAGCCGACGTGTTGACGGTGTTGGTCAACAGCAAGGCCGAGCAGCCTCTGAGCGAGATGGCAGCGCTGCACGGCGCCAATGATCTCGGATGGAAGATGCTGGCGGCCGACATCACCACCCAGATCTGGACTGACGTGCTTGCCAACACGGACGAACTGCCGGATTTGGATGACACTGCGACGCTTGTGGGACAGGTCTTTGCGCACCTGCACGAGGTTAGCGGCAAGCCCTATCAGGAAATCAAGCGTCTGGGCGAACAAGACGACAGCCTGTCTGAACTGCGCAGCTTGATCGCCGCGCTCTACAAAGTCGTCGTCTGAGATGCGGCCATGAAAGGAAAAGCCCTCTCGAACGAAGTTGCACGAAAGGTCGTGGAACAGCGGCGGCAGGGGCGGCCATACAGATTGCTCCGCACGGAGGTCGACTACACAGGGACCGGGGATGCCTGGGACGAGTCGAAGGCCGATCACGCTGCAAACGAGCTTCGATGCATGAAGGTTCGTCTGCAAGACCGCGGAATGACGCTTACTGCCAACACGTTCGACAAAGACGCTTGTGCGATCCTTCATCGGATTCTCGAGCTTCCAAACAATCTTGTTGCCAGCGACGGATTCTGGCGATGGCTGGCAGTCGAGAAGTTCCCCGATATCATCGAAGCCAGACACGTGAACCTGTCTCGAGGTACGTTGGCGCATCCGGGCAACTATGGGATAAACGCCTCTGTAACCCGAAACAGAGTTGCGATACTATGGTTTAGAGCCGAGATGGTCTACGATTCTGATTCGGCTGACCCATACCACTTGGCGAAACAGCCCGGACATACAGACTTCTGGGAGTCTGGGATCATAAGGCCCAGGTATGCATGGTGTCGAAATCTCGCCCGACAGCTCGTGAAGTTTCAGTACCGCGACCCGACCTCGGATCGCGCGTATCTTCACAGCACCAGTCCTGATGGCGTCCGAGAGCTGTACAAGCGACTGCGGCGGCTGCACGCGATAGTCTCGTATGAGTTTCTGAGCGACGAAGAGTTACAGCGTTTGCTTGCAGACGCCAGCTCGAATCTTAAGCGCGCCTAGACGTATGGTCGAGATCGAGCGTGCATCCGATTGTGCGACCAGCCGAAAGATGCGGGCGGTGCGGCAGTCTGGCACCGAACCGGAAATTGCCGTTCGGTCGGCGCTCGAATCCATGGGCGTTGCGTTCACGACCAACGTCAAGGGCATGCCGGGCAGCCCGGACATTTGGATCGATGATGGCGGCGCACCTATTTTTGTTCATGGCTGCTTCTGGCACCGTCATGCGGGCTGCACGAAGGCGACGACGCCGAAGACGAACCGCGAGTATTGGGTGAAGAAGTTCGAGCAAAACAAGGCTCGTGACGCGCGGAAGGTCCAGGAACTGCGGGACCTGGGTCACGCAGCGGTTACAATCTGGCAGTGCGAGACGAGCGACAGGCAAAGGCTGATCGAGATTTTATCGAGCAGGCTGAAGATCGGTTAGGGTGGGCAATCGATGACGCCGCCGCCGCAGATTCAAGAGGCATTCTCGGTGTGCGGCGAGCGTATCGTTCGCAGCCTGACGGTCGGCGGCCTGTCGGGCGCGTCCGCGGTCCGTATCAGTGACAGACAACGCGCGGACGTTGCCGAGGAATGCCTGAGCTCGGTTTGGGACAAGACGTATTTGCTGGGCCGCATGCCGCCCGCGCCGCTGATCTCTCGACGAACAGCCGTCAGGGTCGCCGACGTGTTCTGCGGCGCCGGCGGCCTCTCGTTTGGCGTGTTCGACGCGGTCCGCGCGTGCGGTCTGGAGCCCCGCAGCGTGTTGGCTGTGGATGTCAGTCGTACGGCGCTGGAGGTCTATCGGCGGAATTTCGACCCCGAGGGGTATTCGGCGGAGAATCTTTGGACGTCGGTCACGACCAACTACTCGACGCGCGGACCGCGGATTGCTTTTTCGAGCGCGCCGGCGCTGCTCTCCGAGCCGCTCGCGGCTGCGCATGGGAAGGTCGACCTGCTGCTCGGCGGGCCTCCGTGCGAGGGGCACTCCACGTCCAACAACCGAACCAGACGCTCGGACCCCCGGAACATGTACTACGTCGTGATGCCTGCGCTGGCGGTTGCGCTGGGGGCCAAGGCGGTGATTGTCGAAAACGTCCCAGGCATTCGACACGACAGCCGGGGGATTCTGGAGCAAGCCAAGGGTCTGTTTGCGTCGAGCGGCTATCTGGTGGACGAATTCGTGGTGGACGCGGTTCGCGTTGGGTTGCCGCAGACCAGAAAGCGGCACATTTTGCTCGCGAGCTGCGGCCACCAGCCAGACGTGCGCGCCGCCGTTGCGCGGGTCGCGCGCCCGCAGCGACCATTGCGCTGGGCTATCGAGGATCTTATGCACGTGGATTCTCACGACCTCTTCGATACGCCCGCCACCCTTTCCGACGTCAACAAGCGAAGAATCGATTATCTCTTCGATCACGGCGAATACGATCTTCCGAACGAGCATCGGCCGGACAGTCACAAGGACGGGCATACGTACCCGTCCATCTACGGACGTTTGCGTTGGGACAAGCCGGCGGGAACGATTACGACCGGGTTCAACACGCCTGGGCGCGGCCGCTACGTGCACCCGGAGCGGCGCACGACGATCACGCCGCACGAGGCGGCGCGCATTCAAGGGTTCCCGGATTGTTTCGAGTTCAGGCTGATCGACGGCCGGGCGCCCACGCGCACCGACCTGGCCGCCATGATCGGCGACGCGGTCCCGCCGCAGATTGGATACGCGGCGGGATTGGCCGCGCTTGCCTCGCTTGCGGACGACCTGGTCGACCGCGGCACCGCGCGGTGAGATGCGCCTGCGGGCGCGAGGCGCGACTCCACCGTCGCCGCACCCGCCGCACCCGCCGCATCCGTCGGGCGCGCGGCGTCGACCGCCGCGCCGCGTTCCCGCTTGCCAGCGTCCGAAATCTGGGCATAATGGCCGCATACCGGATATCGGCATCAGGCCGAAGCTCCGAACCGCTGAGGGGGTGATACATATGGGCGATACCAGTCGTGGTCTTCCGGGCACCGCCGTATGTGAGGTGAGCGCTCACTAGCTGCGTGACACCCGGGTACGGGATCACGTGCCCGGAATGCCATGAAAAAAAGCGGCCCCCACGGGGGCCGCTTTTGCTTTGAGGGAGACCGCAAGCTCCCGGCGCGCGGGGGCCTGACGCGGGAAAGGTGCGGCGGCCCCGCCGGGGGACGGCGGGGCGGCTCAGCTGCGCAGCAGGAACATGGCCTCGATTTCGACCGGGATTTGCATCGGCAGCGTGCTGCAGCCCACGGCCGAGCGCGTGTGGCGGCCGGCCTCGCCAAAGACTTGCTGCATCAGCTCGGAACAGCCGTTGACGACCAGATGCACGTCGTCGCAGTCGGGCGCGGCGTTGACGAAGCCGATCACCTTGACCACGCGCTCCACCTCGTCCAGGCTGCCGGCGGCCTTGCGCACCTGGGCCAGGATGTTCAGGCCCGAATCTCGCGCCGCGCGGGCGCCGGTGGGCACGTCGTACTCGTCTCCCACGCGCCCGCGCCAGTCACCGCCGGGCGGCTGGCCGGCAATCCACAGCAGATTGCCCGTTTGGATGGCCGGCACGTAGGCCGCCATGGGCGTGGGGGCCTCCGGCAGAACGATGCCTTGCTCCTGCATGCGCGCTTCGTGCGACACGGGTCTCAGTCTCCAGGCGTTTCGCGGCTGGGCGCGATTGTAGGCGGCCGCCGCCCGCGCCGGCCGCGCGGGCGGCGCAGCGGCAGATTCGAACCGACCCGCCGGCCGCGACATAATGGCCGGGACCAGCGGGCCGGGGAATATGACCAATGGCGATCCGCACGATTCACGTTGGCGCCTGGAATCGGGCCCGCGCGCACCTGGGCGCGATGGCCGCGTCGGACGCGTTCGACCCTGTGGCGCTGGTCGACGTCGACGCCGAGTTCCTGGCCAAGGGCGGCGACCTGGCCGACCTGGGCGCCGACGCCATGCACTCGTCCTTGACCGAAGCGCTGGACCGGCACGACTGCGACGCGGTGGTGGTGGTGACGCCGGTGACGCTGCACGCGCCGTTCATCGACGAGGCGCTGGCGGCCGGCAAGCACGTGATGGTGGAAAAACCCTTCACCGTCAGCCTGGCCGATGCCGAACGCGCGGTGGCAACCGCCCAGGCGGCAGGGCTGCAGCTGCTGGTGACGCAGAACGACCGCCTGAACCCGGCCTACCTGACCATGCGGCGGCATCTGGCCGACGAGACGTTCGGGCCGCCAGGCTACGCGGTGATGGTGCATCACAAGCCGCGCTCCGGCCCTTATCACCACTCGCCGCACATGCACCTGTGGCAGCAAGGCGTCCACCAGCTGGACACGCTGCTGGCCACCATGCCGCGCCCTCCGGTGCGCGTGCAGGGCCTGAGCGTGGAACCGCCCTGGGGAACCTGGCCGACGCCCTCGCTGGTGCACGCAATCATCGAGTTCGAGGACGGCGCGACGGCCGCCTACACGGGCACCTCGCAAGCGCGCCACACGGAGCTGCAGTTCACCGTGGTGTGCGCCGAGGGGGCGCTCTCCTCCTGGCGGCGCGGCCGGGACACCGGGCTGCGGCTCGAGCGCGGCGGCGCGTCCGAATCCCTGCCTCTGGACGCGCCGCCCAACGGCATGTCCGCCGAGGAACGGATCGCCGACATGTTCGCCCGTCAGATCATCCACGGCGCAGACACCGAGCTGTCGGGCCGCAACAACCTGACCACCATCCGCGTGGTGGACGCCGTGGCGCGCGCCACGGAAGAGCTGCGCGCCATCGATCTGCCGCCACGGCACTGACCAGGCGGCGCGGCGGCGTGTGGGCCGCGGGTGACGCGGGCAGACGCCGCCCCGCCCGCCCCACCCGCCCGGGCGGTTGTGCTCGGGTCCCTGGCGGGAGAACGCCGCGGTTGGAGAATGATGGGATGATGCGGTGGTCTCGTTGACGGCGGCCCTACGATGATGGTGATTTCATGACGCGAGTGCTCCAGACGTTTCCTCTGCCTGCGGAGGTCGAGGCCAAGCTGCGGGCGCACTATGGCGTCACGCAGGCGTTGTTTGCCGAGGGCGATGCGTTGGCGGCGGCGGCGCGCGGCTGCCGCGGCGTGGTGGCTGGCACCGAGCCGTGGACGCGCGAGGTCTTCGACGCGGCGGGCGCGGACCTGGAGGCCATTTCGCGCGTAGGCACCGGCGTGGACAGCGTCGACCTGGCGGCGGCCACCGCGCACGGCGTGGCCGTGTTGAACGCGCCGGGCGAAAATGCGCAGACCATCGCGGAACTCAGCGTGGGGTTCATGTGGTCGCTGGCCCGCCGCATCGTGCGCGCGGACCGCGCCGTGCGCACGACGGGCTTCGAGATGCGCACGCGGCTGGACGGCGGCGAGCTGGCGGGCAAGACCGTGGGCGTGGTGGGCTTTGGCGAAATTGGCCGCCGCGTGGCCGCGATTTGTCACCACGGCTTCGGCATGCGGGTGCTGGTGACGACCGCGCGCCCCGACCCTGCCAGGTTCGAGGCGGCCGGCATCACGGCGGCGTTCGTCGACCTAGATCGGCTGCTGGCCGAGTCGGACTTCGTGGCGCTGCACGCTGCGGTCACCCCCGACACGGAGCGCATGATCGGCGCGCCCCAACTGGAGGCCATGAAGCCTGGCGCCTACCTGATCAACACCTCCCGCGGGCAGCTGGTGGACGAGCCGGCGCTGGTGGAGGCGCTGGCCGCGGGCGCGATTGCCGGCTACGGGGCCGACGTGTTCGAGGTGGAACCCCCGCCGCCCGACCACCCGCTCTTCGACCTGCCCAACACTGTGCTGAGCCCGCACTTCGGCAGCGGAACCTTCGAGGCCATGTCGCGCATGGGCGGGCGGGCCGTGGAGAATCTGATCGAGCGGCTGTCCGGGGGGCGTCCCAGCCGCACGGTCAACCCGGAGGTCTACGACCAAGCCTAGCTCGGAGGGCCGCCCACGGCCTGGGCGACCGGTGCGACGCGGTCCCAACGCGAAACGCGGGCGGCGCGGAGGCTCCCGGGTCGGGGTTGGCGAATCGGCGCATCGATGGCCTGAATGCCCAGACCCGCACCGTTGCCGGCGCGGGTCTGGTCCGCGATGCGTGGGCAATCGCGTAAGCGGCCGTCAGTCAGCGGAGCAACAGCTACACCTGGTGCGATGGGCTGTTCAGCGTCAGCCAAACGCCTGTCCACAATGGGACGCTCCGCGACTGCGCGGCCGGCGGCCCCGCGACTAGCTACGCCGCGGGGCGCGGCCTGTCCACTTGCCAGCGTCCCATGAGGACCCGAATGTTCCGCCGGCGCGCTCCGGTGATCGGGCGCCGCCGGTGCGCCAGTGCAATCTCGTGCATGAGGCGCCTCCGTCGTCCATGACCTGCGGAAAATTGTGCGCAGGTCCCAACTGCACTGTAGGCGGTTTTTAGCTGGCTGTCAACACGGTGGGGGCGGTGAAGAACCCTCACCCTGACCCTCTCCCACTCTGTGGGAGAGGGAAAAGGCATCGACGACCACTGACCTGGCCGCGAAAGACGACCTTGCGCGCGGGGCTGCGTCATGCGGAGCAGCAGCGAGCTGGAACCGTCCTACAAGACGACCTTGCGCGCGCGGCCGCGTCCTTGCGCCAGGGGATGAAGGCCATGGAACATCGGCTGATGTTTCGCCTGGGCGCCGCGGCGGCCGGCGCGGTGACCGTGCTGCTGGCCGCGATGAGCATCGCCGCCGCGGTTCTCTGGGCGAACTTAGGCTAGAAACGCCTCGATCCGCCGCAGCGCTTCTTCCAGCGCCTCCATGCTGGTGGCGAAGCTGAGCCGCACGCAGTCGTCCGCGCCGAAGTCCACGCCGGGCACTACGCCCACGTGCGCTTCCTCCAGCAGGCGGCCGGCCCAGGCGGTGGAGCCGGCCACGCCTTTGGCCTCGAAGGTGTCGGACACGTCGGGGAAGGCGTAGAACGCGCCGCCGGGTTCGGGGCACACCACGCCTTCGATCTGGTTCAGCCGCTGGTGGACGAACTGCCCGCGGCGTTCGAACTCGGCGCGCATGTCTTCCACACACGCCTGATCGCCGTTCAGCGCGGCGGCCAGGGCGTGCATGGTGAAGGTGGCCGCGCCGCTGGTGGTTTGCGACTGCAGCTTGGCCATGCTCTGGATGACGTCCGCGGGCCCGGCCACGTAGCCGATGCGCCAGCCGGTCATGGAATAGGTCTTGGAGCCGGCGTTGAACGTCAGCGTGTGGTCGTAAGCGTGCGCCGAGGTGGCCGCGAAGCTCTTGAACGTGCGCCCGCCAAACAGCAGCCGGTCGTACATCTCGTCGCTGAACGTCACGACGTCCGTGTCCAGCAGCACCTCGGCCAGCGCGTCGGTTTCTGCGGGCGAATAGGCGGCGCCGGTGGGGTTGCTGGGGGAGTTGAACACGAACACGCGCGTGCGGGGCGTGAGCGCCTGGCGCAGTTGCTGAGGCGTGACCTTGAACCCGGCGTCCGCGCCCGCGGCCACGAAGACGGGCACGCCGCCGGCCAGCTTGACCTGCTCCGGGTACGACACCCAGTAGGGCGCGGGGATGATGACCTCGTCGCCGGGGTCGATCAGGGTGGCGAAGGCCAGGAACAGCGCTTCCTTGCCGCCCACGCTGGCCAGCACCTGCGCCGGGGCGTAGGTCAGCCCGTTTTCGCGCGCCAGCTTGTCCACGACGGCCTGCTTGAGTTCGGGCACGCCCGAGGCGGGCTTGGCGTACTTGGTCTCGCCGCCGTCCAGCGCGGCGGCGGCGGCCTGCTTGATGTGGGCCGGCGTGTCGAAGTCGGGCTCGCCGGCGCCCAGGCTCACCACGTCGACGCCTTGCGCGCGCATGGCCGCAACCTTGTTGCTGACGGCGATGGTTCCCGATTCCGCCAAGTCTTGAACGCGCTGCGAGATCCTCACGGGCCGGCCTCTTGCTTCTGGGGAGATGCAGTCCCGCTATTGTGCACGACGGCGGCGCGGGGTTCACGCGCGGCGCCGGGGGCGAAGACGCCTTCGCGCGCCAGGTAGGCGGTCACGTCCCGGTCGAGCCGCGCCGGATAGGGCCGCTCCAGCCGCGCGCAGGCGCGCCGCAGCCAGCGGGAATACAACGCCGCCGCGTTGGCCGCAATCTGCCGAACGGCCTGGAGGCCGCCGCGGCGCAGCGGGCGCAGGGCGGCCTGAAGCGCGGCCGCATCGGCGGGCGCGGGCCGCGACAGGAGCTGCGGCGCTGCGGCGGGCGCGTCGGGATTGGCGCCAGCAGGCCCGCCGCAGCGCCCGTCCACGCGCGCCAGGTCGGCCGTGATCCTGGCAGCGGCGGCGTAGCCCCACAACAGCCCCGTGGACAAGCCGCGGTTGTAGTAGGCGGCGCCGACCATGGCGTGCAGCAGCATGTCGACGGCCGCCTCCACGGCCTCGGCGGGGTTCGCCGCTGCGGGCGGCTCGCCGCCGGTGGGCGCGGGATGCAGCGGCACGGTCGAGCCATAGCGCTCGGCCAGCGCCTCGGCCAGCGGACGCAGCACGTCCAGGGTCGGGTCGATCGAATCCGCCCGCGGGTCGGGCCACCCTGCGCTCCAGGCCGTCAGCGGCGCCAGGAGCGCTGCCGTGTCCGCCGCCGTCAATACACCGGCCGCCTGCTTGGGTCCCATGCGGCCCGCCGCCTGCGGGTCGTGCAGGAGCAGCGCCATGCGGTGGGCAGATTCCAACAGGTTCGCTTGCGCGTGCAGCGCTGACACCATCGCGCGGGTCTGGATCGCGCGCCGCAGGCGGCCGAGCTGCGGTGGAACCAGCGCGGCTTCGTGGTCGATCAGCTCCATCGGCGCGCGGCGCCGCGGCCGAAACGGGGCGCCGCAATACCGCGCCGCGTCGCCGTGCGGATCGACCAGCGGCGCCGCGGCTTCGGTTCGCGGCCGCCGCAGCGCCGCGGGCGTGGTGACGATCAGGTCCCCGCGCAGCGGCCCCTCGAACACGGCGATGACCAGGTGCTCGCCGCGCAGCGAGCGGACGCGCCAGCCCAGCAGCGGACGTATGGCGGCCAGCGCGTCGGGCATGGCCGCCAGCAGCGCGGGGTGATGGGACGCCTCCACGGCGACCCGCAGGTCGACGTCCGACCAGCGGTCCGCCGTGCCTTCCGCAATGCTGCCGCCCACCCAGGCGGCGGCGATCCTGGGGTCGCACGCCAGCGCCGCGCGCGCCGATTCGATGAGCTGGAGGTGCGGGCCGTCCGCGGGCAGGCGCGGGTTCGGCGGCAGCGTCACCCCGCGCGGCTGATGACCTGCAGCAGGTCGGCGCGGAACCCGTCGGCGTCGATCGCGGCGGCCAGGCGCAGCGGCGCCGCGCCCGCCGCGGCCTGGAAGCGGACCTGACGCGCCGCGACCTCGGCGCGCATGGGCGCTGGGTCCAGGGTCAGGAAGTCCTCGCCCAGCGCCAGGGTCAGCGTGACGGGGTCGTACATCGGGGTCCAGGCGCGGCCGCGGCGGTCGAGGTAGGTCTCCAGCATCAGGCCCAGCGACGCGCCAACGCCCGGGGCGCTGCGCACGCGCGCCAGGTCGGTGCGCTGGAGCCGCGTTTGGGACGTCACCAGGTAATCGCCCACGCGCACCTGCTGCCCGTTGTTGCATACGGCCGCGGCGCTGGCCGGGTCCGTGCCAAAGTTGTGCTCGCGCGGATTGGCCGGGTCGTTGCGGCCGCCCATCATGACAATGCCGTCCAGACGCGCCAGCGCCTGCGGCCGCCGCTGGAGCAGGTCGGCCGCGTTGGTGGCCGGGCCGACGGTTGCCAGCCACACGGGGGCGGGCGCCGACGCGATCGCGTCGGCCATCAGGTCCACGGCCGGCCGCGGGTCGCGGCGCGGGTCGTCGCTGCCGAGCGGGAGCAGCACGTCGCCGGAACGCGGGATGTCGGCAATCTCGCCGCCCGAGGCGCCGGCGGCCACGGGGACGCCGGCCGCGCCCAGCTCGTCCAACACCCGCAGCGCCAGCGCCGCGCGCCAGCGTGCGTCGCCCAGCACGGTCGTCACCGCGCACAGGCGAATCCGCGGATGCCGCACCGCGTAGGCCAACGCAAACGCGTCGTCCACGTCGTCGCCGATGTCCGTGTCCAGAATGAGCGAGATCATGCGGCGCGGCCTCCGGGGTCGTTCAGGCGTGCGCCGCGCTGGGCATGGCCGGGGTCATGCACGGCGGCGGCGGGCGGTGGGTGGGTCAGGCGACGCGCAGCGCGCCTTCGGCGTGCAGCTCGCTGAGGATGTCGGTCACCAGCTTTTGCGTGCCCTGCGGCGTCTTGCCGGCCGCGGCGCCCCAGCTGGCGGCGGCGGCGTCCACGATCTCGCGGCCGCTGCGGGCGCCGTCCAGCAGCCGCAGCAGCGAGGCGGCGGCGATGGAGAGGTAGTGCGAATTCGAGCTCTCGCCGTCGGGAATCTCCACCAGAGTCGCCGGGCGCAGCACGTTCTCGCGGTCGTTGAGCATGTAGGGCTGCCAGCGCACGCCGTCGGCCCAGGTCGGCACGCCGTCCAGCAGGCGGTCCTGGCCAACGGGTTGGTAGTTGCGCGCCTCGCGTTCTTCTTGCAGGTAGGCCTGCAGCTGGGCGTCCTGCTCGTCGCTGAGTTCCAGCTCGAAGTTCTGGTAGATGATCTTCAGCTGCTCGGGGCTGAAGCCGCCGGCGTGTTTGAGTTTCAGGTGGCTGGTGGCGCCCGGGCTGCGCGCCACGCCGGCGGCTATGAGCGAGAACGCCTGCTGCAGCGAGAAGCTTTGGGACGGGTCCACAATGCGCCGCGCCTGCCAGAACCAGTCCTCGCGGCTGCGCTCGCCGTGGTACCAGTGCAAGGCCAGGTCCAGAAAGTCCTGGGCGGTCTTGCGGTATTCGCTGTCGTACCAATGCATGGCCAGCGGTTCCAGGTCGGGCTGCCGCAGCGCGGCCGTGAGCGCCAGGCTGGCGCGGATGGCCCCGTTCATGGCAAGCGCAATGCCGGTGGACAGCACGGGGTCCACAAAGCAGGCGGCGTCCCCGCACAGCATGTAGCCCGGCCCGTGGAAAGCCGTGCAGAAGAACGACCAGTCGCTGTCCATCTCCACGCGGTCGGATATCCACGCGGCAGAGTCGAGCAGGCGCAGCAGTTCCGGCGTGGCGGCCACGTTCTCCAGAAACAGGTCGACGCGCTGCGCCGGGGACTTGCCGCGCACGCGGCGCGGGTCGGTCACGAAGCCCACGCTGCTGATGTCGTCCGCCAGCGGGATGTGCCAGAACCAGCCGGCCGCGCTGGACACGATGTGCAGGTTGCCGTCGTCGTTGCGGGTCAGGTCGGGGTAGACCTCGGACAGCTTGCGCGCGCCGCGGTAGTAGCCGGACAGCGCCACGTGGCGCAAGGCCTCGTTGAACTCGCGCAGGCCAAAGCGCTTGCCCAGCAGCGACGACTGCCCCGAGCAGTCCAGCACGTAGCGGGTGGTCAGCCGTCCTTCCGTGCCGTCGCCGCCGCGCCAGCGCAGGCCCACCACGCGCCCGCCCAGCTGCACCACGTCGGTCACTTGCGTGGCTTCCCAGACGGCGGCGCCCGAGTCCTCGCTGTGGTCCAGCAGGATCTTGTCGAAGTCGGCGCGCCGCACCTGGAAGGCGAAGAAGGCGTCGTCGATCAGCTCCGAGAACCGCAGCGTCCAGGGCGCGCGCGAGCGGCCCCAGATGTAGGTTGCGCCGTACTTGCGCACGAACCCGGCCTGCACCACCTTGTCGGTGATGCCCATTTGGTCGAGCGCCAGGAAGGCGATGGGCAGCAGCGACTCGCCGATGTGTTCGCGCGGGAAGCGCTCGCGTTCCAGCACGGCCACGCGGAACCCGGCGCGCGCCAGCAGCGTGGCGGCGGTGGAGCCGGCCGGCCCGCCGCCGATCACGGCGACGTCGACCTCGTGGCCGTCGATGGGTCGGGTGCTCACGCGAAGGCTCGAAGTCTGGCGCGCGCCTGGGCGAGGTTCCCTCGAATCATCGCATGTTGCTGCGGATATGCGGCGGCGTCGAACACCTCGGCGGCGGTTTCGTAGCTTCGAACCGCGTCGCTGACGTCCTGCGCGCCGGCGCCGGCGGATTGCAGTAGGGCCGAGGCCAGGTTGTTGTGGGCGCTGGCAAACTCCAGCGGCCGCGCCGCGCGGTCGCTGGCGGCCACGCAGGCGCGGTAGGCCTGGATGGCCTGGGGCAGCGCCTGCGGCTGGCCGGCGGCGGCCAGCGTGGCCAGCGTCATGCCCAGCAGCAGCTGGGTCTCGGCGTGGGCGGCGGCGTCGCGGCGCCGATCGCGGGCCGCCAGCGCCGCGCGCAGGTGGGCCGCGCCTTCCTGGAGGTCCGCGGCGGACGCGCCGCCTGCTTCGAGCGTCAGCCGCCCCAGCGTGTGATGCGCGCGGCCCGCCAGGGGGCCGTCGGCCACCGCCTCCAGCGCGCGCCGGGCGGACGCGCCGGCGCGGCGCAGGTTGTCGGCGCGGTCGCCGTCGCGCCGCTGCGCAAGCGCGTCGGCCAGCGCCAGGTGCAGCTCCGCATAGCCCTCGGGTTCGTTGCTGCGGTCGACCGCGTCCAGACCGGCCTCGAAAGCGTCGACCGCCTGCCGCAGACGCGCCGCGCGGTCGCCCGCGGTGGAAGCCAGCAGCGCGGCGCCCAGGCTGTGCTGCACGCGGGCAAACTCGGTGGGGAATTGGGCGCGCGGCCAGGCCGCCAGCGCCAGGCGGCTGAGCTCCAGGGCGCGCGCCGCGCGCGCCGCCGGCGGCGCGGCCTCGTCCAGCAGCAGGCGCGGCGCTTCGATCAGCGCGGCCGCCACCCGCGCCGGCAAGGCCATGCGCGGCGCCAGCGCAATGGCGGCCTCGTAGCGTTCCAGCGCCGCCGCGCGCGCGGCGGCGCCGCCGCCGGGCAGTCGGCCCGCCCAGAGGCGGGCGTAGCCAAGCTGCAGCTCGGCGCGTCGGTCCGGCGGCGCGTCGGCGGGGATGTCCCGCAAGGCAAGGTCGAAGGCGGCGCCCGCGCGCTCGAACTGCGTCGGGTCCAGGCCCGTCAGCTCGACCTGCGTGAGCGCCGCCTCCGCGCGCGCCGCGGCCGCCTCGTCGGGTCGGCCGGCGGCCGCGGCCAGCTCGGCGGCGCGTTCGAACGCATCCACCGCCGCGCGCAGCTGCTCCAGGCGCGAGCCTTCCAGCTGCACGCGCCTGGCCTGGCCGTAGGCCAGCAGCAGCTCGGCGTGTTCGGCGGGGCGGGTGTCGGCGTCGACCAGGCGCAGGGCCGCCTGATATTCGGCAAGCGCCTCGGCGCGGGCGCGCGGGTCGGGCATGGCCGCCAGCACTGCGCCCACGCTGGCGCGCGCCTGCGCGTGTTGCACCGGCGCGTCGGCGGGCGGCAGCGCCTCCGCCACGCGCTCGAAACACCAGCGCGCGGCTTCCAGCTGCCCCCCGGTCCAGTGCGCCAGCCCCAGGCCGTGAAAGGCGCGCGTGTGCGCTTCCGGAAACTCGTCGCGGTTGAAGACCACGATGGCGCGCTGATAGCTGTCTATCGCTTCGTGCAGCACGTCCGGGTCGCCCAGCCGCGCGCGCCGGGCCAGGATGTCGGCCAGGTCCAGGTGCAGCCCGGCGAATTCCACCGGCTGCGCGGCCAGGTCGAACGCGTCGGCCGCCTCGATCAGAAGGTCGGTGGCCGCGCGCAGCTGCATCACGTCGGCGCCGGCCGCGTCGCGCAGCGTGCGGGCGCGGGCGACCTTGGCCTGCGCGGCCGCGTCGGGCGCCGGCAGGGGGTCCAGACGCGCCGGCACGGGTTCGCGCCAACCGTCGGCGCGGCGTTCCTCCGCAGGACCCTCCATGCGCGCGCTGGCCGGCGCCGTGCTGGCGGCCGCCCCTAGTCGCCGCTCAGGACGCCGGCCATCAGCCCGTCCAGGTTGGCCAGCGCCTGCTCGAAATCCTGCGCGACCTTGCTGCGCATGCCAAACGAGCGAATCAGCCCCAGCGGGCCGCCGCCGGACCAGGTGCTGGTGAGCGTGACCTCCGTGCGGTCGCCGCTGGGGCGCAGGTCGATGGTGGTGCGCACGTTGTGGAACGACCCCACGTCGCGGCCGTCGCGCGTCTCGCGCACCGTGCGCCAGGCGATGCGCCGCGAGTTGTCCCAGGCCACCACGCGCTGCTCGGCCTGCGCGCCGTCGGCCATATGGGCCACGTGCTCGCGTCCCGAGGCCCTGAGCGGGCCGCCAGTGTGCTCGATGGACGTGATGCCAGGCAGCCACTCGGCCGTCTGGTCGAAGTCGGAGAGCACGTGCCACACACGCTCCTGCGATCCGGGCACCACCTGGCGGGCAACAACTTTGGCCATTTGCACGCGTCCTCTCGCCCGCGCCGCCGCGCACGCTGCGCTCCCCAACGCGGGCGGCCAGTGTGCGCCCTGAAGTCCCCTCACCGCAAGCCGCCGCCGCGTGCCGGGGGCCGCAGCCGCCGAGGAGAGGAGCGCAGGCGGGGTTGGCGGCGGACGAGTGTTCAGGCGTGCGCGCTGGGGCCTGGGGATGCTGCGGGGGTTTACGATGGGGGCGGGGCTAGGCGCGGGTGCGCCGCGCCTGGCCGCATCCCTGAGGTCCGCAGGGCGGTCGAACGGCGCACGCCGCCGTCCATGCCGCGGGACTGCGTCCGGAGACGGCTGAGGTTTGCATGCAGATCGAACGGCAGACGCCGCGCTTTTTCAACCGCTGCATGGTGCGCGACGGCGCTCGTCCGGTCATGGCGCTGAACCTGGGCGGCTCGGACAAGGACCTGTGGCTCATGCGGCCGTGCGTGCATCCGCTGTACACGCCCGCCGGGCTGCCGGTCACGGAAATGGGCGCGCACAACTTCCCGCACCACAAGGGGATCTGGATTGGGCACGCCAAGCTGAACGGCGTGAACTTCTTTCACGACCTGGCCGAGGCCGGCTGGATCGTGCCCGTGGCCGAGTCCTGCCAGGCCGACGCCGCCGGCGCGCGTATGGTCCTGGAACTGGAGTGGCGCGACCGGCGCGGCACGGTGCTGGCCGCCGAAACCCGCACGCACGAAGTGCGGCGCGACGGGCCGGCGCACGTGCTGGACGTCGTGACCACCCTGCACGCCTCGCACGGGGCGCTGGAGCTGGGCGTGGACAACCACGCCTGGGCAGGATGCCGCGCCATCGACGCGCTGGATTGTGACGACGGCGGCCAGATGCTGGATTCCGAGGGCCGCACGTCGCCGGACGCCGTCAACGGCCAGCAGGTGCGCTGGGTGTGCGATAGCGGCCGCATCGGCGGCCAGGCGTGCGGCGTTGCTCTGATGGCGCATCCCGCCTGTGCGCCGGTGCCCGTCTTCGCGCGCTTTTACGGCACCAACCTGCTGAACCCCACCATGTACGAGCCGCTGGCCATTGCCGCGGGCGCGTCGTGGACGTTCGGCGCGCGCCTTGCGGCGTTCGACGGGCCGCCCGACGCGGCGCGGCTGAACCGCTGGTGGGCCGACGGCGGGCGCCGCCAGGACTGACGGCCGCGGCGCACGGCCGGCCCGGACCGACTCTGCCGTTAGGCCGCCGCCGACGGGCGCGTGGGCGCCAGCCCGGCGCCCGGCGCTCACAGACGCGCAGCCGCGAACCTGCCGGCCGCGCGGCGGCGCGTCGGCGAGCCCGCGCCGGCCGACAGCGCCCGGCGTCAGATGCGCTCGGCCCGCTCCAGCTCCAGGACGAACATGGCGGCGCCGCCCACTTCGACCTCCACGGGCAGCGCCAGATCGATCTCGCCCGTCCAGGGCAGCGTGACCAGCTCGGTGCGGGTGGTGCAGGTGTCGGCGGTCAGCCGCTGCAGCTCGTCCAGCCGCGCAGACTCCAGCGCCACCAGAAACACGGCGTTGGTGGCCTGCAAGAACCCGCCGGCGCTGGCGATGCGCGTGTGCGCAATGCCGGCGACGCGCAGCGCGTCCGAGTAGGCGCTGGCGTCGTCGTCCTGCACCACCGACAGCACCAGCCGGTCGTAGGTCGCCGGGTCCGGCAGCTCCATCAGACGCTCCCCAGCAGCCCGCCGCGGGCGCGGCGGACGCCGCCGGGCGCGCCCGCGCCGCCATGCCAGCGGCGGCGCTCGCGCATCCGTCCGCGCCGGCGCGCGGGGCGTCGGTTGGCGGCGTTCACGTAGACCCTCCGGTGGGTGCGGCCATGGCCGTTCAGAGGCGGGCGAAGGCGTCGACGCGCACGACGAACACGATGCCGTAGGCCGAGCCGCTCTTCGACTGCCCCGAGGCATGCGTGGCGGCGGCGCGGATGCGCTCGATGACGTCGTCCACCTGCGCCGCCCCCACGCCCACCATGAAGATGGCGTTGCCGCGGCGCAAGAACCCGCCCTGGGCGTCGATGCGCGTCGCGCCGTAGCTCGATTCCACCAGCGCCTGCGTCACGGCCTCCGCATCGTCGCGGTGCACGACCGCAAAAATCAGCCGTTCGACGTCGTCCGAGCCCTTGGCCACCAGTGGATCCTTCGCCTCGTCCCCGCCCCCAACCATAACAAGCACTCCGCCGCCGCCCGCCCCGGCCGCCGCCGTCCGCCCCGACCGCGCGTCTGGGGCTAGACGAGGCTGAGGCTAGACGCGGCCGCCGAGGGGAACCTCGCGTCCTTCGTCCAGGTCGAGTCGGTCGAACTGGCGCACCAGATCGGTGCGGTGCGCCTGGCCGATGGCGGCCAGAAAGCCGCGGTAGCGCGTCCAGGCCGCCTCGTCCTGCGGCGCGCGCGTCATCATCCAGCGGTTGAAGGTCATGACCGCCTGCGGGGACTTCGGGGCCGTCTGCGACTCGATCCAGGCCCACACGGCCTCGTCGTCGGGGGCGGCCGCCGCCGCCGCTGCGAAGTCGGCGGCCGCAACGCCCAGGAACTCGAAGAGATCGGCCGAGAAGCCGCGGCGCGAGAGGTAGTCCCCCAAAGTTCCGGCATGCTCCGCGCGCACCTTGTCGATCGCCCGCGGCAGCATGACGATGCCGTGCAGCGATTCGTACGGGCTGCGCGGCGTTCCGTTCACCAGGTCCATGCGGCGGCTCCTTCGTTCCAGCGCCCGCGCGGCGGTCGGCAGGCGCAGCGATGGTGGGCCGCCGCGGCGCGCGGCGCAACCCGCCGCGCCCGCCTCGTCCAGACGGGCGCGGACTGGCATGCGCCCGGCACACGTGTTCAGCAACCGCTCGCGCCGCGCCCGAGCGCGTGGACTGGCAGCGTTGACCGTTTCCACGACCTCGCGTTGCGTTGCCGCGCCCGAGCGCGTGCAGACTGGCACCATACGCGGCAACCAACTGACCGCGGCGCACGAGGGTCGAGATGAAAATCGCCGACATTCAGTTCCATGCGTTCAACCCGGGCCGCCGCAACGTGCAGGTCGTGCGCGTGGAGTCCGACACCGGCTATTACGGCTGGGGCGAGGCGGGGTTCAGCACGCGCGACCTGGCCGTGGGCGGCGCGGTTGCGCACTTCCGCGACTTCCTGCTGGGGCAGGACCCGCGCCGCATCGGCCGCATCTGGCAGGAGACCTACCGCAGCCACTACTTCGAAGGCGGGCGCGTGATCACCGCCGCCATGTCCGCCATCGACATCGCGCTGCACGACCTGGTGGCCAAAAGCCTGGGCGTGCCCGTCTACCAGCTGCTGGGCGGCAAGCAGCGGGACGTCGTGCCCTGCTTCGTCACCACCCAGGCGCACGACCAGGACGCCCTCATCCAGGAGGTCGAGCGCCTGGTCGCCGAGGGGTGGGAGTGCATCCGCACCTCGGTCTACATGCCCGGCGTCAGCGGCGGCCGCGGCGTGTTCGAGCCGCGCACGTCCGTGGCCGTCACCTCCGAGTGGCACACCGCGCTGCGCCAGGCCGTCGGCCCCGGGCCGGTGCTGGGGCCCGACTACCACCACCGGCTCTCCGTGGCCGAGGCCGCGTCCTACTGCCAGCGCATGCCGCCGGGCACCATCGACTTCCTGGAAGAGCCGATCCGCGACGAAAGCCCCAGCGCCTACGCCGCGCTGCGCAGCATGACCGACGTGCCCTTCGCCATCGGCGAAGAGTTCGCCAGCAAGTGGCAGTTCGCGCCCTACGTCGAGCAGGGGCTGACCAACTTCGCCCGCCTGGACGTTGCCAACGTGGGCGGGTTCACCGAGGCCATGAAGGTGGCCGGCTGGTGCGAGACGCACTACATCGACCTGATGCCGCACAACCCGCTCGGCCCCGTCTCCACCGCCGCCTGCGTGCACCTGGGCGCCGCCGTGCCCAACTTCTGCTGGCTGGAAGACCGCGCGGTCGACCTGGGCCGGCTCTACACCAACGACGTCTTCCCAGAACAGCCCACCCTGGAAGGCGTCGCATACCCCGTCCCCAACACCCCCGGCCTGGGCGTAGACATCGACCTGGACGCCGCCAAAGAACTCCCCGTCACCCACACCGAAAACCCCCACCTCTCCCGCCCCGACGGCTCCGTGACGAACTGGTAGTAGGCAGATTAAAGTACAAAGCACTGCCGCTTCTGTCTGCATTGCACAATAACCAAGCTGCTGTAGTTCAGACCGCGTCGCCTTGCGTTTCACAGAACAACGACTCAAGGTGTTTCATCAGACGATCACACATGCAATACCACTCCATGACGCGTGAAAATGTGATGTCAGAAGAGTTTCCATGGGCAATCCTATTACGATGACTTACAATGCTGCTAAAAGCGCTCAATTCAGCACCAAACATTTGCTCGATATCATGACGCCAAGAGGGACTGAAGCTGCCAACAAACCGAAGAATATTATGCCTAGAAGGGTTTTTCGGAAGTCTATCAATACTCCGATCGGCAAAATCTAGAACGTACTGCTGCGATCTTTTGCTGCAGTATTCATAAGCAAATTCGTGCAAGATTCTCTCCGTATAGCCGGAAACCAAGATGCAAAGATATTTAGAATAATCAGAGTTCAGTTCCAGGTTGTCAGAATCAGGGTATCGCGAGAAGGCGGCGTCCAAACTCTTCTTTATACGGCGCGCCTCAGCTTGACCTCTCACTTGACTTCAGAGAATATGGCGGATGCCTGTGCCATACGCGTGTGAACGCTGTCCTCAGACGCCGTGCGCTGATCAATCGCATCCTTGTACGTAGCATCGTGCATCAGGCTATCCAGAAGGGGTTTCAGACCCTTCAAGTGGGTTATAGGCCCGCAATCCAGCCGGCGTGCAATACCCACCATTACGGAATCAGCAACTGCCGCATTCACCGTTCGTACTGGACGAAATGCAGACTTGCCAACGCCTTGATTGATAGCCTCGCAAGTCAATATAAACTTCTTACGCCAAGTCTGTTGCGTGACTTCATCTATGTTTCTGAATTTGGCGAGAAAGTCATTCAGGAATCCCTTCATGGGCCTCCTATACGAACCTTCGCACTCATAAAATGCAAGAAATCTCAAGATCAACTCATGATCCTTGAAGCGTGGCGACTCGTCGGTGCCGAACAAGTTGCGCCAGTCTTCGTTTGCGTTAAGGCTTCGTACCAACTTAATTAATGGACCATCGTACAACGCGATCCTGATCTCCTGCGGTTGAAGCGGAGTACCTCCGGTATTTATCCGTTCAAAGAGGTTATATATTTGTCTGTGATGGGAAAGGTCATCTTGTTTGATAATTGTTGCATGAACTATGCTGTTGTCAAGACGCCTTCTATCTTCAGGCGGCAATTCATGGTAGGCGTATCCATTGAAATTGCTGACGTAATTAAGTCTGAACGGAGTATTTTTGAATTGCCCGCTATAAAAAGCTTCCAGCGTCACAAGTCTTTGCTGTCCGTCTAGTACGAGAAGAATATTATTTGGCTGCTGAACGAGAAATATACCCGGGACAGGGAATCCCATCAAAAGTGACTCGATGAATTTATCGCATTGCGACTTTCTCCATACAAAGTTTCGTTGAAAACCTGGTATCCCTGTTTCCCCTTCGGTCTCTGGATTGAATCTGGGAATTATGATATCAGAACTGCGAAGTCGTGCAACGAGCCCGTCGACAAGAAAATCGGCCCCGTACGATGTCATCGTATAGGTAGTGTCGAGAACCTCTTCACTAGGATCGACGTCTATAACATCGTCTCCAATCTTCTCTGCGGGAACTGGAGTAGGAGACGCCCTCATCGATCCGTCGTCCACACGTTTACCTCTTGCGCCGGGGTGCAGCGGCTGGTGACGCTCGCCGCCACAGTATGCCATTCACGTACGCTGCCTGTCGACGTCTCGAACGAGCGGCGTCCCGCCGTGGCGTTTTATTGGCTACTCCGGCCGCGGGGCGGGGGCGGCCATGGGGTGGGGGCCGTTGGTGGCGGGGGTGCGGCGGGCCAGGTCGTAGACGGCGTCTTGCAGCTCCAGGATGCGGACGGCCTGGCGGATGGGGATCGGCGGCGGGCCGCCCTGGGCCAGCGCGGCGAGCGAGCGGCGCATGATGGCGCCCATCAGCGTGCGGCGCGGCGGTTCGGCAATGCGCTGGATGCCGGCGCTGGTGTGCACCTGCACCTCGGGCTGCCCGGCGGCGTTCATCAGCCCCACCACCGTGGCGCCGGCGCCGACGGCGCGGATGACGTATTCGCCGGCAGTCTCGCCCAGGGGGTAGGCGTAGCTGCATTCGATCAGGGCCGTGGCGCCGTCGGCCGTGCGGAACAGGCCGGCGGCGTAGTCCTCGAACGGGCGTTCGAACAGGGCGTTCGAGAGCACGCCGGCCACGGCGTCGACGGGCTGGCCGCCCACGGCCTCCAGCATCACGTCGATGCCGTGCTGACATTCCACGGCCCAGCAGCCGCCGCCGGAGACGGACGGGTCGTTGTGCCAGGCGGAGGGTTTGCCGTCGTAGCGCGCCGGGGTGGAGGTGCTCAGGCGGCTGTGGAAGTGAACCAGCCTGCCAAACGCGCCGTCGGCGCGCAGGCGGCGCAGCACGTCGAAGACGCTCAGCTCGCGCGTGGGCAGGGTCAGCGCGCCGAACAGGCCGGCGGCCTCGGAGGCCTGGGCGGCGGGGCGCAGCCGCGCGGCGCAGTCGGCCCAGGGTTTGTCGTACAGATAGGGCACGCGCGCGTCCACGCAGGCGTGCAGGTAGGCGGGCGCCTGGGTGTGGCGGCCCGACACCAGCGCCACGTCGGGGCGGACGGCGGCCAGGCACTCGGCGGCGTCGGCAAACACGGGGCAGCCCCAGGCCTCGGCCATGGCGGCGCGCTCGGATTCCAGCGGGTCGAAGGCGCCCGCGATTTCGTGCCCCTGCGCGCGGGCCTCGCGGCCCATGCCGAATCCGTGATGACTGTAAGAAAGCACCACCGCACGCATGCGTTCATCTCCCAGGGCCGGCGAGTGGGTGTCAGTGTACGGGGCGGCCGTTCGCGAGGCTGGCGTTAGCCGGCCGTCCCATCGTTGCGGCGGTGCAGGAGGATCAGGTTGCCGTCGGGGTCCGCGATCCCGGCCGCGCGGCAGGATGCCTGTTCGCCAGGCTCGAGCACGATCGGCACGCCTTGCCGGCGCAGTTCCTCGACGGTCTGCTCGACGTCGTCGACCGCGATAGCCGCGGCGCCGCTGTGGCCGCGGGGGTCCGCGCCGCGCTGCTCCGGGGCGGACCGCAGGGCGAGCACCGTTGGCGTGCCGCCAACCGCGAACTCCACCCAGCCCGGGGCGCACCACGTCTCGCCCGTCAGCCCCAGCGTGTTCTTGTAGAAGTCAGCGCTCGCATGAATGTCCCGCACGCTGTAACAGAAGAAATCTATCCCTCGCGGTTTCATCGGACCCTCCACCGTCTGCGGAGCTGCGCAGAACGCGCAGGTCAAGAGTCGCGTTCGTCCGGGGAATTGGCGGGGAGCGCGGCGCGCTCTTAGGCCGTCTCTTCGGCCGGCGCGGCGTCGGCGTCGCTGCGGCTGGTTTTGGGGACCAGGATGGGGGCGCTTTTGGAGTCCACGGTTTCGCCGGTGACGACCACCTGCTCGATGCCGGACATGGAGGGGAGCGTGAACATGGTGTCCGTCAGCAGGTCTTCCAGCGTGGTGCGCAGGCCGCGCGCGCCGGTGTTGGTGTCCATGGCCTTGCGCGCGATGGCTTCCAGGCCGTCTTCGGTGATGTCCAGGTCCACGCCGTCCAGCGAAAACAGTTTCTGGAACTGGCGCAGCAGGGCGGTTTTGGGTTCGCAGAGAATCCGCACCAGGTCGCTGGCGTCCAGCGCGTCCAGGGCGGCCACCACGGGCAGGCGGCCGACGAATTCGGGGATCAGGCCGTATTTCAGCAGGTCGTCGGCGGTGACGTGGTGCATGACGTTGACCGGTTTGTCGTCGTAGGAGCGGCGGCCGAAGCCCACGCCGATGCCCTGCCCGATGCGGCGGGCGATGATGCGGTCCAGCCCTTCGAACGCGCCGCCGCACACGAACAGGATGCCGCGCGTGTCGATCTGGATGAATTCCTGGTGGGGGTGCTTGCGCCCGCCTTGGGGCGGCACGTTGACCATGGCGCCTTCGATGATCTTGAGCAGCGCCTGCTGCACGCCTTCGCCGGAGACGTCGCGCGTGATGGAAGGGTTGTCGGATTTGCGGGCGACTTTGTCGATCTCGTCGATGAAGACGATGCCGGTCTGGGCGCGGGCGATGTCGAAGTCGGCGGCCTGGAGCAGGCGCAGCAGGACGCTTTCCACGTCTTCGCCCACGTAGCCGGCCTCGGTCAGCGCGGTTGCGTCGGCAATGCAGAAGGGCACGCTGAGGATGCGCGCCAGCGTGCGCGCAATTTCGCTCTTGCCCACGCCGGTGGGCCCCAGCAGCAGGATGTTGCTCTTGTGCAGCTCGAAGTCGTCATCGGCCAGGCCGGCGGCCACGCGCTTGTAGTGGTTGTAGACGGCGACGGAGACGACTTTCTTGGCGCGCTCCTGGCCAATGACGTAGTCGCTCAGATGCTCGTACAGGCGCTGGGGCTTGGGGATGCCGCCGGCCAGGGCGCGGGGGCTGGGCGCGCGGGAGCGCTCTTCGTCGATGATGTCGCGGCAGAGGTCAACGCACTCGTTGCAGATGTAGACGCCGCCGGACCCAGAAATGAGCCGGCGGACCTGGTCTTGCGTCTTGCCGCAGAACGAGCAGCGGTAGCTCGTCCGGCTGGAGCGGCTGCGCGCCATACGTCTCCTGAAAGCGCCGCGCGGGATTCAGGCAGGGTACCTGCCCCGGCCCCGCGGGCCTAGGCGATTTCGCCGTCGGGTTGCCCCACGCTGGCGGAGCGCGGGGTCACGATCTGGTCGATCAGTCCATAGTCGCGCGCTTCCTGGGCCGTCAGGTAGAAGTCGCGGTCGGAGTCGGCGTGAATCCGCTCCTTGGGCTGTCCGGTGGCCGCCATGAAGATGGCGTCGATGCGGTCGCGCACCTTGCCGATCTCTCTCGCGCGGATTTCCAGGTCGGAGGCCTGCACGAAGCCTTCGAACCCCTGCGAGGGCTGGTGCAGCAGGACGGTGCTGTGCGGCAGCGCCGAGCGCTTGCCCTTGGCCCCGCCGGCCAAGATCACGCTGCCCATGCTGGCGGCCAGCCCCACGCAGGTGGTGGCCACGTCGTTGGGCACGTATTGCATGGTGTCGAACACGGCCAGCCCCGCGCTGACGCTGCCGCCGGGCGAGTTGATGTACATGTAGATGTCGGCCTCGGCGTCTTCGCTGGTCAGGAGCAGGAGCTGCGCGATGATCGTGTTGGCCACGGCGTCGTCGATGGGCGTGCCCAGAAAGATGATGCGGTCGCGCAGCAGCCGCGAATAGATGTCCATGCCGCGTTCGCCGCGGTCGGTCTGCTCGATGACGTAGGGAACCAGAATGCCCATGCGTAGCGTCCTTTTCCTGGGAGGGGGCGGCGTTCAGGCCTGAGGGCGTGCCGCGTCGTCCGCCGCGTCGTCCGCCGGTTCGGCCGGGTGGGCGGCCGCGGCTTCCTCCGCGGCGGCGGCGAGTTCGGGCGGCGGCGCGCCGTGCTCGTGCTCGTGGTCGTGCTCGTGGTCGTGCAGCGTCCCCGCGCCGCCGGTCAGCGCCGCCGTCAGCGCCTGCAAGGCTTTGCGGGAGCGCAGCGTGGTAGCCACGCGCTCGCGCGCCTCGCCGCGCATCAGGTTCGAGCGGATCAGACTGCGGCGTTCCTCGGGGTAGAACCCGGCCACGCGGTCGACCTCGGCCTGCATCTCCTCCTCGCCGACGGTCAGCTCGTGCTGGGTTGCGTAAGCGTCCAGGGCCAGGCCGCGCTGGATGCGGCGCAGGGCGTCGTCGCGCGCGTTCGCTTCCCAATCGCCGCGCGAGAGGCCCTGCATGGCCAGGTAGGTGTCCACCGCCACGCCGCCGTCCACCAGGGACTGCGTGCGCTCGCGGATGACCTGGTCGCGTTCGCGGTCGATCAGCACGTCGGCAACCTCGAAGGCGGTGCGCTCGACCAGCGCGTTCACCGCGCGGTCTTCCACCTCGCGCTGCGCCGCGTGCGCCTGCTGGTGGTGCAGCTCGCGGGTCACGCGCTCGCGCAGCGCCGCCACGCTGTCGAACGGCCCCACGCTGCGCGCAAACTCGTCGTCCAGGTCGGGCAGCCGCTGTTCGTTCACGGCGTCGATCTGAATCTCGATGGTGACCATCTGGCCGCGCAGCGCCTCGTTGGGGTCGTCCGGCGGCAGAACGGCGTCGTAGGACGCGCTGTCGCCGGCGGACCGCCCGGTCACGGCGGCGTCGAACCCGGCGGGGAAGCCGTTCTCGCCCACCAGCACGTTGTAGGGCTGGGGCGCGTCCGGCGCGCCGCCGCCGGCCGTCATGCGAATCAGAGTCTGAATCATGTCGCCGGCCGCCGCGGGGCGGTCCACCGGCTCCCAGGAGGCCTGCGTGGCGCGAATCTGCTCGATCTGGGCGTCCACGTCGTCCTCGCCCACCTCTGCGGCAGGCGCCTCGACCGTCACGCCGCTGACGTCGCCCAGCTCCACCGTGGGGCGCACGGCCACTTCCGCCGAGAAGACCAAGGGCGCATCCAGCGAGGGGGCGTCGGGCAGGTCGATCTCGGGCTGGTCGATGGGGTCCACGCCCGTGGTTTCCAGGGCGGAGGTGTAGGCGCGCGGCACGACGGCTTCCAGCATGTCCTGCATCAGCGCGCCCTCGCCGGCGGCGCGCTCCACCAGGCGGCGCGGCGCTTTGCCCGGGCGGAAGCCCGGAATCTTCAGGCGGCGCCCAACGCGCTGGACGGCGCGGCCATATTCCTTCTGCAGGTCGTCCGACGGCACTTCCACCGACAGCCGCACGCGGCTGCCGGCCAACTTCTCAGCGGTGGCGGGCATTCCCAGGTGTCCGAGGCAGGCGGCGCCCGCGGGTCGCAGGGCGGGTGAATGCGATTCTACTGTACGCGGCCGCGGCTGCCAGGCGGCGGCAAGGACGTCTGGCCGTCCAACGGTCGCGGCGGCGCGGTTGGTCGTCGATCAGCCGCGGAGAGGAACGGCCGCAGCCGCGGAGACCGCCGCCGGCATCAGCCCGAAAAGCGGTCGACCAGCACCGCGATCGACGTGCCCACCACGATGATCAGCGTGCCGACGACGCCAAACCCAATCCCGGCAATCCAGCGCGTGAGCCGCGCTTCCAACGCATGGAGGTCGGCCTTGGTCACCAGATGCGGCAGCGTGCTTTCGATCTGCGCCAGGCGCCGCTCGTGGTCGAGCGAGCTGGAATCGGCGGTCATCGCTCGCATCCTCCTGCGGTCGGCTCTAGGCTCACTATTACAAACGCGGGCGGCGCGTGTATCGCTCGCATCCTCCTGCGGTCGGTTCTGGGTCGGCCGGATGCATCAGCGGCAGTAAGCCTGAGTTTACGCTACGCGCCGTGCACGCGGCGCCTGCGTTCTCGTTATCCATCGGACCCTCCGGAACGAGTGGGGGCAGAGCGAGAGCCGCGGCCGCGGGCGCAAGGTGTGCGGCGGCGGGGGCGTGGGTAGAGTTGCGGCAGGGTTGTTGCGGCGGCGCGGGTGTGCGCCGGCGTCTTTGTTGCTCCAGGCCCAGCCCGCCGCGGGCTGGGCGGCGCGGGAGGACGGCATCGTCACGCGAACCCTCGGCCGCCCGCACCGTGCACCCCGCGCGCGCTGGGCGGGGACGCGCTGCCGCCGCAGGCGGCAGCGCTGACCGTGCTGCTTCGCCGCCTGGCGCCGCAGGCCGACCGGCGCGCCGCGCGGCAGACGCTGTGGATGGGCGCAATCACGGCGGCGCAGGTGGTGGGCGGCGTGGCGCACGCCGCGCTGTCCGCCCGGATTCTGGGGCCGGAAGGCTTCGGCGTGCTGGTGGTGGTCATCGCCGCGGCCTCGCTCGTGTTCGGCCTGGCCACCATCCCGGGGGAAGAAGTCATCACCACCTACGTCACGCGCAGCGCCGCCCGCGGGCGGCCGGACGAGGCGGGGCAGGCCGCGCGGCTGGCGCTGGGCGCGGCCCTGGGCATGCGGGCGGGCGCCTACGGCCTGATCGCGGGCGCCGCGCTCCTGGCGGCCGGCCCCCTGGGCGTGGTCGACGCGGTCTACGCGCGGGCCATGCTGCTGTACGGCGTGTGCGGCGTCTTGACGTCGATGACCGGGGAATGTCTGGCGCTGCTGCGGTTGGCCGACCGCCTGCCGCTGGGGTTCGCCGCGGCTGGCGCGGGCGCGCTGGCCGGCGTGGGCGCGCTGCTGTGGGCGTGGCTGAGCGGCGGCGGGCTGCTGGCGGTGGTCATGGCGTCGGTCGTCAAGACGGCGGTGCTCGGCGGCGGCCTGGGGCTGGCGGCCGCCGCCATGGCGCGCCGCGCGGGCGTTCCCGGGCTGCTGCGTTCGCTGTCGGTCACGGTCCCGCGCGACATCCGGCGGTTTCATCTCGCCTCGTTCGGCCGCTCCTCGGTCGAAGCGCTGCACCTGCATGCCGACGCGCTGCTGCTGGCGGGGCTGACCAGCGCGTCCCAGGTCGGCTTGTACCGCGCGGCCCGCTACGTGACCGACGCCGCCAAGCTGCCGTTCCTGGCCGCCGCCCAGGGCGTGCAGGTCGAATACAGCCGGCACTGGTACGCGGGCGGCGGGGAAGCGGGGGACGGGGCCGCAGGCGGCGGCCGCGCCGAGGTTCGACGCCTGGCGCGCCGCGCCGCCGCGCTCACGGCCGCCGCGGCCGCGGCGGGGTACGCCGCGCTGTTCGTCTTTCACCAGCAGATCATCGCCGTCGTGCTGGGCCCGGACTTCGCGGCGGCGGGGCGCTCGCTGCAGATTATGATTCCAGGCGCGTTCGTCGTTGCGAGCATCACGGTGCTGTCCGTCATTCCCACGGCCACAGGGCGCGCCGTGCCGCAGCTGGCGGCCATGTCGGCGGCGGTTGCCGCCCAGGCGGTTGCGCTGGCGGTGCTGGCGCCCAGGCTTGGCGCGGCCGGCGCAGCCTGGGGCTTCACGGTGCACGCCCTGGTCTTCGCCGCGGTAATCCTTCCCTGCGCGGCCGCCATCCTGCGCGGCGCCTCGCGGCGGCGGACGCCGCGCCCCGCCCCCCGCCCGTGACGGCGCGGGCGCTCGGCGGGTTCACGCCCCTGGCCTGGATGCGGCGCCAGCGGTTCAGGCTGCGGCCCTGGATGCTGTGCTACGTCCTGCTGGTCGACATCGCCGCGCAGCTGCTGCTGAAGACGTGGTCGGAAGTCCTCGAAATCCTGCTGTTCCTCGCCATCATCGGGGTCTATCTGGCGCTAAAGCTTGCCGCCCAGGGGCCGCGCGGGTTGCTGCGCATGGTCACCGAAACGCGCGTCCAACAATTGGCCGCGCTGTTCATCCTGGCCCTTATGGCGGCGTTCATTTGGGGCGACAAGTCCCCTCGCTCGGTGCTGGCGCTGCTGCGGCTGCCGACCTATCTGGTGGTGGCGGCCGTGGTGGTGGATGCGCTGCGGCGCGAGGAGCGGATGAACTCGTTTGCCTGGACGATGCTCGTCAGCATTACGCTCCTCTTCGGGCTGATCTTCGTGGAGTATTATTTCGGCAGCGACGCCGTGGGGATGCGCTGCGAATACGTAGAACGCTGCATCACGCGCAAGATCGAAGGCTGGCACTGGGCCGGGCTGCTGCACGAATCGACGGACATCGCGCGGTTAGCAACCAACGGCGGCGATATGAACGTGTCCGTTATCGCGGAGGCGTACGGAATTGTCCGCGTCGTGTTATTCGGCGTCTTGGGTTGCGCCGTGGGGACGATGTTGACGCTGCGTTCCCGCCGCCTGGCCGTGCGCGCGCTCGCCGCCGCGATGACGAGCGTCCTTGTGTTCGGCCTAATCATCAGCGCGTCGCGGGCGGGCCTGCTCGGCCTCGGCGTCATGTGGGCGTCGCTCCTGGCGCTGCACGTGTGGTCGGCGCAGCTGCGCCGCGCCGCGCTGTGGCTGGCCGCCGTCATCGCGGCGGTGACGGCCGCGGGCGTCGTGATGTCGATGGCCCTGCCCGTGGGAGAAACAGTGCTCGACCGCGTGTCCGCCGCGGTGGAGGACGTCTGGGCGTCCACGCAGACACTCCTCGACCCGCCCGAACCACAGCCGCCCACCGACCGCATGGCCGAACCGTCTGCCCCACAGCCGCCCACCGACCGCATAGCCGACCCGTCTGCCCCGCAGCCGTCCACCGACCGCGCAGCCGAACCGTCTGCCCCGCGGCCGTCCACCGACCGCATAGCCGACCCGTCTGCCCCGCAGCCGTCCACCGACCGCGCAGCCGAACCGTCTGCCCCGCGGCCGTCCACCGACCGCATAGCCGACCCGTCTGCCCCGCAGCCGTCCACCGACCGCGCAGCCGAACCGTCTGCCCCGCGGCCGTCCACCGACCGCGCAGCCGACCCGCCCGCCCCGTGGCCGTCCATCGACCGCGCGGCCGAACCGACTGGGGTCATCGGCCGCCCCCTTACTTCGGAAAGCACCGTTCCAGGGGATCTCCGGCGCCTGCGGAACTGGCAGCTGGCCATGGATATGTTTACCGCCAGCCCCGTGGTCGGCGCTGGATACCGCACCTATCAACCGGAGGCGCGCCGCAATTTTCCGTTCTCGATTACCGTGGGCGTGCACAGCGGCTATCTCAAGATTCTTTCCGAGACCGGGCTGCTGGGATTCGTCCCGTTTCTGGCCATGACGGGGTATGCGGCATGGGCGCTGCTGCGCCGCGAGCCGGACGAGCCGGCCGCGGCCGCCGCCTGGCGCAGCGTTTTCCTGAGCGCGCTGGCCGCCATGCTGGCGATGAACCTGACCGACACGCATTCCAGCGACCGGTTCTTTTGGGTGGTGCTGGCGGTTGCGGCCGCGGCGGAGGTGCGGCGGCGGCGGCGGCGCGAATTGCGCTCAGCGCCGCAGCCCGCCAACGCCCAGCCGGCGCCTCCCGCGCTCGAACGCCGCGGACAGCGCGAGGCGGACGGCCACGAAGATCATAGTTGACCTGCTGTTCATCGTTCCAGCGCGCAATCGGGGCACGCAGACCTACGTCGATCACCTGCTGCCGGCGTTGCGGGAGCTGCCGGGCGTGGAGCTCGTGTGCGTGACGAACGCGCGCAATCACCGCTATTACGCCGAAGACCTCGGCCTGCCGTGCCACCGGGCCCCCGTCGGCGGGTCGAACCGGCCGCTGCGCGCGCTCTATCAGCAGGCGGTGCTGAGCTCCACCGCGCGGCGGCTTGGCGGCGACGTATTGTTCTGCCCGGGATATCTATCGCCGGTGGCTGCACGGCTGCCGACGGTGGTGGTGATGCACGACGTGAACTTTCGGGACATTCCGCAGTCGGTGTCCGCCAGCCGGCGGTTGCTGTACAACCTGATAGTCCCGCGCGCCGTCCGCGCCGCCGCCGCGGTCATCACGGTGTCGCACTTTGCCAAGCAGCGCCTTCGGCGCGCGCTGGCCTGTGACGACGGCGCGATAGCCGTGGTGCACGAAGGGCCGCCGGCGCATCCGCAGGCGCCAGGCGCCGACTGGGCGGCCGTGCGGCGCAGATACGGGATACGCGGCGCCTGTTTTCTGTCTATCTCCAGCGGCGCGCCGCACAAGAACGTCCCGCGGCTGGTGCAGGGGTTCGTGCAGGCGCGGCGCAGCTCCGCGGACGGCGCGCAGCTGGCGTTGGTCGGCCACGAGCTGGACGCCGAGACGCGCGCCTACCTGGAGCGGGAAGGCATGCGCGGCGCCGTGGCCGCCACCGGCTTCGTTCCCCAGGCCGACAAGCTGGCCTTCCTGCGCAACAGCCGCGCCTTCGTCTTCCCGTCGCTGTACGAAGGGTTCGGCCTGCCCGCGCTGGAAGCGCAGGGCTGCGGGCTGCCGCTGGCGGCGTCCAGATGCGGCAGCCTGCCGGAAGTGTGCGGCCGCGGCGCGCTCTACTTCGACGCGCGCTCGGCGCCGAGCATTGCCGGCGCGTTCCTGCAGCTGGACGCCGACGCCGCCCTGCGCGCGCGGCTGATTCGGGCAGGGTACGCTAATCTTTCTCGATTCTCGTGGACGCGCGCCGCGGAGGAAACGCTGGTGGTTCTCAGGAAGGCTGCGGCGCGAAGGCCCGCCGCGCCGCAGGACCGATGACCCCTCCCAGCATCTCCATCGTGACGCCCGTGCTCAACGACGTGCGGGTGCGGCGCGCCCTGGACTCCATCCTCGGCCAGCGGCACGCGCCCGACCTGGAACTGGTGGTGGTGGACGCGGGGTCCACGGACGGCACGTTGGAGGTCCTGCACGCCTACCGCCACCGCATCGCCGCGCTCATCGTGGAGCCGGACGAGGGCATCTACGACGGCATGAACAAAGGCATCCGCCGCTCCACCGGCGACGTGATCGGCATTCTGAACGCCGACGACCGCTACAGCGACCCGCTGGTGCTGCGGGACGTGGCGCAGGTCTTCCAGCAGGCGGACGTGGACGTCTGTTACGGCAACGTGGTCTACGTCAACGACGCCGGCCGCATCCTGCGCTACTGGAGGCCGGGGGAGTTCCGCGGCTACAAGTGGCGCTTCGGCTGGGCGCCGCCGCACCCCACGCTGTTCGTGCGGCGGCGCGTCTACGAACGCTACGGCGCCTTCGACCTCGACTTCCCCATCTCCGGCGACTACGAGCTGTCGCTGCGGCTGCTGCTCAAGCACGGCGTGCGCGCCGCCTACGTAGACCGCGTGCTGGTGGACATGGCGCCCGGCGGCAACGCCACCGGCTCGGTTGGCGCGCTGGCCAAGGGGCACCTGGAGATGCTGCGCGCCTGGCGGTGCAACCAGCTGCGCGGCGGCCACGCGGCGCCGCTGCTCAAACAACTGAGCCGCGGCGTGCAGTACCTGCGCCGCCCCCCCCCCCCCCACGCCGCCATGACAGTGCGCCGTCCGTGGAGAGCTAAGTGAGAATTGCCGTGACCGGGGCCGGCGGCTTCATCGGCCATCACCTCGTCAAACGCCTCAAGGCCGACGGCCACTGGGTGCGCGGCGTGGACGTCAAACAGCCGGAGTTCGAGGACACCTGCGCCGACGAATTCGTGATTGCCGACCTGCGCACCTTCGAAAGCTGCCTGCGCGCCGCCGACGGCGTGCACGACGTGTACCAGCTGGCCGCCGACATGGGCGGCATCGGCTACATCGCCGCCAACCACGCCGTGCTGACCCGCAACAACATGCTGATAAACAGCCACATGCTGGAAGCGGCGCGCGTGCGCGGGGTCACGCGCTACCTCTACACCAGCTCCGCCTGCGTCTACCCCAGCTTTCTGCAAGACGCCGAGGACGCGCCTCCCCTGCGGGAAGCCGAAGCCATCCCCGCCGACCCGGAGAAGGGCTACGGCTGGGAAAAGCTGTTCACCGAACAGCTCGTCAGCTATTACCACGAAGAGTTTGGGCTGGACACGCGCATCGTGCGGTTCCACAACATCTACGGGCCGCTGGGCGCGTACGACGGCGGCCGCGAAAAAGCGCCGGCCGCCATCTGCCGCAAGGTCGCGCTCGCCCAGGACGGCGCAGCCATCGAAATCTGGGGCGACGGCAAACAGACGCGCAGCTTCTGTTACATCGACGACTGCATCGAAGGCATGCGCCGCGTCATGGAGTCCGGCTATACCCAGCCGATCAACCTGGGCAGAGACGATCTGGTCACCATCGACGACCTGGTGGACGTGGCGTGCCAGGCCGCGGGCAAGCGCGTGCAGCGCCGCTACGACCTGTCCCGCCCCCAGGGCGTGCGCGGGCGCAACAGCGACAACACCGTGCTGAAGGAAGTCACCGGCTGGCGCCCGTCCACCAGCCTGCAGGACGGCATCGCGCGCACCTACGGCTGGATTGCCGCGCAGATAGCCCAGTCCCCGTCCCCGGCGCCGAAGCCCGTCTCGGTCATCCTCCCCACGCGCAACGACGAGCCGGCCCTGCCAACCGCGCTGGACTCGGTGCTGGCCCAGGACTACGCCGGCGCCGTGGAGGTGATCGTGGCCGACGGATCGGACACCCCGGCTACGGCGGAGCTGCTGCGGCGGCGCTATCCCTCGGTGCGCGTGATCGACAACCCGGAGCACAGCACCTCGGCCGGCCTGAACCGCGCGCTGTGGGCGGCGACGGGCGAGATCATCGTGCGCTGCGACAGCGGCTGCGTGCTGCCGCCAAGCTACGTGACGCGGGCGGTGGCCACGCTGGAACGCACGGGCGCGGCCAACGTTGGCGGGCGGCAGCACACCGTGGGCGCCACCGTCTTCGAACGCGCCGTGGCCATGGCCACCAGCACCATGCTGGGGGTCGGCGACGCGCGCTACCGCCTGGGCGGGCCCGAAGGCGCCGCCGACACCGTCTACCTGGGTGTCTGGTCCCGCGCCACGCTGGACGCCATGGGCGGGTTCAACCCCGACCTGCGCAAGAACCAGGACTACGAACTCAACTGGCGGCTGCGGCGGCAAGGCAAGACCGTGTGGTTCGATCCCGATCTGGCGGTCGTCTACCATCCGCGCGGGAACCTGCGCGCGCTGGCGCGGCAGTACTTCGACTACGGCCGCTGGAAGTCCGTGATGCTGCGCTACCATCCCGCCTCCCTGCGGGTGCGGCAGATCATCCCTCCGCTGCTGGTGGCGGGGCTGGCGGCGTCGGCGGTGCTGGCGCTGATGGGGGCGGGCTGGCCGGCGCTGACCGTGCCGCTGGTCTATCTGCTGACTCTGGCGCTGGGCGCGGCGCTGCTGGGCATGCGCCGCCACGACCCGGCCGCCGTGCTGGTGCCCCTGGTGCTGGCCACCATGCACCTCAGCTGGGGCGCCGGCTTCTTCCTGCCGCCGCTTGGAAGCTGGAAAGGACGGCGCGCCGGCTGACGCGGCTGCGCGGCCGGCCCGCCTGGCCCGTTCGCGCCGCCGGACGGCTGCGCCCGTTCGCGCCGCGCCGTCGTCTAAACAGTCGAGACCATTAGCGCCAGTTGGACGGCTGGGCCCGTTCGCGCCGCGCCGTCGTCCTGCCGCCCCGTCAGCGCGGGAATCACGCGCCGGCGAAGGCTGCTCAGCGCGGGAGGACGCGGATCGTGATGACGTCGGCCTCGTGATACTGCTGGTGCCGCACGGACGAGGCGTAGTGCTGGAGCAGGTGGAGCGAGAGGTCCTGCGCCCGCGGCGTTTCCAGGTCGTGCTCCTGCAGCTGGCGGACGCGGTCCTCCAGGTTCTGCTCCCCCGCCGCGCTGATTACCTCCAGTTCCGCCGCCTCGTCGTCCCCGGACGCCAGCACGACCATGCGGCGGGCGCCGCCCTCGGGCGGGCCGCCCTCGGGCGGGGCCAGCGTCAGGAGAATCTCTTCCGCGGCCGCGCTGACCCGCGCCGCCGTGGACGCGCTCCAGCCGCAGCGGGCGGCGGCGCGCGCCAGAAAGGCGTTGAGATCCGGCAGCGCCGCCACGTCCAGCCTGGACCGAAACCGCAGACGCCGCTGCCCGGTGACCTGCACGAGCAGCGTAAGGATGATGGCGGTGATCCCCCCGGTCGTGAGGCCGCTCCCCAGCAGGGCCACGTAGGCCGGGGGCAGGTCCGGCTGTGGAAGCAGTCCAAAGTCCGAACTCGCGCCAACCAGGAGCGAGATTCCCACCACCAGCCCCTTCGCTGGGTCCAGACCGTCCCGCACCACGATGCGCATCCCCTCGGAGAACAAGAACGCCGTAGTCGCGATGGCAAAGCCGGCAATCACGGGATCGGGGATGGAGCTGAGCAGTCCCGACGCCTTGGGCAGAAACGCCAGGGCGATGAACGCGCCGCCGATGCAATAGCCAACGGCGCGGGAGGCGGCGCCGGTGATCTGGATGAACGACAGCACGGTCCACCCGCTGGTGTTGGGCACCGTGCCCGCCAGGCCGGCCGCCAGGTTGCTCAGGCCAGCGGTCGAGATGGTCTGCTGCACGGTCCGAAAGTCGATCGCCCGCGCGCGGCGCCAGGAGACCCGCTGCAGGCCAATGGAGGCCCCGCCCATCTGAAAGGCGAAGATCACGCTCAGAAACAGAAACGCCGGCAGCAGCGTCCAGAAGGCGGTCCCAACGTCGAGCCCCAGCCCCGTCGGCCAGCCGCCGGGCGGAAGCCCGGCCCACGGCGCGCGCGTCACGCGCTCGGTGTCGAACAGGCCAAAGGCCGCGGCGCACGCCGACCCCGCGGCAATGCTCAGCAGCGGCGCCCACAGCCGCAGGGTCTTGGGGCCGCGCAGAGACAGCCCCACCACCACCGCGATTGTCACCAGCGCGGCCGCCGGGACGCCCGGGCCCGCGGCCGCGGCGTCCATGTTCAGCAGACGGAACATCACGGACGCCACGGCCAGCGCCACGATCATGAGCACCGTGCCGTACACCGTTGGCGTGACGATCCGCCGCAGGAGGAACAGCCGCCGCGCGATGACGACCTGGAAGACCGCCGAGACCAGCACCAGGGTCGTCAGCGTGGCGGGACCCCCGTCCACCAGCGCCGCGATGCAGAGCGGGATGGCGGCGAAGGACGTGTACATGGGATGCAAGACCCCCGCCCCCACGGGGCCGACCCGCACCACCTGCAGCAGCGACCCCACCCCCACGGTGACGAGCGTGGCGAAGACCATCCACTCCAGATAGGCGGTGTCCACGCCGGAACTCCGGGCCACGGTCACCGGCGCGATCAGCAGGTCGGCGGCGGAGATGGCGGCGAACTGCAGACCCAGCCCCGCCGTGACCAGCAGCGGCGGGCGTTCGTTCGGTTCGTAGCGGGGCCCTGCGGCAACCGGCGGCTCGGTCACCGGGGCCGCCGGGTTCGAATCTGCGGTGGGGAAGGAGAGACTCGAACTCTCACGGAGAGCAACCTCCACGTGATCCTAAATCACGCTCGTCTACCAGTTCCGACACTTCCCCTGCGCGCGGCGCTTGTGGGCCGGGGCCGGACGCGCGCGCGTCCGACGGCTGCGGCGAGTATAGGAGCGGCGCGCCGCCCGGCATTTCCCCTGGCGGGGTCCCGCCGCGGCAGGGCCGCGCGGCCCGCGGCCCGCGGCGCCGCGCGCCGCGCCGCTTTGGCGGCGGGCGGGGGGCGGCTAGGATGGGGGGACGGGCGCCGAGCCGCCCCATTCGCGGCCTCTTGCTGTGTTGCCGCCGAGCCAGAACAGGACCCTGCCCATGGCCCACGAGCTTCCCGACCTCCCCTTCGCCCGCGACGCGCTGGAACCCACCATCGACGCGCGCACGATGGACATCCACCACGGCCGCCACCACGCGACCTACATCGCCAACCTGAACGCGGCGCTGGAAGGCCACGACGACCTGGCGGCGCTGTCGGTGGAAGACCTGATCAGCAACCTGGACGCCGTGCCCGAAGGCATCCGCACGGCCGTGCGCAACAACGGCGGCGGCCACGCCAACCACTCCTTGTTCTGGACCGTGCTGGGCACCGCCAGCCACCGCCATCCGCACGGCGCGCTGGCCGAGGCCGTGGACGCGGCCTTCGGCAGCTTCGACGCTTTCAAGGCCGAGTTCGCCCAGGCCGGCACCACGCGCTTCGGGTCTGGCTGGGCCTGGCTGATCAAGACGCCCGACGGCGGGCTGGCCGTGACCAGCACGCCCAACCAGGACAGCCCGCTCATGGACGGCAGCGGCACGCCGATCCTGGGGCTGGACGTGTGGGAACACGCCTACTACCTGAACTACCAGAACCGCCGCCCGGACTACATCGCGGCGTTCTGGAACGTGGTCGACTGGCAGGAAGTCGAGCGCAGGTTCGGCTAACCCCCGCCGCCTGACGCCGCGCCGGCCCCGCGCCCCGCGCGGGGCCGGCGGCGTCCGCAGGCGCACCTAATCCGGGCGGGCGTCGGCCCCGCCTCCCGCGCGCCCGCGGCCGACGTGCGGCTCCTGGCAGGCGGCGCCGTCATCGCCGCCCGCCCCCATGCGCGCGGCCAGCGTGTGAAGCTGTCGGCGCTGCCCTCCCGCACCAACCGCCCGTCGCCATGCGCGCGGCCAGCGTTCCAGGAAGGCCTCGACAGGCCAGCAGCCACGACCCCGCCCCCCGCGTGCGGCCGGCGCGGGCGGCCGCCGCCGAGGGCTGCACCCGCGCTCGCCCCCCCCGCTGCCGGATCACATCGGGCGTCGTCGAGAACGGCTACACCCGCGCTCGCCCCCCGCGCGGCCGGCGCCCGCCCTTCATAGCGATTCCGGTGCACGTCAGCCTCGCCCCCGCGCGCGGCCGGCGCGGCAAACGCAGGTAAGATGTAGGCATGCTCTCGCTGTATCGGCGCGCGCCGTGGCACGTCCAGCTTCTGACCATCGTCGTGATCGTGGCGGCGCTGGCGGGAGTTGGCTATCTGGGGCTGCAGCAGTTCCAGGCCGGCGACACGAGCGCGGGCGAGGCCGCCCCGTCGGTGGACGTGGGCGGCGCCGCGGCCGTGCTGCCCCAGGGCGAGCGGGCGTTCGGCCTGCACGTCGTGGGCGAGGGCGAGGTCGTCGTCTCGCCCGACCGCGCCATCGTGACCCTGGGCGTGGAGTCGGCCGCCGCCACCGCGGCCGACGCCGCCGCGCAGACGAACGAAACCGCCGGCGACCTGATCGACGCCATTCGCGGCGTCAGCTCCAACGAGGACGAGGTGCGGATTCAGACCACCGGCCTCAGCATGGCGCCGGTCTTCCCCGCCGTGCAGGGCGGAGGCGCGTCCACGGCGGACCCCGTGGGCTACCGCTCGGCCAACACCGTGACGGTCACCATCGACAAGCTGGAGCTGACCTCGCAGGTGCTGGACGCCGCGCTGGGCGCGGGGGCCAACACCGTGCGCTCGATCGAGTTCACCCTGCAGGACGACGGGCCGGCCAAAGCGCGCGCCTTGCGCATGGCCGTGCTGGACGCCGCCGCCAAAGCGCGCGCGGTGGCCGACGCGCTGCGCGGCAGCGTGCGCGGGCTGATTGCGCTGCACGAAGACTTCGTCAGCTTCCCGCAGCCGTCGTACCGCGGCGGCGCCGCCTTCGCCGCCGAGGCCGTCCAAGCCCCGGCGCCGGTGGCCCCGGGCGAACTCCGCGTCCGCGCCGTCGTGCGCGCCAACTTCGCCTACGAGTAACGCCGCCCGCCGGAACGCCGCCCCGCGTCCGGGGCCGTCCGCCCTGCGGCTTACCCCAGGTCGGCCGGCCGCACCGGCTGGCCCGTGCGCGCCGACGCGGTGATGGCCAGCGTGGCCCGCAGCGTGAGCACGGCGTCGGCGTAGGTCGAGCGAATCCCCGCCGGGTCGCCGCTGGCAACCGCCCGCACGAAGGCCTGGTCCAGCAGGAACATGGCGTCTCCGCGGTTCGTGAGGTTGCGGACGCTGCCCGGCACGGCAATGCGGCCGCCGTCGGTCCACACCCGCAGCGACAGGTCGCGCGCCACGATGGTCACGCCGTGGTCCCAGGGTTCCCCGGCCACCCCGTTCAGGCCGCAGGTGTTTAGCAGCGTGCCCACCGCGCCGTTGGCAAACCGCAGCGCAGCCACGGAGACGTCGGCAATGTCCCGGCCGGCCGCGTCGTCCATCAGCCGCGCGGCGTCCTCCACGTGCACGCGCTCGATCTCGCCCACCAGGTAGCGCTGCAAGTCCACCACGTGCGTGGCCTGTTCCACTACCTGCCCGCCCGACTGCGCCTGCACGCGCCACCAGGGGGTGCCGGGCATGCCGCCCAGATAGGTTCCAATGGCCATGCCCACGCGCCGCCCGGCCAGCATGCCGCGCGCCGTGTCGGCGGCCTCGCTGTAGCGCGTCTGGTAGCCAACCGAGGTGACGAGACCGCGCGCCTGGACGGCGCGCTCGACGGCGCGCACCTGCGCCATGTCCAGCCCCACCGGCTTCTGCACCAGCATGGCCGCGCCGGCCTCGATGCACTGGTGCTCCACCTCGCCGTGGGCGAACGGCGGCAGCGCAATGACCACCGCGTCGGGCGCGGTCGACCGCAGCATCTGCCCGGCGTCGCTGAACGTCGGAATCTGCGGCGGCGCCATGGGCGGCTGCTGACGGGCGGCCGCGGCGATGAGCGTGGGCTGGATGCGCGACGGGTCGACGTCCACCAACGCCGCCACGCGAGCCTCCGGCATACGCAGCAGGTGGGTCAGATGCCTGGCGGCAATGCCGCCAACGCCAATCAGCGCCACCCGCACAGGCGGTCGGTCGGTCATGCGTGCCTGAGGCCAGTACTGCCGGGCGGCGACAGAATACGGACGGGCCGCCGCGAGCGTCAACGCGGGGCGGCGTCGGCCCGCGGGCCTCGGCCGCCGCCGCCGGACGCCTGTGTTACCGTAACGGCATACCCCCCCTGTCGCTTCGCCGGCAGGGTCGAGACCGCCTCCCCCAGGCGGTCTCTGTCTTTGTGGGGGGCCTGTGCCTAACCTCGGTATTCCGGCGCAAAGCCCGCCCCGCGCTGGTCGGCCCCTACGCCGAGCACCCAGTCCCAGAGAATGGCCCGCGGCGGCGGCCTGCGCGCAGCGGCTCTGGAGCAGCCATCTGCGGCGGCGCCAGCTTCCCGATACGCTGACGGATGCGACGAAAACGGCCGCCAGGCCGACGCCGAGGTGACGTGGACGATGGAGAAGACGCGGCGGCGCTGTCCCTGGGGGCGCAGCGCGCCGGCCGCAGCGCGCCGCGGCCGCTGCGAGGGCGGCGCCCGCCGCAGGCGTGATGTCCAGCTCGCCGCGTAGACCGGCGGGCGCGCCGCGGCCGCTGGGGCTGGGCGACCGTGTGGTCAGGGTGCCGCGGCGCGTGTCGACCATCCTGCGCGTGGACACGCGCCGCATGCGGCCCGGCCCCTTGCGGCCCGGCGTGATTCTTACGGCCGTCTTTGCCGGGCTCGTTCTGGTGGGAACCCTGCTGTTGCTGCTGCCGGTGTCCCTGAACGAGGGGCGCCACCCGGATGTGCTGACCGCGCTGTTCACGGCCACCTCGGCCGTGTGCGTTACGGGGCTGACGGTGGTGTCCACGCATGACCATTGGTCGCTGTTCGGCCAGATCGTGATTCTGGCGCTGATCCAGGTCGGCGCGCTTGGGTTCGTCATCGGCGCCATCGTCATCCTCTCGCTGGCGGGGCGGCGCACGTCGTCCCGCGAGCGCATGTTGTTCGGCCAGCATCTGGGGCTGGGCGAACCGGGCGGGCTGCTGGGGCTGGTCTGGCGCATCAGCGCGCTTACGCTGGCGCTGGAAGCCGTGGGCGCGGTGCTGCTGTATCTGCGCATTAGCGCCGACGCGGCGGTGGAGCGCCCCGTCTGGTGGTCGATCTTTCACGCGATTTCTGGGTTTACGAATGCCGGGTTCAACGTGGAACCCGGGCTGGCCAGTTTCGAGCGCCTGCTGGACGACCCGGCCACGCTGGGGGTGCTGACCGCCCTGCCCCTGCTGGGCGCGCTGGGGTTCACGGTGATCTTCGACGTCCTGCGCCGCCGCCGCTGGCGGCGCCTGGGGCTGGAGTCGCGCGTGGTGTTGACCTCCATGCTGGCCATGACGGCGGCGGGGTTTGCCGTGCTGTTCGTGCTGGCGCCCGACTTCGGCGGCGCGGTTGGAGACGACCTGGGGCTGCGCGCCAACACGGCCTTGAACCATTCGGTCTGGCGCACCGCCGGGTTTTCCACCGTGGACCTGAGCCGCCTGCCCACCGACACGCTGATCGCGCTGATCGTGATGATGTTCGTCGGCGGGGCGTCGGCCTCCGTGGCCGGCGGCGTCACTGTCAATACCCTGGGCGTGCTGGTCATTGCCATGCTGTCGCACATTCGCGGGCGGCGCTATCCCGAAGCCTTCGGCCGCCGCATTGCCCAGTACACCGTCATGCGGGCGCTGACCGTGGTGGGCCTGTCCGTCGCGGCCGTCGTGGCGGCCACGGTAATCATGTCCATCGCGGAGCGCGGGTCGGGCGCCGTGCTGTCCAACCTGTTGTTCGAAGCCGTCAGCGCGTTTGCGGTCGTGGGATACTCCACCGGAATCACGCCGGAGTTGTCCGTGGTGTCCAAGCTGGTGCTCATTGCCGCCATGTTCACCGGGCGGCTGGGGGCGCTGACGCTGGCGCAGGCGCTGGTCACGCGCGAGCGGCAGCCGCTCGTGCGCCGCCCCGAAGAGGTCATCAAGGTCGGCTAGCCGCCGGCCGCGCTCCGTCCATGCAAGTCCTGGTGGCCGGCCTGGGCCGGTTTGGCTCCAACCTGGCGTGCGCGCTGGCCGAGGCGGGGCACGACGTGGTGGCGCTAGACCTCTCCGAGCGCGCGGTGCAAGGCGTGGCCCAGGTCGTCGACCAGGCCGTGGTGGGCGACGCCGCGAACGAAGCCGTCTTGCGCGAGGTCGGCGCCACGGACGTCGACCTGGCCGTGGTGGGCATGGCGGGCGTCGAGTCCAGCGTGCTGATAACCTCGAACCTGAAAACTCTGAACGTGCCGCGCGTCTTTGCCAAAGCCTCCAGCGAGGCGCACCGGCTCATCCTGGAGCGCGTCGGCGCCGACCGCGTGGTGTTCCCCGAGCGCGACATGGCCGAGCGCCTGGCCCAGAGCGTGTCCCGCCCCGGCCAGCTCGACTATCTGGAACTGCTGCCCCACATCGGCATCTCCGAGGTGCGCGGCGAGGGGTTCGCCGGGCAGTCGCTGGCCAACCTGAACCTGCGCGCGCGCTTTGGAGTGAACGTGCTGGTCGTCAAGCGGGGCAACGAGGTCGTCGTGATGCCAGACCTGACCGAGCGCATCGCGCCCGGCGACGTGCTGGTGGTGGTGGGGCGCGACCGGCAGATCGCCGAACTGCAAGCCGCGGCCGGGTGACCCCAGGCCGCCGCCGCGGGCCGGGCGCAGGCGCGGCGCAGCGCTGAGCGCGCCCGGCGCCGAGGACCGCGCCGGGCCGCCCGGCGCGCCTCCCCGCCTCTCGACCCTCCCGCCCGCGTATCTCCGCGCGCCCCCCGTCCCGCCGTCCACCGGCGCATAGCCCCGCACCTTTCCAGAGCGAGAGCACGGAGGGCGAAGAGGCGCAGACGCGCGGGGTGGTCGGCTCGCGGGCCGGTCGGCGGGCCTGGCGGCCGGACCTGGGCGCCGCCGGGGGCGCAAGGCCGGACAAATTTTTCGGCGTGGACAGGGCGTGGACGGCCGTGGACCGCGTGTGTGCGGCCGTGCCGGCGCGCGCGCCCGCGCCCGCGCCGGCAGCCAGTCACCAAGCCCGCCGCTCGTATTGGCGCCCCCGCCGCCGCCGCTCCAGATGGAACGCCCACCCCGCGCGAACGATGCGCGAACGATGTTTCCACAGCGGGGGAAACCCGTCGTTGACGCCCAAGATGTTGTGGTCTACTATCTGCATCCCCTACATATTGGTCTAGGCTTTACGCCTTGAGTCGTCACAATGAGCGGCGGTTGCTTTGGTGCGGGCGTGGGTCGAGCGTGGGGACGCGCGAGTTCGTGCGCTGTGGTCAGGGGTTAGTGCGGCTGTGATCAGACTGCTGGGCGAGATGCACCGCACGCGCGACGGGCGGCACTTCGCCATCGACTTCGTGCAGATCATCCCCTCCACCGGGGCCTACGACCTCGTGCTGTTCGGCGTGCGCGACGCCAAGAGCGAGTTCTCCATGGGCGTGGCCTTCCCCCAGGATTCGGCCAGCGCCTGGGGTGCGCACGAGTCCCTGGTGCGTGAGGGCCTCGGCCAGATTCGCACGCAGCTGGAACGCGGCGACGTCGAAGACGGCTCGTTGGTCGAGATTCCATCCACGGCCTGGGGCGGGTGGCGGCCGAGCCATCGGTTCTCGGTGCCGTCCAACAAAACCCGCTACGCATAGCCGCAGCGCCGTGGTTCCCACCGAGACAGCCGCAGCGTCTGCAGCACAGCACGGGAACGGCAGGAAAGGAAGCGAGGGAGCAGGATGACCGAAGCGAGGGGCGGCGCGCTTCGTCCGGCCGCGGAATATCCCGAGCTGTCATCGAACGCCCTCGCCGTGCTGCGCAAGCGCTATTTCCTGAAAGACCGCGTCGACCATCCCGTCGAAGACGTGGACGCCTTCTTCCAGCGCGTGGTGCGCGGCGTGGTGGACGTGGAGCTGGAGCGCGGCTGGAGCGACGCCGCCAGCCACGCAGACCTGGTCGACTCCATGTACGACCTGCTGCGCGGCCTGCGCTTCGTGCCCAACAGCCCCTGCCTCATGAACGCCGGCAAGCCCCAGGGCTACGCGCAAATGGCCGCCTGCTTCGTGCTGCCCATCGAGGACGACCTGCGCAGCATCAAAACCACCGACATGCACGCCGCCATCATTCACCAGAGCGGCGGCGGCACCGGCTTCAACTTCTCCCAAATCCGCCCGCGCGGCGACTTCGTGCGCAGCTCCGGCGGCGTGGCCAGCGGCCCCGTCAGCTTCATGTCCATGATCGACTACTCCTGCGGCGAGATTAAGCAGGGCGGCACGCGCCGCGGCGCCAACATGGGGATTCTGAACGTCGACCACCCCGACATCCTGGACTTCATCACCTGCAAGACCCAGGACGGGCGCATCGCCAACTTCAACATCTCGGTCGGCGTCACCGACGCCTTCATGCAGGCCGTGCGCGACGACGGCGACTACGAGCTGGTCAACCCGCGCGTGCGCAACAGCAGCGACGGGGCCGACCGGACCGACCCCAGCGCCGCCGCGCGGCCGCGTCGGCTGCGCGCGCGCGCCGTCTGGGACCAGCTGGTGGACGGCGCCTGGCTCAACGGCGAACCCGGCATGATCTTCCTGGACCGGCTCCAACGCACCAACCCCACCCCCGACGTGGCCCCGCAGGACACCACCAACCCCTGCGGCGAACAGCCCCTGCTGCCCTACGAAGCCTGCGTGCTGGGCAGCCTGAACCTCAACTGGCACCTCAGCCCCGACGGCACGCGCATCGACTGGCAAGCCCTGCGCCGCGACGTGCACCTGGCCATCCGCTTCCTGGACGACATGGTGGAAGCCTCCAACTTCCCGCTCGCAGAAATCGACGCCATCGTCAAGCACGGCAACCGGCGCGTGGGCCTGGGCGTGATGGGCTGGGCCGACCTGCTCTTTGCCCTGGGCCTGGCCTACGACAGCCCCGAGGCCGAAGCCCTGGCCGGCGAAGTCATGCACTTCGTCAACGACGAGGCGCGCCGCGCCTCCGAAGAGCTGGCCCGCGCGCGCGGCGCGTTCCCGAACTTTGCCGGCTCCAGCTGGGACCGGCAGGGCCACGCGCCGCGGCGCAACGCCACCGTCACCACCATTGCCCCCACCGGCACCATCAGCATGATTGCCGACGCCGCCAGCGGCATCGAACCGCTCTTCGCCCTCATCTTCTGGAAGAACGTCATGCGCGACGGCGCCGCCGCCGCCGCCACCACCCTGCGCTACGTCAACCCCCTGTTCGAAGACTACGCGCGCCGGCACGGCTTCTTCAGCGAAGCGCTGCTGGACGCCGTCGAAGCCAACCACGGCAGCTTGCAAATCACCGCCGACACGCCGGCCGACGCCCTCCCGGCGCTGGCGCGCGTGCCCGAAACCGCCCGCCGCATCTTCGTCACCGCCCACGACGTCACGCCCGAATGGCACATCCGCGTGCAGAGCGCCTTCCAGGCCCACACCGAAAACGCCGTGTCCAAAACCATCAACTTCCCGCACGAAGCCACGCGCCGCGACGTGGAACGCGGCTACTGGATGGCCTACGAGCTGGGCTGCAAAGGCGTCACCGTCTACCGCGACGGCAGCCGCGACCTGCAAGTGCTGACCACCAGCAACAGCGGCGACAAAACGCGGCGCGACGCCGCCGCCGAGCCCCAGGCCGCCGCCGCCGCCGCGCCGGGCGTCGACGGGTCGGCGCCGCCCCCCGAACCTGCGCCCACGCCCGCGGCAACGGTTGGCGGGTCCGCCGCGGCCCAGTCAGCGCCGCCCCCCGAACCCGCGGTCGCCGGCCACAGCCAGGCCAACGGCCACACGCCGGCCACCGGCCACGGCCCGGCCAACGGCCGCGCCGCCGCGCCGGCGCCCGGCGCCGTCAACGGACACGCCGACCGCGACCATCTGCCGATGGCCCCCATGGTCGAACGCGAGCGCCCCGACCAGATTCACGGAACCACCACGCGCATCCGCACCGGCTGCGGCCCGCTGTTCGTCACCATCAACGAAGACGACCACGGCCAGCCGTTCGAAACCTTCGCCACGCTGGGCAAGGCCGGCGGGTGCGCCGCCGCGCAAACCGAAGCCATCGGGCGGCTCGCCTCCCTGGCGCTGCGCTCCGGCGTGCCAGCCGCCCAGGTGCAGCAACACCTGCGCGGCATCACCTGCCACCGCCCCGCCGGCTACGGCCCCAACCGCGTGCTCTCCTGCGGCGACGGCATCGCCCAGGCGCTGGCCCGCCAGCTGCACGTGGACAACAGCAACTACGTGCCCATGGTGGACCTGCAAGGCGAAGGCACCTACACCCCACCCCCCAACCACCCCCCCGCCGCGCCCCCGCCGCAAGCCGCCGCGCACCGCCCCCCGCCCGCCGCCGTGTCTGGAGCAACCGCACCAAGTCCAGCCGCGCCCCCGCCGCCCCCCGCCGCGCCTAGCCACGCCGCGCCCAGCCACGCCGCGCCGCGCCCAGCCGTATCCGCCGCCGCAATCCCGGCCGCGTCCGCCGCCGCCGCGCCCCGCAACGGCCACGCCGCCCCCGCCGAAGGCTCCGCCAGCGCCCAAGGCTTCGTAGGCGCCTGCCCATCCTGCGGCAGCAGCCAACTCCACTACGCCGAAGGCTGCGTCAAATGCCTCTCCTGCGGCTACAGCGACTGCGGCTAAGAGTGTGACGCGATGAGCTCGACGAAGGGCGCCGCGAATTCATCGTTGGCCTACAAGGGCCCGCGTTCGATCGCTGAGATTGCGGAGGGTATCGAGGCCGCACTTCGCACCGCCGTGGCGGAGGGGCCGTTTCACTACGGAACTGGGCGTCAATCCGGGCGTCTAGAACGGTCGGGGTCTGCGCCAGGGATAGGCACGCAGGTGTGCCAGATTTGTGCGGCGTGGTCTTGCAGGGCTTCGGCGGCGGGAATGTTGCCGTAGGCGTTGGCAAGACCCAGGGCGCGGTGGTCGTTATTTGCCTGGGGATCTGTGCCGTATTCGAGCAGGAGTTCGATGACCGTTGCGCCGTCCCTGCCATTTTTCCTGCACAGGTGGGAATCCCGTCGCGGCTCGGGTGTTTCCGCTGGGAGCGTGCGCTCGCGTTGGACTTAGACTGCGGCTATAGCCCCTCGGCCAGCCAGGTGACGAAGTCTTGGCGGGCGGGGGGGTGGGTGAGGAGTTCTACGCCGTGGCCGGTCGTCTGGTAGGCGGTGACGCGGCGCGGGGGTTGGGTGCGGCCGTAGAGGGCTTGGGCTTGCAGGGTTTCTGAGGCGTCGGACTGGAAGAGCACGCCGTGGGGTTGGAAGTCGGGCAATCCTTCGCCCATGAGGGGCCCGCCGGGTTCGAAGTGGATGCTGAGGGCAACGGTGCGCCGCACGGCGGGCAGCGCGCCGGAAGCCACCCAGGCTGCGTTGGCGCCGGCGCTGGCGCCGCCCACGCCCAGGCGGTTCGCGTCCACGCGTGTGTGCGCCGCCAGCCAGGTTAGCGAGGCTGCCGCGTCCAGCAGCCAGCCGTTCAGCGTGCCGGCGCGGTCGGTCACGTAGTCGGTCTGGCCGTCGGGGCCAATGCGCCGCAGGCTTTCGCCGTGGGCGCGCAGGTCGGGCGCCAGCACGGCCAGGCCGGCGGCCAGCAGGTGGGGCGTCAGGGTGTCCCATTGCACGCGCGCGCCCTGGTACTGGTGCAGCAGGACGACGGCGGGCCAGGGCGGCGCGGCGGTGGGCGGCGGCGTGAACTGCGCGACGATTTGCACGCCGTCCGACGTGCGGTAGGTCACGGCGCCGCTGTCGGCGTCGCTGGGCGGCAGGGGCGGCACCTGCGGCGCGCAGGCGAACCCGGCCGCGGCCCCCGCGCCGAGCGCCAGGCCCGCGCCCAACAGCAAGCGGCGGGGAATGCGGCGGGCGGCGGGCTGGTTCACGTCTCCTTCCTGCATGGGTATCGCACAGGCCGTTCGGGGAATGCGGCGGGCGGCGGGGTGGTTCACGTCACGTTCCCTCGGCGGGCGCGGGGGTGGGTGGTGGCGTAGGGTGCGGACGGGGAGCGGGCGTGTGCGGATGGGGGCGGCGCGGTTCGGTGCGGATTTCGCTGTCGGGGTTGTTGTTCGACGCCTGCGGGGCTGCGGACGTTGCGGCGGCCGCGCGGGCGTCGGGCTATGTCGGCGTGGAGCTGCGCGGCACGCGCCGCCAGCTGCCGCCCGATGCGGCCGCGGACCGCGTGCGGCGGCTGCAGGACCTCTTCGCCGGGCTGGAGGTCGCCAACATCGCGTCGCACGCGGGGAACTTCGCGCTGGTGGACGCCGACGGGGCGCGGCGCGAGCGGGAGTCGGTGCGGAAATATCTGGCTTGGGCCGCCCGGCTGGGAGCGGGCAGCGTGCGCGTCTGGCCCGGCTGGGTGGCGGCCGCCGAGGCCGAACCGGGGCATTGGGAGCGCGCGGCGCGGCATCTGCGCTGGTGCGCCGAGGCGGCGGCCGACCGCGGGGTGATGGTGGCCGTCGAAATGCACCACGCCACGCTGGCCGAGTCCCCGCAGGGCGCCGCCCGCCTGCTGGACGCCGTGGACCGGCCGGCCATCGGTCTGATTCTGGATCCGGCCAACCTGATGCAGACGCCGGCGCCCTTCGGCGCGGCCGCGGTCGGCCCGATCTGGGACCGGTTGCTTCACGTCCACGTCAAGGACCATGCCATCGTGACTTCCGCGCATCCCGCCGCCTATCCGTTCCGAGACTACCTGCGCCACATTGGGACCTGGGTGGCCCGCATGGAAGGCCCGCGGCGGCGTCTGGGCCCCGGCTGGTTTGCCAAGCGCGCTTTGGGCCAGGGGCACGTGCCGTGGCCGGCTATCCTGGCCGAGCTGCGGCGGCGGCACTATGCCGGTCATCTGATTGTGGAATCCGAGGTCGGCCCGGGCATGCCGGAGGGAAGCGAGCTGGCGCGCCGTGAATACCAGACCCTGCGCCGCTGGCTGGACGCGCTGTGAGCGGCCGCGGCGCCGGAGACGCCGCGGCGGGGCGGAACGCGTACCGCCGCCGCTCACGCCGCCGGTCGGCGGTTGCGGCGGATAGGCCGAGGGCGGCGTGAGCGGCTGGGAGCTGCAGCCCTTGCGCCGGGCGGACCTGCCCGCCGCCGCGTCGTTGTGCGCCCGTGAGATCGAGCATCTGCCATTCTCGCCCGCCATCCTGGCCGACCGCATTCTGGACGACCCGGATTTCGACCCCGCGCTCAACCCGACGGCCTGGCGCGGCGGCCGGCTGATTGGCTTGGCCTGCGGCGCGCCGCCGAACGAGCGCTTGCAGACGGCCGGCGGGGTCAAGCTGTTCGCCGTGGCTCGGCAGGAACGCCGCCGCGGCGTCGCAACGCAGCTGTTCGACGAGATCGAAGACCGCCTGGCCGCGCGCGGCGCCGGCGAGTCCATCGCGGTGATCGCCGGCAACAACCGCTTTATGCAGGGCCTGGACCTGCGCTACACGGAAGCGCTCTGCTTCCTGGAAGCGCGCGGCTACACGCGCGCCGGCGACGGCATGGACATGGACGTCGACCTGCGCGCCCAGCCGCTGGACACCGCGGCGCAGGAGGCCGCGCTGGAACGCGGCCACGGCGTACGCCTGCGGCGCATGACGCCAGCCGACCACGACCGCGTGTGGGCATACGTCGAACGCGAGTTCGAGTTTCCCAGCCCGCTGGCGCCCACGCCCATCGGGAGGCGCTGGGCATATCTGGCCACCGCCGGCCTGAAGCTCGACCCGCCCACGCTGCACACGGCCGAACGCGGCGGCGCCCTGGGCGGCTTCGCGGTGACCGACGTGGCCGCGCCCGGACGCCTGGGCCCCATGGGCGTGTCGCCCGACCTGCGCGGGCTGGGCGTGGGAACGGCGCTGCTCAAACGCGCGCTGGCCGACCTGCGCGCCCGCGGCCTGGCCGTGGGCGTTATCTACGGCGCCGGCCCCTACGCCTTCTACGCACGCACCGTGGCCGCGCGGACCAGCGCAGTCTTCTGGCGGCTGCGCAAACCCCTGACCTAACCCCCGCCCTCACGCACGGCCGGCCCGGCGGGTTCGCCGGCTACGGTTCCCGCTGCCACGGCCGAGAAGGTCCCTGCACGCCGAGCGAAATCGAGACCCGCCTCGGCGCTGACGCCGCGGTGATGGACCAGTAGAATTGAGGGGACGGAGAGGAATCCGCTCCAGGCGCGCCGGGCTGTAGTTCTCGTCCGGCAGGCGTAGGATCAGGACTGATGCGCGAGATTCAAGCTGACCACTTGGTGTGGACCATTGGCGATGCGCCTTCGTACGGATTGAGTGCGCGCGATCTTCGGCTCAGCCCTTGGACGTGCGCCGAGTTTTTTGCCGGAACCGGGCTTGTTCGCGCGGCGCTGACGCCGGTAGGCTATTCCGTCGTCTGGGCCAACGACAACAACCCGTCAAAGCGGAACCTCTACCAGGACAACTTCAGTGCCGCCGAGTTTCGATTTGACGACATTCGGAATGTTCGCGGCGCTGATGTTCCCTCGGTTGATCTGGCGAGCGCGTCGTTTCCCTGCGTCGACCTCTCCCTGGCCGGGTCCAGGCGGGGCATCCACAGCGGCGAATCGAGCATGTTCTGGGAGTTCGTGCGCATCGTTGGGGAAATGCGTGGCCGGCAACCCTCGGCGCTTCTGGTTGAAAACGTCCCGGGATTCGCATATTCCGCTGGAGGAAAGGACCTCGAAGCGGCAATTGTCGGCTTGAACAACCTCGGCTATCTCTGCGACGCGTTTGTGGTGGATGCAAGGCACTTCGTCCCGCAGAGTCGGAAGCGTCTGTTTATTGTCGCGTGGAAAGGCGCCCCCGATTTGACGGACGATTGGGCCTCGTCGGAACTGCGTCCTGCATGGCTCTGCGATTTCATGCGTGCGTACGAGCATCTTGGTGTTTACCCCTTGCCAACCGCAGCCATGCCCACGGCCCCCCAGTCACTGGACGACATTGTCGAATGCATGCCAACGGACGACGGGAGGTGGTGGGGCCAGGAACGCCACCGGCGCTTTGTTGACTCCCTGTCGAGCATTCAGGCGGCTCGACTCGACTCGCTGGCCGCAGACCAACGGATCAACTGGCGCACCGCCTACCGACGGACGAGGGGCGGAGTCGCCAGATGGGAGATACGGCGCGACGCCATTGCGGGCTGCCTGCGGACTACACGTGGAGGGTCCAGCAAGCAGGCATTGGTGGAAGCGGGCCAGGGCGATGTCCGCGTCCGATGGTTGACAAGCCGGGAATATGGCCGGCTGCAAGGCGTTTCGGACGATTACAAGATTGGTAGTGTAACGGACAACGAAGCCATGTTTGCTTTTGGCGACGCGGTGTGTGTACCCGTCATTCGCTGGGTAGCACAAACGTATTTGACGCCGATTCTGAGTAGGGGGCTGCTGCGCGTTGCCACAGCGTCGTAAGGTGAGCAATCCTCCTGATGTGGAGGACATGCTCCGTGGCCTTGAGAAGCTATTGAACACTCCTGACAATAGCGGAAACAAGGTTGGAGACGCAACCTACGGCGTCTATGCGTTTTACGACTACGATGGTGAACCAATTTACATCGGACAAACAAGGGAAAAGATTCGTGTACGCATTCGCCGCCATTTGTCAAACCAACGCACAGACGCTGTGGCGATGGCTGTGCTCGACCCGATGGAAGTCGCTGAAGTTGAGATGTGGCCGCTGCATGACGTTGATTCGACAATGACGAATCACAAGATTAAGGACATTCTTGACCGTGCCGAATATGCGGTTCTCCAGTACGCGATCCAGCACTCTTCGTTTGGCGCTATTCTAAATGAGGGTGACATTGCTTCGACTGAACCATTTGTGCTGGGAAAATCCGTGCGCGGAAGGATTATTTCTGAGGAAGTTTTTGATCGCTATGTACACGCCGATATACGAATAGCACGACGAGCAGCAACGATAGCAAGCCTTGCGAAAGTCGTAAGTGAACGAAACGTGTCGGTCGGCCTTCGGCGTACGCTTGTCACACAAGCAAGACGACTGGAGGCTCTCGCGCGAAATCGGCTGGCTGAAGCCGGCGTGAACTATGAAGATTGGCTTCGTGAGCTACGGAGCGACGGTTCTGACGATGGCTGACACATATAGCCCGGAAGTGCGGCGGCGTGTCATGCAAAGCGTAAAGTCGTCCAACACAACACCGGAGCTGATGCTGCGGCGTGAACTATGGGCCGTAGGCATGCGTGGCTGGCGCGTCAATCGAACCGACCTCCCGGGAAAACCGGATATCGTCTTTGGTCCGGCTCGAGTTGCGGTCTTTGTCGACGGCGCATTCTGGCATGGGCATCCAACGAAGTATTGGCAGGGTCGCAGCGGCCCTTACTGGGACAAGAAGATCGAGCGCAACATGCGCCGAGATCGGGACGTCAACCGAAAGCTGCACGAGGAAGGCTGGACCGTCATCAGGGCCTGGGACTTCGAGGTCGAGCGAAACGTTGCCGCCGTCGCCGCGCGCGTGCGGAAGCTTGTCCAGCAGCAGCCTCGGGTCGATGGCCCGATCGCCGCGGCGCCTGGAACCCGCTGAATCAGCCCGCCGGCTCGTCCAGCCGGGCCACGCGGTCCAGGGCTTCGGTCCATACGTCGTTGGGGATGGCGCTGGTGGCTTCGTGGACGTTGGCTTCGATCTCGTAGACCGAGGCGGCGCCGGTGAGGACGGTGTCGATGTCGGGGTTGGCCAGCACGAAGCGCATGTTGAGGTGGCGCAGGTCGACCTGGCGCTCGCGGCACCAGGCGTACCAGGCGCGGGCCTGGGCTATGTCGTCCGGCGTGTACATCTGCCGGTAGGGCCGCACCTTCAGCGCAATCATGGGGTCGCCGTGGGCCAGCAGGCCTTGCATCTGGGGCGAGCCGAGGATGACGCCCACGCCGTTGGCCTTGGCGCGGCGGATCAGCGGAACGGCCGTGCGCCGCACCAGGTTGTAGTCGGCGTAGGTCAGGATGGCGTCCACGCGCCCGGCGTCGATGGCTTGGCGGTGGAAGGCGTGGTTGCGCACGCCCAGGCCGATAGCGCCCAGACGGCCTTCGCCGCGCAGCGCCGCCAGCGCGTCGAAGCCGTGGCCGGCAGCCAGCACCGGCGCCATGTCGGGCGGGTCGTGAATGAGCACCAGGTCGAAGCGGTCGCGCCCCAGCAGGCGGGAACTGTCGTCCAGCGACCAGCGAATGTCGTCGGCGCTGTAGCTGCCAGGGCGGCTGGGGTGGGTGCCGACTTTGGTGGAGATGGTGAGGTCCGGCAGGTGCAGCTCGCGCAGGGCCAGGCCGACGTATTCCTGGCTGCGCGCGTACAGCGGCGCGGTGTCCAGGTGGCGCAGGCCGAGCTGGTACATGCGCTGAATGGTCTGGCGCGCTTCGTCCGGGGTGATGGGGTGGGCCAGCCCGCCCATCTGCGACGCGCCGAAGCTGAGGCGCGTTGGGCAGAGGTCCGTGCGGCCGAGGCGGCGGCGTTCCAGGGCGCTCACGGGGCCGCATCCAGCCGCGCTCGGGTTGCACGGGGCCGCCCGCCGCCTGCGCCGTCCAGGCCGGGGCCGCGTCGAGGAATACGTCCGGGCGCGTGCGTCCGGACGTTTCCGCCGCCAGCAGAATCTCCTGCACGCAACATGAGGGCGCCCCTCGGACAGCTGAACTGCTGGCGACGGTGCCAGCCGGCGCCGCCGCCGTCAATCCGACGCGGGCGCTGCCAGCGGCGGGTGCATCACGCGCGGACGGCGCCAGCGGATTTGGTCGATCCGGCGCGGGCGGCGGTCGATTCGGGCAGGGTGCGCGCAAGGCTGCCAGGTCGACCTGCGCGCCGCGCGGGCCGCGGGCGGGCCTGCGCCGCGGGCTTCGCGTGGGCGGCTTGTGCGATAGTGCCGCGTGGAACGGAAGCCGCGGACTTCGGTAGGCTTGGCCTCGAGCCATCGCGTCAACCATACGGCCGTCCCATGGGCCGCCGCGCAGGAGTGTCGACAGCGTGATCGAGCGGCGCCGTGTCGTGCGGAGTCTGCCCATCATGGCCGCGTTTGGCCTGGGGCTGCTGGCCGCGTGCGGCGGGTCCGAGGAACGAACGCCCGGCCAGTTCAACTTCCCCAGAGTCCGCGACGGGCACCAGTACTACATCAGCGAGGAAGAGCGCGCGCAGCTGCAGCGGCAGGCAGAATTGGACAGAACGCGCACACCCGCGGCGGGGACATAGATGCGGACCCAAGAGGCTCGATCATTGACCAGACGCTCGCTGCTGGCCGCGGGGACGGCGTTCGCCGCCGCCCTGGCGCTGGGCGCCTGCGGGTCGCGCTCGAACGAGGTGCCCGGCGGCTACGCCTTTCCCAAGCAGCGGCCCAGCAGCGACGACTACATCAGCCCAGAAGAGCGCGAGCAGCTGCGCCAAAAGGCGGCTGAGGACCAGCGCGACCGCGCCGCCGACGCGCCCACGCCCGGCGGAGGCTGACCACTGCGCGCGGCCGCCTGAGCCGCGGCTGACGCGCGGCCGCGGGCCGCGCGCCGTACACTCCCCAGACGCTGGCGGCCGGGGCTGGCCATACGCCCAAAAGGTTTGCACGTGGGAATCCTGGATCGATTCAGCTTGGCCGGAACGACGGCCCTGGTGACCGGCGGCGGCACCGGCATCGGCCGGGCGCTGGCGCGCGGCTTTGCCGAGGCAGGCGCCGACGTGGCGGTGTGCGGCCGCACCCAGGCCGCGCTGGACGACACCGCCGCCGCCATCGAAGCCGCGGGCCAGAAGGCGCTGGCCATTCGGACGGACGTCACCCAGGCCGACCAGGTCGCGGCGCTCGTCCAGACCATTCTGCGGGCATGGGGGCGGCTGGACGCCGCCTGCAACAACGCCGGCGTCAACAACTGGGCGCCCGCCGCCGAGCTGTCGGAAACCGACTGGGACTGGGTCTACGACACCAACGTCAAAGGCGCGTTTCTGTGCGCGCAGGCCGAAGGGCGCGCCATGCTCGCCGCCGGCCGCGGGTCCATCATCAACCTGGCCTCGATCTCGGCGCGCATCACCAACCGGCCGCAGCCGCAGGCGCACTACAACTCGTCCAAAGCCGCGCTGGTGCAGCTCAGCAAGTCGCTGGCGGGGGAGTGGGCGCCGCACGGCGTGCGGGTCAATGCGCTCAGCCCCGGCTACACCCGCACCGAAATGGCCGACGCCCCGCGCACGCGCCAGGCGCAGCCGATCTGGAACCGCGACACGCCCCTGGGCCGCATGGCCGAGGTGGAAGAACTGCAAGGCGCGGCGGTGTTTCTGGCCTCCGAGGCGTCCTCCTACGTCACCGGGCACGACCTGATCGTGGACGGCGGCTTCACCGTCTGGTAGCCGCCGGGCCGCCGCCTGCAAGCCGCTGTGCGGGCCACAGGCCGCCGCCAGGGAACGCGCCCAACCGCTCGCACCCGCGCGCCGCCGTGAGGGCCAGGCCGCCGCCGCGGCGCGGGACCCGCCGCCGCCCGCCCGCTGGTCGGCAGCGCCGCATCCGCGGCCGAGACGCGCGCCTATGCGCGCGCCGGCGCGCGCATCTCCCGCCGCGCCTGACGCACCAGCTCGGGCAGATGGTCGTCGTGGGCCAGGCGCTGCTCCAGATGGCGCATGCGGCGCGGGCCGGCAGTCTCGATCATCGCCGGGCCATAGGCGCGCGTGCACCAGAACCGCGCCAGCGACGCAACGTCCTGGCGCAGCGCCTCCACGTCGTCGTCCGCAAAGCGCTCCGACATGTTCATCGTGAACATGCGGCGCCGCGTCCCGCCCCCGAACGACGCATGCTTCAGGTCCTGGTCGAACATCACCACGTCGCCCGGCTGCGACTCCAGCGCCGCCGCCGGCAGCTCCGAGCCCGAAACGCCCAGCCGCTCCGCCGCGCGTTCCGTGCGGATGCTCGACATAATGTCGTGCAGCCCTTCGGCGTAGCGGTCGCCCCGATGGTGGCTGCCGGGAATCACGCGCAGGCAGCCGCTGTCCCGCGCGACGGGGTCCAGATAGAAGGCGAACTTCAGATAGCGGTATGGCGTGCGCGCGTAACCGTCGGAGTGCCAGCGCGTATCGCCCACATAGAAATTGCCGTCGCTGGCCGCGTAAGTGTAGTCGTCGCCCAACAGGTCGCTGGCCGTGCCGTCGATGCGCGGGTCGTCCAGCAGCGCGCTGAGATATGCGCTCTGGTCGATGAACGGCACCAGCGCCGAGCGCTGCTGGTGGTCGTGCGCCTGCCCGTGATGCCCGCCGCCGTGCTCCGCCCACACGCGCTCGAACTCCTCGGTAATCGCCGCGGCCTCCTCGGCAAACAGCCCGGGAAAGCTCAGATACCCAAACGTCTCGAAAAACGTCCGCTGCTGCTCCGAAAGCCCCATAGCCCCTGCCTCCACCGCGCCCGCGCCAGCCAAGTCTAGGACGCACCGCCCCCCCCAGCCCGCCGCCCCCGGCAACCAGCCAGCCCGTTCCACCATGCAGCCGAACGTCACGCCGCCGCGGTCCGCGGCGCCCCGTCCAGGAGGCACTATGGCATGCAGGAACGGAGGCGACCGGCATGGACGATCGTCAGATGCGGCCAGACCGCCCGGGCGCGGCCGCACCCCATCGTCCGGCCGCGCGGCCGCCGCCGATCGAGGTCCGCCGGCTGAACAAGCGCTACAAGGGTGGACCGCAGGCCAACCAGGACGTCTCGCTGACCGTCGCCTGGGGCGAGGCGCTGGGCGTCGTGGGGCCGAACGGCGCCGGCAAGACCACGCTGGTGCGCCAGATCACCACCGAACTCGTGCCCACGTCAGGCACGGTGTGGGTGCTTGGCATCGACGCCGTGCGCCATCCCGACCAGGTCAAGGCGCGGATCGGCGTTGTGCCGCAGGAAGCGCGGCTCTTCGACCAGCTATCGGCATCCCAGCACCTGCGCATCTTCGGCCAGCTGCGCGGGCTGTCGCGGCGCGGCGCCCGCCGCCGCGCCGACGAGCTGCTCCAGCAGCTCGACCTCCAGCGCTACCGCCGCACCGCCAGCGCCAAGCTGTCCGGCGGCCTGCGCCGCCGGCTGCTGATTGGCATTGCCCTGCTGGCCGAACCGGACCTGCTGATCCTGGACGAACCCACGGTTGGCCTGGACGTGGAATCGCGCCGACAGTTATGGGCGGTGATTCGGGACTACCGCCGCCGCGGCGCCGCCATCCTGCTGACCACGCATTACATGGAGGAAGCCGAGGCGCTCTGCGACCGCATCGCCGTCATCCAGGACGGGCGCCTGACCTCCATCGACACCGTGGAGAACCTGCGCGCCTCCATCGGCCACCAATTCAAGCTGACCTACCAAACCCGCGGCCGGCGCCGCACGCTGTACGGCAACGACGAAGCAGCGCTGGCCGCCCGCGTGCGCGCCGCAGGCGTGGACGAATACACCGTGACGCGCACCACCCTGGAAGACGTCTATCTGACCCTGACGAAGGACACCCAACAACGAAGCGGCGGCGATGGCGCGGACTGACCCGCTGACTGCCCCGGGACCGCGCAAGCTGCTGGCCGATTCGCTGACCGTGCTGGAGCTGCACGCGCTGCCCTGGCTGCGCCAGTGGTACCTGCTCGTGCTGGCCGCGGTGATGTTTCCTATCCCCATGTTTTACGTCTTTCAGGCCATCGCTCCAGACGACGCGGCCACCTGGCAGCGGCTGCTGGCGGGAACGCTGATCTTCGGCAGCGCCCTCAGCACCGCCATGCTAGTTGGGCAACAAATCGTGGCGCAGCGGTTCATGGGGCAGCTAAAGCTCGTCGTCACCATGCCAGTGTCCAAAGCCGCCTACGTGGCCGGCACGCTGGCCTTCACGTCCGTCTCCGGCGTCCTCACCACGCTGTTCCTGCTGGGGTTCGCCCTCGTCGCTGGCGTGGACGTCAGCCCCACCTGGGCGCTGGCGCCCGCGCTGCTGCTGACCGTGCTGGCGCTGGCCGGCCTGGTGCTCTTCGTCATGAGCTTCGCGCCCTCCATGCAAGTGGGCAACATCCTGGCCAGCCTAATCGCCATTGCGCTGGTCATCGTGTCGCCGGTCTACTTCACGATGGAGGCGGCGCCGCCCGTCTTGCGCTGGTTCGGCTACGTGTCGCCCCTGCGCTACGCGGCCGACGCCACCGCCGCCGCGCTGGGCGGCCGCGCCGACGTCTGGCCGGAGCTGGCCGTCCTGTCCGCCTGGGCGCTCGCCAGCATGGCCCTAGGCCTCTGGCGCCTCCCCTGGCGCGAGACGTAGGGCGCCGTCCTGGCCGCCCCCCCCCACGCCCCAACCGGCTCGTTTGAACGCTACCCAGCATTTGTCCGCCCCGTGATAGTGAAGGAGTACAGCGCTGCATTGCGCAGCACGAGAACGTGGGGCCGGAGACGTCAAAGAAGCAGTCGGCGGCGTATGACCGCTTCAGAGTTCTCCTGCCTAGCCTCATCCTCGTACAGGTCCGCGATGCGTCCGAGGACACCGCTCGTGTAGGGGTGCTCGAATTCGATCCGTCGCGCCCATCCTCGATACCTGGCGGCCTGCTCATCGCCCTCGCCGCGCGTATGGATTACGCGAGCGTTATAGACACCAAGACTAAATCCACGCTCGATGTGCTCGGAAGGAATGGTCTCCATGACCTCGCAGACCGATCGGCACGGCCATACGCCGCTCTGGTCGGCTGGCGCCTTGGCGAGAAGCTGACCGATGCGCCGGTCGCCAACGTCCGCACGGCCATGCTCGGCGCACAGGCTGCGCACTTCCTTGACCCAGTGCAGCAGGTGCTGGGCGTCGATCGTGTCATCGGATGCAGTACCGGGAATGCGGCTGACGCCTTCGAGGAACCGGTAGGCGGCTGTGGCAGCGGCATCCCGCTGACCTGCGTCCTCGAACTGCCACTCTGGCGGGTCCTGACCATCGCCGCTGCGTTTGAAGATGTACGCGAGAGCTTGAACGAATAGAATTGGCCACTCCTCGATCTGGCGTTCCAGATTGGGGATGCCGTGCTTGCTGTAGTCGAGCGCTCCAATGAATGCAAGTTCCAGTCGCGCCATCTCGACCGACGTGACGCCGGCGCGGCCGTCGAGGGCGTCCAGCGCCTGCGAGATTTCTAAAGCCTCGAGCGCATCGCCGGGGCCTGACTCGTCGTTGGCCGCAGCAAGCGCCGTCAGGAGTCGTTTGAAGCGCGACGTCTCGACTTTCTTCCATTCCCACCGCACGGCGTGGAAAGCCGTGTGCGGTCGACCGGCGTCCAGGAAGCGATCGATGGACTCGGTTATCTCCGCCTCGGTGAGCTGGGGACCGTAGGGACCGACCTCGCGCCAGTATCGGTCGCGGACGTCCTGCGGCTGCTGGTTCAGGATGCGCCAGGTTTGCTCGCCGAATTGGGCGCAACAGAGAAGCCGTACCTTCTGGTCTGGAGTGGACGTCCCAACCACGGTCGACAGAAGTTCGAACTGCCGGCGCGCGTCGGTATGCCAGACGACCCCGCACATGAAGGCGTCGATTTTATCCCTGGGCTCGGCATCAGCGGACAGACAGGATCGCAGGATGTCGGCCGCAGCGTTCAGGCCGGATGAGTTCAGTCCCGCGTAGCGCCCAACCACGTGGGCGGCGCCGCTGCTTGCGAGGAGGGAGGCGACACCGGCAAATCCACGCTCTGTCCAGATATCCGACATCGCCTTGGTTCGTCGTTCGTGAATCCATGCTTCTCGCTTCACGTGGTCGAACTGCTCACCCTCGACCCACGCATCGGAAGGCACAACAACCCGTTCGCTGGCGAACAGCCAGGCATGGCGGCTGACTACGTCGCGAGGCTCGAGCTTCCGAGAGGCGGCGCGCGCTCGGTCGTGGGTTGCGGCCGTCAGACCGCGCTGGCGTCCGCGTCCAGTGAGCACGGAACGGCGAATCCGCTCGCGCAACTGTACCTTGGCCGTTTCGTCAGCCTCGTCCCGTGCCCAGGCGTCGATCAGACCCCACACGGTGGATTGGTCGTCAGGGGACATTGCAGCAAGACGCTCGACTAGATCGCCAAGCGTCGTGCTGTCGTGCTTATGCCATGCCAGCGCCAGACCCAGGGCTTTGCGGGCGAACGCGTCCTGCTCTTGCTTGGTAACGACCTCTCCGGCATCGGAGGGGACGGCGCGCCAGTGCGGCCGATAGCTGCGGCTCCCTTGCTGTTGGTCGGGGTCGAATTGCCAGGTGCAGATGTGCCAGCCGACGTCAGGGAACCGACTAACGAGCATTTCCAGGCCCTGCATGCGCTCGTCGAGCGTAGCCGCCGTTTGGGGCATCCAGGACCAATAGACGGCGGCAAGACTGGCGATTGGCTTGTTGGACCAGTTGTCATCGAGCTTCGTTTTCGCCAATTGCGCAAGGATTGCGCTGACGCGCGAGAGATTTCGCGGGTCCCACGCCAGACATTCCAGCGCCCACAAGAGCCCTGTGCATGGACAGTCGCTGAACAGGCTGTTGCCTGCGGGTTTCAAGAGGCCTTGCAAAACAGGCTCTGGCAATCGGAGGTCCGTCTCGATCGATTGGAGAAACTCGTCTGGAGCTGCTTCGGCATATCTCGGAAGATAATCTTCCTGCGACAGCAGCTTCTCGAGTGTGAGCGGCGTGAGAAGTCGTCGGACGAGTCTGGAAACTCGTCCCTCGACGTCAATACCAAGACGGTTTTGGAACAAGTCGTTCCCGTGGACTGACAGCAGCACGAGCGTCTCGCAGAAGCCGTCGCGCAGTGCTTTGGAGTGGTCGCGCACCTTGCCATAGAAGCCAGCCGCCCATCTTCGATCCTCCGGCAACCCCAGAGCCGGATCGACCTCCGATAGGACGTACTCGGCCAACTCCAGAAAATCCACAATGTTCTTCTCTGTCATCGACCCGCCGACGGCGAAGAGAACGTCGATTTTGGATACGACGCCGCGATGCTGTCCGACGGACCAGACCGGACAGTCGTCGAGTTCCAGCATGTGCGCGATGGTTTCCTCGACGTTCTGATAATCGCCGCCCGCAAGGACGGAGAGAATTTCGCAGTCGGCGCTCGACCCTTTGTGCCATGCGCCGACCAGGGCCATAGGGATCAGGCTCCGGGCAATCGCCAAGTCCCTGGCCCATTCCGGTCCCCTGATCGCGTCGATACAGGAAAGCCGCCGCCGCAGAATGGTTGGCGAGCGGCCGGACGCTCTGGACAGCCGATCGAGGGCGTCCCGCTCGATGCCCATGTCGGCAAGCGCCGTCTCGAAGGCCTCGCGGCCCAGCGGTTGGAGGGCGATGTCAGGCTCCCGGTCGGTATAATTTCGGGGCCGTACGACGATGCAGTGACGCTGCCGGTACACGGTGGTGAGCTCGCGTTCGGCTTCCTCGTTCGACACGATCGGTATGAATGGCGACGGGGTAGCCGCCAGGGTCCGCAGGGTCTGCGCCGACTCGATGACCACTGCTCGATTCCTCTGATTGGCGGGCATGTCGACGTGCTCGAACAGACATGCAAGGAACGCGAGAGCTTCGTCCTTGGAGTCAGCGGCAACGACGAATGGCCGTCGGCTCGATTTGCCCAGCCACTCGCTGAACGTGCCGTGGAACGCGGTGATGGACGGCTCGAAGATCTTGGCCGTCATCTGCGGCTCGCTGGCCTCGGCCCATTGCTTCCAGGCTCGATCCAGCGTCCCGAACCCGTCGGTGGGCAGGTCGAGCTGCTCGGCCAGCCAGATTTGCCCAGTGATCGAGGCTTCCAGCCACTGTTCGAGGTCGCTGGCGTCGTAAGCCCGCACCTCTTTCCAGTTGCCGCGTGTTTCCATTCTGCTGGCCCAGTCGTTCTTGCCGCGCCACGTGCGAGGCGTGACGAAGACGAACGTGTGCTCCATCCGCTCCGCCACCGAAATGCTCGCTACCCGCTTGGCGTAGTCGCGGCCGGCTTTTGCTGCCGGCTGTTTATTCGTGCTGACTTCCCAGCCGGACTTTCCTTTCGGGACCCATGGCGTCGCCGCGTCTGCCTCGACCCAGCCGTCCCACCCCGGCCGCTGGGCGTTGTCGCCGCCGGGGAAGTCCACGCGCCGCAGGCCGCGTCCCGTGGAATGCACCAGCCGGCGTAGCAGCACAGGCAGGTAGTCGCGCGCCTCGATGCGGTCCGCCCAGCTGTCGATCCGTCGCGCGGTGATGGGAGTGGCAAGGAAAGGCGGCACGTTGCCCTGGACTGCCACCGCCCGGTCTTCCTCGCGTCGTCGGTCGCGGCCCGCCTGCGCCTGGAGATCCTGAAGCTCCTGCCGGTCGGCCCCGAACACTTTTTCCAGCCGCAGCGCCATTGTGGGAGACAAGGACGACTTGCCGTTCAAGAGATTGGACAACGCCGGCCGGCCGACGCCCAGTCGTTTGGCGGCGTCCGTCACGGACATCCCCTGGGGGATCACGTGCTGCCTGATGAAAACCCCGACACTCATGGCCGGTTCGATACTCAAAGTGATGTCCTTGCAGCCTGCATGAGTTCGTATCCCGTAGCGCTACACCATACGGAAGTGAGCGCGCAACTTTTCTTGCCTCCGGCGGGTGCCGCCGTGGTGAGCGAGCTACCGGCCGTCCGAGCGCGTGACGGTGAAGGAGTACAGCTTGGCGTTGCGCATGACGAACCGGAGCCGACGGTGCGGGGTGAAGCGGGTGTAGACCGTGCCGGAGTCGGTGGTGCGGGGGAGCGGGAGGGCGGGGTCGCTGCGCCAGGTCACGGTGTGCCGCACGTCGTCGCCGGTCAATGGGTCGCAGTCGCGCAGCTCGCGGCCGGGGAGCGGGTGGTCGGCGGCGTCGCGCGCTTCGACCTTCAGGTACCCGCCGCGGCCGCAAGCGGCGTTCACGATCAGGCGGTCGCCCTCGGCCATGAACGGCTGCGTGGCCAGCATGCCTTCGCGCGTGTCGTTGGCGCCGACCGATACGAACCGGTGGCGGCGCAGCGCGCCAATGCCCAGGGCATAGCGCTGGCCGTCTGCGCCGCGCGTGGACGTACCGCGCAGGCCTTCCTCCCCGCCCGAGTACCACAAGTCATGCGTGGAGGTGGCGCCGCCGAAGTAGACCCGGGTTTCGTCGTCGCCGACGTCGAGAATACGGGGGATGCCGATCTGGTTCGCGCACCAGCTGCCCGGCGCGCCCAGTCCGATCCAGTCGTGCGTGGGCGCCAGCCGCTCCCAGCGCCGCCCGTCGCGGCTGTGCACCAGTTCCACGGTGGAGGTGTTGCTGACCTGATGAAACACGCCCAGGCACCCAATCCAATGCCCGCCCACGCGGAACGGACGCATGCCGTAAAAGGCGGTGTCCAGATTGTCCAGCGCGGGGTCGGGGGCCAGGATCAGGCGCGGCTCGCTCCAGCGCACGAAGTCGCGGCTTTCCGCCATGAAGATGCGGCGCGCGACGCGGCGGTTGGGAACGCCCACGGCCGCGTCGTAGCTGGGCGCGCCGCCCTGCATGGGCGCGTGGGTCGGCCGCGGGCGCGGCGCCAGTTCCATCAGGGGATGGCGCGTGACGATGCGGTAGACGCCGCTGTCGGGGTCGAAGGTCGGAAAGATCGTGTCGCCCAGTTTGGCGCCCAGCGGCCCGAACGTCGGCGCTTCGTCATGCGGCGCCCAGTGGATGCCGTCGGGCGAGTGCGCCAGCCGGATGTTTGCGCCGGGATGTTCGTCCGCCACCCGAAATCCCGGCGGGCCCAGCTCGTAGAGCATCTTGTAGCGGCGCGCCGGGTCGCGTTCCAACGGGTCGTCCAGCAGCGCGGGGCCCCACACGTTGCCGTAGGTTTCACTGCCGAACACGATGTTGGTGCCGCGCCCGTCGTCGTGCACCAGCCCCATGGCCGGCTTCTCCCAGCGCACGCCGTCGGACGAGCGCGCGTACATGAGCCGGAAGCGGCTGTTGTCCCAGTCGATCAGCGTGCCGCCCAGCCGCGCCATTTTCTCGCGGTCGAGGCGCATGTCGGTGTAGAGGCAGTGAAACCCGCCGTCGTCGCCGCGCCACAATGCCCAGTCGTCCGCGCCGAAATTGGTGAAGTGCTCCCAGGGCCGGTCCTGCTGCAACACCGGGTTGCCCTGAATCTGTCGGGGCGAATGAACGGTGCGGGTGACGTTCTGGACTTCTTCTAGCATCCCGTTGTCGAAGAAGAACTGCGGCCGCTCGCCGATGATGAGTTCGGTGGAGTCCAATCCTGTCACTTGCAGTGCCGCCTTTCTGAGGCGTTTGCACGACCTGTCATTCCGGCAAACGCCAGAATCCAGGAGGCACGAGGTCCACTGTTGCGGGAACTAGTTCGTCGACACCGCTGCCCCCGCCCGGGCGTTAGGCAAAGGTCTCTTTCTGGGTGACGCACGGGCGCAGTGGGAGTCCGGCGCCGGCAGAGGAGTAACTTCTTGGTCGAGTCCGTGAGCTTCCGGGTTACCAACCGCGCAGACGGCGGGCGCGGTTCGACGCCGAACCTACCGATTGGCGGCACTCAAAAAGCCGTCGATTGGCGCACAACCGGCCGATAGGACCGCGCGTCGAAGCCCACGAAGCGCACGCCTTGCATGGTGGCGAAGCGCTGCGCCATGACGTCCAGCGCCTGCGGGTTGTCGTCCATCAGCACGAAGTTGCGGCCCAGCGCATGGGCCGCCTCGCCCAGCGTGCCGCTGCCGGCAAAGCAATCCAGCAGCGTATCGCCGGGCTTGGAGGAGGCGTGCACGATGCGCCGCACGATGCCCAGCGGCTTCTGCGTGGGATAGCCGGTGCGCTCGCTCCCGTTGGTGGGCACGATCGTGTGCCACCACGTATCCGTGGGCAGCTTGCCGCGCGCCGCCTTCTCGGGTCCAACCAGCCCCGGCGCCATGTAGGGGATGCGCTCCACCTCCGCCGCGTCGAAGTAATACCGCGCAGGATCGCGCACGTAGACCAGAATGTTGTCATGTTTGGCCGGCCACTTGCGCGTGGGCCGTGCGCCGTAATCGTAAGCCCAGACGATCTCGTTCAGAAAGCAGTCCCGGCCAAAAATCTCGTCCAGCAGAACCTTGACGTAATGAACTTCGCGGTAATCCAGATGCAGATACAGCGAACCCGTTGGACGCAAGACCCGGTGCGCCTCCACGAGCCTCGGCTCCAGGAACGCCAGGTAGTCGTCGAAGGCGTCGTCAAAGGCGCGCGCGGCGACCTCGATCGAACGGTAACGCCGGCCCTGGAACCCTGTCCGGTCGCCGTCAGGGTCGCGCACCGTGCGCAACCGAACCCGCGCCTGCCGGCGGCCGGTGTTGAACGGTGGATCGGTGTAGATCAGATCGACCGATTCGGACGCCATGCTGCGTAGAAGCGGCAGATTGTCGCCAAAGTAGACGGTGCCGCGTTCGCCTGCGTCGACGTGACGCTCGTTCGGGGGCGTGCGCGAGACGCCGACTTTGTCGGCGCTCATGCATCCTCCCGCAGCCGCGCGGCCAGCCACGGCTCCGCGGCCGTGCCAAACCATCGATGCTCGCCCGAGCGCACGTCGTGCACCAGATGGTCGTCGGCGTCGAGCAGGCGGTAGGCCGCGCGCGTAATCTCGACGTGCTCCGTGACGTTGGCCAGGCCGCGCGCGCCGTTGAGCGGGTCGCGGTCGCCGGTTTCGATCAGCAGCGGCCGCGGCGCGGTCAACGCGCCCAGGTCGCCCATGTCCACGGCTTGCCAAAGGCCGGGCACGTAGTTGCAGCCGCAGTTGTCGTTGATGTCCAGCAGCGAGTCGCGGAAGCCGTAGAAATAGCCGCTGACCACGGCCGCGCGCACGCGGTCGTCCAGCGCGGCCAGCCAGAGCGTTTGCAAGCCGCCGCCGCTCAGACCCGCACAGCCAATGCGCCGCGGGTCGCAGTCCGCGCGCGTCTGGATGTAATCGAGCAGCCGCATCAGGTCCCAGGTCCACATGCCGGTGACGGTCTGCCCCAGCGCAAGCGCGGCGAAATTGAGCGGCGTGCAGGTCGAGCGCATGAACGAGTCCTCGTCGTCCAGCTGGCCCACGGGTTCGCGGCGTTCGCCGAAGGCGCGAGCGTCGGGCGCAAAGGCGATGAGCCCGGCCTGCGCAAAGCGCTCGGCGTAGGCCCCGTTGAAACGCGCGATGGCGTCGGCCACGGCCGGGATGTCGCTGCGGCCGGCAGTCATGTTCTTGCCAGAACTGCCGTGGCCGTGCGGCGCAATCACCGCCGGCCGCCGCTCGCCGGGCCGCAGGTCGGCCGGCAGCAGCACGTAGAACGGCGTCACCACCTCGGGCTCGGTGTGAATCTCGACCCGCTGCCGCACGTAGCCCTCGCAGGGTATGGATTCGGTCACCACCGGCCGCGGGTCGGTGCGCCGCATCGAGTCGATGCCCGTGATACGCCGCAGATGCGCACGCACCGCCGCCCGCCAAGCCTCGAACCTGCTCGCGCTGCGCGTGTCCACCGGCATGCGCCGCCCCTCACGGTCGAACCGCGCGCGCAGCTCCTCGTGCGCCGGAAAGAAGCGCGTGAGCGCAGGGACGCGCGGCTCAGTCATGGATAGGCCAACAGGCACTCACTGACGACCGAAGCTTATGGCGTGCAGCCGCGCGGCGCCGATGAGGTGGATGCGCAGGCGGATCGTGTCGTGCGGCAGGTCGCTCAGCCGCCGCTCGCGCCAGACCACGGGTTCGCGCAGACCGCCGCGGTGCAGCGGGCGGCAGTCGGCGCGGGCGAAGCCGTCCAGCGGCGCGCCGCCGTCAGGTCCCAGGACCTCCACCTCCGCCCAGCTGCGCCCCTGCTGCACCTCGCTGACGTTGAGCGTGAGCCTGCCGCGGCGGTCCGGAAGCCGCAGCGGCCGCGTGACGACGTGGCCGGGCGTCTCGCGGTCGACGGTTTCCAGACAGGTGAAACGGTCGCGCTCCAGCGTGGCCAGCCCCATGCGCGAGAGGCGGTTGGCGCCGATCTGCTGGTCGCCCCGCCAGCGCGAAGCCTCGGGCACGTTGCCCATCGGCCACTGCGTCCACTCCTCGCCGTTGCCGGTGTAGAAAAGATAGACCCGCTCACCGTGTTCGATCAGCTTGTCCGACGGCATCAGCGCGCCGCCGTCCCAGGCCCCGCGCGGGCCGCGCCGCACGAGCGGCTGATGCGGCTGGATGCGCGCGAAGCGGTCGCCGTCCCGGCTGACCGCCAGGCGGATGTCCGAGCAATACACGCCGCGCACGCCCGCGCCGGTGGGCGCGTACCAGCCGTATTCGTAGGCCAGCACGTACTGCCCGGCGTACGGCGCCAGCGCCAGGTAATGGTTCTCCTGCTCGCGCCCGTCGTTTGGGTGCAGGATTGGGTTGCCGTCGATGGCCCGCAGATGTTCGATGTCGGGGCCGCAGGCCAGATGCTTGACGCGCACGCGCTCCGGGCCGGGCTTGGCGGCGGGCGCCAGGCCCTGCCACACCATTTTGAAGCGGCGGGCGGGGTCGGGGTCCTGAGCGTCGATGACCAGCGCCACGATGTCCGGGTTGGGGCGGTCCCACGCAGGCAGCCGAACGCGCGCCTGCTCGGACCAGTGAATCCCGTCCGGCGAGTAGGCCGCGCGGATCTCCCCATCGCGCGGCGGGCCGTTGGCCAGCATCTTGTAGCGGCGCGCCGGGTCGGCCTCGTCCAGGTCCTTGACCACCGGCCCCCAGCCCAGCAGGCAGATGTTGTTGTCGCGGCTGCCGCGGTAGTCGTGCAGCCCCAGGCGCGGCTTTTCCCAGTGCACGCCGTCGTCGCTGACCGCATAGCCAGTCGACCACAGGCGCTCCATGCTCAGGTCGCTGCCGGCGTACCAGCACTTGAACAGCCGCTCCTCGGCGTCGTAGAGCACCGTGCGCCCTTCCCACGGCCGCGCCTGCAGCGCGTCCCACTCGTGCGCGTCGCCCAGCGGCAGCACCGGGTTGTCGGGATGCTTGCGCGCCGGGCAAACCGCGTGCGCCGTATTGCGCCGCTCGGCCACGTCGGCCAGATCGAGAAAGAGCAGACGCCCGCCCGGCGCAACCACACGCACCCCGCTCCCCGTCATCGCCACCCCCGCGCAGCCCCAAACCAGCACCCGTCCAGCCGCACCATAGCGCGGGCGGCCGCGCTGACACAGCCTGGATGGCCGCCGTGCGGGTTAGCTGCCGTGCGGGTTAGCTGCCGTGCGAGCGTTTGCTCAACAGGTGGACGTAGGGTTCGTAGAGGAAGCGGAGGTGGCGGGTTTGGCCTGTGATTTCGCGCAGGAGACCCAGGCGTTCGCCCAGACCGATCAGCTTTCTCGCCGTTGGCGGACTCACGCCCAGCCGCTTGGCGGCGGCGTCGACGCTTATCACCGGTTGCGCCATCAGCGCGTCCACCAGGGCGCCGGCCCGCGGGTTTCCGCGCGACAGGCCGCGCAGCTGCGCCGTATGCACGTCCTTCATCGCCAAAATGGCCCGTGCGGTTGCCGCCGCCTCCGCCGCGACCGCGGCGACTCCTCGCAGAAAGAAGGTGATCCATCCCTCCCAGTCGCCGCCGTCGTGCACCTGCTGAAGGTGGTCCACGTACGATTGCCGGTGCTCGTGCAGGTAGTGCGACAGGTACAGGAGAGGCCGCTGCAGAACGCCGTGGTGCATCAGCAGCAGCGTGATGAGGAGCCGGCCCATCCGCCCGTTGCCATCGACGAACGGATGGATGTTCTCGAACTGGGCATGGGCCAGACCGCAGTGAACCAACGGCGGGATGCGGCCTGGCTGGTGGAGAAAGCGCTCGAATTCGGCCATGGCTTCCGGCACCAGCCCCGGCGGCGGGGGGACATATCTGGCGTCCGCGGGCGCGTCGCCTGGAGCGCCGATCCAGTTCTGGGTCGTCCGGAACTCGCCTGGATACCGCGCGCCGCCGCGCGCGCCGTGCATCAGGACCTCGTGAACCTCGCGCAGGAGACGCGAGGAAATTGGAAGGGTATGGACGCGCTCCAGGGCGTAGTCGAGCGCGTCGACGTGATTGGCCACGTCCCGCACGTCGGACCGCACGGGCCGGTGTGAAATGCGGGCCTCGAACGCCAGCAGGTCGACGAGCGTTGCCTGGGTTCCCTCGATCCGCGACGACAGCACCGCCTCGTTACGGGTGTACATGGCGACGAACAGCTCGGGGTTGGGCAGGATCGACCCCACGCCGTCGAGCCGGCCGAGCGCGACGTCCGCCTCGCTCAGCAACGCGACCAGCGCCGCATCCATGCGCAGCGGCGGGTCGGGCGGCAGCGGCTTGGGGATGAACGCGCGGTAGCCGGCGGACTGTTGCTGGTATACGCCCGCTCTGCTCATCGGCCGGCGCTGCCGTTCCGAAGCGGTCCGTGCGCCGCCCGCGGACGCGGGCGGCTGCGAACCATGCGGCGCCTGTGCTGTAAAAAACTTTCGTTACAGGCGCCTGCTGCTCTATGCGAAAGAAATGGGCGCTTTTTTTTCGTTACATCGCAACAGGCCAGTGCTGGCGCCCCGCGATTGTTCACAGACCGTTCGTGAGACAAGGAAAGAGATTTTCATTGTACGGGTCGTCTGCACCATGCGAAAGCAAAGGCGCGGTTTTTTTCGTTACATGCAAAATTCCGGCGTGCACGCGGCGAATCGAAGGGGCTGGCGGCCCGCGGGCGTCTGCGCGCGTCCGTTCCAGGGCCGCGCGTGGACGGCAGCGGGGCAGGCTGCGGGGGATTCGACCCGCCGGGCGGCGAGCGGCGCGGCTGCCGAGGGATTCCCGCCCCGTGTCGAGCGCCGCGTTTCACGCACGGGGCGGGGGCGGGCTATGGGCGGAACGACGGGCGCTGCGGGCTTCCCTGGACGGGCGGGCGGGGCTTCGGTTCACGGTTGGGCGTCCATGTCGATCAGGACTTTGCCGCATTCGCCGGTGAGGACGGTTTGCATGGCGTCTTCGAAGTTGGCCAGCGGGAAGCGGTGGGTCAGCATGGGGGCCAGCTCGGCGCCGTGGCGCAGCAGGAAGGCTTCGGTGCGGTACCAGGTGTCCCAGATCAGGCGGCCGGTCACGCCGTAGGCCTCCAGACCTTTGAACATGAAGTGTTCGGCCAGGTCGATGGTGACCGGCTCGGGCGGGATGCCCAGGAACACGAGCTTGCCGCCGTTTTCGGAGGTTTGCAGAGCCTGCGTCAGCGCCTGCTGGTTGCCCGACATTTCCAGGCTGACGGTGGGCCGGCAGCCCAGCGCGTCCACGATCTCATCGCCCAGGCGCGGGCTGGCGGCGTCCAGCGCCGCGTGCGCGCCCAGGGTTTCGGCCAGCGCGCGGCGGTAGGGCGCCACGTCGGTGGCCACAATCGGATAGGCGCCGGCCGAGCGCGCCACCGCAATGGCCATCAGCCCCATGGGGCCGCAGCCGTAGACGGCCACCGGCTGCCCCGACACGTCGTACCGCATGGCGGCGTGCACCGCGTTGCCCAGCGGCTCGAACAGCACGGCGTGCTCCAGCGGCATGCCGGACGGCACGCGCCAGGCGACCCGGCGCGGCACCGCCACGTAGTCGGCAAACCCGCCGGAGACGTCAATGCCCAGAATGCGCAGGTTTTCGCACACGTGCGCGCGGCCGGTGCGGCAGGGGCGGCAGGCGCCGTCGAACAAGTGGCTTTCCACCGCCACCAGGTCGCCGCGCTGGAAGTCCGTGACCTGCGGCCCCAGCTCGGCCACCTCGCCCACAATCTCGTGGCCGAGCGTGACGGGCGTGGGGAAGTTGGCCGCCGCCCAGCCGTCCCACAGGTACAGATGCTTGTCCGACCCGCAGATACCGGCGCGCCGCACGCGCAGCAGCAGCTCGTCGGGGCCGGGTTCGGGCCGCTGGAGTTCGGTCAGCCGCGCGCCGCGTTCGGGCGCGACCTTGCGAACGGTCAGCATGGGAGGCGCGGGCATGCGTTTACTATAGGACGCGTAGGCGGCCGGCCGCACCCCGCCCTGGCCCGGCGGCGGCAGGCGCCCCGACGGGTTCGTTTCGCGCGCTGACGATTCGAGAGGCGGCAATATGGCGCATCAGCCGCTGGCCGAGGTGCGTAACGACCTGCGCGTGCGGTGGTACCGCTGCCCCATCGAGCGCGAGACCTTGCGCCAGCTCATGCAGCGCAGCGACGCGCAGGGGTGGCTGCAAGCCGGCGGGCATCTCGCGCTCTTCGTCGTGACGGGAACGCTGGCCTTCGCAGCCTGGGCAAATCAGGCGTGGGTCGGGTTTGCCCTGGCGCTCTTTGCCCACGGGACGGTCGGCAAGTTCTTCTCGGGCGTCGCCACGCACGAGCTGGGCCACGGCACGGTCTTCCGAACCAGGTGGCTCAACAAGGCGTTTCTCTATCTGTTCAGCCTCGTTGGCTGGTGGGACCCCTTCGACTACGCCAGCAGCCACACCTACCACCACCGCTACACGCTGCACCCCGAAGGTGACCGCGAAGTCCTGCTGCCCTTGAAACCCACGGTGGGCGCGACGTTTCTGTTGCAGATGTTCACCGTCAACCTGCTCACGCAGCGGGGCCGCGTCTTCGGCAAGGGCGGGCTGATTTCCACGCTGCTCAGCACGGTGCGCGCGGCGCGCGGCACGGTTGGCCCCATGGACGCGCCCAGCAACGAGTGGCTGCAAGCGCTGCACGAGGACCAGCCGGCGCAGCACCGCCGGTCGATCTGGTGGTCGCGCGGGCTGCTGGCGTTTCACGGCGCGGTGCTGGCCGCGTCCATCGCCAGCGGCCTGTGGGTGCTGCCGCTGCTGCTGACGTTCTTCCCGTTCATCGGGAACTGGCTGAGCTACTTCGTCGGCCTGCCGCAGCACTGCGGGTTGATCGACAACACGCCGGACTTCCGCAAGAGCGTGCGCTCGATGAAGCTCGACCCGCTGTCCGAGTTTCTCTACTGGCGCATGAACTGGCACACCGAACACCACATGTTCGCCGGCGTGCCCTGCTACAACCTGAAGAAGCTGCACCGGGCCGTGGCGCACGACATGCCCGAGCCGCGCACGCTGGCGGGCGCCTGGCGCGAGATGCTGGCGGTGTGGGAACGGCAGCAGACCGAGCCGGCCTATCAATTCGACACGCCGCTGCCCGCCGGCGCGGGCCGCGCGCGCACCCGCGAGGCAGACGCGCTGGACGCCTCCATCGGCGACCTGCCGCCGCAGGAGTTGCGCTAAACCGCAGCCAGACTCCGGCGGGCGTCGATCTCCCGGCCCCGAACCCCACGGCCCCCGAACCCCCGTGGCCGCCATCCGCGAGCCAGCTTCGCGCTGTCGAACCTGTTAGCGTGACGGCGGAGGTGGGAGGGGCCGGGTGGTCTCCGCGGTCTTCAAAACCGTTGTGGGGCGCTGGTCAGCGTCCCAGGTGGGTTCGACTCCCATGCACCTCCGCCCAGACTGGTTTTCCCTCTCTTTTCAAGGGGCGGGGAGAGTGCGGGTAACGAGCGGGGGCAGCGCGCGGGAGACGCTTTCCCCCATCCGTCATCTCGGTCGGCCCCTCGCTCTCACCCCCGCGCCGCGGGCCCAGAGGACGAACGAGGGCGGCCGCCGGCGGCCCTGGGCGCCCGCAGCGTCCCGAACGTCCGCATAATGCACGGGCCGAGGCGCGTTCCTCGGCTGTTCCGCGTGGAGGCCCTTCAGCGTGTCGGTGCTCATCATTGCCGACGTGCATGCCAACCTCCCGGCGCTGGAAGCCGTGCTGCACGACGCCGGCGAGGTGGACGAAATCTGGTCCCTGGGCGACCTGGTCGGCTACGGGCCGCACCCTGGCGAGGTGCTGCGGCTGCTGCGCGCCAAACCGTTCCGCACGCTGGCCGGCAACCACGACTGGGGGTCCGTGGGCAAAGCCGACCTGTCCGTCTTCAACGCCGACGCGCGCGCGGCCTGCCAGTGGACGGCGCAGGCGTTGTCCGACGACGAGCGCGGCTTCCTGCGCGGGCTGGAGACGGCGGACGTGTTCGGCGGCGTGTCGGCGGCGCACGGCAGCCCGCGCAATCCCGTCTGGGAATACCTGACCAACGCGCGCCTGGCAGCCATCAACTTCGGCTATTTCAGCACGCAGGCCTGCCTGGTGGGGCACACCCACGTGCCGGCCGTGTTCCGCTGGCGCCGCGGCGTGGGCGAGGCCGGCGCCGTCACGGCCGCCGCGCCGGAGCTGGACGCCCCCATCGCGCCCGGCGATGACCGCCTGATTCTCAACCCCGGCAGCGTGGGCCAGCCGCGCGACGGCGACCCGCGCGCCGCCTATGCCCGCTACCAGCCAGGCAGCGGCGAGTTCAGCGTCCACCGCACGGCCTACGACGTCGCCGCCACCCAAGACGCCATGTATCGGGCCGGCCTGCCCGACCGCCTGGCGCTGCGGCTGCAATACGGCGCGTAACAGAAACGCGCGTCGCGGCCGCCGACGGGACACCCCGCCCGCCCCGGCCGGGTCTTCCCCTCTCCCTCCAGGGAGAGGGCAACGAGCAGGAGGGGACGATCCCGCGCTGCGAAGGTCTAGCAGGCGTGCGCGCCGGAGAGGGCTAACGTGCGGGGACAATCCCCTCGCACCCCGGCCGTCTCTTCCCGCTCCTTCCAGAGGGAGGGCAGCGAATGAGGAGGGACGATCCCCTCACTCCCTGGCCGTCTCTTCCCTCTCCTTCCAGAGGGAGGGCAGCGAATGAGGAGGGACGATCCCCTCGCGCCCTGGCCGTCTCTTCCCCTCTCCCTGGAGGGAGAGGGCAGGGTGAGGGGGAGAAGCAGAGGCAACGCGAGGGGGGCGTTTCCCTCCAACCCCGCATCTCGGTCGGCCCCGCGCGCTCGCCCTGGACACGCGCCGCGGGGCCAGGGAACTGGAGCGCAAGTGACCGCAGGCAGCGGTTGGCTTGCGGGCGGCGCGGGCCGGCGGACACCATGGCGGGCGGTCGAGCCTGGGCACTGAGGTAATGCCGAGCGCGCTCATTCTTGGGATCACGGGCTACGCGGGCAGCGTCTTGGCGCGCGCGCTCGTGCGCCGCGGCTGGGACGTGCGGGGCGTTGGCCGCAGCGATTCGGCCGCCGGCGACCTGGAGGCGCTGGGCGTCAGCGTAGAAATCGCCGACGTGGGCGAGCCGCAGGAGCTGGACGGCATTGGCCGACCCGGCGACCACGTGTTCTATCTGGTGGGCAGCGTCAGCGGCGACCGGCGCTGGATCGAGCGCGTGGGGCTGCACGGCGTGCGCAACACCGAGGCCGCGCTGGCGGACGTCGGCGTTGCCTCGCTGGTCGTGGTGCACACGCTGGCGGCGTACGGCCGCGGGTCAGCCGACACGATCACAGAGACGTCGCCGCTGGCGCCCACCTCGGCGCTGGGGCGCGTCAGCGTGCAGGCCGAGCGGCACCTGCGGCAGGCGCACGCCGACTATGGATTGCCGGTGCGGTTCGTGCGCGCCGGCACGATCTACGGGCCTGGCCGGCGCACGGTGCGCGCGCTGCGCAACCGGCGCCTGCGGGTGATCGGCGGCGGGCGCAACGTGTCCAGCCGCATTCACGTCCAGGACCTGGCCGCGATTCTGGCCGCTGTGGCCGAGCGCGGGCGCAGCGCCGAGGTCTACCTGGCCGTGGACGACCGGCCGGTGAGCCTGCGGACCTACTTCGACCACCTGGCCGACAAAGCCCACGCGCCGCCGCCGGCCTCCACGCCCAGGTGGCTGGCGCGCGCCATGGTCGCCGGCTTCGGCCTCACCTCCGCCATCTCGCGCTCCCACGCGCCGCTGGGACACAGCCTGTATGCGCTGGTCACGGCCAACTGCGCCTGTTCCAACGCCAAGATTCGCACCGAGCTGGGCGTGCGGCTGCGGTTTCCCTCCTACGTGGAAGGCGTGGACGACCTGCTGCGGCGCGAGGCGTCCGATGCCTGACGCCGCCGCGGGGTCCGGGCGGCGCGGGTCGTGACCTTCGACATTGCGTTCGTGCTGGCCGTCACCGCGGCGGCGCTGGCGCTGCTGGCCTGGGGGCGCATTCCGCCCGACCTGATTGCGCTCGGCGTGCTGTTGATGCTGTTCTTTGGCCGCGTGGTCACGCTGGAGCAGGCGCTCAGCGGGTTTTCGAACCAGGCGGTGATCACGATTGGCGCCATCTTCGTCATAAGCGCGGCGCTGACCGGCACCGGCGTGGCGGCGGCCATCGGCGCCTGGATTCGGCGGCTGGCCGGCCGCAGCGAGGTGCGGCTGATTGCGCTCACCATGGGCAGCGTGGCGGTGATGTCGGCCTTCATGAACTCCGTGGGCGCGTCGGCCGTGCTGCTGCCGGCCGTGGTGGCGGCCGCCCGCGAGATGAACGCCCCAGTCTCGCGAGTGCTGATCCCGCTGGCGTTCGGGTCGCTGCTGGGCGCCATGCTCACGCTGGTGGGCACGCCCTCGAACCTGCTGACCAGCGGCGTGCTGGAGCAGTTTGGTTATGCGCCGTTCGGCATGTTCGAGTTCACGCCCTTCGGTGCGCTGGCGCTGTTGCTGGGGATGGGGCTGGTCATCCTGGCGCGCCGCCGCCTGTTGCCGCTGCGGCCGGCGGGGGTTCGCGACACGCCGCCGGCCGACGCGCACGGGGCCTACCGGCTGGACGAACGGCTCTGCGAGGCGGTGGCGCCGGCGCACAGCCCCCTGGCCGGCCAAAGCCTGCGCGCGGCCGGGCTGGGCGAGGCGTTTGGCGCGGCGGTGCTGGCCATCGAACGCAACGGCGCGCTGATCCTGTCCCCCGCCCCCGACCAGATTCTGCGCGGCGGGGACTACCTGCTGCTGGGCGCGCGCCAGGACGACATCGAGCGCTTGCAACAAACGCTGGGCCTGGAGGTGCAAGACCGCATGCGCCTGGGCGTGGAAGCGCTGCGCACGGCCGACCTGGCCATGGCCGAGCTGGTCGTCACGCCGCGCTCCGAACTGGAAGGGCGCACGCTGGCGCAGGTTGGGTTCCGCGACGTGTACGGCGCTACGGTGCTGGGGATTTGGCGCGACGGCTCGCCGCGCCGCACCCACCTGCCGCAGATGGAACTGCGGGCCGGCGACGCGCTGCTGGTGCACGGGCCGCCCGTGGCGCTGCGGCGGCTGCGCGACTTGCCCGATTTCGTGGTGCTGACCGAGGAGTCCGAGGCGCAGCCCCGCACCAAACGCGCGCCGGTGGCCGTGGCCATTCTGGGGGCCTTCGTGCTGGCCATGGTGCTGCAGCTGGCGCCCGTGGCCATCGTGGGCCTGACGGCCGCCGCCGCCATGGTGATGACCGGCTGCGTGGGCATGGCCGACGCGCGGCGGGTCGTAGAGTGGCGCGCCATTTTGCTGATCGCCGCCATGCTGCCGCTGGCCGAAGCCATGCGCACGACGGGCGCGGCCGCGTTTCTGGCGGAAGGCGGCACCGCCATGCTGGGCGCGTTTGGCGTCGTACCGGTGCTGGCCGGCGTGCTGGCCCTCACCTTTGTCTTCACCAACGTCATGGGCAACCACGTCACGGCCGTGCTGATGGCGCCGCTGGCCATCGACGCCGCCGTGCGCCTGGGCGCGGACCCCCGCATGTTTGCGCTGGGCGTGGCCCTGGCGGCCACCTCCGGCTTTGCCACGCCCAACGCGCACCCGGGAAACCTGCTGGTCATGGGTCCCGCCAACTACCGGTTCAGCGACTACGTGCGCCTGGGCCTGCCGCTGGGGCTGCTGACCCTGGCCGGCAGTCTGATCCTGCTGGCGCTGCTCTACGGCAGCTGAGCGGCGCAGCGCTCGGCCGGCGCTCCCCGCGGGGAACGGCGGCGCGGCCCAGCGTTGGCGCGCCGCGTCTGACGGGCGGCTGCTGCGTTCGGTAGCCTGGGGGCGGCGTCGGCGCTCGATGTTCCACGGAGGTCCGGTCCCTTGGTTCGCATCGCCATGCTTGGCAGTGGGTTCGTCTGCGATTTCTACATGCAGGCGCTGCGGTACGTGCCGGATCAGCGGGTGGTGGTCAACTTCTCGCGGACAGAAGCCAGCGCCCAGGACTTCGCGCAGCGCTGGGGCGTGCCCCAGTCCACCACCGACCTGCGCGCGGCGCTGGAGCGGGACGACGTGGACCTGGTGGTGGTGGGTCTGCCCAACCACGTGCACCGCGAGGCCTGCATCGCCGCGGCCGAGGCGGGCAAGGCCGTGGTCTGCACCAAACCGCTGGGCCGCAACGCGCCCGAGGCGGCCGAAATCCTGCACGCCGTGCGCCAGCACGGCGTGTTTCACGGCTATCTGGAAACCGAGGCCTTCATGCCCGACGTGCTGCGCGCCAAGAAGGCCGTGGACGACGGCGCAATCGGGCGCGTGTTGATCGTGCGCGCGCGCGAGGCCCACACCGGCTCGCACGCCAGCTACGCCTGGGACGCTTCCACCAGCGGCGGCGGGCCGCTGCTGGGCATGGGCGTGCACGCCATTGCCGCCTGCCGGCTCTTCATTGGCAAGGACGTGATGCCCCAGGAGGTTATGTGCTGGGCCGACACCCTGGAACACGACGTGCCGTTCGAGGACAACGCCGTGGCCCTGGTGCGGTTCGAGAACCGCGCGCTCGGCCAGCTGGAGGCGGGCTGGAGCAACCACGGCGGCATGGACGTGCGCACCGAGGTCTACGGCACGGACGGCCTGATTCACGTCGACGCCACCCACAGCGTGCCGCTCAAAGCCTTCAGCCTCAAGCCCATGGGCTACGTGCAGGAAAAAGCCGACATGGACACCGGCTGGACGTTCCCGCAGGCCGACGAGGCCTGGCAATACGGCTACCACGGCCAGATGTATCACTTCGTGCGCTGTCTGGAAGACGGCGCGCCGGCGGCGGAAACCTTCGAGGACGGCTACGTTGCCAACGCGGTGATCGACGCGGCCTACCGCAGCGCCGCCAGCCGCGCCTGGGAGCCGGTGGACCTGGCGGGCCTAGACGCCTGACCGCGCCAGTCCCCACCGGCGCGCGCGGCCGCCGCGGGGCGCTGCGCCTTCCAACCCGCCCGCGCTGCCGCCGCGGGCGGGCCGCGCGGCCTGGAGGCGGCGCGCCGCCGGCGGCACGGCCTGCGGCTCAGCTCAGGTCGCGCGCCTCGTCTCCAAAGCGGTAGGCGAACACCTGCCCGTAGGTGAACTGGATGTAGAGGCGCACGCGCTCGCCGCGGACGCGGCCCAGGTCGGGCGAACCCCGCCAGGTCACCGCATGGTCCACGCAATCGCCGCGAATCTCGTCGCAGTCGTCCAGCGACAACCCCTCGATGGGGGCGCCGTCGCCGTCGCGCACTTCCACCTTGGCCCAGCCGTTGCGCACGTTGGCGTTGAGGAACAGGCGCGCGCCGCCGGCCGCCGTGCGGTCCGTCACGATCTCGCCCGCCTGCCGCCCGGCGGCCAGGCCGGCAAAGCGGTCCAGGCCCAGCACGAACGAGCCAACCGCGCCGGAGCGGTACGGCAAGGCATGCGCCTCGCCCCGCCCGTGATACCAGAACCGCATGCGGTCGCCCTCCCGCACCGGCGGGCTGTCGGACACGTTCACCCACGAGTCGTCCCAGCGGCCCTCCGGCCCCAGGTCGAGCAGCCGCTCGCGGCGGAAGGGGCGCTGCCAGTGCACGCCGTCCAGACTGCTGGCCAGCGTGACCCACATGCGTTCCACCTCGGTGTCGTACAGGTTCACGAACGCCAGCGTGCGGTTGCCGTACTGCAGCGGCGCGATGCTGTAGAACTCCGTGCCGCGGCTGTCGAAGGCGTCGTTGCGCAGCACCGTGGCGTAGTCCGACCAGGCCAGAAAGTCCCTGCTGGTGCTGCGCGCCGCCACGCGCTTGAACGGCAGCGCGCCAGACCCGCGCGGGGCGCCGGCGCCCATCGGCGCGCGGTAGCGCGGCGGGCGGAAGTACAGCACGTACTCGCCGCTGGCCGCGTCCTTCATGGCCGCATGGCGGTCCCCCGCGCCTGCGTAGATCGGCTCGGGATGCAGGCGCCAGCGCGTGCCGTCGGGGCTGAAGAGCGCGTAGAGCCCGTTGCCCTGGTCGCCCTCGAAGGCGTGGTGCACCGGCATCTTGTAGCGCCGCTCGGGCCCGCCCGCATCGTCCACGATCAGGCCGTGCGACTCCATGGCGCGGCAGCCGGGCAGCAAGCCGGGCCGGTGGATGATGTTGTTGGCCGTGGACCCGTCGAACTCGATGAGGCCCAGGTTCGGTTTGGTCCAAGTCTGGCCGTCCGTGGATTCGGCGTAGTTGAGGAGGTTTTGGTCCGTCTTCGGGCGCGCGTCGTTGAAGCTGCGGTACCACATGCGGAAGCCGCCCGCCGCCTCGTCGCGCAGGATCGAGAGGTCCATGCCGACCCCGCGGCCTTCCCAGGGGCGGTCCGCCGCCATGATCGGCTCGTGGGTGCGGCCTTCGGGCCGCCCGAGGGTGGGCGTGACGTTCCACGAGGCGTCGACCTCGGCGTCGTCCACGAAGAGATGCAGGTTCGGGTCGTACATAGACCACTCCCGGCCAAAACGCCCACAAGGCGCCGCGCGCCAACGAGCCTACCCAAGACCCGCGCCCGCCCGCCTGCTGCCAGATGTGCCCGCCACAGGCCCTGGCGGCGCGCGGCGTCCTCCGCGCGCACGGCGCGGATGGAGATCCTTGCTGCTGGAGGCAGCGCCGTGCCCGCAACCCTCGGGCTGGCGCATACAATGCGGCGGGGCCGTGCCTGGTCGTCGCTTGGCCGTCGCCGCGAAGGGGTTGTCCGTAGTGATCCGCCGCAAGTGTTTGGCCGCCGCCGTGCTCGCCGCCGCGTTCGCCGCGGCCGCCATCCTTGGCGCCTGCGGCGGAGATTTCGAGTTCAGGCCCAGCGGGCAAGGCCGGGGGCAGGGCGTCAACTACAACCAGGCGCCCTCCGGTTCGCTGTACGAGGAAGGGACCCCAACGCCCGCGCCCTGACAGGCGCGCCGCGCGTCGGCCCCCGCCGCCGCGGCGTCGCAGGCCAGCACCGCATTCGCGCGGGCCCGGGCGGGCGGTCAGCCCCGCGCCGTCGCCGCGTCGGACGCTGCCGGCCCGTCCGCCTCCTCGCGCAGGAAGGCTTCGGCGGATTGCAGATAGACCCTGGGGAAGTCGGCCGCGGCGCGGCGTGACGTGATGGCGCGGCGCGCGGCCGGCGGCGGCAAGCCGCGCAGCGCTCGCAGAATGACATAGGTCATCAGCGGCCCGCGGTGCCGCCCCTCCTGGCAGTGCACGTAGAGCACGTTGGACGGCTCCGCCAGCGCGCGGCGCGCGAACGACAGGCCGCGGCGGTACCACGAGGCGGGCTGCGGCAGCAGGCTGTCCACCGTGGGCGCCCACGCCGTGCGCGCGCCCGGCAGCCGCGCGGGGTCGCTGGGTTCCGTGGAAACGTTCAGGACGTGGGTCACGCCCGCGTCCCGCAGCGCCGCCGCGGCCTCGGCAGTTGGCCAGCCGCCCGTCCAGACGCCCTCGTCGACGTGCGAGGGCGGTTCGGGCGCAAACACGATCGGGGGCCTCCGGCGGAACGGGCGGCGCGGGCAACGCGCGTAAGATAGCGCGCCGCAACGATACCCGTGGGAACGACCTGCCCATGCGGTCTTTGCCCGACTGGTTGCAGCTCGCGGCCGTGGACGTGGCGGACGCCGTGTTCCCTTACGACTACCGCGGCGTCCGCATCGCCGCGCGCCGGCTGCCCGCCGACGTGTACGCGCGCGCCGGCTGCGCGCTGCTGGAACGCACCCCGGGCGTGGCCCTGCTCACCACCGGCTTTCCGGTGGCCGGGGTGGGCGAAACCGACGGGCCGCCCGGCGCCGCCGCCGTGGGCCGCGCGCTCCAGACGCTGGGCTGGCGCGTGGTGACCGTGGTCGACCCGCTTACGCGCGGCGTGGTGACGGCGATCGGGGGCGACCTGGGTGTGATCGAGGAGATTGACGCGCCCGGCGTGGCCGCGGCCGAGACGGCCGCGCGCGCCATGCTGGCGCGGCTGCGGCCTGACGTGGTGATTCCCATCGAACGCCCGGGACTCACCGCCGACGGGCGGCTGGCCAACATGCGCGGCGAGTCGCTCGACCCTCCGCCCGTGGTGCTGGATGGCCTGCTGCGCGCGCCGCTGAGCATTGCCGTGGCCGACGGCGGCAACGAGCTGGGCATGGGCGTGCTGGCCGGCTATCTGCGCGCCCGCCGCATCTCGCCGGCCCCGTGCGTCACGCGCGCCACCCACGTGCTGCTGGCTTCCGTCAGCAACTGGGGCGCCTACGGCCTGGCCGCCATGCTCGACATCCTGACCAACCGCCCGCTGACGCCCACCCCCGAGGACGACCGGCGCTGGATGGCCTCCATCGTGCGCGCCGGCGCCGTGGACGGCATCACCGGCCGGCGCGAACCGACCGTGGACGCCTTCACGCAGGACCGCACCGCCCAGGTGCTGACGCGCCTGGCCGAGGTCCGCCGCGCCAACGTCCACCCAGCCACCCGCCTGGCAGGCTGAGCACCCCTCCCCGCCGCTGGGAGTTGCACAAAGTCTCCCCAGGGAGCGCGGAACACGAGCAAGAGGCGGGCGCTCGCACTGACGCGCGGCGGGACTGGACCCTGTGTGCGCATAATCGACGGATCGCGCGGGCATGGCGGACGCGGCGGGCATGACGGTGGGACCACGAGTCTCGGACGCTGCGCGTGAGGCGTGGGCGCAGGCCAGCGGCGCCGACGTGCGCGCGGCGTGCCGGCGCGGCGCGTGGCACCGGCCCACGGCCGGCATGGCCCACGGGTTCGTGCAGGCCAACCTGGTGATGCTCCCCGCCGATCTGGCCGACGACTTCGAGGCGTTTTGCCAAGCCAACCCGGTGCCCTGCCCCCTGCTGGAGCGCACCCCGCCGGGATCGTACGAGCCGCTGCGCTTTGCCCCCGGGGCCGACCTGCGCACCGACGCCCCGCGCTACCGGATCTACCGCCGCGGCCGTCCCGATCCCGGGCAGCCGACCGACGTGCTGGAGGCCGCGCGGCCCGACCTGGCGGGCTTCCTGTTGGGGTGCAGCTTCACCTTCGAGTCCGCCATGCAGCAGGCCGGGTTCGACCTGCGCCATCAGACGCAGGGGGTGAACGTGCCCATGTACCGCACCCAGCGGGCCTGCGCGCCGGCGGGACCCTTTGCGGGGCCGCTGGTCGTCAGCATGCGGCCGGTGGCGCGGGAGCGCGTGGCCGAGGTGCGCGCGCTCACCGCGCGCTTCCCGCGGGTGCACGGCGCGCCGGTGCACGTTGGCGACCCGGCGGCCATCGGCGTGCGCGACCTGGACTCGCCCGACTGGGGCGACGCCGTCGAGATTCGGGAGGGCGAAGTGCCGGTGTTCTGGGGCTGCGGCGTCACCCCCCAAGCCGTGGCGCAGGCCAGCCGGCCGGAGCTGATGATTACGCACGCGCCAGGCCACATGTTCGTGACGGACCGGCGGGACCGCGAGCTCGACGAAGGAAGCTGACGCGCCGACCGTCGCCCGCGGAACGCGCCGCCCTCGGAACGCGCCGCGCCCCGCCGCCGCCGTCGAAGACCGACCCGCCCGCCGCGCCTGCCGCCCGCGCTCAGCGTCGGTCCAGATAGCGCTCCTGCACCCAGCCGCCGCTTTCCAGTTCCACCCACAGCAGCCCTTCCGACTGGCGGGAGCGGCCCGTCAGCTCCACCTCGGTCAGAAACGGCAGGATGCGCAGCACGCGGCCTTGCGTCGTCGGCTCGGTGCGCACGTTCAGTCCGTCCGTGGCGTTCACCTCGCCGCTCAGCGAGGGTGTGGGCGTGGGGGAAGGCGCCGCGGCCGCCTGAGTTTGGGCCGCCGCGGGCGTGGCCGCGCGCCGCTCCGTTGGCAGCACCGTGGGCAGCGGGCCGGGGTCGACCTGCGGCGCCCCCACCACGGCCGCCCGCGCCGGCGCCGGCGCGGGGATGGGGCCGACCTCGGGACCCGTCATCAGAAAGCGCAGCAGCACCACGCCCACCACGGGCACCGCCAGCGTGCCCGCCACGCCGCACAGCAGCGCCAGCCGGCTTTCGCGCGCCCAGCGCTCCCAGGAACTCACAGCGTGTCGTCGGAGCAGTTCATCCCCTGCACCGTACCCCAGCCGGCAAGAGAAACGCCGCGCCGGTCTCTCCCTCCCCCGAAGGGAGTGGCCGCAACGGCGGACGCGGGCGGCGAAGGAGACTCGGCCTCTCCCTCCCCCGTGCACCGTGGACGGCCCCTCACCCCAACCCTCTCCCCGCACTTACGGGGAGAGGGGGGAAGAGTTGGCGGCGGCGGGGGTGGCGGCGTAGACAATTGGGGCGTGTTCTGCCTACAATCCACCGTCGCCGCCGGTGCCTGTCGGCGTCACCGCTCCGTTGCCGGAGCGACGCGAAATCGAATGTCCCGCCCGTGACGTCACAGGCGCCGCGGGGCGGTTGTTGTGCGGATGCACGCCGCGCGGGAGGCGCGCGGCCTCAGCCTGAGGAGCGGCGCAATGTCTGATCCCTCGCGGGATGACTTGATTCAGGGTGTCATGCGCAAGGCGCGCGACGCCGATTGCCGAATGGTCGACTTTCGATTCACGGACCTGCCGGGAACCTGGCAGCACTTCACCGTGCCGATCGACAAGCTCGACGAGTCGACGTTTGACGACGGCCTGGGATTCGACGGATCGAGCGTCCGCGGGTTCCAGCAGATCGAAGAGAGCGACATGCTGGCCGTGCCCGACCCGGCCACGGCCGTCGTGGACCCGACGCTGGAAGTCGCCACGCTGGTGCTGACCTGCGACATTCGCGACCCCATCACCGAAGAGTCGTACTCGCGCGACCCGCGCAACATCGCCAAGAAGGCCGAGCAGTACCTGACCTCCACCGGCATCGCCGACACCAGCTACTGGGGCGCGGAAGCCGAGTTCTTCATCTTCAACAGCGTGCGGTTCGACTCCACGGCCAACGCCGCGTTCTACTCCCTGGACAGCGAGGAAGGCATCTGGAACTCCGGGGCGGACGACACGCACGTGGCCAACCTGGCCTACCGCCCGCGGTTCAAGATGGGCTATTTCCCCGTCCCGCCCACGGACCATTTGCAAGACCTGCGCTCGCAGATGGTGCTGGCGCTCATCGAGTCCGGCATTGACATCGAGCTGCACCACCACGAAGTCGCCACCGGCGGTCAGGCCGAGATCGACCTGCGCTACCAGACGCTGGTCAAGCACGCCGACCAGATGATGCTCTACAAGTACATCGTCAAGAACGTGGCGCGCCAGGCCGGCTACACCGTGACGTTCATGCCCAAGCCGCTGTTTGGCGACAACGGGTCGGGCATGCACACCCACCAGAGCCTGTGGAGCGATGGGACGCCGCTGTTCTACGACGCCAGCGGCTACGCCCTGCTGAGCGAGACGGCGCGCCACTACATCGGCGGCCTGCTCAAGCACGCGCCCGCCCTGCTGGCGTTCGCCGCGCCCACCACCAACTCCTACCGCCGGCTGGTGCCCGGCTTCGAGGCGCCGGTCAACCTGGTCTATTCGCAGCGCAACCGCAGCGCCTGCGTGCGCATTCCTGCCTACTCCAAGAGCCCGGCGGCGCGCCGCATCGAGTTCCGCCCGCCCGACCCCACGGCCAACCCCTACCTGGCCTTCGCCGCCATGCTGATGGCCGGGCTGGACGGCGTGCTCAACAAGATCGAGCCGCCCGACCCGGTGGACCTGGACCTCTACGAGCTGGGGCCGGAAGACTCGGCCAAGATTCAGTCGGTGCCGGGGTCGCTCTACGAGGTGCTGGACGCGCTGGAAGCCGACCACGCGTTCCTGCTGGAAGGCGGCGTCTTCACCCAGGACGTGATCGACGTCTGGCTGGAGTACAAGCGCGTGCGCGAGGCCGACGAGGTCAACCTGCGGCCGCACCCCTTCGAGTTCATGCTCTACTACGACGCGTAAGCCCAGCGCCGACGCGTGTACCGCGGCCCCCCGCTCCGGGGGGCCGCGGTTCGTTTAACCGCCAGGCGCCGTCAGCGGCGCTCGCCGCCGGATCGAGCCGCCAACGCCCCACGTTCCCACGCCTGCAAGGGTGAAGGCGGCGGCCGCCCAACGCCGCGCCGAGTGGATGACACGCCCCCGTGCCTGCGAGGGCGAAGGCAGAGGGAAGGAGAAGCCGGGCGCGGCGCTGCGCCGGGGACAGGCGACGGGGGAAGGAAAGGGTCGTCGTCACCCTCGCCCCGCAGCGCGGGGCGAGGAGAAGGAGGGGGTGGCGGCGGTTAGGTTTGGGATGGGTTGGCAGGGCCGCGGGGGCGGCGGCGGCGAGAACGGCGGTTGGGTTGGCGGCCGCCGCTGGCGCCGTCGGCGGCGGGCGCCGACCGGTCGGCGCCGCCGCGTCCGCCGGAACGTCTGGGCGTCTGGCCGTCAGTCCCTGCGCGTCGGGAGCGCGTGGTCGGGGACGACGAGCGGCCGCCGCCAGTCCCGCGCTCGCGGCCGCCGCGAGCCGCCGTGGAGCGGCGGCTTCTCGACCCGCGATTGCCCCGCCGCCTCCCGCGCCCCCTGGAGCGGGACGTCCCGGACGCCGCGCCGCGCCCGCCGGCAGCGCCATCGGCGGACGCGCCGCCTTCCGTGTCCTCGGCGCGGGCCGCTCGGTCGACGTCGCCGCTTCCGGCGCCGGCTGCCCGGTCGGCGTCCTTGCCGTGCGGAAGCGAGGGATGGGATGCGGCCTCCTGGCCGTCCTCGGCGGTGCGCGCGTCCGGCTGCTCGTAGCCCGGCGCCACTGGCTGGCCCAGCGCGTCCTTCAGCTCGTGCACGCCGCATGCGCCGCATGCGCCGCTCGTAGCGCAGGATCCGCCGCCGTTGGCCTTGGCCGCCGCCAGCTTGTCTTCCACATAGCCGTCGTGCTCGTACTGCAAACAGCAGAGCAGGCGGCCGCACACGCCCGAAATCTTGTCCGGATTCAGCGGCAGGTTCTGGTCTTTGGCCATGCGCAGCGAGACGGTGTCCAGCTCGGAGAGGAACGTGGCGCAGCAGAGCTCGCGTCCGCAGCGCCCCAGGCCAGAGCGCAGGGCGGCGCGCTCGCGCGGGCCGACCTGCCGCAGCATCACGCGCGTGTGGAACTGCGCCGCCATGGCCGCCACCAGCTCGGTCAGGTCGAGTTTGGCTTCCTTGGAGGAGAAGTGCAGGGTGAGCGTGGCGCCGTCGAACGTGTACTCGGCTTTGACGGCCTGCATGGGCAGGCGGCGTTCGGTGATCGCCTGGCTGAACACACGCTCGGCTTCGACCTCCTGGTCGCGGTAGTTCGTCATGCTGTCCAGGTCGTCGTCGGTGGCCTGCCGCACGATGGGCGTGACCTCGCCGTGCAGGTCGGCCGGGTCGACGGCGGTCGGCGCCATGACCACGCGCGCCGCCGTGAGGCCGCGCGGGGTTTCCACGATGGCGTAGTCCCCGGCGCGCAGGTCGGCCCCGCCGGGGTTGTAGTAATAGAGCCGGCCCGCGCGGCGGAACCGCACGCCGGCGACCTGCACGGCGGCGGCCGGCGCGTCAGACGCGGCCACGCGCGCCTCCAGGGGCGTCAGCCGGGTCGGCGTCAGGCCGCAGCGCAAGGTCCTCCAGCGCCAGCCGCGGCGACACGTTGGCGTTCAGCGCCCGCCGGGTGTCGCGCAGCCGCAGGAGACGGCTGACGGCGCCGGCGAGCGCGGCGCGCGCCGGCGCTTCCGCGGTGGCCGTGTGGTCGTGCATCGCCGTGCGCAGTGTATGCGACTGCTCGACCTCGATGGTGCGCAGCCAGACCAGCGCCTCGTTGGCCTGGGCCGCCATGCGGCCGCGCGGCAGCACGCCGCTCACGGCGCGGAAGCGGGCGGGAATCGAGGCCGTCTCGAATTCGGCCGCCTGTTCCTGGGCCTGGCGGCTGGCGTCCCAGGCCGAGGCGTCGCGCGCCATGCGGATGGCCCAGCCCGGCCGCCCCCGCGCCGCCCGGGCGATCTCGGCGGCCCGGTCCGGCGCCAGCGCGCCTTGCGCCGTCAGATGCGCGGCAATGTCGTGGTCCGGCACCGGCCCCAGCTCGATCACCCGGCAGCGCGACTGCACCGTGGGCAGCACGTCGGACACGCGCGGCGCCAGCAGAATCATGATGGCGTGGGGGCTGGGTTCCTCCAGCGTCTTCAGCAGCGCGTTGGCCGAAGCGTCGTTCATGTCGTGCGCCGCGTCGATCAGCCCGATGCGCATCGGCTGCGTGGCCGGGCGAAGGTAGAGGCCGCCGCCCCAGGCGCGCACGCCGTCGATGGCAATGTCCTGCGCCGTGTCCGCGCGCCGCAGCACGTGCAGGTCGTTGTAGGCGGTCAGCACGTATCTGAGCGGCTCCTTGCGTCCGTCGACGTTTTCCAGCGCCTCCGGGTCGGGCGTTTCGTCGGGATGCCCGCGGCGCACCGCCGTGCGCCACATCGTGTTGGCGTCGTCCAGGAACTTCCTGGCCGCCGCCGCTTCCGGAACGTCCGCGCGGCCCGCGCTCCAAATGTCCTGCGCCAGCCGGATGGCAAAGGTGCGGCGGCCTACGCCAGGCGGTCCCGTGATCAGGTAGGTCTGCGCCGCGCGCCCGGCGCGCAGCGAGCCGCGGATGGCCCGCACCGTCTGGGCGTTGCCCACGTAATCCCAGGTCATGCGGCGCTCGGGGCGGCGGGGCGCGCGGCGCTCGAGGCCGAAGACGCGGCGGGCGGCGCAGCGGCGCTCTGTGCGGCGGGCGGGGTTGGCGGTGCGGCGGGCGCGGCGCCCTGGGGTGCGGGGATCACCGCCACGTCGTTGATTGGAATGTGCAATTCCAGCGATTGCCTCAGCTCGAAGGTCTCGGGACTGTAAACCGCCACGGCGCCCTGGTCGGCGCTGGCCACAATCAGCGACCCGCCCACGGGGTCGAGCGCCACCGCGCGCGGCGACGCGGCCACGGGAATCAGAAAGCGGATGGTCAGGTCGTCCGCGCGCAGCCCCGTAACCGTGTCGGCCCAGATGTTGGACACGATCACCGTGTCGGTGCGTTCGTCGATGGCCAGCCGGTGCACGCCTTCTTCCAGGCGGCGCGACCGCAGCACGGTGAGCGAGGCGGGGTCGAGCTGGCTCACGCTGCCATCGCGCAGACTGGCCACGAACAAGCGGCCGGACGAATCGCGCGCCAGCGACTCGGGCCACGAGGGCACCGGCATGCTCAGCTCCGTTTCGCCGGTGAGCACGTTGAAGCGCGCCACGGTGGAAAACGGGCGGTTCGCCAGATAGACCGTGGCGCCGTCGCCTGCCGGCGCCACGTCGCCGACGCCCGCCGGCACGGGCCAGTCGTGAATGATGCGGCGCGCCTCGGGATCCAGCACGAACAGGTGGCCGCCGTCCAAGTCGGAGCCCGTCAGATACACGCGCCCGTTGGCCGGGTCGACGGCGATGTCCGAGGTCACCAACGCCGTGGCGGGCGCGCGCGCGGCGCCCGGCAGCGGCGCCAGCGTAGACCTGGGCGCGCGCTGCGAGCTGTCCGCGCGCAGCACGACCGTGGCCGTCGACGCCGCGTTGGGCTGGATCACCGCCGTGACGCGCGCGCCCAGGGGCTGAAAGTATCCGGCGGCGCTGGCAAAGATGTCGTACGAACTACCGCTGATCAGATGCTCGACGCGCACCCGCCCGTCGTCGCCCGTGCGCGCCGCGCGCACGAACACGCGCTGCCCGCGCGCGTTCCAGAACAGCCGCACCATGGCCTCGGGCACCGGCGCGCCCTCGGAATCCTCGACGCGCACGACCAGGTCGAACGCGATGGGGATGGACGCCACGAGGCCGCCGCCCGGGTCGATCACGGCCACGCTCGTGGCCACCTCGTCCACGGCGAACGCGCGGCCGCGCGCGGGGTCGGCCGCGATCGCCCAGCTGGCCGGCAGCGTGCGCAAGTCGACCGGCGGCGCCGGCGCCAGCGAGGGCAAGTCGATTACGGCCATGCTGAACGGAACCGAAGCGCCCGCGGCCGGCACGCCCCCCACCAGAATGCGGCCCGGGTCGCCGGCCGGCATCTGGAAGTGCACCGTGGAAGGTTCGTCCTCCGCCACGGTTACGCCGCGCGAGCGCAGCACGCTGAAGCCCGGCACGCGCGCTTGCACGTCGTAGCTGGTTGCCGTCGACAGGCCGCGGAAGCCCGCCGTGCCGTCGACGGCGACCGGCGCGGCCGCCAGCAGGTCGCCGCGGTCGCTCAGCAGTTCCACCACGCCGCGCGTCAGCGCCTGGCCCGTGGCGGCGTCCACCACCGTGGCCTGGATGGCGCCCGGCCCGGCCGTCACGTCGAAGACCGTGGCGGCGCTGCCGGCGGATTCGCCGCCCCGATAGCTGGCGCTGGCGCGCAAGTCCACGCTGGACTGCGCCGTCAGCGGCAGCGTGGCCGGCAGCTGCGTCTCGATGGTGAACGTGCCCGCGCGCGACACGAGCACCTCGCCCACGAACACCGCAGGCGACTGGGTGCTGACCGTGTCGATGACGCCTTCGGCCGTGAGCACCGGCCGGCTGGCGGCTGCCACGATTTCCAGCCGCACCAGCGTGCGCGGCACCCAGTCGGCGCCGCGGATGGTGATGTCCGACCCAGCCGCGCCGCTGGGCGGCTCCACGCGCAGCGTGGGGCCGCGGTCTTCGGCCAGCGGAAAATCACCCGTGATCGAGGAGCCGTACACCCCTAACGCCAGGATCACGATCACCGGGATCAACAGCACGGTTCCGGCGATGGCGGCAATGGTGAACGCGCGGCTGGTGGACATGGGTGCGGTGTGGAACCTCCGCGCCAACGGATTCGGCGGCGTCAGCCGCCCGCGAGCGCGCGCCTCCAGCCAGCACTCTCGACGGCCCGCCGTGCGCTGAATTGTAGACCGTCCCCGCCGCGCCCGTCCGTGCCGCGCCCGTCCCCGCCGCGCCCGGCGCCCGCCTCCCGTCAGAAATCAGCCAGCGGCGGACTCCCGGCCTGCGGCGCAGCACGGCGCAATGCACCAACATTTCGCCTGGCGCCTGCTCGTGCGCCAGGAGTCGGCCCGCCGTGTGCCGCCCTAGCCGCCCTAACCCTGCCGCCATTGGCGCCAGAGGATGGCGGCGCGTTTGGCGGGCAGGCGCAGGAGGCTGCGGTACTGGTTCTGCGCGTGCGCGCGCAGGCCGGGGGGCGGGTGGTGGACGTTGCCGTCGGCGGGCACGGTGGCGCGGCCCTCGAGTGCGCGGCGCAGGTCGGCGGCGCTGCGGCCAGCGAACAGGGTGACGTTGCGCGCCAGGTCGCCGAAGTGCGCGTCGCTGGCGCCAACCAGCGCGCCAATCCGCTCGCCGTCCCGGCGCATCACCTCGCGCAGCCGTTCGCGCGCGCGCTGTTTCATGTAGGGGTTGCGCGCTTCGATGCCGTCGAAGCGGCAGGACCGCAGAGCCTCCCGCAGCCGCCCGACGGAGATGGAGGACGGCAGCCCCAGAAACGGGTGCGCCGCAATGGCCAGGCCGCCCTGCGCGTGGATGGCGTCCACCGTGTCGGGCACGGAGCGAAAGATGGCCGGCGGCGCCTGCAGAAACAGGCCCACTATGTGGTCCTGGCGGCGCGTGGTGATTTCCATGCCCAGCACCACCTGCACCCGCGCGCCGCTGGCCAGCGCATGCGCCTGCGCCTCCAGCGCGCCGTCCATGGTGTCGTGGTCGGTCACGGCCAGCACGTCCAGCCCCAGCGCCTCCGCGGCGTCGACCACGCGCCGCGGGGAGACGACGCCGTCGCTGGCCGTGGTGTGGCAGTGCAGCTCGCCCACGCCCCAGCCGCCGGCCGGCGCCGGCGGCGGGTCGGCCGGCATGCACGGCCGCCGGTCGCGCTCCTCCTGCGTCACTGCGCCCCCCTGCGTTCGGTCTGCCAACGTCTCGACGGCCCCGCGCCTAGTCAACCACGCGCCGCGCCTGCCCGGGCCTTCGGCGCACGGGAGGGGTCATCGGCCGCGGGCGGCACTGCTGCCCCCCCAGACAGATGCGCGGCACGACCCAGCGAGTGCACGGCCGAAGCTGCCTCCTACAATGGTTTGGATGTGGCCAGCATCGGCCGCGCGTGTAGGCGTGGAGGCCCAGGTGACCGTCGACAACGAGCAGCGGAGCCGGGAGTTGGCGGTTCGCGGCAGGTATCAGCGTCTGTACGCGCACTTGTGCAATCTCTCGATTCCAGAATGGCAGACGACCTTTATTGCGATTGAGGCCATCGTGGGATTCGAATTGCCGATGTCGGCCCGAAAGCACCGCTCGTGGTGGTCGAACCACAACGGCCGCGGTCACAGTCAGGCGCTCGCCTGGCAAGCCGCTGGCTGGGAGACGGTGAATGTCGACGTGCAGGCGGAAACGCTGACGCTGCGGCGGAAAGGCGCCGACGCTTCCCCCCAGATCGACCTCGACGAACTGTGGCCGGTGCATCACGCCGGCGGCTGGCCGGAAGGCCTGAGCCTCCGCCGCGAAGACTTTTACGAGGATCGGATATAGCCCGCCCGATGTTCATCGACACCAACGTGCTCGTCGGTGCGCGCATTGGTGAATCGCCGCAGAACGCCGCCGCACGAAGACACATGCATCGCGCCATTCGAACCCGCGAACCTTTGCGAATCAGCCGGCAGATCATTCGTGAGTACCTCGCGGTGGTTACCCGGCCCCAGACCTGGATGGCCGCCATCACGCTGGAAGACGCGTTGGATGACGTGCACCGAATTCTCGGGTCGTTCGAGGTCCTCGAAGACGGTCCCCCCGTCACCGAAACGCTGTTCGCGCTGTGCCGAGAGGTCGCTGTGGGCGGGCGGCAGATTCACGACGCCAACATCGTGGCGACCATGCTGACCTATGGGGAGCGTCGTCTGTTGACGTTCGACGCCTCAGATTTTCGGCGTTTCGGCAACCTGATCGAGATTGTCGGCGCATAGCGCCCGTCTGGCGTAGGCTATACACGCCGCGTTTCCAACACGGTGCATGGTGAGCGCGCCCGACGCCGGCCCGGCCTGGAACGTCGAAGATTTTCCGTCCCGCTACAACGGAACCCCCATCGCGTGGGACCCGGAGCGCCGCGACACGGCGGCCATGCCCTTCGTCGTGGCCGTGCGCCAGCACTTCTGGTCGTGGCGCATCACGCGCTTCGCCGCCGCCACTGGCGTGCTCGAAATCGACGTGGCGCTGCCCAGCGCCATGCCAGACGCCATGACGCTGGTCGGGTTCGACGACGGCGACGTGCATCCGTCGGCCTTGATCGGCGAACTCCGCGCGCTGCTGGACGGCATGGGCCGCGTGCTGCTGGACGACCCGTGGACCTACCGCCTGCGCGCGTCCGACGGCGCGCGCGCCGAGGTTTTCGAGGGAACGTTCGGCGGGCCTGGAGGCGGCGGATGACGTGGCCCCGCTCGCCGGCGGCGCAGCTGGCCGCCGACCGCACCTACCTGCATGACTACGCCGGCTGGGTCTCCACCATTCACGGCGTGGAAGCCCGCGCGCTGGTGCAGGCCATCCGCCAGGCCCACGCGCGCGACCTGCGCAAGGCCCTCAGCACGCGCCTCATGCAGTCGCGCGTCAGCGCGCTGCTGTCCATCGGGCTCTTCTACGCCGCCGTACGCCAGCGGTTCGGCTCGTCCGTGCTGCAGGCGCGGCTGCGCGCGGACGCGGCGGCGGCGCGGGCCGTGCTGCGCGAAGCCTCCGGCGCCGGCGCCACCGGCCTCTGGCGTTTCCTGCGGCTGCCCGAACCGCAGGAGCTGCGGCGCGCCGCGGTCGATCCCGCCCTGGTCAACGAATACGTGGACTCCGGCGAGCAGCGCCTGGCAAACCTGGCGCGCATCAGCCAGCTCGCGCGGCAAGACATGCTGCTGACCACCATGGAATCCAGCCGCTCCAACCGCATCATCGTGGCCTCCCCGCGCAGCGTGAGCCTCATCAAGACGGGGCGCGATTCGGAGCTGCACGGAATGAGCAACGCCGCCTTCTACCTGGTCGACATGTCCGGCGGCGACCTGCGCGACGACGGCGACCTGGTGGCCGTGGCCAGCCCCACCACGCCGGCCGTGCTGGAGGAGGTCGCCGAGGAAATCGAGTTCATCGACGAGGAGGCCGGCGCAGCGGCCGCGCTGGTGAGCCTGGTGGCCGAGGCCGGGTTGCTGGGATGCGGGAACCCCGCGGCGGACGGCTAACCGCCGCCAAACCGCGGCGGCCGACGTAGAGTCCCGCCCGGTCGTCACGTCGACGGCCGCTCGAGCCGCTGCGCCGACGTTGCGGCAGCCGTCGCTGCGCCGGCCGGGCCTCAGCAGTCGGGAACCTGCGCACTGCCGCCGGTGGAGTCCCGCGGCCGCGGGAATGACGGGCGGCGCCCAGGGTTCCCGGCGCGGCTACGTCCCAGATTCGGCGCGGAACTCGGCGTACAACCGCGGCACGTCCGCCTCGTCGCACGTGCCGTCGTGGGCGGCAAAGCGCGCGCCTACGGACCGCGAGCCGAACGGCGGCAGCTCGATGGCTTCGTGCCGCCAGGGACTGACGTACATCGGGCCGTAGTCGCGCGTGAACCAGGGAATCCCGTCGCTGCCCGCGTGCGGAAAGATCGCAATCCCCGCCGTTTCGCTGCGGGTGACCGGCCCCGAGTAGTCGACCCAGGCCGACACCTGGTCGAACGTTGCGGCTTCGTTTTCCTGGCCGTCCGCGTTCACGATGCGCCCGCCGTCCAGCACGTCGATCTGATCCGCCACGCGCACGGCCAGGCCGGCCTCTTTGGTCTGCCCCATGCGCACGGCGCGGTCGCCCGCGGACACCGTCACCACCACGTCCACCAGCGTGTGATCGGGGCGCTCGGCCACCCAGATGACCCGCCGGTCCGTCAGCCGCACGTCCCCGCCGCCGTCCAGCCAGTTCACGTCCTGGCGAAACACGACCCCGTCGGCGCCAAGCTCGACGTCGGTCGAGGCAACCACCATGCGCGGCGGCGGTGCCAGGCCCTGCGACTCCGGCGCCCAGAAGTTCACGCCGTCGACGTCCTCGTGCGCGAACCAGATGCCCAGGTGGTGCAGATGGTCCGCCGGCGCGATCTGCGTCACCGCGTGGCCGCGCGGCGTGAGCACCGGGTGCACGTAGGGCCGAAATTTCCCTTGCTGCACGGCAGCCAGGTAATGCCCATCGACATACACCTTGAGCTGATGCTGAAGTTCGCGGATTTCATACGTTGGCATGGTGCGAGTCCTAGACCTGACCGCCGCAGTGTAGAAAAGCTCCCGCCCCGGCGCAGACCCCGGCCGAGGACGCGGCAACGCGCCAGGCCGCCACCACGACCACGCAGCCGTCCCCGCGCTGCCCCCCACGCCGAAGGCCTCGTCCTGGCGCGGCGGGGGAAACCACCCGTCGTTTCCGCGGCGGCGGCGGGCGTTGGTCAGGTGCGCGAGAGCTGGTAGATGCGGCGGCCGACGTGGTCGCTGACGACCAGGTCGCCGCGGGGGCTCACGGTCACGTCGGTGGGGCGGTCGAAGCCTTCGGCGAACGGGAAGACCTGGCCGGCGAACGTCTCGCCCTGCCGCGTCAGCCGCACGCGCAGCACGTTGTGGGCGAACGAGCTGCGGCCCTGGCCGGGTCCCCAGGTGGCAACGAGCGCGTCGCCGGTGAACTCGCCCGCCTGCGGCCCGGTGAAGAACGTGATGCCGGTGACGGCGGCGTGGGCGGGCAGCGCGGCCGCCGGGCCGTGCGTGTCGGAGCCGGCGGGCGGGTTGCCCCAGACGCGCGGGTGCCCGTAGTGGCGGCCGGCAATCACGTGGTTGAGTTCGTCCGGCGCGTCGTCCAGCCGCCGCTCGCTCACGTCGGGGCCGTTGTCGGTGCAGAACAGGTCGCCCTCCGGCGAGAAGGCCAGGTCGAAGGGGTTGCGGAACCCCCAGGCCACGCGCTCCAGGCGCGACCCGTCCGGCGCCAGGCGGATGATGGACCCCGACAGCGCTTCTTCGGGTTCCTCGCCCAGGTTGCTGGTGCTGCCAATGGCCACGTAGAGCTGGCCGTCCGGCCCCACCGTCAGGCCGTTGTTGCGGTGCAGCAGATGCGCCCGTTCCGGCAAACCGCTGACGATCTGCGCGGCCTCGTCGGCGGCGCCGCTGCCGCTTGTGTCGCGCAGGCGCACGATCGCGCCGCGCACGGAGACGTACACGGCGTCGCCAATGAAGGCCAGCCCGCGCGGTTCGTCCACGCCCAGCGGCCCCAGCCCCGCGGCGAACACGCGCAGACCCTGGGCGCCGGGTTCGCCCGCGCTCCACAGCACGGCGTTGTTCGACATGGCGGCAAAGAGCCGGCCGTCGGGGGCATAAGCCACGGAGACAGGCAGCCCCAGGTCGGCGGTGTCGTGCAGCAGCCGCAGCGTGAAGCCCGGCGGCGCCTGCGGATGGCCGGTAGCCAGCACGCCGACCCGGCGCGTCAGCCGTTCCAGATCGACGGTGTGGCCGGGGCGCAGGCGCGGTGCGGGGTGGAAGCTGCGCAGCAGCGTCCAGAGCCCGCCCGGATAGGCCAGGTTGCGAACCTGGTCGCCCAGCAGGCGCAAGCGCGCCGGCTGGCGCTGCCCGCTGGCGTATTCCAGCACGCCCGCCTGGAAGTATTGGCGGATCGGGCCGGGTTCGGCCGTCGGGTCGATGAGCGTGCCGGGCGCGCCCGTGTCCACGCGCGCCGCCGTCTTGGGATAGCCCAGGCTGGCCGCGCCGCCCAGCCGCTGAAAGGCGTCCAGGAACCCCGTGCGGCTGCCCCCGACAGACACGTTGGACACCACGTGGCCAAAGGGGCCCGCGCGCAGGCCCTGAAACGGGTTGGTCGGCGTGGTCTCCGCCCCCAGGTCGGGGCTGCCGTCCAGCCCGCCGCCAATGAAGTCCCAGACCAGCCGCGGCGTCAGCCAGATGCCGGGGCCGTCCGCGGCCGCCTCCATCACGCCGCGCTGAAAGTACTGCGCCAGCCGCCCGTCTTCGATCAGCGGTTCGGAGATGGCGTGGCCCCAGCGCGCCAGCCCGCCGGTTGCGGCGTAGTAGGTCAGGAACAGCGCGCTGCCGCCGTCGTCGAACTCGAGATCGGCGACGTTGTGCTGCAGCGCCGCGTCGAAGACCGCCCGGCGCACGCGCGCGCGGCCCAGGCGCGGCTGCGCGCGCACGGACCCCGCGGCCAGCGCCGGAACTCCCAGCGCCGGAACTCCCAGCGCGGCCGCCGCCAGCACGGCGCGGCGGCCCACACGGCGGGCCGCGGGCGTCGGTTTTGGAGTGGACACAGGGCGTTGCCTGTCTGGGGCGGTGCGCGGAACGCGCCATAGTAGCCGCCGCGGCGGACGGCTTCCCTATACTCGGCGGGCCGCTGTTCCGAGGGATTTGCATGGCATCACGTCGACGCCGCCGCACGCGCGGGCAGAACCGCGCCGACGGCGGCCGCGCCAGCGCACCCGACCGCACCAAGCGCGCCAACGACGGCGCGGACGGCAAACGCGGCGACGGAGCGAAGAAGTCCAAAGGCGGCGCGCGGAAGGGCGGGTTCGGCCGCGGGTTCTGGATTTACATGGTGGCCATGATGGCCGTGCTGATCCCGCTCAACCTGGTGTGCCTGAACCAGGCCAACGCGCCCGGCCCGGGCGAAGCGGCCGAGGTGCAGACCGCGCCGGTGCTGGAATCCATCAACGAGCCGCACGCGCCCTACGCCACCGACCCTCCCACCTCGGGGCCGCACGTGGCCGAGCTGGCGCCGCACGGCTATCGGTCGGACACGCTGCCGGACGAGATCCAGGTGGCCAATCTGGCCAGCGGCTTCGTCATCGTGCATTACAACCCCGCGGCAACCGCGCTGCTGCCCGCCGACATGCAGCAACTGGCGGCAGAGTTCGAAGGCCACGACCTGATCGTGCAACCCGACGGCTCGCTGCCTGCGGCCACCGCCGTCGCCCTGACCGCCTGGGGCCGCATCGAACAGCTGGAGACCTACGACCGCGGCCGCGTCTACAACTTCGTGCGCAGCTACGCCGGCGTCGGCCAGACGACGCCCCCCGCGGCGGCCGCCGGGGGTTCCTGAGCGCCCGGAGCGCACAGTACGCCCAGGCGCCGGTCGCGGCCGCCCGCGGCGCCGCGCCGTTGAGTGTCCCGGCGCACGTCGGCGCACGGCCGCAGCGCCGCCGGCCAGTGCTCATAACCAGGCCAGCGCCCACACGTGGCCAGCGCACACACCTGGCCCGCGGCGAACGCCCGCGGCGGGGCGGGGTCGAAACCCTCCCAGCGCCGCCGCCCGTCCGTCCGGTGCTACTCGGCCGCGTCGTCCTCCTCGTCCGCCAGCACGTGCAGGCGCACCGGGCCGAGCAGGCCGGAGACCAGAGCGTCGGGTTCGATGTTTTCTTCGTGCCAGTAGCGGTGCCAGGGGTCGCTCATGCGGGTTTCGTCGCGCTTCCAGCGCATTTCGCTGGCCAGCAAGTTGCTCACGCGCACGCGCAGATTGTTCGAGCCGCTGCGCACGTGGCCGCTGAGGTCGAACTCGTAGGGCGGCCAGAGCCGCACGCCCACGGGGCGGTTGTTGACGAAGACCTCGGCGTGGCGGCGCACGTCGCCCAGATCCAGCCGCACCTCATCCTCGGCCTGCGCGGCGGTCAGGTCGAAGCTGCGTTCGTAGATGCCGGCGCCTGAGTACCAGCCGTAGCCAAACTCGGACCACGGCTTCAGCGGCACGGCCGTGGGCCGCGTGTAGAGCGTCAGCGGCGCCAGAATGCCGTTCGAGAAGTTGGCCGCTTCTATCTCCACGCTCAGCAGCCGTCCGGTGGTGATGTTGTAGGTCCCGTTGATATCCGGCGTGCGTTCGCGCACATCCACAAAGACCTTGTGCACGCCCTTGATGGTGGGGATGCCAATGCCAACGCAGCCCATGGGCAGCCGCTGGCGGTACATCAGCGTGCGCGGAAAAGCCACGGGTTCGCCCAGCAGCGGGACCTGGCCCCAGGGCTGGATGGGCGGCCGCCCCCGTTCCCAGGTCACCAGCGGCGGGTTGCTCTCGTAGCCCAGGCCCGTCCAAACCTCCGCGGGCAGCGCCTGCACGTCCCAGGACTTGTCCGACACGACGACGACCGAGCCACCGGAGCGCAGGTCGACGCTGCATTCGAACAGCAGCGAGATGGGCGCGGCGGAGGTGCATTCCACGTCGGCCACGATGGTGTTCGTGCCCGGCTGCAAGTAGGGCATGATGTTGTAGGTCACCGGGTTGGACCAGTCCTCGGACACACCCAGCTGGGTGTCGTTCATGTACACCGTGGCGCGGTCGACCCCCGCGAACGTGGCCCAGGCCTTGATAGGCGGCTCGGTGATCTCCAGCGTGCGGGTGAAGCGCAGGCGCCGGTGCTTGCCGCTGTCACGCGTGAGACCCCAGTGGCCAAACTGGCGCACGCCCGTAATCCAGTTCGCGCTCCAGTGGCCGATGATCTCGGCGCCGGCGCGCACCAGCCAGGTCTCGCGCCAGTCGGAGTCGTCGAACTCCGGGTCGCGCAGTTGCTCCAGCCGGCCGTGGCCCAGCGGGTAGCTGGCAACCCGCATCACCGGCAGTTCCAGGCGCCTGACGGACCCCTGGCCCGTGAGCGTTCCCTTGGCCAGCACGAAGCTCCAGTCGGTTTCCAGCTCCCGCACCTGCGGCTGTGGGCCGGGGCGCTCGCGCGTGCGGCGTTTGGCTTTGGCGGACGCGTCGAACACGACCAGACGGGCGGCGTGCGCCGGCAGCGTGAGCCGCAGGCGGCGGTGGCCGCGCGAGACCGTCAGCGGCTCCTCGGCCATGCTCCCGTCCTCGGGGTTCCAGACCTGCGGCCCGCCCGGCGCGTCCGTCGTGATGGTGGCTGCCGCCGGCGCAGGCGAGCGGTTGACCACCACCAGCACGCTGGCGCCGTCCACCTCGCGCTGCAGCGCGATCACGTCGGCGCTGCTTTGCACCACCGTGCCCGGCTGAATGATCTCGACGAGGCGCGGCAGCGCCTCGGCCAGGTCTTCCGGCAGCTCGAACACGCGGCCGCGGCCGGGCGCGGCCCCGGCGGGCGTTGCCGACGCGGCGCCGCAGAGGCTGCCGATGGCGCGCGAAATGCTGCGGTCGTTCGCCCCCTGGTCGCTGCTGCCCACCGGGCGGTCGCCAACCATGACGAGCGTGCCCCCGGAACGCGCGAACGCGCCCAGCCGCCGCATGGCCGCGCGGCTGGCCACGGGCATGGGCGGCAGCACCAGCGTGGACATCTGCACCGCGCCCTGCTTGATCGTGCCGCGGTCCAGCCGCGCCTTGCACAAGAACTGCTCGTCCACCACGTGCACGTCCACGCTGGCGTCGATCAAGCCGTCGATCAGCCCCTCGAAGACGGCCGCGATTTCGCGCGCGCGCGCGTTGGGCCGCCCGTCGGCCGTGTTGGCGGCAATGCTGCTCCAGGGATAGAACACGCCAACCGTGGTGGCGGACTTGGACCGGCCCACCACGGCCGACAGGCGCGCCGTGTAGTCGGTCAGATGCTTGAAGTACGGCCAGCCCGGGTTCTGGCGCCCCAGGCTGGGCGGCCAGTCGTCCGCCGCGTCGGCCGTCGACATCGAATAGAACAACCCGTGCAGCACCTGCCGCGAGACACCGTAGGCGGCCAGCAGGCTGGCGCCGTGCCGCAGCTCGTCCAGGGTCACGCCCCAGCCCGCCCCGCCGAAGGCCTCGGCCATGGCGCGCTCGCGGCCGGTCAGGGCCGCGATGGAGACGGCCGGTTTGACCTGGGACGCGCGCACCGTGCGCGGCCGCGCATAGCGGAACCCGTGGTGGCTTGCGCCCGGAATGGCCACGTGCCGCATCGTGCGGAAGTAGTCGCCCTGTCGGGCCGGATGCGATGCGGCCAGTTCTTCCGTGTGCCCGGTCCAGACCAGCCCGCGCGCCTCGCACCAGGCGCTGATCTGCTCGAACCAGGCCTCGGTGTAGAGCGCCGCCACCACGTCGTAAAAGTCGCAGCGCACTTTGATCGTCTGGCGGCCGCCGCGCAGCACCAGCAGCGGCAGCAGGTCCAGCAGGTCGTAGCCCTTGTCCTGCGCAAACCGCGCCGCCAACTCGTCGGTCCAGGGCAGCGGCTGGGCCGTGATGGAGGGTTCGGCAAAGAACACGCCGGGGATGCCCTCGCCCAAGTCGTCCGCATACCGCTGGGCATAGGCCTCGTAGGCGGCGTCGATGAAGGCCTGCACCGTGGCGGGGCGCAGATAGTCGATGCGGTCGTCCACGCTGCGCACCGAGAAACTGAGCAGCCGCCAGTCGCCCTCAGGACAGCTCCACGCGCCCGAGGCGGGCAGCGTCTGCAGCGTGTCCGGTTCCAGGTCGCCGTTCGCGTCCAGCCGGCCGGCCACCTGCGTCAGCGGCGTCCCGGCAGGGAAGCGGCCTTCCAGCGGAACGTCGGCCGGCCCCTCGATTCGGTGGATGGTGCGCGCCAGGGTCTTGGCGCGGTGCTCGCGCCCCTGCGCCAGCACCTGCGACTCGGTCTGGCCGCCGCGGCCGTCGGGCGCGCCCGCGGGGCCGCTGGGACGGCCGAGGTCGTCCGACACCCAGGTCGGCAGGCCGGCGGCGCGGGCTTTGCGCACGGTGTAGTCCACCGCGTCCCACCAGCGCTCGCCCAGGTAGGGCGTTTGCAGACTCTCGCGCGCCTGCACGGCCACGCCGCCAAGACCCTGCTCCGAAAGTTCCGCCAGCTGGCGCCCCAGCTCCGCCTCGTGCAGCTGACCGTTCCAAAACCAGAGCGCCAGCGGCGCGTCGTCGGCGCCGGGTTTGAGAAACGCGGATCGCAGTCGGTCGAGGGCTCGGCTCACGGCAATCGTCCTGACAGAAGGCACACGGGCGGCAAAGGAACGGCCAGCCGCCGCGGTGAGATAACGCTGCATGGGGTGCCAGCGGCGCGAGATGCGGCGCGGCGGCGCCCCGAGGGCATTGACGCACCATTATAAACGTGAGCGCAAAATACGCCAAATTACTAGACATAACGCACGGGACGCGGGAATCCGCCCGCGCGGCGGCGGGCTGACGACCGTCCGGCCGCGCAGAACCGAGAGACGGGAATCCTTGCCTGCGCGGCGGCGGGCGCGCCGCCCTCCCTGCTTCTCGAATGCCTGCGCCGATCTCCGTGCGTCTCGCCCCTGTCGGATGTGTACAATCACCCTAGCGCTCCAAATCTGCGCTTCAACCTAGGGAGACGGTGCGACGTATGTCTATGCTGCGAAAGATTGGGGTGGCCGCGGCTGGGATTATGGCCGGTCTAATGGTTATGGCCTGCGGCGAGAGCCCGGCGCCCGCCGCCGAGGCGACGCCGGCCCCCGTCGCCGAGGCGACGGCGGCCCCCACCGCTGAAGCGACGGCCGCTCCCGCGACCGCCGCGCCGGCCGCCGCCGACACTGGCGACAAGCCGATGATTCGCTTTGCCGACGCGCTCTGGGAATCCCTGTGGATCAACAACGCCATCGCCGGGTTCATCATCACCCACGGCTACGGCTATCCCGTCGAGCAGATCCCCGGCGCCACCGCTGTCGCACGCCAAAGCCTGGCCAACGGCGACGTGGACGTCTTTATGGAAATGTGGCAGCACCTCTGGCCCGAGTATTACGACGAACAGACGGCCGCGGGTAATATCGTCAACCTTGGGACGACGGTCGAAGATGGGTCGCAGTTCTTCATCATTCCCCAGTGGATGCACGAGGAATACGGCATCACCACCATCGAGGACATGAAAGGCGAGGTCGTCGTCGACGGCACGTCCATGCCGGCCTGGGAGCTCTTCCAAGACCCCGAAGACCCGACCAAGGGCTTGTTCGTCAACTGCGTCATCGGCTGGGAATGCCAGAAGCTCAACGACGAGAAGCTCCAGGCCTACGGGCTGACGGAGTACTACAACAGCCTCTACCCCGGATCCGGGGGATTCGATGCGGCGCTGGCCGGGCCGCAAAAGAAGCGAGAGCCTGTTTTTGCGTACCTGTGGGCCCCCCATTACCTGGTGGCCTCGTACGACTGGCACATCCTCGAAGAGCCTGCCTACTCAACGGCGTGCTGGGAGGGGACGGACCCCAACACCCCCAGGTACGGCTGCGCCTACGAAACCCTGCCGCTGGACATCGGCGCCCACAAGGGCCTCCTCGAGAAGGCCCCGGACGTCGTTGCGATGCTGCGCCGGATGACCGTTGGCCTGGGACCGCTCAACGAGACCGCCGCCTGGGCGAACGAGAACGACATCCAGGGTGAATGGGAACTGGCCGCGATCCACTTCCTGCAAAACTACGAGGATCGCTGGACCACTTGGGTCGAGCCGGACAAAGTCGACCTGATCAAAGCGGCTATCGAGGCCGCCGCCAGCTAACCCAAACCCCGCAAGGTTTGCGAGACCCGGCTGAAGGGGCGGGGGGAAACCTCCCCGCCCCCTCGGTCGGGTTTCGTCTTCTCGCGGTCCGTCGTCCTGCAAAGGCCTTGTGCCCGCGGTGCGCAGCGCGGGGCGTGGGATGCGAAAGCCTGCGCCCTACTGAGAACGCGGGGACTGAGACGGCGCCCCTGCCGCCGCCGCGCCCGTCTCCGCTGCATCTTTTGTCCCCGCGCGCCGCTGCCTTCTCGCCCGCACGCCGAGGTTCACCCCGGCGGCGGCGAACGACTCGTCCCTAACGGCGATGAACGACTTGGCCCTGGCGGCGGTGAACGGCTCGTCCCTAACGGCGATGAACGGCTCGGCCTTGGCGGCGGCGAACGGCTGGTCCCTGACGGCGATGAACGGCTCGGCCCTGGCGGCGGTGAACGACTCGTCCCTAGCGGCGGTGAACGACTCGTCCCTAACGGCGGCGAACGACTTGTCCCTGGCGGCAATGAACGGCTCGGCCTTGGCGGTGGAGAACGGCCGGCCCTGGCGGTGGAGAACGACTCGTCTCTGGGGGCGGCGAACGACTTGTCCCTGGCGGCGGTGAACGGCTGTTGGGTCTTGGTGAGGTCTGGTGTCGCTCTGGACCTACACCGGGAACCTGTCGTGCGCGACCGCGGCCTGTCCCCGCGCGGGAATGAGGTCGAGCGTCTGTTTCGCCGCTCGGAAGGGGAAGGGGTTATCGGCGGGCCTTCGTCCGCGTCGACACGCTGGCCGTGCTGTCCCGAGGCTTCCTGGCCGCAGCCCTGAGCGTCGCTGCGGCCCGTTCGCGTCCACAGACCCTCGCCCGGTCTTCGACGCCCAACCGGCCCGAGCTCGCCCGGCCTCGCTGCCAAGCAGCCGCCCGCGCCCGGCCGCCTACCCCGCAGTCACCGCCGTTCCCGTCGGCTTGCCGAAGGACTGGGTGACGCGGTCCAAAATGATGGCCATGATCACGATGCCGACCCCGGCCACCAGCCCGCGGCCCACTTCCAGACGGTTGATGCCTTGCAGCACTTCGATGCCCAGGCCGCGCGCCCCGATCATCGAGGCGATCACCACCATGGCCAGCGCCATCATGATCGTCTGGTTCAGCCCCGCCATGATGGTGGGCAGCGCCAGCGGGATTTGCACCTTGAACAGGATCTGCCGCCGCGTGGAGCCGAAGGCGTGCGCCGCCTCCACCACCTCGCGGTCGACCTGCCGAATGCCCAGGTTCGTCAGACGGATCACCGGCGGCGCGGCGTAGACGCAGGTGGCGATCACCGCCGGCACCTTGCCCAGGCCAAAGAGCAGCAGAATCGGGATCAGGTAGACAAAGCTCGGCATCGTCTGCATGGCGTCCAGCATCGGGCGCAGCGCCGTTTCGAAGCGGCGGCTCTGCGCGGCCAGAATCCCCAGCGGCACGCCCAGCACCACGGAAATCAGCGTGGAGGTCAGCACCAGCGCCAGCGTGGCCATGGTCAGGTCGTAGAGGCCGAACACCACCGTGAGCAGCATCAGCGCCAGCGCAACCGGCGCGAACTTCCAGCCCACGCGCTTGTAGGCGATCAGCGTCACCACCACCACCGTCAGCCACCAGGGCAGGGACAGCAGCCAGCGCTCCAGCGGCAGCAGCAGGTATTGCAGCAGCACGTCGTTGATGAAGCTGAAGAAGGGATCCCAGGCCACCACCACCCAGTCCGCCGCCCGATCGATCCCCGAGGACACCGCGTTCTTGACGATCAGACCCTCTGGCACCTCGGCCAGCGCGTCCAGGGAGACGGCGCTGCCCACCACCAGCAGCAGCGCAACGCCCAACACCCAGAAGGGAATGGACAGCAGCCACCGCAGCGGCGCGGCGACCACCGTCGGGAAGCGTTCCTCGATGCGCGCGATGAGCGCCGCGCGCCGCGCGCCGCCGCCGCGCGCCGAGGTCTCGTCCCGGGCCACGTCAGGCCTCCTCTCGGCCTTGCACCATGCCCGCCAGCAGCGCGCCGCGGTGAATCTGCCCCAGCAACCGCCCGTCCTCGCCCACCACGGCAATCGGATATTCCGTGCGCGCGGCCATGGGGATGAGCTCTTCGATGTACGCGTCGGGCAACGTGGTCAGCGCCGCGTCGAACGACGCCGCTTCCAGGGTCTTGGCATCCTCGCGCACCAGCGCTGCGGCCTTGTCCACCGTCAGCACGCCCCTCAACTCCCGGTCGCGCCCCACGACGAAGACCTCGTCCATGTCGTGGTGCTGCATGGCGTGCAGTGCCGCGCGCGGGCCTTGCCACTCGTGCACCACCGCGTCGGGCGTGTGCATGATGGTCTTTCCCTGCACGACCTTGGCCCGCGAGACGTCCTGCACGAACTCCGCCACGTAATCGTCGGCCGGCAGGGTCACGATCTCTTCGGGCGTGCCGTTCTGGATGATCTGTCCGTCCTGCATGATGGCAATGCGGTCGCCCAGCTTCAGCGCCTCGTTCAGGTCGTGGGTGATGAAGACGATGGTCTTGCGCAGGTCGCGCTGCAGCATGGTGAGTTCGTCCTGGATTTCGCGGCGGATCAAGGGGTCCAGGCCGCTGAAGGGTTCGTCCATCAGCAGCACGTCGGGGTCCGTGGCCAGCGCGCGCGCCAGCCCCACGCGCTGCTGCATGCCGCCGCTCATCTCGTGCGGGTAATAGTTCTCCCAGCCGCTCAGCCCCACGGTGTGGATGGATGTATTCGCGGCGTCATAGCGCGTGCGTCTGTCCACCCCCTGGATTTCCAGACCGAACGCCACGTTGTCGATCACGCGGCGGTGCGGCAGCAGGCCGAAGTGCTGGAACACCATGGCGACTTTCTGGCGGCGGAACTCGATGAGCTGGTTGGGCTCGTACTGCAGCACGTCCTCACCGTCCACGTGGATGCTGCCGCGCGTGGCTTCCACCAGCCGGATGAGGCAGCGCACCAGGGTGGACTTGCCGCTGCCCGACAGCCCCATCACCACGAAAATCTGCCCGCGGTCCACGGAGATGGACACGTCGCGCAGCCCGACCACCAGGTCCAGCTCTTCACGGATTTCGCTGCGGGACTTGTCGGCGTGCTCCGGCGCCAGCGCTCGCTCCGGATCGTCGCCAAACACCTTCCACAGCCCCTGCACCTCGACGTGGTGGGCGTCGGCGTCCATCGCGGGGGCCGTTTCGGGGTGGTCGTCAGTCATGCTGACGCTTGCGCGCAACGGTCGAGCTGGCGCCGGCGGAGCTGCGGCGACGCGCGCCGGGCGCCCATCCCCGCGGCCGCGCCGCCGCAATACGGCGTCGGCAGCCATGAATGAATTCGCCCATGGGTTCGGGCCGCCCAGGTGAGAGCGCCCGCAGTATAACAGCGCCCCCAGCCGGGCGAGCGGTGGTTTGGCGCCGTGGTGGAGCCGCCGGCCGACGACGCCCCGGTAACATCCGCGTGCGCGCGGCCGCGCAGCATCGGCCGGGTTCGATCCCGCGCACTAGGGCGACCGGACATCGACCGTGCATCTGGCGCGCGCCGGGGAGCAGGCGGCGGCGGCGCGCCTTCGCCGCCGCGGTCGAGCGGCTCCCTTCTTTTCCCGCTCCCGTGGGGGAGAGGCCAGCCAAGCCGCCGCCATGGTCGAGCGGCTCCTTCTTTTCCCGCTCCCGTGGGGAGAGGCCAGCCAAGCCGCCGCCGCGGTCGAGCGGCTCACTTCTTTTCGCTCTCCCGTGGGTCGTATGCACGCTTGTACGTCTGCTCTCTTGTTCTCCTCGGCCCCTTCTTTTCCCTCTCCCGTGGGGAGAGGGTTAGGGTGAGGGGCGGCGCTGGCATCGATCTCGACGTGCATCCTCGACGCTCCCCCTCGGTCACGCCCCAGGCCCGTGTGCGGCGGGCGCACAAAGAACGAAACACCCGCCCTCGCGTGTCGTTCCACCGCTGGCAGCTCGGCCTGATCGACGTCGGCCGCGTGTATGCCGCCCTCGACGTCGGCTGCGGCGCGGGTCGTATGACGCGCGCCTTGCGCGAGCGGCTGCCGCCCGGCGCGCTGCTCACGGCGCTGGACGTCGACCCCCGTGCCGCGGCTGCCGCCCGCGCGGGCGGCGGCGTGGACGTCCTGCGCGCGCGCGCAGAGGCGCTGCCGCTGGCGTCCGGCCAGTTCGAGCTGGTGACCGCCGGCCACGTGTTGCCCTCGGCGGCGCACCTGGCGCGCGCCGTGGCCGAGCTGCGCCGCGCGCTGGCGCCTGGCGGGGTGGTGCTGGCCAGCGCCGACAGCGCCGCGTCTGGGCGGCGGCTGCTGGACTGGCACGTGGACGCCTGCCGCCGCGCCGGCCGCGCGGATCAGGCCGCCCGCGCGCTGGCGCCCTCGCCCCGCGACCGCTTCACGTTGGAAAACGGCGCCCGCGTCCTGGCGGCGGCGTTTGGTCAGGTCGAGACGCACGCGCGCGGCGAGGCGCTGGTGTTCGGATCGGCGGACGCCCTGCTGGAGGTGTATCTGCGAGGCCTCCTGCACGCCCGCGGTCTGCCTCCGCCCATCGACCGCCGCGCCCTGGCGCTGGCCGCCGCGGACCTGGGGCCGCACGTGCGCGCGATTGCGGCGGCCAACACCGACGCGGATGGCCGCATCGTCGTCCCGCGCCGCTCGGGCGTCCTAATCGCCCGCGCGGATTGACCAGTCGCGGCCGGCGGCCGCCGCGGGTCAGGCGGCCCCTTCGGCTGGCCGCTGGTTGGGGCGGGGCGGCAGGTCGGGGTCGGGGGAATCGGCCACGGCGCCGTCCATGGGGTCGGCCGCGGGCAGGGGCGGTTCGGGCGCGGGCGCTTTCGCGGCGGGCGCACGGCCTTCGTGCACGTCGATCAGGCGCGTGAACTCCTCGGCGTCCAGCGTTTCCACCTCGATCAGGCGCTCGGACAGTTTGTCCAGCAGGTCGTCGTGCCGCGACAGGATCTCCATGGCGCGGCGGTGCGCGTCGTCGATGAGATGCGAGACCTCGGCGTCGATGTCCTCGGCCACGCGTTCGCTGTAGTTGCGCTGCTCGGCAATGTCGCGTCCCAGGAAGACCAGTTCCTCGCGCCGGCCAAAGGCGCGCGGGCCCAGCTTGGGCGACATGCCGTACTGCGTCACCATGCGGCGCGCAATCTCGGTGGCCTGCTGGATGTCGCTGCTGGGGCCGGTGGACATTTCGCCGAACGTCAGCACCTCGGCCGCGTGGCCGCCCATGGTCATGGCCAGCAGGTCTTCAAAGAACGACTTGGTGTAGAGGTGGCGGTCTTCGGGCGGCTGCAAGCGCGTGTAGCCGCCCATCTGCCCGCGGGGCAGGATCGTGACCTTGTAGACCGGGTCCGAGCGTTTGAGCATGTGCGCCACCAGCGCGTGCCCAATCTCGTGGTAGGCGGTGGTGCGCTTTTCCTGCGCGCTCAGCACGCGGCTCTTGCGCTGCGGCCCGGCGATCAGCCGGTCGACGGCTTCCTCGATCTCGAACATGCCCAGCGAGGTGCGGTTGCGGCGCGCCGCCAGGATGGCGCCTTCGTTGAGCAGGTTTTTCAGGTCGGCGCCGGAGAAGCCGGGCGTCTGCTTGGCCACGGTTTCCAGGTCGACGTTCTTGTCCAGCGGCTTTTCGCGCGCGTGCACGCGCAAGATGGCCTCGCGGCCGCGGATGTCGGGCAGGTCCAGCGTCACACGCCGGTCGAAGCGCCCCGGCCGCAGCAGCGCGGGGTCCAGCACGTCCGGCCGGTTGGTGGCGGCCAGCACGATCACGGTCTGCGCGGAGTCGAAGCCGTCCATCTCGACCAGAATCTGGTTGAGCGTCTGCTCGCGCTCGTCGTGGCTGCCGCCCAGGCCGGCGCCGCGCTGGCGGCCCACGGCGTCCACCTCGTCCACAAACACCAGCGCCGGCGCGTTTTGCTTGGCCTTCTGGAACAGGTCGCGCACGCGCGAGGCGCCCACGCCCACGAACATTTCCACGAACTCCGAGCCGCTGATGCTGAAGAAGGGCACCCCGGCTTCGCCCGCCACGGCCTTGGAGAGATAGGTCTTGCCGGTGCCGGGCGGCCCCACCAGCAGCACGCCCTTGGGGATTTCGGCGCCGATCTTGGTGAACTTCTCGGGATATTTCAGGAACTCCACCACCTCGGCCAGCTCCTGTTTGGCCTCGTCCACGCCCTGCACGTCTTTGAAGGTGACCTTGGGGCGGTTGCTAGTGACCATGCGCGCGCGGCTCTTGCCAAAGCTGAGCGCCTGGGAGTTGGAGCCTTGCGCCTGGCGCATCATGAAGATCAGCAGGCCCACGAAGATCAGCAGCGGCAGCACGGACGTCAAGATGCTGATGATGGTGGACGCGTTGCTGGGTTCGTCGAACTCCACCGTGACCTGCTCGCCGCCCGTGTTGATGCCGCGGTCGGCCAGCTCGCGGCCGATGGCGAAGTTGTCGTCCACCACCGCGCTGACCACCCGCCCGTCGATGTCGGCCGAGATGCGCGACCCGCTCACGCGGATTTGCGGACGGTTGCCGCGCTCGGCGGCGCCCTGCACCTCGGCCAGCAGCGTGGAAATTGGCACGCGCTGCTCGCGCGGCCCCGGGTTGAACATGACGAACAGCACCACCAGGACCGCCACGGCCAGCACGATGTACATGAAGCCGTTGCGGATGAGCCGGTTATTCATGGAGCGGCAGCCTGTCGCGCTGTCGCCGTGCGGCTGCGTGCGGCAGCCGCGCCGCGACGGGTACGTGCGCAAGTACCAGAACTATACATGAGGATAGCAAGGGATGGCTTCCGAGGCCGACTCGGATGGTCACGACGGCCTGAGTTTACGGAGCCTGCGCCCGCGGTTTGGTAGCGAAACCATCCAGTGCCCCCCCCGCTGCGCGGCTGCCGCCGTTCCTGCGGTCCCCGCTCGCCGCCGCCGTTCCCCGCTTCTTTGCTGAGACGCGGGCAAACCCCGTCGTTACGGCGAAAAGCCCGCCCCGACCTCGATACGAGGCCGGAATCCAGGCGGCGCGAGGCGCCCCAGGGCGGGAACTGGTTCGCCGACACCGGACCCCGCGCACGTGAGGTACGCCACGGGTCAAGCACCACGTCGCCCTCATTGCTGGACCGCCCCCCGCGCCTGCGAGGTACGCCAAGGTCTCTTCCTGGGAGCGGGGGAGAGCTTCCGGGGCTCGGCGGAGGGCGCGTCTTTGGGAGCTGGGCGCTGAGGGTTACTGGGCGGTCGGCTCGTCCTGCGGGCTGGCTGCGGCCGCGGGTTCCGGGCGCGCGCCGTTGGGCGGGGCGGCGGCCGGAACCACGCCGGGCAGGTTCTTCAGGGAGCTGATGAGGTCGATGCCGGTGAGCGACTGCACCAGCGCGGGCAGCTGCGCGATGGTGGACGACACGTCTTGCGTGACTTTGCTGGCGCCGGCGCCGGCGCCGTTGTCGCCGCCGTTGCTGATGACCACGATGCTGTCGGTCTTGGCCAGCGGCTGCGCCACGGCGTCGGCAACCTGCGGCAGCGATTCGAAGAGCTGCTGGATCATGGCGGCCTGGCCGTACTGCTTCCAGGCGTCCGCCTTCTTGGTCATGGCCTCGGCTTCGGCCAGGCCCTGGGCGCGGGTCGCGTCGGCCTCGGCCGTGCCGCGGGCGCGAATCGCCGCGGCGTCGGCGTCGCCTTGCAGCTTGACCGCTTCCGCCTGCGCCTGGGCTTCCGCAACGACCCGGTCGCGCTCGCCTTCGGCCACGGTCTGGAGTTTGTAGCGTTCGGCTTCGGCCTCTACGCGGGCGCGGCGCCGTGCGCCTTCCGCCAGCAGTTCCATCTGGTCGCGCTCGGCTTCGGCGGGCCGGCGCACGGTGGCGTCGAGTTCGCGCTCGCGCCGCATGATCTCCTGCTGCTGAACCTCGATCTGCTTCTGGCGCTCCACGACCTCGACCTGGAGTTCTTCCTGGCGAATCTGCTGGCGGGTCTTGGCCTCCTGCAGGGTGTAGGCCAGTTCCGCCTCGGCGCGGCGCGCGTTGACCTGTTGGTCGTACGACGCCTTCTGCGTCTGGAAGTCGCGCTCCGACTCGGCGATGGCGGTGTCGGCGGCAAAGCGCGCCGCCTGGCGCGACTGTTCCGCCTGCGCCGCTTTGATGCCGGCGTCGCGCTCGGCCTCGGCTTCCCCAATGGAGGCGTCGCGCTTGACTTCGGACGTGCGGCGCACGCCCAGGGCTTCCAGGTAGCCCTGCTCGTCTTGAATGTCGCGGATCGAGAAGCTGACGATCTCCAGCCCCATGTTGGTCATGTCGGTGGCCGCCACTTCGCGCACCTGCTTGGCGAACGCGACGCGGTCGCGGTAGATGTCCTCCACCGTCATCGTGCCCAGAATGGCGCGCTGCTGGCCTTCCAGCGTCTGCAGCGCGACCTCGGCAATTTGGGGAACGGTCTTGCCCAGGAACTGCTCGGCGGCCGTGCGGATGGCGGTCTCGCTGCGCCCCACCTTCACCTGCGCCACGCCGTCGACCGAGACCGACACCCCCTCTTTGGTGTAGACCCTGGCCGTGTTGACCTGGAGCGTCATGACCTCCAGCGACAGCATCTGCGCGCGCTGAATGATGGGGAGCACGAACATGCGGCCGCCAACCTTGAGGCGCGGATCCTTGCTGCCGCCCGAAACGATAAGCGCGTGGTTTGGCCCTACGGTGTGAAACCCAGCCATGACTCGCTCCGTACCGGACGCCAGAAAATCTGCGCTGGGGACAGCTTAGCCCATACGCGGCGCGCCGCGGGCCGCCAAACCCACGCCAGGTCCCGCGCACCGCCGCGCCGCCGCACGGGCGCATGTCCAGAACGCGGCCGCGACCCTGGCCGCCAACCCGCGGCCCGCGCCGGCACCCCCGTCGGCGGCAATGCTCACGTATCCGCTGGCGGCGCCAACCCGCGGCCCGCGCCGGTGCCCCCCCGCGCCGCCGTCAGCCGCCGTGCGGCGGCTCGGACAGCTTTTCGACTTTGAGCACCTGGCCGTAGACGCCAACGACGCGTATGAGCGCGCCCTCCTCGATGGCCGCGTTCGCGTCGGCCGTGGCCGTCCACTCCCGGCCCGCGACGCGCACGCTGCCGGACGGGTCGAGCGGGGACAGCGCCACGCCGCGCTCACCTTCCAGCTGCGCGTCGGCCGCCGTCTGGAACCCGCTGGCCGAGCCGCCTTCGGTCATCACCAGGCGAATGAAGAGAATCCAGGCCGCCAGCGCAGTTCCGGACACGGCGGCGATCACGATCGGGTTGACCGCGAACACCGACGCCGCCAGCTCCGGCGAGCCGAAGACGTCGCCGAACAGGAAGACCCCGCCCAGAATCAGACACACGATCCCGCCCGCGCCGAACAGACTGAAGCCGGGCGCCGTCGTTTCGCCGTAGAACAACCCGATTGCCAGCGCCAGCAGCAGCAGGCCCACCCAGTTGCCCGACATGTTCCAGAACCCGACGAATCCCAGAGCGATGGCGGCCAGCCCAAACGCCCCGGGCACGATCAGCCCGGGAAGCAGCAGCTCCACCAACAAGGCCAGGCCGCCGATCAGGAACAGGATGAACACCACGCTGGGCTCCGCCACGAAGCCCAGCAGAGATTCGGGAACGACATCGTCCAGCATGCGCACGTCGGCGCCGCGGGTGGCGATGACGGCCGGCCCGTCCGCCGTCGTCGTCTCGCGCCCGTGCAGTTGTTCCAGCATGGCGGGCATGTCCGGGGCAACCAGATCGATGATGTCCAGCTGGAGCGCCTCGTGCGCCGAGTAGGCGCTGGAATTGGTGACCGTGCGCTCCAGCGCGGCGGCGTTGCGCCCGCGCCCCTGGGCAATGCTGCGAACGAAGGCGCGCCCTTCCTCGCTGAGCTTCCGCGCCAGGGTCTCGGGCAGATCGCTGCCGTCCGCACCCACCGCCTCGGCCGCCCCGATGGTGGTTCCCGGCGCCATCACGGCCACGTTGGCCGCGGCCGCGATAAAGGTGCCGGCAGAGCTGGCCGAGGCGCCGGCAGGCGCGACGAAGACGGCCACCGGCACCGGCGAATCGAAAAGCTGCCGCACGATCGACCGCGTCACGCTGACGAGTCCCCCGGGGGTATCGAGGCGGATGACCACCAGCGAGGCGCCGTCCTGATTCGCGGTGTGGAGCCCGCGCGCAATGTGGGCGGCGGTCAGCTGCTCGATGGCGCTGTCCACCTCCAGCACCAGCACAGTTGGGCTGTCCGCCGCGGCCGGGACCGCGGACTGCCAGGCGAACAGGCAAGCCGCCGCGGCCAGCGCCAGCGCCGCCAGACCGCGGCGGCGCCGGGACACCGCGGTGTTCGACCCACCCGGCCAGTTCACGTCAGGAGTCGCGCGTATCCGAGGGCGGGGCGGCGATGGTCGGGCGGCCGCGGGACCGATAGCCGTAGTCGGCCATGAGCACGGACTCGTCGCGCCAGGGGTCGGTTTCGTCTTCCAGCCGCCGCGTGCGGGCCGCCAGCCCCGAGCAGTGCTGGGCCAGCGTCTTGAAGATTTCGTGCGCGATGATGCGGTGCCCCAGGTCGTTGGCGTGCACGCCGTCGTGGTGCACCAGCCAGGCCGCGCCGCCGTAGGCGTTGTACACGTCGCAGAACAGACACTGGGCTGCCGCGGCGACTTGCGCCGTCACCAGGTTGAACGTTTCGAACACCTCCGGGCTGGCGTGGTCGAAGTGCGCGTAGGCGCGGTATTCGGTCATGAAGTAGGGGCCGACCAGCACGATGAGCGGGTCGCAGGCCCGGCGGATGGCCGCCAGCAGCGCGCGCAGCTCGGCGCGGAACAGTTCGGCCGGCGTGCCGCCGCGCGCGTCGTTCAGCCCGTACGACACGATCAGCAGGTCGGGGTCGTGGGCGATGACGTGCTTGTCCAGGCGCTCGCTGGCGGCCGGTTTGCCGGAGTAGTCGTACAGCGGCGAGCGGGTGGAGACCACGTTCGCGCCGATGCCGCTGTTGACCAGCGCCACCGGCTCGTCTTGAAAGTCGCTGACGAGCGCGGCCAGCACGTTGGCCCAGCAGCGCTCGCGGCTGGAACTCCAGCCGCCGGCGGTGGTGCTCTCGCCCAGCGTCACCAGCGTGCGGAAGGGGTCGGCGCGCCAGTCGCGCCGCGCGGGGTTCGAGTCAGACATCATCGCCTCGCTTTCTCGCGGCGGCGCCGCGCCAGGGCGCGCGCGGCCCCAGCGTTCGACGCCCGCGCCGGGCGTTTACCCCGGCCGTGCAATCGTCGGCGGGCGCGCGTGGTGGTCCACGCGCGGCTCGAACTGGCGCTCGCCCAGCTCGCGGCCGTACTCCACCAGGTTGGTCACGGCTTCCTCGAACAAGGCGCGGCCCTTGGCGGCCGTGGCGATGGTGGCTTCGCCCTGCGTGCCGTCGGGCGTGTAGGTGCTGGTGTAGCCGTCCATCTTCACCGGCCCGGACGCAAACAGGTCCACCCAGTGGTACTTGGATTCTTGCGCGTTGACGTCGGTGACCTGGTCTTCGGCCAGGTCCATGCGCACGGCCGAGGCGTCCAGGTGCAGCGCCAGCGAGGTCTCCGCTTCGCCCCCGTGCGCCGCGCCGCCGGGGAACCCCGACTCGCGCCACGTGTCCATGAACCCGGAGTTTGCCTGCGTCAGGTTCCACCAGCTGGCCATGCCCACCCAGGCGTCCGACTCCAGCATGATGCGCCGCGCCGCCAGTTCCAGCGGCTGCTGGTTCGAGCCGTGCCCGTTCACCACGATCAGCTTCTTGAACCCGTGGTACACGAGGCTCAGGCCGATGTCCACCACATAGCGGATGAACGTCTCGTGGTGGATGGTGATGGTGCCGGGAAAGTCCATCACGTGCGAGGTGTAGCCGTAGGCCACGGGCGGCATGGCCAGCAGCCGGCCCTGCGAGCGGCGGGCGGCTTCGTCCACGATGGAGGTCGACGACCAGCGGTCGATTTTCAGCGGCAGGTGCGGCCCGTGCTGCTCGATGGTGCCCACCGGCAGCACCGGAATGCGGCCGGCCTCCACCGCGGCGTTCACGTCGGGCCAGGTCAGGTCCTCAAAACGAAAATCTTCCAGCACGAGGGCGTCCTCCGGCGGCGGCTGTCAGGCTGTGAAGAGCTTCACCCTACCCTAGTCCTGTATTCCTGGAGGCGGACGCGGATGGGGGGCGTCCTGGGGGGGGGTGCTTCGCCCGCGCCTCTCCAGGGCGCGGGCGATGGCGATGGCGGGCGTCGAACGCGGAGGCCCGCCCCGCCGCGGCCGTGGAGCCGCCCCCATCACGCGCGACGTTGCCATCGACCCCGACTCCGACCCCACCCCGCCGCAGCCCTGCACCCCGCGCCCGGCGGCGGCCGACGCCCGCGCCGCCCGCCCTCGTCGGCTCTCGTCAGCCCCCGTCAGCCCTCGTCGTCCGGCCACATCGCCCCCGGATTCATCAAGCCGTCAGGGTCGAAGGCGCGTTTGATTCTGCGCATGGCGGCCAGCGTGGGCGGGTCGTAGGCGCGGGTGACGAATGGCCGCTTCACGCGCCCCAGGCCGTGCTCGCCCGACAGCACGCCGCCCGCCGCCAGCCCCGCGTCCGCCACCACGGACAGCAGCCCAAAGGCGCGCTTCTGTTCGGCGGGGTCGGCCGGGTCGTACAGCAGGTTGGGGTGCAGCGTGCCGTCGGCGGCGTGGCCGAAGATGGCCGCCGTGACGTCCGCCTGCCGCGCCGCCCGTTTGATGGCGGTGAAGGTGTCGGCCAGCTGCGAGCGCGGCACGCAGATGTCCTCGCCAATCTTGGCCGGGCGGATGCGCGCCAGCGAGGCGGTAATGCCGCGGCGCGCCTCCCACCAGCGCGCCGCGCGCGCCGCGTCCACGCGCTCCAGGCCGCCGCCGGCCGCCTGCAACTCGTCGGCCAGGGCGCGCGCCTCGCGCCGCACGTCGTCCGCCGAGCCGTCCAGTTCCGCCAGCAGCAGGCCGCCGCGGCCGCGCGGGAATCCCCAGGGCCGCGAGCGTTCCAGCGATTCCACCGTCACGTCGTCCAGAAACTCCAGTTTCGCCGGCGTGACCCCGCCCGCGATGATGGCCGCCACGGCCCGCAGCGCCTCGGCCCCGTCGGCAAACGCGGCGGCGCGCACGGCGCGGTGCGGCGGCAGCGGGCGCAGCTGCAGCGTGACTTCGGTCACCACGCCCAGCGTGCCCTCGGAACCGACGATCAGGTCGATGGCCGCGTCGTCGCGCCCCCGCGCCAGCGCCGCCGCCCCCAGGCCGGGCGTCACCACGCGCAGGCCAATAACGGCGTCCCGCGTGACGCCGTATTTGAAGGCGTATGGCCCGCCCGCGTTGGTGGCGGCGTTGCCGCCGATGGTGGAGACGGCTTCCGACGACGGGTCGGGCGGGTAGAGCAAGCCGTGCCGTTCCGCCAGGGTGCGGAAGTCGCGCGTCACCACGCCGGGTTCCACGCGGGCGCGCTGCCGCGCTGCGTCGAACGCCAGCACGCGGCGCATGCGGTTCGTGTCGATCACCAGCGCCCCGTCGGGCGGCACGGCCGAGGCGGACAAGCTGGTTGCGCCGCCGCGCGCCAGGCACGGCGCGCCGTGTCTGACGGCCGCCGCCACGGCCGCCGCGACGTGCGCCTCGGTTTCGGCCAGCACGACCGCGGCGGGGGTCCCCCGATAGCCCATGGTGGCGTCGTAGCCGTAGGCCACCAGGCGGTCGGGGTTTGCCAGCACGCGCGCGCGCCCAACCGCGGCCTCCAGCTCGGCCAGCAGCGCGCGCATCACCGCCGCACCGCCGGCATGCAGGGGCGAGACTCACCGGCAGCCTGCCGGCCGCGGGCCGCCGCCCGCGCGGACGTGAAGGCGCCCGCGCCCGCGCCCGCGGCTGCGCAGGTGCAGGCGTCGAGGATGCCGTCGGGCGCGGACATGGGGTCATGGTAGAAGGCGCTGCGGCGCGGGGATGCGCGCCGCAGCCGGCGTATCAGCACGGGCAGAGCAAGAGAGGGCGCTTGCGCCGCGGGGATGCGCGGGCCGCAGACGCCGCCTGCGCGGCCGCAGCGGCCAGGATGCGCCGCCCGCGGCCGCTGGCCGCATGCATTCGGTGTTTGTATGGTAGTCGTATGGTTCGTCGTCGGACGCGGTGGGAGATTCGCCAGGCGGCGGCGCTGCTGCGGCGCCGCGGCGGGCATGCGGCCTGGGCGCCGATCGTGGACGCGGCGCGGCTGGCGCGCACCTCCACCAGCCTGCACGTGGCCGAGCACCCGCTGCCGCGCGGCGTGCGCGCGCTGCTGGCGCCGCTGGGGGCGCAGGGGCGCGCCGCGCTGGTCGTCAATGCGCGGCTGCCGCTGCCGGAGCGCAACTTCAGCATCGCCCACGAGCTGGGCCACTGGGTGCTGCACAGCGACGCCCTGGGCCGGCCCGCACCCCGCGGCCAACGCCGCCGCCAGGAATGGGAAGCCGACCGGTTCGCCCTGGACCTGCTGCTGCCGGCAGAGCTGCTGCGCAGCGTCCAGGCCGAACGTAACGCGCGCTTCAGCGACCTGGCGCGGCGCCTGGGCGTTCGCCCGCGGCTGCTGCGCCGCCGCCTGGCCGAGCTGCGCAACGCCGCCCCCCGCGCGTCTCTCTGACCCGAGGCCGGGAGCCGCGCTCGCAGGGACGGCCAGGTAGTGGAGCTGCGCAATCGTCAGGGTCGGCCCCGAATGCACCGGGCCGACGCCTGAACGACGGGCGAGAACCGCTGACGTCGGGTCGGCCCCGAATGCACCGGGCCGACGCCTGAGCGAGCCGCTGCCGCGCGGCCTGTGGGGGTCGGCCCCCAATGCACCGGGCCAACGCATCTCCACGACGTTCGACGTGTTGCGCCTTCGAGCCGGCCACGAAACTTATAGGGCCGACGGCTCATCCGCCGGGCCGACGACTCCCCAAGGCGGCGTATCCGGCGAGGTCGGTCGACCCGCAGCACCCAGTGCCGGCGATTCCGCCGCTGCCGCGCGGCGCGGCCTCAGCCCTTCTTGAGCAGCGGCAGCCCCGTGCGCGGATTCTCGGACACCACGTAGCCGTCTGGCAGCTCGTCGATGGCGCCGTCGCCCACCGTCTTGGCAAAGAAGTAAATGCGTTGCTGGCGGCCGCCCCGCAGCGTGACCTCCCGCGTATGCAGGTAGTACGCGTCGCCGGACTTTTTGCTCTCCACGCTGTACGCCACGAATTGCTCCCCAGATATACGCAGGCACTGGTGGCTCCGCGCGAATGGGGATAGTACCACCGCGCCTCGCCGCGCCAGCCGCGTACGGGCAAGGCTTGGAAAGCGTTCCGCCCCCGCTGCCCGCCCGCGCGGGTCGATCCGGGTGAGCGGTGCGCGCGTTCGACGGGTCTAGCCCCGCCGCCCGCCCGCGCAGGTCGCCCCCGCCCGGGGCCGGACCGCCGCACCCCCGCCGCCCGGGTCCCGCCGCCAGGCGTTGGCCGCCGGGCGGGCGCGTAGACTTTTGGCGTTATGCGGGTTCCGATTGCTCGGGTCGATCCGTCGTTGCCGCTGCCGACCTATGCCACAGACGGGTCGGCGGGGTTCGACTTCGTCACGCGCGTCACCACGGCCGTGGCGCCCGGGGGGATGGCGCGCGTTCCGGCCAACGTGATCGTGGCCACCCCGCCGGGCTACATGCTGCTCGTTGCCGTGCGCAGCAGCACCCCGCGCCGCACGGGGCTGCGCCTGTCCAACGCGGTGGGCATCGTCGACCAGGACTACGCCGGGCCGCAGGACGAAATCCACATCGACGTGTGGAACCCAACCGACCGGGTGGTGACCGTCGAGCGCGGCGACCGCATCGCCCAAGGGATGTTCGTGCCCGTCGCCCGCGCCGTCTGGGAGGAGCGGGCGGCGCCGCCGGGGCCCTCGCGCGGGGGATTTGGCAGCACCGGCTGAGCCGTCGGGGGCGTCCGCCAGCCGCTGCGTGCGGCGCGTGCGCGACGCGGTCTACCGAGCCGCCGTGCGCGGCGCCGGACTGACCCCGCGCGACCTGCTGGCCGTGGCGGTGTCCGGCGGCCCCGACTCGCTGACGCTGCTGGACGCGCTGCACGCGGCCAGCGACCGCGGCGGCCCAGCGCTGCACGTCCTGCACTTCGACCACGCCTGGCATCGGCAGAGCCGCGCACCCGCGGCGGCGCTGGCGGAACGGTGCGCGGCCTACGGCCTGCCCCTCACCTGCGCCCGCGCCTCCGACCCCGCGCCGCGCCGCGGCGAGTCGCGCGAGATGGCGGCCCGGCGGCTGCGCCGCGCGTTCCTCGACGGTGAACGCCGCCGTCTGGGCGCGGCGCGCGTGGCCACCGGCCACCAGGCCGACGACCAGGTGGAAACCATCCTGATGCGCCTGGCCCGCGGCGTCGGCCCCGACGCCCTGGGCGGCATGGCCGTCGACGACGGGCGCACCCTGCGGCCGCTGCTGTCGCTCTGGCGCAGCCAGATCGAGGCCTACGCGCGCGCGCTTGCGCTGCCCGTGCACCGCGACCCTTCCAACGACGCGCCCGCCCACCGCCGCAACCGCGTGCGGCGCGAGCTGGTGCCGCTGCTGGAACACATCTATCCAGGCGCGCGCGCGGCCGTGCTGCGCGCCGGCGCCCTGGCCGCGCCAGACGTCGAGCCAGTGGTGCGCGCCGCTGACGGCGTCCGCATGCCGCTGGCGCCGCGCCGCCGTGCCGTGGCCGCCGGGAAGCTGCGGCGGGTGGTGCAGGAGGCCTGGTGGGCCGACGGCCGCCCCGCGCGGCAGATCGGCGCGCCGGTGTGGCGCGCGCTGGCGCGCGCGCTGGTCGACAACGCCGCCGGCCGCTGGGTGCAGCTGCCCGGCGGCCGCTGGGCGTTCGTGCGCGACCGCGCCCTCGCGCTCTACGACCAGCAGGTCAGCGACCCTCCGCTGCCCGGCCCGCTCCCGCTGCCGGCGCCAGGCCGGCTCGATCTGCCCGCCGGCCGCATCGAGGTCACCCGCGCGCCGCTCACGGACGCGCCGCGCCGCGGCCCCGCCGTGCAGATCATGGCCGCGCCCGCCGCCGGCGCGCTGGCCGTGCGCACCCCGCGCGCGGGCGACCGCTTCGTCTCGCCCGTGGACGGCCGCGCGCACGACCTGCACCGCTTCCTGCGCCGCCGCCGAATCCCGGCCGCCCTGCGCGCGGGAACTCCGATCGTCACCGTGCACGACCAGCCAGCCTGCATCCCCGGTCTGGCCGTCAGCGCCGCCCACCGCCCCCACCCCCGCGACACCGAGGCGTTGCACGTAACCGTCCACTGGACACCCCTGCGCCCAACGGCAGACACCGAGCCTCGGTAGCCTCCGCCTCTCCGTCGTCCCCCGTCGTTCCGGCGAACGACGGAATCCAGAAAGCCCCAGCGTCCCAGTCCCCCGCCTCCGACCGTCGTCCTGCCCGGCCGTCGTGGATACTCACACTGTCGGCAAAGGTTTGGAGAACCGCCCATGGCGCCGCGGCTCGACGACGCGCTGGCTCGTATCGACGCGATCAACAGCGCCGACCCGCACCGCATCGTGATCGACGGCCGCGCGCGGCCCAAGGAGTCGACCCACGCCGCCATGGTCTCGGCCTGGGTCCAGCGGCTGCGGCCCGACGCCGACGACGCGCTGCGCATTGCGGCCCATGGCCACCACGTGCGCCGCTGGGCCATCGCGCGTGCGGACTTTCCCGCCGGGCGCCGCGGCTACCTGCGCTGGCGGCGGGCGCTGCACCAGCTGCACGCCGAAACTCTGGCGGAAGTCATGCAGGCGGCGGGCTATGACCCGCCGGTCATCGCGCGCGCCCAGGCCATCGTGCGCAAGCACGACCTGCCCCGCGACCCGGACGTGCAAGCCCTGGAAGACGCCCTGTGTCTCGTCTTCCTGCAGACCCAGCTCGCCGACCTGCGCGCCAGCCAGACCGACGCGAAGATGACGGCCATCCTGCAAAAAACCTGGGGCAAGATGTCCGCCGCCGCCCGGCAGCTTGCCCTGAGCCTGCCCCTTCCCGCCGCCGAGCGCGCATTCATCCGGCGCGCACTCCATCCTCCCAGCTAATCCGCCGCCCCGCAGGCGCCCCCGTCATTCCGGCGCAAGCCCGCCCCGCCTGCCCCGTACGCGATACGAGGTCCTAGATACGGGACCCGAATCCAGGAGACCCGAGCCCCCTGGGGGTTTCCCGTCATCCCCCGTCACGCCGTCATCCCCCCGCCCCGCCGCCGTCCCCCCGCTCCGCCGTCGTATGCTGACGGGGTCGACCGCGCCGGAGACTTGCGATGGCCGTTCACGTTGCCGACCGTCCGTTTGTGGTGGCCCCCGACGAATCTCCCACTCAGGACGTGTCGCCGCAGGGGGTCGGGCAGGTCGTCAAGCACGACCTGGTGGCGCGGCAGGTGGCGCCCCCCAACTTCGCCATGCGCCTGTTCGACGTGGCCCCGGGCGGCGCCACGCCCTACCACCAGCACCCCTGGGAGCACGAAGTCTTCATCGTGGAAGGCGCGGGCCAGCTCAAGACCGCCGCCGGCGCCGAGCCGTTCGCCGCCGGCCAGGCCGTCTACGTGCCGCCCGACGCCCTGCACCAGTTCCAAAACACCGGCCAGGAGCGCCTGAAGTTCATCTGCGTGATCCCCAACTGCGGCGATTGCTGACGCCCGACCGCGGGGACGGCCGAGGCGCATCCGCCGGAAAGGCCGGCGCCCCGCCGCGCGTCGCGCGCGGGAGACACGCCAGAGGCGCGCGGACAGACCGCGGGCGCGGCGGCCTTGGGCGCTGTGGAACAGCCGCCAGGTCAGCGCGGCGGGCAGACTCGCGGGCGCGGCGCGTTCGGCGGCGGAGGGGTACCCCCGAGGGAATTCGAATCCCTGTCTCCACCTTGAAAGGGTGGTGTCCTGGGCCTCTAGACGACGGGGGCGCGGCGCGCACGGCGCCGGTGCGAGCCTAGCACCGGCCGCCCCGATCACGAACCGACGCAAGGCCAGACGCCCATAGCGGCTTCCCCCTGCCGGGCGCGAGGGCCCGGCCCGTCCAGCACCACGGGCGGAGGGTCGAGCGGCCTTCCCCCCGCGGGGAGCCAGGGCCGGGCGCCGCGGCGTCAGGCGCCGCGGGCCGGGCGCGGTACAGGCCGTAAATCCGTCGACAACCCCAGCACGCGCAGCGCGTTCGCGCCCAGCACCTTGCGCTTGGCCTGCGGCGAGATTGCCGCCGTGGCAACTTTGGCAATCTGCTGGCGGGCGTCCATCAGGGGCATGTCCGAGCCGAACAGCACGCGATCCTCGCCGGCGTGTTCCACGGCGTACTCCACGGCGCCCAGCGCGGTGCCGGAGCTGCACGTTTCCAGATAGACCTTGGGCAAGCAGCGCGCCGCCCGGGCGGCGTCCGCGTCGACCCGGCCGGCTGCGTGCGCCAGCACCCAGGTCACGTGCGGAAACCGCCGGCTCAAGGCCGTGAACCGACCGGTGATGGTGGTTCCCGGCGGGTCGAACGGATACGTGGCATGACACATCACCGGCAGCCCGCGCGCGTTCACCCACTCGAAGATCGGGAAATACGCCGGGTCGTCCACCGGCCGCCCGACGTAGTCGGGATAGACCTTCACGTAGGCCATGCCCAGCTGGTCGACGGCGCGTTCCAGCTCTGGAACCGCCTCCTCGGGGTAGTGCGGCGTGGCGAAGGCCGCGCCAATGAAGCGGTCGGGCCGCTGGCGCAGGAACCCGGCCACCACGTCGTTGCCGCGGCGCGCGTCGCCGTGCCAGATGCAATTCAGGCAGGCGCGGTCGATGCCCGCCGCGTCCATCACCCGCAGGTAGCGGTCGCAGGCGTCGTCCACCCAGTAGCGCCCCCAGCGGCCGGCGTGGCAGTGGAAGTCGATCACCGGCGCGGGTTCGGGCGGCGCGCCCCCCGCAGCCGCCCCGCCGCGGCGGGGCGCCGACCGACCGGCGGCTGACGCGGTCACGAGGCGTCCATGCCCAGCAGCCGCAGGAGATTGCCCGCGCAGATGGCGCGCAGGTCGTCCTCGCTCAGCCCGCAGCGGTGCAGGTGATAGAGCTGCGGCGCCATGGGCGAGTCGGGGAAGCGGGACCCAAAGAGGATGCGCCGCGGCCCCGCGGCGTCCAGCAGCCGCTGCACGCCGTCCACGATGACGAACCGCGAGAGTTCGATGGATAGGTTGGGCAGGCTGCGCAGCAAGGGCAGCGCCCAGGACGCCTGTCGGTAATGCACCTCGCTCAGCACCACGGCAAGCTCGGGCAGCTCCCGCACCGTCTCGAAGACCTCGTGCGGGTCCAGCTCGCCGCCCGTGTGCCAGTTGGCCGCGTAGTCCATAGGCAGCCAGAGCGGGAGGCCTTCCGCCGCCAGCCACGCCAGCCACGCGCCCACCACCCAGGGGCGAAACGGGTAGTTGTGCAGCATGGGCAGCATGCGCACGGCGCGGGCGCCAGCACCGGCGGCGTGCGCGGCCGTGTCGTCCAGGTCGTCGAACGCCGGGTTGCACACGAACTGCGGGACCAGCCGCGGCTCGCCCCGGACCGCGTCGGCCAGCCAGGCGTTGCCCTCGCGCGAGTCGTAGGCCGCGGCGTGCGGGGCGTACACCAGCGCCTGTGACACCCCGGCGCGGTCCATCTCGGCCACCACGCCGGCCGCGTCGTCCACCGCCACGCGCCGATCGTGCCGCCGCCCCACGGCCGCGTTGGCGTCCGCCGCCGGCACCGCCGGTCGAAAGTCCAGCTCCACGCGGCGCATTAGCCGCTGACTCCGCTAGGCCCGCCCCGCCCGTCGCCGTCCGCCGCGCGGCTGCGCCGCGGCAGTGCGCTCGCCACCAGCAACGCGGGGATGACGAGGATGAGCGTCAGGGCGGTTGCCGCGTCCAGAATCAGCACCGGCCAGCGCCAGCCGGAGGTTACGAGACCCCAAAGGGCGCGCGCCTTGCTAAGCGTGGGCTCGGGCGCGCCGTAGGCCGCAAACTCGAGGTTCTGGCCCGGCCACGTCGGCGCTCCGTTGACCCAGAGCTCACCGTCCGCGTAAAGGTCGGTCTTGGTCGCACGGATGCGCAGCTGCGCGTCCGCCTCGAGATGCGCCACGAGTTGCAGGCCGAGGCGTCCACCCTCCGGCCATGCCAGCGGATGGACGAAACCGAGACGGTAGCCCGCCGCATGATCCGAAGCGGCGACCTGCACCACGCCCTCGCGCAGGATGCGGCCCTCGACGCTGTCTTCCATGACACGCCAGAGCACGCGACCCGGCCGCCCCTGCCTATCCTCGATGTACGCCCACACCCAGAGCTCGCCGACCGGCGCTGCTGGCGCTCGCAGTTTTTGCACGGCCGACATCTGGTCGTCGAGCACCAGCTGAAACACGCCGGGCGCTCCGGTGTGCGCGCGCGTATCGATCATAGGCGTGCGAAACAAGAACGCGCCGCACAGGCCGCCGAGCACGGCAACTACAGCCGCCGACCCGACCGCCAGCGCCAGGACCCGCCGCCGTGAGAGGCGCGGCCGAGCGTCAGCGGGCTGCAAGGCGAGGCCCGCGCTGAGCGCGATTGACAAGGTCCCGCTGAACTCCAGCGTCTCATCCAGCACGTCCACCAGACCAGAAGCCCGACCTGCGAATAGAAATGGGCCGACAATCTCCTGCACCACCGCGAACACCCAAGCCGCAAGTCCAAGCACCAGGGGCCCGCGGACCGTCCAAGCGCTCGCACCCTTGCTCACGAAAACCGCCATGACCACGAAGAACGCCGCGAACAGCGGGACCAGCATCCAGGGCCAGAGCGACGGGTTTCCCCATCCGCCTTCGTCGAGGACCTGCCCCTGCGTTACGAGCTCGGCAGCTTCGTTCGCCTCGAGCAAGAGTTCCTCCAGGTTGGCCAGCGCCGCTCCCTGCAGTTTGAGTTCTGCAACTTCCTCGACGGCCAGAACACCACTAGCCAGCGCGACGGCGGCCCATCCGACGACGGCGGCCCAGCCAGTCGCTCTACGCCGGTGAGCGAACACATTTGCCAGGGCGAGCAGCGACAGGAATGCAAGCGCGGCCGCAGAGACCGTGTTTATAAGATTCCCCTCGCCGCTTGGGTGCAGCTCGGCCGGAATCGCTGCCGATGGAAGAAGGTCGGGAAGCGCCCGGCTGATGAGTGACGGCGCTACGACGCCTCCCCACCAGAAGACGACGGCGCTCACGAGCAGCGCTCGTCCGGCCGGGCCCGCCAGCCGCGCGAAGCGCCGCGCCGCCGCGGCGGTCATGGGCGGGAGGTCTCTGGCGCGGCGGTGTCTCGAACGGTGACGGCCGCGGTGCGTGGTGCGCTGTGCAGCAGGCGGGAGCCCGGAAACTTACGGGCGCAGTCTATGCGCGTACACGGCGGCGATACCTGCGGCGGCCAGCAGGAGCCAGGGAACGCGCAGGCAGCCGCGGAGGCGGGGCGGATCCGGAACGGCGTCGGCCGCGAAGTGATTCGGAAACCGCGCCTGCAGGTCGGCGGCCGAGGCAATGGGCGTCAGGCGCAGCTCCGGGCGGTGGGTCAGCACGTAGTGCGCCGCGGCGGGCCGGTTGCGGCGGTCGGTGACGGCGGCGGACGCCGACGGTCCGGCGGCGGGCGTCCAGCGCAACAGCGCGGTGCGGCCGTCGAGGGACGAGCGCGCGGCCAGCTCGATGCGGCAGTCGTCGAATTGCTGGCGGATGAAGCTCGCCTCGGACGCCTCGAACTCGCCCGCCAGCTCCACCGACCCGCCGGTCACGGCGCGGCGGATCGACGGCTGGCGGCGCGCGCCCGCGCGCGGGCGGGCAGCGCGGCCTGGCCGGCGCTCACGGTCCGGCGGGGTCCGGCGCGCGCACGTCGGCCGCGTAGGTTCGCAGCGACGCCGCGCTGACTGCGCCGCTGCGCAGGATGCGGGGTGGGTCGCTGGTCAGGTCGAGCACGGTGGAGGGGTCCCCGCCGGCGGGGCCGCCGTCCAGCACGTAATCCACGGCGTCCCCCACGGCGGCCAGCGCGTCCTGGGCGCTGGCCGGCGGCGGCGCGCCGCGCCGGTTGGCGCTGGGTCCGGTCAGCGGCGCGCCCACCTGGGCGATCAGCTCGCGCATGACCGCCGCCGCGGGCACGCGGACGCCCACCGTGCCGCCGGGGCCCAGCAGCCGCGCGTCCACCCCCGGCGCCGCGGGCAGCACCAGCGTCAGCGCGCCGGGCCAGAACGCCTCGGTCAGCCGCTGCGACAGGGCGGTTGGGCGGGCCACCTGCTCCAGCTGCGCGGCGCTGGCCAGCAGCAGCGGCACGCCCTGGCCGGCGCCGCGGCGCTTGATGCGCAGCACGCGGGCCAGGGCGGCCGGATGGTCGATGCTGGCGGCCAGGCCGTAGAGCGTGTCCGTGGGCGCGGCTGCCACGCCCCCGCCGGCCAGGATGGCGGCGCACCGCGCCGCGTCGCGCCCCAGAGGTGTTGGTGTTGTCAGAGGGAAGACCCCCTCACCCTAACCCTCTCCCCCCTGGGGGAGAGGGAAAGAAAGAGGCCGCACTGGGAGAGGAGAAAGGAAGGGGCCGCATGGGGAGGGGGGACGAAGGGGCCGCGCGGGGAGCGGAGAATGAGAACGAGGATGGAATCCCGTCTGCGCGGGAATGAGGCCCCGCCACCGCCGCTGCGGCCGACCGGCAACATGGAATCCCGCTTGCGCGGGGATGCAGGCGCGCGGCGATGCGCCAGGAACTCGGCGTTTGATGGAATCCCGCTTGCGCGGGGATGCGGGCCGGTCACGCGGGTTTGCTGAGGAATCCTGCCCGTGCGGGAATGCGGGCGTTTGTGCGGGGTTCTCAGGGCGGCGCCTTGGCTCTGGCTTGCAGGAGGCGTTCGATGGCCTGGGCCGCGCCGTCGTCTTCGTAGGCGCCGGTAGTCCAGTCCGCGGCTGCCAGCACGCGGGGGTCGCCGTCGGCCATGGCCACGCCAATGCCGGCGGTCGTCACCAGCTCCAGATCGTTGAGGTTGTCGCCAATCGCCATGGTCTGGTCGAGCCGCAGGCCCAGGCCGTCGGCGACGGCCGCCAGGGCGCGCCCCTTGTTTACCCCGCGCCGCACTATTTCGGCGAAGCGCGGATGCGAGCGGGTGACTTGCGCCCGCGCGCCAAACCGTTGGCGAAGGGACGCCAGCAGGGCAGGCACCTCGGGTTCGTCCGTGACGAACACCAGCTTGGTGGCGCCGCCCGCCACGGTCTGTCGCAAGTCGTCGACGTAGGTGATCGGCACGTGCGAGATGCCGGCGTAGAACTGGCCTTCGGGCGTGTCGGCTTCCATGTAGAGCTTGTCGTCCAGGAAGGCGTTGACGTGCACCCCGGCCTGGCGCGCGAACGCCACGGCGTCCATCGCCTGCGCGCCGGGCACCGCGGCGTGCAGGAGCGTGGCGCCGCTGATCGGGTTCCGCACCAGCGCGCCCTGGTAGCAGATGATGGGCGCCTGCACGTGGAACTGCGCGGCGAAGCGGCGCGCGGATCGATACATGCGGCCCGTGGCGATGGTGACCTGGATGCCTGCGTTCTGGGCGGCGCGCACGGCGGCGCGCACGCCCGGCGTAACGCCCTGGCCGTCCTTGACCAGGGTGCCGTCCAGATCGAGCGCGAGCAGCCGAATGGCAGCGGCGTCTGCCGGCAGGAATCGCCCCTCTTGCGCGTCTGCGCCACGCGGCGCAAACCAACGCAGCCTACCGCCTGCCGGCGCAGCCGCGCGTCCAGACGGCGCGCCCGTTCGTCGGTTCCGCCCGCGTCCCGGCCTCCGCGGCGAGAGGGCGAGGGCGCGAGCCGTCCACGCAGGCGGGCTCGGATCACGGTTGCCATGCGACAGCGGCCGGTCACGGGCGAGCCGCCCGCGCAGGCGTGCCCGCCCCGGCCGAGGCACTGCCCCGGGGGGGCGAAGCTTCGACTGGACGGGCGGCCCGAGCGGCGCCGCCTCGTTTCTTCTCCCCCGGCCGCCGTTGGCGCGCGTATAATTCGCACCCAGGACTTCCATGCCGGCGCCCGACGGTGGGATGCGTCCTGGGGCGGTCTGCGGCGGGTGCGTTCCCGGCTGGGGAGCGGCGGCGCGGGCGGACCGGCAGCCAAAGGAGTCGTGTGTGCGCTCGCGACGGTGGCTGACGCTTGGCATCGGGATCAAGCGCTACTTGGTTCTGATCTTTCTCGGCACCGTGGTGCTGGCCCTGGCGCTGGCCATGTTCTTGGCGTACGTGTACCGGAACATCGACGTTCCAGGGCCGGCGGGCACGGTGATCTGGTACGTGACGCTCCAGTTCCTGGCGCACCCGTTCCGCGAGATCACGGTCGGCGCGCTGGGCCTGCTGGCTGTGGGCGCGGGGGGCTGGCTGCTGGTGCGCAGCGTGCTGTCGGTGGTGGTGGACCCGAACGACGACCTGGCCGAGATTCTCTACCAGAGCCGCCGCTTGCAGCGCGGGCCGCGCGTGGTGGCCATCGGCGGCGGCACCGGGCTGGGGGTGCTGCTGCGCGGCCTGAAGGAGCACACGAACCACATCACCGCCGTGGTGACGGTGGCCGACGACGGCGGCAGTTCCGGGCGCCTGCGCGAGGAGCTGAACCTGCTGCCGCCGGGCGACGTGCGCCAGTGTCTGGCCGCGCTGGCCGACTCGGAGTCGCTGATGCACGACGTGATGGAGTACCGCTTCCGCCACGGGGCCGGGCTGCAGGGGCACAACCTGGGCAATCTGCTGATTGCCGCCATGGCCGACATCAACGACGGCAATTTCGAGCGCGGGGTCAACGCGCTCAGCGACGTTCTGCGCGTGCGGGGGCGCATTCTGCCCTCCACCTTGTCGAACGTCCGCCTGACGGCCGAGATGTCCGACGGCTCCATCGTCCGCGGCGAGTCGCGGATTCGCGCGGCCGGCAAGCCCATCGTGCAGGTCTTCGTGGAGCCGCGGCACGCTCTGGCAAACGGGGAAGCGGTCAAGGAAATCCTGGCCGCCGACCTCATCGTTCTGGGCCCGGGCAGCGTCTACACCAGTGTGCTGCCAAACCTGCTGATCAACGACATCGCCACGGCCGTGCGCGCGTCCACGGCGGTCAAGGCCTACGTCTGCAACGTGGCCACCGAGCCGGGCGAAACCGACGGCTACAGCCCCTCCGACCACGTGCGGTCGCTCACCAAGCACGTGGGACCCGGGTTGTTCGAGTTCGTGCTGGCCAACAGCCACACGCGCATCGACCTGGCGCCGGCAAACGGCGCGCGCCTGGTGACCTGCGACCCCTCGGTGCAAGTGGAGCTGCTGGACACCGGCGTGCAGGCGGTGCTGGCCGACGTGGTGAACCCCGCCGACCCGCGCCACCACCACCCCGCAGCCCTGGCCTCGGCCCTCCTGGACCTGTGCGCGGAAGCCTCCAAACAGCCAGCGGCTCTGGCCGCCGTGGGCGCCGGGCGCTAAGCCGGCCCGGCGAGCGGCGGATACGCCGCGGCTGCCCGACGCGAGTGACGGGCGCCGCGCCCGGTCTGAACGCCGCACGCCAGCCGCTGGGCGGATAGCTTCTCCCGCGTCTCCTCGTCCCACCTTCCTTCCCAGGGAAAGAGAGCACGAGGCTTCGACCCTGGCCGCCCCTCGGCTTCACCCTCGCCGCGAAGCGGGGCGAGGGAAATAGGACGGCGCGGGGGCCGCGGCCAGCGGCGCGCCTCTGGACGTCCGCTCAGTCCGGCACGCCGCAGGAGCTGCACCAGCGGCCGCTGGCGGCGCCGTCGTCGGTGACGGTGGTCAGCACCTGCTGGGGGCGGCTGCCGTAACGGTAGACCGTGACGCCTTTGCAGCCCAGGCGGTAGGCCAGCCGGAAGATGCGGTCCACGTCGGCCTTGTGGGCCCGTTCGGGCAGATTGACGGTTTTGGAGACCGCGTTTTCGGTGTGGGCCTGAAAAGCCGCCTGCATGCGCACGTGGTCGTCGGGCGCAATTTCCAGCGCGGTGACGAACACGCGCTGCAGGTCTGCCGGAACGTCCGGGTCGCCCGTGACGACGCCGCGCGCGGCAACGCGCTGCGCCAGCGCATCGTTCCAGCACCCCGCGCGGCGGGCGGCGCGTTCGAACACCGGGTTGACCTCCACAAGCTCGCGCCCGTCCAGCACGCGGCGCTTGAAGGCCAGGGCGAAGGCGGGTTCGATGCCGGCGGAGCAGCCCGCAATGATGCTGAGCGTGCCCGTGGGGGCGATGGTGGTGACGGTGGCGTTGCGCCGCGGCCGCGCGCCGCGCCGGGCGTAGCGGCTCTGCGGGAAGTTGGGGAAGGGTCCGCGCGCTTCGGCCAGCCGTTCGGAGGCCGCCGCCGCCCGCGCCTGCACGAAGCGGGCAATCTCCGCGCCGAGCCGGCGCGCCTCCGCCGTGTGGTAAGCCACGCCCAGCTCGAACAGCAGGTCGGCAAACCCCATCACGCCCAGGCCGATCTTGCGGTTGGCCGTCACGATGTCCGTGGTGGCCGCTATCGGGTAGGCGCTGGCGTCCACCACGTTGTCCAGGAAGTGCACGGCGGTGTCGACCGTGCGGCCCAGCCGGGCGTAATCCACGCCCGCCCGCCCGGCGGAGGCGTCGACCATGCGGGCCAGGTTGATCGACCCCAGGTTGCAGGCTTCGTAAGGCAGCAGCGGCTGTTCGCCGCAGGGGTTGGTGGACTCCATCGCGCCGACCTCGGGCGTGGGGTTTGCGTCGTTGATGCGGTCCAGGAAGACCAGGCCGGGTTCGCCGGTCGCCCAGGCGCATGCGGCGGCGGCGTCGAACACCTGGGCCGCAGGCAGCCGCCCCACCACCGCGCCGCTGGCTGGATGGCGCAGCGCATAGCTCCCGCCCTCGTCCAGCGCGCGCATGAACTCGTCGGTGACGGCCACCGACACGTTGAAGCTGGTGAGGCGCGCCAGGTCGCGCTTGGCGTGGATGAAGGCCAGCACGTCGGGGTGGTCCACGCGCAGCACGCCCATGTTGGCGCCGCGCCGCGTGCCGCCCTGCTTGACCGCCTCGGTGGCGGCGTCGAACACGTCCATGAAACTCAGCGGCCCGCTGGAGACGCCGCCCGTGCTCTCCACGCGGTCGCCGGCCGGACGCAGGCGCGAAAAACTGAACCCGGTGCCGCCGCCGCTCTGGTGGATGATGGCCGCGTGCTTGACGCTCTCGAAGATGTCGGGAATCGAGTCGCCCACCGGCAGCACGAAGCAGGCGGCCAGCTGCTGCAAGCGCCGCCCGGCATTCATGAGCGTGGGCGAATTGGGCAGGAACTCCAGGCCGGCCATCAGCGCGCGGAAGCGCTGCGCCGCGGCCTGCGTCTGGGACGCGCTGGCGCCGTAGGCGGCGTCCGGCGCGGCTACGTTGTCGGCCACGCGGCTGAACAACTGGGCGGGCGTTTCCACCAGGCGCCCCTGCTCGCGCGCCAGGTAGCGCGCCTCCAGCACCGTGCGCGCGTTGCCGCTCAGCGGCGCGTCCAGCGCCGCGTCCAGCGGCGCGGCGTCCTGAGCCGTTGCGCGCATGGGGCCGCTACCCGCGCTCGACCTGCTCGACGTCCACCACCCGCACCCTGGGGCCGCGCTGCCAGCGCCGGTAGGCGCGCATGGCCATGGCGGCTCGCCACATGCCCACGATCGTGCGCCGCAGGTCAGGCTTGACCAGGGACGCCGCGGCCACGACCACGGTTCCGACCAGCAACAGGATCAGCACGACCGCCGCAACGACCAGCAGCCCGGCCAGCCCGACCACCAGCAGAGGCAGGGCCAGCAGCATGCCGCCGATCGAGCGCGGCCGCTGCACGTTCAGGCGAACCGTGCGGGTCTGGTGGGTCATCGATACAAGGCTACGAGATTGGCGCGGCCTCCGCGTCCGGCCCGCGCGGAGCGTGGGCCGGCTGGTCAGACACCTCGACGCTCGTACCCCCTCTGCGCCCGGCCCGCGCAGGGCTCGGGTTAGGGGCGGTCGCGGTCGAGCAGAAAGCGCCGCCAGAGGAGAGTGGCTCGGGAGACGTCGTCGGGCGGGGGGGCTTTGCGGTAGCCGATCAGGCGGGCGACGACCAGCAGGGCGGCCAGCGCCCAGGCCGTGAGGCTGAGGGCGGGCGGCGCGCCCGTGAGGCTCAGGGCGAGTGCCGTGGCGGCGAACCCGACCAGCACGCCGGGGGCGGAGTCGCGCATCAGGGCTTTGCCCAGCACCAGGCCGGCGAAGGCCAGCGCCATGTGCCAGGCGCCCAGCGCGGCCAGCGCGGCGCCGGCCGGGCCAACGCCGCGGCCGCCGCGGAAACGCAGGGTTGCGGGCCAGACGTGCCCGGCCACGGCCGCCGCGCCGGCAAGCGCCGAGACCTCGTAGGACGCGAACCGCTGCACGATGAAGATTGCCAGCACGGGCTTGAGCGCGTCGGCAAAGCCGGCGGCGAACCCACGCACCACCCCCAGGTGCTCGACTGCCGAGGACCCGCTGACGCCGCCCGAGCCTTCCACCAACAGGTCGCGTCCGGCCAGGCGCACGGCCAGATAGGCGACGGGGATGGAGCCGATGGCGTAAGCAATCAGCACGGCCAGCGGCGCTGCCGCGGGCGTCTCGAGCATCGCGCCGCCTCGCATCCACCTTCCGGGCCAATGCGGTGAAGTCTAGCAACGACCCAGGAAACCGCGGGTTCCCGGTCGGGGTCGGGCACCTGGATTCCGTCCCGCAGCGAGTACGGCGGGCGTTGCACCGGAATGACGAGGAAGCGGTCAGTTCCGCCGCCGGCCGCCTTCGCGGGCTACGGCCACGACGCCGCGGATGGTTTCCAGGCGGCGGATCAGCCGCGCCAGCTGGGCGACGCCGGTCACGCCGACGGTGACGTGCAGGGTGGCTCGTTCGCCGCTGGCGGAGCGGGTGGTGGAGACCGTGGCCGACGTGATGTTCAGGCCCTCCTCGCGAATCACGCCGGTCACGTCGTGCGCCAGCCCTTCGCGGTCGTCGGCGTCCACGCGAATCTGCACCGGCAGCAGGCGGCCGGCGTCGTCGATCCACCAGACGTTGGCGCGCGCGCCTGTGCGCCGCGCGCCGGTCTGGCAGGCGGGTCGGTGCACTTCCACGGTCTGGTTCGCCACCACGCCCACGATCGCGCTGCCGGGCCGCGCGGCGCAGCAGCTGGCCAGGCGGATGGGCAGGTCCAGGTTCGACCCCAGCAGTTGCCGCCCCCAGGCCACGTCCACCAGACGCTCGGGTTCGTTGACGTTGTGCACGTTGGCGCAGTTGCGCCGATGCACGCTGATGCCGTGGCCGCGGGTGATGAAGCCCACGATGTCTTCGCCGGGCAGCGGGTTGCAGCAGGCGGCCACGCGCGTGAGCAGGTTGCCCACGCCCAGCACTTGCACCATGGGCTGCACGTCGCGCAGGGCGCGCGGGTCCGCGGGCGGCGCCTCCAGCTCCGGCGCTTCCACTTCGGGCGCCAGCTTGAGCCGGTTGATGACTTGCGGCACGGTGGTTGCGCCGTAGCCGATGCCGGCCAGCAGACTTTCCACGTCGCGGTAGCCGAGCGCGGCGGCAATCTGCTGCAGATCGCGGTCGGGCAGGTGCGACAGGCGCCCGTGGCCGAGCCGCCGCAGCTCGCGTTCCAGCAGGTCCTTGCCCGACTCGATGTTTTCGGCGCGCTGGCTGCGTTTGAACCACTGGCGAATCTTGTCGCGCGCGTGCGCGGTGTGCACCATCGCGATCCAGCTGCGGCTGGGCCCCTGGCTGTTGCGGCTGGTCAGGATTTCCACCACGTCGCCGTTCTGCAGCTGGTAATCCAGCGGCACCAGCCGCCCGTGCACCCGCGCCCCGATGCAGGTGTGCCCGATGTCGGTGTGGATGCGGTAGGCGAAGTCCAGCGGGGTGCTGCCGGTGGGAAAGTCCTTGATTTCCCCGCGCGGCGTGAAGGCGAACACCGTATCGCTGAAGAAGTCGGTCTTCACCGCGTCCACGAACGACCCGGCGGTGTCCTCGTCGGACTGCCAGGTCAGGATTTGGCGCACCCAGGCCAGCTTTTCGGAAAAGCCCCCGGCCGGGTCGGCGTCGCTGGTCTTGTAGCGCCAGTGCGCCGCAACCCCGTATTCGGCCGCGGCGTGCATTTCCTGCGTGCGCACCTGGATTTCGATCGGCTTGGCGTCCGGCCCCAGCACGGCGGTGTGCAGCGAGCGGTAGCCGTTTTCCTTGGGCGCCGAGATGTAGTCGTCGAACTCGGCGGGGATGTGGCGCCACTGGCCGTGCACCACCCCCAGCACGGCGTAACAGCTGCGCACGTCGTCCACCAGCACCCGCACGGCCAGCACGTCGTACACCTGGTCGAGCGTGACGTTCTTGTGCTGCGTCTTGCGCTCGATGCTGTAGATGTGTTTGATGCGGCTCTGGATGTGGGCCGCGATCCCGGCCGCGTCCAGCGCGGCGCGCAGCGTCTGCGTGACGGTGTGCACCACCTCGGCGCGCGCTTCGCGTTCGGCGATCAGCCAGCGCGCAATCTCGTGGAACCGCCGCGGGTTCACCAGCCGGAAGGCGTAATCCTCCAGCTGCCAGCGCCAGTCCTCGATGCCCAGGCGCCCGGCCAGCGGGGCGAAGATTTCCAGCGTCTCGCGCGCGTAGCTCTGCTGCTTGGCTTCGTCGTAGACCGACGCCGTGTACATGTTGTGCAGACGGTCCGCCAGCTTGATGAGCACGACGCGAATGTCGCGCGCCATGGCCAGAAAGACTTTGCGCAGGTTCTGTGCCTGGCGGTCGTCCAGGCTGACCACGGTGATGTCGTCGAGCTTGGTCACGCCGTCCACCAGCTCGGCCACGCTGGCCCCAAACCGCTCGCGAATGGTGCGCAGGGTGACGGCGGTGTCCTCCACGCAGTCGTGCAGCAGCGCCGCCGCGATGGTGTCGGGGTCCAGGTGCAAGTCCGCCAGCAGCCGCGCCACGGCCAGAGGGTGGGTGACGTAGGGCTCGCCGGTGAGCCGCCGCTGCCCGCCGTGGGCGCGTTCGGCCACGCGGGCGGCGGACTGGATGAGCTGGTCGGCCGCGGGCCAGTCGTCGCCCGCGTAGGCCCGCACCGCCTGGCGCAGGTCGTCCAGCGTGGCCGGCGCGTGCGCCGACCCCCGCATGGGCGCCAGCGCGGCCGACACCGAGGTGGGCGCCATACCTCCCCCGCCGCTAAGCCGTTCGCAGCCGCACGTCGTCGACGAACATCTGCAATCGAGTCTCGCCTCGATAGTCGTCCAGCTGGAGCCGAAACGCAACGTCGACGCGGCGGCCGGGGTGCAGCGCGTCGGCGTGGCTCCCGCCGCCAAACCAGATGGCGCGCACGCTGTCGGCCAGTTCCTCGAAGCGCATGGCCAGATGGTTCTGGCCAACCACGCGCGGGTCGCGCACGCGCACGTTTTCCACCACCAGCCGCGGGTGGGCATGCGCCTCGCCCCAGGGCGCCAGCGCGTCCAGGGCGCGCCAGGTCTCCCAGGTGATGGTGCGCGGATACACGCGCCCGTCGGCGCTGAGCCGCGGCGCGGCCGGCGCCAGGCCGGCCAGGTCGTCCGCCAGCGCCTGCCGCAAGGCCTCGGCGTTGCCCCGCCGCAGGCTAAACCCGGCCGCGCGCGGGTGCCCGCCCCAGTGCTCCAGCAGCGCCGCGTGGCGGTCGAACAGCTGGGTGAGGTCGAACCCCTCGGGCGCGCGCGCCGACCCGCGGATCAGGCCGTCCACCTCGGCGCCGACGAATGCCGGCGCGCCCAGCTCGCCGCACAGATGCGAGGCGGCCAGCCCGACCACCCCCAGGGCGAACGCTGCCGAGGTTGCAAAGACGAGCGGCCCCGCCCCGACCTGCGCGCGCGCGGCCTCCACCGCGTCCGCCGTCAGCCGCCGCCGCTCCGCGTTCAGCTGATCGAGCTCGCCGGCCAGTTCCTCGGCGCGCACGGGATGCGTGCACAGCAGCAGTTCCAGCGCCAGCTGGGCGTTGGCCATGCGCCCCGCCGCGTTGAGCCGCGGCGCCAGGCTGAAGGCGACCGCCTCCGCGCTGATGGACTCGATAGGACGCTTCACCAGCGCGGCCAGCGCGCGCAGCCCGGGCCGCGGCGCCGCGCGCATGACCGCCAGACCCTCGGCCACCAGGTGGCGGTTCTCGTCCCGCAGCGGGGCAACGTCGGCAATGGTCCCCAGCGCCGCCAGATCCAGCCACGCTTCCGGGTCGGGCAGTTGCTGCGGGCATTCCTCGGCCAGCGCCTGCACCAGCTTGTAGGCCACCCCCACGCCGGCAAGGCCGCGAAAGGGATAGCCCCCTGCGGGCCCGTTGGGATTGAGCACCGCCGCCGCCCGCGTCGGGCGCGCCGCGCTCGGGTGATGGTCGGTCACGACCACGTCCACGCCGCGCGCGGCGGCATGGGCAATCTCCGCCTCGGCCGAGCCGCCGCAGTCGGCGCTGACGATCAGCCGCGCGCCCTCGTCGGCAATCGTGTCGACCGCCGCCGCGTGCAGGCCGTAGCCCTCCACGGCGCGGTTCGGGATGTAGGGAAACACGTCCAGCCCCAGCGCCGTGCCGGCGTGCAGCAGCAGGGCCGCGGCGCTGACGCCGTCCAGGTCGTAGTCGCTGTACACGCACACCCGCTCGCGCCGCTGCGCGGCCTGGCCCAGGCGCTCCACCGCCAGCTCCATCTCGGCCAGCAGGTAGGGGTCGTAGGGCGGCGGCGGCCCCAGCAAGAACTCGCGAATCTTTGCCGCGTCGTCGTAGCCGCGGTTGTGCAGCACCTGCACTGCCAGCGGCGTCAGCTCGGGCTCGTCCGCAAACTCGGCAAACAGTGCGCCCGCCGCCCGCGGCGCAATGTCCCAAACCGCGCCCGACAGGCTGCGAGACGTATCGGTGGATGCTGCCACGCCGCCCAGCCTAATGGGTCCACCGCCGTCCCCGCACCCATCGAAGCCCCCGCCGCCGCAAATCCCCGCCCCGGCCCCGCGATTCCTTGCCCGGCGCCGGCGCGCGGCGCTCACCGCCGCGAGTACCCCTTCCCCGGCCCCTCGACCCTCTGCCCCCTGGCCCCTCGATCCTCTGCCCCCTGACCGCGTCGAGCCGTTCTCACGCCGCCGCTTGGCCGCGAGGGTGTGACGGCCCGTCTCCAGGCCGCGCCGCGCACTGCTGCGCGGTGCTATCGTCGCGCGCCTGTGCGCTTGGGCCCGGCCGCATGCTCGACATTGGAATCGTTGGCGCCGACAGCACCCACACCGAGAACTTTGCCGCGATCCTCAACCGCGGCCTGGCGGGCGGCGGCATGCGCGCCGTCAAGCTCTGGGGCGCCGACCCCGCGCAAGCCCGCGCCAAAGCGGCCGCCACCGGCATCCCCCAGGTCGTGGACGCCCCGCAAGCCGCCATGGAAGGCGTAGACGCGGTGATGGTGCTCAACCGCTGGGGGGCCGACCACTTCGCCCCCGCCATGCAGGCCGTGGAACGGCGCCTGCCGCTGTTCGTGGACAAACCGCTCTGCGACGACCCGGCGCAGGCCATCCAGCTGACCCAGGCGGCGCATGCGGCCGGCGTGCCGCTGCTGTCGGCCTCGGCCGTGCGCTACGACCCCAGCTTCCAAACCATGCGGGACGCCCTGCACGGCCTGGGTCGCACGCGCCTGGTCACCTTCACCCTGCCGCAGACCTGGCGCCTCTACGGCGTGCACGCCGTGGACGCCATGCACGTCATCTTCGGGCCGGGCGCCCAGGACGTCACCACCGTGCGCGGCGACGCCGCCGACGTCGTCACCATCCGCTGGCCCGACGGCCGGGTTGGCGTGGCTACGCAGGTGCGCGGCGGCTGGATGCAGATGCTCTGCGTGGCCGTGGGCGACACGGGCTGGACGCACGCCGAGATTTCCGATCGGCACACCGTGGGCGGCATTCGCCGCATGTACGTGGAAACGATCCGCAGCTTCCACGCCATGCTCACCAGCGGCGAGCCGCCCATCGACGCCGGCGAGATGGTCAGCGTCATCCGCGTGGTGGCCGCCGCCGAACGCGCGGCCCGCACGGGCCGCCGGGTTGCGCTGGACGAAATACCATCGGCCTGAGCCCGCGCGCCGCCAGGGTCTGCCCGTCGATTCCGCAGTCGGCTCTGCACGAAAGGCCGCCGAGCCTGACGCTGCGCCGCGGGCCGCCTTACCGAAACACCAGCAACCCCGCCGCGGTACCCGCCACCGCGCCCACCGACAGCCCGGCCACGATCGCCGCCAGCAGCCAGAGCCACCAGTCCTCGGCGTCGCCCGGCTGGGGAATGCGCCCGCCGTCCGGCATTTCCCCGCGCTGGGCGTCGATCTGCGGTGTCGAGCGCGGCTGGGGAACACGGCCGCCGTCCGCCAGCGGCGCCGTTGAGGCGGGCGGCGGCGCCGACGGGTCAGCGGCGCGCCCCTCCAGCGGCGCCCGCCCGATACGCCGCACCACCCCCGGCGGGGTCGCCTCGCCGCCATCATTCTCGCGACGCTCCCCTACAGCCATGCGCGAAGCTACCACCACGCCCCCCTTACAGCCGCGAGTGAGGCTACCGCCATTGCTCCCCTGCAACCACGCGCGAGGCTCTACCGCCATTGCTCCCCTGCAACCACGAGCGGGGATCTACTGCCACTGCTCCCCTACAGCCACGTGCGGAGCTACCACCACGCCTCCCTCTTTTCCCCTCGAGTAATCCGCCCCTCGTCACCCACGCCCCTGAGAACGCCGCCCCTCTTTTCCCTCTCCCTGGAGGGAGAGGGCAGGGTGAGGGGGAGAAGCCGGAATGGTGCGCAAAGCTCGAACGAAGCGCCGCGCCAAGCCCCACGACTCACGACCCCGCCAACGCCGGCCCCGCATTACCCGCCAACGTCAGCCCCGTCGACGCCAGCCCTGTCGACGGCGGCCGCGAACCCAGCGACGGCGTTGGCCGTGACTTCCGCCAATCGAACCGCGGCCGCGCGGCGGCTGCGCGTTTCCACCACCACCGCCCGCCCGCGCGGCAGCCGCAGCACAGGTCCCGGCACGTCGGCGTCCGCCAGCGGCGGCGGCAGGGCAAAGACCATGGACTTGCGTCCCGGCACGGCGCGGGCCAGCGCCGCCGCCGACGCCTGGCCGCGGCGGTCCCACAGCCGTTCGGCCAGCTCGCCTGCGGCGGCGCGCACCATGCGGGCGCGCCGCGCCAGCTCGGCGGCGTTGGGCAGCTCGGCAGCCCGTGCGGGCTGTGACAACCAGCGCTCGGCGCATCCAAACCCGAACTCGGCTTGCTCGGCCAGACACAGCAGCCGCGCCAGCATGTCCGCATCGCGCAGCGCGCCTGCCCGTCCCAGCACCCGCGCCGCCGCGCGCACGGCCGGCGGCCCAAAGACGACGCCGCGCCCAGCCGCGCCCCGCAGCATCGCCGCGGCCGCCGGGCGCAGGTCAGCCGCGCGGCGCTCGGCAGCCGTGGGTTCGTGCAGGAGCGCGTAGACGTTGGGCCGCGCAAGCGCGCCGCCCGGGAACGACCCCCGCCAACCGCCGCGCAGGTCCACCCAGGCGGGCGCGAGCCGATCGGGACCCACGGCCAGCACGCGGCCGTCGGCGTCCACCGCCGCGGCCACCCCCACGCGCCGGTCGTCGAAGCACGGCGCCAGCGCCAGCCCCCCGCGCGCCGTGTGACGCCGCAGCGCCGCCAGCGCTGCGTCTGGCGCGTCGGCCCAGGCGGTCTCGAACCCAACGCCGGCCAGATGCGCCGCCGCGGCCGTCGTGGCCAACGGCCGCGCCGCCTGCAGGTCGCATGCCGAAAGGCGTTCGCTCCAGGCCACGGCAAAGGCCTCCCCCGAACACGCGATTAGCCAGTCCAGCGAGACCTCGCGGCCGCCGGCCGCCAGCGCCGCGCGCAAGGCATGGAACGCCATCGCCCCCGCCCGCAGATCCCCCGTCCATCCACGCAGCAGCGCCGGCGACCGCCGCCCCGCGGAGCCAGTCATGACCCAAGCGCTCCACCCGCAGCGCTCCACCTGCGCCCTGCCCGGCGCCCGCCAGCGAGCGGGCAAAGAACCAGACGCCGATCCCCAAGGGAGCGCAAGGCGCGGATGCCGTGGGCGCCGCGTTCTCTCCCACCTCCAGGGAGCGGAGAGAAGAGCCGCGCTGGATGACGCGAACCGTGCCCGTGTGCCCCGCCTCCAGGGAACAGGGAGCCGAGCTCCCCCCGTACGGTCAAACCGTACAGAACCTGCCCATTTCCAGGGAACAAGGAGCCGAGCTCCCCCCGTACGGCCAAACCGTACAGAACGTGCCCATTTCCAGGGAACAGGGAGCCGAGGCTCGCGTCCCGCCGCTGCGCCAATGATGGATGGGGCAAATGCCGCTCAGGCCGGCGGCCCGTGGGCGGCGGCCGCCAGCAGGTCGACCACCACGTCCAGCACCGCCGCCGCCACCGCCGCCTTGCTGGTCAGCGGGACCGTCTGGTCGGGGCGGTCGGGTCGAACGATCGTGACCTCGTTCGCCGCCGCGGCAAACCCTCGGTCGGCGCGCCCCACGTCGTTCACCACCAGCGCGTCCAGCCGCTTGGCGCGCAGTTTGGCGCGCGCGTTGGCCAGGTGGTCGTCGGTTTCGGCCGCAAACCCCACGCGCACGAACCCGCCCGGCAGCGAGCGCAGCAGGTCGGGATTCTCCACCAGGTCCAGCTGCGCCGCCGACCCGCGGCGTTTCAGCTTCGAGACGGCGCGCCGCGCGGGGCGGTAATCGCCGACGGCGGCGTTCATAATCAGCGCGTCGCAGCCGTCCACGGCCTGCCGCAGCGCCGCCAGCATTTCGTCCGCCGACTCGACCCGCGTGGTATCGACGCTGGCCGGCGGGTCCACGCTGGCGGCGCCCAGCACCAGCCGCGTAGCCGCGCCGAGGTTCGCCGCGGCGCGCGCCAGTTCCACGCCTTGCCGCCCGCTGGCGCGGTTGCCAATGAAGCGCACCGGGTCCAAGAACTCGCGCGTGCCGCCCGCCGACACCACCACCACGCGGCCCCGCAGCGGCCCGTCCCGCCCCAGCGCCGCCCCAAGCATGTCCATCAGCGTTTCCGTGGGCGGCAGGCGCCCCTTTCCCTGCGCGCCGGAAGCCAGCCGCCCGCAGTCGGGGTCGATCACCCGCGCGCCGCGCGCGCGCAGCGTTGCCAGATTGGCCTGCGTCGCCGCATGGGCGTACATGGCCGGTTCCATCGCCGGCGCCGCCACCAGCGGCGCGGCCGTGCTCAGCGCAATGGCCGTTCCCAGGTCGTCGGCGCGGCCCTGCGCCAGACGCGCCAGCGCGTCGGCCGTGGCCGGCGCAACCACCAGCGCGTCCGCCCGCCGCGCCAGATGCACGTGCGCAATCTGGTGGCCGCGCGTCATCGAGGCGTCGGCCCGATAGACGGCGCGCTGCGTCAGCGCCTCGAAGGTCAGCGGCCCCACGAACTCCTCGGCCGCGCGCGAGAGCACCACGTCCACCGCGGCCCCGGCCTGCGTCAGCCTGCTGGCCAAGTCCGCCGCCTTGTAGGCCGCAATCCCGCCGGTGACGTACAGCACCACCCGCGCGCCCGCGATCATGCCGCGTCCGCTTCCTGGTAGGCCTGTTCGATCAGCGCCAGCCCGCGCAGCGTCAGGTCGGGGTCCAGCACGTCGAACATCCCCACGTCATCCATCACCAGATGCGCCTGGCCGCCGGTGGCGATCGCGCGGAAGTCGGCGCCCAGATCGGCCTGCACGTGTTCGATCAACCCGCGCACCATGTGCACGTAGCCCCAGTAGACCCCCGCCTGCATCGAAGCCGCCGTGTTCGTGCCGATCACGCGCTCCGGCCGCGCCAGCTGCAGCTCCGGCAGTTGCGCGCCGGCGGCCGTCAGCGCCCGCGCCGTGTTGTGCATGCCCAGCGTAATCACCACCCCCGCCAGATTGCCCGCCCTGTCCACCACGTCGAAGGTCGTCACGCTGCCCACGTCCACCACAATGGCCGGCGCCTGATAAATCTCGCGCGCCGCCAGCGCGTTGGCCACGCGGTCGATCCCCACCTGCGCGGGGTCGTCCACCGCCAGTTCGATAGCCCGCACCTCGGGCGACCGCGCCGCGCGCGCCTCCCGGCCCGTGGCCGCCCGCACCGCCGCCGCCATCCGCTCGGTCAGGGCGGGCACCACCGACCCAATCACCGCCGCCTCCACCCGCGGCGCCCCGTGATAATCCAGCATGGCGCGCAGCAGCGCGGCGTGCTCGTCCGCGTCGCGGTGCAGGTCGCTGTGCAGCGCCCAGCGCGACCGCAGCTCCTCGCCCTCGAACACGCCGAACTTCGTGTCCGTGTTGCCAATGTCGACGACCAGAACCATGCGAAACCGCTCGCCGCGCCGCCGCCGTTATCATATCGTCGCTTCCCACCGGATGATCGGGCATGACAGACCCGCCCTCCCCCGCGTTCGACGTGAACCCCCGCGCCGCCGGCCGCAGCGGCCCCGACCGCCAGCGGCGTGCGCCGGTGCACCGCCATGACTGACCTCCCCGCGCCCCTGCGGCTCACCCACATGACCTGGCCCGAGGTCGAACGCGCGCGCGGCGGCGTGGAGCTGGTCGCCCTGCCCGTTGGCTCCATCGAACAGCACGGGCCCAACACCTCGCTGGACACCGACCTGGTCATCTGCGAAGACCTGACCTGGCGGCTGGCGGAACGCTTCCATCCCCGCGTGCTGGTGGCCCCGGCCCTGCCCTACGGCATGTCCACCTACCACATGGGGTTCCCCGGCACCATCACCCTGCGCCCGCAGACCATGCTGCACGTGCTGGAAGACTGCCTGGCCTCGCTGGTGCACCACGGGTTCACGCGGTTTCTGCTGACCAACTGGCACAACGGCAACGTGCCCGCCATGACCCTGGCCATGCAGACCCTGCCCACGCGCCTGCCGCTGGACTTTCTGGCCGCCCTCTCGTTCTACGACCTGGAAGACGACGACCTGGAAGACGAGATCGTCAAGTCCCCCACCGCCGGCCACGCCTGCGAACTGGAAACCGCCGAGCTGATGGCGCTGCGGCCCGACCGCGTCAAGACCGACAGCCTGGCCCCCGGCGACCTGGGGCCGCGCGGCCACCGCACGCGGCAGCGCTTCTGGCGCCGCTCCGTCCGCCGCAGCCACGACTTTGCCGACTTCACCGCCAACGGCGCCGTGGGCAACGCCACCCTCGCCACCGCAGCCGACGGCTGGCGCATGATCCACGTCATCGAAGAACGCGCCGACCAGCTGCTGACCGCCATCCTGAACGCCCCCGACGACCTGCTGGCGCGCGGCCGCATCCCCGCCTGGCGCCGCGGCCTGGCAAGCCGCACGCCCTCCCCGCCCAAGGCGCCCCAACCATGACCCCGCCCCAGACGCCCCCCGCCGCCGCGCCCGTCGGCCACTGCCCATGACCCGGCCAGACCCCGCCCCGCCCGCCGCCGGAACCTTCGCCCTGCACAAAATGTCCTGGCCCGAAGTCGCCCGCGCCCGCGGCGCCGTCGAGCTCGTCCTCATCCCCATCGGCTCCACCGAACAGCACGGCCCCAACCTGGGGCTGGGCCAAGACCACCTCATCGCCCAGGCCTACTGCGAACGCGCCGCCGAGCGCCTGGCCCCCCGCCTGCTGGCCCTGCCCGCCATTCCCTGGGGCATCTCCGACCATCACATGAACTTCCCCGGCACCATGACCCTGCGCCCCGAAACCTTCCTCGACCTGCTGGAAGACATCATCGGCTCCATGCGCCACCACGGGTTCCGCCGCTTCCTCATCGTCAACGGCCACGGCGGCAACCAGGCCCTCATGGCCGCCGCCGTGCAAGACCTCGGCTTCCGGTTGGACATCGACTTCCTGGGCTGCGTCGGGCACTACACCCTGGGCGACACCCAGAGCCTGCAAGACATCCACGGCGAACAGCCCGGCGGCCACGCCTGCGAAATGGAAAGCTCCCACAGCTATTACCTGGCCCCCGAGCTGGTGCGCGAACCCGCCCTGGCGCGCGGCCAGATCGACCACGCCTTCATGGCCATGCTGCGCCCCCTGCGCAAGCTGGAGCTGGTCTGGCCCAACGCCATGAACGCCCACACCCCCTCCGGCGCCCTGGGCGACGCCCGCCGCGGCACCCGCGCCGTCGGCCAACGCCTCATCGAATCCTCCATCGACGAACTAGCCGAAATCCTCCAAGCCCTGCAAGACTCCCCCCGCTGGCACGGCCCCCCCCACGGCCAGGTCCACGCGGCCGGTCCAGAGTGACCCGCGCGCCGCGCCCGCGTTCGGCAGACCCGCCGTGAGCCTGACCGAAGCCGACACCCGCGCCAAGCTGATCGACCCGGCCCTGCACGCGCGCGGCTGGAGCGAAGACCGCATCCGCCGCGAAGAAACCGCCGGCGCCGTCTACCTCGACGCCGGCGGCCGACCCCGACGCGCCGCCAGCGGCAAAGTCGACTACACCCTCCGACTCCAGGTCCAGCCCGCCGCCCAGCTGGTCGCCGTGGCCCTGATCGAGGCCAAGGCCGAACGGCATTCCCCGCATCACGGTCTGGAGCAAGCCAAGCTCTACGCCGACAGCCGCCGGCTCAACGTCCCCTTCGTCTACGCGGCCAACGGCCACCAGTTCGTCGAGTACGACGCCGCCACAGGGTCGACCAGCAGCCCGCACCCCATGGACATGTTTCCCACGCCGGCGGAATTGCGGCTGCGCTACCAGGAGTTCAAGGGATTCGCGCTCGACGACCCGGCCGCCGCACCGCTGCTCCAGCCCTACGCCGGCGGCGAAACCCAGCGGCGCTACTACCAGGACGCCGCCATCCGCGCCGTGCTGGAGCGCATCGCCGCCGGCGAGACGCGCGCCTTGCTCTCCATGGCCACCGGCAGCGGCAAGACCTTCGTCGCCGTCAACCTGCTCAAGAAAATCGCCGACGCCGGACGGCTGCAGCGCGCGTTGTTCGTCTGCGACCGCGACGAGCTGCGCACGCAGGCGCTGACCGCGCTGCAGGCCGTGTTTGGCAGCGACGCGGCCGCCGCGTCCACCGACAACCCGCAGAAGAACGCCCGCGTCATCGTCGCCACCTACCAGACGCTGGGCGTGGCCACCGATTACGGCGACGCCTCCTTCCTCAAGCGCCACTACCCCCCGAACTTCTTCAGCCACGTCGTCATCGACGAAGCCCACCGCTCCGCCTGGGGCACCTGGTCCGAAGTGCTCACGCGCAACTCCAAGGCAGTCCACGTCGGTCTAACGGCCACGCCCCGCGAGTTCGCATATACCGAGCACTCCCCCGAAACCCGCCAGGACGACGCAGTCACGGCCGACAACATCGCCTACTTCGGCGAGCCGGCCTACACCTACGACATCGGCCAGGGCATCGACGACGGCTATCTGGCGCTCATGCAGATTCACAAACGCGACATCTTTCTGGACGGCTATCAGGAAACCGAACAGGTCACCGGCGTCAGCCAGGACGACCTGCACGGCAAGCTGCTGCGGGACGCACGCACCGGCGCGGCCGTCGACGCGGCCGCCGCGCACGAGCGCTACGACGCCTCCAGCTTCGAGGCGGCCCTCATGCTCCCGGACCGCGTCAACGCCATGTGCCGCGACCTGTTCCAGCAGCTGGAACGCAGCGGCGGCCCCGACCAGAAGACCATCGTCTTCTGCGCCCGCGACGAACACGCCGACCGCGTGGCCGCGCAGATGAACAACCTGCACGCCGCCTGGCGGCGCCAGCGCGGCCAGCCGCCGGCCGCCGACTACGCCTTCAAGTGCACCGCCGCCGGCGGCAAAGACCATCTGGCCGACCTGCGCGGCAGCGGCGCCCGCCACTTCGTGGCCGCCACCGTGGAGCTGCTCACCACCGGCGTCGACGTGCCGCGCGTCCAAAACATCGTCTTCTTCAAGTTCGTCAAGTCCCCCATCGCCTTCTACCAGATGGTGGGCCGCGGCACGCGCCTGCACGCGCCCTCCAACAAGCTGATGTTCCGCGTCTACGACTACACCAACGCCGCGCGGCTCTTTGGCCAGGACTTCACCGCCAGATTCGCCCCCAAACGCCGCGGCGAGCCGCCCCCTCCCGCCCCAGACGCCCAGACGCTGGAGGTGCACGGGTTCGACGTTCGCGTGTCCGACGCCGGCATGTTCGTTCTGGCCAGGGACGACGCGGGCGAAACCGTGCCCATGACCCTGGAGCAGTACAAGCAGCGCCTGGCCGCGCGTCTGGTGGACGAGCAGCCCGCGCTAGACGACTTCCGGGACGTCTGGGTCGACCCCTCCCACCGCGCCGCGCTGCTGCAGCGGCTGCCGGACGAGGGCCGCGCGCCGCTGCTCGTCCAGCATCTGAGCGGCATGACGGACTGCGACCTCTACGACGTGCTGGCCGACCTGGCCTACGGCCAGGCCCCCAAAACCAGAGCCGCCCGCCAGCAGGCCTTCGCCTACAAGAACCGCGCCTGGCTGAACCGCCTCGACCCAGCCGCCGCCGCCGCAATCCAGGCCATCGCCGCCCAATTCGCCAAAGGCGGCACCGACACCCTCGAAAACCCGCACGTCTTCGGCACCCCCGACGTCATCCGCGCCGGCGGCCTGCCCGCGCTCCAGGCCTACGGCAACCCGCACGCCGCGCTGTCCGAGACCAAGCAGCGGATATTCGCGGCGTGAGCGCGCGCCCCGCAGGTCTGTCGCCGCGGACTACTATGGACGACGAGAAATGACGACGCCCATGCACGACCCGCCGCATCCTGGCGGCCTTGTGAAACGCGAATGCCTCGAACCCCTCGGCCTGTCCGTGGCGCAGGCGGCCAAAGGGCTGGGGGTCACTCGGCATGCGCTGTCCCAACTCGTGAACGAACGGACCGGCGTGTCGGCCGAGATCGCCGTCCGTTTGTCCAAGGCCTTTGGCGCCGCGCCCGAGACCTGGCTGGGGATGCAGACGGCCTACGACCTCTGGCAAGCCCGCGAGCGCACTGGGCAACTCCAGGTCGAGAGATTCGCAACGGCGCTATCCGCGGGTGATCGGTGAGCGGCCAAATGCTTACCCATGCAGCAACGCATGCGTTGTTGTTGCCGCTCCTGGCCTACGGCAACCCTCGCACGGCGTTGTCTGAAACCAAGCAGCGGACATCTTCAGCGTGACGGGAGCAAGTCCTTGCTTCCCTTCCGAGTGGGAACGGGTAAAGCTGAAGGACGTATGTACGATTGTTTTGGGTTCTACACCGAAAACAAGCGTGCCGGAGTACTGGGATGGAGATATCGCCTGGATCACTCCAGCTTACTTGGGAACTCTTAATTCCAGACACATTGATTCATCAGATAGATTTATCACGAACATGGGATACGATAGTTGTTCGACAACGATGGTTCCAAAAGGCTCAGTTGTAATGTCAACGAGGGCGCCCATTGGCCATTTGGGTATTGCATCTATCGACCTTTGCACCAACCAAGGCTGCAAGTCATTCGTCCCAGGCTCATGCATTGATACTGAGTTTCTTTACTTTTACCTGCTGCACCGCAAGCCAGACCTTCAGGCTCTAGGCTCAGGATCGACTTTTAAGGAGTTGTCAAAGACAAAGCTGAGCGAATATGAGATTCCACTTCCACCGATTAGAGTTCAGAAACACCTCGTAGGCTCAATCAACAATCAAATGGGTTGTCTTGATAGAGCGAGGCGCACAGCGGAGAGTGTGCTTGAAGATTTAAGTGCATTAAAAAATGCGCTTCTCAGCGAGATTTTGCCCTAAGGGCAAAATCTCGCTGAAGGATGGAAATGGGTTCAGTTAAGTGAGGTGTGCGACATCATACGTGGCGTCACGTTCAAAAGAGATCAGGCAAGCAGGTCACCCATGCCTAACCACCTACCCGTACTGCGAAACGGAAATATCTCCGATGAGCTTCTAACAGAAGATGATCTGGTATGGATTCCACAACATCTTGTATCGCAGGATAAGATGCTAAGAGTCGGTGATATTGCGATGTGCATATCGGGCATTGCAGGTAGATCCGCGAGAGTTGCATATGACTGGAGCGGAACATTGGGTGCATTTTGTGCGATCATTCGGCCTGAGTCGATGTATCTCAGCCGTTTGTTAGCCTACTGGTTTCGCAGCCAGAAATTTCTGGAGTGGAGAGATAGTCATGCGCGAGGAGCGACCATACAGAATCTCAGGACAAGTGAACTCAAAATGCTAGGTGTCCCACTGCCTCCTATCCATGAGCAACAGCGCATCGTTGCGACCCTCGATGCACAAATGAACGCCGTCAATTTGGCGAAGCAAGCGGCCGAAGCGGCGTTGGCGGACGTTCACGCGCTACACTCCGCCCTGCTGCGCGACGCATTCTCCGGGGCGCTCCGATGACGACATTGGCCTCGCGGTCCTCAATTGATACTGCCGTCAAGAGCGTCTGCGACATTCTGCGGCGCTCCAACTGCGCCTCGGCTTTGCAATACATCCCCGAGCTGACCTGGATTCTGTTCCTGCGCATCCTGGACGAACGCGAGACGCTGCAGGAGCTGGAGGCCGAGGTCCTGGGCGTGCCGTTCACGCCGTCGCTGGCGGCGCCCTACCGCTGGCAGGACTGGGCCGCGCCCGACGGCGCAAAACGCCGGGCGCTGCACGAGGGCTACGCCGGCGGGGTCTTCCAGTTCGTCGACCACGAGCTGCTGCCCCATCTCCACGACCTGGGAAACCGAGCAACCGCCGCGCCGCGGCAGGTGGTCATCAGCCAGATCATGCGCGCGGTGGACGAGGTGCGCGTGGATACCGAGCGCAACTTCCTGGACGTGCTGGACCGCGTGCACGACATCCGTCTTGCCGGCACGGACCCCACGCACGTCTTCCTGCTGTCGCAGGCCTACGAGGGCCTGCTGCTGCGCATGGGCGAAAAGAACAACGACGGGGGCCAGTTCTTCACCCCGCGGGAAGTCATCCGCGCCATGGTGCGGGCCATCGACCCCCGCATTGGCGAGACGGTCTACGACCCGGCCTGCGGCACCGGCGGCTTTCTGGTGCAGGCTTACGAACACATGAAAGCGCAGCTGGGCGGCGCGGCCACGGGCGGCCAGCTGCAACAGCTGGCCGAAGCCACCGTCTACGGACGCGAAAAGGAAACCCTGATCTACCCGATCACGCTGGCCAATCTGGCGCTGCACGGCGTGGACCAGCCCAACGTCTGGCACGGCAACACGCTGACCCGGAACGAGACTTTTGGCGGCCTGTTTCGCGGCGCGCCCGAACTCTTCGACGTGATCCTGATGAATCCGCCCTTTGGCGGCAGGGAGGGTGAGGACGCCAAGACGCGCTTCGCCTACAAGACCTCGTCCACGCAAGTGCTGTTCCTGCAAGAAGTCATCGAAAGCCTCACGGACGGCGGCCGCGCGGGCATCGTGGTGGACGAGGGGCTGCTCTTCCGCACCAGCGAGCGCGCCTTCGTGCAGACCAAGCGCAAGCTGCTGGACGAGTGCGACCTGTGGTGCATCGTCAGCCTGCCCGCGGGCGTCTTCACCCAGGCCGGCGCCGGCGTCAAAACCAACCTGATGTTCTTCACCAAAGGCAAACCCACCGAACAGGTCTGGTATTACGACCTGTCCGACGTCAAGGTCACCAAGCGCCGGCCGCTGACGCTCGACCGCTTCGACGAGTTTTTCGAGCTGCTGCCCGCGCGCGCGGACGGCCAGCGCAGCTGGATGGTTCCCCGCGGCGAAATCGAAGCGCGCGCCTACGACCTGAAGGCGGTGAACCCCAACCGCGTAGTCGAGGTGGACACCCGCACCCCGCGCGAGCTCATCGCGTCCATCGAAGCCAAGAACCGCGAAATCGACGCCGCCCTAGCCAACCTGAAGCAGCTCCTCTAAAACCCCCGCCGCCGCCCCCGTCCCGCCCCCGCCCCGCCCCCGCCGCCGCAGCCGCCACCGCGCGCCTCCCCCCTCTTCCTCTCTTTTCTCCCCCCTCTCCCATCCTGGGAGAGGGTAGGGGTGAGGGTCCGCCGCGCCCGAACCGGACTCTCGTCAGACGCGGCCGTCGACGATGACACTCTTTGTTCTTCCCCCCTCTCCCATCCTGGGAGAGGGTAGGGGTGAGGGTCCGCCGCGCCTGAACCGGCCCTCGTCAGACGCGGCCGTCGATGACGATGTCCAGCAGCGCGGGGCCGTTGCTGGCTAGGGCGGTGGTTAGGGCTGGGGCGATGTGGGCGGGGTCGTCGATGCGTTGGGCGGGGACGCCCATGGCGCGGGCGATGGCGGCCAGGTCGAAGGGTTGGGGGATGTCCATGCCGAGGTATTGGCTGGGCAGGTCGGGGTTGCCCAGCGTTTCGGCGAACCAGCGGCGCAGGTTGAGCTTCAGGACGCGGTAGCCGGCGTTGTTGCAGATGCAGTAGACGACGGGAATGCGATAAGCGGCGGCGGTCCAGAGCGCCTGGGCGGTGAGCATGGCGCTGCCGTCGCCGACCACGCCCACCACGCGGCGGTCGGGCGCGGCCAGGGCCACGCCGAGCGCGCCGCCCATGCCCCAGCCAATGGCGCCGCCCGCGCGTTCGGCATGCACGCGGCGGCGCTGGTCGAAGGTGACCGCGGCGTGCAGATCGGGGCGGCAGGAGATGCTGTCGTCCACCACCAGCGCGTCGGGCGGCAGCGCCTCGGCCAGCGCGGCCATCATGGCGGCCGCGGGCATGGACGTGTTCGCGCCGTCCTGGGACGCAGGCGGAGCCGCCGCGGCGGGGGTGGAGGGTTTCGCGTCTGCCAGGCGTTGGGCGCGCTGCCGGGCTGCGGCGGTCTGGGCCGGCGAGCGCAGCTCGCGCAGCGCAGCGCGCAGCGCCTCGGCCCCCAGCGCCAGGTCGGACCAGACGCCCACGTCGGTGGGCTGCGTCTGGCCGATCGCGCTGTGGTCGATGTCGAGATGGATCAAGCGTGCGCCGTCGGGCAGCGCGCCGCTGGCGGGGGCGAAGAAGTCGTGGAACACACGCGCGCCAACCGCCAGCACGATGTCGGCCTGGGCGAAGGCGTCGCGGTAGAACCCCACGTAGGGCGGCAGGGGGCGCATCCACTGCGGGTGCGTGGTTGGGAATAGCATGGCGGGATAGGACGCGCCGAAGACCTCGGCGCCCAGCGTCTCGGCCAGGCGCACGACCTGCGCCACGGCGTCGTATTGCGCAACGCGGTCGCCCACCAGCAGGGCCGGCCGTTGGGCCTGCGCCAGCAACGCGGCGGCGGCCTGGCAGGCGCGGGGGTCGGGAGCGATGGCGGCGCTCAGGTCGCCGGACGGCGACACGGGGGCGTCGGTCGGTTCGTCCAGCGCGTCCTGCGCGAACGAGACGAAGGTTGGGCCGGTGGGCGGGGTCTTGGCCTCGCGGAAGGCGCGGCGCAGCACGGACGGAATCTGCGCGGCGCGGGTGACTTCGGCGCCCCACTTGGTGAACGGGCGGGTCAGGTCGACCAGGTCGGTGCGCCCCTCGGCCGCCTTGGCGGTGGAGCTGTTGGCGGCGGAGAGCACCAGCGGCGTGCCGCCCGCGTAGGCGTTGACCAGGAGGCTGAGGCCGTTGGCGAGGCCGGTCTCGATATGCAGGTTCACGAAGGCCGGTTCGCCGCGTTCGCGCGCGTAGCCGTCGGCCATGCCCATGGCCGCGCCTTCCTGGGCGGCCAGGACGTAGGTGAGCGTGGGGTGGCCGTCGAGCGCGTGCATGATGGCGCCCTCGGTGGTGCCCGGATTGCCGAAGACGTAGCGCACGCCCTCGGCGTCCAGCGCCTGCAGCAGCGCGTCGCGTCCTGGCCGCATGGCCATGCTCATCCCTCCCCGGCCCAGGCGCGCAGCGCCGGTTCGACGTGGGCCGTGTACATCTGCCGGCTGCCTTCGTGCACCGAGTCGAAGCACACCTGCGCGCCGTCGCGGCTCCAGCGCGGGTGCAGGTCGCAGCGCACGGGGCCGCGGTAGCGCGCGGGGGCGTGGAAGCGCCCCAGTTCGAGCGCCCGCTCGGTCTGTTCGTCGTAGACCAGCAGCGTACGCAACCCGGCGGCGTCCGGCGCGGTGTCCATCAGGACGAAGCGTCCGCCAGGGCGGTAGGAACAATGGCCGTCGGCGGGCAGCGCGCCGCCGCCGACGGGCCGCGCCCGGGTCGAGGCCAGGTCCAGCAGCCAGAAGCGCAGCGGCCCAGGCGCGTCGAGCGGGTCGTCGGGCGCGTCGGCGGGGCTGCCGGAGAACAGAATCTCCCCAGGCGAGCGCCAGCACATGTGCGAAACGCGCGCGGGCCAGATTTCATGCAGCGCGCCGTCGGCCAGCCGCAGCCGCATGAAGCGCGTGCGAAAGCGCCGCGCCCCGGCGGGCCGCCAGCGGTGCACGAACATGACCTGCGTGTCGTCGGGGCTGTATATCAGGTGGTTGACCCAGTTCAGCGCGCCGTCCATGGAGGCGTCGGGCCGCACGCCGGCGATGGCGTGCAGCGACACGGCCAGCTCCGCCGCGCCGCTGGCGAGGTCGATGACGTAGATGCCGTCCTCGTCGGGGTGATCCACGCCCGCCCAGGGGTCGGCCACGCCTGGATAGCCAACCTCCGGGCGCACGCGCAGCCGCGCGAAGTTGAGGCTCAGGGCGGTGCGCTGGTCATGGCTGACGGCGGCGATGGGGCGGTCCAGGACGCGGGACGCGCCCGTGTCCACGTCCATGACGCGGGCGGCGAAACGGCCAGCGTCCACGTCGTTGAAGGCAATCGTGCGCGGTCCGTGCAGCGGCAGCCAGTGCAGCAGGGCGCCTTGCTGCCACGACCAGGCATGGGTCTGGGCCACGGGATGGAACCGGCAGCGGTCGTGCAGGTCGATGACGCCGATGACGGCCGGGTCCGCGGCCGTGGGAATCGCGGCGTCCAGCTCCACCCGCTGGGCCAGCAGCCAACGGCCGCTGGCGTCCCAGGCGGGCATGTCGTAATAACCAAAGAAGTGCCCCGAGTGGCCGGCGGTGACGCGGCGCACTTCCACGCCGGAGGCCGCCGACACCGCAGGATTCATGCAGACGCTGCCGCGTTGGTGGGGGTGTAGAGGCTGCCGCGGGGATAGAAGCTGATCCAGCCGAACCAATAGGCCAGATGGCCCGGCACGCGCGGCAAGGTGGTTCCGTCCGGGCCGACCAGGGCCTGTTCGGTGATCTGCCAGGGGCGGGCTTGCGCGTCGCGCACGATCGAGGAGTCGGCCGCGGCCTGGAATCGCTGCGGCCCGCGTTCGTAGGCGCGGACTTCCATTCCGGCGTCCCACTGGGCCAGGCCGCGCCGTCCATCCACGCCCACGCCCCGCAGGTTCGAGCCGCTGGCTATCACCACCACCGGGGTGTCTCCAATCTGGTCGTTGACCACGGGCTGCGCCGCCAGGTCGCTGGTGGCGTAGGCCCGCGCCTGGCCGTGGAGATGCAGGGCAAAGACGCGCGCTTTGTCGGGCAGCCGTTCCTGCGACCTGACGGCCGGGAACATGGTGTCGGGGCTGGCGAAGTAACCGCCGTAGGGCGCGCCGGACGCGTAGACGCGGACGTGGCCCGTGTCCAGACTCAAGACGCGGGTTGCGGGATGCCGCGTGCGCCAGGTGTGCCAGGTCGTCACGACGACCGGCAGCCGCGCCAGCTCGATCGGCTGGGCGGCCAGCTCGCCCAGGACGGGTTCGCCGGTGAGCTGGTTCCACAGCGTGTGGGTGGTGCGGTCGTACATGAGCTTGTTGCTGCGCATCAGGAAGCCGGACGAGCCAAAGGTGTAGGCGGCGTCTCCCACGCGCCCGTCGAAGAGCACGCCGGCGCCGCACAAGGTGCAGTACGCCAGCGACACCGGCACGCCGCCGACCACGTCGTTGGCCATTTCGTGCCAGTCCATGATGCGCAGGGGATAGGCGCGGGCTTCCCCGTTGACGTGCACGCCGAACACCAGGTCGGGGCCGGTCAGATAGACCGCGTCCTCCGCCGCCAGCGTGGAGGGGTTGTCCAGCGCGGGGATGCCGTCCAGCCGCACGCCGCCCCAGACGACCTCCTCGACGCGGATTCGGGACGGCGCGTCCTCGCGAAAGAAGGCCGGGAAGTTCTCGTCCAGCCGCCCGTAGACGCGCCCTTTCCAGCTGCGAAAGCCGGGCGGCGGCGCGAGGTCGGTGGCGGCGTACCAGCGCACCCAGTCCTGCCAGGTCTGTTCGGGCTGCCCGGCCAGACGGCTCAGTTCGCGGTGCACGATGCCCGGGGAACCGTCGGGCAGCAGGCCGATCTCGTGGGCGCGCACGACCTCGATGAGCACCGCAATGAGCCGCGGGTCGCCGCTGGAGCCGGCCAGCTCCACGGCCTGGTCGATCTCGGCGGTGGTGGCCGTGGGACGCAGGGCATCCAGGACACGCGCGGCCGCATCGCCGTCCTCGGGCCGCGTCGCCGCCCCGCCGCCTCCGCTGGTGGAAGGTGCGCAGGCGGCGGCCGCCAGGGCGAGGCCGGACGCCATGACCTGCCCCGCCGCGCGCCGCGTGATCCGCCGCTCCGCCATTGACTGGGAACCTCTCGGGGCCGTGCTCTGGTATGGGTCCAGCTTAGGCGCACGATTGGCCGGGCACGCGGTGCAAGCGCCCGTCGCGCGCGGAATGGTCGTGTCCACCCTGCCGATCGGCGCCATCCGCGGGCGTCGGCGTCCGGCCTGCGCAGCCGTCTGCCGTTCTGCCGCTGGGTAGCCTAGGCTAAGCGCGTCTTGCTCGATCCCACGAGGTGGAGGCCGTCATGCGGCTTGCGCGGCGGGTTGTAGGAATCACGGGCGCGGCGTCGGGCATCGGCCGCGCGTGCGCGCTGGCCGCCGCGGCCGAGGGCGCCGACACGGCGCTGGGCGACCTCGACGCGGACGGACTGGCCGAAACCGCGGCGCTGGTGGAGAACGCGGGCCGGCGGGCCGCGACCACGGTCGTCGACGTCACCGAACCCGACGCGCAGCCGTCGCTGGTGCGGCTGGCGGTGGAGGCGCTGGGCGGCCTGCACGGGTGGATCGGCTGCGCCGGCACAGGCTCGGGGCAGTGGGCGCTGGAACACACCCGCGAGGAGTGGCGGCGCGTGATGGCCGTGAACGTGGAGGCCGTGTTCTTCGGCGCTCAAGCGGCCGCGCGCCACATGGTCGACCACGGCGGCGGCGCGATCGTGACGGTGGCATCCATGTACGGCCAGCGCGCCGCTCCCGCCCGCGCGGCCTATTGCACCTCCAAAGCCGCGGTCATCATGTTCACGCAGGTGCTGGCCTTGGAACTGGCAGGGCGCGGCGTTCGCGTGAACGCGCTGGCGCCCGGCTATACCGACACGCCCTTGTTCCGGTTCGGGCTGCAGCGCGACGGCCTGCCGCTGGATCGTATGCTCCAGCGCGTGCCCGCCGGGCGCATGGCCAAGACCTCCGAGATCGGGGCCGCGGCGGTGTTCCTGCTGTCCGACGACGCCAGCTTCGTGAACGGCCACACGCTGACCGCCGACGGCGGCTGGCTGCCCAACGGGGCCTGGCAGGAACGATTGTCGAGCGAGTGACGCGCACCTCGAACCCGCGCGTGTTGCCCGGCCTGGCGTCCGGCGCCTAAAATAGCAGCATGGCTGTTACGTTCGACACGCTCAAGGCGTCCCGGCAGCTGCAAGACGCGGGCTTCGACGAGACCAAGGCCGAAGCCATCGTTGCCATCTTCACCGAGGACGTCGGCGCAAGCCTCGCCACCCGGCGGGACCTCGAGGCGCTGCGCGCCGATCTCATCCAGGCGATCGAGTCGTTGCGCGCCGACGTCGCCCACGAAACCGAGGCGTTGCGCACCGACCTCACCCACGCGATTGCGGAGACGGACGCCAAGATCGATGCGCTGCGCGCCGACTTCACCCGCGAAACCGAGGCGCTGCGCACCGATCTCACCCGCGAAACCAAGGCGCTGCGCACCGACCTCACCCGCGAAACCAAGGCGCTGCGCACCGACCTCACCCGCGAAACCGAGGCGCTGCGCACCGATCTCACCCGCGAAACCGAGTCGTTGCGCGCCGACGCCGCCCGTGACAACCAGGCCCACCGCACTGCTCTCGCCCAGGCGGTTGCGGATTTGGAAGCCAAGATCGAGGCGCTGCGTGTCGACCTCACCCGCGAAACTGAGGCGCTGCGTGTCGACCTCATCCGCGAGATGAAGGCACTCGACCAGCAGCAGACCATTCGGACCTACAAACTGCTTGGCGGCGGCCTCGCCCTGGTCTTCGCCGGCCTGGGCATCGTCACTACCATCATTCTCACGTTCAACTAGCCGCCCGCGGCGCGGCGGCGTTCACCCCGTCCCTGCCTTCGCGGGGCGGCGAACGCATGCAACGGCCGGCTCACGGCGTCCGAAGCCGCCGCCAACCGCACGCTCGAGATCAGCGGCCAAACGCGGGACTGTCACGGCGCCCGCAGCCGCCGTCCTGCAGGGCGAACGCCTCCCGGCGCACCGGTCCGCGCGGGCCGCGCCGCCTGCGCCTACGGGCCGCTTCCCGTATAATCCCCCGGGTTTTGCCAGTGGCGGGCCGTTGACCACGCCTGCCGATCAATGTCCAGGGCAGGTGACGGTCCCTCATGAAACCATCAGGCCTCCGCAAGCTTGCCATCCTCGCCGCATCGATTGGTGCGGCCTTCACCGTGCTGTCCGGGTCCGCCGCCGCCCAGTGGCCCACGACCTGCGTGGAGCTCAACGATCTGGTCGAGGCGCAGCGGGGCAACGTCGACAACGTGGGCGTTTACCAGCGCGCGTACGGCGAGCAGGCCGAAGCCGCCTGCCAGCGCGATCACGGCGCCGGAGTGGCCTTCAGCGAAAACCTGTTGGCGCAAGCTCCCGGCGCGGCGGCCGGCACGCTGGACTACGACGCCAACGACGACGGCTTGATCGAAATTGTCAATCTCGAGCAGCTGAACGCGGTGCGTTGGGACCTGAACGGCGACGGCGCGCCGGACGCCGGCGCGGACGCGGCGGCCTATGCGTCGGCGTTCGCCAACGCGCGCGGCGGCATGGGCTGCCCCGCCGCCGGCTGCATGGGCTACCAGCTCACGCGCAACCTGGACTTCAGCAGCGCCGCCAGCTACGCCGCCGGCATGGTCAGCCCGGCCTGGACGCAAAACCGCGGCTGGCTGCCGATCGGCAGCCAATCCACGCCGTTCACAGGCACGTTCGACGGCGGCGGCGCGTCAATCGCCAACCTGTTCATCGACCGTGGCGGGCAGCAGTACGTGGGGCTCTTTGGCCGCACGTCCGGCACCATTCGTGCGCTCGGCCTGGCGGACGTCTCCATCAAAGGCGCCAGCAGCGTCGGCGGCTTGGCCGGCGCCAGCAGCGGCGTGATCGAGGACAGCTACGCCACCGGCGTCGTGTCGTCCATCCGTGACGTTGGCGGGCTGCTGGGCCGAAACCGCGGCATCGTGCGCAACAGCCGCGCCGCCGGCGCCGTGTCCGTCGTCAACGTCGGTGCGGGACTGGTCGGGTTCAACTATGGAACCATCGAAGCCAGCCGCGCCGAGGGCACCGTATCGGCTGCCCGCGTCGCCGGCGGTTTGGTCGGAGTCAATCAAGGCGAGATTCGCGCCAGCGTCACCAGCACCGATACGTCCGGCAGCGACGTTGTCGGCGGATTGGTCGGCCTCAATCAGGGCCCAATTTTCGAAAGTTCCACCAGCGGCCTGGTCACGGGGAGGAACGACGACGTCGGCGGCTTGGCCGGGGTGAACTACGTGCCGATCACCGACAGCTCCAGCTCCGCGCACGTCTCTGGCAAGCACCGCATCGGCGGCTTGGTCGGGGTCAACCGCCAGGGCGGCAATATCAGCGGCAGCTATGCCGAGGGCACGGTGTTCGGCCAGCGCGGCGTCGGCGGCCTGGCCGGCTGGAACGGCGGCATCATCAGGCAGAGCTACGCCACCGGCGCTGTGTCGGACGGCGTCGACGACTCCGGCGGGCTGGCGGGCGTGAACAGCGGCGTGATCCGTGCCAGCTACGCCACCGGCATCGTGTCGGCGGAGCATCGCGTGGGCGGCCTGGTGGGGGACAACAGCGTCTCCGGCATGATCGAGGCCAGCTACGCCAGCGGCGCCGTGGTCGGCGATGACGACACCGGCGGCCTGGTGGGCGAAAACGAGGGAGTCATCACCGGCAGCTATGCCAGCGGCAACGTGACCGGCCTGCGCGACACCGGCGGCTTGGTGGGCGAAAACTTCGGCAGTGGCGAAAGCGGCGGCACGATTCACGCCAGCTACGCTACGGGCCGCGTGTCGGCCGGCATCGCCAACGGCGGCTTGGTCGGCTGGAACAACGGCCCGATCCAGTTCAGCTACGCCACCGGCAGCGTCTCCGGCGACGACGACAGCGGCGGCTTGGTCGGCCGCAACAGCGGTGAGATTTTTGCCAGCTACGCCACCGGCGCCGTGGCCGCCGAAAACCGCGCCGGCGGGCTGGTCGGCGTCAACGACACGTCCGGCACGGTCACCGCCAGCTACGCCACCGGCTCCGTCATGGGCGATGACGACATTGGCGGCCTGGTGGGCGAAAACCAGAGCGCCGTGAGCACCAGCTATGCGGCAGGCGCCGTGCGGGGTGTCCGCGACACCGGCGGCCTGGTGGGCGAAAACCTGGAGCACGCCAGCATCACCGCCAGCTACTGGGACGTCGACACGACGGGCCAGACGGAAGCCTCGGGCTTTGGCGACGCCACCGGCGCCCAGGGTTTGTCCACCGCCGCCCTGCAAACGCCCACCGGCTACACCGGCGTCTACGCCCTCTGGAACCAGGACGGCGACCTGTGGGACTTCGGCGGCGCCAGCCAATATCCGCGGCTCAAAGCCGACGTGGATGGCGACGGCGCGGCCACCGTTCAGGAGTTCGGCAGCCAGTAACCCGGGCAGGGACCGCAGGGCGCGCGTTGCGCGGGCGCCGCGGAGGTAACCGCTCCGCGAGCCCGAACACACGCAACGCGCGCCCTGCAAGCTCGCTTCCCCCTCTCGGCAAGAGCCGTGGGCATAGCCTCGTCACTCCGGCCCGCGCCGAAATCCATCGTCACGGCCAACAGGTTCGACGAGCATTCGGGCGGGTCATAGCCCGCCCCGGCGGTCCGGTCCCCCAACGCTGCCGAATCGAACGCCCCGACAGATGCGCGGGTGTTCCGACCGCAGGACCTCCCGGCGGCCGCGTACACTAGCGCGCGGCCGCCGGCGTTCCCCCGTCTCCATGCGCGTGACGAGGGTGTCTCCGTGACGCGAACGCCGCCCCGCCGAGGTTCTGGACATGCGCCGTAAGTCGTGGGGATTCGCCGCAAAGGTGCTGGCCGCCGGGCTGATCGCGGCGGCCGGGGTTGCGCTGCTGGCGCTGCCGGCCTACGCGCAGTGGCCCGCCACCTGCGTGGACCTCAACGACGTCGTGGAGACCCATCTGGGCGCTCACGGCAACGTCGGCATCTACCAGCGCGTCTTCGGCGAGCAGGCCGAGCAGGGCTGCCAGAACGATCACGGCGACGACGTGCGCGCGGTCTTTGCCTGGGCCTTCGGCGGCGGCCAGGGGGCAAGCGCGCCGCCCACCGCGTGGCCGTCCACCTGCGTCGACCTCAACGATATCGTCGAAGGGCATCTGGGGAACGCCCAGAACGTCGGTATCTACCAGCAGGTGTTCGGCGCCGGCCCCGCGGCGGAAGGCGCCTGCCAAAACGACCACCGCGCCGACGTGCGCAGCCTGTTCGCCTGGGCGTTCGACGCTGGGACGACCAGCTCGGAACCTGCCGGCGCGCGTCTCACCGTGGCCGAGCTGGTGCGGCGTGCGCAGGACGCCGTCCGCTTCGTGCAGACGTCCACGGGCAGCGGCAGCGGCTTCGTGGTGACGGCCGACGGCTATGTGCTGACCAACAGCCACGTGCTCGACGGCGCGCGCCAGGCGGTGGTGGGCGCGCACGACGGCCGCGAAGTGTCCGCGCCGGTGGTGGCGGACGATCCAGACCTCGACCTGGCGCTGCTCAAGCTGCCTGGTGCGGGACATCCGTTTCTGAGCTTCGGCAGCTCCGCCGCCCTGGCGGTGGGCGAGGACATCGTCATCCTGGGCTACCCGCTGGGGCTGAAGACGCTCACCGCCACGCGCGGCATCCTGTCCGCCCGCCACTCCGGCTGGCTGCAAACCGACGCAACGGCCAACCCGGGCAACAGCGGCGGGCCGGGACTCACGCTGCGCGGGGACGTCATTGGCGTTGCCACCAGCAAACTGGGCGGCGCCCAGCGCGTGGAAAACGTGAATCTTCTGATCGACGGGGACCAGGCGCGGCAGACGCTCGACGCCTGGATCGCCAGCCACCGCGCCGGCACGCTGCCGCCGCCAAGCGGCGCCCCTGCCCCGCCGCCCACAACCCCCACCCCGCCGCCCAGCGCCCCCGCCCCGCCGGCCGGAACCAATTGGGAGCTGCAGTCAACGCGCGATCAAGTCACCGGCGCGGAACGCCTCATGGCCATCGCCGACGGCAGCGACGGTTCCTTTGTGGTGGTTCGCTGTGAACTCACGGACAGGGACGCCGACATCTACGTCTACTTTGGCCAGTACACATATCTGTCGAGTTGGCGCTCGAATGCAATCGACGTGCAGTGGCGCTGGAACGACGATGACGCCGCCAGCCAAGGGCAATGGGCGGTGTCTACCAACAACACCGCGGTCTTCGTGCCCGACTGGCAGATCAGGGAGTTTGCCTTCGGCCTCGTCCACGCCGGACGCCTGGCGTTTCGCGCCACCGACGATTTCGATGACATCGAAGACGCGATTTTCACCTTCACCGGCCAGGGCGCGTCGGACCAGCACCCCGTCGTTCGCGCCTTGAGCGCCTGCGGGGAGAGCCTCTAGGCCCGCAGCAACGGGCACAAGGCGTTGGCGCTGCTTCCTGGTTCGAGCGGGCGGCCAGGCGCATCCTCGCCGCGGCCTGGCCTGACGACCGCCCCCGCTACGCCGCGCGGTCGGACCGATCCTGTCCGAACGCCGTAATCAGACCTTCGACCAAGCCGTTCAGGCGAGCCAGCCCCTGTTCCACGGCCCCGAGACGTGCCTCCAGCGTTCTGTTTGCGGCCGTCATGTCCTCGCGCACGCCGTGCATCTCCGTCCGCACGTCGCGCACCTCCGCCCGCACGTTGTGGATATCCGCCCGCACGTCGCGCACCTCCGCCCGCACGCCGTGTATCTCCGCCCGCATTTCCGCCCGCACGCCGTGCACCTCCGCCCGCACGCCGCGCAGCTCCGTCTTCACGCCGCGCCACAACGCTAGGTTCAGACCGCCAAGACCCACGAACAGGGCGGCGCCCACACCCAGAATCCCGACCAGTTCCGGCGACATACGCGTCCCAACTCCAACGGCGCGCGCAAATCTAGCGCGGCGGCGCGGGCCTGGCCTCGATAGGGTCCAGCGGAAAGATCGGCCGCCGCAGGTTGCGGTAAGTCAGCTTGCGCGGGTCGTGCGATTGCACCGAAGGGAAGGCCGCGCGGTGCACCTGGCCGGCGATGGGGTCGTAGGCCGCGCGGAAATGGGTGGAGGACTTGACGCCGATCCATTGCAGGCGCGTGGGTTCGATGCCCAGCGCGCGCGGGCACTCCAGGCTGAACAGCTGCAAGCGGTTGCTGGCCGCGGCCACGCGCACCCCGCCAATGCGCAGCAGCGCGCTGGGGCCAAACTTCTGCGTCATGCCCGTGTACATGGGGCCGCGGATCACGAACTCCAGGTTGCACAGGTTCTCCACCACGGCCCGCGCGCGCAGCGGCGGGCCTTGTTCCGGCGCGGATTTCCCGCCAATCTCGACCTCGACTTCCGCGCCGTGCCCCGCCGCCTGCGCGCGCTGCACCGTGGCAGGGTCGCAGATGGTGAGCACCAGCGCGTCCGTCAGCCCGTGCTGGACGAAGGCCCGCAGCATGCCGGTCGAGTCGCCCGGCGCCCCGCCGCCCGGGTTGTCCTGCCCGTCCGCCACCACCACCGGCCGCGCCGGGTTGCGCGCGGCCGCGGCCAGCACCTCGTCGAACTCGACCAGGTCGACCAGAAAGTGCCGGCGGCGCGCGAAGATCGCGTCGGCGTAGGCCCGCGCTTCGCGCCTCGCGCGCGCTGGGTCGCCGTCGGTCGTCACCACCACCGTCGCCCCCGCGTCGTGAATGTCGGCCCAGGCGAACCCCGGATTGACGGAGGCGGTCAGCACGCCCGGCTGCGCTTCCAGCGCGTGCGCCTGCGCCACGATGGCGTCGAACACCGCGCCGCCCGTGGCGTTGCCGCCCGCCCACAGCAGCGGCAGCCGTTCCACCGCCATGGTGGGGCGAATCTCGCCGCGCAGGGTGCGCACCATCAGGTCGGCGGCCTCGCGCCCGCGCTCGCGGAAGTCCACGTGCGGGTAGGTGTCGCAGGGAATCAGCACGTCCGCCAGCCGGGCCATCGCGTCGCTGATGTTGGCATGCAGGTCCAGCGTCACGATCACCGGCCGCTCGGGACCCAGAATCGAGCGCACGCCGGCCAGCAGGTCGCCTTCGCCGTCGTCGATGCCCTCCACCACCGCCGCGCCGTGCAAGTCCAGCAGCGCCCCGTCCACCGGCATGGCCGCCTCCAGCCGCTGCAAGAACTCGTCTTTCAGCTGCGCCCAGGCGCCGGCCTGGATCGGGGCGGACGGCTCCGCAAACGTCCACAGCAGCGGCGCCAGCTCGAAGCCGTGCGCCTCGGCGCCATCGATGAACCCGCCGCAGCCGCTGTTGGTGTCGCGCAGCGCTTCCAGCACCTGCGCGCCGCGGTGGAACCCGCGCGACGACTCGGTGAACGCCTCGTAGGGCGTTGCGATGGGTGTGAACGTGCTGGACTCGTGCCCGATGTTGCCGGTAGCAATGCGCATGAGCCGCTCCAGGAAAACGACGCCCCCAGTCTAAAAGCCCACCCAAGCCTCGCTCCTTCCCACAGCCAACACCGAGGCTCCGGGCTACGTTCGAGGCATGCACGGTTCCACCTCCCCCTCCCACAGCCAACACCCCCCTCCTCCCCCCTCTTCCTCTTCCCCTCTCCCACTGGGAGAGGGCAGGGCGAGGGTCTTCTTTCCTCTTCCCCTCTCCCACTGAGAGAGGGCAGGGTGAGGGTCTTCCCCGCCGCCCTCCCCACCCCCTAGGGAAGCTCCGGCGTCAGTTCCGCCCCTTCCACCAGCGGCAGCGTGCGCGCGTGCGCCGCGGGCGAGACAGCGGCAATCACCCCGCCCCGCACGCGCGTCTGCGGCCGGTTGAACCGATGCTCCCGGCCGGCCAGGTCCGTCACCACCCCGCCCGCCGCGCACAGCATGGCCGCGTAGGGCGCCAGGTCCCAGTCGTGGCCCGTGCGGCCCGTCGTCACGAAGGCGTGGTCGCCGGATGCCAGCAGAGACACCAGCATGAACGCGCCGTGCCAGCTCTTGGTAAAGACCGCGGCGCCCTGGCCGCCGCCGTGCTGCGCCAGCGCCGCGGCCGCGGCCGTGTGGCGCACGCGCAGCGGGCCGCCGTCCAGCGGCGCCGCGCGCAGCTCGCGCGTCTGGCCGTTCGCCGCGCGCGTCGGCGCGCGCCCCGGGGCCGCCGCGTACGTCTCGCCCAGCAGCGGATAGGTCACGGCGCCAACCACCGGCGCGCCGTCCACCACCAGCGCCAGCATGATCGACCAGTGGCGCTGCTTGCGCGCATAGAGCGAGGTGCCGTCGATCGGGTCCACCGTCCAGCAGCGCCGCGCGTCCAGCCGCTCGGCGTCCTGCGGGCCTTCCTCGGACAAGATGGCGTCGCCGGGATAGCCCGCGCGCAGCTCGCGCACGATCAGCTCGTTCACGTCCAGGTCGCCCTGCGTCACGATCGAGCCGTCGGGTTTCTTGGACTCGGGCAAGTCCGCCCGCCGAAACCCCGCCAGCGCCGGCGCTGCCGCCCGCTGCACCACCCCCAGCGCAAACGCCAACTCAGCGGCAAACGTCATCGACTCGACCGACCCCCTCGCGTCATGCCCGCACGACCTCCAGCGCCTGCGCCGTCTGAATGTTCGCACGGCGCCGCGCCGCGATTCATTCCAGCACAGGCCGGGGAAACTGCTCCCAGACGCGCCCGTCCAAATGCCGACCCGCCGCCTTCTTGTTCACGCCGCCCCATTGCTTGAAGAAGAACGGCACGCCCTGGGCAAGGCATTGGTCGCGAACGTCCCGCGCCCAGGCGGGGTCCATCGGCCGAGCGCCCGGCCCGCTTTCGCCGCCAACGATCACCCAGTCGACGCCCTCCAGGTCCAACCGACCCGCCGGCCCGATCAGCGGCTCGATCGACAGAAAGCGAATGGCGGCAGACACCTGCCGCAGGCAGTCGATCCGCCATCGGTAGCGGCGATCTTCGACCGAAACGCCCATCCAGATATTCGGCGTCCAGTCCAGCTCCCGCGCAACGCCAGGCAGCCGCCGCGCCCGCTTGGTCAGAATCTGGAACTGGTGGTCGGCCGCCGCGTTCATGGACGCGAACACGGCTTTCACGAACGGCAGCGGCACCTCGGCGTGAAACAGGTCGCTCATGCTGTTGACGAACACCCGCCGCGGCTTCCGCCAGCGCAGCGGCTCGTCCACCTTGTCCCAATGCAGCGTGACCCGAAACCCGCGGCGGTAGCGCGGGTTCCCCATCGCCTGCAACCGCGCCGCCATGCGCTCCGCATAACAATGGTCGCACCCCGGACTCGTCCGGTCGCACCCCGTCACAGGGTTCCAGGTTGCGTCGGTCCACTCGATGCGCGACTGTTGACCCATCGTTAGACCTCCTCAGGAATGAACGCTTGCTCCATTCGAAACACGAGCCGAATTAGCTAAGGCCTAGGGATTTTTGCATAGGCTTCGGCCGGACGTCGATAATTACACCGTCGGGGAACGCACCACTTCTCCGCTTGCTTCCATCATCCATTCTTGCTTTCACGTTGATGCGGCCAGTGCGTTCTGCATGCTTCAGCGCTGCCCTCACATGCTTGGGCAAGTAAGTCGTCTCTTCGATAACCCATTGTTTTATCTCTCTTACACACACAGTTCGTTCAGCAAAACGCTTTTCAATCTGCTCTGCTAAGCCCTTGTTCGGAGTTGCTCCAATCATAACCATCTGTCCAGGATCAGTTCTGTCAGAAAAACGAAATGTACCAGTTTCGTCGACTGCCCACATTGCTTCCTTCATCCTCTCAAATCCAAGAGGGCTGTTCGTTGCAAAGAATAGATGGTAGATATCAACATCATTTCGATCGAGCATCTCAAAGAAACGGACAAATCTAACGCAGGTGCTAAGTTGTTGTTGATATAGACCACGAAGCGCTGATATCCTGTCATGGCCGGATTTGGCAATCGTAAAAACATCTTTTGTCCCGAATAACTCTTCCATATGCTTACGGGTCGAATTATTCGGATGACCCAAGAATCTCCGAAGCCTAGCTGTATCCAGCAAGATGAAAACTTCTGCCCGCTTATAGCTAAAAACACGCTTCACAAGCTTGAATGGAACGCCTGAGAATCCAAATGGGTCGATGAAGACAAAAAGTGGTGATGGCTGATGCGTCTTGACGAGTGTATCAAGAATAATAGGAAACTCTTGACTAAACTCTCCGCAAATTGTTTGAATTATATAGTCTTCGTGCCAAGGCTGTAGCTTAATCTCCGATCTGAGATTCTTGATTCGGCTACAATCCTTATCAATGAAAACGAACTCGGGATTAGCGCGCATATTATTCCTGTGTGAATAGGCTGTTTCGACGGCGACAATAGGAGACCCTGGTTCTCCGGTGCTATATCGACCGGGGCCGCAGAACCCGTCCACATACAACAGGCGGGGATTTTTGCTCCCGAGAATGGGGAACCAAGCCCCTAAGTAGCGGCGGAGGATCTCGTGCTTCGCAGCAGTATGTGGCTTTAGAGGCCAGAGCGTTTCTTTTGGCATCCGGTAGGCGTCATAGGGGGAGACGCGATCATCCTACCACACGGAACGCGAACGAGTCGTCACGCGTCTCCTGCTGGGCTTACCCCGGCATCACGTGCACGGCCTCCGGGGGGATGTGGACGCGCCAGCGGCGGTGGGCGGCTACGCCCAGCACGCGGTAGGGGTGGGGGGCGATCTGGATTTCCAGGGTGGGCGCGGGGTCTGCGGGGGCGCCCAGCACGCGGGCGGTCAGCGTGAGCGAGTGCCCGAAGTCCGCCTCCTCCTGGATTTCCACGGTCAGCATGTTGGGGCGCGGCTCGGTCGGGCGGTCGGGGCGCGTGAGAATGATCTGGTCGGCGCGCAGCGCCGCCTGCACGGCGCGGCCGCCGGGCGGCGCCGGGCGGTCCGACTGCAAGTCCCCGACCGCCGTGCGCACCACCGCGGCCGGCCGGGCCGCCACGACCTGCCCCGCCAGCACGTTGGCAATGCCCAGCAGGCGGGCCGCGCGCGCGGTGCGCGGGCGCGTGAGCACCTCGGCGCGCTCGCCTTCCTGCAAGACCTGGCCGTCGTCCATCACGGCGATGCGGTCGCCGATGTAGCTGGCCTCGGCCAGGTTGTGGGTCACCATCAGCACGGGCACGCCCAGGTCGCGCACCAGCCGCCGCAGCTCGCGCCGCAGTGCCGCCGCCGCGCCTTCGTCCAGCGCCGCAAACGGCTCGTCCAGCAGCAGCGCCGCCGGCCGGCGGGCCAGCGCGCGCGCCAGCGCGGCGCGCTGCGCCTGGCCGCCGGAAATGCGCGCGGGCTTGCGGTCGGCCAGGTCGTCGATTGCCAACAGGCGCAGCAGCTCGGCCACGCGGCGCCGCCGCCGCGCGCGCGGCAGGTCGAACAGCCCGTAGGCCACGTTGTCGGCCACGCTCAGGTGGGGAAACAGGGCGGAGTTCTGCACCACGTAGCCGAGCCGCCGCTCGTAGGGCGGAACGTCGAGACCCTGGCCGGCGTCGAACAGCGCGCGGCCGTCCAGCGTGATGCGGCCGCTGTCTGGCGTCAGCAACCCGGCCACGGCCTCCAGCGTGAGCGTCTTGCCGGCGCCCGACTCGCCAAACAGCACGGTGACGCCCGTCCCAACCGTCAGGCGGGGCGCAAGGCGAAAGCTCCCCTGGGTGAGCGCGCAGTCGATCCGAATCACAGCGCGCGGCCGCCCACCCGCGCCAGCAGGCGGAAGCTGACCAGCACGGCCAGCGAGACCGCGGCCAGCACCACGGCCACGGCGATGGCGGCGTTCAGATCGGCCTCCATGGCGTCCAGAATCGCCAGCGGCATGGTTTGGGTGCGCCCTGCCGCGTTGCCGGCGAACATGATGGTGGCGCCGAACTCGCCCAGCGCGCGCGCCCAGGCCACCACGGCGCCGCCGGCCAGCGAGGGCAGCGCCAGCGGCACGGTCACGCGCCGAAACGTGCGCCACGGCCGCGCGCCCAGCGTGGCCGAGACGGCTTCCAGCCGCCGATCCACACTCTGGAACCCGGCCTTGGCGGCGCGAACGTAGAACGGCAGGGCCACGAACGTCTGCGCCGCCACCACAGCCGCGGTGGTGAAGGCCACGTCCACGCCGGCCCAGGCCAGCGCGCCGCCCAGCGGCCCGCGCCGACCCAGCGTCAGCAGCAGCGCCAACCCGCCAACCACCGGCGGCAGCACGATGGGCAGGTCGATCAGCGCGTCCACAAGGCCCCGGCCGGGGAACCTGGTGCGCGCCAGCAGGTAGGCGGCCGGGGTTCCCAGACCGACCACGAACGCCAGCGCCGCGGCGGACGTGAGCAGCGAGAGCTGCATGGACGCGCGCACGAACGGACTGGCCAACGCCGCGCCCACGTCGGCCTGGGTGACGCCGCGCACCATCAGCACGCCCACCGGCGCCAGCACCAACGCCAGCGCCGCCGCGGCCAGCGCACCGACCAGCAGCCGCCCCCAGGACGGCGCACCTCCCCGCGCGCGGGCGCCGCTACCCACCTGTAACCGACGCGCTCACGGTAACGAGCACACCTCTCCGCGCGCGGGCGCTGGCTGGCGGACGGCCAGGCGCTGGAAATCGGCGGCGGCGCACTTCCCCGCGCGCGGGCGCCGCGCCAATGGGACAGATTCTGATATGGGACTGATGTCGCACTTCCCCGCGCGCGGGCGCCGCGCCGGCGCTCCGCGCAGATGTTCGAGCGTCCGCGTCGTGCGAGGTCACACCGCCAGACGCTCCATCCCCCGCGCGCGCAACACCCTGGGCGGGCATCATCGCACCACGGCGGCTCGTTCTGGCGCTTTGGAGGCGCCGGGTCAGCCCTGTCCGCTGCCGCCGAAGCCGCGGCGCGCCAGGATGGCTTGGGCGGCGGGGGATTGCAGGAAGGCGATGAACTGCTCCGCCAGCTGCGGCGACCGGGCGGCGCGCGCAACTGCGGCCAGATAGTCGCCGCTGACGCGAACCTCGGGCGGCGCGGCCACGACCGCCAGGCGCCCGCGCGCCGCGTGCACGTCGCTGCGATAGACGAACCCCGCGTCCGCCTCGCCCAGTTCCAGCTTGGCGGCCACCAGGCGCACGTTGGTCTCGAACGACACGACGTTGCGCAGCGCGGCCGCGGCAAATCCGGGGCCGCCGCCGGACGCTTCGCGGCGCGTCAGCATGGCGCGCGCGTACATGCCGGCCGGCGCCGTGCCGCTGGCCATCACCAGACGCCGACCCGCCTGCGCCAGGTCGTCCAGGCTGCCGATGCGGCCGGGATTGCCTGCCGGCACGGCCAGCACGATCTCGTTGGCCGCGACGACCGCCGCCGGCCCGACCAGCGCGCCCGCCTGCTGGAGCTCGCGCGTATGCGTCGGGTTGGCCGAAACGAACAGATCGGCCGCGGCGCCGGCTTCCAGCTGCCGCCGCAGCACCTGCGACCCGGCAAAATCGCCCACCACGCGCACGCCTGGATGCGCCCGGCCAAACGCGGCGGCCAGCTCGTCGAACGCCGGCCGCAGCGACGCCGCCGCAAACACCCGCACCTCGCGCTCCCCCGCCCCGCCGCAGGCGGCCAGCAACGCCCCCGCGAGCAGCGCGCCGCCAACCGCTCGAAGCGCCATCGCCGACAGAACCCGGCGCGTGCGCCATGCCGTTGCCCACCCGGCCCGTGCGCGGCCCGGCGCGGTCGGCGCGGTCGGCGCGGTCGGTGCTGCCTGGCCCCTACGTCTCAGGGCGACCGATCCTGCGTTTCGCCGTGGGTCTCGCTGGGAGGTCCCGACCTCGGAGGACGCCGCCCGCCGCGCCGGCAACTGCCGCGCCGGCGGCAGGCAGCGGCTGGGTCCGTCCGATCGGCGCGCGGCGCCCCGGCGGTGCGTTCATGCTAGGGGTTCTGGCTTCGGCGCGACTTGCGAAGCTCGGCCATCGCCATGCTACGCCGCGTCTGCACGACACTCGCAGCGTTAGCGCCGGCGGGCTGCGTCGAGGAATCGCGCGGCGGGGAGCGTCGGCGCGCGCCGCGGCGGGTTTGGCCAGGGCCTGGCGGAGCGGGGCGAACTAGAATCGCGGGCACGAGCGGCGCGCCGCCGTTCGTGAATTGCCCTGTGGAGCCTAGCTGCCATGCCCACGATCGATTCGACGCCTGACCTGGTCGACGCCGCGTACGCCGCCATGCGCCGCCGCCTGGCGGTCGTGCGCCAGCGCGTGCGGCGGCCGCTGACGTTGGCGGAAAAGATTTTGTACGGCCATCTGGACGACCCCGCGGGCCAGGACCTCACGCCCGGCGAAAGCTATGTGCAGCTGCGGCCCGACCGCGTGGCCATGCAGGACGCCACGGCGCAGATGGCGCTCTTGCAGTTCATGCTGGCCGGGCGCGGCAGCGCCGCGGTGCCCACCACCGTGCATTGCGACCACCTGATCCGCGCCTACAGCGGGGCCGACCCCGACTTGCAGCAGGCGCTGCTGGACAACAACGAGGTCTACGCCTTTCTCAAGAGCGTGTCGTCCAAATATGGGATCGGCTTCTGGGCGCCCGGCTCCGGCATCATCCACCAGGTGCTGCTGGAGAACTACGCTTTTCCGGGCGGGCTGATGATCGGCACGGATTCCCACACGCCCAACGCCGGCGGCCTGGGCATGCTGGCGGCGGGCGTGGGCGGGGCCGACGCCGTGGACGTGATGGTGAACCTCCCCTGGGAGGTGCTGCACCCGCACGTCATCGGCGTGCGGCTCACGGGCGAGCCGTCGGGGTGGACCGCGCCCAAGGACGTGATTCTGAAGGTGGCGGGCATGCTGACCACCAGCGGCGGCACCAACCGCATCGTGGAATACTTCGGCCCGGGCGCGTCCGCCCTGGCATGCACGGGCAAGGCCACAATCACCAACATGGGGGCCGAGCTCGGCGCCACCACCTCGGTCTTTCCCTACGACCAGCGCATGGCCGCCTATCTGCGCGCCACGGAGCGCGGCGCGCTGGCCGACCTGGCCGACGCCAACGCCGACCTGCTGACCGCCGACCCGGAGGCGGCCGCCGACCCGCCGCGCTCTTACGCGCAGGTGATCGAGATCGATCTGGCCGCGCTGGAACCGCATGTGGTGGGGCCGCACACCCCCGACCTGGCGCGGCCGGTGTCGCAGCTTGCCGACGCGGTGGCGGCCGAGGGGTACCCCGACCAGATTTCCGCGGCGCTGGTGGGCAGCTGCACCAATTCGTCGTACGAAGACATCTCGCGCGCGGCCGATCTGGCCCGGCAGGCGGCCAGCCGCGGCCTGCGCGCCGCCGTGCCGTTTCTGGTCACGCCGGGCTCGGAGATGGTGCGCGCCACCATCGAGCGCGACGGCCAGCTGGCCGATCTGGAAGCCATTGGCGCCGTGGTGCTGGCCAACGCCTGCGGGCCGTGCATCGGGCAATGGCGGCGGGACGACATCACGCCGCAGCGCGAGGGCGGCGCGCCGCGGCGCAACTCCATCGTCTCGTCGTTCAACCGCAACTTCCCGCGCCGCAACGACGGCAGCCCCAACACGTTTTCGTTCCTCACCAGCCCCGAGCTGGCCGTGGCCTTCGCGCTGGGCGGGCGGCTGTCGTTCGACCCCCTGACCTCCAAGCTGGACGGCGGCAACGGCGAGAGCTTCACGCTCGACCCGCCCGCGCCGGCGCCCGACGTGCCCGCCCGCGGGTTCGTGGGCCAGCGCGTCGGCTACCAACCGCCGGCCGCAGACCCCGAGGAGGTGTCGGTGGCGATCGACCCCGACAGCGAGCGGCTGGAGGCGCTGGAACCCTTTGCGCCGCGCACCGCCGCGCAGTTCCAGCGCATGCCCGTGCTGCTGAAAGCCGTGGGGCAGTGCACCACCGACGCCATCTCGCCGGCTGGCCGCTGGCTGCGCTACCGCGGCCACCTGACCAACATCAGCGACAACATGTTCATCGGCGCCGCCAACGCTTTCGGGGACGAGGCCGGCACCGGCTACAACGTGGAGACCGGCGAGGACGACGAGCCGCTGGCGGACGTGGCGCGCTCGTATCGGGACGCCGGCATCACCTGGGCGGCGGTGGGCGACCGCAACTACGGCGAAGGCAGCAGCCGCGAACACGCCGCCATGTCGCCCCGCCACACCGGCGGCGGCGCCGTCATCGTGCGCAGCTTCGCCCGCATCCACGAGTCCAACCTCAAGAAGCAAGGCGTGCTGCCGCTGACCTTTGCCGACCCGGACGACTTCGACCGCATTCGGATCGACGACCGCATCGCGCTGACGGACATTGCCGACCTGGCGCCCGGACGCCCGCTGACGGCCGTGGTGGAACATTCGGACGGATCGACGGACACCATGCAGCTCGACCACACGCTGAACGCCGAACAGGTCCGCTGGTTCTGGGCCGGCTCCGCGCTCAACCTCATCCGCGCGGGCAGCTGACGCCGGCAGGCGCGGCCCCTGCGGCCGGGCGGCGAGCGCCGTACCCGCGCCCCGCAGGCCGCGGGCGGCCTGGGCACGACCGCGGCATTCCGGCGCCCGCCCGCCCCGTCCTGGATACGGGACCGTAAGCCAGCGTCACCGTCACCAGGTTCGGCGAGCCTTCGGGCGGGCCGCAGCCCGCTCCGGCCGTGATTTCTGCAAAGGCCGCCGCGAGCGTGACGAAGGGCTGTCCCGCGACACAGCGAGGTGCGCCGAAGGGCTACAGCGCGTTGGCGAGGCCGCCGTCGACGGCGATGGCGGCGCCGGTGATATAGGCGGCGCGCGCCGAGACCAGAAAGGCCACCAGGTCGGCCACCTCCGCCGGGCGGCCCAGGCGGCCGAGGGGGACGCCGTGGGCCGCGTGCGCGTAGAACTCGTCCAGCGTCCCGGGGCGGCCCGCCGCTTCCCAGCGGCGGCGCCACTGGGCGCTCTGGATCAGCCCCAGCATCACCGTGTTCACGCGCACGCCGTCGTCGGCAAAGTCCTTGGCCATGGCTTTGGTGAGCGCAATGCCCGCGGCGCGCGATACCGAGGTCGGCACCGACGCGCGCCCAGGCTCGCGGCCGCCGACCGAGGTGATGTTCACGATCGACCCGCCGGAGCGGCGCAGGTGGGGCAACGCGGCGCGCGCGCAGCGGATGGCGCCGAAGAGCTTGACGTCCAGGTCCGCGGCCCACACCTCGTCGCTGGCGCCGTCGAACCGATGCGCGCCAGGGCCGCCGGCATTGTTGACCAGGATGTCCAGCCGACCGAACGCGTCGGCGGTGCGGGTGACGAACGCATGCGCGTCGGCGGCATCGGCCACGTCGGCCACGATCGGCTCCACGCGGCGGCCCGAGGCGCGCGCCAGCTCGGCGGCCGCGGCGTCCAGCGCGGGGCGGCGGCGCGCGCACACGGCCACGTTGCACCCTGCCTGCGCCAGCGCGGCCGCAATCGCGCGCCCCACGCCCTCACTGCCGCCGGTAACCGCCGCCGCCTTGCCGTCCAACGCCAAGTTCACGCGCCGAACCTCGTCAGACCGATTCGAACACGTCCGTCACCCCCGCCCTGCCGCGCGGGGCGAGGGTGACGCAGAGACGGGGGCCGCCGCGCCGCGCGGGACGCGCGGCTGCAAGGACGCAGGTCAGGCAACCGTCGCCTCGGGCGCGGCGGCGCGCGTCTGGCGCAGCAGCTCGCGGCCCTTGCGGATGATCTCTTCGCGCTGGCGCTGCTGCCAGCTCGTGCCCGTCTTGGAGACGAACCACAGCCGCCGCGGATAGCCTGGAATCCCAATCCAGACCACTTCCTGCCACGGCGGCATGCGCGTGGGGCGCGCCACGTCGTCCCAGTGCACGGGAGTTTCGTCGATCGTAAAAGCCACGGGCTGCTCCCTGCGGTGCGTCAGCTGCGCTTCGTGCGGCGCAGCGTATCTATCAGGCTGCGGTGCGCGTCGGGTGCATGGCGGCGCTCGGCCAGTTTGCGCCGCACCGCGCGGTCGCCGTAATACCGCAGCGCCATGTACACCGACGCCGCCACCAACCCGATCACGGCAATGGCGCCAACCGTGTTCTGCAGTTCTTCGTGGAAGAACCAAAACCCGGTGAGCACGCGCAGCCCCATCACGACCAGGTAGACCGTGGCCGTGAGGGACAAGGCATAGGCCAACCGCCGACGCATCCCGCTGTAGATCAAGAACGGAATCGTCGCCGCGATCATCCCGACGAGCAGCACGCGGAACATGGCGAAGGGGCATCGGACGCGCGCTAGCAATCCTACACCGCTGGCCGCGACCCTGCCCGCTCCCGCGGCCGCCGCCGCGGCCGCGGGAGCGGTGGAGCGCGTGGAGCGCGTGGAGGCGCGATTGTGCGTTAGGCTATAGGCGGCGCACACGCTGGTGCGCTTGGGCGGCGCTTACCTTTGGACGGCTGCGGCCGTTGGGGGTAGCGCCGCGCGTGTATCGGCCCGACGAAGGACGGCGACAGATGACCGAATCGGCGCGCGGCGCGCTTGCGGCCGCCACGTCGATCGCGCGTCCGGCAGCGTTCCGCTAACCCCCTGGCCCGCGTCCGCATGGCTGCCATGACTCGACCCGAGGCTCCGATGTACGACGCGCGCTACGAGCACGACGCGTGCGGCGTGGGGTTCGTGGCCAACGTGCAGGGCCGCCGCTCGCATCACATCGTGGCGCGCGCCTTGGAGGCCGTGGCCTCGCTGACGCACCGGGGCGCGATTGCCGCCGACGCGCGCACCGGCGACGGCGCGGGGGTGCTGACCCAGCTGCCGCACGACCTCATGCGCGACGCCTACGCGGAGCTGGGCTATCGAAACGTCGAGAACGACCGCATGGCGGTCGGCGTGCTGTTCCTGGACGCGCACGACCCGCGCGGCGCGCGGCGCGCGCAGCGTCTGGCCGAGGCGAGCTGCGCCAACCGCGGGTTTGTGGTGGCGGGCTGGCGGGACGTTCCGCTGGATCGAGACGTGCTGGGCAAGGCCGGGCGCGCCTCGATGCCCAACATCAAGCAGCTGCTGCTGCTGCGCGGCCCGCGGGCGCCCGAGCTTCCGGACGTCGAACGCCAGCTCTTCCTGGCGCGCAAGGACCTGGAGCGGCGCCTGCGCGGTGAGTCGCTCCACACGGGCAACTACGCGGCGTGCCTGTCGTCGCGCACCATCGTCTACAAGGGCCTGATCGTGGGCACCGAGCTGGGGCGCTTCTACACCGACCTCGGCGACCCGCGCTACCGCTCGGCCGTGGCGGTGTTCCATCAGCGCTACAGCACCAACACGCACCCCACCTGGCCGCTGGCGCATCCCTTCCGCATGCTGGCGCACAACGGCGAGATCAACACGCTGGACGGCAACCGCAACTGGATGCTGGCGCGCGAGGGCACGCTGGCCTGCGAGCTGTTCGGCGACGACGTTGGGGTGCTGGAGCCGCTGACCGACGACGCCGGCTCCGACTCGGCCAGCCTGGACAACGCGCTGGAGCTGCTGGCCATGTCGGGGCGCGAGCTCATCCACAGCGCCATGATGCTGGTGCCCGAGGCCTGGCGCGCGGAGCCGGACATGCCCGCGGAGCTGCGGGACTTCTACGCCTACCACGCCTGCCTGATGGAACCGTGGGACGGCCCGGCCGCGCTGGCGTTTTCGGACGGGCGCTGGGTGTGCGGCGCGCTCGACCGCAACGGGCTGCGCCCCGCGCGCTACATCGTGACCAAGGACGGCATGGTGCTGATGGCCTCCGAGGTCGGCGTGATCGACATCGACGATTCCCAGATCGTGGAGAAAGGCCGCCTGGGCCCCGGCCGCCTGATTGCCATCGACCTGGAAACCGGCCGCTTCCTGAAGGACTACGCCGCCAAGCGCGAGACGGTGGAAAACAAGCCCTACGGCGCCTGGCTGGCCGAGCGCGCCGTGCGGCTGGACCGGGCGGCGCCCATCCCGCCCTCGGCCAACGGCCGCGGCCGCCCCAGCAGCGAGCTGGCGCGCCTGCAGCGCGCCCACGGCTTCACGCGCGAAGACCTGACCCACATCCTGCAGCCCATGGCGCTGGAGGGTATGGACCCCGTCTTCTCGATGGGCAACGACGCGCCGCTGGCCGTCATGTCGCGCTTCCATCCCTCGGTGTTCTCTTACCTCAAGCAGCGGTTCGCCCAGGTCACCAACCCGCCCATCGACCCCTTGCGCGAGAAGCTGGTCATGTCGCTGGCCACGCGGCTGGGGGCGCGCGGCAATTTCCTGGAGCCGGACGCCGAAGCGGCGCACCTGCTGCACCTGGACTCGCCCGTGCTGACGGACGAGGACGTGCAGCGCATCGACGCGCTGGACGACCCGGCCTTCGCCGCGGTCTGGCTGGATGCCGTGTTCGAGGTGGCCGACGGCCCCGCGGGGCTCGACCAGGCGCTGGCCGACCTGGAGTTCCGCGCCATCGACGCCGTGCAGCAGGGCGCGCGCCTGCTGGTGGTGAGCGACCGCCGGGTCGACGCCGCGCACGCCGCCATTCCCATCGCCCTGGCCACCGGCGCCCTGCACCACCGCCTGATCGACGCCGGCCTGCGGCTGACCGCCGGCATCATCGTGCAGACAGGCCAGGCCTGGGACGTGCACCACCTGGCCGTCCTGCTGGGGTTTGGGGCCAGCGCCGTGAACCCCTACCTGGCCATCGCCGCCGCCCGCGACCAGCGGCCCGCCAGCGCCAACGGGTCCGAAGACCCATCCGCCGCCTACGTGCGCGTGGCGGAGGACGGCATCCGCAAGGTGATGTCCAAGATGGGCATCTCCACCATCAGCAGCTATCACGCCGGCCAAATCTTCGAGGCCGTGGGGCTGGCGCCGCGGGTCATCAACCGCTGCTTCCGCGGCACGCCCTCGCGCGTGGGGGGGATTGGGTTCCTCGAGATTGCCAAGGACGTGTTGGCGCTGCACGCGGCGGCGTTTGCCGACGCGGCGCCGCCCGCGCAGGCCGACATCGGCTGGGCGCGCTATCGCCGCGACGGCGAGTTCCACGCCGCCAATCCGGGATTCGTCAAGGCCCTGCAGCGCGCGCTGCGCACGGGCGGCGACGACGACTTCGCGGCCTACGACGCCGCCGTCGACCAGCGCGCGCCCTACGCCATTCGGGACCTGCTGCGCTTCACCTCCATCCACGCCCCCATCCCGGTCGAGGAGGTGGAACCGATCGAAACCATCGTGCGGCGCTTCACCTCCACCGCCATGTCCATCGGCGCGCTCAGCCCCGAGGCGCACAGCACGCTGAGCAAGGGCATGAACCGCATCGGCGCGCGCAGCAACACGGGCGAAGGCGGCGAAGACCGCACCTGGTACGAGCTGGACGACCGCGGGGACGCGCGCGACAGCCGCATCAAGCAGGTGGCCTCCGGCCGCTTCGGCGTCACGCCGCTCTACCTGTCCAAGGCCGAGCAGCTGGAAATCAAGATGGCGCAGGGCTCCAAGCCCGGCGAAGGCGGCCAGCTGCCCGCGCGCAAGGTGTCGCCCTACATTGCCGGCCTGCGCCACACCATCGCCGGCATCCCGCTCATCTCGCCGCCGCCGCACCACGACATCTACAGCATCGAAGACCTGGCGCAGCTCATCTACGACCTGAAGCACGCCAACCCGAACGCCGCCGTGGGCGTCAAGCTGGTGGCCGAGTCCGGCGTGGGCACCGTCGCGGCTGGCGTGGCCAAGGCCTACGCGGACTACGTGCTCATCAGCGGCCACGACGGCGGCACCGGCGCCTCGCCCATCAGCTCGATCAAAAACGCCGGCGTCCCCTGGGAAATCGGGCTGGTGGAGACCCAGCACGTGCTGGTGCGCAACGGTCTGCGCGATCGGATTCTGGTCAAGACCGACGGCGGCCTCAAGACCGCGCGCGACATCGTGATCGCCGGGATTCTGGGCGCCGAAGAGTTCGGCTTCGGCACCGTGGCCGCCGTGGCCGTGGGCTGCATCATGGCGCGGCAGTGCCATCTGAATACCTGCCCCGTTGGCGTGGCCACCCAGCGCGAAGACCTGCGGCAGCGCTTTGCGGGCGAACCCGAACACGTGGTGCGTTTCTTCATGCATCTGGCGCAGGGCGTGCGCGCGATCATGGCCGAGCTGGGGGTGGCCAGGTTCGACGACCTGGTCGGCCAGGTGCAGTACCTCGAACCCGACCCGGACCGCGACGCGGGCCGGGCGTCGGCGCTGGATCTGCACGACCTGTTGACGCCGCCCGACTCCGCCCGGATTTCGCCGCTGCGCCGTCTGCGCGCCAGCAACGACCGCCCGCACGACGAGCACCTGGACACCCAGATCCTGGCGGACGTCGATCTGGCCGCGCTGCCCGACGCCCCCGCCGCGCGGACGTACCTCATCGCCAACACCCACCGCGCCGTGGGCGCGCACCTCAGCGGGGCCGTCGTGCGGGCAGGGTTCCCGGACGGACTCCCCGACGACACCATCCGCCTGCGCTTCGAGGGAACCGCGGGCCAGAGTTTTGGCGCCTTCGTCACGCGCGGCCTGCGCCTGGAGCTGGTCGGCGAAGCCAACGACTACGTGGGCAAGGGCCTTGGCGGCGGCGTGATTTCGGTGCGCCCGCCGGACGCGGCCGCGTTCGACCCCGCCGAGAACGTCATCATGGGCAACACCGTGCTCTACGGCGCAACCGCGGGCCGGCTCTTTGCCGCCGGGCGCGCGGGCGAGCGGTTTGGCGTGCGCAACAGCGGGGCCGAGACCGTGGTGGAAGGCGTGGGCGACCACGGCTGCGAATACATGACCGGCGGCAAAGTCGTGGTGCTGGGACCCACCGGCCGCAACTTCGGCGCCGGCATGTCCGCCGGCATGGCGTACGTCTACGACCCCGACGGCGCGTTCCCTACGCGCGTGAACATGGAGATGGTGACCGTCGTGCGCCTGGCCGACGCCGCGGCGTCGGCCGAATTGCGCGGCCTCGTCGAGGCGCACGTGCAGGCCACCGGCAGCGCCAAGGGCCGCCGGATTCTGGAAGCCTGGGAGACCGAGGTTCGAAACTTCTGGCAGGTGACGCCCGACCCGCCGGTGGTGGACACCAGCGCCCCGCCCCCGGCCGACGCGGCGCGCGCGCGCCGCGCCGTGGCCTCCCGCCGCAAAGCCGCCCTGCGCCACGGCGCCCGCCGCCCCAAAGCCCGCGCCCGCCCGACCTGACCCGCGCCTCCGCGGACGCTCCCGATCGACCGCGTCGACGGCGCGCGGGCGCCCGCCCCGCCCGACCTGACCCGCGCCTCCGCGGACGTTCCCGTGGAATCCCTTGCCGTCCAGTCCAGCGTGAAGATTGCCCGGCGCCTCACGGACGTTCCCCCAGCGCCTCGATGCGCCGCGTCAGACGTTGGGATTGCCCGGCGCCTCGCGGACGTTCCCCTGACCCAGCGAGGGAACGAAGACGCGGGGGAGGAAGCGGCGGCGTCAGGCGGCGTCAGGCGGTGTCGGGGGCGGCGCCCAGAGGGAGGGCGACGGTGAACGTGGCGCCGCGGCGGGGGCCGGGGGATTCGGCCCAGATGCGGCCGCCGTGCTGGCGCACCGTGTGGCGGGCGATGGCCAGGCCCAGCCCGGCGCCGGTGTTGCCGGGCGAGCGGTCGGCCTTGTAGAAGCGTTCGAACACGCGGTCGAGCTCGCGCTGTTCCAGGCCCACGCCGCTGTCGGCCACGCGCAGCAGCGCCTCGCCGTTGGCGCGCGCGGTCGAAACGGTGACCGCGCCCGCCGGCGGCGTGAACTTGATCGCGTTGTGCACCAGGTTGGTCACCACGCGGCCCGTGCGGTCGGCGTCGGCGCGCACTGGCAGCGGTTCGCGCGCAGTCGCCACGGCCAGCGCCACGTCGCCGCGCACGGCTTGCGGCCGCAGCCGTTCCACGGCCGGCGCCACCAGCTGGTTGAGGTCCACGGTGGCCAGCCGCAGCGCCGCCGCGCCGGACTCCACGCGCGCCAGGTCCAGCAGTTCGCTGACGATCTGGCTCATGCGTTCGGTCTCCACGCCAATGCGGCGCAGGAACTCGCCGCGGGCGGCCGCGTCCTCGGCCGCGCCGTCCTGCAAGGTTTCGACCATGGCCCGCAGGGTCGTGAGCGGCGTGCGCAGCTCGTGCGAGACGTTGGCAACGAAGTCGCGGCGCACCACGTCCACCCGCCGCAGCGCCGTGAGGTCGCGCAGCAGCACCAGGCGCTGGCGGCGGCGTTCGCCGCCCAGGGGCGCGATGACGGCGTGGACCTCGCGCTCGGCAACGCCGATGGAAATCAGCCGGTCGACCGCGCGGCCGGCCGCGGCCGGCTGGCGGATGACGTCCACCAGGTCCACGTCGCGCAGCGCGTCGGCCAGCGTGGCGTGCCCCTCGGCGCGCGCCTCCACGCCCAACAGCTCGGCGGCGGCCCGGTTCACCAGGCTGACGCTGTCGTCGGCTTCCACTATGACCACGCCGTCGGTCATGGAGGCCAGCACGGTCTCCAGCCGCGCGTGGTCGTGCTGCAGCGCGCGCAGTTCGGCGCGCAGCGTGTCGGCGGCCTCGGCCGCCGCCAGCGCCAGCGCCCGGGTTTCGGGCCCGTGGGCGCGCACGCTGATTTCGGGTTCGTCCAGGGCGGTGAGGCTGGTGACGTCCCGCGCCAGCCGGTGCAAGGCGTGCGCCTCGCGCCGCATGACCAGCGCCGCCGCGCCCGCGCCCAGCGCCGCGCCCGCCAGGCCGGCGGCGGCCAGGGACCCGGCCAGCCCGCCCCGCGCCTCGGGCGGCAAGCGCGGGGCCAGCAGCAGGCCGGCAATGAGCGCCGCGGCAAGCGCCCCGCCGCCGGCCGCCAGCGCCGCGCGCGCGCGCAGCCCGCCCCGCGGCGCGGTCACCCCACGAACCGGTAGCCGACCCCGCGCACGGTTTCGATGCGCGTGGGGTTGGACGGGTCGTCCTCGACCTTGCGGCGGACATCGCGGACGTGCACCGCCACGGTGCGGGTGTCGTCGGTCTGCGCGTAGCTCCACACGTGCTGCAGCAGCTGCGCCGCCGAGTACACGCGCTCGCGGTTGCGCATCAGGAACTCCAGCAGGTCGAACTCCTTGGGCCGCAGCCGCACGGCCTGGCCGTTCACGGTCACGCGGCGGGTGGCGCGCGAGAGGCTGATCCCGCCGGCTTCGATGGCGTCGCCGTCGGGCGCCTCGGCGTGGCGCAGCTCTTCGCGCAGCAGCTCGCGGCGGCGCAGGAGGGCCTTGACGCGCGCCAGAAGCTCCCGCATCGAAAACGGCTTGGTCACGTAGTCGTCGGCCCCAATCTCCAGACCCACCACGCGGTCCACCTCGTCGTCGCGCGCCGTCAGGATCACCACCGGCACCGCGCTGAAGCGTCGGATCTGGCGGCAGACGTCGAACCCGTCCATGCCGGGCAGCATGAGGTCCAGCACCACCAGGTCGGGCAGGGCGGCCCGCACCGCCTCCAGCGCGCGTTCGCCGTCGGGCGCAATTTCGACCTCGTGGCCTTCGCGCCGCAGGTTGTAGGCGACGGCGGCCGCCAGACTTTCCTGGTCTTCGACGATCAGAATGCGGGGCATGTCCGCAATCTCCGTGCGCGCCGTACCCAGGCGAGCGGCTCCGCTCCAACTATACGCAGCGCCCGATCCTGAACCAGCCGTGCGGCCGGGGGGGCGCGGACGGCCCCGCCGACCGCGGCACGGCTGCGCGCCGGCCGCCGCGGGCGCGGGTGCGCCGCGGTCGCGCCGGCCGCCCTGGGCGGCGATAATGCCGCGCGCTTCCGCCAAGGACCCCCGCCATGCAGCACGCCATGGCCGACGTTCGGCTGAGCAAGTTCGACCCGCTGCCGCGCATCCTGGCGTTCGACGACTTCGACGACGGGCTGCACGGCTGGTGCGAGCTGGTGGGCAACCACGACGGCGACCTGAGCCAGGTGCAGCCGGTCCTCAGCGACATGCGGCCGGCGCAGCTGAGCAGCTGCACCTTCTTCGACATCGGCACGCACGGCGCGGTGGACGGCACCTACTCGCTCAAGCTGGCCACGCGGCCGCGCCGCTTCCATCAGGCCGTGGCCATCAAGCGGCTGACCTCGCCAACGAACGGGCGGGTGCAGCTGGAAGCCTGGTTCACCTACAAGGCCGAGCAGACCTTCGGCGGCGACGCGCCGGGCGCCCGCGCCTGGGACGGCAACTACCACCCCTCCGAGGCGCACTTCGGATCGTTCACGCTCTGGAACGACGTGTGCGAAGGCACGGCGCCCGGGCAGCGCTACCACGCGGCGCTGCGCTACGAGAACACCAACGAGCAGGGCGAGTTCACGCAGCGCTGGCTGTACAAAACCGGCCTGCACCCCACCACGCGCATGTTGCGCGGCGGGTTCGACTCGGCGCAGAACGACGTGCACGTGGCGCGCCCCGACATGTGGGCGCCGGTGCCCAACGGCTCGCAGCAGCTCTGCTTCAACGAAGTGCCCACCAAGGTCAACTGGCATTACCTGCGCTGGCAGTTCGACCTGGCCGCGCGGCGCAACATCGAGCTGCAAGTCAACGACCTGACCATGGACCTCACCGGCGTGCCCGTGCTCACGTTCGACGAGGGCTACTGGGGCATCACGCGCCTGCTGAACCTCTGCCTGGACGTGCGCACCACCAGCGACGTGCGCAACTTCCTCTATCTGGACTCGGTGCTCGTCTCGGTGGACTGGTAGGCCCGCCATGCGCGAATCCTTCACCGCCGTCATCGAACGGAACGCCGAACTCACCGACCGCTTGGCCACGGAGCCCTACGAATGCGCCTGGGCCTCGGAGGCGCGCTGGTTCGTTCGCGTCATGCACCTGGAAGGCGGCGGCCATCTGTCCGCCAGCGTGCAGGTGTCGCCCGACGGGCTGCATTGGTGTAACGAAGGGGCAGCCCTCAGGGCGATGGACGCGCCGGGGCTCTATTCGCTGCCCGTGCGCGACTTCGGCGGCTGGTTGCGGCTCGACTGCACGCTGCGCGGCCGCGCCCCGCGCGCGCGGGTGATGATCTATCTGGCGCTGAAGGAATAACCGCGGAGCGCGGCCGCCAAGGCGGACCGAGGCTGCGCGGCCCTGTTCGTGGACGAGCTGCAATACGCGGCGGAAGGCGAGCTCGCCACGCTGATCACAGCCTTGCATCGGACGACCCAACGGCGCGGCGGTGGGGGCGCGGGGGCTGACCGCGGCCGTGGATGCAGCAATCGCTAAGCCGCGCCTCACGCGGCGTTAATCCGGCCGTGCGGTGCGCTGATACCCGGCCCGTACGGTTGCGTGCGGTCGACGTGACCGTTCTGTGTTCCCCAGGAGGACCACCATCGTGAGGAAAATCAGCCGACGGCGCATGTTGCGCGCGGCCGGCATGGGATCGTTGGCGGCCGCCGGGGCTGCGGCGCTGGCAGCCTGCGGCGAGGCGCAGGCCGTCACGAAGGAAGTCCCGGTCGAGCGGGCCGCGCCCCAGATCGTGGAAGTCACCGCGCCGCCGGGTCCCATGCAGGGCACGATTCTGGTCGACGGCTCCAGCACGGTCGGCCCGGTGACCCAGGCCGTGGCCGAAGAGTTCCAGAAGCAGTTCCCGAACGTGCGCGTGCCGGTCGGCATCTCCGGCACGGGCGGCGGATTCAAGAAATTCTGCATCCAGGAGACCGACATCTCCGACGCCTCGCGCTTCATCAAGAGCGGCGAGCAGGACCTCTGCGCCGCGAACGGCGTGGGCTACATCGAGCTGCCGGTGGCCATCGACGGCATTGCCGTGGTGGTCAACCCCCAGAACACCTGGATCGGCGACTCGATCTCGGTCGACGAGCTCACCCGCATGTGGGCGCCGGAAGCCGAGGACGCCGTCACCACCTGGGGACAGATTCGCGACGGGCTGCCCGACGAGCCGCTGCTGCTCTACGGCCCAGGCACCGACTCGGGGACCTACGACTACTTCACCAAGGCCGTCAACGGTGAAGAAGGCGCCAGCCGCGGCGACTTCACGCCCAGCGAGGACGACAACGTGCTGGTGCAGGGCGTGGCCGGCGACGCCGGCGCCATCGGCTTCTTCGGCCTGGCCTACTACGAGCAGAACAAAGACCTGCTCAAGGCCCTGCAGGTCGACGGCGGCCAGGGCCCGGTCTTCCCCACCGTGGACAACGTGCTCAGCGGCGCGTACGCGCCGCTCTCGCGCGTGATCCTCATCTACGTCAGCACACAGGCGGCGGAGCGGCCGGAAGTCCAGACCTTCATCGAGTTCTACATGAAGAACGCGGCGAATCTGGTCGGCTCGGTTGGCTACGTGCAGCTGCCGGACGAGATGTACGAGACTGCGCTGCAGCGCTTCGAGGAGCGCAAGACCGGCACGGTGACCGCTCTGGAGGGCGTGTCCGCCACGCCCAACTCTGTGATGGAAGCCTGGAAGGCGGGCGCGTAGCATCCCTGCGAACGGTTCGGCGGCGGCGGGCGCCCGCCGCCGCCGCGAACGCTGCGCGCCAATAACGCGAGGCCCAATGACACCTCCCAGCCAGGCACGGCGATGAAGGAAACGGCGGAGCCGCCCCCCGCGCTCGGCGCCGCGCTGACGCCGCGCAAGCGCCGCGCCGTCACCGAGCGCTTCTTCCAGCTGCTGTTTTTCACCTGCGCGGCCGTCTCGGTGCTCACCACCGCCGGCATCGTGATCACCCTGCTGGGCGAGACGATCCAGTTCTTCGGCGAGGTCCCCGTCCTGGACTTCCTGACCGGCACGCGCTGGACGCCGCTCTTCGCGTCCCAGCACTTTGGCGTGCTGCCGCTGGTCAACGGCACCATCGCGGTGGCGCTGGTGGCCATCTCGGTGGCTGTGCCGGTCGGCCTCTTGACCGCGATTTTCCTGAGCGAATACGCCTCCGTGCGCCTGCGCAGCGTGGTAAAGCCAATTCTGGAAGTGCTGGCCGGCATTCCAACCGTGGTCTACGGCTACTTTGCCCTGCTCTTCGTCACGCCCATCCTGCGCGGCGTCTTTCCGCAAACCCAGATATTCAACGTGGCCAGCGCCGGCATCGTCATGGGGTTCATGATCCTGCCCATGATGGCCTCGATCAGCGAAGACGCGCTGCGCGCCGTGCCGCGCGACCTGCGCGAGGGCGCCTACGCGCTGGGCGCCACCAGGCTGGAGGTCGTGACGCGCGTGGTGGTGCCGGGCGCGCTGTCCGGCGTGCTGGCCGCCGTGATCCTTTCGGTCTCGCGCGCCATCGGCGAGACCATGATCGTGGCCATCGCCGCCGGCTTGCAGCCGCGCATGGGGTTCGACCTGCTGTCGTCCATGGAAACCATGACGGCCTACATCGTGCAGGTCAGCCTGGGCGACACCCCGCAGGACACCATCGAGTTCAGCACCATCTTCGCCGTGGGCACGCTGCTGTTCGTCATGACCTTCGTGATGAACGTGCTCAGCGACTTCTTCGTGCGGCGGTACCGCGAGGCGTACGAATGAGCGCCGCGCCCACCGCCGCCGCGCCCGCGCCGCCGTCCTCGACGGCGGCGGGCGTCTGGCGTCCGCGCAAGACCCTGCGCCGCTGGCTGGGCTGGGCCTTTCAGGGCCTGACCATCGTGTCCACGCTGCTGGGGCTGGCGCTGCTGGCGGCGCTGCTGTTCGACGTGTTCCGCGACGGCGCCGGGCAGGTGGACGGCCATTTCCTGAGCAGCTATCCGTCCCGCTTCCCCGAGCAGGCCGGCCTGCGCTCGGCGCTGCTGGGCACGCTCTGGATGCTGGGGCTGACGGCCGTCATCGCCTTTCCGCTGGGCGTCGGCGCGTCGATCTATCTGGAGGAATACGCGCCCGACACCTGGCTGACGCGCTTCATCCAGCTCAACATCGCCAACCTGGCAGGCGTGCCCAGCGTGGTCTACGGCTTGCTGGGGCTGGGGCTGTTCGTGCGCTGGTTCGGCCTGGGCCGCAGCGTGCTGGCCGGGTCCATGACCATGGCCCTGCTGATCCTGCCGCTCATCATCGTGGCCTCGCGCGAGGCCCTGCGGGCCGTGCCCGACTCGCTGCGCGAAGGCGCGTTTGCCCTGGGCGCCACGCGCTGGCAGATGGTGCGGCGCACCGTGCTGCCGGCGGCCGCGGGCGGCATTCTCACCGGCACCATCCTGGCGCTGGCCCGCGCCATCGGCGAAACCGCCCCGCTCATCACCATCGGCGCCTTGACCTACATCGCCTTCGACCCCCAGGGCCCCATGGACCTCTTCACGGTCTTGCCCATCCAGATTTTCAACTGGGTGTCCCTGCCGCAGAAAGGCTTTGCCGACCTGGCGGCCGGTGGCATCGTGGTGCTGCTGCTGGTGCTGCTCATCGCCAACGCCGCGGCCGTGGCGCTCCGCTACCGCATGCAGAGGAGGCTTCAGTGATCGACCTGCGCGTCCGCGAGCGTCCAGACCTGCGCCCGACGGCCGCCGCCGCGGCGTCCAACGGCCAGACGGACATCGTGCTGATGGCGCGCGGTCTCAGCTTCTGGTACGGCGACACCCAGGTGCTGGACGGCATCGAAATCGACGTGCCCGGCCGCCAAGTCACGGCCATCATCGGCCCTTCGGGCTGCGGCAAGAGCACGTTCCTGCGCTGTTTCAACCGCATGAACGAGCTGGTGCCCGGCACCCGCGTCGAAGGCGCCGTCGTCTTCGGCGGCCGCCAGATCAACGACCGCGCGGTCGACCCGGTCGAAGTCCGCCGCCGCATCGGGATGGTCTTCCAAAAGCCCAACCCCTTCCCCAAGTCCATCTACGACAACGTGGCCTACGGCCCGCGCGTGAACGGGTTTCGGGGGTCGATGGACGACATCGTGGAATCGTCGCTGCGCCGCGCCGCGCTCTGGAACGAGGTCAAGGACGACCTGAAGAAAAGCGGCCTGGCCCTGTCCGGCGGCCAGCAGCAGCGCCTGTGCATCGCGCGCGCGCTGGCCGTGGAGCCGGACGTGCTGCTCATGGACGAACCCTGCTCGGCGCTGGACCCCATTGCCACCACGCGCATCGAAGACCTGATCCGCGAGCTGTGCGAACAGCTCACCATCGTCATCGTCACCCACAACATGCAGCAGGCCGCGCGCGTCTCCGACCGCACCGCCTTCTTCACGGTGACCGATGCCGGCTGCGGCATCCTGGTGGAGCACAGCGAAACGCAGAAGCTGTTCACCAGCCCGGCCGACGAACGCACCGAGGCCTACATCACCGGCCGCTTCGGGTAGGACGGAGGTTGCCCATGCCCCCGCGGGCGCTGTTCGACACCCAGCTCAAGCACGTGCAGGACGAACTGATCCTCATCGGCAGCATGGTCGAAAAAGCCATTCGGCGTTCCATCGAATCGCTGCGCGCCCGCGACGTCGAACTCGCCCGCCGCATCGTGGAGGACGACGACGACATCGACGAACGCTATCTGGCGCTGCGCGAGTTTTGCATCGACAGCATTGCCACCCAGCAGCCCGCCGCCGGCGACCTGCGCACGCTCGTCACCGGCATGCACGTGGCCGCCGAGCTGGAGCGCATGGGCGACTACGCCGAAGGCATCGCCAAGATCAGCATCCGCATGGGCGGCGAGCCGCCGCTCAAACCCCTCATCGACATCCCGCGCATGGCCGAGCTGGCGATCGGCATGCTGCACCGCAGCCTGACGTCCCTGACCGAAAAAGACGACCGCATGGCGCGCCAGGTCTGGCACGACGACGACGAGGTCGACCAGCTCTACGACCAGGTCTTTCGCGAGCTGCTCACCTTCATGTTCCAAAACCCGCGCAACATCCAGCGCGCCACCTGGCTGCTGTGGGTGGCGCACAACCTGGAGCGGATTGGCGACCGCGCCACCAACATTGCCGAACAGGTGATCTACCTGACCACCGGGCGCACGCCCGCGCGCGACGAGCGCTGGCCGGACGTGGGCGAACCGCCCACGCCCGCCCCCGCCAACGGCCCCGCCCCCCGCTAGCCGCCCCCGCCCCCACGCCCTGGGGCGGGAGACGAGTGAGCCTGGAGGCCTGGAGCGTCGAGCCTGTATTGGGACGCCCACACCCTGGGGCGGGAGACGAGTGACGAGCGCGGCGGCACCGATCCCGCGCCCACGCCCGCACACCCTGGGGCGCCACGGGCTCGAGCTGGCCAGGCACGGCCGCCCCGCGCCCACGCCTGCACACCCTGGGACCTAGGCGCTGTACCGATCCCGCGCCCACGCCCGCATACCCTGGGCCTAGGCGCTGTCCCCGCTCCCCCAGAAGACATTTGCACAAATAACTGCCAGGGCAGGCCGCGGCCCGCCCGCGTCGAAGTGCAGGGGGGTCCTTTCTTTCTTTCCCCTCTTCTTTCTTTCCCCTCTCCCTGCGCCGCGGGGAGAGGGTTAGGGTGAGGGGTCGAGCACGGCGGCCGGTGAGAGACTCTTCGCCCGCGCACGGAGTCTCCCCCAGCGCTAAGCACCTCCCAGCGTCTCCCCCTCACCCTGCCCTCTCCCTCCGGGGAGAGGGAAAGAAGCACCCCGCTGCGCTCCTTCAGGGGGAGGGAAAAGAGGCTCCGTGCTGCGCTCCTTCCCGGGCGCGGCGCCCGCGCGCGGATGGACCTCCCCGAACGACCACGGCGCTTTCTGGTGGCACGGCGCGGCGCCCGCGCGCGGATGGACCCCCAACCGGGGCGTAGTTGAGAGGATGGGCGCGGCGCGGTACCATCACGCATCGCCTGCCCCCAGGACGCCGCGTGTGAGCCAGGACGATCAGCGGCCGAACGTCCTGTTGATCGTTACCGATCAGCAGCGCGGCGATTGCCTGGGCATCGACGGGCATCCGGTGCTGCAGACCCCGGCCATGGATTGGCTGGGAACGTCTGGCACGTTCTTCCGGCGCGGCTACGCGGAATGCCCCTCGTGCATTCCGGCGCGCCGCTCGCTCATGTCCGGGCGCGCCCCGGCCGAGGACGGCATGGTGGGGTTCTTCTCCGCGCCGTTCGACCCGCCGGCCACGCTGGCGGGCGAGCTGCGCCGCGCGGGTTACGAGACGCGCATGATCGGCAAGCTGCACCTGCACCCGCGGCGGCAGCGCTTCGGGTTCGACGTGCTGGAGCTGGCCGACTCCACCCGCGCGGCCGACAACGAATATCTGGACTGGCTGCACGGCGAAATCCCCCTCGACCGCTGGGCCATGGCGCACGGCGCCACGCCCAACGGCTGGATCGGGCGGCCTTCCCATCTGCCGGAGGAACACACCCACACCTTCTGGTGCGCCTCGCGCGCCATCGAATACCTGGAAAAGCGCGACCCGTCCTGTCCGTTCTTCTTGAACGTCTCGTTCATCGACCCGCACCCGCCCTTCACGCCGCCCGACTGGTATTACCAGCGCTACGCGGGCATGGAGTTGCCCGAGGCGGCCATGGGCGACTGGATGGAGCCGTTCGAGGGCCCCGACCGCGGCATCCCGCCCGAAAAGGGTCCCTACGGCCAGCGCGGCCCCATCGACCCGGGCGCCATGCACAACCTGCGCGCGGCTTACTACGGCCTGATCAACCACATCGACATGCAAGTGAACCGGCTCTTCCAATACATGCGCGACGCCGGCCTGCTGGAAGAAACCTTCATCGTCTTCGTCAGCGACCACGGCGAGATGCTGGGGGATCACCAGATGTACTCCAAGTGCCGCGCCTTCGACGCCTCGGCGCGCATCCCCTTCCTGGCCCGCGCGCCGCAGCGCCTGGGCTTCCCGCGCGAAGTCGTGTGCGACCAGCCCGTGGGTCTGCAAGACGTGATGCCAACCATCCTGGAGGCGGCGGGCGCCCCAACGCCCGAGACCGTGACCGGGCGCAGCCTGCTGCCGCTCATGCGCAACGAACCGGTCGAGTGGCGGCGCTATCTGCACGGCGAACATTCCGGCATGTACCGCTACGTGGACGGCAACCACTGGCTGGTCGACCAGCGCTACAAGTACGTCTGGATGAGCCAGACGGGGCGCGAGCTGTTCTTCGACCTGCACGCGGACCCGCTGGAAGAGCGGGACTTGTCGGCGCGCGCCGACCTGCACCCCTGGCGCGAGCACCTGATCCACACGCTGCGCGACCGTCCCGAAGGCTTCACCGACGGCGTTCGCCTGATTCCCGGCCGACCCCACGAGCACATGGTGCCCACCAAAGTGCCGCCCGGCGTGACGGTCACCCGCCCGGCGCTGTAGGGAGGCGGACCATGGCCGACGCGCAGCCGCACATCCTGCTCGTCATGACCGACCAGCAGCGCAGCGACGCCCTGGGCATTGCCGACCATCCGGTGCTGCAAACGCCCGCCATGGACGAGATTGGCGCCACCGGCGCGCGGTTCCGGCGCGGCTACACCGAGGCGCCCGCCTGCATCCCGGCCCGCCGCGTGCTCATGTCCGGCCAGGCGCCGGCGGCCAACGGCATGGTAGGCATGGTTGGCGGCATGCCCTGGAACCCGCCGGCCACCCTGGCGGGTGCATTGGGCGCGGCGGGCTACGAAACCCGCATGATCGGCAAGATTCACCTCTATCCGCAGCGCAAGCGCTATGGGTTCGACGCCATGGAACTGGCCGACTCCACCCGCGGCGCGGGCAACGACTATCTGGACTGGCTGCACGGCGAGATTCCCCTCGACCGCTGGGCCATGGCGCACGGCGCCACGCCCAACGGCTGGGTCGGGCGCCCCAATCACCTGCCCGAGGAGCGCACCCACACCTTCTGGTGCGTCTCCCGCGCTATTCAGTTTCTGGAGCGGCGCGACCCCAGCCAGCCGTTTTTCCTGAACCTCTCCTTCATCGACCCGCACCCGCCCTTCACGCCGCCGCGCTTCTTCTTCGACCGCTACGCCGCCATGGACCTGCCGCCGCCCGTGATTGGCGACTGGGTGGAACCGTGGAGCGGGCCGAACCGCGGCGTGGACCCCGAAGTGCGTTCCGAGCGGCGCTTCTACCGGCGCGGCATGAACCTCGACCCGCTGCCCATGCACTTCATGCGCGCGGCCTACTTCGGGATGATCAACCACATCGACATGCAGCTGAGCCGCCTTTTCCAATACATGCGCGACCGGCGGCTGCTGGAGGACACGTTGGTCGTGTTCGTGTCCGACCACGGCGAGATGCTGGGCGACCACTACCACATCGCCAAGGGCTATCCCTTCGAGGCCTCGGCCGGGATTCCTTTCCTGGTCATGCCGCCGGAGGCCTGGGGAGCGCCGCATGCGCAGGTGCGCGACGAACCCGTGGGCTTGCAGGACGTGATGCCGACGCTGATCGACGCCGCCGGCGGCGAAATTCCAGCCTCGTGCACGGGCCGCAGCCTGCTGCCGCTGGTGCGCGGCCAGGCCGCGTCCTGGCGCGACGTGCTGCACCTGGAATACGCCAGCGGCCCCGAGGCCGGCCCGCGGCGCGGCGGCGCGCCGAACGACCCGCCCTTCGCCCGACAAATCTGGTCGCGCGGCTGGCACGCGCTGGTGGGCGAGCGGCACAAATACATCTGGGACAGCCAAACCGGGCAGGAACTCTTCTTCGACGTGCGCAACGACCCGTTTGAAGCCCGCGACCTCTCGTCCCAGACCGACCTGGACCCCTGGCGCCAGCGCCTGATCGAAGAACTGCGCCGCCGCCCCGAAGGGTTCACCGACGGCGCCCGCCTCGTCCCAGGCCAACGCCACGTCCACATGGTCCCCGGCCTGGCCCCGCCCGAATACGGCTACGAGCCGCCGGTGTTCTAGGTCGGCCTGTTCTAGGTCGGCCTGGCCGCGTTCCCGCCGCCTGGCGTCGTTCCCCGCGCCCAGCCGCTAGAACCCGCGCGCCAGGTCCACCACGTTCCGCAGCTGGTCGCCGCGCACGTAGCGGCCCAGGTTGTCGATCACGAAGGCGTTGATGCGTTCCTGGCGGCGCGGCGAGCGTCCGGCGACGTGGGGCAGGATGAGCGTGCGCGGCAGATCCCACAGCTCGCTGTCCGGCGGCAGGGGTTCGACTTCCGTGACGTCCAGCCCCACGCCGCGCAGGCGGCCGGCGCGGATTTCGTCGGCCACGGCGGCCGTGTCCACGATGCGCCCGCGCGCCACGTTGATGAGATAGGCGTCGGCGGGCAGCGCCGCCAGCGCCTGCGCGTCGATCAGATGGTGCGTTGCGGGGGTGTAGGGGCAGCAGATCGTCAGCACGTCCGCCGCCGGCAGCAGCTCGGGCAGGCGGTCGATGGGGTGCACGGCCTCCAGATACTCGCCCGGCGCGGATGGGAACACGTCGACCCCGCGCACGCGCATGTCCAGCCCGTGGTAGCGCTTGGCCACCGCGCGGCCGATGCCGCCAACGCCCACCACCAGCGCCCGATTGTCGGCCAGTTCGTCGTAGGGATAGTCGTGCGTCCAGCGATGCTCGGCCTGCCGCAGAGCGCCGTAGGGCACGCCGCGCGTCAGGGCCGTCAGCAGCGCCACGGCAGTCTCGGCCACGTGCGTTGCCAGCAGTCCCTGGATGTTGGTGACCACGATCTGGCCGCCGCGCAGTTCGGGAATGGCGGCCAGCGGGTCCACGCCCGCGCTGGCCACCTGCAGCCAGCGCAGCGATGCGGCGGCCGCGATGATGTGGGGTTCGATCAGGCCGCCCATGGCGATGGCGACCTCCGCGCCGCGAATGGCCTCCACCGCCGCGTCGGCGCTGTCCGCGATGGTGAAGTCGATCTGGGGGAACGCGTCCACCAGCTCCGCCCACTCGTCGGGCGTTTGGCCTGGCGCGTAGATCAGGACGTGCATGTGATCGGGCCTGCGGCAGGGCGTCTGCAGTGTAAGAAGTTTGCCCGCCCGCGCGCTGCCCGTTGCTAAACTTCCCGCAAAGTGCGCCGGAGAGGCTGGTGCGTGGCTGATTCGGGCGCGGCGCCCCTGTCCCCTTCTGTGTCGAGCGTTTCCCCGCCCGACCCGCGCGGCGCGCGGGCGCTGACGGCCGCCGACGTGCGCTGGACCTGCAACCCGGACGACCTGCCGTTCGGCGCCACGGACGACCTGCCGGACCCCGACGCGCCCATAGGCCAGGCGCGCGCCGCGCAGTCGCTGGCTTTCGGCCTGGGCATGGACGGCCGCGGGTTCAACATCTTTGCGGCCGGCGCCCCCGGCACCGGCCGAACCTCGCTGGTCACGGCCCGTCTGCGGGACGCCGCCGCCCGCCGCCCGGCGCCCGACGCCTGGTGCTACGTCCACGACTTCGACGACCCGCGGCGCCCGCGCGCCGTGCGGCTGCCGGCCGGCCAAGCGCAGGTGTTTGCCGCGCGCGTGCGCGAACTGGCCGACGCGCTGCACGTCGAGCTGCCGCTCGCGTTCGACGCGGACGAGTACAGCCGCCGCCGCGTCCAGCGCTTCCAGGTCGGCGCGCGCCTGGCGGGGGTCGGCGCGCGCGGCCGCGCCGCCGCCGCGGCGCGCCGCGCCGCCGCGCCGCTGTTCGACGACCTGCGCGCGGCCTACGCCGAACGGCCCGCCGCCGCGGCGTTTCTGGACGCGCTGGAAGCGCACGTGGTGCAGAACCACGCGCAATTCCTGGCGCCCGCCGCCGCCGAGTCCCCCGGCGCGCGGTCTACGCCGAACGGCCCGCCGCCGGACCCCTGGCTGCCGTTCCAGGTCAACGTGCTCGCGTCCTCGGCGCCCGATGCTGGCGCGCCGCTGGTGCACGAGACCGCGCCAACCTTGGCGCGGCTGGTCGGCCGCGTCGACGCCCGCGCCGAGTTCGGCGCGGCGGTCAGCGACCACACCATGATCCGCCCCGGCGCCCTGCACCGCGCCAACGGCGGCTACCTGGTCCTGAACGCCGAGGAGCTGCTGCGCGCGGGCGCGGCCTACGACGCCCTCGCCCAGGCGCTGCGCGACGGGGAGATTCGCATCGACGAGTCTCACGACCCGGCCGGTGCGCCGGACGCCGCGCGGCTGGACCCCGAACCCATACCCCTGGACGTCAAAGTGGCGCTGATCGGGCACCCGGACACCTACGCGCTGCTGTACGAGCTGGACGCGGACTTCGGCGAGCTGTTCAAGGTGCTGGCCGAGTTCGACACCGACGTCGACCTGACCGCGGACACCATGCAGAGCTACGCCCGCTTCATCGCCGCCCGCTGCCGGCAGGAACGCCTGCCCCACTTCGACCGCGCCGCCGCGGCGTGCGTGATCGAGGAAGGCGTGCGGCTGGCCGACGACCGCGCCAAACTCTCCACGCACTTCGGCGAGATTGCCGACCTGGTGCGCGAGGCGGCCTACTGGGCGCGCCAGCGCGGCGCCGAAGTCGTGGCCGCCGCGGACGTGCGCGCCGCCCTCGACCAGCGCGTGCGCCGCTCGAACCTCTGGGAGACCCGCATCCGCGACCAGATGGCCGACGGCGCCATCACCATCCAGACCGACGGCGCGGCCGTGGGCCAGGTCAACGGGCTGACCCTGCTCGGCATGGGCAGCCGCACCTTCGGCCAGCCCGCGCGCATCACCGCGCGCGTGTTCGCCGGGCGCGACGGCGTCATCAGCATCGACCGCGAAGCCAAGCTCTCCGGACCGATCCACGACAAAGGCGCGCTGATCCTCAGCGGCTTCCTCAACGGCATGTTCGGGCAGGGCGCCCCCCTGTCCATGAGCGCCACCATCGCCTTCGAACAGTCCTACGGCGGCGTGGAAGGCGACAGCGCCTCGCTGGCGGAACTGCTGGCGCTGCTGTCCGCCCTGGCGGATTTCCCGCTCGACCAGGGCGTGGCCGTCACCGGCGCCGTCAGCCAGCACGGCGACCTGCAAGCCGTGGGCGGCGTCGCGTCCAAGATCGAAGGGTTCTACGACCTCTGCGTGCGGCAAGGCCTGACCGGCCGCCAGGGCGCGCTGATCCCCGCCAGCAACGTCCGCCACCTGACCCTGCGCCAGGACGCGGCGCGCGCGGTGGCCGAGGGCCGCTTCCACGTCTACGCCGCCGCCGCTGTGGCCGACGCGCTCGAAGTCTTGACCGGCCGCCCCGCCGGCCAGCCCGGCGCCACCGGCCGCTTCCCCCCCGACACCGTTCTGGGCCGCGCCCAGACCCGGCTCGACCAATTCGCCCGCCGCTGGCACGACGGCCCGAGCCATTAGCACTCGGGGCGAACGGGGCGGCGCACCCCGAAGGTCTTGCGGCAGCGTGTATCCACAGGCAGAACGGCGCCGACGGCGCATCCCGTCGGTCTTGCTGGGACGCGCGGGGCGATCCCCCAACGAGCTTGCCCTCCGCGCTGCTGCCCGCGGTCTCGCTGGCGCGCGCGGGGCGAGCCTGTCCTCGCAGGCGTTCGAGCAGCTCGCGGTCCCTCTCGCTGGCGCGCGCGGGGCGAGCTCCCCGACCGCGCGGGCGGCCTCTCTCGCCCACCTCGCTGGCGCGCGTGTCCGGGGCGAGCCGAGCCGATGAGCGCGGAGACGCGCCGGCGCGCCGTCTGGACTCGAAGTGCGGCGGTTGCGGCGCTGGCCATTGGTGCAGGCGCTGGGACGGCCGCGCTGGTCCCCTTGGGTCGGCCGCAGCTGCCAGTCCCCAGCGCCGAGTGGGTCCTGCTCGCGGCGGCCGCGGCGGGAGTGTTGTTGGCGCTGCTGCTCGTCCAGGCGGCGTTGCTCACCCTGCGGCCCCGCCGGCCGCTGCGCGCAGCCGTTGGCGCGGCGGCCGCGTCCTTCACCCCGCTGCTGCTGCTCTGGCCGCTGCTGCTGGGCGTGACCTTCTGGGAGCCCATGCACCACCTGTGGGTGTTCCACCCGGGCCTCGGTCTGTGGTGGGGCGGCGCGTGGTTCCTGTTTGCCGCCGCGCAGATCGTCCTGCTGCCGCTGCAGCTGGACGGCTGGACCTGGCGGCGGCCGGCGCCAGGTCCGCTGCTGGCCCGCCTGCGCCGCGTCGACCTCGGCGCTTCGCACCCTCTGCTCACAGTGGCGGCCGCCTACACGCTGCTGCGGCTCACCGTGCGCTTCGCGTTCGACACCGCGGAGTTCATCGACCCCAAACGCGCCTACAATCTCTTCTACTCCCTGGCCACGCTGACCGACCAGGGCGTGTACCCCTACCTGGGCCGCTGGTCGGAATACCCGCCCGGCTTCCCCTGGCTCTCGACCGGCGTCTACCGCGCCGTGTCGTTCTTCGGCGTGACCTACGACCGCTACTACGCCGCCATCACGCTGGCGATATTGCCGTTCGGCGTGGGCACGCTGGTGTTGGTGTACAAGCTGGTGGAACGTACCTGGGACAAGCCGCGGGCCGTGTATGCGGCCTGGGCGTTCACGGCGTTGGCCGTGCCCATGCACGACTGGATGCGCACGTTCAGCGCCGTGCCCATCTTCTTCCTGCTCTTGGCCGTCTGGCTGGCGGTGGACGGGCGGCGGCATTCGGCCGTGCTGGCCGCCGCGCTCGGATTCCTGTTCAAGATCGTGCCCATCGCCGCGTTGGTTCCAATCCTTCGAGACTCCGCCACCCTGCGCCGGCGCGCGGCGCTGCTGGCGCTGACGGCCGTGTACCTGGCCGCCGGCCTCGCGCCGTTCTGGATCGCCGGCCGCCCCTGGTTCGAAGCCTCCCTGGGCAACATGCTGGAACGCCCGCCCTGGGGCACCGTGTGGGCGCTGCTGGACGGGTGGCATTCGGCAGGCGTGGTCAACTGGTACCGGCTCGACCCGAACACCGCCATCGATTACGACTTCGAGGGACGTCTCCCCGACGGCTTCAGCCTCCTGCCGCTGCTGGCGTTCGGGGCGCTGGCGCTCTGGCTGGCGCTGCGCCGCCATCCGGTGGAAGACGCCCGCACCCAGGTGCGCGTGGCATTCCTGGCGCTCCTGGGCCTGCTGCTGGCGCTCAAAGGCTGGAGCCCCTCGTTCGTCAACTGGGTGCTGCCCTTCCTGCTCGTCGTGTACCCCAACGGCCGCGGCGTGATCCTCGCCGTGGCGCTGGGCGCGCTGGAACTGTTCTGGCGCCCGCTCAGCCTGACCCTCGGCGTCTCCGAGCTGGGAGTCATGCTGGCAGTGGCCGTGCGCACTCTCGTGTTTCTTGCCCTGGGGGCGGACCAGATCCGACATATCCACCGGTCACACGCCAACCGCCCGCTGGCGCCGGCATGAAGCGGTTGGCGGCGCTGCTGCTGGCCGGCGCGGCTCTGGCCGGGGCCTGTGACCTGGGCCCAGGGACGCAGCGCCCGGCCGCGCCGACGCCAACGCCGGTGCGGCCCGACGTCACCAGCGAGGGCGGCGTGCTGTACGCCCGACACTGCGCGGAGTGTCACGGCGAAGCGCTGGAGGGCGGAAGCGGACCGCCGCTGGCGGGGCAGCCGTTCGCCCGCGGGTTCCAAACCGTGTTCGACCTCTTCAAATACGTCCAGAGCACGATGCCGTTGAACGCACCAGAGAGCCTGAGCGAGGTTCAATACCTGGCGATCCTCGAAACGATGTTGGAGCGGCGCGGCGTGGAGTTCGCGCGCCCGTTGCTGCGCGCGGACGCGGCCATGATTCCGCTGGACGCCGACGACTCCACGGCCGTGACGACGGTCCCGCCGGCGCCGAGCCCGGTTGGCGCCGCGGTCCGACATCCGGCGCCGGCGGTCGTGACGCCGCCGCCGGTCGGCGGCGCGAACACGCCGCCGGAAGCACCGGTGCTGCTCGACCCCATCCCTGGACCCAACGGCGACATTTCCCCGCACTTCGTCTGGTTCGAGACGGGGCCGTTTCGTGACGCGGACGCCGGCGACCGACCCACGGCGACGCAGTTCGAGATACGCGACGCCGCCGCCAACACCACCGTCTGGCGGGCGGCGCTCGAAGGCGCCGGTGCGCGCGCGGACCTTGGGTCGGGGCAGTTCGTCGGACCGCTGGCGGGCCGGCTCGGCCTGGACATGGGACGCACGTACACGTTCCGCGCCCGCGTGAAAGACGCCAGCGGAGATCCGCGAACCGAATGGTCGGCGTGGTCCGAACCCGTGACCCGGCTGGCAGCTCGACCGGCCAGCGGCGAACGGCCGTCCAGCTACCCGCTGCGCCTGGCCGGTCTGCAACCGGAAACGTTCCGCTGGACGGGTCCCGACGGCCAGCCCATCCAGCTGCGGGCGGGCGCTTCCCGGCCCAGCACCGTCGAGATTCTGGCGGGCCGCCAGACGCTGTACGCCGTGACAGCGCGCCCCAACGGACCCGCGCAGGTTCACGCCGGGCCAGCATCCGACCACCTGGAAAGCCTCGTGATTCGGGTCACGTCCGGAGATGCGGAGCTGCTGCCCATTCCTGATTCGACCTTGAGCTTTACCAATACGTTCGGGCGCCAGGTCGCGGTGTATCTGCCTGGCTTGGCGCTGGGCCCGAACCAGACGATCCTGCTTGCGGCGGCCGCCACGGGTTCGACGTTTTGGGAGCCGGACGACCTGCTCGATCGGGACGGCCCCGTACGACCGAGGCTGGCCTCGCCAGCGCGGCACACGCCGAACGGCTGGCTGGCGCGCGCCGGATACCGCGTCGAGCGCATCGTTGGCGGGCTGCGGTTCCCGGTCCACCTGGTGTTCGACCCCGACGCATCCCAGACGGCGCAGGCCGTCGTGGCCTACGTCACGGAATTGGGCGGCAGCATCAAGGGGCTGACACGCGGCGGCGCATTGATCCCATTCGCCAACGGACTCCTGAACTACGACCCGGCCGCGCCGCCCGTCAGCCTGCCGGGTGAGAACGGTCTCTCGGGAATCGCGCTGGACCCCGACAGCGGCGACCTGTTCGTGTCGCTCGTGTATGCGCATGACGGCCACCTCTTCAATGCAATCACGCGCATCGAGCGTCGCAACGACGGCCGGGAAGCCGGCACCGTCGAACGTATCCTGGAGATGGACGCCGACCCAACCACGGCCTCGCATCAGGTACACGCCCTCACGTTTGGCCCGGACGGCATGCTGTACGCCAACGTTGGCAATGCGTTCAGCGCCGCCCAGTCGCAGTCGCCGGACACGTTCAACGGGAAAGTTCTGCGCCTCGACCGCGACGGCCGCGCACCTGCCGACAACCCCTTCTACGACCCTGATCGGCCCGACCACCCCCGCGGCTACGTGTTTGCGCTGGGCATACGCAACGCGTTTGGCGCCGCGTGGCGCACGGTCGACGGCGAGCTGTACGTCTCCGAGAACGGCGAGGACCTGGATCGGCTGGTCCGCGTGACGGCCGGGGCGAATCTTGGGTTCGATGGGGACGACGCCTCGCTGGTTCCCCAGGCGCTGCGAGTCTTTGGTCCACCGGCCCATGCGCCCACAGGACTGGCGGCCCTGAACGGTCGGCAGTTTCCAGAGCCCGACGGGGCGCTCTACATGGCCGCGTCGGGCCTCAACTTCGTTCGCGGACCCCAGGCAACGGGCAAGCGCATCTGGCAGATCGAGCCCCAAGGCGGCGGCGTGGCCGAGCCGCTGCTCGAACTCGTGGCCTACGCGGGCGAGGGCCGGTCCAGCATCAGCGGCGTGGCCTTCGGGCCGGACGGACTGTATTTCCTGGACCTGTTCCCCGAGCATCCCGACGGGGGCAATCCCACGGCCGGCACGGCGGCGCTGTGGCGGGTGATCTACGTTGGCGGCGCGCGCTGATGCAAGAGCGGCGCCAGGGTCAGCGTGACGAAGCCGGCGGCGATCGCCAGCAGCAGCGCGTCGGCCAGAATTACCAGCATCAGCGGGTCGCGCGCGGCCAGCCGCGCCAGGGCGCCCAGTTTGGCCAGCGACGCGCCGCGCGGACCGTAGAGGCGCACGTTCAGATCCTGGCCCGCGGGCGCCGGCTGTCCGTTGGGGAACACCGCGCCGCTCGGTTGCGCGTCGCCGCTGGAGACGGACAGGGTGAACACGCCGCTGTTGTTTGGGTCGGCGGCGGCTTGCACGTGCGCCCGCGCGCCCGCGTCGGCGGCCAGCGGCGCGAAGCGCGCCGCATATTCGGCCATGACTGCGCCCGCCGGCACGCGCACCGCCGCTTCGCGCAGCAACGCCTCGTCGGCGGCGCGCAGCCGCAGCGCCAGCACGCCCGGCGCGCCGTCCGCCGCGCGGTAGGCCGCGCGCACGTCGATGCGGCTCACGGCGCCGTGCGGAAGCGCCAGCGTCTGCTCCGCGCCGGTGCCAGACGGGAAGGGACCCATCCAGACGTCGGTCGCGCCCCAGTCGGTCAGCGGCGGCTCGGCCCGACACGCCAGGCACGCCATCCCCAGGGCGGCCGCGCCGCCGGCCAGCGCCAGACGGCGCCGCAGCGCAACCGGCCGCGGCGGGTGCCGCGTGAACGCCAGCGCAGATACGGCGGCCAACCCAGCCGCGCCCAGCATCTCCGCGCTCTCTTCCAGCAGGTTTTCCAGCGCCGGCGCCCGCGTTGCAAACAGCGGCTCGGCCAGCGCCTCGTGCACCAGCACCGTGATCCACAAGAACCCCGACGCCCAGGCCGCGCGCCGCAGCGCCGGGCGGTCGGCCAACTCCCTGCGCACGGACCAGACGAACAGCGCCGCCAGCGCCAGCGCCAGCGGCGCCGCCAGCACCGCCCACACGGCATAGCCGCGCACGAACCCCAGCTCTGGCCCCACCTGGTCCAGGTAGGTCTGCGACAGCAGGCGCAAGTGCAGGTCGGTCAGCTCGTCCACGGCCAGCAGCGCGCCCAGCGTTCCCAGGCCGGCCCAGCGCAGGACGCGGGCGCGCCGCGGCCTGGAGCCGCGCGCCGCGGCGGCCGCGTTCCATCCCGCCGCCGCGGCCAGCACGGCAAACAGCCCGGCCGATACCGCGTTGGCCGGGCCGAACTCGACCGACGGGTCCACAAACCCGCGCGCGTCGGCCGGCAGCAGCTCGGGCTCGAAGGTCACCAGCGTGTTGGCCAGCGTCAGAGCCCACGCCGCCAGCAGCGCCAGCGCGGCTGCGGCCGGCCGCGTCCAGGCCCCAACAGCGTCCGCGCGCGTAGCCGCCATGCCCGCTCAGGCCGCGCGCGGCGCCGGCCGGCGGCCAGGCCAGCGGCGGTGCAACGGCCATAGGAAAACCGCCAGCGCGCCAGCCGCCCGAACCACCCACAGCGGGTTGGGCGCCAGGGGCAGCACGAACTCCACCAGATACACAGGAATCAGCCAGGCGGCGGCGCGCGGGCGGGCGGCTACGATCAGCCCGGTGGTCAGCGGCAGCACGAAGTAGCGCCCGTGCCCCAGCGTCAGCGCCAGCGCGTAGAGCAGCGCGGCGCGAAACGCCGCCCAGCGCGGGTCGCGGTGCAGCAGGCCAACGACCGGCGCCGCCGCCAGCGCTGCCAGCATGGCCCAATCCTGCGGGCCCCTCAGCACGTCCGGCGTGGCGCCCGTGAACGTGCGCGTAATCCCGCGCAGCACCGGCAGCGCGTCGCCGCGGTCTTGCAGATGGCCCACCACGGCCCAGTGCACCGCGCCCGCGTCGCGCACCAGGTACGGCCCCAGCACCGCCGCGCCCACCGCCACCGCCGCGCCGGTGTATGCGCCCAGCGGCCGCAGCCCGGCGCCCGCGTCCCAGCGCCAGCGCGCCGCCGCGCCGTTCGTCTGGCCGTCCGTCTGCCCGTCCTCCGCGCCAGGCCGCCGCGCCGCGCGCGCATACCAGCCGGCAAACGCCAGCGCGGGCACCACGAACTCCGAGCGCACCAGCACGCTCAGCGCCATCAGCGCGCCGGCTTGCCAGGGAACCCCCAGACGCAGCACGGCGGCCAGCAGGAAGAAGGCCGCCACCGCCGGAGCGTGCCCGTTGCCCGCGCCCGCTTCGTAGACCCACGGCGTGTACAGCCACAGCGCCCCCAGCGCCAGCGCCAGCAGCGGGCGCAGCCCCTGCCGCCGCGCCAGCACGATCAAGAGACCCGCCGCGCCCACCTCGAACGTGTGCACCAGGACTTTGACCGCCAGGATGCGGTCCAGCTCCAGCGCGTCGAACAGCCGCTGCACGGGCGCCAGCAGCATGGGAAACAGCGGCAAGTGCGCGTAGGTGAACGCCTGGTCGGCCACGCTGGCGTAGTAGTCGAAGTGCCGCGCCGTGAACAGCGTCTCCGCAAACGCGAAGAAGTGCTGCACGTCCCCGTAGAGAAACGTCTTGCCGTCCAGCGCCCGCGGCGCCAGCGCGGCCCCCAGCGCCAGCAGCCCCGCCGGAATCAAGAACGCCCGCCGGTCGAGCCAGGCAGCGCGCAGCGAGGGACGGCTCACAGCCCAGCCAAAACCTCGGCAACGGCAGGCGAATGACAGAAGTATGCAAGAGCCGCCGCTCGGCGAGAGACAAAGCCGCGCACGGCGGCGGCGGACAGGGGCCGCTCGCCGCCGCCGCGCGGCAAGAGCGGCGGAGACGCATCTTTCCCTCTCCCCTGGGCAAGAGCGCCGCCGCTTCTTTTCCCTCTCCCTGGAGGGAGAGCGGCGGCGGCGTCTCTTTTCCCTCTCCCTGGAGGGAGAGGGCAGGGTGAGGGGGAAGAGCCGGGGGATGCGCAGCGCTGGAGATGACGCTCCGTGCGCGGGCGAAGGGGTTCCCACCGACCGTCGCGCACGGCCCCTCACCCTAACCCTCTCCCCGCGCCGCGGGGAGAGGGAAAGAAAAGGCCCTTCTGCGCTTCGATGCGAGCGCGGCGCGGGGAGAGGGAGCGACGGGAGCCTGGTGAGGTTTGGCACATTGGCGTTGCGCGGGGGCGGGATATACTCAGGTCCTGCATACGGGCGCGTTGCAGCTCGTTCGGTTTGTGGCGCCGTGAGCTGGCTGCGCTGGAATCGAGGACCGCCAATGGCCGCAACGGATTCGGACCTGCGGCGCATGGCGCACATGCGCCGCAGCCCCCTCACCTTCGTGCGCGAGCACTGGCGCGCGATTCTCGTCTACGTGCTGCTCACGGGCGGCCTGATCTACGGACTGACCAGCGCCACCCAGTTCACCCTCGGCATTCTGGCCTTCATCGGCCAGCTGTTGTTCGCCATGCTGTTCATGGTCGTGCAGTTCGGCGCACTCTTCTATCTGCTGGGCCGCGGGCGCGTCTACTGGGTGCAGCCGGGCGAGACGGGGGTCTACTTTTCGGATTACCGCGGCAACGACCAGGTGCTGGAGGCGGCGCGGCGCGTGGTCGCGCTGCTGCAAGGCGCCATGGCCTTCAAGCGCATGGGCGGCGAAATCACCCGCGGCGTGCTGCTGGAAGGCCCGCCAGGCACCGGCAAGAGCTATCTGGCGCAGGTGATTGCCAACGAGGCCAACATTCCCTTCGCCTACGCTTCGGCCCCCGGCTTTCAGAATATGTTCCTGGGCATCGGCAACCTGCGCGTGCGCATGCTGTACGGCAAGGCGCGCAAGCTGGCCAAGAAGCACGGCGCCTCGATCGTGTTCATCGACGAGATCGACGCCATCGGCATGGCGCGCTCGGGGCAGACGGGCGGCGGCATGATGATGGGCGGGATGTTCGGCGGCGGTGCCGGGTTCGGCATGCTGAACGAGCTGCTCTTGCAGATGGACCCGCCGAACTTCGACAACGGTCTGATCACGCGCATACTGCGCATGGTCGGCCTCAAGAAGACCCGCGCCCAGCCGCCCACCGTGCTGACGATGGGCGCCACCAACCTGGCCTCGGTGCTGGACCAGGCGCTGCTGCGCCCCGGGCGCTTCGACCGCAAGATTCACGTGGACAGGCCGGACCAGGACGGCCGCAAGGACATCATCGAGTACTACCTGGCCAAGGTGCGCCACGAGGACATGCCGGTAGACCGCATGGCCAACGACACCATCGAGTACACGCCGGTGGCCATCAAGTTCGTGATCAACGAGGCCGTGATCCACGCGCACTTCGACGGGCGCGACGCAATCAATTACCACGACTTCACGCGGGCGCGCGAGAACCACGAGTGGGGCCTGCGCGAACCCATCCGCGGCCTGACCGACGAAGACCGGCGGCGGCTGGCCTACCACGAAGCCGGCCACGCGATTGCGCAGGTGAGGCTGAAGTCCTGGGAGCGCCTGACCAAGGTCACCATCATCCGCCACGGCGACGCGCTGGGCCTGGCGGCCTACAAGCCGGTCGAGGAAAAGCGCGTGCTGGTGCGCGAGGAGTTGCTGGCCACCATCCAGGTGGCGCTGGCAAGCCGCGCCGCCGAAGAGTTGTTCCTTGGCACGCAGACCGTTGGCGTCACGTCCGACTTTGCTCACGCGACCCACATGGCCTTCTACATGCTGAACTACTGGGGCATGGACGGCAGCTTCTACTCCACGCTGCCGTTCGGCCCGGCGGTAAGCGCCACCGACCCGCGCACGAAGCACAAGATCGACCAGGTGCTCGAACAGGAGTACCGCAAGGTCAAGGCGCTGCTGTCGGAATACTCCGGCGCCATGCACGAGCTGGCGCGAACGCTGATTGAGCACGACGAGGCCGACGGCCAGGACGTGGAAGACATGGTGAAGCGCTGGGACGAGCAGATTGCCGAAGGCAAGGCCCCCAAGGCGCTGCCCGAAGGCGCAGCCGTCCTGGTTGGCGCCGACGCCGAGCCGCAGTCGTACCTGTACGGCGGCCCCGTCACGAAAAGCGCCAACGGCCGCAACGGCGCGGCGAACGGCCAGGGGCGTCCGCGCCGAGCGGCCGAGACGGAGCGCAGCGAAGGCGACTGACGCCGGCCGGGCCGGCGCGCCGCCGGCCCGACCGACGCCCGCCCCTCCGGCGGGTGCAGCGGCCGGACGCCCGCGCGGGATGCGGGGATGGAACTCCCCCGCAGCCGCCGCGAGTGATCACGGCTGCCGCTGCATGGGCCGCGGGGGGTCCGGCGGGCGCGCCGTTTCTGTCGTCTACCATCGGCGCGCCATGCGATGCGACGGGCGGTGAGTCCGCTGCCGGCTTCCGAAGCTTCCCAGTCCAACGCGCCGCCGCGCCGGGGCGCTGCCGGCCGCCGCTGGAGCGGGCCGCCGTGAACGCCGCCGTCAGGCTCGGGACGGCCGGCGACTGGCCGGCGTGCGCGCAGATGGACGTGTCCTACCAGACGGCTTACGTCTGGCAACTGCGCGCCCAGCAGAGCGGCGAGACGGCGCGCGCGGAGTTCACCCGCCTGCGCCTGCCGCGCACGGTCACGTCGAGCGACCCCGGCTGGGGCAACGGCCGCGCCGTGAGCCAGCGCGGCGACGGCGTGCTGCTGGTGGCCGAGCGCAACGCGCGCCTGGTGGGGTTTGCCATCGTGCTGCACGACGAGCGCCGCGGGATGGACACCCTGCCGATGCTGGCCGTGGCGCCGCACGCCCGCCGCCAGGGGGTGGCGCGCCAGTTGCTGCAGTCGGTGGTCGAGACCTCCATGCGCCGCGGCCGGCGGGCGCTGCGCGCCGCCGTGCAAGCGCGCAACGACCCCGCCATTTGCCTGCTGCGCGGCGGGCGCTTTGCGCTGTCGGGCTACGACGAGCAGTTCTATGCGGCCAGCGACGTAGCGCTATTCTTTGCGCGGCATCTTCGAGCGACCTGAACACGCAGATGGCCTCGCGCATCGGACTTGGATTCTTTGGCCTGGGCACCGTCGGCTCGGCCGTGGTGGGCGCGCTGGCCGAACGCGCCGCCCGCCTGGAACGCCAGATCGGGCGGCCGTTCGAGGTGCGCCGCGCGCTGGTTCGCGACCTGGCCAAGCCGCGCGCGGCGCCGCTGGACGCCGCCGCGCTCACGCTGGACGCGGCCGACGTGCTGGACGACCCCGACGTGCACGTGGTGGTCGAGCTGATGGGCGGCGTCGAACCCGCCAACTCCTACGTGCGCCGCGCCCTGCAGGCCGGCAAGCACGTGGTCACCGCCAACAAGGAGGTCATGGCCGCGCACGGCGTCGAGCTGCTGGAGCTGGCCGCCGCGCAAGGGCGCGACCTCTATTTCGAAGCCAGCGTGGGCGGCGGCATTCCCCTGATCGGCCCCTTTCGGCAGGACCTGGCGGCCAACCAGATTCGCCAGGTGCACGCCATTCTCAACGGCACCACCAACTACATCCTGACCGAGATGGCCGCCGCCGGCGTGAGCTACGAGCACGCGCTGGCCGAGGCGCAGCGGTTGGGATACGCCGAACCCGACCCCGCCAACGACGTGGAGGGCGCGGACGCCGCCTGCAAGCTGGCCATCCTGGCCTCGCTGGCCTTCACCTCGCCGGTGCGTCCGGCGGACGTCTATCGGGAGGGCATCACGCGCATCCGCGCGGCCGACTTCCGCTACGCCGACGAATTGGGCTACGGCATCAAGCTGCTGGCCATCGCCAAACGAGGCGCGCAGGGCCTGGAAGCCCGCGTGCATCCCGCCTTCGTGCAGAAAGACCTGCTGCTGGGGCAAGTGGGCGGCGTGTACAACGCGGTGTGGCTGCACGGCGACCTGCTGGGCCGCGCCCTGTTCATCGGCCGCGGCGCCGGCCCCGAACCCACCTCCAGCGCCATCGTGGCCGACCTGATCGACCTGGGGCACAACATCCGCCGCGGCGTGCACAACCGCGTGCCCCTGGCGCTGGACGGCCGCCTGCCGGTGCTGCCCATGGCCGAGGTGCGCTCGCGCTTCTACTTCCGCCTCTGGGTCAGCGACCGCCCCGGCGTGTTGGCGCGCATTGGCGCCGTGTGCGGCGAGCACGCCATCAGCATCGCCTCGGTGATTCAGAAGGAAGTCGACCAGCACGCCAGCCGCGCCGAGCTGGTGTTCCTGACCCACGAGGCGCAGGAAGCGGCCGTCCAACGCGCCCTGGCCCGCATCGCGCGGCTGGACGTGGTGGCCGAGGTTGCCAGTCTCATCAGAGTCGAGGACCTGGCGGAGTGACCGGCGCCCCGCGGCCGGGCGTGATCGAACGCTACCGCGACTTCTTGCCCGTCGGCCCCGCCACGCCGCGGCTGACCATCGGCGAAGGCGATACGCCGCTAATCCGCGCGCCGGCGCTGGAGCGCCGCATCGGCGGCGGCGAAGTCTGGCTCAAGCTGGAAGGCTGCAACCCGACCGGCTCGTTCAAAGACCGCGGCATGGCGCTGGCGGCCGCCAAGGCCCTCGAACACGGCGCCCGCGTGCTGATCTGCGCCTCCACCGGCAACACCGCGGCCTCGGCGGCGGCCTTTGGCGCCCGCGCGGGCGTCACCACCGCCGTCGTCATCCCCGCGCGCGGCGTCGCTCTGGGCAAAATCGCCCAGGCGCTCATCTACGGCGCCAACGTCATCGCCATTCAAGGGTCGTTCGACGACGGCCTGGCCATCGTGCGCAGCCTGGCCCAGCGGCGCGGCGCGGCGCTGGTCAATTCGGTGAACCCCTTCCGGCTGGAAGGCCAGAAAACCGCAGCGTTCGAGATCGTCGACGTCCTGGGCGACGCGCCGGACGAGCTGTACGTGCCCGTGGGCAACGCCGGCAACATCGCGGCCTACTGGCAGGGCTTCCGCGCCTACCAACAGGCCGACCACGCCGACCAGCTGCCCGTGCTGCGCGGGTTCCAGGCCGCCGGCGCCGCCCCCATCGTGGCCGGCCGGCCCGTGGCCGACCCCCAGACGGTGGCCTCGGCCATCCGCATCGGCAACCCGGCCAACTGGAAGCGCGCCGTGCAGGCGCGCGACGAGTCCCGCGGCGCCATCCAGGCCGTCGGCGACGACGCCATCGTGGAGGCCTACCGCGTGCTGGCGGCCGAAGAAGGCATCTTCGTCGAACTCGCCTCCGCCGTGTCTGTCGCGGGACTGCTGCACCGTGCGCGCAGCGGCGCGTCCATCGGCGCGCGCGCGGTGTGCATCCTCACCGGCGCCGGTCTCAAAGACCCGGGCGCGGCCGTCCGTTTTGCCCCCGAGCCAACCGAGGTCCCCGCAACCGCCGCCGCCGTCGCCGACGCCCTCGGCTGGGATTCTCCGCCTCCCGCCTGACCGCCCGGCGGTTGCCGCCCCGCGCGGCCCTCGTCTTCCCTGCGCCCCTCCCGCACCCTGGACGGGACCGCGTTGGTCCTGCGTCGGCCCTGCGTTGGCGCGGATTCGACGCGTCCGCGCCGAACGATCAGGCTATCCTGGGAGTGAACGCCTGTCTGGGTGTCCCATCATGCAGCTCTCAGTCAGCCAGCTCAGCGACTTCGACCGCGACGGCTTCGTCGTCGCCCGCGGCCTCCTGTCTCCGTCCCAGGACTTGCAGCCCGTCATCGACGAGTACGCGCAGGTGCTCGACCGGGTGGCCGAGCGCATGCACCGCGGCGGCGAAATCTCCAGCACCTACGCGGAGCTGCCGTTTGCCGACCGCGCCATCGCCATCACGCGCGAGGCGGGGCTGCTGGACCCGCAGCCCTTCGACATCAGCCTGCCGGTCAACGGTCAGCTCACGCCGGAAACCGAGTTCCACTTCGGCCCGGCCGTGCTGGCCCTGCTGCGCAACGAGCGCCTGCTGGACGGCGTGGAGTCGTTCGTCGGGCCGGAAATCACCTCGAACCCCGTGCAGCACGTGCGCATCAAGCCGCCAGAACGCTACATCCGCGCCAACGCGCCCGGCCTGGTGACCCGCACGGACTGGCACCAGGACAACGGCGTCGTCGACCAGGAAGCCGACGATACCGACATGCTGACGGTCTGGCTGCCGCTGACCGAAGCCACCGAGCGCAACGGCTGCCTGACGGTGGTGCCCGGCAGCCACCGCGAGGGCTTGCAGCTGCACTGCCCCATGACGCGCGAAGGCCGCCGGGTCAACCACATTCCCCGCACGCTCGTCCCGCAGGAGCGGGTGCGCCCCCTGCCCATGTCGGCCGGCGACGTGCTGTTCATGCACCGCCGCTGCATGCACGCCTCGCTGACCAATGCCAGCGACGAAGTCCGCTGGAGCTTTGACATCCGCTACAACCCCAGCGGCCAGACGACGGGCCGCGAGGTGCTGCCCAGCTTTGTGGCCCGCAGCCGCGCCAACCCCGCCGCGGAACTGCGCGACGCCGACGTCTGGCGCCAGCTCTGGGTCGACGCCCGCGACCGGCTGCTGGCCCGACCCGCCGCTCCCATGACCAACCGCTGGAGCGGCGCCCACGAACTCTGCGCCTGACCGCCGCTCCCCGCGTCCGCCGCACTCCCGCACCTCGCCGCCATTCCCGCGGACGCGGGAAGCCGCGCCCGCAGGCGGCGCCCGCCCCTAGGCGCCGCCTGCGGCTCTAGCGCTGCCGCCCGTCGGTCCGGGGGGCGCGGCCCAGGGTTGACGCGGCGTTGGCGGGAGGCGCAGATTCTCGGGATGCGCTCGTGTCGGGTTGGAGTCGTCGGCTGCGGGCCGCGGGGCCGCGCCTATGCGGCTGTGCTGGCGGCGCTGGACTGCGCCAGCGTGGCGCAGTGCGTGGATGAGGACCCGCACGCCGCGCGCGCCTGCGCGGCGGCGGTTGGGGGCCAGGCCGCCGCGGCCTGGGACGCCAACCTGCTGGACGCTCTGGTGGTGGCGGGGCCGGCCGGCGGCCATGGCCGCGCGGCGCTGGCGGCAGTGCGCGCGGGGCTGCCCGTGCTGGTCGACCCGCCGCTGGCCGTGGGCGTGGCCGAAGCGCGGCGCGCGGCCCGCGCCGCCCGGGAGGCCGGGGCGCATCTGCACACGGCCTTCGGCTGGCGGTTCGAACCCCTGGTCCAGCTGCTGCGCCAGGTCATGCCGTCGCCCGCGTTCGCGCACGCGGCGGTGGCCGTCGGTTGCGGCCCGCCCGTGCCGACGCCGACCGGGCCGGGCCAGGCCGACGCCCGGCTCTGGGGCGCGCCGCTGCACGCCCTGGACCTGCTGGCGCACCTGTTCGGCGCGCTGCCGGACGAGATCGTGGCCGACGGCGACCCCGCCGCCGGCGCTCCGCTGGCCGCCGAGCTGTACTTCGACCAAGTCCGCCACGCCTCGGTGTCGGTGGTTCCCGGCGGTTCGGGCGGCGAGCTGGGGCCCGTGGTGCTCGACCTGACCGACGGCGCGGCGCGCGCGCGGGTCTGGGCGGACTGGACCGAAGCCGAAATCCGTGCGCTGGACGGGCGCGCCCTGGAGCTGCCCGAACGGCCCGGCGTGCACGCCGCGCCGCACGGCGCCGCCGTGCGGCTGCGGACGCCGAGGGGCGACCACGCCCTGCGCGCGCCCTTGCGCGCGCTGCTGGACGCGGCGGCCCAGGCGGCGCCGCCCGGGCCCGAGCCCGCGGCTGACGGCGTGCGCGCCGCGGTGCTGATGCAAACCATGCTGCGCGCCGCCGCCAGCGGCCGCCGCCAGCCGCTCCACGCGCCCTGACGTGGCGCGGCTGGGCGTCTACGGCGGCACGTTCGACCCTATTCACTTCGGGCATCTGGCGGTGGCCCGCGGCGTGTGCGCCGCGTTCCGTCTGCGCCGCGTGCTGTTCGTTCCGGCGCGGCAGTCGCCGCTGCGGCGGGCGCCCGCCGCCTCCGCCCGCGACCGGCTGGCCATGGTGCGCCGCGCGGTGGCCGACACGCCGGAGTTCGAGGCCTCGGCGGTGGACGTCGAGCGCCCGGGGCCATCGTTCATGATCGACACGCTGCGCCTGCTGGCCCAGGCGCACCCCCGCGCCGCGTTGTTCGTGATCGTCGGCGCCGACGCGCTGGCCGAGATGCCGGCCTGGCGGCAGGCGGGCGAGATTTTGGACGCGGCTCAGGTAATTGCCGTGGCGCGCCCCGGCGCCGCCGCTCGACTCCCGCCCGACCTGGCCGCGCTGCACCCGCGCGCCGCGCAGCGGGTGCACGCGCACCGCATGCCGCCGATGGACATCGCCGCCTCGCACGTCCGCCGCTTGCGCGCGCGCGGCCGCCCCATCGACGCCTACGTCTCGGTGCAAGTGGCGCGCTACGTCGAGGCGCGCGGGTTGTACGTCCGGGCGGCGGCGGCGCGCGGGATGGGCGGCGCGGACGCGCGGGCTTCGATATGATTCGGTGGTCGTTGCTTCTGTGGTCGGTCGGCCTCTGACGCCTAGCGAGCTTGCGCGCCGGATTGTGGACGCCGTGGTTGCGCGCGGTGCGGCGGACACGGTGCTGTTGGACATCCGCGGCCTCAGCGTGCTGGCGGACTACTTTGTCGTAACCACGGCAACCAGCGCGCCGCAGATGCGCGCCGTGCGCGACGCGCTGAGCAACGACGTGCGCACGGCGGCGGGGCAGCGGCCGCACTTCGAGGGCGAACCCTCGGACGCCTGGCTGCTGGCGGACTTCGGCGACGTGGCGGCGCACGTGTTTACCGAGGACGGACGGGCGTATTATCGACTCGAGGAGTTCTGGTCCGAGGCGCCGGTGGTGCTGCGGGTTCAGTAGGATCGAGTCATGGGTGGAACCAAAGCATTTGTCCTGGGGGTGGCGGTGGCGCTGCCGGCCGGGTTTGCGGCCGGCGTGCTGACGGCCATGCTGCTCACGGCCGAGCGCATGGACGACCTGCGCCGCGCCGTGGCGCAGAAGGCCCTGCGCCGCGAACCCCGCGTCGACTTCGACACGCTGCACCAGTAGCCGGCGCGGTCCTGGTCGATCCCCGGCGGCCGCGCTCGATTCGCCGCCGGCTGCGGCTGATTGCCGGCGCGTGGGCCAATACAGGGAGGATGCGTCGGGACGCCGCCGCGCCCCCGGTCACTGACCGCCGCATTGGGAGTGGACGACGGCGAACGTCTCAGCCGCGCAGCGCGGCCACGGTCACGCCGTCGCCGCCTTCCGCCAGCGGCGCAGTTGCGTGGGCGCGGATGGCCGGGTGCCCGGCCAGCACCTCGGCAACCACGGCCCGCAGCGCGCCCGTGCCCTTGCCGTGGATGACGCGCAGCGTGCCCGCGCCGCGCCGCAGGGCATCGTCGATGCCCAGGTCGACAGCTTCCACGGCGTCGTCGGCGCGCAGGCCGCGAATGCTGATTTCGGCCACGCCGCCCGACGCCGGCGGGCGGCGCGGGCGCACGGGACGGCGCGCGGCCGCGGGGAGCGGCGCGGGAAAGACCTGCCGCACCCGCGCGCGGTCGATGCGGGCGCGCACCTGCCCCACGGCCACGCCGATGGCGCGCGGGTCCAGGTCCGTCACCCGCGCGCGGTCGGAGAACCCCTCGGCTTCCACCTCGTCGCCGACGCGAATCTCGGGCAGCTCGGGCGCGGCGCCGTCGTGGGACGGCGCGGGCGCCGCGTCCAGCCGGCGCTCGGCCTCCATCACGCTGGCGCGCGCGGCGCGGCGGGCGTCGGCCCCGGCCGCGGCTCGGGCCGAGCGGCGGGCGTCGCGCAGCGCCTGCCGCGCCGTCTTCACCAGCCCCCAGGCTTCGCGGCGGGCGTCGCGCACCAGCGCCTGGCGTTCGCGCTCGTGCCGCGCCAGCCGCTCGTCCAGGTCGCGGCGCCGGCGCTCGGCTTCGGCCCGCGCCGCCGCGCTGGCCGCGCGCTCCCGCTCGGCGGCGTCGCGCGCGGCGTGCGCGGCGGCAATCGCCTGCTCCAGGTTGCGGGCGCGGGCGGACATGCGGGTGCGGGCGTCGGCCACGATGGCCGGATCCAGGTCCAGGCGTTCCGCAATCTCCAGCGCGTTGCTCAGGCCGGGGACGCCCAGGCGCAGCCGATAGGTTGGGCGCAGGGTCTGCTGGTCGAACTCTACGCTGGCGTTGCGCGCGTGTGGATGCGCCGCCGCGAACGCCTTGAGCGCCGGGTGGTGAGTGGTTGCCACCACCGTGGCGCCGCGCGCCAGCAGCGCCGCCGCCACGGCCTGGCCAAGCGCCGCGCCTTCGTCCGGGTCGGTTCCCGCGCCGATCTCGTCCGCCAACGCCAGCACGCCCGGCCCCGCGGCCTCCACCATGGCGCGCAGGTTGCGCACGTGGGACGAAAACGTGCTGAGGCTCTGCTCGATGCTTTGGGCGTCGCCAATGTCGGCAATCACGCGCCGGAACACGGCCACGCGCGAGCCTTCGCGGGCCGGCACGTGCATGCCGCAGGCGGCCATGAGGTGCAGCAGCCCCATGGTCTTGAGCGCCACCGTCTTGCCGCCGGTGTTGGGGCCGGTGATCAGCAACGCGCGCGCCTGCGCCGCGTCTATGGCCGCGTCGATCGGCACGGGCCGTTCCAGCAGCGGGTGCCGCGCCGCGCCCAGCTCGAAGCCGTCGTCCGCGCTCACCTGCGGCGGCGCGGCGTCCAGATCGTTGGCATACCGCGCCAGCGCCAGCGCCTGGTCGAGCGCGGCCAGGGCCTGCACGGCCGCGTCCAGGGCCGGCTGCGCCGCCCCCGCGGCTGCGGACAGGTGCTCCAGAATGCGTTCGACCTCGCGCGTCTCGGCCACCTCCAGTTCGCGCACGTGGTTGCCCGCCTCCACGGCCGCCAGCGGCTCCATGAAGACCGTGGCGCCGCTGGCCGACACGTCGTGCACCACGCCGGCGAGCTGGTGCTGCCGCTCGCGGCGCACCGGCACGACCAGGCGGCCGCGGCGCTCGGTGACCACCGGTTCCTGCAAGACGCCTGCCGGGGCGCGTTCGACCAGCCGCGCCAACAGCCGCGCCGCATGCGCGCGCTGCCGCGCCAGGGCGCGCCGCAGCCGGCGCAACTCGTCCGACGCCGTGTCGCGAACCTCGGCCTGCTCGTCGATCGCGTCGGCAATGCGCTCTTCCAGGTCCAGCGGCTCGCGCACGCAGGCCAGCCGCGCCCACAGGTCGGGGGCCGCGTCCGCGTGCCGGCCCACCGCGCGCACGGCCAGGCGCACGGCGCGCAGGTGGCTGTGGATCTCCAGGAGCTCGGACGTGGTCAGCCGCGCGCCGCGCGCGGCACGCGCCGCCAGAGTGCGCACGTCGCGCGCGCCGCCCAGGGAGATCGAGGGCTCCAGATCGAGCAGCAGCCGCGCTTGAGTCGTGCGCTCCAGGCGCGCGCCCACCTGGACGCGGTTGGCGGATGGCCGCAGCGCGCGCACCGCGCACGCGCCGGCCGAGAAGGCCGCGCGTTCGGCCGCGCGCCCCAGCACCGTCGGCAGCTCCAGCAGCTCCAGCGTGCGCAGGCTGGCCGCTGCGGGAGCATCGGCGGCGGCGGCGGGCATGTCGTCCATCGGGAAAGCGGTGCGTTGGTTTCGTCAGACAGGCAAGCCTAGCGGCGCGCCGCCGCAGCTCGACGCCAAAAACCGCCGCCGCGCCGCCGACGCAGCGGGACAACCGCCCGCCCGCATCCGCCTGCATCCGCCTGCATCCGCCCAGCGTCCGGCGCGGAGGATCGACCGACCTAGGTCAGGCTGAACGGCGGGTAGCGGTCGGTCAGGCTCATGAAATAGGCGTTGACCCGCGTCGACCAGCGCAAGAGGCCGACTTGCAGGTCGAACAGGCTGCGCGGGTAGCGGCCAATCACCAGAACCGCCAGGTAGCCGATCAGGGCAATGATGGGCGCCGCCATGCTCAGGATGCTGAGCAGCACCACGTGCGGCAGCAGCAGCAGCAGCTTGAGCAGAACGAGCAACCCCGCCAGCGCCAGCAGGCGGGAACTGCGCTCCGGATATTCCACCACCATATCGACGGGATAGACGTTACCGCTCGACCGCGTGTCGTCCATGGCTCCTCCTCGGCTCCCAGGCCGTGCCGCTAATTGCGGCGTGCGTCCAGCTTCTCACGCAGGCGTTGCAGCGCTTGCGCGATGCGGTGCTCCACCAGCCGGCGCTCCATGCCGAGCAGCTGCAGCAGCGACTCGGCTTCCAGCAGACCCTGCGCGGACTGCGGGCCGGCCGGCACGCCCGCGGCAACCAGGTTGGCCAGCGCCATGGGGTCGGACGGCAGCTCCAGATTGGGCATGTAGCCCGATTGCAGCTCGATCATCAGCGTGACCAGCCGGTCGAAGCTGGCGCGCAGCTCGTCGGCCGCCTGCCGCGCGGCCGGGGAGTCGTCGTCCGCCAGCGGGTCGGGCTCCACCTCCGCCGCTACGTGCGGTTCCCGCGCCACGATCTGGCGGATGCGGAAGCGAGTCTCGCCCACGGCCACGACGTCGAAGCAGCCGTCGGGCAGATATTTGACCTTGCGCACGCGCGCGGTGGTGCCCACCGCGTGCGGAACGGCGGGCGCGCCCACGTCCGCGCCCTCGGCAATCAGCACCACGCCGAAGACGCTGTCCGTTTCGATGCAGCGCCCCACCATGGCGCGGTAGCGCGGTTCGAAGACGTGCAGCGGCAGCCGCATGCCTGGAAAGAGCACGGTGTGCAGCGGGAAGAGATCGAGGCGCATCCCGCAAGTGTAGGGGGCGCACGGCCCCGGGCCGCGCTCGACGCCGTTAGCAGTCGAGCCGTGCGAGTGCTAATCCATGCAGCGAGCGGCCGGCTGCGCTACAATCCATTGCGGCCGCGCGCCGCCCGCACGAGCGGCGGCGGCGCAGCCTGCGTCCCCCCACGCATTCACTGGCGCACCATGGCCGCCGCGAAGGAGTCTGGCTGGCATGCCCAAGGATCTGCTTTTCGACGAATCCGCCCGCAAGGCGCTGCTCCGCGGCGTCGACGCCGTGGCCAATGCCGTGCGCGTGACGCTGGGACCCAAAGGCCGCAACGTCGGCCTGGCGCGCAAGTTCGGCTCGCCCGTGGTGACCAACGACGGCGTCACGGTGGCGCGCGACATCGACCTGGCCGACAACTTCAGCAACATGGGCGCGCAGCTCATCAAGGAAGCGGCCACCAAGACCAACGACGTGGCCGGCGACGGCACCACCACCGCCACCGTGCTGGCGCAGCGCATGATTCACGACGGCCTGCGCGCCGCCGCGGCCGGCATGAACCCCATGATCGTCAAGCGCGGCATGGAGAAGGCCGCCGCCGCCGCCGTGGAGGCGCTGAACGAGCAGGCCAGCACCATCCGCGACGCGCAACAGATGGAATGGGTGGCCCACATCTCGTCCGGCGACCCCGCCATCGGCAAGCAGATTGCAACCGCCCTGGAGCGTGTGGGCAAAGACGGCGCCGTGTCCGTCGAAGAGGGCCGCACCAACGCCCTGGAGCTGGAGCTGGTGGACGGCGTGCAGCTCGACCGCGGCTACGTCTCGCCCTACATGGTCACCGACGAGTCCTCCATGGCCTGCGAACTCAACAACGCCTACGTCTTCGTGACCGACGACAAGCTGTCCAACGCGCAGGACATGCTGCCGCTGCTGGAGAAGGTGGTGCAGTCCGGCAGGAAGGACGTCCTGTTCGTGGCCGAGGACGTCGAAGGCGACATGCTGGCGACCCTGATCGTCAACAAGGTGCGCGGCGCCATCAACGGCTGCGCCATCAAGGCGCCGGCCTACGGCGACCGCCGCAAGGCCATCCTGGAAGACATCACCACCCTCACCGGCGGGCAAGTCGTGTCCAAGGACCTGGGGCAGGACCTGAAGGAACTGGACCTCAGCGTTATGGGCCAGGCGCGCCGCATCGTGGTGCGCAAGGACGACACCACCATCGTGGAAGGCGCCGGCAGCCGGCGCGACGTGACCCGCCGCATCGCCCAGATCAAGTCGCAGGTCGACACCACCGACTCGGACTACGACCGCGAGAAGCTGGAAGAGCGCGCCGCCAAACTGGCCGGCGGCGTGGCCGTGATCCGCGTGGGCGCGCCCACCGAGGTCGAGCTCAAGGAGAAGAAGCACCGCGTGGAAGACGCCCTCTCGGCCACGCAGGCCGCGGTGGCCGACGGCATCGTGCCGGGCGCGGGCACCTCGTACATCCGCGCCATTCCGGCCGTGGACGCCGTGCTGGACTCGCTCAGCGGGGACGCGGCCGTGGGCGCCCGCATCGTGCGCGACTCGCTGTCCGCCCCCCTGCGCCAGATTGTCGTCAACGCCGGCGACATCGGCGACGTGGTCGTGGAGCGCGTGCGCACCGCCGAGGGCGCCATGGGCTGGAACGGCTACACCGGCCAGATCGACGACCTGACCACGGCCGGCGTGGTCGACCCGCTCACCGTGGTGCGCGCCGCGCTGCAAAACGCCGCCAGCGTGGCCATGATGCTGCTGTCCACCGACGTGCTGGTGGCGGACGCCCCCGAAACCAAGAAGCCCGCCGCCGCCATGCCCCCCGACGACATGGGTGGCATGGGAGGTATGGGCGGCATGGGAGGCATGGGCGGTATGGGAGGCATGGGCGGCTTCTAGACCTCACCCGCCGACGCATCATCCAAGCCCCGCCGGCCGCAGGCCGGCGGGGTTTGCCGCGTCAGCGCGGCATGGCGGGACGCCCGAACCTGAAAACTCGTGCGCGTGCCCCTCGAAACTCCCCGCATGGAAGTGTCCTCGAGTCTTCGACGCCGCAGACGCGGGCGCCGTTGCCACAAGCGCCCAGAGCGCCCAATTCGCTCTGTGAGGGCCTTGTCGGGCGAAGCCCTCTTGAGAGTTGACGGGTCTCGTATTTCTGTGTAGCGTCAAATACGCTCAGCAGCGTGGCTGGACGGGGACAGGAGAGGCGGAGCATGGCTTATTTGTCCTTCGCATCTATGTATCCCACGTACAGCAACGACTCGACGGATGCTCGTGGTGAGGACTCGTCCGAGTGACTCCGTTGGACGTTGAGTTGTATAGCCACCTCAGAAACTGGTCAGAAAGCTACTACTTCCTTCACGCTGCTGCGACAGCTCTGTGGTCGATTGTTGGCCTCGTTGCCGCCTGGAATTTGCCGCGCATCCTGAAATACATAGGAAGGCACCGTGGCAGATTCTGAGGAAGTCGCAGTCTTGCACGCGGCACTGGCATGACACCGGATCTGGTGTTCGCCATTGCTTTGTACGTGCTGTCGGCCCTACCGCCGATTTTGTGGACCCTCAGCGCCATCGTTGCTCTGTGGAGACTCAGACAGATCTTACGGGAGGACTAGACGACCAGAAGTACCGTACCTTGAAAAATGGGCCTACCGCAGGGCTGAGGTGCGGGTTCTTTTTGTGCGGCGTTCGTTGCTGAACTAAATCCCGGAGTCTCGCTGGCGTCTAGCTCAGAAAATCCTTCAACCGTCGGGCCAGCCGCGGGTGGCGGAGTTTGCGCAGCGCCTGGGACTCGATCTGGCGGATGCGTTCGCGCGTCAGGCCAAACTCCTGGCCCACCTGGTCGAGCGTGCGGTTGGTGTCGTCGTCCAGACCGTGGCGCATGCGCAGGATTTTCTGTTCGCGCGGGTCCAGCATTTCCATCACGCCTTTCAGATGCTCCGAGAGCATCTGGCGCGTGGCGGCTTCGACCGGTTCTTCGGCGGCTTCGTCCGGGATCAGATGGCCGATCTCCGTGTCGCCGTCCTCGCCGATGGGCGTTTCCAGCGAGATGGGCAGGCGCGAGGCCTGCTTCAGCTCGCCGATCTGCTCCTCGCTCATCTGCATTTCGTGCGCCACTTCCATGTCCGTGGGTTCGCGCCCCAGGCGCAGCTGCAGGTCGCGCTGGACGCGGTAGGACTTGGTCAGCTTTTCGTGCACGTGCACGGGCAGCCGGATGGTGCGGCTCTGTTCGGCGATGGCGCGCGTGACGGCCTGCCGAATCCACCAGGTGGCATAGGTGCTGAACTTGTAGCCGCGGCGCCAGTCGAACTTCTCCGAGGCGCGCATCAGCCCCGCGTTGCCTTCCTGAATCAAGTCCAGCAGCGGGATGCCGTGGCCCGTGTACTTCTTGGCCACGCTGACCACCAGGCGCAGGTTGGCCGTGATGAGGTGCTCGCGGGCGGCTTTTTCGCTGCGTTCGATGCGCTGCGCCAGGTCGACTTCCTGCTTGGCGGTGAGCAGGGAGATGCGGCCAATCTCGTTGAGGTAGCTGCGCACCGTGTCCTGGCTGGCGGATTCCATCTCCAGGTCGCGCTCGCGCCGCGATTGGATGGTGGTGACCTTGGACGCGTCGTTGCCTTCGGTGTCCTCCGGCTCCTCCTCGCGCAGCTCGATTTCTTCTTCGGCCAGCCGCTCGCGGAACCAGGTTTCGACCTCCGCGGGGATGTGCGAGACGTCGGGCAGCACGCGCTTGAGCGCCGACTTCTCCAGATAGCCGGGGTCGGCGCCCAGCGCCACCAGCTCGGCCAGGGCGTTGTCTAGGGTTTCTTCGTCCAGGTGCAGCGACGCGTCGAGCGTTCCAGACAGCCCGCTGCTGCGTTGTCGTTGTTGCACGGCCAACCGACGCCTCCTCACCTGCGCAGCCGCGGCGCACGGCCGGCCGCGGAAATGCCGAAGCCCATCCGCGCACGGCGCCTGTCCGGCGGCTCGGTCCCGCGCGCTGGCGTCCGGAGGGGCAGGGGATGCCTGCTGGGACGGTTGGCGTTTGCGCCGTTGACGCCCGCGCGGTCGCTCGCTCGACCCGATGACGGATGGCTCACCACTGGGGCGAGTATACGCGCTCCACGCCGACTCTGGGCCCCCGCGCCTCGACCTTCGCGCTCCCCGCCGCGCAATCTGTTGCGGCAATCCCCTGCGGTTGCCTAAGCTCTCTGTGGTTTCCCCGGAACGAAAGTCTCCGCGCCCGCATGCCCCGCGTTCGATTGCGCATCCCCCGCCTGGCGGCGCTGGCGCTGGCCGTGCTGTGCCTGGCCGCCTGTGAAGTGGGCGTGGTGCAAACCGCCATCGCCAACCCCACGCCAGACGCGGCGCCGCCGCCGCCCGCGTCCTGCGCGCCGCCCGTCTGCGAGCGGCTGGACGTTCAGATAGGCGACTTTGCCATCGTGCCCGCGCGCATCACCGCCAGCGCGCCCCGCGTCCAGCTGGCAATTACCAACGTGGGCGCCTACACGCACAGCCTGGAAGTGCGCACGCCGGGCGGAACGCTGCAATCGCCGCGCATTGGCCCCAACCAGACGGGCTATCTGGAGGCCGATCTGGCGCCGGGCGAATACGAGGCGCTGGACCCAACGCTTGGCCACGCCGTGCGCGGCGCACGCGCAACCATCGTCATCGCACCCTAGCGGCCCTGCGGAAACCGTCGGCCGCCGCGGCGGCCGACGGTCGGTCCGGCCGCTCAGCGCGGAGCTCGGCCCAGGAGTTCCCGCTCGCTGGGGGTGTGGCCGGCCCAGCGGAAGAAGCGGATGGTGATGACGCTCCAGAGGATGAGCGTGCCGCCCAATTTCATAATCAGCCCGCCCACGCGCTGATCGTCCAGCGCGGAGAGGCCGCCCGGCTCGGCCGCCAGCGCGTAGGCCGGGTAGATCGGTTCGGCCGCGAAGACGAAGACCGAACTCAGCAGCCCCGAGGGCAGGCTGAGCACGAACAGATAGAACATCTGCACGGGAACGCTGGCCGCGGGCGCGGCGGGGACGCGGCTCATCACCGGCCACCACATCACCAGCGCCGCCAGCACCATCGAGACGTGCGCCGTGTCGTGCGTGATGCGGTCGCGCAGGGTGGCTTCGTACAGCGTTGGCAGGTGCCAGCCCCAGAAAGCCGCCGCGCCAATCAGCCCGGCCGTCACCGGCTGCGTGAGCCAGCGCACCGCGGCCCGCACCTTCGCCCGCCGCAACAGCGGCGTGAACATCCAGGGCGGCGCGCCCAGCAGCAACAGCGGCGGGGCGATGAGCGTCACCAGCACGTGCTGCGTCATGTGCATGCTGAAATACGAGCCGCTCAGCGTGTCGATCGGCGGATGCAGCGCCGCAAAGATCGTGCCCGCGCCCAGCAGGAACAGCGCCGCGCGCCAGAGCGGCACCGGCCCGGGACGCTCCGGGTTCCAGGGGCTGACGGCGTAAATGTACGCGCCCGCCAGCACCACGACTCCGAGCGTGATTTCGGGAACCAGATAGAAGGTCATGGCCGGTTCCTAGCGGCTGTGCGTCCCGCCGCGTGCGGCCGCGCCGGGCGGCCGAGGTCAGCTCATGCTCTTCAGCTTATCCGCCGGAGAGCGTGAAGAAGAGGAACAAGATCAACACGATGATCGACGCGATGGTGAAGGGAAACATGAACAGCGCGGTGAACAGGCGGCTGTCCTGCCGCAGGTGCATGTAGTAGGCCACCACCCCGGCGCCTTTCAGGAACGAGAGCACCAGCAGCGAGGCCACCACCCCCGGGCGCGTCAGAGCGGCCACGATCTCCGGGCGGCTGGGGATGATGATTTCCACGATGGTGATGACCGTCAGGATCACGCCCACCACCACGTATTGGCGGTAGCCGTGGCTGTGCTCGTCGTGGTGGGCGCCGCCGTGGCCGTGCTGCGCCGTGTCGCCGTGCGTCATGTCAGATCAGGTAGATCAGCGTGAAGATGGCGACCCACACCAGGTCGACGAAGTGCCAGTACAGGCCCACCAGCTCTATGCCCCACATGTCACCGCCCGGCTGGAAGCGGCCGCGAAAGCTGTAGACCAGCGCCGTGCCCAGCCATAGCACCCCGATGGCGACGTGCGCGCCGTGGAAGCCGACCAAGGCGAAGAACGAGGCGCCGAACAGGTTGGTGGACGGCGTCAGCGGGTGGTCGTGATGGGTGACGAACTCGGTGAACTCGTACACCTGCCCGCCCAGGAAGACCAGCCCCATCACCGCCACCAGGCCCAGCCAGATGCGGCCCCACCGCAGGTTGCCGTTCCGGAAGGCCGCCAGCGACAGCACCATCGAGAGGCTGCTGGTCAGCAGCACGAACGTGGTGACCGAGGTCAGCGCCAGGTCGAGAATCTCCTGGCCCGGCCCGCCCAGCGTGTTGTGCTTGTTGATCAGCATGACCAGGAGCAGGCTGCCGAAGAACATCGTTTCCGAACCCAGGAACGCCCACATGCCGAGCTTGCGGTTGTCCAGGCCGGTGGAGGAGTGGTGCTCCTCGTGGTGGGCGTGCGCCTCCGCGCTCATGCCGCGGGTTCCTCGATCCAGCCGAGCAGCGAGACGCCGAAGAGCACCGCGCCCAGCAGAATGAAGACTTGGTGGAAGATCAGGCCGCAGGCCATGATCACCATGCCGGCGGCCAGCACGATGGGCCAGTAGGACGGGTTGGGCATGTGGATGTCCGGTTCGTCCTCGTCCTCATCCCCGTGCGCCGTAGCCGCGGCAACGGCGCCGGTGTGACCGCCGCCGCGCTTGGCGTCCCAGGCCGGGTAGCGGCCGTCCACCACTGGGATCTGCGCAAAGTTGTACACCGGCGGCGGCGAGGGGATCGTCCACTCCAGCGTGCCGCCGTCCCAGGGGTCGTTCCCGGACGGCTGGCCGCGGCGGATCGAGACCAGCGCGTTCACGGCAAAGATCAGCAGCGACGCCGCAATGGCAAACGATCCGATGGTGGACAGCAGGTTCCACAGCTCGAACCCCTGATCGGCGGGGTAGGTGTGCACGCGGCGCGGCATGCCGTCGATGCCCAGCAGGTGCTGCGGAAGGAAGGTCAGGTTGAAGCCGATCAGCATCAGCGCCCAGTGCACCTTGCCCCAGCCTTCGTGCATGAGGCGTCCGGTGAACTTCGGGAACCAGTAGTAGATGCCGCCGAAGAGGCCCAGCACCGTGCCGCCGAACAGCACGTAATGCAGGTGCGCCACCACGAAGTAGGTGTCTTGCACCTGCGCGTCGATGGGCGGCGATCCCAGCATCACGCCGCTGAGCCCGCCGATGATGAACATGGCCACCATGCCCACGGCAAAGAGCAGCGGCGTCTTGATACTGATCGAGCCGCCGTAGAGCGTGGCCATCCAGTTGAAGATCTTGACGCCGGTAGGCACCGCGATGGCCATGGTGGAGATGGCGAAGGCGGTGTCGGCGATGGGCCCGAGGCCCACGGTGAACATGTGGTGCGTCCACACGCCGAATCCCACCAGCGCGATGGCGGCGCCGGAGTAGGCCACCACCGGATAGCCGAACAGCGGCTTGCGCGCCGCCGTGGGCAGGATGTCCGACACGATGCCCATGGCCGGCAGGATCAGGATGTAGACCTCCGGGTGGCCAAACACCCAGAAGAGGTGCTGCCAGAGCACCGGGTCGCCGCCGCCTGCCGGCAGGAAGAAGCTGGTGGACAGGTAGCGGTCGAAGAGCAGCAGCACCAGGCCGATGGTGATGGCCGGGAAAGCAAAGATGATCAGGAAGGCCGTGATCAGCGACATCCACACGAACATGGGCATGCGGTTCAGCGTCATGCCCGGCGCGCGCATGTTGATGATGGTGACGATGAAGTTGATGGAGGCCAGGATGGAGGAGACGCCCAGAATCTGCAGGCCGAGGGCCCAGAAATCGATGGCGTGCGTGGCCTCGAACTGCGTGGCGGTGAGCGGCGCGTAGCCGAACCAGCCGGCGTTGGGCGCGCCGCCGGCCAGGAAGCTGATGTTCATGAAGATGCCGCCGAACAGGTAGATCCAGTAGCTCAGCGCGTTCAGGCGCGGGAAGGCCACGTCGCGCGCGCCGATCATCAGCGGCACCAGCAGGTTGAAGAACGCGGCGCTCAGCGGCATCAGCGCCAGGAACACCATGGTGGTGCCGTGCATGGTGAAGAGCTCGGTAAAGCGCTCCGCCGACACGAGGTCGGTGTCGGGCCGCGCCAGTTGCAGGCGCATCAGCAGCGCCTCGATCCCGCCCAACGCAAAGAAGCCCAGCGCCGTGACCAGATAGAGCACGGCGATGCGCTTGTGGTCGACCGTGGTGATCCAGCTCCAGGCCGTCCCGGCGAAGGTGCGGGTGTCTGGGGCGGTCGTCGTCACCGTCGCCATAAGTCCGGCCTCCTTCCCGCCCGTGCAGTCGCAGTCGACGTCCGCATGTCTAGGTTAGCCCCTGCATGTAGGCCGTCAGCGCGTCGAGCTGGTCGTCGGTGAGTTCGGGGATGGTCATCAGGTTGCCGGGTTTGACGCCCTGCGGGTCTTGCAGCCAGCGGCGCATGTTGTCCGGCGTGTTGGCCAGGATGCCGCTGGCAATGTGCGCGCGGCTGGCCACGTGGGTCAGGTCGGGCCCCAGCACGCCGGCGGCGTCGGTGCCGCGAATTGCGTGGCAGGCCACGCAGCCGCCCGCGGCCATGGCTTCCTCGCCCGCGCGCGCCAGCTCGCTGCTGGGCGGCGTGCGCTCTGCCAGCTGCGCGGCGGCCCAGGCGTCGAACTCTGCTTGCGTTTCCACCACCACGGTGAACTTCATCAGCGCGTGCGCCGTGCCGCAGAACTCCGCGCACTGCCCTTGGAACGTGCCCGTCACCTCCGGGCGGATGGTGAAGCGGTTCACGCGGCCCGGCACCATGTCCAGCTTGCCGCGCAGCCGCGGCACCCAAAAGCTGTGCAGCACGTCGTCGCTTTCCAGCTGCAGCTCGACGCTGCGGTCGACCGGCAGGTGCAGCTCGTTGGCCGTGACCACGCCCAGCTCGGGATAGTCGAACTCGAACCACCACTGGTGGCCGATGGCGCGCACGCGCATCGCGTCGGCGCCGGCCGGCTGCGCGTTGGCGAAGATCACCGGGATGGTCAGCGCGGCGATCACGCCGATCAGGATGGTTGGCGGGATGGTCCAGGCAATTTCCAGCGCCGTGTGGCCGTGCGTCTGGGCGGGCAGCCCATCGCCCGGGCGGCGCCGGAAACGGATGAGGATGTAGACCAGCGCGCTCTCGACGATGACGAAGACCACCGCCGCGGCCCAGAAGACGAAGACCATCAGGTCGCGCGCCTGCCGCGCCGCTTCGGTGGTGGGTTCGAGCGTGGTCTGCGGCGTGGCACCGCAGGCGGCCAGGGCGGTCAGCGCCAGCAGCAGGGTTGTGGCCGCCAACGCCGCGCGCATCACACGGCGGCGTGCGCTCGACGCAGCACGCCGCCCGTGCGCGAGACGGGGCGTTCCTCTGGAACAGGAATTCAATGGGCGCCGGGCTTTGTGCGACGTTTCACAATCTGCTGGGCGGCGGCAAGCGTAGCACGAGGGCCGCGGCCGGCAGGGCAAGGCTCACGGCGCGCGGCGATGGCGCGGGCGCGCGGCGCGCGGCGTGCGATTCGCGGCCGGCGGCACGGGTCGAGCCCGCCTGCATGGGGAGTGCCCGACCTGGCGGCGGACGGTGCAGCGGGCGCTGGCGTCGAGCTCGCCTGCGCGGGAGTGTCCGTCGTCGTCGTGGCGGCCACGGCGTCGATGAGGTCGAGCCCGCCTGCGCGGGAGTGCCTTTTGGGCGCGCGCGCGGGCATTCGGGGTACGGCGTTTTCCATCAGGGCGCCGGCCGGTGCGCCTCGACCCTTCGCGGAGGCCGGGCGGGGCTTGACAGTGATTTTCAGCGGGTGTTAGCGTTTTCGTCGTAGGAGATGTCGGCCGCTTGGCCGCATCGGAGCGGCTGGCCCGCGCCCCCCCCTCGTTCCGAGCTTGGCGCAGTCTGCTCGGTGCCAGTGCGCCTTTTTTGGCCGCGGTGCGGCCGCCGCGCGGCGCAGACCGGTGAAGTGGATGTACGGCGATTTTTCTTGCACGGTTTCCAGCGTGCGGCCGCGCGCGGCTGGAAGCGGCCGCCGCCGGGCGCTACGCCCAGGAGGACTCGGATGACTGACGCCAGTGGACGCCCTGGCGCGCTGCGCCGCTCGCGTCGGCCCAGCCGCGCGCGCCGCGGCCCCCGCCGGACCCGCCCCATGCAGTCGGACCCCGGGCGCGAGTGGATGGAGCTGGAAGCCAAGTCGATGGAAGAGCTGCGCGCCCTTGCCGCCGAGCTGTCCATCGACGTGAACGGCCAGGCCGACCTCACCAAGGACGCGCTGGTCAACAAGGTGCTGCAGGCCCGCTCGGAAAAAGACGGCGCCCTGTTTCTGGAAGGCACGCTGGAGGTGGTGGACGAGGGCTACGGGTTCCTGCGCCGGGACGCGCACTGGACGCCCGGGCAGGAAGACGTGTACGTCTCGCAAACCCAGATTCGCCGCTTCCTGCTGCGCACCGGCGACTACGTGAGCGGGGCGGTGCGGCCCGCGCGCGACGGCGACCGCTACCACGGCCTGGTGCACGTGGTGTCGGTCAACGGCCTGGACCCCGCCAAGGCGCGCGCGCGCCCGCAGTTCGAACGCATGACGCCCATCTTCCCGATCGAGCAGTTCGTGCTGGAGAACGCGCCCAAGGAACTCACCGCCCGCATCATCGACATCATCGCGCCCATCGGGCGCGGCCAGCGCGGGCTGGTGCTCTCCCCGCCCAAGGCCGGCAAGACCGAGCTGATGAAGCGCATCGCCCGCTCGGTGCTCGACAACTACAGCGACGTGCGCGTGATCGTGGCCCTGATAGGCGAGCGCCCCGAAGAAGTCACCGACTGGGAACGCAACGTCACCGGCGCCGAGGTCATCAGCTCCACCTTCGACGAACAGCCCCGCAGCCACACGCGCGTGGCGGAACTCACCTCGGCCCGCGCCAAGCGCCTGGTCGAAACCGGCGAGGACGTCATGATCCTGCTGGACAGCATCACCCGCCTGGTGCGGGCCTACAACCTGGTGCAGCCGTCCAGCGGGCGCACGCTCTCCGGCGGCATCGAGCCGCAGGCGCTGTACCCGCCCAAGAGCTTCTTCGGCGCGGCGCGCAACATCGACGGCGGCGGCAGCCTGACGGTCATTGCCTCCTGCCTGATCGAAACCGGCAGCCGCATGGACGAAGTGATCTACGAAGAGTTCAAGGGCACCGGCAACTGGGAGCTGATCCTCGACCGCCGCCTGGCCGAACGCGGCACCTTCCCGGCCGTCAACATCCTCAGCTCCGGCACGCGGCGCGTGGAGCTGATGCTGGACAGCCGCCAGCTCAAGTACTTCTGGACCCTGCGCCGTATGCTGAACGCGCTGGACTCGCACGACGCCTACGACTCGACCGAACTGATGTTCGACCGCATGAAGCGCACCGACACCAACCGCGAATTCTTCGCGTCGCTGAGCGAGTCGGGCGGACGCTGACGCCGATGCGCGGCGCGCGACCAAGGAGACCCTGAGCCATGCCAACCGTGCAGGTGGTGCTGATCGAGGACGTGCCCGACCTGGGCGACATTGGCGACGTGCGGTCGGTGACGGCCGGCTACGCGCGCAACTTTCTGCTGCCGCGCCGCCTGGCCATGCCGGCCAGCGCGCATCGCCTGACCGACCGACAGTTCCAGGCCGACCTGGAAGCCCGCCGCCAGGCGGCCGCCCGCCACGAGGCCGAGCGCCTGGTTGGCATGATGCAAGGCGCAACGCTGACCCTCGAGGCGCGCGTTGGCGATCAAGGCCGCATGCACGGCCAGATCACCAACCAGGACGTGGCCGCCGCGCTCGAAGCGCAAGTCGGCGTCAACATCGACCGCCACATCATCCAGATCGACAGCCCCATTCGCTCGCTGGGGCGGTACCTGCTGCCCATCCGCGTGGCGGCCGGGCTGGAGGCCTCCGTCACGCTGGAGGTCGTGGAGCAGCAGGACGAGCCGGACCCGGCGCCCGCCGACGCTGACGCTGACGGCGGGGACGGCGCGCCGGCCTGACCCCGGACCGCCCGCGCCGACTGCTCGTCCCCGCGCGCGGCAGGCCGACACCGTGCCGTCACGCCCACGCCGCGCCCGGATTGGACCGCTCCCATGCTTGGGCCGTATGCCGCCTCCACGGCATCCACGGCCTGCTGCGGGGCCTGCTGCCGCGCTCGGCTGGCCGCATGGCCGCCATCGAGCAGCGCAACCCGATCCGCTGCCCCTCGCCCCCGCGCACGGCAGGGCGACGAAGTTGGGGCGTCACAGTGTCGCCCGAAGCGGCCTCGCCTCCGCGCGCGGTAGGTCGACGTCCGCGGCGCCGGCGCGAGCGGCGCTAAAATCGTCAGGTTTACGTCAGGGATTCCACATTTCCTGCGGTAAGTGTGGATACGGTGTGTCTGGCTGTGGATAACGGGCCGCGGCGGATGAAGCGGCGCTGTCCACACCGCCGCCGCTGGCGCGGGTCCACAGACGGCGCCGCGGCCAGCGGCCCTACACGGGGGTGCGCCCGTCCCCTCGGCGCTCTATCCCGGCCGCGGCCAGGCGCGTACCGTGCGCTGTGTCGTATCTCAGCGGACCGCCCATGGCTTTAGGTTTGGCGCCGGCAACCGACCGCCTCCCGCCCCAAAACACCGACGCCGAGCGTTCGCTGCTCGCCAGCCTGCTGATCGACCCCGAGGCCATCACGCGCGTGGCCGGCAAGATCGGGGCAGACGACTTCTACCGCGAGGCCCACCGCGCAATCTTCGCCGCCGTGACCGAGCTGTCGTCGCGCAACCAGCGGGCCGACTACGTCACGCTCTGCGAGCAGCTGAAGCGCGACGACACGTTGGCCGACGTGGGCGGCGAGAGCTACGTCATCGAGCTCTCCACGGCGGCTCCCACCCCGTTCCACGTCGAGTATTACGCCGAGATCGTGCGGCGCGCGTCCACCCTGCGCCAGATCATTCAGAGCGCCACGCGCATGGTGGCCAGCGCCTACACCCCCGACGCCGAACCCGACGAGGTGCTGGACGAGGCCGAGAGCCTGATCTTCGGCATCGCCAACGAAGTGCGCGCGCGCGACGTCGAACCCATCCGCGAGATTCTGCACCAGTTCAGCGAGCAGCTGATGTACCGCGTCGAGCACCGCGGCATGCCCACCGGCGTCTCGACCGGCGTGCGCGGGCTGGACACGCTGACCGGCGGCCTGCAGCGCTCCGACCTGGTGATTCTGGCCGCGCGCCCCGGGGTGGGCAAAACGGCCTTTTCGCTCAGCGTGGGCCTGCACGCGGCCAAGCAGAACGAAGTCCCGGTGGCGTTCTTCTCGCTCGAAATGCCCGCGGAACAGATTGCCCAACGCCTCATCAGCACCGAAGCCCGCATGGACGCCATGCGCATTCGCGACGGCGACCTGGACGACGACCAGCTGCAGTACGTGGTGCGCTCGATGAGCGACGTGGCCGAATACCCCATCTTCATCGACGACTCCCCCTCGCTGAGCGTGCTGGAACTGCGCGGCAAGGCGCGGCGCATGCATCTGGAACACAACGTCGGACTGCTGGTGGTGGACTACCTGCAGCTGATGACGGCCTCCGGACATCGGGAAAACCGCGTGCAGGAAATCACCGAGATCACCCGCTCGCTGAAGGCGCTGGCGCGCGAGCTGAACATCCCCATCGTCGCCTGCGCCCAGCTCTCGCGCGCGGTCGAGCAGCGCCCCGACTCCAAACCGCGGCTCTCCGACCTGCGCGAAAGCGGCTCCATCGAGCAAGACGCCGACCTGGTCATGTTCTTGCACGAACCCGGACGCGACGACGACGAGTCGATCAGCCGCCCCGTCGACCTCAAACTGGACATTGCCAAACACCGCAACGGCCCGATCGGGGTCGTGGACCTGCGCTTCATCCGGCCGCAAGGCCGCTTCGAGGAAGCGTCCGGCCGCGTCGGCCTATAGACGTCCGGCCGCAGTGCGCTGGAAGCGTCCGGCTGCGGCATGGGCGCGCGGCCCGGGCGTCAGCGCCTTTCCCGCCCCCTGCGCGTCATGCCCGCGCAGGCCAGAACCCGCAACCGCGCGCCCGAACGTTGCCGCCTGCCCCCTCCCCGCAACTCCCTGGCCGCTGGGATGGCGCGGTGCGCGCAGCGGCGCCGACCCTCGTTCCGCCCTCGTCCTGCGGGAGAATGGCAAACGAAGGGCCGAGGGTTGTGGCAGGGAATGGGAAAGCGGGGTACAACAGGCCGTCACGGGCCTGACGGGAAGCGCCGACCATGACCGAGCACGCCGGGCGCGACTTTCGCGCGCCGCCCACCATCCACGTCGGCCGCGGCGCGTTGCGGCGGCTGCCCGCCGCGCTGCGCGAGCTGGGCGCGCAACGGGCGGCCATCGTCACCGACCGCGCCATGGGCGCCTCGCCCTGGATTCCCCGGCTGGAAGCCTGGGCCGCGGAGGCCGACGCGGCCGCGCACGTCCTGGCCGAGCTGCGCGGCGAACCAACCACGCACGACGTGCAGGCGGCCCTGCAGGCCATTCGCGCGGCGCGGGCCGACGTGGTGATCGGCTTTGGCGGCGGCAGCGCCCTGGACACGGCCAAGCTGGCCGCCGTGCTGCCCGCCAACCCGGGCCGCCCGCCCGACTTCGAGGGCTACGACCGCATTCCGAACCCAGGCCTGCCCGTCATCGCCATTCCCACCACCGCCGGCACCGGCAGCGAGGTCACGCGCGGCGTGGCCGTCACCGACCCCGACCGCGACGTCAAGATGCTGATGATGAGTCCGCACCTGGTGCCGGCGGTTGCCATCGTCGATCCCGAGCCGACCCTCACCATGCCGCCGGCGGTCACGGCCTCCACCGGGCTGGACGCGCTGACGCACGGCATCGAGGCCTACGTCTCGCGCCGCCGCTTCCCGCTGACGGACGCGCTGGCCATCGACGCGGTTGGCCGCATCGGCCGCAATCTGGCGCGCGCCTACCACCACCCCGACGACGCCGAGGCGCGCGCGGAGATGCTGATCGCCTCGCTGCACGCGGGCCTGGCCTTCAACAACGCCTCCGTGGCGCTGGTGCACGGCATGTCCCGCCCGATCGGCGCCTACTTTCACGTGCCCCACGGACTCTCCAACGCCATGCTGCTGCCCGCGGTGATGGAGTTCAGCCTGGACGGCGACATTCCCAGGTACGCGCAGGCGGCGCGGTGCCTGGGCGCCGTCGAAGCGTCCGACGAAGCCGCCGCGTCCGCCGGCGTGGCCATCGTGCGCGCCCTGGCCCGCGAACTGAACGTCCCCACCCTGCGCGCCTGGGGCGTGGACGCCGCCCGCTTCCGCCAGGTGACGAGCCAGATGGCCCACGACGCGCTGGCCAGCGGCAGCCCGGCCAACAACCCCCGCCCGGCCACCCACGCCCAGATCACCGCCCTCTACGACCAGGCCATCAGCGCCTAGCCAGACGCCTCGCTCCGCAGCCCGCCGCACCCCCGCGCGCCTCCCTCGCCCGCAGGGGCGGGGGAAACGAACGGCGAGAAAGGGCGGGGGCGGGGTTGCTCTCGATATAATCGATATGCATCTGGGGCGCGTCGTGCGCGGCCGGGCAGTTGTTCTGAGCAGATATGGCGCTTGGACTCTTGAAGCGATTGGTGGGCGACGACGCCAGCCGGACGGCGCGTCGGTACGCCTCCGTGGTGGCGCGGGTCAACGCGCTGGAGCCGGACGTGCAGGCGCTCTCCGACCGCGAACTGCTGGGGCAAACGCCCGAACTCCGCCGCCGCCTGGCCGAGGGCGAACAGCTGGACCGGCTGCTGCCGGAAGCCTTCGCAACCGTGCGCGAGGCCGTACGCCGCCACACGGGCGAGCGGCAGTTCGACGTGCAGCTGATCGGCGGCGCCGTGCTCCACGGCGGCGGCATTGCCGAAATGCGCACCGGCGAGGGCAAGACCTCCGTGGCCGCGCTGGCCGCCTATCTCAACGCGCTGCCCGAGCGCGGCGTGCACGTCGTGACCGTCAACGACTACCTGGCCAGCCGCGACGCCACCTGGTACGGACAGGCGCTGGTGGAGCGGCTGGGCATGCGCGTGGGCGCCATTCAGCACGGCATGCCAGCCGACCAGCGCCGCGCGGCCTACGCCAACGACATTACCTACGGCACCAACAACGAGTTCGGGTTCGACTACCTGCGCGACAACATGGTGCACGCGCTGGACGACCGCGTGCAGCGCGGGTTGGCCTACGCCATCGTGGACGAAGTGGACAACATTCTGGTGGACGAGGCGCGCACGCCGCTCATCATCTCTGGGGCGGCCGAACAGTCCACCGAGCACTACTACCAGATGGCCCAGGTCGTGCGCCGCCTCCGCGAGGAGCGCGACTACACCATCGACCTGAAGCTGCGCACGGCCAGCCTGACCGAGGCCGGCATCGCCGCTCTGGAGCGGCTGCTGAACGTGGCCAACCTCTACGACGACCAGTCCTTCCAACTGGTGCATTACGTGGAGCAGGCGCTGCGGGCGCAGGTCATCTACGAGCGCGGGCGCGACTACGTGCTGTTCCGCGACGGCCGCGTGGTGGACGGCCGCGACCGCCGCGCCGAGGTCGTGATCGTGGACGAGTTCACCGGCCGCCTCATGCACGGGCGCCGCTACAGCGAGGGGCTGCACCAGGCCATCGAGGCCAAAGAAAGCGTGCACGTGCAGCGCGAAAGCCAGACGCTGGCCACCATCACCTTCCAGAACTACTTCCGCATGTACGACAAGCTGGCCGGCATGACGGGCACTGCCAAAACCGAGGAGCAGGAGTTCCAGTCGATCTACGGCCTCGACGTGACCGTGGCGCCCACGCACCTGCCCATGGTGCGCGACGACCGCGCAGACCTGGTCTACCGCTCGGCGGCGGCGCGCGACGCGGCCCTGCTGGACGGGCTGGCCGAGATTCACGCCAGCGGACGCCCCATCCTGGTCGGCACCACCTCCATCGAGAAGTCCGAGGCGCTCAGCCAGCTCTTGCAGCGCCGCGGCATTACCCACAACGTGCTCAACGCCAAATACCACGAGCAGGAAGCCGGCATCGTGGCCCAGGCCGGGCGCGAAGGCGCCGTGACCCTCGCCACCAACATGGCCGGGCGCGGCACCGACATCATCCTGGGCGGCTCCCCGGCCGGCCGCGGCCCCGACGAATGGAGCGCCGAACACGACCGCGTGGTGGAGCTGGGCGGCCTGTACGTGCTGGGCACGGAACGCCACGAGGCGCGCCGCATCGACAACCAGCTGCGCGGACGCTCCGGGCGCCAGGGCGACCCGGGCGCCTCGCAGTTCTACCTGTCGCTCGAAGACGACCTCATGCGCCGCTTCAGTTCCGACCGCATCAAAGGCGTGCTGCAGCGGCTGGGCGTGGAGGAACACGTCCCCATCGAGAGCGGCATGGTTTCCAAGGCGCTGGAATCCGCCCAGACCAAAGTGGAAGCCCACAACTACGAGACCCGCAAGTACGTGCTGGAGTTCGACAACGTCATCAACCGCCAGCGCGGCGTCGTCTACCAGCAGCGCGAGCGCGTGCTCACCGCCGACGACGTGTCAGCGCTCTTCCGCGAGATGCTGGGCCAGGAGGTCGAGCGGCTGGTGCGCGCCCACGACGTGGGGCCGCACGCCGACGTCGAGACGCTCCAGCAGCTCGTGCAGGCCTACGCCGCAACCGTGGGCGAGGAACAGAGCCAGCCGCTGGCCGTGAACGACCTGGAAGGCCTGAAGGACGACGCGGTGATCGAGACCGTGCTGGCGGACGCCGAGGCGCGCTGCACGGCGCGGCTGAACGAGATTCCCGCCGAGCTTGCGCCGCGGCTGCTGCGCTGGCTGATGCTGCAAACCATCGACTACCTCTGGGTGCAGCACCTCACCGCCATCGAAGACGTGCGCCAGGGCATCGGCTTGCGCGCGTACGGGCAGCAAGACCCGCTGGTGGCCTTCAAGCGCGAGGCCTTCCAGATGTTCGGCGCGCTGATCGACTCCACGCGCAGCGACATCGTGCGGCGCTTCTTCCGCGTGCAGTCGCGCGAGGCGCCGGCGGAGGAAACCGTCCTGACCCAGCACCTGGACGCCGTGGACCAACGCCCGACCGCCGCCGCGCCGCCGCCGCCGCGCCGCGCGGCGGCGCGCAACGGCCAGGGCAACGGCCAGGCCGCGCCGCTGAGCCGCCGTGAACGCCGCGCGCGCGAACGCGCCGCCAAGAAACGCAACCGCCGCCGCGCCCGCCAGCGCAGCCGCGTGTCCTAAATCCCAAGGACTGCCCCGCCCATGAGCACCCCCGTCGACACCAGCGAGCTGGAAGGCCGCGCCCGCCAGGCGCACCGCCGCGTCACCGAAATCCGGAGGCACCTTTGACCTGGCCGCCAAGCGCCAGGCGCTCGCCCAGATCGACCGCCAGATTGCGTCCCCCGATCTGTGGGACGTTCCCGACCGCGCCCGCGCCCTGCTCACGCGCCGCGGGCGCTTGCAGGCGGAGATTGGAGCCTGGGACGACATAAGCGCCGCCGCTGACGACATGGTGGGCCTGGTCGACCTGCTGGAACCGGAGGACGCCGACCTTGCGCGGGACGTGGCCGACGAGGTCGACGACCTCGAAACCCGGCTCGCCGACCTGGAGCTGCAGCTCACGCTGGGCGGCGCCTACGACGAACGCGACGCCTTCCTGACCGTGCAATCCGGCGCCGGCGGCACCGAATCGCAAGACTGGGCCGAAATGCTGCTGCGCATGTACGCCCGCTGGGCCGACACGCACGACCTGGCCCCCGAAACCGTGGACGTCTCGCCGGGCGAGGAGGCGGGCATCAAGAGCGCCACGCTGCGCGCCGCGGGGCGCTTTGCCTACGGGCGGCTGAAAGCCGAGCGCGGCGTCCATCGCCTGGTGCGCATTTCCCCCTTCGACGCCGGGAACCGCCGCCACACGTCGTTCGCGCGCGTGGACGTGGTGCCCGTGCTGGACGACGCGGGCGAGATCGCCCTGGAGCCGGGCGACCTGCGCGTGGACACCTTTCGCGCCAGCGGCGCCGGGGGGCAGTATGTCAACAAGACCGACTCCGCGGTGCGCATCACGCACCTGCCCACCGGCCTCGTTGTCTCATGCCAGAACCAGCGCTCGCAGCACCAGAACCGTGAGGTGGCCTTGCAGATGCTGCGCGCGCGGCTGCTGGAGCGCCAGCTTGCCGAGCGCGAGGCCGAACAGGCGCGCCTGCGCGGCGCGCAGGCCGCCGTGGACTTTGGCAGCCAGATCCGCTCGTACGTGCTGCACCCCTACCGCATGGTGAAAGACCTGCGCACCGGCCTGGAAGTGGGCGACGCCGACCGCGTGCTGGACGGCGACCTCGACCCTTTCATCGAAGCCTGGCTGCGAGCCTCCATCGGCAACCAGGACGGAGCATCCAAAGAATGACCCCACCCCCCGACATCTCCAGCGCTTTTCTCGGTTCCCTCTCCGCCGCTCTCCTCGCCCGGCACGGCCGAGGGGCGCGGCCCCTTCCGCGGAGGCGTGCCCATGCATAGCCGTTCGCTGCATTGCAGCCGGCGCCGCCTGACCGGCGCGGCTCGGTTCGCCGCGTCGATCTTCCTCGCCGCCCTGGTGCTGCTGACCGCCCGCCCGGCCGCCGCCGATGGGCTCGCGGACGCCGTTCTGACCAGCGAGCTGGACTACGGCTCGTCCATCACGTTCGAACTGGACGCGCCCTGGCTCGGGCCGCCGCCGACGGCCGTGTCGGTGCTCTTTGGGCTGCCCGACGGCATTGCGTCGGCGCGCCGCGCCGCCGAGTTCTCCGTCGTGGACGGGCGCTTGACCGCCGCGCACGTGTGGATGCCGCGCGGCCGTATCGTGCCCGGCTCGGACCTCGCCTACCGCTTCGAAATCGAGACCGCGGACGCCGCAATCACGACGGCAGCGGATTCGTTGACCTATATCGACCCTTCCCTGTCCTGGCAGCGCGCGTCCGAGGGGCTGGTCGACATCTGGTGGTACGCCGGCGGGGACGCCGTGGCCGCCGAAGCCAGCGGCGGCATCCGCCAGGGGCTGGACATCTTGGCGCGCGATTTCGATCTGCGGCTGACCCGTCCCACGCGCCTGGTGCTGTACGCCGACCTGGAGCGCATGCACGCCGACCTGGGCCGCGGCACCAACTCCTGGGTCGGCGGCCAGGTGTTCTCCGCGTTCGACGTCACCATCCTGTACGCCGACGCCAACCCGGAGTTCCGCCGGGACTTGCAGGCCACCGTCGCCCACGAGATGGTCCACGTGGTGATCGACCAGGTCGTCGACACGCCCTTCCGCGGCGTGCCCGCCTGGGTGCACGAAGGCGTGGCCACCGTGGTGGAAAGCGCCGTCATGGAGCGGTTCCCTTACGCCGAGCTCATGGCCGAGGCCGTGGAAGAGAACACGTTCGTGTCGCTGCGCGGCATCGTCGGCTCGTTTCCCGTGAACAGCCGGCGGGCCGCGTTGGCCTATGCGCAAAGCAACTCGATCGTCACCTACATCATCGACCGCTGGGGGTCGTCGGCCATCACCGCGCTGCTGCACGCCTACGACGAGGCGCTGACGGACGACGAGGCGCTGCTGGCCGCCGTGGGCGTCGACCAGGATGCGCTGGAACGCGAATGGCTGACTTCCCTGGGCGCGCAGGACGCGCAGTTTGCCGCCATCGACGCGCCCATGCCTGCCGAGGCCGAGGCCGCCGCGCCGGCCGCAGACGCCGCGGACCCTGCGCCTGCCGCGGCGCTCGCCCAGGACGCCCTGCCCGCCCAGCCCGCGGCGGCGTCCAGCACGGAGTCGCCCGCAGCCGCGCCCAGCGCCGTGGCCACGCCGGTGCTGGTAATCGGCGCCGTTGCCGTTAGCGGCGCCGGCCTGGCCGTCCTGCGCCGCAGGCGCCGCGCGCGCGCATGAGCCGCGCCTCGTCCACCCGCGCCGGCCGTCGGGCGGCGGGCAGCAGCGCACCGCCCGCGCCAGCGCCATTGCCCGCGCCATCGTGCGGCGCTGCCCCATCCTGGCGGCCGACGAGCCCGCAGGTTCGGGCGCCGAGCATGGCCCCGGCCCGGCGCGCACGTGGTAACGCCCGCTGGGGTCCCGGCCGACGGAGCCGCCCCCGTGCAGGCTAGGCTCAACGCCCTGCGCTACGTGCTGGGCACCGCCGCGCACGGCCTCTGGCGCAACCCCACCATGACCATCGGGGCCGTCATCACCACCACCGTCATGCTCATCACCCTGGCGGCCTTCCTGGCCATCAACGACACGCTGAATACCATGGTCACGGCGCTGGGGCGCAAGAGCAATCTGATCGCCTACGTGCGCGACGACGCCCGCCCCTCGCGCGTGACGGCCATCATGCGCGACCTGGAACAGCGCCCCGGCGTGGGCGAGGTGGTGTTCGTGACCAAGGACGACGCCTTGCAGCTGTTCGTGGAGCGCTTCACCGACCAGCGCGACGTGCTGGACATCCTGCGTACCAACCCCCTGCCGGCCAGCGTGGAGCTGCGCATGGACAATCCCGCGGTGCTGCCCGCCCTGGCCGACGAGCTGCGCGGCATGGCCGAAACCTTCGAGAGCGTGGTGGTGCCCATCGACGTCGTCGAGCGCCTGCTGTCCATCAGCAACGTTTCCCGCGTGGCCGGCACCGTCATGGTGGTGGCGCTGACGGCCGTGACCCTGTTCGTGATCGTGAACACCATTCGTATTGCGGTCTACGCGCGCCGGCAGGAGATCGAAGTTATGAAGCTGGTGGGCGCCACGGACTGGTTCGTGCGCGGGCCGTTCGTCATCGAGGGCGCCGTCATCGGGGTGGTGGGCGCCACCATCGCCGCCGTGACGCTGGTGGTGCTCTACGCGCAAGCCGCCCCGCAGGTCACCCGCATCATTTCGTTCCTGCCCATCGCCGCCGACGCGGGCTTCGTGCGCAATCTGGCCGTGTTCACCGTGCTGGTTGGCCTGGTCGTGGGCAGCGTGGGCAGCTACTTCTCCGTCCGCCGCTACCTGGCCGTGTAGGAGCGCCGCCATGATCGTGCTGCAAGACGTGTGCAAGAACTATGAAGACTCCGCGGCGCTGGCGGACGTGTCGCTCTCGATTGCGCGCGGCGAGTTCGCTTTTCTGATCGGCACCAACGGCGCGGGCAAGACCACGCTGCTGCGCGTGCTGCTGCGCGAGGAATCCTTCGACTCCGGCTCCGTGCTGGTGAACGGCGTGGACGTGGCCTCCGTCCGCGGCGCCGCGCTGACCAACTTCCGCCGCAAGATTGGCATGGTGTTTCAAGACACGCGCCTGCTGCCCAACGCCACCGTGCGCGAAAACGTGGGCCTTCCCCTGCGCGTGCGCGGCCACGCCACGCGCGACATCGACGCGGCCGTGGCCGACGTGTTGGAACGCACCGTGCTGGCGGACAAAGCCCAGCGCTTCCCGCGCCAACTCTCGGGCGGCGAGCAGCGCAAGGTGGCGCTGGCGCGCGCCATCATCGCCAAACCCGAAGTCCTGCTGTGCGACGAACCCACCGACAGCATCAACCCCGTGCACGCGCGCGAGATCGTCGAACTGCTGCTGGACATCAACAGCGAAGGCGTGACCACGCTGGTTGCCACGCACGACAGCGAAATCGTGAACGACCTGCGGCGGCGGGTCATCCGCATGGAGGGCGGCCAAGTGCTGGCCGACGAACCCGTCGGCGTCTTCAGCGCCGGCTGACAGGCGCGCCCGCCGCTCGTTTCTCCGCGCCCGCTCCCCGCCCTTTGCGGTGCGCTAGTGGTCGTCCGTGAGAGCGCTCGTTTCCCCGCGCCCGTTCCCCGCCTCTTCGCCCTGGAAGGGGGGCGCGAGTGAAAAAGAGGGACGAAGATAGCGCCGCGCCGTGAGATCGCACCCCTCGCCCGGCGCGTCTATGCGCTACGGTGAAATCGAACCTCCGCCGGCGTTTTGCCCATGCACCGCAACGCGCGCGTCCTCGTCCTGCTGCTCGGGTCGCTCCTCACGCTCTGGGTCGTCTTTGCCGTCGGGTTCGTGGCCGGGGCCACGGCCTTGGGCCGCGGCCTGCCGCCGCTCAGCGTGGTGGCGGGCGAGCCGCCGCCCGACCGCACCGTCGAGGCGGCCGACGCCGACTTCGGCGTGTTCTGGGAAGCCTGGAACGTCATTCAAGACAACATCGTCGACGGGCCGCTCGACCCGCAAACGCTGCGCGACGGCGCCATCCGCGGGCTGGCCGAAGCCACCAACGACCCCTTCACCCTCTATCAAGACCCCGAGGAAGCGCGCCGCGCCAGCCGGCTGCGCGACGGCCAGTTCGACGGCGTTGGCATCCGCGTGCAGCTGCGCGACGGCCTGCCCTTCATCGTGCAGCCGCTGCCCAACTCCCCCGCCGAGACGGCCGGGATTGGGCCCAACGAGTTCGTGCTGGCCGTGGACGGGGTGTCCACCGAAGGCATGGAGCTGGCCGACTTCGGCGCGCGCGTGCGCGGGCCGCGCGGCGAACCGGTGACCCTGGAGCTGCGGCGCGAGGGCGAGACCGCGTCCCGCTCCGTCACCCTGCGCCGCGCCCGCATTCTCATGGACTCCGTGACCGCCGAGGTGCTCGACGACGCGGTGGCCTATCTGCGCATCGCGCGCTTTGCGAACCGCACGTCCGAAGAGGTGCGCGACGCGCTGCTCGACTTCCAGGCGGCCGGGGCGGAACGCCTGGTGCTGGACCTGCGCAACAACCCGGGCGGGCTGCTGCACGTCAGCGTGAACGTGGCCAGCCTCTTCCTGCCCGAGGGCCAGCTGATCGCGCGGCAAGAAGCCCGCGGCGCCGGCCCGCGCGAATACCGCGCCGTGCGCATGGCCGGCAACACCCGCCTGCCCATGGTGGTGTTGGTCAACGAGGGCACGGCCAGCGGCGCGGAGATCGTGGCCGGTGCGCTGGCGGCGCACGGGCGCGCCGTCCTCATCGGCGCGGAGACCTACGGCAAAGGCTCCATGCAGGAACTGCACACGCTCTCCAACGAGGCCGTGATCCGCGTGACGCACGGCGTTTGGCTCACCCCCGACGGCCTGAACCTGGCCGACGGCGGCCTCGAGCCGCACGTGACGGCGGCGAACCCCGACGAGCAGATCGGCGGCAGCGGCGACCCGGTGCTGGCGGCCGGCCTGCGCTACCTGCGCGGCGATACCGCGCCGCGTGCTTCCGACGCACGCCGTCCCGCCGGCGTCTAACCGCACGCTCCCCGTTCGCGTCCACCCCTGGCTGGCTGCTGGGCAGGGGCCGCCGGCGCCTACCCGCTCGGCGCTGGCGGCGCAGGCGCGGGGGCGGCGGGCGCCGCCGCCGCGATCAGGCGCATGCCAAACCCGCGCGGGACGCTGGCGCCCGGACCGGGTTCCTGGCCGATCACCACGCCGGGCGCGGCGTCCGCGGTGGGCGCAAGGCGCAGGGAGCCGATCAGCAGGCCGTGGTCCAGCAAGTCGCGCTCGGCAGCGTCCAGCGCCAATCCAATCAGCGGCGGGACCACCGCCTCGCCGACCCGCACCACCGTGAGCTGCACCTCCGACCCCCGCGGCGCCGACGCTCCGCTGGCCGGCGTCTGTGCTTCCACCGCGCCGTTGGGCACGCCGCCGCGCTCGCGGTATTCGACCTCCCCCACCTTCAGGCCGGCCAGCTCCACGGCGCGCCGCGCGTCGTCCTCGGCGCGGCCGACCAGCGGCGGCACCACCGTGGTCTCGGCGCCGCGGCTGATGCGCAGCACCACCACCGAGCGGCGGTCCACAACGGCGCCGGCCAACGGCTCCTGGCCGAGCACCGTGCCGGCGGGCACGTCTTCGCTGAAGGCGGTGACCTCCACGACCTGAAAGCCTTGCGCGTCGAGCCGCGCGCGGGCGTCGTCGGCCGTCAGGCCGGTCACGCCGGGCAGCGGCGCCAGCGGCGGCCCGCGGCTCACCACCACCGTCACCGGCTCCAGCCGCGGATGTTCCGTGCCGGCCGGCGGCGCCTGCCTGACCACCAGCCCGGCGGCGACCGCGGCGTCGAAGGCCTCCTCGCGCTGCAGCGGAAAGCCCGCCTGGTCCAACCGCGCCGCGGCCGCGGCGGCGTCCAGGCCAACCACCGAGGGCACGGGCGCAACGTCGGCGCCCGGCGCCAGCCGCCGCGGCACCAGCCGTTCGTCCGGCGCCGCCGCCTCGGGCGCGCCGGGCTGGAGCAGCGCGCCGGCGTCGTTCACCAGCCGGTCCAGGTTCGACAGCGGCCCGTCCACAGCCGCCAACACCACGGCGAAGACGGTGACGGCCACGCCAATCGCCAACACCACGCCCCAGGCCGGCAGCGAAGCCGCGGCCGGCGGGCGCCGCGCGCGCGCCGCCCCCGACCCGCGCGCCGCCCCCGAGCGCCGCCTCCGCCGCACCGCCGTCATGCCCATCCCTCAACCTACCCCGCCCCAACCGCCGCTCGAACCCCTGCACCCCCCACCCCAACCGCCGCTCGAACCCCTGCACCCCCGCCCCGTTCTCCGCCCCCGTCCCTGTTCCCCGCCCTCGCCCCTAATTTCCCCGCTCTCGCCCCTTTTCCCCGCCCTCGCCCCTATTTCCCCGCTCTCGCCCCTGTTCCCCGCTCTCGGCGTCTGTTGCCTTGCCCTCGCGCCTTTCCCCGCTCCCGTGGTCCTTTCTGGGGGGTAGGAATCAATGGGCATGATGGCCCTGTCCCCCACTCCCCTGGTCCTTTCCGGGGATAGGAATCAATGGGCATGATGGCCCTGGCCCCCACTCCCGTGTTCCTTTCCCCACTCCCGTGGTCCTTTCCCGCTCCTTCCCGTTCTTCCCCTCTCCCTTGAGGGAGAGGGCAGGGTGAGGGGGAAGCGCCGGCGTCCAGCACGGCGCCTGTACGAACGACCTCGACCCTCCAGCGCCGCGGTCGCCCCCTCGCCCAAACCCTTGCCCCTTGCGCCGTGGGCGAGGGGACGAAGGGGCGGGCGGAAGGTCGAATGGACGCTTAGCCGTGCGGCTGTGCGAGTGCTCGTGCGCGCGTCCGCGGCGGCGCCTGCGCGCGCCCGTTGGGCGCCTGGTCGTTCGTCGTTCCGTTGGCGCCCCGGCCGTTCGTTCTGGCGCCCGCCTGGCTATTGCCCCCCGCGGCGGCCGCGTCGTCCAGGCGGATGGAGATGAGGTCCGACACGCCGGCCTCGCGCATGGTGACGCCGTAGATCGTGGCTGCGGTCTCCACCGTGACGGCGTTGTGCGTGATGACCAGCATTTGCGTGCGCGCGGCCAGGGCATGCACCTGGCGGCAGAAGCGCGCCACGTTTTCGTCGTCCAGCGCGGCGTCGACTTCGTCCAGGATGCAGAACGGCGCGGGCCGCACGTGCAGCAGCGCCAGCGTGAGGGCCGCCGCCACGAGCGCGCGCTCGCCGCCCGACAGGGACGCCAGGTCCTGCACGCGCTTGCCGGGCACGCGAATCTCGAACTCCATGCCGGTGCGTTCCAGGTCGCCGGGCGAGGTGAGCACCATGCGCGCGCCGCCGCCGCCGAACAGCTCGGCGAATACCGTGCCAAAGGCCGCGTTCATGGCCTGGAACGCGGCCATGAATTCGTCGCGGAGCTGCGATTGCAAGCTGCGCGCCAGCTCGTGCAGGTTCGTCTCGGCGCCCTCCAGGTCGACAATCTGTCGGCGCGTGGTTTCCACGCGCTCGCGTTCGCGCGCGTATTCGGCCGGCGCCAACGGGTTGACGGGTCCCAACGTGTGCAGCAGGCGGCGCAGCTCGGCCGTGCGGCGCTCGACGCGCGCGACCGGAACCTCCAGACGCGCGGGGCGCAGCTCGGTCATGCCCAGGTCGTCGCGCGCGTGCGCGCGTATTTCGGCGCGGCGCTCCGTCAGGCGCTCGGTTTCACGCTGCGCGGCCGCCAGGGCGGTCTCGGCCTGGCGTTCTTCCCAAGTGCGTCGTTCGATCTGCATGCCCAGCCGCTGGTGTTCCAGGCGCACGTCCAGCGCCTCGGTTTCCAAGGCGCGCACGTGCGACTCGTCCAGCGCTGCGCCGCCGTCGGGGTCGTCCGCCGGTTCGAGCGCGGCCAGGTCGGCGTCCACCTCGCCCAGCGCGCGCGCCTGCGCGGCGCGCGCCTGCGCGGCCGCCTCGGCGTCGGTGCGCGCGGCGGCCGCTGCGCTGCGGCGCTGCGCGGCTTGCGCCTGTAAGTCCGCGGCGCGGCCCGCCGTGGTGGCCAGCGTGGCGTCCAGCACCGCGAGCCTGGCCTCGGCGGCCGCCAGCCCGGTGGAGGCGCCGCCGGCCTGTTCCAGCGCTGCGCTCAGGCGCGCGGCCTCGCGTTCCGCCTGGTCGATGCGCGGCCGCAGGCCGGCGGCGGCGCGCTCGTAGTCCAGCAGGCGGGCGTGCGCGTCCTGCCGTCGGGCGGCCAGCGCGCGCGCGTCTCCGTCCTGCCGCTGGTGCTCGTGCGCGGCCTGGGCGGCCGCCTGCGTTGCCGTCCGAGCGGCGCGGCGGGCGTCGGCCAGCCGCGTGTCGGCGTCGGCCAGGTGTTCGTCGGCGTCGGTCAGGGCGTTTTGGGCGTCGGCGGCCGCGTCGTGCAGACCTGGCAGGCGGCGCGTTTTCTCGGCCAGGGCGTTCGCGGCGGCGGCAATGCGCGCGCCCACGTCCGCGCCGCCGCGGTCGGCGGCGGCCAGCTGCACGCCGCCGTCGGTGTCGATGGCGTCGCCGTCCAGTGTCACGATGCGGCGCGCGGCCGCCGCGTCCAGCTCCTGACGCGCGCGCAGCGCCGCGGGCAGATCGACGGCCACCAGCACCGATCGCAGCAGGCGCCGCATGGCTTCCGCCTGGGGGCCGTGGGCGTCGACCCGGTCGGCCAGCGTGCCCAGGATGCCGTCGCGCTCCGGCGGGTCCAGTGATCCTTCGTAGGGCCAGCCGCGGAACCCCTGGGCGGGCCGCCAGCGCAGTCGGGAGGCGGACAGGTTCGTTGCCGCCGCGCGCAGGGCCGCGCCGTCCTGCGGCCGCTCGACCAGCAGCGTGCCGCGGCCGGCCGGGAAGGCGGCGTCCAGCAGGCGCTCCGCCTGGGGATCGTGCGCCCGCATCTGCCCGCGCAGGCGGCCCACAATGGCGGCCTGCGGCGCGGCCGCGCGCATGTCCCGCAGCGTCTGGCCGCCAACGCCCGCCTGGTCGGCCGCCGCGCGCAGCGCGGCGCACTCGCGGCGCAGCGCGGCGGCGGCTTCCTGGGCCACGCGGAAGGTTTCCCCGGCCTGCGCCTGCGCGGCTTGCGCGGCGCGGGCGCGGGCGGTTGCCTCGCGCTGCGCCGTCTCCGCCCGGTCCAGCGCCGCTGCCGCCGCCGCCGCCTGCGCGGCGGCTTCCTGCGACTGGCCGCGCGCCGCCTCGGCCCGCGCACGCGCCGTCTGCACGTCCGAAGTCCGCTGCTCGTGGGCCGCGCGCAGCGCCTGGCCCTCGGCTTCGGCATGCCGCAGGCGCTCCCGCAGCGAGGCCCGCAGGTCGCGCGCGTCCGCCAGCTCTGCGAGCTGCGCGGCCCGGCGCTGTTCGCGTTCGCGCTCGGGCTCCAGCGCGTCCAGCATCTGCTGCCGCTCCACGCGCACGCGCGACATGTACTCCTGCACCTGGGCGAACGATGCCTGCGCGACCTCGACGTCGGCGGCCAGCGTGTCGGCCTGGTGAAGCAGCCGCGCGTGGCGCTCCGCCAGGTCGCCGCGGCGTGCCCGCAGATTGGCGCGCCGTTCTTCCAGCAAGGCGCGGCGCGCGGCGCGTTCCACGGCGGCGCGGCGCCGCGCCTCGAGATCTCGGCGCGCGTCCGCCAGGTCGCGGTCCAGGGCCGCGGCGCGCAGCTCGGCCGCCGCGGCTCGGCGGCGGAGTTCCTCGGCCGGTTCGGCCAAGAGCCTGGCCAGCGCGTTGGCCGCGGCCTGTTCGCGCGCCTCCGCCGCGGCCATCTGATCCGTCACAGTGAAAAGCCGATGCTGGGCAAGCGCACGCTGGCCGCCGCGCAGTTCGCGGTTCAGCGCCTGGCCGCGTTCGGCCACCTGCGCCTGCGCGCGCAGCGTGTCCAGGCGCGGCTCGATGTCTGCCGCGATGTCCCGCAGCCGTTCCAGGTTGCGCCGGGTTTCGGCCAGCCGCCGCTGCGCCTGGTCGCGGCGCGCGTAGAACCTGGCGATGCCGGCCGCTTCTTCCAGAAACGCGCGCCGGTCTTCGGGCCGCTGCCGCAGCACCTGGTCCACCTGCCCCTGGCTCATCACGGCGGGCCCGCCGTGGCCGGCGGCGCCGGCGCTGAGCAGGTCGGTGACGTCCCGCAGCCGCACGCGCGCGCCGTTGAGCGTGTATTCGGTCTGCCCCGAGCGGAACAGCCGCCGACCGATTACGACCTGGTCGTATTCGATGGGGAGCCAGCCGGCGGCGTTGTCGAAGGTCAGCAGCACCTCCGCCATGCCGGTGCGCGCGCGCGACTCGGCGCCGGCAAAGATCACGTCCTGCGCGCGCCGGATGCGCAGGTTGCGCGGGGCTTGCTCACCCATGGCCCAGCGCACGGCGTCGGACAGGTTGCTCTTGCCGGACCCGTTGGGTCCCACGATGGCCGTAACGCCGGGCTGCAAGTCGAGCGTCGTGCGCCGGGGGAAGGTTTTGAACCCCTGGAGTTCAATCCGACGCAGGTACATCCGCTGCTCCACCCGATGCGCCACCCGCTGCGCGCAGGTCGTCCCGCTGCCCATCACGCCCGTGTTCGCGATGACGAGATTCACCTGTCGCGCGCAGGGCGGCCAGGGCGCTGCGCGCGGCGGCCTGTTCGGCGCGCTGCTTGCTCGACCCTTCGCCCACGGCCAACACCGTACCGCCGGCGCGCACGGCCATGCGGAAGGTTTTGGCGTGGTCGGGGCCTTCGTCACTCACCAGCGCGTAGTCGGGCGTCGTTCCCCGCCGGGCTTGCAGAAACTCTTGCAGCTGCGTCTTCGAACCTTTGGACGGCTCGCTGCGGTCGTAGCGTTCCACGCCGCGCAGCATGACGCGCGCCAGCAGCAGCCGCGGCGCGTCGAGCCCCTGGTCCAAATAGAGCGCGCCCAGCAGCGCCTCGAACGCGCGCCCGACCACGCTGGCGCGCGTGCGGCCGCCGTTCAGGTCTTCGCCGCGCCCCAGCTGCAGATACGCGCCCAGCTCCACGGACGCGCCCATGGAACTCAGCGCGGACAGATTGACCAGCGACGCGCGCGCGTGCGAGAGCTGGCCTTCGGTCCAGTCCGGGTAGCGCGCGGACAGCAGCTCGGCGGTCACCAGCCCTAGCACGGCGTCGCCCAGGAACTCCAGCCGCTCGTTGCTGTCGGCGCGCCCCAGGTCTGCCTCGTTGACCAGCGAACGGTGCACCAGGGCCTGGGCCAGCAGTGCGCGGTCGTTGAACCTGACCCCCAGACGGGATTCCAGCTGCGCCAGATCGTCCAGGTCACGCCCGTGGTCGTCATGGCCGTCAGGCACTGGAGCCGTGCGGGCAGGCGGGGGGTGTTTCGAGTCGGCGCAGGTCGGCGCTGGAATTGGCGCCGCAGATTCCGAGGGTGTTTGCCCAGGCGCGAGACGCGCACAACGGCGGCGAATCCATGCGATGACGAACCCGCCCGGCATGGCGGGGCGGCGGCGGGGCGTCGCGCTCAGCGCGGCATAGCCTCCTTACGCCTCCCGCTCATGCGCGTTGCGCAACGGACTGTTCGTGCACGCTCAGGCACCAATGCCGATAGGTCGGCGAGCGCCCGCGCACAATGTCGAAGTAGAGGTCTTGCAGCTTGCCCGTCAGCGGGCCGATGCCGCCGTCGCCGATGATGCGGCCGTCGATCTCGCGCACCGGCGAGATTTGCGCGCCCGTGCCCACCAGGAAGAGTTCGTCGGCGATGTACAGCTCGGTGCGGTCCAGGGAGCGCTCGACGGTTTCGACGCCCAGCTCGTCGCGCGCGATCTGGATGATGGTGCTGCGGGTGATGCCTTCCAGAATGTCCTCGCTGAGCGCCGGGGTCACCAGCGTTCCGCCGCGCACGATGAACAGGTTCTCGCCCGTGCCTTCGCTCACGTGGCCGTCGTGCGTGAGCATGATGGCCTCGTCGAACCCGGCTTCCACGGCCTCGGTCTTGGCGATGGAGGAGTTCACGTACAAGCCCGTGACCTTGCCGCGGGCCGGAATCATGTTGTCGTTGACGCGCCGCCACGAGGCGATGGTGCAGCGGATCGGCTTTTCGATGTCGAGGTAATTGCCAAAGGGCACGGCAAAGAGGGCGAATTCATCCTCGACGAGTCGAGGGCCGTCTGGCGTCAACGCCACCATGCTCAGGCCAATCTGCAAGGCGCTCTTGTAGGCCAGCGGCCGCACGTACACGTCCTCGCGGAACCCGCCGTCGCGCACGACGTTGACACAAATCTCGACCATCTCGTCCACGGAGTATTCGCAGCCGATGCGCAGGATGCGGGCCGAGCGGTGCAGGCGCTCGAAGTGCTCGCGCGCGCGGAACAGCAGCACCTGTTCCTCGGTATCGTTCCAGTAGCCGCGGATGCCCTCGAAGACGCCGGTGCCGTAGTTCAACGCATGCGTCATCACGTTGACGCGGGCATCGGCCAGATCGACGTATTTGCCTTCGAAGAACGCTTGCACGGGGATTCCCTCGAACCGTCGCGCCGAGGCGGTGCGTACCGCAGCCTCACGGCGCGGATACGACCGGCCCATCCAGATGCTGCGCATCTTATCACCGGCGCATGCCGCGGGGCGGCGCACGGGGGTTCCACTGCCGCCGCCGCTGCGTCTGGCTCGATGGTACGCCCCCTTCGTTCTGGGGGGGGCGTTCCGTTAGAATGCTGAGAGCTATTGGCTGAGGATGTACTTGGGGTGAGCGAACCGGTCATAGCCATCGTGAGCGTCGGCGTGGCGCTGGGCGTGCTCCAGCTGGCCGTTGGCGGCTTCATGTTCGCCTTCTGGCGCGACACCCGCGCCGACATGCGCGCTGCGGAAGAGCGCGCGGCCGAGGCTCTCGAAGTCGCCCGCGCCGACATGCGCGCTGCGGAAGATCGCGCGGCTCGAGCGCACGAGAGCGCGCGTGCGGACATGCGCGAGTTCGAACGCGCCATGCGCGCCCTGGGCTACGACATTGCTGCGCTCAAGGCCGATCCCCAGCCGTCCTCAGCGTCGCCATCGACTCCCTCCGCTGCCCAGCCACACGAACGGTAAGAGTGGCGGCGGCCGGGGGGACCGGCGGTTCGTCTCCTTCGTTCTCGAGGTCATGCCGTAGAATGCTGGGGAGCTGTTGGCCACGGGTGGACGCGGGGTGAGCGAGCCGGTCATAGCCATCGTTAGCGTCGGCGTGGCGCTGGGTGTGCTCCAGCTGGCCGTTGGCGGCTTCATGTTTGCCTTCTGGCGTGACACCCGCGCCGACATGCGCGCCGCGGAAGAGCGCGCGGCCGAGGCACTTGAAGTCGCTCGCGCCGACGTGCGCGCGGCGGAAGAGCGTTCGGCCGAGGCTCTTGAAGTCGCCCGTGCCGACATGCGCGCTGCGGAAGATCGTGCGGCTCGAGCGCACGAGAGCGCGCGTGCGGACATGCGCGAGTTCGAACGCGCCATGCGCGCTCTGGGCTACGACGTGGCTGCGCTCAAACCCGAGAATCCGTCGTCGATGCTTTCGTCCCCGCCCCCGTCCGACGCTCAGCTGCGGTAGCCGTCCCGGCGCCGCGGCACGGAGACGGGCTATGCCCGGTCCGCCGCGCCCCATCGGCGTCTCGCTGCGGGTCAGCCCAGCTCGCCGCTGCGCGTGCGTCCCGCCTCCGCCTCGAACACCCGGCGCCGCATGAAGATCAGGTCGCCGCGCAGGTCGAAGCTTTCGTGGTAGCGCCGAAAGCCCCACTTGGCGTAAAGCCGCCGCGCGGCGTCGTTGGGTCGGTCCACGCCAATGGCCAAATGGGTGCGCCCGTGCGCCGCGGCCAGGTTCGAGGCCGCGCGCACCAGTCCTTCGGCCACGCCAATGCGCCGGAACTCGCGCACGACCACCAGGGTGTGCACGTAGGCCGCCGCCAGCCCGTCCTCGATGGCGGGATCGATGCGCCGCAGCCGCACCCAGAGCTGGCCGACCGGATGCCCGTTGAAGTCGGCCGCCAGCCCCGCCTGCGCGCCCTCGTCCTGTTCGCCGAAGTAGCGGCGCAGCACACGGCGGCGCGACTCCGCCGACGACAGTCCCCACATCTCGCTGAGGCGGCGCAGTTCCGAACGCCGCGTCGGCCGGATGACGACCGGAACCTCGATACGAACCTGATGAACGCCGTCGGCCGCCCCCGCCCGCCGCTGGCGGGTCGTCAAGGCTCGCGCGCGGTCTGCCGTCGTTGGGCCAGCCATGCCTGGACGCCGAGCATGCGCTGCGACGAGTAGAGCACGAACAGAGCGAAAACGGCGCGCAGGGCGGGGCCGGGCAGCAGCAGCGCCGTCTGGGCGCCGGCCAGGCCGCCCAGCACCCCGCCCGCCGAAATCGTCACCGCCCGGCGCACGTCCACCTGGCCCATGCGCAGGTGTTGCACCGCGCCCGACAGCGCCGTGGGCACGATCACGGCCAGGCTGATTCCCTGGGCCACCACCTGCTCGATGCCCATCAGAATCACCATGGCCGGTACCATGACGATGCCGCCGCCCACGCCCATCGTGCCGCTGACCAGACCCGTCACCACGCCCACGATCACCGCGGCAATCAGCCGTTCGCCGCCGTCCAGCTGCAGCAGCGACGCATCTTGAATCGAGACCAACATCCGCAGCGCGGTGACCAGCAGCAGCAGCCCGAACAGCCGCCGCAGCATCGTGGGGTCGATATGGGCCGTCAGCCGCGCCCCAACCGCCGCAAACACCACCGACGCGGCCGCCAGCGCCCCCACCACGGACCAGTCGATGGGGTTCGCGGCGGCATACCGAATCGTGGCCGCCAACGCCGTCGGTACGATGATGGCCAACGACGTGCCGTGCGCGCGATGCTGTGACATCCCCAGCCAGCCCACCATCAGTGGAATCATGATGATCCCGCCGCCAACGCCAATGAGGCCGCTGACCACGCCTCCGACGAGCCCGATCGCGGCCAGAAGCCAAGGGCGACGGTCCACGGCAGACGGCTCTGACGGCGCGGACGGCTCTGACGGGGCTGCTGGCATGCGCGAAGTATATGGAGCCGGCCGCGGCCGCCGCCGGCCGAAACCGCGAATACCGCGTGGGAGCGAGCCGTGAACGACCTGCACCTCCCCGACGCGCTCTTTACCGGCGGCCCGGCCCCGCTGCTGGAGCGCGAGTGGCTGGTGACCAATGGAATCGGCGGCTATGCCTCCAGCACGCTGGCCGGCGCCGCCGCCCGCCGCTACCACGGGCTGCTGACCGCGGCCGATCCGCCGCCCAACGCGCGCTGGGTGCTGGTGAGCGGGGCCGACGAATTCGTGGGGTGTTCCAGCGGCCGCGAGATTCCCCTCAGCACGCAGCGCTACGCCGACGGCACGCTGCATCCCGACGGCTTCCGCAGCCTCGCCGGCTTCCGATTGCACGGCCAGCGGCCGATCTGGCGCTACGACACCGACCATGGACGGGTCGAAAAAACCGTCTGGATGCCGCGCGGCGCGAACCGCACGCACGTGCGCTACACCAACCACGCCCGCCAGACGCTGCGCCTGCGCGTGCGGCCGTTTCTCAGCCTGCGGTGGTTCCACCAGCTGCGCCGCGGCGCCGACCCAACGTTTGCGGTTACCGCGCCCGACCTCGGATCGATCCACGTGCGCGCCGACGGGGCAGCGCCGGCGGTGCGCCTGGGCGGTCCCGGCTGGCGCTTCGAGCCGCTGGCGTGCTGGTACTGGAACTTCCATCGGCCCGTCGAGCAGGCGCGCGGGTTCGACGCGGTCGAGGACGCCTTCGCCCCCGGAGACTTCACGGCGGCGCTGGCGCCCGGCGCCTCGATCACGCTGCAGCTGGCCGCCGCCGCCGAACTGTGGACGGACGCGGCCGCCGCCGCCTCGCAGGACGCCTTCGACGCCCGCAGCCATGCGTTGGCCGGCGTGGACGGCGGCGACGTCGAGCAGCGCCTGCGTCTGGCCGCCGACCAGATGCTGGTGTGGCGCGGGCCGCGGGTTCCGAGCGCACCGCCCGAACCCAACACCGTCGTCGCCGGCTACCCCTGGTTCGGCGACTGGGGCCGCGACACCATGATCGCCCTGCCCGGCCTGTGCCTCGACACCGGCCGCGCCTCAATCGCCAAAGCCATCCTGTTGACGTACGCGCGGCACGTGAACCAGGGCATGCTGCCCAACCGCTGGCCCGACGAGCACGACCAGCCGGAATACGGCGCGTTCGATGCCGCACTCTGGTTCGTCTACGCCCTGGCCGCCTACACGCGCGCCACGAACGACACGGAAACGCTGGCCGCGCTGGCCGCGGCCGTGCTGGACGTCATCGACTGGCACCTGCGCGGCACGCGCCACGGGATTCGCGTGGACCCCGCGGACGGGCTGCTGACCGGCGGCGCAGAGGGCGCGCAGCTCACCTGGATGGACGCCAAGTTCGAGGACTGGGTCGTCACGCCGCGCCGCGGCAAGCCGGTGGAAATCAACGCGCTGTGGTTCGCCGCGCTGGAGTTTGCGGACGAAGCCTTCACCCGCATCGGCTGGCGAGGCGCTTACGATCGGGACCTGCTGGACAAGGTGCGCGAGTCATTCCCGCGGCGGTTCTGGAACCCGGCCACCGGCGGCTTGTTCGACGTGGTGGACGGCCCGCACGGCGACGACCCGGCCGTGCGTCCGAACCAGGTCATCGCTGCGGCGGCGGCGGGCGCGCTGCTCACGCCGGAACAGCGCGCGTCCGTGCTCGACCTGGCGGAACGAACCCTGCTGACGCCGGTGGGCCTGCGCTCGCTGGCGCCCGACGACCCCGCCTACGCCGCCCGCTACGCCGGCGGGCCCGCCGAACGCGACGGGTCGTATCACCAAGGCCCCGTCTGGAGCTGGCTGCTCGGCATGTACGTGCAGGCGCGGCTGGACGCCGGCGCGGACGCGCGCACGCTGCGGCATTTGCGAGACTCGATGCGCGTGCATCTGAGCGAGGCGCTTGTCGGCAGCGTCAGCGAAATCTTCCAGCCCGAACCCCCGTTTCGTCCCGACGGCGCGCCTGCGCAGGCCTGGGGCATCGGCGAATGGCTGCGGGGCCTGCGCCTGCTGCGTGCGGCCGATGGCCGCTGAGCGCGCCGCCCCCTGGGCGCCGCCGGAGGGCCGGCGCGTGGAGCTGCCGGCCGGCGTCTGCTTCGTGCGCGACCTGGGCCAGGGCGGCCCCGCCATCGTGCTGCTGCACGGCCTCCCCAGCGATTCGCGCGTCTACGGCTGCGTGCAGCCTCTGCTGGCGGCCCGCCACCGCACCATCGCGCCCGACCTGCTGGGCTGGGGCTTTTCGGAGCCAGCCGAGGGCCTGCCGCTAGGCTACGAAAGCCTGGACCGCACGCTGGCGCAGCTGATGGATGCGCTGGAGCTGAACCGCGCCGTGCTGGTAGCGCACGACATGTCGGGCCCCGCGGCCATTCGCTGGACGGCCGCCAACCCCGACCGCACGCACGCGCTGGTGCTGCTGAACACCTACTACGGCTGGAATTCCGCCCGCATGCCGCCGCTGCTCAAGCTGCTGCATCTGCCCTACGTCGGACGCCTGGCGCGGCGGTTCATCGACGTTGGGCAGACCGGCGTCTCCTGGCACGCCTACCGCTGGCAGGTCGGGCGCGCCTGGGCGCACCGCACCGCCGAGACCGAGCGCATGCTGCGCATCTTTCACGGCGTCTTTCGATATTCCCGCACGGCCCGCCGGGCGTTCCACACCATCAACCGCGAAATCGCGGACCAGGTGGAAGCCAACCAGCGCAACCTGGAAACGCTGACCTCCCTGCGCGCGCCGATGCTCGTGCTCTGGGGCGCCCGCGACCCATATCTGCACCCGGCCGTGGGCCGCCAGTTCCACCGCCTGGCGCCCGCCTCGGAGCTGCACATGCTGCAAGACGCAGGCCACTTCCCCCAGCTGGAAGCGCCGCACGACGTGGCCGCCCAGATTCTGCGCGCCGCAGCCCGCGCCCCCTCGAACTAACCGACACCCCACCCCCATCCCACCCTCGTCGCTCGTCCTTCGCCCCCCGTCCCCCGCTCCCTCAGAGAGAGGGTCCGTACCCGCGACGATCTGTTTGTCGATGTGCCTCGTCTCCCCTCTCCCTCAGGGTGAGGAGGGAGTGGCCGGGGGCGCTGGATGCGGAGTCAGAGCACCCCGCACGACCGGGCGGCACGGGAAAAGGACCAGGATGAGGCATGGCGGAAGCGGCGTCTCTCTTTCCCCTCTCCCTTAGGGAGAGGGCAGGGTGAGGGTCAGCCGCCGGGAGGACGCGAACCGCGGCGGCGGCGGTTCGCGCGCACCGCGTTGGTTCCGCCGCGCCGCAGCTTGCGCGTCTCGGCGCGCACGTCGTCGCCGGGGCGCGCGCGCGCGCCCGTCACCGCGCGCACGCCGCCCACGATGGCCGCCCGCTCCGCGTCGGTCAGCTTGTCCCACCGATGGTTGTGGTCGGACTTGCGGATGAACTCCAGCAGCCGGTCGCGCAGCGCCGACCAGCCGCGGCGCTGATGCTCCCGCAGCGCCGCGCTGGGGCGGCCGCGGGACAACGCTATCCGCGCGTGCGGCAGGCACAGGGGGGCGGCGCCGCGCAGCGCCGCCTCGACCGCGGCGCTTTCGGCGTGCAGCGCCAGCACGTCCAAGGCGCGCCCGGCCGCCTGCGCTTCCGCCTCGCACACCGGGCAGCGCGCGGCCGCCGCCAGCGGGCCGCCCCGCCGTCTGGGCCGCAGGCGCGCCAGCATCCCGCCCTGCAGGGCGCCCTCCCGCAACCGCCCGTCCAGCTCCTCTACCAGCGTGTTGAGAATGTCGCGGTAGGTGATGGCCACCGCCAGCGCGTCCAGCTTGGCCAGCAAGTGCCCGGCGTGCGTCTCGCAGAACCCGCGCGCCGCGCGAATGCGCGCGCGCAGCTCCACGTCGTTCACGTGCTCGTAGATGTAGGACCCCAGCATCCGGTCCGCGCGCCGCGCCGCCAGCCGACACACCGCGCAGCCTGGGCGCTCCAGGGCGTCCACCAGGTCCTCGAACGTAGCTTCCGTGCTCACACCATCCGCGCCGCAGCTCCCCACACCCCTACAAGCTGCCACACGCACCCATACCGCCTTCCCCGTTCCCCGCTGGCTCTCTCCCCGCCCCCCGCCGCCGCAGGAAAAAGACCTAATGAGGCACAGCAGAAGCCGCTCCCTCTTCCCCTCTCCCTGGAGGGAGAGGCTCGAGCATCAGCTGCCTCTCTGCGAGCGCCGCCTCTTTCCCTCTCCCTGGAGGGAGAGGGCAGGGTGAGGGGGGAGCGCGGCGCCGTCCCTGAGCGTGAACTTGTTGGCGCCCAGGGGGAGCACCCCGCGCGGTCCGCGCGGCGCTCCAGGCCCAGGCCGGTTCGCTCGTATACTCGCAGGCAGCCGTTTCCCAGCCAGGCGCCATGTCCACCCACGCTATCGCCGTCGTCCCGGGTGACGGGATTGGGATCGAGGTCATCCGCGAAGGCCGCCTGACGCTCGACACGCTGGCCGAGGTCACCGGCGGCGCCATCACCTGGGAGTTCGAAGACTTTCCCTGGGGCTGCCAGTACTACCTGGACCACGGCGCGATGATGCCCGCGGACGCGCTGCCCACGCTGGAGCAGTTCGACGCCATCTATCTGGGTGCCTGCGGGTTCCCCAGCGTGCCGGACCCCATCTCGCAGCGCGAGATGATCCTGCTCATCCGGCAGAGCTTTCAGCAATACGCCAACATCCGCCCCGTGCGCACTTGGCCCGGCGTGCCCAGCCCGCTGGCGGCCGAGCGGCTGCAGGGCGTGGACTTCATCTGCGTGCGCGAGAACTCCGAAGGCGAGTACGCCGGCGCCGGCGGGCGCGTGCACCGCGGCACGGACCACGAAGTGGCGCTGCAGACCACCGTCTTCACCCGCACCGGCGTGGAGCGCGTGATCCGCCACGCCTTCCAGCTGGCCGAACGCCTGGGCCGCCGCGCCGTGACCAACGTCACCAAGTCCAACGCCTTGCAGTTCGCCCCGGTGTTTTGGGACGAAGTCTTCGACGAGGTGGCGCGGGAGTACCCGGACATCACGACCGACCGCAGCCTGGTAGACGCCTGCGCCGCGCGCATGGTGCGCGACCCGCAGACGCTGGACGTGCTGGTGGCTTCCAACCTGTTTGGCGACATCCTGTCGGACATCGGCGGCGCGCTGATGGGCAGTCTGGGGGTGCCGCCCAGCGCCAACCTCAGCCCGGGCACGGCGTACCCGCCCATGTTCGAGCCCGTCCACGGCTCGGCGCCGGACATTGCCGGCCAGGGCATTGCGAACCCGATGGCCGCGATCTGGTCGGCGGCCATGCTGGTGGACCACCTGGGCCATCCCGACGCGGCCGCGCTGCTTCTGGACGCGCTGGCGGACGTCACGCGCGCGGGCACGCGCACGGTCGATCTGGGCGGCACGGCCTCCACGGTCGAATTCGGCGCGGCCGTGCGCCAGGCCCTGAGGACGCGCGCGTCATAGCCGCGTCGTCCGGAAGCCTGCGCTTCCCAGCGCCCGCCGCCCGCGCCAGGCCTCCGGCCGCCGGCCGCCTCGGGCGCGGCTGACCCGCCATGTTTGGCGTTGGCGTCGGCGAGTTTCTGTTCATCCTCGTCTTGGCGCTCATCATCCTGGGCCCCGAGCGGCTGCCCATCGCCATGCGCACGCTGGGGCGCTGGGTGCGGCGCTTGCGCGAGACGACCCGCGAGTTCCGCCAGGAGTTCGCGGAGGAGTTCTCCATGCTCTACGAGGAGATGGACGTGCTGCGCCAGGAAGCCGAAACCACGCGCCGCGAGCTGGCCGAAATCCGCGCCGACCTGACCGAGACCATGCAGGAGGCCGCCGACGACGTGAACCAGGCCGGGCGCGGGGTCATGCAGGACATGCGCGAGGCCGTGAACGCCGCCGACGCTCAGCGCAGCGCCGGGTCGGCCGGCGGCGCCAGGGCCGCGTCCGCCGGCGGCGCCAGGGCTGCGTCCGCGCTGCCCGCCCCCGCCGTCAGCGCCAATGGCGCGGCGCCCGGCGAACCCCTGCCCGCCCCCGACGCCATGGCGCTGGCCATCCGCGACACCTTCGCAACCGAAGCCGTCCCCGCCGCTGCGGCGCCCGCGTCCGCGCCCGCGGCCAGCCCGCCGCCGCGTCCCGCCGCGGCGCCCGCCGCGGCACCCGGCGGCGAACCGGGGGCGGCCCGCCGTGCCCCGGGGGGCGCTCCTCAGCCCGGCGCGCTCACGGCCTACGCGCCCGACGTCGACGGCCCGGTCGACCCGGAGGAACCCGCCGAAACCGCGCCTGCGGCCGGCTCCCCCGCCGCCGCGCCGCTGCCGCCGCCGGCCCCTGCCGCGCAGGCCGCGGATCTGGCAACCACGCCGGACGAACCGGCCGCGCAGGTTCCCGACGCCGTGGGGCCGCCCACGCCCAGCCTGCAAAATCAGATGGGCGGGTTCGTCAGGCTGATGGCCATGCAGGCCGTGGCGGCCGACCCCGGCTTTGCCGCGCAGGCCGAGACCACCCTGCGCGCGCAGGCGCAGGCCGACGCCGCCAGCCTGGAGACCCTGCAAGATGCCGAGCCGCGCGCCGTGGCCGACGCCTGGGCGCACCGCCGCCGCCACCTGGTGCCGCACGAGTCGGTGGACGTGGACCAGCACGCCGACGAGTCCGCCGTGGTGGAGCTCGGCGTCTGCCCCTACGGCCTCACGCCCGGCGACGACCACCCGATCTGCAACGTCAGCAACGCCTACGACGACGAGTTCTTCAAACACTTCGCCATGAAAGCCACCTACACGTCGCGCATGAGCGACGGCGCGCCGCGCTGCCAGCTGGTGATCCTGACCCACGCGCGCATGCGCAAGTTCGGGCTGAAGATCGAAGACGACACTGCCGACCGCGAGCGCGGCGAGGCCGTTGTCGACGCGGTGTAGCAGCGGCGCTCCGCCAGCGGCCCACGGCGCCGGCGCTGCACGCCGCAGCACCTCCGCGGCGGCCCGCCGCACTCGGCCAGCGGCCGCGGCCGTGCAGCCGCGCGGCGCGCGCGCCGCCCGGCCCATCGCGCGCCGCGCGCTGGCCGCCGTGGTTGGCGCATGGTGCGGCGCAGCGGCGCTGGGCGCCTGCGGCGCGGCTGGCGGCGCGGCGTCGGAACCAGGGACCGCCGCCGCCGCAGACCAAGCGGCCGGCAGTTCCGACCGCCGCGCCTACGTGCAGGCCGTGGCCGCAATCCTGGCGGACGAACGCGCCGCGTTCACCGCGTTCTTCGGCCCCGCGGCCGACGCCTGGGCGGCGCCGGAACGCATCGCGTCCGCCGAGCGGCAGGCGCAGGACTTTCACGCCGCCATGCTGGACGCCGAAACCCGCGCCCGCGCGCTGGAATCCCCGCCAACCGCCACGCTGTACCACGGCGCGTTTCTGGAGCACTTCGACCGCTTCGTGGCCGACGCTGCGGCCATCCGCGAGGCCATCCGCGCCTCCGACCTCGACACGGCGCTGAACGTCTACACCCGCCTGCGGCGCGGCGCCCTGGCGCGCCTGGACTTCCTGGACGAACGCCTGGCGCTGATCGAACCCTGACCCGGCAGCCCGCGCCGCGCTCCCGCGCGCCAGGCCAGTCGGACTCCGCGCGGCCCGAATCCGCCGCCGCTCCCCGCCGCCCCCAGGCTGGATGCAACCCGCGCCGCGCTCCCTCTCCGCGCTCCCTCGGGTTCCCGCCAGGGAACGTCACCGCGCTGGCCGCCGCGCAGACGGGCGTCCGTCTGCCTGGACGTGCGTCCGTCTGCGCGGCGTGGGCGGGCGTTCAGGGCGTGGAGGGGTGCGGACCGGTCGCCGCGCGCGTGCGCAGCTGGGTGGACGAGAGATCCATGCGCAGTTCGCTGTCGGGGATGGGCTGGAAGAGGCCGCGCGCCTCCGGCGGCAGATCCAGGTCGCGCAGCTCGACGAACCTCCCGGCCTCGAACCGGCCGGCCACCAGGAAGCGAGCGCCCAGGGCGCGCAGTTCGGCCAGCGCGTCGGGCATGGGGTCGCTGAAATAGTAGACCGGGTCGACGATGCGGCGCGCGGTATCGACGCCGACGGCGAACACCGCGCCGGGGAACAGCCGCGCCTTTTCCAGGAAGGTGGGCGCACGGCTGAGAATCACGGGCGCGTAGCCGGCGAACTGCGCCAGCCGCGCGCGAACGACCTCCGCCGACAGCGGGGGTTTGTCCACGTTGGCTATGGACAGCTCGTAGGCCGCGGGGTCGCCGCAGCGGCGGCGCGCGGCGCGGCGCAGGCCCCGGTGGGCCTGGTGCAGCGGGTCGAACGAGCCGGGAATCAGCGCGGCCGGCGCCAGGCCGCCCGGGCGGCGGCGGCCGTCGGGATAGACCGTCAGCCAGGGTTGGCGCCCGTCCCGCACCGCGGCCAGATCGTCCGCGTCGGGCGCCGTCTCGGACGCGGGCGCCAACGCAGGGTCGAACTGCACGCCCACGGCGTCCGCCAGCGCCGCGATGACGGCGCGTTCGACCTGGGTTTCCTGCGCAGCGCGCACCGCGGCCGAGCGGTCGAAGGTCAGGCGGACGGCGGCGGCGCGCGCGCCGTCGAAGGTGGCCACGTGCGCCCGATCCTGCCCGCGCCGCGCTCGGTCGGTGGTCAGCGCGGCCGTTGCGCCCAATCCGACCACCGGCGTGCGCGCGTCGGGCCGCAGCGCCAGGGCGCGCTGGAACGCCCGCCGCGCCAGGGCGGCGGCGGTGTCCGCCGAAACGGCCCGCCGTGGTTTGCCGCCCAGATACTCGGCAATCGCCGCGGGGCTGTAGGGCACGGCGGCGTCCAGCACCGTGCGCGACCCGCCGGGACGGCGCAGCAGCAGCGGGATGGCGCCGCTGCCGCCGCCGGTGAGCGCCAGCGCCGCCGCGGTGCGCACGGCGTGAATCTGGTCGACCACCCGCGCCAGCGCGCCGTCCCCGGCGGACACGGGCGGCTTAGGCCAGATCCACGAACACGCGGCCGCCGCGAACGTGCACTGGATAGGTGCGAATCCGCGCCCGCTCCGGGTCGGTGAGGCAGCTGCCGTTGGCCAGGTCGAAGATCCAGCCGTGCCAGGGGCACTGCAGCAAGGCCCGGCCGCGATGGTATGCGAGCGGCGCGCCCACGGCGGCCGCCAGCACGTGGCCCTTGCAGCGGCCGTCGGAGAGGCGCGCGCCCTGGTGCGGGCACACGTCCCGCGCCGCGAAGTGGGCGCCGCCCACGTTCAGCACCACAAAGCCGCGGCCCTGGACCTCGACGCGCCGAGGCTTGCCAACCTGGAAGCTGGCCGCCGCGCCTACGTCATGCACGCTCGAAGTCATAGAACGCGGCGGCGTTCAGCGACATGATCTTGTCGCGCTGCTCGCCGCGCACCACCGACGGCAGGGCGCGGTCCGGCGCGTCGAAGTCCCAGTGCGGGTAGTCCGTGGCAAACATCAGGAAGTCGTCGCGCCCGATCATGTCGAGGATGTGCAGCAGGTGCTGCGGGTTCGGCGGTTCGTCCATCGGCTGCGTGGTCATCCGGAAGTGTTCCAGGATGTACTCGCTGGGCAGCTTGCGCAGCCAGGGCACCTCTTCGCGCAGGCCCTTGTAATTCTTGTCGAAGCGCCACATCAGCGGCGGCAGCCAGGCGAAGCCGCCCTCGATCAGCGCCACGCGCAGGTCGGGAAACTTCTCGAACACGCCTTCCGACACCAGGCTCAGCACCTGCGCCTCGAAGGCTTGCGTCATGCCCGTGTGGTCTTCCAGATAGTAGGACGGCCAGCCGGTGGCGGTGATGGGGTTGGTGCCCCAGCCGCCGAAGTGAATCCCCACGGGCAGCCCCGCGTCGCAGGCGGCTTCGAAGATGGGGTGGTAGTGGCGCTTGCCGTAAGGCGCCTGGCCGCGCACCACCAGCATGACCTGCACGTAGCGCGGGTCTTTGGCCGCGCGCCGGATTTCCTGCGCCGCGGCCTCGGGCAGCTGGGGGGTGACCACGATGGAGCCGCGCCAGCGCGGGTCGCTGTCCAGCCAGTCATGGGTCTGCCACTCGTTGACGGCAGTGGCCAGCGCAATGGCGAAGTCGTCGTTGTGCACGCTGCCATGCCCGTAGAGCGGGACGAGCACGGCGTATTGCAGGTTCCAGGTGTCCAGCAGCTGCGCGCGCGCGAAGTCGGGGTCCGCGCCCGGCCGCAGGCCGTTGGGCGGCCAGGCGTCGCGCCGCGCGGCCAGCTCGAAGCCTTTCGGATACCGCGTACCCGGCGGCGCCGCAAAGCCGGACTGCTCGATGTACTGCACCCAGCGTGCAGACAGGAACGGCTTGAGCGTGTCGATGGTGTTGGGATAGGGGTGAACGTCGCAGTCGATGACGCCGAGCGCGGTCGGCTCGCTGGGAGCTTCCGCAACCGCGGGCGCGCTGAGAACGGCAGCAGCCATGGGACGCCTCCTTCCAGCCCGATAGTCGCGGCGCACGCGCCCTTAGTCAAGACCGCTCGCCGCTGGCGCCGCCGGGGCTTTGCCGTGGGCCGCCCGGCCCTCCCTCTACAGGTCGTAGATCTCGCTAGACTTCGCCGTCAGCCGCTCCAGCAGCGGGCGGGCGTCGAGCGGGCCGCCGGTGACGGATTCGAGCAGGTCGTCGGGCGGGAGGCGGCGGCCGTGCTGGTAGACGTTGGCCGTGAGCCATGCGCGCAGCGGCGCACAGTTGCCGCGGGACACCTGCGCGGGAATCTCGGGGTCGGCCCGCAGCGCCGCGGCGTAGAACTGCGCGCCCATGATGTTGCCCAGCGTGTAGTCCTGAAACGCGCCGCCGATCAGTCCGGCGAACCAGTGCACGTCTTGCAGCACCCCGTCGCGGTCGTCCGGCGCGCTGACGCCCAGGTCGGCCTGGTAGCGGTCGTGCCAGGCGGCCGGCAGGTCGGCCACCGCCAGCCGGCCGTCCAGCAAGTCCATTTCCAGGTCGAAGCGAATCATCACGTGCAGGTTGTAGGTCACCTCGTCGGCGTCCGTGCGGATGAGCGAGGGGTGCACGCGGTTGACGGCGGCGTAGAACGCCGGCAGTTCCACGCCGCCCAGCTGCGCGGGAAACTCGGCTTGCAGGGCGGGGTACCAGTGGCGCCAGAACTCGGCGCTGCGGCCCACGATGTTTTCCCACAGGCGCGACTGGCTTTCGTGCACGCCGGCGGACGCGCCGCCGCCCAGCGGCGTCCCGTCGTCTTCGGCGCGCGTGCCCTGCTCGTAGAGCGCGTGGCCGGCTTCGTGCAGCGTGCTGAAGAGCTGTTCGCCCAGAAAATGCTCGTTGGTGCGCGTGGTGATGCGCACGTCGCCGTGCGCGAAGCGCGTCATAAACGGGTGCGCCGTGGGGTCGAGCCGGCCGCGCTGGAAGTCGTAGCCGATGGACTCGATCACGGCGCGCGAAAAGCGCGACTGCTGCGCGGCTGGAAAGTGGCGCCGCAGCGGCGCGTCGTCCACCTGCGGCGCGCCGGCGATGCGCGCCAACAGCGGCGCCAGCCCCTGGCGCAGCGACGCGAAGACGGGTTGCAGACGGGCGGCGCTCATGCCCTCGTCCGCGGCGTCGATCAGCGGGTCGGCCAGGTGGGCGTGGCCGGGAAAGAACCCCGCATATTCGCGGCTCAGATCCAGCGTGGTTTCCAGACGCGGACGCAGCGAGCCGAAGTCGTTGCGCGGCCGCGCCTCCATCCAGGCCGCATAGGTCGCCGAGGCGTGCTCGGCCAGCCGCGCGCTGTAGTCGGGCGGCACGCGGCGCTCGCGCTCGAAGTCGCGCCGCGCCGTGCGCACCAGCGCGGCGTGGTCGTGGCCCAGCGGCAGCGCGTCCGCATAGGGTTGCAGCCGGTCGAGCAGGCGGCCGATCGCCGCGTCGGCGGCGCGCTCGTGAGCCATCCGTCCCAGCAGCGCCAGCTGGCGGGCGCGCGCAGCCGCGCCGCCCGGCGGCATGCCGGTGGACTGGTCCCATTGCAAGACCGCGCTTGCGCGCGCCAGGTCGGAGGCCTCGCGCAGCCGCGCGGTCAGGTCGGTCAGGAGCGCCTGGGGGTTCATGGTCGAACGCCGCTCGTCGTCGGCCCGCGGCTGGGCTGGGCGCGGGTCACTGTCGGAACGCCTGGGCAAGGTCGGGCCACGGGGCGTCCAGCAGCACCTGCGCCGACTTGCGGCCGGTGACGCAGACGGACACGGCGCCGTCCTTCAGCGCGCCGCATTCTTCGTCGGGCGCCGCCTGGTCTAAGGGATAGCCGCCGCGCTCGACGTGCACGGTGGTCACCCCGTCAGCCGCGCGGCTGCACAGCAGCTGCATGCCGCTGAACAGCGTGAAGGGCGAGGGGCGCGTGAGCCGCACCTCGGTCGCGCTGCTAAATCCCGGCGGGACGTTGACGTTGACGAGCACGTTCGGCAGCGAATCGAAGGCCGCGCGAATCGCGCCCAGCAGCCGCCGCGCGGCCGCGGCCGCGCCGGCGTAGGAGCGCTGGTCGCCGTACTTGGCGGAGACGGCCAGGCCCAGCAGGCCGCGTTCCACCCCCACGCGCGCCGCGCCCACGGTGCCCGAGACGGTGTACGCCTCCTCGCCCGTGTTCCAGCCGGAGTTGACCCCGGCAATCAGCGCGTCGGCGCCGCCCGCATAGGCGTGCAGCGTGCTGATGGACGCCAGCGTGGCGGGCGGCGCGTCCGCCGTGTAGGCCGGGATATCCAGGTCGAACCCCGGCGGCGCCTCGGCCGCGTGCAGCTGAAACTCCTCCCGCAGCGAAATCGACATGCCGGCCCCGCTGTACGACATGCCGTACCCGCTGTAATTGCGGTCGGGCGAGTAGAGGGTCACCTGGCCCAGCCGGCGGAGTTCGCGCGCCAGCATCCAGACGCCCGGGTCCTCGATGCCGTCGTCGTTGGCCACGATCAGGTTCATGCCGACGGCGCCGCCCCGTTCGTGACCCTCATCACAGCGTCACGCCCGCGAACAGCCGCGCCGAACGCGCGCGGGCGCGCCCCGCTCGGCCAATACGGGCGACTCACCATTGAACGCGCCAACCGCGCGCGCGGTTGCGTTCCAGCTTCTCGTCCGCTCCAGACCCGCCGCCGCGGCGCAGGGCCAGCGGCGCACGGCCTCCGGCGCGTCACCCGCGCACCCACGTGCCGTCCAGGTGGTGCCCGCCGTCGATGGGCAGCACCACCCCGCTGATGGCCGCCGAGGCGTCGCAGGCCAGAAAGAGCACGGCGCGCGCGACCTCGTCCGGGCGCACGAAGCGCCCCGTCGGCATGGCGGCCCGGCGGTCGTCCAGATCGTCGAACTCGCGGGCGATGCGCTCCACGTCCACGAACCCGGGCGCCACGGCGTTGACGCGGATGCCGCTGTCCGCCAGTTCCAGCGCCAGCGTGCGCGTCAGACCCACCAGCCCCAGCTTGGTAGAGCCGTAGCCCACGCGGCCCACGGCGTGGCGCACGACCTGATTCGTGACGACGTTGACGATGGCGCCGCCCGCGTTGCGCGCGTGCAGCGCCAGCACGAAGCGTCGGGACAGCTCGAACGGCGCGTCCAGGTTCACCTGCGCCATCCAGCGCCAGCGCTCCAGGTCCATGGCCGGGAACGGAAAGTTCCCCTGCGCGGCGGCGTTGTTGACCAGCACGTCCAGCGGTCCCAGCCGCGCGGCGGCGTCCTGAATCAGCCTGGACGGAGCGTCCGCGTCGGCCAGGTCGGCGGTCAGTCCGCAGACTTCGCCCGGCCCCAGCGGGCGCAGGGCCTCCACCGCGGCGGCAACGTCGGCCTCGGTGCGCGCGCAGACCGCCACGCCTGCGCCGGCGCGCGCCAGGGCTTCGGCCACGGCGCGCCCGATGCCTTGCGTGCCGCCGGTGACCAGCGCCGCGCGGCCGCGGAAGTCGAAGCTGACCTCGGACGCGCGCGGCGTCATGCGGCGGAACCGCTGCCGGCCGGGAAGCCCAGGCCGGCCGGGTCGCGCGATTCGATGCAGGGCAGCACCGCGTCCAAGAACTCGTCCACCGACATCGCCCCCAGGTCGTCGCCGCTGCGCAGGCGCACGGAGACGGCGCCGGCCGCCGCGTCACGGTCGCCGGCGATGAGCATGTAGGGCGTTTTTTGCAGCTGCGCGTCGCGAATCTTGCGGTTCATGCGTTCGGCGCGCGCGTCCACCTGGGCGCGCAGGCCGGCCGCCGCCAGCCGCTCCGCCGCCGTCTGGCAGTAATCGACGTGCCGGTCGGCAATCGGGATCAGCACCACCTGCACCGGCGCCAGCCAGACGGGGAACGCCCCCGCGAAGTGCTCGGTCAGCACGGCCACGAAGCGCTCCATGGCGCCGAAGATTGCGCGGTGCACCATCACCGGCCGCTGGCGCGTGCCGTCGGCGGCCTCGTAGGTGATGTCGAACCGCTCCGGCAGGTTGAAGTCCACCTGAATCGTGGTCAGCTGCCAGCGGCGCCCGATGGCGTCCGCCACCTGAATGTCGATCTTGGGGCCGTAGAACGCCGCCTCGCCCTCCACGCGCGTGAAGGCCAGCTGACGGCGGTTCAGCGCCTCCAGCAGCCCCTCCTCGGCCAGCTCCCAGAGATCGTCGCTGCCGGCGAACTTGGCCGACCCGGAAGCGTCGCGCACGCTCAGCTCCACGGTGTAGTCCGTGAACCCGAACGTCTGGTAGATGAAGGTGGCCAGGTCGAGCGCGCCGCTGACCTCGTCCGTGAACTGGTCGCGGCGGCAGAAGATGTGGGCGTCGTCCTGCGTCAGCCCGCGCACGCGCAGCGCCCCGTGCAGCGTGCCGGAGCGCTCGAACCGATACACCGTGCCCAGCTCGCCGAAGCGCAGCGGCAGGTCGCGGTAGCTGCGCGTCTGCGAGGCGAAGATCTGCACGTGGAACGGGCAGTTCATGGGCTTGTTGATGAAGGTCTGGTGCTCCAGCTGCATCTCGGGGAACAGGCCCTCGGCAAACCATTGGGTATGGCCGCTGGTCTCCCACAGCTCTTTGCGGCCGACGTGCGGCGAATAGACCATGTCGTAGCCGCGGCGGCGGTGCTCCTCGCGCCAGAAGGTCTCCAGCAGCTCGCGCACCTGCGCGCCTTTGGGGTGCCAGAGCACCAGCCCCGCGCCCACCGCCGGGTTGATGGAAAAGAGGTCCAGCTCGCGCGCCAGCGTGCGGTGGTCGCGGCGGCGCGCTTCCTCCAGGCGCGTCAGGTGGGCCGCCAGGTCGGCCTCGGTTTCGAAGGCCGTGCCGTAGACGCGCTGCAGCTGGCCGCGGCGCTCGTCCCCCCGCCAGTAGGCGCCGGCCACCGACAGCAGCTTGAACGCGCCGATGCCGCCCGTGCCTTCCACGTGCGGCCCGCGGCACAGGTCCACGAACGGGCCGGAGGTGTAGGTGCTGATCGTTTCGTCCGCTGGCAGGTCCTGGATCAGCTCGACCTTGTAGGGCTGGCCGTGCTCGCGGAAGTAGGCCAGCGCCTCCGCGCGGTCGTGCTGGGCGTATTCGAACGGATAGTCCGCCTGGCGGTGCGTGCGCATCTGCGCTTCGAGCGTCGTCAGGTCGTCGGGCGTCAACGCGCGCGGCAGGTCGAAGTCGTAATAGAAGCCTTCGTCCGTGGGCGGCCCGATGCCCAGCCGGGCGTCGGGAAACATATCCAGCACCGCCGTGGCCAGCACGTGCGCGGCCGAGTGCCGCATGCGGTACAGCCGGTCGCTGTCGTCGTCGGGATTCATGGGAAACGCTCCACGCGTGTGGGGATGAGGGGAAAGGTCGTGCGCGCCCGAGGGCGGAGCCCCTGCCAGCGCGGGCGGCGCACCCGAGGCCGGCCGGGGCTAGGTAGTGGCGGTGCGGCCGCGCTGCGGCTCGCGGCGTGGAGGCGTGCGCATCATCAATCTCAACCTAGCACAGGCCCGTCAGCGGCCCACTCGAACTCGAGCTCGCCCACCACCACCGTGTCGCCGGCCTTCGCGCCGGCGCGCTCCAGCCGCTGGGTGACGCCGCGCCGGTCCAGGCGGCGTTGGAAGTAGTCGGCGGCGTCCGCGGTGCGGAAGTCCAGCGATTGGGCCAGGCGCTCCAGCCGCGCGTCGCGCACCACGAACGCGCCGTCGGCGCGGCGGAACAAGCGCGCGTCCTCGTCCACCGGTCTCGGGCGCAACACCGGCGCGGAATCCGGCTCGGGGCGCGGCGCGGGCGGCGCTTCCGCCAGCAGCGTCGCGGTGCGGCCGATCAGCTCCGACAGGCCGCGGCCCGTGGCCGCCGAGACGGCCACGGCCTCCATGCCCGCGGCCTGGACGTGCGCCTGGAAGTCCGGCCAGCGCCGCCGCGCTTCCCCCAGGTCCATCTTGTTGAACGCCGCCACGCGCGGCCGCGCCAGCAGGTGCGGGTCGTAAGCGCCCAGCTCGGCGTCGATCGCCCGAAAGGCGTCGATCGGGTCGCCCTCGATGCCGGACCCGTCGACCACGTGAATGAGCGCGCGCGCGCGCCGCACGTGGCGCAGGAAGCGCGCGCCCAGCCCCGCGCCCTGCGCCGCGCCTTCGATCAGCCCCGGCAGGTCGGCCACCACGATGCTCGCGCCGCCGGCCGCCACCACGCCCAGGACGGGCTGCAGGGTGGTGAACGGATACGGCGCAGCTTTGGGCCGTGCGGCGCTGATGCGCGCCAGCAGCGAGGACTTGCCGGCGTTGGGCGCGCCCACCAGCCCCGCGTCGGCCAGCAGTTCGAGTTCCAGGTGCAGGCGCCGTTCCTCGCCGCGCGCCCCGCGCATGGCCAGCGCCGGCGTCTGAAAGCGCGGGGACTTGAAGCGTTCGTTGCCGGCCCCGCCCGCGCCGCCGCGCGCCGCCGTTTGCGTCTGGCCTTCGTCCACCAGGTCGGCGATCACCGCGCCGTTGTCGGCGTCGTAGACGACCGTGCCGCAGGGCACGTCGACGACCACCGGGCGGCCCGCGCGGCCCTGGCGCCGCTGGCCCTCGCCCGGCGCGCCGTCGGGCGCAACGAATCGGCGGCGGTGTTGGAAGGCGGTCAGCGCGTGCAGGTTGGCGCGCGCCCGCAAGACCACGTCGCCGCCGCGCCCGCCGTCCCCGCCGTCCGGCCCTCCGCGCGGCACGAACTTCTCGCGCCGAAAATGCGCCGCTCCCGCGCCTCCCGACCCGGCGCGCACGTAGATACGCGCCTCGTCGAAGAAGCCGCCGTCGTCACGCCCTGCCGCCACGCTGGAACCTCGGACAAGTGGATGGTCGATTGTGGATTGTGGATGGCGCGGCGGCGAGCGCTGCTGGGAACAGGAATGGCCCCGCCGGCTGCCGCCGGCCGCTCGTCACGCTTCGCCTTCCACGTTCCGAGCTTCCTCCAACCCCGCGGCCCGCACGAGCGCCGCGAACTGATTCCCGCGGTCGAACTCGTGGCGGAAGAGGCCGAAGGAGGCGCAGGCGGGGGACAGCAGCAGGGCGTCGCCGGGGCGGGCGAGCGCGCGGGCGCGGCGCACCGCCTCGGCCATGCTGGGCGCCTGCTGCACGCGGCAGCCGCGCAGCAGCGGCGCCAGGCGGTCGGCGCCCGCGCCGGGCAGCAGCACCACCCCCCGCACGTCCCGCGAGGCGCGCAAGCGCCGCGCCAGCGGCTCGAAGTCCAGACCTTTGTGCGACCCGCCGGCAATCAGCACCCAGGGGCCCGGGATGGCGTCCAGCGCCGCCAGCGCGGCGTCTGGGGTGGTGGCCGTGGTGTCGTTGTAGACGCGCGCGCCGTCCAGCATGCCGATGAACTCCTGCCGCGCCGCCACGCCGGCAAAGCTGGCGGCGGCGCGGGCGATGGCGGGCTGGTCGACGCCCGCCCGCCGGGCGGCCGCGGCGGCCAGGGCCAGATTGTCGCGGTTGTGCCGGCCGGCCAGCCCGGCGCGCTCCCAGCCCGGCGGCGCCTGGTCCAGGTTCGGCCGCACCACCGCGCCGCCGGCGCGCGCCGCAAACCAGTCGGGCCAGCCTGCGCCGGCTGGAACCACCGCCCAGTCGCCCTGGCGCTGATTGGCCAGCAGCGGCAGCTTGGCGCGCGCGTAGGCCGTCATGTCGGCGTAGCGGTCCAGGTGGTCTTCCCGCAGGTTCGTGAGCACCGCGCCGCGCGTGCGCAGGCCGGTTTCGCCCAGACCTTCGACCTGGGCGCTGGACATTTCCAGCACCACCGCCGAGCCGGGGGCGGTCTCGGCCAGCTGCGCCAGCGCCGACACGCGCATGTTGCCCGCCAGCACCGCGCGGCGGCCGCCCGCGGCCAGCATGGCGTGCAGCGCCGTGGCCGTGGTGGTCTTGCCGCGCGTGCCGGTCACGCCAATCACCTCGGCCTGCCGGCACCAGCGCAGGAACAGCGTGAACTCCATTTCGACGTACGCCCCGGCCGCGCGCGCCGCCTGCAGAAAGGGCGAGGCGGCCGGCACGGCGGGGTTGCGCACCACCAGCTCGGCGCGTTGGAAGTCCGCCAGGTCGTGGCGTCCCAGCACGTAGCGCACGCCGTCTTTCCCCAGCTCGGCCAGGCTGGGTTCCAGCTCGCGCGCCGGGCGCAGGTCGGTCACCACCAGGTCGGCGCCGCGGCCGCGCATGAACGCCGCCACGCCCAGGCCGCCCTGCTGGACGCCCAGGCCCATCACCACCACGCGCCGTCCGCGCAGCGCGTCGGGGTCGCGCGTCCAGGCCGGCGCGGCCGCGCCGCCGCCCCGCGCCGTCCCGCGCGGCAACAAACGGTTATGACAACCCCGCGGCGTGTTATCCAAGTGCGCCGCCCGTCCGCGCACGAATAACGTACGATACCCGAACGTTATGTAGGATTTTTGCTGTGGCAAACACGCAGCGCCGCTGCGCCCTTTCTGCCCGCGCATCGTCCAACGCGCAGGCCGGTATCGGAGACAGGCTTGACGGAATGGTAGCTGCCGTTACAATCCCACAGATGCGGCAGCCGCGTACGGCGTTGCTGCACGCATGGGTCAGGGAGGATGGTTCGATCGTGAGGCGTTGTCGTCATCGCAGCTAGCTGAGGCTCACGCCCGCCCCGTCATGGGGTGGGCTTTTTGTTGACGCGGGTTTCGAGCCGTCACCCGGAGGCCAGGCAGATCGCGCGAATAGTGCGGGGGAGGCACTGCATGGCATCGGAGTTTTCGACGTTTCATTCTGCGCTGAGCTGGTATTCCGCCCAGCTCGCCGAGGGGCGGCGCATGCCGGCCGCCGAGGCTCGCCGGCAGCTCGAATGGCTGCGCGAGTTTTCTGATGCGCTTCCCAGGCGCGTCCATCCCACCGACGTCGGCCAGCGCGACGTCATCCTCTACTTTGCCGAGCATTGCGACGACTTTGGCGACCCGCTGGAGTGGTATTACCGCTACAAGGTCATCGAGAACTTCTACGAGGACATGACCGTGGCGTTCGGCCTGCCGACCAACCAGATCAAAGGGCTGTACGACGAATCGGACCTGGACCCCGACCTCCTGAGCCGCATCCCGGAACGCCCCCGCATGGCCCCCGTGAACTGGTCGCGCGACCAGCACGACTTTTACTAGCGCGGCCGGCACGACCCGTCCCAGCGCGGCCAGCGCGTCTCATGCCAAGCGGCGCGCCGCACGAAGTGGCCAGCCGCGCCGCCAAGAGGCGCGTGGCGGCGTATAGCTTTTCCCCTCTCTCCCGTGCAGGGAGAGAGGCGGGTGAGCTTCGGTCATCGTCTCGGTCGTCACCCACTCTCCCCCTCCGCGGGGGAGAGAAGGTGAACCGCCGTCACTGCCCGCTCGCCGTGCTTCCCCCTCTCCCCCGCGCGGGGGGGGAGTCACCCAAGAAGTCGGCACCAGCAATGATCTGCTCCCTCTCCCCCCGCGGGGGGAGAGGGTTGGGGTGAGGGGGGGGGCACCCCAGCTGGACTTTGGCGGGCGCGGCGGCTCGTCGGAGGGTCATGGTGAGAGGGTGCCGCCCCCGCCCAAGCCCCCCGCACCGCAAACCCCCTGCCCTCCGCGTCGTAGACTGGCCGCAACAACACGGCCGAGACCCCCCGACATAACGCCCCCCAAGCAACCCATGCGCACGTCGAGCGCCGTCCCCGCATCCCCGCAGCCCCGCGGCGCACCCTCGTGCCGGTAAACGGGCGGCGGGTCTCGGTCTGCATCCCCGCCAAGAACGAAGAACCCACGATCGAAGAGATCGTCACGCGCTGCCGGCCGCACGCCGACGAGCTGTTCGTGGTGGACGGCCATTCCACCGACCGCACGCGCGCGCTGGCCGAGGCGCTGGGCGTGCCGGTGTATCTGGACGCAGGCCGCGGCAAGGGCTGCGCCGTGCGCGAGGCCATCGCGCGCGCCAGCGGCGACATCCTGGTCACCATCGACGCCGACATGTCGTTCGACCCCGACGACATCCCGCGCCTGGTGGCGCCGGTGGCAAACGGCCAGGCCGAATACGGCAACGGCTCGCGCATGCGCGGCGGCAGCGACGAGCTGCACGGCGACCTGGACAAGTTCATCCGCATGATGGGCCAGGACATCATCACCCTGGGCATCAACTACCGCTTCGGCGTGCGTCTGACGGACTCGCAGAGCGGCTTCCGCGCCTTCGACCTGGCCGCCGCCCGCTCCATCACCCTGCGCGAGGACATCACCACCACCGAACAGGAAATGGTGATCAAGTTCCTGCGCCGGGGCTACCGCATTGTGGAAGTGCCCACGCACGAATACGCCAGCCGCCGCGACCGCTCGCACATCTCCCTGCGCAGGCACGCCTTCCGCTACGTCTACAGCTGGCTGCGCTACCTGTTCTTCTGACGCGCGCCGCCGCCGGTGACGGCCGGGCGCAAACCCCGGCCCGCCAGGCGGCGCACGCCCCGCCCTGCATCCATCGCGGCCAGCCTGTCTGGCTGCGTCCGCCCCCCGCCTTAGCGCCGCTCGCCTTCGTAGTAGACCCAGCGCCGCGCGGCCATGAACTGCACGATGGTCCAGAACAGAATGATGGCAAACAGAATCCAGGCAATCGCCGAGGCGTAGCCCATGTTGCTGGCCACGAAGGCGATCTGATAGAGGTGCAGCAGCACGAACAGCGTCGCGTCGGCCGGGCCGCCGTTGGTGATGATCAGCGCCGTGGTGAAGGTCTGGAACGACCCGATCACGCCAATGACCGAGGTCAGGAAGATCTGCGGCGTCATCAGCGGGATGGTCACGTGGCGCACCTTGCCCCACCAGCTCGCCCCGTCGATGTCGGCGGCTTCGTACAAATGCTGGGGAATGCCCTGGAACCCGGCCAGAAAGATGATCATGGTGGCGCCCACGGTCCAGAAGCTCATGATGATGAGGCCCGGCATGGCCCACCGCGTGGACCCCAGCCAGTTGGGCGGCGTCACGCCCAGCGGGTCCAGAACGATCGAGAGAAAGTTGTTCAGCAGGCCGTTGGGCTGCAAGACCCAGAACCACAGCACCGCCGTGGCCACCCCCGTGGTGATGGAGGGCAGGTAGAACGCCGTGCGGTAGATCGGAATGCCGCGCACCTTGCGGTTCAGCAGCCCGGCGATCACGAAAGAGATGATCAGCACGCCGGGCACGTGGAACACCACGTAGTAGGTGGTGTTGTACACCGCCTGCACGAAGCGCGCGTCGTCGCCGGAGAGCAGCCGCGCGTAATGCTCCAGCCCCAGCCACTTCGCGCCGCCGATGAAGCGCCAGTCGGTGAGGCTGACCACGAAGGAAAAGAAGAACGGCCCCGCAATGAACACCACGAAGCCGAAGAGCCACGGCAGCACGAACAGAAAGCCGCGGGTCTCGCGCCAGGTCCAGCCCAACAAGCCGCGGCGCTTCGCGCCCGTTCGCGGAGCCGCCTGGTTGGTCGCCGCCATACACACACCGCCTGGCCAGCCGCGTTCCGGCGCCGACGAACCCGACGCCGGATTCAGCCGCCCCAGCATACGACGGTCCCGCCACTCCTTCACGGCGCCAAGCCGCCAGCCGCGCTCCCCCCCCCCCCCGCGAAACCCTTGCCCTGGGAGACCTGGGCAACGACCGTCATTCCCGCGTTCGCGGCAATCCGCCGTCAGCCGCGCACAGGTTCGGCGCGCGCACGGGCGGGATCGCTGCCGGCGCGGCGGGCGCGCGCGGTTCGGTGGGGTTCGGCGCGCGCACGGGCGGGAGAGCCCCACCCCGCCCCGCCAACGACGCAGCAAAAGCTCCACACGCGCCGCCGCCGCCATGCGGAACACGGGCATGATGCGGCGGGTGCATCTGGGATGAAGGCCCGATGAACGTTCTTGTGCCGGAAGGTCTGGTGTTGGGCGCGACTGCGGGCGCCGCGGCAGTGGCTATGACGCTGGTGTGGGCGCTCAGCCTGCGGCTGCGCAACGCGGGGATCGTGGACGTGTTCTGGGGGGTGGGGTTCGTTCTGATCGCGGCGCTGGCGGTCTGGCTGGGCCAGGGCGGCGGGGTGCGCGCCGCGCTGGTGCTGGCCCTCACCTCGGTCTGGGGGCTGCGTCTGGCGCTGCATATCGGCTGGCGCAGCCGCGGCAAACCCGAGGACCACCGCTACCAGCAATTCCGCGCCAACGCCGGCCCCAGCTTCTGGTGGCGCAGCTTGTTCACGGTGTTCCTGTTGCAGGGCGCGGTCATGTGGGTGGTGGCGCTGCCGCTCACGGCGGCGCTGGCCGTCCGCGGCCCCAACGCGCCCACGCTCTGGGACGCCGCGGCGCTGCTGCTGTGGGCTGCGGGCATGGTCTTCGAAGCCGGCGCCGACTGGCAGCTCGCACGCTTCAAGGCCGACCCGGCCAACCGCGGCAAGGTCTGCAACCGCGGTTTCTGGGGGCTGTCGCGGCATCCCAACTACTTTGGCGACGCCGTGGTCTGGTGGGGGTTCGGCTGTTTCGGTCTGGCCGTCGGCGCGTGGTGGACGCTGGTCGGCCCGGCGCTGATGACCCTGCTGCTGCGGCGCGTGTCCGGGGTCACGCTGCTGGATAGCACGCTCAGCCAGCGGCGGCCGGGATATCGTGACTACATGCGCTCGACCCCGTCGTTCGTTCCGCGCCTGCCCCGCCGCCGGCGTGACTAGCGACTCGGCCTGGTTCGAGCGCCTGGCCGCGCGCGGCGCGGCGCCGGACGTCGTCCTGCGGCTGGGCGTGCGGCTGGCGCTGCGGCGTAGGCTGCTGGCGCTGCAGCGCCGCCGCGGTGCGCGGCGGCCGCTCCCAGGCGGCCCGATCGCCGTGCAGACCGACGCCGCCAACCAGCAGCACTACGAGCTGCCAGCCGCGTTCTTCCGCCAGGCGCTGGGCCCGCGGCTCAAGTACAGCAGCGCGTACTGGCCGCCGGGCGTGGACAGCCTGGCCGCCGCCGAACAGGCCATGCTGGAGCTCACGGCCCGCCGCGCCGCGCTGGCGGACGGGCAGCGCGTGCTGGACCTGGGCTGCGGCTGGGGCGCCCTGACCCTGTGGGCCGCCGAGCGCTACCCGGCGTCGTCCGTGACGGCCGTCACCAACTCGCGCACACAGCGCGCGTTCGTGGCCGCGGCGGCCCGCGCCCGCGGCTTGGGCAACGTCCAGGTTCGGCGCGCCAACGCCGCCGAGCTGCGCCTGACCGAGCGCTTCGACCGCATTGTGAGCGTCGAGATGCTGGAACACGCGCGCAATCACGCGCTGCTGTTGGAACGCTTGTCCCGTGCGCTGACCCCGCAGGGCCGCATCTTCGTGCACGTCTTCAGCCACGTGCGGCACGCCTACACCTTCGAACCCCAGGACGGCTGGATGAGCCGCTGGTTCTTCAGCGGCGGGACGATGCCCAACCTCACGTTGTTCGACGACACGGCGCCGGCGGTTCACACCCTCCACCGCTGGGTGCTGAACGGCCGCCACTACGCACGCACGCTGCGCGCCTGGCTGCGCAACCTCGACCGCAACCGCGGCGAGGTTCGCGCCGTCGTTGCGCAGGCCTACGGGCCAGACCGGGCCGACCTGTGGATCGCGCGCTGGCGGCTCTTCTTCATTGCCTGCGAAGAACTGTTCGCCTTCCGCGGCGGGCGCGAGTGGGTGGTGGCGCACCACGTGCTGGCGCCTGCCGAACGGGTCGGCGGCGCGCCGCCCGCTCGGGTCGGACCTCGGTCCTCCCGCTCGCCCGCGCGGCCGCCCGCCGCGCCTCTCCCAGCCGAGACGCGGAGCATGCCGGCGTGAACGTCGCCGTCATCGGTGCTGGCGTGTCGGGTCTGGTGGCCGCGCGCGAACTCTGCCGCCGCCACCAGGTCACGGTCTTCGAAGCCGGCGGTGCGCCGGGCGGCCATGCCCGCACCGTGGAGGTGGCCTGCGGCGCCCGCCGCTACGCCGTCGATACCGGGTTCGTGGTTTTCAACCACCGCACCTATCCGCAGTTCCGCCGCATCCTGAGCGAGCTGGGGGTTGCCACGCAGCCATCGGAGATGAGCTTTTCGGTTCGCTGCGACCGCAGCCGCATCGAGTACAGCGGCGCGTCGCTCAACACGCTCTTCGCTCAGCGCCGCAACCTGCTGCGCCCCACCTTCCTGCGCATGCTGCGCGACTACCTGCGCTTCAACCGCAGCGCCGCGGGGTTGCTGACGTCCGACGACCGGCGGACGCTGGGCGAATACTTGGAAAGCGCGGGATTCTCGCGCGCGTTCCGCGAGCTCTACCTGCTGCCGATCGGCGCGGCCATCTGGTCGGCCGATCCCGCGCGCTTCGGGCGCATGCCGCTGCGGGCCTTTGTGCGCTTCTTTCACAGCCACGGCCTGCTGGGCATCTGGGGCAAGCCGCGCTGGCGCAGCGTCAGCGGCGGCGCCGGCCGATACGTCGAGGCGCTGGCGCGCCCGTTTCGCGACCGCATCCAGCTGCGCGCGCCCGTCACCCGCATTCAGCGCCGGCGCGGCCACGTGACGGTCCGCGCGGGCGGCGCCGAGACGCGCTTCGACCACGTGCTGGTGGCGGCGCACAGCGACCAGGCGCTGCGCATGCTGGCCGACCCCAGCCAGACCGAACACGAAGTGCTGGGCGCTATCCGCTACCAGACCAACGACGCGGCGCTGCACACCGACACCCGCCTGCTGCCGCGCCGGCGGCGCGCCTGGGCGTCGTGGAACTACTACGTCCCCCACGGCCAGGCGGTTGGGGTTCCCACCACCTACAACATGAACCGCCTGCAGCGCCTGGACGCGCCGCAGACCTATTGCGTGACCTTGAACCAGACCGACCGCATCGACCCGGCCGCCGTGATCCGGCGCTTGACTTACCACCACCCGGTGTTCACCCACGCCGCGCTGGCGGCGCAAGAGCGCTGGGCCGACGTCAACGGCGTACGGCGCACCTGGTTTGCCGGCGCGTACTGGCGGCACGGGTTTCACGAGGACGGGGTGGTCAGCGGCCTGCGGGCGGCGCGCGCCCTGCTGGCGCAGACGTGAGCGCCGCCAGCTGCCTGTACGTTGGCGAGGTCAGGCATCGGCGGCGCCAGCCGGTTGACCACGCCTTCGGTTTCCGGCTCTTCATGGTCTACCTGGACCTGGCCGAGCTGCCCGGGGTGTTCGACGGCCGCCTGCTCTGGTCGGCGCGGCGCCCCGCCCCCGCCTGGTTTCGCCGCGCCGATTACCTGGGCGCCCCCGACCTGCCCCTGGACGAGGCCGTCAGGCGGCGCGTGCACGCCGAGACCGGCCGGCGGCCGCGCGGCCCCATCCGGCTGCTGACGCACCTGCGCTACGCCGGCTACGTCTTCAACCCCATCAGCCTCTACTACTGCTTTGCGCCGGACGGCCGGCAGGTCGAGGCGCTGGCGGCGGAGGTGACCAACACCCCCTGGGGCGAGCGCCGCGTCTACGTGCTGCAACCCGACCCGTCCCCGTCCCCCAGAGACTTCCGCGCGCGCTTCGCCAAGGCCCTGCACGTCTCGCCGTTCATGACCATGGACCTGGACTACGAGCTGACCGCCGCCGTCCCCGACGAGCGTTTGGACCTGCGCATCGCCGCCCGCAGAAACGGCCGCGAATTCTTCGCCGTCGGCCTGGCGCTGCGCCGGCGCCCACTCAGCGCCGGCGCCCTGGCCTGGGCGCTGACGCGCTACCCCTGCATGACCGCGCGCGTCATCGGCGCCATCTATTGGCAGGCCCTCAGGCTGCGCCGCAAGGGCGTCCCCTTCGTGCCGCATCCCGGACGCAAGCCCAACGACTCGACACAACGCCCCCAGCCCCCGACACAACGCCCCCAGCCTCCAAAGTAACGTTCCGTCCCTTCTTTCCCCCTCTCCCCCTGGGGAGAGGGCCGGGGTGAGGGGGTTCCTCTGACGCCTCTGGGGATCGACTTGGCGCAGGCATCGCTGTCGGCTCGGCGTCCGTTGACGCCGCCGCGTAGGCTGAGAGCGCTTTGGACGCGCGCATGACGACGGACCCCCGCATGGCCCTTCGCTACGACCCCGACTGGCGCTCCTTGCGCCGGCATCGAACTCCGCAGTGGTTTCTGGACGCCAAGTTCGGCATCTACACCCATTGGGGCGTGTACAGCGTGCCGGCGCAGGGGCCCAACGCCACCTGGTACCCCTACAACATGTACCGCGAAGGCACGCCGCAGTTCCAGCATCACGCGGCGACCTACGGCCACCCCTCGACCTTCGGCTACAAAGACTTCATCCCCGACTTCACCGGCGCAAAGTTCGACGCCGACGCCTGGGCCCAGCTCTTCCAACGCGCCGGCGCGCGCTTCGCGGGGCCCGTGGCCGAACATCACGACGGCTTTGCGCTTTGGGACAGCCGACACACCGCATGGAACGCCGCCCGCATGGGTCCGCGCCGTGACGTGGTGGGTGAGCTGGCCCAGGCGGTTCGCCGCCGGGACATGCGCTTCATGGTGGCCATGCACCACGCCGAAAACTGGTGGTTCTTCCCCCACTGGCGCCCCGACCTCGACACCGCCGACCCGCGCTATGCCGGGCTGTACGGGCCGCCCCACAATCAGGACTTCCCGCCGGCAAACGCCGCGTGGGACGCCCAGGACAAACCATCCAAAGCCTTCCTGGAGACCTGGAAAGCCAAGCTGATCGAGGTCGTCGACGCCTACCAGCCGGACTACATCTGGTTCGACTTCGGCCTCAAAGCCGTGCACGAGCAATACAAGCAGGACTTCCTGGCCTACTACTTCAACAAAGAAGCCGCCTGGGGCCGCGGCGTGGCAGTGACCTACAAGTGGGACAACCTGCCGCCCGGCGTGGGCGTGCTGGACATCGAACTGGGCAAGCTGCCCGATCAGGCCTACCACGAGTGGATTACCGACACCACGGTGGACGACGGCGCCGGCTGGGGCTACCTGCGCGAGACCGAATACAAGACCGCGGGCGAACTGGTGCGCTATCTGGTGGACAACGTCAGCAAGAACGGCCTCATGCTGCTGAACGTGGGACCCAAGCCCAACGGCGAGATTCCCGACCAGGCGGTCCACGTGCTGCACGGCATTGGCGACTGGCTCAGCGTCAACGGCGAAGCGATCTACGACACCACCCCCTGGTGGGTCTACGGCGAAGGACCCACGCAGATGCAAGCCTCCGGCGCCTTCAGCGACACCAAGGAAAAACTGGCCTACACCGGCCAGGACATCCGCTTCACCGTGAAAGGCCGCGCGCTCTACGCCATATGCCTGGACTGGCCCGCGCCCAGCTTCACCATCCGCTCACTGGCCGCTCTCTACCCCGGCGAAGTCCTCTCCGTCCAGCTCCTGGGCGCCGACGGCCAGCTCCCCTGGCGCATGACGGCCGACGGCCTACAGATCGAGCGCCCCGCGCACCGCCCCTGCCAACACGCCTACGCCTTCAAGATCACGCGCAACACCGCCATGTAAGGAGCCGCAGGGCCGCAGTCCACAGGCGGCGAGCGCCGTTCCCTCCGCCCGCCATGCTCCGACGCTGGCGTAGGATAGGCGGCCCAAGTTCGGGCGGAGGTGTGACCGATGGCTGCCCGCCTGGCGCCGTTCCCATCGCAGATCGAGCCGCCCGCACAGCCCGCACAGCGGCTGGGGCTGCTGGCGGCGAGTCTGCTGGCCGCCCTGGCGCTCATGGCCTGCGGCGGGAGCGAGGCCGCGCCGGCCGCGCCGGCCGCGCCTCCCGAGCCGGCACCCGCCGCAACCGCCGCGCCCGCGCCCGCTGCAACCCCTGCGTCCGCGCCCGCCGACTCCGGCGGCAAGCCGACGATTCGCTTGGCCGACGCGCTCTGGGAATCGCTGTGGATCAACAACGCCATCGCGGAGTTCATCATCACGCACGGCTACGGATACCCCGTCGAGCAAGTCTCGTCGTCGTTCATCATCTCCAGGCAAAGCCTGGCCAACGGCGACGTGGACATCCTCATGGAGATGTGGCAGCAGAACTGGCTCGATTACTACACCGAACAGACGGACGCGGGCAACATCGTCAATCTGGGACCCACGTTCCAAGACGGCGGGCAGTTCTTTGCCATCCCCCGCTGGATGCACGAGCAGTACGGGATTACGACCATCGAGGATATGAAGGGCGAAGTCATCGTCGATGGGAACCCCACGCCAGTCTGGGAACTGTTCAAAGACCCCGAAGACCCCGCCAAGGGCCTGTTCGTCAACTGCGTCGTCGGGTGGGTCTGCCAGGAAATCAACGACGCGAAGCTGGCGGCGTACGGTCTGGCCGAGTATTACAACAGCCTGCCCCCCGGCTCCGGCGGGATCGACGCGGCGCTGGCGGGGCCGGCCAAGAAGAACAAGCCGGTGTTCGCGTACTTGTGGGAACCGCATTACCTGATGGGGGCGTTCGAGTGGCACGTGCTCGAAGAACCGGCCTTCACCACGGCCTGCTGGGAGGGAACGGACCCCAACGTCCCCAGGTACGCCTGCGCCTATGAAACCGTGCCGATCGACAAAGGCGTCAGCAAGCACCTGCCCGAGAAAGCTCCGGACGTCGCTGCGATGCTGCGTCGGATGGACGTTGGGCTGAAGGCGCTGAATCGAACCGCCGCCTGGGCCAACGCCAACGCAATCCAGGGCGAGTGGGAAAAGGTCGCGCTCCACTATCTGGAGACTTACGAGGACCGCTGGACCACCTGGGTGGACGCAGACAAGGTGGGCAAGATCAAGGCGGCTGTTCGAGCGGCCAGAGGCGGTTAGCCGGCAGGATCCCGCCGCCGCCGCCCACTGCGCGCGCGGCCCGTCCGCCGCGCGCGCGGCCCGTCCGCGCGGCGGCGCTAGGCGCGCTCGTGCAGGTGGCGCCAGGCCCAGCGAACCTGTTCGTCGCGGTGCGTGGACGTGCTGGAATGCTCCAGAAACGGGTAATCGTCGAGCTTGCGCGGCTCGCAGGTCAGCCGGTGGTAGGCGCCGAACACCGTGGACGGCGGACAGATGTCGTCCCACAGCCCCACGCTCACCAGCGTCGGGCAGCGAATGCGCGGCGCCAGGTTCACCACGTCGAAGTAGCTCAGCGTCTGGAAGACCTGCGCGCAGCGGTCCGGAAAGGCGCGGCAGTAGGCGGCAATTTCGCCGTAGATCGTCTTGACCAGGCCGTCCGGGCCGGCAATCTGCACCGCGCGCGGGAAGTCGCAGAGATAGGGAACTTCGGCCATGGCCAGCGCCGTGCTCGGTTCCAGCGCCGCCGCCGCCAGCGTCAGCCCCCCGCCCTGGCTGATGCCCGTGCAGCCCACGCGGTCCGCCCTGACCCGGGGCAGCGACTGCACGTAGCGCACCGCGCGCACGCAGTCCACGTAGACGCGGCGGTAGTAGTACGTGGCCGGCGACTGCACGCCTTGCGTCATCCAGCCCAGCGCGTGCCCGCGGGGGTCGGCGTCGGGGTCGGTGCTGTAGCCCGTCTGCCCGCGCACGTCGATGGCCAGCACCACGAACCCTTGCAGCGCCCAGGCCGCGGCGTCGAACACGGCCCCGCGGTTGCCGGTGTAGCCGTGAAAGACGACCAGGCCCGGCAGCTCCTCGCCGCCCCGCGGCGTCAGCAGCCAGCCGGCCACGCGCCCGCGGCCGAACCCCGCAAAGGAGACGTTTTCCACGGTCAGCCCGTCCACCGGATAATCCACCGGCTCCGCGTGGGCGTCGAAGGGGTGGGTCTGGCCCGCCAGCGTCTCGGCCCAGAAGGCGTCCAGGTCGTCCGGCGCGCTGGGCGGCGGAACGTAGCGCCGCAGCCGCTCCAGCGGCCAGTCCACGCCCGGCATCAGCCGCGGCCGTTCCCGGCGGCAGCTCGCGGCAAAGGTGCTTCGCGGCGGCGGACCTGGCGGCTGCGAGTCCGGCTGTTCGCGGCGGCCGCGCGCGGCGCGGTCATCGCCGTTCCCGGCGCGGCCGCGCCTGCGGCGCCGCCTCGTGCGCCGCCATCAGCTGCGCGGGCGCCGCCTTCGCCGCCGCTTCCCCAATCACGTCCAGCGCGGCGGCGTCCACTCGTCGGAAGCGCACGCACGACGCGCTCATGTTCGGCTTCGCGCCGGTTGCCCGCAGCGCCGCAGCTCGTCCCGCCTGGCTCCATGGTTGGTCTGCGTCATTCCGCTGCTGGGGGCGCACATTCTGGCACTGCCGGCGTTGGCGCCGCCACACCCGGCCGGCGAGGTGTCGTGCGGGTGCGGCCGGCGGCGGCCGGGGGAATCAGGGGGCGAGTGGGTTTGCTAGGCTGGTCGAGTTCGTTGGGCTGGGCGTGGAGCGGCAGCGTGCAGATCCCTCGGGCGTATCAGGATGGGTTCGAGCGGGCGCGGGCGCTCGATGCCGGGTTGGCGGATCGGTACGTCGAGCACGTGGGGCGCGGCGATCCGGTGGCGGACGCGGTGATCGAGGAGCTGGCGTCGTATGACCAGCGGCGCGTGCATGGCTTCATTCAGGCAGCCATGGATCAGGACGCGGCGGCGCTGGTCGGCGCGCCGCGCCCATTGCGCGACTTCTTCGACCGCATCGAGACGCCGCCGGCGTGGTTCGAGCCGGACGCGGTGCTGCCCGGCTGCCGCGCGTTTCACAGCTACTCCGACCTGTTCGTCCCGGCGTTTTTCGTCGTCACCCTGCAAAACGCGGCCACGCTGATCAGCAAGGCCTTTTACATGACGGGGCGGGTCACGACCGAGGCGGGGCTGCGCCGCATCCGGCAGAACACCCGCCACTTCATTGAGATCATGCTGCCCGGGGCGCTGGATCGGCAGGGGGACGGCTGGAAGCTGTCGGTGCGCATTCGGCTGGTGCACGCGCAGGTGCGGCGGCTGCTGCGCACGTCGGGCGCGTGGGACGAGGACGAGTTCGGCATGCCGCTCAGCGCCGCGCACATGGGGCTGGCGTCCGCCAACTTTTCCGCCACGATGCTGTGGCAGGCGGGTCGGCTGGGAGCGCGGCTGGACGCCGAGGAGCGCGCCAGTTTCATGCACGTCTGGCGCTATGCATCGTGGCTGATCGGTACGCCCGAGGCGCTGCTGTTCGAGGGCGACGAGACCGCCACGCACGAGTTCTACCGCATCGCCAGCCGCTGCGAGCCGCCGCCCAATGACGAGTCGGCCACCATTGCCAAGGCTCTGGTGAGCGCCGTGCCCGTCATCGCCGGCGTGACCGATCCGGCCGAGCAGCAGGCCATGGAGAGCCACGTGTTTCGGGTCGCGCGCGCGCTGCTGGGCGGCGAGACGGCCGACCAGCTGGGGTTCCCCAGGCAACGCACGCGGGGGCTGCTGGCAACCATGCGCTGGCGGCGCGGGGTCTACCGGCAGCTGCATCGGCTGTCGCCGCGCATGGCGCAGAAGTGGCGGGGGAAGAACTTCGTCTTTCTGCTCGACGCGGCCATCCTGAGCGACCTGAGTTATCGGCTGCCGGACCAGTTGGAGGCCAGCAAAGCCAGGCCGTGGTAGCCCGCCGCCGCGAGGTGCCGCCGTCGATCCCGCCGGTCATCGTGTTGAGCAGCGGCCGCTGCGGGTCGACCATGGTGTCGGACATTCTGAACACCCATCCCGACGTGCTGAGCCTGTCCGAGTTCTTCAGTTATGTGGGCATACGCACGTTCTCGCCCCGGCGCGCGAGCGGCGAGCGCATGTGGGCCGCTCTCAGCCGGCAGCGCCGGCGCACCCGCCTGATGCTGCAGGGGAGCTACGAGGAGCTGGCCTATCCGGTAGACGACCCCGGCGCACGCTTCGACCGCCGCACTGTGCCGCCGATCATGTGCGCCACGCTGCCGCACCTGACCCGCCAATACGAGGAGCTGTTCGACGAGCTGGCGCCGGTGGTCCGCGCACAGCCCAGGCAAGCGCCGGCCGACCACGTGCGGCAGCTCGCCGCCTGGCTGTGCGCACGCTTCGGCAGCCGTGTGTGGGTGGAGCGGTCGGGCGGGTCACTGCTGTTTGGGGGGCGGCTGCTGCAGGAGTTTCCCGACGCGCGGGTGATCCACGTCTACCGCGACGGGCGGGAGACGGCCATCTCTATGCAGCGGCATTACCTCTTCCGCATGATCGTGGCCAGCATGTGGGCCATGCGGTCGTTCGGCTTCGACGCGCTGCGGTCCATGTCGTCTGGGAAGTATTGGGAGCGGATCATTCCTCTGTTGGAACCGCTGACCAGCGCGCTGGTGAACCCCGCGCGGCTGCCCTACGACAAGCTGACGCTGGCGGACTTCGGGGCGTTTTGGAACGGCATGATCGAACGGGGGGAGCGGATGTTCGGCCACTTCCCGCCCGACCGCCTGCTGCCCCTGCGCTTCGAAGACGTGCAGGCGGAGCCCGAGGCGCACATTCGGCGGCTGATCCGCTTCATCGACCCGGCGCTGGACGACGACGCCTGGGTGCGGCAGGCAAGCACGATTCCGAGGCCCACGCCGTCGAAGTTCGCCCAGCTGCCGGCCCACGAACGCACGGCCGTCACCCAAGCCTGCCTCCCGGGCCTGGAACGCTTGGGTTACCAGATATGAGGCAATCGCCGCTTCACGGCTGCGAACTTAGAGGAGGCGAGTCCGGCGTTTCGCGGCGGCCGCGCGCGGCGCGGTCATCGCCGTTTCCGGCGCGGCCGCGCCGCGTGCGCCGCTTCGTGCGCCGCCATCAGCTGCGCGGGCGTCACCTTCGCCGCCGCTTCCCCAATCACGTCCAGCGCGGCGGCGTCCGCCCGTCGGAAGCGCACGCACGACTTGCCCATGTTCAGCTTCTTGCCGGTTGCCCGGTAGGCCTCCACGAACCAGGCGGCCAGCTCGGGCTGGGCGTACAGCCCATGCAAATACACCGAGATGTAGTTCTTCTGCGCCGCCAGCGCCGCCACCGCCAGCGGCTGTTTGTTGTACGTGTCGGGAAACCGCGCCAGCGGAATCGCATAGCCGATCATCCCGTACTGCATCTGTTCCTCGAACCCGTCCGGCAGGTTCGCCAGCAGCACCTCGCGCACGCGCTGCACGTCGGCGCGCCGCGCAGGCGGCAGCTCCTCCAGATAGGCCGCCACCGTCGCCGCGCTGCTCGACACCATCGCTCACCGCCTCCCGCTCGTGTGCCTCGTGCTGGTTGACATGCATAGTATGCCAATGCTGGCTCAGGAGGCGCGGCGGTACCGGCGGACCGACGGAGGTTCCGTTCGGAAGCTACACTCCCTGGATGAACGACAACGAGTGAGTGAGGACGGTAAACAATGATGAGTCAGTGGTTTGACTTACAGGCGTGTATCGTCAGCCTGCTTGCATCCTTTGCACCAATATCTCTCATGGTGTTTTGCATCGTGCAAGTGTGGGTTGTTTGGCGTCTTGCCCGCGCCAAGCTCGACCGCTAATGTTCCCGGAAGGTATTGCCCTCACCACCTGCTATATGCTGTGGGGTTCTGTCGAGGCTCTCAACGCCGCGGTGCCGTTCGTTATCGTTATTGTGACGGCAATCCAAGTCTGGCTCGTGCGCCGCGCCCTCCGTCATGACGACCGCTAATGCCTCCGCTTCTCGATAGCCCGGTGTCCGAGGAGATCGTGCGAGCGCTCGCGCGCGCGGGCTTTGCATGCTTCTTCATCGAAGGCTTCGTCGGAGTCGTCGTGGCCTCGGCAACGCCGTTCGTCACTGTCGTCGTGTGCGCGGCTCAGGTCTGGCTCGTACGCCGCGCCGTTTCGACCCGCGGCCGCTAGGTCCGCGCCCGCCCGGCTCGACCCGACGCGGGCGCGGCGCCCCCTACAGCTGCAGCGCCATGGCCGTCGTCAGCGCGCCGTCCACGTACAGCACCTCGCCGCTGACGTAGGAGGCCTCGTCCGAGGCCAGATACACCACCGCCGCCGCAATCTCGCGCGGTTGCCCCACCCGCCGCATGGGGATGGCCGCCCCGATGGTGCTCGGGTTCAGGTTCTGGTCGGCGTAGCGGTCGACCTGGATAGCGCCCGGCGCGATGACGTTGCAGGTCACCCCATGCGGCGCCAGCGCCAGCGCCAGCGCGCGCGTGAACCCGTTGATTCCCGCCTTGGTCGCGGCGTAGATCACGTTGTGCGGCATGTGCACGAAGCCGTGCACCGAGCTGATGTTGACGATGCGCCCCGCGCCGCGTTCCACCATGTGGCGGGCGGCGTCTTGGCTGGCCGTAATCATGGCCATCAGGTTGATGTTGAAGATGTCCTGCCAGCGCGCGGTTGCGCCTTCCAGAAACGGCTCGTCCAGCGTGAACCCGGCGTTGTTGACCAGGATGTCCAGCTGGCCGTACCGCTCGATGGCGGCGCGCACCACGCCGCGCGCCGCGTCTGGGTCGCGGAAGTCCGCCGCCATGGTTTCGATCGCCGCGCCGCCGTCCCGCAGCTCGTCGCGCAGCGCCTCGGCGCCGGCCACGCTGTTGGACGCCGACACCAGCAGCCGGCACCCCTCCGCCGCCAACCGCCGCACGATGCCCGCGCCAATCCCCGTCCCGCCGCCGGTAACCACCGCCGCCCGCCCCTCGAGATCCCCCATGCCGCACCCGCTCAGTCCTGCCAGCCTCCCGCGCCCCGCATTCTGACACCGCCAGCCCAGCGGCGGACGGACGCAAACAAACGCGCAAGCCGCGGCCGAGCGCCGCCGACTGGCAGACCCGCGCCGCCAGCCGCGAGCATTGCGGCCATGCACGTGGATTCCCGCGCCGCCGCGGCCGGGGCGCCCGCCCGTCGGGTTCGAGAACCGCAATGCCGAAGCCTTCGCGCTCCGCGGCCGCGGCTCCGTTCGGGACGACGTCCACCCGCTCGGTCGTTGGCCCGCTGCTCGCTGAGCGATTCGCTGGCCGGTCTCTAAGTACCGCCGCTCAGCGCCTCCTTCGACGACCTGGATACACTGCGGCGTAGACGAGTGCAATGTTCAGCTGGCGACGGCCGGGGCTGCGCATGCGCTGGCCGTGCACCCTGCGTTATTCGGGCCGCGCACGCCGGGTGAGAAACCCGTGTCGTCGGCTGAACTCCGAACGGCTGACAAGCGCGTGGGGAGGCAATGGCCGACGAGTCAGGCGGAGCGAAGCGCCCGGCGGCCGGCATAAGTGTCGTGCTGCCCTGCCTCGACGAAGCGGCCACCGTCGAAGCCTGCGTCTCCAAGGCGCTGCGCGGGATATCCCGCAGCGGGCGGCCCGGCGAAGTGGTGGTGGTCGACAACGGGTCGACCGACGGCTCCGACCACGCGGCGAAGCAGGCGGGCGCCCGTGTGGTGAGGGAACCGACGCCAGGCTACGGCGCGGCCCTGCGGCGTGGATTTGCCGCGGCGCGGCACGACGTCGTGGTGATGGCCGACGCCGACGATACCTACGACCTGGAAGACCTGGCGGCCGTGGCGGCGCCGCTCGCCGACGGCGCAGACCTCGTGATTGCCAACCGGTTCGCCAATATCCGCGCCGGCGCCATGCCCTGGCTGCACCGCTGGGTCGGCGTCCCTGCCATCAACGCCTTGTTGCGCACGGTCTACGGGGTTCGGGTGTCCGACAGCCAAAGCGGCTACCGGGCGATGCGGCGGCGCGCGCTCGACCAGCTGGACCTGCGCTCGGATGGCATGGAACTGGCGTCGGAGATGCTGATCAAAGCCCGTCGGCGGCGCTTGCGGGTTGCCGAGGTTCCTTCCTCGTACAGCGTGCGCCGGGGCGAGTCCAAGCTCCGCAGCCTGCGCGACGGATGGCGCCACCTGCGGCTGATCCTGCTGCTGGCGCCGTCCCTGGTATTTCTGGCGCCGGGCGTCTGTTTGCTGGCGCTGGGGCTGCTGACGTTCGCGGCCGCGTTTGCGCTGGGCGGCGCAATCCAGGTCGGCGGCCTGCGCTGGCAGCCGGTCTTCGCCGGCCCCATCTTTGTCGTTCTGGGCGCCAACGCTCTGGGCATGTGGCTCGTTGGCCAGGAGCGCCTGGCGCGCCGGGGAATCGCACGCCGGCACGCCGCGTGGCTGCCAAAGAAGCGCCGATTGGACGCCGCGCTTGCCGGCGGCGGGCTGGTTGCGCTCATCGGCCTGTGCATCGACCTGTTCCTGTTCGTCGTGTGGGTCGCCTCGCCATCGATACCGGTGCTGGCGCCGCAACTTGCGGCGTTGGCCCAAACGTTGATTATCGTCGGGGCCAATGCCGTGCTGCTCGGACTTCTGGGTGCATCGAGCGACATCTGATCTGTTGGCGGCAACACCAGCCGTGCCGGCCGGCCCAGTTCTCGCGGCCGGGCCGATCGGCCCCGGCGTTCCCTACGGCCGCCGCAGGTCTGGCCGCGGCAACCTGCAATGCATTGCTGGTCTTTCAAGATAGAATAGACTTTCCAAATCTTTGTCCAATGAGTGAAGTGCTTTTCGAAGCCCTTAAGATCGATCATCAGAAAGCTCGCTAGCAACGCGCTTGTAGGCCAATTGGTAGATCGATGGATCGCGCTCGTACGCAAGACAGCGGCGTCCACGCCGTCTTGCGGCGACAACCGTCGTTGCGCTGCCGGCGAACGGATCAAAAACCAAGCCGTCTGCGCTGCTGAACAGATCGACAAACTGTTCCAGTAAGGCAACGGGCTTCTGCGTTGGATGAATTCGTTGCTGCGGTGATGGTGACTTGCATTGAAACACGTTATGAACGGCGTGCCCGTGGAAGGGTGTTCCTGGCCGTTTGCCAACTGCCAACGCCTCCCATGCATTGATTGGCTTGAAGCGATGGTTGAATGGGACGGGATTTGTCTTATGCCAGACCAGCGTACCAACTGAGTTGAACCTGTGCCGTTTCAGGATATCCGTGTAGTCGCCGATCTGGGCTTGTGCGCAAAATATGACTGCCCAGCCCTTCACCTTCGGAAGCACGTGGTCCGTCCACTCAGCAGGGCAAACAGGTCCATCCCAGTCGCCGAAGTGCCCCCGAGGCATGATGAAGTCAGAGCCGTTATTCCGCAATCGTCTGGGAACTTGATTTTCGCACGTATACGCCGCGCTGATTCCATAGGGTGGATCGGTCAACAGCAAATCCACCGATTTGTCTGCCAAGGCGCGAGCGCCGGAAATCCCGTCGCCGAGGATAAACTCGAAGTTCCGTCCACGGAGAACACCGGGTCTCGTTGACGATTTGCGCTTGGTGTCTCGATGAACAGCTGCGATGGTGGCTGCCATCTGGCTTGGATTATTCGCTTTACGCACATCACCATTCCAACCAATCGACAAGTGCCCTATTGTTCTAGTCTCTTCTGCTGGGGATTTAATCGTCAGATCGATAACCCAGCTATCGCTCGAACTGTCATATGTTGGCTGGGCATGCATGATGTATCTTCGTTCGTCAGGAAGATGACGGGACACCCAGTCGTTTGCTGCCGCCTTGACAGTAATTCTCTGTTCAGCGGCGAGAGTTGGAGTCGTGCCCGTACGTACTGCGGACATCAGGCGACGACGCAGCGATGGCGCATCTGCTCACCTGCAGACCTGGGCGCCAGGCTGTGCAACATCACAGTGGCGCCAGTGCGACGGTCAGCGCGTGCTTCGATTCTTAAAGCTGTAGTCTCGTGCGTGACACCCTGACCATGGTGCCGGTCGCGACTGACATGCTTGCTTGTTTCTGCGCAGCCAAGGCGGCCGCGTGCAACTCTGCCGGGCTTGGCAAACGGTGCGGCGCTGCCGGTCCACGTCGCGCGGACGCTGTGCGCCGGATGACACGCCGAATTCTGCGGGATTTCGAGGTGCCGAGGCACCCTCATGCCTTGCAGCCCCTGTGATTCCGGTAGCCAGAGCATAGAGCGTCATTGCCGAAACGTGAAAGCCCAGGCTTGGCCCGCGTGCCAGAGTACTGGTTCGAGCCGAGAAGCGCTTGCCGCGGGCGATGTGCCATGCTCGGGGCGGCGGGGGTGCGCCGGGGGGAGGCGCGCTGCCTGCCGAGGGGTTGGAGGTGTTTGGATGGGGCGGCGATGGGTTGGCTTGGCGCGCGCTGGGATGCTGGCGTTGGCGGCGCTGCTGCTGGCGGCCTGCGGTGCGCCGGCTGACGGAACGCCTTCCAGCGCCGAAACTCAGGGGTCCAGCGGCGTCGTTGCCGCCCGCCGCGAGCAGTTGATGCAAGAAATTCGCGAATCCGGCCTCGTCCAGTCCGAGCAGGTGCTAGAGGCGGTGGCCCGCGTCGACCGGCACCGCTTCGTGCGGGCGCACGACGTCGATCGGGCCTACCAGAATCGGCCGCTGCCCATCGGCCAGGGGCAGACCATCTCGCAGCCGCTGGTGGTGGCCATGATGACCGAGGCGCTGGGCGCGGCGGCCGGCGACCGGGTGTTGGAGGTCGGCACCGGCTCGGGCTACCAGGCCGCCGTGCTGGCCGAGCTGGGCGCGCTGGTCTACAGCGTGGAAATCATTCCCGACCTGGCGTCCTGGGCGGAGGAGAACCTGCGCGGCGCCGGGTACGACACCGTGCACCAGCGCACCGACGACGGCTATTTTGGCTGGGAGGACCACGCGCCGTTCGACGGAATCATCGTCACGGCTGCGCCCGATCACGTGCCGCAGCCGCTGATTCGGCAGCTGAAGGTGGGCGGGCGGCTGATCGTGCCGGTTGGCCCGCCGGGGTTCTATCAGACGCTCTGGAAGATCGAGCGGACGGCGGAGGGGGTGGTGTCGACCAACCTGGGCCCGGTGCGCTTCGTGCCGCTGACGGGCGACCGCGCCGAGGGCGCGTAGCCGCCGGCCAGAGCAGCGCGGCGGCGGCGTAGGCCGCAACCGCGCCGGCCAGCGTCCAGACGAACCCAACGGATACGATCAGCATGGCGGCCAGAAAGGCCGCGGCCACCGCGGCCGTCCCGTTGACGCCCCAAGCCCAGGCGATGGCCGCGCGGTCGCGCCGCAGCGCGTGGACCGCGGCGGGCATCACGGCGCCCAGGGCGAGCGACGGCATGGCGGCCAGCACGCCCAGCACGAGCCGCACGGCGAACGGCGCGCCGAGGGCCGCCGGGGCGGCCATCAGCAACGCGCCCATCAGCGCCGCGCCTGCGGCCGCCAGACCTGCGGCCAGCCGCGGCGAGGGGCGCCGCCATCCCGCGGCCAGGCTGCCAAGCCCCGCCCACGCCAGCATGGCCGCCAGGCCGGCGGCAAACGCCGCGGTTGGCGCGTCGAGCACCAGAATGAGCCGCTGCAGCAGCGCAACCTGCGCCAGAGTGAAGGCCGCGCCCACGCTGGCGAGTGCGCCGAGCCGCCGGGCGCCCACGTGCGCCGCGCCGCCGCGCCGCCGACCCGTGAGCGGCGCGAGCATGGTGAGCGCGGCCGCGCCCGTGGCCGCCGCGGCCAGCGGCGCCAGCACCAGAAATCCCACGCCGCCGAACGGCTGCCAGGTGCGCCCCGCCGCCGCCAGCACCTCGCGCCAGCGGGCCCAGTCGAAGTAGTGAAAGAAATAGGGTCGGTCGTCGGTCACCGGCGCCCAGACGCGCTGAGCCGCGTGGCCGCCAACCACGGCGCGAAAGGCTCGATACAGCGATGCGTCGGGCAGGCGGTTGTAACGGTTGGCCTCGGCCTCGGGCAGCTCGGCGTGAAACACCCAGTCGAACCCGTCGCGCGCCAGGCCCTGCGCCAGGGCCTGGCGTTCCTGGGGCGTGAACGCCGAGGGCGAGGCAACCATGACCACCGCTTCCAGCGAGCGCCAGGCCAGCACGTGGGCGGCGGGGTCGGCCGCGCCGCCGCGCCGCGCCGCGTCCACCATGGCCGCCCACAGGCGCACCGACTCCGAAGGCGCAGCTTGCAGCCAGCGGGTTGCAACCAGCAGGCCGTCCGGCGCCAGCGAGCGCCAGCCGTCGGCCAGCGCCTCGCGGGTGAGGCTGTAGGTCTCCGCGAGGCCGAACGTGCCCGCGGCCACGCCCTGAAACGCTTCGCGCAACGGCCACACCACCAGGTCGTAGCCCGCCGCCGAGCGCAGTGCCGACCTGACGCCGCGGTCCAGCACGCGCACGCGCGCGCTGTTGAGCAGGGTTGCCGCGCCCGCGTCCCGCCACGCCTGCCGCAGTGCCGCGTCGGGCTGTGCCAGGTCGACCGCGTCCACCCCGGCGCGCAGCAGCACGGCCGTATCGAAGGCCCCGATCGGATCGAGCAACAGCGCCGAGGATGCCGGGCGCAGCCGTGCGGCGTGGGCGAGCGGGACGTGATCCAGCGCCTGGTCGTTCGGCACGTCCAGGGCCGCCGCGTTCCCGCCGTCGACGGTTACGCCAATGCGGGGGCTGGGCACGGGGCCCGCGTAGTTCAGGCTCAGGCCGGTGGCCGTGCGGAATCCGGCGTCGGCAACCACGTCCACGCGCATGGCGGCCGAGATGTGGGCGCCGATACGCCGCGCCTCGGGCCGCTGCAGGGCCTGTGCCAGTTGCGCGTGCACGGAGAGGCGCGGCCCCGCCGGCGCGACCACCGCGGCGGCGGCGAGCAGGGCGATGGCCGCCAGGCCCGCGCCGATGGCCCGCCACCGCGGCGCCGTTGCCAGCGGCGCGCCCAGGGCCAGCGCGGCCGCCGCCACCACTGCGGCGGCTGCGCCGGCCAACGACACGACCAGCGGCGCCAGGCCCGCGCCGGCAGCGGCGCCGGCCAAGCTTGCTCCGTAGGTTGCGCCCGCGCGCCGCGGCTCGTGGCGCAAGGCCGCGACCACCGCCGCCCCGGCGCACGTGAACGGCGCCGCGGCCACAATGAAATACAAGGCCAGCCAGGCCAGCTGGCCGGCGTCCGCGCCAATCCGATAGGTGTCCAGCGGAATGCGGTCGGCCGTGACGTAGGCGCCGACCGAGGTGAGCGCGAACAGGGCGCCGGCCCAGGCGATAACCGCGCCCGGCGCCGCGCGGGCCAGCCGCCCCCACACCGCCGTTAGCGTCCCTGCCGCGCCGATCCCCAGCAAGGCCATGGCAATGGCCACGAAGGCGAAGTGGTGCCCCTGCGCGATGGCGTACACGCGCGTGAGCGCAATCTCGAACAACAAGCTGGCCGCAGACACCAGCGCCAGGCCGGTGCGCAACCGCCCCGTCGTCATGCCGCGATGGTTGCCGCGCCGCCCCGCAGCCGCGGATTACGGGCGTCTGTACACGTGGATGGACAGGATGAAGCGAGTGGTGCGCCCGCTGGCGCCGACGCTCCCTCCGCCGCCCGTGGCTCTGCGTTGGCGGCCCGCGGCGCGCGGCCGCGGCGCGGGAATGGCGCACAGGACGCCCGCAGGCACGCAAATCCCAGAGGCCGGCGGGGCAGGAATGGCGGCATCGCGCGCCCGTGCCGGCGGAGTCCCGCCGCCTACACGCCCGGCTCGCCGCCGAAGCGGTCGTGTTCCCGGGGTTCGTCGTCGAACTCCAGCGCAATAACCGTGTCGATGGGGTCGGGCGCGTGAGCGGGCAGGCCGCGCAGCCAGACGCGGTGGCCGCGTTGCTCCACGGTCACCGCGCGGTTCGACCCCAGCAGGCGCGCGCGCGCAGGATGCGCCCGCCCACGCCGCCGAGCGCCAGCTCGCCGCCGGGCCAGCGCCAGCAGTGCAGGTAGAGCGTCGTCCCGCGCTTGGTGTGCACCCGCCCGGCGCTGCTCATGCGCAAGGGGGCGGGGAGCGGCTCGCTGCCGTAGATCGATTCGCCGTACACGTCCAGCCAGCGGCCCATGGCGCGCAGCCGCTCCACGCACTCGAACTGGATGCGGCCGTCGGGATCCGGCCCCACGTTCAGCAAATAATTCCCCCCGCCGTTGGCGGCGGTGACGAGGTTGTGGATGAGCTGGCGCTCGGATTTCCACTCGCGGTCGATGGTGGAGTAGCCCCAGGTGGAGTTCATCGTCATGCAGCTTTCCCACAAGCGGCCCCGCGATGGGGTGACGTGCTGCTCCGGCGTGTCGAAGTCTTCCGGCCGCATGGAGAGGTCGTTGATCAGAATGTCGGGGTGCTGCCGCCGCACCTGGGCGTTGAGCGCGGCCGAGTCCCAGTCGGCCGCGGTGTAGGGCCAGCCGCCGTCGTACCACAGCACGGACAGGTCGCCGTAGTCGGTGCACAGCTCCAGCACCTGGGCATGCACGTAGGCCAGGAACTCGGCCCAGCCGTTCGGGTCGCGCTGTTTGCCGCGGAAGTAGGCCGGGTGGCGCCAGTCCAGCAGCGAGTAGTAGAACCCGTAGCGCATGCCCCGCTTCTGGCAGGCGTCCACGAATTCGGCCAGCAGGTCGCGCCGCGCGGCGGTCCTGGGCGCGGTGAAGTCGGAGACCTTGGAGTCCCACAGGCTGAAGCCTTCGTGGTGGCGCGAGGTCAGAATCATGTACCGCATGCCGGCGTCTTGGGCCAGCGCCACCCACTCGTCGGGCTGGTAGTGCTGCGGGTCGAAGCGGTCGGCCAGCGCGCGGTATTCCTCGGGCGGAATGCTCTCCTGGTACATCGTCCACTCGTGGCGTCCCAGGAGCGAGTACAGCCCCCAGTGCAGGAACATCCCAAAGCGCGCGTTGTGCCACCAAGCCAGGGCCGAGGGCGTCGGCATGACGCAGACCTCCCTGCGAGAGCCGGTTCGTTGCCCAGCATGCGCCTCGGGGCGGCGGGTCGGCAACGGCGGCGGGGCAGTCGAGGGGCGGTCGTCGGCTCGGCTGCGGACGGGGCGGTGGATTCGCAGGCTAGTCTGGGCGCGCGAGAAACGACCTGCGGTGAGGTGACTGACGGATGTCCGCGGCCAAAGGCGCATCGCGGCTGACGCGCCCGCTCCAGCCGATGCCGCCCGACGTCGAGCGTGCACTGCGCGCCGAGGGCCTGATGGAGGCGTATCAGGTGCGGCCGGCCTACCAGCGCAACGACTATCTGGGCTGGATCGCCCGCGCCAGGCGGCAAGACACCAAAGACCGCCGCCTGCGGCAGATGCTGGACGAACTGGCGCAGGGCGGCGTGTACATGAAGATGGCCTGGCGGGCGGGCAGGGCCGCGGCTCGCGCCCGCGCGGCGGAATAGGCCAGACGTGCAACGGCGCAGCCGCGTGGGCAGTCGAGGTATCGATAGGCTTGCCGTGCGTGTCGGAACGCGGTACAATCGAGCGTGATTCAGACGTTCCGCCACCGGGGGCTCAGACGGCTGTATGCACGGGACGACGCCAGCCGGCTGCGAGCAGACCAGGTGGAACGAATCAGAATCGCGCTGGCGAACCTCGACGCCGCGGTGCAGCCGCGGGACTTGGCGCTGCCGGGGTACCGGCTGCACCGGCTGCGAGGCAACCTTCAGGGCTTCTGGAGCATCACGATTACCGCCAACTGGCGAATCATCTTTCGCTTTGCGGGCGGCGATGCGTACGACGTCGACCTGGTCGACTATCACTGAGACCGACGACTGCGACGAAAGGACACGGCAATGGCGATGGCGAATCCGCCGCATCCTGGGCGGAGCATTCACGAGGCCTGTCTGCGGCCGCTGGAGCTGAGCGTCACCGATGCAGCCCGGCGGTTGGGCGTGGCGCGCCACACGCTGTCGCGCGTGTTGCACGGCCACGCGGGAATCTCGCCGGAGATGGCGATTCGGCTGGAGACGGCCGGCTGGTCCAGCGCCGAGTTTTGGCTGCGCCTGCAGGCCGCCTGGGACCTGGCGCGTGCCCGCGAACGCCTGGGCCAGGCCGCGGTCGAGCATCCGCTGCCCGGCGTCGGCGCGCCCGGGATCGCCTACGCCGCCGAAGGCGGCGCCGAGCCGAACGGCAGCCGACCGAGCTAGCGGCTGATCAGCCGGACGGCGGCCTCGGTGTCAACCCGTTGGCCGGCGGGAGAGGTCGAGGGACGTGGACGGGCGCGCGCGTGCGAACTCGTGCCCGGGTCGGGACGGCTCCATGAAGGTGATCGACTCGTAGAAATCGTCCAGCGCCACGAACACGCCGTTTTCCTCCGCCCACATGCGCATGCGCTGGTTGCACGAATGCGCCCACGACAGGATTTCCACCCGCCAGCCGCGTTCATGCATTTGCTCCAAGTCGCTGTGGAAACCCGCGCCGTCCAGGTATCCAGCGCCGTCGCCTGTCAGCAGAACCACGATGCCGGGATGACCGTTGTATCGCAGTGCGTCTCTCAGCATGCAGAGTTGCAACATCTGGTCCGGCATTCCTTGTTCACCGCGCTCGGGGCCGCCGCGGTCGAACAGCCTGACGTCCACGCCAACGCTTTCCATGCGGTTCCACAGGTGCCGCAGCGGCGGCGGAATGGACCCAGCGGCAACGGCCCGTTCCATCGGCCGGCCGGCATGCGCCAGACGCAAGATGTTGTCGAAATTGATGCGGACCCGGTAGCGGGCGTCCGGGCCTCCGCCGCGTTCCTCGGCCAGACGCTGCGCCTCGTGAAAGATGTTGGAGTTGTCCCAATAGATGAACGCGCGGCCCATGGATGCGTGCCTCCGAAGACTCAATTGATTCTATAGCGCACGGCGGAGATGCAGCTGCGGCGTGCGCTCCGTCTGGTTCCGCGCCAGGCTGGTCGGCGTCAGGCGGGTCTAGCGGCTGACCAGCAGGGCGGCGGCCAGGCCGAGGAATACGAGGAAGCCCCCCACGTCGGTCATGGTGGTGACCAGCACGCCCGACCCCAGGGCTGGGTTGTGCCCGATGCGCCGCAATCCCAGCGGCACCAGGGCGCCGGTGACGCCGGCCAGCAGCATGGCCAGGAACATGGCGGCGGCGGTCACCACGCCAAAGAGCGCCGATTGCGCGTAAACCCCACCCGCCAGGCCGGCGAGCAGCCCGATCACCAGGCCGTGCAACGCGGCCGCGCGGAGTTCGCGCAGCAGCGCCCGCCGCACCACCACAAGGCTGGCGTCGGCGGTGGACAACATCTCGACCAACACCGTCACGGTTTGCACGCCGGCGTTCCCGGCCTGGCCCGCGATGACGGGCAGGAAGACCGCCAGCGCCACGACGGCGGCGACGGTGTCTTGGAACAGGGCCACGGCCGCGGCGGCCAGGAATGCCGTGCCCAGGTTGGCCAGCAGCCAGGGCAGGCGGGCGCGCGCGGTGTTCACCACCGAGTCGGCGGCGCGCGACTCGCCCGCCCCAAAGATGCCCAGCAGGCCCTGGCTGGCATCCTCGTCCGACAGCCGCACCAGCCGGTCCGCGCGAATGAGGCCAACCAGCTTGCCGTCGCCGTCTGTGACCGGCAGGCCAAGAAAGCGGTGGCGGCGGAACAGGCGCAGGCACTCGTCCTCGGTGGTGGTCGCCGTCACCGTCACCGGGCGCGGGGTCATCAGACGGTGCAGCGGTGCGGTTCCAGCGGCGATGACCAGCTCGCGCATCCCCACCACGCCGACCAGGCGCTCGCGCTGGTCCACGACGTAGAGGTAGGTGACGACGCTGGGCGATGCGGCGGCCGCGCGGATGGCCTCGATCGCGTCGGCCGCCGTTTCCCACGCCCGCAGCGTGAGCGAGGCGGGCGTCATGAGGCGTCCGGCCGTGCCTTCGGCGTACGACGCCAGGATGGTCGATACCTCGCCGTGTTCGGGCAGGGCCGCGGCCAGCGACCGCGCGCGCTCGATGCCCATTTCTTCCAGAACCTCGACGGCCGCGTCGACCTGGAGCTCGTCCAGAAGTTCGGTTGCACTCCGCGGCGCCAGGCCGGCCAGCGCCTCGGCCGCTTCGTCGGGTTCGATGCGCTCCAGCAGATCCGCCGAATCGTCCACGGGCGCGCGCGTGAGCAATTCGCGGCGCTGCTCGGGCGAGAGCTCGGCCAGCAGGAACGAAAGGTCGGTGTTGCTGTCGGCCAGCAGCGTGCGCACCGCACCCGTGCGGTCGCCCTCGGCCAGCCGCTGTGTGACCTGGGCGATGAGGTCGGCGTCGGAGGTCTGTGCGGCGGAGTTCGAGGGCATGGCCAGAGGCGCCTTTCCTGAGAGCAGACCGTTGCGAATTCTGTCATTCCCGCGCCCGCGGGCCCTCGGGCGGTCTGCCGAAGGATGCCGCGGGCGGCGCGCTGGTCGGGCAAGATTGCTGGCCATGCGGCATTGCTGTGGAGCGTTCGATGTTTCTCGGGGTTCACTCGCTCATCTTTACGCAGGACGCAGAGGCGGCCCGCGCGTTCTTCCGCGACGTGCTGGAGCTGCCCGGCCTGGACGCCGGCGGCGGCTGGCTGGTGTTTGCCCTCCCGCCCGCAGAAATCGGCTTGCACCCGACCGACGGCGACCGCGTGCACGAGCTGCACCTGCTGTGCGACGACCTGCCCGCCGCGCTGGCGCGGCTGGAGGCCAAGGGCGTGCAACTGGCCGAACCGGTCCACGAAGAAGAATGGGGCATCGCCACCAAGATCCAAATCCCCGGCGGCGCCTGGATCGGGCTGTATCAGCCCAAGCACCCGCTGGCGACTGAACTGCCGCAGGCGCAGGCGGGAGAGGGCGCTCCCGGGTAAGCGGCGGCGGCGCGGCGGTCACGCCCGCCGCGAGCTGCAGAATGGCGGCGAACCTGGCGAACGTGTAGGCAGCGTCGAGGCCGGCGCCCGGCGCGCGCCGGGCCGTCGGCCGCGCCGGAGCACGGCAAGAACGCCCACCCGCCCTGGCGTGCCGCCGGTCTGGTCTCCGCTCGGCCGTCAGACCATCAGCTCGCCGCCGGTGATGTCGAAGGCGGCGCCGGTGATGTAGGCGGCGCGGTCGGATGCCAGGAAGCACACCAGCTCCGCCACCTCCGCCGGCTGGCCCATGCGCGCCAGCGGAATGGATGGGATGTAGGCCTGAATCTGCTCCTCCGACCAGGCCACGCGCAGCATGTCGGTATCGATCATGCCCGGGCAAACGGCGTTGACGGTGATGCCGTAGGGCGCCAGTTCCTTGGCCGCCGCGCGCGTCAGACCCAGCACCGCGGCTTTGGAGGTGGTGTACGACGCGCCGCCTACGGTGCTGACGTTTTTACCCGCCGTGGACGAAAAGTTGACGATGCGCCCCCCGCCGCCGGCCCGCATGTGCGCGGCGGCGGCCTGCGTGCAATAGAACGTCCCATTGACGTTCACGTCCATCACGCGCCGCCACTCGTGCTCGGTAATGCGCTCGAACGCGGTGGGCGACACGATCCCGGCGTTGTTGACCAGGATGTCCAGCCGCTGGAATTGGGAGACAACCGCGGCGGCCATGGCGTCCACCTCCGCGCGGTTCGAGACGTCGGCAGGCGCCGCAAACGCGTTGGGGCCCAGCTCGTCTGCGACGGCCTGAATCCGGTCGGCGTCGAGGTCGTTCACCGCCACGCGCGCGCCGCCGGCCAGCAGCCGCTCGGCGGTGGCGCGCCCCATGCCGCGCGCGGCGCCAGTCACCAGGGCAGTGCGCCCTTCGAACTCAGCGGTCATGCCGTTCGTCTCCTTCGTTGGCGCTGGTGCGCGCGCTCAGGGTCATCCTGCCAGGGGGCGCGGCCGCCGGTCGGCGGCGCTCAGGCCTTGATGGCGGTGAGCCGGCCCTCGGCCAGAAACCGCTCGGCCAGGTCGACCAGGTCCATGCCGGTCACGCTGGCCCGCAGGTCGTCCTCGGACTGTTCCCGCAGCCGGTGCTGCAGCAAGGTCAGCTCTTCGCACAGCCCGTCCGCCGCCAGGCGCTGCTCCATGCCAACCACGGCGGCCAGGTCCAGCGTGCCGATTGGCAGGTGGGTCAGCCCGGTGTGCCGGTGCCGTCCTGCGCCGTCCATCCCGCGCACGGGAAACTGCGAGGTGCGGCGCGGCTCGCGGTATTCGATGTCGATCACGTCGACCGGGCGGCCCGCGGCCAGGTCCTCGCGCACGACCAGAATGCAGTTGTTGGACCCGTGCGGCAGGTCGAACGTTGCCGGCGGCAGGTCGGGGCGTTCGGCCACCAGCATGGCCGTGCGGGCGCCGCCGCCAGCCTGCAGCAGGCCGGGCACGTGGCCGGCGGCAGGGTCCCAGGCCAGCACGCGGGTCGGCGCGCGAAAGCTGCGGTCGGCCAGGTCGGCGTGAACCGCGGCAGGGTCGGCGGCCAGCACGGCCACCTCAGACGCGCCGGCCTCGATCAGCCGCTCGACCGCCGCGCCGACGCCCGCGGCCGCGCCATCCGCCTTGCCCGCGCCGTCCGCCGCCGGCCGTTCGCCGACGAAAACCACGCCAATCAACTCGTCCATGTCACGCCCGCTCGAGGGAACCGCCGCCGCAAAGGTACGTCACGCCAACGGCTTCGGCCCCCGCGCCCCTCCCCTGGAAGGGCGCTGGGGCAGCTCCACGCGGTCGCGGGGCGCGCGGGCGCGCGGGCAGGGGCGGCGGATGGATCAGGCAATGGTGGAACCTTGCGGGAGCAGGTGGGCGAGCCGGGATTTGAGGTCGTCCGGCGCCTGGTCGTAGACCTCGCGGGGCAGGTCTTCGGCGAAGGAGTCGCCCCCGCTGCCGACCACGAGCTGCCGCTCCACGTGGCCGCGGCGCGTGGTGTTCAGGTTGAGCCACCAGGGCGCGAAGCGCACGACCACGGTGATGCGGTCCTGGGCGGTCGTGTTGGGGGACACGGCGTGCCAGAGGCGGCTGTCCAGGATGGCCACGTCGCCGGCCGAGCCGACCAGCCGCGCCTCGTCCTCGCGCGGGCTCATCCAGTCGCCGTGGGGGCCGTCCGGCCTGGGGTGGTCGGGCGTGCGGTGGCTGCCGGGCACGACGTAGGTGGCGCCGTTGGCCGGCGTGAAGTCGGTCAGCATCCAGAAGGTGGTCAGATGCATCACCGCGTCGGGATAAGGCGCGGGGACGTGGGCGTGGTTGCGCTGGTTGAAGGGGAAGTCGGCGTGCCAGATGTCGCGGCCGGTGCCGGGGCCGGTGACGTAGCCCGTGGCGAACGAAATGCGCCAGTTGGGGCCTAGCGCGGCCTCCGCAACCGCGGTCACGCGCTCCTCGCCCAGGGCGGGGAACAGCGACTGGTCGAACCGAAAGAGATTGGACACGCCGTAGCGGGGCGCGGGCGAGCGCGAGTTGTCGATAACGGCGCGGCGCACCTGGTCGCGCGCGGCGTCCAGGCCCGCGCCGCGCATCACGCCGGGCACCACGCACCAGCCCCGCGTGCGCAGATCGTCGACCTCGCGTCGAACGTCTGCCGTCTCTGTCATCGCCGTCTCCGTCATTGCTGCCTCCGTCATCGCTGCCTCCGTCTCCCCTCGCGGCGCTGCCGCACGGCCGCGGGACTTCGGACGTCGATGCCCAGGATAAACAGGATTCGCGCGCCGCGGCGCCGTCGAGGTCTAACCGCCGCCTCCGCCGCCGACGCGGACGCCGGGTTCGGTCATGGGCGCCGGGTCCAGGGCGGCGGCCAGTTCGGCGTCCGAAAGGTCGGTCATGCGGCGCGCCGCCGCGGGGATGGTCTCGCCCGTGGCCACGGCGGTCTTGGCAATCTCGGCGGCGGCGGCGTAGCCAATCCGCGGCGCAAGCGCGGTGGCCAGCATCGTGTTGCGCTCCAGCCAGTACCGCAGCATGTCGTCGTCGGTCTCCAGCCCGTCCACGCCCAGGCGGGCAAAGGCGCGCGCGCCCGCGCCCAGGATTTCCATCGACTGGCAGAGGTTGTGGGCGATGAGCGGCATCATGACGTTCAGTTCCAGCTGGCCGGCAGTCACGGCGTTGGCCACGGCCAGGTCGTTGCCCATCACCTGGAAGCAGATCATGTTCAGGCACTCGGCCATCACCGGGTTGATCTTGCCCGGCATGATCGAGGAGCCGGGCTGCACGGGCGGCATGCGCAGCTCGGAGATGCCGGTGCGCGGCCCCGACCCCAACAGGCGAAAGTCGTTGGCGATGCGGTTGAGGTCCAGCGCCAGCGTGCGCAGCGCGGCGGACAAGCGGCCAAACCTGGCCATGCTTTGCATGGCGTAGAAGTAATTGGTCGACTGCCGCACCTCGAGGCCGGTCAGCTCGGCAATCACCTGCACTACGTGCGTCTGATAGGCCGGCTCCGCGTTCAAGCCGCTGCCGACGGCGGTGCCGCCCAGGCTCAGTTCGCGCACCTCGTCGGCGGCCGCGCGGATGCCGGCGGCGCCGCGCCGCACGGCTTCGGCGTAGGCGCCGAACTCCTGCCCCAGGCGCACGGGGGTGGCGTCTTGCAGATGCGTGCGGCCCGACTTCACCACGCCGTCCCAGGCCTGCGCCTTGGCTTCCAGGCTGGCGGCCAGCAGGTCCAGCGACGGGTCCAGCTCGCCCAGCAGCCGCAAGGCGGCTAGGGCGATCGCGGTGGGGATCACGTCGTTGGTGGACTGCGCCATGTTGACGTGGTCGTTGGGATGGACGGGGTCGTAGCTGCCGCGCGGGCGGCCGAGCAGCTCGTTGGCGCGGTTGGCCAGCAGCTCGTTGGCGTTCATGTTGTGGGACGTGCCGGCCCCGGCCTGAAACACGTCCACCACGAACTGCTCGCGGTGCTGGCCGTTCAGCACCTCGTCGGCGGCCTGGATGATGGGGTCGGCCAGCGCGCGCTCCAGGCGGCCGGTGCGCACGTGCGCCACCGCCGCCGCCTTCTTGACGAGCACCGTGGCCCAGACGAAGGCGTCGTGCGGCAGCAAGCCGCTGATGGGGAAGTTCTGCACGGCCCGCTGGGTCTGCACGCCGTAGAGCGCGGTCTCGTCGACTTCCAGTTCGCCCAGCGGGTCGCGTTCAATGCGCGTTGCCATCTACGTTGCGTCCTTTCGATGCCGGGCATGCGCCGCCGCCCAGGCCGCGAATGCCGGCCAGGTCGACGTTCTTGCCCTGGGTCAGCACTTGAAATCGTCCCAGATCGGTGGGGGACACGAGTTGGAACACCGCCTCGCGCTGGGCCTGGTAGTCGGCGAGCGGCACGCCCAGCGTCTGAAGGTGCAGCAGATAATCGCCTGCGCCCAGCGCCGCCAGGAAGTCGGCCTGTTGGCCCCACCGCTCCTGAGTGAAGCCAAAGCGCCGGCCAATGTCCGCCAGCTGCGTGAAGTTGACGTGCGCGGTCAGGTCCGCGTGTCCTGGATGCGCCAGCACGTCCTCCGAGGCCTGCTGGCGGCGGTAGGCCAGCAGGGTGCCCTGCGCCAGCCGCGCCGAGTGCACCCGACGGCACGGCCCGCCGTAGTCGATGGTCGTCATCACCACACGCGCACCCAGGCGAGCCGCATGACGATACACCTCGTCCACGCCCCGCCGCGCCTCGATGCGTCCGCCCGGCGGAACGTCGGCGGCGTAGCGCTGGACGTAGCCGCGCAGGTCGGGGGGCAGGGGGCGGTCCACCAGGGCCGCCGCCGGCCCTCGGAACGTCACGCACGATTCGACCCAGCCGTGGGTGGTGCGCCGCGCCAGCCGCACGGGCAGCGCGTCGAAGAACTCGTTGGCAATCACCGCCGCGGCCGGCGCGGGTTCGACCTCGCCGAGTGCGCCGTGCAGCACGTCCAGCGCCTCCGCCGCGCCGGGCGCCGGCGCGCGTTCGACCCCGATCAGCTGGAGCGCCGCTCCCCAGGGGTGGTCCGGCGCCGCCGCGCGCAGCTGGCGCGCCAGGCGGCCGTCAGCCGCGCCGAGATCCACCACGCGGAAGGGCCGCGGCCGGCCCAGCGCGCGCCAGACGTCGTCCAGATGCGCGGCGAGCAGGCGGCCAAAGAGCCGCGGGTGCACGCTGACGCTGGTGAAGTAATCCCCGTAGGGCGAGTCCCGGCGGGCGTAGAAGCCGTGGGTCGGGTCGTAGAGCGCCTGCTCCATGAATTCGCTGAACGGCAGCGGACCCGACGCCGCGGCCCGGGCGCGCAAACGCTCGACCAGCACTGCCGGACTGCTGGCTGGACCGCGGCGCGGCGCCGCGCCGCGCGGAGGCGCGGCCCGTGTGGGCGCGGCGCTCACGCGGGCAGGGCTAACAGCAGGGGTCTTTGAAGCCGCAATACGCGCACACGGCCAGCCGGCTGCCGCTGATGGCCGCCATCAGGCGCCCGCACTGCAGGCACGGGGCCAGCGGCACGCGCGGCGCAGGCCGCGCCTGGCGGCCGAGCGGCGGCGATGCGCATGTCCCGGGCGTAGAGGCGCGGCCGCTCATTGCAGCGAGGACATGATGTAGGCGAAGACGACGAAGAGGAAGATGATCACGCCCCACGCCATCAGCGGCAGCCCCAGGAACCGCCCGCCGATGCTCACGCGGCGTTCGGGGGAGCGGTTCTGTGTGCGCTCGCGCTCGGTGCGTTCGCGCAGCTTGCGCAGGTTCTCGCTGATCTGGGGCGCGAGCCGGCTGGGCTCGTCGCGTTCGGCTTCCGCTTTCGCCGGCGTTCCCGTCGTGGTTGCGCCCTGCTCGGCGTCTTCGGGCCTGGGCAGCTTCATTCCGCAGTTGATACAGAGCCACGCGCCGGCCGTGTTCTCGTGCTCGCAGTCTGGACAGCGCATGAAACTCCCAGCGACCCGACGAATTTGGCCTACCCGTCATGCTATCACCAGGCAGCCTGCGCCGTGCCGCCGCGCCGCTCGTTGTCTTCGTGCTTCTCTTGTCGTTCCCCGCACTCCCAGCTGGCGGCCGCGGCGGATGCTCTGCCGGACCCTCACCCCGACCCTCTCCCTCAGGGAGAGGGGGAAAGAACGGAGGGGGAAAGAACGGAGGGAGAACGGGGAAGAACGGTGGGGGAGTGGGAAGGGAGAGAGGGAAGGAACGAAGGAGGAAGGAGGGGGAAAGAACGGAAGGAGGGGAAAAAACGGAGGGGAAGGGAGCGGAGCGGGGGCGAGGGCTGTGGGGGTGGTTGGTCAGTCGTAGATGCCGGTGGAGAGATTCCAGCGGACGCGCAGCACGTCTCGGACCATGCTGAACGAGTCCGCCAGGGGGCGCACCTTGCTCAGGGGGACGTGCCGCCATTCCACGGGGATTTCGGAGGTCTGCCAGCTGCGGCGGCGCGCGATGGCCAGCACCTCCACGTCGAAGGCGGTCACGCGGCTGCCGCGAACCACCCGGCCGTTGGCCGGATACAAGGCCACGCGGGAGAAAATGTCCTCGGCGGCGTCGGAGGCGAAGGCTTTCAAGCCGCATTGCGTATCGCGGAAGCCGTCGACGGCCGTGCGCGAGACCACCCAGTTGAAGACGCGCCCCATCACGTGACGTATCCAGGCCTCGTCCTGCCGGCGGGAACGGGGCAGCTCGCGCGAGCCGATGGCAACGTCGATCCCGCGGCTGATTTCGTCCACGATCTGCTCCACGCAGGCCATGGGCACGGCCAGGTCGGCGTCCATGAAGACGCGCACGGCGCCCTGCGCGCGCAGGACGCCGCGGGCAACGGCGCTGCCCTTGCCTCGGTGCGGCTCACGCAGCACCACGGGCCGCACCCGGCCGCGGGCGCGTGCGCCCTCCGCCCAGGCGTCGGCCAGGTCGGCCGTCGCGTCGTCCGAGCCGTCGTCCACCACCACGACCTCGACCGCCGAGCTCCGTTCCCTGGCCCAGGCTTCCACCGCGTCCAGCGTGCCGCGCAGCCGCAGCGCTTCGTTGTAGGCCGGAATGACGAGCGAAACCTGGACGGGGTCGACCGCGGACATACGCACGCTCTCGTCGGCGTCGGCCAAGGGCGGCCGCCGCGGCGCGCGGCCGCGCGCCGCCGGGCGCACGGGAGCGGCCGTCACGCCGCGTCTCCGTCGGCGCCGGCCGCCGCGGGGGACGGCGCGCGCGGTTGCAGCTGCGGAGGCAGCCCCCGGACGGCCAGCCCTTCGAGATGCTGCCGCTGCCAGGTCAGCCAACGGCGCGCGCGGCCCGCTTCTTCCAGCACGCGCGTCGGCGCCGTGCCGCCGAGGGAGGTGCGGCGCGCCACCATGCGCGCCAGGTCCAGCCGCGCGCGCACCTCGCCGGGCAGGCGGTCGTCCACGCCGGCGAACGCCGCGTCGTCGAGCTGGCCCAGCGTCACGCCCTGCGATTCCGCCAGGAGCACCAGCCGCCCGGCCGCCTGGTGAGCGTCGCGGAAGGGCGCGCCGCGTTCGGTCAGATAGTCCGCAATTTCGAGCGCCTCGGGATGCCCCGCCTGCGCCGCCGCCGCCATGCGGCCGCGGTCGACGCGCAGGGTGTCCAGCGCGCCGCGCAGCGCCGCCAGCATGGGCAGCACGTCGTCCTCCACGCGAAACACGGTGCGTTTGTCCTCTTGCATGTCCAGCCCGTAGGCCAGCGGCACGCCCTTGATGGTGGCATGCCACCCGGCCGCGGCGCCCATCACCGCGCCGGCCTTGCCGCGCGACAGTTCGGCGATGTCCGGGTTCAGCTTCTGCGGCAGCATGCTGCTGCCGGTGGCGTAGCGGTCGTCGAACCGCACCAATCCGAACCCGGGCGACGACCACACCACCAGGTCCTCGCACCAGCGCGAGGCGTGGCCGGTCAGTTGCGTGCAGGCGTGCAGCAGCGCGCCCACGAAGTCGCGGTCCGCCACCGCGTCCATGCTGTTGCGCGACACCTGGCTGAAGCGCAGCTCGTCCGCCGCGCCGTCCCGGTCGATGTCGAACGGAACGCCCGCCAGCGCGCCCGAGCCCAGCGGGCACACGTCGGCCACCGTAAAGGCGTGCAGCGCGGCCTGCACGTCGCGCGCGTGCATCTCGTAGAGCGAGAGCAGGTAATGGCCCAGGGTGACGGGCTGCGCCGCTTGCAGGTGGGTAAAGCCCGGCGCCGCGGTGTGCGCCTCGTCCCCCGCCCGCCGCACGACGACGTCCAGCAGGTCCAGCAGCGCAAAGGCCAGCCGCAGGGTCAGGCCCTTGCAATAGAGGCGGAAGTCGGTGGCCACCTGGTCGTTGCGGCTGCGCGCGGCGTGCAGGCGGCGGCCGTCGTCGCCCAGGCGTTCGGTGAGGACGCGCTCTACGAAGCTGTGGATGTCCTCGTCGTCCGCGTCCGGGGGCGGGCCGCCCGCGGCCGTCAGTTCGTCCAGCAGCCGGTCGAGTTCCGCCGTGAGCGCGTCGGCGCTGGCGGCCGCAATGATGCCGCGCCGCCCCAGCATGGCCGCGTGGGCGCGGCTGGCCACGATGTCTTCGCGGTACATGCGCCGGTCGACGGGGTAGGAGCGCGTGAAGGCGCGGGCGGTTTCGGCCGGCGGCTGGTCGAACCGCCCGCCCCACATGGCGACGGCGCCTACCCCGCGGGTGGGCGCGGCTGGCCGCGGTCAGGCACGCCGCGCCTCGGCGATGGCGTCCAGGCCTTCGTCCAGCTCGGCCATGCCGATCGTCAGCGGCGGCACGATGCGCAGGGTGACGGGGCCGGCCGTGATGAGCAGCACGCCGCGCTCGCGCGCCTGGGCGACCAGGCGGGTGGTTTCGTCCGGAGTTTCCAGGTCGAACCCGATCATGAGACCCAGGCCGCGCACGTCGGTGATGCGCATGCCCGCCTCGGCCTGGGCGCGCAGCCGCTGCATGACGTGGGCGCCTTTGGCTTGCACCTCGGCCAGGAAGTCGGGGGCGGTGACGCGGTCCAGCACCACGCGCGCGGCGGCGCAGGCCACGGGGTTGCCGCCGAACGTGGAGCCGTGCTCCCCGGGAACCAGCACGCTGGCGGCCTCGGTGCTGAGCACGGCCCCGATCGGCAGCCCGCCGCCCAGGCCCTTGGCCAGCCCCATGATGTCGGGGGTCACCCCGAAGTGCTCGTAGCCCCACAGGCGGCCCGTGCGCCCCACGCCGGTTTGCACTTCGTCCAGGATCAGCAGCACGCCCTGGTCGTCGCAGATGCGCCGCAGGCCGCGAATGTAGGCGGGGTCGGCGGGCCGCATGCCGCCTTCGCCCTGGAACGTCTCGACCATCACGCCCACCGTCTGCGGCGATATCGAGTCGTCCACGGCGTCCAGGTCGTTGTAGGGCACGTGGGTGAACCCGGCGGGCATGGGCGCGAACGGCGCCTGGTAGGCGGCCGTGCCGGTGGCGGCGGTTGTGGCCAGGGTGCGCCCGTGGAAGCCGTGGTCGGCGGTGATGATCTCGTAAGCGCCGTCCCGCTGCTGCTGCCCCCACTTGCGGGCGATCTTGATGCAGGTTTCGCTGGCCTCGGCGCCGCTGTTGACGAAGAACACCCGGTCCAGCGCCGAGTTGTCGACCAGGCGCTGCGCAACCTCCAGCTGCGGGGTGGTGTAGAACAGATTGGAGATGTGGGCGATGGCGCGCACCTGCGCGGCCACGGCGTCGGCCAGCTCCGGGTCGGCGTGCCCCAGCGCCGTGACGGCGATGCCCGCCGTGAAGTCCAGATAGGAGCGGCCCTGGTCGTCCCACACGCGCGCCCCCTCGCCGCGCACCAGCGTGACGGGGAAGCGGCGAAACGCCGGGTGGTAATACTGCGCTTCGAGCGCTTGCCAATCCATTGCCGATTCCTTCCCGCGCTGGTGGGTGGATTATAGAGGCGGCGCGGGGGCGACTCGGGTGCCGCCGCCGGCGGGGTCGAGCGCCCGCTGCAGCGCGCGGCGGCGCGTGCCGCTGGCGATGCACACGGCGTCCACGTAGTCCAGCAGACCCAGCGCGGCGCGCACCTTGGGAATCATGCCGCCCGCAATCACGCCCTGACGCAGCAAGCGCCGCGCCTGCGGAGGGTCCAGGTGCGCAATTACGCGCCCGTCGGCGTCCCGCACGCCGTCCACGTCGGTCAGGAACACCAGCGCGCGGGCGCGGGTCGCGCGCGCCAGCGCCGCGGCCACGTCGTCGCCGTTCACGTTGTAGAGCCGCCCGCGCCCGTCCACGCCCAGCGGCGAGACCACCGGCACGTGGCCGGCGGCGGTCAGGTCGTCCAGCAGGCGGGTGTCGACCTGGCGCACGGCGCCGACCCAGCCGAGCAGCTTGGAGGCGCGGCGCACGCGCACGACGCCGCCGTCGGGCCCGCTGATGCCCACGGCCGAGACGCCGGCGCGCTGCAAGTCCCCCACGACCGCAGGCGCCACCAGCCCGCGAAACACCAGCACGGCGTCGTCGCGCGTCTGGTCGTCGGTTACGCGCAAGCCCTCGCGCCAGACGGTATGCCGCCCCTGGGCGCGGCGCCAGGCGGTCAGCTCGTCACCGCCGCCGTGCGCCACGACCACGCGCGCGCCGTCGTCGACCAGGGCGCGGATGCCGCGGCCGATGCCGCCGGCGGCCACCTCGGCGGTGCCTCCGATCTTGACCACGACGCAGCGCCCCGGGGGGCGCCCGCCGCCGTCCCCGCCGCCGCCGTCGGACCCGGCGCTCAGGTCATGTACTCCGCGTTGATGGCCACGTATTCGGCCGAGAAATCTGCGCCCCAGGCGGCGGCGCTGGCCTCGCCCTGGTGGAGCGTGACGCCGACGCGCACGTCGGGCAGCCGCAGGTGCGCCGCCACCGCGGGTTCGTCGTAGTCCGCCCGCCGCCCCCCGCGCACGACCGGGGTATCGCCGATCTGAATGTCGATGACGCCGGGGTCGAACTCGACCCCGCTGTTGCCCAGCGCCATGGCGACGCGGCCCCAGTTGGGGTCGCCGCCGTGCACGGCGGTCTTGACCAGCGCCGAGGTCGTGATGGCGCGCGCCGCCTGCCGCGCGGCCGCGGCCGATGCGGCGCGGCGCACGGTGACGGCGAAGACTTTGGTGACGCCCTCGCCGCCGCGCACGATTTCGCGCGCCAGCCACTGGCACACGGCGTCCAGGCCGCGGGCGAACGCGGCGTCGTCCGCCGTGCCTGCGTGGATCGGGCCCGCGCCGCTGGCGCCGTTGGCAAAGAGCACGGCCGTGTCGCTGGTGGACTGGTCGCCGTCGATGCTGATCACGTTGAACGAGGCGTCCACCGCCGCGCGCCAGCGCTGCTGCATACGTGCCGGCGCCAGTTCGGCGTCGGTGCACACGAAGGCGAACATGGTGGCCATGTTGGGATGCACCATGCCGGCGCCTTTGGCCGCGCCGCCGATGCGGACCGTGCCGGTGCTCAGCGGAACCTCGACGGCCACCGTCTTGGGACCCGCGTCGGTGGTGAGCATGGCCGCCGCGACCTGGCGGCCGGCGTTCGCGGTCAGCTCCAGCGCGTCGACGCCGGCCAGGATTTTTTGCATGGGCAGATGGAAGCCGATGACGCCCGTGGACGCCGCCAGCACCTCGTCGGCCGGCACGCCGACCTTGGCGGCGAACCGCTGGATGAAGGCCAGGGCGTCGGCGCGGCCGCGGTCGCCGGTGAAGGTGTTGGCGTTGCCGCTGTTGAAGACGACTCCGCGCGCCTGGCCGTTGCGCAGCCGCTCCTGATCGATCAGCACCGACACGCCTTTGACGCGGTTGGTCGTGAAGGTTCCGGCGGCCTGGCAGGGGGTGCGCAGGCTCAGGATGGCGCCCAGGTCGAGCGCGCCGCTGGGCTTGATGCCGGCCGCCAGGCCGCCGCCCACGAACCCGCGCGGCGCAAGCACGCCGCCGGGAACCACGCGGAACCCGTTCAGTTCAGCCGGGGGGTCGTGCATTCAGCAACCTCGAGCGGAAATTGTGGATTGTGGATTGGGGGTTGTGGCGGGGGGGCGTGCACAGGGGGCTGCGGCTCGCAACGACGCCCCTCGACGCTGCGCCGGCTGGCCGCAGAGCGCGGTTCACCAAGCGCCAGACGCAGGGCAGGCGGGTGCTGGGCGCGCCGGGAATGCTCCGTGCTCCCGGGCTGCGGTCCGCGCCGCCGCACGTTCGCATGCGTCATTCAGGGATACGTGGGCGGAATGCCGAGGCCCGCGGTTTCGTCGAACCCGGCCATGACGTTGGCGTTTTGGACGGCGCTGCCGGCCGCGCCCTTGCCCAGGTTGTCGCTGGCCGCCGCCGCAACCAGCGTGTGCGCGGGTTCGTCCAGCACCCAGTGCACGAAGCAGTGATTGCCGCCGGCCGTCCACTTGGTGCGCGGGGGTTCGTCGGCCGTGTGCACGAACGGCTCGTCCGCGTAGGTTTCGCGGTAGGCCTGATCGAGCTGAGCCGCGGTCACGCCGCCGCGCAGTTTTGCGTAGGCCGTGACCAGGATGCCGCGCGTCATCGGCACCAGCACGGGAACGAAGGTCACCTCGATCGGCGCTCCCGCCAGGCCGCTGAGCTGCGCGGCGATTTCCGGGCATTGGTAGTGGCTGGCAATGCGGTAGGGGCCGGCGTTGTCGTTGAGTTCGGAAAACCCGTACTCGGCCTTGGCGGTGCGGCCGGCGCCGGAGACGCCCGTCTTGGAATCGACCACCGCATGGCCGTCCAGCAGGCCCGCGCGCGCCGCCGGCGCCAGCGCATACAGCGCCGTGATGGCGTGGCAGCCGGGGTTGGCCACCAGCTGCGTGTCGGAAATCGCGTCGCGGCGCAGTTCGGTCAGCCCGTAGACGGCCGCGTCGATCCACTGCGGCGCGGCGTGGTCGACGCCGTGCGCGCGCGCGTAGACGGACGCTTCCAAACGGAAGTCCGCGCTGACGTCCACGCAGCGAACGCCGGCGTCCAGGAACGGCGCCAGCTGTTCGGCGGAGGGGCCGTGCGGCAGGCAGGAGACGACCAGGTCGGGCGACCCTTCCAGCTGCGGCGTCAGCCGCAGCTCGGCGTAGGCCGGGCGGCCCGCGGCGCGCAGCCACGGGAACAGCTCGCCCAGCCGGCGGCCCGCCTGGCTGCGCGCCGTGGCGCCCACGATCTGGAACTCCGGATGCCCGGCCAGATAGCGCACCAGCTCGCCGCCGGAGTAGCCGGTGGCGTTGAGAATCCCGATCCGCATGAAGCCCCCCGCGTGCTGGCCGCCATTATAAGGGCGGACGGGGCCGCGGCGTTCCCGCGCTTTTTCTGGGTTAGCGCAGCAGCAGCATGACCAGGGCGGCGGCGCCGGCCGCCACGCGGTAGACGGCGAAGACGGCCAGGCTTTGGCGGGTGACGAAGCGCAGCAGCCAGGGTACGGTCAGCGCGCCCACGCCTGCGGCAACCAGAGTGGCGGCCAGCAGCAGCCAGGGGTCGCCGATCGGTTCGGCGCTGCGCGCGGCGTCGACCAGGCGCACCGCTCCCACGCCGGCCACCACCGGCGCCACCAGCAGCAGCGAAAACCTGGCGGCGGCCGGCCGCTCGACGCCCAGCGCGCGCGCCACGGTCATGGTGATGCCGGCCCGCGACACGCCGGGCGCCAGCGCGGCGATCTGCGACAGGCCCACGGCCATCCACACCGCCAGCGGCGCCGACTCCAGGTCGAAGCGGGACGCGCCGACGCGGTCCGCCAGCGCCAGCGCCAGCCCGAAGACGATCAGCAGCACGGCGGCCAGCAGCGGGATGCGCAGCTCCAGCAGCCAGCCGCGGATGGGCCAGGCCGCGGCGCCCACCAGCAGCGTGGCGCCTGCGACGGCCAGCAGCAGCCGGCGCGCCAGCCGCACCCGCGGGCCGCGCCCCAGCGCCCCGCGCAGCAGCCACAGCCAGTCGGACCAGAGCGCAATCAGCAGCGCCAGCCCGGTGCCCAGATGCAGCGCGATGGAGAGCGTCAGCCCGGTCAAGAACGGGTCGCGCCATCCCGCCAGCGCCGGAATCAGCAGCAGATGGCCGGAGCTGCTGACCGGCAGGAACTCGGTGAGCGCCTGCACCACGGCCAGCAGCGTGGCTTCAGCCCACATGGAGCGCTCCGACAGGGGGAATCATCCTGGCGTCAGTCCGAGGGGAAGGGCGGACCGACGGCCAGGCGGGGCTGGGATTCGACCTTCACTCTAACCCTTGCCCTGGGAGGGCGAGGGGAAGAGCGGCCAGGTCGAGGCCCTCGCGCTGCCCCCCGTGCTGCTCCTCGTCACCTTCGCCTTGGGAGGGCGAGCGGCGGGGAGCTGGCGGGGTCTCCGCGGGGTGGTGCGGGGGGCTGCCCCGCGGAGACCCGGCCGGCGCCATGCCTCGATGACTAGACGAACACTGGCGCGAGTACCAGGGTGATGGTGCTCAGCAGCTTCACCAGCACGTGCAGCGACGGCCCGGCGGTGTCCTTGAACGGGTCGCCCACGGTGTCGCCCACCACCGAGGCAGCGTGCTCGTCCGTGCCTTTGCCAATGGGTTTGCCGTCGGCGTCGCGCAGATGGCCGGCTTCGATGAACTTCTTGGCGTTGTCCCAGGCGCCGCCGCCGTTGTTCATCACGGTGGCCAGCAGCACGCCGGCGATGGTGCCCACCATCAGCAGCGCGGCTTCCGCCTCGGCGCGCAGCACCAGGCCCACCACCACCGGCATCAGCACGGCCAGCAGGCCCGGCGCGATCATTTCGCGCAGCGCGGAGCGCGTGCTGATGTCCACGGCCCGGCGGTAGTCGGGTTCGACCGTGCCTTCGATGATGCCGGGCTCTTCGCGCCACTGGCGCCTGACCTCCTGGATCATGTCCTGCGCGGCGCGGCCCACGGCGCGGATGGCCAGCGAACTGAACAGGAAGACCAGCATGGCGCCCAGCATGGCGCCAATGAACACTTCGACCTTGGACAGGTCCACCTGGTGCAGGTTGGCCGTTTCCAGGTAGGCGCTGAAGAGCAGGAAGGCGGCCAGCGCGGCGGAGCCGATGGCGTAGCCCTTGGTCAGCGCCTTGGTGGTGTTGCCCACCGCGTCCAGGCCGTCGGTGATTTCGCGCACGTCCTCGGGCGCTTCCGACATTTCGGTAATCCCGCCCGCGTTGTCCGCGATGGGGCCGAAGGTGTCCATGGCCAGGATGTAGGCCGCGCTCATGAGCATGCCCATGGTGCCCACCGCCGTGCCGAAGACGCCGGCAATGAAGGGGCTGATAGCGACTCCCGGTTCGATCTCCAGGTCGATAAAGCCTTGAATCCCGGCCTGGTACGACGTCCAGAGCGCCACCGAGATGACCAGGATGGGGATGGCCGTGTTTTCGAAGCCCACGGCCAGCCCGGAGATGATGTTGGTGGCCGGGCCGGTGCGCGACGCCTCGGCAATCTCGCGCACGGGCCGGTTGAAGGCGGTGTAGTACTGCGTGATGTACACGAAGGCGATGCTGGTGAGGATGCCGATCAGCCCGCAGACGAAGAACCACCCGGAGCCCAGCATCACCACCGTGGAGACGGCCATGCCGGCCGCCGCCAGCACGGCGGTCGTCCAGTAGCCCACGTCCAGCGCCCGCTGCGCATTGCGCACGCGGTCGGGCCGGATGACCAGCAGGCCGACGATGGAGGCCAGCGCTCCGAAGGAGCGCACGACCAGCGGAAAGAGAATCCAGGCGATGTTGTCTTCGCCGGTGGCCTTGAACACGGCCACGCCCAGGATCATGGCGCCGATGCTTTCGGCGGCGGTGGACTCGAACAGGTCCGCGCCGCGGCCGGCGCAGTCGCCCACGTTGTCGCCCACCAGGTCGGCAATGACCGCCGGGTTGCGCGGGTCGTCTTCGGGCAGACGGGCTTCCACCTTGCCGACCAGGTCCGCGCCGACGTCGGCGGCCTTGGTGAAGATGCCGCCGCCCAGCTGCGCGAACAGCGCCACGAAGCTGGCGCCGAAGCCGAACCCGACGATGAGTTCAGGCGCCAGCTTGGGGTTCTCGAACCCGCCGAAGGCCCAGAACAGGACGAACACGCCCAGCAGGCTGAGGCCCACGATCAAGATGCCCGAGACGGCCCCGCCGCGCAGCGCGATGGTCAGGGCGTCGCCCAGCGAGCGCGTGGCGGCGCTGGCGGTGCGCACGTTGGAGCGCACGGCGATAATCATGCCAATCACGCCCGACAGTCCGGAGAGCACCGCGCCCACCAGGAACGACACGCCGGTGCGCCAGGCGATGTCGCCGGCCTCGATGCCCTTCTCCGGGTTTGCGCCAAAGAACAGCAGCAGCAAGGCCAGAAGGCCGGCCGCCACGATGGCGAGCCAGGCGATGGTGCGGTATTGGCGGCGCAGGAAGGCGGTGGCGCCGTCGTAGATGCGGTCGCCGTTGAGCGCCATGCGCTCGAAGAGCCGTGCCTGGCCCGCCGCGTCCAGGCCCTGAACAGCGCCGATCAGTTCGTTTGCATGCGCGGTGCGGTCGACGGGCCGACTCAGAACGTCGCGCGCGAGATAGATAACGACGGCGACCGACACGATGATCGCCGCGGGCACGAGCCAGACAAGACCTTCCAAACTACGCGTTCCTCCTGTGGTCCATCCACGTCGATGGTGGGGGGCTTGGTGATACGACCGGCATGCGCAGGCGCCCCGGCTCAGCGCCCGTCCGCGCGGACGGGCGCGGCGGCCAGGATGTCTGCCAGGGCGGCCAGCACGGCTTGCATGTCCGCGTCCGATCCGATCGAGACGCGCAAACCGTTGGCAATGCGCGGCTCGTCCGCAAAGCGGCGAACCAGAATACGGCGCGCGGCAAGCTCGCGCTGCACGACCTCGGCGTCATAAGGGGCGCATTCGACGAAGACGAAGTTTGCGGCTGACGGATAGACCGTGAGACCAAATCGTCTGCGAATCTCCTTCGCAAAATCCTCCCGTCGTACGCGCGTCGCCTGCCATTGCGCTTCCGCCCACGCGATCTCGTCGAGCGCTGCCGCCCCGGCGGCCTGCGCAAGGCGGCTGACATTGTACGAGTCCTTGATGCAGTGGAGCACGTCAATAAAGGCCGGCGGCCCCAGGGCGTAGCCCAACCGCAGCCCGGCCAGCCCGAACGCTTTGGAAAACGAGCGCGTGACGCACACGTTGGGCAGCTCGCGCGCCAGCGCCGCTCGATCCTCGTCCGCAAACTCGGCGTAGGCCTCGTCGATCACCAGCAGGTTGGTGCGCGCGGCCAGCCAGCGCAGCTCGTCGGCGCCGTAGGCCGTGCCGGCCGGGTTGTTGGGGCTGGCCACGAAGGTCACCGCGCCGCGCGCGGCCGCCAGCTGGCGCACCGGCAGCTCGAACTGCGGCCCCAGCGGGCAATGCACCGTAGCTGCGCCTTGAATGGCCGCCAGCACCGGGTAGAGGGAATAGCTGGGATGCGGCGCCGCGACGTGCGCGCCCGGCGCGCATACGGCCCGAATGATCAAGTTGAGCACGTCGTCCGACCCGTTGCCGACGATGACGGCTTGCGGCGGCGCGCCGTGCCGCTCGGCCAGGCGCGCCCGCAGCTCCTCGCTGGTGGGGTTGGGATACAGGCGCACGGCGTCGGTCACGGCCGCGCGCAGCCGCGCGAGCACGCCCGGCGCCACGCGGGGGCTTTCGTTGGTGTTGAGCTTGACCCAGCCGCCCTCGTCGGGCTGGAGGCCGGGCGCGTAGCCGTGCAGCGCGGCAATGTCGGGGCGAATCTTTATCATCACGGGTGCAGGGCTCGCCGCGTCCAGCGCGGCGGGCGGAGCCTCATGGTACCGACGGAGGGCAGACGCCGTGACCGATCCCCGCGTGGACACGCTGGCCGACATTCTGGTGCGGCACTCGACCGAGGTCGAACCGGGCGATCTGGTGCTGATCGACGGACCCGCCGCCGCCGCGCCGCTGTTGCTGGCCTGCTACCGGCGGGTGCTGGCCGCGGGCGGGCACCCGCGCCTCAGCGTGAGCCTGGAGGAAGCCCAGGAACTGCTGCTGGCCGAAGGCAGCGAGTCCCAGCTCGATTACCTGGACCCGGTGGCCAAGTTTCAAGCCGACCACATCCAGGCGGCAATTCGGATTCGCGCGCCGGACAACACGCGCGCCCTGGCCAACGCTGACGCGGCGCGCCTGGCGCGCGCCATGATCGCGCGCCGCCCGGTGATGGACCAGATCATCGAGCACGTCCGCTGGGTGCTGTGCGACTACCCCACCCATGCGCTGGCCCAGGAAGCCGAAATGTCGCTCGGCGAGTACGAAGACTTCCTCTTTGGCGCCACCAACATCGACTGGTCGGCCATGACCGCGCGCCTGGCGGCGCTCAAGGAACGGCTGGAGCGCGGCGCGGAAATCCGCATCGAAGCCCCCGACACCGAACTGACCATGCGCACCGAGGGCCGCACGTGGATGCCCGCCGACGGCAAACGGAACATGCCGGACGGCGAAATCTTCACGGCCCCCATCGAGGACAGCGTCAACGGCCACATCCGCTACGAGTTTCCCGCCGTCTACCAGGGTCGGCAGGTGGACGGCATCCGGCTCACGTTCCGGGACGGGCGCATCGTGGACGCCCAGGCCGAGCGCGGAGCCGAGTTCCTGACCGCCATCCTCGACACCGACCCGGGCGCACGCTTCCTGGGCGAGATCGGGATTGGCACCAACGACGGCATCCAGCGCCACACGCGCAACATCCTCTTCGACGAAAAGATGGGCGGCACGGTGCACCTGGCCGTGGGCCGCGCCTACGAGTTCACCGGCGGCGTCAACCAGTCCGCCGTGCACTGGGACATGGTCAAGGACCTGCGCAGCGGCGGAACGCTGGTGCTGGACGGTGAGATCCTGCAGGCCGACGGGGTTTTTGCCGCGTAGGGACGTGGGATTTGTAGCTGCATAAGTCTCGGCGGCGGCTGCCCGGTGCACCCGGCCGCCGGGCGGCTGCGGTGCGCGTGTGATACCATGCCTTGTCAAGTGTTGTGCGAGACACGAGCACGGATATACGCCGGGACGGTTTGGCGGCTCATTAGAAGTGACGCCCCGCGTCCGCGCACCGCGGACCCTTGCGGCGTCCCAGCCGCCCGGCGCTGTGCGCGCACACGCCGCATGCCGTCGCGGCCGGCATTCGCGGCGGGAGCGGCTGCGCGGTTTTGCTGCCACATGACGGCGATTCGATCACGCGTGCCCCGGCACGCAAAGGAGCGTTGACGCGCATGACGTATACGGCCAAGGACATCCAGGTGCTCGAAGGCCTCGAAGCCGTGCGCCGCCGCCCGGGCATGTACATCGGCAGCACCGACGCCCGCGGCCTGCACCAGCTCGTCTACGAGGTCGTCGACAACTGCGTGGACGAGGCCATGGCCGGGCGCGCGTCGTCCATCGAGGTCGTGCTGGAACCCGACGGCTGGGTGCGCGTCACCGACGACGGGTCGGGCATCCCCGTGGACGAACACCCCAAGGTCAAGCGCTCGGCGCTCGAAGTCGTGATGACCACGCTGCACGCCGGCGGCAAGTTCGACAACGGGGCCTACAAGGTCTCCGGCGGCTTGCACGGCGTGGGCGTCTCGGTGGTCAACGCCGTCTCGAGCCAGATGCGCGTGGACGTGCAGCGCGACGGCTTTCACTGGACGCAGGACTACGAACGCGGCCGCCCGCGCTCCGACGTCGCCCGCGGCGCGCCCGCCGAGAGCCGCGGCACGCGCGTGGAGTTCCTGGCCGACGACCAGATTTTCGAAACGCTGGACTACAGCTTCGACACGCTGTCGCAGCGCCTGCGCGAAATGGCCTTCCTGGTGGGCGGCACCACCATGCACCTGCGCGACCGCCGCGCGGACCGCGAGACGACCTACTACTTCGAGGGCGGCATCGAGGCGTTCGTGCGCCGGCTCACGCGCAAGCGCGCGCCGCTGCACGCCGAACCCATCGTGCTGCGCGGCCTGGTCGAAACGACCCAGGTCGAAGTGGCCATGGTCTACTGCGACGCCGTGGCCGAGCAAATTCACACGTTTGCCAACACGATTCGCAACCTGGACGGCGGCACGCACCTCACCGGGTTCCGCGCCGCGCTCACGCGCTCGCTGAACGACTACGCGCGCCGCAGCGGCATCCTGAAGGACGCCGACGGCAACCTGACCGGCGACGACGTGCGCGAAGGCCTGACCGCCATCGTAAGCGTGCTGATTCCGGAGCCGCAGTTCGAGGGGCAGACCAAGGCGCGCCTGGGCAACAGCGAGGTGTCGGGCCACGTGCAGTCGGTGGTCAACGAGCAGCTGGGGACGTACCTGCACGAACATCCCCGCGAGGCGCGCAAGATCGTCGAGAAGACCATGCTCGCCGCCCGCGCGCGCGTTGCCGCTCAGAAGGCGCGCGACCTGGTGGTGCGCAAGGGCGCGCTGGACGGCTTCGCCCTGCCGGGCAAGCTGGCCGACTGCCAGGAGCGCGACCCCGACCGCTGCGAGCTCTTCATCGTGGAAGGCGATTCCGCCGGCGGGAGCGCCAAGCTCGGCCGCGAGCGGCGCTTTCAGGCCATCCTGCCCATCCGCGGCAAGATCCTGAACGTCGAAAAAGCGCGCGTGGACAAGGTGCTGGCCAACGAGTCCATCCGCAACATCATCACGGCCGTCGGCGGCGGCGTGGGCCTGGAGTTCGACGCGGCCAAGATTCGCTACGGGCGCGTGGTCATCATGACCGACGCCGACGTGGACGGGCTGCACATCCGCACGCTGCTGCTGACCTTCTTCTACCGCGAGATGAAACCGCTGATCGAACACGGCCAGCTCTACATCGCGCAGCCGCCGCTGTTCCGCATTGCCAACCGGCAGCGCGCGGTGTACGCCTACAACGAGTCCGAACGCGCCGCCGTGCTCGAGCGCATGTCGGGCAGAATCACCGTGCAGCGCTACAAGGGCCTGGGCGAGATGAACGCCGACCAGCTGTGGGAAACCACCATGAACCCCGAAGACCGGCGCCTGCTGCGGGTCAGCCTGAACGGTGAGAGCCACAACGACGTGGACGCGGTGTTCGCGCGGCTGATGGGCACGGACGTGGCTCTGCGCCGCCACTTCATCATCAACCGCGCCCGCATGGTCCGAAACCTGGACGTCTGACGAGCCCGCCTGTGCCGGCGCGCCACACGTATTCCGACCTGCCGCGTCCCGGCGGCCCGACCCCGCGGGCATGACGGACGCAAGCGTCCCGCCCGCGCCTGGGCGCGAGCTGACAATTGCGCTGGACGTGATGGGCGGCGATCGGGCGCCCGACGCGATCGTGAGCGGCGCCATCCGCTGGGCGCGCACCGCGGGCCGCCGCGCCCTGCTGGTGGGCGACCCGGACGTCATCCGCCGCCTGCTCGCCAGCGGCGGCGAAGACCCGGCCGCCTGGCGCATCGAGCCGGCCCCCGACGTGATTGGCATGGGCGAGCATCCCGTGCAGGCCATCCGCGCCGCGCCCGACGCCTCCATCTGCCGCTGCGCCCAGCTGGTCAAGGCCGGCGACGCGCACGCCCTGGTGTCGATGGGCAACACCGGCGCCGCGCTGGCCGCCGGCGTGCTGATCGTGGGCCGCGCCGCCGGGGTCGACCGGCCTGGGCTGGCCGCCTTCATCCCCGGCGGTTCTCCTCCCACCCTGCTGCTGGACGTGGGCGCCAACGCGGAGGCGCGTCCCGAACACCTGCGCGACTTCGGGCTGATGGGCGCCGCCTATGCCCGCGCGGTGTTCGACACCGCCGCCCCCCGCGTGGCCGTGTTGAGCATCGGCGAAGAAGACACCAAGGGCAGCCCGCTGACGCTGGCCGCCGCCGAGCTGCTGGCCGCCTCCCCCGTGGGCTGCGTTGGCAACGTCGAACCTTCCGGCCTGTTTACCGGCCACGCCGACGTGGTGGTCTGCGACGGGTTCTCCGGCAATCTGGTGGTGAAATCCATCGAAGCGACCGCGGAGTTCGCGCAGGCCGAACTGCGCCAGGCGGTGCGCCAGCGGCCCTATACGCTGCCGGGGCTGGCCTTCCTGTTCCCCGCGTTCCGCGCCGTGAAACGCCGCACCGACTACGCCCAATACGGCGGCGTGCCCCTGCTGGGCGTGAACGGCGTGGTTCTGGTTGGCCACGGCCGTTCCAACGCCCTGGCCGTGGCCAACGCCCTGGCGGCCGCCGCCCGCAGCGTGCACCGCAACATGGTCGCCCGCCTCACCGACGGCCTTGCCGCCATCCGCGGCTGACGCTGGCGGGAGAGAACATGGACGAACAGGATGGACAGGACAGGAAGCTGCGAGCACCGCCGCGAACGCGGCGGGCACGGCCATGGACGCGGCGGTGACAGGGGACGGGCGCGGCCGGCGGCAGGCTGACGCTGGCCCACGGGCGGACCGGGATGTGTTGACGCGGCGGCGGGTGATGGGTCTTGGGGCTGGCGTGGCGGCGGCGGCCGGGCTAGGCGCCTGCGACGTCTGGAACCTGGTCGGGCGGCCCGACGCGCGCAGTCCGGGCGGGTCGCCGCTGTCGATTCCGGCCCTGCGCGCGCGCGCCTTCCCGCCCACCGAGATTCGCCTGCACGCCGCCGCGGCGCGTCACGACGCCTACACCGCCTACCTGATGACCCACGAGGCGGACGGGTTGCGCCTGACCGGCATGGCCGCAATTCCCAAGGGCCGCGGGCCGTTCCCGGTGGTGCTGCTCAACCACGGCTACACCCTGCCGGCCCAGTTCGAGACCGGCGACGGCACGCGCGTGCTGTCGGACGCGCTGGCGCAGCGCGGCTATCTGACGCTGGCCACCGACTACCGCGGCCTGGGCGGCTCGGAAGACGACGCGGCCTTCAACCCGGGCGCGCGGCTGGAGTTCGTGATCGACGTGCTCAGTCTGGCCGCCTCGGCGCCAACGCTGCCGGAGGCGCAGGACGGCCCCATCGGCGCCTGGGGGCATAGTCTGGGCGGCGAACTGGCCGTACGCGCCGCCGCCGTCGATCCAAACATCGGCCCTCTGGCGTCCTGGGCGGCGCTGAGCGTCTGGATCGACGACATCGTCGACTACTACCGCGTGCCCACCTCGCGCGCCAGCAGGGGCCTGCGCGCCGCGTTGTCCGCCGGGAATTACCTGGACGCGCTGACGGGGCCGGTCGACATTCACCAGGGGGAGGGCGATCGCGTGGTCGACCCGGCCTGGGCCTCCAAACTGCACGCGGCGCTGACCGCCGCCGGCGTGGCCAGCCAGCTGCATCTCTACCCGAACCTGGGCCATGAGCTGACGGCCGGCGCCCATCAGGTGGTGCGCGACACGGTGCGCTTCTTCGAACGATCCCTGCCGCCCGCCGGCTGACGGTCTGGCGGCCGTGAACGCGCCGGCGCGGCCGCGGCTCCGTCGGGCGGTGCTGGCGCAGCTCCCGCGCGCGGTGCGGACGGGGCTCCCACGGGCGGCCCGGGCGGCGCGGCGCGTCCACCCCGCGCCCGCGGCAGCCGCGGCGGCCCTCGCCATCCTGGCCGCGGCGCAGCCGCTGGACGCCGACCTGTGGGTGCATCTGAACAACGGACGCTTCATCGCCGCCGCCGGCCGGCTGCCCTATCCCGACCCGTTCAGTTTCAGCGCGGGCAGCGCGGTGTGGACGGTGCACGAGTGGCTGCCGGCCCTGGTGCTCTATGCGGTGGTCGGTCTGGGAGGCGTGGGACTTGCGGCGGTCGTCTTTGCCCTGATCTACGCCGCCGTCTGGCTGCTGCTGGAACGCGCCCTGGCCGCGCACGGCGTGGGTCCCTGGGCGCGCGCCGCCGCGATTGGGGCGGCCGCGCTGCCGCTGCTCCCGTTCGCGGGGCCGCGTCCGCTGGCCTTCGGCGTGCTGGCTGCCGCCGCGGCTGCCGCGCTGACCCTGGAGCACCGCCGCAGCGGCTCGCGGCTGATCTGGCTGACGCCCCTCGTGTTCTTGTACTGGGGCAACGTGCACGCCTCGTTTCCCATCGGGCTGGCCGTGCTGGGAACGGCGCTGGGCGAGGCGGTCTGGGCGCGCGCGCCGGTTCCGTTCGCGGGGGAGCGGCCGCGCACGCGCCTGGGCTGGACGGCGCTGGTTGCGGCGCTGTCGGCGGCGGCCGTGGCCGTGAATCCCTCGGGGCCGCGCTTGCTGGGGCAGCCGTTCTTTCAGTGGGGCGGCGAGTTTCGCAGGTTCAACAGCGACTGGCTGCCGCCCGCGGCGGGTTCGGACACGTGGTGGTCGTTCGCGGTCTTCATTGGCCTGGCGGCGCTGACGGCGCTGCTGGGCTGGCGGCGGCTGCGGCCGGCGGAGCTGGCGCTGCTGGTCGTTCTGATCGCCGCGGGGGTCAGCGCGCGCAAGGTCATGCCGTTTGCGGCGGTGGTTGCGCCGCTGCTGCTGGCCGGGCCGCTGCGCGGCGGCGGCGCGCCGCACTTGCGGCCGCCGGCCTGGCTGAGCCGCGCCGCCGCCGGTCTTGCGCTGGCCGCCGCGGTCGGCGCCGCCGCGGTGATGGCCCCGCGCAGTCTGGCGGGGCCGACCGCCGTGCCCATGCCGCACGCCGCGCGCAGCGTACTGACAGCCGCCGCGCCCGCGCGCGTGTTCAACACCTACCATTGGGGGGCCTACCTCACCTGGAGGCTCTGGCCCCGCACGCTCGTGTTCATCGACGGACGCTTCGACCTGTTCGTCCCCGGCCCGCTGGCGGACTATCTGACCGTGACAGGGCTGGACCCCGCCTGGCGCGAGACGCTGGCCCGCATCGACCCGGACGCGGTGCTGATCGAAACGGCGTCGCCGCTGGCGCAGCGGCTTGCCGAACCAGATTCCGGCTGGCGAGATGCCGGCGGCGACGCCGTCGCGCGGGTCTTCCTGCCCGCGCCGCCGAGTCCTGCGCCCTCCAAGAGCAAGGGCGGCGCGTGACCCGCAAACACCACGGCGACCAGGGCGAGACCAGCCTGTTCGACGGCACGCGCGTTCCCAAGACCGACCTGCGCATCGCAGCGCTGGGGGCCGTGGACGAGACGAACGCCGCCATCGGGCTGGCCATCAGCGCCTGCCCGCCGGACGGCGAACACGCGCGGCGGCTCGGTTGGGTGCAGACGCGGCTTTTTGCGCTGGGGTCGGACCTGGCCAATCCGGGCGGCCGCGCGCGCGGCGACCGCGTCACGCGCGCGGACGTTGCCGCGCTGGACGACTGGCTGGACGGCTACCGCGGCACTCTGCCGCCGCTGCGGAACTTCATCCTGCCCGGCGGCGCGCCGGCCGCGGCGGCCGTCAACCTGGCCCGCGCCGTCTGCCGCCGCGCCGAACGCGAAACCTTCCGTCTGGACGCCCACGCGCCGGTGCGCCCGGACGTGCAGGTGTTCCTCAACCGCCTGAGCGACGTGCTCTTCGAACTCGGCCGCGCCCTCGACCACGACGCCGGCGCCCCCGACCGCATCTGGCAAGGCCCCCGCGACCGCCCCAATTCTTGATCCCCGCCAGTTTTCCCAGCACGCCCCGGCCGGCATGCGCCGCGGCTGTTCCACGGCAGCCGCTGTGTATGCTCCGATACCTGTAACGCAACACGTTTTCCCGCCATGCCGCGCCCGACCTTCATGCCCATCACCGGGCCAGTGTTGCGCTGGGCCATCGACGAGAGCGGCCTGTCGGACCGCGAGTTTGCCCAGAAGATCGAGACCGACCCGGCGCTGGTCGAGGCGTGGATCGCCGAGCAGGCTCGGCCCACCAAGACGCAATTCAGCCACATCGTCCGCACACTGCGGCGGCCCAGCGCGGCGTTCTTCCTGCCCGAGCCGCCGCGCCGCGTCAGCTTGCCGCCGCCGCTGCGGCGGTCGGTTGGCGCCAGAGTCCGGGACCTCGATCCCGCGGAGCTGCGCGAGATTCGTTGGGCGCGGCGCCTCCAGCGCCTGCTCGCCCACCTGCGGGCCGAAGACGCCGCCCGCGGCGTTCCGCTCCCGCAGGTCGAACTGCGCACCCAGCCGCAGCAAGCGGCGCACGCCTTGCGCACGCTGCTGAAGGTCACGGAGGAACGCCAAACGCAGTGGAAGACCCCCAGGGAGGCCTTCGCCGGCTGGCGCGAGGCTGTGGAAGCCGCCGGCGTGGCGGTGCTGCTGTTGCCGCTTGGCCGCACGGCGATTCGCGGGTTCGCGTTGTGGAACGACGCCGCGCCGCTCGTTGCCGTGAATACAGCCTTCATCCCGCAGGCGCGCACCTTCACGCTGTTTCACGAGGTCGCGCACCTGCTGTTGCGCCAGGACGCCGCATCGCACGAACACGTCGTTGGCGATCAGCCGCCGTCGGCCTCGGGATATGACGTCGAACGCTGGTGCGAACGCGCGGCGGCGTGCGTGCTGCTGCCGGAATCCGCGGTCCGCGGCGCTGCGCCGGCATTCGCGGCGGGCGATCGAGCCTTCGAGCGGGCGCAGCTCGTGGCCCGTCGATTCAAAGTCAGCGTGCGCGCCGCCGCCATCCGGCTGATCGAACTCGACCTCGCCCCACGCGAGCTGTACGACGAGGTCGCGGCCAGGTCTGGGGCATTGGACCGTCCTCCCAAGTCCGGCGGCGGCGGCGGGCGTACCGCTGCGCAAACGCGCCTCGCACAGGTCGGACAGGCTGCGGCGAGCAGCATCGTCGCCGCGGTCAGCGCCGACCGGCTCTCCGAGCGCGACGCGCGCGACGTCCTGCGGCTCGGCGGCCAGGGCTTTCAGGACCTCGAGGAAATGGTGTCTTTGGGTTAGATGCTTCTGGAGGAGACTCGGGTGTACGTCATCGACGCAAGCTCGCTATTCAACGCGAAGAGGTATATCCAGGCGAAGCATCAATGGGGGTTCTTCAACGAAACGATGACCAAGCTGGTCGAACGTAGAGAATTGCTGATCACGCCTCAAGTCGAAAACGAGTGCGAAAGGGCAAAGCACCCGGACGTGCCAGGCGCATGGGCGTTAGCAATAGCAGATCATTTTCCAGGAGTAAGGGACCCCGACATGAATACGGTGAAGGAGGTCCTGCGCGGGCATCCAAAGTCGATCGATCCAGATGGAGAGAAAGAACAAGCCGACCCTTACGTCGTTGCCCGCGCAGTGGAGCTTCAAAACGCAGGCGAGGATGTCTGCGTCGTGACTGACGACGTGAAGAATCGGCTGCCAGCCAAATCGTCGATCGCCGATGCATGCGCTGGTTTCGGCGTCGACTGGATCATGCTGGCCGCGTTTCTCGGGCCAGATCATCTCGACGTTTCTCGCAACAGGCTTACGCACGCGGGAAGGCAAGCGTCTGGCCGGTAGCCGCACCGACCGCTGACGGGCGGCGCTTGGTTGGCTGGCCTCGGTTTGACATCTCTCTGCGCGGCCGACAGCGTTGTTTGCCTGGGGTGGAAGGTTCGCGGTCGAAGGGGTGAGCGCCATGTACCGATCGATCCGTGCGGCGGCGTTGTCGATCAAGCCGCTGAAGTGGGACAAGCCGGCGAATGCCGACAAGCTGGAAACGTTCGTGCGGCGGGCGGCGGCGGAGGGGGCGGAGCTGATCGTGGCGCCGGAGGGGTTTCTGGAGGGCTACGTGGTGATGGAGGCCATCCAGAACCCCGAACTGCGCGCCGACATGTGGGACATTGCGGAACCGTTGGACGGGCCGTACGTGCAGCGCTTCCGGCGGCTGGCGGATGTCTTGGGCGTGGTGCTGTGCTTTGGGTTTGCCGAGCGCCGTGCGGACGGTATTTACAACGCCGCGGCGGTGCTGGGACCCGACGGCGAGCTGTGCGGAACGTATTACAAGACGCAGCTGGCCGAGGGCACGGCCTCGTCTTGGGATTTCAACCGGCTGGGACCCTCCCTGCGGGCGATCGACACGCCGCTGGCGCGGGTGGGCACCATGATTTGCAACGACCGCTGGAACCCCGACATCGCGCGCGCGCAGGTCTTGGACGGCGCGCAGGTGATTCTGATCCCGTCGTACGGCTCCCGCGCCCGCCGCCAGAACCTGGCCGTGATTGCCCGCGCGCGCGAGAACGGCGTGCCGGTGGTGGAGGCCAACGTGGGCGTGAACCTGATCGTCAGCAAGGGCGAGGTGGCGGCCTACACCTGGGGAACGGACCGCGTGACCACGGCCACCATCGAGTCCCCGCTGCCGCCTTCCGAGGCGAACGCGCGGGCGATGGAATCACAGTTCCTGGCCTGGCGCGGGCCGGAGATGCAGCGGCGCTACGAGCGGACGCTGGAAAACTATCCGCGCGCCAAGGGGCCGTGAGGCGCGGCGCCGGGCGGGCGGGCGGGTGAACGGCCGGTCTGGTCTGAACGGCCGGTCTAGTCTGAACGGCCGGTCTGGTCTGAACGGCCGGTCTGGTCGGCCAGGCCGCGCAGGGTTTCCCAGGGGTAGATGCCGGTGGTGTGTCCGTCGCTCCACTCGAACGTGAGCGCGTAGTTGCCGACCGGCGCGATGCGCGCCGCTCGAATGTCGGCGGGGACCGCGGCGGGGTCGAGCAGCGGCTCGCCGGTCAGTTCGTTGCAGCAGACGGCGCAGCCGCAGGCCAGGCGGATGTCCCGCAATGGAATCACCGAGGCCGCGCCGTCGGCCCAGTCGATGCCCAGCGCGTCGGCGCCGACCCGCCGGATGCCGGTGGCGGTGACGCGCGCGCGCGCGGCGTCCGCGCCCCGCTGGTTGGTCACCGGGCGGCGTTGGCGACCAGCAGCTCAACCTCGTCCGCCAGCATGCTTGCGTCGTCGGGTTTGGCGCTTTCGGCCATGATCCAGAACACGGGGCGGTCGTCGTCGGGCACCACCACGGCGCGCGAGCCGCCGCCGCCAAAGACGACCCCGTCCACGCCGCCTGCGTCGCTGCGGTCGCGGTGCGAGTTGAGCACGCGCATCACGCGCGCGCGCCGTTCCCAAGGCACCGGCACTTCGCGCTGCACGCGGTCGAAGGCCGGCAGCGCCTGCGCGCGTTCGGACAGCGGGCGCTCGATGGACGCCTGCGTGCTGATGAGATGCACCAGCGTGGCCATGGCGTCGGGTCCCGGATGCAGGCGCGGGAAGGCCAGCGCGTTGCGGCCGCTGGCCGCCACCACCGCCTGTTCGCTGTCGCTGACCCACATCATGTTGGCCGCGTTGGCCTGGGTGCGCAGCGGGGCGAAGCCCAGGTCGCTGGCGTAGGCCGTCAGACTGTTCGGCGCGGTGAAGGGCATGGCGAACGGCCCGACCAGGCCGCGCATGCGCAGGCCGTCCAGGATCAGCGCGATGGCCGCCAGGCTGCCGATGGGCGCGCCCTGCTCGTCCACGATCCAGATGCGGTTGCCGTCCGGCCCGACCACGGCGCCGAAGGTGGCGCCCACGGCGGTGACGATGCGCCCCAGGCGCGCCAGGCGCTCGTCGACGCCGACGCCGCCCGTGCCCAGGTCGGCCGGCGCGGCGTCGACCGCCGTCTCGCGCACGCCCAGCCGGGTCAGCAGGCCCGACAACACGTCGCCGCAGGTGCCGCCCGCGTAGTCGACCACCACGCTGACGTGGCGGTGGGAGGCGTGGGCGTCCGCCACTTCGGAAAGCAGCGCCTCCCGGTAGGCGTCCACGGCCGAGGCGTCGGTGATTTCGGCGATGGACTCCGAGCCTACGCGCCGAAAGTCCTCGCGCATGAAGGTAGCTTCCACCTTGCGCTGGTCGGTGGGGCGGATGTCCACGCCGCGGTGGTTGGTGAAGCGGATGTCCACGGCGGCGGCGTCGTAGGGCGAGGTGCGCACGTGCGAGGCGCCGGCGGCTTGCAGGCGGACGCACGAGAACCGCGCCACGGGGAAGGGCGTGGCGCCGATATCGACCACGCGCACCCCAACCGAGGCCAGCCCCGCCATGAGCGCGCGCTTGACCATGCGCGCGGGGCGCGTGTGGTCGCGGTTGGCCACGATGGACGACCCTACCGGCAAGGTGGAGCCCCAGGCCGCTCCCACGCGGGCGGCGAATTCGGGGGTCAGCTCGAAGTTGGCCAGGCCTGCCACGCCGCCGCGCGTGAAGATGGTGCGCCGCGCCTGCGGCGCGTGGATGAGGTTGCGGTCCACCACCGCGCCGGCGTCCACGAACTTGCGCGGCCAGACGCGCACGCCGGGCCGCACGGAGGCGCCGTCGCCCAGCGTGCTGCCATCGCCCACCACCGCGTCTTCGCGGATGGTCACGCCGCGCCCGATGGTGGCCTGGCGCGCCACGATGCAGCGTTCCAGTTCCGAGCCGTCGCCCACCACCACGTTGCCGCTGACCACCGACGCGCGGATGACGGCGCGTTCCGAGATCACCGAGTTGTCGCCGATGACCGCCGGCCCGATGATCTGGGCATGGGCGCGAATCTCGCTGCCGCGGCCGACGTAGACCGGCCCGCGCACGCGCGCGGTGGGGTCGATGCGCGCGCTGGCGTCCACCGCGGGCGTGTCGGCGCGGTACTGCACCCCGCCGTGCATGCGCACCCGTCCCGACACCAGGTCGGCGTTGGCTTCGCGGTAGGCCGTCAGCGTGCCGATGTCCGTCCAATACGACCCGTCCGCCACGTGCCCGTGGATGGGCCGTCCTTCGGCGAGCATGGCGGGGAAGACGTCCATCGAAAAGTCGACCGGCTGGCCGGGCGGGATCAGCTCGAACACCGCCGGGTCGAGCATGTAGATGCCGGTGTTGGCCGTATCGCTCAGCACCTCGCCCCAGGACGGCTTTTCCTGGAACTGCTCGATGCGCCCGTCGGCGGAGGTGACCACCACCCCGTATTCCAGCGGGTTGGGAACGCGCGCCAGCAGCAGCGTGGCTTGGGAGCCGCGCGCCGCGTGGGCGGCGGCCAGGCCGGGCAGGTCGACGTCGGTGAGCGCGTCGCCGGAAATGACCAGGAACGGCTCGGTCAGCTGGTCGCGCGCCAGCGCCACGCTGCCGGCCGTGCCCAGCGGCTCGTCCTCGTAGGTGTAGGTGATGCGCAGCCCGAAGTCGTGGCCGGACTGGAAATAGTCCTCGACCGTGGAACCCAGGTAGTAGAGCGTCACGACGACGTCGGTGACGCCGCTGGCGCGCAGCAGGCGCAGGATGTGCTCCATCACGGGAGCGTCGGCTAGGGTTACCATCGGCTTCGGGCGCTCGATGGTTAGCGGCCGCAGCCGGGACCCTTCGCCGCCGGCCATCACCACAGCGTGCATCGGCCTACGCAAGCAGCCACAAAGGACGCAATGCCAGTCTACGAACGGGCGATGCGGTGTCAAAGCCGCGCCGCCGCGCCGCGCGCCCGCGGCGTGCTTCTGATGGCCGCGCTCGTTCCGCTTCCGTGCTCGCTTGCCCTGTCGGGCGGCGGGGGCGAAGGGCGGGGGCGCGGGGGCGCTCATGGCTGACGACCCGTCGGCCGCGCTGGCCGTGGTGGTGCCCACGTTCAACGAGCGGGGGAACGCCGGGCCGTTCGTGGAGCAGTTGCAGGCCGCGTTCGGTGGCGCGCCGCTGCGGGTCGTGTTCGCCGACGACAGCCGCGACGCCACGACACAGGAGATTCGCGAGCTGACGCGCCGATATCCGTGGGTGGCCCTGAACCACAGCCCGGCGCGGCGCGGCCTGGCTCGGGCGGTGGTGGACGCCCTGGCCGACGTGCCGAACGACGTCGTGATCGTGATGGACGTCGACTTGCAGCATCCGCCGCTGGTTGCGCCGCGGCTGGCGGCGGCCGTGCGGGCGGGCGCCGACCTGGCGGTGGCCAGCCGCTACGCGCCCGGCGGCCGGGATCTGGGACTCAGCGGCCCCTGGCGGCGGGCGGTGAGCAAAGCCACGTCGCGCGCGGCGCGGCTGCTCGTGCCGGCGGCCCGGCGGACCACGGACCCGTTGAGCGGTTTTTTTGCCTTTCGGCGCTCCATCGTCGCGGGGGTGGAGCTGCGGCCCGTGGGGTTCAAGATTTTGCTGGAGATTCTGGCGCGGGGGCGGGCCCGCCGCGTGGTGGACGTGCCGTTCACGTTCGAGCGGCGCGCGCGCGCCGTCAGCAAGGCCTCCATGCTGGAGGGGCTGCGTTTCGCCTACCACCTGCTGCGCCTGCGCACGAGCTGAGGTCGGGCGGCGGCCGCGGGTGGACGCGGCGACCCTGCAATCGAGAGCCTGTGTACGAGCCGAGACCGGACGTCGGAGGCGGCCGCCAGGTCGGCCGATCCTGCCGCCAACGCTGCGCGCGGGCCGAGGTCAGGCGCCGGCGGCGATCACGGCGGCCAGCGCCGTTCCCAGCCGCGCGGCCACGGACGCGGAGACGTCCACCACCGCCGCGTGGTCGGTGTCGTCCGCGCCCGCGCCGACGAGCGTGTTGGTGATGGTGGACACCGCGGCCACCCTGGCGCCGGCGTGGCGCGCCGTCACCGCTTCGGACGCCGTGGACATGCCGACGGCGTCCGCGCCCAGCGCGCGCAGCATGGCCGCCTCGGCCGGCGTCTCGTAGGAAGGTCCGGCCACCATGGCGTAAACGCCCTGCCGCACCGTCAGCCCCGCCGAGGCCAGGGCGTCCGCCAGCGCGGCGCGCAGGCTGGCGTCGTAGGCGCCGGCCATGGCTGGAAAGCGCGGCCCGCGCGGGTCGTTCGGTCCCAGCAGCGGGTTGGCCCCGGCCAGCCCGGGCAGGAAGATGTGGTCGGCCGCGACCATGACGTCGCCGGGGCGGTAGGCCGGGTCGAGCGCGCCCGCGGCATTGGTCAGCAGCAGCGTCGTGACGCCCGCGTCGATCAGCGTGCGCACGAAGGCGGCGATGGGCTGCATGCGGCCGTGTTCGTAGAAATGCGGCCGCCCCAGGCACAGCCAGACCGGCCGGCGCTGCGCCGCGGCCAGGTGGATGACGCCGGGATGTCCCTCGACGCTGGGGAGCGCCAGCCCTGGTACGCGTGCGTAGTCCAGCGACGCGTGAAGCGTGAACGCCTGCGCCAGGCCGGACAGCCCGCTGCCGGCCACGACCGCCCAGCGCGGCGGGGCGCCCTGCGCCAGGCCGCGCAAGGCCCGAGCCCCGCGGGCGGGGTCGGTCACGGGGCCGGGGCTCGCGCCAGCGGGGCGCGTCTGGCGTCCCTGGCCGCGGCGCGGTCGGGCCGCGGTCGGGCCCCGCGGGCAGGCTCGGTCACGAGGCGGGCGCGGCCTCCGGGGCGCCCGGCGGCTGGCGCCGGGCCTCGCGCGCCAGGTCGACGTAGACCTTCGTGCTGGCGGGGCTGGCGTGGCCCAGCAGTTCTTGCACTTCGTGCACCGAGCTGTCGCCTTGCAGGCGGTGCGCCGCGAACGAGTGGCGCAGCGTGTGCGGCGTGATGGGCGTCTGAATGCCGGCGCGTTGCGCGGCGGCTTTGATGATCAGCCAGAAGCCCTGCCGCGTGAGCCGGTTCCCGCGGTGGTTCAAGAAGACCGCGGGCTGGTCGGCGCGGCGCAGCAGCTTGGTGCGGGCGTCGGCGACGTAGGCGTCCAGCGCGTCGGCCGCGCGGTCGGACAAGGGGGCGGTGCGCTGGCGCGTGCGCCCCAGCCTGACCGTCTGGCTCTCGGCGTCGAGGTTGCGCATGTCCAGCGCCACCAGCTCGGACACCCGCATGCCGGTGGCGTACAGCACCTCCAGCATGGCGCGGTCGCGGGCGGCTTCCGGCGTGGCGGCGTCCGCCGCCTGTTCCAGCAGCCGCTCCACGTCGGAGGTGGAGACGATCTTGGGTCGGCGCTTGGCCACGCGCGCGCCGCCCAGGCCGGCCGTGGGGTCGGTGGTGATGCTGCCGCTGGCGTGCAGATGCCGATACAGCGCCTTGACGGCGGCCAGTTTGCGCGCCTGCGAGGCCTGCCGGTACTCGCGCTCGATGAGATAGGTCATGAACTCCTGAATGACGCGCGGCGGCAGGTCCCAGTCCTGGTGCCCGCGCGCGCGCACGAACGTTTCGAACTGGCGCAGGTCGCTGCGATAGGCCGCCAGCGTGTTGGCGGACAGACCGCGTTCGGCCCGCAGGTGCTGAACGAACGCGTCCACCGCGCCGCGCATCGGCATGCCGCCCTCGTCACTCTCAGCCATGGGGAGCGCACGGCGCGCGCGTCTGCCCCGCCGTTCCGGGCGAGGGCCGAGGGCGCGGTGTGGTCGATTCGAACCGAGGTTTCACGCAGCCGCATTTCTGGGCGCGCCGCGGCATGGCCGGTGCACGCGGGGACGACGCGCCGTCGTCAGTCGAGAAAACGAACAGCCATGTTAACATAATAATCTCGGGCGGCTGCGCCCGGCGGCCCAGCATTGCGGGCAATGGTTTACGAAGGAGACCGCTATGCGTGTCGATTTGGCGTACGGCCGCGGCGTGTTGCCCGTCGACCTGGACGTGGACGCCGACGTGATCGAACCGCAGGACCCGCCGCCGCTGGCCGACCCGGCCGCCGCGCTGCGCCAGGCGCTGCGCCAGCCGATCAGCGGCGCGCCGCTGGCCGAGCTGGCAGGACCGCACGCTTCAATCGCGGTGGTCATCAACGACAGCACGCGCGCCGCTCCCTCGCGGCAGATGCTGGAAGCCGTGCTGGCGGACCTGGGCGAGGCCGCGGCCGCGCGCATGCTGGTGCTGGTGGCCACCGGGCTGCACCGCCCCACGCGCGCCGACGAACTGGACCGCATGCTGGGGCCGGCGCTGCGGCAGCGGCTGCGGATCGTCAATCACGACGCGCGCGATACGGACGCGCTGCGCACGATCGGGCGCACCTCTTCCGGGCGGCCCGTGGTCGTCAACCGCCGCTATCTGGACGCCGACGTGCGCGTCGTGCTGGGGCTGGTCGAGCCGCATTTCTTTGCGGGGTTCAGCGGCGGCGCCAAGCTGATCTTGCCCGGCGTGGCGGGGGAGGCCAGCATCCTGCGCAATCACGACGCGGAAATGATCGGGCACCCATGCGCGCGCTGGGGCGTGGTGGACGGCAACCCCATCCACCGCGAACAGCGCGAGGCGGCGCGGCTGGCCGGCTGCGACTTCAGTCTGCAAGTCACGATCGACGCCGCCGGCGCCATCACCGGCGTGTTCGCCGGCGGCCTGGAGCCGTCCCACGATGCCGGCTGCCAGGCCGTGCGGCGCGCGTCCATGCGCCCCGTGGACGAGGCCTACGACGTGGTGGTCACCTCCAACGGCGGCCACCCGCTGGACCTCAACCTGTATCAGGCCGTGAAGGGGATGGACGCCGCCGCGCAAGTGGTGCGGCCGGGCGGCCACATCGTGATGGCGGCCGAGTGCTGCGACGGCGCCGGCCACGGCGAGTTCGTGCACATGCTGCGGGAACACGCCGCGCCGGCCGCCATGCTGCACGCCATCACCGCGGGCGCGCGGGTGCGCGCCGACCAGTGGCAGAACCAGGTGTTCGGGCGTGTGCTGGACGGCGCCACCGTGCACCTGCACGCCGACGGGCTGACGGACGACGACGTCCGCGCCGCGCACTGCGTGCCCTGCCCAGACGTGGCGCAGCGCGCGCGCGACCTGGCCGGCGGCGCGGGGCGGGTCTGCGTGCTCCCCCGCGGGCCGTATACGGTGCCCTACCTAGCGGCGTAACGGCCGGCCGGGGCCAGGTCCGCGCCGTGTTCTGCGCGGCGCGCGCGCCGCACGGCGGGCTCCCCGGTCCTTGCAGATCTTCTTCGAGCGCGCGTCGGCGCAGCGGCGCTTGCGGGCGGCGCGGTCAGGCCAGCACGATCAGGTGAGGGGCGGCCCACATGCGGCGGCCGCCGGAGGTGGTGTCGAGGCCGAAGAGTTGGCGCGGCGTCAGCACTGGAGCGTCGGAATACCGCGGGGCGTGGCGGTTGTAGCTGAAGATTTTGATGCCGCGCCACTTCAGCTGCGGGTAGGCCTCGGGGTTGGTGATGGCGTTGTACTTGACGATCTTGGCGTCTGGGCTTCCAAACCCGTCGGCGTCGTAGACCAGCTCGACTTCCGGCAGGGCCTGAATGTCGCGCTTGCGCGTCACCATCGACCAGGAGTCCGACACGTCGTCCACGAACTGGTGAATGATCATGACCTTCTTGTGCGAGAGGCCCTCGTCGCGCACATAGGTCGCCAGCTCGGTTTGCGCCTCGTTGATCTGGTCGGCGCTGAGCCGCCCGATGGGCGAGCCGGGGTGCGACTGGCCGGGCCGTGTGGCGAACTCGGGGTCCAGGGCGACGTGCACGTTGGGATAGGCCATGTAGCCCTGGTCGATCATGTGGCGCACGAAGTGCAGCGGCGGGCGGCGGCCCATCTGGGCATCCAGAATGACCGCCATGCCGCGCTCCGCGGCCGGCTGGATGTAGTCGTTGACGAGGTCGACCCCGGACAGGTCCAGATAGATCAGGCACGAGTCGTCGTCGTTGTAACAGGGGCGCGCGAGGGCGTAGATCATGTGGAGCGCCACGTAGACCTGGGTCCCGGCGACCTCGGACATGCTGCGCACCCACGGGTCGATGCCTGCTTCCAGCTCGTCGAAGGACTGGAACTCGCCCAGCATGCCGAGCAGCGGGGCCACGCCGAAGCTGCGCCCGTAGATCGTGAGCATGGGGCGTTCTTGCAGGATCGACCGGGGGATGTCGGCCAGCGGCGGGTCTGGTTCCCAACACTGCAGCACGGCCGGGCCCGCGCGCGCGATTTCGGGGATGCAGACGTCGGGAATCGAGAACGGCGGATCGACGATCACGCCTGAGCCGGCGCTGGACGACGCGCGCGCCGCCGTCGCTGCCGTCGACTGGCCGGGCAGCGCGGCGCCGGCCGGCCCGGCGGCAGCGTTGGGCGGATGCGTGCGGGAGTCGGGCAGCAGGCCAACCGCTCCCACAGCAGTAGCCAGCCTCCCGGTGGTTGCTCCTGCCGCGCCTCCCGCCAGCAGTCCCAGGCTGCGCCTGAGAAAATCCCGACGCCTACGCAACATAGATAACGGGGACTATACCATAGGCACGCGCGGGGGAAAACGGCGTTACTTTCGTAACGACGCAATCGTCGTCGACAGCGGCAGGGCAGCAACGGCGGCCGGGCAGGTCGTCAGCGGCGGCAGGTCGTGCGGCGCGGCGTTGGCGCGGCGTCCGACGCCGGCGTCAGGTGTAGCTGGTCTTGGTCGCGCGCCGTTCGGCGTGCCGCTCCAGCGCCAGCTCGATCAGCCGGTCCAGCAGCGCGCGGATGTCGACGCCGCTGGCCTTCCAGAGCTGCGGGAACAGGCTGATGGAGGTGAACCCCGGAATGGTGTTGACCTCGTTGACTTTCACGTCCATGGTCTCGCCGTCCAGCAGGAAGTCCACGCGCGCGAACCCGGCCGCGTCGATGGCCTGGTAAGCCTGCCGCGCCATGTGCCGGATGAGCGCGGCCACCTGGACAGGGATATCGGCCGGGATGACGGCCCGCGCCGTTCCGTTGACGTACTTGTCCGCGTAGTCGTAGAACTCGCCGCCGGGAATGATTTCGCCGCAGACGGTAATTTGCGGGTCGTCGTTGCCAATCACGCCCACTTCGATCTCGCGCGCGTTTGGCACCGCGGCTTCGGCGACTATGCGGCGGTCGTAGGCGGCGGCCAGGTCGATGGCGGCGTCCAGACCCTCGGGGTCGTGCACCTTGGAAATGCCGACGCTGCTGCCCAGGTTGCAGGGTTTGACGAAGGCGGGATAGCCGAGCTGCACGGCGACCTGGGCGCGCACGCGCTCCGGGCGCTGGGCCCAGCCGCTGCGGGTGAACACCAGCGTCTCCGCCACCGGCAGCCCGTGCGCGTGCAGCACGCGCTTTTGCAGCGCTTTGTCCATGCCCACGGCCGACCCGGCCACGCCGCTGCCCACGTAGGCCGTGTCGGCCAGCTCGAACAAGCCCTGGATGGCGCCGTCCTCGCCGTGCGTTCCATGCATGACGGGAAACACCACGTCGAACGGCCCCGCCGGCGCGTGGGTGGAGGGCGCCGCCGCCACGGGGAGGCTGACCGGCACGTGCGCGGGCGGCTGGCCGGCCGGTGCGCCGTCTTCGAGCAGCCGCATGGGGTCGTCCTCCAGCAGCCAGCCGCCCGCTTTGGTGATGCCGATGGGCCGCACGTCGTACTTGGCCGGGTCGAGCGATTCCAGGATGTACTTCGCCGACCGCAGGGAGACTTCGTGTTCCCCGGAGCGTCCGCCAAAGACGACGCCGACGCGCAGCTTGTCGGGCATCAGGCCGCCAGGCCCAGGCTGGCGCTGGTGAACAAGGCTTGGAAGGGGTGACCGGCGGCGTGGAAGGCCTGCGCCGCGCCTTCCTGGCGGTCCACCACCACGAGGGTCAGCTCGACGTGCGCGCCAAACTCGCGCAGGGCCTGCGCCGAGGCGATGGCCTGGCCGCCGGTCGTCACCACGTCCTCGAGCAGCGTGACGCGGTCGCCGGGCGCCAGCTCACCCTCGAAGCGGCGGCCGGTGCCGTAGGCCTTGGCTTGGGAGCGCACCAGCACGCTTGGCAGCCCGCTGACCAGCGAGACGGCCGCGGCCAGGGGCACCGCGCCCAGCTCGGGCCCGGCCACGCGCTGCGTCCCGGGCGGCAGCCGCTCCGCCAGCGCCCGCCCAATGTCCCACAGCAGCTCGGGCCGGGTGGTGAAGCGGAACTTGTCCAGGTAATAGCGGCTGCGCCGCCCGGAGCGCAGCACGAAGTCGCCCTCCAGGTACGCCGCCTCGACGATTCGCGCGCCGAGGGACGTGAGATCCGGGCCGGTCGCAACGGTATCCGCGTGCACGTGCGCAGCGTAACAGCACGAGGGCGGCGTGGATGGTTGTTGGTGGGTGGCGCGTGTGGCAGGGGGGGGCGATTTCCTTGCCCCGTGATGCGTGGAGCGGGGCGAGCAGGGTGTTCATCCGCTCGATCTGGTAGGCCTTGCCCCGTGATGCGCTGAGCGGGGGCTGAGGCAGGGGACTCGTGTTCCTGCGCCGCGCTTCCTCCTGGGCGCGGCGGCAGCCCTCGGCTTCTCCCCCTCACCCTGCCCTCTCCCTCCAGGGAGAGGGAAAGAAAAGACGCAAGCCCAGGTGCGGCACATGCTGCCGCCAGGGGCCGCCGTTCCGAGCTAGGGCTGCCATTCTTCCCTCTCCCCGCGCTGCGGGGAGAGGGTTAGGGTGAGGGGCGGCCGCCGCGCCAGATGGGAAGACTCTTCGTCTTCGCGCAACGCTCCACGTGCATGGTCTGCTTCACGCCAGCTTCTCCCCCTCACCCTGCCCTCTCCCTCCAGGGAGAGGGGAAAGAGCAGACGCAAGCCCAGGTGCGGCAGATGCTGCCGCCGGGGGCTGCCGTTCCGGGCTAGGGCTGCCATTCTTCCCTCTCCCCGCGCTGCGGGGAGAGGGTTAGGGTGAGGGGCGGCCGCCGCGCCAGATGGGAAGACTCTTCGTCTTCGCGCAACGCTCCACGTGCATGGTCTGCTTCACGCCAGCTTCCCCCCTCACCCTGCCCTCTCCCTCCAGGGAGAGGGGAAGAGAGGGCGGCGGCGGTTCTTGGCTTTCCCCCCGCACCCTGCCCGATTCATGTCGCGCCCGGAATCGCTTGTACGGGCATCCTGGCGCGATTCTGACGATTCTGTTGGCATGGCAAATGTGTTCGGGGGCGCTAGAGGCCGCCAGGGACAACCGATAGGTCATCCCTGACGGCCTAGCTTCTATCCCCGCACTCGGCGGGGGAGCCGATAGCGCGGGCTGTGGCGGCAGGTCTAGCGCAGGTATATCCCCGCATGAGGGGGAGAACCGGCGGCGAGGCCATCATCGTGTCCACCCAATAGGGTCTATCCCCGCATGAGGGGGAGAACCGCTTCCCTTGAAGCAAGTTTCCATGAGATTACTCCTTAGACTTGCGATTGAACGCGCTGAAGATCGCGGAGACGAACAGCCCCACGAAGAATCCGCCCACAATCTTCCAGACAAAAGGTATGGAGTCCCACAGGGGCATCCCGTTCGGCGCGACGTTATCAATGAGACCCCCGAGCGCATCCATCACACACACTCTCCCGTATGCGACGGCCTATCCCCGCGTGGGCGGGGGAATCCGCCCAGGGCGGCGATGCCTAGGGCATACATGGGCTCTATCCCCGCGTGCGCGGGGAACCTCTGGCCCGTGCACTTTTCAAGCGATGCAAACCTACCTGCCGGTGCGCCGCTCATTCTGCCTACCCCAGACTCGATTCGGGGCGAGGTTCGGGCGGATCGCGCCAACCCTCTGACGTAGCGCTCCGTGTCAGAGTGACGGTCATGGGTTCGATCTCCCCGAAGTCGTCATAGGCGGCCACGGCCTTCTGGGATTCGAGGTCGAGCGCGTAGTAGAGGCGCACGTCGAGTCAATCCCCACGTGTTGGCCCGTGCAGGCCGCCGTGCGCTTGGAAGCCTTGTCACGGTAGGCGCGGGAACTCTCCCTTGAGGGAGAGGGTAAAGAGGGGGCGGTGGGGGTTTGGGGGTGTGGGTGGTGGGTACACTTGCAGACTGCGGCCAGTGGTTGAAGCCTGTGTCTGACCAGCCTTGTTGCGCGCCCGCGGCGGCCCGCGGGTCGGGGGGCGTGCGCCAGGGCGATCTGGCCGGGCCTCCAGCGCTGCGCCAGGCCGAGGGTTCCGCCAGAGCGCCGTCGGCCCCGCGCGCGGCCGAGCGCTCCTCCTCGCACGTGGACGCCTCGGAGCCGCTGCCGTCAGCCCCGCGCGCGGCCGGGCGGCCGACGGCCATTACACTTGACTCGAGCGTGAGAGGCCCAACCCCGCGCGCGGCTGAGGGGCCCTTACACGACCAGGCCAGGCAGCGCCGCCAACACCCGGCTCCGCGTGCGGCCGAGGGGCCGGGGAAGCGGCGCTCCGAACGGGCTGCGGTGCCTGGCCTGGGCGCGGTGCGGCTGCGCGGGGGGGAGTTTCGCATGGGGACCGACGATCGACAGGGGTTCCCGGCGGACGGCGAAGGGCCGGTGCGGGTGGTGCGCGTGGGGGGCTTTCGCATCGCCGCCGCGGCGGTGTCCAACGCGCAATTCGCCGCGTTCGTGGACGCCGCGGGCTACCGAACCGAGGCCGAAGGCTTTGGCTGGAGCTATGTCTTTCACCTGCTGGCGCCGGACGAGATCGTGCGCCGCGTTCCGCAGCGGCCGCAGGGGACGCCCTGGTGGCTGCCGGTCAGCGGCGCCTGCTGGTCGGCGCCCGAAGGGCCGGGGTCGGACGTGGACGACCGCCTCGACCATCCCGTGGTGCACGTCTCCTGGAACGACGCGCAGGCCTATTGCGCCTGGGCCGGCGCGCGGCTGCCAACCGAGGCGGAATGGGAATTTGCCGCGCGCGGCGGCCTGGATCAGCGGCGCTATCCCTGGGGCGACAAGCTGACGCCCAAGGGGGAGCACCGCTGCAACATCTGGCAAGGCGAGTTTCCGCGCCTCGACACTGGCGCCGACGGCTGGACCGGCACGGCGCCGGTGGACGCGTACCGGCCCAACGGCTACGGCCTGTACAACCTGGCCGGCAACGTGTGGGAATGGTGCGCCGACTGGTTCAGCGCCGCGCACCACCGCAGCGCCGGGACCGACAACCCGACGGGGCCGGCCCAGGGGCAGCGGCGCGTGCTGCGCGGCGGGTCGTATTTGTGTCACCGCTCCTATTGCAACCGCTACCGCGCGGCGGCGCGCAGCTCCAACACGCCGGACAGCACGGCCGGCAACCTGGGGTTCCGCTGCGTACAGGCGGCTCCGCCGCCGGCCGCCCGGTCCTGATGCCGGCCGCCCGGTCCTGACGCCGCCGCGCGTTAGGATGCCTGGTATGACCAGCAACCCGCGCCCGGCGGCGCTTGGGCGTTCCACCACGCAGCGGCCGCCGGCGTGAGCGGTCCGGCGATTCGGACCTGGGGCCTCACCAAGCATTACGGCTCGGTGGAGGCGCTGTGCGATCTCGATCTGGAGGTCGTGCGGGGCGAGGTCTTCGGGTTCCTGGGGCCGAACGGCGCCGGCAAGACCACGGCAATCCGACTGCTGTTTGGCCTGATGCGCCCCACGCGCGGGCGCGCCGAGGTGCTGGGGCGCGACGTGCACCGCGACGGACCGGCGGCGCGGCGCTCGATGAGCTTCATGCCCAGCGACAGCAGCTTGTACCCCTTCATGAAGGTGCGCCAATACCTGGAGGCGTTCGGACGCCTGGGCAGCGCCTCGCGCCGCCGCCAGCGCGACCTGATCGAACGGCTGGACCTGGACGACTCGCGCAAGATTAGCGACCTGTCCATGGGCAACCGCCAGAAGGTCGTGATCGTGCGCGCGCTGCAGGAGGACGTGCCGGTCTACGTCGTGGACGAGCCGACCCGCGGGCTCGACCCGCTGGTGCAGCAGGAGTTTGGCGCGATCGTGCGCGAGATCAGAGACGACGGGCGCACGGTCTTCCTGTCCACGCATTTCCTGTCCGAGGCCGAGGCGCTGTGCGACCGCGTGGGCATCCTGCGCAGCGGACGGTTGATCCGCGTGGACGCGGTGGCCGACCTGGCCGCCGCGCGCGTGCGGCGGGTGACGGTCACGTTCGAGGGCGAGCCGCCCGCCGCGCTGGCGATTCCCGGCGTCGGCAACATCCAGCGCAGCGACGGCGCGGCGCGCTTCGAGGTGCGCGGCTCGATGGACCCGGTCATCAAGGCGCTGGCGCAGTTCGACGTGGCCGACCTGGAAACCGACGAGCCGAGCTTTGCGGAAGCGTTCCTGCGCCACTACGAACATGGCGGCGCGGATGGCGCGGACGGCGCGGACGGCGCGGCGCAGGCCGCCGCGCACGGCGAGGCGCGGGACGCATGACGCGCGGCGCGGTGCTGAGCCTGGAGCTGGTGCGTCTGACCCTGCGGACGCGGCGGCTGGCCACGTTCTGGTTTTCGATCGGCGTGGCGCTCTACGCGCTGCTCATCATGGGCCTGTGGCCGCTGTTCAAGGACATCGACTGGCAGGCCATGGCGGAGGCCTTTGGCGGCACGCAGACCTTTGGCGGCGTGACTTCCTCCGCCGCCACGGCGCAGGAGAACGCGTTCTACCAGTACTGGAGTTCGCAGTACACGACCTGGGTTACGCTGGTGATGACCTATGTCGGCGTCTGGTTCGGCGCGGGGGTGATCGTGCGCGACTTCGGCGCCGGCACGCTGGACGTGCTGTTGGCCGCGCCAATCAGCCGCACGCGGTTCCTGGCCGCGCGCGGCGCCGCGGTGGCCGCGGCCGCCCTGCTGGTGGCGGCGGCCTCCCTGCTGGGGGTGCTGGTGGGCGCGGCGGTCTGGATCACGGACGTGGCGCTGTCCCCGCGCGACCTGGCGCTCATCCACGTGCAGCTGCTGCTGTTCACGCTGGCCTTCGCCGGCGTGGGCGCGCTGCTGGGCGCGCTGATTCTGCAGCCCGGCCGCACCTACGGCATCGCCGCGGCGCTCGTGGTGCTGATGTTCGTGCTCACGATCGTGGCGGACGTGGCCTCCGCGGCCGAGTGGCTGGGCCGACTGAGCCTGTTCGGCTACTGGAACCCCATCGACCAGGCGGCGACGGGCGCGTTCGCCTGGCGCGACGCGCTGGTGCTGGGCGGGTCGGCGGTGGTGACGTTTGGCGCTGCGCTGGCCGTGTTCCGCCGCCGCGACCTGGCGGCCTGAATGCCGCGGGCGCAGGGGTCGACGACGCTGCAGCCGGGCGACCGCGCGCCGCGGGCCGCGCTGCCCACGGCGGCCGACCCCGGCCAGACCCTCGACATTCCCGCCGCCGGCGCCTGGCAGCTGCTGCTGTTCCTGCGGCATCCCTGGTGACTGAACTGCCAGGGCTATCTGGCGCGGCTCGCGGGCGAGCTGGAGGAATGGGAGCGGCGGGGCGTGCGCACGGCCGGCGTGTTTCCGCAGTCGCCGGGCCGCGTGCAGGGTCTGGCGGACGACCTGGACCTGCCCTTTCCGCTGCTGATAGACGAGGATCGAGCGGTCATCCGCGCGTACGGCGTCTACGTGCGCGTCAACTTCGAGTCCTGGAACATGGCGCGCCCCAGCGTCTTCCTGATCGACCCGCAGGGCCGCGTGCAATTCCTGCACGTGGGCTCGCACCAACGCGACTGGCCCGACAGCGAGGCGCTGTGGGCGGTGGTGGACGGGGACGACGCGGCGGGCAGCGCTTCTGCGTGACGGGGTCTGCGCCCTTGCCTTGTGCTGCTGCCGCGCTTCCCGCCGGCGCTGCCCATCGCCGCGGTGGACGTTCTGGTCCTGGTGGACCGCGCCCCCGCCTGGCGGCGCCTCGCGGTACCTGTTTCGCGCGCCAAGGGGCTGTTCCCTCGCTCCGTGCAGCGGGGAAGAGGAAACGGAGGGTGAGGGAAAAAGAAGGCGGGGAGGGGCGGCGGGTTGGATAGTGCTTGCGTGATTCGTCCGTTGGGCGTACTATCAGAGCCGATGACGGTATCTCGCGTTGACGAATCTGCGGCTGGCGGGTCGGCGTGGGCGGCGGACGAGCTGGCGGTGCTGGCGGGGCGGCTGGCGCGCATCTCCGAGCGCTTTGCGTGGTCGCACGAGGACGACTTGCGGCTGTCGCTGCGGGCCTATCGGGTGCTGCGCGCGCTGTGCAGGCGCGGGCCGCTGCGCATGCAGGCGCTGGCGCGGGCGCTGATGCTCAGCAAGCAGACCGTCTCCCAAACCGTCGACCGGCTGGTGGTGGACGGCCTGGCCACCCGCGCGCAGGACCCCGACGACCGGCGCCACGCCGTGGTGACCGCCACCGACGAAGGCCAACAGCGGCTGGCGCAGTACCTCGCCGCGTTCACCCAGCACCTGCAAGGCGCGCTGGACGGTTTGGACGAGCGCGAGGCCGAGGCCGCCGCCGCGGCGCTGCAGCGGCTCAACGACCAGATCGAGGCCAAGCGCGAAGCCGGCTATTTCCGAACCCTCCGCGGCGTTTCGAGTCGACGCGAGGGGCGCGGCGGGCGCGAGGCTGACGGCGGGTATCCCCGCTCGACCCGCGAGCGCGGGGGCGCCCATGCATAGCGGAACCATTTTGCTGCGGCTGACGCGCTACGCGCTGCCCTCCTGGCGCCTGGGTCTGGCCACGCTGGTCGTCACCCTGGTCGGCGCCGGCGCGGACCTGACGATTCCCCTGTTCGTCGGCCAAGCCATCGACCAAGGTCTTGGCCAAGCCGTCGACCAAGGTCCTGCGAGCGGCCTCCCGCGCGTGTTGCTGCTCATGGGCGGCCTGGTCATTCTCTTCACGGCCGCCAAGGGGCTGTCGCAGTTTGGCCGCCAGTTCATGGCCGAGGTGCTGAGCCAGCGGGTCGTCTTTGCGCTGCGCAACCAACTCTATCGGCACATTCAAGGCCTCTCGTTCCGTTTCCACGACCGCACCCGCACGGGCGAGTTGATGTCGCGCACGACCAGCGACGTCGAGCGCGTGCGGCGCTTTGCCGCCATGGGTGTTTTCCAAATGACGCAGATCGTGCTCTTGTTCGCCGGCGTGGCGGTGGTGCTGCTCATCAAAGACTGGCAGCTCGCAATCCTGGCCTTGCTCATCGTTCCGGTGCTGACGGCGATCGCCGTAGGCTTCGCGCGCCGCATCCGGCCCATGTACCAACTGGTGCAGCAGGCCTGGGCCGACCTGAACGTGAGGATTCAGGAAAACTTGGCGGGCGCGCGCGTGGTGCGCGCCTTTGCCCAGGAAGACAAGGAGCGGCGCCGGTTTCATCCGGCCAACGCCACGCTCAACGATCGGACGATCAGCGTCATGCGGCTGTTCGCCATCCGCACGCCGCTGTTCAACGCCATCGTGGGGGCCGGGCAGGTGGCCGTGCTCTGGTTCGGCGGCTGGAAGGTGATCGACGACCAGATTTCGCTCGGCACGCTGGTCGAGTTCAACTTCTATCTGCTGATTCTGTTCATGCCGGTGCGCATGTTGGGAATGACCATCAACAGCTTTGCGCGCGCCGTGGCGTCGGGGGAACGCATCTTCGACATCCTGGACGTGCGTTCGGAAGTGCAGGACGCGCCCGGCGCGCAGGCGTTGGGCGAGGTGGACGGCCGCGTGACGTTCGAGCAAGTGAGCTTCCAGCACGACGAGCGGCCCGTGCTGCGCGGCATCGACTTCGACGTGGCGCCCGGCCAGGCGCTGGGCATCGTGGGCGCCACCGGGTCCGGCAAAAGCTCCATCGTCAACCTGGTGCCGCGCTTCTACGACCCCACGCAGGGCGCAGTGCGGCTGGACGGCCAGGACGTGCGCGGCGTGACGCTGGACTCGCTGCGGGCGCAGGTCGGCATCGTGCATCAGGAGCCGTTCATCTTTGCGGACTCGGTGCGGGCCAACATTGCCTACGGACGGCCCGCGGCCACGCGCCAGCAGGTGGTGGCCGCCGCCAAGCTGGCGCAGATTCACGACTTCATCGAAACGCTGCCCAACGGCTATGAGACCGTGGTGGGCGAGCGCGGCGTCACGCTGTCGGGCGGGCAGAAGCAGCGGGCGGCCATTGCGCGCGCGCTGGTGCTGGACCCGCGCATCCTGATCCTGGACGAGTCCACCTCCAGCGTGGACACCTGGACCGAGCGCGCCATTCAGAACGCGCTGCGGGAGGCGCAGCGCGGGCGCACCACGCTCATCATCAGCCAGCGCATCCGCAGCGTGCGCCACGCGGCTGAAATCATCGTGCTGGACCAGGGCGCGATCGTGCAGCGCGGCCGCCACGAGGCGCTGATTGCGCAGGAGGGGCTCTACCGCGAGATGTGGGCGGCGCAGGAAGCCGAAGCCGAACGCTTGCGCCGCGAGGCCGCCATGTCCGCCAGCCCCGCCCCCGTGGGAACGGCCTGACCATGGCAATGTCCGGGCGCATGTCCATGGGCCGCTTCGAGGGCGAGGCCGCGGCCTACAACCACCGCATTGCCCTGCGGCTGCTGGCCTATCTCCGCCCGCATCGGCGCCGGCTGCTGCTGGCGCTGGTGCTGGTGATCATTGCCTCCACCTCCGGCCTGGCGGGTCCGTTGCTGCTGAAGATCGGCATCGACGAGGGCATCGAGAAAAACGACGTGGACGTGCTGATGCGCGTGGGGGTGGCCTATCTCCTGAGCCTGGGCGTGATGTGGGTGGCGTCGTACTTCCAGGTGCGCATTTCGGCCGCCGTCGGCCAGGCCAGTCTCTTGCAGCTGCGCGACGACCTGTTCGTGAAGATCAACCGTCTGTCGCTGTCCTACTTCACGCGCAACCCGCTGGGCGCCGTGATGTCGCGCCTGACCAACGACGTGGACGTGATCAGCGAGTTCGTCACCCTGGGCGTCATCACGCTGGTGAGCGACGCGGTGATCCTGATCGTGATCGTGGGGATGATGTTCGCGTTCGACGCCGGTCTGGCCGCGGTCACGCTGACGGTGCTGCCGCTGATGTGGCTGGCCAGCCGCTATTTCAGCAGCAAGGCGCGCACGGCCTACCGCGACGTGCGCGCCACCGTGGGCGACGTCTACGCCAATCTGCAGGAAAGCATCGACGGAGTTCGCACCACCCAGTCGTTCGGCCGCGAACGCACCAACGCCTCGCGGTTCGAGTCCACCAACCAGGCCAACGTGAGCGCCAGCATCCGGGCCGGGGCTGTGGTGTCGGGGTTCATCCCGGTCGTCGACACCATCGCGGCGGTCGCAACGGCGCTGGTGATCGTGGTGGGCGGCTCGTTCGTGCTGGACACCGGCATGTCCAAGGGCGACTTGATCGCCTTTCTGGCGCTGGTGACGCGCTTCTTCCAGCCCATTCAGCAGCTGACGCGGTTCTACAACCAGCTGCAATCCACCATGGCGGCCGGCGAGAAGATCCTTCAGCTGGCCGACGAACCCGAAGAGGTCAGCGACCGCCCGGACGCCGTGGAGCTGCCGCCGGCGGCTGGCCGCGTGGAGTTCGACCAGGTGACGTTTGGCTACAACGGCGCCGACGTGCTGCGCGGCGTGTCCTTTACGGCCGAGCCGGGGCAGCGGGTGGCGCTGGTGGGTCCAACCGGCGCGGGCAAGACCACCACCATCAACCTGCTGGCGCGCTTCTACGACGTTGGCGGGGGCGATATTCGGATTGACGGCCATTCCATCGGCGCGGTTACCCAGCACTCGCTGCGGCGCCAGCTGGGGATCGTGCCGCAGGACAGCTTTCTGTTCTCGGGCAGCATTCGCGACAACATCGCCTTCGGCCGGCCGCAGGCGTCGGGCGCCGAGGTGGAGGCCGCGGCCGCGGCGGTGGGCGTGCACGAGTTCGTTCGCTCGCTGCCGGAGGGCTATGCCACCGACGTGCGCGAGCGCGGCGCGCGGCTCTCCGTGGGACAGCGGCAACTCATCTGCTTTGCGCGCGCGCTGCTGGCCGACCCGCGCATCCTGATCCTGGACGAGGCCACCTCCAGCGTGGACGCGCGCACGGAGCGGGACATCCAAGAGGCGCTGGAACGCCTGATGCAGGGCCGCACTTCGTTCGTGATTGCGCACCGCCTGGCCACCGTGCGCGGCGCCGACCTGATTCTGGTGTTCCAGGACGGCGGCATCGTGGAACGCGGCGTGCACGCCGACCTGCTGGCGCAGGGCGGCCTGTATTACCAGCTCTACACGACCGGCTTCCCCGGCAAGGACGCGGTGGAAACCACGCAGACCATCCGCACGCCCACGCGCCGCATGTGGGGCGGCTGAGTCGTTCGCCCCCCAGGCGGGCGGCGCCTGCCGGGCCTCAGCCGCCGCCTGGACCCGCTGCTGGAAGAAGTCGCGGCCGCCGCGGCCGCCATGACGGTGCTGGCCGTGCTGATCGCGGCGCTCTACTGGCTGGTCACGGGCCTCTCGCCCTGGCCCGGCGTGGTGCTGGGCGAGCTGATCGGGTTCGGCTTCGGCTTGTCCCTGCTGGCGCTGACGGCGCCGCGGCGGCGGAGGTAAGCGGTCGGCGGCGTCCGAGCGGCGCGTCGGCGAGGGGCCCCTAGCGCCTCCGACTGATAGACTCGACAGGTGCTGAGGGCCGCGCCCTCGATTGGGTCGGCCGTGCGCTCGACAATTCGAGGCGGCCGCGAGCGCGGCGCCAAGGAGTGGACGCATGACGCCGGAGTTGATTGGAATCCTCAGCGTTGGCGTGGCGCTGGCGGCTGTCATGCTGGCGTCACTCGCACGCATCAATGCGCGCATCGACCAGTCTGCGTCGCGCGCAGACGCCCGTTTCGACGCGATGGAAGCCCACCTCGACGCCCGTTTTGCTTCGATGGACGCCCGCTTTTCCTCAATGGACGCCCGCTTTTCCTCGCTGGACGCGCGGTTTGCCTCGATTGACGCTCGTTTTGCTTCGATGGACGCGCATTTCGACGGGCTCGAATCTCGCGTGGATGCGCTGAGCGAGCGTGCGGCGCGTATCGAGGGCGTGATCGAAGGCGTGCTGGCCGAGCGGGCTGGCAACGGGCGGCGCACGGCCTAACCTCCTTTCCCGCCAGCGCTGCGCCAGGCCGTCAGGCACGGCGGGCGCCTGCGTTCCTGACTCACCGCTCCAACGGCGCACCGTCCCGCCGCTTGCCGTGCGCTGGCGCCTGTCCTGCCTGAAACTCCGCCCTGACCTGCGCCCTGGCGCGCCTTACTCGTACCGCAGCGCCTCGATGGGCGACAGGCGCGCGGCGCGTGCGGCGGGGTAGACGCCGAAGACCAGGCCGATGGCGATCGACACCCCCAGCGCCAGCAGAATGGGTTGGGTGGTGATGGTGGTCGTCAGCCCGTCGGCAAAGGGGTTCCCATCCGGCCCCCCGCCAGTGTCGCCGCCAGTGTCGCCGCCGCCTTGCCCGAAGGTCAGACCGTTCAGCCCCAGCGACATGGCAATCCCAAACGCCGCGCCGGCCAGGCCGCCGCCCAAGCTCACGGCCATTGCCTCGATCATGAACTGCGTCATGATGTCGCGGCGCTTGGCGCCGATGGCCTTGCGAATCCCGATTTCACGGGTTCGCTCGGTCACCGACACCAGCATGATGTTCATGATGCCGATCCCGCCGACCAGCAGGGAAATGCCGGCCACGGCGCCGAGGAACAGCGACATGATGCCGGTGATTTGTGCGACCGCCTGAATCGCCTGCGCCTGGCTGGTGACCGAAAAGTCCTGTTCCTCGCTGGCGTGCCGTTGCAGCAGCAGCGTTTCGATCTCCTGCGTCACGCGGGTGACCGTGGCGTTCGACTCGTCCGTGAGCTGCACGACGATGCGGTCCACCAGGTCCTCGCCGCGCGTAGTGCGTGAGGGTTCCATGCGCAGCGCCAGGGTGGAGAAGGGGATGAAGCCCGACCCGTCGCGGCCGGAGAACGCGTTCCCGCCTTGGGGCGTGAGGACCCCGACCACCGTGAACAGCTGACTGTTCAGGCGCACCGTGCTGCCCACGGCGCCGCCGTTGGGAAACAGGTCCTCGGCCAGCGTGGCCCCCAGCACCAGCACGCGCGTGCCGTCCGCCAGGTCCGTCGCCGAAAAGAACGCGCCCTCGGCGATTGGGGCGTTGTGCACCACGACGTATTCCTCGGTCACGCCCTCCAGCGAGGTCGTCACGGCGGCGTCGCTGGACACCAGCGAGCCGCCCGACGAGCGCGTGGGGTCGAGCCGCGCAATCCCCTCGATGTTGGCCGCGCGGATGGCGTTGGCGTCGTCCAGCGTCAGGGTGCTCGCCCACTGCCGCCGACTCAGGAAGCCCCCGAATGGATCGTCGCGGCCGCCGCCCGGCGTCACGAACAACTGGTTGGTGCCAAAGGTGCGGATTTGCTCTTCGATGCTCGTCTGGACGCCGGCGCCGATGGACATCAGCGTGACCACGGCCCCAACGCCGATCACCATGCCCAGCAAGGTCAGGGAGGTGCGCATTTTGTTGGCCACCAACGAGCGCAGCGCCGAGTACACGGCGTCCAGAATGGTCATGCCCGCGCAGCGTCCACGTCGACCACCTCGTCCAGCTCGATCACGCCGTCCAGGAAGCGGATGACGCGCCGCGCGCGCTCGGCCACGGTCGTTTCGTGCGTGACCAGAATGATGGTGATGCCGCGCTCCTGGTTGAGCCGCTCGATCACGTCCATGATCCCGGCGGCCGACTTGGTGTCCAGGTTACCCGTGGGTTCGTCCGCCAGGAGCATGCGCGGCTGGCTGACCAGCGCGCGCGCAATGGCCACGCGCTGCTGCTGCCCGCCGGACAGTTCCACCGGCGCGTGGTTCATGCGGTCGGCCAAGCCCACGATGTCCAGCGCCTCCCGCGCGCGGGCGCGGCGGCGCAGCGCCCCGGCGTACATGAGCGGCAGCTCCACCTGTTCCAGCGCCGACATGCGCGGCAGCAGGTTGAAGGATTGAAACACGAAGCCGATCTTGCGCAGCCGGATGTCGGCCAGCTGGTCCTCGCTCAGCCCGGCCACGTCCTCGCCGTCCAGGCGGTAGCTGCCCGACGTGGGCGAATCCAGACAGCCCAACAGGTTCATGGTGGTCGACTTGCCCGAGCCGGACGGGCCCATGATGGCCAGCATCTCGCCGTGCTGGACGGTGAACGTGGCGCCGCGCAACGCTTCCACCTTCACGTCGCCCATCATGTACGTCTTGGTGAGGTCGACGGCCTCGATGATGGGAGCGGTCCCGTTGTTCGTCGAGGTCACGGCATCCTCGGGTCTACCCGCCGACCCGGACGCCAACCGCGCTGCCCTGGCCGCGGCGGGGGGGCGGCCGCGGCGCTTGCGCCTGGCCTTGCCCCTGCGCGTCCGGCGGGTCTTGCGGCTGTATTCCCGCCGGCGCGCCCACCGCTTGGCCGGCGGCCAGGTCGGCCAGCGCCTGCGCAACGTTCGGCATCACCAGCTCGCCCTCCTGGAGGCCGTCGACGATTTCGATCATGAAGGTGTCGCTCAGGCCGGTCTGCACCTGGCGGGGTTCGCCCACGCCGTTGGGGCCAACCACCACCACCATCCCGCCGCCCGGCGTGGTTCGCACGGCAGCCTTCGGCACCGCAAGCACATTGCTCACCTCGTCGATCAGGATCGACATGTTGCTGGACAGCCCGGCGCGCAAGCGCTGCGCGTCCTCGCGCAAGGCGATGTCCACGTCGAAGGTCACCAGCCCTTGGTTGAACTCGCCCTGCACGGCAATCCAGGACACCTCGCCTCGATAGGGGCGGTCGTCCAGGGCGATGAAGGTCAGCTCCACGGGCTGGCCGACGGTTATCTGGCCGATGTCCGACTCGTCGATGCTGACGCGCGCCCGCAGACTGCCGGCGGCGCCGATCTTGATGAAGGCGCCGGAAACGCGCTCGCCCACGTGGTTGTCCACACTCAGCACCACGCCGTCTATCGGCGCGGTGATGACGGAGTCCACCAGATCGGTGCGCGCCGATTCGAGGGCGCGCCTGGCGTCGGTGACCGCCAGTTCGCGGCGCTCCACGTCCAGCTGGTCGGGCGGCAGGCGCAGTTTGTCCAGCGCAATCTCGGCGCGGACGACCGCCGCCTCGGCCTTGCGGCGGTCCACGGCGTTGGCGCCGGCCATCAGATCGGCCAGACGCGCCTGCGCATCGGCCAGACTCGATTGCGATGCGGCCAGGTCCAGGCGGGCTTTCTTGACGTCGTTCGGGTCCGGGTCGGCCTGCAGGTCCGCCAGGCGCTGCTCCGCCGCCGCCAGCGCGTCCATGGCCGAGGCCACGCTGGCGCGGCGCGCGGCCAGGTCGGTCGCGCTGGGGCCGCTGCGCAGATCGTCGAGTTCGCGGACGGCGGCGGCCTCGCTGCGCTCGGCGGCGGCCTCGCCGCGCTCGGCGGAGGCCACGCTGCGCTCGGCCGCGGTTACCGCCTCGTCCAGATCGGCCAGGTCGGGCCCCGTCAGCAGATCGGCCAGCGTCGTCTCCGCCACGGCCAGGTTGGCCTGCGCCGCGGTCAGGCGCGCTTCGGCTTCGGCCAGTTCCTCCGCCGTGGCCGGCTCCAGCGCCTTCAGGTATCTGCGCTGCGCTTGCTCGAAGGTGTAGGCCGCCTGCTCTTTTTGCGCCGCGGTTGCGCGGGCGCCGGTTCGCACGGTGTCGTCGTGGGTCAGGCGCGCCTGCTCCAGTTCGATCTCCGCGCTGCGCACGTCGTCGGGCGTGGGCTTGGCGCGCAGATTCTGCAGCGAGGTGGTGGCCGAGATGACCTCGGCCCGTCGGTTGGCCAGGGTGGCCTCGGCGTTGGTCACGTTGGAGGGATGGTCGGCGACCGCTGCCGCGCGATTGCGGCGCGCGGCGGCCAGCGCCTCGCGCGCGCCCGTCAGCGCCTCGCGCGCGCCCGCCAGCGCCTCACGCGCGCCCGCCAGATTGTCGCGCGCGGCCGCCGCTTGCAGCTCGGTCGGCCCGGCCTGCAGGTCGCTCAAGGAGCTTTGGGCGCTCACCAGCGAGGAGCGGGCCGAGGCCAGCGAACTCTCCGCGTCCGCCAGTTCACGCGGCGTCGGCCCATCCAGCAAGTCGTCGAGGGCGCTCTGCGCGGTGATGAGCGATCCCTGCGCCGAGGACACACCGGACTCCGCGGCCGCCACGCTGGACGCACCAGGCGGGTCGTCCAGATCGTCCAGGGCGGCGCGCGCTTCGTCCAGGTCCAGCTCGGTCTGGCGCAGGTCGGTGGGGGTGGGGTCCGCCAGCAGGTCGGCCAGGTCCAGCTGCGCCCGCCGCAGGGACGCTTCGGCGTCTTCGACCTTGCGCGCCAGCTCGTCCCGTTCCAGCGTGGCCAGGGTGTCGCCGGCTGACACCGGGCCGCCCTCGGTGACGTTCAGGCTGGCGATAACGCCCGAGGCGGCGAACCCGAGCTCGATGACCGAGCCGTAGTCGATGGACCCCACGGCCGGCACGGTGAGCCGCAGGTCCTGCCGCACCGCCGGCACGGGTTCGGGCGGCGGAGGCGCGTCGTCCTCTTCGCCGCCGGTGACCCGCGGCAGCACCAGGAACCACACGCCCGCGGCGATGAGGGCCAGCAGCAGCAGCCACCAGAAAAAGCGCCCCAGCAAGCGCAGCAGCCACCACAGCCCGCGGCCCACCTGCCGCGCAAACCGAACCGGAAGCATCACGGCCGTGCGCACGGAATCTCCTCGGGGGCTTCCCTGGCTCTCACGCCGCACTCAACGGCGGAAGCGTATGCCCGCCAGCATACCGCCGACGCACGCTCGAACCGTGAAAAACCTAATCGAACCGCGTGACGCCGCCGCCCTTGTTTTTCCGCGCCCAGTGCTCAGGGTACGCCAGGGTCTCGTGCGGGGATGCGTTGGTCGAGCCGCCGTCCGCGAGCGCGGCGGCCGGTGCTCGAACCAGTCCGCCGCCGCCTTGCGCCCCTCCCCGCCGCCCGCGAGTGCGCGGACGGCGCCCCAGGGTGTCGCGCGGAGATGAGGCAGGGAGTCGGGGGGTGCAGCGGGTCTGGATGACGCGGGGCGTCGTGGTCCGAACGCTGCTTGCTGGCGCTTATGCGAACTGGCGCCTGCCGCGGCGCACGCGCTACGGCGGGCCGCAGGCTGTTTGCCGGGGCTTATCCGAACCTGAGGAACTGGCCCTGGACCCAGTTGCCGTCGGACACCCGCCACCAGGTGACGCCGTCGAGGAGTTGCGTTTCGCCGGAGAGTTGCAGCGTGGACTCGCCGGGCGCCACGTAGGCCACTGCGGCGGTGGGGTCGGCGGCCACGCGCACGTTCAGGCCTGCGGCCGGAACCACCGAGGCGGTCACCGGCTGGCCGGCGGCGGGCGTTGCCGGCGCGGCCGTAGCCTCGGTGGCGGCCGGCGTTTCGGTGGCGGCCGGCGGCGGCGCTGGCGCGGCCTGGCCGCTAAAGTCCAGGTATTGGCCTTGCACCCAGTTGCCGTCCGCCACTTCCCACCAGGTCACGCCGTCAATCTCTTGCTGCACGCCCGTCAGGTCCAGCCCGGACCCTGACGGCGCCACGTACTGCACGGTGCCGGAGGCGGTGTCGGGCGCGGAGCGCACGTTCAGCCCCAGGTCCGCCGCCACCACGGCGGTGACGGGCGTGGGCCGCGCTTGCCGCCGTTCCGCCAGCTGGGATGGGTCGGTGGGGACTTCCAGCACCTGGCCCACGGAAATGTAGTTTTCGTCCGGCAGGTTGTTGAACTCCACCAGGTCTTCGACGCTCACGCCAAACTGCGAGGCGATGGTGAACAGCGTGTCGCCGTCTTGCACTTCGTAGTCGATAGGGCCTTCTGGCAGCGGGGTGGGCGTGGGGATGGGCGGCTCGGTGGGCGTAGGTTCGGGCAGCGGCTCGGTGGGCGTAGGTTCGGGCAGCGGCGTTTGCGTGGGCGCCACCGTGATGGCGGCCGGCGAGGCCGCACCCGTGGCGGCCGGCAGCCCGCTCACGGCGGCCGGCGTAGCCACGCCGGCCGTGCCGGACTCTTCCTGGCCGCCTCCGCCCGACAACGCGATGACCAGCACCACAATCATCACAATGGCCAGAATCGGCAGCACCAGCAGCGTGACGAACAACCGATACTGACGCAGGGTTCTCACCGCGGCCCCTTATTCACACGCCCGTCGGCGGAGCGGCCTGCACGCAGCCCGCCCCGCTCGCGCAGACTCCGCATCCCGGCGCCTCCAGATGCAGTGAGGGGGTGCTGAGCCCCAGCGTGGCTCACGTGTATGCGTTGGCCATAGTACAACGTGCGCTGCAACGCCTCGGCGTCGACCACGTACGGTTCCCAAAACGCCCGCGCGCCCCGCAGCGTTACGCGCGGCCGGCCAACCCGTCCCCGGTCCCGCGCCAGGCCCCGGACCGTTTCACCCGTGACCCCCGGCATTTCCCGCGCTCTGGGCCGGGCGCGTCCGTCGTCTGGCGCAGGGCCGCGTTGGCGTCTGGGTCAGCCCGCGCGGAAGGTTACGGGCAGGGAGGCTGCGGCATTGCCGGCGCGGTCGGTGGCCGTGACGACCAGGGTGTGTTCGCCTGGCTGGCTGGGCCAGTCGATTTGGTAAGGGGCGCGCCGCACCACGCCCACCGACTGGCCGTCGAGGGTGAACTCCACTTCCGCCACGCCGCCGTCGTCGCGCACCTCGGCGCCCAGCGCCACCAGGCCGGCGGAGGGGTTGGTTGCGCCGCCGCCCAGACTTTTCACCTCCACGGTTGGGGGGGTGTTGTCCACCACGAAGCGGCGAAAGACCAGCTCCCCGCCGCCGTCCACGGCGCGCGCCGTCAGCCGCAGCGTGTAGGTCCCGTCGGGAAATTGCACCGTGTCCACGGCGCCCAGCTGCGCGTCGACGCGCGGCTGATCCACCGGGGGGCCGATGCGAATCCAGAGGCCTGGCGAGGCGCCCTCGCCGTAATGCAGCTCCGCGACCCGAAAGCCGTCCAGCGCGGCGCTGCCGGTGATTTCCAGGATGCTGCGCACGGCCTGGCCTTCTGTTGGCGCGCCTATCCGCACCGCGGCGCCTGCGTCCGCCGCCAGGCCCGGGCCGCCGGCGAATCGGTCCGGCGGCAGCCGCCAGGGCGAATCGTCGGGCTGCTCGCGCTGCCAGGCCGCGGCCTCGGTGGGCAGCACCACGAACACGCGCTCTTCGACCTGGTCCGGCGGCGTGTCCGGCGCCGCCAGCAGGCCGCTGGGGGTGTGGATGCGGAAGGCGTGATGCACCATGTCGCGCTGCGTGGGCGCCGCGCCGGCCGCAAACTCCTCTTCGCGCGTCTGCGGTGTGAAGGGCGTGGGCAGCAGTCCCGACACGACGTCCACGTCCTGCACCACCACGCTGGCGGGCCGCGCCCAGGTCAGCGGGTCTTCGTCCGCCAGCGCGTGTTCCATGAACCGTTTCCAAATCGGCGAGGCGCCGCGCAGCCCGGTCACGTCGTCCATGGGCGACCCGTCGGAATTGCCCACCCAGACGCCCACGGCCAGCTGCGGGGTGAAGCCCACGGTCAGCGCGTCGCGCGTGTTTTCGGTGGTGCCGGTCTTGACCGCTGCGGGTCGGTCGCGCAGTTCCAGCATGGCGCGCGCCTGCCCGAAGCCTGGAATGCGGGCCTCCGCGTCGGAAAGGATGGAGGCCATCAGATACGCGGCGTCGGGCGAGAGCACGCGCTCGGTCAGCGGCACGCCGCGCAGCGCGAAGGGCGAGGCGCCGGCCGGCAGCGCGCAGCCGTCGCCCAGCTGCTCCACCACGCGCCCGCGCGCGTCGCGGATGCACAGAATTGCGGTGGGCGTCACCCGCCGGCCCTGGTTGGCCACGGTGGCGTAGGCGCTGCTGAGTTCCAGCAGCTGCACCTCGTTCGACCCCAGCGCAACCGAGGGGCCGATGCGCGAGCGGTCGGTCAGCGAGGTTATGCCCAGCCGCCCCGCCAGGTCGATCGTGGCGTCCACGCCGGCGAAGAGCTGTGCGCGCACGGCCGGAATGTTCAGCGAGCTGCCCAGCGCCGTGCGCAGGCTCACCGGCCCGCGGAACTTGCGGTCGTAATTCCGCGGCTCGTAGGGCTCCTGGCCCACGATCGGAATCGTCGTGGGAATGTCCAGCAGCATGGTGGCCGGCGCATAGCCTTGTTCCAGCGCGCTGGCGTAGGTCAAGAGCTTGAACGAGGAGCCGGGCTGCCGCAGCGCGGTTGTCACGTTGACCTGGCCGTCGATGTCGGCGTCGTCGAAGTCCAGGCTGCCCACCATGGCCAGAATCTCGCCCGTGGCCGGGCGCAGCGCCGCCAGCGCCGCGTTGGAGACGTCGCGCTCGGCCAGCGAGGCCGCGTGCTCGCGCGCCGCCGCCTCGGCCGCGGCCTGCAGGTCCAGGTCGATGGTGGTGACGATCTCCCAGCCGCGGCGGCTGACCTCTGGCCCGTAGCGCTCTTGCAGGCCTTGCAGCACGTAGTCCAAAAAATGCGGCGCCGGCGAGCTCGACTGCCGCGGCGGCGCAATGCGCACCTCCTCGGCGCGCGCCGCCGCCACCACGTCGGGCGGCGCCAGGCCGTTGCGTTCGATGGCCGTCAGCACGCGCAGCTGCTCGCGCCGCGCCGCCTGCGGGTCGGCGTGCGGATTCTTGGTGTGGGGCGACTGCTGGATGCCCGCCAGCATGGCCGCTTCGGCCAGCGTCACGTCCTGCAGGTCTTTGCCGAAGAACGTCTCCACCGCCGCCGCCACCCCGTAGGCCAGGCTGCCGTAGTAGTTCTGGTTCAGATACAGCCCCAGAATCTCGTCTTTGGAGAAGCGCTGGGTGATCTGCCAGGCCAGCACGGCCTCGCGCAGCTTGCGTTCGTAGGTTTCCTCTGGGGTCAGCAGCGCGTTTTTGACCATCTGCTGCGTGATGGTGCTGGCGCCCGACACCACCTCGCCGCCGCGCAGGTTCTGCCAGAAGGCGCGCAGGATGGCGCGGATTTCGACCCCTGGGTTTTCGTAGAACGAGGCGTCTTCGGCCGCCACCACCGCCACCTTGAGCACCTGGGGAATCTCGTCCGGCGGCACCAGCGTGCGCCGCCCCTCGCCCAGCAGCTCGCCCAGCGGACGGCCGCGGCGGTCGCGGACGACGGTGGTTTGAAACAGCTCGTCGCCCACGGTGACGATCTCGTCCACCGGCGGCAGGTCGGCCAGGAACCGCTGCGCCACGACCGCGGCGGCTGCCGCGCCTACGACGCCGGTCAGCGCCAGCGCCGCCAGCGCCAGCGCCAGCGCCGTCAGCCATGCTCCGCCCAGCCCCAGCCAGATCCACGGCCGCGGCCCCCGCGGGCGCGGCCGAGAAATCCTGCGCCTGGACGTCGCCATGCCTCAAGCCTAACCCTCGATCTGTTCGACCTGGGGCCGCGGGAATGCGGCCAGGGCTGCCCCTCGGTCCAGGCCGCCTACGCGCGGTTCGCGGCGTTGCGGTTTACCTGGTTGCGGGCGCCCCTCGGTCCAGGCCGGCTACGCGCTCCAGTGGTCGAAAGGGTTTTTGCCGTCGGGGAGGGGCGGGGACACGCGGGCGCCCTGCACGTGGGCGGCGTGGGCCAGAAGCGCGGTTTCCAGGAAGCGGCGGGCGTCGGGCAGGTGCACCAGCTCCCAGGCCGGCGGTTTGCCCTCCAGCACGTCCAGCAGCGCGCGGGCCATGCGCCGGTGGGCGTCCAGCCACTTGGCGCCGTGCGGCGGCGGGTCGGAGGGGACGACCTCCCAGCGGTCGCCGCGCAGCGGCGTGGGGGCGGCGCTGGGGTTCCAATAGATGTCGGGGCCGCGCCCCATGGGGCCGGGCAGCCACAGCGCGCCCTCGGTCCCCAGAATCTCGACGCCGTAAGGGTCGGACGCGCCGTCGCCCTGGTAGGCCTCGAAGTCCGCCGCGGCCCCGTCCTCGAAGCAGTAGTAGGCCTTGAGACCGTTGCCGGCCACCAGTCCCATGCCTTCCCAGCCGGGGGCGAGGTCGGACGGCTGGCAGCTGCGGCCGTTCTGCGTCAGGTGCGCCTGACACCACAGCGGCGCGCCGAAGAGCTGCCAGAGAAAGTCGACGAAGTGGGGGTAGAGGTCCAGGAACATCTGGTTGCCGCCGTGCGGGCCGTCCTTGCAGAACACGCGCGCCAGGCGCGGCTGGCCGATGCGGCCGGACTGGATGAGCGGAATGGCGGTGCGCTGAATCGGCGGATGGCCGCGCCAGGGGTGCGCCACCACGCACTGCACGCCGGCCTGCCGGCAGGCGGCATGCATGGCGTCCACGTCCTGGGGCGCGGCGGCCACGGGCTTTTCCAGGTAGACGTTGGCGCCGGCCTGGGCGGCGGCGATGACCAGCTCGCGGTGGTCGCCGACTTCGCGCGAAGCCACCACGGCCACGTCGGGCCGCTCCCGTTCCAGCATCTCGCGGTAGTCGGCATAGACGGCGCGCGCGCCCGTGCGGGCGGCGGCCGCGGCGCGCCCCTCGTCGTCCGGGTCCGCCAGCGCCGCAATGTCGGCGCCCTCCACGCCAACGAAAGCCAAGTCGAGGTAATGCCCATAATTCCCCCGCCCGGTGTGTCCGATGATTCCGACCTTGAAGCTCATGCCAGCCTGGGCCGTGCCCCTCTGTGCGCAGCGCGCCCATGGTAGTGGGTTTCGCGCACGGCGCGATGGCAGGGGTCCGGCCGCGCGCGGACGGCCGGGTCCCAGGCGGCCCACGGCCACCTCTACGTCACCAAGGTCCGGCCACGCGCGGACGGCCGGGTCAGCAGCGTTGGCGCTGAACCTGGCGAGTACAAGGGTTCGGCCGCGCGGGTGGCCGGGAAGATCGTCGGTCATGCGCTGTGCTTTGCCTCTGGAGCTGCGCGTCACCCCGGCGTTTCCCCTCACCCCGCCCTCTCCCTCCAGGGAGAGGGAAAGAAAAGCGCCAGCCAGCGCGCCGCGAACTCGCCCTCCTGCCCTCCCCCACGTCTGCGGAGAGCGGCGATTCGACGCATCAGCGCAAGGGAAATCTTGCCCCCTCTTCCCGCGCTTGCGGGGAGAGGGAAAGAAAAGCGCCAGCCAGTGCGCCGTGAACTCGCTCCCGCTCCCCTCTCCTCCGCGCTCCGGCCCCCTCTCCCCGCGCCTGCGGGGAGGGGGTTGGGGTGAGGGGCGGGCACGAGGCTGGCGGGGAAGACTCTTCCCGCGCGCCGCTGCCTTTGGCCGCACACTAAGGTTCACCCCGGCGTTTCCCCCTCACCCTGCCCTCTCCCTCCAGGGAGAGGGAAAGAAAAGCGCCAGCCAGCGCGCTGCGAACTCGCCCTCCTGTCCTCCCCCACGTCTGCGGAGAGCGGCGATTCGACGCATCAGCGCAAGGAAAATCTTGCCCCCTCTCCCCGCGCCTGCGGGGAGAGGGTTGGGGTGAGGGGCGGGCACGAGGCTGGCGGGGAAGACTCTTCCCGCGCGCCGCTGCCTTTGGCCGCGCAGCAAGGTTCACTCTGGCGTCTCCCCCTCACCCTGCCCTCTCCCTCGAGGGAGAGGGAAAAGAAGCAGGAGCCGACTGGTAGGCCCGGCGGGAATGGGGGTCTAGCGGATGAAGCGTCCGACCGTTATGCCCGGCGCAAACTCCAGGACGAGCGTCAGCATCGGAATCCGCCGCTCGCGCGCGTCCGCCAGGACGTCATGGGCCGCGTCTGCCGCTCGGTTGTCAGTCACCGCGCCGCATGCCGCTGGGGAAGCGCTGAACAACCCGCCCGCGTCCGCTGTCGGCGCCGGGGACGTTCGAGCGTGACGAAACGCTGGTGGTTCCCTGCCGCCAGGCGTGCGGCGGATTAAACGCCAACCGGTCGGCCCGGCACCACGCCGGGCCGACCGGTCGTCATCCGCCCGTGGACGATGGGCGGACCGTTTGGCGTTACAGCGCTTCGATCCAGGCCTTCCAGGAGTCGTACTCCTCCTTGGTGTCTTCCAGGACACGGTTGGAGGTGTTGATGATGTGCTGCATGCCTTCTTCGACCGTCATGTCGCCGATGAACGTGGCGTCGGCGGCGCGGAAGGACTCGTACCACTCCCACCAGTTCGGGTGGCCGTTTTGCCAGTGGTGGTGGTCCGTCTTGTCCATCCAGGTCTTGAAGTACCCGTAGTTCTCGGGCGGCGCCGCCCTGAACTCGTCGGAATCGACCACGGTCTTGATCATGGGCAGCGAGCCGCGGTCGATGGCGATGCGGCCTTGCACGTCCTCGCCGGCGAAGAAGAGCAGCGTCTCGGTGCACTCTTCCACCAGGCCGTTCCTCTCTGCCGTGGCGGTGCAGTACTGGCCCTGGTTGGTGAAGTGGTGCGGGAACGGTCCGCGGTCACCCTCCTCCACGGGGCCAAGACCCCAGGAGAAGCGGTCCTTGATGCGCGGGATATTCCCACCCTCGCCGCCGCCGGTCCAGTAGCGGGCCATCTTCCCAGCCGCAAACGGGCTGCCGAACTCGCCCGCAATCGACTGGATCTGGTCGAACGCGGGCGCGACGCCGTCGGTGATGGTCTGCACGGCGAGCGCGAAGCCGCGGTCGCCGCCGTCGTTGAAGATGTCCCATTCCAGCTGGTTGGGCGCGCGGTACATGTGGTTGCCGCTGTTTTGCATCGCGCGCGCCCAGCTGCCCCAGAGAATCCAGGCGTTCCCGCCCATGCGGAGGCCCCAGGTGTCCGTCTCCGGGTCGGTGGCCTGCATGAACAGGTCCCAGGCCTCACGCTCCAGGTGGAAGGAGCCTTCCACCGGCATGGGAATGCCCAGCTCCTCCAGCAGCGTGAAGTTGTAAACGTTCCCGTTGATGTTGCCCTGGTAGGGCATGCCGAACATGACGCCTGCGTAGCCCGTGGTGTGCGGGGCGGGGCGGGCGGCGCGGTCGTCGTCAAACTGGCCGACGGACACTTCGTCCGGCGGCGCGTACCACTTGGTGGGGTCCCAGTCCGGGTGCTTGCTCAGCGCGTCGTCGATGCGCGCAAACCCGCCGCGGTGCACCCAGGTGTTGAAGAAGCCGCCGTCCAGCAGCGCCAGCTCAGCCTGCGTGCCCGCCGCGATGTGAATCGAGAACGAGTCCACGTAGAGGTGGTCCTGCGGCTCGAACTTGATCGCGATGTGCGGAAAGCGCGTGGCGAACAGGTCGAGCGCCCAGTTCATGGCGGCGCCGCGTGCGCCGGAGGAGTGGTCGTTGGCCAGCCGGATGACCGCGCGCGGCCGCTGCGGCATGGCTTCGACTTCGACCTCGACGACCCTCTCGACTTCGACGATCTTCTCGACCTCGACGACCTTCTCGACCTGGATTTCCTGCGTGCGGGTGACGACCCGCTCGACCGGCACCTCGCGGGTGACGACCCGCTCGACTTCGCGGGTGACGACCTTCTCGACCGGGACTTCCTGGACGACGACCTTTTCGACCGGGACTTCGCGGGTGACCACCTGGGTCTCGCCGCAGGCCGCCAGGATCGCGGCGCCCGAAATCCCCAGAGCGGCGCCTCCGCCGGCCTTGAGCAGTTTTCGTCGTGAAACCATAGACGCGTATCCCCTCCCTGCGGCCCAGACGGCGGGCCGTGGCCGCGCATCCCCGACGACCGCGCCGGGCAGTAATCCGCGGGCCGCCCACAACAGTGGGCAAGAATACCGACGAGCGGCAGGCTACCCGCGCGCAGGCGGCGGGTCAAGTCGTGCGGACGTGACGGGCGGTGCGGCGATGATGGATGATGATGCGGCGCCGGCGCGGCGTGCGCGGAGTTCGAGGAGCGGTGGGCATGCGCGAGCGTGAGGCGGCGCGCGTGGACGGCGGCGCGGCCATGCTGGACCTGGGAGCCAGCCACGACTTCGGCGATGACGACCTGGCGGCGGTGGCCGAGGTGCTGCGCTCGGGTCACGTGGGCATGGGGCCCAGGACCGCGGCGTTCGAGCGCGCGTTTGCCCGGCGGCACGGGGTCGCCCACGCCGTGACGTGCAGCTCGGGCACGGCGGCCATGCACGTGTGCATCGGCGCGCTCGACCCGGAGCCCGGCAGCGAGATCATCGTGACGCCCTGGACGTCCGGCGGCTCGATCATCGGCGCGCTGCTGCACAACTGCGTGCCGGTGTTTGCCGACGTGGACGACACCTACACGCTGGACCCCGCCGACGTGGAGGCCAGGATCACGCCGCGCACGCGCGCCATCATGGCCGTGCACCTCTTTGGCAACCCGTGCGACGTGGACGCCTTGCGCGCGATTGCCGACCGGCACGGCCTGGCCCTGATCGAGGACTGCGCCCAGGCACACTTCGCCGCGTCGCGCGGGCGCGTGGTGGGGTCGCTGGGCGATCTGGCGGGGTTCAGCTTTGGCGGCAAGCATCTCTCCGCCGGCGGCGGCGGCGCGGTGCTGACCAACGACCAGCGCCTGTGGGAACGCGCCGTGCTGTTCCGCGACGCCGCCCTGCCGCGCGCCAACGGCCCGCTGGAGGGCCGTCCCTACGCCAACTACTTTCTGGCGCCCAACTACAAGATCAACGACCTGACCGCCGCCGTGCTGCGCACGCAGCTGGGCAAGGTGGACGGCTACGTCGCAAACAAAATCCGCGCCGCCGAAGCCGTCATCGACGGGCTGGCGGACATGGACGAGCTCACGCCGCAGCGCGTGCGGCCCGGCGACCGCCACACCTACTGGGTGCTGGGCTTCACGCTGGACACCGGCACGCTGGGCTGCTCGGCCGCGGCGTTTGCGGCGGCCGCTGTCCGCAAGGGCGTTCCGCTGGGCGGCCCGTACATAGGGTCGGGGGACGCGGGGCCGCTGTACCGCAACCCGTTCCTGGCCGGGCCGCACTGCTACGGAACGAGCCGCTATCCGTTCGACGCCGGCCGCGGCGCGCCGCTGGACTACACCCAGGTCGAATGCCCGCGCGGCGAGGACATCATGGGCCGCGGCGTGTCCTTGCAAATGACGCCCAACATGAGCGGCGCGGTTATCGAGGCTGTCGTGGCCGCCATCCGCCAGACGGCGGCGGAGTTCCTGGCGCAGCGCCGAGGGTTTGCGTGAACGGCGGCGCGCCCATGGCGCCGCCGTCTGGCCGAAGCGTTCCACGCGGAACCCGCGGGCGCCGCGCCCGCGGGACGCAATGCTCGGCGCGGTTCGGGGCTGCGCCGAGCATTCGCTGGCCCTCGCCCTGGCAGGGGCCTGGGTATGACCTCGGCATTCCGGCGCAGGCCGGCAGCCGCCGTCACCGTCATCAGGTTCGACGAGCACTCGGGCGGGCCGCAGCCCGCCCCGGCAGTGACGTGCGCCCAGGTTTCTGCCAGGGCGAGGGAAACGAAGGAGGCTGACCATGCGCCTGGCCATCATCGGCGCGCAGCACGGCCACGTGCTGGGCATCACGCGGCAGCTCGCGGCGCAGCCGGGCGTGCGCCTGGTTGCAGTGGCCGAACCGGAAGCCGAGGCCAGGGAACGCGCGGCCGCAGCGTTTGGGGTTCCCGGCGTGGCGGACTACCGCGCGCTGCTGGACGACGGCGCGGTGGACGCGGCGGCGCTGGCGCCGGTCAACAGCGCCAAAGGCGAAATGGCCGCCGCCTGCCTGGACGCCGGCGTGCACGTGCTGCTGGACAAGCCGGCCGTCACCACGCACCACGACCTGGACCGTCTGGAAGCCGCCGCGCAGGGGTCGGCCGCGCTGAGCTGTGCGCTCACGCTGCGCTTCGACGGTCCCTATCTGGCGGCCAAACGGGCGATCGAGGCGGGCGAGATCGGCCGGGTGGTGTCGTCCGCGTCGCAGCGGCCGCACAAGTGCGGCCCGCAGCAGCGGCCGGCCTGGTTCTTCGACCGCGCGCACAACGGCGGCGCGCTGCTGGATCTGTGCATTCACGACATAGACGCCGTGCGCTGGCTGCACGGCTGCGAGCCGCTGGGCGTGGCCGCGCAGGATGGCGCGGTGCGTTTTACCGACCACCCCACTTTCACCGACCACGCCTCGGCCTGGTTCCGGCTGGCCGACGGCGGCGCAGCGTTCGTGCGCGCCTCCTGGCTCACGCCCGACGACGCGCCCTATCACGGCGACTGCCGCATGGTGATCGAAGGCGCCCGCGGCTCTATCGAAATCCGCACCACGGCGGCGGCGTCCTGCACCATCGACACGGGCGGCGCGCGGCGCACGCTGACCGACTTCGAGGGGCCCTCTCTGGACACGCCCACGGCCGACGCGCCCGGCGGCCTGGCGCGCGATTTCATTGCCGCCGCGCGCGGCGAAACCGACCTGGCCGTAACTGCCCGCGACGTGATCGCCTCCCATCGCTGGGCGCTGCTGGCCCGCGACGCCGCCGACAGCGGCCGCCTGCTCGGCGCGGCCGACGTTCCCAGCGCCAAGCGCGGCGGGCCGTAATTCCCCGCAAACCGGCGCGGCGGAACTGACGGCAGCCGCGGCGCTGGCCCCGCGGCAGCACGCGGCAGGCTGGGCAGCACGCGGCAGGCTGGGCGCTGGAGTGGCAGGGAATTGTGGGGTGTGGACGGTGGATCGAACGAGGGGGGCGGTGGGAGTTCGCGGGAACGGCGGGGTTCGCCCAGGTCTTGCGGGAGTGACGGGTATTACCCAGGCCTCCGCGCGGGAGCGGCGAGGGCCGGCCGGCGGCTGAGGTCGGCCACCGCGTGCGGCCTGGCGCTGCGCTGGCCGACCGAGGGCCGGCCGGCGCCCGGGGTCAGCCGGCGTCGTCCCAGACGGCGGCGATGCGGCCGTCGGGGCGGCGCAGTTCGCCGGGGTCGCGGCTGCCGTTGCTCCAGACGGGGCTGCGGCCAAAGCGCAGGGCTCCCGCGGCTTTGCCGGCCGCCACGGTCAGCGGCGCGCCGGGGGCAACCACGCTGCCGGCGGGGAACGTGAAGACCTGCGCGCCGCGCAGGCTGACCAGCCACCAGCCGCTGACGTCCACGGGCGCACCGCCGGCGGTGGAGAGCGCGGCGATCTCTTCCGCCTTGTCGACGGTGAGCGTCAGGTCGACCGCGGTCAGGGCCCAGATGCCGACCCCGTCCTGACGCGCCTGGGCGGCGGCCGCGGCGATGGCGTTCTGGTGCGCCAGGTTGGGCGCCACGGGCAAGGCGCGCGCCCAGCCCTGCCGCGCCAGGTCGGCGGCCAGCAGCCGCTCGCCCAGGAAGGCGTGCCGCAGCAAGCGCCCGCCGTCGTCGGTCGGTTCCGCGTCGGCCACCAGGCGCAGCGGGCCGCGGCCGACGAGCGCGCGCAGCGCCTCGCGCGCCTGCGCCGCCAGTCCGCGCTGGCCGGCCCGGTCGTCCAGTTCGGGCGCGTCTATGCCCAGGATGCGAACCGTCGCCTGGCCGCCGTCCACGGCGATCGTCACGGTGTCGCCGTCGATGACTTCCACCAGCCAGCCGGCCGCGCCGTCCAGGTCCACGGCCGCGCGCGGCCCAGGCGTTGGGGCGGCGGGCGCGGCGGGGTTGGGGGCGGCGGCGGTCGGCGGGGAACTCCCCGCGGCCTGGGCCGCTGGCGGCGCCGCCGCGGCGCCGCTCGCCGCCGTGCGGGCGGCGGTCCCCGCGGCGGGGGCGCTGACCGCCGTCGGTGCGATTGCGGGCGCGGCGGCCGTCGGCGGCCGGGGCCGCGCCGTCAGCCGCAGCACCACCACCTCGTCGGGCGGGTTCGCGCAGGCCGCCAGCGCCGCCAAGCTAAGCGCGCCGGCCAGCAGGGCGCCCGCAAGCGGCGCAAACCGTCGGCGCGCCGTCCGTCCGATGGGGGGTGGGCGCGAGGGGACTCGAACCTCTGACCTCCACGATGTCAACGTGGCGCTCTAACCAGCTGAGCTACGCGCCCATCGTGCTGCGCCCTGAGGGTAGGCTGCGAGCGGGCATGATTCAACCCGCGCGCGCCCAGCGGGGCGCCGATGGAGCCGACCCATGACCACCGCGGACCCGCCGGCCGCCGTGTCGGCCGCCGAACTCCGACGGCGGCTCGACGTGCTGCCGCGTTTTCATCTGACCGACCTGCCGACCCCGCTGCACGAGCTGCCGAACCTGTCGCGGCGGCTGGGCGGCCCGCGCATCCTGATGAAGCGCGACGACCTGACCCAGAGCGGGCTGGGCGGCAACAAGAACCGCAAGTTCCAGTTCGAGGTCGGCGCGGCTCTGGCGCAGGGGTGCGACGTGCTGGTGTGGGGCGGCGGGGTGATGCAGTCCAACCACGCCCGCCAATGCGCCGCCGCCGCGCGGCGCGCGGGGCTGGACGCGGTGCTGGTGCTGAACGAAGGCCCCCACGGCCGCGACATGCAAGGCAACCGCCTGCTGCTGGAGCTGCTGGGCGCGGACGTGCGCGCCACGGGGCGCGACGGCATGTTCGGGCACGAGGCGGACCTGGCGGCCGTGGTCGACGAACTGCGCCGCGCCGGCCGCCGCCCGTTCGTGGTGGAGTACGGCCCGCTCACGGCGGTGGGCTACGCCGAATGCCTGCTGGAGATACACGAGCAGTGCGCCGCCCTGGGCGTGGAGGCGGCGCACGTCTACGCGGCCTCGGGCGGCGGCACGCAGGCGGGACTGGAACTGGGCAACCGCGTTTTGGCCGCCGGCTGCACGATTCGCGGCTACAGCCCGCTGGACGTGGAAGGCGGGCGCACCGCCCAGCAAGCCGCGCTGGCCCGGGCCAGCGCCGAGCTGCTGGGGCTGCCGCTGACTATCGAGCCCGGCGACATCTGGAACTCGTCCGCGTTCGTTGGCCCTGCCTACGCCGCCGCCACGCCGGAGGGCATGGACGCCATTCGGCTGGTGGCCGAGACGGAAGGCGTCTTTCTGGAGCCGGTTTACACCGGCAAAGCGTTCGCCGGCCTGCTGCACGACGTTCGCCAGGGACGCCTGACCGCCGACGACACGGTCGTCTTCGTGCACACCGGCGGCACGCCGCTGCTCTTTGCCTACGCCCGCGAACTGAGCGAATCGCCGCGGCCATAGGGGGAGACCGCGCGAGCCGCGCGAGCTGCCGCGGCCAGGTCTTCGATAGCGATGCCAGCGGTGGGCCGCGCGCCGTTCGCACAAGCCGCCGCGGCCGCGCGGGACCGACACAACCACCAACGTCGCGCCGACGACTGGCACGCAAGCCGTCGCGGCCGCGCGGGACCGACCCTCCCGTACACCCTGCGCATTCCGCTGGCCAACAAGCCGCCGCGGCCGCGCGGCATCGACCCGAGCGGGCCGATGGACGCCGGCCGGGCCGGCCGCGCCAGTCGCCGCGGCCGTGCGGAGAGGCGCGCGCGGGGCGAGCGAAGAGCTGCCGTCGAACGGCCGGCGCGCGCACGTCGAGCAGCGAGCAGGCCGCGAGTTGGCGTGTGCGTCCAGACGAATGGCCGCGGCCGACGTTCGACCTGGAACCACAGGCGCCCACAGCGAGCGAGCGCGCCCAGACGAATTGCCGCGGTCGACGGGAGGCTCTTTTGCTTTCCACATGTTAGACGTGCGAGCGCGCCTAGGTGAATTGCCGCGGTCGACGGGGTAGGCTTGGGCCGCTCGATTGGAAGGGCGAAAATCACGATGACCCTTCGGTTTTCAGCCGCCCGCCGCGTCGTTGGCCTCGCGATGGCCGCGGTGCTCATTGCCGCCGTGGCCATGGCGTCGGGTTGCGGCGACGAACGCAGCGGAACCTTCAAGCTCAACCCCAGCAAGGCCTCGTCAGCCGGCATCGGCTTCTAACCCGCCCCACGCCCTGGAAGCTTCCCCCGATCGCGCGGGCCGTGCTGACCCACGGCCACAACGCGCTGCTGACGCTTCTTTCCCCTCTCCCTCGGGTGGGCCGCTTTCCCTCGCTTCTCCCTGGAGCGGGCTTCTTTCCCCCTCTCCCTGAGGGAGAGGGTCGGGGTGAGGGCGGGTCGGCGGGTATGGTGAGGGCGGGATGGATGATGCTGTGACCTTGCCGGACTCCAACGGCGTGGAGGACCCCGCGGCGCGCGTCGCGTTCTTTTGGGGGCCTCCCTCGCTGCATTGGCAGGTGAGCGGCGCCAATCCGTACGCAGGGCTGCTGGCGCAGGCGCTGGCGGCCCACCGCGTGCGCGTGGAGGCGCTGCCGGCCACCAGCTTGCGCTTCGTCTGGCGGTTTCCGCGGCCGTACGACGTCATTCACATGAACTGGCTGCCGCTGCTGTACGAACATCCCAACCCGCTGCGGGCGGCGTTTCGGCTCTTTGGCTTCGCCTTCCTGCTGTTGCTGGCGCGCCTGCGGGGGTTCCGACTGGTGTGGACCATGCACAACGTGGTGCCGCACGAGCAGCTGCGGCGCAGCCACGGCGAGCTGGCGCGGCGCATCGTCACCACGCTGGCGCACGGGGTGATCTGCCACTGCGAACACGCGCGCACGGTGCTGGCGCGCCGCTTTGGCCGCCGGTGGGGGGCGTACGTCATTCCGCACGGGTCGTTTGCCGACGCCTATCCCAGCCAGGCCACGCGCGCCGAGGCGCGGCGCGCGTTCGACATTCCCGACGACGCCTTCGTCTACGGATTCTTCGGCAACATTCGCGCCTACAAAGGCGTGGAGCGGCTGATCGAGGAATTCGGTGCGCTGGAGGGCGGCGAGCTGCGCCTGTTGATCGCGGGCGCGCTGCATCCGAATTACCACGGCCCGCTGTCCGACCAGACCATCGAAGACCCGCGCGTGATCGCCCACCTGCGCCACGTCGCCGACGAAGAAGTCCAGCTCGTCATGGCCGCCGTGGACGTGCTGGTGCTGCCGTTCCTGGACACGCTGACCTCCGGCTCCGCCATCCTGGCTCTGGGGCACGGCACGCCCGTGGTGGCGCCCCGGCACGGCTGTCTGGAGGAGCTGCTCGGCTCGCACGCGGCGGGTTTGACGTACGATGCCGCCGACCCGGACGCCTTGCGGGCGGCCTTGCTGGACGCGCGCGCTATCGACCTGGCCGCCGCCCGCGCGGCGGCGCGGAAGCTGGACGCCGCGCTGGGCTGGGATGCCATCGCCCGCCAGACGCTGGCCGTATACGGCCTCCAGACCGAAGCGTGACCCATGCTCCAACCGAAGCGCGGCCCATGCCGGCGTTAGGCCTGCCGCCGCAGCCTTTGCAGCGCGCGCTGGCGCGAACCTCCGACCCGGCCTTTGCCGCGGCGCTGCGCGCCCTGCGCCAGGACGCCTCCGCCGCTCTGGCCAGTCCGCTGCGCCCCGCGGCGCGCAACGGCGGCTATTACCACGCCTATTTCTGCCCCGACCACGCGGCCGAATTGATCTTCACGGAAGAGGACCCCACGCGCCACGCCTGCCCCATCGACGGGAAGGTCTGGTCGGGGCAGCCCTTCGACGATTCCTGGCTTTGGACGGCCAACCGCCGTCTGGCGCAGCGCGCCTACCGCCTGGCGCTGCTCTGGCGGCTGGAGGGCGACCGCGCGCATTGGGCCAAGGCGCGGGCAATCGTCACCGACTACGCCGCGATTTACCCCGACGTGCACAGCCAGCGCGACGCGCCCAGCGTGGGCAAGATCACGTTCTCGGCCCTGGACGAGTCGGTCTGGGTCATTCCCGTGGTCTGGGCCTGCCACTGGCTGTGGCCGGATCTGGACGACGCCGACCGCGCGCTGCTGCGCGGGCGACTGCTGGAACCCGCCGCCGCGCACGTCGAGTCCCAGCGCACGCCGCGCATCCACAACTACGAAAACTGGCTGAACGCCGCCCTGGGCACGCTGGGAACCGCGCTGGGCGACGAGGCGCTGGCCGCGCGCGTGACGCACGAGACCTACGGCCTGGGCGACCAGCTGGCGCGCGGGGTGCTGGCCGATGGGCACTGGTACGAGGGCGCGTCCAGCTACCACTACTACACCTTGGGCGCGGCCCTGGCGCTGGCGCAGGCGCGCGAGGGCATGGCCGACGAACCGCGCGCCAACCCGATCATGCGCCAGATGTTCGAGGCGCCGCTGCGCATTGCCTTCCCCGACGACCACGTGCCCGCCATCAACGACTGCTGGTACCACTCACGCGTCACGGACGAGGTGGGCCACGGCATTCCAACGGGCCCGGCCTTCTACGAGATTGCGGCCGGCTGGTACGGCGCGCCCGAGTTCCACGCCGTGCTGGCGCGCGCCTACCGCGCCGCGCCGCGCGACAGCGTGGAGGCGCTGCTCTACGGTCCGGACGCCGTGGCCGACGCGCAGCCGCCGCCGCTGGCGGAAGCCAACGAAGCCGCCAGCGGCTTTGCCGTGCTGCGTCCCGATTTGCCCGCCGGATGGCCGGGCGAGCTGCTGCTGAAATACGGCCCGCACGGCGGCGGCCACGGCCACGCCGACAAGCTGGCGCTCAGCGTGTTTGGCGGCGGCGAACGCTGGGGCGCCGACCTGGGCACCCCGGGCTACGGCATTCCCATCAACGACAGCTGGTACCGCCACACCCTCAGCCACTCCACCGTCGTGCTGGAAGGCGAGCCGCAGCCGCCGGCCAGCGGCGAAGCGCTGCGGCACCGCCCCGTGGCCGGCACGCCTTTCGGCATCGCCGACGCCCAGGTGGTGTGGGAGCAGGGGCCCTACGCCGCCGTCTACGCGCGGCGCGTGGTGCTGGCGCGCAACGGCTACTTCGTGGTGCTGACGCGCGTGGAAGCGCCGGTGCCGCGGCGCGCGCACGTGGTGTTCCACCATGCCGGCCAGGTTGCCGCCTGGCCCCAAAGCGAGGAGACGGCCTGCGAGCTGCCCGACAACGAGTCCTACGCGCACCTCGGCCCGTCGCGCGCCTGGTCGGCCGCGGCTGGGGCGGACGTGCGCCTGCGCGCGCCCGTGCGCGGCAGCCCGCCGACAGAGCTGCTGATATCCACCGCCCCACTGCCGGGCGGGTCGATGATTCTGACGCATTCGCCCGGCAACCCGGCCAGCGACCGGCGCGCCGCGCTGATCCAGGACGTGACGGCCGAGGCCTTTTGGAGCGCCGCCGCCTTCGTCTACGGCGCCGAGGGGAGCGCCGCGTGGACGCCAGACCCGGCGGGCGGGCCGCCCGGTCTGGTCGTGTGCTGCGCCGGCCGCCAGGAGGTCTGGGCCTTCGCCGCCGGCGCCGCGGCCGAGTTTTTGTACCCGCTGGACGGCTGAAACTCAGGCAATTCCCTAATGCGGGCGCGGCCCCGGCCTTCGTACGATATGCGCCGTCATCTGTTGACGCGTGTCCCGCGGCTGCTGTACGGTTTGCCACCGCGGGCGCCGCGATTTTTTACTAGGGGCCGCACGCGGCTCGGTCTCAGGCGAGCGAGCGGCCGAGCCGCTCAGACACACAAGGAGGGCTGATGACCGCAACCGACATGGCCTCCCGGCCGGCCGCGCCGCGCAGGCGCGGGCTGCTCGGGTGGACGTGGAAGGAGACCCGGGGGTTCCTGTTCGTGCTCCCCTGGCTGTTCGGGTTCATCGTGTTCATCGCGGGGCCCTTCTTCTTCTCCTTCTTCCTGAGCTTCACGCAGTGGCGCCTGGTCGGCGACATCAAGTGGCTGGGCTTGCAGAACTACGCCCAGCTGCTCTCCGGCGAGGACACCCGCTTCGTGCAGAGCGTGTACAACACCGCCTACTACGTGATCTTCCACGTACCCGGCGTGTTGATCATCTCGTTCGCCGTGGCCGGGCTGCTGAACCGCAAGGTCAGAGGCATCGCCTTCTACCGCACGGCGTTCTACCTGCCGTCCATCACCACCGGCGTCGCCACCGCGGTGCTGTGGTACTGGGTGCTGCAGCCGAACGGCCTGCTGAACAACTTCCTGAACATCATCCTCGACCCGCTGGGCGTGCAGGCGCCCAACTGGCTGGGATCGACCACCTGGGCCATGCCCGGCCTGATCATCATGAGTTTCTGGTCCGTGGGAACCACGATGATCATCTATCTGGCCGGGCTGCAAGGCATCCCGCAGCACCTCTACGAAGCGGCGGAGATCGACGGCGCCGGCTGGTGGGGCAAAGTGCGCAACGTCACGCTCCCCATGATGACGCCGCAAATCTTCTTGACGCTGGTGCTGGCGGTGATCGGCTCGTTCCAGGTCTTTACAGCCGCCCTGATCATCACCGAGGGCGGCCCGGCCGACGCAACCCTGTTCCTGCTGCTCTACCTGTATTGGAACGGGTTCCGCTTCTTCAAGATGGGGTACGCCTCGGCCATCGCGTGGATTCTGTTCTTCATCATCCTCTTCCTGACGATCGTGCAGTTCCTGACCGCGCGGCGCTGGGTGTACTACGAGGGTGAAAGGGCATAGTGAGGGGGAGGCATGGCGCAACAAACTGTCACCGTTGAACCGTCGTCCCCCATGGGGACGCCCGGCGGCTCTGTCCGTATCCGCACGCCTGCGCGCATCCGCGCGATGCGTGCGGGCGGCCGCGTCGCCACCTACCTGGTCCTCTGGGTCGGGAGCTTCCTGTACGCCATCCCGTTCCTCTGGATGGTGCGCACGTCGTTCATGCGGCTGGACAAGCTCTTCGAGGAGCCGCCGCAGATCTGGCCCAGCCCCTGGATCTGGCAGAACTACATCGACATGTGGGAGACCGGTCCGTTTGCCAACTGGATCGTGAACTCTCTCATCCTGGTCGCCCTGGGCATGTTCGGGCAGACGATCATCAGCATTTTTGTGGCCTACGGGTTCGCGCGCACGTCGTTCCCCGGCCGCAACCAGTTGTTCGTGCTGATTCTGGCCACGCTGATGCTGCCCGGCCACGTGACCATCGTGCCCAAGTTCATCATGTTCCGCACGGTCGGCCTGCTGGACAGCATCTGGCCGGTGGCGCTGCCGGACCTGTGGGGCCAGGCGTTTTACATCTTCATCCTGCGGCAGTTTTTCCTAACCCTGCCGGTGGAGCTGGATGAAGCGGCGGAAATCGACGGCGCGAACCTCCTCCAAGTGCTGTTTCGCGTCGTGATCCCGCTGTCCAAACCCGCCATTGCCACCGTGGCCGTGTTCAACTTCATCAACAAGTGGAACGAGTTCTTCGAACCCTTCGTCTTTATCCAGACGCCTGAGAAGTTGACGCTCGCCGTTGGCATTCGTTGGTTCCGTACGCAGTACGGCACCGAATTTCAGATGCTAATGGCGGCATCCATCGTGGCCGTGGCGCCGATCATCATCGTGTTCTTCTTCGCACAGAAACAATTCGTGCGAGGCATCGCGTTGACCGGCATCAAGTCCTAGACGCAGCGCCGGGCGCCAAGCCGTCCGGCGCCGTCCACAGGGGGCGGGGACCTTCCAAGGTCCCCGCCCCCTGGACTTTTTCCCACACCCTGCCCGGCGCCAATCCGCAGCGCCCCCGCTTGCCGAATATGCCTCTCCCCCGCCACACTGGTGCGGTTCGATTGGCCTGGAGCCCTGCTTCCCATGCGCGTGTTGCTCGCATCCGGCGCCGAGGCGCTGACGGGCGCTCTGATAGACGCGCCTTCGCTCGACGTGGTCGGCGCGGCGCACCCGGACGCCGAGGTTCGCGCGCGGCTGGCCCGCGGCGGCCGCGTGGCAACGGCCGCCCGTCTGGCCTACCTGTGCGCGCAGACCGAGGCCGACCTGTTGGTGCTGGCCGGCGCGGACGCGGCCGCGGCGCTGGCGGACGTGGACGCGGCGCTTGCCCGCGCCAGCTTTCTGTCGGCCATCGGCGCCGCGGACGCGCGGCGCGCCGCGCTCCAGGCCGGCGGCCGCGTGCTGGCGCCCGCCCTGCACCGCAGCCCCTACCGCCTGCTGCGCGCGTCGCTGGACGCAGGCCGCATCGGCTCGGCGCGCTTCCTGCGCTGGACGCGCTGGGAGTCCCCAGACAACGCGGGAGGCCTGGCGGGTTTGCTGACGGACGAGCTGGCCGCCGTGATCGATCTGATGGGGCGGCCGCCGCTGCGGGCGTACGCCGCCAGCCACACGCTGCGCGCCGCCCAGGCCGACTATCTGGCGGCCACGCTCACCTTCGAGCGCGGCCTCACCGCCGTGATCGACGTCGGCGCCGCGTCCGCCGGCGGGCCGTCGTTCGACCGCGCCATGCTGATCGGCGCCAACGGGTCGGTGCACGCCGACGGCGGCGCAACGGCGGCGCTGCGGCTGAGTGACGACGCAGCCGCGCTGCTGCCCACCGACGGCCCGTTCGACGGCCACGTGCGCGCTCTGCATGCGTTGGCGCGCGGAGAAAGCCTCGACGACACGCTCGCCGCCCACGCCGCCGCCGCGGCCGATGCCGTGCTCGCCTCGCTGGCCGCCGGAACGGTCACGGACGTCGAGCCGCCAACCCAATAACGCTCACCTGCCCTGCGGCGCCCCTCGCTCTGGGCGCCCTGTGCATCGATCGCCGCCGGGGCAGGCTGCGGCCCGCCCGAAGGCTCGTCGAACCTGTCCACGGTGACGATGGCTTCCGGCGTGCGCCGGAACGACGGGGTCATGCACGGGTTGCCGGCAGGGGAACGAAACGGCTCACACCCCGCCGCTGCGCTGCGCATGGGGGAGCGCCGCGCAATCCCAGCTCCAGACGTTCACGATGCCCCGCCGTCGCGCGGCGCGTAGGGGAGCGGCTGCCCGGGAGCGATCTCCGTGACCTCCACGATGTTCCCCTCCGGGTCGCGCGTGTAGAGCACGCGCGTCCAGGTGTCGAACCAGGCCACCGGCCCGCCGACGTGTTCGACCTGCCGCTGCGCCAGCCGTTCCAGCATCGGGTCAAGGTCGTCGGTCACGAAGTGCACGTGGTTCACGCCGTGCGTGTTGGGGTTGCGCGGGACTGGCGCGGACGGGTGGCGCACGTACTTCAAGAGTTCCAGCGCCGCCGGCCGATCGGGGGTGCCCAGAAAGACGACCTCCAGCCGCACGTTCGTCAGCCCCAGCAGCGCGTCCAGCGGACGCCCCTCGCGCTCGACCCGGCGCGTTTCCGACAGCCCCAGCACGTCGACGTAGAACTGCGCGACGCGCTCCAGGTCTTGCACCACGACGCCTGTGTGTCCCGCGTAGAGGGCCATGCGGCCGGCCTCCCCGTAGAATCTGCCGCGCCCATTCTGACAGCCACCCCGCGCGAGGGACGTTCTGGCCAACCAGCCCACGCATCTCCGCGTGGCGTTTGCGGCGGCTGCCAGCGCCCCGCCTAAGCTGCGGCGCGCGCTGCGGGCGTGTCCGTCCGCCTATTACGCCGGCGCGATTGCGCCCGACGCGCGCGAGCGCGACCCGGCGTCGCGGGCCGCCACGCACTTTTACGGATTTACCGACCCGCAGACCTGGGGCGCCGCCACCCGCGCGCTCTTTCGCGCCTATCCCCGGTTTGCCGACCCCGCCGCGCTCTCGGAGGCGCAAGCCGCGTACGTGGCTGGCTATCTGACCCACCTGGCCGCCGACGAGGTCTTCGTCCTCCGTCTGGGCAGCCACGCGGTGCAGCTCAACGGCGAGGCGATCGGGGGCCTCGCCTACGTCATCGAGGCCGGCGCGGCGGCGGCGTCCGACGGTCTGGCCGAGGTGTTTGGATGCCTGCGGGACTTCCAGGCGGACGGAATCGAGACCATCGTCGACCCGGCGCGGCTCACGCGCCACGCCCACGCCGTGGGCCTGATCGACCCGCAAGCGTCCGTGGGGGAGCTGCGGCGCGCCATTGCCGGCATCATCGGCCGCCGCATCGACGCCGACCAGGCCGAGCGCGAGGCCCAGGCGTCCGTGGCGGCCGGCGCCCGCTATTTTGGCCGCAACGCTGCGGACGACTTCTTCGCCGGCGCCCAGGCCGAGGCCGTGCGGCGGCTGCGCGCCTTCGCCCGCGGCGCCGCCGCCGGCTACGATGCTCCGCATCTGCGCCCGGCGCGGCGTCCCGTCACCTGAGGGTCCCCATGCCGCACGACCTCGTAATCCGCGACGCGTTCATCGTGGACGGTTCGGGCTTGCCCGGCCTGCGCGGCGACGCCGCCGTGGACGGCGCCCTGATCACGGCCACCGGACGGGTCGAGGACGCGGGGGCGCGCGAGATCGACGCCGGCGGCCGCGTGTTGGCCCCCGGTTTCATCGACGTGCACACCCACTCCGACCTGATTCTCCTGGACCGCCCCGACCACCAGCCCAAGGTGCGCCAGGGTGTCACCACCGACCTCACCGGCTTGGACGGCATTGGCTACGCCCCGCTGGCCGCCGCGCAGCGGCCGGCCTTTGTGGAATACTTCGCCGCCGTGAACGGCGCGCCCGCCGTGGACGGCCCCTGGGACACGGTGCGCGGCTGGCTGGACAGCTTCGACCGCCGCGCCGCCGTCAACGTTGCGCACCACGTGCCGCACGGCTGCCTGCGCGCGGCCGTGGCCGGCTGGGACGACCGCCCCGTCACGCCCGAAGAACTGCGCACCATGCAGCAGCTGGCGGACGAGGCCATGCAGGACGGCGCGGCGGCGTTCTCCACCGGGCTGGACTACACCCCCTGCGCGTTCGGCGATACCGACGAGCTGGCGGCGCTCGCCGCCGTGGCCGGCCGCTACGGCGCGCCCTACGTCACGCACATGCGCTACGACCTGGGCATGCGCGGGGCCATCCGCGAAACGCTCGAGGTCGGGCGGCGCGCCCCCTGCCCCGTGCACATCTCCCACTTCAACAGCGAGTCCGACGGCTGGTGGGTCAACCTGGACGAAATCAGCCGCGGCGCGAACCAGGGCGCGGCGGTGACCTTCGACACCTACGCCTGGCCCGCCGGCAGCACCACCCTGCACTACTTCTTCCCCGACTGGGCGCTGGCCGGCGGCGTGGCGGCCATGCTGCGGCGGCTGGAAGACCCCGATGCGCGCGCGCGCATCGAGCGCGGCGTGTGCGGCGAACTGGACGCTCGGCAGCTTGCGCAGGGCCTCCGCTTTGCCTGCCTGCCCTCGCCGGCCAACAACCAGCTCGAAGGTCGGCTGCTGGCGGACGTGGCCGAGCAGCGCGGCATGCGGCCCGAAGCGCTGCTGGTCGACCTGGTGCGCGGCGAACGCGGCGCGGCGTCGGCGGTGATCCACAATGCCGCCAGCGACGCCGACTTCGAAGCCGCCATGCGCCACCCGGCGCACATGTGCTCCACCGACGGGCTGCTCACCGGCGGCAAGCCGCACCCGCGCACCTACGGCACCTACCCGCGCTTCCTGGGGCGCTTCGTGCGCGAGCGGGGCGCGCTCTCCGTCGAGCAAATGATCCTGCGCATGACCTCCGCCCCCGCCCGCTGCTTTGGCCTGGTCGACCGCGGCCTCCTGCGCTCCGGCATGGCTGCCGACCTGGTGCTGATCGACATGGCCGCCGTGGACTCGAACGCCACCTTCGAAGACCCGACGCAGTACCCCGACGGCATCGACGTTGTGATCGTGAACGGCCAGGTCGTGATCGATCACGGCCGCCACACGGGGGCGCTCCCCGGCCGCGCGCTGCGCCGCGGCCAGCCGGCCGGGCCGTGAGCGCGCCCGCCAACCGGCGTTCGCCCCGCGGCCAGGCGGCGCACGCGTGAGCGCGCCGCCGCAGCCCCGCCCGCCCGGCTACACCGGCGGCGGCGCGCTGTCGGGCCTCTGGTGGCGGCTGGTGCGCTGGCTCTTGTCGCGCCGCTGCCCCATCTGCCGCGGCTCGGGCGTCGATCCCAGCGGCCCGCCCGCCCGCCCCAGCGGCCGCCCCCCGCGCTGCCCCCGCTGTTACGGCTTCGGCCGCGTGTCGTTCCCCTAACCGCCAGACGGCGCATGACCCCCAACCTCCCCCGCATCCGTCGGCTCCTCGAAGCCCCCGTCCCCACCCGCCCCCAGTGGGCGCCGGGCGGCGCGCGGCTGGTCTACACCGTGGCCCGCGCCGACACCGAGGCCAACCGCACCGCCAGCGAGCTGTGGATGCTGGACGCCCAGCGGCTGCGCGCCCACAAGCTGTGCGGCGGTCTGCCAGGCGCCGACCCCCAGGTGACCTGGGCGCCCGACGGCGCGCGCCTGGCCTACCTCGAATCGGACGCTGAAACCAAGCGCGTGGTGGTGGTGGGCGTGGACGGGCCGCGCCGCCAGATCGACTTGGCCGACGCGCCGCACGGCAGCGTCGCCGCGCACCCGTTTTACCGCACCTGCGCCTGGTCGCCCGCCGGCGACCGGCTGCTCTATGCCGCGCACGACCCATCGCCCGACGAGCCGCCCGACCCCGTGGTCGATCCCCGCAACGACGGCGACGAGCTGGGCGAGGTCGAACGCATTCGCCTCTGGGTGCTCGACCTGGACGGCGCGTCGCCGCCGCGCCCGGTCACCTCGGCCGCCTGGCACAGCGGCGCCGGCGTCTGGACGCCCGACGGCCGCGCGGTGGTGTTCGTGTCGAACCGCAGCGGGCGCGAGGAGAGCGCGGTCTCCAACCTGACCCAGCCGTTCGCCCTCTGGCGCGCCGAGCTGGCCGACGGCGCCGAGCGCCTGCTCACCGCCGGCCCCGGCGCTCTGGTTGCGCCTGCCTGCGCCGCCGACGGTCAGCGCATCGCCTTCCTGGCCGCGCCCAGGCTGGGCGGCCCCCACGCCCACAACATGGAACTGACCGCCGCCGACGCCGCGGGCGGCGGCCGCCGCTCGCTCACCGCCGGGCTGGACCGCAGCGTGGACCCGCAGACGCGCCCGGTCGAAGCCCCCGGCGGCGCCTGGGTCGCGGCCGTGCAGGACGGCATGCGCAACACGCTCGTGCGCGCCCGTCCCGACCGACCGCCCCAGCTGCTGGCGCACGCGCTGCCGCACGCCTCGCTGCCCGACGTGGACCTTGCCAGCGGCGCCATCGCCTGCGTGACCCAGTCGGCCGCGGCGCCGCCCGAAATCGAGCTGCTGGCGCCGGACGGCCGTTCCCGCTGGCGCTCGGCGCACCACGGCGTCGAAAGCGCGGCCCAGGCCCGCATCTGGACCTTGCGCCGCGGCGACGGCACGGCCATCGAGAGTCTGGCCCTGGAACCGGCCAACCAGCCGCCCCGCGGCGTCATCCTCTGGCCGCACGGCGGCCCCCACAGCCGCACCGCCCAGGAATACCGCCCCGAAACCGAGGCGGCGGTGCGCCATGGGTTTGCCGTGGTGCAGCCCAACTTCCGCGGCAGCAGCGGCTACGGCCGCGACTTCTTGCTGGCCGACCACCTGGACCTGGGCGGCGCGGATTACGCCGACTGCCTGGCGGCGCTGGACGCCTGGCTCCAGGACACCGGCCGGCGCCAGATGCCCCAATACGTCACCGGCGTCAGCTACGGCGGCTACCTGACGGCCTGGGCCGTTGGCCACACCCGGCGCTTCGCCGCCGCCGCGGCCGTGAACGCCGTGGTCAACGTGGAAAGCTTCTTCGCGCAAACCGACATCCCCAGCTGGGTCGTCTGGGAATTCGGCGGCTCGCCGCTGGAGCGCCGCGCGCTCGTGCGCCAGCGCTCGCCCGTGCAGCATCTGGCCAGCGCCGTCACGCCCACGCTGGTGCTGCACAGCGCCGCCGACCGCCGCGTGCCGCTGGCGCAGGGCCTGGAACTCCACGCCGCCCTGCGCGCGGCCGGCGCCCCCACCATGTTCGTGCGCTACCCGCGCGAACCCCACCGCATCGCCGAACCCGCCCACCGCGCCGACGTCATCGCCCGCACCCTGGCCTGGTTCTTCGACCACGCCCCGCCATAACCCGCCCGCGCCCCTGCACGAACGGGACTCCCAATCCCAGCGCGGCGGTTGCGGTTGCCGCGGCCCGCGCCTCTGCCCGCCAGTGCGTCCCGCGCGCCGCAATTCCCCAAGCGCCGCTCCGTCCCCATTGCCCCCGCCCCCGCCGCGCGGTATCGTCTGCGCAGGGAGGCGCGGACCCGCGGGGCGAAAGCCCCTGAGGCGCAGCAGCGCGGCCAACAGCGGAGTACAGCGCCATGTGCGGCATCGTTGGATATCTTGGCGAGCGTCCGGCGGCGTCCACCATCCTGGACGGCTTGCGCGCCCTGGAATACCGCGGCTACGACTCCGCCGGCCTGGCCGTGCTCACGCCCGACGGCCTGGAAGTGCGCCGCTGCGCCGGCCGCATCAGCGACCTGGCGCCGCTGGTGGAAGACGCGCACCTGACCGGCAGCATCGGCGTCGGCCACACCCGCTGGGCCACCCACGGCGCCGTGACCGACGACAACGCGCATCCCCACGCCGACGCCAGCGGCCGGCTCGTCATCGTGCACAACGGCATGACCGACAACGTCGACGAGCTGCGCGCCGAGCTGCTGGCCGACGGCCACCAGTTCAGCTCCGAAACCGACACCGAGGTCATCGCCCACCTGATCGGCGTGGAGCGCGACCGCGGCGCCGAACTCCCCGACGCCCTCGGCCGCGCCCTCCAGCGTCTGGTGGGCGCCCACTCCGTCGCCGTGCTGGCGGCGGACGAACCCGACATGCTCGCCGCCGGCCGCATTGGCGCCGCCGGCGGCCTGGTCGTGGGCCACAACGGGTGCGGCGCCATCCTGGCTTCCGACCTGCCCGCCGTGGTGCGCCACACGCGCAAGGTGCAGATCGTGCAGGCCGGCGAGGTCGTGTCCCTGCGCCGCCGCGCGGCCGAGTTCCGCCGCCTGGACAACCGCCCCGTCACCCGCGGGCTGATCACCGTGCCCTGGGACCCCGTGGCCGCCGCCAAAGCCGGGCACCGCCACTTCATGCACAAAGAGATTCACGAACAGCCCGAAACCCTGGCCGAAACCATCCGCCCGCGCGTGACCCTCGACCCGCCCGAGCTGCGGCTGGACGACTTCCGCCTGCCGACCGACGCGCGCCAGATCGACCGCGCCGTCATCGTGGCCAGCGGCACCTCCCACATCGCCGGCATGGTCGGCGCGCGCTATCTGCGCGAGCTGGCGCGGCTGCCCGCCGCCACCGAAATCGCCTCCGAATTTGCTTACGCGCCCGGCCCGCTCACCCGCCGCACCCTCGTCATCGCCGTCTCCCAGTCCGGCGAAACCGCCGACGTGCTGGTGGCCGTGCAGCGCGCGCACGCCGCCGGCGCGCCCGTCGCGGCGCTGGTCAACACCGTGGGCAGCGAACTCACGCGCATGGCCGACGCCGTGCTGCCCCTCCACGCCGGCCCCGAAGTCAGCGTGGCCGCCACCAAGACCTTCACCTCCGAGCTGGGCGCGTTTTACCTGCTGGCCTGCCAGCTGGCGCAGCAGCGCGGCGCTTGCACCCAGGCCCAGTTCGAGCGGCGCATCGCCGCCATCGCCCACGCCCCCATCGCCGTCGCCCGCGCGCTGGACGTCGAGCCGCAGGTCGAAGAGCTGGCCCGCCGCTTCCACCGCTGCAAGAACTTTCTCTTCCTGGGCCGCGGCCTCGGCCATCCCGTGGCGCTGGAAGGCGCGCTCAAACTCAAAGAAATCTCCTACATCCACGCCGAAGGCTTCGCCGCCGGCGAACTCAAACACGGCCCCATCGCCTTGATCGACCCCGACATGCCCGTGGTGGCGGTGGCGCTGGACGACGACGACGTGCGCGCCAAGACGCTCAACGCCGTGGCCCAAATCCGCTCGCGCGACGGGCGCGTCATTCTGGTGGCCAGCGACGCCGACGACCTGCGCGGCGACCTGGCCGAACACGTCGTGCGCGTTCCCCGCACCGCCCCCCTCATCGCCCCCCTCGTCGGCGTCGTCCCCCTGCAACTCTTTGCCTACCACATGGCCGTCCGCCTGGGCCTGGACGTGGACCAACCGCGCAACCTGGCCAAGTCCGTCACGGTCGAATGACCCGCGGGACGCCGCGCGGCGGCGCGGCTGGAGCATGCGTGACGACCAATCCGCACGCCGCGCGTTCCCCCAGACCGGCCCCCGCGGCCGTGGAGCCTGCCGCCGTGACTACGGTCCTTCGTGACGCGCGCTCCGTCTTCCAGACTCCCGCGGCCGCGGCAGCGGCGGGACGCGCGCGATGAACGACCGCCTGGAAACCGAGCGCCCCGCGCCCGTCGTGAGCGAGCGCGTGCGCCTGCTGGGCCGCGCCGCCGCCATGATCGCCATCGTGGCCGTGGTGGCCATGATCGTGCGCGAAACCAGCACCTCGTCCACCCAGCAAACCGCCGCCCAGCGCATCGCCGAACTCGAAGTCCAGATCGAGCGCGTGGAGCAGGAAAACGTGGGCCTGCGCGAACGCCTGACCTACGCCCAAGCCGTGCCCGCTCTGCGCCACATCGCCAAACGCGACCTCGGCCTGGTCGACCCCGGCGACCGCGCCATCGTCATCATCGACGACCTCACCGAAGCCCCCCGCCAAACCCCCATCCCCACCGTCCCCACCCCGCCCCCGCCCCCCACCCCCATCCCCTTCGGCCACGTCGACGCCTGGCTCGAGACCTTCACCGGCGGCTGACCCCGCGCCGCAGCTCCCCCTGAACGCCGCTCGGCCTTGCAGGGCGAGGGAAGCCGGCGGGCCGGGCCGAAGGGCTGCCTGCGCGCGTTGGCGGATATCTGGCATAGTGCGGGGCGGCGCGGGAGTGCGCGGGGTGCGGATGACGCGGAGCCGGCAGGAGGACGAGCGCGGGGATGCGCCGGTGGAACTGCCTCGGCAGGAGGAGTTCTACCGGCCGCCGGCGCGGTTTGGGCACGTGCCTACGCCGCGCACGCCTTTGGGGTGGGAACCCAGGCGGCCCGGTTTTCGCAACCACTATCCGCAGGTGCATCTGCCCACCCAGATCGTGGAGCGCGTCAGCTTTGGCGCTGCGGACCTGGAGCCGAACCGCCTGATCTGGGGCGACAACCTGCACGTCATGCGCCAGTTGCCCTCCGAAAGCGTCGACCTGATCTACATCGACCCGCCCTTCTTCTCCAACCGCGTCTACAACGTGATCTGGGGCGACCAGCACGAGGAGCGCTCCTTCTCCGATATCTGGGAAGGCGGCCTGGACGGCTACCTGATCTGGCTGAACGCGCGCCTCTACGAGATGAAGCGGCTGCTGAAGCCCACCGGCTCGATCTACGTGCATTGTGACTGGCACGCGAGTCATTACATCAAGGTCGAGATGGACAAGATTTTTGGATATGACATGTTCTGCAACGAAATTGTGTGGTCGTATCGAACCGGAGGAAGTAGCAAGCGATCCTTTTCTAAGAAGCATGATATGCTGCTTTTCTATTGCAAGCAGAGAAGATATAAATTCAATCAGCAGAAAGAGAAGGCATATACTAAGAGTCCTGGCAGAAAGCCTGGTACTCATAATTACGGGACTGGAATGGCAGTATTTGAAGAAGATGAAATAGGCGTGTACAACTTTGTTAATATGAGAGACGTATGGGAGATTCCGTATATAAACTCGCGAGCAAGAGAGCGCGTAGGTTATCCCACCCAAAAACCCGAAGCTCTGCTCGAACGTATCATCGAGGCTTCGTCCAACGAAGGCGATATCGTACTCGATATGTTTACGGGGGGGGCACTACAGGAGTCGTCGCGCAGCGGCTGGAGCGCCGCTGGATTCTCTGCGACCAGTCGCGCGTGGCGGTGGCGGTTACGGCCGAGCGGCTCAAGCACGCCGCCCAGCGCGAGTTGGGCGATGCGCCCGCGCCCGACTTCACCATCGAGCATTGGGGCGTCTACGAAGCGCAGCGCCTGTCGCAAGCGCCGCCGGAGCAGTTCCGCGCCTTCGTGCTGGCCTGTTACGACGCGCGCATTCCGAGCGCTGACGCGGGTATCCACGGCTACAAAGGCCAGAACGCCCGCGTCCCCGTCTGGGTCGGGCCGTCCGCGCTGACGTCGTCCGTGGCGGCGGACGACGTGAACGGGTTTGCGCAGGCCATCGCGCGCCTGCCCAGATACCGCGGCGACGAGGCGCTGCGCGACGGCGTGATGCTGGCCTGGGGGTTCGGCCCCGACGCGCGCCAGGCCGCCGAGCAGCTGCGGGAGCGCGCACGGCTGGACATCGCCTTCGTGCGTCTGGAACAGGTGCGCATCGACTCCCCCGCCTTCCGCCAACACATCAGCTCGCAGTCCACCGAGCGCGGCGACTACTCGGAGTTCCTGACCTTCGTGCAGCCGCCCGAGGTGTCCGTGGCGCACCGGCGGCTCGCGTCCTTGCACTACGAGTTCGACGCCGGCGCCACTCAGACGTTCAACCCGGGCGCCTCGCTGGTCAACGTGCAGTGGGACTTCGACTATCGGCCGCCGACCTTCCGCGCCGCGCGCGGCGAATGGTTCCGCCGCCGCAAAGGCAAGAACGCCGCCCCCCTGCTGGACGCGCAACACACCTTCCCCCGCGCCGGCCGCTTCACCGTGGCCTGCAAAGTCCAAGACGACAAAGGCGGCGAAGGCCTGTGGACCGGCCGCGTCGACGCCGCGTGAAGCACGCGCGCGGCGGGGCGCAAACCGAGAAACCGTCGGGCGTCGGCACAGAAGGGGCGGCGTGCCGCGCGGCCGCCGCCCCTGCCAGGCGGCGCGCTATCGTCTACACTCGGGCGGGGATGCTCAGCCGATGGGATGCTGAGGGAGCGCCGGGGGGAGAAAAGGTCCATGGCGCACGTGTATGACGTGGCCGCCTACGTGTTCGAGCGCCAGGGCGCCATGACGGCCATGAAGCTCCACAAGCTGCTCTATTACTGCCAAGCGTGGCACTTGGTCTGGGACGAAGAACCGTTGTTCGACGCTAAGATCGAGGCTTGGCGAGAAGGGCCGGTGGTTCCTGTCGTTTACGAGCTCCACAAAGGTTCGATCAAGATCAGGGAGTGGCCGGCAAAGGGCGGCGCCGAGGATTTGGAGTCGAACGAGCGAGAGACGATCGACGCGGTGCTCGACGCGTACGGTTCGTGGTCGGCGTACAAGCTCAGCCAACAGACGCACGAGGAGGCCCCGTGGAAGGAAGTAAGGCAAGGATACCCTTCCAATGCTCGATCTGGGGCTGAGATTACGCATGTTGCGATGTATGAGTATTACGCCTCGCTCGTGGGAGCAACATGATTCGATGGTTGTTTGGCGGCCGCAACGAACAGCAGGCCCAGCAGAAGAAACGGGTCCCCGCAAACATCGATATTACGACTGAGTCCCGCTTGGCAAGAATCGAGGAAAAGCTGGAGCACGTTGTGACCTTCAAGCATGTCGTTGTGGTTGGGATCCCACTTCTGGGTTTAATCGTCGCAGTTATCGTTGCGGTAGATCGTCTCCTGAGCTAGTGGGATGACATGCTACGGTTGGCAACAGTCACGAGTGCGTGGATACCCAAGTCCCTGGAGCGATAGGCCGCTCGCGGCGGCGGGGCTGCCGGCGAACGACGGCGTGACGGGCAGGTAACCCACCGTGCGTAACGAGTTCTTGCCGCACGAGGGGGCGTTCGAGGCTTGGGTGGACGGCGGGTTCGAGCCTTGCGAGCCGGCCACGCTGGACTATCTGCGCTTTCTGGCCGATCCCGAGGACGAGCGCCGGCCGCGGCCGGCCGGGCTGTGGCGGCATCAGTGGGAGGCGCTGCTGCGGGTGGTCTACGCGCGCGAGGCGGCCGGCCGCAGCCTGTGGGGCGAGGGCGTGCTGCTCGACATCGTCACCGGCGGCGGCAAGACGGCGCTGATTGCCGCCGCCATGGTCTGGCTGCGGCTGGCGCACCAGGTGCAGCGCTTTCTGATCCTGTGCCCCAACCTGATCGTGCGCGACCGCCTGGAAGCCGACTTCCGCGAAGGGCGGGTCTTTCGCGAGCGCGGTTTGATTCCGCCGAACGCCTACCTCTCGCCAGACGACTTTGCGCTCACCATGCTGGGCGGAACCTCGCAGGCGTCCGCCGCCGACCTGTTTGGGGCCAACGTGGTGCTGACGAACATCCATCAGTTCTACCGCGGCAGCGCCCGCGGCCAGGAGAACCTCTGGGCCTTTCTGGACGCGGCGCACACGCCGTTTGCGGTCTTCAACGACGAGGCGCACAACACCCCCGCGCCGCAATACGACCTGACGCTGCAAGAGCTGCGCGGGCGCGGCGGCTTCAGCTTCCGTCTGGACACCACCGCCACCCCGGACCGCGCGGACGGCAAAGCGGTGGACAGCGCCATGATCTACGAATACGACATCCCGGCGGCGCTGCACGACCGCGTGATTGCCACGCCGGTGGTCTACCAGCCAGACATCGAAACGGTGGAATTGACCTACACCGACGTCGACAGCGGCCAGACGCGGCGGGTGGAAGAGATCGATTGGGACGACGTGGACCGCGCGGGGCTGAGCGCCACGCAGTGGGTGACCGACCCCAAACCGATGAGCCAGCAGATCAGCATCGCGCTGAACCGGCTGGACGAGGCGAAGCGCAGCGCCGCCGGGCGCTGGCGGCCGGTGCTGTTCGTGGTGGCCGTGTGCAAGGCCGACGCGCGCGCGGCAAAGCACATGCTGGACACGCAGTTCAATGTGCGCACGCTGATCGTGACCGAAGACGAAGACGAACAGGCCCGCCGCGACGCCGCCGCCCTGGGCGACAGCGGGAAATACGACGCCGTGGTCAGCGTGGCCATGCTGCGCGAGGGCTGGGACGTGCCGGAAGTCGGCGTGGTGCTGCTGCTGCGCAAGTTCGGCAGCAAGGTCTACGGCCCGCAGGTGGTGGGCCGCGGCCTGCGCCGCGTGCGCCGGCCGGGGGTCGAACCCGACGAGCCGCAAATCTGCGCCGTGGTCGACCATCCCAAGCTGGAGCACGGCTGGCTGTGGGAGCTGCTGCGCGCCCGCGTGCGCCGCAAGGTCGGCGTCGACGACGTGTTCGAAGAAGAAGGGGAACTCGGCGAGCTGCCGCCGCGGCAGGAGGTCGTCGACCGCAGCCTGCTCATCGAGATTCCCGCGCCGGACGACGACGACGACGGCGGTTTGGACCCGGTCGTGGTCGACCCGCCGCCCGAGGCGGCGCGCGATTGGCGGGAACGGCTGGCGAACCTCGACTACCGCGAGGAAGCGGTCGAAATTACCGACCAGACGCTGTCCGGCGTCACTGGCCGCGAGCTGTCGCCCGATGGCTGGACGCGCACCCAGCGCGCGCCCGCGGCCGCAGCCGCGCCGTTCCCGCCGGACCTGCCGCCCGAGCAGGCGCGCGAGAAAATCCATGAGCGCGTGCGCGAGATTGCCCTGCAAGCGGTCGTCAACGCCGGCTACTCCGCGCAGATGCAGCGGTTCGTCTACCGGCCGCTGCTGGAGCACCTGGCGGAGCGGTTCAATGACGGGGAGCCGCTGGTGTTTGCAGAACCCGAGGCCGTCTACCGCGTGGCCAGCCGCCTGAACGAACTGGACGCGCACGTGCAGCAGCGCCCCGACATTGTGGGCGGCATGGTGGAATATGGCAGCGCCTAAACGCGGCAACTTCGACCAGCCGCGCAAGAGCGCCTGGAACTTCGAGGTCTACGACAGCGGTTTGGAACTCCGCATGATGGAGCGCCTGGAAGCCGACCCCGCGGTGCGCGCCTGGACCAAGCGCCACGGCATTTCCATCACCTGGCTGGACCACCGTCTCCAACGGCGCGCCTACCGCCCGGACTTCCTGGTCGAATACACGGACGGCGCGCTGAGCCTGATCGAAGTCAAAGGCCCCAACCTGGTCGACTCCGCCTCCGTCCAACGCAAACGCCAAGCCGCCGACCACTGGTGCAACCGCCGAGGGATGACATATTCGCTGGAAACGATTGGCTGAGCCGCCCGCGGGCGCGGGGAACCGCGCCCGCAGGCGGTGCCTCAGCCCATAGGGCCCATAGGGCCCATAGGGCAGTTCTGAGCAAAGCGTTCTAGAACTGGAATTATCATACATAATAATATGCACGACCCCATCCCATAGAACATGTATGCAATCCTGCATAACTTGTATACAAAGTTTAATACAGCATCGCACCTGCTTGTACTTACTCTTTTTCTCTGACGACTATCTCGATCCGCTGATACTAACACAATTGATACTAACCATTTATCCATCTGTTCACCTTCTCTTTCTTTGTCTCTGCGTCTCTTCTTGATTTCGTGACTCCTCTCAATCCTGCGAACACGTCTTTTGAGCCGTTTAATTTGTTTTCTCATTCTAGCGGCATCCTTTTCCAGCCTGCTGGATGTTTTTTCAACGTTTATCTTTTGTGTCATTATGAGATCTCCTTCTTGGAGCAGATATGACTTATACGTCAAGCCGTGATTCCTGCAATAGATCATAGCATCGATATAATTCTTCCTTTCATGTTTCATGGTGGTACTTTGCGCAGCACGCTGCTGCGCTTACCGAGCTGATAGGGAGTTCAGCTGCTCAAAAACTATGTGTAAGTGATCGGCAATTGGTTGTCTCCTTTCCATAAATAATATCCCCCTCATATATATATCTGACAAATCCTAAATATTTCGATATACCGTCATATACGGCAGACGCTCCTTCCTCAGGCGTCCATGCTCCGGGGCATGGACGCCTCATGCGGGAAGGATCCCCTACTTCCACAGTACTGCCTCCAGCGGAGAAAGTCAAATATATTCACAAGGGAAGCGCTAGAATATCTATGAACACACACCGATACCCTGATGTAGCCTACATCAGCCTACAGTATCCCAATGCAGCGCCTGACCTGCTCGCGCGCGGGTGTGTCTAACACATACCCGTAGTCTAGCGTAGCCTACACGGCCTGGCTCCCCTGGGGAGGTTCATTCTGAGATTAGATTGTTATGCCTAGCCCGTGCGCACAGGTGTTTCACATACTGTTAACATAATTTAGCGCACGGCCTGCTCAGCGTGTGACGGTGCATTGGTGCGTGCGGCCGCAAAACTGGGAAGGTGAGCGTCGTGGCGTCGATGGGAGAGGCCGCCATGGAGCCGCTGGACGCGGAGACCGTGCGGCGGGGGTTGCTGGCGCGGGGGTGGGACGTCTCGGTGCGCGCGGCGGGGTGCACGGGGTCGACGCAGGACGATGCGGCGGCGGGGTTGCGGGCGGGAGCGGGGCATGGGGCGGTGTTTGCGGCGGAGCGGCAGACGCGCGGGCGCGGGCGGCGCGGGCGGCGCTGGGTGACGACGCCGGGCGGGTTGTTGTTTTCGCTGGTTGCGCGCGGCGCGGCGGCGGGCGGCGGGTGGGTCACGATGGCGGCGGCGGTGGGCGCGGCGCGCGCGCTGGAGGACTGTACGGGGGCGGCGGCGTCTATCAAGTGGCCGAACGACCTGCTGCTGGGGGGCGCCAAGGTCGGCGGGGTGCTGGTGGAGACGATCGGGCCGCATGCCGTGGTGGGCGTGGGGCTGAATCTGTTGCAGGGGGCCGGCATCGCGGCCGGGCAGCCCACCGCGGCCGCGGCGGCTTTTGCGCGGCGGCCCATCGACCGCAACGAGCTGCTGGCCGCCTGTGCGGCGGGCATCCTGGATTGTCTGGCGGCGCGCGGGCAGGCGCGGGCGGCCGTCGAGCGAACCTGGGCCGAGCGTTCGGCGGTGCTGGGGCGGCGCGTGGAGGTGACGGGCCGCGCGCGCCGCCGCGGCCGCGTGGAGGGGTTTGGTCCCGACGGCGCGCTGCTGCTGCGAGATGCGGCGGGCGCGCTGCACGTCATCCACGCGGGTGACGTGTCGCTGCGGGACGCGGGGTGACGGCGTTCTGGTCGGGGGGCGGCGGCGGGCGGGGCGGTCGATTGGCGTCGACGATGCGGGCGCGCAGCGCGCGCTGGCCGCGGCGGCTGACCGGCGCTCGGGTCGGCGGCGCTCGGGCGCTGGCGCTGGAGGCCGCGGCGCTGGCGTCGATCCTGGCCGCGGCCGCGGCGCTGCGGCTGGCGGGGCTGGACTGGGACCAGGGGCGGCATCTGCATCCCGACGAGCGGTTTCTCAGTCTGGTGCTGACCGAGCTGCGGCCGGCGCCCGACCTGTGGACGTATTTCGACCCGGCGCGGTCGCCGCTGAACCCGTTCAACCACGGGATCGACTTCTTCGTCTACGGGACGTTTCCGCTGTTCCTGGTGGAAGGGCTGGCGCGGGCGCTGGGCCGCGAGGGCTACGACGCGGCCTATCTGGTGGGACGGGCGCTGTCGGCGCTGTTCGACGTGGGCACGGTTGCGGCGGTTTGGCTGATCGGGCGCGAGCTGCTGGGGCGCTGGCCGGCGCTGCTGGCCGCGGCGCTGCTGGCGCTGGCCGTGCATTCGATCCAGATTGCGCACTTCTTCGCGGTGGACACGTTCGCCACCTTCTTTTCCACGCTGGCGCTGTGGTCGTTGGTGCGGTTTCAGCGGACGGGCGGGCCGCGGGCGTGGGCTCTGGCGGGCGTTTCCGTCGGCCTGGCCATGGCCAGCAAGTCGAGCGCCGGGCTGCTGCTGGTGTTGGCCGTCGGCTGGTGGATATTCGAGGGACTGCGGACGCGCGTGTACGCGGAGCGCGGCTGGGGCGGCCGCCGCTGGGCCTGGCTGGCGCATCTGGGCGCGTTTCTGGCGCTGGCGGCACTGACGTTCCGCCTGTTTCAGCCGTATGCGTTTGCCAGCGCGTCCCCGCTGGATTGGCGGCTGTCGCGCGAGTTCGCGGGCGCGCTGGCGCAGCAGCAGGCCATTCAGTCGGGAGCGTTCGACTGGCCGCCGGGGGTGCAATGGGCGGGCACGGCGCCCTGGCTCTATCCGCTGGAACAGATCGTGCGCTGGGGCGCCGGCCCTGGGTTTGGCCTGGCGGCGCTGGCCGGCCTGGCGCTGGCCGCCGCGGTTGCCTGGCGGGAACGCCGCCATCCGCTGGCCTTGCCGCTGGCCTGGGGCGCGCTGGGGTTTGCGGTTCCCGGCGCGTTCGTGCTCAAGACCATGCGGTATTTCCATCCGGTCTACCCGGTGCTGGCGCTGGTGACGGCCTGGATGTTTGCCTGGCTCTGGGCGCGGCGGCGTCGGCCGGTGCTGGGCGTCCGCGGCGTAGGCGCGCTGCTCACGGCCGCGGCGCTGGCGGGGGTGCTGACCGCCGCGCTGCTGTGGACGCTGGCGTTCGTGCAGATTTACGGGCGGGACCACGCGCGCGTGGAGGCCTCGCGCTTCATCTACCAGCACGTGCCGGCCGGGGCGGCCATCGCGGTGGAGCACTGGGACGACGCGCTGCCGCTGCCGCTGCCGGGTTTCGATCCTGGCCGCTATACGCGGCGGGAGCTGCGCGTCTTCGAGCGGGACAGCGAGGCCAAGCGCGCCCACCTGCTGGAGGTGCTGGGCGCGAGCGGCGTGGTGGTGCTGTCCAGCGACCGCGGGGCGGCCGCGATTCCGCGCATGCCGCAGCGGTATCCGCTGACGCGCGCGTATTACGCGGCTTTGCAGGACGGCTCGCTTGGTTTCGACCTGCTGGCCAGGTTCACGTCGCGCCCGTCGCTCGGCGCCTGGGTCATCGACGACCGCCAGGCCGAGGAAGCGTTCACGGTCTACGACCATCCCACGGTGTCGATCTACGTCCGGCGCGCGGGGGCAACGGCGGCGGACGTGCAGCGCCGCCTGGGGCCGGTGGACGTGCGCGGCGCGGTGGACGTGCTGCCGCGCGACGCCGTCGTGCGGCGCACCGATCAGACGCCCGAGGAAGCCGCGCGCACGGCGGCCGAGGCCGGGTGGCCGTCCCAGTTCGAGCAGCGTCCGCTGCGCGGCCCGGGCGCGGCGCTTGCGTGGTTCGCGGCGCTGTGGCTGGCGGGAATGCTGACCTGGCCGCTGCTCTGGCCGGCGCTGCGGCGGCTGCCCGACCGCGGCTATGCGGCGGCGCGCGTGCTGGGGCCGGCGGTGGTTGCCTTTCCGGCCTGGTGGCTGGCGAGTCTGGGGCTGGTCAGGTTCGACGCGCCGCTGGTGCTGGGCTGCGCCGCGGTTCTGGCGGCGCTTGCGGCCGCGGCGCTCTGGCGCCGCCGGGCGGAGGTGCGGGCGCCGCTGGCTGCGGCGCTGGGGCTGATTGCGGCCACGGAGGCGCTGGCCGCGGCGGCTTTTCTGGTCATGCTGCTGCTGCGGGCGCGCAATCCCGACCTCTGGCACCCGGTCTTCGGCGGCGAGAAACCCATGGACTTTGCCCACCTGAACGCCGTGATGCGCAGTCCGGGGTTTCCGCCGCACGACCCCTGGTTTGCGGGGAGCCGCCTGAACTACTACTACGGCGGCCACGTGCCGACTGCGGGTCTGGCCAAGACGCTGGGCACGCCGCCGGCGACGGCCTACAACCTGGCGATTGCCAGCGCGTTCGGGGCGGCGGCCACGGCGGTGTTCGGAGCGGCGGCGGCGGCATGGTTGGCGGCGGGGCGGAGGTTGGGCGGGGGTGGGTGCGAGGGGAAGAACCGTCCGTCGAGGCGGCGCTGGCTGGCGGCGGTTGGCGTGGGGCTGGCGGGGGTGGCGCTGACGCTGCTGGCGGGCAATCTGCACTCCATCGTGCAGCTGGCGGCGCTGGCGCAGCGTGCGGCAGGCGCGGAGGGCGTTGGTCTGCTGGCCGCGCCGGGCGTGCTGGTTGGCGGCGACCTGGCGCGGGAGTTCGACTTCTGGGCCGCAACGCGCGTGCTGCCCGACACCGTCAACGAGTTCCCCTGGTTCACCTTCATGTACGGCGACTTGCACCCGCACCTGATGAACCTGGCCAACACGGCCGCGGCGCTGCTGGGGTGCGCGGCGCTGCTGGGTCTGGGCGAACGCGCACGCCGCGGGCGGAGAGACGGGCGGCGCGCGTGGATTGGCGTGCTTGCGCTGCAAACCTTCGTGTTGGGGCTGCACCGCGTGACGAACCCCTGGGACTATCCGACTTCCACGGTCGTCACGGCGGCCGTGCTGGCCTATGTGCTGTGGCGCAGCCGCCGGCTGGGTGCGCGCGCCGCGGCGGCGGCCGGCATTGGCGCCGCGGTGCTGCTGCCGGCGCTCACGCAGGCGCTGTTCTGGCCGTTTCACGCCGCATACGTGGACTTCTTTGGCGGATGGGACCCCACGCCGGCAACGACCCCGGCCGCGCGCTGGCTGCTGGTCTTTGGCCTGCCGGCGGCCGTGCTGGCCACCTACGCGGCGGTGGTGCTGGCCGCGTCGCTGCGCCGGGCCGAACCTGGGGCGCGCCGCGGATGGCTGGCGGCGCTGACGGTGTCGGGCGCGTGCATCGCGGCGGGGCTGCTGGGGTCGGGGTTCGACTGGTCGACGCGCGCGCTGCTGGCCGGGTTGCTGGGCCTGGCCGCGGCGGCCGCCTGGCAGGCGCGCGCCCGGCCTGCGCGGCTGGCGCCGCTGGCCTGCCTGTTGGCCGGCCTGGGTCTCACGGCAATCCCTGAAGTCGTGGTGGTGCGCGACGACATCGGGCGGCTCAACACGGTGTTCAAGACCTATCTGCAAGCCTGGATGCTGCTGGGTCTGGGCGCCGCGCTTGCCCTGCCGGTGCTGTTGCAGAGCCTGGCGCGCGTCCGCCGCCGGCGGTTCGCATGGCTGCGCCTCGTGTGGGCTGGCGGGCTGAGTCTGCTGGCCGCCGCCGCGCTGGCCTACCCGCTGCTGGCCACGCCGCACAAGCTGAGCCTGCGCATTCAGCCGCTGCCCGACACGCTGGACGGCGAAGCGTTCATGGACGGCGGGCGCATCTCGGACCCGGACGGCGGCCCCATCGACCTCAGCGCCGACTGGCACGCCATCCGGTGGCTGCGCGCCAACGTGCCGGGCGCGCCTGTGGTGGCGGAAACGCCCACCACGATCTACCGCTGGGGCGGCCGCGTGGCGGTGTACACCGGCCTTCCGTCGGTGATCGCCTGGGACTGGCACGCCAAACAGCAGCACTGGGGCTACGTGCACGAGGCGGAGGCCCGCTTCGACGACGCGCGCGAGCTGTTTGCCACTCCCGACCTGCAACGCGCGCGCGCCCTGCTCTCGACGTATAACGTTGGCTTGGTCTACGTTGGCGAACTGGAGCGGGCGCTGTATCCGGCGGCATCGCTGGCGAAGTTCGACCGCATGGCGCCGCTGGGCGTTCGTGCGGTATACCGCGATGGGCGTACGGTGATCTACCGCGTTCACCCCGGCGGCGCGCCGGCGGTAGGGTAGACAGGTTGGGCGCCGCGGCCGCGGGACGGCGCGTGAGGAGTGGTGGGATGGCTGCGCAACTGCTGAGCCGCGTGGTGATACAACAGATCACCCAGCGCGTGTTGCAGAGCGTCTTGCAGCAGCTGCCCGAGCGCCTGGCGCGCGCGGAGCCCGGCGAGGCAGGCCCCAGCGCGGCGGGTTCGGTCCCTTCCGACCTGGCCCGCATGAACGCGCTTGCCATCGGCCAGGTGCGCACCGAGCTGGGCCGCACGACGGCGCGCGTCGACCGCACCGACGCGCGGCTGGCCGAGCTGGAACGGCGCACGGGCTGGCGGCGCACGGCGGTGATGGTCGGGACGGCGCTGGCGGCCTACGCCGTTGGCTTTGGCACCGCCGCCGCGCTGGTGGCGCTGGGCGCGCTGGGGTGAACGCGCCGGGCCGGCGTGCGGCGGGGAACGCGCATGGCGGCGCTGAGCGCGCCGGGATGAGCGGCGTCATGCCGTCCGCCGCGCTCTGCGTGCAGCAGCCGCACGTCCACCAGCCGCCGCCGCGCGCGCCCCGCCTGCCCTTCGCCGCGGCCCAGTCGGTCTCGCTGAACGCGCCGCCGCCGCGCGCGCCCCGCTTGCCGCCGCCTGGCGAGCGCCTCCAGCCGCTGCCGGGCCGGCCGGCGTCTCCGAGCGTGCACTGAGCGCCTCATGCCCACCGACCTGAGCCGTGCCTTCGAGCAGGTGACCGCGGCCGTGGGCGGCGGCGCCAACCTCATCGCCACGCTGGAGGTGGTGGACACCTTGAACGAGATGGTGGAAGGCGTGCACCCGGTCCTGCGCTGCCCGCCGACCTGCTCGCGCTGCTGCAACTACCAGCTGTTCGTGAGCGAGGAAGAGTGGGCGCTGGTGCTGCGGGCGCTGCATGCGGACGCCGCGCCCGCGGCGCGGCGGCGCATCGTGCGTGGAGCGCGGCGGATGTTGGACCGCAAGCGCGGCCCGCTGGCGCGTGCGCTGCGCGCGCGCGATTTGGAGGCCATGAGCGCCGCCATTGCCCGCCTCAATTCGCAGCGCCGCCACACCTGCGTGCTGCTCAGCGCCGACGGCCGCTGCACGGCCTACGCCGGCCGCCCCATGCTCTGCCGCGCCTACGGGCGCGTGACGCACACCTACGACGAACCCATGCTGTGCAAAATCTTCACCGACCGGCTGCACGCCGCCGGCCGGACGCACCACGACCTGCAGCTCACGGACTTCGGCCCCGTGCGCGACGCCTACCTGCGCGGCGGTCCCGACGACCTGCGCTGGAGCGCGCTGGCGGTGTTCGTGCTGCTGCACGCCGCGGACGACGGCGATCTGCGGCCGGACCCCGCGCCGCTGCCGCGCGACGGCAGTTGGCCGGCGCTGACCCGTTTCGAAATGGCGCGCCTCTGAGCCGCCGACGGCGCACCGCCCGCCAGGCGGCGGCCCCGCGTCCCCACGCGCCCGCGCCGATGACCGTGGCCACCGCGGGCCACGTGGACCACGGCAAGTCCACGCTCATCGAGGCGCTCACGTCCATCCACCCCGACCGTCTGGCGGAGGAACAGGCGCGCGGCATGACCATCGACCTCGGCTTTGCCTGGTTCACCCTGCCCAGCGGCCGCGACGTCTCCATCGTGGACGTGCCCGGCCACGAGCGCTTCGTGCACAACATGCTGGCCGGCGTGGGCGGGGTGGACGCCGTGCTGCTGGTGGTGGCCGCCGACGAGGGCGTGATGCCGCAAACGCGCGAGCATCTGGACATCATCGACCTGCTGGACGTCGACGCCGGCGTCGTGGCGCTGACCAAAGCCGACCTCGTGGACGAGGAATGGGCCGACCTGATTGCCGAGGACGTGCGCGACGTCCTGGCCGGCCGCCGGCTGGCGCAGGCGCCGCTGGTGCGCGTTGCGGCGCCCGTGGGCCGCGGGCTGTCCGACCTGACCCGCGCCCTGGACGCCGTGCTGACGCGCCGCCGGCGTGCGGCGGCCGGCGGCGCGCGCCTGCCCGTGGACCGCGTCTTCACCATGCCCGGCTTTGGCACGGTGGTCACCGGCACCCTGGCGGGCGGGGAGCTGCGGGTCGGCGATCAGCCGGTCGTCGTTCCCGGCGGCCGCCGCGTGCGCATTCGCGGCGTGCAGTCGCACCGCGAAGAGCTGGATGCCGCGCCGCCGGGGCGCCGTGTGGCCGTGAACCTCAGCGGGCTGAGCCGCGACCAGATCGAACGCGGCAGCGTGCTGGCGGCTCCGGGGGCGGTGATCGAAACCCGCCGCGTCGACGCCCGCCTGCGCATGCTGGCCTCCGCGCCGCGCGCGCTCAAACCTGGCGAGCTGGCGGCGTTTCACAGCGGAACTTCCGCCCGCGTGGCGCGGCTGCGGCTGCTGGAGGCCGACCCCATCCCGCCCGGCGGCGCCGGCTGGGTGCAATGGCGGCTCGACGAGCCCACGGCCTTGCGCCGCGGCGACCGCTACGTGGTGAGGCGGCTTTCGCCCGCCGTGACCATTGGCGGCGGAACCATCGTGCGCGCCGCGGCGCGCCACGCGCCGCGCGGCGACCCGCGCGTGCTGGCCGCGCTGGAACGCGCGTCCGAGGGCGACCCCGCGTCGCTGGTGCGCGCCGCGCTCGCCCGCCAGATTCTGCCGCAGGCCGAGATCGCCCGCCGCGCCGAGCTGGACGAGGCCGTCGTGCAGCACACGGTGGCGCAGCTCCAGGCGGCAGGCGAACTGCACGCGCTGCGAACCTGCGTGGGCGCGCCCGAGGTGGTGGCGCACGCGCGCCGGGACCTGCGGGAGGCGCTGCGGGTTTATCACGCGCACGATCCAGGCGCGGAGGGTCTCACCATCGCCGAGCTGGGCCGCCGGGTCGGGCTGCCCCCGGCGGCGGCCGCCGAACTGGTTGCCGTCGAGACGGCGGCCGGCACGCTGCGCACCCACGCCGCGCGCGTGTCGCTGGCCGCGCACCAGACCCGCCTGGACCCGGCCGAGGAACAGGCCGCGCGGCGCCTGCTGGCCGAGCTGGACGCCGGCGGGTTCTCGCCGCCGTCCTTGAAAGCCGCTCTGGCTGCCAGCGGCGCGTCCGACCGCGTGGCCGCCGCCCTGGCGCGCGACGGACGGCTGATCCTGCTGGAGGGCGACATTGCGCTCTCGCGCGCCGCGTTCGACGCTTGGCTGCGCCGCGTGCGCCCGCTCTTTGCCGGCGGCGCCGCCGTGACCGTGCGCGACGTGCGCGACACCCTGGGCGCCAGCCGCAAGTACGCGCTGGCGCTGCTGGCCTGCCTGGACAGCCGCTCCCTCACCCGCCGCGTGGGCGACGCCCGCCGCTGGATCGGCGGCGGCGGGCGCGAGGACATCTAACCATGGATGGACGTGCTGGGCAGGATGAGTGGCATCGAGGACTCGCGGCGGGGGTGAGTGGGGAGGTGAGCGGGGGCGGCGAAGGCGCGGCGCGGCCAGCGGCGCTCACGCCGCGGGCAGCGCGGCAATGCCGGGCAGCTCTCGGCCTTCCAAGAACTCCAGCGTTGCGCCGCCGCCGGTGCTGAGATGGTCCATACGGTTGGCCACCCCCGCGGCCTGCACTGCCGCCAGCGCGTCGCCGCCGGCCACCACCACGAACGCGTCCGAGGCGGCCAGCGCGCGCGCCGCGCCCAGCGTGCCCTGGGCGAACGGCGCGTGTTCGTACATGCCCAGCGGCCCGTTCCACACCACGGTGCCGGCGCGCGCCAGCAGCGCGGCGTAGGCGCGCGTCGTGGCCGGCCCGACGTCCAGCACCATGCTGTCGTCGGGCACGGCGTCGATCGACACGACCGCCGATGCTGCGTCGGGCGCCGGGGTTCGGGCGGTCACTGCGTCGCTGGGCAGCAGGATGCGGCAGCCCGAGGCCGCCGCCGCCGCGCGCACCGCCGCCGCCACCGCCGCCTGGCCGGGTTCCACCAGCGAGCGGCCCATGGACGTCCCCGCCGCCGCCAGAAAGGTGTTGGCAATGCCGCCGCCCAGCAGCAGCGCGTCCACCTGCGCGGCCAGCCGCCGCAGCACCCCAATTTTGTCCGAGGTCTTGGCGCCGCCCAGCAGGGCCACGTAAGGGCGCGCCGGCGCGCGTGTGGCGCGCGCCAGCGCTTGCAGCTCGGCCAGCAGCAGCGGCCCCGCGGCCGCCGGCAGCAGCGCGGGCACGCCAACCGTGCTGGCGTGCGCCCGATGCGCGCTCCCGAAGGCATCGTTCACGTAGCAATCGGCCAGCGAGGCCAGGGCGGCGGCGTGGGTCGGATGGTTGCGTTCCTCGCCTGCGTGAAAGCGCAGGTTTTCCAGCAGCAGCGTCTCGCCCTCGCGCAGCGCGCGCACCGCCGCGGCCGCGGCCGGCCCCGCGCTGTCCGGCGCCAGCGCCACGGGCGCGTCCAGCAGCTGGCTCAGCCGCGCGGCCACCGGCGCCAGGCCGAGCTCGGGCCGCACGCGCCCGCGCGGGCGGCCCAGGTGCGAGGCCGCAATCACCCGCGCTCCCCGCGCCCGCAGCCGCGCCAGCGTGGGAACCACCGCCCGCACGCGCGTGTCGTCCCGAATCGCGCTCCCGTCCAGCGGCACGTTGACGTCGATGCGCACGAACACCCGCCGTCCGGCGACGTCCAAGGCCTCCATGCCGCGGATCACGGCGCACACCTCATCACGTCCGCGCCCGCGTCGGCCTATGCCTCCTGACCATCCGGCCCGTCCACGTTCACCCCGCCGCGGCCAGCAGCGCCGCGGCGTCGCCGATGCGGCAGGCGTAGGCCCATTCGTTGTCGTACCAAGCCGCCACCTTCACCAGGTCGTCCCCGATCGCCATCGTCGACCCGGAGTCCACGATTGACGAGCGCGCATCGCCGCGCAGGTCAATCGACACCAGCGGCTCGTCGCACACGCCCATGATTCCGTGCAAGCGCCCGGCTGCGGCCGCGCGCAGGGCGTCGTTCAGCGCCTCGGCGCTGGCGGGCCGTTCCAGATGCGCCACGAACTCCACAATGGACACCGTGGCCACCGGCACGCGGTAGGCCGCGCCGTGCATGCGGCCGGCCAGCTCGGGGATAACCAGGCCAATGGCGCGCGCGGCGCCGGTGCTGGCGGGCACGATGCTCAGGGCGCTGGCCCGCGCCTCGCGCAGGTCGCCCGCCGCCGTGTCCACCAGGCTTTGCGAAGCCGTGTAGGCATGCACCGTGGACATCAGGCCCTTGCGCACGCCAAACGCGCGGTGCACCACGTCCAGCGGCGGCGCCAGGCCGTTGGTGGTGCAGGAGGCGTTGCTGACCACACGGTGCGCGTCCGCGTCCAGCTGGCCGTCGTTCACGCCCAGCACCAGGGTGAAGTCGGCGTCGGACGACGGCGCGGAAATCACCACGCGGGAGGCGCCGGCGTCCAGATGCGCCGCGGCGCGCGCGCGCTGCGTGCCCACGCCCGTCGCTTCCACCACCAGGTCCACGCCCAGATCGCTCCAGGGGAGCTGCGCCCATTCGCGGGTCGACGTGTACGTAATCGCGCCGCCGTCCACCGCAAAGCCGTCGGGCGTCCGTTCCACCGCGCGGCCGAGCGGTCCGTAATTGCTGTCGTACTTCAGCAGGTGGATGGACGTCTCGACGTCGGCAAGGTCGTTGACGCCGGCGATCGTGACGTCCGGCCGCCGTTCCAGCAGCGCCCGAACCGCCAACCGCCCGATGCGGCCAAACCCGTTGACACCAATACGCACGTTCGATCTCCTCAGCGGCGCCGCCGAATCTTTTTCACCCTACCTTCTCCCCACGCGCTTTGCATGAGCGATGGAGCAAAGGCTGGCCGGCATCCCCGCGGCGCCCCCAAACCTGCTGGCGCCCGCCGCCGGGCTCCCGCCTGCGCGCGAATGGACGGCTCGATCGGAAGGTCTCTGGCAGCGAGCGGAGACCCTCTCTCCCCGCCGCCCCCTGGGCGGATTCGAGGGGTCAGGCAGGGGATGGCCTCGTCCACGCGCGGCCGTTGCGCTCACCGGCTCGTTCCGTGCCGCCGCGTTCGCCCATCCCGCAGCCATCGTCCATCATCAGCGCGCGTCGGACCTGAGCGTGACGTGGGCAAGGATGGCCGCAATCGCCTCGGTGAAGAGACCAAAGACAAGCGAAACGACAACGATAGCCGCGCCAAAGAATCCTACGATGATCGCGGCGGCGGCCTGCTCGCCTTCGCTCTCGGCGCTGAGCATCGCTTCGGCGCCCGAAACGAACGTGAACAAAAGCGCCGCCACCGGCAACGAAAACGCCGCGATCGCGTAACCGAGCGCGGTTCGTCCAAAGACGCGCTTGACCTCGACCAATTGCACCGCATACGCGGACATCGCGATCCAGACAAGGACGAACGAAACCCAGGCAACCACCTCGCCCACGCCGCCGCCGCCAACGGCAAGCGTCAGACTGATACTCGCGATAATGGCAACGGGCAAACTCGCAACGATAGCGACGACAAAACGCATGACCATTCCTCGGCTCCTTTGCGGATTCTTCGGACCCTGCGGCGCGGGCATCTGCACAATCTGACGCAGGGCCGGCAGCCGCCTGCCAGTTCCGGCTCATAATCACGTGCGGCAAGTATACTTCCGCGTGCGCCTGGCCGGTCGAGTTCGCACGCCGCGCCGCGCTCGAATAGGAGACGCCATGACCGTGACCGTGCGCCCGACTGCGGCTGAGGTTGCCGCGCTGAATCGGGAATACACGTTCTTCGACTGGGCGGCGCAGGACGCGGTGCGGCCGATTGCCGTGGAGTGGGCCGAGGGGTCGTATCTGTTCGACCACGACGGCCGGCGCATTCTGGACTTCAACGCGCAGCTCATGAACGTCAACCTGGGGCATCAGCACCCCGCGGTGGTGGCGGCGATCAAGGCGCAGGCCGACAAGCTGTGCTACGTCAACCCGCGGTTCGCCTCGCAGCCGCGCGGCGAGCTGGGGCGCGAGCTGGCGCACATCACGCCCGGGCCGCTCTGCAAGAGCTTCTTTACCCTGGGCGGTTCCGAGGCCACCGACCACGCCATCAAGGCTGCGCGCCTGGCCACCGGCAAGCACAAGATCGTGGCGCGGCGGCGCTCGTATCACGGCGCAACCTACGGCGCGCTTACGCTGACCGGCGAGGCCCGGCGCTGGGCCACCGAGCCGGGAATTCCGGGCGTGGTGCGCGCCGCCGACCCGTATCGCTACCGCTGCCGCTTCTGTTCCGGCCAGCCGGCCTGCGACCTGCGCTGCGCCGACGACATCGACGAGGTCATCCGCGTCGAAGGCCCGGACCACGTGGCGGCGGTGATTGTGGAACCCATCGCGGGCGCCAACGGCGTGGTGGTGCCGCCGGACGGCTACCTGCAGCGCGTGCGCGATATCTGCGACGAGCACGGCGTGTTGCTGATTGCGGACGAGGTGATGAGCGGGTTCGGGCGCACCGGCCGCTGGTTCGCCGTGGAGCATTGGGGCGTCGAACCCGACATCATGACCATTTCCAAGGGGCTGACCTCGGGCAGCGTGCCGCTGGGGGCGGTGGTGATGTCGGAACAGGTGGCGCGGCACTTCGACGCCAACCAGTTCTGGGCCGGACTGACCTACGGCGCGCACACCCTGGCCTGCGCCGCGGCGCTGGCTACCATCCAGGCCTACCGCGACGAGGGCATTCCCGAACGCGTCGAAGCCATGGGCGAGGTGCTGCGCGCCGAGTTTGCCGCCATGGCCGAGCGCCACCCCAGCATTGGCGAAGCGCGCAGTCTGGGCCTGTTCTCGGCCCTGGAACTGGTGCGTAACCGCACGACGCGCGAACCGCTCGTGCCCCAGATCGAGCCGGCCTACGAGTTCCACGGCGTGATGCGCCGGATCGGCGCGTTCATGCTGGAGCGGGGCGTCAGCACCATGATTCGCTGGAACTGGATCTTCGTGAACCCGCCGCTGACCGTCTCGCTGGACGAGCTGCACGAGGGACTGGCCGTGCTGGACGAGGCGCTGGAGATTGCGGATGCGGAAGTGGCACGCGGTTAGTGGTTCGTGAAGCGTGGAGCCTGGCTGCGAAGAACGCGAATAACGAGCACGGGGGAATTGTGGATTGACGCGGGGCGGAATTCTGGATTCCCGCCTGCGGTAGAGCGGCGGAGGAGAACGGGAAGGACCGGAGGGTCGACAGAGCGGCGGGAATGATGGGAAGACGCGCGCATGGAGGCGCGAGCCGTTGGCTCATGCGCCGCAGGCCGGAAGCCGCCGGCCGCAGACGATGTTTGGCTTTGCCAACCCCGAGCCTTGCTAACTCTCGAGCCCATCTTCCCGCTCCGCGCTGCCCTCGCCTTCCAGCGTCCGCATATAGCGTTCGTAGAGGAACACGCGGTTGCGGTCGTGGCCGGTGACTTCCCGCAGAACGCCAATCTCGACCAGGCGGGCGGTCAGGCGGTTGGCCGCGGAATAGGCCGTGCCGGTGGTCTGCCGCACGTCGGCCACGGTCACGAAGGGCTGCCGGTAGAGCCGCTCCAACACCCGCAGGCCGTTGGCGGCGGCGCGTCCCAGGCTGTCGGTGACCGCGGCGCGGTGTTCCTCCCGCAGCGCCAGCACGCGCCGGATGACGTCAGCGGCTTCCTGGCTGACCTCGATCACGCCGCGCAGGAAGAACGAGAGCCAGCCTTCCCAGTCGCCGGCGTCCCGCACGGCCTGCAAGCGCTCGTAATACTCCGACCGCCACCGCCGGAAGAAGAGCGAGAGATACAGCACGGGCGTCCGCAGGATGCCCCGCTGACAGAGCAGGAAGGTGATGAGCAGCCGGCCGACGCGCCCGTTGCCGTCCAGAAACGGGTGGATGGTCTCGAACTGCGCGTGCACCAAGCCGATCTGAATGAGGTCCGGAAGCTCGGTGGGCGCGTGCAGGAAGGCTTCGAGCTCGCCCAGCGCCTGCACCGCCTCGCGCGGGGGCGGCGGCACGAACGTGGCCTCGGACAGCCCGCAGCCGCTCGGGCCGATCCAGTTCTGGCTGCGGCGCAGCTCGCCGGGCTGCGCCCCCGCGCCGCGCACGCCGTGCAGCAGGCGCTCGTGGATTTCCCGGATGAGGCGGATCGACAGCGGCAGGCTGTCCAGCCGTTCCAGCCCGTAGTTCATGGCGCTGACGTAGTTGATGACTTCGCCCGCGTCCTGCGGCTGCTTGGGCGAGCGCAGCCGGGCTTCGGCGGCCAGCACGTCTTGCAAGCTGCTTTGCGTGCCCTCGATCTGGCTGGACAACACGGCTTCCTTGCGCACGTACATGAACACGAAGAGGTCGGCGTCGGGCAGCGTTTGCACCGAGCCGTCCAGACGCCCCAACGCCTGGTCGGCCTGGGACAGCAGCGCAAGCAGCTCGCCGTCCAGCCGCACCGGCGGCGAAGGCGGCAGCGCGGCCGGCACGAAGGCCCGGTAGCCCTGCGGCTGGGCGGCGTAGCGCCCGGCCCGCGCGCTGGCGGCGGCGTCAGCCGCCACGGCGCAGCCGCCGGGCCGCACGGGCGCCCCGCGGGTCATGCATCGGTGCACCCGTCAGGGAGCGCCGGTCCACGCGCCCATATGTTCGTCTGGCAGTCACACTGCGGCCGAACCCATCCATATTATCGTCTGCCGAGCACATGGCGTCAGAACCCATCCATAGTATCGCCAGACAATCACATGGCGGTTGGACTCGCCCATAGTGTCGCCAGACGATCATATGGACACCGACCCCGCCCATAGTATCGTCTGCCGATCATATGGCGGCCAATCCGGTCCATAGTATCGCCAGACAATCACATGGCGACAATACTCATCCATATTATCGCCAGACGAATATATGGCGGTCAGCCCCGTCCATATGATCGTTTGGCAACCACACGGTGGCGACCTCAGCAACTGACGTCGGCGGTCGAACCGAAAGCCGCGCGGCCAACGCCCCCAATCCCCAGCCCCCAATCCCCAATCCCCAATCCCCAATCCCCAATCCCAAATCCACAATCTCAAATCCCCATTGCGTTACGCTCCCCTGCGTGCAGCGGCAACCAGCGGAGACGTGCGGCATGGCCGGGCGTGAGGCGTTTCGGTCGTTCTTGACCACCCTGCGCTGTGCTGAGACGGGCGAATCGCACGACCCGTCGGTGCTCCAGAGCATCAGCCGCGGCGCCGGAGCAACGCTGCTGCCGGAATACGACCTGGAGGCCGTGCGCGCCGCGGTGACGCCGGCGCAGATTCGCGCGCGGCCGGCCGACCTGTGGCGGTTCCGCGAGCTCTTGCCGCTGAACGACCCGCTGGGCGCGCCCGACCTGGGCGCGGGCGCCACGCCGCTGCTGCGGCTGCCCCGCCTGGGCAAGCGTTTGGGCATGGCCAACCTCTGGCTGAAGGACGAAGGCGCCAACCCGACCGGCACCTTCAAGGCGCGCGGCGCGGCGGTTGGCGTGGCGCGCGCCCACGAGCTGGGCGTCCGCGAAATCGCCATTCCCACCGCCGGCAACGCCGGCAGCGCCTGGGCCGCCTACTGCGCGGCCTGGGGTATCGGGCTGCACGTGGTGATGCCCGTCGACACCCCGGACCCGATCAAGGCCGAGTGCGCGGCCTACGGCGCCGACGTCACCCAGGTGCGCGGCGTCATCAGCGACGCCGGGCGCATCGTGGCCGAACGCAGCGCCGCCGCCGGCTGGTTCGACGCCTCCACCATGAAAGAGCCCTACCGCGTCGAAGGCAAGAAGACCATGGGGCTGGAGATTGCCGAAGCCTTCGACTGGGACCCGCCCGACGTGGTGCTCTATCCCACCGGCGGCGGCGTGGGGCTGATTGGCGTCTGGAAGGCCATGCGCGAACTGGCCGAGCTTGGGTGGTTGCGCGGCGCCCCCCCGCGGCTGATCGCCGTGCAAGCCCAGGGGTGCAGCCCCATTGTCGAGGCGTGGACGTCGGGGGCCGCCGACGCGGCGCGCCCCGACGATCCCTACACCGTGGCCAACGGCCTGCTGGTGCCGCTGCCCTTTGCCCACCGCCTGATTCTGCGCATCCTGCGCGAGACCGGCGGGACGGCCGCGGCCGTCGACGACGCCGCGCTGCTGGACGGCATGCGCGAGCTGTCGTCGCTCGAAGGCGTGCTGGCCGCGCCGGAAGGCGCCTCGCTGATCGCGGCCCTGGCGCTGCTGTTGGACCGCGGCGACGTTGCCCGCGGCGAGCGCGTGGTGCTGCTCAACACCGGCAACGCGCTCAAGTACACCCATCTCGTCGACCAGCCCGCGGCCCCGCCGGTCGACCCGCTGCCTGCGTGACCGCGCACGGCATGCGCCCGGTCGTGCTGGTGACCGAACAGGTGCACCCGCGGGGCATCGCTGCCCTGGAGGCATTCGCGGACGTGGCGCGGCCGCAGCGCCCCGACGAAGCGTCGATCCTGGCGGCCGCCCCGCCGGCCAGCGCCATCGTGGTGCGCGTGGCGCCCGTCACGGCGGCCGTGATCGATGCGGCGCCGCGCCTGCGGCTGATTCAGAAGCACGGGGTTGGCGTGGACAGCGTGGACGTCGCGCATGCCACGCGGCGCCGCGTGGCGGTGTGCATCACGCCCGACGCCAATGCGGCCTCGGTGGCCGAGTTCGCCGTGGCCGCCGCGCTGGCGCTGGTGAAACGGCTGGCCGACCGCGACCGCGTGGTGCGCTCGGGGCGCTGGCGCGACACCGACGACGTGCCGGTGCACGAGCTGGCCGCACGCACCGTCGGCGTGGTTGGCGGCGGCCGCGTCGGCCGGCGCGTCGTGCAGGCGCTGGCGCAAGGTCTGGGCATGCGCGCGCTGGTGTTCGACCCCTTCATGTCCGCCCAGGACATCCGCGCAGCCGGCGGCGAGCCGGCGGCCACGATCGAAGACCTGCTGGCCCAGTCCGACATCGTGACGCTGCACACCCCGCTGACGCCGGCCACCCATCACCTCATCGACGCGCGGCGGCTGGCCTGCATGCAGCCGCACGCCGTGCTGGTCAACACCTGCCGCGGGCCGGTGGTGGACGAGCGCGCGCTGGCCCAGGCGCTGGCCAACGGAACGCTGGCCGGGGCCGCCATCGACGTCTTCGAGCGCGAACCTCCCGAGGCAAGCCCCCTGCTCCATGCGCCAAACGTGCTGCTGTCGCCGCACGTGGCCGGCATCACGATCGAATCGGCCCGCCGAACCGCGGAGCACTGCGCCCAGGAAGTGGCGCGCGTGCTCGGCGGCCAGGGCGCGCGATGGTGTATCAATCCAGAGGTGCTGACGCCGTAATCCCTGGACGGCGGCCGCTGGATGGACGAACGGGGAGGTCTGGGAACGAATGCCCACGGCGCAGCGCCGCGCGCGCATGACCCAGGTCGCCGCCGCCCGCCAGGCGGGCCTGGTCGTGGTCCTGGAAGACATGCACGACCCGCACAACGCCCAGGCGGCGGTTCGCAGCTGCGACGCCTTTGGCGTGCAGCGCGTCCACCTGATTTTCGTCGACGAGGCGCCGTTCGACCCGCGCCGCGTCGGCAAGCGGAGTTCCTCGACGGCCAACAAGTGGGTCGACGTCACGACCCACCGCTCCACCGCGGCCTGCGCGGCGGAGCTTCGGGGCCAGGGCTACGCGCAGGTGGCCGCCGTGGCCGACCCGCGCGCGGCGCCGCTGACGTCGGCCGATCTGCGCGCGCCGCGGCTGGCGCTCTGGTTCGGCAACGAGCAGCGCGGCCTGTCGCCATCCGCGCTGGCCGCCGTCGACCAGCAGATGACGATCCCGACGGTTGGCATGGTGCGCAGCCTGAACCTGTCCGTGGCCGCGGCGATCGTCCTGTACGAGGCCGCGCGCCAGCGGTCGGACGCGGCCTTTCGCCTGTCCCCGGCCGCGCGCGACCGCCTGGCGTGCGACCTGCTGCGGCGCTAAAGGCAAGCGGCCAGGCCGTTCGTGCCGTGCTGCGGCGCTAGAGGCAAGCGGCCAGGCCGGTTTGCGCCGTGCTGCGCCGCCGCTCGGTGCGACCTGCGTACGCCCTCGCCCCCCACCGCTGCCCCCGCCCCCATCACCGCCCCCGCCGTGCATCCACAATCCACAATCCACAATCCACATTCCCCCCAGCGTTTATCCTTGCGCACCCACCCCGCTCGGAGCACGCCCATGGCCGGCGACGTGTTCTATCAGGAGATCAAGTCCGTCGACTCGCCGCGCGGCTCCATCGTTCCCGACGGCGCCGTTACCGAGGAGATCGACGGCGACAATGTCTTGCGCATCCCAGCCGACACCACCCGCGTGGAGACGCCCATCATCTTTCCCGGCTTCCGCATCCTGGTGGAAGGCACGGAGCTGACCGTCGCCGGCGCGACGATCGTCGATGCGGCCATCTACGGGCGCACCATCGAGGCGCGGCGCGCCGTGATCGCCTCTGACAAGGAGATCGAAGCCGAGGAACTGCTGCAAGCCGCCGGCGTGCGCGGCAAGACCGTGCGCGCGGCCCGCATCGAGGCCGGCCGCGTGGAGGCCGTGCTGAACGTGCGCGGCGCTCAGGCCGTCGTCGCGCGCTCCATTGCCGTCAGCAACGGCGGCGTGCGCACCCCCCTGCTGGTCACCGAGTCGCTGGACGGCGAGGACCTGGCCGACGCGTCCAAGTCCTGGGCCGGCGGCGCGTCGGACGGCGACGTGCCCGCCTGGCTGCGCGGCGGCCAGGCCTGAGCGGCGCGCCGCCAGGCGAAAGCCCCCCGCCGCCCGCCGCCGCCCCGCCGCCCTACGCAGCCTTCGCCCAGGTCTACGACGCCTGGCAGCGGCTGCACGGGCTGGAATACGCCGTCCTGCTGGCGCCGCGCGTCAACCGCCAGCTCGCCCGCCGCGTCGGCCGGCCCGCGCGGTTGATCGACCTGGCCTGCGGCACCGGCGCGCACGCCCTGCTGCAAGCCCACGGCGGCACTCGCGTGCTGGGAATCGACCTCTCGCCGGCGATGGTGCGGCAGGCGCAGGCCCGCGCCCGCGCCGCGGGCAAGCGCGTACAGGTCGTCCAAGGCGACATGCGCACGTTCGACGCGGCAAAGCCCGTGGACGCCGTGACCTGCCTGTACGCCAGCCTGAACCATCTGGACGGGCCGCGCGACCTGGCCCGCACCTTCGCGCGCGCGGCTGCGCACCTGCGGCCGGGCGGCGTGTTCGTGTTCGACCTCAACACCCAGACCGGGTTCGAGACGCTCTGGCGCCGCAGCGTCACCGAGCAGGGCCCAGGCTTCACCCTCCACCGCAGCTTCCAGGCCCAGGGCCGCCGCACCATCATGCGCCTGTGCATCGAACGGCCCGGCTGTGCGCCGCTGCACGACCAGCTCACCGCCGCCTGGTTCGACCCGCGCGACGTCCGAGCCGCCCTGCGCAGCGCCGGCCTGACCCTGCACGCCGCAACCTCCTTCAACCCTTTCCCCAACGTCCCCGGCGACGGCCTCAAAGAACTCTGGACCGCCGTCCGCCCGTCCTCGACCGAAAGCGCGGCCTGAAGAACCAACGAGCGCGCCCAGCTCCCGCTCCTCCGCCATCCCCCACCCTGCAAAACGCCGCCCTATCGATCAATCCCAAATCCCCAATCCCAAATCCACAATCCCCAATCCACAATCCACAATTCCTATTTACTCCAGCGCCCCCAGCCGCGCATAGGCCGTCGGGTCGGGAACGCCCGCGGCCATGAACCCGCGGCGGCGTTCCCCGCACTTGCCGCACACGCCGCAGTGCCCGCCGTCCACCGGGCTGGCGCAGGACAGCGCCAACGCCAGCGGCATCCCGCGCCCCGCGCGCACCACGTCCGCCTTGTGCATGCCGCCCAGCGGCGTCACCACCTGAAACGCCGCGTCCATGGCCAGGCTGGCCGTGCGCGCCAGACTGTCCAGAAACGCGGGCGCCGCATCAGGGAACGGGTTGCTGGCCAGCAGACCGATGGCCAGACGCTCCACGCCGTTCGCGCCGCCGTACAGCGCCGCCGCGCTCAGCAGCAGCAGGTTGCGGCCGGGCAGATACCAGGCCTCGTCCGGCTGCCGCGCGTCCGGAACCTCGGCGCCGCCCACGCTCCAGTGCGCGCCGTAACAGGCGGTCACGTCCATGGCCAGTTCCACGATCGGCGCCACCGCCGGCGCGTTCAGCCTGGCAAAGAACCGTGCCAGCGCCGCCAGCTCCGCGTCTTCCCAGCGCAGCCCCGCCCGCACGAACAGCGGCGTGACCTCGGCGTAATCCCGCGCCAGCAGCCCTGCCATGATGCAGCTATCCAGCCCGCTTACCAAGGCGGCCACGCGGGACGCCGCCGGCGGGCGCGCAGGCATGGCCATAGGTCGTTTCCTCGATGTTTAGCCGCACGCATGGACGCGGCCCACGCCACCCTACCCGCTCCCCGCCGACACACGCAGCCGCATCGAGCCGCCGCCCGCCCGTACACCCAGCGAACGACGCCGCCTCCGCCGCCTCTGCTGCGCCCGCCGCTCCTGTAGCATGAACGCGAACGAGCGTCGGGAAGTGGACATGGCCACGGACACGGGCGCAGTCGCCGGCGCGCTCGACACCATCCGTGCACAGATCGCCGCTCACCAGGGCAAAGGCATCACGGTGGAAGCCACCCGCACCGCCCTGGTCAACCCGCTGCTGCGCGCCCTGAACTGGAATACCGAAGACCTGCAACAGGTCTTTCCCGAATACACGTCCGCCGCCGGGCGCGTGGACTACGCCTTGCTCGACGACGATTCGCCGCGCGTGCTCATCGAGGCCAAAGCGCTCGACCAGAAGCTCGACCCGCCAAAGTGGACCACCCAACTCGTCGGCTACGCCGTCGCTATCGGCGCCCGCTGGGCCGTGCTGACCAACGGCGCCGAATACCGCATCTACAACACCCACGCCGCAGTCTCAATCGACCAGAAACTGTTCCACACGGTCGATCTGCGCGACCCGGACGCGAACGCCGCCGAAATCCTCGACCTGCTGTCCCGCCCCGCCGTGCTGGAAGGCCGCCTGGACGCCCACTGGCGCGCGGAACTCGAAACCCGCCAACGCCGCCTGATCGACCAGCAGGTTCACACAGCCTTGCAAGCGCTGATCGATCAGTACCCGCCCAACGAGCGCCTCGTCCGCCTGCTGCGCGGCCAACCCGACGTCCAGCTAACGCCCGGCGAGATTCGAGATTCCCTGTGCCGCGCCAACGTTCGCATCGACAGCTCTCCGGGTCCCAAACCGATCGTCGAGCCGCCGCCGCCGCCGCCGCCTCCGCCTCCACCACCCGGCGTGCTCGTCCAGCTGCGGCACGTCATCGAGGCGAAACTGATCACACCTCCGCTTGCCATCTACGCAACGTACAAAGGCCAATCCCTGGACGCGCGGATAGAGACCGACGGCTCGATTACGTTTCGAGGCCGTTCCTACGGAACACCGTCACCAGCTGGGAATGCAGCCCGCCTTGCCGCGGGATTCATAGGGACACGGGTTGAAACCAACGGCTGGGTCTTCTGGCAATTCACCGACGCCGACGGTCAGAGCAAACCCATCAGCGTCCTGCGCCAGCGCTACCAGGACCAGCGCAAATCCCAATCGTCCTGAACGCCCCGACCCACAAGTGTTCGCCGCGCATCGACCCGACGGTTCCCAACGCAACCCCCGTCGTTCCCGCAGACGGCCTGCGTCCGCCTGCCGCGGCTGTGAATCACGCAACGCGCGCGAAAAGAAAGAGGTGACCTCGTGCCAAACGGAGGCTCGGATTGTTGCGGCACGTGTTGGTTCAATCGGGCCAACGACGGCCAGCGCGGTTATCGGAATCTGGCGTCCGACGAGCGGCATTACTGCGAGATCCGCGGGCTGGACGTTGACGACAACCCGTTTTACACCTATTGCGCCAACCATCCGCACCGCCGCCCCGACCGCGATCCGATCCCTATCGGGCCCGTGCTCAGGTACGCCGGCGACGGCTGGTCGAACGACCGCGCGGTGTGGGTTCCGTCGCCCGACACCGAGGAAGTTCGCCAGCACCTGCTCGACCTGCTCAGCGAGATATTCACCCACGTCGCGAACGACCGCTACCCCATCGGGACTTCGGTGGCCGAAGTCATCATGCAGCAGCTGGGGGAGTTCCGCGAGCCGCGCGCGGTGCGCCACTTGACGTGGATTGCGGAGAATTGCCCGCCGTTCATGGCGGCCCCGGCGCGCGCGGCCCTGGAGCGCATCGAGCAAGCGAGCTAGCCGCCACCCGGCCCGGAAAGCGCGCGTCCTCCGCCAGACGACCGCGCGCCCCACGGCAGCGCCGACGGTCGATAACCGGACGGCCAGTGGACGCGCGGAGGCGGCGCTGATATACTCTATCCGTGCGTCTCGTGCGGCCGCACAGAACTGCGCGGAGGAATTATGAGTTCCAGAGTCACTGGAATCGAAGGCGTTGAGCATGGCTATGCGGCCGCACAGCAGTGGGTCGAGCGCGCGCTCATGTCCGACGACTCGCTCTTTACGCCGGGCAAGGCTCTCTGGTCGAGCCATTGGCTGGGGGAGATCCACAAGAGGTTTCTCGATTACCGCAGCAAGCTGAACGGCGTATTTCCCGAGAACGTAAAAGCGCAGTTGGACGGCAGCCCAACCGAAGTCTGTCAACTGATGGCCGAGGCGCTGTTCGTCCACTTCCTCATTGTCTCCAAAGGAACCATAGGCAAGGAGACGAAGCGGAAAAATATTGAGAGCGTGCTGGCCTGGGCGCCGCAACCGGTCGAATTTCCGGATTCGCTCGTCGACGCGCTAGGGCCCGGCTTGGTGACGTCCGTAGCCTTCAGCCTAAACCGCGCGCAGCACGTCGGGTACATCTTGGAGCTTGTCGAGCAGTGGAAGCGTCTGCCCGAAGACGAGCGACAGCGTCTGCTCGAAGATCCCTGGGCCTTCAAGGATTTCTCCTTGAAGCTCGACTTCGAAGGCAAGCTACTTCGCGGTAAACCCGATCTTGTGCGCATACAGAAGTACGCGTTGCACCACTTGGTATTCCCAGACACGTTCGAACGTGTGCTCACCGATGATCACAAGAGAAAAATCATTGAAGCGTTTGGACGCCTCGTGCATACGCCGTCGAACGACCTCGATCGTTGCGTGGCGCAGATTCGTCGAGGTATCGAATCGGAGCGGGGGAGAGACTTTGATTTCTACGACGTGGACATACCCGTCGTGTGGGACTCAAAGAGCGACCCGTGGGACGTGTACATCCAGCAGGCTGAGCAATTTGTCGCGTCGGGCCTTCTGGAAGACGATGAGACCGACTATAAGATCAAGATAGGTCAGAAGCTTGCAGCTGCGCGCGAGGCGACGCTCTCCGGCTCGGATGAGTGGACACGTTTGGTGAAAAGTGGAATCAGCTGTAATCTCATGTACCTTATGTCGCAGATAAAGTTCCGCAATTGGGTCGACAAAGATCCAGATATGTCCTTGCAGGCGTTGCAGGCGCTATGGACTCGAGACGAGACGTCAGTCTCAGAACGAATCCGCGCATTTTGTAACCTCTTTCCAGGGTCAGAGATTGGGGGAGTCGGAACTCGTCTGGATGTCGTTTCCGTCTTGCTCATGGGGTTGAATGCTGAGCTGTATCCGTCGTTCAAAACCACAGTGTTCCAGGACGCCTACAAGCGCACTGGCTATGACCAGCCCGCGAAAGGTGCAGACGAAGCGTCGTTGTACACCCACGCGCTTGGCTTCCTGGACCGCGTCCGCCAGGAGGCGGAGAAGCGTGAACTGTCGCTGCGGCACCGTCTCGACGCACAGAGCGTGGTGTGGCGGATAAAAGACGACCCTCCCATTGTCCCTCCCATCGTCGATCCTCCTCCACCCGACCCATTGGACGACCTCGCCGACGAACTCATGTTCGACGTTGACTTTCTCCGCACGATCGAACGCTTGCTTCAAGACAAGCGTCAAGTCATCTTCCAGGGGCCGCCGGGCACAGGGAAGACTTTTGTGGCGCAGAAGCTGGCGGAGTGCCTGTCGGGGTCGAAGGAGCGCGTGACGCTGGTGCAGTTCCATCCGTCCTACGCCTACGAGGACTTCGTGCAGGGATATCGGCCCACGCTGGTAGGCGACCGCGCGGGGTTCGAGCTGCGCGGCGGGCCGCTGCTGCACGCGGCGGAGCGGGCGCGGAAGGAACCGCACGCGCGCCACTTCCTGGTCATCGACGAAATCAACCGCGGCAACCTGGCCAAGGTGTTCGGCGAGCTGTACTTCCTGCTGGAATACCGCGATGCGGAGATGCGGCTCCAGTACTCGGACGAGCCGTTTTCGCTGCCGAACAACCTTTACCTGATTGGCACCATGAACACGGCCGACCGTTCCATCGCGCTGGTGGACCTGGCGCTGCGCCGCCGCTTCTACTTCGTGGAGTTCCACCCCGACAAGCCGCCGGTGCATGGCCTGCTGCGGCGCTGGCTGGACGCGAACGCCGCCGGCATGTCGTGGGTAGCGCACGTGGTGGATAGCGCAAACAAGAAGTTGTCCGACCGCCAGGCGGCCATCGGCCCGAGCTACTTCATGAAAAAGCACCTGGACGAGGCAATGGCGCGCCTGATTTGGGAGCACAACGTGCTGCCTTACGTGGAGGAACACCTGTTCGGCGAGCCCGACCGCCTGGAGGAGTTCGACCTGAAGCGCCTGCGCGGCGCCGGGGACGCCGCCGCGCCTGCAACCGCGCCCGCCGCGCCGGAGGACGACGCCGCCAACGCCGACGATGCGTGACCTCGACCTGAGCGAATACCAGCGCAGCGAGCCGCGGCGGCTCTCCGCCGCCCAACGCGCCGCGCTGCGAGATGCGAAGCTGTCGCTCACCATCGAGCCGGCCGACGGCGAAGGGGCGGGCTATCACCTGACGCCCGGCGCCACCGTGGGCGCGGTCGAGCTGGATGGCCTGTCGGTGCTCATCCAGCCCAAGGTCGGCATCCCCCAGCTGCTCTCGCTGGCGGCCTACGCCATGGGCGCGTTCACGCGCCGCGAGCGGCAGGCGTTCGACTTTCAGGAAGACCACGCGCTGCCCGACACGCTGGCGCTGGCGCTGGCCGCCGCGGCCCGCCAGGCCTTCGCGCGCGGGCTGCTGCACGGCTACCTGACGCGCGACGACGCGCTGCCAACCGTGCGCGGGCGCATCAGATTCGACGACCAGCTGCGGCGCCGCTTCGACCTGCCGCTGCCGGTGGAAGTGCGCTACGACGAGTTCACGGACGACATCCTGGCCAACCAGCTCATCAAAGCGGCGGCGGCGCGGCTGGCCGCCATGCGCCTGCGCTCGCGGCAGGCGCGCCAGCACCTGGGGCGCGTGGCCGGCACGCTGGACAACGTCTCGCTGGTCGATTTCCCGCCGCGCCGCGTGCCGGAGGTGGCGTTCGACCGGCTGAACCAGCACTACCGCCGCGCGGTGGGGCTGTCGCGGCTGATCCTGCGGCACAGCGCGTTCGAATCTGCCCGCGGAACCGTGCGCGCCGCGGGGTTCCTGATCGACATGAACCAGTTGTTCCAGGAGTTCGTGACCCAGGCGCTGCGCGAGTCGCTGCATCTCTCCAAACTCGCCCTGCGCTCCGACGCCGACGTGAGCGGTGTGCGGCTCGACACCGAGGGGCGCGTGCGGCTGGAGCCCGACCTCTCGTGGTGGGACGGCCCCGTCTGCACGTTCGTGGGCGACGTCAAGTACAAGAACCTCTCCCGTGACGACAAGTACAAGAACGTCACCGGCGGCAACGTACCCAACGCCGACCTCTACCAGCTGCTGGCCTACGCCACCGCGCTGGACCTGCCGGGCGGGCTGCTGATCTACGCCAAAGGCGAGGCGCAGGCGGCGGTCTACGAGGTGCAGTATTGCGGCATACGGCTGCACGTGGCCGCGCTGGACCTGGCCGCTCCCTTCGACCAGGTGCTGGCGGACGTCGACGCTCTGGCCGCGCGCGTCCGCGCGCTGCGGGGCGAAGCGCGCGGTCTGCGCCGGGCCGCCTGAGCGTCCGCGCGCATTCGGGCGGCGGGGCGGCGTCCGCCCTGGCGCCGCCGCGCCGCGGGCGGTTGCCAGATGCGGCTGCGCAACCGAGCATGCCGCCGTTGGCGGGCAAGGAACGGATGCGATGGCAGCCAGATACCGCGTTGCGATCATTGGCACCGGCCGCATGGGCGGGCTGATCGAGGACGAAATCCCGTCCGGCGACCGCTCCCGACCCTACGGACATTTCCCGGCCTACCAATACGTCGAGCAGACCGAGGTCGTGGCCGTGGCCAACCGCGGCGCCGAACGGCTGCAGCGCTTCAGCCAGCGGTTCGGGATCACCAACACCTACCTCGACTACCGCGAAATGATCGACCGCGAGCGCCCGGACATCGTCAGCGTCACGACCCCCTCGTTTGCCCGCGCCGAGCCGCTGATCTACGCCGCCGAGCACGGCGTGCGCGCGATTTACAGCGAGAAAGGTCTCTGCGCCTCGCTGGCGGAGGCGGACCGCATCCGCCAGGCCGTGACGTCGAACGGCGCCGCGTTCAACTGGGGCGCCATGCGCCGCCACGACGTGGGCTTCCGCGCGCTGGCCGACGCCATCGCCGCCGGCGGCATCGGCGAGCCGCAGGCCGCGCTGATGTACGCCTACACCGACCTCATCAAGCACCACCCCCACACGCTGGACACGGTGTCCATGCTGCTGGGCGACCCGGCGCCGGTGTGGGCGGCGGGGCGGCTGATCGAGGCCGGCGACCCGTTCGACCCGTCGCCGCGCCGCGCCCCGCCGGAGTTCGACGCCGCCAACAACCGCTACCTGCCCTCGCCGGGGTTCGAGGTTGCCGACCCCTACGTGGGGCCGTTTCAGATCGGCTACGCCAACGGGGTCGTGGGGTATTTCATCCCGCACCGCGGATTCTTCGACCTGGAAATCCGCGGCAGCGAGGGCGCGGCCTACGCATTCGACAACGGCCGCGTGTTCCAGCTGCGGCGCAGCCGCGGCTCCGCGGCCGACGACGCCGTCACGCGCACCATCTACCCGCGCGGCGAGTCGCCCACGGTCGCCACGATCCGCGACCTGATCCGCGCGCTCGAATCGGGCGTGCGCACGCGCGGCAACATCGAGGTCACCATGCAATCGGTCGAGGCCCAGTTCGCCGTTGCGCACTCGCACCTGGCGGGCGGCGCGCGCGTGGACATCCCCGTGGCCGACCGCAGCCTCTACGTCCCCGGCGGCTGACCGCGGGGCGGGCAGCGCGCGCTCCGGCGGCTCGTCGGACCCTTTTGCGGCAACGGAGCCGTGGACCCACGGGACGGCGAGCAGACCACGGGCGCGTATGCTCGGCGAAGGGTCGCCGCGTCGGGTCGGTGCCGGGGAGTGCGCGTGGGGTTGCAGACGGTGTGGCCGTTGCTTTGGGTCACGGACATGGCGCGCTCGTTGGCGTTCTACCGCGACGGGCTGGGGTTCGAGATGGTTGCGTCGTGGGAAGGCGAGCGCGGGATTGGCTAGTGTCGGCTGACGCGCGGGCCGGTCAGCCTGATGCTGCAAGCCGCGGAGGGCGGCGTTGCGGCGCCGGTGGAAGGCCAGGCCAGCGAGCTGTACGTCCTCTGCGACGACGCGCGCGCCTTGCACGCGGAGTTCCGTTCGCGCGGCGTGGACGCCAGCGAGCCGGCGCAGATGGTCTACGACATGCTGCAGTTTCGAGTCACGGACCCCGATGGCCACCCGATCTGGTTCGAGCACCCGCAGCGCGCGGAGTAAACCGCCGCGCCGCGCGCCGCATCGTGTCCCCCAACGCGCGCGGCGGTGCGCCGCCATTGGGCGGTGGTGCAGCATCATGCGGTGGGTTCACCCCCGCCGCGCGCACGTGATGCGAGGTTCCTCATGCCGACGTGGAAACGACGCCTGCGCCTTGGCCGCGGGCTGCTGGCGCTTGCCGCCGCCTGCGCCGCGCTTGCCGCGGCCGCCGGCGCGGCGTGGGCGCACGAGGGCCGCCAGGTCCAGGGGTTCGCCTTCGAGACGGGGTTCCTGGTGGAGCCTGCCTACGAAGGCCATCCCAACGCGGTCTTCGTGGCGGTGACCCGCACGGGCGGGGACGCGCACGCCCACGCCGGCGTGAGCGGCCTGGCCGACACCCTGCGCGTGGAGGTCACGCACGTCGAGTCGGGCGCAACGCGCGCCATGGCGCTGGCGCCCTGGCCCGACCAAGCGGGCGCATACGTCGCGCGGTTCGTTCCCACCGCGCCGGGCAAGTATCGGTTCCGATTCGTGGGCGACGTCGAGGGCCGCGCCGTCGACGAGACGTTCACGTCCGGACCGGATTCCTTCGACGCCGTGCAGGCGGCGCAGGCGGCGCAGTTCCCCGTGGAACTTCCCAGCGCGCGCGAGCTGGCGGGCGTGAGCGAAGCGGCGCAGCAGCGGGCGGACGCCGCGGACGAGCGGGCCGATTTTGCGCTCTTGCTGGCGGTCTCTGCGCTGTTCCTCGGGCTCGTCTGCCTTGCGCTGAGCATCTTCGGCATCTTCGCCGCGACGCGATGGCTGTCCTCGTGACGCCGCGGCGCGTCTTCGGGCGGGACTAGCCGCCGCCGGCGCGGTGTGATCCACGGGCCCATGGGCGCCCTCCGCCGGCTGCGGCCGCTTCTGGCCAGCGTCCTGGCGCTGGGGGCGCTGGCGGCCGCCGCGCCGCCGGCCGGCGCGCACGCCAACCTGGTGCGCGCGGTGCCGGAACCCGGCGCGACCGTCGACCAGGCGCCCCAAGTCGTCTACGCCGAGTTCAGCGAGGCCATCGACCTGAGCTTCAGCCGTCTGGAGGTGCTGGACGCCAGCGGCGCCGAGGTGACCGCAGGGCCGACCGAGCGCGACCCCACCGGGCCAAACGCCATGCTCGTGCCGGTGGCGCCGCTGGCCAACGGCGCGTACGTGGTGGTGTGGCGCACGCTCTCGGTGGTGGACGGCCACGTCATTCGCGGGTCGTATGCGTTTGGCGTGGGGGCGCCGGTGGCGCCCGAACTGGCCGCGGCGGCGTCCACGGTCGAGTCGAGCCCGACCGCCGCTGTCTCCCGCAGCCTGCTCTTCGTGGGCGCGGCGGTGCTGGTGGGCGCGCCGCTGCAGGCGCTGACGCAGCGGCGCGGCGCGGCGCGGCGTTGGCGTGACGTCTTCGAACGCCGCCTGGGATTCCTCATCCTGGGCGCGGGGCTGCTGGCGCTGGCCGGACAGGTTGGGCTGCTGGGCGCGCAGGCCGCGGCGCGCGGCGGCGGCTCGCTGCTGGCCGGGATTCCCGACGCGGTGGGCGACGGCCAATGGGGCGGGTTATGGATCGTGCGCACCGCCGCGCTGATCTGCGCGCTGGCCGCCGCCGCCCAGATTGCCGCCGCCGCGGCCAGCGCGCGGCGGCGGGCGCTTGGCCTGGGCGTAGTTCTGGCCGCGGGCGCGGCGGCGTCGGTCAGCGTCTCGCGCGGCAGCCACGCGGCGGCGCTCGTGGACGCCGCCCCCGCGCTGTTGGCCGACGTCATCCATCTGCTGGCCGTGGGCGCGTGGGTCGGCGGCTTGCCGGCGCTGCTGCTGGCGGCGGCCGCCGCGGCCCGTGCGCCGGACGCCCCGCGCCCGCCCCTTGCCGAGATTGCGGCCAGGTTTTCGGCGGTTGCCACGGTTGCCGTGGGGCTGATCGTCGTCACCGGGGCGTACAGCGCCTGGATTCAGGTGCTGGAACCGCCCAGGCTCTGGAGCACGCCGTACGGCCGCCTGCTGCTGGTCAAGGTGAGCTTGGTGCTGCCGCTGCTGGCGCTCGGCGGCGTCAATATGCTCTGGACGCGGCGGCGGCTTGCCCGGGCCGGCGCGGAGTCGGCGCGGCCGCGCCGGGCGCTGCGCGTACTGGTGGCCGCGGAGATCGTGCTGGCGGCGGCCGTGCTGGGCGTGGTGGGCTTCCTGACCGAGCGCGAGCCCGCGCGGCAGGTTGCCAGCGCTGCGCCCGTGGGCGTGGAGGCGGTTGGGTCGTCGGGGGGCGCCGTGGTGCGCATCCGCGCCGTTCCCGGCCGCCCCGGCCCCAACCGGCTCGACCTGGACCTGCAACTGCCGCGCGGCTTGTCCACGCACCAGGCGGCGGTGGAACTTCAGCTGCGCTACCTGGACCGGGACCTGGGGACGGTGATGGAGTGGCCGGCGCGCACCTCCGAAGGGCGTTTTACGGTCGACACGGACGCGCTCACCCTGGCCGGCGGCTGGCGGGCGCTGGCCATCGTGCGCCGCGCGGGCATGTTCGACGCGCGCGTGCCGCTGCGGGTGGACATCGGGTCGGCGGGCGGGTCGGGCGGGGCCGCGGTCGACGCCGGCGCTGCGGCGCGGATCTGGGGCCTGGTGGTTGCCGGCATGGGTCTGACGCTGGCCGCGGCCACGCTGGCGCGCGCCGGGTGGTGGCCGCCGCTGCGGCGGGCGGGCGCGGCCGCCGGGTTTGCCGCCATCGGCGCGGGCGCTCTCATCCTGATGCTGGCCCCAGACACGCGCACGGGCGCGGTGGTCAACCCCATCCCGCCCGACGGCCAATCGATCGCGGCCGGCGGCGCGCTCTTCGCGGCCGAGTGCGTGACCTGCCACGGAGACGCCGGCCGCGGCGACGGCCCGCTGGCCGCCGAGCTCGACCCGCCGCCGCTCGACCTGACCGTGCACGTGCCGCTGCACCCAGACAGCGAGCTGTTTGCGTTCATTGCCCAAGGGATCGAGGGCACGGCCATGCCCGCGTTTGGCCAGCGGCTGGCGGACGCCGACGTATGGAACCTGGTGAACTACATCCAGACGCTGCCTGCGGCGGCCCGGCCCTAACGCGAGGGAGGCGCGGCCCCTAACGCGAGGGAGGCGCGGCGGCGCGCCGCGCACGGCGCCGCGCGGTGACCGCGTGCGCCGCAACGGCCGCAACGAAGCCTCCCAGAATCACCACGGACGGCCACAACCAGTCGTTCGGTTCCAGATCCAGCCGGTGCGCGGCGCTCGCCGGCCCCAGAGCGCCGGCAATGTCGAGCGCCAGGTCCCAATGGATGCGTTCGGGGGCGGGCTCGATCACGTCGTAGAGTCCCTCCACTTCGGCCGCGGCATACGTTCCAATGGGGGCGCCGTTCTCGAACACGGTCACCGTCACGCGCGCGCCCGTCACCCGCGCGCCGGTGGTGAGGTCGCGCAGGTCGATCGAATAGTCCAGCTCGCCGTCCGCCCAGACGGCGAAGGCGCGAATCTGGTAGGGACCGCTGGTTCCGGCGTAGACCAGATCGCCGCCGTGCGCCTGCGCCGCGCCCGGCGCCAGCAGCAGGGCCAGCGCCAGCCCAACGCCCCAGGCGCGGCGCATCAGGCCAGCGGCCGGCCGGCCACGCGAGCGATGGCAGGTTCGAGCTCCTGGGCGCTCACGATTCCCTCGAACCGCGCCGCTATCCGCCCGTCGGCGTCCACCACAAACACCCAGGGTTCCGTTTCCAGGCGCCACTCCAGCGCCGCGCCGCTGAACACCAGGCGCCCCTCCGAGCGCGCCAGCGGCAGGTCGTAAGGCTCGACGTGGATGAAGCGCACGCGGTCGCCGTAGCGCCGCGCGAGCGCGGCCACCACCTCGGTGACCGGGCCGCAGGTGCGCGCCACGCAGAAGGCCGGCGTGCTGAAGGCTGCAACCAGCGGCTCGCCGCGCGCCAGCGCCTCGGCCACCGAATGTTGGTACAGCGCCGCCAGGGGTTCCTCGGCGGTGGTCAGGTCCTCGATCGAGGCCGCCTCGCGCAGCGTAGGGTTCCTGGACGCCGGCGCCTGGGCGCCCACCGGCAGCGCGCCCGGCGCGCCGCGCACCTGAAAGGCGCTGGACACCGTGTAAGGCTCGCCGTCGGGCGGGTGCACCTCCAGATCGGCGCGCCACAGTCCGGGCGTGTACGACCCGTCGGCAACCAGATAGTACGAGCGCGAGTCCACGTGCAGGTGAATCCCGCCGCCGTGGTGCTGGCGGCTGGGGGCGTGGTCGACGACGTATTCGCGCGCGGGTGCTTCGAAGCGGAACACGTCGTCCTGCGCCAGCAGCTGCACGAAGCGCACGCGCACGCGCGCCTCTTGCACCGCCGCGCCGTCGGCGTCGATCAGCGCAAAGCCCAGGCGCTGCTCGCCCGGCGGCACCTCGGTCACCGTCAGCAAGGCGCTGACGTTCGGGTTCACGGGCGGCGGCCCGCAGCCGGCCGCCGCGCCGCCGACCGCGGCCGCGGCAGCCAAACCCAGCAGCCTGCGCCGCGGCATCTGACCCGCGCGCGGCGTGCGGCGCCGCCCGCGCGGCTGACGGAGGTTCACGCATCCAGCCTAGGCGTTCCCACCGCAGGGGCAAGCCGCCGCCCAGGTCGAGCGAGGGCCCGTGCGGATGCGCACCAGGTCGAGCGCGCGTTGGACCGCGCCGCTCCAAGTGACCGGAGGCCGTGCGTTCCTCGTGGTGTGGGACTCCGTGACCAGTGCGCGCCGCCCAGGTCGAACGGGGGCCGTGCGGCCGCCGCGCGGCGCAAGCTGGTAGGCTCGCCGCACGTCTGCGGCCAGGCGCAGGGAGGCGAACATCCCCGGACCGATGGCGGCCAGGCGAATCTCAGCCAGCGATCAGGACTATCTGCGCGCCATCTACGACGCCGGCGGCCGCTCGCGGAGCGTCAAGACCGGCGAGATTGCGCACGTGCTGCACCGCACGCCCGCCGCGGTCACCGCCGCCCTGAAACGCCTGCACGGGCGCGGCCTGGTCGACTACCGCCGCTTCTACGGCGCCGTGCTGACCCCCTCGGGCGAACGCCGCGCGCTCGAAATGGTGCGGCACCACCGGCTGATCGAACGCTTTCTGGTCGAGTTTCTGGACTACGACTGGAACGACGTCCACGACGAGGCCGACCGGCTGGAACACGTGATTTCCGAAGAGATGGAGCGGCGCATGGCGGCCAAGGTGTCCGACCCCACCACCGACCCGCACGGCGACTCCATCCCCAACGAGGCGCTGGACGCGCTGGAAGACGACGCGCGCCGGCTGACCGACCTGCCCGACGGGACGGCGTTCGAGGTGGCGCGCGTCTCGGACCGCAACCGCGCCGTGCTGACCTACCTGGAGGAAATCCAGCTCGTCCCCGGCGCCTGCGGCGCGGTGGCCCGGCGGCTGCCCTTCGACGGCCCGCTGGTCATCCGCCTCGACGACGAAGAAATCACCCTGAGCCGCACCGTCAGCGACAGCGTCTTCGTCCGCCCTGCCTGACCGCAGGCCAGGCCGCGCGAGCCTGCTGCCAGGCCCGCCCGCCGCCCGCCGCCCGCCGCCTTCACCTCCGCCGCGGGCATTGGCTGCGAGCGTTGGCCGCGGAGAGACCCGGCAAAGCGCTGCACGCCCCCCCCCGCCCATCCTGCAAATCCTGCGCCGTCCAGGTCAGCGGTCCGCGGCTACCGCACCGCCGCCGCGCGGGCTTCGGCGCGGCCGTGGTCGGTGAGATACAGGCGGGCGTCCCGCTGCACCACCAGGTTGCGGTCGGCTGCGGTCTGCACCACGCGGGCGGTGAAGGCGGCGGGCCAGCGCATGTGCCGCTGCATGTGGTCCAGCCGGCTCTCGGCCGCTTCGCTGGCCGAGCCTTCGTGCGTGGCCAGGTGGATGAGCAGCAGCTGGCGCGCAAACGTCCAGCGTTGCCGCCGGCGGCGCTGCGCCGCCGCCAGCAAGCCGCGCTGCGGGGCGAAGGCCAGCGTCAGCCCGAAGGCCGCGCCGACCACGGCGGCCATGGCGCCTGCGATGTTGGCGTCCAGCACGCGCGCCAGCCAATAGCCGCCCACGGCCGAGGCCGCGCCAATCCCCACGCTCAGCATCAGCATGCGCGGCAGGCGGTCGGTCAGCAGATACGCGCAGGCGGGCGGCCCCACCATCAGCGCCACGACCAGAATCGACCCCACGGCGTCGAACGCGCCCACGGCCGTCACCGACACCAGCGCCATCAGCCCATAATGGATCAGCGCGGGCGAGAACCCCAGGGCGGCGGCCAGCGCGGGGTCGAACGCGGACAGCTTCAATTCTTTGTAGAACACCGCCGCGAACAGCGCGTCCAGCAGCAGAATGCCGCCCATCACCCACAGCGCCGCCGGCCCCAGGTCGACGCCGAACGGCGTGAAGCGGTTGAACGGCGCAAACGCTATTTCGCCCAGCAGCACCGCGTGGGTGTCCAGATGCACGTTGCCCGCCAGGGACGAGATCAGGATCACGGCGATGGAAAACAAGGCGGGAAACACCAGGCCGATCGCCGTGTCCTCGCGCACCAGGCCCGTGCGGTTCACCGCCTCCACCAGGGCCACCGTCAGCAGGCCAACCAGCGCGGCGCCGACGATCAGGATGGGCGACCTCAGGTCGGCCACCACCAGAAACGCCAGCACGATGCCCAGCAGCACGGTGTGGCTGATGGCGTCGCTGAGCATGGCCATGCGGCGCAGCACCAGGAACACGCCGGGGACGGCGCAGGCCGCGGCCACCACCACGGCCACGGCCAATACCTGGAGCTGGGCGGGGGTCACGGCGCGTCGGCCGGTGCGCGGCGGCGCTCCAGACGCGCCGCCGCGGTCCAGCCCCGCGAGGTCAGCGACCAGGCGTTGTCGTGGTGATGGCGGACGAGGCCTTGCGCCCCCAGCTCGGCCAGCGCCCGATTCACGGCCGACCGGCCGCGCAGGCTGTGCAGCGCAGCCACGTCGTGCGCTTGCCGAACCGAGCGCGGGTGCTGCGCAATCAGCGCGGCCAGGTCTGCCAGCACGGTTTCCCGCGCCAACAGCCACCGCCGCCGCCGCGCCCGCAGGCGCGCCCACAGCAAGCCGCGGTTGGGCGCAAACAACATCGAGGCCGCCACCAGCCCCGTGGCCGTCAGCACGATGGTGGGTCCGGTGGACACGCCGGCAGCCGTGCTGAGCACGGCGCCCAGCACGCCGGCCGCCGCGCCGAAGAGCGCCGACAGCAGCACCATCACGCCCAGGCGGTCCGTCCATTGCCGCGCGGCGGCCCCCGGCGCCACCACCATGGCGCTCATCAGCACCACGCCCACGGTCTTGAGGCCCACCACGATCGCTACCACCAGCAGGCTGGTCAGCGCCACGTCCAGCCGCCGCGACGGCATGCCCAGCGTGGCCGCGAAGTCCGGGTCGAAACTCAGCAGCTTGAACTCTTTCCAGAGCGCCAGCACGGCCAGCAGCCCCAGCGCCCCAACCGCCGCCATCGTCACCACGTCCGTTTGCAGGATGGCGGCCGCTTGGCCGAAGAGGAAGCGGTCCAGCCCCGCCTTGCCGGCGCCGGGCTGCCGCTGCACGTAGGTCAGCGCCACCAGACCCGCGCCAAACCCCACGCTCAGCGTCAGCGCCATGGCGGTGTCGGTCTTGATCCGCGACGCGCGCACGATGCCCACGACGGCCACGGCCGCCAGCCAGCCCGTCAGCCCCGCGCCGATCATCAGCACCAGCGGCGCGCGGCTGCCGGTCAGCAGGAACGCCAGCGCCACGCCGGGCAGCGCGGCATGCGACATGGCGTCGCCCAGCAGCGCCTGCCGCCGCAGCACCGCAAAGGCGCCAAGCGCGCCGCTGACGATGCCCAACGCCGCCGCTCCCAGCGCCACGGTGCGCAGGGTGTAGTCCGTGAACAGGCCCGTCAGCGTCTCCACCGCGCCCCCGCCTAGCCGCCCTGCCGCGTCCAGCCGCTCATGCCGGCGGCTCGGCGTGGTCGGGCGCGCGCGCGGCGCCAATGCCCGCCATGCGCCCGCCGTAGGTCAGGCGCAGGTTGGCCTCGGTAAAAGCCTCCGCCACCGGGCCGTCCGCAATGCGGCGCACGTTCAGCAGCGTCACGTGCGTGAAATATTCGCGCACGGTTTGCAGGTCGTGATGCACGGCCACCACCGTGCGGCCGTCGGCGCGCAAGGCGCGCAGCAGCTCCACGATGGTGCGCTCCGTGGTGGCGTCCACGCCTTGAAACGGCTCGTCCATCAGGTAGACCTGCGCGTCCTGCACCAGCGCGCGCGCCAGAAAGACGCGCTGCTGCTGGCCGCCGGAGAGCTGGCTGATCTGGCGCGCCTCGTAGTCCTGCATGCCCACCTGCGCCAGCGCGGCCTGCGCGCGCCGCCGCTCCGACGCGCCCGGACGCCGCACCCAGCCCAGCCCGCCGTAGGTTCCCATAGTCACCACGTCCAGCACCGTGGTGGGAAAGTCCCAGTCCACGCTGCTGCGCTGGGGAACGTAGGCCACCAGGCGCCGCTGCTCGGCGTACGGCCGGCCGAAGATGCGCACGCCGCCGGCGGCGGGGCGCAGCAGGCCCAGCACCGTGCGCAGCAGCGTGGTCTTGCCCGCGCCGTTGGGACCCACGATTGCCATCAGCGCGCCGCGCGGGACTTCCAGGTCCACGTCCCACAGCACCGGCCGCTGCTGATAGGCCAGCGTCACGTCCGTGGCATGCACCGCCAGCAGCTCGCCGCGTCCGTCGGGGTCGGCCGGGTCGGCGCCGGTGCCGGCGCCGTTGGCTGCGGCGTCGGCGTTGGCGCGGCTGGCCGCGGGATCGGCGCCGGCCCGCGCCGGCCCGCCGTCGGCGCGGGCGCTCACGCGCGCGCCAGCGCCGACACGATCGTGTCGATGTTGTGGCGGATTATGCCCAGGTACGTGCCTTCCTGCGTGCCTTCCTCGCCCATGGCGTCCGAGAAGATTTCGCCGCCGACGATCACCGCGTGCCCCTGGGCGTCGGCGGCGGCGATCACCGCCTGCACGCCTTGGTCCGGCACCGACGACTCGATGAAAACCGCCGGAATGCCGCGCGCGCTGATGAAGCGCCCCAGCTCCTGCACGTCGGCCGTGCTGGCCTCGCTCTCCGTGCTGATGCCTTGCAAGCCGCGCACCTCGAAGCCGTAGCGCCGCGCGAAGTAGTTGAAGGCGTCGTGCGCCGTCACCAGCACGCGCACGCGCTCGTCCAGCTCGGCGCTGCGCGCGCGCACGTAGTCGTCCAGGTCCTCGATCTCGCGCAGATAGGCCGCCGCGTTGGCCTGGAACAGCTCCGCGCCCTGCGGGTCCAGCTCGATCAGCGCGTCGCGGACGGTTGCCACCGCCTGCGCCCAGAGCTCCAGGTCGAACCAGATGTGCGGGTCGTAGGCGCCTTTGAACTCGGGCGGCGTCAGCAGCCGCGCGCGCTCGATGCCGTCCGACACGCGCACCGAGCGCACGCCCAGGTCTTCGATGCGCTCCAGCACCCCCGACATGGCCGCTTCCAGATGCAGCCCGTTCCAGAAGATGACGTCGGCCGACTCCAGCCGCGTGATGTCGCTTTCGCTGGCGCGGTAGAGATGCGGATCGATGCCCGGCCCCATCAGCGCCTGCACCTGCACGCGCGCCCCGCCCACACGCCGCGCCGCGTCGGCAATCTGCCCGATGGTGGTCACCACCCGCAGAGCCCGCCCGCCCTCCAGGTTCGCGGGACCCGAGGCCGCCGCCGGGCCGTCCGCGCCGCACCCCGCCAGCGCAGCACCCGCAACGGCCAGGCAGGTCAGCAGATGCACCAGCCGCAGCAGACGGCGCCGTGTCGGGGTCACCAAATCGCACTCCTGTGCCGCGGCGCGGGATGGGTCGAATCCGCCGCACGGAGTCTACCCGCGGATTATTAGACGGTACAAATCCGTTTTTTAGACATGGTGAAATTTCTGCGCGCGCACCTCACCGAACCTGAACGCGCCAAGCTCCCCAGCGCGCAAGGGCTTGCCGGACAGCGGCTAGGCGGGGTGTCGAGTGGCCGGCAGGCTCCCCAGTGCGCAAGGGCTTGCCGGTCTGCCGCGGTCAGACGCGGCGCCTGAGGTTGTGAACGCTTTCACAAGAGAAAGCCTGAAATGTTGTCTATATCCGCTTGACATAACGCTGAAGGCGTCGCAAGAGTTGAATACGGCAATGAAGCCGCGCCGGAAACGGAGGACTGCGGTGGCGAGGCCACGGTTGTTTGTCTGTTCGATGGCAGTGGGAACCACGGCTGATGAGTGAGGCGCTCTGGACGGTTCTGTTGCTCCTGGCGGCGCTCGAGCTGAGGGACTGGCTCAAGCGAAAGTTTCGTCGCTGACCTCGAAGTCGAGGCCAACGCACGTATGTGCTGGAGTAACGTGAATCGGGCCGGCAAGCCAGGGGACGGGTGCCATCCTCCTCTGGCTTGCAGCGGCGGATCGTGTCCAGATGACCCTTCCCGCGTGTTGCGGGCCGCTGGGAAGAAGGATGTGTCGAGATGGCGCCCACAATTCCCGTAGACCCCGCGCTGTTTGCCGTCCTTTGGAGCACGAGCCGGGTTTTCTACGCCGTTACCCCCATCGTGGTCGTGCTGCTGGGCGCACTCCTGATCTGGCACACGCACGGTCTGTTCGCCGCCCAGGCGGCGCGCGCCTCCGACGAACCTGCGCGCTCTGGATGGCCGGCCGCGGCGCGGCGGCGAACGACGGCGGCCGCGGCCCTGCTGGCGCTGATCCTGCTCGTGGGCGCGGTGCTGGCCGCCTGGTACCTGGGCGCGATGTTTGGCGGGGTGAGGACGGAGGTGCTGGTCGAGGACGTCCCCGTCTCGGAAACCGTGGTGGGCCCCATTGGTGAGGCGTCCGCAGACGCGCCCGTCCAGGTGACCGTCATAGAACACGCGGACGGGTCGACGACCGAGGTGCGGACCAGGGACGTCCCCGTCTCGGAAACCGTGGTGATTCCCATCGGCGAGACGTCCGCAGACGCGCCCATCGCGGTGACCGTCATAGAACACGCGGACGGGTCGACGACCGAGGTGCGGACCGAGGACGTCCCCGTCTCGGAAACCGTGGTGGAACCCATGGCGGAACCCCAGCCGCAGATCATCGGCTACTACTCGCTCGCCGCGCTGATCTTCGACGTGCTGTCCGCGGTCACGCCCCTCGCGCTGGTGCTGTTGTGCGCGTTCCAGCTCTGGTCCACGCGCCGCCTCGTGTGCGCGCTGCGTGCGCAGGACCGCGAGGCCGGCCAGCAAGGCAAGGAAGACCGCCCCGCCGGCCCGCAAGGCGGCCCCACCGGCCCGCAGGACGGCTAGCCGCCGCAGGTCCCGCGTTCTCCTCCCCCAGGAAAAGCAAGCGAAAAAGCTCTTACCCTCTCCCTCGAACTCTTACTTCCATTCCCTCGAGTTCTTCCCCTCTCCCTTGAGGGAGAGGGCAGGGTGAGGGTGAGAAGCGGGGACGAAGCAGGGCTCTTGGGCGGTCGCCCCCTCACCCGCGCCAGCGAAGGGGGGACCTCCGCCCGGCCTCCCTTCGGCTTCTCTGCTGCCCCCCTCACCCGCGCCAGCGAAGGGGGCCCACTCGATCAGCTTGGCATTCTGACCGACGCGCCCTCGTCCGTGCCCGCGAAGGGCGAGTGAGACACCAGCGGCGCGGGCGCTGCGCGATGAGCCCTCGTCCGCGCCTGCGGGGGCGCTGCTTGGTACTGCGCCAGAGTCAGATGACGAACCCCTCGTCCGCGCCCGCGAAGGGGGGCACGAGGGGCGCGGAGGCGGGGCGGCGCAAACGCGGCCCGCCCCGCCGGTTTGGCCGGCGGGGCGGGCTAATGCCCTCGGGGGGAGGGCGCGGTGCTCGGGGCGGACTAGTAGTCCATCGCCGGGGCCGGCGCTTCTTCCTTCTCGGGCACGTCGGCGATCAGGGCCTCGGTGGTCAGGATCATGCCCGCGATCGAGGCGGCGTTTTCCAGCGCCGAGCGCGTGACCTTGGCCGGGTCGATCACCCCGGCGGCCACCATGTCGGTGTACTCCTCGTCCACCACGTGGTAGCCCCAGTTGGTGTTGCCCGCGTCCTTCGACTGCCGCCGCACGGCGTCGACGACCACCGAGCCGTCGGCGCCGGAGTTGTCGGCAATCCAGCGCAGCGGCTCTTCCAGCGCGTGGCGCAGGGCGCGGACGCCCACCACCTCGTCGCCGGTGCAGTCGGCCTCCACGCCGTCCAGCACGTGCGCCGCGTTCAGCAGCGCCACGCCGCCGCCGGGCACAATGCCTTCCTCGATAGCGGCGCGCGTGGCCGACAGAGCGTCTTCCACGCGGTGCTTCTTCTCCTTCAGCTCGGTCTCGGTCGCGGCGCCCACGCGAATGACTGCCACGCCGCCGGCCAGCTTGGCCAGCCGCTCCTGCAGCTTCTCGCGGTCGTACTCGGAGGTGACTTCCTCGACCTGGCCCTTGAGCTGGTTGATGCGCGCCTGCACGGCCGCTTCCTGGCCGCCGCCTTCGACGATGGTGGTGTTGTCCTTGTCGGCCACCACGCGCCGCGCGCGGCCCAGGTCTTCCAGAATCACGCCGTCCAGCCGCCGGCCCATGTCCTCGGAAATAACCGTGCCGCCCGTCACCACGGCCACGTCTTGCAGCATCTCCTTGCGGCGGTCGCCGTAGCCCGGCGCCTTCACGGCCAGGCAGTTCAGGATGCCGCGCAGCTTGTTGACCACCAGCGTGGCCAGACCTTCGCCCTCCACGTCCTCGGCCAGAATCACCAGGTCCTTCTTACCGGCCTGCGTGACCTTCTCCAGCGTGGGCAGGATGTCGCTGACGGCCGAGAGCTTCTTGTCCGTCACCAGCACCAGGGCGTCTTCCACCACGGCTTCCATGCGGTCCTGGTTGGTCACGAAGTACGGCGAGATGTAGCCGCGGTCGAACTTCATGCCCTCCACGTACTCGATCTCGAACTCGAGGCCCTTGGACTCCTCGACCGTGATCGCGCCGTCCTTGCCGACCTTGTCCATGACCTCGCCGATCAGCTCGCCGATCTGCGTGTCGTTGGCGGAGATGGAGGCGATCTGGGCGATCTCGTCCTGGCTGCGAATCTGCTTGGCCTCGTTCTTGACCTCGTCGACCACGGCGTCCACGCCCTTGGCCAGCCCGCGCTTGATGATCATCGGGTTGGCCCCGGCCGCCACGTTCTTGAGGCCCTCCTTGATGATGGCCTGCGCCAGCACGGTGGCCGTGGTGGTGCCGTCGCCCGCAATGTCGTTGGTCTTGCTGGCGGCTTCCTTGATGAGCTGGGCGCCCATGTCCTCGAACGGGTCTTCCAGGTCGATGTCCTTGGCCACGGTCACGCCGTCGTGGGTCACCGTGGGGCCCGAGTACTTCTTGCCCAGCGCCACGTTGCGGCCCTTCGGCCCCAGCGTGGTCTTCACGGCGTTGGCCACGATGTCGATGCCCTTGACCAGCTTCGACCGCGCCTCGACGTCCAGCAAAATGTCCTTCGGCATACCGTTCCGTCCCCTTTGACCCTCTCGCCGCGCGCAGGAATGCACGCGGGATGTTCCGCGGGTCGCGTCAGGCCGCGGCTGGAAGCGGACGCCCCCAGCGCTGGTGGCTGGAGCCGCCCCGCCGCCCCCTGGCCGCGGGCCGTGAATTTCGCTTGCAGCAGATTGTAGAGGGTTGCGGCTTCGAGCGTCAAGCGACTTAGCAGTCGAGGCGTCCGAGTGCTAATCCCGCCGGCCCTGGATCTGCGCGCAGGCGCCAGCGCCGCCGCCGCTCCTTACCGGCCGTCGTCCCCGTGCGGCGGCAGGCCTTGCAGCGCCCACAAGGGCGAGACCAGCAGCGCCAGCGCCGCCGCCAGCTCGCCCCCGGCGCGCGCTGCCAGCGCGATGGGCGTCGTCGACCAGGTGAACCAGGGCGCCGGCAACGCCGGAACCCGGCCGCCCGCGCCCCGCCCCCGGTGAAACCGCGCCCCGCCCCCAAGTGAAACCGCGCCCCCGCCCCCGGTGGAACCGCGCCCTGCTTCCCGCGAAACCGCGCCCCGCGCCCGGTGAAACCGCGTATCGTTGCGGAATGGCCTTTCGTCTCACCGCTGCGCAGCGCGACCAGATCGTCGCCCAGGCCCGCGCCGAGGCGCCCCTGGAGTGCTGCGGTCTCGTGGGCGGCCAGGGCGATACCGCCCGCCGGGTCTACCCGGCCCGCAACGCCGACCAGAGCCGCACGCGCTACCTCATCGATTCCGGCGACATGCTGCGGGCAACGCTGGACATCGAGGACGTGCACGGCTGGGACGTCTCGGCCTTCTACCACTCCCACCCCTTGAGCGACGCCTACCCCTCCCCCACCGACGTTCGCGACGCCGTGCAGTCGGGCTACGCCGAGCACAGCCGCTTCGTCATCGTCTCGCTGCTCGACCCGCAGCGGCCGGTGATGCGCTGCTTTTGGCTGCGCGGCGGCGTCATCGCGGAGGAACCGCTCGTGATCACCGACGGCGGCGGCGCGTAGGATTCCAGCATGGCCGCCGTCTATCAGCCCTCCATCGACCTCGAGTCCCCGCTGGAGGCCAAGCTCCAGCACTTGCGGCGCACGCTGCGCGGCCTCGGGCGCGCGGTCGTCGCCTACTCCGGCGGCGTGGACAGCACCTTTCTGGCCAAGATGGCCCACGACACGCTGGGCGACCGCGCGCTGGCCGTCACCGCCGTCTCGCCCAGCCTGGCGCAGGCCGAACGCGACGACGCCGCCAGCTTCGCCAAACGCATCGGCGTGCGGCACGAGTTCATCCAGACCCGCGAAATGGACAACCCCGCCTACCGCGCCAACGACGGCGCCCGCTGCTTCCACTGCAAGGCCGAGCTGTTCGACCGCTTGCGCGAGTTCGCCCGCGCGCGCCGCGTCCCGCACATGCTCTACGGGCCGGTGGTGGATGATCTGGGCGACTTCCGCCCCGGCATGGCCGCCAGCCGCGCGCGCGGCGCCCGCGCCCCGCTGGTCGAGGCCGGCCTGCGCAAGGCCGAGGTGCGCAAACTCTCCCGCCGCCTGGGTCTGCCCAGCTGGGACAAGCCGGCCGCAGCCTGTCTGTCCTCCCGCGTCGCGTACGGCAGCGAAGTCACCGTAGACAAGCTGCGCCAGATCGAAGCCGCCGAAGCGCTGCTGCGCGCCGAAGGCTTCCGCGAGCTGCGCGTCCGCCACCACGACCAGATAGCCCGCATCGAAGTTCCCGAAGCCGAGTTGCCGCGCCTCACCCAGAACCCCGCCCGCCGCCAGCGCGTCATCCAGCGCCTCAAGTCCCTGGGCTTCGTCTACGTCACCCTAGACCTGCAAGGCTTCCGCTCCGGCGCCATGAACGAAGCCCTGCCCGTCGTCCCCGGCGGCCCGTCCGCCTGAAGACAGGGGCCGGATGCGGCCCTGCGCTCCCCACGCGTGCGCGGTAGTCTGGATTCCGCCTTCGCGAATGATGGAAAGTGCCGCTTCCCACTGGCGCGCGGGAGTCTGAGCGGCTGACGAGGTCTGGCATGCCGGCGATCGAGCACATAACCGTCCACGGCTTCAAGAGCATCCGGAGCCTCGAAAAGCTGTCCCTGCGCCCCGTCAACGTGCTGATCGGCCCCAACGGGTCGGGCAAGTCCAACTTCATTGGCGTGTTCGAGTTCCTCCAGGCCATCCGTGCGGGACGGCTGCGGGACTACGTTGGCCGCGCCGGCGGGGCAGACCGAATGCTGCATTTCGGTGCTAAGATCACGAACGAGTTGGGGATACACGTCGCATTTGAGAATGAAGTCAATCAATACGAGATCACTCTGTCCGCTGCGTCTGCTGACGCCCTGCATCCAAGCTTGGAGAATGGATACTTTTGGAATAAAGAAAAGCATCTGCAACCGTATTCCAACCCGATCTCAGGTCGGGACGGCGAGGCGGGAATCAGTCGCTCCGACGCTGGGAATATAGCGCACTACGTGCGCCGTCATCTGGGTGGCTGGCGCATTTATCACTTCCATGACACCAGCTCCACCTCGCTAATCAAGAGTACGAACGATCTGCACGACAACCGCTTCCTGCGTCCCGACGGAGCAAATCTGGCGGCGTTCCTCTACTACCTACGTGTTCGACACCAGAACGAGTACGGTCTAATCCGCGACACTATCCAGATGGCAGCGCCGTTTTTCGAGGACTTCCAGCTGGAGCCGCTGGCGCTGAACACAGACAAGCTGCGTCTGGAGTGGCGGCATCGAGGATCCGACGCCTACTTCGATGCCAGTTCGCTCTCCGACGGAACCCTGCGCTTCATCGCCCTGGCCACGCTGCTCTTGCAGCCGGTGGAGCTGCGCCCCTCGGTAATTCTGCTGGACGAGCCGGAACTTGGCCTGCACCCTTACGCGGTCACGTTGCTGGCCTCCTTGGTCCAGCAGGCGTCGGTGAATACCCAGGTCGTGCTCGCCACCCAGTCGCCAATTCTGCTGGACCACTTCGGGCCGGACGACGTGTTGGTAGCCGACCGGATAGAAGGAAGCACGCAGTTCAGACAACTCGATCCAACGGAGCTGCGCACCTGGTTAGAAGACTACAGCCTGGGACAGCTTTGGGAGAAGAACGAGCTTGGCGGTCGTCCCGCCAGGGAATGAACGGGAAGACCATCCGATGCCGCGTTTGCTCGTCCACGTAGAGGGACAGACGGAAGAGACCTTTGTCACTCAGGTGCTGGGGCCGCACCTCTATAACCGCGGCTATGTGAGCGTGAGTGCCCGTCTGGTGGGAAACGCCCGCCAGCGAGAGCGCCGCGGCGGAATCAAACCGTGGGCGATGGTGCGAAAGGGAATCGTGGAGCATCTCGAGAGTGATGCGGGTTGCTTGGTCACCACCATGGTGGATTACTACGGGCTGCCGACAGACTGGCCTGGCCGCTGCCAGGCGGCACAGTCTCCGTTGTCCATGCGTGCGAACGTCGTCGAGGCCGAATTGCTGGCGGATGTGTGCCGGTGCATGGGCAGCAGCTTTGACTCCGGTCGATTCGTACCTTACCTGATGATGCACGAGTTCGAAGCTATGCTCTTCAGCGATTGTCGGCGCTTTGCGGACGCTATTGGCCGGTCCAACCTCGCCTCAGACTTTCAGGCGATTCGTGACTTGTTTGCCAACCCAGAAGAAATCGACGATTCACCTCGGACCGCGCCGTCCAAACGCGTTGCGAAGCTTGTCGCCGGATATCGAAAACCCTTGCTAGGCACGCGGGCGGCGATGTCGATTGGTCTCGACGCCATCCGCGCCGCCTGTCCGCACTTTCATGCGTGGCTGCAACGTCTGGAACTTCTGCCAATGCACGTTTGTCCGTCAACGGGTCGGACTGGATAAGGGGTGGCGATGAACGTCGAAATTAGAGATGCGCGGTTCTTGGACGTGGTGGGCGGTGGTATGCGCGTCGAGGAGCTGGCCGGCGGGTTCGAGTTCACCGAAGGCGCGGTGTGGAACCATGTCGACGAATGTCTCGTCTTCAGCGATATGCCCGGCGACGTCATGCGCACGTGGAGCGCCGAGGGCGGGGTTCGGGTCTTTCGCCAACCGAGCAACATGGCCAACGGCAATACCTACGACCGGCAAGGGCGTCTGATCACGTGCGAACACGCCGCGAGCCGCGTTACGCGCACCGAACACGATGGGTCGCTGACCGTGCTGGCCTCCCACTATGACGGCAAGGAATTGAACAGCCCCAACGACGTCGTCATCACCAGCAGCGGCGCAATCTATTTCAGCGACCCCACCTTCGGCCGCATGGCGTATTACGGGGTTTTGCGCGAGCCGCAGCTCGACGTCCGCGGCGTATACCGACTCGACCCCGAGACCCGCGAGCTGGCGCTGCTCGTCGACGACTTCGACCAGCCCAACGGTCTCACGTTTTCGCTGGACGAGCGCCGGCTGTTCGTCAACGACACGATGCGCGCGCACGTGCGGGTTTTCGACGTCGACGCCGACGGTTCCCTCGGCAACGGCCGCGTGTGGGCCGAGCTGACCGGCGAGCGCGGCGGCCTGGCCGACGGCATGAAGATCGACAGCGGCGGCAATCTCTACACGGCCGGACCGGGCGGCGTGCAGGTGTTCGCGCCTGATGCGACCTGCCTCGGCGTCATCCACGTTCCCCAGGGCGTCGCCAACTTCACCTGGGGCGGCGCCGATCTGCGCAGCCTGTTCGTCACCGCCGGAAGCTCCCTCTACCGCACGCGGGTCGAAGTCCCGGGCCGGAAGCTCTTCTAAGCTGTTTTCCTGCCAGCCGCGGCCGCCTGCGTCGAGTCGAATTATCCCGTGCGAACGTGTTGGATTGCCGCGCTTGGAACCGACAACTGCGGCCGCCGGCTGTCGGCAGCGGCGGACCGCGAGCGCTGTCGGCAGCGGCAGACCTCGAATGCGGACGGCGGCATAGCGCGCATCGCAGGCGCTGACGTTCCGGCGGTTCGCCTCTGGCAGACTGTCGCGGTTGGAACCGGAGGCCATGCCGCGCGCTGTTGCGAGAGGAGCCCGATCCCATGACCAACGCACCGCTGCGTATGATCCAGTGGGGAACCAAGCACCCGCATGCCCGCGGCTGGCTGCAGGTGATGCTGGCCAACCCCAACGTGCAGCTGGAAGGTCTCTACGAGGACGACGCCGAACGCCGCCGCGAACTCGAGTCCCTCGACGAGCCGCCCTGGAACCAGGTCGTCTGGCTCGACGACCGTGAGGCCGTGCTGAACGACGACAGCATTGACGCGGTTGCGGCCGAAGGCGACAACGGCGAGAACCTGGCGCAGGCCGAGGCCGTGGTCGACGCTGGACGCCACCTCCTGCTGGACAAGCCGGCCGGCCACGATTTTCCGCGCTGGGAGCGCGTGCTGGCCGCCGCGGCCGAACGCGGCCGCTACGTGCAGTTGGGCTATATGTTTCGCCACCACGACGGCTACGAGCGCATCGCCGGCTGGGCGCGCGGCGGACTGCTGGGCGATATCTTCGCCATCCGCGCACACATGCCGACCTTAATCGAACCCCAACCCGACTCGCTGCTGACCACGTTCACCGGCGGCGTCTTCTACGACCTGTGCGGCCACGTGCTGGATCAGATCGTCTGGACGCTGGGGCGGCCCGAGCGCGTCACCCCATTCATGCAGCGGGCGGGGCCTCGAAGCGTGTTCGTCGACAACGGCGTGGCCGTGTTGGAGTATCCGCGCGCGCTGGCCATCGTGGACATCGCCGGTCTGGTCGCCAGGCCCCTGCCGCGCCGTTACGAAGTTCACGGAACCCGCGGCTGGGCCATCATGGAACCCATGGAACCCGCCCAAACCGTGCGGCTTTGCCTGGACGAAGCGCGCGGCGGGTTTTCAGCCGGCGAGCAGGTCTTGGAGCTGGAAGCCCGCCCGCGCTACGCCGCCAGTCTGGCGGCGTTCGTGCGCACCGTGCGCGGCCAGCAGCCGCCGGAGCGCTCGCTGGAACACGAGCGCATCGTGCAGGAAACCGTGCTGCGCGCAACGGGCGCCATCGCCTGAGTTATCGCCTGAGTTGGCGGGCCGCTGCGGGGCTTTCGTCCAGCGTTCCCGCCGGACGGCGCGGGGCACGGCGGACGTCGACGCCGTCGAGGCCGTCGAGTAGTCGGACAGCGGCAGTCGGGCTGAGGCTAGTTCCCCAGCCCCAGGTCCAGATGTCCGAACAGCGCGTGCAAACGCGCGCGGTCGGCGGGCGGCAGCGGGCCGCGCGCCATCGCCGCCGCGTTCGCTTCCAGGTGGGCGGGGTTGCCCGTGCCGGTCAGCACGGTCGAGACCGCCGGCGGTTCCAGCACGTAGCGGTAGGCGGCTTCGGGAATCGATTCCACGTCCCCGTGCACCAGCCAGCGCAGCGGGTCGTCGTCTGGCAGCGCATCGGCGTCCAGCAGCCCGCGCGCCTTCAGGTCGACGATAACCTCGCGCAGCCGCTGCGGATTGGCCAGCGCGCGGCGCACCGCCACCATCACGATCAAACCGACGTCGTCGGCCTCGGCCTGGGCAAAGACGCTGCGCTCGGCGGTCTGGTGCAACAGGTTGTAGCCGATCATCACCGAGTCGAAGCGCCCGTCGCGCGCCGCGCGGTGAAACGTCTCGTGCTTCGGGTCGGCGTGCGCCTGCTCGGTGAGGCCGATAGAGCCGATCTTGCCGGCCCGCCGGGCCTCTTCCAGCGCCGGGACCTGGATGTCCGCCACAGCGTCGAACTGCGCCGGTTCCACCCCGTGCGCCTGCATGACGTCGATGTAGTCCAGCCCCAGCCGCGCCAGGCTGCGGTCGATGGAGGCGTGCACGGCCGCCGCGTCGATCACCGCGCCGTCCCGGTCTTTGGGTGTGTATTTGGTGGCCAGCACGAAGTCCCCGCGCGGCACCCCGTGCAGCGCGTGCCCCAGCAGCGCTTCGCTCTCGCCGTAGCTGGCCGCCGTGTCGATGAAGTTGACGCCCAGGTCGAGCGCCCGCCGCAGCAGCCGCCGGGCGTCGCCGCGCGTGGCGCCGCGCGATTGCCCCATGCGGCTGGGACCGCCGGTGCCCAGGCTGGTCAGCGACACGCGCAAGCCGGTGCGCCCCAAACGCCGATATTCCATCGCGCCGCACCCTCTCGCGTCCTGCGCACTGCCGCTCGTGCAGCATAGGCCCCCGCCGCCGCCCATGCGCGGCGGCGCAAATCCAAACCAGCGGGTGCGCGGCGCGCCGCCGCCGTCCGCTTCCGCGGCCCTGACACCGCGCCGGTGTAGCCTTGATTAGAGATACGCTCCCGCCGTCCGCACCCGGTCGGTCCGACCGGCCGCCCGCGCGGCGAACTCGATGCACGAGCCGTTATGACGACGACCGCCGACCAACCCGCGATGCTGCTGACCCTGCCGGTGGCGGGCATGCACTGCGCGGCGTGCGTCAGCCGCGTCGAGCGCACCGTGGCCGCGCTGGACGGCGTGACCCAGGCGGCGGTCAACCTGGCGGCGCAGACCGTTGCCGTGCAGGCCGTCCCTGGGGTCAGCGCCGGCGAGGTTGCGGCCGCCGTGCGCGCGGCGGGCTACGACGTTCCCGCCGCGGAGGCCGCGCTGGATATCGAAGGCATGCACTGCGCGTCCTGCGTCAGCCAGGTGGAGCGCGCGTTGACGGACGCCGCGGGCGTGCTGAACGCCAGCGTCAACCTGGCCAGCGAGCAGGCGCGCGTGCGCTACGTGCCAGGCCTTACCGACCGCGGCCGCCTGTGCGCGGCCGTGGAGCGCGCGGGCTACGCCGTGCGCAATCCGCCCCACGCCGATGCCCGCGCCGCCGGCCGCGGCGACCCGTTGGCGCAGGCGCGGGCGCGCGAGCGGCGCTGGCTGGGCCTCCAGGCGGGCGCCGCCCTGCTGGTCGGCGCGCTGGCGCTCTGGGGCTCGATGGACGCCCTGCCGGGCGCGCCGCAGGTCCTGACCAACCCGTGGGCGCTTCTGGTTCTGGTCACGCCGGTGCAGGTCTGGGCCGGCGGCCGCTTCTATCGCGGCGCCTGGAGCGCGCTGCGGCGCGGCTCGGCCGACATGAACACGCTCATCGCCGTGGGCACCAGCGCCGCCTACGGCTATAGCCTGGTCCTCACCGTCTGGCCGCAGGTCTTCGCCGGGCCGCCCGACGCCATTGCCTACTACTACGACGCTGCGGCCATCATCATCGGACTGGTTTTGCTGGGGCGCTTCCTCGAAGCGCGCGCCAAGGCGCGGGCTTCGGCGGCGGTCTCGCGCCTGATTGGCATGCACGCGCGCGACGCCAGCGTGGAACGCGGCGGCCAGACCCTGACCGTGCCGATCGCCGACGTGCGCGCCGACGACGTGGTGGTGGTGCGGCCCGGCGCCAGGGTTCCGGTGGACGGCCAGGTGATTGCGGGCGCGTCGGCCGTGGACGAGTCGATGGTCACCGGCGAGAGCATGCCGGTGGAGAAAAGCCCGGGCGACGCGGTCATCGGCGCCACGGTCAACGCCACCGGCAGCCTGCGCGTGCGCCCCACACGCATCGGGCAGGACTCCGTGCTGGACCAGATCATCGCGCTGGTGGAACGCGCGCAGGCGTCCAAAGCGCCGGTGCAGCGGCTGGCGGACGCGGTGGCGGCGCGCTTCGTGCCCGCCGTCATGGCGGCGGCGCTGACGGCGTTCGCGCTCTGGCTTGCCCTGGGTCCCGAGCCGCGGCTGACCGCGGCCCTCACCAGCGCGGTTGCGGTGCTGGTTATCGCTTGCCCCTGCGCGCTGGGCCTGGCCACGCCCACCGCCATCATGGTGGGCACGGGCCGCGGCGCCGAGCTGGGGCTGTTGATCCATCACGCCGAGGCGCTGGAAGCGGCCGGACGCGTCGACACTCTGGTGCTGGACAAGACCGGCACGCTCACGCGCGCCGAACTGCGGCTGCAACGCATAACGCCGCTGGGCGGCTGGTCGGCGGCGGAGGCGCTGCGGCTGGCCGCCGCCGCGGAAGCCGACTCCGAGCACCCCATCGGCCAGGCCGTCGTACTCGCGGCCAACGAACGCGGGATCGAGGCCCCGACCGCGCGCGGCTTCCGTTCCGTCACCGGCGGCGGCGTGCAGGCCGAGGTGGAGGGGCGCCAGGTCCTGGTCGGGTCGGCCGACTGGCTGGCCAGCCGCAGCGTGGACGCGAGCGCCGCGGCGCTCGCGAGCGGGGAAAACGCCGCCGCGGGCGGAACGCAAATCGCCGCGGCGGTGGACGGCACGCTGGCGGGCGTATTGACGCTGGCCGACGCTCCGCGGCCGGAGGCCCGCGCGGCGGTCGAGCAGTTCCAACGCCTGGGGCTGCGCGTGCTGATGGCCAGCGGCGACCGGCGCGCCGCCGCCGACGCCATTGCGCGCGCGGTTGGCGTCGACGAGGTGCGGGCGGAGCTGCAACCGGCGGACAAGGCCGCCCTGGTGCGCGAACTGCAACGCCTGGGGCGGCGCGTGGCCGTGGTCGGTGACGGCGTCAACGACGCCCCCGCGCTGGCGCAGGCCGACCTGGGAATTGCGATGGGCGCGGGAACCGACGTGGCCTCCCAGGCGGCGGACATTACGCTGGTGCGCAGTGACCTGCGCGCCGCCGCCTCCGCGCTGCGGCTCAGCCGCGCCGTCATGCGCACCATCAAGCAGAACCTCTTCTGGGCCTTCGCCTACAACACGCTGCTCATTCCGGTGGCGGCCGGCGCGCTGTTCCCCGCCTTTGGCGTGCTGCTGAACCCCATGCTGGCCGCCGCCGCCATGGCCTTCAGCTCGCTTTCCGTGGTCGTCAATTCCCTGCGCCTGCGCCGCTTCCGTCCGGAGGGGGCGGAAACGGCGGAGCGCGGGACGCGCTGACGCCTCCATCGCAGCCTTGCCGCGGAAGAAATTCGTCACGCGGCGCGAACTACAGGCTATGAGTGCACGGTAATTGCAGGCATTCGTACGTGCTTAGCATCCAAGATACCCACGACTATAGCTGCGTATTCGTATGGGGATAGATTGCAGTGAGACTCCGTTCGTAGCTGAACATGCGGCGCTGTACACCGGTGCGTTCGTGAGCTAGGCTTGCATCGTCGATCGGGAGGCCGCGCCGCACGGTCGAGAGCGGGGGCGGCAGCGGCCGATCGACGCGGCGATCGAACGAATGCTCGACAGAAAGGAACACTACGCATGAGCATGGATGCCAATCTGGTCAGCGCCTTGAACGCGCAGATCAGGGGCGAATTCGCGGCGTCGTACGTCTACCTGGGCATGTCGGCCTACTTCGAGTCGCTCGACTTGAAGGGCTTTGCCGGCTGGATGCGCGCGCAGAGCCAGGAAGAGTGGGCGCACGGGATGCGCATTTTCGACCATCTGGCGGCGCGCGACGCGCCCATCTCGCTGGCGGAGCTGAGCAGCCCGACCACCGACTACTACGACCCCAAGAGCGCCGTCGCGGCCGCGCTGGCGCAGGAGCAGGACACGACGCGGGACGTCAACCAGCTCTACGCGCAGGCGATCTCCTGCGGCGACTATCAGGCCAAGGGGCTGCTGGACTGGTTCGTGAACGAGCAGACCGAGGAAGAGGACTCGCTGCGCACGCTGCTGAGCCAGCTCACGATCGCCGGCGACAGCGGCGCCGCGCTGCTGATTCTGGACCGCGAACTCAGCGAGCGGGATGCGTCCGACGACGAGCCGATGGGGTAGCCGCGCCGACGGTGTTGCGGATGGGCGCGGGCATATCGGGCCACCCCCCGTGCGCCCGGCTGCGCCTGCTGCGTCATCGGCCGGCGCCGAGCCGGTCAGGAACTACCCCCGGGCGCGCAGACGCGCCGCCAGCGCCTCCGCGTCGGCGCGCAAGCCTGCGCTGACGTCGACCGGATAGGCAGGCGCGGCGGGCGGGAGGCTCTGGATTGGGTCCGGCAGTTCGGCTACGCCCTGCGCGGCGTGCGCGCGCACGGCGTCCAGCGGCGGCGCCGGGGCGAGGCGGCGCCCGCGCGTCATCACCGGCTGCAAGAGTGGGCGCCCCGCCAGCGGCTCGTCCGCGCGCGCTACCACGTCGCGCACCGCCCGCCCGCCCTCGACCTGACGAAACACCTGCTTGCGGCCGGGCAGGGTGAGTTTGGCGGCGGACAGTTTCATCCGCCCCTGGCCGGCGTAGGCGGCCAGCTTGTAGGCCGTGTCCAGATAGGGCGCGTCGGGCGAGGCGGCCAGCGCCGTGCCCACGCCAAACCCGTCGATTGGCGCACCCGCCGCCGCGAGTGCGGCTATTGCCTCGGCGTCCAGCTCGCCGCTCGCCACGATGCGCACGGCCTCCAGCCCGGCGGCGTCCAGCATGCGCCGGGCCATGGCGGCTTCCGCCGCCAGATCGCCGGAGTCGATGCGCACGGCGGCCACGTCGAACGCCGCCCCCAGCCGCTCGGCCAGCGCGATCACGTTGCGAACCCCGCCGGCCGTGTCGTAGGTGTCGACCAGCAGCGTGGCGCGCGGGTGCGTGGCCGTGAAGGCGGCGAAAGCCTCGGCCTCGTCGTCGTAGGCCTGCACGAAGCTGTGCGCCATCGTTCCGGCCACCGGCACGCCGCAGCGGCGGCCGGCCGCGACGTTCGAGGTGGCCGCAATTCCCGCCGCGTAGGCCGCGCGCGCCGTGCCCACGCCGGCCGCCGCGCCCTGGGCGTGGCGCGTGCCGAAGTCCACCACCGGCCGCCCGCCCGCGGCCCGCGCCAGGCGGTGCGCCGTGGAGGCGGCCTGGGTCTGGTGGTGCAGCGCCGCCAGCAGGAACGTTTCCACCAGCTGCGCCTCCGGCAGCGGGGCCGTCACCTCCAGCAGCGGCTCGTTGGCGAACATCGGCGTGCCCTCGGGCACGGCCCGCACCGAGCCCTGGAACCTGAACTCCGCCAGACGGTCGATGAAATCGGCGGAGAAGCGCTGCACCGACGCCAGGTATTCGAGCTCCGCGGCTGAAAACGCCAGGGTTTCCAGGTAATCGAGCGCGGCTTCCAGACCGCAGGCGATCAGCAGGTTGCGCCGCGGCGGCAGGCGGCGGCAGAACAGCTCGAACGTTGCTTCCTCGGTCAGCCCGTGCTCCCAGTAGGCCTGGAGCATGGTGAGTTCGTAGAGGTCGGTCAGCAGACCCGACCCGCGCGGGCCGCCGGCAGGCGGCGTCGTCACGCCGGCGCGCCGCGTTCCAGCAGCGCGCCGGCCGCGCGCATGGCGTCCAGCGCCGCCTGGCCGTCGCCGGCCTGCACGTTCACGGCGCGCACCGCCGACAGGATGACGTGCACCGCCAATCCCTCCAGGGCAACCGCGTCCAGAACGCTGGCCCTGACGCAGTAGTCGGTGGCCAGGCCCCCGACCCAGAGGCGGCGCACGTCCGCCGCGCGCAACCGCGCGGCCAGGTCGGTGCCGTCGAACGCGGAGTAGGCGTCGCGGTTGGGGTCGTCGGCCTTGCTCACGATCACGGCGTCGTCCGGCAGGCGCAGCTCGGCGCAAAAGGCCGCCCCCTCGGTGTCGTGCACGCAATGCGGCGGCCAGGGGCCGCCGCGCGGCCGAAAGCTCACGTGGTTGGCCGGATGCCAGTCCCGCGAGGCAAACACCCGCGCGCCGGCGCGCCGCGCCGCGGCCAGCCAGCGGTTCAGCTCGGGCGCCACCGCGTCCCCGTCCGGCACGGCCAGCGCACCGCCCGGACAGAAGTCGTTCTGCACGTCCACCAGCAGCAGCGCGTCGCGGGAGGTCAACTCCACGGCCATGGATCGCCTCGCTGGGACCCTGGATCGTTGCGCCCAGCATACGCGCCGCCCCGGTGCGGCCGCGAGGCGTTCGCTCTTGCGGGCATAGCCCAGGCTGCCCCGGGTTCGCACGCGGCGCCTCCACCGAGGGCTGACGGCCGTGACCCTTCGCTGCCGGCGGGTATGAGTCATCGATCATGCGATTGTTTGCACATGCAAAGGCGAGCGATGATACACAGATAACGAAGCGTATATTGCCGTGATTACATGCGAGTATATGCATGTCTAACCTCGCGTGAAAGCGTACGCAACGAACGAGAAACGCGAGACGATTCGGCGTCTTATCTCTGGACAGCAGCGCATAGTTGTCGATAGATTGTTCGAGACGTGATATCGTCTGTTCCATGCCGGTGGGACGCGTCGACGCAAGGCGCAGAACGTCGGCGTGTTCCAGACCGCGCCATGAGCGGCGGCACGACAGCGCCCCACGCGGTACTGAAGCCCGCGGGTGAAAGGAGATGCCATGAAATCGATGCGAGTAACGAAGCCGTTGCGAGCGCTTGCGGCCGCCGGGATTGCCGCGTTTGCCCTGGCGGCGCCGGCAAGCGCGCAATGGCCGAGCACGTGCGTCGAACTGAACGACATGGCGGAGGTCTACGCCGGCCGCCCCTGGAACGCCGGCGTCTACCAGCGCGTGCACGGCGCCAGCGCCGAGGCGGTCTGCCAAGCCGAAAAGCGCGCGCAGGTCCAGAGCGCCTTCGCCTGGGCGTTTCCGTCCGCCGCCGCGCAGTCGCAGCCGGCGGACGCCGACGGCTCGCAGGACGGCGGCGAACATCACGCCCGCCCGCGCGACGACGACTCGCAGGCCGACGGCCATGACGCCGATCTCCGCCGTGACGACGACGACACGGACAACGACGGGACCGACAGCGACGGTGTGGCCACCTCGCAACTGACGGACAACGACGGGACCGACAGCGACGGCGTGGCTACCTCGCAACTGACGGACAACGACGGGACGGACAGCGACGGCGTGGCTACCTCGCAGCTGACGGACAACGACGGGACGGACAGCGACGGCGTGGCTACCTCGTAGCCGATGGACAACGACGGGACGGACAGCGACGGGGTGGACGCGCCGCTCGACGACCGGAGAGACCGAGCGACCATTTCTTCTGCACGCACGGCGGTGCCGCTCTCCCCGCGGGTCGAATTTCCTGGGGACCCGGGCCTGCCCGGGTTTGCGAGGCTCTTCGACGGCGCGTGGGTCTGGCGGGCGTATTGCCAGAGGTTCGGCACGCCGAACGCCGCCCCGCGCGCACTTCGCGTCCGCCAGGTTGCCCACAGCCCGGGCAGACGCGCGGTCGTCAGGTACGACCTGGAATGGCAGCCCGACGCCTATCTCCCGCCGGACATGGTCAGCGTGCAGCTGGACCGCAGCGGGTCCGCCGCCGTGATTCGCTTTCCGGAGGACCGGCGGCTCCCCGGCCTGGTCGACGCCGCCCGCCCCGACACGGCGCTCGATCTGGTCAACCGCCGCGTACTGTCCGTCCCGGCGCGGCGCGTGAGCGTGGACGTCGTGCGCTACCGGCCCGGCAGCCGCGCCGTGCTGCGGCACCGCGTTGGCAGGGTCACGTTCTACGTGCGCGTGGTACGCCCGGCACACGTGGACGAACTGCTCGCAGCCGCGGAGCTGGTCGGCCGCTCCACGTTCGTCGTCCCGCGGTTGGCCGGCTGCTGGCGCCAGGGCGGCGTGCTCTGGCTGTCACAGATTCCGGGCACGAACCTGCGGACGTCCATCCGCCAGGGAACCCACCCCAGCCCCGACCTGCTGCTGGACGGCTTGGAGCGTCTGTGGAGCGCTCCGCGCGGCGCGCACGGCCATCGAGCCTTCGACCTTGCGGCGTACTACCGCCGGGCGCGTACGGTGATGGCGTACGCTGCGCAGGGCCATGACGAGGCGAACCGTCGGCTCGACCAGGCCGCCGCACGGCTGGAGCAGTTCGTCGAAAATTGGCGCCCGACCTGCCTGGCGCACAACGACTTCTACGACGACCAGCTCATCGCCGCACCCGACGGACGCCTGGCGCTGGTCGACTTCGAAGACGCGGGGCTGGGGGACCCCATGCTGGACGTGGGCAACTTCCTGGCGCATCTGCGCTGGTCGTCGCGCTTTGGGCGCGGCACGGCGGCGGCGTCGAGCGGCGCCTTCCATTCATGCCTGCGCCGCGCGGCGCTCCAGCGGTTTCGCTGGCCCGAGCGCTGCCTCGACCTGCGCGAATCCGTCTGCCTGTTCCGCACGTGCACCAACACCATTCGCCGCCCGCGCGCGGACTGGCGCCAACGCCTGGCGGCGGGACTGTCCCTGGCGCTCGACGCGCTGGGTCCAGCGGCAGCGTCGAGGTGACGCAGCGCTGCACGTGAGGCCGCAACGGCCGCGCCGCTCGACGGGCGCGGCTGGACGACGGGTCAACGGGCCGGGCTAGACGACGGGGGGCCTATCCGGCGGCGCGGCGGCTGGGGTAGATGGATTCGAACCACCGCTTCACGGTCCAGAGCCGCGCGTCCTACCACTAGACGATACCCCAAAGGATGGCTGGCCCCGCCTGTTGCAGGCTACCACCCGCGCCGCCGAACGGCGTGTTCGCGGGGCGGGGCGTGCGCGGGGGGACGCTTCGGCGCGGCCTCGTTCCCCGTCAGCACCTGAAACGGGACCGTGCGTGCGTGGGGGCGTCTCAACGCCATGTCGTACCAGGGGTTCTCGGGCAAATGGGACCATAGGTGCGCGGGGGACGCTTCGGCGCGCCGCGCCGCCTCGTCCCTCAGCCGCATGCCAGACCTTGATACGCTGACCGCGGTACCGTCTGGTCGGCGTCCGCCGGAGGCGTCGGGCGCTGCTGAAAGGCCGCGGGTTGCGCGCTGACGCCCCGGAACTGCCCACGCTGCGCGGCGGGCCGTACACCGTCGTGTTCGTGGACATCGGCGAGACCGTGCTGCACACCAATCCGCCGTTCCACGCATTCGTCCTGGAGACGGCGGCGAAGCACGGGGGGCGGCCGCCGCCCGACTACGCCGCGCGCGCGCACACCCTGTGGACGCAGCACACGCGCGCCAGCCGCGCCGGCGGCTTCAGCCTGACCACCCGAGCGTCGCACGACTCCTGGCACGAGCACTACGTCCACCACGGCGAGCTGTTGGGCGTTACCGACGCGGCGGCGTTTGCACGCACGCTCTATCGGCATTTCAGCTCGTTCGAGGCTTACGCGCCCATGCCTGGGGCCGTGGACGCGCTGCGGGCGCTCAACCGCATGGGGCTGCGCGTGGCGGCGGCTTCCAACTGGGAAGGCTGGCTGGAGCGCCTGCTGGCCGCGTTGGGACTCGACAGCTTGTTTGCCGCCACGGTCGTCAGCGCCGACATCGGCGCGGAGAAGCCCGACCCTCGGTTCTTTGAGCGCGCGCTGGCCATTGCCGGCGTGGAGCCCGACCGCGCGCTGCACGCGGGCGACAGCCTGGAGGCCGACGTGCGCGGGGCGCTGGGCGCGGGCATCGACGCCGTTTGGGTGACGGACGCGCCGCCGGCCTGCCCCGAGGCGCCGGTCGTTGCCTCGATCGCCCAGCTACCGGCCGTCATTCGGCCGCACGTTGCGCCGTCCCCGTGGGCGTTGCCGCGCGCCCCGGCGTCAGGCCGTCGGCCCCAAGCCCGCACGCATCCAGGCGCCCCGCGTCCGCGGGAGCCTGCCCCTGTCCTGGAGGCGCCATGAACTTGTGGTGGGACGTCATTGCGTCGCGCGTCGCCTGGCGCGGGCGCTTTCCGGTGGTCGTCGACCGCCTGCGGGCGCGCGAAGACGGGCGTGAATTCGACTATACCTATCTGGACGTCAGCAGCGGCGCGGTCACCGTGCTGGCCTTGGACGAGCACGACCGCGCCATCTGCGTGCGTCAATACCGGCATCCCATGCGGCAGGTGCTGTTGGAACTGCCGGCGGGTCACGTCGACGCCGGCGAATCGCCCGAGGCCTGCGCGCGGCGCGAGTTCGAGGAAGAAACCGGCCTGCGCGTCGACCAGCTCGAATCGCTGGGGTCGTACGTTCCCGTGCCGGCCTTGTGCAGCCTGCGCATGCATCTATTCATGGGCCGCGGCCTGTCGGCGGGCCGCACGGCGCTGGACGAGAACGAGCTGTTGGACGTCGTGCGCGTTCCGATCCGAGAACTGCGCCAGCAAGTCCTGGACGACCAGCACGACCAGTCGGGGATGGTCTGCGCCGTGCTGGCGGCCTGGCAGCGCGGGTTGCTGCCGGAATGATTGCGCAGGCGCTGATCGGACCCGGCCCGACCCAGCGCCGGCGCCGGGCGGCCTACGCGGCCGCGCTCGGCGCGGGGCGCGTCCGGGACCTCACGCCAGACGCCGCGCTTGCGGGCGGCGCCGTGGTGGACCTGGACGACCCGGACGCGCTGCCGGCAGCCGAACGCGCCCGCCTGCTGGCGTCGGACGCCTGGATCGTGGCCGGCGCGCCGTTCGCCGCGGCGCCGGCGCCGCGGACGCTGGCCGCCTGGCCCGATCTGCTGTGCGGGCCGGTTGCCGCCATGCGGGCGGACCCCCAGGCGCTGGGGCCGCGCACCATGGCCAAGGCCATCGTGGTCACCGAAACCCCCGGGCTGGGGCCGGCGGCCTGGCGCGCGCTGCTGGCGCTGACGGCGCTGGGCGGAAGGCTGGCGCGCCTGGCGGCCCGCCGCGAACCGCGCGGCGCCGGGTTCCAGGCCGTCTACGGCGTAGGCCGCTTTCTGGACGGCTCGGTGGCCTACCTGGAAGCCTGCGCGGGCTGCCCGCCGGGCGCCGGGCTGGACGTCTACGAAATCATTGGCCGCGGCGAACTGCGCGAATTCGACTCGCGGCGCTCCATCAACCGCGTCATTCGCGGCGGAACGGCGTCACCGCTGCCGTCCAGCCGCCCCGACGCCTACGCGCAGTTCGCCGCCCAGATTTGCCGCGGTGAACGGCCCCGCCCGCCGGACGACCTGGCCCCAACGCTGCGCGACGCCGCCCAAGCCTTCGCCGTGCTCCCAAAGGCCTGCCGCTCCCGCACCGCTGTAACACTATGAACCGTCCGCCGATCCACGCCCGCCCACGGCGCAGCCCCAGCGCCCCACCCTCACCCTGCCCTCTCCCTCCAGGGAGAGGGAAAAGAAGCTCGAAGGAGGTATGGGCGCCGGCGCCGTACCTCCGTCATTCCGGCCACAGCGGCAACGGCGGCGGCGGGAATCCGGCGCCGGGAGACTTCACGTGAACCGTCCGCTGCGGATTGCGGCCGTAAGCTTCGACCACGGCCACCAATACTCCTACCTCCGTTCGATGGCCGAAATCCCCGACGTCGACCTGGTCGCCGTCTCGGAGCCGCACCCCCAGCAGCGGGCGCAAGCTCAGGCGCTGCTGGCCGACCTGGGCCTCGCCGCCGACGTTCGCGTCCACACGCGCCACGCCCAGGCGGTCGAGGCCGACGACGTCGACGCCGTCTGCATCTGCGCCGCAAACGTCGACCATTGCGGCCTGACGCTGGCCGCGGCGCGGGCCGGGAAACACGTGTTGTGCGAGAAGCCGCTGGCCACCACGCTGGCCGACGCCGCGGCGATGGTGCGCGCCTGCGAGGCGCACGGCGTCACCCTGGCAACTGCCTACCCGGTGCGCCACGCGGCACCGGCCTGGGAGGTGCGCCGGCGGCTTGCGCGCGGCGATCTGGGCGCCATCCGCGCCATGTCGCTCACCAACGTTCTGCGGGCGCAGCCCGACGGCTGGTTCATCGACCCCGAACGCTCCGGCGGCGGCGCCATCCGCGACCACATCGTGCACGCCACCGATCTGATGCGCTGGTTCAGCGGCGCCGAAGTGCGCCAGGTCTATTGCGAAGCCGCCCCGCTGGCGCGCGACATCCCGGTCGAGGACACCGGTCTGGTGCTGGAAGTGTTCGATGCCGGCGTGATCGGCGTTTGCGACCCCAGCTGGAACCGCCCGCTCACCTGGCGCAAGTGGGGCGACGTGAGCGGGCGCATCACGTGCGACGAAGGCGTGGTGGAGTTCGACGTTACCGACCACGCCGTCCGCGTCACCACCGCCGCCGGGTCGCCCGCCTATCGGGAAACGTCGTTCGCCTCCAACATGAACACGGCGCTGCTGCGCGACTTCGCCCGCGCCGTCATCGAAGGCGGCGAACCCTGCGCCACAGGCCGCGACGGCTGGGCCGGCGTCGCCTGCACCGAAGCCGCCTACGCCTCCGCCGCCCGCCAAACCTTCATCGACGTCCCAACTTTCCCTCACTAACTCCCCGCCCCCTCGCTCCCCTCCCCTTCCCCCGCCCCCTCTTTCCCCTCTCCCCGCGCCGCGGGGAGAGGGTTAGGGTGAGGGGCGGGCACGCGGCAGGAAAGGACGACGCTTCCGCCCGAGCGGCGCCGCCGATCAGCGCACGCCAGCCCATCAGTGAGGAGCGCCCCCCAGCGCTTCCCCCTCACCCTGCGCGCCTTCGACAGCGATGCCCTCCCGTCGTCCCCCCCGCAATGAAGGCGCTTGCAAAACTCGTCATTCCGGCCCTGTATCGAGGACGGGGCAGGCGTTGCGCTGGAACGACTAGGTTGGGCACACGACCTCCCAGGGGGAGGGAAAAAGAGGCTTCCGCCCCAAACCACCGCCGACGCTCGCTAAGCTCTGATCCGAGGCTCGCTGAGCGTTCGCGAAGTCCCCGTCCGACGTCCTGAAAGGCCGGCCTATGTCCACCGACGCGCGCTTGCGTAAGGGGCTGCGCGCCGACTGCCTGCAGCCGGGGCTGCCCATGGCCGAGCGCTTTCGGCTGGCGCGGACGGGCGGGTTCGAGGGGATCGAGCTGACCCTTGCCGTCGAAGGTCCCTTCTCGCTGCAACCTAGCGCGCGCGAGCGCGTGGAACTGCGCCGCCTGGCGGCGGACGAGGTCCCCATCCTGGGACTGAACGCCGGCGCGCCCTGGCGCTTTCCGCCTTCCGCGCTGGCGTCCGACGTGCGCGCCCGCGGGCGGGCGCTGGTGCTGCACAGCATCGATCTGGCGGCCGACCTGGGCGTGGACACGCTGCTCTACATCCCCGGCGTGGTCACGGCCGACGAGCCGTTCATGCAGGTGTGGGACGCCGCCCGCGCGGCGACCGAGGCGCTGCTGCCCCGCGCCGAGCAGGCGGGCGTCACGCTGGCGGTGGAAAACGTGTGGAATGGCCTGATCCTCAGCCCGCGCGACATGCGCGCGTTCGTGGACGGGTTCGACAGCCCCCGCCTGCGCGTCTACTTCGACGTGGGCAACGTCATGCAGTGGGGGTTCCCCCAGCATTGGATCGAGGCGCTGGGCGCCGAGCGCATCGCGCGCGTACACGTCAAGGACTTCCAGGTCGAGCCGGGCGGCTGGCTGGGGTTCACGCAGCTGCTGCACGGCGACGTGGACTGGCCGGCCGCCATGCAGGCGCTGCGCCGCGTGGGCTATGCCGGCTGGGTCACCCCCGAGGTGCCGCCCTCCAGCGCGCCGCCCGACGCCTGGGTGCGCCAACTGTCCGCCGCCATGGACACCATCATCGGCTTCTACCGCGGCTGACCGGCACGCGGCGAGCGGCATGCAAGCCACGACCTCGGCCGCCGCCAGCTCCGGCGCCCCGCCGCCCGGGTGGTTGGGGCTGGGCCGGCCGTCCCGCGGCAGCCTGGTCTGGCTGGCCGCCGCCATGCTGCTCTTCACGGCGGCGGCGCTGCTGTTCACGTGGCCCCTGGCGCCGTCGGCCGCCGCGTCCGTGCCGTTCAAGCCCGGCGGCGATCAGCTCTGGATCATGGGCATTCTGGAATGGCAGCGCCGCGCGCTGGTCGAACAACCCGACCAGTTCTTCCGCGGCCACTTTTATTACGGCGCGGGCGCCGCGCTATTCGGCTCCGACCTGCTGCTGGGGCTGCTGCCCCTCTCGGCCGCCGCCGCCTGGCTGACCGGCAACCCGGCGCTGGCGTTCAACGCGGCCTACGTCGGCTCGTTCGTTCTGAATGCGCTGGCCATGTACGCGGCGGCCTGCACGCTGACTGGCTCGCGGCCGGCCGCGCTGCTGGCCGGAGTCGTCTACGCCTATGCGCCGGCACAACTGGCGTATGTCAACCATCCCCAGCTGGCGGCGGCCTGGTGGTTGCCGCTGGCGGTGTCGTTCGGCGTGCGCTTCGCGCGCACCTTGCGCTGGACCGACGCCGCGGCGGCGGCGGCCATGGTCTGGGCGCAGGTCGTCACCAGCGCGCAGCTGGGGCTGCACGCCGCGCTTGCGCTGGCCGTGGTGGCCGGGCCGGCCGCGCTCTGGCACGTCGGCCGCCGCCGCGACTGGCGCCTGGCGCTGCGCCTGCTGGCCGTGGGGCTGGCCGCCGCGGCCGCGGTCGCCCCCATCGCCGCCGGCTATCTGGACTTTGCCGACGCCTGGCGCGCCGACCGCGACCTGTCGGAGGTGCGCGGCGGCTCGGCGCAGCTGACCGACTATCTGTCGCCCTCGGCCCGCCTGCGCTGGTACGACGGGCGCACCGACGTGTTCCCCGCCGTGCCCATCGGCGAACGCCGCATCTTCCCCGGTGTCGTCGTGCCGCTGCTGGCGCTGGGCGGCATCGCGGCCGGCCTGGCGGCGCGCAACGGGCGGCGAAACCTGCGGAGCGCCACCCTGGCGCTGGGCGTGCTGGCGGTCGGCGGCGTGGTGCTGTCGCTCGGCCCGAACTGGCGCTGGGACGGCCGCACCACCGAGGTCGAGCTGCCGTTCCGGGCGCTGTACGACCTGTTCCCGCCGTTTCGGGCCATTCGTGTGGCCGCCCGCTTCTCGCTGTTGGCCCACGCAGCCGCCGCGCTGCTGGCCGGCGTGGGCCTGGCCGAGATAACGCGGCGCCTGCGGGTCCAGCCGCGGCTGGCGCCTCTGGCCGGCCTGGCCGTTGCCGGCCTCGTGATGCTGGAAGCCTGGCCCAACCCCATCCCCGTCTACCCGCTCCCCGAGCGCCCCGAGCTGCACGCGGCCCTGCGCCAGGCTCGGGACGGCCCCGTCCTGCTCGTGCCGCTGAACGCGGCCGAGGTCGAGCGCACCTGGGTCGCGGCCCTGGCGCGCTCGGGTCCGCTCGTCAACGGCTATTCAGGCCACATCTGGCCGCAGACCTGGCACTTCCGCGACATGACCCAGGGCCGCGCGGTCTTCGAGGCGGCCGACCTGGCGGCCGCTCTGAGCGCCTTTGGCGTGCGCACGGTCATTGTGGACGACGCCGTGCTGGGGCCAGGCGGCGGGCCCTTCTGGGCGGCGGTGCGCGCCAGTCCCCACGCGGCGGCGGCGGTCTCGCGCGGCGGCTTCACCAGCATCCGGCTGCGCCCGCCCCTGGAGCCGCCGTCGCGCGGCTGGGCCGATCTGCGCGCCGACGTCCTGGCCGCAACCGTGCCGCCGGCCGCCGGCATGATCAGCGCGCTGGTGCTGGAAAACACCGCCGACCGACCCTGGACGCCGCCCGGCAACTCCCGCGTGCGCACGCTGGAGCTGGTCTGGACCACGCCCGACGGCCGCGCGGCCATGCATGCCGCCTCCGACCTGCTGCCGCCGCCCTTCCTGCTGCGCGGCCAGGTGCATCGGCAGCCCTTGCACTTTTTTACGCCCCCAACGCCCGGCGACTACCGCCTGCGCGCGCACGTCGACGGCGTTCAGCTCTTCGACCGGCCCGTGCGCGTGGACGCCGCGCCCGCCATGGCGTTTCAGAACAGCGCCCAGGGGTTGCGCGCCCGCCTGACTCTGCGCACCCCCGCGCGTTTCGAAACGCCGCCGGGCGAACCGCTGCCGCTGCACGTGGACGCGCTGAACACCGGCCAGGTCCCCTGGGAAGAACCGGCCGTCATCCAGCTCGGTTGGCGCTACTTTCGGATCGAGGCCGACGGCTCGGAGCGGGAACTGCCGGAACTAGAGGGCCGCCTGCCGCTGCTGGCGCACGATTACACCCCCACCGCGCCAGGCGCCGGGTACGCCTTCGCCGGCGCCATGCCCGCCCCCACCGAGCCCGGCCGCTACGTCGCCCGCATCTCCATGCTGGCCGAACTGGTGGCCTGGTTCGACATCGCCCCAATCGAGGTGCAGGTACTGGTCGAGAGATAGGAGGCGCCGCCAGCGGCCGGCGGCTTGCGGCCGGCGGCCAGTCGATTGCCGCCAGCAACCTGTGATCAGCCGCCAGCAACCTGTGATCAGCGGCCAGCAACACGTGGACGGCGGATCACAACGAGCGCGAATCGCCGCAGGTTGCATCCCCATCGCCGCCGCCGCGCTCCCACCAACGTCGATCCACATCCCCAATCCACAATCACCAATCCACAATTCCCACCAAGTGCCATACTTCCCCCCATGACCCAGCCGCTGCGCGTGCGCATGGCGCCAAGCCCCACGGGGGACCTGCACGTGGGCGGCGCGCGCACTGCCTTGTTCAACTACCTCATGGCGCGCCGCGCCGGCGGGTCGTTCGTCTTGCGCGTCGAAGACACCGACGCGCTCCGCAGCGACCCCGCGAAGGAAGCCGGCATCTACGACGGCCTGCGCTGGCTGGGACTGCACTGGGACGAAGGCCCAGACATTGGGGGACCCTACGGCCCCTACCGCCAGAGCGAGCGCGGCGAGGTCTACCGCGAGGCCGTGGGTGCGCTGCTGGACAGCGGGCAGGCCTATTACGACTACACCACCGCCGAGGAGCGCGCCGCCGAACGCGAGCGCCAGCGCGCCCAGGGCCAGACCCAGCGCTACTCCGGCATGGGCCGCCGCTTCAGCGCCGCCGACATCGCGCGCCGCCAGGCGGCCGGCGTGGTGCCGGCGGTCAGGTTCCGCTCCGAATCGCGCTCCGTCAGCTTCCACGACGTGGTGCTGGGCAGCATCACGGTCGGCCCCGACGACGTGGACGACTTCGTGATCGCCCGCGGCGACGGCTCCGCCTTGTACAACCTGGCCGTGACCGTGGACGACCACTACATGCGCATCAGCCACGTGGTGCGCGGCAGGGACCACGTGTCCAACACCTTCCGGCAGGTGCTGCTTTACCAGGCGCTGGGCTGGCCGCCGCCGGTGTTTGCGCACCTGCCGCTGGTGGTCGACCTCCGCCGCCAGAAGTTCTCCAAGCGCGACGGCGCGCAGTGGGTCGGCGCTTACCGCACGCAGGGCTACCTGCCCGAAGCCATGCTCAATTTCCTCATCTTCCTGGGCTGGGCGCCGGGCGACGAACGCGAAATCTTCAGCGTGGACGAACTGACCGCCGAGTTTCGCCTGGAGCGCGTGAACCGCGCCGACGCCGTCTTCGACGTGCAGCGGCTGGACTATTTCAACGGCGTCTGGATACGAAGGCTGGACGTAGACGACCTGGCCGCGCGTGCGCGGCCGTACGCCGCCCGGGGCGGGCTGACCGTCGCGCCCGACCAGCACGAGTACTTCGCTGCCGGTCTGGCGCTCGAACAGGAGCGCCTCTCACACCTCAGCCAGACCGCCGACCTCATGGACTTCTTCTTCGACGACGCGCTGCAGCCGGACATGCGGCAGGTGCGCTTCCGGCGGCACGACCCGGCCGCCGCGGCCGCGGCGCTGCGGCGCGTTGCCGAGCTGGTGCGCACCGTCGACCCCTTCGACGACCCCACGCTGGAGGCCGCCATGCGCGCGCTGGCGGCGGAGCTGGGCTGGAAGGCCGGCGACTTGTTCATGCCCGTGCGCGTGGCCGTCACCGGACGCCGCGCCACGCCGCCGCTGTTTGCCACCATGGCCGTCCTCGGCCGCCAGCGCTGTCAGGAACGCCTGCGCCGCGCGCTCGCCTCGCTGGCGGAGTGCTCGGCGCCCTGAGTCCCATCATGCGCGCGCCCGCCAGCCTGAGATGCTCGCGTGCGCAGGAATGACGGACGCGGCTGACCCCATGCGCGGGCGCGCCGTCTCCTTCCGAGCGCACGAGCAGCAGCCGCTGGGCGAACGCGTGCGCGTGGAGGTCGATGGGCGTCTGGTGAGCTGGATGCAGACCTACCACGTGCGCCACCGCCTGCGCGGCGCGGTGCTGCCCAGCTGCGGCGTGGTGGGCGTGCACACGGCCGACGCCGACCAGCGCCGCGGCCACATGCGGTTCATGCTGGAGGCCGTGCTCGACCGCGCCGCCGCGCGCGGCTATCCCCTCTCCACGCTCCACGGCGTCCCCGACCTCTACCACCGTTGGGCCTACGCCACCGTGATGCCCGAATTCCGGCTCACCGTTGCCGCTGCCGAGGCGGCGGCGGTTCCGCAGACCCAGCGCACGCGGCCGGGAACGCTGGACGACTATCCGGCCATCGTGGAGCTGTACAACCGCGAGACCGCCAATCTGAGCGGGTCGCGCGTGCGCGACCCGCATCGGCGGCACGGCCCCCGCCAGGGCGTCGACTTCGCGCGGTACGAAACGCTGACGACGGTCGTCCTGGACGGCCGCGGGCGGCTGAGCGGCTACACCACGCGCAACGAAACGACCAACGACCTTATCGTGGCCGACGCCCAGGCCGCCTCGACCGCCGCCGCCGCCGCCGTGATCGCCAGCGCCGCCGCCGAGGCGCTCGACCTCCAGGTCGAGCGCCTGCACTTCCACGTGCACCCCCAAAGCCGCGTCGGGCGCTACCTGCGCAACCTCGACCTGACGATGGAAACCCGGCGCCCGGTGGGCCAGGCGCAGATGGCGCGGCTCAACCTGCCCGGCGAGGTGCTGGCGGCCGTGCAGCCCCACGTGACCCGGCGCGCCCGCGCGCTGCCCGCCCCACACCCGTCACGGATTGACATAACCACCGAGTTGGGTTCGGGAACGCTGTCGCTGGACGGTCAGGCGCCTGCGCGCGCCGTGCATCTGCCCGCGGCCCGTCTGGCCGAACTCCTCTTCGGCTACCGCAGCGCCGACGATCTGCGCGCCGTCCACGGCCTCGACCTCCCCCGCAGCGACGCCGCCCTCCTCGACGCCCTCTTCCCCCCGACGGAGTCCTACTGCTACTGGCCAGACCGCTACTGAGCACCCGTCCCGCCCACCTCCCGCCAGAGGCAAGCAGTCACAGCCAGCAGAGCCGCACCCGGGGGGCAACGGCGGCGCGAAAGTCCCCAGCCGCCAGCGCAGCCCGGATTCCCCAGCTCAGCCCGGATTCGCCGGCTCGGGCCGGGCTTGCAGCGTCGAGGTCAGATCCAGCGTCTCGTTCGCGCGGCTGACGCGGAAGGTGATCGGGTCGCCGACGCGCAGCGCGTCCACGGCCTCGGACAGCGTGAAGCCGCGCGTCAGCGTTTGGCCGTTGACGGCCAGGATGACGTCGCCGCCGCGCAGGCCGGCGGCGCGCGCCGTGGAGTCCGCCACGACCTGGCCCACGGCCGCGGCGAACGGGAACGGCGAGTCGGCAAACATCTCGCGGTTCGGGTCGATGACCGTGTAGCGAATTCCCAGGAAGCCGCGCGCCACGGCGCCGGTGGACTCCAGCTCCGCCAGCCGTTGCGCCACGGGCGTAATCGCCACTGCAAACCCGATGCTGTTGGCGGAGCTGTCCACCGCCATGCTGATGCCGACCACGCGCCCGTCGGTGGTCACCAGCGGCCCGCCGCTGTTGCCCGGGTTGATGGCGGCGTCGGTTTGAATCACGCCGCGGAACGGGATGTTCAGCTGGCCGATATTCGTGCGCATCGGGCGCGGGACGCTGCGGTCCATGCCGCTGACGACGCCGAAGGAGACGGAGTGACGGAAGTTCGAGGGGCTGCCAATGGCGAACACGGGCTCGCCCACGCGCACCTCGTCGCTGCGGCCAAGCTCCAGGAATGGGAAGGGGCCGCCGTCCACTTCCAGCACCGCCACGTCGCCCCACACGTCGCGCCCCACCACGGTCGCGTCCAGGCGCCGGCCGTCCAGCAGTTCCACGCGCACCTGCGGGTCGGCGGACTCGGGCACGATGTGCGCGCTGGTCAAGATACGGCCGTCGGCGTTGTAAAAGAACCCGGTGCCCGCGCCCGAGCGCCCCTCGGCGAAGGGAGCGGCGCGCGACTCGATGGTCACGACCGCCGGCAGCAGACGCTCGACCAGATCGGCGTACGAGGGCGGCGCGCCCGCCGCCGCCGCGACAGCGGCGATGGGCGCCGGGGTCGGCGCCAGGGCCGGCACGGGGGCGCCGCTGCTGGCGCGGCCGGCAATGAACCCGGTCAGCGCCCCGCCGCCGGCGCCCAGCAGCAGGCTCAGCGCAACCGCGGCGGCAAGCAGCCGCGGGCGTCGGTTCGTGCGCGCGGGCGTTGGCGATGCGTCCATAGGCCTGACAGACGTCACTCGAATGATTCGAGTATAGGCGCGGCCCCTCGGGCGAATTGTTTCACGTCTCACACGGCCGCCCCAGACCCTGCGCCGCTAGACTGGCGGCGGCAAAACCGACCCCGAGGCGCCGTGCGCGACTTTCGGCTGGCGCTCGCCCAGATCAAGCCGACCCTGGGCGATCTGGAACGCAACCTGGAACGGCACCTGGACTTCGTGGACCGCGCCGCGGCCGCGGGCGCGGACCTGGTGGTGTTCCCCGAACAGTCGCTGACCGGCTATTTCCTCAGCGACCTGGTGGCCGACGCGGCGCTGCGCCGCGGCGCGGAGCTGCTGCAGCCGCTGCGCCAGGCCAGCCGCGGCATCGACGTCATCTTCGGGTTCGTGGAAGAAACCGACGACCATCGGTTCCTTCCCGCGGCCGCCTATCTGCATCACGGCGAGTTCGCGCACGTGCATCACAAGGTCTATCTGGTGACCTACGGCCTGTTCGACGAGGCGCGCGACCTGGCCGCGGGCAGCTCCGTGCGCGCCTTCGACACGCGCTTCGGCCGCCAGGCCATGCTGATCTGCGAAGACCTGTGGCACCCCACCACCGCCAGCATCGCGGCCGCCGACGGCGCCGACGTGATTCACGGGCTGTCCAGCAGCCCCGGCCGCGGCGTGGCGGGCGGCCGCGGCCAGCTGGGCTCCGCCGAGACCTGGCGCCGCCTCAACCGCTGCTACGCCCAGCTGCACGTCTGTTACGTGGCGCATTGCAACCGCGTGGGGTTCGAGGACGGCGTCAACTTCTGGGGCGGGTCCGAGGTGATCGGGCCGGACGGCGAGCCGCTGGCGCGCGCGCCCGAGTTCGAGGAGGCGCTGATCGTGGCCGACCTGCAGGATGCGGCGCTGCGGCGGCAGCGCGCCCGCCTGCCGCTGCGCCGCGACGAAGACCCGGCGCTCAACAGCCGCGAGTTCGCGCGCCTCGCCGCCCGGCGGTATCAGACGGATGCCGGCTGACCCCAGCCTGCGCGCGCGCGCGCAGGCTGGCCTCCAGCTGGACGCCGGCCTCGTCTGCCGCGTGTTGGAAGCCTTCATCCGCGACGAGATTGGCAAGTTCGGCATCCAGCGCGCCGTGGTGGCCGTGTCGGGCGGCATCGACTCGGCCGTGAGCTGTGCGCTCGCGGCCCGCGCGCTGGGCCCCGCCCAGGTGCGCGCCGTGCTCCTGCCCTACCGCACCAGCAACCCGGCCAGCCGCGCCGACGCCGAGACCCTGGTGGAACGCCTGGGCGTGTCGTCCGTGGTGATCGACATTTCGGCCGCCGTCGACGGCCTGCTGCGCGAGCTGGACGACGACCCCTCGCCGCTGCGGCGCGGCAACGTCATGGCCCGCGCCCGCATGATGGCGCTTTACGACCAGTCGGAAGCCTTTGGCGGCCTGGTGGTGGGCACCAGCAACAAGACCGAGCTGCTGCTGGGCTACGGCACCCAGTTCGGCGACATGGCCAGCGCCGTGAACCCCATCGGCGATCTCTATAAGACGCAGGTGCAGGCGCTGGCGGAGGCGCTGGACGTCCCGTGCGCCATTCGCGAGAAGGCGCCCAGCGCCGACCTGTGGGCGGGCCAGTCCGACGAAGAGGAACTGGGCTTCGGCTACGCCCCCGCCGACCAGGCGCTCTACCTGCTGATCGACGAGATGTACCGCCCCGCCGACCTGACGGCCGCCGGATTCGACGCCGCGCTCGTGTGCGACCTGCAGCGCCGCGTGGTGCGCTCGCAGTTCAAGCGCCGCCTGCCCGTCATCGCCAAACTCTCGAACCGTACTATCGACCGCGACTTTCGCTATCCGCGCGATTGGGGGCGTTGACCATGCCAGCATTCAGTCTTGCCGCCGCTATGTGGGGCGACGGCCGCTCCTTCGACGAGATCGTGGCCGAGGTGGCCGCCGCCGGGTTCGACCAGTGCGAACTGTTTGCCAGCGCCAATCTGGACGACGACCTGAGCGCCGCGGATCGGCGCCGGGCGCTCAACCGGCACGGCGTCCGCGTGCGCACCGTGCACGCCGAAATCGGGCGCGTCGACCTTGCGGCCCTGGACGAAGACGCGCGCCGCGCGCACGTCGCGGCCGTGGCCGCCTGCCTGGAACCGATGGCCGAGCTGGGCGGGTTTGCCGCCATCGTGCACCCCACGGGGTCCTCGTCCCTCGGCGAGTTCGTGGAGGCGGACCTGCAACGCCGCACGGCCGCCTTCCGCCGCTCGCTGGACGCGCTGTGTGCGCAGGCCGACCGGCTGGGCGTGCGCATCGCCTGCGAAAACCTGCAACACAAGCACGAGCCGCGCCCCCTGTGCCGCATGGAGGAGCTGCGCGCCGTGGTCGACCACTATCCCCCCACCGTCGGCATCTGCCTGGACACCGGGCACGCGCACAACAACGGCCTGGACCCCGCCGACGAAGCGCGCATCGCCGGCGAACGGCTGATTGCGCTGCACTTCCAGGACACCGACGCGCTGGAAGACCGCCACTGGATTCCAGGGCAGGGCACCATCGACTGGCGCCGCGTGCTGGCCGCGCTGGTCGAGATCGACTTCCGCGGCGCCCGCACGTTCGAACTCGCCGCCCGCGGCGCCACCCCAGCGCAGGTCGCCGCCCAAGCCCGCCGCGTCGCCAACGCCTGGACCGCCGGCCAAATCCCCTAACACACCATCCGCCCTCGGGTTGTCCCTTCCGAAGGCAGGCAGCACGTGGCGCGTAACTCCCCTCGCGCCCTCGGGTCTTTCCCTCTCCCTGAGGGAGAGGGCAGGGTGAGGGTGAGCGGCCGGGGAGACCCTGGGACGCGGCGCGTCTCCAGCACCTCCCCCATCCGGTGACCATCGGCATCCGCGCGCCAGAGCTGGGACGCGGCGCCGCTTCCAGCACTGCCCCTTATCCGCGCGCCACGCCTGCGGCGCGTGGAGCGGCGGGCGGCGCCAGGGGCATGAGGAACGCGGGGCGGGCGGAGGCGCGGCGGGACGGGGGGTGCGGCACACTTTGGTCGTGCTGGTGAGACGGGAGCCGAGGTATGGACTTTGGGTTGCGCGGCAAGGTTGCTCTGGTTACGGGAGGCAGCCGCGGCATTGGGCGGGCAATTGCGCTGGAACTGGCGGGCGAGGGCTGTCACGTGGCGATAACCGCCCGCGGCGGCGAGGCGCTGGCCCGCACCCGCGCTGAAATCGAGGCGCTGGGCGTGCGCGCCGCTGCGCTGGAACTCGACATGAGCGCCGCCGCCGCACCTGCGCAGGCGGTGGCGCGCACCCTGGAGGCGCTGGGCGCGCTGCACGTGCTGGTGAACAACGTGGGCGGCAGCTTCGGCGACCGCACCGTGGAGGATTCCACCGACGCGCAATGGGCCGACTGTCTGGACACCAACCTGGGGGCGGCCGTGCGCGCCAGCCGCGCGGCCATTCCGCACCTGCGCGCCCAGGGGTGGGGCCGCATCATCCACATCACGTCCATCTACGGACGCGAAGCCGGCGGCGCTCCGGCCTACAACGCGGCCAAGTCCGCCATGAACAGCCTGGCCAAGAGCATGGCGCGCAGCCTGGCCGCCGACGGCGTGCTGGTGAACGCGGTGGCGCCGGGGTCGATCGTCTTTCCGGGCGGCGGCTGGGAGACCGCCGTGCGCACCGACCCGCAGGGCATGGCGCAGTTCCTGGAGCGCGACTTCCCCATGAACCGCTTCGGCAGGCCGGAAGAAGTGGCGGCCGTGGTCGCGTTCCTGGCGTCCGAGCGCGCCAGCCTGGTCACCGGCGCATGCATCAACGTGGACGGCGGACAGACGCGCTCCAACATCTAGCGGGGCGGACGGCGGGCGCGGACCCAGCCTTCCACGCGGCGGCGGGGTCCGCGGCTGGCCAGGCGCGCGGCTTTGCTATGCTCAGCGTGTTGCGAGTGTGCCGTGCCCAGATAGGTGCGTGAGATGATCAAGAAGCTTGGAGCGCTCGCCGTCATCATGGGCGTGCTGGCAATTGCGTTTCGCAAGGCCAAGAGCCTGATGGGCGGCGAAGGCGAAGAGGCCGAGGTCGAGGTCGAGTCGGACGTCTGAACCGTCCGTGGCGCTGCGCGGCCAGCCGCTGGCGGGCCGCGCAGCCGCAGGGCCGGGCGTGCGCCGCGCGCTGAATGGCAGCTATTCCTCGGTAGCTCAACGGTAGAGCGTGCGGCTGTTAACCGCAGGGTTGCAGGTTCGAATCCTGCCCGAGGAGCCCGAGGGCGCCTGCGGGATGGGCGTGCCCCCCGCTCGACGGGCGCTTCCGATTCCACTCGGCAGCAACGAGTGCACCAGGCCGGTTCCCCCGCTCGACGGGCGCGACTGCGGGCCGTGGGTGTCGCGCCGAAGCGGCGTTCGGCTAAATCCCAGGGCGGCGGCAGGCCGCCTGCGGGCGGGCGCGTCCGGCGTTCGCCGGTCTGGAAATCGATCCTGCGGTGGACCGTCGCTCCGAACCGGTCCGCGCCGCCTCCCTCCCCCGGATTTCTGCGGTGACCGTGCGTTTCGGGCGCGGCGTCACGTTATACTGGCCGCGTTTGCGTCCACACGTGCCCGACACCAGTGAGTGACGGGCGGAGCTTGCACGAGGAGAGGCTGACGTGAAGTCCTGGCTTGGGAAACGAATGGCGGCAACAGGCCTGCTGGTGCTGCTGATGCTGGCGGTTGCGGCGTGCGGCGAGCAGGGCCCCCTCCGCGTCGGCGTCATGCAGTCCGTCACCGGCCCCGGCGAGAGCTACGGCACGGTGATCGTGCAGGCCATGGAGATGGCCGTGGACCAGATCAACGAGGCCGGCGGCGTCGACGGCCGCATGCTGGAAATCATTGTCGAGGACACCAAGTGCGGGGCGCAGGACGCCATCACCGCCTACAACAAGCTCACCGACGTGAACGGCGTGAAAATCATCCTCGGCACCACGTGCAGCGGCGCCATGCTGGGCGCTGCGCCGCTGGCCGAGCGCGACGGCGTGGTCCTCTTCTCCGCGTCGGCCACCAACCCTGACATCTCCGAGGCCGGGGATTACATCTTCCGCACCGCCATCAACGACCTGCAGCTGGGCACGGACATGGGCAACCTGATCTGGTCCGACGGCGTCCGCAACCTGGCCACCATCACCGAGTCGACCGACTACGCCGAAGGCGTGCGGCGCACCTCCGTGGCGCAGTTCGAGAGCCTGGGCGGGACGATCGCGGCCGAGGAGCGCTTCGCCTCCGACACCACCGACTTCCGCAGCCAGCTGGAGAAGCTGCTGAACGCCAACCCGGACGGCCTGCTGGTGTCCGTGCAGGGCGAGTTCTCCGGCGGCACGATCCTCAAGCAGGTGCGCGAGCTGGGCTACGACGGCCCCATCTTCGGCGAGTCGGTGACCGCCGGAACGCAGGCCCTGGAAGTCGCCGGGGACGCCGCCACGGGCTTGAAGTCGGTGCTGCCCGACCTCGACCCCGGCAACCAGTCCGCGCAGCAGTTCCTGGCCGACTTCCGCGAGCGCTACGGGTACGTCACGCTCCCCTGGTTCTTGGGGTCGGCCTACGACGACGTCTTCATCACCGCCGAGTGCCTGTCGCAGACGGGCGACGACCAGGACGCCGACGGATTCCGCGACTGCCTGTACGGCATCACCTGGAGCGGAACGATCGGCGACGACTACGGCTTTGACGACAAGGGCGAAGTCATCGGCCTTTCCAACGCGGTCGTGCAAGTCCTGCCGACGGACGAACGCACCGAGGAGAACAACGGCTACAAAGTCTTGGGCGGCATTCCCAGCACATAAGCCGCACCGACGCGCCCGTCGATCCGCGGCGTTGGCCCGCCCCGCGCGGGCCAGCGCCGCGGCCGTGGCGGGCCCTGGAACGGTCCGCCCGCAGCGTCCGGCCTGGACGCTGCGGGCGCGCGTCGTCGCACGGGTGCGGCGATGACGACCGCCCGCTCGAGCGTCAGCCCGACGCGCGGTTTGCGCAGATGGCAAGGGCGGCAGACGCAGCTGCTGGCCGGCGCGCTGGCCGCGGCGGCGGCCGCGTACGTGGCGTGGAAGATCGGGCAATCGCCCGATCAGGCCCTGCAATTTACGCTCAACGGCTTGGCCGTGGGCGCGGTGTACGCCCTGCTGGCCATGGGGTTCACCCTGGTCTACAGCACGGTCTGGTTCTTCGATCTGTACTACGGCGCCGCCGCCGCGTTGGGCGCGTACGGCGTCTTCTACCTGCGCTCGCACGACTTTCTCGGCGGGCAGTACGCGGTCAATTCGCCGGTGGTCAACACGGTGTTTGCCCTGGTGGCCGCGGGCGTTTCGGGCTGGGTGCTGCACGTCGTCCTTTATCGGCGCGTGCGAACCCGCGCCAACCCAACCGTGCTGCTGTCCCTGGTGGGCGCGCTGGCGGCGGGCGTCGGCGTCTACACGGGACTGCTGCTGGCCAACCCGGAACAGCTCCACGTCATGCTCAGCCCCGTGGTTGGGGTGCTGGTCATGGCCGCCGCGGCCGTGCTGCTGCGGCGGGGCATGCGGCGCGTGTCAGCGCGCGCGGACGCCTGGCCGCTGCGCGCGCTGGCGCTGGCGGTTGCGGCGGCTGCGGGCGCAGCCGCCGGGTTCCTGCTGGCGGGCGCCCCCGACGCCAGCTTGTACCTGAGCTGGGGCGTGTCCTGCGTGCTGGCGGGCTGCGTCGGCCTGGCGCTGTACCGCGGTCTCTACGTCTACGTGCGCGCGCGCGCCACGTCGCCCCTGATTATGTTGGTGGCCTCGCTCGGCATTCTGCTGACCATCTCGGCCTTCATCGTCATCGTGTTCCGCAGCGCGCCGCGGCCGCTGCCGGAGGCCCTGGGAGGCTCGCCCTGGTCCGTGGCCGGCGCCGCCATCAAGGGGTTCAACGTCTTTGCCATTGGTCTGGCGCTGGCGGGCTTCGCGGCGCTGTGGCTGCTGGTCAAAAAAACCGCGTTCGGCAAGGCGGTGCGGGCTATTGGGGACGACGAAGAAGTCTCGAAAGTCGTAGGGATCGACACTACGGTCGTCATCGCCGTGGTGTTCTTCATCGGCGCGGTCTACGCCGCCGTGGCCGGCATCCTCACCGGCCACGATACGGCCATCCAGCCCCGCATGGGCCTGCTGCTGCTGATGAAAGGCTGGATCGCGTCCGTGATCGGCGGCCTGGGCAACATCAACGGCGCCTTGATCGGCGGGTTCGCCTTGGGCCTGATCGAACAGTTCGGCATCTGGGACCTGGCCGGCGAGTGGAAAGACGTCGTAGCGTTCGTGGCTCTGATCGTCTTCCTGTCGTTTTGGCCCAAGGGCCTGCTGGCGAGGAAATAACCCCCATGCGCGCCCCTCGCCGCCCTGCCGCCCCTGCAAACGCCTTTGGCATTTCCCCGCACCTCCGGCCCAGGCGGCAGTTCCAGTGACCGCCCTCGCCCGGCGCGCGTTCCAGCCCGGCGAACTGCGCCGCCGCGCCGCCGCAGGCGACGTGAAGCTGTGGGCCAGCCTGCTCATTCTGGTCTGGGCCGCCGTCTTCATGATCTGGCAAGGCCTCGGCTTTGCCATCTCCATCGGCTCCGTGTTTGCCATCTGGGCAATCCTGGCCGTCAGCCTCAATCTGGTGGTTGGCTATGCCGGCCTGCTGTCGGTTGGCCACATTGGATTCTTTGGCATCGGCGCCTACGCCGCGGCCATCCTCACGTCGAACGCGTCGTACGAACAACTGCGCACGGAAGCTATCCCCACCTTCGCCTGGCCGTTCTTCGCCGCGCTGCCGGTCAGCATTGCGCTGGTCGGCGTGGCGGCGGTGGTGGTGGGGGTCGTGCTCAACCGCTTCCGCGACGATATCTACGTGCTGGTGTCCTTCGGCTTCGCCATCATTGCGTTCAACGTCTTCTTGAATGGACGCGGGCTTACCCGCGGAGCGTTCGGCGTGCACCAGATCGCCAGGCCCGCCATCGGCGGCTGGGAGCTGACGGGCGAGCTGGAGTTCCTCATCCTGCTGCTGGTGTTCCTGGCCCTGACGGTGGCGGTCTCCTGGCTCATCGTGACGTCGTCGTTTGGACGAGTGCTCACCGCCATCCGGGAGGACGAGCAAGCCATCGAAGTCTTTGGCTACCGCGCAACGCATTACAAGCTGGCAATCTGGGTCATCTCGGCCATGCTGGCGGGGTTGGCGGGCGCGTTGTTTGCCAGCTGGACCAGCTTCATCGACCCCAACTCGTTCATCCTGCTGGAGTCGGTGCTGCTGGTGAGCATCGTGATTCTGGGCGGGCTGGCCTCCATCTGGGGGTCGTTGCTCGGCGCCATGGCCTTCGTCTTGCTGGAAGAAGGCATGCGGTTTCTGCCGTTTTTGCCCGCGGAATACGTTGGCCAGGCCCGGCAGGCGGTTTTGGGAATCCTGCTGGTGCTGCTGATGCTGTTCAGACCGCAAGGTCTGGTTGGGAGGTACCGGCTGTGAGCGGCGGCGATGGCAGCGGCGGCAGCGATGACGTGCGCGTGGATCTGCCGCTGGAAGAGATTGGCCTTTCGAAGCACTTCCACTCGTGGGAGAACTTGTACACCGGCCAGGACGGACTGGCGCTGGAGACGATCGGCGTTTCCAAAAGCTTTGGCGCGGTCAAGGCGGTGGACCGGTTGACCCTTGCCATCCCCCGCAAGGGCATGACCAGCATCGTCGGGCCCAACGGTTCCGGAAAATCGACGCTCATGAACCTGTTGAGCGGCACGCTGCCTCTGGACGGGGGGCTGGTGGTCATCGACGAGGTGGGGCTCAAGGTCGTGAAACCCTACGAAACGCCCCAGCACGGCCTCACCCGCACCTTCCAGGAAGTGCGGCTCTTCGACCAGATCAGCGTGTGGGACAACATCATGGTGGTGCTGACCGAACGCCGCCCCTTCGCCGCGCTGCTGGAACGCTCGAAGCCCGGCCACCGCCAGAAAGCCCGCGGCATTCTTCAGAGTGTGGGCTTGTGGGAGAAGCGAGACGTCATGGCGCAGGAGCTGTCGTACGGCCAGCGCAAGCTGCTGGAGATTGGCCGCGCCATGGCGCTGGACGTCGACACCTACCTGTTCGACGAGCCGTTCGCCGGCCTGTTTCCCCAGATGCTGGAGCGGGTCAAAGACCTGATGAAACAGATTCGAGACTCGGGCCGCACGATTGTGTTCGTCTCGCACAACATGGACATCGTGCGCGAGCTGTCGAACCGCATCATCGTGCTGGACAGCGGCCAGCTTCTGGCGGAAGGGGACGTCGAACCGGTCCTCGGCCGGCCGGAAGTGATCGAGGCCTACCTGGGCGCTTGAACGTGACGCCATGAACGCCCCCGACGACCGCAACGGCGCGATGCTGCTGGAGCTGGTGGACGTGTCCGTGAGCTACGGGCCCGTGCGGGCCTTGAACGAAATTTCGCTAGGCGTCCGCAAGGGCGAAGTCGTGGCCGTGATGGGTCCCAACGGCGCCGGCAAATCCACCGTGCTGAAGGCCGTCATGGGGTTGGCGCCCGTGGTCGGAGGCGCGGTGATCTGGCGCGGCCGCCCGCTGGCCGCCGCCACGCACGAGATCGTGAAGCAAGGCATTGCCTTCGTGCCGCAAGGCCGGCGGGTGTTTACGCATCTGACGATTCAAGAAAACCTGGAAATGGGCTGCCTCTATCTGAACGACCACGCAGAGAAGCAGCGCCGCCTGCAGACCGTGCTGGACCTCTTTCCCGTCCTGCACCAAAAGCGCCGCGACCTGGCCAGCCAGATGTCCGGCGGGCAGCAGCAGATGCTGGCGCTGGGCCGCGGCCTGATGGCAGGCCCCGACGTGCTGCTGCTGGACGAACCCACCCTGGGCCTGGCGCCGATCGTGGTCAAGGAAGTCTTTGCCAACGTGGCCAAAATCAGCCACACGCTGGAGACCACCATCATGGTGGTGGAGCACAACATCAAAGGCGTGCTGGACATTGTGGACCGCGCCTACGTCCTGAACATGGGCCGCGTCGTGCACGACGGGACGCCGGACTCGATCCGCGAGACCGACATCTTGACGCGGGTATTTCTCGGCAAAGTCGACGGCGAGCCGTAGCCGGCCGGCGCCCGGCCGCCGCCGCGCCCGCCGCCGCGCCCGCCGGCGCGCCCGCCGGCGGCGCGCCGGTGCTAGCATCATGCCCTGCGGTGGCGGAGGATGCGGTGTCCCAGTCGCTGGCTGACTTGCGGCAGACCATCGACGACGTCGACGAGCGTCTGGTCGAGCTGCTGGCCGAACGCGCCGAGATCGTGCACGAAATCGGACGGCTCAAAGCGGCCGCCGGCGAGCAGGTCTTCGACACCGTCCGCGAACAGCAGGTGCTGGAACGCGTCGCCCGGCTCAATCCCGGTCCTTACCGCGCCGAGCACGTGCGGGCGATCTTCCTCGAGATCATGTCGGCCTCGCGCAGCCTGGAAGAACCGCTGCAGGTGGCCTACCTGGGCCCGCCGCACACGTTCAGCCATCAGGCCGCGCAGCAGCACTTCGGGCGCTCGGCCGACCTGGTGCCGCTCAGCTCCTTCACCGACATCTTCGACTTCGTCGACCGCTCGCCGCGCGCGTCCGGCGTGGTGCCGATCGAGAACACCACCAGCGGGACCATCGGCGAGACCTTGGACCTTTTCGCGGCGCACACGGTGCACGTCAACTCCGAAATCCTGCTGCAGGTCTCGCACAACCTGATCGCCGTCTCCGCGTCGGCGCCGTGGACCACGGTGTACTCGCACCCGCAGGCAATTGCCCAATGCCGCGGCTGGCTGGAACGCCGCCGCCTGCGGGCGGCGGTGATCGAGGTGGCCAGCACCGCCGACGCCGCCCGCCGCGCGGCCGACGAGCCGGACGCCGCCGCCATCGGCCCGGCCAGCGCCGCCGAGGCCTTCGGGCTGAACGTGCTGCACCGCGACATCCAGGACGTGGCCTCGAACCAGACCCGCTTCTACGTGATCGGCGACTCGCCGGCCGCGCGCACGGGGTGCGACAAGACGGCGCTGATGGTGGCCGTGAGCGACCGCGTGGGCGCGCTGCACGACGTGTTGGGGCAGCTGCGCGCGCACGGCCTGAACCTCAGCTTCATTCAGTCGCGCCCGTCGCGGCTCAAGCCCGGCGACTACGTCTTCTTCCTGGAGCTGCGCGGGCATCCCCAGGACGTTGCGGTGATCGACGCGCTGCGCTCGCTGTCCGACGCCGCCGTGCTGACGCGCGTGCTGGGCGCCTGGCCGTCCGCGGCCGCGGCCTGAGCGGGGGAAGGCGCCTCGAGCTCTCGGCGGTTCGCGGTTCGGCGCGTTGGGTGTGTCGGGCGCGCGTGAGGCGTCAGCCGCGAGCGCGGACGGGGCGCCGGGCCTTCTCGATCGCCCTGCGCATGGCTTCGACCTCGGCGCGGGTTCGCTCGGCAAAGTCCTCGCCATCGCCCGCCCACAGAGCCGAGCGCCCCGCGTTCACCAGCACGCCGGCCGGCGCTGCGCCGAAACCCGCTTGCACCGTTTCGGCCAGCATGCCGCCTTGCGCGCCCACGCCGGGAGCCAGCATCGGCGCGCCGGGCGCGGCCGCGCGCACGCGCCGCACGTCGGAGGGCCGCGTCGCCCCCGCCACCACGCCCAGGTTGCGCCGCGTGTTCCACGTTTCGACCAGGCGCGCCATGTGCTCGTAGGCCGGCTGGCCGTCCCTGTCTGCGAACCCCTGCACGTCGTCGGCGTCGGGATTGCTGGTGCGCACGCAGGCGAACGCGCCGCGCTCGGGCCGCTCGATCAGCGGTTCGACGGCGTCGCGCCCCAGCCAGGCGTTGAACGTGACGGCGTCCGCGCCCAGGTCGTCGAACAAGAACCTGGCGTATCGCTGCGAAGTTTCGAGGACGTCTCCGACTTTGCAGTCGACGAGCAGCACGGCGCGGTCGTCGATCATCCGGCGCAGCTCGCGCAGCAGCGCCAGACCGTCGCCCTCCAGCGCCAGATAGAAGGCCAGGTTGGGCTTGAACGCCGCAACCGACGCGGCGCAGGCGTCCACGACCTCCTGGAGAAACCTGCGCGCACCGTCGACGGATTTCGGCAGATGCTCCGGCAAGCGGGCGAGATCGACGTCCAGACCGAGACAGACCCAGGATTGCTTGTCCTCCGCCTCGCGCCAGAGGCGGTCGTCGAAGGGTTCGACCTGCGGCGCGGCGGGCCGGGCCTCCACCGCCGTCTGTTGGAGCGTCACCGCGCGCGCGTTTCGCTCATGGCGGCGCTTGCGGCGCGCGCCCGCGCCTCGGTGTGCGCCTGCGACGCGCACGTCACCTGCTGGACGGCGCAGACGACGGATTCCCGCCCCGCATCACGTGCGGGCCGGGCAGGGGACGGGCTGTTCGCGGGAACGACAGGGGGACGATGGGTGTGGTGGTGTGTCGGCGCAACAGTCGCGGAATTGTGCCAGCAATGAGACCGTTCTGTACACCGGCGCGCGGGAGTGCAGCGCGTTGCCCTGTCAAAGCGCCACAGACCGCGCCGCGAGCCTCGCCGGCTCACGCGCCGCCGTCAGCCCTGCGGCGGCGGGGGCGGTCGCAGAGAACCTGCGCCCCCGGGTGTATTGAAGCCAGCGCGCGCCAGTCTTATACTTCTCTGCGGTTGAATTGCCTGTGGGCGCTAGCCCGGAGGGCGGGCACGATGGGACTTCTGGACTTTCTGAAGCGCGAGAAAAAGCCGACGGCGGTCCGTCACACTGTGAAAGTGATGCCTCGCGAGACCCTGCGAACCATCGCCGAGCGCGAATACGGGGACCAGGAGAAGTGGGAGATCATCCTCAACAAGAACAAGTGGCGGTTCGAGGGCGGTGACCCGAGCACCATCTACCCGGGGATGGACCTCGACATCCCCGAAATCGACTCGAACTAGCGCGCCTCCGCGTCCGCGCGGAGGTCAGGCGCCGGCGGTTGGCATCGAACCGGCCGGCTGGCGCATGGTGCCGAAGGTCGGGATCGAACCGACACGAGGGATGATCCTCACTGGTTTTTGAGACCAGCGCGTCTACCAGTTCCGCCACTTCGGCTCGGGCAGGAGTGGAGGGACTCGAACCCCCGACCTACGGTTTTGGAGACCGTTGCTCTTCCAGCTGAGCTACACTCCTCGGCTGTCGCCACGCTAGCACAGCGCACCGCGCCCGTTCGTGCGAACGCCGACCCTCGCACCGCCCGCGTCCCCGTCGAGTCCAGGCGCACTCGCCGTCTGGCGCTGCCGTCGGCGGCGGCTCACCGCCCAACGAACGCCGCCTACGCTCGCGGCGGCGTGTAGAGCAGCACCGTACCGATCTGTTCGTACCCCAGCTGCGCATAGAGCAGCGCCCCGGCGTGGCTGGCGGCCAGCACGGCCAGCCGCACCCCGCAGCTTCGGTCGTCGCGGAGCATGCGGCACATCAGCGCCGCGCCGATGCCGCGCCGCCGGTGCTCGGCCCGCACGTACAGCTGGGCGCACCAGGCGGCCGTGTCGATCTGGATGCTGCTCACCCAGCCGGCGGGCGCGTCGTCCACCAGCGCCGTATAGAGGCGTACGGGCGCGTCCGGCGTCAGGTGTTCGGGCAGGATTTGCCGCGCCCGGGCGGCTTTGGCGACCTGCGCCGCCAGGTCCGGTGTGGTCACGCGCGTGACTTCCGCCCGCGCCGCGCGGCGCGGGATGCGCTGCAAGCGGTGCACCATCAGCGGCTCGGTCCGCCCCAGGCGGTACCCAAGCGCCCGATACTCCGCGCGCACGTCCGCCAGCGATTCACCGCCGCCGCAGACCGGGGTGACGCTGTAGCGTCCGCGCGCGTGCGCGCGCACGATGCAATGCACGCGCGCCGGCGCCAACCCGTGCGCGATCCATTCCTCGTTGCGATACCTGCCGCGCGTGCGCGGGGCGTCCCGCAGCGCCCACAGGCCCTCCACGCGCTCGGCCAGGTACGGGTGCGTGAAGCTGCGCGTGACGCCGACGCCGCGCGCAAACGCTTCCAGCGCCCGTTCCATCATGCGCCGCGGCGCCCGATCCTGCCGGCGCCAGCCCGGGGCGGCGGCGGCCCATACCACCGTGCGCCGCGGCGCCCCCGCGCGCGGCGCGACGCACGTGAAACGGTCGGTACCATCGAGGCATGACCGGGCAGGTTTGGCGTGGAGCCCCGCGCCGCGCGCGGCTGGCAGCCGCGGCCGCGCTGCTCGCCCTGCTGGCGGCGGCGCTCGGCGCGCCGGCGCGCGCCGACCCCGCCGAATACGACGTGCCGGGCGGCCGCGTCTACACCCAGGCCGGCGGCGACGCCGCCAGCGGCGCGGGCTTTGCCGTCACCGACGCCGACGGCGTCTTGTTCTGGTCCGCGTTTCGGCGCCTCGGCGGCGTGCAGGCGTTGGGCTATCCCATCTCGCAGCGCTTCCAGTGGGACGGCTTCACCGTGCAAGTGTTGCAGAAGGTGGTCTTCCAGTGGCGGCCGGAACGCAACGACGTGCAGTTTCTCAACGTGTTCGATCTGCTCAGCCGCGCCGGACGCGATCCAGACCTGGCCGACCTGCTGATTCCCGCGCAGGAGCAGTTTCCCGAAGAAGGGCTGGCCTGGGACACCATCACCGCCCGGCGTCAGGGGCTGCTGAGCGAGGTTCCCGCGCTGCGCGACGCCTACTTCGCCGTGGACGACCCGCTGCGCTGGTACGGGCTTCCCACCTCGCGCGTGGCGCAGTACCAGCACGTGCGCGCCATCCGCCTGCAGCGCGCGGTGCTGCAACAGTGGCTGGTGGACCTGCCCTGGGCCTCCGCCGGCGAAGTCACCGTGGCCAACGGCGGCGACCTGGCCGGCCGCATGGGCATGTTCCCGGCCCAGGCGCTGGTCCCCCAGGTGCTGCGCGACCGCCCCGCGGCTGTGGCCGACGGCGCGGACGCGGCAGAACGCACGACGACGCCGGCCGAGCCGTCATCACCGGCCGAGCCGTCACCGCCGGCCGAGCCGTCGCCGCCGGCCGAACCGTCGCCGACCCCGCAGGCGCCGGCCGCCGGCGCGGACGACGCCGTGACGCCGCCGGCGCAGGAACCGACCGCCGCCCCAGCCCCGCCAGCGCCTCAGAACGGCGGGCACGCCCGCGTGCTGCACCCGGCAAACCAGCTGCGCGCCCTGCTGGGCCTGCCGCCGCTGACCGTCAGCCCCGAGCTGATGCAGGCCGCCCAGCGCCACGCCGACTACTACGTCCGCAACCTGGGCGACCCCGCGTCAGGCGGTCTGCACACCGAGGTTCCCGGCAAGCCCGGCTTCAGCGGACGCAGCATCGGCGACCGCGCCCGCGCCGCCGGCTACCAGCTCGGCTGGGTCGACGAAGTGTTCGCCTTCCTGCCGCCGCTCGAAACGCTGCGCTGGGGCCTCACCACCGTCTGGCACCGCTACATGTTCGTGCATCCGTCCGCGGTGCACGTGGGCTACGGAACCGCGGCCGCGGGAGACACCACCGCCACCGTGTTCAACGTGGGCCTGTCGCCGCGCCGCACCGCCGACGCGCCCCTGCCGGCCGTGGTGCCGTACGACGGCATGACGGACGTGCCGGCCCGCTGGGCGGGCTACGAGTCGCCCGACCCCGCGCCCGGCGCCCAGCGGCCCTACGGCCCGCCCGTCACCTTGCAGTTCGGCCTGGACGACCGCGTGACCTGGGGCGCGGCCTCGCTGCACGGTCCCGACGGCGCCGAGATTCCAACCGCGCGCACCACCAGCGCCTGGCGCAGGGCGCTGGCGCTGGTGCCGCACGACCCCCTGGACGCCCAAACCACCTACACCGCACGGGTGCGCGGCGAGCGCAACGGCGAACCGTTCGAGGTGGAGATCAGCTTCACCACCCGCTGAGACCATCGCGGAATCGCTGGCACGCGCGCCGAGTTCGAGGTGAAGATTCAGTGTCACGACCCGCGAGAGCTCGCGGGGACCTCCGTCCCCTCGCCGGATCGTTCCCCTCTCCCAACGGAGACCTTTGCAAACTCCGTCATGCCGACAAAAAGCCCGACCCGCCTGCCCCGCACGTGATACGGGGTACTCGATACAGGGCCGGAATCCATCGTCACCGTCCACAGCGTCGACGAGCATTCGGGCGCGTCGGACGCGCCGACCCACGGGGCGGCCGCCCTCTCCCCCGCGGGGGGAGAGAGTGCCAGACGGGCGCGGAGACGCTGTACCTCACGCCCTCTCCCCCCGCGGGGGGAGAGGGTTGGGGTGAGGGGGGGGCGCCGCCCCTGATGTCTTGCGCGTCCCGCCGCCTGTTGGGTAATATCCGCCACTCGCTGCCTGTCGAACCGCACCGAAACGGAACCCAATGCGACGCAGCGCGATCGTTCGTTCGGGGCGCTTGGCCGTCCTTGCAATCACCCCCCCCGTGCTCCAAGTGAGTACACAGCGCCTGACGCGCCGCGCCGCGGTCGGCGCGCTGCTGGCGGCTGGCGCGCTGCTGGCGGCCATGCTCTGGGCCGCGGCCGGGCCGGCCGCCGCCGCCACCGACTTCGGCTGCGACACGGACAACCCCACCGCGTCCGCCAGCGGCGCCCACGCCAACGTCGCCCGCGACTGCGAAATCCTGCTGAATCTCAAGGACCAGCTGCGCGGCACGGCTACCACGCTGAACTGGGCCGTGGGGACGGCCATGACCAGCTGGACCGGCGTCACCGTGGACTCCGACTCAGGAGTTACAAACATCGATCTCGACAACCAGCAGTTGGACGGGACCATTCCGGCGGCGCTGGGCGGCCTGACGAGTCTCAGAGTCCTCTGGCTCCAGAGAAACGATTTGACGGGGAGCATTCCCGCTGAACTGGGCAACTTGCCGAGTATTCTTGCCATCCTGCTCTACCAAAATGAGTTGAGCGGCAGCATCCCGCCCGAACTGGGCAAGCTGTCGACGCTCACGACGCTCGACTTCGGCAGAAACGACTTGACCGGTGAGATTCCGCCCGAACTGGGTAACCTGACGGCTGTCACAAACCTCTCCCTCTACGTAAACGAGTTGAGCGGCAGCATCCCGCGCGAACTGGGCAGCCTGCCGAACCTCACAGGTCTCAATCTCAACAGCAACCAGTTGAGCGGCCGCATCCCGTCCGAGCTGGGCAACCTGCCAAAGATCGAATCGCTCGCTCTCCACCGCAACCAGTTGAGCGGCCGCATCCCGTCCGAACTGGGCAACCCGTCAACGCTCAAGCACCTCTGGCTCTATACAAATAATCTGAGCGGAACCATTCCACCCCAGTTGGCCAATTTGCCGAATCTCATATGGCTTATCCTCGCCGACAACGACCTGAGCGGCGGCATTCCCGCCGAGCTCGGCAACATGTCGACGCTCCAGCATCTCAGGCTCGAGGGAAATAATTTGACCGGCAGCATTCCACCCCAGTTGGGCAATTTATCGAACCTCACATGGCTTTATCTCGATAGAAATTCGTTGGACGGGAGCATTCCCCCCGAGCTCGGCAGCCTTTCGAGTCTTACGTTTCTCTACCTCTACAACAACCAGTTGAGCGGCGCGATTCCCTCGCAGCTGGGCAACCTGTCGAATCTCCAGCGGCTCTATCTCCATGCGAACCAGTTGAGCGGCGCGATTCCCTCGCAGCTGGGCAGCCTGTCGAATCTCCGGCATCTCTATCTCCATGCGAACCAGTTGAGCGGCGCGATTCCCTCGCAGCTGGGCAGCCTGTCGAATCTCCAGCGGCTCTATCTCCATGCGAACCAGTTGAGCGGCGCGATTCCCTCGCAGCTGGGCAGCCTGTCGAATCTCCGGGATCTCGTCCTCCGTCGGAACCAGTTGACCGGGTCTATTCCCACGCAATTAGGCAGCCTGTCGAATCTCGAGATACTCTTGCTCAACGACAACAAGTTGAGCGGCAGCATCCCCACCGAGCTCGGCAGCCTGTCGTCGCTGATTTCGAGCTTCCGACTCGACCTGTTTTGCAACCAACTGAGCGGTGCCGTGCCCACCAGCCTTGCCAACCTGCCGGCCAACGTGGAAGTCTGGCTGCACGGCAACCCGATCACCGTGCCCACCACGCCGGCCGGGCTGGTGAACCGCCTGCGGCTGACGGGCGCGGCAGGCGCGGGCGGCACCCCCGCGGCGTCCTGGTGCGGCCCGCCGGCGTTTGCGGCGGCGACCGCCTCGCGCTCGGTCACCGAGCAGCTTTTGGCCGAAGAGGCGATTGGCGCGCCGGTGGCCGCCAGCGACCCGGACAACCAGCCGGTGGCCGGCACGCAGGCGCTCACCTACACCCTCAGCGGCCCCGACGCGGCGTCCTTCGCCGTCGACGGCAGCGGCCAGCTTGCGGTCAAGGATGCGCTGGACTTCGAATATCCGCACGACGCCAACGGCGACAACATGTACCAGGTCACCCTCACCGCGGACGACGGCGTCGCCCCCGAGGCCTTCGGCGGCATGGACAGCATCGACGTGACCATCACGGTGACCGACGGCGCGGACGACGTGCTGCGGGTGGGGACGTTGGGGGCGCTGTCGTTCCATCCCGGCGTCGCGGGGCGCACGCTGGACGTGACGGACGCCTTCCGCGAAGTCAACGGCTTGCCGCTGACGTACTCGGTGTCCTCGTCCAACCCGGCCGCGGCCAGCGCGAGCATCGACGGCGCGCGGGTCACGATTACGCCGGGGAGCGTCGGGACGGCGACGGTGATGGTGGGGGCCAGCAACGGCACGCAGTGGGCGGCGCACCGCATCGCGGTGACGGTCACAAACCCGCCGCCGGCGCGGCACCCGCGGCTGGCGGTCGAGGTGGCTGGCCCTGACGGTCCGGTGCGGGTGGGCGAGAGGATCGAATGGCGCTTCACGCTGCGCAACACAGGCACCGAACCCCTGACCGGGGTGTTCTGGCGCTCGCCGCAGCTGGGCGTCGCGCGCCAGACGGTGGGCGACGGCGCGTTGGCGGTGGGAGCGGAGGCCGTGGTGAGGGCCAGCCTGACGGTGACGGCGGCGCACCTGCCGGGGCCGCTGACGGTGACCTTCCACGGCGACAGCGACCAGACGAACGACCCGAGCGCATCCTGGAGCGCCGCGGTTGCGGCGGCCGGTGCGCCGTCTGGCCCCGGTCCTGCGCCCGGGCCGAGCGGCACGCCCGCGCCTGGCGCTACGCCGGCGCCTGGGGCCGTGCCAGCGCCCGGGGCTGCCGCTGCGCCCGGACCCACGCCGGCGCCGACGGCCACGCCGGCGCCGACGCCGCGGTTCTCTCCCGAACCTGCGCAGGGCGCCGGCCGCCGCGTGGTCGTGGAAACGATTCGCTACACCGCGCCGGCCCCCCACCTGGCTCACATCATCCCCACGCTGCGCGTCACCTTCACCAGCGACGCGGCGGGCGCTGCGCCCGCCGACGCCGCGGTCTGCGACTTCCTGGGGCATTACGACGCCACTGGCGGCCTGGAGCGCTGGGGTTGGCCGATCTCCGAAGTGATGGTGGAACAGCCCAGGGTCTTCACGCAGTACTACCAACGCGGCATCGTCGATTGTCAGCAGCGCGAAGGCGTCTGGCGCATGGAGCGGCGGCTGGTCTGGGACTACCTGGGCGGCGGCTTGGCCGGCTCGCCCGACCTGGGCGTGGAGCCGGAGCTGATCTCCGAGCAGCCCGGCCAGGAGCTGGGGCCGTGGGGTCACCGCGTGTCCAACACCGCGGTGGACGGGACCTACACCGGCTTCCTGGACGTGTTCCTGCGGCTGGGCGGGGTGGAGGCGTTCGGCTATCCGAAGACGGACGCGCGCGTGGACACGCATCCTGACGCGGTGCTGGCGCTGCCGGGCGCCGCGCCCGGGTTCATCCGCCAGTACTTCCAGGCGGCGGTGTTCGAGTACCACCCCGGCGACCCCGACCAGCCAGTGAAGCTGGCGCTGCTGGGCGACGCGGTGCGGGACCTGCTCTACCCGGACGAGACCTGGATGGAGTTCGACGTCTTCGCCCCGGCGCCCCCCTCACCCTAACCCTCTCCCCCCCTCAGGGGGGGAGAGGGGACACGCCTGCCGTGGTGCGCGCGGCTCTTCCCCCTGAGAGGGGAGAGGGGATGCAACCTTCTTCCCCTGGGGGTGGGGATGCTGGGGTAGCTGGTGATGGTGGTCGTGGCGCCTTCTTTCTCTCAGGGGGGAAGGTGAGACAAGGGAGAGGCTGAGACGAGAGAGAGGATGAGGCCAGGGCGAGGGTGGGGGCGGGGGCGCGATGGTTGCGGCGGGGTCTTTACAATGGAGGCTCCCGCGTTCCACTGGGCGTTGCCGCGTGCAGCTGATTTCTGACCTTGGGCACTGGGTTCTGGCGTGGGGCAATCATCCGTTGGGCGGCCTGGCGCTCTTCGTGCTGGCGTTTTGGGAGTCCAGCTTCTTTCCAATTCCGCCCGACGGGCTGCTGATCGCGCTGGCGGCCGGCAACATCCCCTTCGCGCTGGGGTTTTCCGCCATCGCCACGGCCGGCTCGCTGCTGGGGGCAATGCTGGGCTACTGGATCGGCCTGCGCGGCGGCCGCCCCATCCTGAACCGCTTGTTTGCGCCGCACCGCATCCAGTACGTCGAACGTCAGTACCAGAAGCGGGACGTCTGGGCCGTGACCATCGCGGCCTTCACGCCGATTCCGTACAAGGTGTTCGCCATTGGGGCCGGGGCGTTCGGGCTAGACTTCCGCCGGTTCATGCTGGCCTCGGCGGCCGGCCGCGGCGGGCGCTTCTTTCTGGTCGGCCTGTTCATCACGATCTTCGGCGAGCAGGTCGAGGCGGCCGTCGACGAGTACTTCGACGTTCTGGCCATCGCCTTTGTGGTGGTGCTGGTGCTCGGCTTCGTGGCCGTGCGCTACGCCGCGCGCCCCCGCGCCGCGTCCACCGACGCCAAGCCCGAATAACCCATGCCGCCGCCGCCCGCCGGCCCGTCGCTCTCGTCTCCCTTCGAGGGAGAGGGCAGGGTGAGGGTCCGCGCGCGCCTCCACCCCGCAGCGGCGGCAGCGGCGCGGCCGAACGCTGCCCCTCCCCCGCGGCGCCAACGGGCAAAGCCGCCGAGGACGCCCTGAAATGACGGCCGCGCTGACCGCCAGACGCCCCGCGCTGGCCGCGGGACTTGCCGACGCTTTGCGGCGCGCCGTGGGGGGCGCCTGGGTCTTGACCGACCCCGACGACCTGTTGCTGTACGCCTACGACGGCTCGGTGGACGAAGCGCTGCCGGACGCGGTGGTGTTTCCGGACACGTGCGGCCAGGTGCAGGCGGTGGTGCGGCTGGCGCTGCGTCATGGGGTTCCCGTGGTGGCGCGGGGCGCGGGCACCGGCCTCAGCGGCGGGGCCATCGCGCGGCGCGGCGGCATCGTGGTCAGCACCTCGCGCATGAACCGCATTCTGGAAGTCGACCCGCGCAACCGCCGCGCCGTCGTGGAGCCGGGCGTGGTCAACGCCGACCTCAGCGCCCACACGCGCCGCTTCGGGTTCCATTACGCGCCCGACCCCTCCAGCCAGAAGGCCTGCACGCTGGGCGGCAACATTGCCACCAACGCCGGCGGCCCGCACACCTTGCTCTACGGCGTGACCACCAATCACGTGCTGGGCGTGGAATTCGTGACTATGGATGGCCGCGTGGTTGCCGCCTCGGGTCTGGCCGACAGCCCTGGCTATGACCTGCCGGGCCTGGTCTGCGGCAGCGAAGGCACCTTCGGCATCGTCACCAAAGCCGTGGTGCAGCTGGTGCACCTGCCCGCCAGCGTGCGCACGCTGCTGGCCTCGTTCGACGACGTGGACAGTTGCAGCGCCGCCGTTTCGGGCATCGTGGCCGCCGGCATCGTGCCCGCGGCCGTGGAGATGATGGACCAGCTGGCCGTGCACGCCATCGACCAGTTCGTGCCGCGGGCCAACCTGCCGGTCGACGCGGCGGCCGTGCTGCTGCTGGACGTGGACGGCGTGCCGGCGGAGCTGCGCGAGCAGGAGGCGGCCATTCGGGACGTGCTGCGCGCCAACCGCGCGCGCGATATCCGCGCCGCGCAAAGCGCGGCCGAACGCGACCTCTTCTGGCTGGGGCGCAAGAGCGCCTTTGGCGCCATGGGCCGCATCTCACCGGACTATTACGTGCAGGACGGCGTGATCCCGCGCACCGCCATCGCGCCCGTGCTGGACGAGGTCCGCCGTATCAGCCAAGCGTTCGAGGTTCCCATCGCCAACGTCTTTCACGCCGGCGATGGGAACCTGCACCCGCTGCTGCTCTTCGACAACCGCGTTCACGGCGCGCTGGAGCGCGTGATCGAGGCCGGCACGGCCATCTTGCAGGCGTGTGTGGACGTGGGCGGCATGCTCAGCGGCGAGCACGGCATTGGCATGGAAAAGCAAGCGGCCATGCCGCTGGTTTTCGGGCCCGCCGACCTGGACGCCATGCGGCGCGCGCAGCGCGTGTTCGACCCGCACGGGCTGTTCAACCCCGACAAGATTTTCCCGGCGCCCGCCGGGTGCGCCGAAGTCGACAACCTGCGGCGCCTGGCCGCGCCGAACGGTTCGGCTGTCTGACCGCGCCGTGTCTCGGCGCAGCTCCTGGCTTCCCGCGGCGGTTGGCGCGGTCACCGCCGTCGGCGTATTCCTGGCCGCCGCGGCGCTCGCCGTGTTCTGGTCGGCGCAGATTGGCATGGGCCCCGAACTCGACCCCGACTTCGAACTCGGGCCGCTCGGCCCCGACCGCAGCGTCGCGCAATCCCTGCGCGCGCAGGCCGACGACCTGGTGGGCCTCCAGATCGCCGCCCGCGCGGTTGGCACGACCCAGCCGCTGCGCGTGCGCGCCGAGCTGCTGGTCGACGGCGCTCTGGCGGCCGACCGCACCTTCGAGGTGTTTCCGTCCCAGCGGCTGCAGCTGCGCGCGGTGTCGTTCGACCGGCCGGCCCCGCGGGGACCGCTGGCCGTGCGGCTGCGGGTGGTGGAAGGGCAGGAGGGCGGCGCGCTGTACGGCGCGACCCGTCTGAACCCGCGGGCGGACGGCGCGCTGCTCTTGGACGGGCAGGTGACCTTCCCCGAGCGTGAGGATCTGTCCTTGCGCACGCTGCACTGGCGCACGCCCTGGGTTCATCTGCACGCCATTGCCGACGACGCGCGCACCGCCCGGGTGTTTGCGGTTCTCACCGCGGCGCTGGGCGCGGCCGCGCTCGGCCTGGCCGCCGCCGCCGCCGCCGCCTGCGCCGTGCCGCGCCGCCCGCCCGCGGCCGTCGGTCAGAATCCCAACAATGCGCCAGCCCGTGCGTGGCACACTCACGAGGAACGGCCTTCGCGCTCGACCCGCACCCGACCACCCATGCTCCCGGCGACCGCGCTTCGCATCGTCCCGCGGCTCGGCCGCGGCCGACGTCCTGGAGCCGTCCCCGGCCGCCATTCCCGCCTGTTTCGCAGCTTGCGCCCGCGCGGGCATCGGCGTGGGCGCGGGCAGCCGCGCCGTCTGCTGGCCGAGGCCCGCCGCGCGCTGGCCGGCGCCGTGCTGGCTCTGCTGGCGGTTGGCCTGCTGCTGGCCTGTGCGCCGGGTCAGGCCGAGGGCACGCTGGCCGACGCGCGCGAGCGCGCGCAGGCGGGGGACGCCGACGGCGCCATGGACATCCTGCGCGGCATGGCCGCGCGCGGCGAGCGCGACGCCGCGGCCTTCCAACTGCTGGGCGTGCTGCACGCCTCGCGCGGCGAGCTGCCCGAAGCCATCGGCGCCCTCACCCACGCGCTCAGTCTGAGCCCCCAGGACCTGGAGTCCCTGATCCTGCGCGGCACGGCCTACTTCGACGTGGACGACCCCGCGCACGCGCTGGTGGATTTCGACCGGGCAGTCGAACTCGACCCGCGCGCGCACGACGCCTACCTGTTGCGCGGCGAGGCGCACGCAGTGCTGGGGCAGGCCCAGGCCGCCATTGCCGACGCCGACGTGGTGATCGGCCGCGCCGAGGACGGCGAGCTGCTGGGACGCGCCCTGTGGCTGCGCGCCACCATGCACTTCGCCCTGGGGACGGTGGACGCGGGACTGGCCGACCTGGACCGCTATTCCACGCTGCAACCCGGCGACGCCGAGCCGCACGCCATGCGCGGACGCGCGCTGGCCTCGGTCGGGCGCTTCGACGAGGCGCTGGCGGCGCTGCGCCAGGCGCTGGACACGGCGCCGGACAACCCCCTGCCGCTGCTGGACATTGCCGGCGTGCTGCTGGCGCAGGACCGCATCGACGAGGCGCGGCGCGTGATCGACGAGGCCTCCGAACGCATTCCTGACCAGCCGCGGCTGCGGCTGATGCGCGGCGAGTTCGCCGCGCTTGCCGGCGACGCGGCTGGCGCGCGCGCGGAGCTGGAAGCCGCCATCAGCATGAGCGGCCCAGGCTCGCCCATCGCCACGCGCGCGCAAGTGCTGCTGGCCCGGCTGACCGGCGCCTGAGTCGGCCCGCGCGCGCGTCCGATCCGCCGCCGCCCCCGAGGCTGGACGCGCTGGTGCTGGCCGCGGGTGCGTCCACGCGCATGGGGCGCCCCAAGGCGCTGTTGCCCTGGGGCCGCGCTCCCCTGGTGCGCCACCAGGCCAACGTGCTGCGCGCCCGGCCGGAAATCGCGCGGCTGGTGGTCGTGCTGGGCCACCGCGCCGCCGACGCGGCGGCGGCGCTGGACGGCGCGGACGTGCGCACGGTCGTCAATCCCGACTACCGCCAGGGCCGCGCGACCTCCCTGGCGGCCGGCGCGCGCGCCCTGGCCGACGGCCCAGCGGCCAGCGTGATCGTGGTCAACGTGGATCAGCCGCTGGACGCGCAGGTGCTGTGCGCGCTGCTCGACGCCTGGCGCGCCAGTCCCCGCGCGCTGCTGCGCCCCACCTGGCAGGGGCGCTCGGGGCACCCGCTGGTCGTCCCGGCGGACCTGACCCCCGAGCTGCGCGCGGTGGACGACGCCGCGCAAGGCCTGCGGGCCGTCGTCATGCGCCACCGCGCGCGGCTGCGCTCCGTCCCCGTCGAGTCCGCCCTGGCCGCGGCCAACCTCAACACCCCAGAAGCCTTCGCCGCCGCGGCCGCGCGCCACGCGCCAACGGTCTGACCGCGCCCCTCGACCACGGTGAGGCTCCTCGCCCCGATCGTGGCGAGTTCCCGCGAGTCCCGTCGAGACCTTTGCCACTCCCGTCGTTCTGGCGAAAAGGCTTCGCCGCCGGCGGCGCTCTGGCCGCGATACACTCGGCGCGGGCCCATAGCTCAGCTGGAAGAGCGCCTCAATGGCATTGAGGAGGTCGTCGGTTCGAATCCGATTGGGTCCACCCCGCCCCATTCATCCCTAACCTCGTCTCCGCACCCTGACGGAGACCTTTTCGTCGTTTACCGTCGGGAGCTGGCGTCGGCCGCCGCAGTGACGGGTCTTGCAAAAGCCTCTGACAGGGGCGGGCGCCGTCCAGGGCGTGGGAAGCGTCCGCGGTCGTGTCAGGCTGTGAGGGTGCCTTTGGTGCTGGGGGCGGCGCCGGCGCGGCGGGGGTCCAGCGCCGTGGCCTGGTCGAGCGCGCGGGCCAGCGCCTTGAACACCGCCTCGGCCTTGTGGTGGTCGTCCTGCCCGGCCAGCAGGCGCACGTGCACGGCCGCGCCCATGTGCCGCGCCAGAGAGGCGATGACGTGGGGGATCAGGCTGGTTTCCAGATCGCCGATGCGGTCCTGCCGGAACTCGCCCTCGAAAGCCGCAAAATCGCGGCCCGACAGATCGACGGCCACGTGCGCCAGCGCCTCGTCCATGGGCACCGCAGCGTCGCCCATGCGCTGGATGCCCAGGCGGTCGCCCAGCGCCTCGTCGAAGGCGCGGCCCAGCACGATGGCCGTATCTTCCGCCGTGTGGTGCGCGTCGATGTGCAAGTCGCCCGACGCCGTGACCTCAATGTCGAACAGCCCGTGACGCGCCAGCTGGTCGAGCATGTGGTCCAGAAAGCCGACGCCGGTGCCGCCGCTGAACCTGCCCGCGCCGTCGAGCGCCACACTGACGGCGACGTCGGTTTCGGCGGTCGTGCGCGTCACGCGCGCGCGGCGGTCAGACATGGGATCTTGGCAATCGGGCGGACCGTGTCACTGGTCGGCTGTGGAGGTTTGGCGTGCGATGGGCATGGGGGCATGGTGATCGAGCGGACCGCGCCATTGTAGTCAGCCGCGCAGACGGCGTTCGGCGGCGCGCGCGTGGCCTTCCAATCCTTCCGCGCGCGCCAGCCGCGCGGCCGCGGGCGCCAGCTCGGCGGCGCGCGCGGCGGACAAGCGCACGACCGAGATCGACTTCAGGAAGGCCCGCACGCCCAACGGCGAGGCGAAGCGCGCCGTGCCGTCCGTGGGCATCACGTGGCTGGGACCGGCGACGTAGTCGCCCAGCACCTCGGGCGACGCGCTTCCCACGAACACCCCGCCCGCGTGGCGCACCTGCGGCAGCAGCGCGTCGGGGTCGTCCACCAGCAGGCACAGGTGTTCGGGCGCGTATTCGTTGGCCAGGTCCACGGCCTGCGCCAGGTCGTCCACCACGCCCACGCCGCCGCGCCGCGCGAAGCTGTCCCGCGCCGTCGGCGCGCGCGGCAGCGTCTCCAGCTGCGCGTCCACACAGCGCACGACGGCCAGCGCCAGGGCGTGGTCCGGGGTCAGCGCAATGGGGCTGGCGGGGCCGCCGTGCTCGGCCTGCGCGATCAGGTCGGCGGCCACGTCCGCCGGGTCGGCGCGGCCGTCGGCGATGACGAGCGTCTCGGTGGGGCCGGGCAGCAGATCGATCCCCACCACGCCGTAGAGGGCTCGCTTTGCCATGACCACCCAGGCGTTGCCGGGGCCGGCCACCACGTCGCAACGAGGGATGGTTTGCGTCCCAAGCGCAAGCGCCGCAATCGCCTGCGCGCCGCCCAAACCCAGCACGCGGTGCACGCCGGCCGCATGAAACGCCGCGGCCATGGCCGGCGCGATGCCGTCGGGACCGATCGGCGTGGCGGCAACGACCTCCCGCACTCCGGCCACCCGCGCGGGAACGGCCGTCATGAGCGCCGTCGAAACGAGCGGGGCTTCCTGGGCCGGCACGTAGACGCCGGCGCGGTCCACCGGCATCCAGCGCTGTCCGGCGCCCAGCTGGGGATCGTGGAACGACTGCGGCAGCTCGCGCTGGTGGAACGCGCGGATGCGCTCGGCGGCCAGGTCCAGGTCCGCGGCCACCTGCGGGGGGACCCGCCGCCGCGCCCGTGCCAGCTCGTGCGGCGGCACGTCGAACGTGTCGCCCACGTGGTCGCCCAGCGCCGCGGCGATGCGCCGCACGGCGGCGTCGCCGTCGGCGCGCACCTCCTGGACGACGCGCGCCGCGAACGCCGACGGCGTCAGTGGTTCGCCGAACACGGTGGACGCCGCCAGGCCCGCGGCGCCGCCCGGGTCGAGCGAGCGCTGCAGCAAGCGGCGTCGGACGTTGGCGGCGCCCAGCACTACGCGCAGCAGCGGGGCGGTCTGCTGCGGCGCAGTCTGCTGGGGCGCGGCGGGCGTCTCAGGCATGCGGACGGTCCGAACGAAGAGCGGCCGGGGCGCCGCGCGCCGCGCGCCGCCGGATCACGCCTGGCGCCGCGGCGTGTGACGGTCGCGGCTGTCCAGCACCAGGGTCACCGGGCCGCGGTTCACCAGCGCAACGTCCATCATGGCCTGAAACTGGCCGGTCTCGACGCGCACGCCGCGCTCGGCCAGCTCCTGGGCCAGGCGCTGGAGCAGCTCCGCGGCGCGTTCGGGCGCCTCCGCGCCCATGAAGCTCGGGCGCCGGCCCTTGCGGGTGTCGGCCAGCAGCGTGAACTGCGAGACCAGCAGCACCTCTGCGCCCTCGTCCAGCACCGAGCGGTTCATGCGGCCGTCGGCGTCGTCCAGAATGCGGAGGTTGGCGAGCTTGTCGGCCAGATAGGCCGCGTCCCCGTCATCGTCGCCGCGCGCCGCGCCCGCCAGCACCAGCAGGCCGGCGCCAATCTCGGCGTGCAGGCGCCCCTCGATGCGCACGCTGGCGCCCGCCGCGCGCTGGACGACTGCACGCACGTTGCCGCTGCGCTGTCGTCTGGCGCCGGCTCAGTCGGCGCCGGTGGAGGAGCTGGCCGTGGACGTTTTGGAACCAGCCGCCGAGGCCTTGTCCGCGGAGTCGCCGCTCGACCCGGCGTCCGACGACGCCTTGCCGTCGGACGCGACCGGCTTGGCGTCCTTGGCCTTGTCGGGCGCTTTGCCGTCGTCCTTGAACCGGCGCCTCTCGGCGGCGGAGCGGCTGTCGGTCACGTACCAGCCGCTGCCTTTGAAAATAACGCCCGCGGGATGGAACACCTTCGCGAGCTTCCCGCCGCAGGCCGTGCATTGGGTCAGCGGATCGTCGTGAAAGGTCTGAAAGACCTCGAACCGTTCCTGGCACTGCGCGCATTCATACTCGTAGGTCGGCACGACCACGCATCTCCTCGAGAACTGGGAAAGGCACATGGGGCGGCGGGCCGGGCGCCTGCCGCGCCGCGCCGCAATTATACGGCCAAGCGCCGCCCGATCGGGCCGCGGCGCGGCGGGCCGGCCGCCGACCGCCGGCCGTTTACACTGGAGGCGCGCGGACCTGCGGCTGCGGCCGCTGCGACGATGGGGCCAGATGTGCGCGAGACACCCCGACGACCCGACGCCCGGGCCGCCGCCGCCCGCCAGCGGCTGGACCTTCAGGGGCCGGGCGTGTTGGGGTATGCCCTGGTGGCGGTGGTCTTCGTAGTCGTGTTCTACGTCGTGCTGACGGCCTTGGGCGATACCATTGGCGCGAGCCTGCAAGACTTGATCGACCAGCTCCCCATCGGCGTGTAGCGCTTCCCCGTGGCACAGGAACACGACGACTACGCCCCTGTCGAATACATCCGGCGTCTGACCACCAAAGGCCGCCGGGTGTTGTGGAAGGCCGAGGTGGAGGCCGCCATGCGCAAGCATGCCAACGTCGACCCGGTGCACGTGTTGATTGCGATCCTGCGGTCGCCCCAGACCGCCGGCGCACGGCTGCTGCGCGACGCCGGGGTGGAGCTGGAGACGCTGTGCGCCGCGATTGCCGCCGACCTGACGCCGGGGGACGCCGCCGCCAGCGGGCGGCGTCCGCTGTCGGCGCAAGGGCGCAACGTGCTGCGCGCCGCCGCCCTGGAAGCGGAACGCATGGGGGTGCGCTTCATTGGCACCGAGCATCTGCTGCTGGGCGTGCTGGCCAACGCCGGGCCGCTGAAGTCCGGCGCCTTGTCCACGGCGCGCATCGACTTCCGCAGCGTGCGCCGGCGCGTGGAGGCCGCTTATCGCCCCGGCACGCCTGGCGGCGGGCGCCGCCGCGGCCGCTCGCGCGTCGGGCGGCGGACACGGCCCCGGCGTGCGCTGGCCGAATACGGCGCCGACTTCACCGCCGCCGCGCGCGACGGCAGCCTGGACCCCGTGGTCGGCCGCCTGACCGAGATGGACCGCGCCGTCGAAATCCTGCTGCGGCGCTCCAAGAACAACCCCGTGCTGGTGGGCGACGCCGGCGTGGGCAAGACCGCGGTCGTCGAGGGCCTGGCCCAGCGCATCGTGAACGGCGACGTGCCCCAGGAACTCCAGAACCGCCGCCTGATCTCGCTGAACCTGGCCTCCATGGTCGCGGGCGCCAAATACCGCGGCGAGTTCGAAGAGCGCGTGCAAACCCTCATCGACGAAGTGCGCGCCAGCGGCGACGTCATCCTGTTCATCGACGAGCTGCACACCGTGATCGGCGCGGGCGGGTCGTCCGGCTCGCTGGACGCCGCCAACATGCTCAAGGGTCACCTGGCGCGCGGCGACGTGCAGGTAATCGGCGCCACCACCTGGCGCGAATACCGCCGCTACATCGCCGCCGACAAGAGCCTCTCGCGGCGCTTCCAACCCATTGACGTGGACGAGCCCAGCGACGACGACTCGATCCAAATCCTGCGCGCGCTGCGGCCCGTCTACGAGGCCTATCACGACGTGCGCGTGCTGGACGAGGCCCTGGCCGCCGCCGTGCACCTGTCGCGCCGCTACGTCACCACGCGCCAGTTGCCGGACAAGGCCATCGACTTGATGGACGAGGCGGCCGCCAAGGCCAAAGTCGTCAGGCTGACGCCGCCGCAGCGCATCGTGGAACTGAAGCGGCGCATCCGCGAGCTGGACGCGCAGATCGAGCAGGCGCCCCGCGCGCCGGCCGACCCCACGACGGCCGTGCCGGCCGACCCCGCGCCGGACGTGCCGCCGGCCGAACCCGCGGCGGACGTGCCGCCGGCCGCCTCGTCGTCCGCACCGTCGGCCGACTCCGCGCCGGCCGACTCCGCGCCGGCCGCACCGTCCGACCCCGCCGCCGCCGCCGATCACGACCGCCGCCAGGCGCGTGCGCGTGTGGCCGACGAGCTGCGTGACGAACGGGACGCCTGGCGCGGCGAGATCGACCGCCGCCGCCCCGTGGTCGACCAGCGCCAGATCGCCGCCGTGCTGTCCACCTGGACCGGCGTGCCGTTGCCGGCGCTGACGGAGGGCGACACCGACCGATTCCTGCGTGTGGAAGACCAGCTGCGCCAGCGCGTAGTCGGCCAGGACGCAGCCCTGCGCGAACTGGGGCGCTCGCTGCGGCGCGCCATTGCCGGCATGCGCGACCCGCGGCGCCCCATCGGCTCGTTCCTGATGCTGGGCGAGTCGGGCGTGGGCAAAACCGAGGCGGCCAAGGCCCTGGCAGAGTTCGTCAACGGCGCCGACGCCAGCCTGGTGCGCGTGGATATGGCCGAACTCTCGGAGTGGCACAACATCTCGCGCCTCATCGGCGCCCCGCCGGGCTACGTCGGGCACGACGAGGCCGGCGAACTCACCGAAGCGGTGCGCCGCAACCCCTACTCGGTCGTGCTGTTCGACGACGCGGACAAGGCCCACCCGCGCGCGCTGCAAGTCTTGCTGCAGATCATGGAGTCCGGCCGTTTGACCGACGCCAACGGGCGGGACGTGGACTTCCGCCAGACCATCGTGGTAATGACCTCGAATTTTGGCGCCGACCAGATTCTCGGGCCATCCATCGGCTTCGGGTCGTCCACGGCCGCGGCGCAGAGCCACGCCAGATACGAAGCCCGCATGCGGGAATTCGCGCGCCGCCGCCTGCCCGGGGAGTTCCTGAATCGCATCGACCGCCTGCTGATCTTCCGGGCGCTGGAAGAAGAAGACATCCGCGAGATTGCCCGCCGAACCCTGGCCGCGGCCGCCAGCCGCGCCGAAGACCTGGGCCTGCGCCTGCACGTCGCCTCCCAGGCGCTGGACTACATCGTGGCGGCCACGCTGGGGCGGCACGCCGGCGCGCGCCCGATCGCCCAGCTGGTGGGCCGGTACGTGGACGAGCCGCTCACCGAGTACGTCATGGACGCGCGCGAGGCAGGCCGCGAATACGAGCTGCGCGTGGTGGACGGCCGCCCCGCCATCGTGGAAATCACCGCCAGCGGACAGCGTGAAGCCGAGGCGGTCTCCGCCCCGTAACCGGCCGTGCGGCGCTCCGCCCCGGCGCACGGCCGCGCGCGGCGCGCCGTGACGGGCGGCGGCCGCGCCAACGCCAGCATCGCCCGCCGCGGCCTGCGCCTGGGCGTGGACGGTCTGCGCACGCTGGGGGTCGGCGTGATTGCCGCGGTGTTTCCGGCCCGCTGCGCCGCCTGCGGCCGCAGCGGCGCCGGCGTCTGCGCAAGCTGTCTGGCGCTGGCTACGCCGCTGCCGTCCCCGCACTGCCGGCAATGCAACCGCGCGCTGGACTACGGCGACCAGTGCGCGCGCTGCCGCAGCGAAGACCTGCGCGTGGACCAGATCTTCGCGCGCTACGTCTACGCCCCGCCGCTGAGCGACGCCGTTCAGCGGCTGAAGTACAGCAACAAACGCTACCTGGCGTCCACGCTGGCCAGCCTGGCGCTGCCGGAGGCGCTGCGCGGCGCTCGGGTCGACGCCATCGTTCCAATCCCGCTGGCGCCTGCGCGCGAGCGGGACCGCGGCTACAACCAGAGCCGGCTGCTGGCCGCCAAACTGTCCCCGCGGCTCGGCGCGCCTCTGGACGACCGCCTGTTGATCCGCCAGCGCGACACGCTCCCCCAAGCCAGGCTGCCCCGTGCGCAGCGCCTCACCAACGTGCGCGGGGCCTTTCGCGCCACCCGCACGGTCGGGGGCGCCCGCATCCTGCTGGTGGACGACGTGGCCACGACCGGCGCCACGGTCGACGCCGCGGCCCGCGCCCTCAAGCGCCGCGGCGCAGCCTGGGTCGGCGCTCTGGTCATGGCTCGCCAACCCGACCGGGACCACGCCCTGCCCGTCCAGACGCGCGGCCCCGACGCCCGCGCTACTCCCGACGCCACCTTCACCCTCTGACCTCCGACGCCCCCCAATCTCCAATCCACGCCCCCCGCTGATATACTCCCCCGTCATGCCCGGTCCAGAAGGTGCACGCCCTTCTGGCCGTTTCTTCTATGGCAAGGGGACGCGTCGTTGGCGCCGTTCGAGGCTCGCGGCCGGGCACGAGGTCACCCCGACGTTCCCGTCGACCTCTGGGTCACCTGCCGCAAGTGCGGAACCATGCACTACCGCCCAGAGTTCGAGGCCTCGCTGCGCGTCTGCCCGGCCTGCAACTACCACGACCGCATGACCGCCGCCGAGCGCATCGCTCTGCTCCTGGACGATCCGCCCAGCTTCCGCGAGCTGGACGCCGAGGTCACCGCCGCCGACCCGCTGGAATTCCAACGCCCCAGCGGGTCCTACCCCGACCGCGTGGCCAAGGCGCGCGCCTTGACCACGCGCAACGAGGCCGTCGTCTGCGGCGCCGGCAGCCTGGGCGGGCGCACCGTCGCGCTCGGCGTCATGGAGTTCGGCTTCATCGCCGGCAGCATGGGCGGCGCCACCGGCGAGAAGATCACCCGCCTCTTCGAATACGCCCTGCGCCGCCGCCTCCCAGTCGTCACCGTCACGGCGTCCGGCGGCGCGCGCCAGGACGAAGGCCTGTTCGCACTGATGCAGATGGCGCGCACCACGGCCGCCGCCGCCCGCCTGGGCGAAGCCGGCCTGCCCTACGTCTGCGTGATGGCCGACCCCACCCTGGCCGGCGTAACCGCCAGCTTTGCCGCCGTGGCCGACGTCATCATCGGCGAGCCCGGCGCCACCATCCGCTTCGCCGGCTCGCGCGTGGTGCAGGGCACGCTGCGCCGCCGCGCGCCCGTGGAAGATCACACCGCCGAGTGGGTGCAGCAGCAGGGCATGATCGACCTGGTCGTGGCCCGCCGCGAACTGCGCCGCACCGTCGCCCGCGTCATCGCCGCCCTGGCGCCGCATCCAGCGCCCGCCCACGCGCCGTCCCCGCCGCCCCGCCCAGCCGCTTCGCCGGCCGCGCGCGTCTGAGCGGGGCGGCCGCATGCTCGACTTCGAACATCCCCTCGACGACCTGCGCGCGCGCATCGACGCGCTGGAGCGCGACGCCGAGGCCGACCCCAACTCCGACATCACCCGCGAGCTGGCCATCCTGCAGCTCGAACTGGAAGCCCGCACCGCCGACCTCTTCGCCAACCTGACCCCCTGGCAGCGCGTCCAGCTGGCCCGCCATCCCCAGCGGCCCCACACGCTGGACTTCATCGAACGCCTGTGCTCCGAGTTCATCGAGCTGCACGGCGACCGGCGCTATGGCGACGACCCCGCCATCACGGCCGGCCTGGCCTCCGTCGGCGGCCGCAGCGTGGTCGTGGCCGGCCACCAGAAAGGCCGCACCACCGCCGACAACGTGAAACGCAACTTCGGCATGGCCCACCCCGAAGGCCTGCGCAAAGCCCTGCGCCTGTTCGACATGGCCGAACGCTTCGGCCTGCCCGTGCTCACCTTTCTGGACACGCCCGGCGCCAGCCCCACGCTCCAGGACGAGGAGCGCGGCCAGTCCTGGGCCATCGCCGAAAACATGGCGCGCCTGGCCAGGCTGCGCACGCCCGTCATCGTCATCGTCATCGGCGAAGGCGGCAGCGGCGGCGCACTTGCGTTGGGCGTCGGCGACCGCGTGCTCATGCTGGAACACGCCGTCTACTCCGTCGCCTCGCCCGAAGCCGCCGCCGCCATCATCTGGCGCGACTCCAAACACGCCCCCGACGCGGCCGCCGCGCTGCGCCTCACCGCCCCCGACCTGCTGCGCGCCGGCCTCATCGACCGCGTGGTTCCCGAACCCGACGGCGGCGCACACCGCGACTACGACACCGCCGCCGCCAACCTCGCCAACGAACTCACCCCTCTCCTCGACGACCTCTGCGCGCACGACCCCGACGACCTCGTCCACGCCCGCTACCAAAAGTTCCGCGCCATGGGCGAGTTCACGCAGGCACCCGCCGCAACCAGTTGAGCTCCCTCCCGCCGCCCCCGCGGTCCAACACCCGCCGCCGACCCGCACGAGAACGATGCCTGACTTCTTCGCCCAACCCGTCCTGAACTCGCCCTACGACTACCCAACCAGCCATTGGGAGATCGACGACGACGGCCAGCCCACCAACCGAATCATCCCGGGCCGCCGCGCCGCCAACTACGTCACCCCAGTCCCCCTCCCGCGCCGCCGCAGCGGCGCCGAGGAACAGCGCCCGCTCGTCATGGACGAAGGCCAGGGCCTGTCGGACGAGCGGCAGCAATACGACCCGATGCCCATCATCGCCTCGCTGCGGCAGCGCGTGGACGAATGGCGCAAAATCCAAGACCACCGCCAGTGGCGCGTCACGCCCGAAACCGCCCGCCTGCTCCAGCACTGGCGGAACCACCGCTTCAGCGGCGTGCGCCCCTTCTTCTGCCAGGTCGAAGCGCTGGAAACGCTCATCTGGCTCACCGAAGTCGCTCCCAGTTCGGGCAGACAGAGCGAGGTCATCCGCCAGCACCTGCAAGGCGCAAACGCCCAGGCCAACCCCGGCCTCGGCCGCCTGGCGCTCAAACTGGCCACCGGCGCAGGCAAAACCACCATCATGGCCATGCTAATCGCCTGGCAAACCGTCAACGCCGTGCGGCGCCCCAGCAGCATCAACTTCACCCGCGGCTTCCTGGTCGTCACGCCCGGCATCACCATCCGCGACCGCCTGCGCGTGCTTCAGCCCAACGACCCCGACAGCTACTACAAAAGCCGCGAGCTCGCGCCGCCCGACATGCTCCCCGACCTGCACAAAGCCCGCATCGTCATCACCAACTACCACGCCTTCAAGCGGCGCGAAACCCTGAGCCTTTCCAAAGGCGGGCGCGACTTGCTGCGCGGACGCAGCGGCCCCGACGTGCGCACCCAGGAAACCGAAGGCCAGATGCTCCAGCGCGTGATGCCCGACCTGCTGAACATGCGCAGCATCCTGGCCATCAACGACGAGGCGCACCACTGTTACCGGCAGCGCCCCGCCGACCAGGACGCCGAAGGCAAACTCAGCGGCGACGACCTCAGCGAGGCCAAACACAACCGCGAAGCCGCCCGCCTCTGGATTTCAGGCCTGGAAGCCGTCCACCGCAAGCTCGGCCTGCGGCGCGTCATCGACCTTTCCGCCACTCCCTTCTTCCTGCGCGGCTCCGGCTACGCCGAGGGCACGCTCTTTCCCTGGACTATGAGCGACTTCTCGCTGCTGGACGCCATCGAATGCGGCATCGTCAAACTGCCGCGCGTGCCCGTTGCCGACAACGTGCCCGGCCCCGACATGCCCATGCTGCGGGACCTGTGGAAACACATCCGTTCGGACATGCCCAAAAGCGGGCGCGCCCGCGCTGGCCGGCTCGACCCGCAGCGCCTGCCCACGCTGCTCAAGAGCGCGCTCGACGCGCTTTACGGGCATTACGAGCAAACCTTCCAGCTGTGGCGGGAGGCCGGCATCGAAACGCCGCCCTGCTTCATCATCGTTTGCAACAACACCTCCACGTCCAAACTTATCCATGATTACGTCGCCGGCTACGTCAGCTCCCAACCCAACGGCGCCGCGGCCAACGATCCCGCGCCCGACGCGCCCGCCAGCGTCGTCCCGGGTCGTCTCGAACTCTTTCGCAACTTCGATGCCAACGGCGCGCGCCTGCCGCGCCCGCGCACCCTGCTGATCGACAGCCGCCAGCTCGAGTCCGGCGATGCGCTGGACCGCAACTTCCGCAGACTTGCCGCCGACGAAATCGAACGCTTCCGCCGCGACATCGTCGAACGCACCGGCGACCGCGCCCAGGCCGAACGCATTTCCGACCAGGACCTGCTGCGCGAAGTCATGAACACCGTCGGCAAACCCGGCCGTTTGGGCGAATCCATCCGCTGCGTGGTCTCGGTCGCCATGCTCACCGAAGGTTGGGACGCCAACACCGTCACCCACGTGCTGGGCGTGCGCGCCTTCGGCGCCCAGCTGCTCTGCGAGCAAGCCGTCGGCCGCGCCCTGCGCCGCCAGTCCTACGAGACCAACCAGGACGGCCTGCTGGAGGTCGAATACGCCGACGTGCTCGGCATTCCGTTCGACTTCACCGCCAAACCCGTCGTCGTCGATCCACCGCCGCCGCGCCGCACCGTCCACGTGCACGCGGTCGTCCCAGACCGCGACGCCTGCGAAATCCGCTTCCCGCGCGTGTATGGCTACCGCGTAGACCTGCCCGGCGAGCGTTTGGGAGCCAAGTTCACCCGGGACTCCACGCTGGAACTGACCCCGGGCCTGGTCGGCCCCACCATCACGCGCAACCAGGGCTTCATCGGCGAAGGCGTTGACCTCACCGTCGACCACTTGGACGACGTGCGGCGGGCCACGCTCGAATACCACCTGACCAGTCACCTGCTGCACGAAAAGTGGCGCGACGCCAGCGGCGCGCCCATGCTCCACCTCTTCGGCCAGCTCCGCCAGATCGTGCGCCAGTGGCTAGACCAGCACCTGCGCTGCGCGGGCGGCGCCAGACCCGCGCAATTGCTCTACCGCGAGCTGGCCGACCGCGCCTGCCAGCGCATCACCGACGCCGTCGTCCGCCGCTCCGCCAGCCGCCAGAACGTCGTCCGCGCCGTGCTGGACGCCTACAATCCCGCCGGTTCCACGCGCTTTGTCAACTTCCGCACCTCCAAGAGCAGCCGCTGGCAGACCGACCCGCGCCGCTGCCACGTCAACTGGGCCGTCTGCGACAGCGAGTGGGAGACGGAGTTCTGCCGCGTGCTGGAGAGCAACCCCCGCGTTGCGGCCTACGTCAAGAACCAGGCCCTCGGCTTCGAGGTCCCCTACACCAGCGCCGGCGCCGCCCGCCGCTACCTGCCCGACTTCATCCTGCGCGTAGACGACGGCCGCGTCGACGCGCAGGGGGACCCCGACCTGCTGAACCTGGTCGTAGAAATCAAGGGCTACCGCGGCGAGGACGCCAAGGAGAAAGCCGCCGCCATGGCCGACTACTGGATCCCCGCCGTCAACCACCTGCGCAGCTTCGGCCGCTGGACCTTCGCCGAGCTCACCAACCCCCACACCCTGCCCGAAGACCTAACCGCCGCCCTCACCCCCTGAACACCACCCCGCCCCCGCCTTCGAAGCCGCTGTCAGTGCTCGCCCCTGGGCCGCGATCACCCCTGACCAACGCCCCGCCCCCCCCCCACACCCCCGTCCGAACCGCCCCCACCCCCTCCCCGCCCTCTCTTTCCCCTCTCCCCGCGCCGCGGGGAGAGGGTTAGGGTGAGGGGCGGCCACCCGCGCCTCTTCACGACCCCCCGCCCCCGCTGTAGAATCCCCTGCGGGGAAGTACCCAGCAACGCGGTGACACAACCCCGCGAGGCGGTGCTGGGTGCACGGACTGGGTCAAGAGTGCCCCAGCAACACAAGGAGGGGCCCCGCAGGGAGGGACGGCCATGGCCAAGCTGTCACAGGAGATCGCCGCCTACGAACGGCGGCGCAGCGAGATCGAAATGGACTACTTCGGCAGGTGGATCGTCATGCACGACGAAAAGCTGATCGGCGATTACGAATCGTTCGAGGACGCCGCCGAGGTCGCCGTGGAGAAGTTCGGCCGCGGCCCCTACCTGATCCGACAGGCTGGCGCGCCGCCGTTGACCTTGCCGGCCTCGTTGATGTATCGGCCAGTGCATGCCGACAGCTGAGTGCGGGTTCGAGAACTCCCCGGCCGGGCTTCTGCTCTATGGGCCGACGCTCCCGGTCCAGATAGGCTTCGACCCGGAGTACCGGCTAGCTCTTGACCGCCCGCCGGATTTGCCAACTAACCCGTATCCGGCGTTGGTGGATACGGGCGCGACTGCGAGTTGCATCGATTCCGCACTTGCCGTGGATCTTAAGCTTCCGGTCGTCGATCGCCGGAGCATGGCGGGTGTTGGCGGAAAGGCTGAGTTCAACATCCATCTCGCACAAATCTACATCCCGCTTCTGGACTTCACGATCCGCGGCGGGTTCGCCGGCGTTCATCTGATCGCTGGTGGACAGCCTCACTACGCACTCATTGGCAGAACCTTCCTGCGTTACTTCCGAATGACCTACGACGGCCGCACCGGTGTCGTCACCCTCAGCAACGACTAGATGCGGTTCGGAAAGCGACAACCGCCCGTATGAACGATCGGCTCTACACCACCGCGGAGCTCGACGAACTCCGGTCGATGCCCAAGCAGGTCACCAATCCGCGGGCGCGTTGGTTGGAGAAGCCCAAGACGAGGCCCGCGCACCGTCAGCGCCAATTCGAGGCCCGAGGACGGAAAAACGAGGAAGCTCGCTTCTCGATCTATCAGCGCCAGAACCTCGTCGACGACAGCGACTTCTCCTGCGGCATCGCATATCTGCTGCCTGGCGGCCAGCGGCTGACGCTGTCCCGCTACAACGGACCGAGCCACGAGCACGGAGACATCGCCTACCGTCCGCATATTCACTGCGCGTCCGAGCAAGCCATCACGGCCGGCAGGAAACCCGAGTCCGAGGCGCACGAGACCGACCGGTTCCAGACGCTCGAAGGCGCGCTCGCGTGTCTGATCGAAGACTTCGACCTCGACGGACTCGATGCCGCCCACGACGTGCCAATCCCCTCGCTCCCATGACCCTCGACACCGACGCCCTGCGCAAGCTCTTGTGCGAGCGTCTCTGTGAAGACGTGCGTGTCACACGGCGCCCGGACGGTGCGCTGATGCTGCGCACGCACTTCCAGTTTCCCGACGGCGACCGTTTTCCGATCCACCTGGCCGAGGCGCCGGCCGGCGGGCTGCGGCTGTCGGACCGCGGACACACGCTCATGCACCTCAGCTACGAACACGACGTGGACGCCTTCCTGGACGGAACCCGCGGAATGCTCTTGGAGCGCATCATGCGCGAACGCGGGCTGCAATGGGACGGCGGCGCGTTCTGCGTCGACGCCAGCCCCGAACGGCTGCCGGAGGCCGTGTTCGCCTTCGGCCAAGCCTTGACCAGCGTCTTCGATCTGACGCAGCCGTCCCGTTCGAACGTCGGCTCCACGTTCTACGACGACTTGGCCGACCTTCTCACCAGCCTGGTGGACGAGGACAAAATCCAACGCGGCTTCGCGCCCGATGCGCCCAACGCCGAAGCCTATTCGGTGGACTACCATATCGAGGGCAAGGGCGGTGTGCCGCTGTTCCTTTACGGCGTGCCCAGCCGTGACAAGGCGCGCTTGACCACCATCATGCTGGCCCACTTCCACCTGCACGGCCTCCAGTTCGAGTCGATGCTGGTGTTCCAGGATCAGGCTGAGATTCCCAGGCTGGACCTGGCGCGGCTTTCGGACGTCGGCGGCGACATGATCTCGTCGCTGGCCGCGCGCAAGGACCTCGAACGCAAGCTCTTACAGCGCGTCGCGTAGCGGCGGCTGGAAACAAGGAAGACATCGATGGCGCGCAGGCGGAGGGCTGGGCGGCGGGGGGCTGGGAAGAAGGTGGTGGGGGCTTTGCGGCATGGGGGGGCTTCTCGGGCGAATATTCCTACGGCGGAGGATCAGGCTTTGGTGGCGGATGCGGAGCGGGGGGCGATTCGGGCGGCTTACGAGCGGCGCAATCCGGACTTGGACCCGCAGCTGGTCTGGCGCGGCAAAGACGTGGGGGACCCGGCGCCGCTGGAGGTTATGGCGGCGCCGTTGTACATCCAGGAGAAAATCAAGCCCCAGGTGTTGATCGACGACCTGCGGCGGCGCAGCGGCCAGCGGCGCGGCGCGGGCGGCGGCGGGGCCAGGCAGGGCAGCTTTACGGACGTGTTCGCCGACTTCAACGGCCTGCCCGACGGCGCAGAACGCACCGACTTCTACCAGCACCAGGCCAACTGGTCCAACCGCATGATCCTGGGCGACAGCTTGCAGGCGATGGCCTCCCTGGCCGAGCGCGAGAGCCTGCGCGGCCAGGTGCAGTGCATCTACCTCGACCCGCCCTACGGCATCAAGTTCAATTCCAACTTCCAGTGGTCCACCACCAGCCGCGACGTGCGCGACGGCAAGCGCGAGCACGTCACGCGCGAGCCGGAGCAGGTGAAAGCCTTTCGCGACACCTGGCGCGACGGGATTCACTCCTACCTGTCCTACCTGCGCGACCGCCTGACCGTGGCGCGGGATCTGTTGACCGAGAGCGGCTCGATCTTCGTGCAGATCGGCGACGAGAACGTGCACCGCGTGCGTGCGGTGATGGATGAGGTATTCGGGGATGAGAATTTTGTTTCGCTGATCACAATTCGAAAAACAACAAGTGAAGGGGGCAGTTTTCTCGGGGCAACGACGGACTTTATCCTTTGGTATGGCAAGAGCGTATCCCAAACAAAGTTCAGGGCTATCTACAGCCCTCGGAGCGATAATGCAGAGAGCCGATACTCTAAGATCGGTTTGGATAGCCGGGCGTATAGATTGGACAACATCACAAGTTCTCGCCCCGCAGGTGAGGGAGATGTAACATCGTTTGTTTGGAACGGACGAAAGTTCGATCCAGGTAACGGGACGTTCAAGACAACGGAAGACGGACTTCGCCGTTTAGACATCGCAGATAGATTGTATGCTTCAGCACGCGGTAAGCTAAACTATCGCAGGTTTCAAGACGATTTCAGCATTGCAATAACTAATAATCTTTGGGGCGATATTAGCGGCGCTGTACAAAGCCGTTCAGACCCAAAGATTTACGTGGTACAGACGTCCACTCAGGCAATCGAACGCTGCATCCTGATGACCACCGACCCCGGCGATCTGGTGCTCGATCCCACCTGCGGCGCCGGCACCACGGCCTACGTGGCCGAGCAGTGGGGGCGGCGCTGGATCACCATCGACACTTCGCGCGTGGCGCTGGCGTTGGCGCGCATGCGGCTGATGGGGGCGCGCTATCCCTGGTATCTGCTGGCCGACAGCGCGGCGGGGCAGCAGCAACTGGCCGCCGTCGAGCGCCGCGAGCCATCGACTGCGCCGACGCATGACGACGTGCGCCAGGGGTTCGTCTACCGCCGCGTGCCGCACGTCACGCTGCGCGCCATTGCCAACAACGCCGAAATCGACGTCATCTGGGAACAGCGGCAGCCGCCGGTGGAGCGCGCGCTGTGCGAGCTGAATCGGGCGCTGCGCGGCCACGGGACGCCGTTCGAGGTTGCCAGCGGCGGGCGCGCGGGGCGGCGCATCGACTTCACGGCGCACGGCGAGGCGTCCGAGGCGCTGCCGTCCGGCGAATCCGCCCCCGCCGCCGGCCTGCTGGAATGGGAAGTCCCGCGCCAGCCGCCGTCCGACTGGACCGCGGCCGCGCGCGAGCCGCTGGCGCGGTTCTGGGAGGCCCGCCAGGCGCGGCAGCGAGAGATCGACGCCTCCATCGCGGCGCGCGCGGACTACGAATATCTCTACGACCAGCCCTACGACGACCGCGGGGTGGTGCGCGTGGCGGGGCCGTTCACGGTGGAGAGCCTGTCGCCGCACCGCATCCTGGGCGTGGACGAACACGGCGAACTGATCGACGCCTTCGCCGAAACCCCCGGGCACTACGGCGAACCCCAGGACTTCGGCAGCATCATCCTGGACAACCTGCGCCGCGCCGGCGTTCAGCAGGCGCACAAGGAAGGCAAGATCGACTTCACCTCGCTGGAACCGCGGCCGGGGCGCTGGGTCTGCGCGGTGGGCGCGTTCGAGAGCGGGCCGTGGACGGGAGACGCGGGGAGCGGCGGGGGCAGCCGCCGCGCGGGGATATTCATCGGTCCCGAGTTCGGCACGGTGGCGCGCGTCGACCTGGTGGAGGCGGCGCACGAGGCGGCCGAGGCCAAGCTCGACCTGCTGATTGCCTGCGCCTTCAATTACGAGGCGCACACTACCGAGCTCGACACGCTGGGCCGCATTCCCATCCTGAAAGCGCGCATGAACGCCGACCTGCACATGGCCGGCGCGCTGAAGGAAACGAACCGCGCGAACTTGTTCGTCATCTTTGGCGAGCCGGATATCGACGCGGTCAGCGGCCAGTGGCTGACGACCAGCAGCGGCGCGCCCGCGGCGAACTGCGCGCTGGTGCAAGAGCTGTCGGGCCTCGGCACGCTGGAGGCCATCAACGAGGCCGGGCACGACGGTTTGGCGCGCCTCTGCGAGGGTTCCGCGGGCGGAGCGCGGCGGTCGGGCCGCATGGACGCGCCGGGCGGCGGCGGGGTTCCTGCCGACGGCGCGGCGTCTGGGGACGCCGCCGCCCGCGCCCAGCGGCTGGCGGCCGATGCGGGCGGGGAGCGCTGGACGGACGCGCAACTGGAGGCCGGGCGCGCGGCGGTGGAGAAGCTGACGGCGGCGGATTTTCCGCTGGCGCTGACTTCGGAGCCGTGGATGCAGGTCACGGTCAAGGGCGTGGACGTGTTCGACCCCGCCAGCGGGGAGGTGCGGAGCAACGACACCGACGAGATTGCCTGCTGGTTCATCGATACGGATTACGACTCGGAAAGCTTCTTCGTGCGCCAGGCCTACTTCCTGGGCGCCAACGACCCCTACAAGGCGCTGAAAACCACGCTGAAGTCCGAGATCGACCGCGAAGCCTGGGAGTCCCTGCGCAGCGCCGTCTCGCAGCCTTTCCAACGCCCGGCCTCCGGCCGCATCGCCGTAAAAGTCATCAACCACCTGGGCGACGAGGTGATGAAAGTGTTCGGCGTGTAAACGCCAAACGCCGGTGCCAGACGCGGCGCGCGGCCAGTGGCGGTGATAAAAGCGTTCGGCGCGTAAGCGCCAAACGCTTGGCGGTCCAGGGCCCGAGCCCAGCGGCGCGCGGCACCCAAAAGAGCCGCAGCAGAAAAGGCAAGCACCCGGCGGCCCCCCTCTCCCCGCCGCCCGACCGGTCTGCGACGACCTGCGGCGGACCTGTTCTTTCCCCTCTCCCCGCCGCCCGACCGGTCGGCGACGATCTGCGGCGGACCTGTTCTTTCCCCTCTCCCCGCCGCCGGCGGGGAGAGGGTTAGGGTGAGGGGCGTCCGCGGCGTATTACACTGGCGGCGAGGCGATGAGGGACGAGCACGGAGGCTCGCCATGGCAGTGTTGTCAAAAGAAATCGCCGCCTACGAGCGGATGCGCGAAACGCTGGAGGCCGAGTCCTTCGGCATGTGGGTCGTGGTGTACGAAGAGCGGCTCGTGGGCAGGTACGCGTCCTTCGAGAACGCCGCGGAGAGCGCCGTGCAGCGGTTCGGGCGCGGGGCGTATCTGATTCGCCAGGTCGGCGCGCCGCCGCCCACGTTCCCGGCCTCGCTGCTGCACCGCCCGGTGTTCGCCAACGACTGAGCGCGAAGCGCCGGGTCGACCGGGACGCGCCGCGGCCACCCGAAACGAGTCTGCGCTGTCGAACACGGCCGACCTGCGTCAGGGGTGCAGGGCCGCCGCGGCGCGCGGGCGCGGCCTGCTGCTGCGCGCCGCGGGCGGCCTGGGGTTCGGGTGGACGGGGCCGGCGTCGGTGCGGCGAATCGAGCTGGAGGTCCCGCAGGCGGGGCTGCCGCGGGCGCTGGACGGGCTGCGGGTGCTGCTGGTGTCGGACCTGCACGTGGACAGGGAGCGGCATGCGGCGCTGAAGGTGCTGGACGGTCTGGCCGGGGCGCGGCCGGACGTGCTGGCGGCCGTGGGCGATCTGGTGGACCACGCGCGGTTGGTTCCCGCCGTGGGCGCGCGGCTGGCCAGGATAGAGGCGCGCGCGGGCGCGTTTGCGGTGTGGGGGAATCACGACGCCTTTGGCCGGCCCGAAGGCGCCGCCCCGCGCTGGCTGCGGGAGGAGGCGCGGCCGCTGCGCGCCATGGCGGCGGGGCTGGCCGCGCACGGGGTGCGCGTGCTGACCAACCAGTCGGCGCGCGTGACGGTCCGCGGGGTTCCCGTGCAGATTGTGGGCGCGGGCGAGCCGTCGGTGGGTCTGCACGACCTGGACGCGGCGTTCGCGGGGCTGGACCCCGACGTCTACACGCTGCTGATTGCGCACAATCCGGACACGGCCTTTGCGCTGGGCGGCCGCCGCGCGGATCTGGTGCTGAGCGGCCACACGCACGGCGGCCAGATCGTGCCGCCGCTGCTGGGGCCGCTGACGCTGCGCACCTACCGCAGTCTGCCCAAACCCTGCGGCCTGATGTACGTGCATGGGCGTCCGCTGCTGGTCTCGGCGGGCGTGGGCACGTCGGGCGTGCCGCTGCGCTTCAACGCGCCGGGGGACGTGATGGAGGTGACGCTGAAGGCTGGCGGCGGGGGGAGCGCGGCGCGGCTGGACGCTGGCCGCGAACCGCCGTCTGCGAGCCGATATCCGCGCACCGCGAGCCGCGCAGCCCTGGCGTCTGACCGCGGGGCGCCTGGCGGCTAGAGCGTCCCCAACGCCTGGTGCGTGAATTGGAACAGGCGCCACATGCCGGGGGCGAAGGAGCCCAGCAGGACGGGGGGTGAGAGGTCGGGGGTTGCGAGCTGGGCGTGTTGGATGACGTCCAGCAAGGCCAGCCGCGCGCGCGGTTCGCCGCCCAGCCGCTGGTAGATGCGCTGGGATTCCTGCGCGGGCACGTAGCGGTCGCCGCGGTCGTGGAGCAGGGCCAGGGGCGCCTGCAGGCCGTGCAGGTGGTTGCGGGGCGAGATGGACTCCAGCGCGCCGGGCAGCGCGGCGCGCACGCGCGCCGCCAGCCGGGTGACGGCGGCGGGGTTGCGGTTGGTCAGCAGCGCGTAGACGCGCTGCGCCTGGGGGCCGAGGGCGCGGGCGCGGCCGGCGGCCAGCTCCTGGGGGTCGGGGTCGGGCGTGTTTTGCGAGAACAGGCGGAACATGGCGTCGCGGTCGGCCGCGCGGGGCAGGCGGGTCAGCAGCGTGTTGCGCGTGACGAGCCACACGTAGGCGTCGGGCTGGTAAGGCTGGAAGCCGTCGTCGGTCTGGACGGTTTGCGTGGTGACGGCGCGGAGCATGGCTTCCAGGGAGTCGTAAGCGCCGACGGCGGCGACCAGGGCGGCGTCGGCGGCGATGGCGGGGTCGGCCGCGGCCACTATGGCCAGGGAGCCGCCCATGCTGAAGCCGACGAACCCCACGCGGCTGGGGTCCACGGACGGCTGGCCGCTCAGCACCTGGAAGCCGCGCACCAGCGCGCCGATGTCTTCGGGCAGCACGCGGTAGTTGACGTGGTCCAGGGCGTCGGGCACCAGCACCACGAAGCCGGCGCGCGCCAGGGCGCGGGCGAAGTCGATCATTGGCTGGTAGGCGCGGCCTTCGGGCACTACGCCGTTGACCAGGACGAGGCCGGGCGCCGCGCGCGCGTTCGGCGGCTGGTACAGGCTGGCGTGCAGCCGGTAGCCTTCGCGCGAGACGTAGGAAAGCTCGGTCAGCCGCGGCTCGGGTTGCGCGTCCAGCGGCGTGGGCGGCGCGCCGGGCACCACGGAGGCCAGCACGGCGGCGGTGCGAATGGCCGGCCCCAGCTCGCCGCGCAGTCCCACCACCAGGCCCAGGCAGGCCATGGCCAGGCCGAGGGCGATGAACGCGCGGGGGGCGATCATGGGCCGCGGCGCAGGCGCGCGCGGGGCGGGGTCCCAAGGCGTTCAGTCACGCGGTCATGCTCGGCCGCGGCGCAGGCGCGGCCGCGGGGGGGGCTGCGCGGCGCGCGTCAGGAGGCCTGGGCGTCCGAGGGAACCAGCGGCAGATTGGAGCGCTCGATTTCCATCTGTTCGCGCACGCGGCGCGACTGGTTGATGACGTCCAGCATTTCCTGGATGCCGTCTTGTTCGAAGTAGCTGGAGGCGTAGCGCACGTAGGCCACCTCGTCGCGGGTGACGAGCCGTTCCATGACCAGGGAGGCGACGCGCGCGGAGGCGACTTCGGACGCGCCGCTGTCGAGGACGCTGCGGTCGATGTCGTTGACGGTTGCTTCGGCCCAGGTGCTGGAGACGGCGGGGCGCTTGGCGCCGGCGACCATGATGGAGCGGTAGAGCTTGCCGCGGTTGAAGGGTTCGCTGCCGCCGCCGGCCTTGCGCACGCGCACTTCCAGGTGAGCCAGGCGTTCGAGGGTTTCGAAGCGGAAGCTGCACGCGCCGCAGCGCCGCCGCCGCGCGGTGCCGGCGTCGGTGCGGGTGGACGCTTGCACGCGGGCGTCGTCAGCGCCGCAGCGGGGGCAGACGTAGCTTTCGCGGCGTTCGTAGGTGGTGAAACGCGCCCCGCACGCCTCGCAGGCGCGCCGCCGCCGAATGGCCTGGCCGGCGTTCCGTGAGTCCACGACGTGGAGCCGCGGCGACTCGCACTGGACGCAGCGCATGGGTGTTCCCTTGGTGGGTATCCGTGGGGGAGTGTAGCAGGGGGGACGCTATATGTTGTGGGATGGGGAATGGGGATTGTGAATTGTGGATTGTGGATTGTGGATTGTGGATTGGGGATGGGGCAGGCGGGCGGTGGTGCGGGCGGGTGGTGGTGCGGGCGGTGGTGCGGGCGGGTGGTCTCGGAACGCACCCTTCGCGCTGGCCCTCCCACGTGCGGGACCCGGTACCGGACACAGCAAGCGCCGCGCCTGCGGGAGGGGGGGGCGGTTCTCCCCTGTGCAAGACCCGGCGCTTTCGCTGCCTCCCAGGCCAGGTGGGGTCGCCGCAGGCCCTTCGGCACACGGGGCCAGCCGGCAACCGTCGCGGCGAGCCGCCGCCGCCCGCCGCCCGCCGCCCCCAGCCACAACCACAAACGCCCCTGCCCCCGCCCCAATCCCCAATCCCCAATCCACAATCCCAAATCCACAATCCCCAATCCACAATCCACAATGCTTGCCTTCCGCCGTCGTCAACTATCATCGGGCTCGTATCGACGTGTACGCGAGGAGCTGCCGCTTGGCTGATTCACCCCGGGCCGCGCTTTTCTTGGATTTGGCGTCGCTCGAAGCTATTTCGAGTCACCTGGCGGCGCAGGTGCGCTACGACCGGCTGCTGGAACGCTGCACGCAAGACCGCCGGCTCATTCGGGCGGCGGCGTACGGCACGCACGACCACGACCACCCCGACGCGGAACGCAACCTGGCGCGGCTGGCGGACGCGGGGTTCAAGGTCATTGCCAAACCGCTGCGGCAGCGCGCCGACGGCATGCGGCGCGCCAGTCTGGCGGTGGACATTGCGGTGGACGCGCTGGAGCTGGCGCCGCGTCTGGACGTGCTGAGCCTGATTACGACCAACTCCGACTTTGCGCCGCTGGTGGAGGCCGTGCAGCGCCGCGGCGTGCGGGTGGACGTGGTGACCAGCCGCGAGCTGGCGCCGCGGGAACTGACGGACGCGGCGGACGCGGTGGTGGATTTTGCCGATCTGATCGAGGCCGTGCGCCAGGCGGCGCCGCGGTCCCGCTCGCTCCCGCGCGAACGCGGCCGCGCGCGGGCCAGGATTGCGCCTCCGCCCGATGCGCCGACGTCTACTGGCGCATCAGGCCGGCGGTCGCGGTCGCGGTCGTCTGCGCCTGCGCCCGACGCGCCGACGTCTACCGGCGCATCAGACCGGCGTCCGCGGTCGTCTGCGCCTGCGCCCGACGCGCCTACGTCTGCCGGCACGTCGGGCCGGCGTCCGCGGTCGTCTGCGCCTGCGTCCGACGCGCCGCAACCCGAGCCGCCGCCCGTGCCCGCGCCCGCGCAACCGGCGCCTGCGGCCGGCGAGGACGGCCAAACCGACGGCGCGCGTGCGGACGACGGCCCGCCCGCCCGCCCCCCCGCCAGGCGTTCGGAACCTGCCCCGCCGCCCGCTCCCCCCGCCAGGAGTTCGGAACCTGCCCCGCCGCCCGCCGGCGCGCCCTCGCCAGCTCTCAAGACGCTGCCGCAGGAGAAACTGTCGGGCCGCTCCGTGCGCCCGCGCGCCGGCGAGGGGTAAGTGCGCGTCGCCGTCACCGCCACCATCTGGGGCCAAACCCCCTTCCTTCGGGCGGCGGAGGAGGCGCAGGAGGCGGGCTACGCCGGAATCGAAGGCGTGGGCGATCTGGCCGGCAACGCGCCGATGGCCCGCCGCGTGCTGGCCGACGCCGGCCTGGAGGTCACCGCCGGCCGCTTTCTGGCCAACTGGTTCTCCGACCGCTACCGCGACGTGGAGCTCGACCAACTGCGCCGCGCGGCCGAGTTCTTTGCCGACGTCGGCGCGGCCTTTCTCATCACCTCGTCGCGGCCGGTGCCGGAGCGCATGGCCACGGCCGGCCACGTCACGGGGGCGCGCGCCGACGGGTTGCTGGACTATCAGTGGGCGCACCTGGCCGACGCGCTGGGCCAGGCGGCTTTCATCGCGCGGCGCGACTTCGACCTGCCGCTGCTGTTTCGCAACCAGCTGGGCTCTTACGTCGAAACCAGCGAGGAGCTCGACCAGCTCATGAGCTTGACCGATCCGCACGCGCTGGGTCTGGCGCCGGACATTGGTTACCTGGCCTACGCCGGCATCGACCCTGTCGACTTCCTGCGCGCCAACGTGCAGCGCGTTCGATACGTCACGCTCAAGGACCTGGACGCGGATCTCCACGAGCAAAACGTCCGCGGCGGCGGCTCGCTCCAGCAGTTCTGGGACGACGGCGGGTTCGTGGAGCTTGGCTACGGCGACGTGGACGTGGACGGCGCGGTTGCGCTGCTGCGCGAGCGCGAGTTCCAGGGCTGGCTGGCCGTTGGCCACGACCGCCCGGGGCGCGACCCGGCCGCCAGCGTGCAGATTGCGCGCGAGTACCTGGTCGGCCTCGGCCTGGAGCTGGAACCGGGGCAGGCGTGACGCGCCGATTCGAGCGGCGCGCGCTGCTGGCCGCCGGGGCGGGCGCGTCGGCCCTGGCCGCCCTGGCCGCCCTGGCCGCCTGCGGCGATGCCGCCGTCGGCCAGCGCCGCCGCGGCGGCCCGGAGCTGGCCAACGTCTGGCCCTGGGGCACCAACACGTTTTTGGACCTGGAGGTCGAGTCCTGGAAACGCCGCCAAACCTTGCGCATGGTGCGCGACGCCGGGATTCACTGGATCAAGCAGCACGTGCCCTGGGCCGACATCGAAACGCCGGACCGCGGGCAATATTTCGACAGCGCCGCGCGGCGCTCCACGTGGGACAAGTACGACGAGATCGTGGATCTGGCGGACGAGTTCGGCCTCTCTATCATCGCCAGAGTCGACCGCGCGCCGGCCTGGGCGCGGCCCGGCCAGTCGTTGGCAACGGCGCCGCCCGCCGCCCTGGCCGACTATGGGAGCTTTCTCGACACGCTGGCGCGGCGCTACCACGGCCGCATCCGCCACTTCCAGATTTGGAACGAACCCAACCTGGCCGGCGAGTGGGGCGGGGCGCCGCCCGGGCCGGAAGCCTACGCGCCCCTGCTGCGCACGGCTTTCGACGCGCTCAAGGCGGTGGACGCCGCCAACGTGGTGATTGCCGCGCCCATGGCCGCCACGCTGGAACGCAGCCCCCGCGCCATGAACGAACTCGACTATCTGGAACGCCTCTATCAGACCGGCGCCGGCCGATTCATGGACGTGCAGGCCGCCAACGCCTTTGGCCTGGAGTACCCGCCCGACGCGCCGCCCGATCCCGACGTGCTCAACTTTCGGCGCGTGGAGTTCGTGCGCGAACGCATGGTTGCCCACGGCCTGCAGGACAAACCGATTTGGTTCAACGAGTACGGCTGGAACGCCTCGCCGGCGGACATGAACCCCGCGCAACTCGTCTGGCGGCGCGTGCCGGAAACCACGCAGGCGGCCTGGTCGGTGGACGGCGTGCGCTTCGGCTTGGAGAGCTGGCCCTGGGCCGGCGTTTTCAGCCTCTGGTTCTTCCGCAAGCCGCTCACCGCGCTCGGCCCCGACCAGAGCGAGTATTACTTCCGCATGGTGGAACCGGACTTCATGCCCCGGCTCGTGTATCGGGCCGTCCAGCGCGCGGCCACCGGCGCCGCGTTTGCCTAAGCCCGCCCGTTGCAACGCCCGGCAGTTCTGCGCCAGCGGGAATCCAAACGCACCCAGCGCCGCCTCCGGGACGGCGTTACGCGGCTGGCCGCCGACCCATCCGCCGACCCATCCGCCGACCCGTCCGCCGATCCATCTGCCGACCCGTCCGCTGACCCGTCCGCTGAGCGATGCCCAGGTCTGGGAGGGCCGTCCTGAGGCTCCTGGGACGGCTGCGCGCCGCGCGGCCCTGGGTCTGGGCGCTGTCGGCCTTCGCCGCAGCCGTCCTGCTCACCGCCGCCGTCGGCGCCTACACGGCGCTGACCAGCCGCGGCGTCAGCTACGGCGCCGCGTCCCTGGGCGAACTCCGCAACGCCGACGCCCCCGCCATTGGCGCCAACACCTTCCTGCAGCGCGAACCGGACCCCGCCAAAGTCCGCCGCGAACTCGAAACGCTGCGCGCCGCCGGCATTCGGATCGTTCGCCAGGAGTTCAACTGGGCCGAAATCGAACCGCAGGCGCCGGGCGAGTTCGTCGATCACGCCGGCCGCGACACTTGGGCCAAGTACGACTACATGGTCGACACCGCCCGCGGCCTCGGCATCGAAATCCTGGCGCGCCTGGACCGCCCGCCGGCCTGGTCCACGCCCGGGTTCGACCCGCAGACGAACCCGCGCGTGCAGGCGCCGCCGGCCGACCCGCAGGACTTTGCCGCCTTTGCGGCGCGGCTGGCGGCGCGCTACCGGGGGAAGATTCGCTATTACCAGGTTTGGAACGAACCCAACCTGCTGGGCGAATGGGGCGGCCGCCCGCCGGACCCCGCCCAGTACCTCCAGATGCTGCGCGCGGTCGGCCGCGCGATTCGCGCAGCCGACCCCGACGCCCAAATCGTGCTGGCCGGCCTGGCGCCCACCATCGAGACCGGCCCCGACAACCTGAGCGATCTGATCTTCCTGCGCCGGCTCTACGAGCTGGGCGCCAAGGGCGACTTCGACGTGGCCGCCAGCATGTCCTACGGACTGTTCACCGGCCCGCGCGACCTGCGCATCGACCCGCAGCGCACCAACTTCCCGCGCGCTGTGCTCTGGCGCGAGATCATGCTGGAATTCGGCGACGCCGCCACGCCCATCTGGGCCGCCGAATACGGCTGGCTGTCGCTGCCGCACGACTGGCAGGGCGAACCCGGCATCTGGGGCAGCCACTCCAGCGCGGACCAGGCCGCCTGGACGGTGGACGGCATTCGCCGCGCGCGCGAGCAGTGGCCCTGGATGCCCACCATCGTCATCTGGGCGTCCCGCTGGCCGGAAGACCCCAACCCCCGCGACCCTACGCCCTACTTCCGCCTGATGGACAAGGACTTCACCCCGCGCCCGCACCTGACGGCCCTGCAGGAAGCCTTCGGCGCCGGCCCGCGCGCCGGCGTGGGGCTTCACCAGGAAACGCACGCCGCCATTGCCTACGCGGGACCCTGGCCGCGCGTCCCCAGCGACCTCGCCTCCCTGACGTTTCACCGCGAAACCGGCGTGCCCGGCGCCAGCGTGCGCTTCCAGTTCGACGGAACCGACCTGACGCTGCTCACCCGCCGCGGTCCGGCCATGGGCCGGCTCCAGGCTCGAATCGACGGCCAGGACGCGCTGGCCGACGCGCTGCCGCGCACCGCGGCCGGCGAGGCCGTCGTCGATCTCTACGCGCCAGACATCCAGCCGCTGGCGCGCATCCCCATCGTCACCCGCCTGCCGCCCGGCCCGCACGAGCTGGAACTGACGGTGCTGGCCGACCCCAACCCCGCGTCGGCCGGCGGTCTGGTGATCGTGGACGGCCTGCTGGTCGGCGCCGCGCGCCCGACCGCGCACTGGCTGGCGCTGGGAGCGGTTTGGGCCGGCGTCGGCGCGCTGACGCTCTGGGCTGCGCGCGCGTCGGCCCGGCTGCAGCGCGCCGTGCGCCGCCGGTCCTGGGACTGGATGGACGGGAGCGTGGGACCGCTGCGCATGGGCGAGGTCGTCCTGGCGGCCCTGGCCGCCGCCTACGCGCTGCTGCCCGGCGGCGACCCGACGTCCGTCTGGACGCTGGCGCGCGTCCTGATCGTGCTGGCGCTGGCGGTGCTGGCCGTGGCGCGCCTGCGCGACGCCGCTCTGGTCGCCGCGGCCGCCATCCCCTTCGTCGGCGTCATCGGCCGCACCGGCCTCGTCGACCGCCCCGTCGGCGAAATCCTCATCCTGGCCGCCGCCGCCGCCTGGCTCGTCCGCGCTCTCTGGACCAGCCCGCCGTCGCCATCCGATGGTCCCGCCGAGCCGCGTGCGCCCGCCGCCGCCGCATCGGATGTGCAGCGCCCCTTCTCCCGCCTGTTCCGCCGTCTGCATCGCGCCCTGCAGCTCCCCCGCCCCCGCTGGCTCCTGGGTGCCGCCGCCTTCGTCCTGGCCGGCGTTCTGGCCGCGGCCCTGGCCGACTACCCCAAATACGCCCTGCGCGACCTGCGCACCGTCATCCTGGAACCCGTCGCGTTCTTCCTGGTGCTCGGCTCGGTGCTGCGCGGCCGCGGCGACGTGCGCCGCCTGCTTGCGGCGCTTGCCGTTGGCGCCGCACTGGCCGCGCTAACCGCCCTAGCGCTGATTCCCTTCGGCGCGGTGGTCACCGACGTATTCCCGCCGCGGCTGCGCGGAACCTTTGGCTCGCCCAACAACCTGGCGCTGATGCTGGAACGCGCGCTGCCGCTGGCGCTGGCCCTGGCGCTGGCCGCGCGCGCGGTCCGCCGTCTGCCCTGGCTGGCCGCGCTGGCCGTGCTGGGCGCGGTGCTGATCCTGACCTGGAGCCGCGGCGCCTGGCTGGGCGCGGTGGCCGGTCTCGCCGTGGCCGCCTGGCCGCTGTGCTCGCGCTGGTCCTGGAAGCGCCGCGCCGCCGCCGCCGCGGGCCTGCTGGCCCTGGGCGCGGCCGCCGCCCTGACCGCCGGCCCCGACCGCCTGGGCCAGCTACTCCGCCTCGGCGACAGCGGCGCGGCCTCGCGCCTGGCCGTCTGGGACGCCGCCTGGCGCATGGGTTTGGACAACCCCGTCCTGGGCGTCGGCCCCGACAACTTCCTCACTCACTACCGCGCCTACATGCCCCCGGACGCCTGGCGCGAACCCAACCTTTCCCATCCCCACAACCTGATCCTGGACGCCTGGCTCTCCACCGGCCTGGCCGGCCTGGCCGCGCTGGCGGTCGTCCTGGTCGTCTTCTGGACGACCTGGGCCGCCGTGCGCCGCCGCCGCGGCGCGCCCGACCCGCTGGCCTACGGTCTGGCCGGCGCCATGACGGCCGCGCTGGCCCACGGCCTGGTCGACCACGCCTACTTCCTCCCCGAACTCGCCGCCGCCTTCTGGCTCCTCGCCGCCGCCGCCGAAGCCCTGGCCACGGCCAAGACCACCACTCCCTCCCAACCGCCGTGACCCCCGCCATCTCCCAATCCACACAATCCGAACTCGGCTCTCCGCCCAGACGCGAACGGCCCGTCACGGGCGGCGGCGAAGCGGGCCCGCACTGGCGCCCCGCCGCCCCGCCGCGGTCTCCCCCGCCATGTCCCAATCCCCAATCCCCAATTCCATTTTTCGCTATCGTTGGTCCCGCCCCGGCGCCCAGGACCCGACATTGCCCCTCAGCGACCTCGACCTAGCCGAAATCGTCCGCCGCCTCGCCGCCCGCCCCGGGCACGAGGCCGTGCGCTACGACATCGTCCAGTTGCTGACCCGCGGCCTGGACATGCCGCCCGACGACGTGCAGCTGGAAGAGCACATCCCCGAAGTGCGCGGCCGCATCGACGCCTTGCTGGGGCGCACCGTGGTGGAGTTCAAGAGCGATCTGCGGAGCGAGCGCGCCGCCGCCGAAGACCAACTGACGCGCTACATCGGCCAGCGTCAGACCGAAAGCCGCCAGCGCTACGTGGGCATTGCCACCGACGGCGCCGACTTCGTGTCCTTCGAGCTGCGCAACGACCAGCTGCGCGAGCTGGGCGCCTGCCGCGCAGACCCGGCCGACCCGCGCGCCTTGCTGGCCTGGCTCAGCGCCGCCGTGGCGGCCGGCGCCGAGCTGCATCCCGACCCCGAAACCGTCGTGCGCGAGCTGGGCCGCCACAGTCTGGCCTGGCGCCGCGCCCTGGGCGATCTGCGCGACGCCTGGGCCGAGGTTGGCAAACAGCCCGAAGCCTTGCTCAAACGCCAGCTCTGGGCGCAGCGTCTGGAAATCGTCTACGGCGCGCCGGTGGACCGCGGCGAGTTGTTCTTTCAGCACACCTACCTGTCCACCGCCGCCAAGACCATCGCCGCCCACGCCCTGGGACTTCCCGCCGCCGACCCCGGCGGCTTGCTGGCCGGCCGCGACTTCGAGCGCGCCGGCGTCAGCGGCGCGGTGGAAGCCGACTTCTTCGACTGGATGCTGGCCGCCGCGGGCGGTCCCGACCTGGTGCGCCGCATCGCCCTGCACGTCGGCCGCTTCCGCCTGCGCGACGTGCAAACCGACGTGCTCAAAGGCCTTTACGAATCCCTGGTCGACCCCGCAGACCGCCACGACCTGGGCGAGTACTACACCCCCGACTGGCTGGCCGCGCGCATGTGCGCGCAGGCCATCGACCGGCCGCTCCAGCAGCGCGTGCTGGACCCCGCCTGCGGCTCCGGCGCGTTCTTGTTCCACGCCCTGCGCCGCCTGCTGGCCGCCGCCGACGCCGCCGGGCTGGACACCCCCCAGGCGCTGCGCCGCTGCGCCCACAACGTGCTGGGCATCGACGTGCATCCCGTGGCCGTGCAGATCGCGCGCGTCACCTGGCTGCTGGCGCTGGGCGAAGAGCGCCTGAATCAGCGCGGCAACCAGCCGCTGCCCGTGCCCGTCTACCTGGGCGACGCGCTGCAATGGAACGTGCAGGGCTTCCTGGCCGAGCGCGAAGTGCTGATCGAGGTGCCCGACGACGGGCCGGTGCTGCACTTCCCCTACGAGGTCACGCGTACGCCGGCGGACTTCGACGCTGTGATCGAGCTGATGCTGCGGATGAGCGCGGCCGGCATCGAAACTGCGGGGTTTCTCGCCGGGCTGCGCGCCCGCCTGCCCGGCGTGAACGCTCCCGCGCGCGCCGTGCTGGGCGCCACCTACGCCCACTTGTGCGACCTGCACGCGCAGGGCCGCAACCACATCTGGGGCTTCGTCGCCCGCAACCTGGTGCGGCCGGTCTGGCTGTCGTCGGACGAGCAGCGCGCCGACGTGGTCATCGGCAATCCGCCCTGGCTGGCCTACCGCTTCATGTCCGGCCGCAATCAGCAGCGCTTCCGCGACGAGGCGCAGCGGCAGGGTGTATGGGAGGGCGGCAAGGTTGCCACTCATCAGGACCTCTCGGCCTACTTCTTCGCCCGCTGCTGCGAGCTGTACGCGAAGCACGACGGACGTATGGCCTTCGTCATGCCCTATGCGGCCATGAGCCGCCGCCAGTTCCAGGGCTTCCGCAGCGGCGTATTCGCCGAGCGCAACGGACGCAATGGGCGCAACGGAAGTAACGGACACAACGGACGCAACGGACCCAATGGCCGCAATGGGACCCAGAATCCTGTGCTGGCGCGCTTCACGCAGGCCTGGGCCTTCGACCACGACGTGCAGCCGCTGTTTCCGGTGCCCTCCTGTGCGCTGTTTGCCCGCGTGGGGGAGGCCTGCGAGCTGCCCAGCGTCGTACGCCGCGCCTCCGGGGAATTGCCGCGGCGCGACGCAACGCCCGAGGAGGCCGAACGGCGGCTATCCTGGCGGGACGCTGCTTGGCCCGAGATAGCCGCTGACGATGTGACGTCATCGCCGTATCAGAAATCCTTTCGACAAGGCGCCACTCTGGTGCCGCGCTTCCTTTGCCTCGTCGAACAGGCGCCGGCTGGATTTCTGGGCATCAACCCTCTGGCGCCACTGGTCGTCAGCCGCCGCAGCCGCCAGGAAAAAGCGCCCTGGAAAGACTTGGAGCCGCTGCGCGGCAACGTCGAACGGGAATACCTGCGGCCCGCCTACCTGGGCGAGTCCATCGCGCCCTTCCGCCTGCTGGAGCCGCCGCTGGCCGTCGTTCCCTGGGGCCCCGAGGCCGGCATGCTGGACGCCGCAGCCGCCGGCCTCGCGGGCAAGTCCTACCTTGCGTCATGGCTGCGGACGGCCGAAGACTTGTGGGAACGGCACCGCAGCAGCGCGCGATTCAGCTTTGCCGCTCAGCTCGACTACTACGGCAAACTGACCGCGCAGCTTCCGCCACCGCCGTTGCGGGTCGTATACAGCGCGTCGGGAACGCTGATGGCGGCGGCTTTGGTGAGGGACGCCTCGGCAGTGATTGACAGCTCACTCTACTGGGTACGAGTTCATAGCCGTGCGGAGGCCCACTACCTGATGGCCGTGCTCACCAGCGAAACCGCCCGCCGTCGAGTTGCCCCGCTGCAAGCGCGCGGCCAGTGGGGCGCCAGGCACTTCTCCAAAGTCATGTGGACGCTGCCCATCGGACAGTTCGACCCCGCCGACCCGCTCCACGCCGCCCTCGCCGCCGCCGGCCGCCGCGCCGAACGCACCGCCGCCCAGGTCCCCCTCGACCCCGCCGCCTACTTCACCACCGCCCGCCGCCAAATCCGCCAAGCCCTCACCGAAGCCGGCGTGTCCAAAGAAATCGACCGCCTGGTCGAGGAACTCTTACGCATCCCGCAGCAAAGCGAGAGACCGCCGGATACGTGATCTCGTTTGAGGCCCACTCGCCTTAGGTGCCATCCGTCGGATATCCTATGCGTGTGAATCCAGAATCTCCGTACTGGCTACGGCGGCTCACGTGGGCGATAAGTGCCACTCGGCGGCACCCCAAAGAGTGGTCACTGCTCCGCTGGGCAACTAGTCTGCTTGCGTTCCCACTATCGTTCATCATAATCCGATCACTCTCGGATCCATTCCCAGGACTTTACAATCCATTTTATGGATTTGATGTGTCGGATATTATCCGCGCATTGATATCCGCTATAATCTCCTTTATTATCCTATTTTTCATCAACTATTTACGCGCACCTGGGCAGCTGGATCGACGACACCAGATTGAAATACAGTCTTTGAGACACAGTGTCGATCGATTCGAAAAACGTCTTCAGCCGAGCATATGGATGTCCGGGTGCACATATAATTCAATTGATGGCAAGTGCATTGGATTTACTATCGAGAATAGAAGTGACTGCGACCTAAAAAATGTTCAAGTCAAGCTTGTGAAATTGAAGGCCGGGATACCTGGAATTTCTAAGGATGGAAAAACAACATATAGCACTGCTTATTCTGGAGGGAGTCTTGGGAAATGGTTGAACTTAAGCCGCTTTGAACGTTCCATGGTTGATCTCCCAGTCTTGCTTGAATGGAATCCAAATGAACATGACTCTAGTGGCATGTCATGCACGACGATACCGGCTGGCTCTTCCTGTCGATTCGGTCTCTTTTATGGAGATATAATTTTGGCAGCAAATCACGATATTCGTCATAGTTCGAGGACCTTTCCAGTAGGATATGCCCATAGAATTGCTATCGAGTTGTCCGCACAAGGCATTCGCGCTTTGAATTCAAGAGACTACATAGTCGCGCGCAGTGGTCTTGGTAGACTTGAGGATATCCCCTTTGAGGTCGATCCAGTGGGTCCTATTCGACTTTCTGGCGATTCAGAGTGATGAATTGGCATGGCGCGACAAGGTCAGCGACCTTATCCGTGCACAGGTGCGGTCTTCAGCCAAGTGTGCGCGTCCGGTAGTGTACAGTTGTTTCAGCGATGCAAGAGTGTTTCAGCGATGCAAGAGAGGCGGAGCTGTGACACCTGAGCTGATCTTCGGCCTGGTCGGCTTGCTGATCGGGATTCTGAGCGTGGGAGCGGCGTTGGCGTGGCTGATCGTGGCCGGGCTGGCGAGCGTGCGGGCGGACTTGCGCGAGCGCTCAGTCGTGCTGGATGCGCGGCTGGCAGCGCTCGAAACCGGCCTGTCCGCGGTGGAACGCGAGCAAGGACGCACGCAAGGCCTGATCGAGGGCCTGCGCGGCGCGTTCGACGCTTCGTTTCTGAGTGACGGAGCGCGCGGCCGGCCCAGGAGGCGATGTAGAACCGCCACCAGCCCAGGCGGGCGGCGCCGGCCACGGTGCCGGCCAGGTCGAACAGCGGGTTGGGAATGGCGGCGATCGCGAAGATCACCAGCAGTCCCCAGCGCCGAATCCAGCCGTGCCGCTGTTGGTAGCGTTCCTGGCGCTGGATCCAGGGCGAGCCGGTGACGCCCAGCAGATAGGAGACCATTTCGCCCAGCACCTGGCCGGTGGTGCCCACCAGCACTGGCCAGCGCCACGACCGATGCGGCCGGCCCACGCGCACCCACGCCGGGAGCGTCCGCTCGATGCCGCGGGGCAGATGCGCTCCGACGGTCAGGATCCGGGGCAAAAAAGTTCCCTCTCCCCCCGGCGGGGGGAGAGGGTTAGGGTGAGGGGGGGGAGGTCGGGCGTGGTCGCTCAGGAGCGGAAGACGGGATTCGAACCCGTGACCCTCTCCTTGGCAAGGAGATGCTCTACCACTGAGCCACTTCCGCCGGGCCGCGCGGCAATTCTAGCCCCTTTCGTCGGCGGCTTCCACGCCCCCGCGTCCAGGCTGGGCGTCCGGCGGGGCGGGGCCGCGTCCCGAGCGCCGCGCCAACCTGGGAGCGTCCCGCCCCCCGCCTTCGCCAGCCGCGTCGGAGGCGGGCGCCGCGGCCTCCGCCTCGGGTTCCAGCAGCAGCCGCGCCAGCAGGTCGGCCAGCGGCTGGCGGTAGGCCGAGGGCACGCCCCGTTCGGCCAGCGCCTCCGCCAGCGCCGGGCTGGCGGCGTGGAACTGCCAGGCGCGCACCGCCGCATCCAGCTCGGGCGCCGCCGCCACTGCCCCTGCGCCCAGCAGCCAGGTCGTCCCCCCGCCGCGCGGGGCCAGCCCCGCCCGCTCCACCAGCCCGCCCAGCGCCTGCGCGGCAAACACGTTCGGCGCCGACTGCCCCCGCGCCCAGCGGTTCACCGTGCTGGGACTGGCGCGCAGCCCCGCCGCGCTCAGGTCGCGCGCCACGTTGTCCAGCGTGCGGTCGGCATAGCCCATGTAAGCGCGCAGCCGCCGCGCGAACTCCGCCCGCCCGCGCTCACCCGATGTCGTCATGCAAAGCTCCAACCGTGCTCGGCATGGCTCGATACTAGCGAACACGGGATTTATTTGCAATAGTGATATACAATCCTGATAATGCGAGGATCGATCCAGACGTGAATCGGCCGCGAACGCCGCCGCGGCCCGCGCAAGGGAGGCGCATGTTGATTGCCGCAACCACCGCCGCGCCGCCGCTGACAGCCGCCCAGGCGCTGACGCGCGGCCCATGCCTGGCCGCGCTCCGCGAGCTGCGCCGCTGGGCGGCCGCGCACGGGTTCGACCAGCGCGACCTGGACGTGTTGGACCGCCTCGGCGCCGCGCTGGCGTGCACCGACCCCGCGCCCGACCTGGACGGCGCCATGCGCGCCGCGCGCGTGCGCCTCGTCCAGGCCGCCCGCGCCGGCCAGCCGCTGCAGGTCGATCGACCGCCCGCCGCCGCGGCAAGCCGCCCGCGCGCGCCGGCGGCGGCGGGTGGATCGACCGGCGACCGCTCGACCTACCGGCGACCGCCGAGGCAAGCCGCGCGCGCCGGCCGCTGCAGGTAGATTGACCAGCGGCAGCCGCGGCGAAACGGACGCAGACACGCAATGGGACGGCTCGACCCCACCGACCTGGTAATCGGCGCGGCGCCGCAGTTCTTCTTCGACAACGGCGTGCTGCACACCGTCCGCAACGTGCGCCGCACCCTGCACGCGCCCCGCAAAGCCGCCGCCAACCCCCTCATCCAGGCCGACCAGCCTTGGGAACACGTCACCTACTTCACCTTCAACGGCTGGCAACTCTGGCGCGACCCCGCCGCCGGCCGCACGCATTGCCTCTACGAAGACTGGTTCCTCGACCGCGACACCCTGGTCAGCGGCCGCGGCGGCACCATCCACGCCTGGGCCAACGCGCGCATGCGCTATTGCTACGCCTACGCCGACGATGGGCAAACCTTCGTCAAACCGCCCATGGGACTGCTCCGCGAGCGCGGGCGGGACACGAACGTGGTTTTCGGGTCCGAGCAGACCGGCTCCGCCCACTGCCTGGGCATGCTGCGCGACCCTTGGGAGACGGACCAGGCGCGCCGCTTCAAGTCGCTCTACTTCCACGTGCCGCCCGACGCCGGCGAGGTGGGCGGCGGCCTCGTGCGCGGCGGCGTCTCCCCCGACGGCATTCACTGGACGCCCCAGGACGAGCCGCCCGTGGTGGGCGCGGAACGCGGACGCCTCGACGACGTGGCCATGCTGGCCGCCGACCCGGAGTCGCGCGTCTACCTGGCCTTCACCCGCCACCCCTACATGGTTGCCGCGCCCACCGACCTGCGCACGCCCCCGCCCGGACCCACCGGCGGCGTGCCCACCTACGACCAGATCGTCGACAGCCCCCGCGGCCGCAACCGCCGCCGCATTTTCCGCATGGAAAGCAGCGACTTCCGCCACTGGTCGCGCCCCACCCTCATCCTCGCGCCCGACCCCGACGTCGACAATCTGGACACCGCCTTTTACGGCATGACCCCCTTCCGGGTCGGCGCCCAATGGCTCGGCTTCCTGGGCGTGTTCGACATGGTGGCCAACACCATGCACGTGGAACTCACCCACAGCCGCGACGGCCGCGCCTGGCGGCGCGTGGCCCCCGGCCGCCCCTGGCTGCAACCCGGCCCGCCCGGATCCTGGGACCAGTACATGGTCAACGTCACCAGCGCGCCCGTGCGCGTGCCGGGCCAGGACCTGCGCGTCTACTTCGGCGGCGCGCGCAACCACCACGACTGGTGGTTCGCCGGGCCCGTCGAAAACCGCGGCGACCCCTCGCGCTGGGACCACGCGCCCGAAGTCGCCGACATGGCGCAGGTCGGCTATGCCCTGGGCCTGGCGCGCATGCGCCCCGACGGGTTCGTCTCGCTCGACGCCAGCCTCGAACGCGAAGGTCTGATCGTGACCGAACCCCTGGTGTCCGACGGCCAGCAGCTGCGCGTCAACGCCCGCTGCCGCCCCGGCGGCTACCTGCGTGTGGAGGTCACCGACGCCAACGACCGCCCACTGCCCGGCGCGTCAGCCGCCGCCTGCGACCCTTTCAGCGGCGACGCCCTGGCCCACACCGTCACCTGGCAGGGCAACCCCACCATCCCCCGCGCCTACCAGGGCGCCCAGCCCGACCCCTGGATCCCCGGCGCCGCCCACCGCCGCTTGCGCTTCACCCTGCGAGCCGCCGAACTCTATTCCTTCCAATTCCACCACCCCTAAATCCCTCACCCCCTCCCCCCTCTCTCTCGTGCCCGCGTGGGCGGGACGCTGGCGGGCGCCGCGTAGTTCTTGTATCTTCACGCCGTGCGAAATACCCCCCCCGCAATCAATCTGAGTACGCAGCGCGTCTGATGCGCCGTGCGGTACCGGCGCTGCTGCTGCTTGCGCTCCTTGCCGTCCTCGGTCTGGGCCGCGCCTTTGCCGCCGCGCCGACGGCCGTGGGCACCATCCCCGCCCAGGCGCTGGTCATTGGCGGCAGCGCCGCCACCGTAGACGTCGCCGCTTACTTCACCGACGCCGACATGGACACGCTGACCTACGCGGCCACCTCGGGCGACACCGACGTCGTCACCGTCGGCGTCAGCGGTTCGACCGTCACGCTCACGGCCGCCGGCACGGGCAGCGCCTCGGTCACCGTCACCGCCAGCGACGCCAGCGACAGCGTGGATCAGGCCATGGCGGTGACGGTGACGCACGGCTGCGCGGCCTCGAACCCCACCGCCTCGGCCAGCGGCGCGCACGCGAACGTGGCGCGCGACTGCGAAACGCTGCTGGACCTCATGGACGCGCTGCGCGGCACGGCCACGCTGAACTGGGCCGTCGCCACCGCCATGACCAGCTGGACCGGCGTCACCGTCGACTCCAGCAAGGGCGTCACGATACTCCTCCTGCGGCGCACGTCGCTGACCGGGAGCGTTCCGGCCGCGCTGGGCGGCTTGTCCGAACTCACGCAGCTCTGGCTCGACAACAATCAGTTGAGCGGGACGATTCCCGCCGTGCTGGCCAATCTGTCGAATCTCACGCACCTCCACCTCCAGAGCAATCAGTTGAGCGGGACGATTCCCGCCGTGCTGAGCACGATGCCGAGTCTCACGCACCTCCACCTCGCGAGCAACCAGTTGAGCGGGACGATCCCCAAAGAGCTGGGCAATCTGACGAACCTCGTAAACCTGCAGCTCTACGGCAACCAATTGAGCGACGGCATCCCCAAAGAGTTGGGCAGCCTGTCGAACCTCACGTCGCTCGGGCTCTCGGACAACCAGCTGAGCGGGGCGATTCCCCCCGAGTTGGGCAACATGTCGAGCCTCGGCGGTATCACGCTGCAGAACAACGCGTTGAGCGGCGCCATCCCCAAAGAGCTGGGCAGTCTGTCGAACCTCACGTCCCTCCAGCTCAATGGCAATCGACTGAGCGGGAACATTCCTGCCGAACTGGGCAACCTATCGAGCCTCAAGTTCCTCTATCTCTACAACAATAATTTGAGCGGACCGATCCCGTCACAACTCGGGAGCCTCTCGAATCTCCTGGATATCTATCTCCAGGACAATGACTTGAACGGACAGATCCCGTCACAACTTGGCAGCCTCTCGGATCTCGAGCGGCTCTATCTGCAGCGCAACGAGTTGAGCGGACCAATCCCGTCACAACTTGGCAACCTTTCGAGCCTCGAGCGGCTCTATCTGCATGGCAACCAGTTGAGCGGGACGATTCCGTCACAGCTTGGGAACCTCTCGAGTCTCCAGTTGCTCTATCTCTACGGCAATAATTTGAGCGGATCGATCCCGTCACAACTCGGCAGCCTTTCGAGCCTCACCGTGCTCTATCTGCATAACAACGAGTTGAGCGGACCAATCCCGTCACAACTTGGCAACCTCTCGAACCTCTTGTGGCTCTGGCTCAGCCGCAATGCGCTCAGCGGCGCTATCCCGTCCCAGCTCGGCAGCCTGACGAATCTCGAGGATCTCGACCTCAGTCACAACCAGTTGAGTGGCGGCATCCCCACCGAGCTCGGCAGCCTGTCGTCGCTGAGCTCGAGCTGGCCCCTCGGCCTGCAGTGCAACCGCCTGAGCGGCGCGGTGCCCACCAGCCTGGCCAGCCTGCCGTCCGGCGTGCAGGTCTGGCTGCAGGGCAACCCCGTCACCACGCCGCTGGACGCCAGCCTGACCAGCCGCGTGCGGCTGACCGGCGCGCAGCGCGCGGGCGACAGCGGGACTGCCTGGTGCGGCCCGCCGGTGTTCGCCCCCGCGGCGGCGGAGATCACGGTCATGGGCACGGCCGCGGCCGGAGAAGACCTGGGCGATCCCTTCGTTGCGACCGACCCGGACAACCAGCCAGTGGCCGGCACGCAGACGATCGCCTACTCCTTGAGCGGTCCCGACGCCGCCGCCTTCACCCGCGACACGGCCACGGGTTACTTGCAACCAGTAAACGCGCTGTCCGGCGACGCGCCGGCCGACGCGAACGGCGACAACCGCTACGAGCTCACCGTGACTGCCGACGACGGCGCGGCGCCGGCCAACATCGATGTGATCGTACAGGTCACGTGGAGCGGAGCGGCGACGGCGGCCAAACATCCCCGCCTGGCCGTGGCGCTGAGCGGCGACGCCGGACCGGTGACGGTGGGCGGGCGGATTGGGTATACGTTCACCCTGCGCAACAGCGGCACCGTGCCGCTTACGGGCGTGTTCTGGCGCTCGCCGGAGCTGGGGGTAGCCCGCCGGGACGTCGGCAGCGGCGCGCTGGCACCGGGCGCGGAAGCCATCGTCACGACCGGCCTGACGGTTACGGCGGAGCATCTGCCTGGCCCGCTGCAGGTCACGTTCTACGGCGACAGCGACCAGACGGACGACCCCTCCGCCGTGCACCTGACCACGCTGGCCGCGGCCGCGGCCGCGGCGGTCGAACCGACCCCGACCCCGACGCCAAGCCCAACGCCCACGCCTGCTCCGACGCCTGCGCTGCCGCCTGCCTGGACCTTGGTCGTCGAGCGCGTCCGCCACAGCGTTCCCGACGTCCATCTGGCGCACAACATCCCCGACCTGCGCGTGGACACCCCCGACGGCCGCGTGTCGCCCTGCGGGTTTCTGGCGCACTACGACGCCACCGGCGGGCTGCCCTGCTGGGGGCACGCCATCTCGGAAGTCTTCGTGGAACAGCCCGGCGTGCTGAGCCAGTACTTCCAGCGCGGTGTGATCGACTGCCGCCCGCAGGGAGACGGCTGGGTGATCGAACGCCGTCTGGTGTGGGACGAGCTCGGCGGCGGCCTGGCCGGCGCGCCCGACCAGGGGGTGGAGCTCGGTCTGGTGTCCGAGCAGCCGGGCGCGGCGCTCGGCCCCTGGGGGCACCGCGTGTCGAACTACGCCGTGGACGGGACCTGGACAGGCTTCCGGGACTTCTTCGACATGGCGGGCGGGGTGGAGTTCTTCGGCTACCCCAAGACCGACGCGCGCACCGACGCGCACCCGCAGGCGGAGCTGCGGCTGCCCGGGGCGGCGGGGTTCGTGCGGCAATACTTCCAGGCGGGGGTGCTGGAGTATCACCCGGGCGACCCGGTCCAACCCGTGAAACTAGTGCTGCTGGGCGACGCGGTGCGCGACCGCCGCTACCCAGACGAGACCCGGCGCACGCTGCCCCCCTTCGCCCCCGCCGCACCCCTAGCCCCCGGCCAGACCTACCACCCCTAGCCACCGCCGCCCCGCCCGACGCAGCACGCAGCGGCATAGCCGCTTCCCCTGGGAAGTGAAGGTCGGGCGAAGGGGGCATAGAGTACGGCGCTTCTTTCCCCCTCTCCCCCCTAGGGGGCATAGGGCGCGGCGATTCTTCCCTCTCTCCCCCCAGGGGGCATAGGGCGCGGCGATTCTTCCTCCCTCTCCCCCCTAGGGGGGAGAGGGTCGGGGTGAGGGGGGACGCTCCGAGGACCCCGCGCCGCCTGCGCCGCCGGGTCGTTCCCAGGGTGAGGGGGCGCCGCCGTTCGCGTTGCCCGCCGCAGGGACTGCCGAGACACGAGGCGCGTGGCGATGCATGCCCGCAGACGCGGGCATGACACAGGGGCGGGAACGGCGGCGAGGATGCGCTCGAAGGTCCGGCGCCGTCGGTCGTGGTCTCTAGAATGCGGGCGGCGCGGTCGCGTCTGGCGCCGCGTTGCTCTCCAAATCCGTATTCAGGGTCGAGTCCCACCTAACATGCACGACTTCCTCACCTCCCTGCGCGGCGGCCGCGCTGCTGGCGCGGGCGAGCCGCCGGACGCCGACCGCGCGTCGTTTGGCCGGCACGTGCGAGTGGCGGGCGAGCGCGTGGAGATTTTGGGCGCATCCTTTCCGCGGCGCGCGCTGGGCGGGAGGCAATTTCGGACGCCGCCGCCGGAGGTGCGGGCGGTGCTCGGGTGGTTTGCCGCGCCCGCGCCCGACGCGCGGCCGCTCGTTCCCGCGCGTGACGAGAGTTTTACGCACGTCACCGCCGGCATGGCCGGCGTGTTGCGGCGGATTGCCGAGATCGAGGCCGCCCCCGCCCTACGCACCTGCGTGCTGCTGACCGGGCCCACCGGCTGCGGCAAAACCACCATGGTCAAGACCTACTGCCACCTGGCCAACGAGCCTTGCGTGGAGCTGACCTTCAGCGGCGACACCACCTTGGCCGACTTCTTCCGCCGCACCGAGGTGGTGCGGCACGACGAAGGGCCGTCGACGGTGGCCGCGCTGGGGCCGGCCGTGCAGGCCATGCTCCACGGGCACAAGCTGCTCATCAACGAGATCAACATGCTGCCGCCCGACCTGATCAGCGCGCTCACCCAGGCCATGGACACCGGGCGGCTGGTGGTCTCGGGCACCGAGGCGGGCAACGTCGAAATCGAGGTGCACGAACGCTTTGGCGTCTTTGCCACCGCCAACCCCAATTACCTGGGCACGGCCGAAATAGGCCGCGCCTTGCAGCGCCGCTTCGGCTGGGGGGTGGGCGCCATTCCCATGACCTTCCTGCCGCCGGACGAAGAGGCGGAGGCCGTGGCGCACGAGTTCGGGCGCTTGCCGCTGGCGCGCGCGCTGGACCTGCGCGCCAACCCGTCCATCGTGGAGCGGCTGGTCGGCCTGGCCAACCGGCTGCGCAGCCACGAGCGGCTGGGCGGCGCCATGCAAGACCGCATGTCCACGCGCGCGCTGGTGCACTGGCTGGCGCTGGGCCACGCCACCGGGCTGCCCCTGGCCGAGATCGGCGCGCAGGCCGTGCTCTCCATCGCCCCGGAGGACATTGCCCCCGACGTGGCCGCCACGGCGCGCCAGGCGCTGGGACGCGCCGCGGCGTCGGTGTCCTATCCCGACGCGCTGCGCCAGGCGCTGGCGGACCTGGAACGACCGGCCGAGGGCGCCGCCGTCCCCGTGCCGCCGCCGCCTGGCCCTTCGGACGAATCCGCCGCCCGGCAGCGCGCCGCCATGTATGCCCGCGAGCGCGGGAGTGACGGGATGGAGCCTCCACCCCGCGCCGCCGCCGCGCGCGGCGAGTCGGAGTCCCGCCCGCGCACCGACGACGGGACGCCGCCGGCAGAGCGCCGAACGGCTGACGCTGCCGCCGCCGCGACCCTGGAGCTGGCCGACGGACGCACGCTGCGCATTCGCCGCCGGCCGAACCAGGCGCCGCAGGTGGCGGTCGTCGAGGGCGCCGGCGGGGACCCCGCCAACGCCCTGGACCCGCAGCGCGCGCTGCGCGCCGAGTATGGGCTGAACCTGGCGCGCCCGCTGGGGCGCGTGCCGCCCGCCGACGCCGCGCTGCCGTGCCTGACCAGCGGCAGCTGGCGCGCCCTGCGCCTGGCGCAGGGTGCGCTGCTCAACGGCCGCCCCGTGTTCCTGCGCGGGCCCACCGGCTGCGGCAAGTCGGCGCTGGCCCGCACCCTGGCGCGCCTGTGGAACCTGCCGGCGGTCGAGTTCAGCCTCACGGGCGAGACCAGCAAGAGCGACCTGATCGCCGCCCGCCGCCTGGTGCGCGGCGCCACCGAATGGTCCATCCAGGGCTTCTTGCAGGCCGCCAGCCAGGGACTCTTCACCATCGTCAACGAGTACAACCTGGCCTACCCCGACGTGCACTCCATCATCAATGGGCTGTTCGACAAAGGCGGGCGCCTGCTGCTGCCCGACGGCCGCGTGATTCGCGCCCATCCCGACTTTCGCCTGGTGGCCACCGGCTTCGCCGAGGGTCCCGGCGTGAAGCCGCTCAACGAGGGCGTGGAGAACCGCTTCGGCGCCGTGATTCGTTTGGACTATCCGCCGCTGGACGAAGAGGCTGCGATTCTGGTCTTCGTTGCCCAGCGCCGCGTCGACGCGGCGCTGCTGCGCGCCGCCGCGGAGCTGGCGTCCGTCGGCCGCGCGGTGCTGGCCGGCGACTGGGACCGCGAGGCGGCCCACCCGCTGGGCGGCGTGCCGGCCGACCTGGCCGCCGCGGCGGCGGAGCGTTTGGGTCTGACCACGGCCGAACTGGTGACCCTGGCGCGGGCAAGCGAAGATTCGGCCACCTTCGTGCGTTGGCTGCGGCGCGGCGTGGTGGACGGCGCCGGCGCGGAGCTGCGCCCCGTGCTGGAGGCCGCCCTGGCCGGCTACGGCCTTGTCTGACGCCGCGCGCCTGTCCGCGGCGCAGTTCGAACTGGCCGCGCGGCTGATTCTGGACGGTCTGCCCGTGCGGCTGGAAGCCGGCCCCTGGTGGGGCTACCGCCCGGCCGCGCAGGCGGTGGACTACCCCCGCGCGCTGTTGGCCGAGTGGCCGCCCGACCTGATGGTGGCGGCCCTGGCGCACGAAGCCGCCGAGGCGCGCTTCACCGGCCAGGCCGGCGGCCAGGCCGCGGCGCACTGGGTCGAGCGCCGCGCGGCGCTCGACCTGCCCGCCGCCTCGCTGACCCTGTTGGTCAACGTCATCAACGACATGCGCGTCAACCGCCTGGCCATGACGCGCTATCCAGGCCTTGCCGCCCTCTTTCGGCGGCTCTACGGCCGCGGAGTGGAGCTGGAGCCCATGACGGACGCGCCCGGCATCCGCGCCGACGACCGCGTGCCGCTCCACCATCAATACCTGGACGCGCTGATCCACGCCTGGACCGAGCGCTGCTGGCCGGCGGCGCGGCCGGCGCCCCAGGTCGACCCGCCCGTATCCGCGGCCATCCAGCGCACCTGGCCGGCGGTGCGGCAGGCGGCCGCGCGCCCTGACGTCCCGGCCGTGCTGGACATCGTCGACGCCCAGGTGCTGCCGGCCTACCGCGCCCTGCTGGTCAGCGAACGCGAGGCGCAGCGGCAGGCGGCCGCGCAGGCGCGCGCGGGTCCGCCCGCGCCCGACCCGTCGGACCCTGGAACGACGCTCCCGTCGGACGAGTCGGCATCGACCCACGGCGGCGGCGCCGCGCCCGACGATCCCCCGCCAGCCGCGGCCGAGCCGACGGACGCGGGCGGCGCGTCCGCCGCCAGCCCCGCGCGTCCGCGCCCCGGCCAGCGCGGCGATGCAGCGGAGGTTCCGCCCGTCGGCGCGGTGCAGCCGAGCGAACGGCGGCGCGCCGCGCGTGCGCGCGTGCGCGACCGCGTGCTGAGTTCCACCGGCGACTCCTGGCACCCCGGGCTCGTTTCCATGCTGCAGCGCGGGTCCGGGCCGCGCATCGACTACGACCAGTTCGACTACCTTCGCGCCGTGCGCAAGCTGGAGCCGCTCATTCAGGAATCCATCCACGGCGGCGCGCGCCGGCGCGGGCTGGCGGACATCATGGACCGGCGCAGGCACGGCGCCGTCGACCCCTGGCGCCGCCCGCGCTCGCAGCGCGTTGGCGACAGCGGCGAGATCGACCTGGAACACCCCGAACGCCTGGTCACCGACCCCGCCCAGGCCTTTCTGCGCGGCGTGCGCGTTGCGCGCGACGACCGCCAGCGCGACTTTGCCAACGCCATCCTGCTGGACATCAGCGGCAGCATGGTGCAGCGCGGGTTCCCCACCCGAAAGTTCGACCGGCTGGTGGAGGCCGCCGTCATCTTCATCGAAATCCACGAGCGGCTGCGCATCCCCTACGCCGTGCTCAGCTTCAGCAGCGCCGCCACCGTCCACTGGCGCTTTGCGCAATGCGTGTGGACCTCCGAGCGCATTCCCTCGTCGTCCAGCTACCGCCCCCGCGACCACAGCCAGGTGTTTCGCGCGTTGTACCGGCTGGACCACCGCGACACCGACGACGCCGGCGCGCTCGCCCTGGCCCTGCGGCAGACCCTGCCCCAGGCCGGGCTGAAGAGCGTCATCGTGATAACCGACGGCATCAGCAGCGACCCTGCCGAACTGCGCCGCACCCTGGCCGACATCGACCGCCGCAACCGCAACCTGCCCGCCGACCAGACCCTGCGCGTATTGGCCTTTGGCGTGGGCGTCGTGCGCGACGAGTTCGAACGCGCCTACGCCCCGCGCGTGGACGGCCGCCCCCTGCGCGCCAGCCACGGCGAAATCGTCTACGACACCAGCCTGCTTCCCACCCTCATCCGCAACGCCGTAGACCAGCGCATCCGAGCCGCCTGAAGCCCCCGCCCCGCTCCCTCTCCCCCCAGCGGTGAACACGCAACCCGCCCCAGGCCAGGCGCCGCTTCCCCCTCGCGCCTGGGGGCGAGACCGACGGGCTGACGGTGCTTAGGAGCTCTTGCCAGCTTCCCCCTCGCACCCCCAGCCCCCCTCAGGTGCGTCCACTTCAGGTTCCATTGGATACCGTCGATGGCGCTCTCACCCCCAGGCCCCCAGGTGCGTCCCCTCTCCCCAGGGGAGAGGGTTGGGGTGAGGGGAAGCGCCAGAGGGGCTGGGCAGCCGAGTTCAGCGGGCGGCAATGGAGTTTTTACAGGAAAACCTGTGAAATATGTGTATACTCGGCGCGGCGCACGCGAGTGCCGGCGGCGCAGAGCCGCCGCGGGGAGTGACGAGGGCAGGCATGGCGGAGCAACTGGCGCAGATCGAATCCGGGGGCGCAGGCGCCTGGGCCGACGACCTGGCGCTGCTGGAGCGGCCGTCCGAGGCTGCCGCGCGCCAGGCGGACGGTGCGCCGCCGCCGCAGGCCGACCTGGACGCGTCCATCGACGACGCCCTGCGGCTGTATCTCAACGAGATCAACCGCGTGCCGCTGTTGACCGCGTCCGAAGAAGTGGTGCTGGCCAAGCGTCTCGAAGCCGGGGACGAGTCGGCCCGCCGGGAGCTGGTGGACGCCAACCTGCGGCTGGTGGTCAACGTGGCCAAGCGCTACGCCACCGGCGGGCTGCCGCTGCAAGACCTGATCCAGGAGGGCAGCCTGGGGCTGATGCAGGCGGCGGAGCGCTTCGACTGGCGGCGCGGGTTCAAGTTCAGCACCTACGCCACGTGGTGGATCCGCCAGTCCGTCACGCGCGCGCTCTCCAACAATTCGCGCACCATCCGCCTGCCGGTGCACGTGGTGGAGGCCCTGCGCAAGATTCGCCGCATCACCCCGGAGCTGGCGCTGGTGTACGAGCGCGAACCGACGGCGGCCGAGTTGGGCCAGGCGCTGGGCATGAACTCCGAGCGCGTGGCCGAAATCGTGCGCGCCGGCCGCACCACCATGTCGCTGGAGCAGCCGGTGGGTGAAGACGGCGACGAGTCGCTGGCCGACTTCGTGGAAGACCCGAATCCCGACACCGCCGACCGCGCGCTGCTGGCGGATTCCTTGCGCCATGACCTGCGGGAGGCGCTCGCCATCCTGCCGGAACGCCAGCAGACCATCCTGGTGCGGCGCTTCGGTCTGGACGGACGCCCGCCCTGGACGCTGGATCAGCTGGGCGTGTACTTCGGCGTCACCCGCGAGCGGGTGCGCCAGCTGCAGGTCGAGGCGCTGCGCAAAGTGAGCACGTCCAGCGCCGCGCGCGGGCTGCGCGACTACCTGGCCGTCTGAGCGCGCCCGCCGACCCGCATCCCCGCGCCCCCGCGGGCGGTTACCCAGCAGCTCCGACGACGGCGGTGCCGAAGGCCGCATCCCCGCGCCCCCGCGGGCGGTTATTCGATGGGGCGGGCCAGGGCGGCTGGGCGGGGCGGGGGCTGAGGAACGCGGGGCCAGGGGTCGCTGGTGGTTTCCAGCCAGCGGCGCAGGGCGCGGCGGGATTCGGCCAGCGGCGCCTGGTGGTCGGGGCTGTCGATGCGGTTGTGCACTTCGAGCGGGTCTTCCTGCAGGTCGTAGAGCTCGTCGCTGCCGTCCTGCGACTCCACGTACTTCCAGCGCTCCCCCACCCACATGCGCAGCGGGTGCAAAGGGTCGGTCCAGTTCACCGAGTGGAACTCGCCGGCCACGCCCTGGTTGAGCGGCTCGTCGCCGCCCAGCGCCAGCGCGCCGACGTCCACGCCCTGCAGGTCGGGTGACGGCTGGCCGCCGCACATGCGCACGATGGTGGGGACCAGGTCCACCAGCGAGACCAGGCGCTGGCAGCGGTGGGGCGATCCCAGGCCGCCGGGCGGCCGGATGACGAGCGGGACGCGCATGAGGTCTTCGTACATCACGGCGCCTTTGGCGGCCAGCCCGTGGTAGCCCAGCATTTCGCCGTGGTCGGAGAAGAACACGAACAGGGTGTCGTCCCACTTGCCGGCGTCCAGCAGCGCCGTGACCAGGCGGCCGACCAGATGGTCGACATAGGTCACGGCGCCCCAGTAGGCCGCGCGCATGGCGCGCATGGCGCGCTCGTTCCAGTCGGTGACCACGCGCAGCTGCTCCGCCTGCCGGTGGGCGAGCAGGGCGGGGCCGCCGGGGTCTTTCCAGGTGGGCGGCAGCTCCATGTCGTCGGGGTCGTAGCTGGAATGGAATGGTTCGGGCGAGGTATAGGGCGGGTGCGGTTCGTGGCAGGAGTAGACCAGGCAGAACGGCCGGTCGTCCCCGCGGCGGGCGCGCACCCAGTCGGCGGCGTGGTCCATGTGGAAAAAGGCCGGATGCTGCGCCAGCGGCAGCAGGGAGGGACCCACGCTGGTCGTGCGGTCGTAGCGGGCGGGGTCGGGCTCGAACCCGTGCTCCTTGCCGCCAATGGGCACGCCAATCTGCCGGGTCAGGCGCAGCACCATGTTCTGGGCGCGGCGGTCCACGTCGATGTCGCCCGAGCCGGACCAGAAGTCGGGGAAGCCCGGGCGCGCCGCGCCGCTGCCCAGGTGCCACTTGCCCGCGTAGCCGCGCAGGTAGCCCAGCTCGCCCAGGTAATCGCCCAGATTGCGCACCCCCTGCGGATAGCGCATCAGATCGCACCCCGGCCGCATCTGGTGGTTGGCCACCATGCCGTTGGTGTGCGGATAGAGACCCGACAGCGTGGCCATGCGCGAGGGCGAGCAGATGGGGTAAGGGCAATAGGCGCGGTGGAACAGCGCGCCGTCGTCGGCGACCCAATCCAGATGCGGCGTGCGGATGCCGGACACGCCGCCGGCGGCGATGGTGTCCGCGCGCTGCTGGTCGCTGACGAACAGCACCACGTTCGGCCGGCGGGCGCTCATCGCCGCGGCCGCCCGTTCGCCCACGGCGCGCGCCTGGCGGCCGCGGCGGTCACGTCAGCCGTCGGCGGCCTCGCGCCAGAGGCGCCAGCCGGCGAACCCGCTGGTCAGCACGTACAGCGGGTTGAAGAACGCCCACATCGCCAGGTGGATGTAGACCACGACTTCCGAGATCTCGAAGACCTCGAAGACCTCGGTGCCCGGAAAGTGCGTGCTCAGCCAGTTCCAGAACCACCAGATGGTCATCACCACCATGGCCATGAACAGCAGGTTGGTGGAAATCCAGGCGCGGTCGACCGGGCCGTCGCCCTGACGGTCCGAGGCCACTTTGGCATGCACGCTGGCGACGATGGTGATCACGACCGCGACGGCCATGAACCAGTTCAGGATGACCCAGACCGGGTAGTTGGCGCTGGGGTCGTTGTAGACCGGGGTGAGCATGAAGTTGAGAGCCGCCAGCGCGGCAATCACGAGGCAGTACGCCCCGCAGATGCGTTTGACCAGGCTCATATCGACCGTCCGTGGCTTCCGCCCGAGCGTGGCAAGCGTACCGAATGGCGCGCGGGTCGTGCAGAGATTGGCGCGGCAGACCGCCGCCGTCCGCACCCGGGTGCCGGCGCAGTCGAGCACGGACCGGCCCGCCCGCCAGAACCCGGCGCCTGCGCGCACGTGGCTGGCGGCGCCTCTGACGCCATACCCGCACCCATGGCATCCCGGCTCCTGCGCACGCATGGCCGGCGGCGGCCCACCTGAAAGCTGGACGCAGCGTCCGCCCCGGCCGCCGCGCAGTTACTCCTGCTCCGCGGCGGCAGCCGTCCAGTCCGCAGCGGCGCGCGCCGCCTCGGCCACCACTTCCACGGCGGTCTTGCCGCTGCGCCTGAGGGTTTGGAACGAGTGATCCGCGCCGTCCAGCACGTGCAGGCGCACGCGGGGCGCCAGCGCGGCCGCCGCGCGGCGCAGCAGCTCCAGGTCGGCCAGCCGGTCGCGCGAGCCGTTGAGCAGCAGCACCGGAACCGGCACCGCGTCCAGATGCCGCGCGCGCGCCGTGCCGGGTCGGCCCGCGGGATGCAGAGGGAAGGCGAAGGCGGCGATGCCGGCCAGACCCTCGATCGGCGCCTGCGCGGCCGCCAGCGTGGTCATGCGGCCGCTCATGGAATGGCCGCCGGCAAAGCAGGGCAGGTCCGGCGCGGCGCTTCGGGCGGCCGCAATGGCCGCCCGCACGGCCGCCAGGCGCGTGCGCTCGCCGTCCATGCCGCCGCGGCCGGCTTCGGAATACGGATAGTTGTAACGAAACGAGGCGGCGCCGGCCGCGGCCAACGCGTCGGCCAGGCGCTGCATGAACGGGTGCCGCAGATGCGTGCCCGCGCCGTGGCCCAGCGCCAGCAGCGCGCGGGCGCCGGCGGGCCGCTGCAGCAGCGACGACACCTCGCCGCGCCCGGGCACGGCAAACGACCCCGGCGTCCGAACGGCGGCTATGGCGCAGCGCCCCCGCGGTCCAGCTCCGCAGCCGCGCGTCCGCCGTAACGGCGCAGGGCCTGCGCCACGTCTTCGCGCCCGCCCGCCAGCGCGCGGTCGACCTGCGTATGGCCGTCCGCGTCGCGGCGGTTCGGCTCGCAGCCGGCCGCCGCCAGCAGCTCGACGGTGCGCACGTAGTCACCCTTGGGGTCGCGAAAGCTGTGCGCTCCCCACACCGCCGCGGACAGCGGCGCGCCTCCGAAGGCGTTGACGGCCTCGAGCGGCGGGTCGTATTCGAGCAGCAGCGCCGCGAGGTCGGCGTAACCTCGCACGGCGGCGCGGTCCAGCGGGGTTGCGTCGTCGTCGCCGCGTGCGTCGACCGGGAAGCCGATCTCCAGCATGAGCGCTGCGCCGTCCAGGTTGCCCAGCCAGGCGGCGTCGCACAGCGCACGCGCGTCGTCGGGTCCAAGCGCCGCGGCCAGGTTCGGGTGCTGCTCGACCAGCGCGGCGGCCGCGGCGCGGTCGCCGATCCAGGCGGCGTGAATCAGCCGCTCGGACGGCGCGGCGCGTTCCCGCAGGCGGCGCGCGAACTCGTGATGCCCGCGCGAACTGGCGAACGGCAGCGGGCGCATGCCCACGCCCATGCGGTAGACGTACACGTGGCCGCCGGGCGGCCGGGCGGCCAGGTGCGGCCCGTGATTGCTGCGCGAACCGAGCGCGGCGGGATGCTCGGCCAACACACGCTCGGCCAGCCCCAGATCGCCCAGGGCGCAGGCGATGAAGATGTCGGGCGCGGCCCCCCGCTCGATCAGTCGCCGGCAGACCGCAGGCGTGTCGATGGCCCATTGCGCGGGGGTGGCGCCGTGGTCCAGGTCGCGAATCTCCGGATCGGCGCCGCGCTCCAGCAGCAGATCCACGACCGGCGGCGTGCGCGCCAGATGCAGCGGCGTTGCCCCGTCGCGGCCGCGGGCGTTGGCCAGGTCGGGCCGCGCATCCAGCCGCCGCAGCAGCGTGTCGGCGTCGCCCAGGTTGGCGGCGGCGTGCGCGTCCACCCGCAGACCGCGGCGGCGCAGGTCGGCGAACAGGTCGGTCGTGATCGGCGCGCCGTCCGCGCGCCGTCCGCAGACCCAGAGCTCGATCTTGTCGCCGTGCAAGACGCCCGAACCGCCCAGGTTCCAGCCCGAGCGCGCGTTCACGTCCGCCCCCGCCGCCGCCAGGACGGCGACCATCGCGCCGTCGCCTCGCTCGCTGGCTTCCACAATGGCCGGCGCCTCGAAATACCCCCAGGGTTCGTCCAGGCGCGCGCGCAGCCAGGCGTCCGCGTCCAGCATCGCGCGCATGGCTGCCGCGTCGCCGCCGCGCAGGGTCGCCAGGAACCGGCGGACGCGCGCCTCGTGTTCAGCCGTCAGGGTGCGCAGGGGGGAGCTGATTCGATCATGGCGCCCCAGGGTACGGCGGGCGGGCGCGATTCGCCTCGAACCGTTCGAAGGTGGTAAGGTTGCCGCGCATTGGAAGCCGCTCTTGACAGACGTAGCGGCTGATGGGAGGGAATCAATGGTCCGAGCAATGTCGCGCCGGCACGTGCTGCGCGGAGCAGCGGTTGGCGCTGCGGGGGTGACGGGCGCGGCCGTGCTGGCGGCCTGCGGCGAGGCCGAGGCCCCCCAGATCATCACGCAGGAAGTCCCGGTCGAGAAGACCGTGATCAAGGAAGTCCCCGTCGAACGAATCGTGCGGGAAACCGAGATCAAGGAAGTTCCGGTCGAGCGCATCGTCACGCAAGAGAAGATCGTGACGCAGCGCGTCGAGGTCCCGGTCGAGCGCGTGGTCACGCGCACGGTCACGGTCGAGAAGATCGTGGAAGCCGCGCCGCAGACGCGCACGGTCAAGATCGAGCACGCCACCGACCACTCCTCGGGGCCGCGCGGCGCCGCCATGCAGTGGGCCATCGAGCAGTTCGCCGTGCAGCGCCCCGACATCAAGGTGAAGTTCATCCCGCAGGACCACATCTACTACGAGAAGATCGCCATCGAGGCGGTTGCGGGCACGCTGTCCGAAACGAACCTGCTCAACGGCGTGTCGTTCCAGCAGTTCGCCGGCGCGGGCATCTGGCTGGAGATCGACGACATCCTGGCCAAGAAGGCCGAATACGATCCGGAGAACTACTACTTCCAGCCGGACATCTACTCGGACAACAGGGACCAGAGCTTTCCGTACGACTCCACCCGCCTGCAGGGGCCGTTGTACGGGTTGCCCTATCAGGGCGCGATCGGCGGCATGGCCTACAACGTGACCATGTTCGACGCGGCCGGCGCCAACCATCCCGAAGAGGGCTGGCGCTACAGCGACCTGCTGGAAGAGATGCGCAAGCTGCGCGACCCGGAGGCCGGCGTGTACGGGATTCGCGCCACGCGCTCCGAACAGTTCCAGGTCTTCCCGCAGATGTACGGCTACAACAACGGCCAGGCGCGGGTGATGGGACCGGACGGGCACCAGATCTGGGGCCGCCCATCGATGACGGCTGGCGCGGCTGGGCAGACATCGTGGACTACATCTACAAGGAAGACGTGTCCTACACCCCCGAAGAGCGCAGCGGGCTGGCCGGCGAGTTTGGCGACCCGTTCTCGGCCGGCACGCAGGCAGTGGAGATCGGCGGCATCGTCTACAGCACCGGCTTCCGCGCCCCCCGCATCAAGGACCGCTTCCAGTGGTCGCTGGCGCCCATGCCCTGGGGCGAGAACACCGACCACGCCAACTTCGAGTGGAACGACCAGCCGCACATCGTGGCGAGCACCGCCACGGTGACGGGCGTGGAAGAGCAGGCCGTGGACTGGACCTACTTCCTGGCCGGGCCAGACGTGCAAGGCCGCGTGTCCATCGACCGCGGGCATCTGCCGCTCTGGAAGGGCATCGAGGACCTGCCGGCCGCCACGGCCGGGCCGCCCGAGGGCCTGCATCACCTGTACGACTACATTGCCAGCCCGCACTTGCGGGCCATGCAGTGGTACGTGCCCGGCGGCTTCTACTCCGAAGTTCGCGCACTCTGGCGGCCCATCATGGACGCCGCCCTGGTGGGCGAAATGTCGGCGCAGGAATCGTTGGACACCGCCAGCGCACAGGTCAACGAGCAGCTGCGGAAGTTCCAGGACGCGCTGAGCAGGGGCGAAGTCGACCGCTAAGCGCTCGCCCTGCGCTGCGCACGGAACCACCGTGCGGCCGAGGCCCCCGCCAACGGCGGGGGCCTCGGTCATGTCAGGCGCCCGTCTCCGCACTCTGTGGCGCGCGCCTGCGGGGCGTTGGTGGGCCGGACCGCTGACCTTCGGCGCCACGCGCCCCGTTCCCGCGCCTGCGGGGTGCTGAATGTGGCGTTCCCGTTCCCGCGCCTGCGGGGTGCTGGTACGACGGGCGCAGGGACGCTGAATGCGGCGTTCCCGTTCCCGCGCCTGCGGGGAGTGCTGGATGACGCGGCGCGGCTGGTGGAGGAGTCCCGTCCCTGTGCCGCCGTGCGGAGGGGTTCGGCAGCGCGTCGGGAAGCCGAGGCCCGTCCCCGCGCCGCGCGGCGGCGGGTAGGGTTTGCGCATGCGTGCAGCCGCGCCGGCCGGCAATCAGGGAGCGCCTCCCGCCGGCCGCCGGGAACCGAGGGTCGGCCGCGGGCGCCAGCGGCGCAGCGTGGGGCTGCTGACGCTGGCGGTGCTGCTGGCGCTGTCGCCCTGGTTCAGCGCCGCGGCCGTTGCGCCGCAGCTGGAACGCGCCTGGGGACTGACGACCTCGCAGGCGGCCTGGCTGACGCTGGCCGTGCAGCTGGGATTTGCGGCCGGCACGCTGCTGAGCGGCGTGCTGAACCTGCCCGACCGCGTGGACCCGGCGCGGTTGGCGGGGGTCAGCGCGGCTGGCGCGGCGCTGACCACGGCGCTCTTTGCGCTGCTGGCCGACGGGCCGGGCAGCGGCGCGCTGCTGCGCGTGCTCAGCGGCGTTTGTCTGGCCGGGGTCTACCCGCCCGCCTTGAAACTGGCCGCCACCTGGACGCGGCGGGGGCGGGGGCTGGCGCTGGGGCTCGTCGTGGGCGCGTTGACGGTCGGCTCGGCCAGTCCGCACCTGCTGCGTGCGCTGGTGCCGGAGGCGCCCTGGCGTTTTGTGGTGCTGGCCTCGGCCGCGCTGGCCGCCGCGGCGGCGCTGCTGCTGCTGGCCGGCCTGCGCCAAGGGCCGTTCCGCCAGCCGCCGGCGCGCTTCGACCCGCGCTTCGCGCTGGACGTCTTGCGGCGTCCTGGCACGCGGCTGGCCGTGCTGGGATATCTGGGCCACCAGTGGGAGCTGTACGGCATGTGGGCCTGGACGCCGCTGTTCACGGCGCAGGCGGTGCAGCGCGCAGGGGGCGGCGCCGCGCTGGCGGGCGGCCTGGCCTTTGGCGTGATTGCGGTAGGCGGCGTTGGCGCAGTGGCGGCGGGGGTGGCCGCCGACCGTCTGGGCCGCTGCCGCGTGGCCAGCGGCGCCCTTGCGCTCAGCGGCGCCGCCGCCCTGACCGCGGCCGCGCTGGTCGACGCGCCGCTCTGGGCGCTCGTTCCGGTGCTGATGGTCTGGGGCCTCAGCGTGGTGGCCGATTCGGCGCAGTTCTCGGCCGCCGTTTCCGAACTCTGCCCGCCCCGCTACGTGGGAACCGCGCTGACCATGCAGGTTTCGGTGGGGTTTCTGGTTACGGCCCTGAGCATTCAGACTCTGGGGCTGCTGCTGGACGGCGCGCCCAACTGGGCGCTGGCCTTCGCCGCGCTGGCCGCCGGCCCTCTGGTCGGCGTTGCCGCCATGCTCGGCCTGCGCCGCCGCCCGGAGTCCATCCGCATGGCCGGCGGCCGGCGCTGACCATCAGCCGCCTCCCCTTCCCCCGACCCCCTTCCAGGGCGAAGGAAACGCGCGGGGGCGGGGGGACGGTGCGCGGAGCTTTGCCGCCCGTGGCAGAATTGGCGTCCTATGGCGCTTACCAGCACGACCGAGGATTACCTGCTCGTCATCTACGGGATGCGGGCGGAGGCGGAGCAGGTCATCAACGCCCGCCTGGCCGAACGGCTGAACGTGGCCGCGGCCACGGTGTCGGCCACGTTGGACCGCTTGACGCGCGACGGGCACGTCTGGATCGACGACAAGCACCGCGTGTATCTGACGCTGGCCGGCGAGCGTGCGGCAGGGCAGCTGGCGCGGCGGCACCGCCTGATCGAGCACTGGCTGATTCGCACGCTGGGCATGGGCTGGGCCGAGGTGCACGAAGAGGCCGACCGTCTGGAGCACGCGGTCTCCCACGAGCTGACCGAGCGCATCTCGGAATCGCTGGGCCACCCGGCCACCTGCCCGCACGGGCTGCCGATTCCCGGAAATTTTCCGGAAACCGACGTGGGGCAGCTCTTCAGCCTGGCGCAGGCGCAGCCGGGCGCCGCGGTGCGCATCGTGCGGCTGTCCGAACCGGCCGAGGACGACGGCGAGCTGCTGCGCTACTTCGAGGAAAAGCGCCTGGTGCCCGGCCGCACGATGACCGTGCACGAGATTACGCCCAACGGCAGCCTGGTGATGGAGCTGGACGGCGCCACGGTGGTGGTGGACGACCGGGTCGCCAGAAGCTTGTGGGTGATGAAGGCCTGACCGCATGGCAAGCCACGGCGCCGGCGGCCGCGCGCTGACGACTGCGGCGCGGCGTCCAACCGCGGCGCTGCGTCCAACCGCGGCGCTGCGCGGGGCAGCCTGCCGGCGGGTCCATCCACGGGCGGCGCCGCCGCTTGCTCTCCCTGGACGCGGCCTGCGCCGGCCGCCGAAGCGAGCGCGCGCATGACGCAGGTGCAGCCGAATCACGTGGTGACCGTGCGCCCGGCGATTCCCACGGCGCTGCGCGAGCTGCGGGAGCTGGCCTACGACTTGTGGTGGTCCTGGGACCCGGACGCGCAGGACCTGTTCCGCCGCATCGACCCCGACGCCTGGCGGACTTCCCAGCGCAACCCGGTGGCGCTGCTGGGGCACGCGGACCCCGCGCAGCTGCAAGCGCGCGCCGCCGACGCTGCCTTCGTGCACGACCTGGCCGACGCGGCGGCCCGGCGGCGGCGCTATCTGGACACGCCCTCGTGGTTCGCCGCCGCCTTCCCCGAGGCCGCCGACGTGCAGATCGCCTACTTTTCCATGGAATACGGCATCACCGAGTCCGTGCCCCTGTACTCGGGCGGCTTGGGCGTGCTGGCGGGCGACCACGTCAAGGCCGCCAGCGACCTGGGCGTGCCGGTGGTGGGCGTGGGCATGCTCTACCGGCAGGGATACTTCCACCAGACCATCGACGCCGCGGGGGAGCAGCGCGAGCTGCACCCGGAGATCGACTTCTTCGACCAGCCGGTCACCCTGCTCACCACGCCCGACGGCGCGCCGCTGACGATCCGCGTCTCGATTACCGACCGCTCCGTCGAGGCGCGCATCTGGCGCATGAACGTGGGGCGCTGTCCGCTGCTGCTGCTGGACGCCAACACGCCCGCCAACGCGCCGGACGACCGCGAGCTGACCTCCAAGCTGTACCAGGGCGATTCCGACACGCGCATTCGGCAGGAAATCCTGCTGGGCGTGGGCGGCATGCGCGCGCTGCGGGCCGCGGGCGTGAACCCCACGGTGCTGCACCTGAACGAGGGGCACAGCGCCTTCGTGCTGCTGGAACGGCTGCGGGAGGTGCGCGAACACACCACGCTCTCGTTCGAGGCCGCGCTGGAAGTGGTGCGCGCCGGGGCGGTGTTCACCACGCACACGCCGGTGGCGGCGGGGCACGACGAGTTTCGCGCCGATCAAGTCGAGCGGCACCTGGGCGCCTTCCTGTCCGAGGCGCAGCTGGAGCTGGCCGCGGCCGCCGCGCTGGGGCAGCCGCCGGGCGGCGGCGCGCACGCGCCCTTTGGCATGACCGTGCTGGCGCTGCGCGGGGCGGCCTGGCGCAACGGCGTCTCGCGGCTGCACGGGGACGTGTCCCGCCGCATGTGGCAGCCCCTCTGGCGCGGCGTGCCGCCGGACGAAGTGCCCATCGGCCACGTGACCAACGGCGTGCATCTGCCCACCTGGATGTCGCGGGAAATGGCCGAGCTGCTGGAGCGCTACCTCGGCCCGGCCTGGTCGCTGCCCACCGAGCGCGCGGCGCTGGCCGAGGCGCTGCGGGCCATCCCCGACGGCGAGCTGTGGCGCGTGCACACCCGCCGCCGCGAGCAGCTGGTCGCCAACGTGCGCCGCCGTCTGCGCACCGCCGTGGAACGCCGCTGGGGCTCGGGGTCCGAACTGGCCGAAGCCGCCACGGCGCTGCGGGCCGACGTGCTCACCATCGGCTTCGCGCGGCGCATGGCGCTCTACAAGCGGCCCACCCTGCTGCTGCACGAACGCGAACGCCTGCGCGCGCTGGTGACCAACACCCGGCAGCCGGTGCAGGTGATCTTTGCCGGCAAGGCGCATCCCGACGACACCATGGCCAAGGAACTGGTGCGCGACATCCACACCCTGGGGCGCGACTCCGACTTCGCCGGGCGGGTGGTGTTCGTGGAGGACTACGACATGGCCCTGGCGCGCGACCTGGTGCAAGGCTGCGACGTGTGGCTGAACCACCCCGTGCGGCCGCAGGAAGCCAGCGGCACCAGCGGCATGAAGGCCGCGGCCAACGGGGTGCTGAACGTGAGCGTGCTGGACGGCTGGTGGGCCGAGGCCTACACGCCGGAGGTCGGCTGGGCGATCGGCCGCGGCGACGACGACGTGGACGACCCGCAGCGCGACGCCAACGACGCCGCTGCGGTCTACCGCTTTCTGGAGCGTGTGGTGGCGCCGCTGTTCTACGAATACGGCGAGGACGAGGCGCCCACGCGCTGGATCGAGCGCGCCAAGGCCTCGATGGCCATGGCCATGGCGGACTTCGGCGCGCACCGCATGGTGCGCGAATACGCCGAGCGCTTCTACGCGCCGGCGCGCGAGCTGCAGCGCGCCCTCAGCCGCAACCACGGCGGCCCCGCGCACGAGCTGGCCGACTGGCTGTCCAAACTGCGCCGCCTCTGGCCGCACGTGCAGGTGCGCGACGTGGACGTCTCGGGCGGCCCAGAGCTGGACGTCGGCTCCATGCTGCCCGTGCGCGCGCGTGTGGCGCTGAACGGCCTGCACGCCGACGAAGTGTCGGTGCAGGTCTACATCGGGCGCATGCGCACCGACGGCGCCGTCGACGGCGGAGAAACGTACGACGCCGCGCCGCGCGAGGCCGACCGCGGCGGCTCGCGCTGGTTCGAAGCGACGGCGCCTCTGCGCGTCAGCGGCCGCATGGGCGTGGCCGTGCGCGTGGTGCCCAAGCACCCGCACCTGGTTGCCGCCGTGGAGCACGGCCTGGTGTGCTGGAGCCCGCCAACCGCCGCCGGCTGACCCGCGCGCTCCGCGGCGCTTCGTTCGCTCACCCGTCGACGACCTTTGCGCGCGTCACCGCCGACGCGGGACGCGGCCGGCGCCCGAGGACCGCTGACCCCGATCACCGCTGACGATGGATGCCCGCCTCGTGTCGAGGGCCTCGTATCCAGGAACCCGGCAGCACGCACCCCGCAGCACGCACCCCGCAGCACGTACGGAACAGGCGGGGCAGGCTGTTTGCGGGAATGACAGATGCGGCAAAGATTCAGCGTTGGGGGAAGGCCAGCACGTCGCCGTCGAGTTGGACGCGGACGCGGGCGCCGCGGGCGAACCTGAAGGTCGGCCCCACGCGCGAGGCGAGCCGCAGCCCGGAGTCGAACTCCAGCTCGATCATCTGGTCGTGGCCAAAGAACTGGCGGCCCGTCTGCAAAGCCTGTCCGCCGGCGTCGAGGGTGAGCTGCAAGGCTTCGGGGCGAATGAGCACGTCCGCCGGCCCCATGATCTCCTCGGCCACCGGAATCGTGCCCAGGTCGCAGACCACGGCGCGCCCGACGCCGCGGCCGTGGATCACGTTGATGTCGCCCACGAATTCGGCCACGCGGCGGGAGATCGGCCGCCGATAGATGGCGGCCGGGTGAGCGTGCTGCAGGATGCGGCCGTGCATCATCACGGCCACCTCGTCGGCCAGGCTCAGCGCTTCTTCCTGGTCGTGCGTCACGATGACGGCGGTGGCGTTGGCCGCGCGCAGCACGCGCCGCACCTCGCGCCGCACCTCGCCGCGCAAGGACGGGTCGAGGTTCGAAAACGGCTCGTCCAGCATGACGAGCCGCGGTTCGGGCGCCAGCGCGCGCGCCAGCGCCACGCGCTGCTGTTGGCCGCCCGACAGCTCGTGCGGCATGCGGTCGCCCGCCCCCTCCAACCCGACCCGGGCCAAGACGTCCTGCACGCGCCGCGCGCGCGCCCTGCCGCGCCGCAGCCCAAAGCCCACGTTGGCCGCCACCGTCAGGTGCGGGAACAAGGCGTATTCCTGAAACACCAGGCCCACCTGGCGGCGTTCGGGCGGCAGGTGCACCGCCTCGGACTCCACCGTGCGGCCGGCAATGTCGATAGTGCCGGCCTGCGGCCGCTCCAGTCCCGCGATCAGCCGCAGCAGCGAGGTCTTGCCGCAGCCGCTGGGACCCAGCAGTGCCAGCAACGTGCCCGCGGCGACCTCCAGCGAGGCGTCGTGCACGGCGGTGACGCCGCCGTACCGCTTGGTCACGCCGCGGCAGCGCAGCGCCGGCGCTTCCCTCGCGCCCTCCGGACGGCCTGTGCGCTCCCCGTCGTTCCGGCGAACGCCGGTATCCAGGAAGCGCGAGGTATGCCTTTGCTGGGACTGGTTCGCCGCCGCCGGCCCCCGCGCCTGGGCGTTACGCAAAGGTCTCGCCCAGGCAGAGAGGCGGGGGTGAGGGTCCAGCCGCGCGGCCGCCCCTGCCGTTCCGCGTCACAGGCAGCGCGCCAACCCAATCCCAGCCCGCGCGCTCGCGCTCGAAACGAGAGGCGGCGCGGCCGCAGAGCAATGTCGTTCCCCCCGCCCTGGAAGAGCGCCGTGATGGGCGGCGCGCGCCAGGCGCTCGTGCGTGGGCATTTGTTCGACCATGCTAACGCAGCGGTTCGTATGTACGAAGGTATTGCCAATCCAGGCCCGTGCGGCGCCTGGCGATGGCGCGGCGGCTACGCTGGCGGCGATCCGTTGGTCGAGGCGGCCGTGTGGCGCAGGGTGGCGGCCGGGTCGATGGAGCGCAGGTGCAGGTCGCGCTGCGGGAACGGGATTTCGATGCCGTGTTCGCGGAACGAGGCGTCGATGGCGAAGTGCAGGTCGCTCTGCGCCACTAACCGTTCGCTGAGATCGGCCACGTAGGCCAGCACGCGGAAGTCGAGCGACGAGTCGCCAAACTCGACGAAGAAGATGCGCGGCGCGGGGTCGTGCAACACCTTCTCGTGGTCGTACACGGCCTGCCGAATCAGCCGCTCCACCAGCCGGGTGTCCGATCCGTAGGCCACCCCCACTACGAAGTCCACGCGCACGCGGCGGTCGTCCAGCGTCCAGTTGGTGACCGTGGTCGAGATCAAGTCGCCGTTGGGCACGATGGCTTGGGTCTGGTCGAACTTGCGCAGCGTGGTGGCGCGCACGCCAATGCGTTCAACCGCGCCGAGTTCGCCGCCGACTTCCACCACGTCGCCGACTTTGATGGGCCGCTCGAACAACAGAATGAGGCCCGACACGAAGTTGTTGGCAATGTTCTGCAAGCCGAACCCCATGCCAACGCCCAGGGCGCCGAAGATCACCAAAATCGCGTCCAGCTGCAACCCAACCGAGCGCAGACCAATGAAGAAGCCGACGAACAGGATGAGATAGCGGCCCAGCGCGCCGATGATGTGCAGCGTGCCTTCGTGAATGCCTTCCAGCTGGCTGGCGCGGCGCTCCAGCAGCCAGCGCGCTCGTCCGGCCATCGACCACGTGGCCAGCAGGATCAGGCACAGAACGATGACGCTCAGCGGCGTGATCGGGTCCGCGCCCAGGCTGAAGAGCGGGACGTTGAACGCGCCCCACACGGCGTTCCAAATCTCCATGACCAACCTGACGGCGCGGCGCACGGCCTGACGGACGCATCTTAGCCGTCGACGCGGTCAGGCCGGACGAGACAGGCAGGCGCGGGCGTTCCAGGAATGACGGACGTTGCCCAGGTATCCCACTGGGGAGTACGAAGAGCAGCGGAGCGGGGCGGAGAGCGTGCGGCGCGTAGGATGGGGGACGGTTGGTGTTGCCGCGTGTGAGGAGCTTTTCATGGCGGAGCCTGTCCGCGTCACCGTGTGGAACGAGTTCCGGCACGAGCAGGCGAACGCGCGCATTGCCGCGATCTACCCGGACGGCATTCACGGCGCAATTGCCGGGACGCTGCGCGCGCTGCCGGGGCTGGAGGTGCGCACGGCCACGCTGGACGAGCCGGAACACGGCTTGTCCGAGGAGGCGCTGCGCCAGACCGACGTGCTGACCTGGTGGGGCCACACGGCGCACGGCGAGGTGGCCGACGAGGTCGTGGAGCGCGTGCAGCGGCGCGTCTGGCAGGGCATGGGCCTGGTGGTGCTGCATTCCGGCCACCTGTCCAAGGTGTTCTGTGCGCTGATGGGCTCCAGCTGCATGCTGAAGTGGCGTGAGGCCGACGAACGCGAGCGCGTCTGGGTGGTGGACCCGTCGCACCCCATCGCCCAGGGGCTGGGCGAGTATTTCGAGATTCCGCAATGCGAGATGTACGGCGAACATTTCGACATCCCGCCGCCGGACGAGCTGGTGTTTATCAGCTGGTTCCAGGGCGGCGAGGTGTTTCGCAGCGGCTGCACGTTCCGCCGCGGGGCCGGCAAGATCTTCTACTTCCGCCCCGGCCACGAGACGCTGCCGATCTACCATCAGCCGGAGGTGCAGCTGGTCATCGGCAACGCCGTGCGCTGGTGCGCGCAGCCGCGCGGCGTGAACCCGTCCTACGGCAACGCGCTGCCCATCGAGCCGCTGGCGGGCTACGAGGGCCCGGACTTTCGCGGCCACCCCAACGCCGCGATGGCCGCAGACTGAACCGCGCGCGGCCGCGGCCCGCACCTGCGGCGGCGCTCCGCTCCGACGGCCGCGTGATGGGCGTCCTTCGGCCCACGGCCGGCGCGAACGTCGGCGCTCCCCGGCCGGCGGGCGTAGCATGCCGTGAGGGACAGATTGGAGGGTGCGGCCATGGTGCAGGGCTTTCCCGGACCGCCGGGCATCTGGTTTCAGGGCGATCCCAAGGTCATCCAGGATTACCTGGAGTTCGACCCGGTCGGCATCGTGACCAACACGATCGTGCTGGACGACTTGACCGACCGCTACGGGCCGATGCTGGGGATCATCGAGCGCTACCTGGCGCTGCCGACCGACGGCCCCGTGGTGGTGGAAGTGGACGGCGACACGGCCGAGGACATCGTGGCCGCCTCGGCGCCGTTTCAGGCGCTGTCGCCGCGCGTGGTGATGAAGATTCCGGCCGCGGTCAAGGGCTTCCGCGCCATCGCGCGCATGAAGGCCGAAGGCCGCGAGTCCATGGTCACCACGCTGTTTTCGGCCAGTCAGGCCGTGGCGGCCGTGCAGTGCGGCGCGGCCTACATTGCGCCTTTCGTGGGGCCGCTGATCGACTCCGGCGCCGACGCGCGCGCGATTATCAGCGACATCGTGCAGGTCGTGCGCGGGCGCGAGCGTCAGCCCTACGTCCTGGGCGGCATCGTGCGCAACTGGATCGCCGCCGACGTGGCGCTGCGCGCCGGCTGCGACGGCGTGGTCGTCTTTCCGCACACCTTCGAGGAAATGATGCTGCACGCGGGCACCTCGGAATGGAACGCGACGTTCCGCGGCCACTGGGACCGCATGGCCGCCAAAGGCGCGCTGGAGGGCGTGCCAGGCGCATGACCGCGGGGGGCGGGCGCCCCGGCGCGGATTTGCCGCGCGCCGCGGCCAGGCGTCGAGGGAGTCGCGGCCGGCCCACAGACGCCGCCGTCTCAGACGCCTGGCTGCGCGACCGGGGGCGTCAGGGCGCGGCCGAGGTCGAGTCGGCCGCCGGCGCCAGCGCCGCCAGGCTGTCGCGCAGCAGGGCGGCGTAGCGGGCGCGTTTCCCGTCGTCCACCAGCGGGAACGCCCCCTGCGGCCGATGGCCGGCCTGGCACGGAATCACGTGGGTGTGCAGATGCCAGACGTCCTGGCCGCCCGCCGGCTCGTTGTTCTGGCGAATGGTCACCCCGTCGCAGGGATAGCCGCGCCGCATGGCCGCGGCCACGCGGCCCGCCGTGCGCGCCACGTCGCCCGCCAGATCGTCCGGCAGCGCGTAGACGTTTTCGTAATGCGCCTGCGGAATCACCAGCGCGTGCCCGGGGCTGTGCGCGTACCAGCGGTTGGATATGTGCACCAGCACGCGCGCGCCGCGCCAAGCCGTGAACGCCGCCGCGCTCCCCGCGGCAATCGCGCAAAACGGGCAGCAGTAATCCGACGGCGCGTGCGAAACGTGCAGCATCAGTGGCCGCGCTCCACAATCCGAGGGAACCAGCCCAGCGTACCCTGGCGGCAGGTCCGGCGGCGTCCGCGCCGGCGGTTCGTCAGCCTGGCCGCGCATCGCCGATAATGCCGGGCGCGCCGGCCGCCCGAGGCAGTCCCATGCCGTCCCCACGACCGAACATCCTCTTCGTCACCACCGACCAGCAGCGCGGCGACGCGTTGGGCGCGGCCGGGCAGCCCTGGCTGCAAACGCCGGTGCTGGACGCGCTGGCGCGCGGCGGCTATTACCTGACGCGCTGTTACAGCGAGGCGCCGGTGTGCGTGGCGGCGCGCACCACCTGGATGACCGGCCAGCACCCCTGGGCGCACGGGGTGTTCGGCAACGCCGTGAACGCCATGACCCCGGAAACGACCCTGCCCGGCGTGCTCACGCGGCACGGCTACCGCACGCACGGGGTGGGCAAGTTCCACTTCACGCCCGACCAGCGGGCGCTGAATGGATTCGAAAGCACGGTCATCTGCGAAGAGGGCCGCATGCCCGCTGGCGACGACTACCACCACTGGCTGCAAACGACGCCCTGGGCCGGGCTGGAACGCGCCCACGGGGTGGGCAACAACGACATCTTCGCCGCGCCGTCGCCGCTGCCCGAGTCGCATTACGTGTCCAGCTGGACGGCCGCGCAGGCCATCGGGTTTCTGCACCAGCATCAGGCCGCACAGCCGCAGCGCCCCTTCCTTCTGCATTGCAGCTTCACCAAGCCGCACTCGGCCTACGACCCGCCGCGCCCGTACGACCAGCTCTACCAGCCCGGCGGCGTGCCCGCGCCCTGGCGCAACGGGCGCGGCATGGCCGAGAGTCCGCCGCAGCTGCGCCTGGCCAACCAGACCTACACCTGGGACACGCTTGGCCCCGAGCAAATCGCCCTGGCGCGCGCGTTCTACTTTGGCAACGTTACCCACCTCGACCATTGCATCGGGCGGCTGCTGGGCGCGCTGGACGAGCTGGGCCTGCGCGAGCGGACGGTCATCGTCTTCAACTCCGACCACGGCGACCTGATGGGCGACCACAATCTGTTCTTCAAGAGCAACTACTACGAAGGGTCCACCCACGTGCCGTTGATCGTCTGGGCGCCGCCGGCGGTGCGCGAGGCTCTGGCGCTGGGGCCGCCGCGGCGCGTGGACGCGCTGACGGCGCAGCAACAACTGATGCCCTTCATGCTGACGGCGGCCGGCGCCGAGCTGCCGCCCGGCCTGGACGGCCCGCCGCCGCTGGCGGACGTCATTGCCGGCCGCAGCCCCGGCGCGCCCGTCCACGGCGTCTTCGGCCCTCAGGCCAACCGCCAGTTGGCCCTGATCGAAGAGCGCTACAAGTACATCTGGTGGGCCAACGGCCGCTTCGAGCAACTGTTCGACCGCCAGACGGACCCGCGGGAACTGACCAACCTGGCCGACGATCCGGCCTACGACGCCGAACGCCGCAGGCTGCGGGCGGCGCTGGTAGAGGTCGTGCGCTCCCACGGCGCTGACGAGGCGCTGGACGGCGCCGACCTGCGCGGCAGCGACTACGACGAGTCGACCACCAGATTCGGCCAAAAAAAACCCGCGCCCCTGGGGACGGCGCCCCTACTGACCGTCTCCCGGCCGGACGCTGGCCGTCCGTCGGCTCACCGCGGCGCGGGCGCAGGGAACGCGGCGCAAACGGGCGCCGGCCAGGTCAGGCGTCGGCGCTGGTCAGGCGGCTGTCGGCGCAGTCATCGTGATCGCCGGCGTCAGGCGCCGGCGCGGGCGCTGGCCAGCTCGTGGGCGGCCAGGTCGCCCTGAGTGTGTTCCAGGGCGCGGCGGAAGGACGCGCGGGCGGCGGGGGCGTCGCCGGCCTGCCGATGGGCGCAGCCCAGGGCATAGTCCCAGCGCACCGTGGCGCGGTCGGGGCGGCTGGCCTGCAGCCGGGCCAGCGCGCGGCTGGCCGTGTCGCGCGAGGGGGCCAGCTCCAGCTCGGCCAGCACGCGGTCGGCCGCCATCTCGGCGGTTGGGTTGAGCCTCTGCGCGTGGTCCAGCGCCTGCAGAGCGCCGGCCGCATCGCCGGCGTTGAGCCGGTAACGCCCCAGCCGCTGCCAGACGACCGGGCCGTGCGCGCCGCGCTCGATGGCGGCTTCCAGACAGCGCGCAGCCGAGGCGTGGCTGCCGGCCGCGGCCAGCGCGGCCGCCACGTTGCGGTAGAGCCGCGGGCGCAGGTCGTCGTCGTCCGACTCGCCGGCCGCAATATCCAGGGCGTGATCGAAGGCCTCGCGCGCGGCCGTGCGCTGGCCTTCGGTGGCGTAGCGCACCGCCAGGCTGACGAAGTGCAGCGCCGACGTAACGGCCGCGGGGGGCGGGCTAGCCGCGTCGATGGCCAACAGCGCGCGCTGGGCGGCGGCGTCCACAGCCCCCGCCGCCAGCAGGTCCGCAATGTCGGCGCGGCTTTCGTGCATAGCCCCCCGTCACAGCCGCCGCATGATGGAGGTGGCGCGGCCGCGAATCCGCACGTTGTCGGCATAGATCGGCGCCATCTCGGCGTTGGCCGGCTGCAAGCGCACCCGGTCCTGTTCGCGAAACACGCGCTTGAGCGTGACGCTGCCGTCCTCCAGCATGGCCACGCCAATCTCACCGTCCTGCACGGTTTCGACGGGTTCGACGATGACGATGTCGCCATCGCAGATGTGGTCGTCCACCATGCTGTCGCCGCGCACGCGCAAGGCGTAGGCCGACCCGTGGGGCGAAAACTCGCTGGTGACGGCAATAGTGTCCAGGCGCGCCTCGTAGGCCTCGATCGGGCTGCCGGCGGCGATTTCCCCCAGGATGGGCACGCTGACGACGCCGCCCGGCATGCCGCCGCTGAGGAGCTCGATGCCGTGCGCCTGGCCGGAGCGCCGGATGTAGCCCTTGCGTTCCAGGATGTCCAGGTGCTGCTGCACGGTGGCGGGCGCCAGCCCCAGCACGCCGCCAATGTCCCGCACGCTGGGGGAGTACCCCTCGTCCAAAATGGTCTCGATCGTTCGCAGCACCCGATGCTGGCGCTTCGTCAGCGGATCGCCCACCGCAAACCGTCCTTGCGTGCAAATCTGGGCCGCCGAGCCGCCGGCGCCCAGACGTCGAGTCGTTCCTATATTGGCTTACATGGTACGAACGTGCAAGCGGCCGCGTGCCGCGGTCGCAGGTTTTTTCTGCCGCGCCGCCCGCGCGCGGGCGGCGCGCGTCAGCCCGCGGCGGCGATGCAGACGGCCGCGCCGGTGCGGATGCGGCGCAGCGCGTCGGAAGGAGCGCACAACCTCACTCTGTGTGCCAGCGCGTCCGTCAGTGGCTCGTCGGTTCGGGCTGCTGGTTCGACCGCCGCGCTACGCACGCGATGCACATGCACCAGAGATTGCGCGTGTGGTGCCGAAGACCATGCAGCTGCCCACCATCTTGGTCAAAACGCGGAGCGATGATGTCGAAGTGCCTCGCGTGGGAATGCTCGTAACGCCCGTAGACGGCATTCGCCACCGCGTCCGCGAGTTGGAGCAACCGAGTATTGCGTGCCGGCGTGAAGTAGGGAATGTCGGCCAGATTCCGAAGCTGACCCCAGCGGTGGCCCTCTTTCGCAATTCTCGAGGCGACCACCTCCAGATTCTCCCGATAGCTCGACTCGGCGAGAACAATCAGTCCCCGGTTTTTCTCGTCACGCTCGCGGTTGACGCGCGAAACCATCCGGTCGAAGCGGTTGAGGAGTTCCTCGAAGCATCGCTCGTACGGGTCGCCGTCGTACATGCTCTTCTCCAGCGCCACGGCAAAGAGCCGGACATGAGACTTCCCTATCACTTCATAGCAATCGCGCAGGAGGTTCATGCGCGTTGCCCGACCGAGCGTGTCGAATGGTGGAGGCACATCCTTGTCAGGTTTGTGGAGGTCGACCGCGTGGAAAACCGCCGGCCCGTCGATCTCAGGCAGGTAGCGCTCATTCGAGGTCGTCGAGCGCCTTCGCGAGGAAGTAGGTCTCCCGTTCGAAGACCGCGAGCCCTGCAAGGACGAAGTGCTTTGACTTGGCGTGTGTCCCGGACTCGTCGAGATACAAGATGTACATGAGGAAGCCCCGGAACGAGTCTGACTCGCTCCGGGGCTATCCCTACTGCTAAGGCTGAAAGCGGCCGGCGGGCCTTTCGGCCCTGCGGGGTTTCCGGAAGTAGTCCTACCGACCTGACAAGAGCATGGTTGCCAACCGTGCGCGTGTCAACTCATTTCGGGTCAATGGCTCGACGGTGCCTCGCCGGCGGCGATGCAGACGGCCGCGCCGGTGCGGATGCGGCGCAGCGCGTCGGTGGGTGGGGCCTCGATGCGGCCTACCACGTTGACCGGGCTGGCGGCGCGCACCTCGTCGCCGCGGCTGACGGGGGTGCGGCCGAAGAACACGCAGAAGGCCGATCCCGGCGGCCAGTAGCCCAGGTCGCCAACCTGCACCACGTCGGACGCGCCCGGCTCCAGGTCGGCCTGCACGCCCACGTCGAAGTAGAACTCGCGCCCCCAGGTGTTGACGGTGCGCTGGATCGGCAGCGCGTCCCAGATGAGGTCGGCCGTGGGCGTGTCGTGCAGCACGGCGTCCATTTCCACGCCGCCAACGGTGATGGTGATGCGGCGCGGCATTGGACTCGGGGCTGTTGGGTCGTCGGCGGACCTTAGCACCGCGGCCGGACGGCGTGCGGCCTGACGTTCGGCACCGGGCGCGTTGACACCCGTTTTGTGGGCTTCCTAAGCTCGTTGCGCCGCTTTTCCACTGAAACGATGCGCACGTGGCTGGCGACCCCACGCGACACAAGATCCTCATTACGGACTACGTCTGGCCCTCCACCGCCCCGGAGCGGGAGATCCTGGCCGAGCTGGACGCCGAGGTCGTGGAGGCCGATTCGAGCGACGAGGCGCGCCTGGTCGAGCTGGCGGCCGACGTGACCGGCATCCTGACCTGTTTCCACCAGGTGACCGCGGCCGTCGTGCGCGCCTCCCCGCGGCTGCGCGTGGTGGGCCGTTACGGCGTTGGCACCGACAACATCGACGTGGACACGTGCACCGAGCTGGACATTCCGGTGACCTTCGTGCCCGACTACGGGTACGAAGAAGTTGCCGACCACGCCATGGCGCTGCTGATGGCGCTGGCGCGCGGCATTGCGGTGCTGGACCGCAGCGTGCGGGCCGGCGCCTGGAGCAACCAGCCGGCGCGCCCCATGCACCGCATGCGCGGGCGCGCACTGGGCATCCTGGGCTACGGGCGCATCGGGCGCGCGCTGGCGCAGCGCGCCGTTCCCCACGGGCTGCGCGTGCTGGTGCACGACCCCTACGCCGACGCCGCGCGCGTGGCCGACGTGGGCGCCGAGCTGGTGGACAAGCCGCGCCTGATCGCCGAATCGGACTTCGTCTCCGTCCACGCGCCGCTGACCCCGGAAACGCGCCACACCATCGGCGAGCCGGAGCTGCGCGCCATGAAGCCCACCGCCTGCGTCGTCAACACCGCGCGCGGGCCGCTGGTGGACGAATATGCGCTGGCGCGGGCGCTGGCCGAGGGGTGGATCGCGGGCGCGGGCATCGACGTGCTCGAACAGGAGCCCCCGCCGCCCGATCACCCTCTGATCGGGTTGGACCGCGCCATCGTGACCCCGCACGCCGCCTTTCTGTCCGAGGAGTCCGTGCTGGAGCTGGAACAGCGCGCCGCCAGGTCGGTGGTGCGGGTGCTGCAAGGCAAGATGCCCGAGTACGTGTGGAACCGCAGCGTGCTCGACCGGGTGGCGCTGGCGGACGACTGAGCGCGCCCCGGGTTCGCGCGGCGCTTCTTTCCCCCTCTCCCCCTCGAGGGGGAGAGGGTCGGGGTGAGGGGGAGACGCCGCTGGCGGTCTTACTCGATGAAGCTGCGGGAGAGCCAGGCGGTCCCGAAGGCGACCGGAGCGCCGACACCCAGGCCGAGGACGAGTTGGCCGAGGTCGCCGCCGAACAGCAGGAACGGCGCTTCCGGCGTCTCTATCCAGACCCACCAGCGCACCAGGAGCCACCAGGCGGCCAGGCTGGCCAGAAAAACCCCCGCGGTGCGCAGCCCGATTCGCGGTCGTGAGCCGCCGGACACCATCGTTCCCGAGCCCCGAACGCTGGCCGGCGGGCCTTGGGCGGCGGGCGGCGGGCCTTCGACGGGCCGCGGGCCGCGCGGCGCCTCGGCCCGCGCCGCGGCCTCGCGCTCCACGATGCGGCGCGCGTGCGCCCCCGCCGGCGCGTTGCTCGCCACCGCCAGCGCCAGCGGGTAGGCCCGATAGAAATACCAGCGGAACACCAGGCTGATCGGGAGTCCAAAGGCGATCCCCAGACCCACGACGGCGCCGGCCTGCGCGGCCTGCATCAGCGCCAGCGCGGCCAGCAGCATCACCCAGAGCAGCAGCTGGTGGACGAGGTAGCGCCGCCCGCTGGGGTGGCTCTGAAACCGTTGGTGCGCGTTTTCTTCCCGCCAGCGAACGCGCTCGATAACGGCCAGGCCCAGGCCGGCCGCGCCCGTGAGCACGAAGATGGCGCCGGCCTGCGCAAAGAACATCAGCAGGCCGGGAAGCGCGCCGCTCAGAACGCCGGCCACGGCGATGGACGGCCAGGCGGCAATGGCGGCGCGCACCTGCGCGCGGTAACGCACGAACGCGCGGCCGGCTTCGTGCGGCTCGTAGCCGGCGCGGGTCATGGCCAGCACCGCCTGCTGCGTGTGCTGAGGGTCCTCGGGCAGCCCCGGCCGCAGGCGGCTCAGCATCCGGCCGCCCCGCGCCGCCGGCCGACGGCCCGCCAGGGAACGACCAACGGGGTCACGACCGCATGCGCCGCGTGCTGTTCGTCGATGCCGATGCCCCCCGCAGGATTCTGGACCAGGGCTGGCGCAGTGTACCCGCGAGCGCCCGCGGGACATCGTTCACGCCCGCGCCGATAACTGGCGCACCAACCGTGAAGACGGCCGTTCACCCCCCCCCCGCGCAGCGCCCGCCTCGTTCCGACGCAGCACCGGCCAGCGTTCCTTCCACACCCCGTTCGTCCCCTCTCCCCCCTCAGGGGGGAGAGGGTTAGGGTGAGGGGGGCGCGGGGGCGAAGACTTCGAACTCTCGCCAGGTCTCGGCCGGGTAGAGCAGGTCGCGCACCGCGTCGCCTAGCAGCGCCAGCTTCACTGGCTGGTCGGGGTCGCTGGGGTGGTACTCGAACACTGCCGCCTGGAAGTACTGGCGGATGAACCCGGGCGTGGCGCCCGGCAGCGCCAGCACCGCGTCAGGGTGCGTGTCCGCGCGCGCGTCCGTCTTCGGGTAGCCGAACGCGGCCACGCCGCCCAGACGCTCGAACACGTCCAGGAAGCCGGTGTAGGTCCCGTCCACCGCAACGTTGGACACGCGGTGACCCCAGGGTCCCAAAACCTGGCCGGGCTGCTCGGAGATCAGACCCGGCTCCACGCCCAGATCGGGCGCGCCGGCCAGGCCGCCGCCCTGGTAGTCCCAGACCAGCCGCCGCTCCATGCGCCACACGCCTTCGCGCTGCTGACAGTCGACGATGCCGCGTTGGTAGTACTGCGTGAAGACCCTGGGCCGTTCCACCATCACTTCGGAGGTGGGCCAGCCCCAGCGTTCCAGGCCGCCGGTGGCGTCGTAGTGCCCCAGGAAATCGCAGACCACGGATTCCTCGGCGGCGTCCCCCTCCTGGGCGGCCGCGAAGGTGACGCGCAGCGTGGGGATGTTGTGGGCCAGATGCGGGGCCGGCGCGGTGGCGCGGCTGTCCTCCACGACCACGCGGCGGTCGGCGCCCTCGGCGGGTTCGTCCGCGGGTTCGGGGGCCGCCCGCGGCGTCGGCGCGGGCGTCGGCGCTGGCGTGGCCCCAGGCGCCGGCGTAGCGGCCGGCCCGGGCACCGGCGTGGCGCCAGGCGCGGGCGTGCCGCTCGGCCCGGGCGCAGGGGTGGCCGTCGGCGCGCCGGCCGCCGCAACCGCGGCGCTCCAGGACGCGCTCGGGTCGTTCGTCTGGTCGCTGTCGCCGTGGAAGGTCACCGACAGCGGCCCCGGCAGGTGCGCCGCCGTCACCGTCAGGCTGGCCGTCACCACGGTCTCTGCTCCAACTGCCAGCGTGCCGTCGCCCACGGTCTGGCGCGCGACGCCCAGCTGCGGCGAGCGCCAGAACACTCCGGTCAGGGGTTCGGTGCCCGTGTTGCGCAGCGTGAAGCGCCACTCGATCCTCTCGCCCACGCGCACGGGGCTGGCCGGGCCAGCCACCTCGACCTCCAGCCGCGGGTGCCGCGACGCCGGCCGGTCGGTGACCGTCACCGCGATACGGTGCGCCGTCCACAGCGTGCCGTTGCTGGCCGACACGATCACCGTGGCCGTCCCGGTGCTTCCCGGCGTGATCGTGACCCGCGCGCCGTCGATGCTGACGCTGGCCGCGGCCGGGTTGGACGACGACGCCGTGTACGTCAGCGTCAGGTCGTTGACTTCGCTGAACGCATCCGTCACGTCCAGCGTGCGCGACCCGCCGCCGGCATAGAGCGACACCGACCCCAGGGTTCCCACCCGCAGCACGTCGTCCGCGCCGTCGGTCACCGTGATGGTGACGATGATGATGTCTAGGCCGCCTTGGGTGCCAGGGGCGACGCCGTCGTTCGCGGTGAGGACGACCTGGTACTGGTTGTCGCCATCGGCGTCGAGAGGGTCTTCGAAGTCCAGCGGCTCCTCGACCGAGATCTGGCCGCTGTCGTCGACGGCGAAGAACGCCGAGTCGCGGCCGCTGAGGGTGTAGGTGAGCGCCTGCGTGCCGGCCACCGGCTGGTTGTCCGGGTCGCTGGCGACGACCGGCGCGCCAATCGCCGCTCCTGCCAGGCTATGCTCGACGATCGAGCGGGCATCGGTAGCCGCCGCAAACGCCGGCGGGCCGCACCAGGCCGCCGCTTCGTCGGACGTGGCCGCGCCGGTCAGCCGCAGGCGGTTCACCAGCCCGGCCGGCGAGGTGGGCACGGTGATCGGGTTGCCCTGCAGCCAGATCTTCAGCCCCGACGCCAGGTTGTTCAGTTGCGTCGGCACGGCGCCGCTCAACTGGTTGCAGTGCAGGTAGAGCGGACGCACATTGCTCAGGGAGGACAAGCTGCCCAACGACGATGGAATGGTGCCGCTCAACTGGTTGTTGTACAGGTAGAGGTACTGGAGACTCGAGAGGCTGCCCAACTGCGTCGGAATGCTGCCGCTCAGCTGGTTGTTGTCGAGGAGAAGGTACAGGAGGCTGGTCAGGCTGCCTAACGACGACGGGATGCTGCCGCTCAGCTGGTTGTTGTACAGGTAGAGGTACTGGAGATTCGAGAGGCTGCCCAACGAAGACGGAATGCTGCCGCTCAGTTGGTTATGGTGGAGGTAGAGGCCCTGGAGGTTGGACAGGCTGCCCAACTGCGTAGGAATGCTGCCGGTCAGTTTGTTGCGGTAGAGCCGGAGATTCGTGAGACTCGACAAGCTGCCCAACGATGTCGGAATGTCTCCGCTCAACTCGTTGTCGTCCAGCCAGAGGCCGGTGAGACTCGACAGATTGCCGAGTTGCGACGGAATCTCTCCGTCCAAATTATTGCCGCTGAGGAGGAGGGTCTGGAGGTTAGAGAGGCCGCCCAGTTGGGCGGGGATGGCCCCGTCCAGCTGATTGTTCTCGATCTGTAAGTGCTGGAGCGCCGACAAATTACCCAGCTGTGATGGAATCGTCCCGGTCAACCGGTTGTTTTTGAGTGAGAGATCGGTGAAGAGGGTGCTCGACCAGTTGCCAAACTCAACGGGAATCGGCCCGCTCAGCTGGTTGTGCGAGAACGAGAGCCTCCAGAGGTTCGCCAGGTTGCCCAGCTCTTTGGGGATACTGCCTTCCAACCGGTTTCCGTGCAGATAGAGGATGTTGAGCTTCGACAGATGGCTCAGCTCGGCAGGAATCCGCCCGCGCAACTGATTGTTGCCGAGCGCGAGCCGCGTGAGTTCGGACAGGCCGCCCAGCGCCGACGGAACCTTGCCGGTCAGCGCCTTGGCCTGCCAGACGATCTCCGTGACCCCTTTCGCGGCGTCCACGGTAATGCCGTCCCAGCTGGTCATGGCGGTGGCGGCGTCCCAGTCGAGCGTGGCCGTGCCGCGCAGCTGGTCCTTGAGATTCAGCAGGATTTCGCAGTCGCGGGCGACGTTGGCGTGGGCACCGCTGGCGGACGCGGTGGGGTTGTCCGTGTCGCAGCCGAAGTCGGTGGCGGCGGCGGCCGGCCCGGCCGCGGCCCAGAGCATGGCCGCCAGCAGCGCGCCGACCAGCAGCAGCGCACCGACCGCGGCGGGGCGCGTCAGGCGCTGTGTACTCAATTTGAGCACGGGGGGGGGGGTGATTGCAAGGAGGCCAAGCGCCCGGACGGACGGTCGCGCTGTGTCGCATTGGGTCCCGCTTCGGTGAGGTCAACAAGCCGTGGGAGGCGGAGTCTACCCAACAGGCGGCGGGGCGCGCAAGCCCAAAGGGGAGGCGCCCCCCCCCTCACCCCAACCCTCTCCCCCCGCGGGGGGAGAGGGAAAAAGAGACGGACGCCCGCTTTTCCTCGATGGACGCGCATCTCTCCCCAGGGAGAGAGGGAAGAGGGGACTCCCCTCACCCCATCCTTCTAGAAGGAGGACGCGCGCGCGGAGGGGTTGGGTGTGCACCAGGCGTGTGCGGCCCGTGGCGCGCGGGGGGATTGGCGCCTCGGTCTGGCGCATCGCCGGCCGCAGGGAGAAGAAACGGGCGCGGGGGATTTGGCGGGGGTGGGTTCAGCGTGAGGGCTGGGCGGCGGCGGTGACGATGCGCTGCACGCTGGCGAGCGGGCCTACGATGACCAGCACGTCGCCGCTGCGCAGCGTTTCGCTGCGGGAGGGCAGGAACGTGTGGCTGCCGCCGCGGCCGACGGCGATGACGTCCACGCCCTGTTCACGCCGAACGCCGGCGTCGGCAATGGAGCGGCCGACGAAGGGGCTGCGGGGGCCGAGGGCGACTTCTTCGATCGTCATGCCGGGCGACTTGGGGTCCAGCAGTTCCGACAGCGCGGCGGCCACGTGCGGCTGCAAGACGTAGGCCGCCATGTGCTGGGCGCCGGCCGCGTAGGGCGAAAACACGCGCGCGGCGCCGGCCGCGGTCAGACGCTCGACGCTTTCCGGCGTGCTGGCGCGCGCGATGACGGGAACGTGCGGCGCGGCGGCGCGCACGGAGAGCACGGTGTAGACGTTCTCGGCGTCGTTGCCGGTGGCGACCAGCACGGCGGCGGCGTTGTCCACGCCCGCGGTGCGCAGCGTGGCCGCTTCGTGGGCGTTGCCGTGCACCACAACGGCGCCTGCCTGTTCGGCGCGCTGGCAGGACGTGAGGCGTTTGTCGATGACGGCCGCCTGGCGGCCGGCCTCGTGCAGGTCGCTGGCGATCCCTTCGCCCACGCGGCCGAACCCGCACACGATGAAATGCCCGCGCAGCGCGGCCAGCGCACGCTCCCTGCGCCGACGTTCGACGCGTGCGGCCAAGTGCCCGCCGACAAGATACTCGACCAGCACGGCGGCGGTGAACCCCAGGGCCAGCACGCCGCCGACGATGAGGACGATGGCAAAGACGCGCCCGCCCGGGCTGAGGGCGAATGTCTCGCTGTAGCCCACGGTGCTGAGCGTGATGACGGTCATGAACAGGGCGTCCAGCAGGCTGGCGCCCTCGATCAGCGCAAAGCCCGCCACGCCCGCGCCGGTGAGCGCCAGGAGCGTCAGCAGGCCCCAGACGACCCGCCGGGCGAGAAAAGGGGGTGCGCTGGGGTCGGACGGCAGCTGGGAGAGCTGCACGTCAGCCGCGGGCTGCGCGGGTTGGCGCGCCGCGGCCGCCGCGGTGAGGCGTGAAGTGCACGCGCAGTTGCCCGTCTTGCAAGCGCGCGCCGCTGTGCCGCATGCGCGCCAGGATGCGCGGCAGCACGATATTGCGGCGCGCCGCGCCCATGCGGATCACCAGCTCGTCGCCGCGCCGCACCAGCGAGGCCTCGGTCTTTTTCAGGAACGGCGCCGGAATCCGAAACTCGAAGCCGCCGGCCGTCTCGGCAATCTCGAACGGCTTGTCCGTCACCAGCACGGCCTCGGGGCGGCGGCGGGCGTGCATGCGGCGGCCCATGGTGCGCAGGCGCGTCAGCCCCAGCACCTCGTCGGGGAATTGCTCGATTTGCAGCACGGGCGCCGGGTCGAACATGGCGTGGATGTCGCGCAGGTAGGGCGCTTGCCGCGAGCGCCAGGTTTCGGCAAACCCGCCCTCGGCGTCGTCCGGCACCACGCGGTTGACGATCACGGCGTCGGTCACGTGGTCGAACAGCGTCAGATAGGTGTAGCTGCGCTGCGCCTCGCGTATCACCATGCGTTCCGGGTTCACCACCAGCCGCACGCTGGCCGTGGCCGAGGTCAGCAGCGCGTGCAGCCGGTCCAGTTCGTGCACCAGGTCGGTCATGGCCTCGAAGACGTCGTCGTCGGGCAGCGGCAGGTCGGTCACGCGGCGCGCCATGGGCCGCACCAGGCGGGTGAGCTGGCGGTTGATGGGCAGCAGCTTGTCCAGCCACCAGCGGCCGACCTCCGGAAAGGCCAGCAGGCGCAGGGTCTCGCCCGTGGGCGCGCAGTCCACCACAATCACGTCGAAGTCGCCGGAGCGCGCGTGGCGGTTGACCCACAGCAGGTTGGCCAGCTCTTCCATGCCCGGGAACACGGCAATCTCTTCGGCCATCACGTTGTCCATGCCGCGCCAGGTCAGCACGGCTTCCACCCAGGCCTGGACGGTTCCCCAATAGGTTTCCAGGTTGTAGTAGACGTCGCACTCCTGGGCCCACAGGTTGGGGGCCACGAGCTGCGGCACGGGGCCCAGGTCGACCTCGAGCGAATCGCCCAGGCTGTGGGCGGCGTCGGTGCTCAGCACCACGGTGCGCAGGCCGGCGTCGGCGCATTGCAGCGCCGCCGCGGCGGCCACGCTGGTTTTGCCCACGCCGCCTTTGCCGGTGTACAGCAGGATGCGCGGCTGGTCAGCCATGCTCGGCGTCCAGGCGCCGCACGTGGATGAGGGGACCGGCGCGGGCGGCGGCGCGGCCGATGACGGCGGCGGCCGGTGCGCCGCGGCGCTGCAAGTCCTGGCGCAGGGCGGCCTCGTCTTCGGGCGGAATGGCAATCAGCAGCCCGCCGCTGGTCTGCGGGTCGGCCAGCAGCTGGCGCATGGGCTCGTCCACGCCGGCGCCCCAATGCACGTGGGGTGCCAGCGAATTCAGGTTGCGTTGGGCGCCGCCGGGCGAATAGCCGGCCGCTATGAGCGGCCACACTTCCGGCAGCGTGGGCGCGGCGTCGGCGTCGACCTGGACGGACACGCCGCTGGCCTGCGCCATCTCGCGCAGGTGCCCCAGCAGCCCGTAGCCGGTCACGTCGGTCACCGCGTGCGCGCCGTGCTGGCGGGCGGCCTGCGCCGAGGCGGCGTTGAGCGTCAGCATCGCGTCGGTGGCGGCGCGCACGGCCTGCGGGCTGGCGGCGTCGTGCTTGATGGCCGTGGTGATCACGCCCGTGCCGAGCGGCTTGGTGAGCATCAGCAGGTCGTCGGGGCGCGCGCCGCTGTTGGCGCTGACCGCCTCCGGGTGCACGGTTCCCAGCGCCACCAGGCCGAACTTGGGTTCGGGGTCGTCGATGGAGTGGCCGCCGGCCACCACCGCGCCTGCTTCCAGCACTTTGGCGGCCGCGCCGCGCTGCACCTCGGCCAGCACGTCGAAGGAGATGCCGTCGCGCGGCCAGCAGACCACGTTGAGCGCCAGCAGCGGCGTTGCCCCCATCGCGTAGAGGTCGCTGAGCGCGTTTGCCGCGGCAATGGCGCCAAAATTGTAGGCGTCGTCCACAATGGGCGGGAAAATGTCGGTGGTGACGGCCACCGCCAGATCGTCGCGCAGACGGTACACGGCGGCGTCATCCAGGGACTGCGTCCCGGCCAGCAGGTCGGGCGCGGCCATGGCCGGCAGGCGGCGCAACACGTGCGCCAGCTCGTCAGGACTGAGCTTGGAGGCTCAGCCTGCGCCGTGCGCGTATTGGGTGAGCTTGCGCGGGCGGGATGGGTGTTGCATGAATGCACGGTAGCGTAACGGCGCGGCTCGCCGCGCCGCTTTATACACGTGCAGGGTGTCGACGGCGTACGATTTCATCATGCCGGGCCGAGGGAATGCCATGTCGGACCGAGGGACCCGCCGCCTGATCCGCCGCGCGGCGGCGCTGCTGCTGGCGGCGCTGGCGTGCGCGGCGGCGCTGGCCCCGGCGGCGCTGGCCGCGCCGCCGGACCCGGCGCCGGTGGCGGGCGGCGCCTTCTTTGCGGGCGCGCAGGCCAACGGGCTGGGGTTTGCGGTGCGCAATTACGCCGACGGCCCCGATTTCTTCAGCGCCTACCAGCGCCTGGGCGGCGTAGAAACGCTGGGGCCGCCGGTGTCCAGACCCTGGGTCGACGACGGCGGGTTTGTCTATCAGCTCGTGCAGCGCGCGCTGTTGCAATGGTCGCCGGCGGACGGGCGCGTGCGGCTGGCCAACATCTTCGAGCTGCTGGACGACGCGGCCTTTGCGGACGCCCTGCGCGCGCGGCACGTGCCGGCGGCGGAATCGCCCGCGCCTGCGGAGGGCCAGACGGCGCGCGGCGCGCGGCTTGCCTGGTTGACCGACCGCGTGATTGCCGAGGCGTTTGCCAACAACCCGCTGGCGCCGGGCAACCTGGACGCCAGCCTGGAGTTCCATGGCCTGCCCACGTCGCGCCCCGTGCGCTTTGGTCCCTTCGTGGTGCAGCGCTTCCAGCGCACGGCGCTGCAGCGTTGGGTGGAAGAGGTGGAGGGCGGGCAGCCGCCGGGCGTGGTGGTGCTGGTGAACGCCGGCGACATCTTCCGCGACCTGCGTCTGCCCGACGCGCGGCTGGACGTTCCGCGCGCGCCGAGCGAGGCCGGCGTGCTGGACGTGCGGCAGGACCCGCCGCAGGAGGCCGCGCTCGCGCCCGGAACCGCGACGCTGGGGGCGTACGCCGCCGACAACCTCGAGCTGCTGGCCGCGCTGGGGCTGCTGGAAGGTGTGGCGGTCAACGCCGACGCCCTGGCGCTGGCGTCCCAGCTGAACGTTGCCATGCGCTTCGCGCCGCTGCCCAACGCCGCGCTGGCCCAGTACAACCCGGCCGGCGGCGTTCGCGTGAGCGAGCGGCTGCGCGGCGCGGATACGCGCGTGCTGGCGGTGGTGCTGGCGCACGAGCTGCGCCACCTGGAAGACCACGCGCGCGGTCTGCTGGACGCCAGCCGCGCGGGTTGTCTGGCGGCCGAGACCCGCGCCCTGGCGCGCGAAGCGCGCACCTGGATGGCACTGACCAGCCCAAACGGCCTGCAGCCGGCCTCCAGCGACCTGCAGCGCATGCAGAACGCGCGCGCCGCCGTCTACGCGGCCGGCCCCGCCGCGGTCGACCGCCTGGCGGTGCAGGTGTACGGCGAGACGTGCGCCGCGTGGGATACTGCACCAGCGCCCTCGCCCCCGCGCCTGCCGGCTGGGTAGGGTTCGGGGTGAGCGCCGCTCCGCCGTCTGCGCCCAACGGGCCGGCCTTGCCTGCACCCGCGCGCTCCTGAGGTTCACCTGATCCCATGCCTGCCGACGCCTCGTTGTTCGACACGCTGACCGCGCGCGGCTTCGTGCACTTGGTCTCGAACTCCGACGGGCTGCGCGCGGCGCTGGCGCGGCCGCTGACGTTCTACGTGGGGTTCGACCCCACGGCGCCCAGCCTGCACAGCGGCCATCTGATCCCGCTGGCGCTGGCCGCGCACCTGACGCGCGCCGGGCACCGCGCGGTGCTGCTGGCGGGCGGCGGCACCGGGCTGATCGGCGACCCGACCGACCGCGCCGAAACCCGCAGCCTCCAGAGCCGCGCGCAGGTCCAGGCCAACACGCAGGCCATCCGCCGCCAGGTGAGCCGCCTGGTGGCGCAGAACGAGCTGGACGTGGCCCTGGTCGACAACGCCGACTGGCTGACCGAGCTGCGCTACCTGGAGTTCCTGCGCAGCGTTGGGCGGCACTTCAGCGTCAACGAACTGCTGGCCACCGAGACCTACCGCGCCCGCCTGGCCAGCGGCCAGGGGCTGAACTTCGTGGAGATCAACTACCGGCTGCTGCAGGCCTACGACTTCCTGCACCTCTACCGCGAGCGCGGCTGCCGGCTGCAAATCGGCGGCAGCGACCAGTGGGCCAACATCCTGGCCGGCGTGCATTTGGTGCGGCGGATCGAGGGCGCGGAGGCGTTTGGGCTGGTCACGCCGCTGCTCACCACCGCTACCGGCGAAAAGATGGGCAAGACCGCGGGCGGCGCGGCGCTCTGGCTGGACGCGGCGCTCACCTCGCCGTACGACTTCTTTCAGTACTGGGTCAACGTGGAGGACGGCGCGGTTCCGCAAGCGCTGGCGCTGCTGACCACGCTGCCGATGGCCGAGGTGCGCGCGCTGAGTTCGCGGCGCGGCGCGGACAGGCGCCAGGCCAAGCAGCGCCTGGCCGCCGAGGTAACCGCGCTGGTGCACGGCGCCGAGGCCGCGGCCGCCGCGCTGGAAAGTTCGCATGCCCTGTTCGGCGCGGGCGGCGGGTCGGCCGCAGCCGCGCCGCTGACGACGCTCGCGGCCAGCGAGCTGGCGGCCGGCGTGCCGATCCTGGACCTGCTGCAGACCGCGGGGCTGGCCGCTTCGCGCTCGGCCGCGCGGCGGCTGGTCGTCCAGGGCGGCGCGTATGTCAACAATCGCCGCGTCGACGACCCCGGCGCCGTGGTCGACGCGCGCGACTTCCACGACGGCGAGCTGCTGCTGCGCTCGGGCAAAAAACGCTTTCACCGCGTGCGCGCCGACGGCGCCTAGGACGGACGTTCCATGAAATGGTCGACCGATGAGATTCGCCGCGTACAGGCCAACAGCTCCGGAGAGGTCTGGGAACGCTTCCTGACCGCCATGGTGGCCTACTGGAACGAGAGCTTCCCCAGCGAGATCAGCTATCCCGAATGGCACGAGCTCTACACCGAACGCATCCGCCGCAGGCTGGACGACCACCCCACCTGGCTCTGGATGTACGAACGCAAGGGCCGCACGCTGGCGCTGACCAACTTCCACCTGGACGGCGGCGTGGCGCACGTGGCGGAGGTGTGGGTGGCGCCGGATGCGCGCCGCGACGGCCTGGGACGCTTCATGATCCTCCAGATGCGCAAGACGCTGCGCAAGGCCGGCGTGGCCCGCATGGCCGTCACCGTTCCCGCCACCGCCACCGCCAGCATCGATTTCTGGCGCGGCCTGGGATTTCTGGAAGTCGCGGTGCATCTGGAGGCGTCCACGTTCAAGCAGGACACGCGCTGATGGAGGCCGCGGCGCGCGCATCGCGCACCGCACGCGCTCGCACGCACCCGTCTCCATTGGCAGAACCCACCCCTGCGGCTAGGCTGCGGGGCGCCGCCGCACGGCTGGAAGGACCCGCGCATGGCCGCTGACGCCGTTTCGCTGGACGTCTCGAAGCGCCGTGTGCCGCTGCGCAAGCCGGCCACGCCCGACGACCTGGCCGACGCGCGCGTGCGCCAGGCGCTGGGCCAGCCGCCGCGCTGCGAGTGGGCGCAGCGCCATGAAGGCCTCATGCGCTACCACGACGACGTGTGGGGCGAGCGGCCCGACGGCGACCGTGAGTACTTCGAGCGCATGATGCTGGAAATCTTTCACGCCGGCCTCAGCTGGACGCTCATCTGGAACAAACACGAAGGCATCCGCCGCGCCTACCACGGCTTCGACGTCGAGACCGTGGCCGCCTACGGGCCGGCCGACGTGGAGCGCCTGCTGCACGACCCCGCCGTGGTGCGCAGCCAGCGCAAGATCGAGGCGGCCGCGGCCAACGCGCAACAGGTGCTCGACATTCAGGCCCGCGCCGGCTCGTTCGAGGCCTATCTGCTCGACCTGCCAGACAGCCAGAGCGCCAAGATTGCCGAACTGAAGCGCACCTTCGGCTTCATGGGCCCCGGAACGTCGCGCAGCTTCCTGGAATCGACCGGACTGGTAGCGCCGCCGCACCATCCCTACTGCGCCAAGGCCGGCCAGAAGGTCTGGTCCGCCGCCTGAGCGGGCGCCGGTGACGACTCACCATAGAAGTGGACGCTCAGCACGTTCGTCTGGTCCGCCGCCTGAGCAAGCGCCGGTGACGACCGTCGCCATCGACGACCTGCGGCGCTTCGGCCGCGCCGTGCTGGCCGCGCGCGGCGTGCCCGCCCAGGACGCCGCCCTGGTGACCGACGTGATGGTGGAACAGGACGCGCGCGGCCACGGGCACCACGGCGCGGGGCTGCTGGCGCTGCGCGTTGCCGACCTGGAACGAGGCGCCGCCCGCGCCGGGGCCGTCGTGGAAGTGCTGGCCGACCTGCCCGCCTTCACGGCGCTCGACGCCCGCGGCGCGCTTGGGCCGGTGGGTGCCGTGCAGGCCATGGACGCCTGCATCCAGAAAGCGCGCACGCAGGGCGGCGCGTTCGCCTCCTTGCGCGACATGCCGCACTGGGTCATCCCCGCGTTCTACAGCATGCGCGCGGCCGCGGCCAGGCTGATCGGCTATTGCACCTGCGTCACGAACCCCGCCTTTGCCCCGGTGGGCGGCCGCGCGCGCGCCCTGGGCAACAACCCCTTGTCCTACGCCATTCCCGCCGACCCGCGGCCGCCCATCGTGGTGGACTTCGGCGTGGCGCCCTCCACGGGCCGCATGCGCGAGCTGGCGGCCGACGGGCGGCCGCTGCCCGAGGGTTGGGCCGTGGACGCCGACGGCCGCCCGCTGCGCGACCCCGCCCAAGCCATGCGCGAAGGCGTGTTCCTGCCCGCCGCCGAGCACCGCGGCTACGGCCTGGGGCTGGTGCACGAAATCCTGGGCGCAACGCTAAACGCCATGCCTATCGGCCTAGACGCCGCGCCCAGCGGCCCGGACGCCCCGCCCCACGGCTCGGATGCCACGCCCATCGGCCCGGATGTCACGCCCGGCGGCCCGGACGCTGCGCCCAGCGGCCCGGATGTCACGCCCGTTGGCCCGGACGCTGCGCCCATCGGCCCGGACGCTGCGCCCATCGGCCCGGACGCTGCGCCCATCGGCCCGGATGCCACGCCCGGCGGCCCGGACGCTGCGCCCGGCGGCCCGGACGCCACGCTCGTTGGCTCGGACGCCACGCTCGTTGGCTCGGACGCCATGCCCGGCGGCTCGGATGCTGCACCCCACGGCCCGGCCGGCGTTCCCGGCCGCTTCGGCGCGTTTTTCGCCGCCTGGCGCGTGGATACGTTTCGCCCCGCCGCCGAGTTCTTGCGCGGCGTCAACCAGGCGCTGGACCGCATCGCCGCCATCCCGCCCGTCGATCCCGCGCGCCCCGTGCGCTATCCCGGCGAACGCTCCGGCCGCGCCCTGCGCCGCAACCTGGCGCGCGGCCGCGTGGAGCTCGGCACGGCTTCCTGGGAGCAAGTGCAGCGCGTCGCCCGCCGCACCAACGTCCCCGCCCCCACCCCGCTAACCTAACCCCGCCTCTCACCCCCGCTGCCCCCGCCATCGCTCCGCTCGCCCCGCAGGGCCGAGCGGGAGCAGAACCAGCGTAAGTGGATCTTTCCGCCCTCCCTCTGGGAGCGGTCCTCTTTCCCTCTCCCTCTGGGAGAGGGTTAGGGTGAGGGGGGTAAGGTGCAGGGCCGTTGGTTGCGGTGGTGGGTGCAGCGCTTGAGATTGCTTTGGACGGGCGGGTGGACGCCGTTGGAGCGGGCGGTTGGCGTGGGCGCGGTGACGGCGCTTGGGTTTGGCGTGGTGGTCGGGGTCGTCACGGGCGCTATCGACACGCCGTGGCTGGAACGGCAGACGCCGGCCTTCACGGTCGACTACCCCATCTGGGCCGCCAACGCGCTGTTGGTGGGCGCGTTGATTGGGGTGAGCGTGTACGCGGCGGGGCGGCGGCAGTTCAGCGACGCGCCGATCTACGCGGGCGGGCTGTTGTCCGCGTTTGCCATCGCCTGCCCGCTGTGCAACGGGCTGCTGGTGGCCGTGATTGGCGCGGGGGCCGCGGCCTCCGTCATCGATCCCCTGCGCCCATGGCTGGGCGCCGCCGCCGCGGTCTTCATGGCCGTCATGCTGTACCGCCGCGTGCAAACCCTGCGCCGCGGCGCGTGCTAACGGCCAGCGGGCGGCGCACGCTCGATAAGACCTCGGCGGCGGCGTGTGGGACATGGCGGCGATGATTCTCGGCGCGTAATTCCTGCACCCGCGCGGCTTGGCCCATGACGCAATCACCCGCGCCCGCCACAGGACGGTCGTTCCTGCACCCGCGCGGCTCGGCCCATGACGCAATCACCCGCGCCCGCCGCAGGATGGTCGTTTCTGCATCCGCGCGGCTTGGCCTCAGGGCCGTGAGACTTTCCCCGCCTCGCGGTCTTTCCGCCTGGCGTCTTCCGAACGTTTGGCCGGCGGCCCCCAGCCGCCGGCGCCGGCGGTCTGGTGTTCGAAGACGTCGCCGCGGCGCATGGTTGTGGTGGTCTTGCCCGCCAGCTCGATGCGCCGCCCGTTCCGCACCAGCGTGTTGCGCGAGGTTGCGCCCGGCTGGCCGCCCTGCAGTCCGTAGGGGCCGCGCGTGCGGCGGTCGGAACGCAGCTGCAGCGCCGCGCGCTCGGCCAGCAGGCGGTAGTGCCGTTTGATGGCCAGCCCGCCGCGGTATTGCCCGTCCCCGCCGCTGTCGGGCACGAACTGGTAGCGGTCGATAGCGATGGGGAGTTCGGCTTCGATCACTTCCACGGGGTTGTTGGAAAAGTTGACCACCACGCTGGACGCGCCGTCCACGCCGTCGGCGAACGGCCGCCCGCCCCAGGAGGCGAAGAGGAATTCCAGCAGCACGAAGGGGTCGCCGTTCGCGTCGTAGCCGGCCAGGCTAACGCCGGTGTCGCCGCCCGCCTCGGCCGCAGGCACGCGGTCGGGCGCGGCCTGCGCCAGCGCGCCCAGCACGGCGTTGGCAATGCGGAAGCCGGTCAGCCCGCGCGCGGCCACGGCGGCCGGCGGGCGCGGGTTGACGATCGTGCCCGCGGGCGCCGTCACCTGGATGGGGCGGGCGTAGCCCTCGTTGTTGGGGATGTCGGGCGGCAGCACGCAGCGCACGCAGGCGTATGCGGCGGACTTGGTGAAGGACTGCGCGCAGTTGATGGCGCCGCGCACCTGGGGGCTGGAGCCGGCAAAGTCGACCGCCAGCCGCTCGCCGCGCACGCGCAGCTCGACCTGGATGGGGATGGGGCCGGGGTCGATGCCGTCGTCGTCCAGGTAGTCCGTGAAGCGGTAGACCCCGTCGGGAATGTCGCGGATGGCCAGACGGGCGCGCGCCTCGGCGTAGTCCAGCACGGCGCTGGCCAGGTCGGCCAGGCGGCGCGGTCCGTGTGTGTCGGCCAGCGCCAGCAGCCCGCGCGCGCCCACGTGCCCGGCGGCCAGCTGCGCGCGCAGGTCGCCCAGCACCTGGCCCGGCACGCGCACGTTGCGCTCGATCAGCCGCCAGACGTGCTCCACCGGCTGGCCGCCGCGCATCAATCGCACCGGCGGCAGGCAGAGGCCTTCCTGATAAAGCTCGGTGGCGTCGCAGCCGTTGCCGCCGGCGGTCTTGCCGCCCACGTCGGTGTGGTGCGCAATGGTCACGACGTGCCCCAGCAGCCGCCGCCGCAGAAACACGGGCTGCGCCACGTACAGGTCGGGCAGGTGCGTGCCGCCGGCGTAGGGGTCGTTCAGCACGTAGACGTCGCCCTCGCGCAGCTCGCCGCCGAAGCGGGCCAAGAACGCCCGCATGGCGTCGGGCACGGAGCCCAGGTGCAGCGGCAGCGTCAGCCCCTGCGCAATCAGGCGGCCGGCCGGGTCGCAGAGCGCCGCCGACAGGTCCATGGAGTTCTTGAGGTTGGTGGACCGGGCCGTGCGCACCAGCGCCACGGCCATCTCGTCCACCAGGGCGGCCACGGCGTGGCGAAAGAGTTCACGCTGGATGGGGTCGACGCGCGGACGGGTCATGCGCCTGTCTCCAACAGCAGCGTTCCCGCCGGGCCGCGGGTGCAGCGCCAGGCCGGGGGCACGACGGTGGTCGCGTCGTAGTCCTCGATGACGGCGGGGCCGGGCAGGGGGCGGTTGGCGGACAGGTCGCCGCGCATGAGCACGGGCGTCGGGCGCCAGCGGCCGCCGAACCAGGCGGGGCGGGTCGTGGGCCGCGGCGAGCGTTCCAGCTGGCGCCCCAGCGGCGCCGCGCCGCTGGGGCGCGCCGCCGTCACCCGCAGCGCGGCTGCGATCACGGGGCTGTCGGGGTCGCGGTGGCCGTAGGCGGCTTCGTGCGCCGCCTCGAAGACGCCGCGCACCTCCGCCAGCGTGCGGCGGGTCACGCGCCCGGGCGGGACGGGCGCGGGCAGCTCGAAGGACTGGCCGCGGTAGCGGCATTCGGCCACGGCCTCGAACGTCAGCTCCCGCGGCCGATAGCCGCCGGCGGACGCCAGGGCCGCGCAGCGGCCGCGCAACTGGCGCAGCGCGGCGCCGAGTCGGTCGGCGGCGTCGGGCGCGTCCAGGTCGATCAACGGCGAATGCGCCGCCATCCAGCGCAGGTCGGCGCCCAGCAGACCGTCCGCGCTGAAGACGCCCGGCCCGGGCGGGACCAGCACGCGCCGCACGCCCAGCGGCTCGGCCACCGCCGCGGCCATGCCCGGCCCGCCGCCGCCGAAGGCCAGCAGGGTAAAGCCGGCCGGGTCCACGCCGCGTTCGCTGGTGACGGCGCGCACGGCGCGCGCCAGCTGCGCCGCGGCGATCTGGCGCGCGGCCTCGGCGGCCTGGGGGACCGCCGTCCCCAGCGGCCTGGCAATGCAGCGCCCGACGGCGTCCTCGGCCTTCGCCGCGTCGATGGCCAGCGCGCCGCCCAGCAGCGCCGCGCCGCTGACGTGCCCAAGCGCAACGCTGACGTCGGTCAGCGTGGCCTCGCGGCCGCCGCGGCCGTAACAGGCCGGCCCCGGGTCGGCGCCCGCGCTGTCGGGCCCGACGGCGATGCCGCCCGCGCGGTCGACGCGCACCAGGCTGCCGCCGCCCGCGCCGATTTCGGCCAGGTCGATGGTGGGCGTGCGCAGCAGGTAGCCCGCGCCGCGCGTCAGCCGCGCTCCCACGTGCAGCCCGCCGCCGATTTCCAGTTCGGGCGCAATGGCGGGCGCGCCGTCCAGCACCACGGCGGCTTTGGCCGTGGTGCCTCCCATGTCGAAGGCCAGCACGCGCGGCAGGCGCAGGCCGCGCGCCAGCCGCGCCGCGCCCAACACCCCGGCCGTGGGGCCGGATTCCAGGCAAAACGCCGGCAGCTCCGCGGCTTCGGCCGCCGGCATGACGCCGCCGCTGGATTGCAGCATCAGGATGGGGGCGCGCGACCCGGCGCGCCGCAGCGCCGCGCGCAGCCGCCGCAGATACGCCCCCACCACCGGCTGCAAGTAGGCGTTGATGACGGTGGTGCTGGTGCGGTCGTATTCGCGGATCAGCGGCAGCACGGCGGAACTGCGCGACACGGCGGCATGCGGCAGCGCCGCGCGCACCTGGCGTTCGACCTCGCGCTCGTGCTGGTCGTTGACATACGAATTGAGCAGGCAGATCGCCACCGCCTCCACGTCGGCGCAGCGCAGCTGCTCGATCGCGCGCGCGGCGCTTGCCGGATCCAGCGTCGTGACGACCGATCCGTCGGCGGCGATCCGCTCGGTTACCCCCAGGCGCAGGCGGCGTTCGACCAGCGGTTCGGGGCGCGACCAGCTGAGGTCGTAGAGCCGCGGATATCGCAGCCGGCCGATCTCCAGCACGTCGCGGAAGCCTTCGGTTGTGACGAGTCCAATGCGCGGGCCGCGGCGTTCCAGGATGGCGTTCGTTGCGGCCGTGCTGGCGTGCATCAGGCGGCCCAGCGCGCTCAGGGGTTCGATGCCGCTCGCCGCCAGACCGGCCACGACGCCGGCGTCGAAGTCGGGCGGCGTGGAAAGCGTCTTGTGGCGCACGGCGGCGCCCTCCGCGTCCGCCGCCACGATGTCCGTAAACGTTCCTCCCACGTCCGCGGCCGCGCGAAACGCGCCAGGGACGGGTCCGCCGGCCGTCACGGGCGCGCCTGGCTGACGCGCAGCCAGGGCGAGCCGCCGCGCCCGCAGGCGTCTCCAGGATATTCCGCACGGCTACCGTTCCGACGGGGCGGGCAGGCGCGCCCGCAGGAGTCTCCCAGCGACGGCGGGGCCGCGGCGGTCAGGCCGCATGCAGCGTCGAACATGCGGTTAGCATAGGCCCGCTCGCCGCAGGACGGTGAGCTGGTCCCTGATCGGCGCGCGATGCCCCGCCCACGCCTCCTCCTCTGCGCCGCGCGGCGAACCGCGCTGCTGCTGGCGTTGGCCGCGGCGCTGGCGGGCTGCTTTCGCCTCGAGGTCGACGTCACGGTGGAAGACGACGGCGCCGGCAGCTTCTCGATGCTGGCGGCGATGAGCGATCAGATGCTGGCCATGGCGGACGGGGACAACCCGTTCCTCGAGGCGCAGGCCGCCGTCGATCCCGCCGCCATGCCGGAGGGTGCGGTCGTCGAGAGCTATGCCCAGGACGGATTCACCGGCACTCGGTGGACGTTCCCGTTCGCGGCCGGCGGCGACGTCGGCGCGTCGATCGATCGAGCGGCGCAGAGAGTCGGCGGGAGCGCGCTGACGGGCGCTAACGGTCCGTTCGAGCGCTTCGAGTTGCGCCGCGTGGACGGCGAATGGCGCTTCCAGGCCGTGATACGGCCGCTTGCTGGCGACGACGCGCCCTCGTCGCTTGGCCTCGACCCGCAAAGCGCCGCGCTGGCCCAGCAAATGCTCGCCAACGGCTGGTACCGCGTCAGAATCACGCTGCCCGGCGAGCTGCTGGAGCACGACGCCGACCGCGTCGAGGCCGGCGCGCTGGTCTGGGAGATCGACATCTTCGCCGCCGAGCCGCGCACCCTGACCGCCGCCTCCCGCGTCGACGCCGGCCTACCCGCCCCGCTCGTCATCGCGCTGGCCGCCCTCGCCATCCTCGCCCTCGCCGCCCTGGCCTGGCTATTCCTGCGTCCCCGCGCCCACTCCAGCCCCTGAGCAACGCGCCCGTGCGCGGCTTACCCAGCGCGCCATTGCAGGTAGGCGGTCTCCAGCCCCTCGACCAAAGGCTGAAGATCGCTTTCCTCTCGGTCGGCCTCGGCGCGGGCTATGCGCCGGCAGATGTCCTGCGTATTCCGATCAAGCGCCTCGGCCAGATTGCTGAGTTTGGTCTTGGCAATCTGCGAAGCACTGTCGGATGCTGAATCGTAGATCGAGTTCAAGCGGTCCATCCAACTAGAAAGATCGTCCCGGTCGAGGCCAAGCTCTCCAGCCCACGTGCACTGGTCGTGCTCTAAACATTCCCACACCCACCTCTCCGGCGCATGGCAGCCGGGCAGAAAGAGCACGGGAACGGCACTTTCAGCATTGCTAAGTATTCGCTGTTCGATTTTGCTGTCACGCTTGTCGCCATCGATCACGAAGACGAAGCTGTGAATCTGTCCAAACTTCCTGAACGCCGCCGCGTGCGTTGGAAACTCCTCGGCGCCCGTATCCCTTCCGATGCGAACCGAATCTAGCTTGCCGCCGAGCTTGGGCAGCAGATAATCGAAAACGCCGTGGACGACTCCTTCCGCAGCCTCGTCCTCGCACAGCAGGTTGAGCGCGTCTACGTGTCCGTAAAGCGCGTCTTGAACGACATCCCGATAGGGTGGGCGTACCGAGACTCCAGCATCGTCGCGTTCAAGGAAAATGCGCCCGTGTAACGGTACCGATTCGAGCACGATCGGGCTGTGCGTCGTCACAATGATCTGCAAGTCATTGCGCAAGGCGAGTTGCTGTAGCTGCAGCATGAGAAGCTTCTGCACCCAGGGGTGCAGACCGGCTTCCACCTCGTCGATCAGCACGAGCGCACCCTTGATTTGGGCGATTTCCTGGGACAGCCGCAGGATGGACCGCTCACCGGCGGCCATGTGGAGTTCAGAATAGGCGGCGCCGCGCTCCTGGGCGGCAAAGAGGAGACGCTTCTTGCCGCTCGACAGATCCACGACCTCCAAATACCTGAACGGCAGCATCCGCTGCGCGAACTCGATTTGTGACGCGGTCAACGGTGTTTCTCGAGGTTCGGTGTTCAGGCGTGACAGGCTGAGAACGCCCCGCACTTCGGACGGGTTGCTGAGATTGCTGAGCGTTCGCAGATATACACGCCGCTCCGGCTGGGCGGCATTTTTGCGGCCGAGGAAGCTGCGGTTCCAGCCTTTTTTACGGCGCCAGCGCATGGACTGGCGACCGCTGGGAGTTGCGTAATCGAATTCGATGATGATTTCGTGCTTCGTGTCCTCGCGCTCGCTCAGCTTCGGGCGATAGTCCGGAAAGAGTGTTGACGGGACGAAATCCTTGACTCCGGCACCCGGCACTTTGTAGGCGCAGGCGGCCGCGAAGAGCACCGTTGACTTGCCGCTCGCGTTGCCGCCGGCGATGACGCTTACCGGGTAGTCGAACCTCACGCGGAGGTCCTTGATGCCGCGGATGCCTTTCAGGTGGAGCTCCGTCAAAAAGTGTGGCATATGGAGCTTCTTGCCCTGCAGCTGTTCCCAGATATCCCCGAAACGCTGTTCGATCATGCGCGCCGCTCCAGTCGATCCGTCGACAGTCTACGGCTGAAGCTCCGCTGCGTCACACGCGCGCCGGTGGGGGTGTCGCGGTGGACGCTAGCGCGCCGAGGGTGGGTGGGGTGTTCCAGCCGAGGTGGGCGGCGGCGGCGGTGAAGGCGGCGCTGTTGCTGGTGACGACGGGGAGGCCGTACGCGGCTTCCAGCGGGCGGATCACGGGCCAGGTGGGCAGGTTGGTGCAGGAGAGGAAGATGCAGTCGGCGTCCGCGGGCGGCGGGTGGGCGGCGACGAACGTCAGCAGGTCGTTGGCGGTCACGTCGGCGATGGCGGCGGCGTCAGTGACGCCCAGGCCGTGGCTGCTGACCGCGGCGATGCCGTGGGCGGCCAGGAAGGCGGCCTCGCTGGCGTCGAGTTCGCGCGGATAGGGCGTGTAGAGCGCCGCGCGGCGGCCGTCCACGCGGCGCAGAGCGTCGATCACCGCGCCCGACGCGGTAAGCGCCGGCGCGCCCGCGGCCTGTTCGATGCGGGTGCGCAGCGCGGCTTCGCCCTGCGGCCCGTCCACGAAGCTGCTGGCCGTGCAGGCGAAGACCACCAGCTCCACCCGCGCGCTGCCCAGCTCGTCGGACGCGCGCTCGACGTGCGCCAGCATCCGGCGGGCGTCGTCCACGCCGCAGGTCGAGTTGCGCATGCGCGCCGCGTGCAGGCTGGCGGTCGGCGGCAGCAGCCGCCAGAACTCGGGTTCGGCCACGGTGTTGACCGACGGCGCCAGCAACCCGAGGCGCTGCATGGAGCGTTCACCCGAGGGCGTCATCGGGGGCAATCGTGGGCGCGCGCCGCCTGGCTGTCAACGGGAGCGGGCGCGGCGGATCATCTAACCCCCGTCATGCCCGCCGCAGCGCCGGCCGTGCACGGGGAGGCGCTGGTCGGTCCACGGCCTGGTCTCCTGCGCGCGGCGCCGGCGATGCGCGGAGCGGCGGGTCAGCCGATGCTGCACGCGGCGCGCGCCGATCGGGCCGCGCCGGACCGGGCACGGCGGCGCCGCGCGAATCGACGCCGCCGAACGAGCGCCCTAGGCTTGGCGGCGGCGCGTCGTGGTGAGGAATCCCCGTGAACCGTTTGCGCGTGGGCGTGGTTGGCTGCGGCGCCATTGCGCAGATTCAGCACCTGCCGCATCTGCGCGACGGGCGCGACCGCTTCGAGATCGGCGGCATCTGCGACATTTCGCCCGCGCTGCTGGCGCGCGTGGGCGACGACTTCGGCGTCCCCGCGCATGCGCGCTTCACCGACTTCGAGGAGCTGGCGGCTTCGGATATCGACGCGGTGCTGATCTGTTCGTCGGGCACGCACGCGCCGCCGACGCTGGCGGCCGCGCGGCACGGCCGGCACGTGCTGGTGGAAAAACCCGCCTGCACCACGCTGGCCGAGGCGCGCGCCATGATCGACGCCTGCGCCGCGGCGGGCGTGCTGCTCATGGCGGCCTACCCCAAGCGCTACGAACCCAGCTACGAATACGCGGCCGCGCGCGTTCGTGCGATGCGCGACGTGCGGCTCGTTCAGGTCGACCACCTGCACCCCTCCAACGACTTGCACCTGGCCGAGTTCGACCTCCACCGCGCGGCGGACGTGCCGCAGGAGAACCTGGACGCGATGCAGGCGGCCGAGGACGCGCTGACGGACGCAGCGTTGGGGCTCCCGGACCCGTCCCCAACCCTGCGGCGCGCCTACCGGCTGGCCAACGGCAGCCTCATCCACGACATCAGCGTGCTGCACGGGATGTTCGGCGCGCCCGAGGCCGTGCTGAGTTCGGAGATTTGGCGCGGCGGCGCGGGCCTCACGACCACGCTGCGCTACCCCGGCGGCATGCGCGCCGTGCTGACCTGGATCGACCTGCCCGACCTATGGGCCTTCCAGGAGACCTTCGCGGTCTACGGGCGCGCGGAACGGGTCACGGTGTCGTTCCCCACCGGATTCAGCCGCGGGCTGCCGACCACGGTGGTGGTGCAAGCGCCGGACGCGCAGGGCAACGCCGCGCGGCAGGAGCTTGCGTGGCACGAGAACCCCTTCGAGCGGGAACTCGACCACTTCCACGACTGCATTCGCCGCGGGCGGACGCCGAACACGCCCGGCGAGGAACTGATCGACCACCTGACGCTGGTGCGCGGCATCGTGCTGGCGTCGCCCGCCGCCCGGAGCTGAGCCATGCCCATCCAGGTATTCGACGCGCGCACCGACATCAAGAACCTGATCATCCGCCCGGACATCCGCGCGCGCTTCATTCGCATGCAGCCGGGCGAGACGGCCGCGCCGCACAGCCACGACCTGGGCGAGGAGATCTTTCTGATTCTGGAAGGCCAGGCCGAGTTCGAGCTGGAAGGCGAGCGCGCGGTGTTGGGGCCCGGCCAGCTCTGCTTTGCCGCCCGCGACGAAATCCACGCCGTGCGCTGCGCGGGCGACGCGCCGATGACGATGTACATCTCGGTCACGCCCCACGTCGAACCCACGCACACCCGGTGGGGCGCCAACGGCGCGAAGCTCCCGCCGCAGTACGGCGGGTCCACGCGCGCCGAGCGTGAAGCCGCGGACGCAGACGCGCCGCCGCCGCCGCTGGACGACCTGCTCGACGCGCATCTGGCGGCGGCCGAAGAGCTGGCGCAGCGGGCGCGCGAAGCCGCCGCCGTGCAATCCCAGGGCGCGGACGACGTGCGGCGGGCCGTGCGGCAGGGCGACGCCGCCGCGGCCGCGGCGGCGGTCGACCAGATGTGGGAAGCGCTGTACGCCGCCTTTGCGGCGTCCCGCGAGCTGGCGGGCGCCTGGAACGCGCTGGCGCCGCGCGCCGCTCCGGACGTCGACGCCGACGAGCCGGCCCGCTAGCAGGTAGATCCCGCGCCGCGGGCGGCCAGGCGGGTTAGTCCGCCTGCGTGCCCACCGCCCAAGCGCCCAGGGCCATGTACCCGCCGTCCACGTTCACCCACTCGCCGGTCATGAACGACGCGCCGCCGCTGGCCAGGAACACGGCAACTGCGCCGATGTCGGCAGGCATGCCGACGCGCCCCAGGGGATGCGCGGCGCCCCAGGTTTGCAGCAGCTCGTCTTCGTCGCCGAACGCGCGCGCCGCGCCGCGCGCCAGGGGCGTATCGATCGTGCCCGGGTTGATGGCCAGCACACGGATGTTCTCGGCCGCGTAGTCCAGCGCCAGGTTGCGGGTCAGCGACAAGCTGCCGCCCTTGCTGGCGGCATAGGCCGGCACCAGCGGCTGCGATTGCAGCCCTTGCACGCTGGCGACGTTGATGATGACGCCGCCGCCGCGCGCGCGCAGCTGGGGAATCGCGTACTTGGCCATTAGGAACTGGCCCTTCAGGTTCACGTCGATGATGCGGTCCCAGGTGGCTTCGTCCATGGCCTCGGCGGTCATGTAGGAGGCGGTTGGCTGAATGCCGGCGTTGTTGACCAGCACGTCCAGGCCGCCGAGCGCCGCCGCGGTTTCCTGCACCATGCGCTGGGCGTCGGCGGCCGAGCTCACGTCGCCCGCGACGGCGATGGCGCGGCGGCCCTCCGCCGTCAGGCGCTCGACCAGCGCCGCTGCCGCCGCCGCGTCCACGTCGGCCACGCTGACCGCGGCGCCCGCGGCGGCGAACGCCTCCACGATGCCGCCGCCGATGCCCATCGCCCCGCCCGTGACCAGCGCTGCGCGACCGTCGAACTCACCCATCGAACCATCTCCATCTCCCGACCGGAGGCCTGCGCCAGCCTAACCGCCGCTGCGCGCCGGGCCGAACCGCCATCGGCCGGCCGCCGGGGCCGGACTCGCCGCGAACCGCCGTCGGGCGCCGGGCCGAACCGCAGCGCCCGCCGCGGCGCGGGCGCCCTCCCGCCGCGCGCCGCATAGACTGCCTGACGATCCCATGAGTACGCGCACGGCGTCCGTCCACCTGAGCGCGGCTGGGCGCCGCCGCGTGATGGGTGCGCTCTTCGTCTCGCGCGGCGCAATCGCGGTGGCCTATCTGGCCGGCTTCACCGTGCTCTCCATCGTGGGCGAAAGACTGAGCGGCCAGGTGGCGCTGGCGGGCATTCCGCCGGCGCTCATCATGGTGGGCCGGGCCATTGGACCGTTGCCGATTTCGCGCGCCATGGACGCCCTGGGGCGCCGGCCGGCCATCGCCGGCGCCTACACGGTGGGGGCCGGCGGCGCGGTGATTGCCGCCGCGTCGATTGCGGCCGGCTCCTATCCCTGGCTGCTGGTGGGGGCGGTGCTGCTGGGAGTCGCGCGCGCTGCCGCCGACCTGTCGCGCTATGCGGCCGCCGAAATCTATCCGGCCGAACAGCGCGGGCGCGCCATTGGCCTGATCGTGTTCGCGGCCGTCGCGGGCTCCGTCGGTGGGCCGCTGCTGGTGATCGCCGCCACCGACCGAGCTGCCCAGGCCGGCCTGGAGGAGAACTCGGGTCCCTGGTTCGCCGCCGCCATGATTCTGGCGTTCGCGGCGCTGGTCGTGTGGCTGTTCGTGCGGCCGGACCCGCGCGACGCCGCGGTGAGCGACGAGCGGCCCGCGCAGACCGCGCAGACCGCGCAGACCGCGGACGCGCCGCTCGACCTGCGCGGCGTGTTGACCATGCGCACCGTGCAGGTCGGCGTGCTGGCCATGATCGTCAGCCAGGCCGTCATGACCACCATCATGGTCGTCGCGCCGCTGCATCTGCACATCAACGCCCACGAGGTGGGCGTCGTTTCGCTGGCGATGACCGTGCACGTGACCGGCATGTTTGCGCTGGCGCCGCTGACCGGGCGTCTGGTGGACGGGCTGGGGCCGCGGCCGGTCATTCTGGGCGGCGCGGTGCTGCTGGTGGCGGCCAGCGTGCTGGCCACGCTCGACGCCGGCCTGGGCACGATGATGCCGGCCCTATTCCTGCTGGGCTACGGCTGGAACGCCTGCTTCGTGGCCGGGTCGACTCTGCTGGCGCGCGGCGTGCCGGCCGGCATCCGCGCCCGCCTGCAGGGCCGCGTGGAGACGCTGACGGCCGTGGTGGGCGCGCTGAGCGGCGCGGCGTCGGGGCCGCTGCTGGCCGTTGGCGGCGGCATGGGCTGGGTCGGCGTCGCGGGTCTGGCCGCAGCGCTCGTCTTGCTCGCCGCCCTGCGCTGGCGCTGAGGCAATCAGGCGCCCCACACGCGCACCACGACGATGCCGCGCCGCCCTGCGCTGGCGCTGAGGAACCCGCGGGCGCGTCGAACGGCCGCCCGCGGCCGCCGTGCGCCTACAATGCGCGGCGATCGGGCGTTGACGAGAGGACACCAGCCGTGCCGCAGCTCTGGGGCCGACACTTCACCCGCGCCGACCTCATGGCGCGGATTGGCGACGTCTCGCAGGTGGGCGGGGTGCGCGCCTCGCGGCTGGACGGCGGCCCCGGCGACGGACTGCCGCTGGTGGACCTCGACACCGGCGCGGGTCTGCGGTTCACGGTCGTTCCCGGCCGCGCGCTCGACATTTCGGCCGCGTGGTTCAACGACGTGCCGCTGGGCTACCGCACCCCCACGGGCGAGGTGGACGGCGCGCGCTACGAGCCGCAGGGCTGGGGGTGGATTCGCTCCACCGTGCTCGGTCTGCTGGTCACCGGCGGCCTGGACAACGTGGGCAACCCCGCGTCCGAGTCCGACGCGTTCTTTGCGCGCGAGTTCGGCCTGCACGGGCGCTTGTCCAACCTGGCGGCCAGCAACGTGTCCGCCGACGGCGAATGGCGCGGCGACGATTACGAGATGTGGGTGCAGGGCCGTGTGCGGCAGGCGGCGCTGATGGGCGAGAATCTGGAACTCAAGCGGCGCATCTCCACCTCGCTCGGCGCAACCTCCCTGCGGATTCACGACGAAGTGACCAACCTGGGCGCCGCGCCCGAACCGGTCATGATTCTCTACCACGTCAACCCCGGCTATCCGGTGCTGGACGACGGCGCCCGCCTGCACGTGCGCAGCCGTTCGCGGCGGCCGTACGACGAGCATTCCGCCTCGCTGGAGGCAGAGTGGGCAACCTACGGCCCGCCCACGCCCGGCTGGCGGCAGGCCGTGTGGATGCACGACGCGGCGCCCGACGCCGAGGGCCGCGTGCACGCCGCCCTGGTCAACCGCAGGTTCCGCGGTGGGATTGGCCTGGGGTTGACCTACCGCAAAGACCAATTGCCGCACCTGAACCAGTGGAAGATGACGTCCGCCGGGGAATACGTGACGGGCATAGAACCGGGCAACTGCACGGTGCTGGGGCGCGAAACCAACCGGGCCGACGGCACCTTGCAAGTGCTGGACCCCGGCGAGACGGCCGAATTCGATCTGGACCTCTCGGTGCTGGACGGCGCAGAGGCCATCGACCAATTTCTTGCCCGCGTTGGCGCCTGACGTCCGCACGCACGTCGAAACCCTGCGCGTGCGCTACTCCGACGCCGACGCGCAGGGAATCGTGCATCACTCCAACTACTTCCGCTGGCTGGAGGAGGCGCGGCTGGGATGGCTGGCGGCCATCGGGCACCCCTACGCCGCTCTGACGCGCCGCGGCCTCTTCATGCCAGTCACAACGTGCAGCTGCCGCTTCCTGGCGCCGGTGCGCGCGGAGGAGTGCGTGGACGTGCGCCTGACGCTGACCGCCGTCTCGCGCGCGCGGGTCGCATTCAAATACGCCGTGCGCTGCGGCGGGCGGCTGGCCGCCACCGCCGCCACCGCGCACGCCTACGTGAACGCCGCCGGACGCCCGATGCGCCTCACCCGCGGCGACCCGTTCTGGCAGACGCTTGGGACGGCCGCGTGAGCGCGGCGGCCGTGCGCTGGCACGCGTTGGCGGCGTCGTCTCGGCAGGGGGAGGCCGCGCGGCCATGACGCGCCCCGCGCCGCCGCCCCGCCCCTTCACGGTGTTCCTGTCCGGCATCATCCAGGGGTCCCGCACGGACGACGCGCATCACGCCCAGGATTACCGCGAAGCCTTGCGCGCCGTCATCACCGCCGCGCATCCTGAGGCGCAGGTCGTCTGCCCCGTCGAACTGAACCCCAGCTCGGCCGACTACGACGACGACGCGGCGCGCGGCGCCTTCATGCGCGAGATCGAGCTTGCCGCCGCGGCCGACGTGACCGTGGCCTACGCGCCCGTGGCCACGATGGGCACGGCCGTGGAAATGTATCGGGCCTTTGCGGAAGGCCGTCCGGTCTTCACGATTTCTCCCATGGCGCACAACTGGGCGGTGCGCTTCCTGTCGACGCAGGTGTTCGACGACCTGGCGGCGTTCACCGCCTTCGTGCACGGCGGCGGCCTCGCCCGCGCCGCTGCCCCCGGCTCGACCGAACCGACCGAACCGGCCGAACCGACCGAACCGGCCGAGCCGCCGGACACGCCCCGCCCGCCGGATTCCGACTGACCGCAGGCGCTTCGTTTCCCTCGGCCAGCGCTTCCCTCGGCCTCTAGCGAGGGTGCGGGGCACACGCGCCGCGCGGGAACCATCTCTCTGACGCTGATCGACTCGGAGGCCGCGCACACGCCCCGCGCGGGGCGCGGGGCGCGGGGCGCGGGAACGATGCGGCAGGGGTGTTAGTTGGGGTGGAAGTGGTTCTGCACCACGTGGCGCAGCAGGTCTTCGGTGCACTCGCGGCAGTAGACGGCGCGGCGGTCGTGCTCCTCGCGGCCCAGGTCCAGCCATTGCGCCGCGTTGGCCGCAAAGCGCATGGCGCAGAGGTTTTGGCAGGCCAGGCTGCCGCGCACCGCGTCCACGTTGGTCGTGCGCGCCGGGGAGGGCAGCTCCAGCACGCGGCCAAAGCCGTGCAGCGCCAGGCGGCGCAGCGCCACGCGGCGCAGGGCCGGGTCGGCAATCGCGCGCAGCCGGTGCAGCGAGACCACGCAGCCCAGGTTGGCCCGAAAGCTCACGAACACGTGCGGGTCGCTCTGCGGCGCGATGTTGTGCTGCGGCTCGTCGCGCAGGTCCTGCTCCAGAATCGCCACGTCGTAGTGCGGCCCCACCTGCTGCCAGGGCTCGTGCTCCATCACGCGCAGGAAGCGCGGCCCCACCACGTGGCTCTCGTCCTCGCTGAGGCTCTGGCTCACGTACCACTGCGAGCTCCAGTAGGGCGAGTCTTTGGGCGCTTGCGGAATCATCCAGGTGCCAAACGGGCGCAGGCGCGAGCGTTCCACGCTGAAGCCGGCCCGCAGGCCCAGCACCACGGCAATCTCCTGCACGTGCGCAATGGTCGAGACGATGGTCTCGGCCTCCCACGCCTCCACGCCGGGCGTCCATTGAAACGAAATGGCTTTCATGGGCGGCCGGCGTCCCTGCGCGGCCCCGCGGCCGCCGCGTGCGTCGTCATGGCGTGAGTATGCCGCCTCGCGTCGTTCATACTGTGCCGAGTATGCGACGCCAACGTGGAAAACGTGCGAACCAGCGCCGCTGACGGCGTGATGGCCGTGGATTTGGGGCCGAACGTGCGGGTAGGCGTTTACACGCCCGGCCCGGCGGGATACCGCATGCTGGCGGTCGGGTCCGCGCCGTCCACGCTGGACGCGCCGCACTTCGATCTGACGCCGGCCTACGAAGCCGCGCTGACCGACGCCGCCAGCCGCGGCGGCAGCTTTGCGTTCCCGCAGCCGCCCTACGACGCGCCGCTGGCCGACCGCGCGCCGGCCGCGGCCGCAATCACTGGCGACGGCGTGGCCAGCGGGCCCAGCGTGTTTCTCTTCAGCGACCTGGGCGTGCGCGACCTGGACGCGCTGATCGGGCTGCTGCACGAGGCGGGCTTCACCGACGCCGGGCGGGCCGGAGCGGCGGTGCGCGGCTTCCGCGACCGCGTGGACGGGCCGGCCGCGGTGCGGAACATCGCCGCGCGCGCGCCCGACCTCATTCTGATTGCCCTGGCCAACGACACCGCCGGGGACAGCCTGGACTACGTCATCGACTTGCTGGTTGCGGGCCTTGCCGGCCACGAGGCGGGCTATCGGCCGCGCGTGACGGTGCTGCACGGCGGCTCGCCGCCGGCCGCCGCGCTGGAACGGCTGCACGCGGTGCTGCCCACGGCCGTGCACCGCATGCACGGCGGCACGCCAACCGAACCGCTAGACCTGGAAGTGCCGGGCGTGGCCTTGCACGACGCGGCGCGCGCCGTGCACCGCGCGCACTGGGCCGGGCGCGGCCTGCCGCCCCGCCTGGCGCGCGCGCCGCACGTGGCGCGTGCTTCCGCGCTGCAGGCGGCGGCCCGCGCGCTCAGCGCCAGCCAGGAGCTGGGCGTCGGCGTGGTGTCGTTCGACGCCGCCGACGTGACGGCCGTCACCGCCCGCGGCTCCGCGACCCAGCTGACGCGCAGCGCCGCGGCCCGTGCGCCGTCCCGCGCGTTCCATCTGGGGCTGTCCACCCCCATCGACCGCGTGGCCCGCTGGACCACCGAAGAACTCCTGCCGGAGACCCTGCACGGCTTCGTGTTCGAGCAGACGGCGCACCCGACGTCCATTCCCACCACCACGTTCGCCTTGCAGCTGGCGCATGCGGTGTGGGCCGCCGCCGCGCGCGACGCGCTGCGCCGCACCGCGTCCGGCAGCGCCAACGAGGAGCAGGCCGTCGATCTGGCGGTAATGACCGGCGACGTGACGCGCACCATCGCGCGCCCCATGCAGGCCGCGCTGCTGCTGATCAACAGCCTGGAGCTGGCGGGCATAACGCAGCTGGCGCTGGACGCCGCCAACGGGCTGGCCATGAGCGGCGCCCTGCTGCAAACCGGGCGCACCGTTGCCGTGGAGTCGTCGCTGATCCAGCTGGGCGCATGCGTGGCGCTGCGCGGCGAGGCGTCGCCCGGCGACGCGGCCGTGGCCGTAGAAGTGCTGCCGGCCGGCGCGGCGCCAATCGAACGCGAAGTCAGCGCCGGCGCGCTCGACGTGATTCAGTGGGAGCCGGGGGTGGAGGCCAGCGTGCGTTTGTGGCCCTCTCCCAAGTTCGACGTGGGCCTGGGGTACGGCCGGCCCGTGCATCTGCGCGCGCCGCTCGCGTCCGGCAGCGTGGGGCTGGTCGTGGACGCGCGCGGCCGCCCCCTGGTCTGGCCCGAGGACGCCGACGTGCGCCAGGCGCGCACCGAACAGTGGTATCGGGCGCTGAACGCCTACGCCACGGCACAGCCCCGCCGCCGCCAGGCCTCCCATGCCGCCTGAACCGCTGCGCCGCGGCGCCCTGCCCTGCGCGGTGTTGGCCGGCCGTCTGCGCCGCCGCCACACGCTGCCGTCCGCCGGGCGCCTGCTGGTGGAGGCCGGCGACGCCGTGCGCGTGGGCCAGCTCTGGGGCCGCTGCCGGCTGCGCCGCGGCGTGGACGTGGTGGACCTGCCGCGGCTCTTGCGCGTGCAGACGGACGAGGCGCAGCAGCTGCTGGCCGTTAGCGTGGGCGCCGTGGTGGAGGAAGGAACCCTGCTGGCCAGCACCTCCGGCAAGATGCGCACCGGCCGCCAGTGGACCGCCCCCTCGCGCGGGACGCTGGCCGACGTCAGCCCGCGCACCGGCGTGGCCGTGTTCGTGCGCGAGACCCGCGAAGTGGCGCTGCACTGCGTGCTCACCGGCGTGGTGACCTGGGTGGACCCCGCCGAGGGACTGGTGGTGGAAGGCGACGGCGTGGCCGTGGCCGCCGCCTTGGGCGGCGGCGGGCGCGTCAACGCCCCGCTGCGGTTCATCGAGTCGGGCGAACAGCCCGACCGCGGCGCTGACGGCGGCGCGGCCCAGGTGCTGGTTACGCCCGAGCCGTTGCGCGCCGACTGGCTGCGCCGCGCCCTGGAAGTTCAGGCGGCCGGCATCGTCGCGCCTTCCACCAACGCCGAGATCGCCAGCGGCGTTGGCCTTGCGCCCGCGCTGGCCGGGTTTTCCCCAGCGGACGATGCCTTCGAGCAGCCGCCCATGCCCCTGGTCCTGACCGAGGGCGTCGGGTTCGCCCGCATGCCGCGGGTGTTGCAAGACACGTTCCGCGCGGCCGAGGGCGAGGTGGTGACGGTGATAGGGGCCCGCCGGCCGGGGCAGTCGGAAGTCCTGCTGCCCGCGTCGGTCGTGCCCGTGGTGCAGCGCCGCGCCGCCGCGGGTCCCGCCGTGCGGGTGGCCAGCGGCCCGCGGGTTGGAACCGAAGGCGTGGTGTTGGCCGCCGCGCCGGACATCGGCCGCGCCCCGTCGGGCGTGGCCGCCGCGTTCGTGCGCATCCGGCAGGCGGAAGGCGGCGTCGCCGCCCTGCCGGCGCTCAATCTCGCCACGCTGACCTGACCCCGGCGCCGCGCCTGCCGATAGCTCGGCGCTGCCCGCGCCGCTGCGGCGAAGGCGCCCCCGCGCGCATGCCGCGCCTGATTGCTGCGCCTGCGAGATTCCCGCGGCCGCGGGGATGACGATGACGGGAATGCGGCTGCATGCGTGGGGTGCAAGGGCGGGGCGTCGGGCCGCCGACTGACATGGAGGAGCCGACGCTCGGTCGATCGGCGCCGCGAGTGCCGCGCCGCGCACGGCTCGCCCTCGAACGGTGCGCGCTACATCCGCTCCGGCGCGTCGATCCCCAGCAGCCGCAGCCCGTTGGCCAGCACGTGCCGCACCGCCTGCACCAGCTCCAGCCGCCGCGCCGTCAGCGCCGCGTCCGCGGTCACCACGCGGTGCTTGTTGTAGTAGGCGTGAAACGCGCGCGCGTAGTCCAGCAGGAAATGGGTCACGCGGTGCGGTTCTCGGTTCTGGGCGGCGTCCGCCACGATCTCGGGAAAGGCCAGCGACAGGCGCGCCAGCGCCGCGTCGTCGTCGGTCAGCGCGCCCGCGCCCGAAGCCGCGGCCGTGCTGTCGGACGCGCCCGCGCCCGAAGCCGCGGCCGTGCCGTCGGACGCTTCCGCGGCCGCCGCCGTGCGCTGGATTCCCGCGCAGCGCGCGTGGGCCATCTGGATGTAGTAGACCGGGTTTTCGGGGTCTTGGCGCTTGGCCAGCTCCAGGTCGAACTCCATCTGGCTGTCGATTGCCTTGGACAGGAAGAAATAGCGCGTGGCCGCGGGGCCCACGTCGTCCAGCACCTCGCGCAGCGGCACGAACTTGCCGCTGCGCTTGCCCTGGCGGCCCAGCGCGCCGTCCGTGCGAATGCCCACCATCTGGGTGACCAGGATTTCCAGCTGCGCGGCGCTGGCGTCCATGTCCAGCGCCTCCATCGCCGCCTTCATGCGCGGCACGTGGCCGTGGTGGTCGGCGCCCCAGACGTCGATAACCCGCTCGAACTGGCGCGTCTCGAACTTGTCGCGGTGATAGGCGATGTCGGCGGCGAAGTAGGTGGGGTCGCCGCGGGAGCGCACCAGCACGTTTTCGCGGTCTTCCATGCCGGCGCCGCCCACGAACCACACCGCGCCGTCGCGGCGCGCCACGTAGCCGTTGGCCTCCAGCGTGGCCAGCGCCCGCGCCACCTCGCCGCGCGCGCGCAGGTCGTGTTCGGAGAACCAGACGTCGAATTCGATCCCCAGGTCGTCCAGGTCCCGGCGAATCTCCGCCAGCCCAATCCCCACCGCGCGCGCTTCGAAGGCGGCGGCGTCGGCGGCCGCGCCGCCGCCCAGCCAGCGCGGCCCGTCCTCGCGGGCGATCTGCGCGCCCCAGGCCGCCGCGTATGCGCCCTGATAGCCGTCGGCGGGAAACGGCGCCTGCGCGTCGAACACGGCGGCGTAGTGGTGGTAAACGCTCTGCCCCAGGACTTCGACCTGGTGGCCGGCGTCGTTGACATAATATTCGCGCGTCACGTCGTGCCCCGTGGCTTCCAGCAGGCGCGCCAGCGCGTCGCCCACCACGCCCCCGCGCCCGGCGCCGGCGGTCAGCGGGCCGGTGGGGTTGGCGCTCACGAATTCGACCTGCACGCGAGCGCCCCCGCCCTGGTCGGAACGGCCGAACGCCGGCCCGGCCGCGTTGACGGTCTGAATCTGGTCGAACACCCAGGCGTCGTCCAGCCACACGTTGATGAAGCCGGGCCCGGCAACCTCGGCGCGGCGCACCAGCGGCGAGGGCGGCAGGTGCGCCAGAATGGCCTCGGCAATGGCGCGCGGCGGCGCCCTCACGATGCGCGCCAGCCGCAGGGCCTCGGCGCTGGAATAGTCCGCCAGCTCGTCGTCGCGCCGCTCCACCGCGAACGCAACCGCCGGCGCGGCGCCAACCTCCCCGGCCGCCTGGGCCGCAGACAGCCCCTCGGCCAGCAACGCCGACAGCCGATTCCCAATCATTGGCATGAAAAGCGAACGACGGCGCCCGCAGCGCCGCCAGCGTACCGATCGAGTATAGCGAGACAGGGCGGCCCCCCACGGCTTCGGCCGCGCCGCCGCGCCGCCGTCCCGCCTGCGGAACGTCCCCGCCGGCGCGCGCCCCGTCGCAGCGAGTCAGCGCCGCTTTCCCGCCAGGGGAGCGGGGTATGACCTCGTCATTCCGGCGCACGCCAGAAGTCATCGTCACCGTCGACAGGTTCGGCCAGACTTCGGACGGGCGCAGCCCGCCCCGGCAGCGATCGATGCCCAGGCCGTTGGGAGACCGGAGGGAACCGCCGGCGAAGAGCGCTTAGCCGATCTCCAGCATGCGGTCGATGGAGCGGCGCGCGCGCACGCGGATGTCTTCGGGCACCTCGATGCGTTCGCGGTCGTCGCGCAGGGAGGTCAGCACTTCGTCCAGCGTGATTTCGTTCATGTGCGGGCAGCGCACCGAGCAGAGCCGCACCATCTCCTTGTCGGGCGCTTCCGCGGCGATGTTGTCGCCCATGCTGCATTCCGTCAGCAGCAGGTAGCGCGGCGCTTCCACCTCCAGCACGTAGCGCGTCATGGCGGAGGTCGAGCCCGAGAAGTCGGCGGCGTCCACAACCGCCGGGCTGCATTCGGGATGCGCCAGCACCACCACGTCGGGGAACTGCGCGCGCACGGCCTGCACGTCGGCCACCGTGAACCTGTCATGCACTTCGCAGCGCCCGCGCCACCCCACGATGTCGTAATGCACGCCGTTGCCGCGCGCTTCGGCGCGCGTTTCGGCGGACACGGGGGCGGTGCTGGGCAGCACGATGGTCTTGCCCGTCTCGCGCGCCACGTTGCGCGCCAGGTATTCGTCGGGCAGGAAGATCACCTGCGCCGCGTCCAGCGATTCCACCACGCGGGCCGCGTTGCTGGAGGTGCAGCACACGTCCGCCTCGGCTTTCACGTCGGCGTAGGTGTTGATGTAAACCACCACGGGCACGCCGGGATAGCGGCGGCGCAGCTCGCGCACGTCGGCGGCGGTGATGGAGGCGGCCAGCGAGCAGCCGGCCTTGCGCGCCGGCAGCAGCACCGTGCGCTCGGGATTGAGAATCTTGGCCGTCTCGGCCATGAAGCGCACGCCGCAGAACACAATCGGGTCGGCGTCGGTGCGCGCCGCAACCCTGCTCAGCTCCAGCGAGTCGCCCGTGTAGTCGCACACGGAATGGAACAGGGCGGGTTCCATGTAGTTGTGCCCCAGGATCACGGCGCCGCGTTCGGACTTGAGCCGGTTGACGGCATAGGCCAGCTCGGCCTTCAGGTCGAGTTCCACGTCCGGCACGATGCCGTGCAGGCGCTCGCGCAGCGCGGCGCGCATGGAATCCAGCGTGACCGCGGCCATGCTCATGCGGTCCAGGTCCCGTGCGCGGCGGCGTTCGCCCCGGGCGTTGCGGGCGGGGTGCGCGTCCCCTTCGTCCACACCATGGTGATGTCGAGAGGCCCGTGCTGCAAATGGACGTGTCCGCAATTCTGGCACACGCCGCGCCGTTGTGTGCGGCGGGCGGGCGCCGCGCGCGCGGCTTTTACGCGAACAGGTGCAGCAGCCGCAGGTACGAGTCGTCCAGCGCGCGCGTCTTGCCCGCGATGTCCGCCAGCGGCACGGGGTCGATGCGCGCGCCGTGCAGCGCTGCCAGCTGGCCGTGGCTCCCGGCCTCCAGATAGTCCACCGCCGCCGCCCCCATGCGCGTGCCCAGCACGCGGTCGAACGCCGTAGGCGCGCCGCCGCGCTGCAGATGGCCCAGGACGCTGGTGCGGGTTTCGATGCCGGTGGCCTCTTCGATGGCGTAACCCAGCCGGTCCCCAATGCTGCGCGTGGACAACACCACGTGGCCGAACTGGTCGCCGGTTTGCGCCGCGGCGCGCTCGACCTCCAGCCCCTCGATCACGGCGCTTTCGGCCGTCACGATGATGCTGAAGTCGGTCCCCTGGTCGTAACGGTCGCGCACGTGCGCAATGAAGTCGTCCAGCTTGGAGCGCCGTTCGGGCACGGCGATGAAGTCCGCGCCGCCCGCCAGGCCGCCCATGGCCGCCAGCCAGCCGGCCTGGCGGCCCATGGTTTCCACCACCGTGACCCGATGGTGCGAGGTGGTGGTGGTGCGCAGACGCGCCACGGACCCCGCCACCGTTTCCACGGCCGTGTCGAACCCGATGCTGGCGTCGGTTTCGGGCACGTCGTTGTCGATGGTCTTGGGTACGCCCACCACCGGCAGCCCCGCGCCGGCCAACGCGCCCGCCACCGAGAGCGTGTCGTCGCCGCCGATGGCCACCAGGCCCTGCATTTGCATGTCGTCGAAGACCGAGACGGTGCGCGCATAGTCGGCGGGTGCGCGCAGCGGGTTGGTGCGCGACGACCCCAGCATGGTGCCGCCCACGCTCAGATAGACGTCGGTGTTCGCGGCCGTCAGCGGCAGCCCGTCGCGGTTCAGCACCCCGGCCCAGCCGTCCCGCAACCCGGTCACCGTCCAGCCGCGCGCCGCGCTTGCCAGGGTCACGGCGCGAATGGCCGCGTTCAGCCCGGGGCAATCGCCGCCGCCCGTCAAGACTCCAATGTGCACCGGCGGCGCCTCCGTGCGGCTTGCTCCTAACGATAGAACCGGCTCAGAGCGCGTGCAATAGCTGCGGAAACCCAGCGGCGCGGGCCTGGGGCCAGCGGCTGCTGCTGCGCGCCGCGCGGCTCGCGGGCAGCCGCCAGGGCTGTGGGAACGGCGGCGCCGCACGGCGCACGGACCACGACGTGACCCGCTCCCCCCGCCGCCCAGACGCCCCGCGCCCCACTCCACAACCGGCCGCCCCACCCGCCAATCCCCAATCCACAATCCACAATCACCAATCCCCAATTCCCCCAATCCCCCAATCCCCCGCGCCGCGGGCTACCATGACGCACCCGCTGCTGCGTGAAACAGAGGACATGGACGTATACACGGCGATTCGCGGCCGCCGCAGCGTCACGCTGCTCGCGGAGGACACGCCCGACCGGGCCGTGCTGGAGCGGGTGCTGCGCGCGTCGGTTTGGGCGCCCAACCACCACATGACCGAGCCCTGGCGTTTTCACGTCTTGACCGGCGATGCCCGGCAGGCCATGGGCAACGCGGTGGCGGCGCAGTTGGAACAGAATCTCGACCCTGCGGACACGGCCGCCGCGGCGGCCGCGCGCCAGGCCCGCACTCGGCTGCTGCGCGCGCCGGTGGTCATCGTGGTCAGCCAGGTCGGCTCGGACGACCCCGTGCTCGACCTGGAAGACTACGCGGCCGCCTGCTGTGCCACGCAGAACCTGCTGCTGGCCGCGCACGCCGAGGGGCTGGCCACCAAGTGGCGCACCGGCGACATGTGCGACTATCCAGGCGCCAAGGAGTTCTTGGGGCTGCCGCCTTCCCACCGCATCGTGGCCTATCTCTACGTCGGCTATCCCAGCCCAAAGCTGGGTCCCGACCAGCGCGAACGCGCGCCGGCGCAGATTGCCTGGCTGGGGTGGGACGCGGCATAGCCGCGGGTACGCACCACCGGGAAAGGGCGGCGCATGCCGACGGGTGAGGAACTCGCGCGCCTGACGCTCACCGAAGTCGCCGCGCGCATCGCCGACGGCCATCTGAGCGCGGTGGAGGTCACCCGCAACGCGCTGGACCGTCTGCACCGCTACGCCAAGCCGCTGGGCGCTGTCACGGCCATCCTGGACGACCAGGCGCTGGCCGCCGCCCGCCGCGCCGAACGCGAGATTATGGCCGGCAGCTATCGCGGCCCCTTGCACGGCGTGCCGGTCGGCGTCAAAGACCTGGCCGACGTGGAAGGCGCCGTGACCACCGGCGGCTCCAACGTGTTCCGCCCCGAACCCGCCCAGGAAGACGCCGCGCTGGTGCGCGGCTTGCGGCGGGCCGGCGCGGTCATCGTCTGCAAACTGAACTGCGACGAATTCGCCTATCACCCCACCGGCGCCACCTCGCGGTTCGGCCCCTCGCGCAACCCCTGGAACCCCGCCATCGTCTCCGGCGGCTCCAGCGGCGGCACCGGCGCCGCGGTTGCCGCGGGGTTGATCTACGCCGGCCTGGGGTCGGACACCGGCGGTTCCATTCGCCTGCCTTCGGCCATCTGCGGCCTGGTGGGCATCAAGCCAACCTACGGGCGCGTCAGCCTGGAGGGCATGCGGCTGCTCAGCCCCTCGTTCGACACCCCCGGCCCCATGGCGCGCACCACCCGCGACGCCGCCGTGATGCTGCAAGCCATGGCCGACCCGCGGACGGAAGAGACCGTCCGCCCCGCCGACCGGATGGAGCTGCTCACCAACGACCTGGGCGCCGGGCTGGAGGGGCTGCGCGTGGGCGTGCCCTCGAACTACTTCTTCGACGAGCTGGACCCCGAGATCGAGCGCCTGACGCGCGCGGCCATCGACGCGCTGGCCATGCTGGGCGGCGAGCTGGTGCCGGTCGAAATGCCCTCCGTGCCCACCCTCGTCCGCACCCAGGGCGGCATCCTCACGCTCGAGGCCTATCACAACGTTGTGGCCGCCACGGACGGCGACGTTACGCGCGTCAACCGCACGCTGCGCGCCCGCCTGAAGCAGGGGATGGACGAGGCCATGCGGCCCGGCGAGGACCTGGCGCTCACCCTGGGGCGCCTGCGCGCCGAACGCGACGACGCCCTGGCCGCCTACCGGCGCGCCACCGGCCAAGTCGACGTGCTGGTGGCCCCCGCCTTGCCGCAGCGCCCGCCCGCCATCGAGTCGGCGCTCACCAATTACCAGTGGATGCCCTCCCTGACACGCCCCTTCAACGCCACCCACCAGCCCGTCGCGGTTGTCCCCTGCGGCTGGCTGGACGACGGGCTGCCGGTGGGGCTGCAAGTCGTGGCCGCCAAGTACCGCGAACGCACGGCCCTGCGCGTGGCCTTCGCCTACGAACAGTCCGACCACGCCCCCGCCCGCCGCTGGCCGCGCCTGATGGAAGCGGCGTAAGCCGCGCCTCGATGTTCCCCGGCGGTCCGCCCGCAGATCACGCGCCCGGCGCACACCAGAACGAATCCAAGCCTCGGTCCACACAGCGGCCCATCGTCGTCGACGCGGGCGCGTGAACGCCGCACGGTTCCGTGCGGCTTGGAGCGAGATTCGGCGCGTTGGCGGCGCGGGTGTCTTCTGGTACGCCGCAGCATGCGCGGTCCTGCTGACCGCCGCCGCGGCGCTGCGCTTCTGGATGTTGCCGGAATACTATCTGTATTCCGACGAAGCGATTGCGGCCAATAACGCCAGCGGCTCGCTTGCGGACGTCATCGACAACACCCGCCGCCGCAACTCGTCGCCGATTCTGTATCCCCTGGCCTTGTGGGCGGTGCAGCTGGTCGAACGCTCGGCCTTCAGCATCCGTGTCATGCCAGCGGCGGCCAGCGTGCTGACCGTCGCCGCCCTGCTCGTCCTGCTGCCCCGCGCCGGGGTCGGTCGGTGGGCCGCCGGAACGGCGGCGCTGCTGGCCGCGCTGTCCGTCGAAGCGATCCGGCACGCCCAAGGCGCGCGGGAATACTCCATCGACACGCTGCTGGCGGTCCTGATGATCGCCGGGCTTTTTCAGTGGCTGCGAGACGGCCGCAAAGCGTTGCTCAGCGCGTCGCTGTGCATAGCCCCGCTGCTTCAGTACGGCCTGGTGCTTTTTGGCGCCGTCGTTATGGCCGCGGCGGTCATCTGCGCCCCGCCGAAGGCTTCTGGACGCGGCCATGCGCCGAGCCGCGGCGCAATCTGGAGCTGGCTGATGCGGCGCGCCCCTCTGGTCTGGCCCGGCATCTTCTTCCTGGTCGGATGCGCCGTCAGCTTCGAGGTTACGTTGCGCCATCAGTGGCAGGAAGGCGGTTTCAATAGCGGCATATATTTGTCACCGTATTACTACAAGGGAGGATGGGATGCCGCCGCGTTCCTGCAGTTTACGGTTGGTCGAATCTGGGAGCTTCTGACGTATCATATGCCGCTGGTCGTTGCGGCGTCGATGGTTGGCTTGTTGGCGGTTCTGTTGCTGACCGACGGAGTGCAACGCCTGGGGTCCCGCATTCGCCAGACGGCGCGGACGGGACTGGGCGTGCAGACCGTCTGCGGCGTCGACGGAAGCGTTGGCGCCAACAGCGTGATATGGCTCCTGTTCTTGTTGTCCATGGCCATGGCTGCCGCCGCCGCCGCGTTGGGCGTCTATCCTCTTGGAGGCATCCGGCAAAACATCTTTCTGGGCCCCATCGTTTTCCTGGCCGCCGGCGCCGCCGTGCATTCGATCGCGGGCCGTTTGTCCTCGTTCACCCGCCGGACGCGGCTTGCGCCGTCCGCCCTCGCAGTGTCCGTCGGCGTAATCGTCGTTACCGGCGCGGCTGACGTGAGGAGCTACTACGCAGACGTCAGGCCTGATAATATCGATGCGATTTTGACGGTCATCCAAGAACGTGCGCAGGACGATGATATTGTGTATTCACATTTAGATTTGCTTCCGCGGCTGATGTTTTCAGGGAAAGCGGTGGATAATTACCACTATACGACATCGTCGTGCACGACAAATCACATCGAAGGATGCGACCGAGAGATGACCGAGGACCCCATCTCGATTGTCGAGGAATCGAATAAACGTCTCTGGGTGATTACCTTTTGGGACCTGCGTCCGTGGGAACGGTTTCAGGCAGACCGAGAAGCCGAGGAGCGGGTTTTCATCGAGCCAATCGTCGATCGCAGCGCCGGAAGTCACTATCTCCATCTGATGACGCCTGCCGCGCAGGTGTTCGACCGCTACGCGTCAGGCGAGCCGGTCGTCCGTTCCACCTTTGACTTATACGTCAAAGGGAATACCCTCGTCTACGTCAAGTCGCCGTGCGTTTTGGCCGACACGAAGGCGGGCTTCTTTCTGCACGCGGCGCCCGTCGACATAAGCGATCTGCCCGACGACCGCCGCCGGCACGGCTTCGTTAACCTGGACTTCGACCGGCGCGGCATGATGTTCGACGGGGCGTGCATGGTCTTAGCAACCCTGCCGAAGTATCCCGTCGCCAGCATTGTGACCGGCCAATTCCAAGCCACCGGCAGGCGTCCCGCGTGGCAGGCCGAACTTCCCCTGATAACGTCCGCCGCGCAGGCGTTCGACCGCCGCGCGTCGGACGAGTCGGCCGTCCGTTCCACGTTTGACGTATACCTCCAGGGGAAGACCCTTCGCTACGTCAAGGCCCCGTGCACCCTGGCCGACACGACGACGTTCTTCTTCCTGCACGTGGCGCCCGTCGACGTAAGCGACCTGCCCGTCGACCGCCGTCGCCACGGCTTCGACAACCTGGACTTCGGCTTCGGCCGGGACGGCATGATATTCGACGGAAAGTGCACAGTCCCAGTGACCCTGCCGGAGTACCCCATCGTCAGCATCCGGACCGGCCAATTCGCCGGCGAGGATCTCGTGTGGCAGGCGGAGTTACCCCTGGCGCCCTGAGCCGGCGCCCGCGGAAGCTGCGCGGGTCGCTCAGGCGCTTATCGCTTCAACCGCACGGCCGTGCCGTAGGCCAGCAGCTCCGCCGTGCCTGACATCACGTCGGCCGTGTTCAGGCGCACCTCCACCACGGCGTCCGCCCCCAGCGATTCCGCCTGCGCAATCATGCGCTGAAGCGCCTCGTCGCGCGCGTGCGCCATGAGCTCGGCGTATTCGCGAATCTCACCGCCGGCCAGCGAGCGCAACCCGGCCACGATGTCGCGTCCCACCGCCCGCGCGCGCACGCTGTTGCCCTGCACCAAACCCAGAATCTCCTCGATCTCCGCGCCCGGCACGCTGGCCGTGGTGGCAACGATCATGCGGCGTCTCCTCGTCGAAAACAGCGTCTCGTCCTGACCGAGTCTAGCGCGAACTCGTCCGCAGGCGCGGGTCAGGACGATAGCGAGTGAGTCCATATCACCGTACAGCGCGAGCCCGTCCGCAGGCGCGGCCCGGCCTCGACGCCTCACGCCGCCGCCCGCGCCGCTCCTACGCCTTCCCCCGCCAGACGCCCGTTCGAGCGAAGCGAAGACACAAAGGGACGGACCGTAGGCGTGCTCCGTCGAGGGGGAACGCAAAAACCCTCAAGCGTGCGTGGACGGCGGCGGGTCGATCAGAGACGGAGAATCGAGCGCGGACGCCGCGTCGCCCCAGCCCAGCTCGGCGGCGCGGGCCTGCACCTCGCGGCGGCTGGGCAGGCTGACCAGCGGGCCAGGGCGTTCGACTTTGAGTCCCGCCGTCACCGTGGCCAGGCGCATCGACGCGTCGGGGGGCAAGCCCAGCAGTTCGCCCACGGCCAGCCCCCCGGCAAAGGCGTCGCCGCCGCCTTGCGCGCCGGCCACGCGGCGCGCCACGGTTGGCAGGCGCACCTCCCCGCCGTCCCAGGCCGCGTAAGCCCCCTGCTCGGCCATCGACACCGCCGCCAGGCGCGGCCCGTGCGCCAGCAACAGCTGCGCCAGCGTCTCGGGAGCGTCCGCGCCAAACACCGCCTGCCCTTCGTCGAACCCGCACAGCGCCACGTCCACCAGCGGCAGCAGCTCGTGCGCCGCGCGCGCCGCCGCGGCGCCGTCCCACAGGCGCGCGCGGTAGTTGAGGTCGAACGCAACCGCGGCGCCCGCCGCGCGCCCGCGCTCCGCCAGCCGCCGCGCGGCCGCCCGCGAGCTGGCCGAGATTGCCTGCGCAATGCCGTTCAGGTGCACCATTGCCACCCCGTCCAGGTCGACCCGCTCCATGTCCGCGGCGCTGACGGTCGAAGCGGCGCTGCCGCGCCGGTAGTACCAGATGTCGTACGCCCCCTGCGGGCCTTGTTCCACCACGTACAGGCCGGTCGGCCCGCCGCCGCGCTCCACGTAACGCAAGTCGACGCCCAGACCTTGCCACTGGTTCAGCAGATAATCCCCGAACGGGTCGACGCCCAGCCGCGTGACGATGGCGCTGGACACGCCCAGACGGCGCGCGGCCACGGCCACGTTGAGCGCGTCGCCCGAATACGAGCGTTCCAGCCGGGCGGCGTCGGCCAGCGGCGCCTGACCGGAGAGTTCGATCATCACCTCGCCCAGGCTGACGAGCCGCGGAGACAAGCAGGCGCCGGGCATCGCTCAGTTCCGTATGCCCACGCTGCGCGCCACGCGCCGGATTTGCAGCATGGCGCCCGCCTGCTTGGCCTGCGAGCGCGTGACGGCGCGTTGAAACTGTCGGTTGGCCTCGATCACCTCGCCGGCCTCTATCAGCGCCGTCACCTCGTCCAACGCCGTCACCAGGTCGCGCAAGCCTTCCACAAAGTCCCTGTGATGCCGCCGCACGCCCGACGGCGGGACGATCTCCTCCAGCGCCGCCAGCAGCTCGGTGTTCGAGGCGTGCAGCTCGCGGTACAGCGCCAGATAGGCCGCGGCGTCGCGCGATTCGCTGGCCACCAGCCGCGCAAACCGCTCGCCCAGACGCTCGTCCTCGCCGCTGGCGCTGGTTCGCAGCGCGTCCAGTTCGTCGATATAGGCGGCAATGGCGCGGCCGTTCACGGTTTCGCAGGCCGCGCCCAGCGTCAGCGCCAGGCCAACCGCCGCGCCGCCCAGCACCACGAACCGCCGGACCAGCGCGCGTCCCGCCGTCATCCGACCCCTCAGGCAATCAGCCGGATGGGACCCACGCGCTCGCGGTCCAACACCCGAATCGTGTCCACGAACCGAATCGTCGCGGCCGCCAGGTCCATCACCAGCGAGTGCGTGCGCGCCCCGCCGCCAAAAAATCTGACCCCGCGCAGCAGCTCGCCGTCCGTCACGCCGGTCATGCTGAAGGCAATGGCGCTGCCGCTGGCCAGATCCTCCGTGCACAAGACCTGCGATGCGTGGTTGTGGACGCCCATGGCCTCCAGGCGTTCCACTTCGGCTTGGTTGCGGGGACGGAAGCGCGCCTGAATCTCGCCGCCCAGACAGCGCAGCGCCGCCGCGGCCAGCACGCCCTCCGGCGCGCCGCCGGTGCCCATCACCACGTGGTCGGCCGTGCCGGCCACCGCCACCGACACCGCCGCCACCAGGTCGCCGTCGGCAATCAGCTTGATGCGCGCGCCAGCCTCGCGCACGTCCGCAATCAGCCGCCGGTGGCGCTCGCGGTCCAGCACGATCACGGTCAAGTCCGACACCTGGCGGCTCAGCGAGTCGGCAATGATTTGCAGGTTGGCTTCCACCGGATAGTCGATGTTCACGCGCCCCGCCGCCGGCGGGCCCACGATGAGCTTTTCCAAATACGTGTCGGGCGCGTGCAGCAGCCCGCCCGGCTCCGAAATGGCCATCACCGCAATCGCGTTCGAGCGCCCGCTGGCCACCAGGCTGGTGCCTTCCAGCGGGTCCACCGCCACGTCCACGCGCTGCCCGTGCGGGTCGCCCACGTCCTCGCCGATGTAGAGCATGGGCGCTTCGTCGCGCTCGCCCTCGCCGATCACGATCCGCCCCGACAAGTGCACCGCCTCCAGCTCCCGCCGCATGGCCTTCACCGCCAGCGCATCCGCCCGCGGCCCATCCCCATGCCCCATCGCCCGCGAACTGGCCACCGCCGCCGCCTCCGTCACCCGAACCAACGCCTCCGTCGGCGGCCCAGACGTCTCCACTCCGCTCACAAACCCCCCACGCGCATATCCGCCAACAGCCGGCGGTGGTCGTTCATCGGGCCAGCTTACGGGATGCGTCGAGGAACTGGGCGCAACGGCGGCGCAGTCAGCCGGCGCCGCCGACGGCGGGCCCGTACGCAGCAGAAATGCCGTATGCTGCGGGGTGCGCCCAGAGCGGCGGCGGGAAGCGTAGACTTCCCGCGCCTAGCTCGATCGACTCGGGAGGGAACCAGGCGGCGGCCGCCGCGCCTGCAAACCGCAAGGAGACCCCAAACTGAGCGATACGGCATTTACGCAGGTCACGTTTCCCCTGGGCACGCTCATCGACAACATCGCAATGGGCGAGATTGGGCTGCCAGATATCCAACGGCCGTTCGTCTGGCCAAACACCAAGGTGCGCGATCTGTTCGATTCGATGTACCGAGGGTATCCCGTTGGCTATCTGCTCTTTTGGGCCAACGGTCTGAGTGCTGGACACAAGACCGTTGAGATAGGACGTCAAGCACCTGCGCCCAACAAGGTCATCGTCGATGGACAGCAACGGTTGACGTCGCTCTATGCCGTGGTGAAAGGCGTGTCCGTTGTTCGCAACAACTACAAGAGCGAGCGCATCCGTATCGCCTTCGATCCGATCGAGGAGAAGTTCGAGGTAGCGAGCGCTGCAATCGAACGCGACAGATCGTTCATCCCCGACATTTCAGAACTTTGGAGTAACAATGCCGACCTGTTTCAGATCGTAGGTGACTTTCTGAGCGGCCTGCGTTCTGTCAGAAACGTGACAGACGCCGAAGTCAAGCGAATTCAGGCGTCCATCGTGAAGCTCCAAGGGATGCTCAGATTTCCATTTACAGCCTTGGAGCTCTCGGCCGATACGTCCGAAGAAGCAGTTGCGGACGTATTCGTTCGAATCAACAGCCAAGGCAAGCCGCTCAACCAAGCCGATTTCATCCTGACGCTCATGTCGGTCTTTTGGGACAAGGGTCGAGAGGAGCTGGAAAGATTTTGCCGGCGGGCGCGCGTCCAGTCAGCAGGCGAACCGTCGCCCTACAACTCATTCATCGAACCCTCGCCGGACCAGATGCTGCGTGTGGGCGTGTGCCTGGCGTTCAAGCGCGCCAGACTCGAGCACGTCTACTCAATATTGCGCGGCAAAGACCTGGAAACCGGAGCGTTCAGCGCCGAACGCAGGAGCACCCAATTCACACAGCTGCGCGAGGCTCAGACGAACGTCTTGAACTTGCAGCACTGGCACGACTTTATGAACTGTCTCCGGCACGCCGGATACCGATCGCGCCGGATGATCAGTTCGCGGAATGCGCTGCTGTATGCCTACACGCTGTACTTGATCGGCAGGACGGAATACGGCATCGCCGAGCACACGCTGCGGCAAGTCATCGCCCAGTGGTTCTTCATGTCAGCGGTGACCGGTCGATACACGGCATCGCCAGAGTCCCGGATGGAGTCGGACTTGGCCATGCTTCGAGGCGTGACTACCGCCGATGCGTTCGTGGACCGGCTGCGCAGCGCATGCAACGTTTCCCTGACGAACGACTTCTGGGACGTGACACTGCCCAACGACCTTGCCACGTCGTCAGCCCGCAGCCCTTCGCTGTTTGCCTATGAGGCGGCGCTGGTGCTGCTGGATGCGCCGGTGCTGTTTTCCAAGCTCACGTTATCCGACATGATTGCCGAATCGCCTTCTGGCGTCACGTCCATCGAGCGTCATCGTCTGTTTCCTCGTGGATATCTGGCGAAACTCGGTATCACGGCAACCAGAGACGTCAATCAGATAGCAAACTTTGCGTACGTCGAATGGGCGGATAACGTCAGGGTCTCCGATAAATCCCCGGCGGAGTATCTGCCGCTGGCGAAACGAGACCTCAGCGAATCCGGCTCGGTCAGTGAAATAGACATCGTGCAGATGTACAAATACCACGCGCTGCCCGACAATTGGGAGCACATGGACTACGCGGCGTTCTTGACGAGCCGCCGTGAACTCATGGCGAAGACTGTGCGCGATGGGTACGAGCGGATTGCCGCAAAGTCCGACACCGCAAAGCCATCTGACGAAATCGACGTCGATGAGATCATCCGCAGCGGAGAGTCGGGTATCGTCGAGTTCAAGTCGACGCTGCGGGTCAACATGCACACAGGTCAACGCGATAAACGCATGGAACAAGCCGTGCTCAAGACGTTGGCCGGATTCCTCAACAAGGACGGCGGCACGTTGATCGTGGGCGTCACCGACGACGGAACACCCGTTGGTCTCGACGCCGACGGGTTCGACAACGAAGACCGCATGTGGCTGCATCTCGTCAACATGGTCAATCAGAATATGAGCAAGAGTGTGTGGGCCTTCATGCACGCCGATTTCGACGACTCTACCGACGGCCGCGTCTTTGTGATCCGCTGCGAAAAATCCAGCGTTCCCGTCTACGTGACCGACGGCGACAACGAGCGTTTCTACGTGCGGACCGGCCCGTCGACGACCGAGCTTTCAGTCAAGCAAGCCTTGGAGTACGTCGGGCAATGGTTCAAGTAGCCCCGGCGCTTACGCAAACCGCAGCGGCGAGCCTAGCTGTCGAAACAGGGCAATGATGCTGTGGGCGGCTAGGGCGCTGGTTTTGGGGTTGGCGGTGCCGGGGCGGTTTTCCAGCCGCAGACGCATGGCGCCGAACGAGCCGCGGGCTTTGACTTCGTGCACGTTGCCGGGCGCAGCGGGGTCGGCAATAACGCGCACGCGCAGGCGCGCCGCGTCCCCGGCGGCCAGCGCCAGCAGCGCCGCCGCGTTCACGTTTTGCGGAAATCCGCGCACCGCCTCCAGCTCCCGCCGCATGGCCTTCACCGCCAGCGCGTCCGCCCGCGGCCCATCCCCATGCCCCATCGCCCGCGACCTGGCCGCCGCCGCCGCCTCCGTCCACCCGAACCAACGCCTCCGTGCGCACGCTTCCACAGGACAGCGCGGCGCATGCATGCTAGGGTGGCGGCGCGCACGGCTCAGGCATGCGGGAAGGTGAAGAGCGTGACCGAGGAAGCTATGGAGCAAGCCTACGAAGAGGAGCGCAAAAAGCTGGAGCGTGTGATCCAGCATATAGAGGCCGGACAAAGCCAACTGAAATTGGCAGGGCAAACTCCTGTCCATCCTCGTGCATCCGCAGCTCCACTCAAAGAATTTTTAGGAGAGTACGGAGACGGATTGAACTTGGCGCTTGCGCAACCGTATTTTGGCCGTATTGACTATGCAGATCTTAGTGACACTGCAATTCGACCGGACATGTCAATCTATATTGGTGCCACTCAGATAATGAAAGAGGACGTTTGTTCTTGGACTGCTCCAGTGGCTCGGCTTTGGTATACCAATGAGTCAAGCTACACAGCGAGGGGCCAGGGTAGAAGATCAGAACGCAACATACCTGTAAGGGTAGATTTAAAGAGATTTCTGCGCATCAGAGATAAACAGCTTCTTGAGATCAACGATATTTTCCGCAGGATGCTTGCAGGACCCACCGACATCGATAAGTCGGCGCTTGCAGACGCACTGAGCAGCGTTGGAGAAGATGGTCGTCGCCTTCAGGCCATTATCGAGACCATTGAGCCGCACCAGTACGAGGCGATAGCAAATCAGCGGAATCCGGCCCTCATCGTACAGGGTGCTCCAGGGAGCGGCAAGTCCGAGATCGGCCTGCATCGCATCGCGTACTTGCTCTCGCCGTTCAACGAAATCGAATCTGCCACGCCTCCGACCCCGGAGACGACGCTGTTCATCGGTCCTTCGAAGGCATTCCTCGAGTATGCAAGAGACGTACTCCCAACGCTCAACGTCTCGGCCGGCGTGCAACAAACAACACTGCGTGATTGGTTTTTGGACCGTCGGGCGACTCGGCTGAGAGTTCGGGACGGTTTGCTCGGCAATTTGAACGATCAGGGTCGGATGAAGGTCGAGACGTTCAAAGGGTCGCTTGCCATGGCGGATATGCTGGACAAGCATGTCCGCAGACTGACCGAACGAGTTCGAAGGCAGTGCCGGGCTCTTTCGGGGTTCCCAATTGAGATCGACGCTGGGCGTAGCGTTCAGGTTATGACCAGCGACATTCAGAAAAGCCTGCAAGCTGCCCTGGCTCGTGCTTCAGATGGCACAGGGTTGAATAGCCGACGCCAGACCTTTCTACGGCTCGCGGCGGACGCTGTTCTTGAAAGATACTGGGAAATCAGGGATGCTTTCGGCGAGGACACCGAAAGTCGGCGGCGCACGGTGAGCCGGCAAGTTGCTGAGTACTGCAATGATGCGTGGCCACGGTACGACGTACGACGATCGTATGTAGCCTTGCTGCAAGATGTCGACACAGTACTCCGTCTGGCCCGAAACAACTTGTCGGAAGACGAAGCTCATACGCTGAAGGTATCGGCCGGCCGGATGCTCGACGGTGGGTTTCTGGACTCGGACGAGGGTGCGTTGACCTATCTGGACCATCTCTTCAATGGCACCATCAAACGGCAGTATCGGCACATCGTGGTGGATGAAGCGCAAGACGTTTCACCTATCGAGTTCAAATTGCTCAGCCTCGCCTCCACGAACAACCTGTTCACGGTCTTGGGAGATTTAGCGCAACGTCTCACGCCATACCGAGGCATCCATCGGTGGCGTGCGCTCGACCGTGTGCTGGGCCGGGCCGAAACCGCGGTTCAGTACGCCCGGTTGTCGTACCGTTCGAACAAGCACATCACCCGGTTCAACAATCGCATCTTGCGTCTGTTCAATAAAAGCCTGCCCGCGCCTACGCCATTCGATCGAGACGGACACCGGCCTGAGATTCACAGACACTCCACCAACAACGCAATGCACCGTTGTGTCATCGAGGACCTGAGTCGCATTCGCTCGCTTCCAGGGTTTAGCGATGCGCGCATTGCAATACTGGCGCGTGACAGAAATATTTTCAACGAGTTTTACACAGGCTGTGTCGACGCCGGACGAGATGACATTGAATTTGCCGACCGGAGCAGCTTCAGCACTTCTCGTACAATCCTGGCTCAAATCCCTGAGGTGCGCGGCCTGGAATATGACGCCGTCATCGTCCTCGGCGTCAATGTGTCTTTCTCCAACACGGAATTCAATCAAAAGCTGCTCTATTTGGCAACGACCAGAGCGAAGCACTATTTGGCTATTCACTGGGCACGTCGAATCTCACCAATTCTGACTGATATCTCGCTGCGAGGAATCCGTGAAGTCGACCGTAGGAATCAATAACCGTTTGTAGCCGCGGCGAAGCCGTTCCCATAGCAACGACGACGAAACGCTAACCACGGCCCCTGGCTACGAGCCATCGATCCCTAAGCACCTGGCTATGCAAACCGCAACGGCGAGCCTAGCTGTCGGAGGAGGGCGATGATGCTGTGGGCGGCTAGGGCGCTGGTTTTGGGGTTGGCGGGGCTGGGGCGGTTTTCCAGCCGCAGGCGCATGGCGCCGAACGAGCCGCGGGCTTCGACTTCGTGCACGTTGCCGGGCGCGGCGGGGTCGGCAATCACGCGCACGCGCAGGCGCGCTGCGTCCCCGGCGGCCAGCGCCAGCAGCGCCGCCACGTTCACGTTTTGCGGAAATCCGCGCACCGCCTCGGCGGGCGAGCCGTCGAACAGCTGGCGGCGTTCGGATATGCCGGCAACGTCGATCCCGCGCGCCGTCACGTAGGGGGCGTCGGCCAGGGCGCGGGGCGGTTTGGTGGTGGTCAAGGTCACGGCGTCCAGCCGCCCCGCGCTGGCCGCGCGCACCACGTCCAGGGCGCCCAGGGCGCCGGAGGGCAGCCAGATGCGGGCGCCGCTGGCGCTGGCCTGCGCCAGCAGCTCGGCCAGGAACGCGGCGTCCTGCACGGCCCCGGCGCTCAAGGCCACCAGGTCCGCGCCGCGGCGCAGCACCTGCGGCGCAATGGCGCGCAGCGCGTCTTGTGAGGCGGCTTCCAGCACCGCGTCCACACGCGCCCAGTCCAGCTGCGCCAGGTCGTCTAGCACAGGAACGCCGGCCGCGCGCAGCTCCGCGCGCGCGGCTACGGTTTCGGGTTCCACGGCGGCTGCCAGGCGCACTCCGGGCACCGCGCCGGCGCGCACGGCGCGCGCCACCTCGGCGCCGATGGCGCCCAGGCCGGCGATGACCAGCCGCAGCGGCTGGCGCTCCGAGGGCGTTGGCGACTCCAGGCCCACCCCCGCGCGGGGCCGGCTGGACACTGGCGGCGCATCCGGCGGGCGGACCATGGGCGGGATCAGCGCGCGCTCCGCGGCAGGGGCAGGTGGATGGGGGCGTTGACGGCCTGCCAGGCCGATTCCGCGGTGGCTTCGGCAAAGGTGGGGTGCGCGTGAATGGTCTCGCGCAGGTCGTCCAGCGTGGCTTCCAGCCGAATGGCCAGCACGCCTTCGCTGATGATGTCGCTGGCGCCCGGGCCGATGACGTGCATGCCCAGAATCTCGCCGTGCGGCTGGCCGGCCACGATCTTTACGAATCCGTCGGTTTCCCCATAGGCGCGGGCGCGGCCCAGAGCCTGGAACGGGAACACGCCAACCTGCACGCCGCCCCGTTCGTCCCGCGCCTGCGCTTCGGTGAGCCCCACGCTGGCGATTTCGGGATGCGTGAAGGTGCAGGCGGGCACCGCGCTGTCGTCGTAGGCCGCGTCGTGCCCCAGCGCGTGCTCCGCGGCTACCACGCCTTGGTGCGAGGCGGTGTGGGCCAGCAGCCGGCCGCCGGTGACGTCGCCCACGGCGTAGATGCTGGGCACGTTGGTTTGCATGTGCTGGTCGACGGGCAGCCGCCCGTCTTCGACTCGAACCCCGGCCGACTCCAGGCCCGCGTCGTGCACGTTGGGGCGTCGGCCGGTGGCCAGCAGCACGTGGGAGGCTTGCAGGGTTTCCGTGTCGTCGTCGGACGCCAGCCCGACCTGCAGGCCGCCGCCGCGCTGGTCAATGGTCGTGATGCGCGTGCCGGTGCGCACGCGCACGCCTTGCTGCACCAGAATCTTGCGCATGGCCGCGCTGACGTCCTGGTCTTCGTTGGGCACCACGCGCGGCAGCATTTCCACCAGCGTGACCTGGCCGCCCAGCAGCGCGAAGAGCGTGGCCCATTCCACCCCCACGGCGCCGGCCCCGGCCACCACGCAATGGTCGGGAACTGCGGTGAGCTCCAGGGCGCCGTTGCTGTCGATCACGCCGGGCAGGTCCACGCCCGGAATTGGCGGCGCGGCTGAGGACGAGCCGGTGGCCACGATGACGTTTGCCGCAAGTACCAGCTCGGTGCGGTCGGCCAGCGCCGTCTCCACGGCGCCGGGGCCGGCCAGCCGTCCGCGGCCGGCCAGCACCGTGACGTCCGCGGCGCCGAGCAGTCCCGCAATGCCGCGGGTGAGCTGGCGCACGATGCGGTCCTTGCGGGCGGCCATGGCCGGGTAGTCGGCCGCGGCGCCCTGCACCCTGACGCCGAACGAGGCGGCGTTTGCGGCCAGCTGATAGACCTCGGCGCTGCGCAGCAGCGCCTTGGTGGGGATGCAGCCGTGATTCAGGCACACGCCGCCCAGCGCAGACGCTTCGACCAGCGCCACGCGCGCGCCCAGCGCCGCAGCGCGCAGCGCCGCCACGTAGCCGCCGGGACCGCCGCCCAGAACGCAGATGTCCGCGTGGATGGGCATGGTTGGTTTCCAGTCGAACGACGCCGCGAGGTCATTGTAGGCGCGGCGGCGGTGCGAAAGGACGGCAGCACGGTTGCAGGGCAGCGCGTCGGCGGGAACCGAACGCAGGAAGCCGCCGGTCAGGCGTAATAGTTGCGTGGAACGCGTTGAGCGTCGAACTCCCGCAGCGCAGCGTCGAGGTGTCGGCGGCCGCAGCGGCGCGAAATGCCGGCGTGGCCGGGGTAGAGCGCCTCGAAATCGAGGGCGTGCAGACGCCGCAGCGACTTGCCCAGCGCCTGAATCGAGCAGTCCGGCGTGGAGAGCAGCAGCACCGTGCCGCCGTGAAAGACGACGTCGCCGCCAAAAAGCCCGCGCCGGTCGTCGCCGTCCAGCAGAAACGAGACGTGCGCCGCGGCGTGGCCGGGCGTGGCGATGGTGCGCAGGCGCAGGTCGCCGACCGGGATGACGTCGCCGTCGCCAATCGAGGCTGCGCCGGGGCAGGGCGGCAAGCGGTAGTCCGCGGGATAGGTGCCGCCTCGGCGCGCGGCGGGCAGGGAGACCGCTTCCTCGTCGGCGTCGGCCAGCCACCCCGCCGCGTCGCCCGGGGCCAGCACCTCGGCGCCGGTGGCTTGGCGCAGCGCGGCCGCGCCGCCCGCGTGGTCGGCGTGCGCGTGGGTCAACGCAATCGTCGCGATATCCGCCGGGTCGCGCCCGCCCGCGCGCACGTTGTCCAGAATCCGTTCCGGTTCGAGACCTGCGCCGGCGTCGATCAGCGCCAGCGGCCCGCCGCCGTCGATCAGGTAGACGTGGCAGTCATAAGGATTCGACAGGCCGGCCCCGGCCCGCCCGCTGCCAACCAGACGCACGCGCGGCGTCAGGCGCATCAGGCCGCAAGCTCCGCAAAGGCGAGGCAGGTCATGCGGTAGACGTCCACGGCTTGTTCCAGTTGGTCGAGCGCGATCCACTCGTCGTCCGTGTGGCCTTGGGCAATGTCGCCAGGGCCCAGCACCACGGCCGGAATGCCGCCCACGCCGCTGAGCATGGCGGCGTCGGTGGCGTATGCCACGCCCATGGGTTCCGTTGGCCGGCCGGCGGCGGCCACGGCCCGCTGCGCGGCCTGCACGATGGGCGCGTCGTGCGGCGTTTCGATGGCGGGGATGTCCACGTAGGGCGGGTCGCGGTCGATGCGCAGCTCGGCGTCCTCGGCGCGCAGCGCGTCGAGCGCCGCGTCCACGTGATGCAGCACCTCGGCGGAGGTGTCGCCCGGCACCAGGCGGCGGTCGACGTCGATGTCGCAGCGGTCGGGAACCACGTTGACGGCGGAGCCGCCGGCAATCGTGCCCACGTTCCAGGTTGCGCATCCCAGCACCGGGTGCGGGCGCTGCGCCAGCCACGGCTCGACGCCTGCCGCCAGCGCCGCCAGCGCGCGCGTCATGTCCATGATGGCGTTGCGCCCCAGGTCGGGGGTGGCGCTGTGCGCGGCCACGCCGTGCGTGCGCACCCGCCAGCGCACCGCCCCTTTTTGCGCCGTGACGATGCGCAGCTGGGTCGGTTCGCCCACGATGGCCGCGTCCACCGCCAGGCCGCGCTCGGCCAGCGCGCGCGACCCGGTCATGCTGATTTCCTCGTCCACCGCGCCGGCCAGGCAGACGTCCACGGGAAAGGCCGGGTCCGCCCCGGCGGCGCGCAGCACGTGCAGCATGGCGGCCAGCGACCCCTTGGGGTCGGCGGCGCCGCGTCCGTAGAGCCGCCCCTGGGCCACGCGCGGATTCAGCGCGTCGGGCATGGGATCCAGCGCCACGGTGTCCAGATGGCATTCCAGCAACACCGTCGGCCGCCCGCCGCGGCGCACCCAGGCCAGCACGTTCGGCCGGCCGGGGGCCACCTCGAACGACTCCACGTCCGCGCCGGCCGCGCGCGCCAGCTCGGCCACGTGCTGCGCCAGCTCCCGCTCGCCCGGCCCACCGGGCAGGCTGCTGCTCACGCTGTCGATCGCCACCAGGCTGGCGAGCGTTTCCACAATCGACATGGGTCAGACGGTCATTCCACGCGGGACGGCCGCGCCAGTCTGACACGCGCGCCGCCGTGCCGGACGCGCCTCGGCGGCCGGGTCTGGAGCTTGGAACCCGCGCCGCGCAGCCTCGGCGGCCCGCGGCGCCCGATTTGCTAAGCTTACAAAAGACGAACAACCGTGTAACAATGACCCATGACCACAACCGCGATGCGGCCAGCAGCGCCGCCGACAGCCGCGCGGCCGCCGCGGTCCGTCCCGCGCACCGCCGCGGCGGCCGTCCCGCCGTCCGCCCAGGTCTGCGCGCGTGTTCCGGCAATGCCGCAGCGTTCTGCCTGCCCTGACTGCGAGACGCCGTTGCAGCCTTTGGGGCGTTGCCTGTGGTGTCCGGCCTGCGGCTGGGGCGCGTGCGGTTAGCGAGGCCGATACCAGCGGCGGGGTTTGTTGGAGGCGCGCCGCACGGGTCGAGCGCCCAGGCGTTGGCGCACGGCCTCCAGGTCGCGGCGCAACAGCTCCCGCGCCAACCTCGAGTCCGCCGGCGCCGGCGCCGCGCGTTCCGCGCGCCAGACGGGGCCGTCGGCGTAACGGCTTTCCAGCAGCGCGAAGACGTCCAGGCCGCGGCGCGTGACTTCGTCCAGCAGCGCAGACCAGTCGGCAACGCCGTCCGCCAGCGGCGCCGGCGTGCGCGTCCAGCGGCCGTTGGCGTGGACGAGGGTCGAGTTCGTCACGCTCAGCGCCTGCACGTAATCGCCCAGCGCGTCCAGGTCGAGACGCCAGCCTTCCAGACCGAGCGGCCAGACCTCGCCCGGCGCCAGACACGCGCCCACGAACCCGGGCCGGCGGTGCTGGAGCAGCGCCGCCGCATAGCCAGCCTGGGCCTGCAAGGAACCGGGCGTCTGGCGAATCAGCGCGCGCAGGTTCCAGCGGCGGCACAGCGTTTCCAGCCCGCGCAGCCCGGCCTGGGCGGTCTTGAGCGAGTCGTGGAACGACCGCTCGCCCAGCCGCGCCCAGGCCCCGTAGCGGATGTAGGGAATCCCCGCCTCGGCGCAGGCGGCGTGGACCGCGTCGGCGTGGTCGTCGAACGGCGAGGTGAGGTCGGTGGTCACCATCGTCACCGCCACGCCGAGGTCCGCACACGCGGCGCACGCCTCGACCAGGCCGCGGGGCTGCGCACAGTCGACCTGACCGCCGCGCGCGGCCACCAGGTCGACCGCGTCCAGCCCCAGCGCGCGCGCCTCCTGCGCCAGTTCGAGGGGCGGCCGCCCCGGAAACGCCGCGCCGGAGAGGACGTAGCGCGGGAACTCGTGCGCCAGCGGAGCGCCTCCTCGCCGTCGGCTGACCGAGCCTACCGCCGCCGACTCAGCGGGACGGCATGTCGAAGACGTAGGTCTGGCGGAACAGCTGCGCGCTGCTGACCTCGCCATCGCGCACGTGGACGTTGGCCAGGGGGAACGAGAGGTCGACAATGAAGCCGCGCCACCCCTCGAACGACACCCGGTAATCCCCGTGCAGCTCGGCCTCCCGCGCGGTCAGGGGCGGAAAGACGCGCCCGTCGATGGTTTCCGTGATGGTGCGCTGGCGCAGGTCGTAGTCGAACTCGATGCGCTGGGCGGGCATCGTGACGTGCGCAGCGCTTGGCCAAAAGCCGTGCGACGCCGGCGCGCCCTGCCGCGGCGATTCCTGATAGCTCAGCCCCACGTTGCCGCCTGTCCCGCTAGGGTTCGCCGTGATGATGACGCCGCTGAAGCCCTCGCCGCGCAGGTCGACGTCCACCGATACCACGTGGCGCGCCGTATGATCGGTCAGCGGCGCGTCCACGGACGCGGATGCGGGCAGCAGCCGCGCCGCCGCCAGCTGCGGCTGGAAGCCGCCGCTCGCGCGAACCGTCGCCGCGGCGCCGCGGGCGGGCGGCAGCGTCAGCCAGGTCAGCCCGGGCTCGATTGGGATGCGGGCGCCGTCCGCCAGCAGCTCGCCCGGCGCGGCGGCCGCCACGCCAATCATGATGGACGCGCCGGCCGGCGCCGTCTCGGGCCCGACCGCTAGCCGGCCGTCGCGCAGCCCGAACTGCAGACTGCGGTCCGCCGGGACGCGCAGCGACCCCAACGCCGCTCCCAGATCGTTGGCCGTCAGCCGCTGGCCCGGCGCGTCCCGGTAGACCGTCCAATACGGCGAGGCGTGCACGGCGTCGGACGCCAGCAAGCCGTACGTGCGGGGATCGTCGCCGCTGTTCAGCACCAGATAGTCGTAGGTCAGATCGCCTTGCTCGTCGTATCCGTAAGCGAGGGAGCCGGTAAACGCGTACACGTCCCGTCCCACCAGCATCCCGGCGTACACACCCAGCGTACGAACCGCCCACGCCTGTTCCTGATGCGCGGGATAGTGAAACCCCAGCACGTGGCGGCTGAGCCGCCGCCGTTCGTCGGGCACCGGGTACGTGAGATTCTTGGCAAAGAATACCCGCGCGCCCACGGGAATCAGGTCGGCTGTGGCGCGCGCGTCGTGCGCAATGCGGCGTTCCACGTTCCACCCCGCGCCCTGCCAGTTCCACCAGACGCTCAGATAGGTGTTGTAGAGCAGCGCCGCCCCCAGCACCAGCGTCGGAACCGCGGCCGCGCGGCGCAGCGCCGGCTCGTAGACCGCCAGACGCTCGTTCAGCCAGCGGCTGGACGCCTCGCTCCAGAGCGCAAAGCGGCCGTGGTACAGGTTCGCAATGCCCGATGCCAGCAGCGTGGCGACCAAGAACGCCACGTAGGACTGGTTCTTGAAGTGGCCGTAGTGATATTCCGCGCCCGCCGCGACCCACCACATAAAGCCGGCAAACGCGCCTGCCATGGCCAGCGCCGCGCGCCGGTCGCCGCGCAGCGTGACCAGGCCCAGCAGCGCCAGCGCCAGCGCCGGCCAGAACAGCGCCCCCAGCACGGCGTTCAGCGCGGCCAGACCCTCCGGCCCCAGCAGCGTCTCGAACGGGCCGTCCCGCGGGATCAGCCGATAGGCCTGCAACCCGAAGGCCAGCTCCACGTCCACAAACTGCGTGTCGCCCCAGGCGTTCCCAAAGCTGCCGTCCAGGTCGCTGGTAATCCTGCCCAGCTGCGGCAGCGCAAAAGGGACGAGCCAGGCAATGCCCGGCGCGCCCAGCAGCACCGTGCCGCCCCCCAGCGTCAGCGCGCGGCGCAGCGTTGCCGCCCGCGCCGGCCCCCACGCCGTCAGCACGGCGACCAGCGTGACCGCCACCACCAGATAGACCGCCGAGATCGCCCAGAAATACGACACCAGCAGCGCCGCGCTGGTCAGCGACGCCAGCCCCAGAGGGCGGCCGCCGCCGCCCCGCAGCGCCAGCAGCCCGGTGGCCGCCGCCACGGGGAACAGCGCAAACGACGCCGCGTGCGGCCCAAAGCCCATCTGCACAAACCAGAGCGGCAGCCCGTGCAGCGCGTAGAGCACGGCCGCCAGCGCCGACCGCCGCTCCGAGAGCAGCAGCCCCGCGCGCGCGAAGACGAACACCGACGGCACGCTCAGTGCCAGCAGCACGTACAACAGCGGCGCGTATGCGTGAAACGACGGCGTGTTCGACAAGATCGAGCCAATTGCCAGCAGATAGGGGAACCCCCAGCCGCGGGCGTGATTCGCCAGACCCTGGTACTCGAACTGAAACGGCCCCACGGCCAGCCCCTGCATGAAGACTGTGTCCCACTTCAGCGCTTCCGCCAGCGCCACGTACACGTCTTCGTCGGAATTGAGCCCCAGCATGGCCCCGGAGCGGGCGTGCAGATGCGGCAGGAAGGCCGCGCCCAGCAACAGCCCGCCGGCCAGCAACGCCAGCGTCTGCGGCCGCGTCGGCCGCGGCAGCCACCACCCGCTGCGGCGCACGCTCCAGGCCCCCAGCCCCGCCGCCAGCCCCAGCAGCACGGCCGTTGCCATCCGCATGTCCATAACCAGGTTCAAGACATACGACCCCACGATCAGCGCCGCCGCGCCGACCAGCGGCACCAGCAGGACGCCCAGCGACCGCAGCTCGGGCGGCGCCAGCAGCCGCGTCAGCCCATATCCCGCCAACGTGAACGCGGCCAGCAGCGCCAGCGCCGCGGCCGCCGCTTCCAGGCCAACGGCCGCAATCTCCGGCACGGCGGATTACGACCGCCGCCCGCGGCGCGCGCCGAGCCGGGCGCTGGCGAGGGGGATGTAGTTATGTGGAGAAGGCCGCCCCCAGCGCGCGCGGAGCCGGAGTCTGACCCGCGAACTAGCCATCGGCTCGCTCTGGCCGCCCGCAGCGCGCGCGGAGCCGGATGCGAATGTGATGCTCAATGTCGCTGGCCCTGGGGCCGTCCCCAGCGCGCGCGGAGCCGGAGCGTCATCGACGCCGCGGGCCGTCCACCGCGTGCAGCAGACCGGTTCCGCCGGCAACGCCCAGCACGTGCCCCAGCCCGGCCGCGCCCCCCAGCGCGCCCCCCAGGCCGGTGGTCAGAATCACAATCGCGGCAAAGTTGCCCAGCGCCACCGCAAACGACCCCTGCACCAGCGGCGCCGAGAGATGCAGCAACACCAGCTCGTTGGCGCCCAGCATCTGGATTCCCGACACCAGCGCCAGCGCCAGCGTTGGCACGGCCAGCGCCGCGCCCGTCACCATGCCGGCCAGGATCAGCACGGCGCTCATCGAGACCATCGTCCACCCCGGCCGCTCCCAAAACCGCAGCCGCGCGTTGCTGTAGGCAAATCCCGCGTCCACGCCCGTCACCATCACGTGCGGAACCACCATCCACAGCGCCGCGTGCGCCCCGGCCAGCGCCACCGTGTCGGCCAGCAGCAGAATGACGAACACCGAGGCAATCAGCGCCACGGGGCGCTCCGTCACGATGGTGGCCTGCGGCGGCTGCGTCAGAAAGAACGCCGCAAACTGCACGGCCAGCAGCGCCCCCAGCGCCACCAGCACCGGCAGCGCCGCCAGCGTCAGCGCCGGCGCCCGCCGCACCGCCGCGCGCAGCGCCTCGCCCGTCGTCGCCTCGGCGCCGGACGCCGCCCGATCGGCAATCAGCGCCAGCGCGCCCAAAATGCTCGGCCACAGCACCAGAATCGCCAGCAGCACCAGCGGGCCAACCGCCGCGGCGGCCGGCGAGCGGATGTAGACCAGTCCGGCGGCCAACCCGACCAACGCGCCCGCGCCCGCCCCCGCGCCCACCCCCAGCGCCAGGGCGCTCGGACGCGCGGCGGCAGAGATCGCAAATCCAACCGGCGCCAGCGGCCATAGCGGATCGCCGGCGCCTCGGTCCGACGACATGCGCATGGGTCGAGACATCGCGGGGCGGCAGGCAGTATATCCGCGAGGCATGCGTGCTCCCCGGAGGAATCGGATGGTCGACGACGCGGCGCTGCGCCCATGACCAGACCGGCAGACGAGCCCGCGGCAATCGGCGCTGCGCCCATGACCAGACCGGCGGACGAGCCCGCGGCGATCGGCGCTGCGCCCGTGACGAGGCCGGCGGACGAGCCAGCGGACGGCCCGGCCCCGCGTGCGGCGGTGATTGGCGCGGGCCGCATGGGCCACGGCATCGCGCTCGAAGCCGCGCGCGCCGGCTTCCAGGTCGCCGTCTACGACAGCCAGCCCGGCCGCGCAGACGCAGCGATTGCCGAGGCCGAGCACGACGCCGCCGACCTCGTGGCCGCCGGCGTCATCGCGTCCACCGACGTCCCAGCCGTCATGGCGCGCCTCGCCCCCGCCCCGCAGCTGGAACGCGCGGCCGAGGGCGCCCAGGTCGTCTTCGAGGCCGTTGCCGAGGACCTGGCCATAAAGCGCGGCGTGTTTGCGCGCCTGGACCGCGCCGCGCCCCCCAACGCGCTGCTGCTGTCCAACACCTCCAGCATCCCCGTCAGCGACATCGCCGCCGCCTGCCAGCGGCCGCAGCGCGTGGCCCTCGCCCACTGGATACTGCCGCCCCACCTGATCCCCGTGGTCGAAGTCGCGCCCGGACGGCGCACCAGCGCAGCCGCCATCCAGGCCGTGCGCGCGCTGCTGGAACGCATGGGCAAGTGGCCAGTGGTGCTGCAGCGCGAACTGCCCGGTTACCTGATAAACCGCCTGCAATTCGCGCTGCTGCGCGAGGCCATGGAGCTGGTTGGCCAGGGCGTGGCCTCCGCCGAGGAAATCGACCTTGCCGTGCGCGGCTCCATCGCCCGGCGCATGCCCGCGCTGGGACTGTTTCGCCAGGCAGACCTCGCCGGGCTGGACGTATACCGCCAAATCTTCCATTACCTGGCCCCAGACCTCAGCCGCGCCGCCCGGCCCCCCGCCGCCTTGCGCCAGGCCGTAGACGCCGGCCACACCGGCGCCGCCGCCGGCCAGGGATTCCACGCCTGGACAGAAGAGCAGCGCGCCGCCTACACCCGCCGGCGCAGCGCCGAACTGATCCGCCAACTACGCGCCGACCAAACCGACCAGCCCCCCAGCACACCCAGCGGCAGCGCCAGCGCCAGCATCCCCTCCCCCTGAAGGAGCGGTCAGGGTGAGGCCGAACCGTCCACTGCCTCTCTCCCCTCTCCCCGCACGCGAGAGACGGGCGCAGGGACGGGCGCAGGGACGGACGCAGGGACGTTCCCTTCTCCCGCGAGCAGGAGAGGGCAGGGAGGCGGTGGCGGGTCGGGGCCTGTCGAGTTTCCCCTCTCCCGCGAGCGGGAGAGGGTCAGGGTGAGGGTCTTCCGCCCCGGTGCGCCAGATGCTCGCCGCGCGTCACCCTCAGCAGCCTTTTCCACTCGTGACTGCTTGCAGCGCGGGCGGCGGTGGCCTACTATCCGTCGCGCTGCCGCAAGCGAGCCGAGGACCCGATCACCGTGGGCGTCATCAACGTCTTCCTGGGCGGGACAGGGAAGTTCGTCGCCGAGGAACTGAAAGGCCTCTCGACGCATTACGACCTCGAGCTCCCAGCCTTTATCGCCTTCGACCTGAGCCACGAGGACACGCACACCGGCATCTTTGCGCTGGGAAGCGACTTGCTGGCGCCGCACAAGAGCTTCCAGGACACCGTCAGCGGCGTGACGGTTCCCACCTGGGCGAACATGGACGCCGGCAAGGGGCTGGCGCCCAGCCCCCACCGTCCAGGGCCCAGACAGCGGCCCGAAGTCGCGGTCATGAGCCAGATTGCGCGCCAAATGCGGGACATCCCCGCGCTGGCCGATGGCCTCTGGGGGTTGCGCGCCTCGGGCCTGCCGGCTTTCGCCGCCTTCATGTCCCCCGACCTCAAGGGGGGCGAGGCCGATGCGTCCACGCAGTTCAAGCGGCGCGTGCGAGCCGCGCTGAATGCGGCGGGACCGGGCGGACAACCAATCACGGTCAACATCGTCGCCTCCACCGCTGGAGGCACGGGCGCCGGATTTTTTCTGCCACTTGCCCTCTGGCTGCGCCAAACACCAGTCCCTTCGAGTCTCACCATCAACCTCGTTCTCGTCGTGTCGAGCGCATTCGACAACGAGCCGCTCGATGCAGGCTCGAGCCTGCTTGCCATGCAAAGCAAAGGCCGCACCGGCACGTTTGCCATCATTCGCGAACTGGATCTGTTGCAACGCGCCGATCAGCAGACGACCTTTGCCGAGCGGCGTTTCCCAATCCACACCGGCAATACTGCTGACCTGACGTACCAGCTGGGCGAGCGCCTGTTCAATCGCGTCTACTGGGTGGGCCGCCGTGACGCGGATGTGGCGGCGAGGAAGGAAGACGTTTACGCCGAAACCGATCCGTTGGTGCGCATCCTCGGCGACGTTGAGGCCGCCAACAATCTGGATGCGAGGACCGGCGATGAGGCGCAGCGCCTGCTGCCGTCCGTCGTAACCATCGACTACCCGAGGCTGGACTATGCCCGCCGCGAGAGCAGCCGCTTGATCGAGCAAGCCATGCAACGGCTGATCGACGGCGGGCAGGCGCCCGATTTCGACCATGACTTCTTTGCCTACCCAGGCAACAATCCTGGTGCATTCGGCAAGTTTCTGAAAGACAATAAGTCTTTGTTGTCCGCCAATGAAATCGACGCCATGCCGAAGGCAGAGCCGAGAAATGTCGATGACCTCGTCGGTTCCTTCACGGACGAACATAACTTCGAACAGATTCCGAAAGGCGTCGCCCTACAACCTGCGGGGTACAATGCCAATGCCGACCAGTGGACCGCATACTGCGAGGCGATGTCCAGCAACCTGGAACAGCGGCGGCAGCGGATCACGGAACGCATCGACCAGGTAGTACGCGACCGCGTTCTCGAGGAAGTCGAGTCGTACCGAAAGTACGTCGTGCGTGTTTCCAAAAAGCACCTTGCGCACGAGGGCGGCCCGTTCTCATTGGATTCGCTGGGACGGACCATCGAGAAGCATGACGACGGACGGCGTCGGGTCGAGAAGTTCTTCGGCGAAGGGCTCAGTGCGATGCTCCCGGGGAACTTGAAGAGCCGCAAATACTCGTCACCCGAGGGCGTGCGCGAACAAATCAAGGCGCAGTCCCGTGAAATGCAGAAGCCGCGTGCCGCAACGACGGACGGCGGGCTTTCACTGGGCAGATGGGTCGTTACCGTGTTGGTAGCAGCGGTGTTCGGCGTCATCGCCTGGGCCCTCATCGGCACGGCTGGAAATCCAATCCCTGGAAACCCACTCCCCCGGTTCCTGGGCACCGTGGGGATAATCATACTTGTGGCCGCGGTGATGTTCAACCTCTTGAAGGGCAAGGGCAAAGGCAAGTCGACGGGTGAACTTCGCAGAGGGTCCGAGGCCGACCTGATCAGACGCTACGAGGACTGGATCTTTGCTTACGCAGGCTTTGCGCTGCTAAAAGAAATCAAGGAAAGTTTCGTCCCGAGCGCACAGAAAGCCGTGCGCCAACTCGAGGAACGAGCAGACGAGCTCCGCACGGTCTACGAGGAACTCCAAGAGTCCGCGCATGCAGTGGCCATCGGCGAGTATCGACCTCCATTGCACTCGATAGGTCAAGTTGGGATCGACCCCGCCGGCCTTGACGTGTACACGTCGCAACTGATGGACGCACTCGTCCGCAGCATTCGCGTCATGCCGCGTTCGACGGGCAACAGTCTCATCACAGACCTGCGCATCGAGGTCAAGTCGCATGACGGGGGCGCGCCCATCACCGGCAACGTGCGCGAGTTGGCCGCGACGATTGAGGCGAAAAAAGCTGCTAAAGACCTCTACGGCGCGGCCACACTCGGGGAATTGAACTTTTCCAGCATCAACCAGGCCATTGACCGTCGCTCCACGACTGCGCTGGCCCACTACTTGCCGCTCACGTTTGCGGAGGCACTCAGGAAAGATGCTGGGGACGGTCACCTAGAATTGCTCGACGAGCACTTGGCCGCCTTAGTGCACATGTCGCCTGCCGGTGAGGGGCTGAGAGGCCAAGACCGCCGTAACAGCTCTGTGGACTGTAGGAAGACGAACGCAAACCTCCAGCGCCTATACGTCCCCTCGTCAGAAGTACAAGGACTCGTGGCTCGGTGCATGCAGGGCCAAGGCGGACTGCTGCGCGAACCCGTCATCCGAGCGCTCAGAGACTGCATGGGTCCCGGCGGCACACCAATCGTCGTTCCCGCATTGGGAGCGTCGATTGCACTCCTGTCCCTATGGGCGCCAGACGAAAGCACTTTCGGTTGGTCGCCCACCAGTATCATGGACACCGACGAAGGTCATCGGGCGCACGACACATATTACGGCGCAACGCCCGCGGCGAAGGAAAGTGGATCTACGCGCCAAAGCGTCCGTAACTTCCACATCTTGCCCGAGCTGTCGGCTGCCGCAGCCATCGAGTGCGCCGTTGCGACGCCCGAGCCATTGGTTCCGAGCGTAACGGCGCGTCTACTGGGAAGCCATCCCGATTCTCAAGGGCCAACGTTGCTCGAGTTGTTTTATCTCCTGCGAACCGACGAAACGATCACGTCATCGACCGACCGTGATCCCGTCGACCCCCTGCAGACCTGGAGCATCCAGCATGGCGGCCAGTCGATTCGACTGATTCGGCAGTCAGTGCTCGACTCGTCGGCTCAAAACGATGTCTTCGGAGGCGGTCGGGGGTTCGTGAATGCCTTCGACGCGTTCCAAGACTTCATGCTGTACGACGGCGTGCCCGGAGGCTTGCAGAAGAACCTCGGCAAATTCGCCGTCTCTGTCGGCGCTGAAGCGATGTCGAAGGAGTGGGAGGACGTTGCCGAACTTGCACGCATGCAGACCTCACTCGTCCAGCGATGGGGGACGTTCGACAGGCGCAGATCCGCGGATGACGAGTACGCCGCTATGCGCGCCCTCCTGCGCGACGACGTTGACGAGATGGGGCGGGCAAAGGCGGCGCGGGATTGGCTGCGTGCCGTCGATTTCGTGCTAGCTGCAGGCCATCAGAGGCGGCTCCGACTTGCAGCCGCGCATGCGTAGTCGGCCGCAGGCGGTGCGGCATTTGTCTGCGGCGAGCGTGGCCGTGGCGGTGTCCACGGTTGTCGCCGTATTGCTCCTGGCCCTGCCGGCCACCGTCAGCGGGGACGCCCCCGACGCGGCCGACATCGTGCTTGCCATCGATCATTCCCTCTCGATGGAGCGCAGCGACCCCGACGGGGAGCGCGTCAGCGCCGCGCGCGGCCTGATCGACTCGATCGCCACGTTTACCGATTCGTTCGACCTGCGCATCGCCGGCATTGGGTTCGGCAGCCCCCACGTGTTCGACGCGGCGTCGGCGCCGCGCATCATCCTGCCGCTCTCGGACGCGGAAACCCCAGGACTGCGCGAGGAGTTTCGAGTCGAGCGCATGTCGGGCACCGACTTTCAATCCGCGTTGTGTCTGGCCTGGCGCGTGGCCATCGGCATGCGGCCGCCCGTGGACGCGCAGTGCCCGCCGGCCGCGATCGACGCCGACCTGGGAACCACGCCCTCGGAAGACCCGGGGCGCGGGAAGGTCGTGGTGCTCATCACCGACGGCGGACCCGCGCCGCTCGGCGGCGCGCTCGCGCAGTCGAGCGCGCCGGACGCCGCATGCCCGGCGGACGCGCTGGCGCAGATTGCCAGCACCGCGGACGAGGGCGTGTACATGTGCGGGCTGGCCGAATCCTGGGCCGCGCTCACCGCCAGATTTCCCGTCGAGCTGTTCGTCGTTGGCATCGACGCGCGCGACCAATGGTTCCCCAACACGCAGAATGCGTGGCGCGAAATTACGCAGTGCGAAGGCGAGCAGGACTGCGACCGCCGCGTGGTGCGCGTGCCCGACCCAGCCGCGCTCACGCGCGAGATACTCGAGGCCGCAACGGGCGGGACCACGAACCTGTGCCTGCGGGACGAGGGCATCAGCAAGTGCATCTTGCCGGCGGGGTTGCGCGAGGTTCACTTCAACGTAACCAACGTGGGCGGCGACGATCGAATTACGGTGACAGCGCCCGACGGCCAGCGCGTGCATGAGGGCGACGGCCGCACACAGGTTCGAACCGTTGGCCAATCGCAGCGCTGGCGAATCGTGGCGCCGGAAAAAGGCGAGTGGCGCGTCGAATCCGACCGGCAAGATTCCAGCCTCTTCAGCCTGATGCTCCCGGCGCAGTTTCAAGTTGCGCCGGCGCCGGCGGCGCCGTCCACGGAATCGAGCATCGCGCTGACGGCATCGCTGCTGACGGGGGATGACATCCACGCCGGCTCTCTGGAAAGCCAGCAATTCGAGCTCGAACTGGTGCACGACGGCCAGGACCAACCATCTCGCAAAGTCATGTTCCAGGGGGTGCAGGACGGCGCAACGTTCGACGTCACGTCCGTCGACGGCGGCGACGCCATCGGCACGCTCGACATCGGCCGCTGGACGGCGCGGTTGTCGCAATTTATTCAGGACCCGCTGACGGGCGAGCTCGACCGCCTGGTGTTTGGCAGCGTGACGTTCGTGGTGGCGGAACACGTGCCCACGCCCACGCCCACCCCAACACCTCCACCAACGCCCACGCCCACCCCCACGCCAACCCCAACGCCGTCACCGACGCCCACGGCCACACCCACGCCAACGCCCCCGCCAACCCCCACGCCTTCGCCCACCCCCACGCCCGTCCCCACGCCCACGCCAACCCCGACCCCCGTACCGACCTGCGACGCCGCCGCGCCCAAAGACATCCGCTTCGAACCCGAGGAGCCGCAGGTCGACGCCTGGCGGTTCGGGTTCGACCCGAGCGAAGGTTTCACCTTCCGCTTCCGCAACACGCATGCAGCCGTGGTGTCCGAGCTGGAAGGTTGCGCGGCAGTTGCCGAAATTCAGGTGCGGCTGAACGCCGCGCCGTCTGGCGAAGCCGCGCCCGAGTGCCCGGACTGCGAAGCAACCGCAGCCGGTCTGCCGCCCGTGCGGGTCGAGGCCGCCGTGCCGCTGCCCGCAGGGGAGCGCGCCCAGTACGAGCGCAGCCTGTGGGTACAGGTCGATGGCGAATGGCAGTTGCTGGCGTCCGAGGAACTGACGGTCGTCGTGCCGGAATGGGCGGCATACGAGCCGTGGTCGAAGTGGGCCGTCTTGGCCGTGATCGGCATGCTCACGCTCGTGGGACTGTCCTACTACTCCACGCGAACCGTGCGCCACCGTCTGGACGACCACGACCACTACGACGACGACGGGACGCGCGTGTGCGACATCGACGTCGTGCAAGCCGACGGCCTGGGGGCGCCCATCGTCAGGCTCGGGTTCTTCGCCTGGCGCCGCGCGGCAATCGACCGGGACGAGGAAGTGCCGCAGGCGTACCTGTCGCTTGGATGGTTCGTGGCCGGCCCGCTGGTAGCTCGGTTCCGATCCCCGGCCCCGCAGGTGGATGATCTGCTCGACGACGAGCTGCAGTCGTCAGGCGCGGCCGCCGCCGGCCGCAACCTGTGGGCCGCCGTGCGCGGCATGCGAACGCTCCTGGTCGGACGGCGGCTGCGCCATAAGTCGTTCCAGATCAGCGAGGAGCGCGAAGGCGAACTCGAGCTGGTGCGGAGCACCGAGGCGGATCGGCTCGACTAGGTCCGGGCCGCGCACCGCCGCCAGATGCGGCTATACTCGCGCTTCGGTACAGTTGGGACGGCCGGGCATGGGCGAGCCGCACGCGGCCCGCCCACTCTGAACGGGGGCGTGGGATGGCAGTGCGCGAAGCCGTGCGGGGTGACTCGGCCGATGGCGCCGCGGGGTCGGCCAACGGCGCGCTGGCGGGCTTGGACGACGCCAAGCTCGCCTGGGTCTACCTGATTATGCGGCGCATCCGCCGCTTCGAGGAAACGGCGGAAGAAGCCTTCCGCGCGGCCAAGATGCGCGGCGCGCTGCACTTCTACATCGGCGAGGAGGCCACCGCCACCGGCGTCTGCGCGGCGCTGGACGACGGGGACTTCATCACCAGCACGCACCGCGGCCACGGGCACTGCATTGCCAAGGGCGCGCGCATGGACAAGATGATGGCCGAGCTGTTTGGCCGCACCACCGGCTACAGCGGCGGCAAGGGCGGCTCCATGCACATTGCCGACATCGAGCTGGGCAACCTGGGCGCCAACGGCATTGTGGGCGCGGGCATCCCCATCGCCGCCGGCGCCGCCCTGGGGTCCAAGCTGCGCAAGGACGGGCGTGTGACGGCGGCGTTCTTTGGCGACGGCGCCGGCCCCACCGGCGCCTTCCACGAAGGCGTGAACGTGGCCGCCACCATGAACCTGCCAGTGGTCTTCGTCTGCGAGAACAACCAGTACGGCATGGCCACGCACGCCGACTTTGCCAACGCGGCCCAGATCAGCGCGCGCGGCCCGGCCTACGGCATTCCCAGCCCCATGGTGGACGGCAACGACGTGTTCGAGGTGTACGCCACCGCCGCGGCCGCCGTGGACCGCGCGCGCCGCGGCGACGGACCCACGCTGATCGAGGCGCGCACCTACCGGCAGAAGGGCCACACGGTGCTGGACCAGAAGAACTACCGCACCAAGGAAGAAATCGCGGCCTGGGTGGAGCGCGACCCTATCGAGCGCTTCCGAACCGCCGTGATCGAGGCCGACCGCCCGGTGATCGAAGACTTCGACGACATCGACGCGCAGGTCGAACGCGAAATCGACAACGCGCTGGCCTTCGCCGAAGCCAGCCCCTGGCCCAACGTCGACGCCATCGAGCGCGACGTGTACGTGGAGTAGCTGTCATGGCCGTGACCATGCGCGACCAGCCGTCGACCGAGACGGCCGCGCGCGAAATCTTCATGAGCGAAGCCCTGCGCGAAGCTCTGGACGAGGAAATGCAGCGCGACCCCACGGTCTTCGTGGTGGGCGAGGAAGTCGGCGTCTGGGGCGGCGCCTACGCCGTCACCGACGGCCTGCTGGCCAAGTGGGGGGCGGACCGCATTGTGGACACCCCCATCGCCGAGGCCGCCATCGCCGGCCTGGGCATTGGCGCGGCGCTGACCGGCAGCCGGCCCGTGGCCGAGTTCATGTACAGCGACTTCATGGGCATTGCCATGGACCAAATCGTGAACCAGGCCGCCAAGAACCGCTACATGTTTGGCGGCAAAGCCAAGCTGCCGCTCACCTACCGCGCGCCCTTCGGCGCGGGCACCGGCAACGCCGCGCAGCACACGCAAAGCCTGGAAGCCTGGTTCGCCCACGTGCCCGGTCTGAAGGTGATCACCGCCTCCACGCCCTACGACGCCAAGGGCCTGCTCAAGTCGGCCATCCGCGAAGACAACGTGGTCGTCATGTTCGAGCACAAAGCCATTTACGCCATGCGCGGCCACGTGCCAGAACATGAATATCTGGTGCCCATCGGCGTGGCGGACGTGAAGCGCGAGGGCACGGACGTGAGCGTGATTACCTACGCGCGCCAGGTGCACCACGCGCTGGAGGCGGCCGAGCAGTTGGCGGCCGAGGGCATCAGCGTGGAAGTGGTGGACATCCGCTCGCTCTATCCGCTGGACGCCGACGCCATTCTGCGCTCGGTGCGCAAGACGCATCGCGCCGTGGTGCTGTACGAGGCCGTGCGCTTCGGCGGGTTCGGCGCTGAGATTGCCGCGCAGATTCAGGAACTGGCTTTCGACGACCTGGACGCGCCCGTGCTGCGGGTCGGCGCGGCGCACGCGCCCGTGCCGTTTTCCGAGCCGCTGGAACGCGCCTCGTTCCCCGACGCGGCCAAAGCGGCGGCAGCCATCCGGCAGTCGCTCGAAGGCGTCCGCTAGGCAGGGCTGACACATGGCGACGGCCGTCCGCTTGCCCCTGATGGGCATGACCATGGAAGAAGGCAAAGTCTCGGCCTGGCTGGTGGACGAAGGGGCCGAGGTCGACAAGGGCCAGGAAATCCTGGAGTTCGAGACCGACAAGATCAACGCGCGCGTGGAGGCGCCCGCCGCCGGCATTCTGGGCGGCCTGGCGGCCCAGGCCGGCGACGTCGTGAAGGTGCAGGGCCTGCTGGCCTGGATTCTGGCGCCCGGCGAGACGCCGCCGACGGAAGACCCCACCCCGCCCGCGGGGTCGAGCACAGCGGCAGCGCCGGCGCCCGCGGCGCCCCCGCCGCCAATGCCGTCGCCGGCGCCGGCCGCTCCGGTTGCCGCCGCTCCAAGCGCCGCTCCGCCGAGCGCCGCGGCCCGTGCGCCGGCAGCGCCCGCCGCCATTGCACCCGCGCCCGCCGCCGCCCCGCCCGCGCCCGCGGCCGCTGCTGGCGGTCGGATCAAGGCTTCGCCGCTGGCCCGCCGCGTGGCGCGCGAGCTGGGCGTGGACCTGTCGCGGGTCCTCGGCTCGGGTCCAGGCGGCCGCATCATCCAGAACGACGTAACCGCGGCAGCCCACGCGGCCGTCAGTGCTCCCGCCGCGCCCGTGGCGACGCCCATCGCCGCCGCGCCGCCGTCAGCCGCCGCGCCCGCCGTCAGCGAGTTCCCGGCCGGCAGCGTCATTCCGCTGGAGGGCGTGCGCCGCGTCATCGCCGACCGCATGCAACAGAGCCTGCGCGAAAGCGCCCAGGTCACCCTGGTCACCGAAGCCGACGGCCGCCGCTTCCACGAGCTGCGCACCGAACTGGCCGCCCGCCACGAACCCGCCCTCGGCTTCAAGATCGGCTACAACGACCTGCTGATCCGCGTCTGCGCGCAGGCCCTGCGCGAGCACACGCGCGCCAACGCCAGCCTGGAAGGCGACGCCATTCGCCTGCACGACACGGTGAACGTGGGCCTTGCCATCGAAGCCGGCGCAGACTTGGTGGTGGCCAACGTCAAACACGCCGACCGCAAGTCCCTGGTCGAAATCGCCGCCGACCTGCGCGGCCTGGTGGAGCGCGCCCGCGCCAATCGACTGGAGCTGGACGACATCACCGGCGGCACCTTCACCATCACCAACCTCGGCCTCTACGGCATCGACGCCTTCACCCCCGTGCTAAACCCGCCCGAAGCCGCCATCCTAGGCGTCGGCGCGCTGCGCGAAAAAGCCGTCGCGCATGACGGCCAGGTGGCCGCGCACCTCTCCGTCACGCTCAGCCTCACCTTCGACCACCGCATTCTCGACGGCGCCCCCGCCGCCCGCTTCCTAGCCCGCATCCGAGAGCTGGTAGAACAGCCGTATCTGCTGCTGTAGCAAATTGCTCGTCAATGCTGGAAAAGAAGGGCTGCTTCAAGCCCTGATCTCCAGCACAAACAAACTCACGCATCGCAACAAATGATCTCATCCGGTCTCCTCGGTGTTTTTGCTCTATGCATTCACATTACCTGCGCGCATCAAGGCGTCTCGGGGCTCAGACGATTCTGACTCCTGACGTTACCTTTCCTGAATCAACCGCCACTTTCCTTCAACGAGGTAGATAAGGTCTTTGCGCCTCAGATCCACCTGAGCGCCCCGAACGCGGTGCTTCCATTCCCGACCGAAGTGGACGCCGTTGATGATACGGTCTATGTGGTCGTCGCACAGGTCGGGGTGAATACTGGCAATCATCGGGTGCATGTCGCGGGTTGTCAGCGGCTCATTTGCAAGAAGATAGAGGATGGTTCTGCAAAATATCGAATTCGCACTCTCGCCAGGTGCCGCCCGCAAGCTGCGCAACGACTCACGCGTGGCTTCTAATTCCGTCTCGAACGCACTCCTTGCGCTGGCGCGCGCCGACTTCAACGCATCAGCGTGCTTTTGCGCGAGCGACTCGAATGCATCTGCCAGGCGGCTCAAATCATCGAATGCGATCTCGGACCCTAGGCTGCCGTAATCGGACAAGTCCCTGGCGATCTTTTTGACTGTGTGAGGATCTTGAATCTGAACTCCATATTCGTAGTTTTGATATAGCGAACTTTTTGTTAGGTTTCCAGAGGTGATAATCGCTGTATGGTCATCGGCAACATATGCTTTCGCATGGAGGCCTGGAAGATGGCGGACGGTTGTGTCGGGAAAGTCCTTGCAGAACCTCGCAATTGATCTGGCGTCAAGTGATCCCTGGAGAATGCTGTCCGTAGATAGATTCGTGAGGAAAGTTACTTGCGGATGTTTCCTCTCGCAGATGGCCAGAGACAGCTGCTGCAGTGGCTGTTCGGTAATGTAAGGGGAAACCACGATGGCTTTGTGTTGAATTGAGCGTGCAAACTCGTCAAATGCGTGAGCCCACGGGGACAACACCGTCCGCATTTCAAGCTGACCGAGAAGCCCGAGACGTTGCTGCGATTTCCATCTAGCCTTGAAAAACTACGTCTGCCATCGGCGTTCAACCTGCGGGCGCATGCTCCAACCTGAACTGTCCTGAGAGTACCGCAAACGCGATGATTGGGAAAACTGGCCGCGATTGCGTCACGACGCAAGGGACGGTCTGGGGGAGAAGCAGCGGCTCGACCGGCTTCATCAGCCACGTGCGCCGCACTGGTCGGCGAAACCGCCACGGATGGCCAGAGCCGAATCTGGGACAGTTGGAACATTCGTGACCTGCGCGGACCAAACCGACGGTCTCGTCAGCCGACACATCCAGATCGATCCCCGCTCGATGTCGCGGGGGAGGTATGGCGTGGACACTGGTTGCCCGACATAAGCGTGGTTGGTCCTCGCGGCGAATCCTGACGGCACCGTCCCGCTGCGCGGCGGCCAGCAAGGCTGCCAGCCTCTGGCGCGATTCGGTGCAGGTGGAGACATTCATGGCGCTTGCCGGGATACCCGCGGTGGTAGCCTCCGAGTAAGAGAAGGAGCGAGGGCGAAGGGGTGTCCATGACCATGTCCGTCACCGTCCCTACGCCTGCGGCCGCTTCTGTGGACCTTCCCACCGGCTCGATCGAGGGGTCCGACCTCTGGCGCAAGCGGCTCACGCTGCCTATGTACACCGCCGCCGAGACGGCCCGCTATACCCACGCCAAGCCGCAGACGATCGGCTATTGGTTCCGCGGCGGCGAGACGCGCGGGCCGGCGCTGCCAGGACGGAAGCCGGGGGAGCGCCTCAACTACCTCCAGGCCGTCGAAGCGGCGTTCGTCGCCGCGTTCAGGGGGTTTGGCGTCGGTTTGCGGAATCTCCGCGACGCCCATGCGTACTTCCAGGCGCTGCTCAAAACCGAATACCCCTTTGCAACGCAGCGGTTTTTCACGGAAGGCGCCCATGTCTTGAAAGAGTGGGGCGTCCGGCAGGCGCAGGCAGAGTTCACCGAGGTCGTCGTTGGCGACGAGCATGGCCAGCTGGCGTGGACCGAACTCCTGGGCGAGCGGTTCCACACGTTCGACTACGAACACGACCTAGCGCTGCGCTGGCACGTGGCGGGGCGCAATTCACCCGTCCAGATTGACCCGCGCGTCTCGTTCGGGTCGCCATGCGTGCGCGGGATTCCGACCTGGGCGCTGCGCGGCCGCTACGAGGCCGGCGCGTCGGTTGAGGAGATTAGTGCGGACTTCGGCCTCGAAGGCGTCGAGGTGGTTGCCGGCCTGACATTCGAGGGCATGGAACTCGAGGCGGCTTGACCTTCTTCTTCGACCGGTGCGTCGGCGCGCAGATTCCCCGAGCCTTGCAAGCCTTCGAACGCTTTCCTGTCGACGTGCGCTTCCACCAGCAAGTCTTTGGCTCGGACCGGGCGGCCATGGCGGACGACGATTGGATGGAGTACGTGGCGCAGCAGGGCTGGATCACGCTGACCCAGGATTACCGCTTCCATCGCGTACCTGCCACACTCGAAGCCGTCAGACAGCACGGCGCGGCAGTTTTTTATCTCTGGGGAGCGAATGCGCTCGCCTGGGAAACGACCGGACTTCTCCTCTGGACGCTTCCCCGCATGATCGAGCGCGCTCGGGACACCGCTCCGCCGTACGTATATAGAGTCGAGAAAAGCGCGAGCATCCGCGCCGTTTCGATCTGACCCGCGCCGACGTATCCCATACCAACGAGGCGGCGCAGATGACCGTCGCACTGCTGCGGCTGGCATGATGCGGGGGATGGGAGTGGGGAGTGGGGGTTATGGAGCTGGTCGAGTCTCACGTGCATATTTGGACCATTGCGGATTCTCGGTACGGGAAGCATCCCGACTCGGACTTCACGCCGCAGATGGAGGCGGCGCCGGACGACCTGTTTGCGGCGCAGCGTGAGGTTGGCGGCGCGGCCTGGACGGTGTTGATTCAGCCGCGCTATTACCTGTGGGACAATTCGTATCTGGCAGCGGCGGCCGAGCGGTATCCCGACCGTCTGGTGGTGGCGGGGCGCGTGGACCCCAGGGCGCCGGACGCGGCCGAGGCGCTGCGGGAGCTGATGCAGCGGCCGGGGCTGCGCGGCATCCGCCTGGCGCCCAACACGGACCCCGACCGCTGGCTGGATGACGCCGACCAGGACGCTCTGTGGGAGGCGGCGGCGGAGACCCAGGCCACCATCGGTTTGCTGATCGCCTGGCGGCAGCTTCCGCAGGCCGACGCCATGGCGGCGCGGCATCCCGGCGTTGCCATCGTGATCGACCACCTTGGGTCGCCCGATTACTCCGACCCAAGCTCGTTGGAGCATCTGCTGCGGCTGTCGGAGCGTCCTAACGTGTTCGTGAAGCTCTCCGGCTTTCCCCACGGGACGCGCGCGGCCTATCCCTACACTCAGGCCCACCCCTTCATCGAGCGCGTGTACCGGGCCTTTGGTGCGCAGCGCATGATGTGGGGCACGGACTGGCCGGTGTGCCTGCCGCACGCGACCTATCGGCAGGCGTTCGACGCGGCCTGGGAGCTGCCGTTCCTGAGCGGCGACGACCGCGCCTGGATATTTTCGAAGACGGCGCGGCGCGCCTGGCGTATCGAGGGGTAGCCCGCAGCGGGCGGCGACGGAGAGGGGCGGCCCTGGTCGAGGCCGCGGGGTCGAAAAAAGATTTCCGGGTGCAAAGCCGGGCGGAGACTTTGCACCCGGATGAAGGCCGCGAAGCTCAGCCGGATGGCCGGCCGCCGCTCCTGAAGCTTCGAGCGCGGGCGGTCTTCCGCTGGGAAGCCGCCGCGCGGTCGTTCTCCGGCCAGGCGCGGCGGGCAGCAGCCCTGCCGCGCCTGACGTGGACGCCCGGCGCGTGCGGACCAGCCGCCCGACCGAGCTTCGCGAACTTCACAGAATCTTCGACCTTGTCAGCGCGGCCCTGCAGGGCCTGGCCGCGCCGCGTACAGGGCGCGAGGCGTTCCGTCCGAACATCCGCGCGCACCGCGCCTACGTACCCCGATGCGCCGCGCCGTTGCGGGGCGGCCGTTCGGCGCTGGGCGCTGGCCTGCATTGTCGTGCCTCCGGTGCGCGGATTCAACGTCGTCGACGGGTGACGCTTTGCATTTCAAGCGTTAGCCATAGCGTAGTAACTCTTTGTCCCGCCAACTGTTGCAATTATCACAACTGTACTGGAGTTCGTCCGCAGGTATGGCCTGTGATGCGCGGGGCTGGCTGGGGGTTGGGGGTGCCGGTGCTTGCAAGGGTTGCCTGGGCGTCTCGGCGGCGAACCCTCACCCTGCCCTCTCCCTCGGGGAGAGGGGAAAGAGGCGGCCCGCGCCCTGGGGCGAAGGGGAGACGCGGCCCGTGCCCTGGGGCGAAGGGGGAGACGCGGCCCCGGGCGGTGGTGAGCGGCGGCGAACCCTCACCCTGCCCTCTCCCTCGGGGAGAGGGGAAAGAGGCGGCCCGCGCCCTGGGGCGTGGGGAACGACGCGGCTGGCGTTTTGGGGAGGGCGGATGCTCTGGGGGGCGTTAACGCCCTGCGCCCGGTCGGAGATGGGCTCCGACCGGGCGCAGGGTCCCGGGGGCGGCGCGGGGGCGCCGACCTGGGGGCGCCGCTAACGGCGCCTTTTGGACTACGCCGCTACGGGTAGACCGGCGTCGACACGAACGGCGCGGGGCCGTCGTAGCTCGACAGGTGCCGCTCGCCCCAGTCCTGGCACGCCGCCAGCGACTCTTCGGGCGTCTGCTCCCCGACCCAGCCCTTCTGCCCCAGCGCCCGGTGCTGCAGCCACCACTCGCGCCAGGTGTTGAACGGGTACAGGCTCCGGTTGTCCGGGCGATCCGCGTACACCTTCAGCCACTTCATGCCTTCCGGCGGCGGCGCCAGCGACGTAGGCGCGCCGATCGCCGCCTTGTGCACGGGCATGTGTCCGCGGTCGATCCCCACCCGTCCCTGGTATTCCTCACCCGCCAGGAACACGGCCAGCGCGGTGGATTGCTCCTCCGTGCCGTCACGTCCGGCGCTGTTCGTCACCAGGTCCGGCTGGTCGTTCGTGCTGTGACCCGGCGGGCCGCCGTTGCCCGCAATCACTTCCGGCAGCAGCGTCCAGGTGAACCGGTCCTTGATCCGCGGCACTGCAAACCCGGTCGAGTACACCCGGCCCGACGGCCAGATGCCAACCTTGCCCGCCGCGAACGGGTTCCCGAACTCCCCGCCCAGCTCTTTGACCTGATCCGCCGGCGGCGACGTCTCGTGCACGAAGATCTTGTCGATCAGGTACTTCCAGGCGTCCACCGCTTCCGGCAGGTCGTACATCGTCTTCGTCAGACGGTCGTCGAACGGCTTCGCCATCCCGTTCGAGTACATCTGCGGCATGTACTGGAACTCGTAGTCGTCACGCGCCCACGACCCGTACTCCCCCGTGTCCGGGTTCGTCATCATCGCGTCCCACTCGGTCCAGTCGTTCCACGTCCAGCTGTTCTCGGTGTCCGGCAGCGTCACGCCCGCCGCTTCCGCCAGCGAGATGTTGGCCACGAAGCCGCTGATCGCGAACTGGAACGGCATCCCGAACTGCGGACCCGTCATATCCGTCGGCTGCGGAAACGAGTGGTCGATGTTGTTGAACGTGTACGCGTCCGGCAGGAAGTAGTAGTCCGCCTTGTTCACGTCCATCTGCGGCAGCAAGTCCGAGATTTCCGTGAACGCCCCTTCCGCGTGGAAGCGCAGGAAGTCCGACTGCGACAACAGCGCCACGTGCGGCGCCGTCCCCGCCGCGAACTGGATCGCCAGACTGTCGATCAGGTTCGCCGCCGGCTCCAGCTTCACGAAAATGTCCGGGCGCTTCTCCGCGAACCGCGCCAGCCCCCACTGCATCGCCGCCCCGCGCGGGCCGGCCGTGTGGTCGGTCACGAACCGAATCTCCGCGCTCTCCATCGCCGGCGCCGCTTCGGGCATGGCCGTGGCCGCCGCCGCCGCCTGCGTCATCGCCGGCGCCGCCGTGGCTTCGGCCATCGCCGTCGCCGCCGCCGGTGCCGCCGTCGCCGGTGCCGAGGCCGCCGGCGCGCTGCTCTCGCCGCACGCCGCCAGCGCCACCGTCGTCGCCGCCCCCATCCCCATGCCGGCCAGCACGCGCCGACGTGTCAGGGCTGAATGCTGCATTCCCTATCTCCTCCGCCCCCCTCCCCCGCGGCCAGCGCGGGCGTGTTGGGGCACAGTCGACCTCGACCAGCCTTTGGGTAGCACGGCTCGCACGCGCGGCGCCGCATAAGGAACGCCGAGGTCGACGACTTCAACCCGCGTACCGTGACGCACCATCCCGCCGCTGTCAAGCCGATTCCATCCCCGCCGCCACGCCCACGCCCGCTCGCCTGCCGCGCGGGGGCGCCCCCCCAAGCGGCGTGCGCAGCGGCGAACCCTCACCCTGCCCTCTCCCTCAGGGAGAGGGGAAGATAAAGGAGCGCTTCCTGAAGGAGGGGGAAGAAAGGAGCGCTCCCTCAGGGAGCGGAGAGGAGGGAGAGGAGAGGGGCGCGCCCTCAGGAAGGGTGGAGGAGGGCGCGGCGAGAGGCTTGGGCTGGACGGCTGGCTTTGGGTTGTGGGCGGGGCGGGTGGTTGGCTGGGACGATGGCGGTGCGATGGTGGCGGCCGGCGCCGCGTCAGCCGACGGGCGGCAGGCGGTATTCGATCAGGGTGGGTCGGCGCTGTTCGAAGGCGTGCGCAACGGCTCGGCCCAGCGCCGGCGGCGCGTCCACGGTCTCGGCTGCGGCGCCGAACGCACGGCCGAGGGCGGCAAAGTCGGGATTGTGCAGGCGCACGTCCACGCTGCGCCCGCCAAAGTTGTCGCGGAAGTTGCCGTCGATGGCGGCGTAGGACGAGTCGTTGAAGACCACCGCCACTACGGGCAGCTGCTCGCGCATGGCCGTGGCCAGCTCTTCGGCCGTGAACAGGAACCCGCCGTCCCCGCTGAGCGACAGGACGGGCCGCTGCGGGCAGGCCACCTGAGCGCCAATGGCGGCTGGCAGGCTGAACCCCAGGGTGCCGAAGTAGATCGGAAACATGTAGGAGCGGGGCGCGTCCACCGGAAACAATGCCGCTGCGCGGTAGCTGACCATCGTCATGTCGTTGACCAGCACGCCGTCCGCCGGCAGGGCCTGGCGAAGCTCGCGCAGGATCGCGGCGGCGCGCGGGTCGTCCAGGGCGTCTTGCGGATGTGCGCGCAGCTCCCGCACGGCTGTCAGGGTCTCCGGCGCGTCTGGCGGAGGCGCGTCGGGCAAGGCTTCCAGGATTTCGCTGAGCGCCGCCGCCGCGTCGGCGTGAATTGGCAGGCTGACCGGACGCGCGCGGCCCAACTCGCGGGCGGCGCGGTCGATCTGGATCAGCGTGTCCGGCAGCGGCAGGCGTCCGTCGTCGGTGGCGCGCGCGCCCAGGCGGCAGCCCACCACCAGCGCCGCGTCGCGGGTGCGCAGGAAGTCGAAGAGCGCGTCGTCGCGCCGGTTCTTGCATCCCAGCGACAGCGGATGGGCGTCGCAAAACGCGCCTTTGCCGGTGTTGGATGTCAGCACTGGCGCCTGCAAGCGCTCGGCCAGGGCTTCGACCTCGGCGCCTGCGTCCATGGCGCCGCTGCCCAGCATGATGAGCGGCGCGCGCGCGCCGGCCAACAGTTCCGCCGCGCGCTCGACGGTTTGTGGGTCGGGGGCGCGCGGCGGGATGCGCAGCGGCGGCGGGACGTCGACCTCGGCGGTGGCCGTGAGCAGATGCAAGGGGATCTCGATACTGGCCGGACCCGGCCGGTCGCTGGAGACCGCGCGCACGCCGCGCAGGATGGCGGCGGGAATCTCGGCCACCGACGCCACGGTCTGATGGTGCGCCACCAGCGCGCGCAGCACGCCGGACTGATCCTTGATCTCGTGCAGCTCGCCCGTGTCCGGCGGGCGCGAGGGCGGGCCGAGCGACGTGGCGACGTGCAGCAGCGGCGAGGATTCGGCGTAGGCCTCGCCCAGCCCTGTGGCCGCGTTGGTCACGCCTGGGCCGGTGATGGTGGCCAGGCAGGCGATGCGGCCGGACGCGCGCGCGTAGCCGTCGGCCATGAAAGCCGCGCCCTGCTCGTGGCGGGTGATGACGACGCGGATGTCGGGCGCGTCGAGCAAGGCGTCGTAGAGCCCGCCGTTGTGCACGCCTGGGATGCCGAACAGCGCGGTCACGCCGGCCTGGCGCAGGCCGGCGACCACCGCCTGCCCGCCGGTGAGAGTTGGCATTGGGCTGGGTTCCGCCTTGCTGTGCGCGGCCGCCGCCGCGGCATGCGGCGCCAAGCCTAGCGCCCGCGGGAGGCCGAGGCGCGCGGGCGCGGGCGCAGGCAGTGCCGCGGCGGGGTTCTCCGACCGTTCGCTGGGGGATGGGGTTGGGTCCCTTCCTGCGCGGTCGCCGTGGACCCGGACACTGGCGAGCGGACGGCGCGGGGGTTGGGTCCCTTCCTGCGCGGGCGCGGCGGGTATGCCAAGGTCTACTAGCAACGGGAGCGAACAGGAACCTGCGAAGGGCGCGCGCGTGAGGACGGGGGACGCCGACACCATTGCGGCCATTGCCACGCCGTTGGGCAGCGGGGGCGTTGGCGTGGTGCGGATGAGCGGGGCGCGCGCGCTGGCCGTCGCGCGGCAGGTCACGCGCCTGCGCCGCCGGCCCACCCCGCGGTATGCGCACCTGACCCGCGTGGTGGACGCCGAGGGCGCCCTGGTGGACGAAGCGCTGCTGCTGTGGATGCCCGGGCCGCGCTCATACACGGGCGAGGACGTGGTGGAGCTGAGTTGCCACGGCGGGCCGGTGGTGCTGCGGCGTGTGCTGGACTGCCTGCTGGCGGCCGGCGCGCATCCCGCGGGCCCTGGCGAGTTCACGCTGCGCGCGTTTCTGAACGGCCGCATGGACCTGGCGCAGGCCGAAGCCGTGGCCGATCTGGTGGCGGCGCCCACGCCAGCCGCCATGACGGTGGCGGCCAACCAGCTGGCCGGGCGCCTCTCCGACGCGGTGCGGGAGATGCGCGCCGCCTGCGTGGACCTGCTGGCGCAGCTGGAAGCCGAGGTCGATTTCGACGAAGACGACGTGCCCGCCGCGGACCGCGCCGAGGTTGCGGCCACGCTGGCCGAGCTCGACCGGCGGCTAGAGGCGGCGCTCGCCTCCGCCCGGCGCGGGATCGTGCAGCGCCACGGCGTGCGCGCGGCGCTGGTGGGCAGCCCCAACGTGGGCAAGTCGTCGCTCATGAACGCTTTGCTCAGCAGCGACCGCGCCATCGTGACCGCCGTCCCTGGCACCACGCGCGACGTGCTGGAGGAAACCTTCGAGCTGGACGGCGCGCCGATCGTGCTCAACGACACGGCCGGCCTGCGCGCCACGTCGGACCCGGTGGAGCATCTGGGCGTGGAACGCACGGCGCGCGCGCTGGAGGGCGCGGACGTGGCCGTGCTGGTGCTGGACGCCAGCCGCCCGCTGCTGGGCAACGACGCGCTGGCGGCCGCGCAGGTGCGCCGCGCCGCCGCACCGGCCATCGCGGCGCTGAACAAGCGCGACCTGCCGCAGGCGCTGCGCCCGCGCGACGCCGCCCGTTTGCTGCCCGGCGCGGCGGTGGTGGAAACGACCGCTCTTGCCAACGACGTGGACGAGCTGCGCCAGGCGCTGCGCGCCGCCATTGGGCTGGCGGGCGCCGACGGCGGCCTGGCGATGGTGGCCAGCGTGCGCCACCAGGACGCCCTGCAACGCGCCCGCGGCGAACTGGCCTCCGCCCGCCGCGCCGCCGCCGACGGCGAACCTTCCGACTTCATCAGCATCGGCGTCCGCGGCGCCGTGGACGCCCTGGGCGAAATCACCGGCGAATCCGCCACAGAATCCCTGCTGGACGCCATCTTCTCCAAGTTCTGCATCGGCAAATAACCGCCGGGAACCGCGTTCGCCTCGTCAGGCGCCGGCGGCTCCAGGCGCGGGAGGGCGCGGACCTTCGGAGAGGCGGGGGTGACTCCGGGTGCGGGGACTGGGCGCAGCGCTGCTGCTGCTAGTTTTTCGAGGCGGTGCGGCGGTTGCTTCTGGCGCCGACCCTCACCCTAACCCTCTCCCTCGAAGGGAGAGGGAACATTTCTATCTTCTGCCGTCCCATCATGGTCGTGTCCGATATTCCTGGAAGGGGGCGGGATTAGGAGGGGAAGGGGGCTTGGTGCTGGTGAGCGCGAGGGCGTCAGATAGAGGTTGTTTTGCGTTGCCAGGCCGTCGCTTCACGCCGTGCTGGTGAGCGCGGGTTCGTCGGCTTGGAGTTGGGCGGCGCATTGTTTGGCGATGCGGACGTTGTAGTTGGTGCCGCGGTCTTCGGGATAGATCTGCGAGGTGTTGCAGATGTAGAAGCCAGGGATGGGAGAGGCATAAGGCGGTTTGCGGCGCTGGTAGCCGGCTTCGATGACCGGCTGGGCGACAGGGTCGCGGGAAATCCAGCCGTGTACGATGTGGTCGCGCCGGAACTTGGGGAAGACGTGCGCGATGGGGTCGACGAAGCGGTCGATCAGAGTTTCGTCGTCGAGGTGGAAGAACTCGTGCTCTGGCGGGAGGTAGTTGCTGATATAGAGCAGCCGCGCGCCGCCGTAACGTTCGGGTTCGACCAGGTTGGTGTGTTCGATGAGACCGGCGAAGGGCAGGCGGCGGTCGCCGATGTTGGTCCAGTAATAGCCGGAGAGTTGCTCGCGGATGTGCAGCAGGCCAACGCATGCGCCCACGTAGGCGGTGGCGGCCAGCGTGTCGGTGAAGGCGCGCCGCGAGGCTGGCAGCAGGCGGCGGATGATGGGAAGTCCCACAGTGGCCACCACGGCGTCGGCCTGGACGGGCTGGCCCCGCACGCGCAAGGCGGGCGCGTTGGGTTCTCCGATGCCGATGGTTTGCACGGGCGCGCCCAGATGCAGTTCCGCGCCGCGGCTGGTGACGGAGCTGGCCAGCGCGTCCACGATCACGCGGAAGCTGCCGCGGAAATAGCCCAAACGTTCGCGCCGTTTGTCGGGCGTGCGCGTGCGGGCGCGCGCCATCAGACGCGCCCACATCCAGGCCATGGACACGGACGGCCAGCGGTCGGCGAACTTGGCATGCAGCATGTCGGCGAAGATGGCGTCGAAGGCTTCGCGGCCCACGTAGCGCGGCATCAGCGCGGCGGCGGTCTGGTCTTCGAACTGTCGGTAGTCGCGCGTGCGCTGCAAGCGCAGCGTGCCGAGGCCCAGCCGCAGCCGCGCCCAGGGGCTGAGCGCACCGAACCGCAGCAGGTCCAGCGGCGAGGTGAAGGGATAGACCCGCCCCTGCGCGTAATAGCCCATCTGCGGTTCCAGCCACTCCAGCCGCTCGCCCACGCCCAGCTCGTTGGCCAGCGCGATTATGTGGCGGTCGTGGGTGAAGAGGTGGTGATAGAAACGCTCGATGGGTTCGCCGCCGACGTCGACGGTTGCCAGCTCGCCGCCGGGCCGCGGCGCGGCTTCGAACACGGCCACGGCGTGGCCCTGCTCGAGCAGCTGGTGCGCCAGGGTCAATCCGGTGATGCCGGCGCCGATGATGGCGATGTTCATGCAAGATTTCCTGTCAGGTAGAGGCGGCCGTTGCCAGGCGAGGCGGGGAGTGAGACTGGAGTCCCGCGTTTGCGGGAATGGCAGAAGGAGCGGGGATGACGGCCAAGGCGGGAATGGCGCGGGCCGGCGGTCATGGATGGAAGGGGCCGAGGGGGCCTTGGGTCAGCAAGTCGGTGCGGACGTAGAGCACGAAGTCGTAGGTGCCTATCGGCACGGGGGTTTCCTGGCGCAGGAACAGCCAGGCCGCAAACGATTCGCGCGCGGCGGGGTCTTGCAGGAACGACCAGAAGAAGCCGGCGTCCCAGGCTTTGTAGGCAAACTCTGGGAACCACGCGCGCAAGGCCATGCGGCGGCCCACGAACTCCGTGAGTTCGACGCCCAGCTCGTCGGCCGAGGCGGGGGACATGAACACCACGTCGGCGGTGCGCGTGTCGTCGATGGTGAGCTGCTTGGGGTAGCTCACGTTGTCGTAGTCGCGCAGATACCAGGCCAGCGGCCACGCGTAATTGTTGTCCACCACCACGCGCACGTTCGCCCCTTTGCCGCTGCGCTGCGCCGCCTGCGCCACGACTTCGACGGCTTGGTCGGGCACCTCGGGGGCGGTTTGCACGTAGACCACGAAGTCGATCGGCACGTCGCCGCGCTGATAGGTGTTGGGCAGGGCGAACCAGAACGTCCAGCCCAGCAGCGCGCCGCTGATCACGCCCAGCGCCAGGCGCCTTCCGCGTGGGGCGGGGTGGTCGAACCAGCGGCCGACCCACCAACTGGCCAGGAAGAGCGGCGGCCAGAGCAGATGCAGAACCAGCCAGGGCGCCTTCTCGCCCGCGGCCGAGTATACGATCCAGGTCGCGGCGATCCACACGCCCAGCATGAAGGGCAGCAGGTTCCGCGCACGGCCTGCGCGGGTCAGCGCGGCGGCGCCCACGAACAGGGCAAATGGTTCGTACACGCCCAAGAACATCAGGTAATAGAACCAGGGCTGGTTCACGCGCTCCGATTGGTGGACGTCGGTCCAGTACTCGATGGAGCGAGTGAAGGCGTCGCGGAACCCGGGCAGGTGGGTGAAGAAGGAGGTGTAGAACAGGACGGTGATGCCCACGAACACGAGCGCGCCGTAGACCAGGTGATCGACGTCGCGCCCCAGCGCCCGGAAGGCCGTGAGCGCCTGGCGGCCCGGCGCGAACGCGTCGGGACCCTGGCGTCTGGCCGCGAGCGCCAGACCTCCCGCCGCCAGCAGCACCATCGCCAGGGCGAACCCGTGGATGAACGTGTTCTCCTTGGTGACAAAGGACAGGCCTAAGGCGACCCAGGCCAGATAGATCCACCGCGCCCGCGGCTGGCCGACGTAGCGCACGACCGCTCCCACGAGCACCAGGGTGAAGAAGGCGACGTAGATGTCGTTGCGGATGAAGCGGGAGTAGTAGAGAAACGACGTGGAGGTGGTTATGGCGGCCATGGCCAGGGGCGTGCCGGTGCGGCCCAGCTCGGGGCGCACCAGCACCACGGCGGCCACGGCGGCCACGCCAAAAGCCGCGGGAATGACGCGGGAAAGCGCGTCGCTGACGCCGAATCCCCAAAACAGCAGCGTGTTGGCGAAGTAGAGCAGCGGGCCGTGGTAAGCGGGGTCGTAGACGTATTGCTTGCCGCTGAGCATGTCGTAGGACTCTTTGGCGTGGATGGCTTCGTCGTGGTGGATGGCGCGGCCGCCCAGGTCGACGAACCGCAGCGCGGCGGCGGCCGCCAGAATGAGCGCGTACAGCAGCCATTCGCCGCGCGTCCAGCCGAACCAGGCCGGTCGCGCCAGCCACACCGCCAGGGGCGACGAGGTGAAGGTCATGGCGCGCGGGGCACCTCGAAGACGACGGTGCGGCCGGACGCAAAGACCAGCGGCAGCTCGCCGCGCAGCCGCTCGGTCGTGGACTGCCCGTAGCGTTCGATCTCCACGTCGCCAACCACCACGTGCGTGACCGCGTAACGGTCCAGGATGCCGCGCCGTAGGGCGGGGTCGTCGCTGGTGTAGACCGTGTCCACGTCGCGCGCGCGCGCCTCGATGCGCGGGTCGGGACCGCGCCAGAGTTCCTGGTGCTGGGTCCAGCCGATCACGGAGGGGATGCCCGTCCAGGTCGAGATGCGGGAGTCGCCGGAGTAGGCGCGGCCCGGCGCTTCCAGCAGCACGGCGCCGCGCGGCGCGCGCGCGCGCAGCCAGGCGGCGGCCGCCGCCTCGTCGGGGCGCTGCCGCTGGATGGCCGCCAGGCCGTCCAGCGTGCCCGACAGCGGACTGTCCGCGGCCCTGGCCAGCATGGCGCGGACGGGATAGTCGGCGGCAAGCACCGCCAGCAGGGCGAACCCGCCCAGGATGCCCGCGCGCCCGAGGGCCGCAGGCGCGCCCGCGGGGGCGGCCAGACGCCGCCAGGCCAGCACCAGCCCCGGCCCCGCGGCCACGGCCAGCAGCGTCCAGGCCTGATAGTGCAGCTTGAAGACCGTATTCATGCGCGCATACGCGCCTTCGAAGAAGTCGTCAACGTAGAACACCTCGACCAGCGTAAGCAGCGCCAGGCCGGCCGCGATCAGCCAGCACAGCACGGCAGCGCCTGGATCACGGCGCCGCCGCCACAGGGTAACGAGGCTCAGCGCCAGGAGCGCCGCCAGCGCGGCGGCAATCTCGCCGCGCGACGCCAGCACCAGCGCCGGCGCCGCCGCGCACGCCAGCAGCACATAGCCCCGCCCCCGCGGGCGGGAATCCCAGAGCAGGGCGGCCAGCGCCGCCAGCGCGGCGGCCAGCAGCAGGCCGAAAACTTGCAGATGGTCCAGCGCCTGGCTGCGAACGGTTACCAGCCCCACGCCGCGGCCGACCGGGATGTAGGTGGTCAGATAGGGAAGCCAGGCAACCGCGCCAACCGCCAGCGCAACGCCCGCGTCGACCGCCAGCGCCCGCCGCGGCCCCCGATGGCTGAACGCAACCAGCGCGGTTCCCAGCAGCACGAGGCCGGTGAAGGTAGGAACGTCCCAGGCGTTGAGCGCGTAGAGGCTGGCCAGCACCATGCCCGTCAGGCCCGCGCGCGCATAGCGCGGAAGACGCGCCTCGGGCGCGGGCCGCGCCGCGCGCAGCATCCACTGCACCGCCAGCGACACGGCGAGCAGCGTGTAGGGCAGCGCCATCACGTGCGGGTGCAGGTCGCCGAGGATGAAGGAGAAGGCCGGGAACTCGTTGATGGTGTAGTCGAGCAGCCCGCCGGCGTCCTCGCGCTGGATCGTGCGCGAGGCGCGCCAGCCAATGCCAGACCAGAAGCCGGACGACGTTTGCTCGGCGGCGTATTCGCGCACGACGGCCAAATTGCCAGCCAGCACCGTCAGCGCCAGGGCGGCGCCCGCCGCCAGCGTGCGGCCGCGGCGTCCCGCGCCGGTCAGGATGGCCAGGTCGTAGCCCGCCGAGGCCGCCGCCAGCGCGCTCAGCCCCAACAGGCTGGCCAGGGACAGGTTGAATCCAACGGCGGGGTGCGCGCCGCTCAGATGTGTGCCGAAGGCCGCCAGGGAATAGCCGAGGTAGTAGTAATTCACGGACTCGCCGGCGAACCACGGGTCGGGCGGCGGGAACGCGGGCGCGCGCGCTGCGGCGTTGAGCAGGGCGAAGTCCATCGGTTTTTCGGTGCCGATGATTTCCGGGTTCAGCCAGCGCATGGCTACGCCCAGCGCGTAGACCGCCAGCAGCAAGCCCACGCCCGCCGCCCACAGCCGGCGCCGCGCCCACAGCTCCGCGGCGTGCCGGCGGCCCAGCCAGGCCAGACCGGCGCTCGCCAGGGCGAAGAGCAGCAGCGCCGCCGCCGCCAGGCCGCGGCCGTTGGCGGCGAGACCCGTGGACAGCGCGGCCCAGGCAAGATAATGCGCAAGGAACATTCCCAGCGGCGCCGCCAGCAGCACGCCGCGCGACGGCAGACCGCGAAACAGCATGAACGCCCACGGCGCCCCCACGACGGCAAATACCAGCAACGCGCCAGGCCAGAGAATCTGGTCGATGGCCAAGCCTTTCCGCCGCCGCAGGCGCGCGCGAGCACACCGTCAGGATAACGACGGCGGCACGCCGTCCCCGTCCCGCAGCCGCGCCTGCCCGGAAGGGTCCACGCTGGAAGCGCGCAGCCCCACAGCCGCGCGCGGCAGGCTGCGCCGCGTTCGAGAATCAGGTCGCAGCAGGCCATGACCCCGCAGCCGCGCCTGCCCGGAAGGGTCCACGCTGGAAGCGCGCAGCCCCACAGCCGCGCGCGGCCTACCGCGCCGCGTTCGAGAACCAGGTCGCAGCAGGCCATGACCCCGCAGCCGCGCCCGCCCGGAAGGGTCCACGCTGGAAGCGCGCAGCCCCACAGCCGCGCGCGGCCTGCCGCGCCGCGTTCGAGAATCAGGTCGTAGCAGGCCATGACCCCGCAGCCGCGCCCGCCCGGAAGGGTCCACGCTGGAAGCGCGCAGCCCCACAGCCGCGCGCGGCCTACCGCGCCGCGTTCGAGAACCAGGTCGCAGCAGGCCATGACCCCGCAGCCGCGCCTGCCCGGAAGGGTCCACGCTGGAGGCGCGCAAGCCCACAGCCGCGCGCGGCATACCGCGCCGCGTTCGAGAACCAGGTCGCAGCGGGCCATGACCCCACAGCCGCGCCCGCCCGGAAGGGTCCACGTTGGACGCGCGCAAGCTCACAGCCGCGCGCGGCAGGCTGCGCCGCGTTCGAGAACCAGGTCGTAGCGGGCCATGACCCCGCAGCCGCGCCTGGCAGGCCGCGCCGCCGGCAGACGCCCCTTCCCATCTTCTCCCTTCCCTCTCGTTCTTTCCCCTCTCCCTGAGAGGGAGAGGGTTAGGGTGAGGGTCCACGCCGTCGAGCCAGAGATGATCGAGATCCGTCACCCTGCGAGGGAGAAGGATAGGGTGAGGGTCCACGCCGCCATGAACGCCGGCGCGCGGCGGCCGGCCGCGGTCTCGCGGCGGGAAGCTTTGCGTGCCGCCGTGAGCGCGGGGGCGGGGCTGCTGGCGGCCTGCACGCTGGAAACGGCGGGGCGCGAGCTGCCGCCGGTGACCCAGGCGCCGCTGGTGGTGGTGGCGCCGCCGCCGCTGCCGACGCCTACCCCCGCGCCAACGCCCACCCCGGCGCCGGCCGCGACGGCGCCGCCGCGGGCCGCGCGGGCGGCCATCGGCTTCGAGACCTGGGGGCCGCCGGTGTTGCTGGACGCCATGCGCGGGTTCGTGCGCGCGTTCCGCAGAGAAGCGCCCTGGATCGACGTGTCCGCGCGGGCGGACAACGCGCTGTCGTCGGACGGGCTGCGCGCGCGGCTGCACGGCGGCGGCGGTCCCGACGTGGCCCGCATCGCGCCGGAGGACGTGTTCGACTTCACCGCCGCCGGGTTCCTGCACGGGCTGGGGGCGCGGACCGCGGCAGACGCCGAGCTGACCGAGGCCGCGCCGCGGGCCGTCGACGCGCGCGCGGGGCCGGGCGGCGAGCGCTCGGTGCTGAGCCTGGGCGCGGCCTACCAGTGCGTGTTCTACAACCTGCGCCACTTCGAGGACGCCGGGGTGTCGGCGCCCACGCGCTGGTCGGATGCGTGGACGGCGGCCGAGTTCGAACAGGCGGCGCGCCAGTTGACGATCGCCGACGAGACGCGCACGGAGCGCTTTGGGGTGGCCGCAATCCCGGCCTTTGCGCGTCCCGTGCTGGCCAGCGCCGGCGGCGGCCCGTCCACGTTTCTGGACGCGAGCCAGCAGGAATCGCGGCTGGCGGCGCCGGAACGCGAACGCGCCTTGGCGCGGCTGGCGGCCTGGCAGACCGAGCTGGCCATCGAACTGCCAACGCTGGAGCGCTTCACGGCGCCGTTCAGCGGAGGGCTGACGGCCATGTACATCGACCACAGCGACGTCGGGGCGCTGCTGCGGCCGTCGGTGGCCTGGGCGCTGGCGCCGCTGCCCGCCTGGCACGGCCGCGCGGCGCAGACGGAACGCGCCGAGGTGTGCGTGGGGATCGGGGCCGCCAGCCCCGAACCCGACGCCGCCTGGGCCTTCGCGCGCTTCCTGCTGGGACCCGAGGCGCAGCGCGCGCTGGCGCGCACGGACCTCCTGACGCCGTTTCGTCGGGAGGTGCTGGACGATCCGTCGTTCTTGGACCCGGTCCGACGCCCCGCGGACCGCACGCCGCTGGTCAACGCCGAGGCGCACGCCGCGCCGTCCCCCGCGCACCCGGGTTCCAAGACCTGGCACGCGCTGACCGGGGCGCCGATAGGCGCTGTGCGCAGCGGCCAGCGCTCTGCGGCGGAATTCTTGGCGCAGGCCGACGACCTGATTACACGCCAACTCAGAATCCGCGGCTGGTCGGCCGCGCTCGACCGTCCCGGCTACCGCCAGCCCCTGCCCTTCGGCAACCACCTGCTGGCCAAGCTGATCGCAGCCGAGGCGCAAAGCTAAGCCAACCCCGCCGCCGCCCTCCTGCATTTTTCTCCCGCATCCCGCGCCGCCGCGGTATGGACCTCTCGGCGTTCGGCCCCGCAGGCGCGGGCCGCCGCGGCGTGTGTGTGTGCGGTGCCGCGACTGTTCGATCAGGCCTCGGCGTCGGTGCCCTCGTCCGTCTTTTGTACGTGGTATATCGTATGGTGTCTATGAAGCGTGGACCTGGCGCACGGCAGGAGTGAGGCGCGGCGTGGCCGGCGGGAAGGTCGAGCGGGAACGGCGCGTGATCGCGCATGCGGACCTGGACGCCTTCTATGCGTCTGTCGAGCAGCGGGACCGGCCAGAGCTGCGCGGCCGGCCGGTGATCGTGGGCGGCTCGCGCGAGGGGCGCGGCGTGGTGCTGGCGGCGTCGTACGAAGCGCGCGCCTCCGGCGTGCACGCGGCCATGCCCCTGCGCCGGGCTGCGCGGCTGTGCCCCCAGGCGGTGTTCATGCCCAGCCGCTGGCGGGCGTATTCCAACGCGGCGGCGCAGGTGCTGGAGGTGTTCCGGTCCTACACGCCGCTGGTCGAGCCGGTGTCGCTGGACGAGGCGTTTCTGGACGTGACAGGGTGCGAGCGCCTGTTTGGGCCGCCGCGCCAGCTCGCCGCGCATCTGCGCCGGGCCGTGCGCGCGGCCGTGGGGTTGCCGGTCTCGGTGGGCGTGGCCGCCACCAAAGGGGTGGCCAAGATCGCCTCCGAGGCGGCCAAGCCTGACGGCTGCCTGGTCGTGCCGCCGGAGCGCACGCGGCAGTTTCTGGACCCGCTGCCGGTGCGCAGGATCTGGGGCGTGGGGCCCACTACCGAGGCGCGGCTGGCGGCTGGCGGGATTCACACCATCGGCGACCTGGCGAACGGCGACCTGCAGCGCGTGGCTGCGCGTCCCGACGCGGCGCTGCGCACGACGCAGGCGCTAGCGAGGGGCCTGGATGCGCGGCCCGTGACGCCCTGGACGCAGGCGAAGTCGGTTGGCAACCAAGTGACCTTCCCCCAGGATATCGACGACCTGGGGCTGATCGACCGCTACCTGCAGCAACTGACGGAGCACGTGGCCGCGCGCTTGCGCGCCAAGCGGCTGGCCGGGCGCACCGTCAGCGTCACGCTGCGCGGCGCCGACTTTCACACCCGCTCGCGCCAGGCCACGCTGGAAGCGCCGACGGACACGGCGGGGGATATCTTCGGCGCGGCGCACGCCTTGTTCCGCCGCATGGCGCGGCCGGGCGGCGTGTACCGGCTGGTCGGCGTGCACGTGTCGGGCGTGCGGTCGACGGCAGTGCAGCAGCTCGACTTGCTTGCGCCGCCCACCCGCGACCGCCGCGCGCTGGCGGCCGCGCTGGACACCGTGCGCCAGCGCTTTGGCGGCGCGGCCGTGACACAGGCGTCTCTGCTGGGGTCGAGCGCCCGCATGGACCAGGAGCGCTACGCCTGGCGCGACGACGTGCTCGGATGAACGTGCGTCCCGCGCCGGAACGGACCCGCGCGGCGGCCCGGCGCCCCCGCGCCCCCGTTCCAATCCGTCAAAAAAACTCCGGATGGGGTAAACCCCGCGCGGCGGCGGCCTTCGAGTACGGCGGGGGGGCGCGCACAGCGGCTACGACGGGCAAACCCGGCGCGGCGGCGGCATTCAGGCCAGCAGGCGCAGATCGACGCGGCGGGGTCGGGGGCCGTCGCATTCCACCAGGAGCACGTCTTGCCAGACGCCCAGGGCGAGGCGGCCGCGCGCGACGGGGACGATGACCTGGGCGCCAATGAGACCGGCGCGCACGTGAGCGGCAGCGTTGTCTTCGGCGCCGCGGTTGTGGCGGTACTCGCCGCGCCAGGGCGCCAGGCGCTCGACGGCGCGCGTGAGGTCGTCCAGCAGCTCGGGCTCCGGCTCGTTCAGCATCAGGGCGCAGGTGGTGTGCGGCACGCTCACCAGCAGCAGGCCGTGCGCTTCGCGCCAGGCGGCGAGTTCGGTCTGAATCCGAGCGCCCAGCGGCAGGATGGCCGTGCGCGCGGGGGTGTCGATCTGAATGACGGCGTGCCGAGGCTGGGACGCCGGCCGAGGGGCGCTGCTGGGGTGCATGGGGTCGATTCCTCGCGGGCGGCGGCGTCGGCTCAGGAAGTGCGCAGCGAGCTGGCCAGGTTCGGCCCGTCCGCGGCGGGCGTCGGTGTCAGGTTCGGATGCATCGGCCTGCGCAGCGGCGCGTCGTCAGTCGTCAGTCCGCGGCGGGCGGCGGCGTGAGCGAAAGGCTGCGCCAGCCGTCGGCGATGGCCAGACGGGCGGCATCGTCCAGCGTGCGGGCGGCCGCCGCGCCGTCGGGCGCGGGCTGGCCGCCGCGGTCGATCCACACCACGGGCATGCCGCTGCGCCGCGCGCCTTCCACGTCGTTGACCGGGTCGTCGCCGATCAGCACGCAGTCGGCCGCCGCGGCGCCCACGGCCCGGGCGGCGGCGGCAAAGATGCGCGGGTCGGGTTTTTGTGCGCCGACCTGGGCCGAGAACACGATGGGGTCGAGCAGCGGCGCCAGCCCGACCTCGGCCAGCACCAGGGGCAGCAGGTAGCTGTAGTTGCTGAGCACCCCCACGCGAACCCCCGCCGCGCGCAGCAGGTCTATAGCGGGGCGCGCGTCGGGCAGCGCGCGGGTCTCGAAGGCCTGGGCCAGCAGGTCGGCCACCTGGGCCGTGTCCAGCGTGGGCGGACAGTCGCCGCCCAGCGCCTGCACGTAGACGCGCGCGTCGTCCAGGCGCAGACGTTCCAGGTCGGCGGCGGTGCGGACCGCGCCGTAGTGCTGCTTGAAGTAGGCCATCTCGCGGCGCAGGGCGTCGTCCAGCCGCGCTCGCGGGAGCGCCGCCCCGCAGCGCCGCATGGCCTCGGCCATGACGTCGAACGGCGAGGGAGTCTCGGGAAAGTGGATCAGCGTGCCGTAGGCATCGAAGAATACGGCCGCCGGATATGCGCCAGGCACGGGCGCACGGTACCACTGGAACGGCGCGGCGCGGCGCGCGATTCGGCCGCTAGGCCCGAATCCGTCATCATCAGGCGGGCGCTGGCGGCGATAGGCGGCATGGCGGCGCCCGGCCGCGCGCTGCGTCGGCGGCGGCCGTCCCAGGTGGCGCACGACGGGAGGCAGCGTGACATCGATCCCCGCCGTGACGTCCTACCGCGCGATGGCGGCGTTCTTTCTGCCGCTGGCGGCGGCGCAAGTGTTGCAGACGCTGCGCAACCCGGTGCTGGACGCCGGCATTTCGCGCGCGCTGGACCCGGCCGCCTCGCTGGCCGCGTTCGCGGTGGTGGCGGGGGTCATCCAAATCCTGAGCGCGGGCGGCACGGCCATCCAGAGCGCCTACCTGGTGCTGGTGCGGGGGCGCGAGTCGGCCGCGCTCGTGCGCCGCTACGTGACGGGCTACACCAGCGTGGTCGTGCTGATCAGCGTGCTGCTGGCGCTGCCCGGCATCGGCGAGTGGTTTTTCCGCCACCTGATGGGCACGCCCGAGGCGCTGCTGCCTGCGGTGATGACGATGATGCGCATCTCGCTGGCCATCCCGCTGTTCAACCTGATCCGCATCTACTGCCTGGCGCAGCTGGCGCACCGGCGGCGCTCGGACCTGGTCTGGGTGGCGCCGGCCGCAGGGGAGGTGGTGCTGGTGGCGCTGGCGCTGGGGGTGATTCCGCAGCTGCCGACGCCCGGCAGCGTGAGCGGCGCGGTGGTGTGGCTGATCGTGGCCGCCGCCGAGGGGTTGCTGGCGCTGGCGCTGGTGCGGCGCGTCGACCGCCGCGCGCCCTACGCGCGCGACCCGGCGCGCGAAGCGCCGCTGGACGTGCGTTACGTCACGAGCTTCGTGGTTCCGCTCATCATCACCCAGTTCGCGCTGACCATCGGCCATCCGCTGGTGAACGCGGGGCTGCTGCGGTTGCCGGACCCCGAAGCGTCGGTAGCGGCGTTTCGGGTGGCGTTCAGCCTGGGCATGCTGCCGCTGACGGCCATGGCGGCCTTGCGGCAGGTGGTGCTGGTGTTGGGGCGCGACCGGCACAATCAGCGGCGCGCGCGGCGGTTCGTCTACGCGCTAGGCCTGCTGATGGCGGGTCTGATGGCGCTGGTCGCGTTCACGCCGCTGAACCACGCCGTGATCACCGGGCTGGTGGGCGCGCCGGAGGCGCTGGCGCCCGACGCCATCACCGCCTTGCAGATTCTCACGGTGTTCCCGCTGGGCATGGCCGTGCGGCAGTTCTATCAGTCGATGACGATGAACCAGCGCAAGACGCGGCTGGTGGCGCTGACGGCCATGGCGCGGCTGGCGGCCATGACGCTGCTGCTGTTTGCGGCCGCGCCGCTGCTGGGCTGGGCCGGCGCGGGCGTGGGCGCGGCGGCGCGCATCGCCGCCATGGGCACGGAGGCGCTGGCCGCCTATCTCATCGGCCGGCGCTTCATGGGCCTCGACCCAGCCCGCCGGCCCAGCGCCGCGCCGCGCCGCTAGGACATGCTGTCCCGAGGTTTCCTGGTCGCCGTCCTGGTCGCCGCTGCGTTGCGATAGGCAGTTCCTAAGCCGTGAGCGGTTGGTTCTGGATACATGACGGCCATCCCGATGATCTCGAGAGACGAACGCACGCCGCTCTTCTTGTCGATGTCATCCAATTTGGATTGGGTCTCGGCTTCGATCCGACGGTTCCAGCCGCGGTACATGGTTTGGAGTCTGGGGTTGAGATCGTCTCGTGCGAGCTGGCGCTCGTTGCGGCTGATCTGTCGTTCGGCGTGTGAGCGAACGGCCCGCCTGGCCTTGTCCGTCAGAATGCGTTCCCGCGCGCTGAAGGTGCTGGCAAGGTCCCTGAACTGAGCGAGCAGCGTCTGTTCCGCCTCTGCCATGAGCGCCTCGACATCGACGCCGGCATCCAATGCCGCATCCCTCGGCGCCGACATCTTCCGCAGCAATGCCTGCGCGCGCTCGACCGGGAACGTATAGACCCTCTGCGTCACGCAATCGACGGTGGCGCAGAGAAGCTCCGCACGGTTCGTATAGCCTTCCAGCGAGCCGACGGCCCACACCAGCACCGCCGGCGTGTCCAGCATCTCCTGCGGGACCGCGGCCGAGCACCATGGCGTATCGGAGAGCGGCGTCTTTTCGAGGTGCCTTGCCAATAACAGCAGGGGGTGCCGGGCGTGGACGAACTCCGTTTCGTCACCCTCGGCCAGGAACGAGACTCTGGTCTTCGCTGTCTGGCCAACCTGGTTGCGAAAGCGGACGATCGCAGTCCGCGCATGGTGGGTTGCCGGGTACGCCGTTAGCAGGCTTCCGAGCGCGTCCCGCAAGGAATCGCTTCCGGATATCTCGAACTCTCCCATGGCGGTTTGCTTCATGCTGTTGGGCAGATGATGCTCGATGGCGGCATGGGTGAAGCCCGCCAGTTCTTCCGGTGATAGGAATCCAGCTTCCGCGTCCTTGATTTCCTGCTGATCGGAGTCGATCAGCTGGCGGCCTTGCACCGAGATGACGCTCGACTCGGTTATCGTTTCCTTGTGCCGCTCGTTATTCGTGACCGCCTGGCTGATGCGCTCGAGCTGTTCTTCCTGTTGTCGCTGCGTCAGGCCGAGCCGGAAGACGTCTCGTTCGAACGAGGCGATAGCCTCGCCCAATATGACCTCGAGATCGCCCAGCGCGCGCTCGAAGACGTGCAGCCGCTCATACAGCCGCACCAGGATTCTCGCTTCAATCGTGCCTGCGCTGGCAAGACTGCTGACATAGACCTTGTCGGAGACCTGGCCAATCCGGTCGCAGCGGCCAATCCGCTGCTCGACGCGCATAGGGTTCCAGGGCAAGTCGTAGTTGACGACAACGTGGCAGTGCTCGAAGTCCAGTCCTTCCCCCGCCACTTCGCTGGCAAGAAGAATCTGAAACCTGCCTTGCCGAAACTCTGCGGCGATGCGCTCTCTGCTCTTTTCACCGCGGCGGCAGTCCTCGTCTCTGGCGGGGGTGGGGCCGTACATCAACTCCAGCGAGTAGCCGTTCTCGCGCAGCCTTTCCCGGAGGTAGTGGAGGGTGCCCCGGAACGTCGAGAAGATCATGACCCGGTCGGTCTTCAACTCGCTGAATGCATGTGTGAGGATCCGATTGAGCGCCTCGAGTTTTTGATCGTGCGACTGCAGCGCCGCCCGCGCGAGCGGTTCCAAGGCTTCGACTTCGCGGCGGGTGAACCGCGCTCGATGCTCGTCGTCCTCGTCTTCGGTCGCATACGCAAGAACCTCGGCCGCCACGGCGGGGACGCAGCTGGCCGTGCGCCGTTCCGGCATCTGCGTTATGAACCCAGGCGGGTGTCCGTGCTCCAGCGCGCGCGTCAGGCAGACGTCGTACACCTCGTTGTAAAACGCCTGCTCCTCGGGGCTGAACTGGACGACCCTCGTGACGGCTTCCCGCGTCGGCCGGTCTTCATCCACGTCCGAGCGCAGCGTTCGCGTCATATAAGGGCTCAGCGCCTGCAAGTCGCGGGCCGTGTCGATCACAACCGTGCGCCGCCCGCGGTCGCCCAGGTCTGACTCGGACACAAGCTGTCGAAATGCCTTCCAGCCCGGTCGATTTCTCCCCCCGGCCGCCTCCAGCTCACCCATAACCGAGTCGGCTTCTCGCTCCCACCCCGGCGGCTGACGTCTCGCCAGCCGAATCCAGTCGTTCAGGCGCATGTCCCAATGCTGCTGTTCCTCCAGCAAGTTCGGGTCCGCAGCTACGTCGACGCCCAGGGCGTCCATCAGATGAACGATGTCGTCCAGGCGGGTCTGCAGCGGCGTGGCGGTCAGGAATACCGCCGCTTTGGACCGCCCGCAGATGAGCCGCGCCACCGCGTGCGAGAGCGTGTCGGTATTGCGCAGATGGTGGGCCTCGTCGAATACCGCGAGGTCCCAGGTAACGGATGACGCCGCCAGCCGCTCGACGTGATTCTCCATGCGAATCAGTTCCAGGTTGACGACGGCCTTGGCGAACCTGGGCGGCAACGTGCCGTCGCGCTCCAGCGCCACCAGCGCCTGACGGACGCTCGCGGGCGACAGCGGTTCGAGCCGGAAGTCGAACCGCTGCAGCATCTCGTCGCACCACTTCCCAACCAGCGACTTGGGGCAGACCACCCACACGTTCTCCAGGCCGTGCGCCGTCCGGGATTCCAACTCCGCCCAGATCAGGCCCGCCTCGATCGTCTTGCCCGTACCCACGTCGTCCGCAATCAGCAGGCGCTGATCCGGCGACTCCAGCATCTTCTTGACCGGCAGGAACTGGTGGTAGAAGAGCCTGGTCCTGGACGCCCGGTACGACAAGAACTGGTCGGTCACCGGATGCTCGAGCCGCCGCCGGGTCAGAGCCGACCTGAAGGCGTCAGGACTCATTTCCACCAGGCCCGGAACCGGCTCGAGCTCGGCCAGCGGAACCAACTTGACGGCCCCATCGATGAAAACCCTGGCGTTGTCGCCAGAAACGCCAACGACCCATCCAACGACGGAAGGATCAGCCCTGTATCGAGCTTTCGCGTCAGGGAGCAGATCGGACATTCAGAGGATTCCTAAGTTTTGAGGAGCTCGCAAAGGTACTTCCAGTGCGGGCCGCTGTAGCGGACCTCCTCGGTTACTGTAGTGGGGTCTTCGCTCCAGTTTTGATAGACATTCGCGAACTGAATCGACAAGCCAAAGTACGGGTTCCCGTTGAAGTCCGTTTTCTCAGACGCAGCGAGCACCGACGCTCGCATCTGTTCCACGTCTTCGAAGGGCCGGTGCGTCTCAGGGTTCGACAAAGACCACGCGCCATACCGCACGAGAGCGTAGTGCCGCCCACAAAGACCCAGAAGGTCGCCGAAGTGATTGGTGCGGTGGCTTCTCCTTGGTGGCACGATGTGAACGACAAACACTTGCAACTCGCTATTGGCAGGCATCGCGAACGAATCACCGCAGACCTGGCACCGCTTGCCGTAGTCGCCCTGCACCATGTCTCTGAACTCATTTTCAAGCGCCGTACCTTGTGGCCCAAGCTCAGACCTTTTGACCACCCTAGGAACGTGAGCTTCATGCCGGCCCAGCCGATCCGACAGAATAGTATGGTGGATAGCTGACTTTCGAGTCTCAGGCCCGACTCCGGGAAGGATTACTGGCCTGTCCGGAGCATCGGGTGGGTTGGGTGTCTGGACTCCATAGAACAGCTTCGCAAACGAGGGTGTGGGACCATCAACCTCTGTATATTCACCGGGATCCACTTCAGGCTCATTGGTGCTGATCAACTCTTGCAATTTTGCAGCAGTCAAATCATATTTTTTGATAAGCTTGATCGCCTCCGGTTCGATTCCATGTACACGAGCAATATGGTCAACTGCCGAGTTCTCCTGTCTCTCAACAGGCACCTTGAATTTGATCTTTGATTGCAGAAAATCATTCTTGCTCCAATTGAGGTCGCTAAACACTGTCTCGGAAGGCAGCTTCAATTCGCCTTCTGCGTTCGGAACCCAAGGGGTTTCATTGAGCTGCTCTACAAAATGAGCATCAAATTGGTGAAAAATAGTTGTATAATAGAACCAGCTATACGTGCCAAAAAATGCTCCGCGATCAAACTCAGCCAGTTCAGCCAACTCTTTCCAGAGCCACTTGGCCTTTTCTCTGCGCCGGCTTACTTTGAGCGTTGGAAGCTGTCTCAACAGCCCGTCAAGACCTCGCAGTGTCCAATTCTCTGAACCACACTCTCGGGTTATTACCCCATGTCCAGTTTCATCGATACGCATTTTGAGTTTCTCTTCATAAGTAAATTCGGAAGTGAACTCAATGCGCTGTAAGCGATCGGATGCACCACACTCGCTTAACAGCTTGCAAAAGCCCTTTGACAGCAGAGATTTATTAGCTTCATCAGGAAAGAGAACTTCAGAAATGCCATCGAAAAGTCTCTTCAAACGCTCGGTTGCCAAGTAGACGTGATCCGGTGTTGCCAGCCAATTCGTCTTTTCTCCGGCGTCGACTGAAGGGACAAAGGTGGTTTCTTGCAGCTTGCTGATCAATCGACATCTCTGGGAGCTAGAATCGGTCTTCGAGGCCTTTAGAATGCGATCGAGGTCTTTTTCGTGGTCAATATCGCTGTCCGCCCCATTTTGTTGATATTTTGGCAGGAGGTTCAGGATCACGTCGTCCACGAGGTCCGGCTCGTTCAGCCCCAGCGATTGAAGAAATGAGCGTGCGTCCTCGCTTTTACAAACCGACTGCGCCACGGTAGGGAAATCTGTATAGGCGTCACTTGGGAGAAATGCCTGTGGTACACCATCCATCTCTGTGACAACGTGCTTTCCGCTATCAAGTCGCACTATTGGTATGTCGTAGTCGTTGAGGTGGCGCTGCAACCGTGGCTGAACGTTAAGGAACTCATAGAGAGTGCGCACCCACTCGTCAGACTGCGACTCCAAGAATTGGCGGGTGAGTTTCCGTACAATGATTTCTGGGACTGTTTCGCTGATGCCTAGTTCCTGCATCAAATACATACGGACGTTTTGTGCCCGATCCTGTGTGATATCTCCACTGATCCAGGCAAGGTCGTGACGACTCGTGTAGAGGGTCGCAAGCTGACTGGGTGAAAAAAGCTCGCGAAGCGCTTCGGACCTACTCAACAAAGCGCGCGAGGAGAGCGTATATCCGCCGCCAAAGCGTGGGAGCAGTGGCTCAGTGGATAGGGCTTGCTTCGTAGCCTCAAAGAGCGGTGCACGTAAAGGTGCAAGTGGACCTGTGCCGTATCGTTCGAGTGGAAGGCAGCGAAGCACGTCGGTGTCCAATTCGCTCCGGTCTCGCAGCCAGCGGAGAGCATCCTGTAGCAAGGAAGCCGTTTCAGCGACTAGACATTTGTTCCACGAGTTACTCAGAGGAACGTTGTCTCGGTTTGGTGTGGTTCGATACGGGCCTTGTATAAGGAAGCCTAAATGTGTATCGAGCACTGTTGGGAAGAAGACCACAAGATGTGAACTTTCCTGGATTGGCCGAATCTCTTTTCGCTCAGAGTCGATCTCGAAAGCTATTTCGACCCGGCCGGCAGGGGTTGTGTCGTGGCACACTTCCCGAGAAAAGATCAACCATTCCTCGACAGCATCGTCATCGCCGTCGGCTTGGCCGATGACAGTTACTTTCCTAACATTGTCATCGACTGGCTTGCTCTCCCGGAGATAGCACCCCGATCCGCCGCCTTCGACGTTCCACGCTATCTCCTCAATGTGACGCAGAAACAGAAGTGTTCTGGATCCAAGATTGCGCAGCCCCTCTGATATTTCCTCATATCCTGACTCGTCTTCAGGCTTGAAGGGAAGCTGGATCACCGTCTTGTCGTCACGCTTGCCATGGATTTTTGGCGCGGCCTTCGGCCATACGAAGCTTTTGATGACAAAGTCTTCGGTCCCTGAGTGAATCTCAGGCCGGTCGGTGAAAGCGTAGACCGACTTGAACCCTATGCCAAAGCGTCCAATGGCCCTGAGATCCTCTTTCTTTTCGGACTCAGCTATGCCGCAGATTCCTCGAACGTCCTTCTCGTTGAAGGGGTCGCCAAAGTGGCTGACTCGCAGGCGTCTTTGTGACAAGTTGAATGTTACAGTTCGGGATCCGTTCCACCCGGCCGCACGCCTGCCCAAGGCGTCCTCGGCATTCTGTAGAAGCTCGAAGATGAAGTGCGTGCGGTCAGCGTAGTTGTCCGCGAAGATCTGATTTCCAATGCGGCCAATGTCCCAGCCGTAGCGCCCTTTGTTTTCCTTGCGTATCGACTCATAGTCCAGTGGCATCGATCATGCAGCTCCGTGCTAAAGCGTCCAGCGTCCGGTCATTACGCTGTCCGCAGCCATTCAGCCTACAACCAGGTTGATCAGGCGGCCTGTGCGGTAGAACACTTTGCGCAGCTTGCGGTCGTTGGTGTGGGCTTGGACGCGGGGGCTGTCCAGGGCTAGCTGGCGGGCGGCGGCTTCGTCAATGCCGGCGGGCGCTTGGATGCGGTCGCGCACGCGGCCGTTGACTTGCACCACCAGGGTGAAGGTTTCTTCGGCGGCCAGATCCGGGTCCCATTGCGGCCAGGCTTGCAGGTGAATGCTTTGCGTGTGGCCGGTGCGTTCCCAGAGTTCTTCGGCCATGAAGACGGCGCTGGGCGCCAGCAGCCGCAGGAAGGTATCGATGGCCTGCGTCCATGCGTCGGTGGCGCGCAGCCGCTCGTTGCCGACTTCCACCAGGAAGTTCGTGAACTCCATCAGCGCGGCGATCATGGTGTTGAACTTGAGCGCGTCGATGTCGTCGCTGACGCGCCGGATGGTCTGGTGTAGGCGGCGCTGGAGTTCGGCTGCCGCGTCGGGGTGGTCGGCGCGTTGGCGTTTGGTGTCGCCCATGGGCTGGTTCAGCACCAGGTTCCAGACGCGGCTGAGCCAGCGGGAGACGCCGATCAGGCCTTGCTCGCTCCAGGGCAGGGTGCGGTCGAACGGTCCCATGAAGAGCACGTAACAGCGCAGCGCGTCGCCGCCGGCGCTGGCGGCCACTTCGTCGGGCGTAACCACGTTGCGCCAGGACTTGGACATCTTGGTGGCGCGGAACTCCACCAGCGCGCGGCCGTTGCGCCGCGCGCGCGCGCCGGTCAGCTCGAAGCGCGCGTCCAGCGGGTAGCGCCGGAACGGCTGCGCCGCGACGGGGTTGTCGAAGGCGTCCAGACCCTCCGGCGCAACCACACGCGCGCCCTGCTGGCTATCGACGCGCAGACCGTCTTCGCTGGCCCAGCCCGGCTGGGCCAGCAGCATGCCCTGGTGGCGCAGACGCGCGAACGGCTCCTGCAGATCGAGCACGCCGGCGTCGTGCAGCGCCCGGGTCCAGAAGCGCGCGTAGAGCAGGTGCATGACGCTGTGTTCGCTGCCGCCCACGTAGAGATCGACCGGCATCCAGCGGCGCACGGCGGCGGGGTCGAAGGCGCGGTCGTGGTCGTTGGGACTGCAGAAGCGCAGGAAATACCAGCTGGAGCAGGCAAAGCCGCCCAGGGTGTCGGTCTCGCGCCGCGCGTCGGCGCCGCAGCTGGGGCATGCGGTGTGCACCCAGTCCTCGGCGGCTTCCAGCGGCGAGCGCCCGCCCAGCTGTTGCGGGTCGAACTGTTCCACGCGCGGCAGCACCACGGGCAGCTGGTCTTCGGGCACGGGCACCTCGCCGCAGGCCTGGCAGTGCACGATGGGGATGGGCGTGCCCCAATAGCGCTGGCGAGAGATCAGCCAGTCGCGCAGCTTGTAGTTGACGGCGGCGTTGCCTTTGCCCTGGGACCGCAGCCACTCGGTGACCGCGCGCACGCCCTCGGCGGAGGCCAGACCGTCGAACGGGCCGGAGTCGACCATCACGCCCTGGCCCACGTAGGCGGCGGTCAGCGGCTGGCCGTCCCAGTCGGGCGGCGCGATGACGGTGCGGACGTCGAGGCCGTACTTGCGGGCAAACTCGAAGTCGCGCTCGTCGTGCGCCGGCACGGCCATGATGGCGCCGGAGCCGTAGGACATCAGCACGTAGTCGGCGATCCAGATGGGCAGGCGCTCGCCGTTGACGGGGTTCGCGGCGTAGCCGCCGGTGAAGACGCCGGTCTTGTCCGGGTCCAGCGCGGTGCGGTCCAGGTCGGACTTGCGCGCGGCGGCGGCGGCGTAGGCCTGCACCTCCGCGGCGCGGTCCGGCGTGGTGACGCGCTCGACCAGCGGATGCTCGGGCGCCAGCACCATGAAGGTGGCGCCGAAGAGCGTGTCCGGTCGGGTGGTGAAGACGGACAGGTCGTCGCCGGTCTCGGTGGTGAAGGTGACGTCGGCGCCTTCGCTGCGGCCAATCCAGTTGACCTGGGCGCGGCTGGTTTCCGGCGGCCAGTCGAGTTCGCGCAGGCCCTCGATCAGCTCCTCGGCGTAGTTGGTGATCTTGAAGAACCACTGCGTCAGCTCGCGTTGGGTGATGTCGGTGTGGCCGCGCCAGTCGGTGCCGTCGGCGTTGACCTCTTCGTTGGCCAGCGCGCCGCACATGGGGCACCACCACTGCATGCCCGAGGCGCGGTAGGCCAGGCCCTGCTCGTAGAGCTTGAGGAACATCCACTGGGTCCAGCGGTAGTAGTCCGGCTGGCTGGAGTCGATCTCGCGCGCCCAGTCGTAGGAGGTTCCGGCCAGTTCCAGCTGGTGGCGGTAGTTGGCGGTCCACTCTTTGGTGAGGTCGGCGGGGTGGCGTCCGGTTTCGATGGCGGCGTTCTCGGTCGGCAGGCCGAAGGCGTCCCAGCCCATGGGGTGCAGCACGTCGCAGCCGCGCATGCGCATCACGCGCGCCACCACGTCGTCGGGCACGTAGTTGCGCAGGTGCCCCACGCTGATGCCGTCGCCCGACGGATAGGGGAAGAAGTCCAGGCAGTAGAACGTGGGGCGATCGGACGGCTCGGGTGTGCGGTAGAGGTCCTGCGCCGCCCAGCGCTGGCGCCACTTGGGATCGATCTCGGTGGGACGGAAGTCAATAGTCATCGGGACAGGTTCGCCATGGCGCGCCGTGGGGTGCGGACCATTCTAGGCGGAACGGGGGCGCCGATGGAACTAGCGCAGCCCGTGGTTCTCGATGAGCCGGCGCAGACCGTCGACGCCGATCGACGTCTGCTTCGGGCCCAGAATGGCGCGGAGCGTTCCCTGGGGGATGCGTGCGCCGCCGCGGTGCTTCTTCGTTGGAATGACGGTTACGCGCGTCGAGCGCGCGCCATCGGCGTCAAAGACTTGGCGTACGCGACGCCGTGCTTCGTGCGGCGTCTTGGCGCCCAGCCGTCGCGGCGCAGCAGCCGTTCCAGCTGCGCGCAGGTGATGGCGGGCAGGCGCGCGCGTCGAGGCGCCATCCCAAGCCTCTTACGCGAGCGCGGCTTCAGCCCGGGCTTCGCCGACGCCGATCGACATCGACCGAAATTGCGTAAAGACGGACCCGCGGTTCACCGGCACCCGGCGGGGAACTTCGTCGGGGGCGTGATGGAGGAACAGGGGAATCTTGTGGTTCTCGAAGAATCGTTCCAGCTCGTCCGCGTCCTGCAAGCTCTGGAGATGCAGAGCCACGAGGTCGGCCAGCTCCTCGGCGACCTCGTCCACGGAAGCGCCAAAGGTTGCCGTTCCCAGTTCGAGGCATTCACCCAGCCATTGGTCGGCCTCGCGCCGGAACTCGAAGGTCACGACGGTGCGCACGCGCGTGGACATTTCTCTGCCTCCAAGCCCGCCGAGCAACCTCTGGCGCCGGCGGTCACTGGCGTCCGCTGCGCCGGCGCACGCACCAGTGTACGCCTGGACATGCGGACGCACCGCGCCGGCGCTCGACCTCGGACCCGCCGCCGCCACCCTCGCCGCCGTGCGGCTTCGCGCGGCGGCTGCGTGTTACGACCCCGGACGTTCCATGCGGCGGCGATGGGGATGCGAAGGCCGCCGTGCGGCCGGCTGACTCGCGCCTCTCTGGGACGGTGCGGCGGGCGGGGGTTCCTCGTTAGCCCCGTGTTGCCGGCGGCGCGTAGAGCAGGCCGCCGTCGCGCGCCAGCGCGTTCGGGCCGCGTTCCAACCCCAGCGGGGTCAGGTGCCGCTCGAACACCTCGGCGTAGTTCCCCACCTGGCGGACAGACTGATAGAACGCGTCCGCCGGCAGCCCCATGGCTGTTTGAATCTCGTCGTCGCTGACCCCAAAGAGCCGCCGCGTTTCGTCGTCGCGGTGCATAGTCTCGTCGATGTTGGCCGACGTCACGCCCTTCGCTTCGGCAATCAGCATGGCGTAAGCCGCCCAGCGCACCACGTCGCCAAAGCGCGACTCGCCGTGCAGCCAGGCGGCGCTGCCAGGTTCCCTGGAGATTGGAACCTCCGGAAAGATCACCCAATCCGCGCCGCTCTCGCCTTCCTCGTGGCGGAAGATCGACAGATACGGCCCGTCGGCCGTGACGGCGTCGCAGGCGCCGGCCCGAAATTCGTCGAGCACGTCGGTGTACTGCGGAAAGGTTTGCAGCGTCACAGAAACGCCCAGCGACTCGGCCTCGCCCAGAAGGTTGGGAATGAGCGTCGTGCCGTGCGTGGTGCAGACCACGCGGCCGTCCACGTCGCCCACGCCAGACGCGGCGCTGAACCCGTCCGCGCCCCGCGCCATCAGCTGCTGCCCCCCGTAGGCCCGGATGGGGCCGAAGTCCAGGTCGAGCGCCGTGTCGCGCCCCTGCGTCCAGGTCGTGGGCAGCACCAGCAGGTCGATCAAGCCGCTCTGCACGGCCGTGAAGCGCGTGCCCTCGTTCAGCGGCACGTAATGCACCGCGTCGGCGTCGCCCAGAATGGCGGCGGCCACCGCGCGGCAGTGATCCACGTCGAACCCGCGGTACACCCCGGCCGCATCCTTGTAGCTGAACCCAGGGATTTCGTCGGCGGCCCCGCAGATCAACAAGCCGCGCGCGATGACCCGGTCGAGCAGATCGTCGAAGGTCGGCGCGTCCGTGGCGTAGCCTCGGGTTGCCGGCGGGGCGTACAGCAGGCCGCCGTCGCGCGCCAGGGCATTCGGCCCGCGCGCGATGCTCATCGGCGCCAGGTTGCGTTCGAACACTTCGGCGTAATTCCCCACCTGGCGGATGGCCTGATAAAAGGCGTCCGCCGGCAGCCCCATCGCCGTTTGCGCCTCGTCCTCGCTCACCCCAAAGAGCCGCCGGGTTTCGGGGTCGCGGCGCTTGGCCGTGTCGATATTGTGCGACGTGACGCCCTTGTCCTCGGCAATCAGCATGGCGTAGAACGTCCAGCGCACCACGTCGCCAAAACGCGACTCGCCGTGAATCCAGGCTGCGCCGGCGGTCTCGCTGGAGAGCGGCGCGGCCGGGAAGATCACCCAGTCCGCGCCGGCGCCGCCTTCCGCCGCGCGGAAGAGTGCCAGGGACGTTCCGTCGGCGGTCATTGCGTCGCAGGCGCCGGACCGGAACGCATCCAGCACGTCATCGCCATGCTCCAGCGTGCGCAGCACGATGCTGACGCCCAACGCCTCGGTCTCGGTCACGATGTTGCTCGCAGACGCGGCGCTGCTCGTGGTGCAGACCACCGCGCTTTCCAGGTCGGTCAGGTCGGACGCTTCGCTGAAGCCGGTGGCCCCGCGCGCCATGACCTGCTGGCCCGAAAAGAAGCGAATCGGGCCAAAGTCGAGGCCCAGCGCCGTGTCTCGGCCTTGCGTCCAGGCCGCGGGGCGGACCAGCAGGTCGACCAGACCGTCGTGCACGGCCGTGAACCGCTCGGCCTCGCTCAGGGGCACGAAATACGCCGCCTCGGCGTCGCCAAACACGGCGGCGGCCACCGCGCGGCAAAAGTCCACGTCGAACCCGTAATACAGCCCGTCCGCTTTCTTGGCGCTGAACCCCGGCAGGTCGTCAGCGGTACCGCAGACGAGTTGGCCGCGCGCAATGACGCGGTCGAGCAGGTCGCTGTGGCCCGACGCCGCAACCACGCCCGAGCCCTGCGCCGACAGAACCAGGACGACCAGCAGCCCCAGCAGCACCGTCCGCAGACGCTTCACCGCCACAGTCGTACGCACCCGTCAGCCCTCAGTCCACTGGTAGCCGCCCCGCCCGCCATTCCAAGATTACACAAGCCGCGCCTTGAGCACGCCCGCGCCCGCGTAGCGGGGACTCAGCAGGAGACGACCCATGGAACCGTCGGGATAGCACGCCCGCGCCCGCGCAGCGGGGACGAGAATCGGCGCAACCCGAAGGACCGGCAGGGAAGCACGCCCGCGCCCGCGTAGCGGGGACCCGTGGCAGAGGAGCACCGACTGCTGCGCTTCCAGCACGCCCGCGCCCGCGCAGCGGGGGACCCCGCCGCCTTTTCCTCCTCTCCCTCGAGGGAGAGGGCAGGGTGAGGGTGATCCGCCTGGCCAGCTTGTCCCTCGGAGCCTCCACCGACCACAGGCCAGCAGCGCCCCTGTGCCGACGCACGTTGCTGCCGCCCGCGCGGCGGAGCGCCTGCGCAGACATAGACCAACGGCCCCAGGCCCGTCAGCGCGTAAACACCGTCCCGCGCACGTAGTCCGCATCGGCCGAAGCCAGGAAAGCCAGCACCAGCGCCACGCCCGCGGGGTCGCCCAGCGCCTGCTGGCGGCGGCGGATGGCCGCCTCGTCCAGTCCCGCGGCTCGTCCCACGTCCACCACGTTTTGCAGCTTCAGCGCCGTGGCAATGGAGCCGGGCGCCACGGTGTTCACACGGATTGGGCGGTCTGCCAGCTTGCTCTGCAACACAAGGCCCAGACCGTGCACCGCGCCTTTGCTCGCGCCGTAGGCGTAGGACGAACTGCCGCTGACGACCCCGGCGCCAGAGGCGATCAGCAGCAGCACCCCGCCCCGCGCGCCCATGGCGCGCACGGCGTGCTTGGCGCAGAGGAAAGCGCCGCGCGCGTTGACGTCCAGCACGTGGTCGAAGGTGGCGGCGAAGAACTGCTCGATGTCCACCATCGCGCCCTCCAGCACGCCCGCCCCGGCGATCAGCACGTCCAGCGCGCCGAACTCGTCCACCACCCCCCGCATGAGCGACTCGACCTCCATCTCCCGCGTCACGTCGCAGGCGGAGAACCGCACGCGGCGCCCGGCGGCAGCCAGCGCCCGGGCCTGCGCCGCGCCTTCGGAGTCGGCCAGGTCGGACGACACCACCTGCGCGCCGCGTTCCGCGCAGGCCTGCACGGTTGCGCGCCCGATCCCCGACGCGCCGCCGGTCACGACCACCACGCGGCCCTCCAGCGAGGCGGCCATCAGCCGTCCCACCGCAGGCCGGCCGCGGCCATGGCAGCGTCCAGCGCCCGCTTGGCGGCAGGTATCTGCGCAGGCCGCAGATGTTCCAGCATCACCCAGGCGTCGGGGCTGGACGAGGCCAGCTCGGCCAGCCAGGCCGCGTGGTCGACCACCCCCTGCCCCGGCGGCACTTCGGTGACATGCAGCACCAGCGCGTCGTCCACCACGTAGTCCTTCCAGTGCGCGGTCACGATGCGCCCGCGCGCGGCCGCCAGCAGCCGCCGGTACACGCCGCCCGGCCGCCAGGCGTCCCAGATACTGCCAATGAAGTTGACCGGGTCCAGGTTGAACGTCAGGGCCTGACTGGGAATCCGGCGCAGCAGGTCGCCGATGCGTTCCGGGCGGTCGAACACGGACAACACGTGGCCTTCCACCGCCAGGGTCAGCCCCCGCGCCTCGGCCGCCGCCGTCACCTCGGCCAGGCTCGCCGCGGCGCGCTCGAACGCCGCCTTGCTGTGGTGGTCGGGATGCGGGTACCACGGCCCGGCGGGGTTGAGGCCGCCCGGGCGCACGTAGAGCGTCTTGGCCTGCAGCGCCTCGGCGGCCGGCATGTGGTGGCGCAGCAGCCCGTCGATGCCTGCCCGCCGAACCGCCGCGTCGGGGTCCACCAGCGAAGCAAACGTCCCGTTGGCCTGCGCAACGGCCACCCCCGCGTCCGCCAGCACGCCGCGCGCGCGGCCAAACTCCGGCGGCGCATGCGCGCCCGGCGCGCCAAGCTGCACGGTCACCCCGCTGAACCCCAGCTCCCGCACCCGCCGCGCCGCGGCCGGAGTAATCCCCTCCAGTTCGGCAGGAATCAGACCCACCACCCCGCTGCGCATGCGCGTTCTCCTCGCTGGACGCGCCCGCATGGTAATAGCCGGCCGCCAGCGGCCAGGCGCCAGCGATGCAGCCGGCGGCAGGGAGCGGCCAGGCCGCCCCGCGAGCCAGCGGCCAGCGCCAGTGGACATGCAAATCGTGAATCGCGACCTGGAATATCTCGGCGGACGGGCCGTCCGTGCGTGGAGGGAGGCCGCCGCCCCGCGGAAGCGCGGCGTGTGGTCGGCGGCGCGCGAAACGCGGCGTGGCAACGGCGCCCACGCCTCCCAAACGCTCGTCGTCTTCCCCTGCCGCCCATCCCGCGATGACCCACCCATTCCACAATCCACAATCCACAATCCCCCCAATCCCTTCTCCCGCGGTACCCTCGCGTGCCTGGCCGATGGAAAGTTCCCATGGCATTGACCAAGACGCAGGCCCGCGACCTGCGCAGCCTGATGCACAGCTGGACCCGGGCCTCGAACGACGTGGGCGAACTGCTGCGCGGCGTCGCCGTCAGCAGCGAAGGTCTGGACCGGCAAGCCATGCGCGCGGCCATGGACCGCCGCGCCGAGCTCGAGGAGCTCCTGATGATGTTCTGGACCAGAGCGGCGGCGGCCTGACGATGACGGACGCCGCACGCGCACCAGGACCCGCCGACGACCCCCATCCCCCCGCCCCATCCCCAGCCGACGCCCACGCTCTCCCCTTCACGCTGGGCGTGGTCAACAGCGAGGTGTCGTCCGACGTCGCCGCAGGCGCCGCCTTCGCCGTCGACCAGGGCATGACGGGCATCGAAATCGAAGACTTCTGGGGCCAGGCGGCCTGGGAAACCCACGACGCCGACCTCGAATGCGCCCGCGCGATCGTCGACCAGGCGGGCCTGACGGTCTCGGCCGTGGGCACGCAGGCCTTCAAGACGCTGGTGCTGCCGCCCGGCGGCGCGGCGGACCTGGCCGCCATCGACGGCTGGGCGCAGCACCGCATGCAGCTGGAGGGCGGCATCCGCGCCGCCCAGACGCTGGGGTGCGGCGCCGTCCGCGTTTTCAGCTGCCGGCGCGATGGGATGGTGGGCATGGGCAATCCCAGCCCGCGCCTGCCCGATGGCGGCCCGCTGCCAGCCGACCGCCTGGACGTCATTGCAGCCGTCCTGCGCGACGCCGGTGACCGCGCCGCTCACGCTGGCATCACGCTCGTGGTCGAAAACGTGCGCAGCTGCTGGGGCAATTCGGCCGCCAACACGGTGCGGATTCTGGAAGCCGTCGACCATCCCCGCGTCGAGCTCAACTGGGACCCGGCCAACGACTTTGTGGCCGGCGGCGACGGCTGGCCGCGCGGTTACGCGCTGGCGCGTCCCTGGACCGTGCACGTGCACGTCAAAGACGCCCGCGTGGTCGACCCGGCCACCGGCCTGACCGCCTGGGAAGCCGTTGGCCGCGGCCAGGTCGATATCGTCGGTCAGCTGCGCGCCCTCATCGCCGACGGCTACGCGGGCGCGGTCAATCTGGAAACGCACTGGCATCCCGAAGGCCGCAGCCGCGCCGACAACTCCCGCGAGGCCTTCGCCGGCCTGCGCCAGGCGCTGCGCCGCGCCAGCGCGGTGTGACGGGCGGCCATCACCGCGCCGCGCGCCTCGGCCGGGCGCCGCGCCCGCGCGGCGTAACGGCCGCCATCGAAACCACGCGCGCCCGCCAGCCGCGCCGCCCTCGCCATCCCCGGCCGGGGGCGGGGTGAAGGCCGCTCCCCACGCCGCCGGCATGTCCATCCCGCCCGCCGCGCGCTCCTGCGCGGTCACCGACGACGAAATAGCCGCCGGCCTGGCCGCCGAGCGTTATATCAACGGTCTGATCCGCGGCCCCGCCGGCCCCACGGCTCCGCGCACGCTGCAGCGCTCCATCGAGGCCGGCGAGCGCCGGTTGGCCCGCTTTCGGCGCTTCCTGCACCGCCTCGGCAACCCCCAGCGCGGGCTGCGCATCGTCCACGTCGGCGGCACGTCCGGCAAAGGCTCCGTGGCCGTGAAGGTCGCGGCCGGCCTGACCGCCGCCGGCCTGCGCACCGGCCTGCACTGCACCCCATATCTGCAAACGCCGCTGGAAAAATTCGAGTGCGGCGGCCGTCTGGCGCGGCCCTTCGACCTCGCCGACCTGGCGGCCTGGGTGCGGCCGCACGTGGACGCGTTCGCCGCCGACGATCCTGACGGCCCGCCGACCTACGGCATGGTGTGGGTGGCGCTGACCTTCGAGTACTTCCGCCGCGCCCAGGTCGCAGCCGCCGTGCTCGAAGTCGGCGCTGGCGGCCGCTACGACCTGACCAACGTGGTGCAGCCCGTGCTGGCCGTGGTGACCAGCGTCGGCCCCGACCACTTGAAGAGCCTGGGCGGAAGCCTGGATGCGGTGGCCTGGCACAAAGCCGGCATTTTCAAGCCCGGCGCCGCGGCCATGTGCGGCCCCATGTCGTCCCAGGCGCGCCAGCGGCTCCAGCAGGCCGCCGCCGCCGCCGGCCAGCCCCTGCGGGAAATCGACCTGCCCGGCGCCGACTTCCGCGTGCGCAACACGCGGCTGGCGCACGCCGTGCTGCGCGAGCTGCGCCTGCCCGACCTGCGCGTCACGGCCGCGGTGCGCGCGGCCGCGGCGCAGGCCGAACTGCCCGGACGCTTCGAGCGCCTGCCCGGCCCGCGCCTCGTCTATCTGGACGGCGCGCACAACCGCGACAAAGCGCGCGCCCTGGCCGCCCTGATCGACGCTGCGCCCCTCCCCCGGCCGCGCGTGGGAGTGATCGGCGTGGTCGGGTACCGTTCCCCGTCCGCCGTGCTGGCCGAGCTGCTGCCAGGGCTGGACGCCTGGGTGGCCGCCGAACCGCAGGTCTACGGCAAACCGCCTCTGCCCGCCGACGCCCTGGCCGCCGCCGGTGCCGCCCTCGGCCGCCCGCCCCTCACCCTGGCCCCCGACCCGGCCGCCGCGATGCGCGCCGCCCTGCAGGCCGCCGGCGGCAGCGGCGCCGTCGTCAGCGCCGGTTCCCTGTACCTGGTCGGCAACCTGCGCCGCGCCTGGTATCCAACCGAAGCCGTCATGCGCCGCCGCACCATGTGGCCGCCGCACTCCCCCACCCCCGCCATTCCAGCGAACGCCGAAATCCAGACGACCAGAGCCGCCCCGTAGCAGGACCCCGCCGCCTCGTTCTCTTCGCCCTGAGGAAGAATGCAGAGTGAGCGCGATCCGCCTGCCCCCTCTTACCCTCTCCCTCAGGGAGAGACCAGGGTGAGGGTGATCCGCCCGCTCATGCGCCATACTGCGCGCATGACTCCCAAACGCGGCCCCTCACGCGCGCCCGCGCCGTACGTCGTTTTCGACCTGGAGACCAAGCGGCTCAGCAGCGAAGTCCGTGGCGGGTGGCGCAACATCCAGGACTTCGGGCTGGCCGTCGGCGTGACCATCGACCACCGCGGCAAGCAGCGCGTCTGGAAGGAAGCCGACGCCCAAGACCTGATCGACCACTTGGCCAAATACCCCTGCGTGGTGGGCTTCAACTCGCGCCGCTTCGACCTGACCGTGCTGTCGGCCTACGGCAGCGTGGACGCGCTGCACGCCTGCTCGTTCGACGTGCTGCTGGAATTGCAGGCCGTCACCGGGCGGCGCAAGGGCATGAGCCTGCAGAACATTGCCCACACCATGTTCCAGGTCGGCAAGTCCCTGAGCGACGGAACCGAGGCCGTGCGGCTCTGGCGCCGCGGCCGGCCCGGGGACCGCCAGCGCGTGATCGACTACTGCGCGCAGGACGTGGAGCTGACCAAACGCATCTTCGACTTCGGCGTCGCGCACGGCTACGTGCTGGTTCCAGTTCCCGACCTCAGACGCGGCGGCCCAGCCAGCACGGCCAAAGTCACCGTCGACTGGAGCGCCGCCCCGTTCGGAACTCACCCGCCCGACACCCGCTAACCACCCAACACCCACCCCAAAGCCAACACGCCCCTCGCTTCCCCCTCCCTCCGGGGAGAGGCCCGGCCGTGGGCGCCGTGGGAAAGCGCAGTGCGGACGGTCAGCGGGCGATGCGGGCGCGGTCCGGCCGCGGGCACCGTGGGAAAGACGTCGGGCGCGGGCGCAGCGGCGGGTTCCCCTGGGTCCGGCCGCGGGCGCCGTGGGAAAGCGAGACCAGCCGGCGCTTAGCGCAGAGCGGCCAGCACCGGCCGCATCCGCTCGATAGCCCGCTCGATATTCTCCACGGAGTTGGCGAACGACAGCCGCAGCGAGTCGGCGCCCACCGCGCCGAAGGCCGTGCCCGACAGCACCGCCACGCCCGCGTCGTTCAGCAGGCGGTCGGCAATCTCGTCGCAGTCCACCCGAAACCCGCGCAGCTGCGGGAACACGTAGAACGCGCCGGCCGGCCGCTGGCAGCTCACGCCCTCCAGACTGTTCAGCCCGTCCACAATCACGTCGCGGCGGCGGCGGAACTCCTGCACGAACGCCGCGGCGGCGTCTTGCGGCCCCGTCAGCGCCTCCACGCCCGCCATCTGGATGAACGCGGCCGTGCAGCTGGTGCAATTGGTTTGCAGCTGGCTCACCGCCTGCGCCAGCTCGGGGGGCATCACCCCATAGCCCAGCCGCCAGCCGGTCATGGCGTAGGTCTTGGAAAAGCCGTCCAGAATCAGCGTCTTGTCCGCCATGCCCGGGCACGACGCGATGGAGGCCTGCGGAATCTCGCCGTACAAGATGCGCCCGTAGATTTCGTCGCTCAGCACGTACAGCGGCCGCTCCGCCGTCAGCGCGGCAATGGCGGCAATGTCGTCCGGCGGCAGCATGCCGCCGGTGGGATTCTGCGGCGAGTTCAGGATCAGCAGCTTGGTGCGGTCGGTCAGCTTGGCCGCCAGTTCGTCCAGATCCAGGCGAAACTGCCGCTCCGGCCGCAGCGCCAGCGGCACCGGCGACGCCCCCACGAAGCGGATCACCGACTCGTAGATGGGAAAGCCGGGGTCGGGGTACAGCACCTCGTCGCCGGGGCCGCACAGAGCGGTGATGCCGAAGTACATGATCGGCTTGGCCCCGGGCGTGATCACCACGTGGTCGGCGCTGACCGGGATGCCCCGCGTTCTGGCCGCCTCGGCCGCAATGGCCTCGCGCGCTTCCAGAATGCCCGCCGACGGCGCGTAATGCGTGAAGCCGTCGTCCAGCGCCTGCTTGGCGGCCTGCACGATGTTGGCCGGGGTCTCGAAGTCGGGTTCGCCGATCTCCAGGTGGATGATCTCGCGGCCCTCGCGTTCGAGAGCCTTGGCGCGCGCCAGCACGGAAAAGGCCGTCTCCGTGCCGAGGCGGCTCATGGCGCCGGCCAGGTCGGGATGCGATAACGCGGTCATGGGCGTGTGGTCTCGTGCGCGCGGCCCTGCGGGGCCGCCGGGTGGGGGACGGGATTCTATCGCGCGCCCCGCCGCGCGCGCCGCCGCTCAGCCGCACGCTGCGCCAGCACAGTCGTCTGCCGCGCCGCCGCCCAGGCGCCCGCCCATCACCGATCCAGCCGCCGCGCCGCCGTCGTCGAGCACGCTGCGCACGCAGCGAAACGCCCGCGCCGCCCGCCCACCGCCCGCCGCGCCGTTTCGCCTCTGAAGCGGCTTCCTGCTATCGTTGCGCCCGTCAGGCCGGCGCATCGACGGGAGGACCGTGCAGATGGCAAAGATGATTCCGTTGATCGGATCCAGCGAATCCGGACCGTTGGGGGCAATGCACTTGCCCAGGCTCTGGCTGAAAGTCACCCTGGACAACCACGACGCGCTCAACGACGAATACGACGCGTGCGGCGCCGGGTTCGACCAGATGGTGCTGAACGGCTTGGGCGTCGACCGCGACGCCGCGGTGGACTTCATCCAGTCGAACAACCCCACCTACCCGCAGTTCGAGCAGTGGGTCGTAGACCAGAACGGCGGCAGCATCGACCAGTCCGTGATCGACGCCTCCAACGCGGCCATCGCGGGCTACAACCACGGCGACGACCTCGTGGCGTCGATTTCGGACGCGGCCGGGACCAACGCCGACCGCGCCATCACCGACGCCGTCACGCTGAACTCGCTCGAAGACTGGAACGACCTCCACGCTTCGTTGAACGGCTGACGCGCAGCCGCGGCGAACGACCACACACGGCAGGGGGCGGACGGCCCTCCCAGGCCCATCCGCCCTTTGTCGTCACAGGAGAGGCTCTCGATGGCGGCCACGACACAACGCATTGGGTTCGTTGGCGTGGGGCGGATGGGCGCAAACATGGCCCGCCGCCTGCGCGACCAGGGATACGCGGTTACCGCCGTGGCCGACGCGCAGCGCGCCCTGGCTGAGGCGCTGGCTGCCGAGCTGGACTGCCAGGCCCCCGACAGCCTGGCCCAGGTGACGGCCGCGTCGGACGTCGTCATCACCGTCGTCACCGACGACCACGCCATGCGCCAGATTTTTGGCCAGGACGGCGACAGCCTCTTGACCGGCGCCGAAGGCACGATCTTCGTCAACTGCGCCACCATCACCCCGCAGGTGCACGTGGACGTGCAGGCGCTGGCCGAGGCCGCCGGGGCGCACAGCCTGGAAGCCTGCATGGCCAGCAGCATCACCCAGGCGCGCGACGGCACGCTCTATCTCATGTGCGGCGGCCGCGCCGAGGTCTATCGGCGTGTGGAACCCATCCTGGAAAGCCTCAGCGTCACACGCCGCTTCATCGGCCCCGCCGGAACCGCCGCGCAGGTCAAGGCGCTGGTCAACATGGTGATGAACGTCAACACGGCCGGCCTGGCCGAAGGCCTGGGCCTGGGAGCCGCCCTGGGGCTGGACCTGGAAATGCTCCAGACCGTGTTTTCGCAAACCGGCGCCAACTCGCGCGTGCTGGAAACCGACGGCGAGGACATGGTCGCCCGAGACCACGAGACCTACTTCTCGTCCGCCCACGCCGCCAAAGACTCGGGCATTGCCCTGTCCCTGGCCCAGGACGCCGGCCTAGACCTGCCGCTGGCGCAGGCCTCCAAGGCCCAATACGACCGCATGGTCGAGATTGGCAAAGGCGAGCTGGACAAGTCCGGCGTAGCCGAGCTGACCTTCCCCGGACGCAACTAACCCCCACCCGCGCCCGCCCGCAGCCGCGCGTCTGCCGGGCAGGCAGGTCAACCCCACGGCGGCCCCCCAGGCGTTCGTCTACGAGCGAGGACGGCACGAGCTGGGTGGACAGGTCGACCCCACGGCGTCCCCCACCCGCCGCGCCTCGTTACCCCTCTCCTTCAGAGAGATCCCGCCCCATTCTTCACCTCTCCCTCAGAGAGATCCCGCCCCATTCTTCCCCTCTCCCTCAGGGAGAGGGCAGAGTGAGGGTGAAGGCCGCATCCGCGGCCCGCGTCAGGCCAGCACGCCGTGTTCACGCAGGCGCCGCAGCACGATGTCGTCCACCTGCCAGCTCGACGCCACCGGCACGTAGCGCACGTGGCGTCGATGGCAAAACCGTTGCAGGTCGGCGGTCCACGCGCGCAGCGCCCGGCGGTAGGCGCGCAGCAGACCGTCGTCGCCGAACACCTCCAGCCGCTCCCCGCCCTCCGCGTCGATCAGCTCCACCTCGTCCGCAAACGCCGGGCTGACGAACTCGTCGTCCAGCACGTGCAGCACCGTGAGTTCGTGGCCCCGCTGGGCAAGGAGGCCGATCGCCCGCGGCGCGTCTGGGGCCAGCAGGTCCGAGGCCAGCACGGCCACGCCGTGCGGCAGCGCCCGCGCGGCATAGGCGGCCACGGAACGATCCAGCGCCGTGCGCCCCCGCGGCTGTTGGCGTTCCAGGAAGTCGAACAAGCGGCTCACGTGCTGCTCGCCCTGCTGCGGCGGCAGCACCTCGCCCAGCTGGCCGCGCAGCGCGGCCGCCGCCACCACGTCGCGCCCCGCCAACGCGGTCCAGCCCAGCGCGGCCAGCACCGCGCGCGCCGTCTCGAACTTCGACGGTTCGCCGGCTTGCATCGAGGCGCTGGCGTCCAGCAGCAGGTGCGTCACCAGCGTTTCTTCCGACTCGCGCACCTTCACGAACAGCTCGTCCGTGCGGGCGTAGATGTTCCAGTCGATCTGCCGGTAATCGTCGCCTGGGCTGTAGGCGCGGTGGTCGGCAAATTCCAGGGACGACCCGGTCCGGCGGCTGCGGCGCCCGCCCGTGTGCAAGTGGCCGTGCGGCCGGGCGGACACCAGCGTCAGGTTGGCGAGTTTGGCGCGCAGCGCGGCGTCAGGCGCGAAGCTTGCCGGCGCAGCGCGGTCAGCCCGCCGCATCACCTGCCCGCCCCGTCACCTGCCCGCGCATCACCTGCCCGCCCCGTCACCTGCCCGCGCATCACCTGCCCGCCCCGTCACCTGCCTGCGCATCACCTGCCCGCCCCCGTCACCTGCCCGCGCATCACCTGCCGGCCGCATCGCCTGCCCGGCGCGTCGTGATCAGCACGTCGTCCAGAATGCGGTCGGTCGTCACGCCGTCCGCCTCCGCCTCGAAGTTCAGCAGGATGCGGTGGCGCATGGCCGGCCGCGCCGCGGCGCGGATGTCGTCGAACCCCACGTGGTAGCGCCCGTCCAGCAGCGCGTAGACCTTGGCCGCGCGCACCATCGCCTGCGCCGCGCGCGGGGAGCAGCCGTAGCGCACGTACTGGCGGCTCATCTCATGGGCGTTGGGGTTCGCCGGGTGGGTGGCGCCCACCAGGTCCACCACGTACCGCGCCACGTGCGCGGCAATGCCCACGCGCCGCGCCAGGGCGCCCATGCGCACCAGGTCGGCGCCCGACGCCGCCCGCCCCGCCCCAGTCTCGGCGGCGCCGGTGGTGCGCTCCAGAATCTCGGTCAGTTCCTCGGCGCTGGGATAGTCCACCGTCAGCTTGAACATGAACCGGTCCACCTGCGCCTCCGGCAGCGGATAGGTGCCTTCCATCTCGATGGGGTTCTGCGTGGCCATGACGAAGAAGGGCGGGTCGAGCCGGTGCACGGTGCGCGCCACGGTGACCTGACGCTCCTGCATGGCTTCCAGCAAGGCCGCCTGTGTCTTGGGCGTGGCGCGGTTGATCTCGTCCGCCAGCACCAGGTTGGCAAAGATGGGGCCCGGCTCGAACCGAAAGGCGCGCTGCCCGTCCGCGGCGTCCATCACCACGGTGGTGCCGGTGATGTCGGCCGGCATGAGGTCGGGCGTGAACTGGATGCGGCTGAAGCGCAGGTCGAGCGCCTGGCCCAGCGCGCGCACCAGCTCGGTCTTGCCCAGCCCGGGGACGCCCTCGATCAACACGTTGCCGCCGGCGATCAGGCACACCACGGTGTCGCGAATCGCCGCCCGCTGGCCGACGATGACCGTGCACACTTCCTCGATGACGGCGGCCGCCAGCGCGCGCGCCTCCTGCACCTGCCGCTCGGTCGCGTCTCTGGAATCCACGGCGGCCGTCACGGCGCGCTGAAATAGCGGTCGAGCACGGGCAGCAGATCCAGGGGCACGCCGCGCGCCACGTCCTGGCGGCCGGCGGCCACGCCGCGCCCCCCGGCCGCGGCGGACTCCGACGGCTGGCCCGCCCCCAGCGCCAGGATCGGGCGCTGCACCAGCTCGGCGCCTTCGCTCGTGGGCGCAATGTCGACGATTTCCAGGCGGCCTTCCGCGTCGAGCCGTTGTTCGGCCGGCAGCGTCTCCAGAGTGCCTGACAGCGCGCGGCCGCGGGCGTCGGAATCGCCGCCCGCGCCCGAGCCGCTGCCGGGGTCGCCGTCATCGCCGGCCGTTCCCTGGCGCGCCTCCGCGGGCGGCGCCAGGCTCGTAGGCGCGTCGGCCGCCGCCGCGCCCGCCGGGCCTGACGCGCCGGGTTGCGCCTCGGCCGCCGCCTCGGCGTCCATCAGCTGGCGGGCCAGTTGCTGCAGCTGCGCCTGGGTCTGGCGTTCGGCGGCGACGGTCGCGCCCGCGGCTTCCATCTCGTCCGCCAGCTGCGCCAGCGCCGCGCGCGCGTCGGCCAGCTGGCCGCGCGCCAGCGCCTCGGCCGCCGCCGCCAGCCGGCCGGAGAGCGCGGCGTCCGCCGCTGCAGCGGCGGACGCCTGCTGCATGCCCGCCGCCAGATCGTCCATGCGCGCGCTGTTCATGTCGGCCAGCTGTGCGCGCAGCGCGCGCGCCTCGGCCGCGCTGGCCGCAAAGTCGCCGTTGCCCAGGGCGCGGCCCAGCCGCCGCCCCTCCGAGGTGCGGCGCAGCGCCGCGCCCGCTGCGTCCGCGGCCACCGCCGCGGACGCAGCCTCGGGGTCGCGCTGCCGCTCCAGCTCCGCAATCGCCGCGCGCAATTCCTCGATGCGCGCCTGCAGGGCGGGATCCACGGGCGTCGGGGCCGCCGCGTCCGCCGCCAGACCCGGCGGCAGGGCCGTCAGCGCCTCGATCGGCGTCTCGGCGCCGGGCACCGGCGCCGAGACGCGGGCCGCCGCCAGCAGCACCCCGCCCAGCGCCGCCGCCGCCGCGCCCAGCAGCAGCACGTCTCTACGGCGCACGGGGTAAGGAAACGCGCGCGCCGCATCCACCTGTGTAATCGTGCGCAGCGCGTCCTCGCGTTGCAGCGCCTGCATCGCAGGGTCGGCGCGCGCGCCGACCACCGCCGTGGAGAGCCGTTCGCACAATCCCAGGCGTCGGTCATAGGCCAGCGCCGCCGTCAGCGGCGGCGGCACGGTAACCGCGCGCGCCGCCAGCGCTGCACTTACAACGCCCAGCGCCGCGCCCGCCGCGGCCGGCGCCAGCCCGCCAAGCCCTGCCAGGGCGCTGGCCGCGGCCAACCCGATGGCCAGCCCGAACCCCAGGCCCAGCAGCTTGGGGGCCGCCCGCGCGGCTCGATAGCGCTGCCAGCGTCTGGCCAGCCGCGCCAACCGCCGGCCGAACTCGCCACGGCCGTACGCGCTGGTGCGGAATGCAGGCGCGGCGGCGGCGGCAAACGGGCGGGCGGCAGTGATTCGCATCGGCACGAGCTTCGGGGTTCGCCTAGCTCGACGGGGCGCCAACAGTTACGTCAGGACGACGCCGCGCCAGCCGGCCCTCGGGGAACGAGCCGAGCGTAGCACCGCCGCGCCGCCGCCCGGCCCTCAGCCATCGTCCATCGGCTGGATGTGGGTGGGCGCGCGCCAGGGCTGGAAGGTGTACGGCTGTTCGTTGGGCGGCAGCGAGACGATGGCGGGGCCGTCTCCCAGGAAGATCCAGTCCACGAGGCGGTTGTTCTGGGTGACCCGCACGGGCAGGCCGGCCCAGTCGGCGGGCGGCGTGAAGATCAGCGTCAGCGGTTGGTCGAAGCGTTGGTTGTCCAGGCCGTCGGACAGCACCGCCTGGATGCTGGCAATTGCGCCGTCCTGTTCGACGATCGTCATGGTGACCTCGGCCTGTTCGCGTTCGCGCATGTAGAGCGTCACCTCGTTCATGGAGGCGACCCAGAAGTCGCGGGCGGCGATGGCGCGCATGTCGGACTGGAAGTGTTCCCAGCGGTACGGCCCAAAGCCGCTGCTGCGGCCAATGTTGTGATAGACGGGGATGATCCAGGCGGTTTGTTCGAGGGCCTCGTCCAGAATAGGTATCAGTTCGTCCGTATCGTTGATGCAGTGGCCGCACTGCTGAAAGTCGGAGGCTTCCATCTGCAGGGCAGGCAAGTAGAACCAGTCGGCGGGCGCCGCGGCGTCGCCAGGCGCGATATAGGGCGGATAATCGTCGCTGGGCGTGCTCGCCAGACGCCCGGCCAGAAAGCCGGCGTCGGCCAGCGCCCGCCGTGTTTCCTCGTTCTCTGCGTTCCCGCGCGGATAGGCGTAGGCCACCGGGGTCAGCCCCATGCGTTCCATCGCTTCGAAGCACAGACGAAACGAATCGTAGGCCTGCTCGTAGGTGAGCGCGTCGTGGTTGACGTGCCAGTGCCCATGGCCAAAATAACCGAACCCCTGGGCGGCGAGCGACAACAAGTATTCGGTTATATGGGCAGGCACTTTGCTCCCGATCACGCCGGGAACCACGTCAGGGACGAGGGGGGCCAAGTCGTGTTCGACCCACGCGGGCAGCTCGTCCAGAAACCGCTGGGTCGTTACCTCATAACCGATAATCATTCCCAGGCTTTGCACAAACGTATCGACCGGTTGGCTGGGGTCTGGCACGGCGTCGTACGAGATAGATATGGCCGCCGTGTGGTTGTCGAACCACTTGGCAACGACGAACCCCGGCGCACCCGACCCGCCGTCGTCCACGCAGCTTGCATGCACGGCAAGCACGAGCACACCCAGCAGCGCGCCGCCGGCGGCGCGGCGTCCTGCGCACTTTGCAATCCATCTGAGTACGAAGAGGGATCCGGCCATCGCAGCTATGCGCCCCTTACGAAATGGCTGCCCGCGTCGCATCGGGTCCCGTCGCGGTCGATTCGCCAAGCAGGGAGCGGCAGAGATTAGTCCCCAGGCGGCGGAACGCGCAAGGCCCCCGGGGGCCAGAGCCCCCCTCACCCCAACCCTCTCCCTCAGGGAGAGGGGGAAGAACGCCCGGCGCCAGCCCACGCATGTCGAGGTCTCTTCCCCCCTGGGTGGGGAGAAGGGCATCGCCCCGTGACCGAGCGCGAGCTGCAAGAGTCTCTTCCCCCCTGGGTGGGGGAGAAGGCAGCGCAATCGCCGCTCAGGTCAAGAACGTGACGCCCCTTCCCCTGGGTGGGGGAGACGGACTGGGGCGCCTGGGACGCGGCCGCACGGTCCAAATTCTCCCTGGCAGAGCTCGGCAAAGCCCCGGTGCGCGGCGCATGGTGGGGCCAGTTCGCCCCCGCCGCCTCTGGACCGTCCCGCATGCGCCGGCCGCCGTTCCCCCGAGCGCCCTGGTCACCATGAGGCGCAGCGCCAGGGCAAGCAGGGCAAACGACCGTCTCCCCGAGCGCCCTGGGCGCCGTGCTGCCGGCCCGCCGCGGCCGCAGCGCCCGCGTGGAGCGGCTGACGCAGCGCATCGACGTGACGCGCTCGATGCGCTGCTGGCCGAGACCCGCGCCGCGCCCGTCGATCGACCAGACGCTCCGCCGCCGCCGATGGTCGAGGGTCCTGCCGCTCCGCCAGCGGCATCAGCGGAGCGTCTTGCTGCGGCGGGGGGGACGGCTGGGTCCTGCCGCTCCGCCCGCGGCCGCAGGTCTGGGACGCCGGAGGTCGCGGCCGCGCCGGGGAGTGCGTGCCGTTCCGTCGGTTCGTGGGCGCGGGCCCCGGCCCGGCGGAACAGAGGGGGCGCGGCCGCGGTCGTTCTGGCAGTTCGTGTTCCAGACGCGGCGGCGTTCAGGGCGTGGGGGCGAGGGGCGCGCCCCCGGTGTCACGCAACCAGCAGCCGCGTTCGGACCACGCGCGGGGCGGCGCTGAGGGGCGGGAAGTTTTGTCAAGGCGCGGGGAACGTCTTTATGATAGGCGGGCCGTTGCGTCGAGCGTGCCAGGGCTGGCCCCTGCGCGGTCGAGGCTGGCGGCGCGGCGCTCGAGCGCGGGCCCGCGGCGGTGATGCGCCGCGGGGACGGGCGGCGGCGTCGCTCGCGTGCATGCTGGACGCCGCCGCCGCGTCTGGAAAAGGAGACCTGGGCCGATATGAGCACCCTGGCAACCGTCCTTGCGCAGCGCCGCATCCCCGTCATCCTGGCGGCCACCGGCCTGGCGTCGCTGGCCATCTTCCTGGCGCGCCCGGCCGTGGCGCACGCCGCGGGCGTGGATGCGGAAAGCGCGTTCGTCTTCAACACCTTTGCGTTCTTGATCTGGGGCGTGCTGGTCATGTGGATGTGCGCCGGCTTCACCATGCTGGAGTCCGGGTCGGTGCGCACCAAGAACGCCTCCATGATCTGCCTGAAGAACATCGGCCTCTACTCCATCGCCTGCTTGGCCTACTTCGTCCTGGGCTACAACCTGATGTACGGCGACATCGTGGGCGGCTTCATCGGGTCGTTCGGCCTGCTCTATGGACCGTCGGCCGACGAAGTGGCCCTGGTCGGCGGCCAGACGGACCTGGCGGCGACGGTGGCCGACACAGGCTATTCCACTATGTCGGACTGGTTCTTCCAGATGGTGTTCGTCGCCACGGCCGCGTCCATCGTGTCCGGCGCGCTGGCCGAGCGCGTGAAGATGTGGTCGTTCTTCCTGTTCACGCTCGTGCTCACCGCCGTGGTCTACCCCATCGTGGGTGCCTGGACCTGGGGCGGCGGCTGGCTGGACGGGCTGGGCTTCCAGGACTTTGCCGGCTCCACCATCGTGCACAGCACCGGCGGCTGGGCGGCGCTGGCGGGCGTGCTGGTCGTGGGGCCGCGGCTGGGCAAGTTCCGCAAGGACGGCAGCATGCGGCCCTCCCCGCCCTCCAACATTCTGGTGGTGACGCTGGGCGTCTTCATCCTGTGGTTCGGGTGGTTCGGGTTCAACGGCGGCTCGCAGCTGGCCTTGGGCAGCGCGGCTGACGCGGTGGCTATGAGCAACGTGCTGGTCAACACCACGCTGGCCGGCGCGGCAGGCGTGCTTGCCGCCCTGGTCTGCTCGCGGCCCATCCTGGGGCGCATGGACCTGTTCGCCGGCCTGAACGGCGCAATTGCCGGGCTGGTCTCCATCACCGCCGGCCCCGACATCACCAACCACGCCTGGTCGCTCTTGATCGGCGCCGTGGGCGGCGTGCTCTGCGTGGCCGGCATCAAGCTGCTGGAGCGGGTCCAGCTGGACGACGTGGTGGGCGCGATTCCGGCGCACCTGGTTGCCGGAATCTGGGGCACGCTGGCCACCGCCATCGCCGCCGGCGCCAACGTCGGCGTGCAGCTGATTGGCATTCTGGCGGTGGGCGCTTTTGTGTTCACGGTCTCGTTTGCGCTGTGGAAGGCGCTGGAACTGACCCTGCGCGTGCGCGTCGAACCCGATATCGAGCGCCTGGGGCAGGACGCCGGCGAGCTGGGCATCGAGGCCTACCCCGAATTCGTGCTCATGCCGGAACTGGACGATGAGGACGACTGAGCGGCGGCTCTCCCGACATGTCATTCGCCAGGGCGCCGTTGGCGCGTCGGCGCGCGTCTCCGAGCAGGCGCGCGCCGACGCGCACGGCCCTTGGCGAACGATCTGCGCCGCGCTCCGGCCGCACGGCATGGGGGCGACGGTGTATAGTCTCCCGAGTCCGACGAAGGGTGAGGCGAGGCCCTGCCGAGGTCCTCGCCGTTCGCCCTCGCGTGAACGTTAGGCCTGTGGAACCGTCCTGATGAGCGCATCCGCCGAATGGCGAGGGTCGAGGCGGACGCTCTTCCAGGCTGCTCGGATAGGAACAGAAGGCATGCAAACCGAGTGGGAATGGAAAGACGAAGCGATTGTCGCGCGGGTCGATGGCCGCGTGGACGGCGCCAACGCCCGTGAGTTTCAGCAAGGCTTAGCCGCCGTCATCAAGGCGAGCGCCGGCGCCGTGCTCCTGGACATGGAGAAGCTCTCCTACATCAGCAGCGCGGGCCTGCGGGTGGTGCTGCTGGCGGCCAAGGAGCTCCGTACCCAGGGGTCGAAATTCGCCATCTGCTCGTTGTCCGCCTCGATCCTGGAAGTCTTCAAGATCAGCGGCTTCGACCAGATCGTCCAGATTTACGGCTCGCAGGACGAGGCCCTCGCCGCGCTCAACGGCTGACCGCGGCCGGGCCGCGGCCACGCGCCCTGCCGTGGCGCTGGCGAACGCGCCCCGCGCCGACCGCCCAGCCTAGAGAGGGAGCCAGCATGGAAGACCGGCCGTACAAAATCCTGGTCGTCGACGACGAACCGGACCTGCAGCCGCTCGTGTTGCAGCGCATGCGGCGCAACATTCGCGCCGGGCGTTACACGTTCGTCTTTGCCGGCAACGGCGTCGAGGCCATCGAGCAGCTGAACGCGGACAGAAGCATCGACATGGTGCTCTCCGACATCAACATGCCGCGGATGGACGGCCTCACGCTGCTCGAACAGATTCCCAAGGTGGACCCCAACATCCGCTCCGTCATCATTTCGGCCTACGGCGACATGCGGAACATCCGCACGGCCATGAACCGGGGCGCGTTCGACTTCGTGACCAAGCCGCTCGACTTCAAGGACTTGCAGGTCACCATCGACCGCACGCTGCGCCACATGGCCGAGTGGCGCGATGCGCTGACGGCGCGCGACAAGCTGATCGCGCTGCAAAACGAGCTGGACATCGCCAGCAACATGCAGAAGTCCATCCTGCCCACCACCTTCCCCGTCAGCCCCGCCTACGGCGTGTCCGCCCACATGGAACCGGCCCGCAACGTCGGCGGCGACTTCTACGACGTGATCGCGCTCCAGGGCGGGCGTCTGGGCCTGGCCGTGGCCGACGTCTCGGACAAAGGCGTGCCGGCCGCGCTCTTCATGATGTCCAGCCGCACCTTGCTGAAAGGCGCCGCCATCGGGCGCAACAACCCGGGCGAAGCCTTGGGCGAGGTCAACGACCTGCTGATCGAAAACAACGAGACCGCCATGTTCGTCACCGTCATCTACGCGGTCTACGACCCCGAAACCGGCACGTTCACCTACGCCAACGGCGGGCACAACACGCCGCTGGTCGTGCACCCCGACGGCAGCTCCACCGAGCTGCCGCTGACCCGCGGCGTGGCCCTGGGGGTGATGCCGGGCATCGAATACCAGCAGAACACCATCACCCTGGAACCCGGCGACACCGTGCTGCTGTACACCGACGGCGTGACCGAAGCCATGAACAGCGGCAACGAAGAGTTCGGCATGGAGCGCCTGCGGCAGATTTTTGCCGACAAACCACCCCAAGGCCCAGAAGAAGCGCACCGCGACGTTTTCCAAGCCGTCCACGCCTTTGCGGGCGCCGTCCCGCAGTCGGACGACATCACCTGTCTCACCCTGCGTCACGCCGGAGCTTAGTCATGAGCGAGACCCTGGCTCTCACCGTCGAGACCAAGCCAGAAGAATTGTCGCGCATTGCCGAGGCCGTCGAAGACCTCGGCAGCCGCATGGATTGGCCGCCCGCCGTCGTCTTTCGCGTGAATCTGGTGCTGGAAGAAGTCAGCATCAACATCATGAATTACGCCTACGACGACGGGCTGCACGAGTTCGAGATTACGTTCACCGCCGAGCCCGACGCCTTGACCATCGAGGTCGTGGACGACGGCCGGCCCTTCGACCCGCTGAGCGACGCGCTGCAGCCCGACGTGGACGCGGCGATCGAGGACCGCTCTATTGGCGGACTCGGCATCCACCTGGTGAAGACCATGGTGGACGAGCTGAGCTATCGCCGCGAGCGAGGCAAGAACCGTCTCACCCTTGTCTCGCGCATCGGCGAGTGACCCGCGTGCTCCGCGCACTGGCGGCCCGACCCCTGGCCCTGGCGCTGGCGCGTGCGGCGCTGGTGGCCGCGGCGCTTGCCGCGCTGGCCGGCTGCGAGCCGGCTGACGGCGGCGGCGCGCCAACGGCTGACCAGCCGGCCGCGCCCAGCGCGGCGGCGCGTCCGGCGGCCATGGCGCCGGGTCAGGTCCCCGGCGTGTTCGACGACCGCATCGTCTTCGGCCAGTCCGCCGCCTTCAGCGGCCCGGCCCAAGAGCTTGGCCGCAACATGCAGCTCGGCATTCTGGCGGCGTTCCAGGAAGCAAACGCCAACGGCGGCGTGCACGGGCGCATGCTGGAGTTGGAGTCGCTGGACGACGCCTACGAGCCGGAAGCCGCGGCGACCAACACGCTGCAACTCATCAACGACCATCAGGTCTTCGCGCTCATTGGCGCCGTCGGCACGCCCACCTCGCGCTCGGCCACGCCGGTGGCCCTGGAAGCGGGCGTGCCCTATCTGGCGCCCTTCACCGGCGCCGAATTCCTGCGCTCGGCCGAGAACCTGCCCAACGTCGTCAACATGCGCGCTTCCTACTACCAGGAAACCGAGCAGATGGTGGAGCGCCTGTACACCGATTTGGGCGCGCGGCGCATCGCGGTGCTGTATCAGGACGACTCCTACGGGCGCGCCGGCTACCGCGGCGTGCAGCTGGCGCTGGAACGGCGCGGCGGCGAACCCGTGGCCGTGGCCGTCTATCCCCGCAACACCACGGCCGTCAAGACCGCGCTGCTCGACCTGCGCGAAGGCGACCCCGACGCCGTCATCATGATCGGGGCCTACCAGCCGGTCGCCTCCGTGATCGCCTGGGCGCGGCAAATCAGTTTCAGCACCTTGTTCATGACGGTGTCGTTCGTGGGCAGCAACGCCCTGGCCCAGGAGCTGGGCCCTGCGGGCACCGGCGTCGTGGTTACCCAGGTCGTGCCCTTCCCCACGGACGACGACCTGCCCGTGGTGGCCGCCTATCACCGTGCGCTGGCGGCCCACGATCCCGAGGCCGTGCCCGGCTTCGTCTCGTTGGAGGGCTATCTGGCCGGCCGCCTGGCAATTACCGGACTCGAACGCTGCGGCCGCGAGCTCACGCGCGCCTGCCTGCTCGACAGCTATCGCAGCGGCGGCGCAGTCGACATCGACGGGTTCAGCCTCAGCTACGGCCAGGGCGACAACCAAGGGTCGGACCAAGTCTTCATCACCATGATCGGCCCGAACGCCAGGTACTTCTCCATGGGGACGCTGGGAGACGCGCGGATATGACGCGCGTGCTCGGCCGCGTGCTGGCCAGCCGCTTCCGCATTTCCACGCAGCTGCAAGCCGGCATCTGGGGCGCGGTGGCGCTCACCATGGCCGCCGCGCTGGTGGGCTGGTTTTCGTTCAACCGGGTGGGCGACGAACAGAACCGCGTGAACGAAGGCAGCGTGCCCGAAATGGCTGCCGCCTTCGGCGTGGCCGATTACTCGGGGACGCTGGTGGCGGCCGGGCCGCAACTGACCACCGCCGAGTCGCCGGCGGAGGTCGCCCTCGTCGCCTCCAGCATCGCCCAGGCGCACCGCGACTTCGAGGCGCGGCTGGCCGTGCTGGAACGCAGCGGCACAGGCGACGAGCGCGTGCAACGCCTGCGCGCGTTGGCCGACTCGCTGATTGCCAACATCCAGGCCATCGAGACCGACATGGCCAAGTTCTTCCAGCTCGACGCCCGCACCCAGGCGCTGCGAACCGAGCTGGCCGAGCTGCGCAGCGATCTGAACAACGTGGTAGTCCCGGCCCTGGACGACCAGTTCTTCTACACCATGACCGGCTACCGCGAGCTGGGCGAACCGCGCGTGCGGCGCGCGGACCACTTCACCGAGACCGAGTTCGGCCGCTACCGCCGGCTGGCCGAAATGCAGTCGGACGCCAGCATCGCCGAACAGCTGCTGTCCGGCGCCTTCACCCTCTCGGAAGCCGCATTGATCGAATCGCTGCGCGAGCGGTTCGAGGCCGCGGTCGGGCGCATCCAGCGCAACCTCTCGGGGCTGCGCACGGCCGAGCTGCGCGATGAGGTTGCGCCCGTGTTCGACCGCCTGTTCGATCTGGGCACCGGCGAACAAAACGGCTTCGACGTGCTGGAACAGGAACTGCGGCTCGCCGAACGGCAGCGCGAACTGCTGGCCAGCAACCGCGGCATTGCCGTCGATCTGCTGGCCGAAGTCAACAGCCTGGTCACGTCGGCGCAGGACGGCGTGCAGGAAGCCACGGGCGCGTCCACCCAGGCAATTCTGACCGGGCGCATCCTGCTGCTGGCCATCAGCGTCATCAGCATCACCGGCGCGGTGCTCATCGCCTGGCTGTTCATCGGCCGCGTCCTGTCCAGCCGCCTGCAGCGGCTGTCCGATTGGATGCGCCGCCTGGCCGGTGGAGACCTGGAAACCCAGATCCAGATTGGCGGCCGCGACGAGATTTCGGACATGGCCGCCGCCCTGGAAGTGTTCCGCCGCCACGCGCTGGAAATTCAGCGCCTGAACCTGGTGGAAAAACTGGCCGAAGAGCTGCAAGGCAAGAACGACCAGCTCGAACGCGTGCTGGCCGACCTGCAACTGGCGCAAGACCGCATCGTCACGCAGCAGAAACTGGCCGCGCTCGGCGAGCTGACCGCAGGCGTGGCGCACGAAATCCGCAACCCCCTCAACTTCGTCAAGAACTTCTCCGAAAGCTCGGAAGAACTGCTGGAAGAAATGAACGAACTTCTGGAAGAAAGCGGCGAAAAGATGAGTGCCGACGACCGCGAGTACGTCCAGGAAATCTCATCGGACCTCAACGAGAATCTGAAGCGCATCCTCTCGCACTGCGAACGCGCCAACCGCATCGTGCACGACATGCTGATGATGGGGCGAGACTCGGGCGAGCGGCAGATGTCCAGCATCAACAACCTGCTGGACGAGCACTCCCGGCTGGCCTATCACAGCGCGCGCGCCTCCGACCCGGACTTCCAGCTCGACCTCCAGTACGACTTCGATGACGACGTAGGCGAACTAGAGGTCGTGCCGCAAGACCTGGGCCGCGTGTTCCTGAATATCGTCAGCAACGCCTGCTACGCCACCGACGAACGACGGCGCGCCGCCGAGGAAGCCGGCGAGTCCTACGCCCCCACCCTCAAGCTGAGCTCGCGGCGCATCGACGAAGGCATCGAGATTCGCATCAAGGACAACGGCACCGGTATGCCGGATCACGTGGTGGAAAAAATCTTCAACCCCTTCTTCACCACCAAGCCCACCGACCGCGGCACGGGGCTGGGGCTGGCCATGTCCAGCGACATCATTCGCCAGCACGGGGGCTCGATCCACGTGGACACCGAGACCGGCGAGTACACCGAGATGCTGATTCTGCTGCCGCTGACCCCGCCCGAGGCGTCGGCCGAAGACGCCGCCGTCGGCGAACTGAGCCCGGAAGCGGCGCCGGCGACCTAAGCGCCGGACGCTGCTGGCGGAGGCGCGCGGAGCGTTCGCGCGGCCCTGTGCCGCCGGCAGTCTCCCGAGTGATAGAGCCGCCCGCCGCTATTGCGGCCGGTCGTCTCCCGCGCGGCCCACGTCCGCCGCGCCGTTGTCCGCAGCAGCTCCCCCGTCCGCGGCGTCCACCCGCGCGATCCAACTCGCGGGGTCGCGGGTTTCGGCCAGCGTGGGCAGCAGCGCGGGGCCGCGCCAGGCGCTGTTCATGAAGCACAGGCCGCGCGCGTCCACGACCTGCTGCACGAACTGTTCGCCAATCCGATACTGTTCCAGCTTCAGGTCCAGCCCCAGCAGGCGGGTCAGCGCCCGCGAGGCCGGGCCGCGCGCCTGCTCGCGCCCGCGCATGCGCGCTTCCAGCGTCGGAAAGTTGGGGATGACTGCGCGCCCCGTCACGCGCATCACGTGGTTGCTGTAGCCCTCCATCAGGGTCATCAGCGCCTGAATGCGCGCCAGCGCGGCCGTCTGGGCGTCGGTCAGGGCCAGGCGCAGCAGCCCGGCGCCGGTCAGGCCGCCGCGGCCGATCCGGTCCCACAGATCCTGCATCCGCCGCGGCAGCTCCTGCTGCGACTCCAACGCCCGCACGGCGTCGGCCAGATAGGCCTGAACGAGCGCGGCGGTGTATCCCCGCAGCCAGGGCGGGTCGCCCACTTGGAACTGAAACGCATGCGTGGCCTCGTGCAAGGCCACCCAGAGCCGCAGGTCGCGCGGCGCAGCGCCCGCCGCGTGCGCCGCGCGCGCGATGTTCGGTTCCACGAAGTAAACGCCGGCCCCATCCGCGTCGGCGTCCAGCAGCGGAATGTCGTATTGCCCCAGCACGCGGCGGCCCAGATAGCCCAGCAGCAGCCCAATCTGTCCCGTCACCCCGGCGCGTGCGCCGTGGGCCGCCAGGCGGCCGGCCGCGCCCGCGTGTGTCTGCGTCCGCTGGTAGGCCTCCACCAGCGGCGCCAGCAGATGTTCGAAGTTGGCCAGGTTGGTCTCGATCCATTCGGCGCGGCCCAGCACCCGCACCGCGTCGGCCTCCAACGACAGATTCCCGCCGGTGTAGCTGGCGACCTCGGCATAACTGCGCTGCACGATCGCCTGGTACTCCGCCGCCAGCGCAGGCTGCGGCCGCCAGGCCGGCGGCGCTCCAGACACGCGGCGGGCAATGCGGCCGCTCAGCGGCCAGTTCACCAGCCCGCTGGGCACCGGGCGGCGCGCAGCGCTCACGCCGCCGATGGCGGCCAGCGCAACAGCGCCCAGCACTATCAAACCTCGCCGTGCCGGCATCACGCGCACGTTCCTTGGGGGCGGGGGTGGAAAAAATCATGGTAGAGAGCGCCGCCCGTGCGTGTCTACGCCTGCGCAGCCGTAGAATCCGCGCGGGGCCACAGCGTAGTTCGCCCCACCGTGAGACCGGTGCATACTCCGCTGAAGTGTCAGGCTGCCAACCGACCGGTGGCTCCTCTGGGCCCGGGCGCAGCCGCCGCGGGCGTTCGGCGCCCGCGGGAATGATGGACGAGCGCGCAGCGCCGCCGCGAGTGAACCGGGCGCAGCCGCCGCGCGGCGCCGCGGCGGGCACGACGGGCGCGGCCCCGCCGCCGGCGCTCGACACCCGCCGGATTCGCCGGCGTCTGCTCGCGTTGGGCTGGCCGTCCATGCTCGAAAACGTGATGCAGAGCGCGCTCTTCATCGTCAACACCGCGCTCGCGGGGCGCATCGGCGCCGAGGCCCTGGCGGGCGCCGGCGCCGCCAACATGCTGATGTTCCTCAGCTTGGCCTTCTTCTTTGGCCTGGGCGTGGGCGCGCTGGCGTTGACCGCGCGCGCGCACGGGGCGGGCGATCTGGCCGCGGCCCACCTGGCCGGCCGCCAGGCCCTGATCGGCGGCGCGGCGCTCTCGCTGCTGCCCGTCGTCGTTCTGGGGCTGTTACCTGAGCCGATCTTGCGGCTGGTCGGCGCCAGCGACGCCGTGGTCGAGACCGCGGCGCCCTATCTGGCCGTCAGCGTGCTGTCCTTGCCGTTCCAAACCGCCGTCGTCATCACCGGGTCCATCATGCGCGGCTCCGGCGACACGCGCACGCCGATGCTGGGCGCGGCGCTCATGGCCGGTCTGAACCTGGTGCTGGGCGCGGCGCTCGTGTCGGACCTGGTGGTTCCAGGCGGCCTGGGGCTGACGGGCATTGCCATCGGCATGACCCTGGCGCGCCTGGCGGCGGCCGCGTTCATGCTCGCCGCCATTCTGCGCTCGCGGCTGCGCCCGTCCATCGCGGGGTCCTACCGCATCGACCTGGACATGCAGCGGCGGCTCTGGCGCGTGTCCGGGCCGGCGGCCGCCGAGTCCACAATCCACATCGGCGGCATCCTGGCCTTCAGCATCATCGGCTTGCAGCTTGGCGCCGTGTCGTTCGCGGCCCAGAACGTGGTGGGCGCCATCATGTCCATCGCCTACATGCCGTCGCTGGGGCTGGGCGTGGCCGCGGCCGCGGCCGTTGGCCAGAGCCTGGGCGCGCGCAATCCGCCGCTGGCCCGCCGCTTCGGCCGCGAAGCCGCCATCGGCGGCCTGCTGGCCTCCACCCTGGTCGGCGTGGTGGTGGTCCTCATTCCGCGCCAGCTCCTGGCTGTCTTCACGCAGGACCCGGCGGTGATCGACGTCGGCGAGCCGACGGTGCGCATGACGGGGCTGTTCATGCCGGTCGTCGGCCTGGCCACCACCATCCCGGGCGCCCTGCGCGGCGCGGGCGACACCCGCGCCGTCCTGCTGTTCTCGGTGCTGGCGCTGTGGGTCGTGCGCGTGCCGCTGGCGCTGGCGCTGGGCCCGTGGGCGGGCCTGGGCCTCATGGGCATGTGGCTGGCGGCCGGGATCAACTACGTGGTGATGGCCGCCGTGGCCGCGTGGCGGTTTGCGTCGGGCCGCTGGCTGACCATCCGCATATGAGCCTGGTTCGGGTCGCCCTGCTGCCAGACGCGTTCGAGCCCGCGCCGGACGGCGTGTGCGCGGTGGTGGACGTCATAAGAGCCAGCACCACGCTGGTGGCCATGGCCGAAGCGGGCGCGCGCGCCATTCACGTGGTGGCCGACCTGGACGAGGCGCGGCGCACCGCCCGCAGCCTCGGCGCGCGCGCGCTGCTGTGCGGCGAACGCGGCGGCCTGCCGCCGCACGGGTTCGACCGCGGCAACTCCCCGCGCGAGTTTCCACCCCGCAGCCTGGCCGGCCGCCAGGCGGTGCTCTCCACCACCAACGGCGCGGCCGCCATCGAACGCTGGCGCACCACCCGCCGCACCTTTGTAGGCGCGCTGCGCAACGCCGGCGCCGCGGCGCGCCGGCTGCTGGACGAGACCCAGGCCGGCGCCGCGTCGATCACCATCGTCTGCGCCGGACGGGACGGCGAGCTGGCGTTGGACGACGTCTACACGGCCGGCGCCATCGTGCGGCGCATCGTCCGCGCCAGACCCGACGCCGAGCTGGACGAAACCGCCCTCGCCGCGCTGCACGTGCAGCGCGGCTACGCCTCCGCCCGCCAGGCGCTGGAACTATCGACCAGCGGCCAGCTGCTGAAGCCTGTCGGCCTGTTCGCGGACGTTGCCCATTGCGCCGAGGAAGACGTGTCCATCACCGTCCCCGAAGTCGGGCGCGGCGGCCTGATCCACACCCCGCCCAGGTCAGAAGGCCGCGCCCGTCCCTGACACGCCGCGCCCAATCCCACTAACGACCTCACGGCTCCGCCGCCGGCCGAGGCGGCGCATGCCGGCGCTTCGGCCCGCGCTCAGGCGCGGACGAGGCGGATGCGCACGGGTTCGCCGTCGAGCGTGGGGGCGGTTTCCGCCGCTTGGGAAGGCGGGGACCCATCGTTCAGCGAGACGGCCAGCACCTCGTCGATGATTTCGGCGCCGTGGTCGGCCAGCGTGGACGTCAGGGCGCTGCCGCCGTCGATCCAGAGGCGGATGCGGTCAGACACGTCCAGGCCGGCGCTGCGGCGCAGGTTTTGGGTGGCGTGGATAATTTCGCGCGCCAGCCCTTCGCGGCGCAGGGCGTCGTCGATCTCCGTACGCACAGCCACAGTTACTCTGTCCCGTGACGCAACGGCGTACTCTCGACTCCTCGGAACTGCTTCAAACACGAAATCATCGAACTCAAGCTCAACCTTCTCCCAGTCAAGATGTAAAACATACTTGTATTCACGATCGTTCATGAATTGAGACCATATCCGTTCATGCTGCTCGGTGTTCTTGGCAAGTTCAGCGGCGACAAGCCGGGATAATCTTCCAAGCCTAGGCCCGACGCGTCGAAAGTTGAGCTTTGCTCTGGTCTCGAAGAAATCTATGTCGGATGTAAACCCTGCCTCTTTGACGTTTAACATATCTTTGACGTTTAGCTCGTCACAGATATGAGCTTTAAAGCTACATAGACGCTCGATCTCTTCAGGCTCTATTCCGCTCACGTATGCGCTACGCAGGGGTTGGCGAAGCTTCAGTCCAGCTTCGTTTCTTGCTTGGTGTCCCGCAGCAACAACGACTCGCGCAATATCCATACTCGCTTCGAGTTCTTCATCGCGCAGGCTGTTGTCTGCCGTCGGCCAGTCCGTCAGGTGCACGCTGGCTGGCGCGTTGGGGTCGGCGCCGCGCACCAGGTTCTGGTAGATGTCTTCGGTCCAGAAGGGCATCACCGGCGCCAGCAGGCGCACCAGCGTGGTCAGCAGCTCGTGCAGCGTTTGATAGGCGGCCTGCTTGTCGGCGTCGGCGCTGGACTTCCAGTAACGGCGGCGCCCGCGGCGCACGTACCAGTTGGAGAGGTCTTCGATGAAGCGGTGGGCGGCGCGCACGCCGCGGTGCACCAGCGACTCCTCCATCGCCTCGGTCATGGTGTCGATAAGCCCCTGCAAGCGCGAGAGCGCCCAGCGGTCCAGGTCGGCGCGTTGCTCGACCGGAATGCGCGGCGCCGTGGGGTCGAACCCGTCCAGGCGCGCGTAAGTCACGAAGAACGAGTAGACGTTCCAGAGCGTCAGCATGCGGCGCTTGACGTCGGTGGCGGGGCCATAGCCGAAGTTGATGTTGTACAGCGGGTTTTGCCCGGCGTAGAGCCAGCGCATCACGTCCGCGCCCATGCGTTCGGCCGCCTCGCCGAAGTCGATGGCGTTGCCCCAGCTTTTGTGCATGGCGCGGCCGGTTTCGTCGTTCAGCTTTTCGTAGACGAAGACCGAGCGGTAGGGCGCGCGGTTTTCCAGCGTGACGCTCATGAAGAGCATGGAATAAAACCACAGCCGAATCTGCTCGCGCATTTCGGTTATGAAGTCGGCGGGATACCAGCGGTGGAACTCCTGGCTGCCTTCCAGATAGCCGAGGGTCGAAAAAGGCACGATGCCGGCGTCCAGCCAGGCGTCGCCCACGGCCTCCACGCGGCGCACCGGCGCCTCGCAGCCTTCGCAGCGGATGACCACCTGGTCGATCCAGGGGCGGTGCAGCTCGCGCAGCTGCTCCAGGCCCGAGACCGCGCGTTCTTCCAGGTGGCGCTTGGAGCCGATGACGGTCAGATGGCCGCAGGCCTGGCAGGGATAGAACGGCAGCGGAAGCCCCCAGTAGCGCCGCCGCGAGATGTTCCAGTCGCCCATGTTGCGCAGCCAGTCGGCCATGCGCGCGCCGGCGTAGTCGGGTGTCCAGCGCACGGCGGCGGCGGCGTCCAGCATCGGCTGGCGAATCTCGTCGGCGCGGATGAACCACTCGTCGTCGACCCGAAAGACAAGCTCTTCCTGGCAGCGCCAGCAGTGGGGGTAGCGGTGCTCGTAGCGGTGCGCCCGCAGCAGCAGCCCGCGCCGCTCCAGGTCGGCAATCACGTCGGCTGCAACCTCGCGCGCATCGCGCCCGCTCAGCCAGTCGTAGCCGTCCACGTAGACGCCGTTTTCGTCGATGGGCACCAGCACGGGAAGTCCCAGCTCCTGGCCCAGGCGGAAGTCCTCTTCCCCGGCGCCCGGGGCAATGTGCACGATGCCGGTGCCTTCGTCCGCGCCCACGTCGTCCCAGGGAATCACGCGGTGTTCCACGCCGGCGGCGCCGGGGAGGTGATCGAAGGGTCCCTCGTAGGTCCAGCCCAGCATGTCGGCGCCCTGGACGCGGCCCACGATGCGCGCGTCGTTCCCCAAGGCTTCCGACACCGTGGCCTCGGCAAGGACGTAGCGCTGGCCGTCGACCTCGACCTCGGCGTAGGTCAGGTCGGGATCGACGGCCGCCGCCACGTTGGCGGCCAGCGTCCAGGGCGTGGTGGTCCAGATGAGCAGCCAGGCGTTGGGGCGTCCGTGGATCGGCAGGCGCACGTAGAGCGCGTCGTGCGTAATCTCTTCGTAGGTGTCGATCAGCTCGTGCTGCGAGAGCGCCGTGCCGCAGCGCGCGCACCAGGGCATGGCGCGCTGCGCCGCTTCGATCCAGCCGCGCTGGTGGCAGCGCCGCAGAAACTGCCAGATGTGCTCGATGTTGCCGTCGGCATGGGTGTAGTAGGAGTCGTCCCAGTCCATCCATTGCCCCAGGCGCACCGACTGCGCGGTTTGCACGGCGGCGTAGGTGTCCACGCGCTCGCGGCAGGCGTCGGCAAAGGCTTCCAGGCCAAAGTCCTCGATGTCGCGCTTGCTCTCGAACCCCAGCTCCTTTTCGACTTCGACCTCCAGCCACAGGCCCTGGCAGTCGAACCCGTTCTGGTAGCGCTGGTGGTAGCCGCGCATGGCGCGGTAGCGCTGGTACACGTCTTTGTAGGTGCGGCCCCAGGCGTGGTGCACCCCCATGGGATTGTTGGCGGTGATGGGCCCGTCGATGAACGACCAGCGCGGGCCGGCGGCGTTCTTGGCGCGCAGCCGCTCGAACGTCTGGTGCTCCGCCCAGAAGTCCAGGATGCGCCGTTCCATGGACGGAAAATCCAGCTCGGCCGGCAGCGGCTGGAATGGCGAGGCGGCAGCGGCGTCGGACGGGTCGTCGCGGTGCATGCCGTCAGTCCTGGAGCGCAATTTCGAGCCGGCGGTTGATGCGGCCTTTGTTGACGGCGTTGACGATGGCCGCGCGCCCGACGTCGCGCGTGTTGGCCACGTGCGTGCCGCCGTCCGCCTGCCGGTCGAGACCTTCGATCTCGACGATGCGAATTTGCGTGATGTGTGCGGGCACCAGGTTGACGTGCGTGCGGATCAGGTCGGGCAGCTGCATGGCCTCGGCGCGCGGCAGCTCGTAGGCGCGCACGGGCCGCGCGGCCTGCACTTCGGCGTTCAGGCGCGCCTCGATTTCGTCGCGCACGTCGTTGATGCGCACGCCTTCCAGCGAGAAGTCCATGCGCGCCTTGGCCCCGTCCGCGTAGATGTGGCTGCCGGTCACGTCGGCGTTCCAGCCGGTCCAGACCACCCCCGACAACACGTGCAAGGCCGTGTGCAGGCGCATGAAGGCGTAGCGCAGGTCCCAGTCCAGCGCGCCGGTCACGCGGGTTCCGGCCGCGGGCGGCTCGCCGTCCAGACGGTGCGCAATCGCGCCGCCCTGCCGGCGCACGGCGGTCACGGGCCAGACCTGCCCGCCCGCGCGCAGCTCGCCGGTGTCGCCAGGCTGGCCGCCGCCCAGCGGATAGAACGCCGTGCGGTCCAGCACCACGCCGTCGGGCCGCACCGCTTCCACCACGGCCTCGAACTCGCGCATGGAGCTGTCGACGTAGAAAAGCGCTTCCGATCCCATTGCCGTCCTGCGTGAAATGCAACGACTCGCCCCGCACGGGACGAGTCGGCAGACCCGCGGTACCACCCGCGTTGCGCCGCCCGTAACTTGGGCGGCGCCGCTCGACCGGCACACGCGCGAACGCGGATGCCGCTGCGCCGATGACGGGGCGCAACCCCGGCCGGTTCTACCGGCTCCCCAGGAGCGTTCGACCGGCGGCTCGGGAAGGATGTTCCGACAGGACCCAGACCGCCCGGCTCGCACCATCCCCGGGCTCGCTGCGGCGGAAACCCTGTCGAACGCGTTTCCGTCAAAGCCGTTCGTGAGACGCCCAGAGTTTCGCCGCTAGGCCGTCCCAGGTCAAGACGTTTGCCGCCCGCCGCGCCCGCCCCGCGCCCGCCGAACGAGCGTCGGTACGGTACGCGCCGGTACGGGACGCGCCGGTTGCGCGGCGGCGGCTCAGAACGCCGCGGCGAGCCCCAGCCGGCGCTTGCGCGCCACTTCACGGCCGCCCAGATAGACCGCCGCCGTGCGGGTGACGCGGCAGATGTTCTCGGCCGCGTCGCCGTCCACCACCAGCAGATCGGCCTGCAGCCCCGGCGCGAGCGTTCCGGTGACCTCGCCCAGGCCGATCGCGCCGGCCGCCGCGCCGGTCACCAGGTGCACGGCGTCGGTCGGCGTCGTGTCCAGCGCCACGACCGCGCTGACGACCGACAGCGGAAACTCGTCGAACGGCGTGCCTATCACGCCGGCGTCGCTGGACACCACGTGCGGCACCCCCTGGGCGCGCATGTAGCGAAAGTTCGCGCCCACGCCGCGCAGCCGCTCGCGCTCGTCGGCCGGCAGCGCGTCCAGGTGGTCCACCCCGCGAAACGGCGAGCGGTTCATGGCCGCCAGCGTCATGTGCACGGACTGATGCGAGGCGTCGATGCGGTCCACCGCGTCCGTATCCATGGCCGTCACGCCGCGCACGCCGCCGCCGGTCAGCCAGGAGCAGTGTTCCAGCGTGTCCACGCCGGCGTCGATCGCGTCGCAGCAGCCGTCCGCCCCCAGTACGTGCGCCGCCACCTGCCGCCGCAGTCGGTGCGCGTCGCTCACCAGCGCGCGCAGCGTGGGCAGGTCGTATTGCGACGCGCCCGCCTGCGAGCCGGGCGTCATCATGCCGCCGGTGTACATAATCTTGATGAAGTCGGCGCCGGCCTGCGCCATGCGGCGCGCGGCGCGGACCACCTCGCCGCGCGTGTCCGCGCGCAGCCCGCACCAGTGCAGGTGCCCGGCGGTGGTGGTGATGGGCGCGCCGCACACCAGCAGCCGCGGGCCCAGCACGCGCCCCGAGCGCACGGCCTCGCGCACCTGCATGTTCAGCGTCAGGTAGCCGCCCGTGTCCCGCAGCGTGGTCACGCCAGTCGCCAGCGCCTTCTGCATGTTGGTCACGGCCGTCATCACGCGCGCTTCGTTGGAGGCCGCCGCGTGGGCGCGGCGCGTGCTGGCATGGTCGGCCAGCGCCTCGAACTGCAGGTGGCAGTGGCAGTCGATCAGCCCGGGCATGATCGTGGCCTGGCCGTAGTCCACCACCCGCGCGCCGGGTTCGGCAGGGCGGGCGGGGCCGACCCGCGCAATCAGGCCGTCGCGCACCACGACCTCGGCGCCGCGCAGGGGTTCGGCGCCGGTCCCGTCGATCAAGGTGGCGGCGCGGAGTGTCAATTCAGACACGGCACACCAGCAGCAAACGCGGACGGCGCATTATCCACGGCCGCGGCAGCGGCGTGCGCCTGCGCGGGACGGGAAGCACGCCGCTCGCCCACGCCCAGCATCCGCGCCGCGTGGGCGAGCCCGCGCGGGACGGGAAGCACGGGTGCGCGTCCGTTTATGCCGCCGGCGCGATTTCCACCGTTCCGTTCGTCACGCGCACCGTGTAGCTGCGTGTGCGGCGGCCCAGGGGCGGGTCGCTGATCCAGCCGTCGGTTACGTCGTAGGTCCAGCCGTGCAGCGGGCAGGTGAGCATGCAGCCGATCAGGCGGCCGGCGGCCAGCGGATAGCCCGCGTGCTCGCACAGGCCGTCCAGCGCGTGGTAGCGGCCGCGCACGTTGGCGATCACGATCTCGCCGCCTTCCAGCTGCACGCCTACGACCCCGCCAGGCGGCGGCAGGATGGAGGCCGGGCCGATGGCTCGAAACACAGGGTCGGCCGGCAAGGTCACACGCGGACTTCTGGCGCTGCGGGCCGGGGGCTGGCGCGAATCGGCGGCTCAGCCGGCCAGGTCGCGGCGCAGCACGGTCACGTCGGCGCGGCGGTCGCCCAGGTCCAGGTCGCCGGCGCGCACGTGGTCGACCTCGAACCCCGCCGCGGCCAGCACCGCCTGCCGCGCGGGCGACGCGGCGCATGCCCGCACGCGGCGAATGCCGTTGCCCGCGGCCTCGTCCACCACGGCCTCGATCACTGCCGCGGCGCGGTCCACGTAGGCCGGCACGGCTTGAAACTCCAGCTCGGCGCTGTCCCGCCGCGCGCCCACCGCGGGCGCCCACAGGTTTGCCGACGCTGTCAGCCGCCCGCGGTCGTTCACCAGCACCTTCCAGGCGTTGGCCGCGTTGGTCTCGTGGCGCGCCAGCGCGTTGCAGAACGGGCGCAGGCAGCCGGTGGCTTGCACGGCCGGCGGCGCAAAGAACATGGACTCGGTGTAGTCCCGCACGATCCAGTCGCGGGGCTCGTGCGCCATGACCAGCGCGGTAAAGGGCGCCAGGTCGCCCAGGCGCACGTCGCGGATGCCGCCCGCGCCCGCGCGGGCGAAGAACTCGCCGTCGAACGCGGCCGCGTCTAGCCCCGGGCGCAGCGCGCGCATGGTCAGGCCGTTGAACGACGCATAGCCGAATTTTTCGTAGACGTGCTGCGCAACCGGGTTCACCGTGCCCAGGTAGCTGGCCTGGCCGCCGGCGTCCCAGAACCGCTGAACGGCCAGGCCGGTCAGCTGCTGCGCCACGCCCTTGCCGCGCTGCGCGGGGTCGGTCAGCACGAAGCCGTAGCCGCCCAGCTCGCCCGTGTCCGCGTCCGTGGCGTGCCAGGCGGCGCCCGCAATCGCGCCGTCGATGCGGCCCACCAGCAGCGTGTCGGCCAGCGAGGGGTCGGCGTTCCCGGTCAGAATGCGGCTCAGCAGCATGGTCTCCGTGGGCGACATCCAGAAGTCGAACGGCTGGGTCAAAAAGTTGAAAATCTCCAGGTGGCGGTCCGTCGCGCCGCGGCCCTCGCCCGGCCCCAGCACGTCCACCAGCAGGCGCTCGCCGCTGGCAAGCCGACGTTCCTCGTGCATACCGAAATTGCCCTCCAGGCTGCGCCCGCGCGTGTCTGTGGTGCCACAATAGCGGTTCCAGAGCCTGACCAAGGAGCACACCCGCATGTCGTTGCAAGGAAAAGCCGCGTTGGTCACCGGCGGCGGTACCGGCGTGGGGCGCGCCGCGGCGCTGAAGCTGGCCGCGCGCGGCGCGCACGTGGCCGTGAACTACTCACGCTCGGCGCAAGAGGCCGCCGACACGGTGCGCGACGTCGAGGCGCTGGGCGTGGACGGCCTGGCGCTGCAGGCCGACGTGGCCTCGGACGCCGCCGTGAAGGCCATGGTCGAGCAGGCCGCCGCCGCCTTCGGCCGCCTGGACGTTGTGGTGAACAGCGCCGGCACCACCGCGTTTGTGGACCACGCCGACCTGGACGGCATGCACGAGGCCGACTGGGACCGCATTCTGGCCGTCAACCTGAAGGGACCCTTCTTCGTCAGCCGCGCCGCCGCGCCGCATCTGCGCGCCAGCGGCAACGGCGCAATCGTGAACGTCACCTCGCTGGCCGGCGTCACCGGCGTGGGGTCGTGCGTGGCCTACGCGGCCTCCAAGGGCGCGCTCAATACCATGACCAAGTCGCTGGCGCGCGCGCTGGCGCCCGAAATCCGCGTCAACAGCGTGGCGCCGGGCGCGGTCGATACGCGCTGGATGGACGACCACCGCGACTTCCTGCAGCGCGCCATCGACAACAACCCGCTCGAACGCGCGGCCACGCCCGACGACGTCGGCGACGCCGTGCTGCTGCTGGTGGAAAACCGCTTCGCCACCGGCGAGGTGCTAATCCTGGACGGCGGCGCCTCCCTGTAACCCACCCCGCCACCCCCACTCCGCCCTTCCCTACTCCTCTTATTCTTTTTCTTTCCCTCTCCCTCAGGGAGAGGGTCAGGGTGAGGGTCTTCGGTCTCCCCCTCTCCCCCCAGAAGAGAGCAGGGTGAGAGTCTTCGATCTCCCCCTCTCCCTCCAGAAGAGGGCGAGGTGAGGGTCTTCGATCTTCCCCTCTCCCCCTGGGAGAGGGCAGGGTGAGGGTCTTCGGTCTCCCCGTCTCCCCTGACGTCCACCCCCGGAGGCGCAGCCCTCCGCGCCGGCCGTCCAGCCGCTCCCGAGCCGCACAAGAAGAGACCCCTGCGTTAGCAGGGGTCTCCGCCGTTGCGAACTGTCGAGGCCGCGCCCCGCGCGGGACGGCGCCTCAGGGCGGCGCAGCGCTAGGCGTGCCCCGTGCCCTGGCAGGGCGAGCAGGTGCGCCAGAACGCCGTGTGCCCGAAGCTCCACCGGCGCAGGTGGCGTCCGGTGGGGGCGTAGCGCAGCGAACCGCGTCCGCCACAGCGCGGGCACGCCCCGTAGCCGCCAGACGCGGCGTAGGTGGCTCGCGGGCCAACGTAGTGAGTCACTGTTCCCTCCTCACTGTGGGAACTCCAGCCGAATCTACGTCGATCCGGCACTCGAGCCGACAATCATGCCAGCCGCTTCTACTGTACCGCCTCGCCGCCGAACGTCAAGCAAATTCCGCGCACCATTCCGCAGCCGCGCCCGTCTCGGGCCCTTCGCACTCGAACGGACCTGAGGGCAAGGCAGAGCAAGGGCTTCGTCACGATCCCGCGAGACAGCACAAGGGCGCCGGGAGAAGCTCCCGGCGCCCTTGCGGCGTCGTGCGTGAAACGCTCAGCGGGTGGGCGCGGTGCGCAGGAAGCGCACGACTTTCCAAAGCTCCTCTTCGGTCATGCCGCCGGTGTCGGTGGGCCGCGCCGCGCCGTCGATGGCGCATTGTTCGCGCAGATTGCCGCGCACGTCCGCGTTCACCTTGAACTCGGTGTGCATCGTGCCGAGCTGCTGCGGCAGGCTGTGCGGCAGGTCGCCCACGTCGTCGCCCGTGACGTTGGTGTTGCCGTGCCAGGCCTTCATGAAGATGACGCCGTCGTTCTGGGCCTGGAACGCGTCGGTCTTGAAGCTGGCGGGCCGCGGCGAGTACAGCTGGTACTGCGGCCCGAACCCGTCGGTGGCGTAGCCGTGGCAGGTGGCGCAGGTTGTCAGGTAAATCTGTTCGCCTTCGGCCATAACGGCCTCGGACGCCTCGCAGGGGTTCTGCGGGCAGGTGCCCGCGGCCGCGCAGTCGGGCACGGGGAACTCGGCCACGCCCGGCGGCGTGCAGGCCGCAATCAGCCCAAGCGCCGCCCCGGCCAACAGAACGCCGATCCATCCACGGCGCAGCAAAATCTTCATGCTCCGTCCCCCAACAGGCCGTCTGGCGCTGGCATGTGCAGAACCGCCACTGTAACGCGCATTGCCCCCAGCGCGCCACCCGCGCCCTGAGACTCCCCGCGCTCGTTCGTTATTCCTCTCCATGCCACGGAGCGGGAGCAGGGCCTCCGGGGTGAAGCCCTCTCGTCCTCAGACGACGGCCGCGGCAGGCGAGACCTTCGTACTCCCTCGAGCTCGCGAACGAGGCCGGGGGCGCGGCCGAGGGCAGACTGGGCCGAGGGCAGACCGGGCCGAGCGGGCTGTCGATCAGTGTCGAGAGCGATCAGTGTCGAGCGGTCGTGCACGGCGCGGCCGGGTGCGGGCTGGGACGAGGCGGTAAGCTATCGCCGATCGCTGGCTCTGGATTCTTCATGCGACCCGCGCTGCACACGCTGATGTTTGGGTCGTATCCGTTGGCGCGCGTGGCGCCGGCGGCGCGTGCGCTGGGGTACGCCGGCGCGGCGCTGATGTGCCGGCCGCCGCATCTCGACCTGGACACCCCCGCGCCGTCGGCCCGCGCGGCGCGCGCCGTGCTGGCGGACGCCGGGCTGCGCGTGGTGGGGCTGGCCTCGGGCCTGGGGCGGCCGCACACCTTCCAGGGCGCCGCGGGCGAGGCGGAGCTGGACGGTGTGCGCCGCGCGCTGGAGGCCGCCGTGATTCTGGAGGCGGGCCTGCTGCGCCTCTGGGGCGGCCCCGACGGCGCGTCGGTGGATGACGCCGCCGCGCTGGCCGCGGCCGCCGCCTGGTACCGGCGCGCCGCCGATCTGGGCCAGGCGTCCGGCGTGCGCCTCACCGTCGAAGTCCATGCCCAGGGTCTGGCCTCCAGCACGGCGGCCACCTGCCGCCTGATCGACGCCATCGACCATCCCAACCTGGGAGCCGCGCTGGACACGGGCAACCTGCACGCCGCTGCGGGGTCGGTTGGCGCGTGCGACGTGCAGGCCCTGGGCGCGCGGGTGTTCGACGTGCACGTAAAGGACATGCGCGGCCTGGCCAACGCCGACGGCCACACGCTGCACGTGGACGGGCGTTTCTACCGCCACACCCCCATGGGCGAGGGCGGCGTGCGCAACGCCCAGGTCGTCCAGGCGCTGGCCGCCGCCGGCTATGCCGGCTGGATCGCCAACGAGTCCGAATGCGCCTGGCCCACTTGGGACGCCTCCGTTGCCGCCGCCCGACACGAGCTGGGCGAGCTGACCCGCATCATCCAGGCGGCGCGCCGTCCCTCCCCCGCGTCCGCGGCCCCGCCGAGATAGCTCAATGGTTACCTGCGCGCTGGAGCGTCCCTCCCCCACGTCCGCGGCCCCGCCAGCGGCCCCGCGCGCCGTTCCGACCGCCCGCGTGACGCCTGGACACCGGCAGCCCTTGGGGCGTGTTCCGGGCGCGCGCCCCCACAGATAACAGCGCGCGGCGCGCGCGAGGAGCGGACGTCATGCACGTTGCCATTTCCTGGGACCCGAGCCTCTTCGACTTCCGCCGCCAGCTGGGCAACCCCTATGGCGGGTTGTTGGTGGAAGCCATGCAGCGGTACGGCTTTACGTTCGAGCTTTTCCCCGGCCGCGTGCCTACCGACCCCAGCAACCTCAAATTCGGCCCGCTCTGGGTCTGGCGAAACCGCCGCCGCGTGCAGGTCCTGCATCTGCATTGGCTGGCCGGCGTGTCGGCCACGCCCACGGCCAGGGAGGCCTGGCTGCGATTTGCCGGGCTGGCGCTCACGCTTACGCTGGCGCGGCTGCTGGGGATGCGCGTGGTGTGGACGCTGCACAACATGCTGCCCCACGAACGGCCTCACCGCGGCGTGGATGTGGCGGGGCGCTGGCTGATGGCTGCGGTGGCGAACGCCATCATCTGCCACTGCCGCTACGCCGCGCGGGTGTACGCCCGCCGCTTCAAGCGCCGCCGCGGTCTGCACGTCATCCCACACGGCACGTTCCAAGACGTATACCCCGCCGAACTCAGCCGCGCCGACGCGCGGCGCGAGCTGGGCATTCCCGACGACGCCTTTGTGTTCGTCTCGTTCGGCAACATCCGCGGCTACAAGGGCCACGACGACATGCTGGAGGCGTTTCGGAAGCTGCAGGGCGACGAGCTGCGGCTGGTGGTGGCCGGCAGGCGGCACCGCTGGTACGACGGCGCGGTTGGAACTGGCCCCATCGACGACCCGCGCGTGCTGGTGGCGGAAGGCAGGGTCCCCATCGACAAGCTGCAGCTCTACTTCAACGCGGGCGACGTGGCCGTCTTTCCCTACCGCGAGGCGCTCACCAGCGGGGCGCTGATAACGGCGCTTGGGTTTGGCCGGCCGGTGATTGCCACCCGCGTGGGCTGCATCCCGGAGCTGCTGGGCGGCTCCGATGCCGGCCAGATGGTTCCGCCCGGCGACGTGCCGGCCATGCGCGCCGCCATGCACGCGGCGCGAACCTGGGACATCGCCCAACGCTCGTCCGCAGCGCGCGCCATTGCCGACAGCCTGGGCTGGGACGCCATCGCCCGCCAGACGACGGCGGCCTACGGACGGCCGCACCAGGGCTAGACGTTCGGACGTCCGCCGTTTCACCCTGGAACTTCCCCGCGAGTTCAGCGAACGCGGCGCAGTGTCCAGACCAGGGGAGCGGCGGCGGAGAGCCAGGCCCCGCACCGGGGCGCCTTGGGCCGGCTGGATTCCGGCCCCGCCGCGAGTACGGAGTGGTCGTTACGCCGCAACGACGGCGTTCGTAAAGGCCTCGTTCGGGGAGAGGGAAACGAAGGCGCGGGGATCAGCGTGTGCCCAGGCCGCCGCCGGCGTGTTCGCTGGTGATGGCGCGGCCAGTCAGGCTGAAGGACTGGCCGCAGCCGCACATGGAACGGGCGCGCGGGTTCAGAACCTTGAACCCGCCGTCCATCAGCGAGTCGCTGTAGTCCAGCCGCGAGCCGCGCAGCAGGTCGGCGCTCTCGGCGTCCACGATCACGGTCACGCCGTGCGCTTCGATGGTCATATCGCCGTCGCGCGGGCCGGGTTCGATGCCCATGGCGTAGCGAAAGTCGCCGCAGCCGGACTCGGGCACCACGCGCACGCGCAGCACGGCGTCGGGCCGCCGGCGCCGGGCGCGCATGCGGTCGAACTCCCCGGCCGCCGAGGGCGAGACCTCCAGCATGGGCGCCTCGGCCTGCGGCAGCGCCGGGCCGCCAGCCTGCGGCAGCATCGCCCCCCCAGCCTGCGGCAGCGCCGGGCCGCCAGCTTGCGGCAGCGCAGGGGCCTCGGCTTGCGACAGGTTCGTTTGCACGCGCTGGTCCAGCATTGCCACGGTTTCGTTCCTCGGCTCGTGCGGCGCGGCGCAGACGCCGCTCCCATTGCCCAAGCCTACGCAAACGGGCGCGGGTTTGCCACACGCGGCGCTGCGGTTGGCGAACGCCGCAGGCGCGGGACCAGGTCGTGCAGCACGTCCAGCACGCGGCTCACCTGCGCCTCGGTGGTGCCGCGTCCCGTCGAGAGGCGCAGGCTGCCGGCCGCCAGGTCGGGGTCGAGTCCCATCGCCAGCAGCACGTGGGACGGTTCCAGGGACGCGGAGGTGCAGGCCGAGCCGCTGGAGGCCGCCACGCCCGCCGCGTCCAGCCCCAGCAGCAGCGCCTGGCTGTCCACCCCGCGCAGCGCCACGTTCACGTTGTTCGGCAGGCGGTCGTGCCGGGGGCCGTTCAGACGGCAGTCGGGGATGCCCGCCAGCCCCTCGATCAGCATGTCGCGCAGGCGGGCATTGTGCGCGGCGTCGCTGGGGCGGTTCGCCTCGCCGCGCGCCAGCGCCGCGCCCAGCCCAACCGCGTAGGCCACGTTTTCGGTGCCCGCGCGGCGGTTGCGTTCCTGCGAGCCGCCCATGATCTGCGGGCTCAGACGCGCGCCGCGCCGCACGTAAAGCGCGCCCACGCCTTTCGGCCCGTAGAACTTGTGCGCGGCGATGGACAGCAGGTCTACGCCCAGCGTGGGAACGTCGATGGGCAGTTGGCCGGGCGCTTGCACCGCGTCCGTGTGCACCAGCGCGTCGTGGCCGCGCAGCGCGGCTGCGATTGCGGCCACCGGCTGGATGGCGCCCATCTCGTTGTTGGCGTACATCACGCTCACCAGCGCCGTATCGCTGCGCACCGCGTCCAGCACGGCCTGCGCGGCGGCGCGGCCCTCGGCGTCCACGTCCACCACCGTGGCTTCGAACCCGTGGCGCAGTTCCAGCTGCCGCACGGTGTGCAAGACCGCGTGATGCTCGACCGCCGTGGTAACCAGATGGCGGCGGCCGTGCGGCGCCGCGGCGAACGCGGCCCCGCGGACGGCCAGGGCTGCGCCCTCGCTGCCGCCGCTGGTGAACACGATCTCGGCGGGATCGGCCGCCAGCGCGGCGGCGGTCTGGGCGCGGGCGGCGTCCAACGCCGCCCGCGCGGCGCGGCCTTCGGCGTAGAGCGAGCTGGGGTTGCCGGGCAGCTCGCCGAGCGCGCGGCCAATGGCCGCGCGCACGGCCGGATCCACCGGCGTGGTGGCGGCGTGGTCCAGATAGATGCGCGGGGACGTCATCGCGCTCGGCACACGCCCATCGCGCCGGGCTACGTCGTGTGCGGCGCCGCCTGCGGCAGGGACGTGGCGGACGGGCCGATGACGTAGCGGCAGCCGCGGCCGCCGTGCGGGGCCACTTCCACCTGCGTCACGTCGGCCTCGGTCAGCCGGCGGATCAGGCGCAGCTCGGACTGGCAGCCGCTGCGGCAGGTGGCGGCCACCTCCGAGATCGGACAATTGCAGGCCACCAGCGTGTAACGGTCGCCGTTGGCCTCGATGCGCGGCATGTAGCCGCCATCGTCCAGAATCTGGCGCAGCACCTCGATGCGTTCTGCCAGGCGCAGGCCGGCCATGCGCGGCGCGTGCTGCGCGTACAGCTCGTTTTCCTGCCGCGCAAACAGGCGGCGCAGCAGCTCTGGCCCCGCCAGCTCCAGCACGCCTTCCACCAGCGAGCGCGCAAACTCGCCGTAGCGGCGCGGGAACTGCGCATGTCCCTCGGCGGTGAGGTGGTAGCGCAGCCGCGGACGCCCCGGCCCCTGGCGCACCGACTCCACGCGCACCAGCCGCTCGGCCGCCAGGCAGCCCAGATGCGGCCGTACGGCGGATTCGCCCGTGCCCACGGCAACGGAAATTTCACGAACCTGGAGCGCGCCGCGCACTTTTAGCGCGTGCAGTATCTGCGCGCGGGTCGTGGATGGGTGCATGGCCGTAACGCCGAAGGCCGGGATGCTGCTACTAGAAGTTAGCACCGCGAACCAGCCGCGCGAAAAGGATTTCGCCTGCGAATAGCGAAATGCGGGGCCGAGCCCGAAGCCAGCAGCCTTGCCCTGCAAGCGCTCGGTGGCAGCTCACCTTTACATAATCCCGCAATCCTCACCCCATATCGCGTACCCCGCATCACGTACGAAGCAGGCAGAGGCAGGTCGTTCGCGGGAATCCATCGTTCGCGGTGAGTCGGGTTCAGCGGCCTCGCGCGGCGGCCGCGCCCCGCACGAACGGCGAGTTATGCCAAGACCTTCGCAGGGGCGAGGGAAAACAAGAGCGGAGCAGCGCGCGCCAGGCCTGGTGCGCGGGTCAGGGGGGCGGGGGCGTGTCGATGGGAGGGTATTGGTGCATGAGCGCGCGTTCGTCGTTCGAGAGGCCGCGCTGGACCAACAGGTCGGGGCGCAGGTGCTGGGTGCGGTGCAGCCCCTGGGCGCGGCGCCATTGGGCCACGCGCTGGTGGTGGCCGCTCAGCAGCACCGCAGGCGCCCGCAGGCCGCGAAACTCTTCGGGCCGTGTGAACTGGGGATGCGACAGCCGCCCGGCGGCGTGCGACTCACCCTGCAGCGAGGCGGCGGCGCCCACCACGCCGGGCGCCAGCCTGGCCGCGGCGTCTATCACCACCATGGCCGCCGCCTCGCCGCCGCTCAGCACGTAATCGCCCACGCTGATCTCTTCGTCCACCACCAGCGGGCGCACGCGGTCGTCCACGCCTTCGTAGCGTCCGCAAATCAGAATCAGCTGGCCGCGCCGCGCCAGCGCCTGGACGCGCGGCTGCGTGAGCGGCGGCGCCTGCGGCGTCAGCAGCCCCACCCAGCCGTCGGCCTGGCGCAGCTCCTCCACCGCCGCCACGATCGGCTCGACTCGCAGCACCATGCCCGGCCCGCCGCCGTAGGCGTAGTCGTCGGTGCGCCGCTGCGGCTCGGCCGCCCAGGCGCGCAGGTCGTGCACGCGCACCTCCACGATGCCGGCCGCGCGCGCCTTGCCCAGCAGGCTGGCGTCCAGAAATCCGTCGAACGCCCGCGGAAAGGTGGTCAGCACGTCCACCCGCAGCGACGCCATCAGCGCATGCCCGGCAGCAGGTCCACCGTCATCACGCGCCGCTCGGCGTCGAACGCCTGGACGACGTCCGCAATGGCCGGAATCAGAAGCTCGCCGCCAGCGCCGCGCACCACGTACACGTCGTTGCTGCCGGTTACGAGCACCTCGCGCACGGTTCCCAGCGCTTCGCCGTCCACCGCTGCCACGCGCACGCCCACCAGCTCGGCGGCGTAATAGCGGCCCTCCGCCAGCGGGGCGGCCTGGTTCAGCGGCACGCGCACGTGCGCGCCGCGCAGCGCAGCTGCGGCGTCGCGCGTATCCACGCCGCGCAGCTTCAGCCGCGGGCGGCGCCCGCCGCGGAAGGCTTCCACCTGCATGGGCGTGCGGTCGCGGCCCACCAGCACGCGGCGGCCGGGCGCCAGGTTCTGCAGCACGTCTGTCTCCAGCCGGACATTGACCTCGCCGCGCAGCCCCGACGCTCCCAGAACGGCGGCCAGCAGGATCGGCGGGGCGGCCTGGGTCAGACGCTCTCCTGAATGTCCAGCGCCAGGCGGCGGCGCGAGCCGATGGGCGCCGCGTGCATCACGGCGCGGATCGCCTTGGCCACGCGGCCCTGGCGGCCGATCACGCGGCCCATGTCCACCGGGTCCACGTGCAGCTTGTAGATGCTGAGGTTGTGGCGCCGCACGCGCCGCACGTACACCGCCTCCGGCTCGGTGACCAGGTTGCGGGCGATGAACTCGACCAGCTCGTCCATGGCCGTGCGTTAGGCGCCGGCGCCGGACGCGGCCGCCGGGCCGGCCGCCCTGGCGATGTCCAGCAGCTTGCGCACCCGCTCGGTTGGCTGTGCGCCTTTGCGAATCCAGGCCTCGGTCTCGGCCACGTCCAGCCGGATGGTGGACGGGTCGGTTTTCGGGTCGTAATACCCCAGCTCGGCAACGCGCCGGCCGTCGCGCGCCCAGCGCGCCTCGGCCACAACCACCCGGTAGCTGGGGCTCTTCTTGCGACCGGTGCGCGTCAAACGAATTTTCAGCACGGCGGAGTCTCCAACGAATGCGGCGGATTGTCGGCGGGCGCCCGCCCAGCATCCGGGCGCGGCTGCGCTCCCATGATACCGACGGCCGCGGCGCTTGTCACCGGCTAGACTTCCGCACCCGTCGCGGCGCCTGGTGGCCATGACCGTTCGCGTTGGAGTCGTTGGCGTGGGGGCCTACGCCCGGCGCGCGCATCTGCCGCCGCTGCTCCAGCATCCGCACGCCGAGGTCGCGGCGCTGTGCCGGCGCAATCCGGCCCGGCTGGCCGAAGCCGCCGCGGCCGTAGGCGCGCCCCGCACCTACGCCAGCTGGCAGGACATGCTGCGCGGCGAACCGCTGGACGCGGTGGTGGTGTCCACGCCGCACGACCTGCACTACGAGGTGGCGCGCGCCGCCCTGGCGCGGGGGCTGCACGTGCTGGTGGACAAGCCCATGACCCTGCGGGCGGCCCACGCGCGCGACCTGGTCGCGCTGGCCCAGCGGCAGCGCCTGACGCTGATGACGGCCTTCAACCGGCACTACGAGCCGCCCTTCACCAAAGCGCGCGAGTTGCTGGACGACGCAGCGGTGGGCGAGCTGCGCCTGATCGACGCCTACGCGGCCTACGACTGGGACCTGTGGCTCGACCCCGCCGACACGCGCTTCAGCGGCGCCGCGGCGCACATGCTGCACGGGGTGTCGAACGAGCAGGCGGCGCTGTTGCATGAAACCAGCTTTCGCGCCGCGGCCGCCGCCAACGGCGGCGGATTCTTTGCCGACGTGGGCGCGCACGTGCTGGACGCCTGCCTCTGGTTGGCGCGCTCGCCGGCGGCCACGGTCTTCGCGCAGATGGACTCGCCCCAGACCGACCTCTACGCGGCGCTGAGCCTGCGGCTGGCGTCGGGGGTGTTGTGCAGCCTGGCCTGCATTGGCGACACGCCCGTGCCGCGGGACTTCGGGTTCCACCTCTACGGCGCCACCGGCGCCATCCACATGCGCTGGGGCGAGCTGCGGCTGGAGCGCGAGCTGCGCGACCCCGTCACGTTCGACAACGCCGCCATGCCCGCGGCCGGCAGCGCCGCGGGCAACTTCATCGACGTGATTCTGGGCCGCGCCGCGCCGCGCGCCACCGCGCACGACGGCCTGCGCCAGGTGGAAGCCATGGAAGCGGCCTACCAATCCGCACACGAAGGCGCCCCCGTCTCGATCCCTCCCGCCTGACCCCCAGCCTGCCCCCGGTCCTGCCCCAGCCTGCCCCCGGCCCTGCCCCAGCCTGCCCCCCACGGCATCGCCAAAATCTTCCCCCATCCGCACCCGCCCGCCCGCCCCTGCTTTTCCCCTCTCCCGCAAGCGGGAGAGGGTTAGGGTGAGGGTCTTCGCTTCCGCCCGCCCGTCCCTCGCCCACCAGCAAGCGCCCCAGCCCTAGGACCTGTAAGGAATACAACAGGACGCTCCCCCACCCCGCCTATACTCCGAAGTCCCCCGCCCCCACCCCGCCGTTTGGCGCATCCGAGGACCATGCCCATCAGCCGCCGCACGGCGCTGCGTGCCGCGGGCGGCGGCGTGGCGGGACTCGGCGCGGCCGCGGCGGCCGGCGCCGCCGCCTTCGCCGTGGTGGGCCAGACGCACTACGCCGAACGCTTTTATCCAGGCGTGCGCATCGACGGCGAAGACGTAGGCGGGCTGCCGCGGGCGGCGGCGTTGGCGCGTCTGCGGGCGCGCTGGGACCCATTCGCACGTTCCCCGATAGTCTTCCGCCTGGACGGCCGCGCCTGGACGCCGACAGGCGCCGACGTCGGCGTCAGCGTCGACTACGCGGCGCCGCTGGCGCTGGCCTATGCCTGGGGCCGCCGCGGCGGCTGGGGCCAGCGGCTGCGCGAACAGCGCCAGACCCTGGACGCGCCGCGGAATTGGGACACGCAGGTGACCTTCGACCCCCACCGCTTCACCGACTACCTCGACCGCATCGCCGCCGAGGTGGCGGAAGCGCCGGTGGACGCGCGGCTCTCGATCCGCGACCAGGGCGGCCGGCGGCGCGCCGACGTCCACCCCGCCAGCGCCGGGCGCGAGCTGGCCCCGCTGGACCTCCTGTCCGTGATGAGCCGCCGCTTCGACGCGCCGCAGCGTCTGGCGATCGAGCTGCACACCCGCCAGCTGCCGCCGCGCATCCCAACCGCCGCCGTGGCGCCGGCCGCCGCGCGCCTGGACGAGCTGACGACGGGGCACATCGAGATTCGGGCGCCGGGCCATCGCTGGGCTATCGCGCGCGAGGCTCTGGCCGAGGACATGCGCATCGAAGGCCCGCCCGACGCGCCGCGCGTGCACGCGGCGGCCAGCTACCGCGCCTTCGACCGCGTGGCGCGCGAGATTGCCGACACCCTGCACGTGGCGGCCGTCGAACCCCGCATCCGCGTGGACGACGACGGCGCCATCGTGCCGCTGGAAGAGGGCGCGCCAGGCCGCCAGCTCGACACCGAGACGCTCTGGGCGCGCGTGCAGGCGGCCTTCGCCAGCGGCGCCGCCCGCGTCACCGCGCCCCTCGTGGTGCAGACCCCCGTAATCACGCGGCGCAGCCACGACGAGTTGCAGTTCCACAACCTGATCGCCGAAGGCCGCTCGCTCTTCACCGGGTCGGCGCAGAACCGCATCCACAACATCGACCACGGCTCCAAGCAGCTCGACGGCGTGGTGATCCCCCCCGGCGAGGTCTTGTCGTTCAACCAGACCGTGGGGCCAATCACGCTCGCCAACGGGTTCGTGGAAGGTCTGGTCATCGCGCCGCACCGCACCGAGCCGGGCGTGGGCGGCGGCATCTGCCAGGTGTCCACCACACTGTTCCGCGCCGCCTTCTGGGCCGGCCTGCCCATCGACGAACGCTGGCAGCACGTCTACCGCGTGGGCTATTACGAGCTGGGCCCCAACAACCCGCCCGGGTTCGACGCCGCCATCTGGCAGCCGAGCCAGGACCTGGTGTTCAGGAACGACACGCCCAACCACATCCTGATCCGGCGCCGCTTCGACCCCGGGCGCGCGTCGCTTGGCTTCCAGCTGATGGGCCCGCCCCTGGGGCGCCTGGTGGAGCTGGACGCCTGGCGCGGCGAGGAAATCGAGCCGCCGGCGCTGTCGATCGAACCCACCACCGAGCTGCCCCCCGGCCAGGTCGAACGCACCGACAGCGCCGTCCCCGGCGTGCAGACCGTGATCCATCGGCAGGTGCGGCTGGGCAACCGCGTGCTGTTCAAGGACCAGTTCCCATCCAGGTTCGTCCCCTGGCCGGAACGCTGGGAAGTCGGGCAAGCCGAGGATGGCAGCTTCGACCCGTCGCTGGTGCCGGGCTACGTCCCGCCGGAAGGCGACCCGCCAGCCGAAGGCGATCTGCCAGCCGAAGGCGATCCGCCAGCCCAGAACACACCGCCGGCGGAAGGCGATCCGCCAGCCCAGGAGACGCCGCCGGCGGAAGGCGCGCCGCCAGCCCAGCAAGGCGCCGCGCCGGCGTAAGCGCGCGGCGCCAGCGCATCGGGTACCGTGGCGCCGCCCCAGACCGCGGAACCGTTGCCATGGCCGACGCCGGCCCCTTCCTCCAAGCCGCCCAGAGCGTGGCCAGCAGCATCGCCGCGCTGGCGCGGCCCGCCGTGGGCGGCGCCCGCTGGCAAACCCGCAGCTACACCGGCCAGCCGCACTACTCCACCGCCGTCTTCGGCGGAACCGCCGGCGTCGTCTTCCTGTTCGCCGACCTGGCGCGTCTGACGGGCGACCCGTCCCCCCGCGAAATCGGCGAGGCCGCCGCCATGTGGGTGGACGCCGCCTCCAAACCCGACCTCACGTCCCGCCAGGCCGACCCCAGCCTGTACTTCGGGATCGCCGGGCACGGGCAGATGTGCCTGCTCCTGTACGAAGCCACCGGCCGCGAGCGCTGGCTGCGGGACGCGCGCGCCCGCGCCCGCGCGCTGGCCCGCGCCCAGTTCCCGGACGCCCACGTCATGAGCGGCGCCGCCGGCTGCGCAATCTTCCTGCTGCGCCTGCATCAGGCCGCGCCCAGCGACAGCCTGCTGGACGCCGCGGTGCGCGCCGGCCAATACATCCAGCAGACCGCCGCGCGCGATCAGCAGGGCGCCCGCTGGATCTGGCGGCGGCCCGACGGCGAGTTCTTCGCGTCCGGCTTTGCGCACGGCGCCAGCGGCATCGCCTACGCGCTGGCCGAACTCTGGCGCTTCACCGGCGACCCGGCCTACCGCGCGCTGGCGCTGGAGGCGCAGGCCTGGCTCGAAGCCACCGCCATCCAAACCCCCTGGGGCATCGGCTGGGGCCGCTGGCCAGACGACCATCACCGCCCGCGCGTGCAGTGGTGCCACGGCCCGCCCGGCGTCGGCCTGTTCGCCGCCCGCGCCGCCGAAATCTTCCACGACGCCGCGCTGCTGGACCTGGCCGTCCGCTGCGCCGAGACCGTGCGCGCCGCCGCCGACCTGCGCCGCAACCCCAGCCAGTGCCACGGCCTGGCCGGCAACGCCGAGCTGTTCGTCGAGCTGGCGCGCGCCGCCGGTGACGACCAATGGCTCGCGCAGGCGCGCGCGTTCGGCCAGGCCGCCTTGGCCTACCGCAGCGCCAGCGGCGGCGTCACCAGCTGGCAGGGCGACGAGCCAGACAACGACAGCCCGGACTTTATGCTGGGCCCGGCCGGCGTGGGCCACTTCTTCCTGCGGCTGGTTCGCCCCCACGCCGTGGCCATGCCGCTGATGGTTGCGCCCCCGCCGGCCGTGGAGGAGGAACAGACGTGAGCACACCGCCGGTTCGTCTGGGCATGCTGGGCGCGCGCCATTCCCACGCGCCCGGCAAACTCCGCTGGCTGCGCGACCTGGCGTCGATCGACCTGGCCGGCGTCTACGAACCCTGCGCCCAGGCGCGCGCCGCCAACGAAGCCGAGCCAAATTCCGCCGGCGTTCCCTACGTGGACGACCTCGGCCAGCTGCTGGACGACCCCGCCCTGCTCGGCATCGTCATCGGCGGCGCCGAACGCCAGAACCCGCCCTACGCCCGCCTGGCCCTGCAGGCAGGCAAACACGTCCTGATGGAAAAAGCCTGCGGCTGGACGCGCGCCCACGTGGACGAGCTGACCGGACGCGCCGAACGCGCAGGCCTGCTCTTTCAGATGGGCTACAACAACCGCCTCACGCCGCACGTCCGCCGCGTGCTGGACATGCAGGCCCGCGGCGAGTTCGGCGGCGTCTTTCGCGTGCGCGCCCACATGTCCAGCGCCTACCAGCCCAACGCCGACCGCTATGTGGACGGCAGCGCCTATTTCAGCGGCGGCATCTTTTACAACCTGGGCAGCCACGCGCTGGACCTGGTCATGGCCGTGCTCGGAACTCCCCAGCGCGTGCATCCCTTCCTGCGCTGCGACCGCTTTCGAGACTCCGGCTACGTGGACAACGCCACGGTGGTGCTGGAATACCCGCGCGCCGCAGCCACGCTGGAAGTCAGCCACCTGGAGACCGAACAGATTCGCCCGCGCAGCTTCGAGGTCTACGGCTCAGCCGCGCAGGCCGTCGTCTCGCCCTGGGCCGCCATCGGCGACCGCGCGCCAGCCGTGGCCGTGCATCTGGGCGGCGTCGGCGCCGGCGCCGACGGCTGGCGGGTCTACGGCAGCGGCCGCGAACGCCCCTTCGCCGACGACGTCGAAGCCTTCGCCGCCTGCATCCGCGGCGACCGCCAGCCCCGCTTCACCTACGCCCACGACCGCGCCGTCCACCACACCCTCATGGACATCTGCGGCGAATCCGACGTGGAAGAAGCAGCCGTATAGCCGTTCGTGACCTCCGCCGCACTCGGGAATCCAGAGTTGGTACCTTGACCTACCTCGTGTTGTCGTTACAATATCCGTGATTGAATACGAGTGGGACGAAGCAAAGCGACAGTCCAACGCGCTCAAGCACGGGGTCGGCTTCGTAGCCATCGAAGAGTTCGAGTGGGAAACCGCGCTGGTCGAACCCGTTGAGCGCCACGGTGAGCGGCGGTACACCGCCGCCGGCTATGTCGGTGCCCGCGTCCATGTGGTCGTGTTCACGGAGCGGCTCGAACGGATTCGGGTCATCAGCCTGCGTCGAGCCAACCAACGGGAGGTGCGGAGATATGCCGAAGCTCGAGCCGGACCACCTCGCCCCCACGCTCGAGGAAGACGCGGCAATTGACGCCGCCATCGCCGCCGACCCCGAGGCCTGCGAGCTGGACGACGCCTGGTTCCAACGCGCCCGCCCCGCCAGTGAGGTCCTGCCCCACGTCGTGCAGCGCTACCGGCGCACGCGCGGCAAGCAGCGAGGTCTCGCGAAGACGCCCGTCGCGCTGCGGCGCGACGCTGACATCGCGGCCCACGTCTGAGCCAGCGGCAAAGGTTTGGCAAACACGCCTGAACGACGCCCAGCGCCGCGTCGCAGGTGCGCACCGGCCAGACGCTGACGGCTCGGTCCCCGCTGACCGCGGGGATTCGTCGCCGACCGCGAGGGTGCCGTCTTCGCGCCCGGCGCCAAATCCCGCTGCGCCGCTCCAGGTTCGGTGCAGCCGCTGGGCGCGCAGCGGGAGAAGGCGGTCCCAGGTCAGCGCATGGAACGCCGGGCGCGCTTCCACAATGACAGCTCGGTCGTCACCAGCAGCATCGGAACGAAGGCGATGAACGTCAGCGCAAGCGCGGTGTCCGCCAGCAGCACTGGCCACCGCCAACCGGAGGTCACGAGCCTCCAGAGCGCCCGCAGCTTGCCCCAGGTAGGCGCCGGCGGGCCGTAGGCCAAGAACTCCAAATCCTGATCCGGCTGCGTTGGCGCGCCGCTGGACCAGAGTCGACCGTCCGTATACCGATCGTCTTTCATCGCCCGGAAGCTCAGCCGGCCTTCTGGCGCGCCGTCATTGACCAGCTGGAGCGCAAGCCGACGTCCTTCAGCGCCGCTGAGCGGCGGCGCGATGTCAATGGACACCGCGGCCAAGGACAGGTCGTCGCGTGCGGGAATCCCAATGCGCCCCTCACGGAGGATGTCGCCTGTCCCAGCCCCAGTTCCGTCGATGACGCGCCAAATCGCTGTTCCCGCGCGGCCATTCGAGCCGCGCACGGCGCTGTGGAGGTGGAGTCGATCGACCGGGGCAGGAAGACGAAACTCTTGGGCAATGGAGTGTCCAGCGTATATCCATGTCGCATAGACGCCAACATTCGAGTTCGCACGCGCGTCGATGACTGGCGGCCGATAAACGAGCGCGGTGAAGAGCCCGCCGCAAACGCCCACAATGACGAGCGCGGCTAGCGCCGACGCAGCGACCCGGCGGACCCCCAGGAACGGACCCCCGCGCAAGACCGCAACCGCGCTCGATCCAACGAGCAGCGCCCCGCCGAACTCCAGCGTCTCTTCCAGCAATGCCTCCAGCTCCGCAGCCTCCGTGGCCACGGCGTGAAACACGAAAGGTTTGAGCATTTCGTTTCCAAGAGCGAGCAGCCATGAGGCAACGCCGATGACGAGCAGGGCGCGAGCCTCTCGCACATGCAGACCCTTGTATACGAACCCTGCGGCGGCCAACACGAACAGTGCGACCAGCGGACTTGCCGCGATCGGCCAGAGATACGGATTCTGAATACCGAACACACTCGCGATTACTTTAACCCCAAATGTGACGTGAAATTCCGATATTTCTTCCCACGCCAGATAGGCGGAGGTTATGGCTACGATCGTCCATCCGCCAACGGCGAACCGGCCGTCTCCGCGGCGATAGCTGGCGGCGGCGGTTCCCAGCGTCAGGAGCGCGGCGGTCGCCAGCGCCGTGGCGGAAACGGCGTTGGCGGCGCTTCCCTCCAAGTCTGGATTGAGATGCCACGGGATGGCGCCGGAAGGCAGCCACTGGGGGAACGCCAAACTGACCAGCCGCGGAATGACGACGGCGCTCCACCAGAAAGCCATCAGGCTTGGAAGCATGACGCGTCCCAGCAAGGCAAGCGGGCGCTCCAGCTGGACGGTTTGCAGCAGCGTCATGCGTCGTCGGCCTTCGTGCACCCAGACCCGCGCAGCGGCCGGTGGTTCCGCCGACGCGGTGAACGAGATGCTACCAAGGCCATCGGCATCGGTCAGACCTGCGCGCGTGGAAGCGGCGGGACCCGCGCCCTCGGTCGGTCACGTCGCCGCGCTACTCCCGGCGCCAACGTGCAGGGCGCCGGGCGCGCTTCCACAATGACAGCTCGTTCGCCGCGAGCAGGACTGGGACAAAGGTTATGAGCGTCAAGTCGACGGCGGCGGCCGCCAGCAGCACCGGCCACCGCCAACCGGAAGTTACGAGCCGCCAGAGTGTCCGCAGTTTGCTCGATGTGGGGTCTGGAGGCCCATAGGCAACGAATTCCAGGTCCTGATCCGGCGAGGTCGGCGCGCCGTTGAACCAGAGTCGACCGTCCGCATACCGATCGTCTTTCACCGCCTGGAAGCTCAGCCGTTCTTCCGGCGCGCCGTCGTTGACCAGCTGGAGCGCAAGCCGACGTCCTTCAGCGCCGCTGAGCGGCGGCGCGATGTCGATGGTCACCGCGGCCAAGTACATGTCGTCGCGCGCGGGAATCGCGGGAATCCCAATGCGCCCCTCGCGGAGGATGTCGCCTGTCCCAGCCCCAGTTCCGTCGATGATGCGCCAAATCGCCGTTCCCGCGCGGCCGTCCGAGCCGTGGACGGCGCCGCTGAGTTCGAGTCGATCGACCGGGGCAGGAAGACGAAACTCTTGGACGATGGAGTGTCCAGCGTATATCCATGTCGTATAGACGCCAATATCCGAGTTCGCACGCGCGTCGATGACTGGCGGTCGATAAACGAGTGCGGTGAAGAGCCCGCCGCAAACGCCCACGATGACGAGCGCGGCTAGCGCCGACGCAGCGATCCGGCGAATCCCAGGGCCGGCGGACTCCTTCCTCTGCGCGCGCAAGGCCGCAACCGCGCTCGACCCAACGAGCAGCGCCCCGCCGAACTCCAGCGTCTCTTCCAGCAATACCTCCAGCTCCCCAGCCTCCGTGGCCACGGCGCGAAACACGAAAGGGTTGAGCATTTCGTTTCCAAGAGCGAGCAGCCATGCGGCAACGCCGATGACGAGCAGGGCGCGAGCCTCTCGCACATGCAGACCCTTGTATACGAACCCTGCGGCGGCCAACACGAACAGTGCGACCAGCGGACTTGCCGCGATCGGCCAGAGCTGTGAGTTCTGAATACCGAACACACTCGCGATTACCTTACGCCCAAATGTGACGTGAAATCCCGATATTTCTTCCCACGCCAGATAGGCGGAGGTTATGGCCACGATCGTCCATCCGCCGACGGCGAACCTGCCGTCCCCGCGGCGATGACTGGCGGCGGCGGCTCCCAGCGTCAGGAGCGCGGCGGTCGCCAGCGCCGCGGCGGAAACGGCGTTGGCGGCGCTTCCCTCCTTGTCTGGATTGAGATGCCACGGGATGGCGCCGGAAGGCAGCCACTGGGGGAACGCCAAACTGACCAGCCGCGGAACGACGACGGCGCTCCACCAAAATGCCATCAGGCTTGGAAGCAGGACGCGGCCCAGCAAGGCAAGCGGGCGCTCCAGCTGGACGGTTTGCAGCAGCGTCATGCGTCGTCGGCCTTCGTGCACCCAGACCCGCGCAGCGGCCGGTGGTTCCGCCGACGCGGTGAACGAGATGCTACCAAGGCCATCGGCATCGGTCAGACTTGCGTATGTGGAGGCGGCGGGACCCGCGCCCTCGGGCGGTCACAGCGCCGCGCTACTCCCGGCGCCAACGTGCAGGGCGCCGGGCGCGCTTCCACAATGACAGCTCGGTCGTCACGAGCAGGACTGGGACAAAGGCGATGAACGTCAGCGCAAGCGAGGTGTCCGCCAGCAGCACCGGCCACCGCCAACTGGAAGTTACGAGCCGCCAGAGTGTCCGCAGTTTGCTCGATGTGGGGTCTGGAGTCCCATAGGCAACGAATTCCAGGTCCTGGTCCGGCGAGGTCGGCGCGCCGTTGGACCAGAGTCGACCGTCCGCATACCGATCGTCTTTCACCGCCTGGAAGCTCAGCCGTTCTTCCGGCGCGCCGTCGTTGACCAGCTGGAGCGCAAGCCGACGTCCTTCAGCGTCGCTGAGCGGCGGCGCGATGTCGATGAGCACCGGGGCCAAGTGCAGGTCGTCGCGCGCGGGAATCCCAATGCGCCCCTCACGGAGGATGTCGCCTGTCCCAGCCCCAGTTCCGTCGAGGATGCGCCAAATCGCCGTTCCCGCGCGGCCGTCCGAGCTGTGGACGGCGACGCTGAGTTCGAGTCGATCGACCGGGGCAGGAAGACGAAACTCTTGGGCGATGGAGTGTCCAGCGTATATCCATGTCGCATAGACGCCAATATCCGAGTTCGCACGCGCGTCGATGACTGGCGGTCGATAAACGAGTGCGGTGAAGAGCCCGCCGCAAACGCCCACGATGACGAGCGCGGCTAGCGCCGACGCAGCGATCCGGCGAATCCCAGGGCCGGCGGACTCCTTCCCCTGCGGGCACAAGGTTACACTTGACATAATTCGGGGGGCGTTGGTCGACTCCTTCCTCTGCGCGCGCAAGGCCGCAACCGCGCTCGACCCAACGAGCAGCGCCCCGCCGAACTCCAGCGTCTCTTCCATCAATGTTGCCAGCTCCCCAGCCTTCGTGGCCACGGCTTGAAACACGAAAGGGTTGAGCATTTCGTTTCCAAGAGCGAGCAGCCATGCGGCAACGCCGATGACGAGCAGGGCGCGAGCCTCTCGCACATGCAGACCCTTGTATACGAACCCTGCGGCGGCCAACACGAACAGTGCGACCAGCGGACTTGCCACGATCGGCCAGAGATACAGATTCTGAATACCGAACACACTCGCGATTACCTTACGCCCAAAGTTGACGTGAAACTCCGATATTTCTTCCCATGCCAGATAGGCGGAGGTTATGGCTACGATCGTCCATCCGCCGACGGCGAACCGGCCGTCCCCGCGGCGATGACTGGCGGCGGCGGCTCCCAGCGTCAGGAGCGCGGCGGTCGCCAGCGCCGCGGCGGAAACGGCGTTGGCGGCGCTTCCCTCAAAGTCTGGATTCAGATGCCACGGGATGGCGCCGGGAGGCAGCCAGTGAGGGAACGCCAAACTGACCAGCCGTCGAATGAAGACGGCGCTCCACCAGAAAGCCATCAGGCTTGGAAGCACGACGCGGCCCAGCAAAGCAAGCGGGCGCTCCAGCTGGACGGTTTGCAGCAGCGTCATGTGTCGTCAGTCTTAGTGCAACCGGACCCGCGCAGCGGCCGGTGATTCTGCCGACTCGGTGAACGAGATGCTACCAAGGCCATCGGCATCGGTCAGACTTGCGTATGTGGAGGCGGCGGGACCCGTGCTCTCGGTCGGTCACGTCGCCGCGCTACTCCCGGCGCCAACGTGCAGGTCGCCGGACGCCGCGCCGCCGCCAGCAGCGCGGCGAAGCCGAGCGCGGTTACGGCGCCGGTGAGAGTTTGGTAGGAGGCGCCGGCGGAGTCGCCGTGGGCGTCGAACGGCGCGTACCAGGCGAACAGCGCGCCGCGCACCGTGAGGGGGTCCCAGCTCGGGGGGCCGCGCGGCGGGAGTTCGAACGGGCGCTGCCACAGCTCGGGCGCGTTGACGTAGATGCTGGACGACAGCAGGCTGCCGCTCTTGTTTCCATGGTGGAACTCTTCCGGCGTGGCCAGCACGTACAGACTGCCGGCGGCCAGATACACGGCAATGGCGGCGGCTGCGGCCTGGCTGACCCTCCGCGCGGCGGCGCCGCGCCGGGCGGCCAGCTGCAGAACCACCGTTGCGCCAACCGCCGCGAGCACGGCGACGACTGGCAGCGGATAGGCGATGTGGCGAACGAACTCGCTGATCTCGTACGCATAAAGGGGGTCTTTGTACTCGCTGATCCCCAGCTTCATGACCACGTTGACGAGCACGGCCAGCGGCAAGACCGCAAACGCCCAGCGCCGGCGGGCGGCGGCGGCCGCGCCCGCGGCCGCCAGCCCCAGAATGGCCGCCAGCAGCAGCGGAAAGCGAAGGTCGTCCAGCAGCACCATGCGCGCAACTTTCGGCAAGGTGACGCCGCCAACCACCGCCGCGTTGTCGATGACGGTTGCGGGCGAGAACACCACGCTGGACGTCGGCCAGACCTGCCCGAGTTTCGCCAGGCTGTAGCCGGCCAGCGGCGCGGTCAGAGCGCCGGCCGCCAGCGCGCCTGCGAGGGACCAGCGCGACCGCACGCTGGCCAGTGACGCCAGCACGAAAAGGCCCCCGTAGAGCAGACCTTCCGGCCGCGTGCCGGCCAGCAGGCCGGCGCAGCCGCCCAGCGCCACCAGGGAATGGCGCGGCGTTGCCGTCCGCAGCGCGTGGGCGAACGCCCAGACGCCGGCCGCCAGCAGGGCGATGAACATTGGGTCGGGTTCGGCCGAACCCAGGCTGTAAATCTGCACCGGCGGCAGCGCCACCGCCAGCACCGCAGCGGCGTACGCCGCGGGGCGCGAGCCCCCCGCGGCCAGCGCGGCGCGGTAGATCAGCCACGGCAGCAGCACGTTCGCCAGGAACGGCGGCGCAAGCGCGGCGGGGTAGGTGTGCCCGAAAACGGCGAACGCCGCCAATTGCGCAACCGGCAGGCCGGGCAGACTGATCCACGATCCGCCCTGCACGGGGTAGGTCCCCGCGGCCAGCGCTTCTGCCGAGCTCCAGTAGTGCCCCAGGTCGTCCATCGTGACTTCCATGTACGACGCGGCCTGGAATCCGCCCGCGGCGAGCAGCGACAGCGCGGCGATGCGCGGCGCCAGCGGACGCAGCGCCTGCCGGAACCGCGGCCAGGTTCCGAGACCGGCCGGCCCCCGCTCGCTCCACCAGAGCGCGCCAGCCGTCAGCAGCAGGGCGGCGGCGATCGTCACCGCCAGCGCCTGCGCGCCGGCGGAGGTGGCCAGTTCGTGACGCGGCGCGGCTGGAACGGCGGCGATCACCGCCGTGATCCAGGCGGCGGTGCACGGCAGGGTGCGCCAGGCAACGCCGAGCGGCATGCGCGCCGCCGGCCGCGGCGGAGCGCTCGTCATCCCGACCACCGCCGCCGCTCCGACCGCCCAGCCCAGCAGCGCCCACGCCGGTTGGAACGCGGTCGTATCCGCGGCGGCCACGTGAACCAGGGCCGCGCCGCCCACGCCCGCCGCGCCGCCGAACGCCAGGTCCACGTCCAGGCGCGGCCCAGCGCTGCGCCGCGCCGCGGTCAGCGCCAGCGGCAAGGCCGCGGTCAGCACCCAGCCGGCCGAGCTCGCGTGCGTCATCAGGTGCGCCAGATCCGGGCTTGCGTACATCGCGGCGGCAACGCCGGCCAGCGGCAGGAGCGCCAGCAGGACCGTCACGGCATAGCGAACTCGCAGCGCCGGCGGCGTGCGCCAGGCGGCGCCGACGGCGAGCGCCGCCAGCGCGACCGCGGCGCTGAACGCTTCCACCGTCGGGAAGCCAGCCCCGATCGGTCCGCCCGCGAGCACCATGCCCGTCCATGCAACCGAGGCGGCGCTCAGCGCGGTCAGACCCAGCCCGGCCGCGCGTCGTAAACCGCCGTCCACGTGCAGCGTCCGGCGATGCGGCATTGGGGGCCGACTCACGCCTGCGCGGGGCCGCGCCGCGCCAGAGATTGCCTGGCCTGCGGGCGGGCGGGCAGGCTGGTGGGCGCGAACCAAGCGTGGAACATCTTGACATCGTTGTTAGATGACATCATGATGTCTCCATGCGAACCACCCTGACCTTGGACGATGACATCGCCGACGCCTTGCGAGCGCAGGCGCGGCTGCTGGACGAACCTTTCAAGCGCGTCGTCAACGATACGCTGCGCCGCGGTCTGTCTCCCGCGGCCAGGAAAACGCCGCGCCCCGCGTTTCGGGTCGCGCCCTTTCGCGGCGGACTGGCCCCCGGCGTGGACCCGCTGAAGCTGAATCAGCTGAACGACCAGCTGGAAGCCGAGAGCTTTGCCGCCCGCAGCGCACGGTGATCGTTCCCGACCTCAATCTGTTGGTCTACGCCTATAGCGACAGTGCGCCGTATCACGACGCGGCCCGGCGCTGGTGGGAAGACCTGGTCAACGGCGGGGAGCGCGTGGGGATTCCCTGGGTGGTGGCGACCGGCTTCGTGCGCTTGATGACGCACCCCGCGGTGCTTACCCGTCCGGCGCTCCCCGGCGAGGTGGTGGACGCCGTGCGCGCATGGTTTCAGTTCGCGCACGTCACGCCGCTCAATCCCGGCGCCGAGCACCTGCGGCTGTTGCGGCGCTGTCTGACCGCGGCCGGCGTCGGCGCGAATCTCGTGACCGACGCCCACGTCGCCGCGCTTGCTATCGAGTATCAGGCGGAGGTTCACTCCAGCGACTCCGACTTCAGCCGCTTTCCCGGCCTTCGCTGGCGCAACCCGCTGTGAGCGGTTGCCGAGACCGCGGCGAGCTTCACCGGCGGTGCCGCCCCGCGCCGAGACCGTCACCGGCGCGCGGCGTTTCCTGACGGCGGGGGGCGTGTCGATCGGCGGGCTGGCGGGTCCGAGGCTGGTCAGCCGAGGCGGTCGCGCGCGTAGACCAGCGGGCGGCGGATGTCGTAGGCGCCGGGGTAGCGAACCTGGAGCGAGCCGTCGGCGATGGCCGCTTCCAGCGGGGCGGTCTTGGTTTGCATTGGCATGGAGACCAGCGTGTGGGTGCGCGAGCTCTCCCAGATGCCCATCAGGATGGCCTGCGACTTGATGGCGTGGTGCGCGTCTTGCCGGTGGCCGTCGACGTCGCCGTTCAGCCAGGCAACCAGCTCGCGGGCCTGGGCGCCCATGAAGTCGATCGTGGCCGCCGCCGGCGGCACGACCAGGTCGTCGCGGTTGCCCGAGACGAGCCGCAGCTCGTAGGACATCGATACGGCCGGGTCGCGTGGTTCCAGGGTCAGCATGCCGTCGTCGCCGCTGACCACGAAGGCGCGGTTGCCCAGACCGTCGTGCGGGCCAATGTCGTTGTCGTAGACGATGCGCGCGCCGCCTTCCACGGCGGCGATGCCAAAGCAGAGGTCTTCGCAGACGTAGCCGCGCTCGTAGCGGTCGGTTTCGCGCTGCGTCTGGCCCAGCGTCCACAGCGGCTCGGGGTCGCCCAGCAGGTACAGGGCGCGGTCGATCAGATGCGAGCCCTGGTTGAGCAGCCCGCCTTCCAGCACGCCAACCTTGACCAGCAGCGGCGCGCCGATGGCGCCGTCGGCAATCAGCGCGCGCGCGCGCTGGAAAACCTGGATGTGGCGGCCCTGATAGCCGCAGAGCAGCTTGATGCCGGCCGCGTCGCAGGTGGCCAGCATGGCCTCGGCTTCGCCCATGGAGTTGGCCAGCGGCTTCTCCGAGATGATGGCCTGCAGGGGGTAGCGGGCGGCCAGGATGGTCATGCGCGGGTGCAGCGCGGCGGGCGTGGTGACGCTGACGATGTCCAGCCGCTCCGCTTCCAGCATCGTCTGGGCGTCGGTGTAGCGGCCGGGCACGTCGAACTGGTCGGCGACGTCGGCCAGCCGCTGCTCGTCGATGTCGCACACCGCGGCGACCTCGACGCCCTCGGCGGCGTCGAAGCCCTGCACGTGCGACCTGCCGAGGTTCAAGCCGATGACGCCTGCGCGGTAGGTGTTCATGGTGTCGCCCCTAGCCAGCCGCGGCGGTGCGGTGGCGGATGTCGTAGCGCCCCGGATAGCGCACGGGAAGGCTGCCGCCGTCGATCATGGCGGTCAGCGGCGAGCCTTTGGTCTGCAGCGGAATCCGCGCCAGGCTGTGCGTGCGGGCGGACTCGTAGATGCCCATCAGGATTTCCAGCACGTGGATGGCCAGGTGCGCGTCGCCGCGGTGCTCATCCGTCTCGCCCAGCGCCCAGGCGGCCAGCGCGTCGATCTCACGCGTGCGCGCGGCGCCGAAGTCCACCTGCCCGCAGTCGATCGATTCCCAGCCGCGCCCGCGGCGCAGGAGCTGGATGACCGAGCCGGCCGACCCGCCTTGCAGCAGGATCATGCCCGCGGTTCCCACGAACAGCCGCTGGTCGCGCTCCACGCCGCCCGGCGGCGTGTCGCTTTCCAGCGACAGCCGCACGCCGCTGTCGAATTCCACCAGCAGCCCGGCCAGGTCTTCGCAGGGCCAGCCGCGTTCCCAGCGGTCGGTCTGGCGCTGCACGTTGGCCAGCACCCACTGCGGGGTTGGGTCGCCCAGCATGTAGAGCAGGTAACTCAGCGTGTGCGTGCCGATGTTCATCAGGCCGGCGTTTTCTTTGGGCGGGAAGGCATGCACGACCAGCACGTCGCCGATGGCGCCGTCGGCAATCAGCGCGCGCACGCGCTCGTGGCGCGGCATGAAGCGGCCCTGGTGGCCAATGGCCAGCTTGACGCCGTTTTGGTCGCAGGCGGCCAGCATGGCGTAGCCCTCGCCGGTGCTGCTGGCCATGGGTTTTTCGCAGACGATGGCGCGCGGCGCGTAGCGCGTGGCCGCCAGCGTCGTCATCCAGGCGTGCAGCTGCTGCGGCGTGCCCAGGCTCAGCAGGTCGGGCCGCTCCTGGCGCAGCATGGTTTCGTAGTCGGTGTAGCGGCGCTCCACGTCGAACTCGTCGCCGAACTCGTCCAGCGTGGCCGGGTCGATGTCGCAGACGGCCGCCAGCTCCGTGCGTTCGCAGTCGAGGTAGCCGCGCGCGTGGGTGCGGCCGATGTGGCCGCCCACCACCGCCGCGCGCAGCGGCTGGCCGCTCACGGCGCCCTCCGTCCGTCCGCGGCCGGCGCCAGGGCCGCGCGGTGGCGGATGTCGTGCCGCCCCGGATAACGCACCGGCAGCGCGCCGCTGTCGATCATCTCGACCAGCGGCGAGGCCCGCGTGGCCAGCGGCAGTTCCACCAGCCCATGAATCCGCGCCGACTCGTAGATCGCCATCAAGACCTCCTGGGTCTGGATGCACAGGTGCGCGTCCTGGTAGTGGCCGTCGGCGCTGCCGGCGGCCCAGCGGGCGAAGGCGTCGATTTCGCGGCGGCGCGCGCCGAGGTAGGAATCCCCGTGGAAGTCGAAGGTCTCCAGCGTGCCGTCGGCGCGCTGCACGCGCAGGCCAACGGGGTCGGCGGCGGTTTCGTGCGGTCTGCGCACCTCGCCTTCGGTGCGCACGGTCAGCGTGCCCTCGCTGCCGACCACCGTGATGGTGTGCACCTCGGTGTGTGCGCCGCCGGGAGTTTCGCCTTCCAAGACGAGGCGCGAGCCGTCCTCGAAGCCCACCAGGCCCGCGGCCATTTCCTCGCAGGGCCAGCCGCGTTCCCAGCGGTCGCTGCGGCGCTGCACGTTGCCCATGACCCAGGTCGGCCGCGGGTCGCCCAGCACGAACAGCGCGCGGTCGCAGCCGTGGCACATCTGGTTGAGCATGCCGCCCTGGCCATACCACACGTGGGTCAGGCGGGGCGCTCCAATCGCGCCGGCCGCAATCAGCTCGCGCGCTTGCTGAATCTGGGTGAGATAGCGCGACTCGTGGCCGATGATCAGCTTCACGCCGTTGGCGTCGCACGCCGCCAGCATGGCGCGCGCCTCGCCCATGTTGTTGGCCATGCCCTTTTCGCACAGGATGCCCTTGGGGGTGTACTGCGTGGCCGCCAGAATGGTCATCTCGGCGTGCAGCGGCTGCGCCGTGGCCACGCTGACGAGGTCGGGCCGCACCTCGCGCAGCATGGTTTCGTAGTCGGTGTAGCGGCCTTCGACGTCGAAGGCGTCGGCAACCGCGTTCAGCTTGGTTTCGTCCACGTCGCACAGCGCCGCCAGCTCGGCGGCCTCCGATACCGCGTAGCCGTCGGCGTGGTTGCGCCCCACGCCGCAGCCAACCACGACCGCCCGCAGCACCTCGTCGCTCATCCGCATGGCCTCCCCGCGCTGGGTGCGCGCCGCCGATTGTGGGCAGGCCGCGCGCAATAGGTCAACCGGCCGGGAGCGTGGGGCGGGATTCCGCGCACGGCCGCGCGGCGCGGCGCGTTAGGTCGGCGGTGCTCCGTTTGCCGCGTTCGTTCCGTTGGCCGGGGGTGTCTCGGCGGCGCCGTTCGCGCCGTTCGCACGGGTTTGCAGCACCGGCAGCGGGTCGCCGGTGATCACCGTGCGGGCGCCGGTGAAGAGCTGCCAGGACGAGCCGGCGTCCTGCCAGACGGCGTCGCAGCCGCGGCAGAGTTTGTAGTCGTCCAGCTGGCCGCTCACGTGCGCCTGGCGGATGGCGCGGTAGGCCGGGCTGTTCCAGATGTCCAGCAGGGACTGCTCGGCCAGATTGCCCATGATCTGGTCTTCGCCAAAGTCGGCGCAGCAGGAGGGCACCGTGCCGTCCCAGTAGACGGCCATGGACTTCCAGAGCCAGTTGCAGGGGTAGTAGTTGGGGCCGTGGGGGCGCGCACTGTAGAAGTCGGAGGATTCCAACTGCCCGGCCCAGCCGTGCGCCCAGAAGGTGTCCCATTCGTCCACGGGCAGCCCGTCGAACCGCTGGCGGAAGTGGTCGGGAATGACCGGCGCCGCGCCTTTGGGGAAGCTGGAGTCCCAGAGCTGGATGACCTGCATCACAACGTACGGGCCGTTGGACCCGCGGCGCTTTTTGGCCTCCAGCAGGCGCAGCACGCGCTCCAGGGTGCGGTCGAAGGCCGCGCCCTTGCGCATGACCTCGTATTGCTCCGGCTCGCCGGAATCGAAGCTGATGGTCAGCTTGCTGGGCGCCGCGTCCAGCAGCAGCTCGATTTTTTCGTCGCGCAGCAGGGTGGCGTTGGTGTTGATGTGCGCAGCGATGCCGGCGCGTTCGCAGACGTCGATCATGTCGTAGATGTCCTGGTGCATCAGCGACTCGCCGCGGAAGAACAGGTTGGCCTCGCCCACGAAGTCTTTCGCTTCGTCGATGATCTTGTGGAACAGGTCCATCGTCATGAAGCCGTTGCGCTCGTTGGCGCCCACGCTCTGGGGGCACATGGGGCAGCGCAGGTTGCAGAAGCTGGTCGGCTCGATATGCAGCTTGAGCGGGCCGTAGGGCAGTTCGGTTGACCCGCGCAGCCAGTGCCAGGCGAAGCGTCCCAGCGCCGGGCGCAGCACGGCCTTGTGCCGCCGGTACTTGACCAGCAGGTCTTTGGCCTGCGCGACGGTGTTCATGCGGCGGTATTCATGCGGCGGTATTCACGCGGCGGCCGCCTCGGCGCGCGCATGCGGCGGCGTGCCGCGCTCACGAGGCCGCGGCCGATGCGTCGGGCGGGATGGCGTCGTCCCACAGCATGTTGGGAATGCCGTCGTCCACCTCGTAGCGGTAGCCGCACACGGCGCAGCGCAGCATGGCGCCCTCGATGCGCAGCACGCCGTCGTCGCGCGGGTGGTCGTAGTTCACACAGCGCAGGATGGCCAGAAAATCATCGGGAATGATCGGGGCCGCGGTATCCGCGGACGAATCAGCCATGAGAGGCTCGTACCCCCTTCGTTAGGGAACCTAGAGCATGAAGTGCAGCGTGTCAAAGCCAATCATCGCAACGGCCAGCGCCGCAATGGACAGAAACCGCGCGGAGCGCACGCGCGCCGGGCCGGGCCAGAGGCGGCCGCTGAGTATGACCCAGGCCGCCAGCAGCGCGAATTGCAGCGTCAGCACCAGCACGATGACCCAGGCAATCACCCAGGGATAGGCCAGAAAGCCTTCCACCAGCGTCATCGACCAAAAGTCCAGACCCAGGCCGTTTTCGGGGCGTGACGGCACGGCCTCGATGCCGAACCGCGACCAGGGCGTGCGGCTGAGCGCGTCTTCCAGAAAGTCCGTGCGGTCGGGCGCCAGCAGGTTGAACGCGTCGGCGCGCAGCAGCCAGGCGTGGGCCAGCAGCGGGGAGAACTGATAGGTGTAGAGCACGGCGGCGAAGTCGCCTTCGGGCTGGATGGACGACCAGGGCTGATAATCGGCGCCGCCGTAGACCACGCCCTTGAGCGGCAACGCGCCTGCGACCTGCTGCTGGAACAGGTCGAGGTAGCTGCCGAAGTCTTTGGCCACGCCCATGACCTGCACGCCTGCGCTCAGCAGCACCGCGCCGGCCAGCGCGGCGTGCGCCAGCCGCGACCGCGCCCGTTCCACCACCCAGGCAAAGAGCGGCGCGCCCATCACGATCAGCAGCGGCAGCGCGGGTACCAGATAGCGCGGCCCCCAGGTATTGCCGCCGTACCACACTTGCTTGCGGCTGTAGAGCAGCGTGTAAACCACCGGCACGGCAATGAAGACGAACGAGCGCCAGCCGTGCCGCCGCACGAACCACGGCAGCGCCGGCAGCGCGAGCAGCAGGATGGGGTTGTACCAGAGCACGCCTTTGCCCCAGCTGGTGATCAGCCCGCCCAGGCCCAAGCCGAAGGGCAGCTCCAGCCAGCCGCGCTGCAAGCCGCCCAGCAGCTCGCGCTCGTAGAGCAGGCGGAAGTCGAACAACACGGCCGCCCCCGCCAGCGCCAACGGCAGGACGATCAGAAACGGCGACAGGAACAGCAGCACGGGCCGCAGCGAGACGCGCACGGCCTGGCCCCAGGTGCGCCCGGACTTTGCGCCCAGCGCCAGCCCCAGGGCCAGGAACGGCACCGCGACGAATGTCACGTATTTCGTGAGCACGGCGGCAAAGATGGCCAGGCCGGCCAGCGCGGCGTAGCGCCGCAGGTTGGTGTCCAGGTGCACCAGAATCAGCCACACGCTCGCCAGCAGCAGCGCGGCCACCAGCGGCTCGGAGAAGTCGAAGGTGGCATAGGGCCAGGCCATGCTGCCCACGGCGTAGACCAGCGCCGCGGCCAGCGCGGGGCGCACCGAATAGCGCAGCCGCCGCACGATGCGGAACACCAGCACCACGCCCAGCGCCGTGGCGAAGGCGCTGGCCGTCGGCACCCACAGGCGGCGGAAGAACTCGTGGTTCTGGCGTTCCGACCACACCCGCCCCACGCCGGGGCCGTCGATCCAATCGCCCTCGGTCGTGCGCAGCGCCAGGCCGTCCACGTAGAAATTCCCCTCGGACTGCTGGTAGGTGATCTGGGCTGCCGTCAGGTTGCGCGGCGGGTCGAACGTCCAGCTGGCCGCGTAATAATTCGCGCGCGCGTTGCCAATGTGGCGTCCCACCGGCGGCGGCCGGTTGTGTTGGATGACGGCGCGCACGTCGCCGCGGTCGTAGGCCCACTCCGCCGTCTCCACGCCGACGCGAATCGGGTGCTCGGTCACGCTGCCGGAGGCGTCGGTCAGCCGCAGCCGCGCGATCTCGGTCCCTTGCGCAAATCCCGCGCTGAGGCCGCTGTGCGAGACGAGCGTCAGCGTGTCGTAGACGCCCGGCGCCACGTCAAGGTTCAGGCTGGAGGCAACCTTGGGGCCGGGCGAGCCGCCCAGCGGTTGGAAGTTGACCAGCAGCACATCGTGCTCGCCCAGCGGAATGCGGTCGCGCTGCGGCGCCGCCGCGGCCACGGGTTCGGCCAGCGCCGCGATTGGCGCCAGCGCGGTTGGCAGCCCCATCCCCCAGCGGCCGAAGTTGTGATTCTGGTCGCGCAGGTAGGCGTGGCCGCGGTCGATCATCACGCTCTTGGCCATCTCGAAGGCAAACGTGCCGTCGGCGCTGTACCCCACGCCGTTGCGCGAAGCGCCGATGCTCAGCGCGTAGAGCGCGAAGGCAAACACGAACAGCAGCAGCGCCGGGCGCTCGTGTCCCCATCGCACCGCGCGCCGCAGCCGGGTCATCAGGCGCTGCCCCATCTCGTCACGCTCGGCACCCTGCCCGCTCCCGCCGCGGCCATCGCCGCAGCGCGCTCATTCTCGCGCAGTTCATCGCCGCCCACGCCAGGGGTCCCTTCCGGGAAGGGCCGCCCCCTTGCCCTGCACGGCTCTTCGCGCGCGCCCGGAAAGGCGGGGAGACCAGGATTGCGGCCGATGACTGGCAGGCGGCTCGCCGCGCCCGCCTGGAAGGACGCCATTCGTCGCACGCGCCGCCAGCGCCTGCGCCTGCCCAGGCTCTTCGCGCGCGCCCGGAAGGGCGCGGGGAAAGAACCGCAGGGGATCGAGAGCGGCGGGGCCGGCGGCCAGGTCATCCGTCGACCAGCTCCGCCACCAGACCGCGCAGGCGGGTGCGGAAGGCGTTGCTGTCGAACTGTTCGCTGGCGGCTTGCGCGCGGGCGGCCAGCGACTGGCGCAGCTCGGGGTCGTGAATCAGCCGCCAGGTGCGCTCGCGCAGCTCCGACGTCGATCCCCACAAGAAGCCGTTCTGCCCGTCGCACACCAGTTCGGGCGGGCCGCCCTGGTCGATCACGACGGGAACCGCGCCGCTGGCCATGGCTTCCACGACCGAAATGCCAAAGTGCTCGAACTTCACCGGGTTGCGCTCGGCGTGCTCCCCGTGCCCGGCTGCGTGCCAGTAAATCTGCGCCTGGCCGTACAGCCGCTGCAGCTCGGCGAAGGGCGCGTCCACGACGAACTCGATCGGGTGGCCGTAGGCGCGGCGGCGCAGTTCGTCGGTGTAGTCCAGGTCGAGGTCGCGGCGGCTCTGGTGGCCGGCCAGATACAGCGTCCACCCGTCCAGCCCTTCGCGGCGCATGCGCTTGAACTGCTCGATCAGCACCCCGTGCTTCTTTTCGTGCGTGCCGCGAAAGAAGCGTCCCACGCTGAGGATGGTGCGGGTCTTCGCCCGCGGCGCCGCCCAGCTGGTGTCCACCGGCGGATACAGAATCGGCCCGCTGCGGTTCCAGTAGGTCTGCATCCAGTCGCGGCTGTAGCGGGAGATCGGGCATAGCAGGTCGTAGGTGTCCAGGTGGTCCAGCGCGTAGAAGGCCGGCAGCCCTTCCAGGCGCAGGCCCAGCTCGCGGAACAGGCGGCGGAACACGAGCTCGTAGAGATAGTGCCGCGGATGCCGCACCCGCACGTCGGTGACGGCCAGCCCCACCTCGCGGTTGTCGGCCTCGGCGATCGTGTCGGTCGGGTTGAAGGTGGGCGATTCGATGGTCAGCTCGGCCGCGCCGCCGCGCACGCGGCGGCGGTCCAGGTCGATGCGCCAGGTCTCGAAGGCCCCGGGCCGCGGCGCAAAGGCGCGTTCGGCAACGACCTGGCCGTCCACCAGGCAGCGCGCCGGCAGATCGGCGTCCGGCCGAAAGTTGCCCGCCACGATTTCGACCGCCGCCGGTCGGCGGCCCGGCGGCACGCGCACCCGCACGCGTGCGCGCGTGGTGGCGTAGCGAAACCAGCCGCGGCCCAGCTCCTGCACGTCGTAGAAGCCGTCCACCCACTCGGGCATCAGCAGCTCGCGGATCAGGAACCGGCCCACGGCCTGGCGCAGCCGCGCCGTCCAGCCGCGCTCGACGGGTGAGGGAAACAGCACCAGCATCATGGAGCGGCGCGCCGCCGACGGCTGGTTGGTCATGAACGAGGCGTTCACGAAGAGGTCGTACGCGCGCGTGAACTCGGCAAAGCGGTTGGGCGGCAGCGCCGGGATGACGCGGACGCTCACCGCCGACAGGTCGATGTTGAGCGCGTCGGCCAGCTCCGCGCGCGCAATCGGCCGGTGGGTCACCAGCTCGGTCTCGAAGCGCTCGGCCAGCACCTGCGCCGCCATCGCGGCATGCCGCTCGCCGCCGCCCTTCTGGTGCAGCCAGCGGTTGTACACGGCAGCTCTCACCCGTGCCGCCTACTCACGCCGCGCCCCCGCAGGCAGCATCCGCCCCCCAGGGAAGGATTCCCCATCCCCTCCAGGGGAAGGTTTTCCCCCGCTGCCATCCAGGGCGAGGACAGGGAAGGACTCTCTCTCCCTTCCAGGGCGAGGGCAGGGCAAGGTCTTCCCCTTCTCCCTGGAAGGGAGAGGGCGGGGGTGAGGGTTCGGCCGCGCGCGCATCGCCGCTGGCAGGCGGCGCCGATCCGACCCCCACCCTAACCCTCTCTCTGAGAGGGAGAGGGAAAAAAGGACTCATCGTTTTGCCCCCCACAGTAGAACTCAGCCCTCTCCCTGAGAGGGAGAGAGACAAGAAGGAGAGGAAAACGAAGGCCGAGACGGGAGGAAGGGGCGCAGTTCGCGGCCGTCCAGCCGCGCCAGGCGTGCTTCGGTGCGCCGCATGCGCCAGGTGCCGGGGGCGGCCGCCGCCGCGTCGGCCAGTGCGCGCAGCCTGGCCAAAACGAGGCGGGCGGCGGCGCGGTCGCGCCGGGCCAGGGCCTGGCGCGCGTCGTTGGCCGCAAATTTCAGCGCCGCCGCCGCGTGCCAGCCAACCAGCCGCCCCGGCGCGTTCTTGCCCAGCATGCGCAGCTTGCCGAACTCCACGTTGCGCACGAAGCCGGGCGACCACTCGCGGCTCAGCGCGGCGTGCTCGTGGCGCACCACGGAGGCCGGTTCGTACCAGAAGCGCCAGCCGCGGCGGCGCGCCCGCCAGGCAAGGTCGGCGTCTTCGTAATACATGAACACGCCGTCGTCCAGATAGCCCAGCGCCGCCAGCATGTCGCGCCGATAGAGCACAGCCGCGCCCTTGGGCGCAAAGACCTCCTGCGGCTGGTCGTAGGCGGGTCCGTCCCAGTCTGCCCAGGGCGCGCCGGCCAGCAGGCGCGTGCCGCGGTCGCGCATGGAGCCGTCCGCCAGCGGCGCAATGCCCGCGCTTTCGACCGCCGGCCGCGCCGCCCGGGCGATGGTCGCGCCGTCGGCGTGGATCGTCACCGCAGCCGGGTCGGCCGTCACCACCGCCTGGCCAATGGTCTGGCCGTCCACCGCGGCGCTAATCGGCGTTGGGGGGCGCCCCGCGCCGGCGGCCAGCGTGAGACGCACGGCCGCGCCGCCCCGGTCCACGGGCACCGCAAGCTTGGCCAGGGGTTCGGTCCAGCGGAACGGGCGGCCGCGGGCGTCCAGCTCCAGCCCGTAAGCCCCGCACGTCACGTCGGCGCGGCCCTGGCTGGTTGCGGCCGCGTAGAGCCGCACGCCCAGCGTGCGCGCGTCGGGCGCGGGCGGCGTGAAGGCCGGCGTCGTCAGGCGCAGCGGCAGCCGGTCGGCCAGATGCAGAATCTTGGGCGCCGCGCCGCCGGCCAGCGGGTCGGCCGCCAGCCGCGCAACCAGCGGCCGCAGCCAGCCGGGCGCAACCTCGGTGTCCAGGTTCAGCAGGCCCAGATACGGCTCGTCCGCCGCGCGCAGGGCGCGGTTGTTGCCGCGCGAAAACCCCAGGTTGGCGCCGTTTTCGATCAGCTCCACCTCAGGAAAGTCCCGCGCGACGCGCGCCGGCGAGCCGTCGGCCGAGGCGTTGTCCACCACCGTGACCCGCAGAGCGGGGTAGTCGCTGGCCAGCAGCGATGCCAGACAGCGCTCTACGCGCCCCAGGCCGTTGTAGTTGAGGACGACGACGCGAACCGGCGGCTCGGCCTCGCTCATTCCACCCGAATCGCCCGCACCGCCAGGCCGAGCGGGCGGGTGTCCGTGTCCAGGCCGACCTCGTTGGGCACCAGCGGGTCGTCGACCTCGATCACCAATTCGCGCGTGGCCGGCTCCGTGACGGGGTCGAGCGGAATGACGATGTCCTCGAAATCCATGCCGTGCAAGCGGAAGGCGGCGATGTCGCGCCCGTCCACGTGCACGCGCCCGCGCGCCGCCGCGCGGCCGTGCAGCGGGCGGCAGGCCGACAGCACCAGCGCCCCCTGGCCAATGTCCTGGCGCACGTAGGCCACCGCGCGTTTGCTGGTCCAGCGCACCGGCGGCGGCCAGGTTTCCGCCGGGAACCAGCCTTCGCCCAGCCACTCGTCGTTGAGGGCGTCCATCAGCAATTCCTCCGGCGGCGCCGACCACAAGGGGCCGGCGGCCTCCGTCAGCATGTCGGGCTGCGCCACCGGGCCGCCGCCGCGCTGCAAGCCGTGCTCGACCGGCGCGGCGGACACGCGCCAGTGCGCCGGCGCCGCCGTCACGCCGCGGTGCGCCGGCGACGTCTTGCCCACGAAGAACGTCAGCGCCGCGGGCCAGAGGTGATACGGCCGCAGGCGGTTGGCAAACGGCCAGGCGCCCAGCGCAGCGTGGTATTGCCCCGGCCCCAGCGGCAGCGGCCCCAGCGTGCACGTCACGCGCGCCGCCCCCGGCTGCACGGCCAGCGGCCCGTGTGACGCCGCCGTGGAGGTCTCGAACATCAGCAGCCCGTCGCCGCGGCGGATGGCGCACCCCACCACCACGTCGTCCACGTAGGCCTGAGCTTCCAGATCGAGCTCCAGGCGCACCACGCCGCCAGGCAGGTAGGCGTAGCTTTCCTGGCCGCTGGCGTCGTCGGCGGCCCGCGCGGCGCGGATGCGCAGCGGGCCATCGCCGCCTTCGACCGGCTCGGCCGCGCGTTCGACTGGGGCCGGCGCGGCGTCGCCGCGCATGTGGTGCAAGTAGTCCTGGATGACCTCGCGCGGCTCGCCCAGCGCCCGCACCTTGCCGCGGTCGATCCAGAGCACGCGGTCGCAGAAGCGGCGCACCTGAATCGGGTCGTGGGACACGAACACCAGCGTGCGCCCGCGGGCCTTGATTCGGGCCAGCGCCTCGTAGCACTTGGCCGTGAAGCGCGCGTCGCCCACGGCCAGCACCTCGTCGATCAGAAGAATGTCGGGATCGACGGTAACGGCGATGGAAAAGCCCAGCCGCATGAACATGCCGGACGAGTAATGCCGCACCGGCGTGTCGATGAAGCGTTCCAGCTCGGCGAACGCCACGATGCGGTCGTAGAGGCGCCGCATCTCGGCGCGCCCGATGCCCAGGAACGAGCCGTTGAGGAAGATGTTCTCGCGGCCCGTCAGGTCCGGGTGCATCCCGGCGCCCAGTTCCAGCAGCCCGAAGACGCTGCCGCGGGTCACGACCTCCCCCGCGGTGGGCTGCATGGTGCGCGCCAGCAGTTTGAGGATGGTGGTCTTGCCCGAGCCGTTGGCGCCGATGACGCCCAGCGTCTCGCCGCGCTCCACGGCCAGGTCCACGCCGTCCAGCGCCCAGAACTCTTCGCGCTCCAGCGGGCGGCGGCCGAGCAGCGCCAGCGCCATGCCCTGCCAGGTGCGGGCGGCCTCGCGGCGGATGCTGAAGCGCTTGCGCACGCCGCGCAGCTCGATGGCGGCAGCCACTCAGAGCTCCTCGGCGAAGCGCGCCGCCAGCCGCCGGAACAGCCACCACCCCGCCCCCAGCGCCGCGCCCGCGATCACCAGAGTCACCAGCGTGTGGCGAATCGGCAGGAAGCCCCACATGAATGCGTAGCGGTAGTCGGTCACCAGCGTGGCCATCGGGTTGAACATGAACACCCAGCGGTGAATGTCCAGCCCCAGCACGGTGTTGTTGGGCACGATGGACATGGCGTAGAAAATGGGGGTCAGGAAGAACCAGGCCAGCATCCCCACCTCCACGATGTGCTCGGTGTCGCGGAAGAACACGTTCACGGCCGCCAGCAGCAGCCCCAGGCCCAAAACCAGCACCAGGTGCAGCCCCATGAGCAGCGGGATGAAGAGCATGGCCCGCGTGGTGCCCACGCCAAAGGGAACGGCCACCGCCCAGAAGACCGCGTAGGCCAGCACGAAGTTCACGAAGCTGGCCAGCACGGCGCTGATGGGCAGCAGCTCGCGCGGGAAGTAGACCTTCTTGATGAGCTGCGCGTTCGAGGTCACGCTGCGCATGGCCGAGGTCAGCGCGTGCTGCGTGAACAGCCAGGGCACCAGCGCAGCCAGCAGAAAGAACGGGTAGCGCTCGATGGGGTCCGCTTTGGCCAGCACCTGAAACACCAGCGTGAACACCGCCATCATCAGCAGCGGGTTCAACAAGCTCCACGCAAAGCCCAGCACCGAGCCGCGGTAGCGAACCTTCAGGTCGCGCACGACGAGGTTTCGCAACAGGTCGCCGTACGCGCCGAGCTCTCGCGCAGCGCTGATGACGTGACGCGCCGGGGCCAGTCGCCCCTTGTAAGCTATGACAGCCATGATGGGTCGCCCCGCACAGGGGCTGCGCGAGTCTATCGCAGCCCGCGCTGGCTGGGGGGCGCGGCGTCGACCTGCCCCTCGCGCGCGCCAGCATCGAGCGCCGGCCGGCCGCCGCTGCGGCCCTCCGGTCACCCCGCCCTTGCGCCGCCGCGCAGTCATTCCAACGAACGCCAGAATCCAGCCGGCGTGCGGTTCACGGCAGACTTGGACGCTCCCCAGCCGCGCTAAGATTTTGTGCAGGGAGCGCCGGGACAATCCAGTGCACGGCACAGAGGGATCAGGATGAGCGCTGAGCTTGCCGCCATATTGAGCGTGGGCGGCGTGCTCGCCGGCCTGATTCTTGCCGCATGGCGTGACGTGCGCGCCGAAGTGCGCACGTTGAGCAACCGCTTGGACGCCGACCGCCGCGCTCACGACGCGTCCCACGCCGCCGAACGGCAGGCCATCGCCGCCGATATCCGTGAGTTGCGCGGCGCCGTCACCGGCCGCGGCTCGAGCGTTCCCCGCTGACGCGCCTCGCTTCCTGATGGGGCAGGCCGCCTCCCGTCCGCAGCCTGCCGCACGTCGGCCAGGGTGCGGCGTCCCGTCATGCCCAGGCCGCCGCGCGCCCGCCGCTTGCTGTCATGCTAGGCTTTGACACGTGAGGTTCCGGCGCAGGCCGGCCATACTGGAGCGCGTCTCGCGCATGGACATCACGTGGGTCGGAGGCGGCTGCTTTCGATTCCGTGGACGCGGCGGCGCCGTCGTGACCGACCCGCAGACGTTGGGACCCGCCCGCAAGTCCGCACAGCCGCGCGCCGATCTGGTGGCCGTCAGCGAACCTGGCGCCAGCGCCGACGCTGCGGCGCTCGTGCGGCCCAATCGACCCGACCGCACCCCCTTTGCCGCGCGGGGTCCGGGCGAATACGACGTCTCCGGCATCTACCTGCAAGGCATGGCCGGGCCGCGCACAGACGACGGACGCCGCGGGCCGACGGTCTACGCCATGGACGTCGACGGCGTGAGCGTGGCGTTCGTCCCCAGCCTGGCCGTGGACCTGAGCCGCGAGCTGCTGGACGAGCTTGGAACCAACCACGTGCTGGTGCTGAACGCCGACCACGGCGGCGAACGTGTGGCCGACCTGGTGAGCCGCGTTGAGCCCCATCTGGTCGTGCCGTTCGGGCGCGCCGCCGACGGGCGTACGCCCTGGCTGGACACCGCCAAGGCGCTGGGCGAGACCGAGCCGACGCCCGAGACGACGGTGAGCGTCTCGGCCTCGTCGCTGCCGGAATCGCTGGCCGTGCGCCTGCTGACGCCGCGGCTCGTCTGACCATGGACGGGCACAGCCGCCGGGCGGCGCTCCCGGCGCGGACAGCGAACGCAGGCGGCGCATGACGCGCAAGTTCATCTTCGTCACCGGCGGCGTTCTCAGCGGCGTGGGCAAGGGCGTCAGCGTGGCCAGCATCGGACGCCTGCTCAAGAGCCGCTCGCTGCGCGTGTCGGTGATGAAGCTCGACCCCTACATCAACGTGGACCCCGGCACCATGAGCCCCTTGCAGCACGGCGAGGTGTTCGTCACCGCCGACGGCGCCGAGACCGACCTGGACCTGGGGCATTACGAACGCTTCATCGACGATGACCTCAGCGCCGCCAGCAATCTGACCACCGGCGGCGTCTACGACCGCGTCATCAGCCGCGAGCGCCGCGGCGACTTCCTGGGAGGCACCGTGCAGGTGATCCCGCACGTCACCGACGAGATCAAGGCGAGCATTCACGCCGTGGGCGAGCAGCACCACGCCGACGTGGTGATCGTGGAAGTCGGCGGCACCGTTGGCGACATCGAGAACATCCCGTTCCTGGAAGCGCTGCGCCAGATGCGCCGCGAGGTCGGCCCCGAACACGTGCTGTATGCCCACGTGACCCTGGCGCCGCGCATGGGCGCAACGGGCGAGCTGAAGACCAAGCCCACCCAGCACAGCGTGGCGCAGCTGCGCACCATCGGCATCCAGCCCGACGTGGTGATCTGCCGCTCCGACGCGCCGCTGCCGCCGGAGCTGCGCGAAAAGATTGCGCTCTTCGCCGACGTGGACTCGCGCGCCGTGATCTCGAACAGCGACGTGGACACGATCTACGCCGTGCCGCTGATGCTCGAAGAAGCCGGGCTGGGCGCGTTCATCACCGAGCGCCTGCGCCTGCCGCCCGCGCCGCCCGAACTCGGCGAGTGGCGCGCGCTGGTGGCCGCCCTGCGCGAACCCCGCCCGCGCTTCGAGATCGCCATCGTCGGCAAATATGTGGAACTGGCCGATTCCTATCTCAGCGTCACCGAAGCCGTGCAACACGCCGGCATCGCCCTGCACGTGGACCCGATCGTGCGCTGGGTCGACTCGGAGGACCTGGAAGACCGCGACCCGGCCGACCTGCTGGACGGCGCCGCGGCCATCATCGTGCCCGGCGGCTTCGGGCCGCGCGGCATCGAGGGCAAGATTCAGGCCGCGCACTACGCGCGCACGCACAACGTGCCGTACCTGGGCCTCTGCCTGGGCATGCAGGTGGCCGTGATCGAGTTCGCGCGCAAAGTGCTGGGCTCCGACGACTGCAACAGCGTCGAGTTCGACCCCGACACCCAGCACCCGGTCATCAGCCCCATGCGCGCTTATTACGACGTGGCCAACATGGGCGGCTCCATGCGCCTGGGCCTGTGGACCTGCGAGCTGGTGGCAGGCACGCTGGCGCGCGCGGCCTACGGCCAGGCCGCGGTGCGTGAACGCCACCGCCACCGCATGGAGTTCAACAACGCCTACCGCGACCTGCTGCGCGCGCACGGCGTGGCCTTCAGCGGCGTGTCGCCCGACGGCAAGCTCGTCGAAATTATCGAGCTGGAGGGGCATCCGTGGTTCGTGGGCTCGCAGTTCCACCCCGAGTTCACCTCGCGCCCCAACCGGCCGCACCCGCTGTTCCGAGGACTGATCCAGGCCGCAATTCGCCATGCGGAGGGCCGCGCGCCCGTTTCCGTGCGCGAACCCCAGGCCGCCGGCTGACCCCGTTCCGACTGGAGCCATGATGCGCACCCCCCTCTACATTCCTGCGACCACGCGCCGCGAGGCTTCGGCATGAGCGTCGTGGCGGTCATCGGCGCCCAATGGGGCGACGAAGGCAAAGGCAAAGTCGTCGACCTGCTGGCCCAACGGGCCGAGATGGTCGTCCGCTTCCAAGGCGGCAACAACGCCGGGCACACGGTCATCAACGACCGCGGCAAGTTCGCCCTGCACCTGGTGCCGGCCGGCATCTTCAACCCCGCCGTCGACAACGTGCTGGGGCCGGGCACCGTGGTCAATCCCCCTGCCCTGCTGGAGGAAATGGCGGAGCTGCGCGCGCAGGCGGGCGTCTCGTTCGACCGCTTCTGGATTGCCGAACGCGCACAGGTCGTGATGCCCTATCACGTGGCGCAAGACGCCGCCGAAGAAGCGCAGCGCGGCGCCCAGGCCCAAGGCACCACGCTGCGCGGCATCGGCCCGGCCTACGCCGACAAAGCCGCGCGCGCCGGCGTGCGCATTGGCGACCTGCTGGACGCCGACTATCTCCGCGGCTGGTTGCCGCTGGTGCTGGAACCCAAGAACCGACAGCTGCAGCACGGCTACGGCCTGACCCCGCTGGACCCGCAGGCGCTGGTCGACCAGGCGCTGGCCTGGGGCGAGGCGCTGGCCGAGCACGTGGTGGACACGCTGCCGCTGGTGACCGACGCCGTGGCCCAGGGCCGCCGCATGCTGCTGGAAGGCCAGCTGGGCGTCATGCGCGACCTGGACTGGGGCCACTACCCCTACGTCACGTCGTCCAGCCCTTCCGCCGCCGGCGCCTGCGTGGGGGCCGGCATCGCCCCGCGCGCGCTCGACCAGGTGTGGGGCGTCGCCAAGGCTTTCACCTCCTCAGTGGGCGAAGGCCCTTTCCCAACCGAGCTGCACGGCGCGATCGGCGACCACCTGCGCGAAGTGGGCGGCGGCGAATACGGCGCCTCCACCGGCCGCCCGCGCCGCTGCGGATGGTTCGACGCCGTGGCCGTGCGCACGGCGGCGGCGCTCAGCGGCATCGACCGCCTGGCGCTCACCAAGATCGACTGTCTGGACCAGCTGGAGCGCATCAACGTGGCCGTGGCCTACGAGCTGGACGGCCGGCGGGTCGAGCTGGCGCCCGACACGCGCAAACTGGAACGGGCGCGCCCCATCTATGAAGAGTTCCCCGGCTGGCGCGCCTCCACCGAAGGCGCCCAGGACCTGGCCGACCTGCCCGCCAACGCGCGCAGCTACGTCGACGCCGTCAGCGCCATCACCGGCGTCCCCCTCGGCCTGATCGGCACCGGCCAACACCGCCGCGACGCCATCACGCTGACCGACCCGTTCGCGGAAGCCTGAGCCATGCGCCGGCAGCCGCCCGCGCCGCCTGCCGCCGCGCGTCCTCACGACCCGAGGCCCCGCGGCTGAGGAACGCAGCAGTGGGACCGGCGCCGAGACAGGCGGACAGCGGAAGGGTCCGCCCAGGGTTTTCGAGGGGCGGCGGTCTCGTATATGCTGAGTGCGTGCGCAGCGCCCCACCGTTGCGTATGAGGGTTTCGGGCGTGCGTGCAACGCAGAGGCGGTCGGCAGCGTGAGCAATGAACTGATCGGCATCATCAGCGTGGGCGCGATCCTGTTCGTGGGACTGAGCGGCCTGATTCTCACCCAGATGCGCGACCTTCGCCGCGACCTGCGGCACGAGCTGCAAACCGGACTCGATTCGGTGCGGGCCGAGATTCACGCCCTCAGCCGCCAGGTCAACAGGCTGGAAGGGCGGGTCGAGCGACTCGAACGCCGATTCGACAGCTTCGAACGCCGATTCGACAGCTTCGAACGCCGGTTCGACAGCTTCGAAAGCCGGTTCGACAGCCTCGAAATCCAGGTCAACAAACTCGAAATCCAGGTCAACAAACTCGAAGACCGATTCGACGGCTTCGAAGGTCGACTCGACGGCCTCGAACGCCGACTCGACAGCCTCGAACGCCGACTCGACAGCCTCCAAGGCCAAGTCGAAAGCCTCCAAGGCCAAATGGGCGGCCTACGGGCCGAAGTTCTGGGATTGCGGCAGGAGATGGTGGCGCGCTTCGACCGCATGGACGACCGCTTCGAACGTATGGATGGTCGTCTGGACACGCTGGCCGAGCGTGTGGCGCGACAGGAAGGCGTGCTCATCGGACGGGGCGACGAACAGGCGGTGTGACCGCGCCGCTGGCGCGCGCCGGCTGAATCAATCCTCGGCCAGCCGCACCAAGAGCCGCTGCGCTCCATTCGGTAGGCTGGCCGGTGCGCGGGTGTGGCGGAGGCAAACGTATGGCAACGGTTTCAGAAGGCGTGCAGGCGCCGGACTTCGAGGTGCCGACCGCGGGCGGCGCGGCGTTCCGACTGTCGGCGCAGCGCGGCAGAGCCAACCTGGCGCTGGTTTTTCTGGACCGGGCTGCCGGGAACGACGACCAGCGCATGGCCGAGGCGCTGCGCGACGCCTCCGAACTCTTCAAGGCGGAACGCACCACCGTGGTCGCTGCCGCCAAAGCGTCGGTGGCCGAGCTGCGCGCCTTCCGCGAGGCGCACGCGCTGGGATTCGAGCTGCTCAGCGACGAGGCGGGAACCGCGGCCGCGGCGTACGGCGCGCGCGCGCGGCAGGGCTTCGGCCCGTTCTCGCGCGAGAAATTCGTGCGCAGCACCTTCCTGCTGGACCGCACCGGCGTGGTGCGCCGCATCTTCCGCGACCCCGACCTGCGCGACCACGTCAACGAGATCCTGGGCGCGCTGGACGTGGGTCTCTAAGCGCAGGCCGCGGCCGGAGGCGCCGCCGTTCCGCCCAGCGCCCCGCCGCCCGTCCGAAACGTCCAGCGCTGCGCCCCGCTCGCCGCGCTCGCTCTCCTCAAATCGCGTCCATGTCCCGCCAGTTCGGCCCCGCCTTGGCATCCACCACCAGCGGGACGCGCAGCCGCACCGCGTCGGTCATCAAGCCGCGGACGAAGCCGGCGAAGTCGTCCAGTTCGGCGTTGGGAACTTCGAAGAGCAGGTCGTCGTGCACCTGCAGCAGCATGCGGCCCTGGAAGCCCTGCGCACGGATGCGGCGCTCCACGTCCACCATGGCAATCTTCATGATGTCAGCCGTGGTTCCCTGGATGGGCATGTTGATCGCCATGCGTTCCGCCGCGGACCGCTGGTGAAACGCGCGCGCGTTCACCTCCGGTAGGTAGCGCCGGCGCTTGAACAGCGTTTCCACAAACCCCCGCGCGCGCGCCTCCGCAATCGTGGCCTCCATGTAGGTCTGCACGCCGGGATAGGTGTCGAAGTAGTTCTTGATGAACTGGTCCGCTTCGCGGCGTGACAGCTCGGTGCGCGAGGACAGCCCCTGCGCGCTGATGCCGTAGACGATGCCGAAGTTGGTGGTCTTGGCCAGCCGCCGCATCTCGTCCGTCACCTGGTCCATGGGCACGTCGTGCAGGCGCGCGGCCGTGGCGGCGTGGATGTCGTGGCCGTCGGCAAACGCCTGGCACATGGCCGCATCCTGGCTCATGTGCGCCAGCACTCGCAGATCGATCTGCGAGTAGTCGATGGCCAGCAGCGACCAGTCGGCGTCGGCGGCCACGAAGGCGCGGCGAATCTCGCGCCCGCGCGGCGTGCGGATGGGGATGTTCTGCAGGTTCGGGTTGGCCGACGACAGGCGGCCGGTCGCCGCGCCGGCCTGGTTGAAGGTGGTGTGCAGGCGGCCGGTGGACGGATCGACCATGGCCGGCAGCGCCGCCACGTAGGTGGACCGCAGCTTGGTCAGTTCGCGGTAGTCCAGCACGCGGCGCACCACGGGGTGCGCGTCCATCAGCTGGTCCAGCACGCCGCTGGCCGTCGAATAGCCAGACTTGGTTTTGCGCCCGGCCGGCAGGCCCAGTTCCTCGAACAACACCCCGCCCAGCTGCTTGGGCGAGTTGACGTTGAACTCGTGCCCCACGTCGGCGTAGATGGCCGCCTCGATCTCGGCAATCTCGCGCTCCATGGCCAGCGACAGATCGCGCAGCGCCGCGCCGTCCAGCGCAATACCGCGGCGTTCCATGTCGCCCAGCACCAGGGCCAGCGGCATTTCCACGTCGCGCAGCAGGCTGCCCACCTCCAGCTCCTCGACCTCCGCGTCCAGTTCGTCGGCCAGCTCCAGCGCCAGCGCCGCGCGCAGACAGGCTGGGTGCGCCGCCTGGTGCGGGTCCGGCCGTTCCAGCCCGCCGGCCGGCGGAGGGGTAGGCAATTGGGCGTCCAGCTCCAGACCGCGCCGACGGTAGACCAGGTCGTCCAGACTGCCCGGCACGGCGTTGGGCGAGGACACGTAGGCCGCCAGGAACAGGTCGACGTCCACGCCCCGCAACCCGGCGCCGCACGCCGCCAGCGCTTGGGACAGCTCTTTGGAGTCGAACACGACCTTGGCGCGCTCGTCGTCGTCCAGCCAGGGGCGCAGCGCCTCGAACGCCGCGGCGCCGTCGGGCATCGGGACGTAGGCGGCGGCGTCCGCGTCCGCCAGCGCCATTCCCAACAGCTCGCGTCCCGCCGCCGAGCGGCGCACGTACGGCACCACGGCCGCGCGGTCCGCCGCCGCCAGCCGCTCCAGAAGCGCGCCGGCCGCGGCCGCGCTGGTGACGACCGTCGGCGCCACCTCGGGCGTGCGCGGCGCGGCTGCGGCCGCGGCCCCAGCCGGGGCCGCGGCCGGCGCGGACAAGAACGGCAGGCGTTCGTCCATCGTGCGGAACTGCAGCTCGTGCAGCAGTGCGCGCAGCGCCGCCTCGTCCGGCTGCCAGAGCCGCGTGCGCTCGGGGTCGAACCTGACCGGCGCCTCGCAGTCGATGGCGGCCAGGCGGCGCGAGAGCCGCGCGATCTCGGCCTGCCCGTCCAGCCGCCGCCGCACGGCGGGCCGAATCCGCTCGTCGTCCAGATGCGCGTAGATGTCCTCGATGTCGGCAAACGTCGTCAGCAGCTGCGCGGCGGTCTTTTCGCCCACGCCTTTCACGCCGGGAATGTTGTCGGAGCTGTCGCCCTGCAGGCCCTTGAAGTCCACGACCTGCGAGGCTGCGACACCCCAGCGGTCGACGATGGCCTGTTCGTCGTAGACGATCGGCTGCCCCGTGCGCGGGTTGCTGCTCAGCACGCGCACGTGCGGCGTCACCAGCTGCAGCGCGTCGCGGTCGCCGGTCACCAGCCACACGTCGAACCCGGCCGCCTCCGCCTGCCGCGCCAGCGTGCCCAGCACGTCGTCGGCTTCGTACGTCTCGGCCTCGTAGATGGGGATGCCCAGCGTCTCGACGAGCTGGCGCACGCGCCCGAACTGCGCCGCCAGCGCCGCGTCGGGCGCGTCTCGGTGCGCCTTGTAGGCGGGGTACAGCTCGTCGCGGAAGGTCGGCCCCGGCAGGTCGAAGGCCGCCGCCGCATGGCCGGGCGCCAGGTCGTCCACCACCCGCAGCAGGATGTTCATAAACCCGTAGACAGCGTTGGTGGGCTCGCCGTCGGCCGTGGCGAAGTGGCGCGGCACCGCGTGATAGGCGCGGTGAATGAGCGACATCGCGTCCAGAACGATCAGCGCCGGCCGCGCATCCGTACCCATACCGCCAGTGTACGCAGTGCGCCGAACCCTGGCGGCGCGCCGCCGACGCTGCGCCGCGGGCCGCGCCCGGCGGCCCGCGGCGCGGGCGGGGTCGTTACCCCGCCAACGCCTCGCTGACCAGCGGCAAGACTTCGCCGTTCTCCGCGTGGCGGCCCAGCGCGCGCTTGGAAAACACCAGCTGGTCGTCCACCGTCACCTCGAACACGCCGCCGCCGGACGGAACCAACTTCAACTCCGCCACGTCATGCGCGTGTTCGTCCAAAATCTCCTCCGTCGCACGGACGGCTCGGGGGAGATAGTTTCATTGGCTGCAATATTCGATCGAGAGTCGCGCTCCGCGCCCCATGGTGCTCTCCTCGCCGCGCGGCCTGCGGCGCGCGCGTCTGCATGCGGTTACACCTACAAGTATCGCATGCGCGCCCGCCGCACCGGCAGCCGCGGCGGCCAGCTGCGAGGTCTCGGGTGTAGACTCCCACGCCAGCGAACGGTCCCGCCGGTCGACCGCCCGTCGGTACGAGATGGAGGCGAGCCGTCCCGCGTCCTGACGAGCGCATCCGTCCGCCGCTCGCCGCCGCCGCCGCGATGCTTGCCCATGCGCGGCCCGACGACCGCGTCACCATGCTGACCGCCGTCGCCGCGCTCGGCGCCGCCCTGGCGCTGGCGCGCCAGATGACGCCTGTCCGCCTGTCTTTCGTTCCCAGGGTCGAGGCCGGCGCGTTGGCGGTTGCGCCGCAGACATGGCGTTTGGCGCCTGACGGCGCATGAAATCGACCGCCGTCATGCTGCTGGCCGCACTGGTGCTTTTTCTGGCGTATGCGGCGGCGTACGCCGCCATCCGGCGCTTGCTGCCGCTGCAGCCGCCGTTGGCTCAGAGCGCCTGGCTGCTGCTGGGGTGTGCGCCCGCGGCGGCGGCCGCGGCCGCCGCGCTGTGGAAACGGCGCGTGCTCGGCCCGGAGGCGGCCACCGCGGTCGTGGTGATGTTCGCCCTGGGCGGCGCGTGCTTTACCTTCACCGCACCGGCGGTGCTCGACCGTTCGGTATCGTTGCAGATGCTTGACAGCCTGGACGCCGGCGGGCAGGTTGGGATGACCGAAGACGACGTGACACAGGCGTTCGTCGACGGGTATCTCGACGGCAACGAGGCCATGCGCAAACGGCTCTCGGAGCACGTCGGCTATGGGTTCATCGTCGTGGACGATGGGCGCTACTACATAACCGATGCGGGGCGCCGCTTTATGCAGCTCGCCCGATTCGTGAGCCGCCTGTTCGACTTCGACGAGCGGATCGTGTCGCACCGCGGATAAACGGCGAGACGTGCACGGCGCACGTCCTCGTCCCGTTGGACGGAGACGGCTGAGGCCTCGCGCCCCCTCCAGACCGCGGCAACGCTCGTCGTTCCCGCGAACGACGTAATCCGCGGCGGCGGGAATCCATCGTCACCCGCGCGCGGTATTTCGCCGGCGGTCGGGCAGGTGCGGTCTCCGCCCGTCCGGCGGCGGATGCAACGACCGCCGCGGCAGCAAGCGTCAGGCCGCGGACGGCGGGGCGGGGCGGAATTCGCTGAGGGAAAGGTGGCGAGCGCGGCCGCCGCGGCGGAGGTCGACGATTTCGGCGGCGATGGCGGCGGCGATTTCGGCCGGCGTTTGCGCCCCGATGTCCAGCCCGATCGGCGCGTAGACGTTGCGGAACTGGTCGGGGCCGAACCCGTCGGCCAGCATGGTTCCGTACACGATGTGCACGCGGCGGCGGCTGCCGATCATCCCAATGTAGGGCGCGGGCGACCCCAGCAGCCGCCGCAGAGCGGCTTCGTCGAAGCGGTGGGCGCGCGTGACCAGCACGACGTACGTCTGCGCGTCCACGTCGAAGCCGGCCAGATAGTCCTCGATTGGGCAGGCGGCAACCGTGTCGGCCGCGGGGAAGCGCTCGCGGTTGGCGAAATCCGCGCGTTCGTCCACCACGATGGTCTCGAATTCGAGCACGGCGGCGATGCGCGCCAGCGGCTGCGCAATGTGGCCCGCGCCCACGATCAGCAGCCGAGGCGCGGCCACGATGGGGTCCAGCAGAAAGCGCGCGTACGCCGGGTCGCGGCGTGTGGCCGCCGCGCCGTCGGCGCTGAAGGTGACGGCGCGCGGACGGCCGACGGCCAGCGCCGCCGCCGCCGCCTCGGCCAGCGCATGGGTCAGGGCGCCGCCGCCCACGCCGGGCGCCAGACCCTGGCCCTGGCGGTAGACCGCCAACAAGCCTGGCGCCCCCAGCTCGACGGCGCGGGTTCCGACCAGATGCACGAACACGATCGGCGCGCGCTGCGCCAGCGCCTGGCGCGCCGCCGCCAGCGCGGCGGCGCGGTCGATCACGGCCGGCCGCCGCTCGGGCGCCGCCAACCCGGCCGCTCCTCGGCCGCCAGCGCGGCGCAGTCGATCACGTCCGCGGCGGCGGCAGGTCGGTCCAGGCTTCCAGCAGCACTTCCAGGGTGCCGCCGCAGACGTCGCCCTCGCCCTTGACGTCGTCGATGAGGTCGATTTCGAGCGCGCGCCCTTGGCCGTCGGCCAGCACGCGCACCGCCTCGGCGCGCACGTCGGCCTCCACGCAGCCGCCGCCCACCGTCCCCCAGGTGGCGCCGTTCTCGAAGAACAGCATGCGCGCGCCAATGTCCTGCGGCGTGGAGCCGCGGCTGGACACGACCACGGCCGAGGCCACGCGCTCCCCGCGCCCCGCATGCTCGGCAATCTGCCGGAAGTATTCGTCCATGCCGCCCGATTCTAGCCCCAGGGAAGGGGAGCGCGAGGACGCGGCTTGCGGCTCGCGGCCAGCGGTTGGTTGCGGATGCGGGCCAGGCCGCGACCGGGGCCTCTGGCGGCCCGTGCGGGCACGCTGGCGGGTACCCTGCCGTGGCCAACCGCCGCGCCGCCCCAGCGAATCGTGAACGCCGTTCCCCGTCCGCCGCGTCGAAGGCCGCCCCCATGCCCAGCGCCGCCGCGCTCGATCTGACGAATACTCCGCACGCCGCGGTGCGTCCGGTTCCGCCGGCGCACGTGCGGCTGGCGCCCGGGAGCTTTTGGGACCAGCGGCTGCGCGCCGTGCAGGTCAACGGCTTGCCGTCCCAACTCCGGCACTGCCAGACCACGGGGCGCATCCGCAACTTCGAGCGCGCCGCTGGACAGCTGCAGGGCGAGTTCGAGGGCTACTACTTCAACGACTCCGACGTCTACAAGTGGCTGGAAGCCGCCAGCTACGCGCTGGCGCGCGCGCCCTCGGCCGAGCTGCGCCAGGCCGTGGAGCGCGTCGTCCAGGCGGTGCGCGCGGCGCAGGACGCCGACGGCTACGTCAACACGTACTTCAGCGGCCCGCGCGCCGACCAGCGCTATCGGAATCTGCGCGACGAGCACGAGCTGTACTGCATGGGCCATCTGGTCCAGGCCGGCATCGCGCACCGGCGCTCGCTGGGGTCCGACGAGCTGTTCGACGTGGCCGTGCGCGCCGCCGACCACGTGTGCGCCGTCTTCGGCCCCCAGGGGCGGCCCGAGCCCGACGGCCATCCGGAGATCGAGATGGCCCTGGTGGAGCTGGCGCGCGAAACCGGCCAGCGGCGCTACCTGGACATGGCGCTCTTCTTCGTAGACCAGCGCGGCGCGGACCCGCCCCGCCTGGGCGGTCTGGGTTATCACCAGGACCACCGCCCGGTGCGCCAACAAACCGAAGCCACGGGGCACGCCGTGCGCCAGGCCTACCTGGCCGCCGGCATGACCGACGCGGCCATGGAAACCGGCGACGCCGAGCTGCTGGCCGCCTCGCAGTCCCTGTGGGACAGCGCCTATCGGCGCCGGGCCTACGTCACCGGCGGGCTGGGGTCGCGGTACGAGGGCGAGTCGTTCGGCGCCGACTACGAGCTGCCCAACCGCCGCGCCTACGCCGAAACCTGCGCGGCCGTGGCCGGCGTGCTGTGGAACGCCCGCCTGCTGGCCGCCACCGGGCATGCCCGCTACGCCGACTGGCTGGAAACCACGCTCTACAACGGGGCGCTGGCGGGCGTGTCGCTGGACGGCGCGGCCTACTTCTACGCCAACCCGCTGGCCGCCGATCCGCGCCCCGCCCCGGGCGATCAGCGCGGCTTGCACAGCAGCGGCGCACAGCAAGCCGTGGGCGCCCACGCGCGCCAGCCCTGGTACGCCTGCGCCTGCTGTCCGCCCAACATTGCGCGCCTGCTGCTGAGCATGACCGGATACGCCTACGGAACCTCATCCGGCGGCGTGTGGGTGCATCAATTCCTGCCCGGCGAGGTCGAGGCCTGCCTGCCCGACGGCCAGGCGCTGCGCCTGCAGGTCGAGACCGACTATCCCTGGGACGGCACCGTTCGCCTGACGATCCAGGACGCGCCCGCCCAGCCGTTGACGCTGCACCTGCGCGTGCCCGCGTGGGCGGCCGGGGCCAGCTATCGGATCGAACGAGAAGGCAACGCGGGCCGGCCGGTCGCGGCGGCCGCCGGCGCCTACGTGCGCCCGCGCCGCGTGTGGCGCCCCGGAACGGTGGTGCACGTGACCCTGCCCATGCCCGCGCGCCTGATTGGCAGCCACCCGCGCGTGCAGGCCAACACCGGGCGGGCCGCCCTGGCGCGCGGGCCGCTGATCTACTGCCTGGAGTCGCTCGACCACCCAGGGGTCGACGTGGATCGGCTGGCGCTGCTGCCAACCGAGCGGCTGCGCCCCGTTCCAGCGCCCGACCTGCCCGGCGGCCTGACCGCGCTGACGGGAACCGCGGCCGTGCTGGAGCAGCGCCGCGCGTCGAACGATCTCTACGCGCCCTTGGACGCCCGCCCGCCGCGCGCTGCCGGCGACGCGCCGCTCACGGCCATCCCCTACTTCGCCTGGGCCAACCGCGGCGCAAGCGCCATGCGCGTGTGGCTGCCCTATCTGGCCGGCTGACGACGCACGTCGGCGCCCCGACGTACACTGCGGGCTATGACACCTGAACTAATCGCCATCGTCACCGTCGGCGTGGCGTTGGGCGGACTCGTGCTCACCGCCGCGGCGTGGATGCGCGCGGAATTCCGGTCGGAATTCCGGGCCGTCCACACCCGCATCGACGACTTGCGGGACGAGACGCGCACGGGCCTTCAGGCACTCCACACCCGCATCGACGACCTGCGGGACGAGACGCGCACGGGCCTTCAGGCACTCCACACCCGCATTGACGACTTGCGGGACGAGACGCGGTCGGAACTCCAGGCGGTCCACACCCGCATCGATGACTTGCGGGACGAGACACGCACGGGCCTCCAGGCGGTCCACACCCGCATCGATGACTTGCGGGACGAGACACGCACGGGCCTTCAGGCACTCCACACCCGCATCGACGACTTGCGGGACGAGACGCGCGCGGGCCTTCAGGCGGTCCACACCCGCATCGACGACTTGCGGGACGAGATGCGGTCGGAACTCCGGGCGGTCCACACTCGCATCGACGACTCGCGTACGGAGGTCCTGGCGCGAATCCAAGCGCTGGAAACCCGCGGCGGTCGGCTCGAACAGGGGCAGGCGCGGCTCACTGGCGTTATCGAAGGGTTGTTCGCAGGTCGAAGCCGCGGTCTGGACCGAGACGACCTGAGTGTCCCGGCAGGCGCGCCAAGGGAACCCGTCGACCACGCCGAGCAGCGCCGTCCCGATACGGCGCGGGTCTCGACCTGACGCACCCGCAGGGTTCGCGGCGATCTCCCCACGATCCGCGGCATGAGCGGCGGCCCGCGGCAGACCGACCAATTCACCAGCGGGCGGCGGTTCGTGGTCGGCGGCCAGCCGCCGCCCGCCCCCGCCTCGAACCCGCGGCGCCGCATCCCACAATCCACAATCCACGATCACCAATCCCGAATCGCCCATCCACAATCGCCCCGGCATGCGCTACACTTGCGCAAACACCAGACACGCGCCGGGCGCAGACCGCTCGTTACAGGCCGCCCGCGCGGTAGAGGGTTCGTGACACAGGACATGCCCGCACTTTCACCCAAACGCCAGCTCACGGACGAGCTTCGCCTCGGTCCGTCCGACACTGGCTCGGCGCCCGTGCAGATCACGCTGCTCAGTGCGCGGATCGAAGAGCTGACCGAACACCTCAAGACCCATCAGAAAGACCAGCACTCGCGCCACGGGCTGCTGCGCATGGTCGGGCGGCGGCGGCGGCTCTTGAAGTACCTGCGGCGCCGCGACCCCGAGCGCTTCCGTGACGTGATTACCAAGCTACAGATTCGGGCCCGGCGATAACCGAGAACCTTCGACCCGCGCCGCCCACGCGGCGGCCGGCGCAGACGCCATGATCGGCAGTGCATCCAACGCGGTATCCCTGAAGCCATCCCGCGATGAAACGTATCGTTTGGCTTCGCCATCGGGTTCCGGCGGGCCCGCCAGAAGAGCCAAGAAACGAGGCCGCAACTACGGTTGCGAGCTCGCTTCTTCGCTCTTCGCCCCATCCGCCGACGAGGAGTGACAGGTATGTCCGTGCATAGGGTGGAAACCCAATTCGGCGAGCGCACGCTCGTCTTCGAGACCGGCAAGCTTGCCGGCCAGGCCGACGGCGCCGTGGTGGTGTCGTACGGCGACGCCGTGGTGCTGGGCACCGTGGTCATGTCCGACCGCATTCGCGAGGGCATCGACTTCTTCCCGCTCTCCGTCGACTACGAAGAGCGCAGCTACGCCATCGGCAAGATTCCCGGCAGCGTCTTCCGTCGCGAGGGCCGCCCGCCGCTGGCCGGCATTCTGGGGTCCCGCCTGACCGACCGCCCGCTGCGTCCGCTCTTTCCCAAGGGCATGCGCAACGAGGTGCAAATCATCCTGACCGTGCTCTCGCACGACCGGACCGTCGAGACCGACGTCATCGGCACCATTGCGGCCTCCGCGGCGCTCACCATTTCCGGCATCCCCTTCGAAGGACCCGTCGGCGCGGTGCGCGTGGGGCTGCGCGACGGCGAGTTCCAGCTCAACCCCACCATTGAGGACAACGCCGACCCCGAGCTCGACCTGGTGGTTTCTGGCACCCGCCAAGGCGTGGTGATGCTGGAAGCCGGCGCGCGCGAAGTGGACGAGGACACCATGATCCGCGCCATCGCCTGGGGCCAGGAACAGCTCCAGGCGGCCATCGAGCTCCAGGTGCAGCTGCGCGGTCTGGTGCAGCCCGACCCGCGCGAACCGGTCATCGAGGCCCTCGACCCCGCCCTCCACGCCGACGTCGAGGAGCGGTTCACCGACGCCGTGGCCGAGGCGGCCCGCGTCACCGACCGCGCCGAGCGCCGCGACCGTCTCGGCGCGGTGCGCGCCCAGGCCGTGCTGGAACTCGGCGGCGTCCACGCCGCCGACGACATTGGCGAAGCGCTCGACCAGCTGGAAAGCGCCGCCACCCGCCGCGCCATCGTGGCCGAGGGCATCCGCCCCGACGGCCGCCCCGACGACGCCCTGCGCGCCATGAGTTCCCAGGTTGGCGTGCTGCCGCGTCCGCACGGCACCGGCCTCTTCCAGCGCGGCGAGACCCAGGTGCTCTCCATCGTCACCCTGGGCACCATGCGCGACGAACAGCGCATCGGCCTGCGCGACATGGAAGAACTGGCCAGCCCCAAGCGCTACATGCACCACTACAACATGCCCCCCTTCGCCTCCGGCGAAGCGGGCCGCCTGGGGTCCCCCCGCCGCCGCGAGATCGGCCACGGCGCGCTGGCCGAACGCGCGCTGGTGCCGGTCCTGCCGGCCGCCCAGGATTTTCCCTACGCCATTCGCGTGGTCTCGGAAGTCCTGTCGTCCAACGGGTCGACCTCCATGGCCTCCACCTGCGGCAGCACCCTGGCGCTGCTGGACGCCGGCGTTCCCATCAGCGCCTCCGTGGCCGGCATTTCCATGGGCCTCGTCACCGCCGACGACGGCGCATACAAAGTGCTGACCGACATCCAGGGCGCTGAGGACCACTTCGGCGACATGGACTTCAAGGTGGCCGGCACCGAGCGCGGCATCACCGCCATTCAGCTCGACATCAAGGTCAAGTACCTCACGCCCGAAATCGTGGAGACCGCCATCCGCCGCGGCCGCACCGCGCGCCTGGACATCCTGGGCGTCATGAACGACGCCATCGCCAGCCCCCGCCCCGAGGTCGGAACCTACGCGCCCAAGATCGTCAAGGTCCAGATCGACCCGCAGAACATCGGCACGGTCATCGGCCCCGGCGGGCGCACCATCCGCGGGCTGGAAGCCGACACCGGCGCCTCGATCGACATCGAGGAAGACGGCACCATCATGGTGGGCGCGCCCTCCCGCGACGGCGTGGAGCAGGCCATCCAGATGATCAAGGACATGACCGGCGAGATCGACCCCGGCCGCACCATGCTGGGCAAGGTCACCCGCATCTTCGGCTTCGGCGCCATGGTCGAGTTCCTGCCCGGCCGCGAGGGCCTGGTGCCGCGCCACGAGCTGGCCGAGGAGCCGCCCGGCATGATCGAAGACGTCGTGAACGTCGGCGACGACATCATGGTCATGGTCATCGAAACCGACGACCAGGGCCGCGTCAACCTGTCGCGCCGCGCCGTCTTGCAGGGGTTGTCCCCGGAGGAAACGCTGGCCAGCGCCGCCCCGCCCCCGCGCGGCGGCAGGGGCGGACCTGGCGGACCGCGCCGCGACGGCCGCGGCCCCCGCGACCGCAACGACCGCGGCCGCCCCCGCGGTGACCGCGGCGGCGGGCGGCGCTCCCGCTCCTACAACTAGGCAGCCGCCCTCCATGCCTCCCCCTCTGCGCGTCATCGTCATCGGCGCCGCCGGCCGCATGGGCCAGACCGTCGTCGACGCCGTGGCCAACGCCCCGGACATGGAGGTGGCGGCCGGCGTCGACGTCGTGGAACGCGCCGCGCCCTTCCCCTGGTTCACCCAGGTGGACGCGGCCTTCGCCCAGACCCGGCCGGACGCCGCCGTCGACTTCACCACGGCCGACGCCGCCGCGGCCAACGCGCTGGCCGCCATTGCCGCCGGCGTCTCGCCGGTCATCGGAACCACCGGCATGACCGCCGCGCAGGTCGAGGCCGTCCGCGCCGCCGCCGCCGCTGCGCGCGTCGGCGCGTTCGTTGCGCCCAACTTCGCCCTGGGCGCCGTGCTCATGATGCAAATGGCGCGTCTGGCCGCGCCGCATCTCCACCACGTCGAGATCATCGAGCTGCATCACGATCAGAAGATCGACGCGCCCTCCGGCACCGCCGCGCGCACGGCCGACCTGATCGCCCAGGCGCGCGGCGGCCGCCCGGCCGTTGACGCGCCCACGGAACGCTTTACCCTGGAAGGCGTGCGCGGCGGCGTGACCGGCGGCGTGCGCGTCCACAGCGTGCGCCTGCCAGGCTTCGTCGCCCACCAGGAAGTCATCTTCGGAGGTCCGGGCCAGACCCTGACCATCCGGCACGATTCCACCAGCCGCGAGTCGTTCATGCCCGGTGTCCTGCTCGCTGTCCGCCGCGTCCGCGCGTTGCCCGGGCTGGTCGTAGGTCTCGAGCACCTGCTTGTCGAGGATGGCGTTGCCCCATGAGTCGCACCTATGCAATCGGCGTTGTCGGCGCCACCGGCGCGGTGGGCCGAGAGTTTTTGACCGTGGCAACCGAGCGCAACTTTCCCGTTGGCTGCCTGCGCCTCTGGGCCTCGCCCCGCAGCAAGGGCCGCCAGATCGACGTCGACGGCCAGCCGCACACCGTCGACGTGCTGCGCGGCGACGGCAGCGACTTCCAGGGCCTGGACTTCGTGCTCATCTCCGCCTCCGGCGCCATCAGCCGCGCCGTTGCGCCCCAGGTTGCCGCCGCCGGCGTCATCGCCATCGACGACAGCTCCGCGTTTCGCTACGACGACGACGTGCCCTTGGTGGTGCCCGAAGTCAACGCCGACGACCTGCGCGCCCACAAAGGCATAGTCGCCATCCCCAACTGCTCCACCACCCCCATCGTCCAGGTGCTGGCGCCGCTGCACCAGCAGAACCCCGTGCAGCGCGTCATCGCCGACACCTACCAATCGGTCTCCGGCGCCGGCGGCCGCGCCATGGACGAACTCAGCCAGCAAACGGCCGCCCAGGCCCGCGGCGAGACGCCCGACGTCGACCCGGACGTTTTCCCCCACCCCATCGCCTCCAACCTCATCCCGTCCATCGACGACCCGCGCGATGACGGCTACTCCAAAGAGGAATGGAAAGTCTCCGCCGAGACGCGCAAGATCATGCACCTGCCCGACCTGCCCGTCTCGGCCACCTGCGTGCGCGTGCCCGTCTTCCGCGCCCATGCCGCCGCCGTGCACGCCGAATTCGGCCGCCCCTTCGACCCCGCCGACGCGCGCGCCATCCTCTCCGACGTCCCCGGCGTGCAAGTCGTGGACGACCTGGCCGCGCACCAATACCCCATGCCCTCGCTCGCCGCCGGCAACGACCTCACCTGGGTCGGCCGCATCCGCCGCGACATGTCCCACCCCAACGGCCTGGTCTTCTGGATCGTCTCCGACAACCTCCGCAAAGGCGCCGCCACCAACTCCATCCAAATCGCCGAATCCATGATCGCCCAAAACCTCGTCCCCTAACCCCACCCCCGCCCCCTTTCTTCCCCTCTCCCTCAGGGGGCCGCCGAGGCGCGCATTGCGTGCGGCGCACGCGCGCCTCCCCTTCTTCCCCTCTCCCTGAGGGAGAGGGCAGGGTGAGGGTGAGCCACCAAAACGCCGAAAAAGCCTCGCCCCTCTCTCCTTTCTTCTCCTCTCCCTCAGGGGGCCGCCGAAGCGCGTGTTGCGTGCGGCGCACACGCACTTCCCCTTCTTTCCCCTCTCCCTGAGGGAGAGGGCAGGGTGAGGGTCCGGCCGCCGGCCCCAGGCGCCCGGCCCTGGGTTGCGCGTCCGCCGCCGCCGTGGAACACGCCAACCAGCAACAACCCCCGCCCTTGCAGCCTTTCGGATTCCGACCAGAATGTGGTGCGGGCCAACGGTCCACGCCGCGCGGCCTATGAGGAGGCTGGCGATGGGGAAGTTTTTCCACGGCGGCGGGCCGCGGCGCTGGCGTTTGCTGCCAACGATCGTGGTTGGGGCGCTGCTTGCCGCCGCGGCCTGCGGGCCAAGCCCGCCGCTGGCGTGCGACACACTGACGGCGAGCGCCGTGGAACCGGTGCGCCAGGCAACGCCGCTGCCGACGCGCATGGACGCCCAGTCAAACCCAAAGTGGTGGGTTCCGCCGTCGCTGGAAGAGCAGATATTCGATTCGGAAGTGATCGTGCGGGCCACGTTGCAAAGCGTTGCGGCTGTGGCAGAAGCCGCAGAAGTCGTCGGGGGCAGCGGCTATCGGGCAGTGCAGGAGCTGCGGTTCCGGGTGCACGAATACTTGAAAGGAAGCGGTCCGGACACCCAGCTCGTTGCGGTGCGCGGCGGCGAGACTTACGCGAGCGAGACCGAAGCGTGCGCGGCGGCGCGTACGGCGGTGTGGGAGCGCACGACGGTCTGGGACGACCGCGAGGGGGTGCTGTTTCTGAGGGCGCTGCCGGCGCCGTACACGCCGGTCGAAGGAGCGGCCGCCATGGGCTTCACGCGTTCCAACTATCCGGTCCAGTCGCGGTGGGATTATGGCGTGGAGACGATGAGCCGTGCCTGGTTGCCGGCACGGGAAGCCGTAGGCGCGGCCGGCGCAGTTGGGGCGGCTGCCGCAGCCACGCAATCCTATGTGACGGACGGGGTGCAGACGCCGCCGCCGGTGATCACGCTGGCGGAGCTGCGGACCAAGATTGCGGCCATGGCGGCCGAGCTGGCGGCGGGGGAAGGGACCGATGGCTATACGGAATGTATTCGCTATAAGATCTCGCATGAGCGGTACCGTCGCGCCATTCCATGGACCCCGGACCAGGTCGATGTGTCACTGAGATCCGGGACGGCGGCAGGGGCTGTGATTTACAGGGACGTGATTACGGACCGTGATGAGCAGTACTTTAATTATTGGCTGAGTGGGCCGGATAAAGACCAATTCCAAACCGTAATCGTCGACGAGGATACCGACTCGTCGAACGGTTACGAGTACAGGATGATTACGACGCGTCCGCTGCCGGCCGGCGTGTATCGCGTGAAGTACAACTCGCAGGCTTACGTGTTATTCCCCTGCAACTTCGCTCCTGAGGACGCGTATATCGATATAACCGTGCGCGTGAGTGCGCCTTAGGGGACGGTGTACGAAGCGTTCTTCGACCCGGTGGAACTGGACGACGGCGTGGGCGCAGATGGGAGCGCTGGCGTGCTGCAGGCGGGGAGCGAGCGGCTGTCGACGATGGACGTGGTGCGGTTGGTGTGGGACGAGGCCGCGGGAGAGGTGCGGATGCAGAGGACGGCCGGTGGCGAGGCGGTGCCCGAGCAGCTGCAGGTGATAGGGGAAGACGGGACGGTGAAGCTGACATTGGCGCTGGCCGCGGCGGAGACGGCGGCCACGGACGAGGGCGGCTGCGAACTGCGCTGGGATGTGGACGCCGCGCCGTGGGAGGCGGGCGGGAAGCTGCTGCTGCGGCTCGGCAGCGCCCCCGGCAGCGTGCCAAGCGCCGTAGCCGCCTGCACGGCGGCGGCCGCCGCGCCGACCCCGACGCCCACCGTGTCCCCCGCGCCCGCGGCAGGGGTCTGACACGTAAGAGCCGCGTCCAGCCGCCCTTGCCGCCTTTCGGACAAGTACTGTGATGCAGGCTAACGATGCACGCCGCGCGGCCTATGAGGAGGCTGGCGATGGGGAAGTTTTTCCACGGCGTCGGGCCGCGGCGCTGGCGTTTGCTGCCAACGATCGTCGTTTGGGCGCTGCTTGCCGCCGCGGCCTGCGTGCCGAGCCCGCCGCTGGCGTGCGACACACTGACGGCGAGCGCCGTGGAACCGGCGCGCCGGGCAACGCCGCGCGTGGACGCCTCGACGAACCCCGTCTGGTATGTCCCGCCGTCGCTGGACGAGCAGATATTCACGTCGGAAGTGATCGTGCGGGCCACGTTGCAAAGCGTTGCGGCTGTGGCAGAAGCTGCAGAAGTCGTCGGGGGCAGCGGCTATCGGCCGGTGCAGGAGCTGCGGTTCCGGGTGCACGAATACTTGAAAGGGAGCGGTCCGGACACCCAGCTCGTTGCGGTGCGCGGCGGCGAGACTTACGCGAGCGAGACCGAAGCGTGCGCGGCGGCGCGTACGGCGGTGTGGGAGCGCACGACGGTCTGGGACGACCGCGAGGGGGTGTTGTTTCTGTCGGCGCTGCCGGCGCCGTACGCGCCGGCCGGAGGGTCGGCGGGAGGCGCGGCCGGGGCGTCGGGCGGCCAGGCCGCAGCGGCCGTGCGCTTCACGCGTTCCAACTATCCGGCCCAGTCGCGGTGGGACTACGGGGTGGAGACGCTGAGCCGTGCCTGGTTGCCGGCACGGGAAGCTGGAGGCGCGGCCGGCGCAGCCACGCAATCGTATATGACGGACGGGGCGCAGACGCCGCCGCCGGTGATCACGCTGGCGGAGCTGCGGGCCAAGATTGCGGCCATGGCGGCCGAGCTGGCGGCGGGGGAAGGGATCGAAGGCTATACGGAATGTATTGGCTATAAGATCTCGCGAGAGCGGTACCGTCGCGCCATTCCATGGACCCCGGAGCAGTTCGATGCGTCGCTGAGCTCCGAGACGGCGGCAGGGGCCGTGATTTACAGGGACGTGATTACGGACCGTGATGAGCAGTACTTTAATTATTGGCTGAGTGGGCCAGATAAAGACCAATTCCAAGCCGTAATCGTCGATGAGGATACCGACTCGTCGAACGGTTACGAGCACAGGATGATTACGGCGCGTCCGCTGCCGGCCGGCGTGTATCGCGTGAAGTACAACTCGCAGGCTTACGTGCGCTTCCCCTGCAACTTCTTTCCTGAGGACGCGTATATCGATATGACCGTGCGGGTGAGTGCGCCTCAGGGGACGGTGTACGAAGCGTTCTTCGACGCGGTGGAACTGGACGATGGCGTGGGCGCGGATGGGAGCGCTGGGGTGCTGCAGGCGGGGAGCGTGCGGCTGGTGACGATGGACGTGGTGCGGCTGATGTGGGACGAGGCCGCGGGGGAGGTGCGGATGCAGAAGACGGCCGGCGGATGGCAGACGCCCGAGCATCTGCAGGTGCTAGGGACGGACGGGACGGTGAAGCTGGCATTGGCGCTGGCCGCGGCGGAGACGGCGGCCACGGACGAGGGCGGCTGCGAACTGCGCTGGGATGTCGACGACGCGCCGTGGGAGGCGGGCGAGCGGTTGCTGCTGCGGCTCGGCAGCGCCCCCGGCACCGTGCCAAGCGCCGTGGCCGCCTGCACGGCCGCGGCCGCCGCGCCGACTCCGACGCCGACCCCCGGGGTCCGCGGCGGACTGTAGCGACCAACGTCGGAAGCCGCCGCCGTCATCGATGCCACGTCTCCGCCCCGCCAGCCGCCCTTGCCGCCTTTCGGACAAGTACTGTGATGCAGGCCAACGATGCACGCCGCGCGGCCTAGGAGGAGGCTGGCGATGGGGAGCTTTTTCCACGGCGGCGGGCTACGGCGCTGGCGTCTGCTGCCAACGATTGTGGTTGGGGCGCTGCTTGCCGCCGCGGCCTGTGGGCCGAGCCCGCCGGCGGCGCGAGACACCGCGGCGGCGAGCGCCGTTCCGCCAGCCCCGGCAGCTTCGCCCGCGGTGGCCGCGAGCGCGCCGCCGCGCTCGGCCGCCCCAGCGCCAGCCGCGGCGGGGGCCGCAGCGACGCCGACGACGACCGGGGCGCCGCGTCCGGACGCCGTGGAACCGGCGCGTCCAGAAATAACGATTACGCGCGTGCAGCACGACTCGGTATACCCCAGCTGGTACGTCTCGCCGTCGCTGGAAGAGCAGGTCTTCAAGTCGGAAGTGATCGTGCGGGCCACGTTGCAAAGCGTTGCGGCAGCGGCGGAAGCCGTCGAGGGCGGCGGCTATCGGGCGGTGCAGGAGCTGCGGTTTCGGGTGCACGAATACTTGAAAGGAAGCGGCCCGGACACCCGGCTCGTTGCGGTGCGCGGCGACGAGACTTACGCGAGCGAGACGGCGGCGCGCGCGGCGGCGGCAGCGGCGGTGGCGGGGCGGACGACGACCTGGGACGACCGCGAGGGGGTGCTGTTTCTGGAGGCGCTGCCGGCGCCGTACGCGCCGGCCGGCGGAGCGGCGGGAGGCGCGGCCGGGGCGTCGGGCGGCCAGGCCGCGACGGCCGTGCGCTTCACGCGTTCCAACTACGCCGCCCAGTCGCGGTGGGACTACGGGGTGGAGACGCTGAGTCGGGCCTGGCTGCCGGGGAAGGACGCCGGGGGCGCAGGGGGCGGAGCGGCCGGCGCAGCTGGGGCGGCTGGCGCGGCCGCGCAATCGTATGTGACGGACGGGGCGCAGACGCCGCCGCCAGTGGTCACGCTGGCGGAGCTGCGGACCAAGATTGCGGCCATGGCGGCCAAGCTGGCGGCGGGGGAAGGGGTCCCTGGCTACGTGGACTGCCTGCGCTGGATTATCGATCGCGAGCGGTATAACCGTGCCAGTCCATGGACCCCGTACCAGGACGAGGCGTCACTGAGCTCCGGGACGGCGGTAGGGACCGTGATTTACAGGCACGTGATTAGGGACCGTGATGAGCAGTACTATAATTATTGGCTGAGTGGGCCGGATAAAGACCTATTCCAAGCCGTAATCGTCGACGAGGATACCGACTCGTCGAACGGCTACGAGAACAGAATGATTACGGCGCGTCCGCTGCCAGCCGGCGTGTATCGCGTGAAGTACAACGCGCAGGCTTACGTGTACTTCCCCTGCAACTTCTTTCCTGAGGACGCGTACGACGAATGGACCGTGCGGGTGAGTGCGCCTCAGGGGACGTTGTACGAAGCGTTCTTCGACACAGTGGAACTGGACGACGGCGTGGGCGCGGATGGGAGCGCTGGAGTTCTGCAGGCGGGGAGCGTGCGGCTGGTGACGATGGACGTGGTGCGGCTGGTGTGGGACGAGGCCGCGGGGGAGGTGCGGATGCAGAGGACGGACGGCGGGACGGTGCCCGAGCAGCTGCAGGTGATAGGGGAAGACGGGACGGTGAAGCTGACATTGGCGCTGGCCGCGGCAATGACGGCGGCCACGGCCGACGGCGGCTGCGAACTGCGCTGGGATGTGGACGCCGCGCCGTGGGAGGCGGGCGGGAAGCTGCTGCTGCGGCTCAGCAGTGAGCGCAGCGACGAGCGCCGAGGCCGCGCCAGCACCTTGCCAGGCACCATCATCGGCTGCACGGTGACGGCCACCACGCCGACTCCGACGCCCACCGTGTCTCCGACGCCGACCGCGACCCTGACGCCGACCGCGACCCCGACGCCGACTGTGTCCCCGACGCCGACCGTGTCCCCGACGCCGACCGCGGCGCCCACGCCTACGCCGCCGCCGGGCACGCGCATCACCGACGACGTCTTCGACGTGTATCTGGACGGACGCACGCTGACCTACGTCAAGGCGGTCTGCACGCCGTCGGACGTCGTCGCATGGTTCTTGCTGCACGTGAGGCCGGTCGACGTGAACGACTTGCCGTCGTACCGCCGACAGCACCGCTTCGACAACCTGGACTTTACGCTGAGCGCGCAGGACATCAGGGCGGACGGCCGCTGCGCGGCGACCCGCACGCTGCCGGCCTACGCCGTCACAGGCTTCAATACCGGCCAGTCCCGCCACGGCCGCGAGGGCGAGCGGCAGTACGTCCACCTGTGGGAGGTCTCCTACACGCTGCCCACGCCCATACCCGCCGCCACCCCCACGCCCACGGCCACCCCCACGCCCACGGTCGCCGCCACGCCGACGGCCACGGTCGCGGCCACACCCACGCCGACGGCCACGGTTGCCGCTACGCCTACGGCCACCCCCACGCCGACCGCCGCCCCGACCCCCACGCCGCCGCCGGGCAGGCGCATCATCGACAACGTCTTCGACGTGTATCTGGACGGCCGCACGCTGACCTACGTCAAGGCGTGCACGTCAGCGGACATCGGCGCACGGTTCTTGCTGCACGTGAGGCCGGTAGACGTGAACGACTTGCCGTCGTACCGCCGACGGCACGGCTTCGACAACCTGGACTTTACGCTGAACGCGCAGGACATCGGGGCGGACGGCCGCTGCGCGGCGGCCCGCACGCTGCCGGCCTACGCCGTCAAGGGCTTCAGTACCGGCCAGTTCCGCGACGGCCGCGAGGGCGAGACGCAGTACGTCAACCTGTGGCAGGTCTCCTACACGCTGCCCACGCCCATACCCGCCGCCACCCCCACGCCCACGGCCACCCCCACGCCTACGGTCGCCGCCACGCCCACGCCCACGGTTGCGGCCACGCCCACGGCCACGGTCGCCGTCACGCCCACGCCCACGGTTGCCGCCACGCCGACGGCCACGGTCGTCACTCCCCCTCCGATCCCTCCCCCTCCGACCTTTCCCCCTCGGACCCCTCCCCCTCTGCCCTTTTCCCCTTTTGATCCTCCCACTCTCTGATCTCTCCCCGCCGACCGCCGTCCCGACCCCCACGCCGCCGGGCGCGCGGCAGCTGCCCGGCCGCCTCGGGGCGGCCGGTAGGTCGAGCACGGTTGGGCGAGGGCGGGTCTCCGTATACTTCGGGGCTGATGTGGGCGTGCTGGGCGGGGGGCCTTCGGTGACCCTGATTAGCGCCGTCGAGGCGCGGGAAGTGCTGGACTCGCGCGGGAATCCGACCGTGGAGGTCGAGGTCGAGCTGGCGAGCGGCGGGTTTGGGCGCGCCATCGTGCCGTCGGGGGCGTCGACCGGGGAGCACGAAGCGCACGAACTGCGCGACGGCGACGCCGAGCGCTACGGCGGGCGCGGCGTGCTGCGCGCCGTGGACAACGTGCGCGACGTAATTGCGCTGGAAATCGAGGGCCGCGACGCGGTGCGGCAGCTGGAGATCGACGCGCTGCTGCTGACGCTGGACGGCACGCCGAACAAGCGCGCGCTGGGCGCCAACGCGATTTTGGGCGTCTCGCTGGCCGTGGCGCGCGCGGCGGCCGACGGCCTGGGGTTGCCGCTCTACCGCTATCTGGGCGGCGCGGGCGCGTCCACCCTGCCGGTGCCCATGCTGAACATCATGAACGGCGGCCGCCACGCGGCGGGCAGCACGGACTTCCAGGAGTTCATGGTGATGCCGGTCAGCGCCGGCTCCTTTGCCGAGGGGCTGCGCACGGCGGTGGAGGTCTACCACCATCTGCACGACGCGCTGCGCGAACGCGGCCACGGCGCCACGGTGGGCGACGAAGGCGGATTCGCCCCCGCGCTGGGGTCCAACGCGGCAGCGTTCGAGATTATCCTGGAAGCGATCGAGCGCAGCGGCCTGGAAGCCGGGCGCGACGTGGTGCTGGCCATCGACGCCGCCGCCTCGGAACTGCTGGACGCCAACGGGCGCTACGTGCTGGCGCAGGAAGGCCGCACGCTCACCAGCTCGGAACTGGTCGACTTGTGGACCGAATGGGTGGAGCGTTTTCCCATCGTGTCCATCGAAGACGGCCTGGGCGAAAACGACTGGGACGGCTGGTGCGCGCTGACCGAGGCCATTGGCGACCGCGTGCAGCTGGTGGGGGACGACCTGCTGGTGACGAACCCCGTGCGGCTGCGCCAGGCCATCGAGCGCGGCGCCGGCAACTCGGTGCTGGTGAAAGTCAACCAGGTAGGCACGCTGAGCGAGACGCTGGAGACCATCGACACGGCGCACCGGGCGGGGTTTACGGCCGTCATTTCCCACCGCTCCGGCGAGAGCGAGGACACCACCATCGCGGACCTGGCCGTGGCCGCCAATGCGGGGCAGATCAAGACCGGCGCGCCCGCCCGCACCGACCGCGTGGCGAAGTACAACCAGCTGCTGCGCATCGAGGCCGAGCTGGGTCGTTCGGCCCGCTACGCCGGCGCGCGCGCCTTTACGAATATTCGCCGGACCTGGGCGTGACCCCCGCCCGGCTGCGGCGGCTGCTGGCCGAGGTTGCGGCGGGCGCGCTGCCGCCCGACGAGGCGGTGGAGCGCCTGGGCGCGTTTCCGACCGACAACCTGGGGTTTGCGCGCGTGGACACCCAGCGCACGCTGCGCACCGGCGTGCCCGAGGTGATTTACGGCGCGGGCAAGACCGCCGCGCAGGTGGCGGACATTGCCGCGCGGCTGCACGCCTCCGGCGCGCCCGTGCTGGCCACGCGCGTGGACGAACGTAAGGCCGAGGCTGTGCGGGCGCGCGTGGAGGTCGCGGTCTACCACCCGCTGGCGGCCATGGTGACGGCGCCCGCCCGCGAACCGCTGGCGCGGCGCGGGCGCGTGACGGTGGTCTCGGCCGGCACCTCCGATCAGGCCGTGGCCGAGGAGGCGGCCGTCACGGCCGACGCGCTGGGCGTCGACGTGGAACGGGTCTACGACGCCGGCGTGGCCGCCGTGCATCGGGTGATCGAGGAACGGCCGGCGCTGCAACGCGCCGACGCCGTTGTGGTGGCGGCCGGCATGGAAGGCGCGCTGCCCAGTGTGGTGGGAGGGCTGACGGACCGCCCCGTCATCGCCGTGCCGACCAGCGTGGGCTACGGCGCTGCGTTTGGAGGCTTGGCGGCGCTGCTGGCTATGCTGACCAGCTGCGCCCCCGGGGTGTCGGTGGTGAACATCGACAACGGGTTCGGCGCGGGTGTGCAGGCCACGCTGATCGCGCGCCGCGCGGAGCGTTCGCCCGCATGACCATTGCCCACGTCGACTGCCAGGCTGGCGCCAGCGGCAACATGGTGCTGGGCGCGCTGTTGGATGCGGGGCTGGACAAAGACCGGCTGCTGGCCGAGCTGCGCAAGCTGCGCCTGCCCCCCTGGGACATGCGCGACGAGCGCGTGCGGCGCGGCGCGATCGATGCGCGGCTGGTGGACTTCGAGATCAGCGGCAGCGGCGGCCAACACGCCTTTGCCGACATCGACGGCATGCTGGCCCAAGCCGACCTCGACCGCGGCGTCCGCGCCGACGCGCGCGCGCTGTGGCGGCGGCTGGCCGAGGCCGAGGCGCAGGCGCACGGCGTGGCCGTGCAGGACGTGCACTTCCACGAAGTCGGCGCGGCGGACTCGGTGCTGGACGTGGTCGGCGCGCTGGCGGGGTTCCGCCTGCTGCGCCTGGCGCGCGTGTCGGTCTCGCCCATCAACACCGGCAGCGGCACTGTGCAAAGCGCGCACGGCCCGCTGCCCGTCCCGGCGCCGGCCACCCTGCGCGTGCTGGCGGGCAGCGGGGCGGTGGTGTACGGGTCGGACATCGACTTCGAGCTGCTCACGCCCACCGGCGCCGCCGTCTTGACCCATGCCGCCTCGGCGTATGGCCCAATGCCCGCCATGCGCGTGACGCGCAGCGGCTACGGCGCGGGAACCGCCGACCTGTCGATTCCCAACGTGCTGCGCGTCACGCTGGGCGAACCCGCCGAGACGCCCGACGCCGCCAGCGCGCCGGCGCCCGACGCCGACGACGCCGTGGTGCTCGACACGAACATCGACGACATGAACCCCGAAATCTTTGGCTACGTCAGCGCGCGCCTGTTTCAGGCAGGCGCGTGGGACGTGTGGACCACGCCCATTGGCATGAAAGCGGGCCGCCCCGCCGTGCAGCTGTCGGCGCTGGCCGAACCAGCCCGGGCGCCCGCGCTCGTCGACGTGATCCTGGCCGAAACCACCACTCTGGGCGTGCGCGCGCACGACGTCCGGCGCAGCAGGCTGCCGCGCGCCGTCGTCGGCGTGTCGACCCGCTATGGCCAGGTGCAGGTCAAGGCCTCGTACTTCCGCGGTGCGCTGCGCGACGTTGCCCCGGAAGCGCGCGACTGCCAGCGGCTGGCGGCCGCGCACGGCGTTCCCTGGCGCGAGGTGTACGATGCCGCGCGCGCCGGCGGCCGCGCGCACGCGCCGCCCGCCCCTGCCGCCCCCGAGGCCTCCGACCCGTGCCCGTGAACCAAGAGGGCCGCCCCCCCGCCGCCGCGCCCCGCTCCCGGAAGGAGCCCGCAATGCCGCCGCCGGACCCCGCCGTGATTCCCCGCGCCCAGGCCGACGTGGTCAGGCTGGACGACGCGGCCGTCGGCGTCGTGCGCGCGGACACCGTGACTGCCGCGCGCACCACCATGCGCCGGGCCAGCGCAGACCGCATCGACGCCGACCGGTCGCTGCTGCTGGTCAACCGCACGGATCAGTTGCAGGTGTCGCAAGGCGCCGTGGTTGGCAACGCGGGCGTGCGCAGCCAGGTGCGCAACGGCGCGGTTGGCGTGAGCGTCAGCGGCGCCGCCAGCTTGCAGAACGTGTCTGCCGCCTGGGTGGTGGCCGGCAACGTCCAGGCCGACCGCGTGCTGAGTCTGGCCGTGGTGGGCGGCAACGTCAGCGGCAACGTGCGCAGTTTGCTGGGCACGCGCGCCGCCATCGCCTTCGGCGTCGCGCTCGGCCTGTCAGGACTCGCCGCCCGCCTTCTCGGCCGCCTGCTGCGGTAGCTGCACGGCCAACCGCGGGCGGGCGCCGCGGCCGCGCAGTCCCAACCGACGGCGCGGACACCAGCCGCAAGGTCGGCGCGCCGCCCGGCAACCACTGCGCGGCGCGGCAACCACCGCGCGGCGCGGCAACCACCGCGCCGCCCGTCGGGCGTCTGGACCGCAGTTGGCGTTTGGGGTGCGCAGTGCGAGGCTTGGCAAGGAGCGCCAGGCTCTTTCGTCGTAGCTTGGGAGTACAAATCGAAATGGCTGACTACGCAAACCCCAGCGCGTTGGTGGATACGGACTGGGTGGCGGCGCACGGCTCGGACGCCGGCGTTCGCCTCGTCGAGGTGGACGTGGACACCACCGCCTACGAGCGGGGGCACATCCGCGGCGCGGTGGGCTGGAACTGGGAAACGCAGCTCTCGGACAACGTGCGCCGCGACATCTTGACGGCCGAGCAGTGGCGCGAGCTGATGGGCGCATCCGGCATTGCGGCCGACACCCACGTGATTCTGTACGGCGACAACAACAACTGGTTTGCGGCCTTTGCCTACTGGCAGTTCAAGCTCGCCAAGCACGAGAAGGTCAGCCTGATGAACGGCGGCCGGTTCAAGTGGGAGCAGGAAGGCCGCGAGCTCACCACGGACCCGACCGACGTGACGCCGGTCGACTACGAGCTCGCCGGCACCGACTGGGGGCTGCGCATCCTGCAGCCCGAGGTGGAGACGTTGGTCGGCTCCGGTGCGCGCGGCCCCGTGTTGATCGACGTGCGCTCGCCCGCCGAGTTCAGCGGTGAGATTCTGGCGCCGCCGGGGATTGCCGAAACCGCGCAGCGCGGCGGGCACATCCCAGGCGCCTCCAACGTGCCCTGGGCAAGCGCCGCCAACGAAGCCGACGGCACGTTCAAGTCGGCGGACGAGTTGCAGGCCATCTACGGGGCCAAAGGGGTCAATACGTTCGCCAACGTGATTACCTACTGCCGCATCGGCGAACGCTCGGCGCACACCTGGTTCGCGCTGCGCGAGCTGCTGGGCGTGGAGAACGTGCGCAACTACGACGGCTCCTGGACGGAGTGGGGGTCGATGATCGGAGTGGCGATCGAGAAGGACGCCCCCGCACCCTCACCCTAGCCCTCTCCCTGAAGGGGGAGGGAAAGCGCTCGAGATCGGGCGCGCGGCTACCGACGCTCATCCCCCGCCCTCTCCCTGAAGGGGGAGGGAAAGCGCTCGAGATCGGGCGCGCGGCTACCGACGCTCACCCTAGCCCTCTCCCTGAAGGGGGAGGGAAAGCGCTCGAGATCGGGCGCGCGGCTGCCGACGCTCACCCCCGCCCTCTCCCTGAAGGGGGAGGGAAAGAGCGGCTCGCCTTCTGGGAGAGGGGGAACGACGTCATGCCCGGGCCCCGCTGCGCCAGCCGATAGGCGCCGTTGCCGCGGAGGCGCCCGGTCAGGGAAAGGAGCACGAAGTCTTGCTTCCAGGCGGGGCGGCGTGTCGAACGTGACAGCGAGCAACCCGATCGAGGTGCGGGGGTTCCTTCCAGGCGGCGGCGTGCCGTGTTACGCGGAGATTCTTGCCTGGGACAGGTCGATGGCGCCGGTGATTGGGTCGATGGCGAAGGCGGCGACTTCTGGCCTGAGCAGGTAGGCGGCGGCCTGGCGGCCGACGGGGATGGCCGGGGCTTCCCGTTCCAGCAGCGCGTCCGCGCGCAGGTAGGCCGTTCGTTGCGCCGCCGGGTCGGCGGCGGCCGCGGCGGCGTCCAGGTGGGCGTCGAACTGTGGGTTCGACCAGCCAGCGCCGAACGGGTCCGCGTCCGACCGCCAGACGCCCGCCAGCCAACTGGCGGGGTGTCGATAGGGCGCCGTCCATTCGGCCTGGGCGGCGTCGAAGTCGCCCCGGTCGTTGGCAAAGGCCAGAAAGTCGCGCCACTCGCGCGGGTCGGCCCGCACCTCCAGGCCAAACGCCGCGCCCCACTGCCGTCCCAGTTCCGCGGCCAGCCGGTCCCAAGGCTCGCGTTGGTGGTAGGTGAGCCGCACGGGCGGGAGTCCGCGGCCATTGGGAAAACCCGCGCCGGCCAGCGCGGCGCGGGCGGCGGGCACGTTCGGCGCGGCCGCCGGCGCGGCCGCCAGCAGGCTGTCCGGCGTGAGCCGCGGCGCGGGAAGCGCCGGCTGGTCGAAGCGCGCGGCCAGCGCGCGCCGGTCCAGCGCCAGCGCCAGCCCGCGGCGCACCGCGGCCTGGTTCCAGGGCGGTTTGCGCGTGTTGAACACGACCAGCCAGGTCCCCGCGCGTTCGAACAGGCGCAGCTGCGTCTGCACCGTCGAGTCGGCGCGGGCCGCGGCGTAGGTCGGCGCAGCCGAAACGTCCGCGGCCTGCGCCAGGCCGGTGCGGAACGCCGACACGGGCGACTCGTCGTCGCGCACGAACCGCACGACGATGCTCTGGGCGACGGCCGGCGCGGGCCCGCGGTAGTGCGGATTGTGATGCAGCGTCATGCCCAGGCCCGGGTCCCACTGCGCCAGCCGATAGGCGCCGTTGCCGCGGATGCTGGCCGGCGAGGTCCAGGCGGCGCCCATGCCGGTGATTTCGCCGCGGGGCAGCGGCGCGAACACGGGGCTGGACAGGCGCGCCAGGAAGTCGAGCGCGGGCGCGCCCAGCTCCACGCGCAAGGTCGCGGCGTCGGGCGCGCGGATGCGCACCTCCGCCGCATCGCCGCCGTTGGCGGCCAGTTCCGCGCCGACGATGGGGAACAGCAGTTCGCGGCGGCCAGCGCCCAGTTCGGGGTCCAGATTGCGCCGCCAGGCCCAGGCGAAGTCGGCCGCCGTGAGCGGTTCGCCGGTCGACCAGCGTCGATCCCCGTGCAGCATGAACTCGACGGAGCGCCTGCCGACGCCGACCTGCCAGGCGGCGGCGACCGCCGGCCGCACCGCGCCGTCCGCGCCCGCCAGCACCAGCGGCTCGAAGAGCGCGGCGGCAATGGCGGCTTCGTGCGGCCAGGTGACCAGCGCCGGGTCGATGGTGGCCGGCTCGCGCAGCAGCAGTTCCAGACGTTGGTGCGCCGGCGGGGGCGGCGCGCCAAGCAGCGGCGCGTCACAGCCCCCCATCCCAACCGCCGCCGCGCCGGCCGCCGCGGCCGCGCCCATGAAGCGCCGACGGCTAAGCCGCATGCGCCTCGCGGTCGATGGTCAGGTCCGTCAGCCATTCCCGCGTCATTGGCAGGCCGTGGTAGCCCTGCACCCACGGCTGCACCAGCTCGTGCGTGACCGGAAAGAAGAGCGGAACCACGACCGCGCGCTGGGTCACCCAGTCCTCCAAGCGCCGATAAGCCGCCAGCCGTTCCCAATCGTCGCCCGCGCGGCGGGCGCGGGCCAGCAGCGCCTCCACGATGGGGTCGTTGAGCCGCATGGAATTGTCGGCCTGGTCGGCGCCAAAGAGCCGCTCGGTGAAGTCGATGGCGTCGGGCACGTCGGCTGCCCACCCCAGCAAGAAGAGCTGGAGTTCGTGGACGGGATCGTCGAGGACGGTTACGAACTCGTTGAACTCGCGCAGTTCCACGGTGACGTCGACCCCCAGCTCGCGGCGCCAGGGCTGCACGATGGACTGCACGATCCCGCCGGCCACGACGCCGCGGCCGGGCACGGTCATGGCGAGCGGCGGCAGGCGAGACGCGCTGCCGTAGCTCGACCGCGCCAGTTCGGCGCGCGCCGCCGCCGGGTCGAAGCTCAGGCCGCGGAAGGAGGGGCGGTGGCCGCCCAAGCCGGGCGGAATCATCCCGTGGGCCTCGCGCTCGGTTCCCCGCAGCGTCACCCGCGCGATGCGCTCGCGGTCGACCGCCAGCGCCAGCGCGCGCCGCACGTGCACGTCGTCGAACGGCGGCAGCGCCGTGTTGAACCCCACGTATTGAATCGCAAGGTCGGGCGTGCTGCGCAGCTCGGAGTGGCGCGGTTCGCGCGGGTCGCGAAAGCGCTGCACGTTCGCGCCGCCCACGGCCACGAAATCCAGCTCGCCGTTCTCGTAGCGCAGCATCCCTTCGCCGGGGTCGAGCTGCAAGAAATCGGCGCGCGCCGGCCCGCCAGGGCGCCAGGGAACGGTGGCCGCGCGGTGCAGGCGCAGCAGCTCGTGCGCCCGCCACGCCAGCAACTCGTAGGGACCCGAGCCGTTCGGCCGACGCCACCAGTCGCCCTCGGCGGTCACGGTGCGCCGGTCGACGACCATCGAGGGGCCGTAGGCCAGAAAGCTGGTGAAGATTGGGCTGGGGGACGTGAGCGTCACCTCGAGCTGGCGCGGCCCCGCGGCCCGCACGCCGCTGATCTCGTCGGCCTCGCCGGCCGCAAACTCGGCCGCGCCCTCGATGGCGCCCAGCACGGACGGCGCCGCCAGCGATTGCGTGGCGGGGTCTAGCGCGCGCCGCCACGACCAGACCACGTCGTCGGAGGTGAGCGGCCGGCCGTCATGAAACGCGGCTTGCGGCCGCAGGTGGAACGTGTAGGTAAGGCCGTCGCCGCTCACGTTCCACGACTCGGCCAGATCGGGCTCGGGCGTCAGGTCCGGTCCGATGCGGGTGAGGCCGGCGAATATCTCTGTGACATAGCCAGCGGCGGACGTGTCGCGCACGTGCACCGGGTCCAGCGTGGACGGTTCCGAGCCGGCCAGCCGCAGGACCGTGTCGGCCTGGGCGCTGGCCAGGCGCGGCAGCGCCGCGCCAAGCGCGGCGGCGCCCAGCGCTCGCGCGCCGCCAGTCAAGACCCCGCGGCGATGGAGCCGCGGGCCGCCCGCGTCAGCCTTAGGCGTCGTTGGGGACCTTTCGTCGCATCACGTCTTCCGCTCTCAGCATAACGGTACGTTCGTTGGCGTGATGCAGCAGGCGCACGGCGTCCTGCACCGACACCCAGCGCGCTTCCACGTGCTCGGCCGGGTCCGGCCGAATGTTGCCGCCGGTGGACCGCAGCAAATACTGGTGCACGACCTTGGGCACGAACCCTGTCCACAGGTCGGGCCGCACTTCGTAATTGATCTTGCCCAGGTCGTCTTCCACCTCGCCCACGATGCCCGTTTCCTCGAAGACTTCGCGCACGGCCGCCTGTTCGGGCGCTTCGCCGCGTTCCACGGCGCCCTTGGGCAGCACCCAGGCGCCGCGCTGCGTTTGCACCACCGCCACTTGCACGTCGTCGTTCTTGTTCCGATAGATCACGCCGCCCGACGACTCCAGAAACGGCTCGTCGTCGTTGGCGGTGGGTGCGGGGTTAGCGGCGTCGGTCATCGGCTGCTCCTTTTACAAGACGGGCGCCGCCGCTCGGCAAAGTCCAGGTGCGAGCGGCTGGGCGTGGTTACCTGTTGATTCTGATACTTGCTGGACAAGCCGGGCGACCCGTACGGACGCTCGGCGGGACTCGTGAGCTGCATCACCGAAAGCTGGCCGACCCGCATCCCCGGCCACAACAGGATGGGCAGGTTGGCGTGGTTGGAAAGTTCCAGCGTCAGCCGGCCGCGAAAGCCAGGGTCCACGTAGCCCGCGGTGCTGTGCACCATCAGCCCCAGGCGGCCCAGGGAACTCTTGCCTTCCACGCGGCCCACCAGGTCGGCAGACATCCGAATCGTCTCCACCGTTCCGCCCAGCACGAACTCGTTGGGATGCAGCACGAACTTGTCGCCCTCGCCAACCACGACTTCCTGCGTCAGGTCGGGTTGCGGCACGCGCGGATCGATGTGCGTCTCGGTCTGGTTCACGAACACGCGAAACGAGGCGTCCAGCCGCAGGTCGATGCTGGATGGTTGGATGGCCGTGTGGTCCAGCGGGCAGATGGCCAGGCGCCCCTCGTCGATAGCATCGCGAAGCGCCTTGTCGCTGAGGACCACCGCCCTCCCTTTCGCATCGTGCGTCAATGCTACCGTACGCCCCACCCGGTGACGGAGCGCTGAGCCGTGATGGTAGACGGTTGCGTAGATGCCTGCGAAGCCGCCTCCGGGCCGAGCACGCGCCAGCCGTGATCCTTGCCGTCGACCAGGGCACCACGGGCACCACGGCGCTGGTGGTCGACGACCGTGGCCGCGTCCAAGGCCGCGGCTACGCGCCCGTCACCCAGCATTACCCCCGCCCCGGCTGGGTGGAACACGACCTCGACCAGATCTGGCAGAGCGTGCAGCGCAGCGCGCGGCAGGCGCTGGACGCGGCCCCGCCGCGCGCGCTGGCCGGCCTGGGCCTGACCAATCAGCGTGAGACGGCCGCGGCCTGGGACGCCGCGACCCTGCGCCCGCTTGGCCCGGCCATCGTCTGGCAGGACGTGCGCACGGCGCCCTGGATTGCCGATCTGGAGGCCCGCGGCCATGCCAACGCCGTGCGCCAGATCACCGGCCTGCGCCCCAGCCCCTACTTCAGCGCCAGCAAATTCGCCTGGATGCTGGACAACCTGCCCGACGTTGCCCAGGCGCGCGCGGCGGGGCGGCTGCGGCTGGGCACGGTCGACGCCTGGCTGATCGCCCGCCTGACCCGCGGCGCCCATCTGACCGACGCCACCAACGCCGCGCGCACGCTGCTGTTCGACCTGGCGGCCGGCCAGTGGTCCAACGCCATGGCCGAACTGTGCGGGGTTCCGGCGGACGCCTTGCCGCAGGTCGCGCCGTCCCTGGGAGTTTGCGCCCAGGTGCACGCCGACGCGCCCTTCGCCGCCGGGCTGCCCATCGGCGGCGTGGCCGGTGACCAGCAGGCCGCCTTGTTCGGCCACCTGGCGGCGGCCCCCGGCGCCACCAAGGTCACCTACGGCACCGGCTGCTTCCTGTTGCAGCACGCCGGCCGCGCGCGCCCGCCGGACATCGCGCACCTGCTGACCACCGCCGCGCTCGGCGACTCCGACGGGCTGACCTACGCCTACGAAGGCAGCGTGTTCACCGGCGGAGCGCTAGTGCAATGGCTGCGCGACGAGCTGGGGCTGATCGAGTCGGCGGACGCCATCGAACCGCTGGCGCGCAGCGTTCCCGACACCGCGGGCGCGGTGATCGTGCCCGCGTTTACGGGGCTGGGCGCGCCGTATTGGGACCCGGACGCGCGCGGTGCGATTCTGGGACTCACGCACGGCGTGCGCGCCGCGCACCTGGCGCGCGCGGCGCACGAGGCCATCGTGCACCAGGTGCAGGACGTGCTCGACCTCATGCCCGCCCCCACCGGACGCCTGCACGTGGACGGAGGCGCGGCGGCCAACGACCTGCTGCTGCAACTCCAGGCGCACGTGTCGGGGTGCGGCGTCGCGCGGCCGGCGGAGATCGAAAGCACGGCCCTCGGCGCGGCCTACCTGGCGGGGCTGGCCGTGGGACTATGGGCCGACGTCGACGAGCTGCGGTCGCTGCGCGCGCCGCCGGCGGTCTTCGCGCCCGGCCAGGCCGTGCTGGCCACGCCCCGCGCCGACTGGCGGCGGGCCGTGCAACGCGCGCGCGCCTGGGCGGCCGCGCCAGCCGAACCCGAGGACCGAGGTCGAAGCGTATGAGTCTGCACGCGGCGCTGTGTTTGTGGGGACTCGACGTTCCGCAGGGCCAGGCCACGGTCTTTGCGGCCGCGGCCGGGTTCCAGTCGGTGGACGTGCGCCCGGGCTATGCCCAGGCGCCCCTAACCGAGCGCGTGCTGCCCGTCACCTGCATGGCCGTGGCGCACCTGATGCCGCCCGACGCAGCCCTGGACGCCCCCGACCCGCCGCGCCGCCAGCGCGCCGTCGACCACGTCTTGGCGGGCATTGCCGAAGCCCAAACCCTGGGCGTGCGCGACGTCTACGTCGGCCCGCCGGCCGCGCCCGACGAGTCCTCCCGCGCCGACTACCGCGAATCGGTCCTGACGCTGGCCGACGCGGCCGCGCGCGCGGGCGTGCGGCTGGGCATCGAACACTTCCCCGGCCGCGGTCTGCCCACCGTGCAGGCCACGCTCGACTTCATCGCCCAGGCGGGCCACGCCAACCTGTACCTGCTGCTGGACGTGGGCCACAACCTGATCGCCGGCGAAACCGTCCGCGCCTCCATCCAGGCCGCCGGCGACCGGCTGCTCTACGTGCACGTCAACGACAACGACGGGCGACAGGACCTGCACCTCGGCTTGCTGGAAGGCGTCCAGACCGAAGCCTGGCTGCGCGACGCGCTCCGCGCCGTGATCGCGTCGCCCTACGACGGCCCCGTCAGCGTCGAAGTCAACGTCACCGCCCCCAACCCGCGCGCGTCCATGCGCCGCAGCCTGGCCATCCTCCGCCGTTTGGAAGCCGAAGGCTGAGCATCGACGGCCGCGGTTCGCGGCCCCGGGGCGCGTGACCGCGGCTCAGCCCTGCCCCGACTCCGTCCCGTGGCCCGACCCCGCCCCGCCGCCCGACGCCGTCCCGCTGCTCAGCCCCGCCCCGCCGCCCGATAGGCGTCGTGAATCAGCTGCACCGCGTTGGCGCAGTCGCGCGCCGTCACCGCCGGCCCATCGCCGCGGCCCACGCGCTCCAGACAGTCCTGGACGAACCCCGGGTAGGCCGACACCACCGAATGCGCAGCGTCCAGATGCTCGTCCCGCCCCGGCGCCAAAATCTGCAAGCCGCCCGGCGCCGCGCGCAGCATGGCCTTGGCGCCGGCCACCTTCATTTCCGCGTCGGACTCGTTGGCGGGCCAGGTGGGCATGGTGTATCCCACCTCCACGTGCACCAGCGCGCCGCTGGAACTGCGCAGCGTGGCCAGCGCGTAGTCCTCCACCTCGGAGGCGTGCACCGTGTTGCTGATGACCGCCGACGCCACCTGCACGTCTTCCTGCAGCAGGAAGCGCGCCATGTCCATGCCGTGCCCGCCCAGGTTGGTCAGCGCGCCGCCGCCCGCCGCCGCCAGGTCCAGCATCCAGGGCGAATCCCACTCCACGTAGCGCTGCATGGTGGGCCGGATTATGCGGAACACGATGTGCGAGACCGGCCCAAACTCGTCTGCCGCAATCATCGCGCGGGCGTTCTGCGCCCAGGCCGACTGCCGGTTCGGAAACGGAACTGCCACCCAGGCGCCGCGCCGCTCCGCCAGCTCCGCCAGCTCCACCACGGCCTCGGCCGTCGTGCCCATGGGCTTTTCCATCAGAAACGGCACGTCCGCCTCGATCAACCAGCGCGCCGTCGCCGGCATGTCCACGTGGCGCCCCAGCGCAATCACAAACTCCGGCCGCGTGGCCTCGATCATCGCGCGGTAGTCGCCAAACGCCTGCGTCTCGAACCGGTGCGCGCGGTCCTCGGCGATGGCCGCGTTGCCGTCCGAGACCCCCACCAGGTCCACGTCCATGTCGCGCAGAATGCTCAGATAGGCAGCGTCGTACGTGGAGTGCCAGTGGTTGACGTCCACCACGGCGACGCGGCGCGGCGTGCTCATAGGCAAGGCTCGTACGGCGGGCAGCAAACCATATCACGCGCTGCGGTGTTACGATGGAAGCGTCTGCCCACACGCCGCCAAGGAGCGCCGTGCGCATCGACCCGACCAAGCTGACCCAGCGCCTCGACGACCTGCTCCACCGCGTGCGCGAGAAAGTGTCCGGAGACCGCGGCGGCAAAGTGCGCACGCACATCGCCGAAACGCGCGCGCAAGTGGAAGAACGCCTCGGCCGAGACGACGTGCGCCGCGCCCGCCAGGAAATCTCCAACGTGAGCGGCAAAGCCATGCACCGCGTGGAAGACGCCCTCACCCACAAACACACCCAAACCGTCGTCCGCCGCGTCGACAAAACCCTGGCCACCGTCACCCACCGCATCAGAAGCCGCACCCAACCATCGACGCTCCCAGAACCCCCCGCTCCCGCCAACCCTCCCGCTCCCGCCGCTCCCAAATCCCCCGCCGCCCCCTCCGCTCCCGCCACCCCCGTTGCCCCCGTTGCCTCCGAACCCCCCGCCGCTCCCGAACCCCCCGCCGCCTCCGAACTCCCCGTCGCCCCCGAATCCCCCGCCGCTCCCGAACCCTCCGCCGCTCCCGAACCCCCCGCCGCCCCCAAATCCCCCTCCGCTCCCGAATCCCTTGCCGCCCCCGAACCCCCCGCCGCTCCCGAATCCCTTGCCGCCCCCGAACCCCCCGCCGCTCCCGAATCCCCTGCCGCTCCCGAATCCCCCGCCAAACCCACCGACCCTCCCCCCTCTCAACCCACCTGACCCGGCGCCCCTCCCGCTCTCCTCGCCGCCTCGCCACCCGCCCCCCATCTCCCCGCCTTCTCTTTCCCCTCTCCCCGCGGCGCGGGGAGAGGGTTAGGGTGAGGGGCAGCCGCAGCGCCGCGCGGACCGCCGCCCCCGCCCGCCCGCTCGGCAACACGCGCCGCCCCCAAGCGCCGCCGCGCCTACCCCGCGCCCCGCCTGCGCCAGCCGTACACTGCCTGCGCCAGCCGAGCGAGGTCCGCGCCATGCCCTACGCCGCGGCCGCGGGCGGCCCGCTCGTGCTCAGCATCGACGTGGGCAGCTCGTCCGTGCGCGCCGCGGCCTACCAGGCCGACGGATCGCCGGCGCCGGACAGCGCGGCTCGGGCGCCTTCCAGGTTCGACACCACGCCCGACGGCGGCGTGGAGATCGACGCCATCGTGCTGCGCGACCGCACGGCCGCGGCCGTCAACGGCGCCCTGCGGCGGCTGGGCCGCCGCGCCTCCGCCATTCGGGCCGTGGGAACCAGCGTCTTCGCGTCCAGCGTGCTGGGACTGGATGCGCGCGGCGAGCCGCTGACGCCGGTCTTCACCTACGCCGACACGCGCAACGCGCCAGACGCCGCGCGGCTGCGCCGCGAATGGGACGCGCCAGCGGCCTACGACCGCACCGGAACGCCCATCCACGCCAGCTACCTGCCCGCGCGCATGCGCTGGCTGCGGCGCACGCGCCCCCAGGAGTTCCGCGCGGCCGCCCGCTGGGTCACGTTCGGCGAATACCTGTTCGAACAGCTCTTCGGCCGACCCTGCGGCCTGGGCCTCAGCCTGGCCGCCTGGTCGGGCATGCTGAATCGCCGCGAGCTCGACTGGGACGCCGCAACCCTGCAGGCGCTGGAGCTCGCGCCCGCGTCGCTGGGCGTCATCGACCCGGAAGGGGCGCCCGTGCAGGGTCTGGCCCGCCCCTGGCGCGCACGCTGGCCGGCGCTGGCGCGGGTTCCCTGGTGCCTGCCGCTGGGCGACGGCTTCTGCAGCAACCTCGGCACGGCCGGCCCCGGCGCCGGCGCCATCGTCGTCAACGTGGGCACCAGCGCGGCGGTGCGGGCGCTCGTTCCCGGCCCGGCGCCCGCGGTGCCGCCGGGGCTGTGGGAATACCGCGTCGACCGCGCCCGCTCCCTGCTAGGCGGCGCCGAAAGCAACGGCGGCATCGTGGCCGTCTGGCTGCGCCAGGTCTTGCAGGGCTTGGACGCCGGCGGCCTGGACCACGCCGTCGCCGACCTGCCGGCGGACGGCCACGGCTTGACCGTGCTGCCGTTCCTGGCGGGCGAGCGCAGCCCGGGCTGGGACGACGCGGCGCGCGCCACCATCCACGGCCTGCGCCTCGACACGCGCCCCCCAGAGCTGCTGCTGGCCGGCCTGGAGGCCGTCGCCTTCCGGCTGGCCGCCATCTACGACCTGCTGGCGCCGGAGATCGGCCCGCGGCCCCGCGTGCACGTGTCCGGCGGCGCGCTGCGCTCCATGCGCTGGACCTCGATCCTGGCCGACGCGCTCGGCCGCCCGGTCGTCCGCTCGCAGGTCGACGAACCCACCAGCCGCGGCGCCGCCCTCTGGGCCTGGCAAACCATCGCCGGCGCCAACACCGCCGCGTGGACCGCAAACGGCGGCCGCCGCGTCGATCCCGATCCCCAGCGTCAGCAGATATACCAAGCTGCCCGCCAACGCCAAGCCCGTCTCTACAAACGCCTGTCCGGCGCTGCTGGCTTGGAATCCCCACAAGAGACCTGGGCATAACCTCGGCATTCCGGCGCAAGCCCGCGTCGTCGGGCGCTCCCGCGCAGCGCGTCGTACCAGCTTCCCCATATCCGCACGCGGCAGAACCATGCGCGATTCCCGTTACTGCCGCGTGCATCCCCCGCATCCGTCGGCCACAATGCAGCCCACGCCGACGTGCAAATAGCCGCGAAAGTCTGAGCATCACCATGCGAGTCGCCCTCGGCGTCGACCACCGCGGCTTCGCCGTCAAAGCCGACCTGCTCGCGGCCGTGCGCGCGCGCGGCCATGAGGTGCTCGACATGGGCACGCACTCCGAGGCGTCGGTGGACTATCCCGATTATTCCGCCGCCGTTGGCGCGGCGGTGGCCGAGGGACGCGCCGACCGCGGCGTCATCGTGTGCGGCAGCGGCGTAGGTGCGTGCATCGCCGCCAACAAGATTCGCGGCGTGCGCGCCGCCGTCTGCCACGACACCTACTCCGCCCGGCAGGGCGTTCAGCACGACGATATGAACGTGCTCTGCCTGGGGTCCGGCATCGTGGGGCGTTCCCTGATCGACGAACTGCTGCGCGCTTTTCTAGACGCGCGCTTCGCCGCCGCCGAGCCGCGCTACGTGCGCCGCCTGCGCAAGGTGCAGCAGCTGGAGCACGGCGGCCAGGTCGGGCCATAACGCGCCGCGCCGGCGCGGCGCCAGCCTGACCGCACCCCGCGGCCGCTGACGCAGCCCCCGCCGCCGGCCGCCGCAGCGGATGCGCCAGACGCGCCCGGCGCCCGCCGCCGATTGCGTACTATGACGGCCGCCGCACGGTCGCGGCCCACGCTTACGTGCCGCGTCGGCATCGGCGCCGGCGCAGGAGAGGTGCATGTCCCAGAACCCGTTGCGTGATCTGCCCGCGCACGGCCAAAGCGTCTGGCTGGACTATCTCAGCCGCGGCCTCGTCCAGTCAGGCGAGCTCGCCAGGTTCGTGGCAGACGACGGTCTGCGCGGGCTGACCTCGAACCCCACCATCTTTCAGAGCGCCATCACCGGCAGCGCTGCCTACGACGACGACATCCGCCGCCTCAGCGCCGCTGGCACGGCGCCGGAGCGCATCTTCGAATCCCTGGCCGTGCACGACATCACCGCCGCCTGCGACGTGCTCGCCCCCGTCTACCAGGAGTCGCAGGGCGCTGACGGGTTCGTGAGTCTGGAAGTTTCCCCGCACCTCGCCCACGACGCCCAGGGCACCATCGACGAAGCGCGGCGCCTGGCCGCCGCCGTCGACCGGCCCAACCTCATGATCAAGGTGCCGGCCACCCAGGCCGGCCTGCCGGCCGTCGAAGCCCTGCTGGCCGAGGGCGTCAACGTCAACATCACCCTCATCTTCGCCCAGGCCGTCTACCGCGAAGTCGCCGAGGCCTACCTGCGCGCCTTGGAGACGCGCCGCCAACGCGGCCAGGCCGTGGACGACGTGGCCTCCGTCGCCAGCACGTTCGTCAGCCGCATCGACACCGCCGTGGACGCCCGGCTCGAAGCCCTGCTGGAAACCCGTCCCGACGCCGCCGACGAAATCCGCGCACTCATGGGCAAGGCGGCCGTCGCCAACTCCAAGGCCGTCTATCGGATATTCCAGGACCTCTTCGCCTCGGACCGCTTCCAGGCGCTTGCCGCCGCCGGCGCGCGCCGCCAGCGGCCCCTCTGGGCCAGCACCAGCACCAAGAACCCCGCCTACCCGTCCACGCTCTACGTGGACGAACTCATCGGCCCCCACACCGTCAACACCATGCCCCAGCCCACCATGGACGCCTTCCGCGCGCAGGGCGAAGTGCAGCCCACCGTCACCAGCGACCTGGAGTACTGGCGCTCCGTCCTCGAACGCCTGGCCGCGCTGGGCGTAGACCTGGACGAGGTGATGGACGAGCTGCAAGCCGACGGCGTGCAGAAATTCGCCGATTCCTACGACGACCTGCTGCGCGACCTGACCGCCAAGGCGCGGTCGCTCGCCGCCTGACCCGCGTGCGCGTGCCATGGCAGCCGCGGCGCCCGTCCTTCGACTCGGCAGCGCAGGCGCGGCTGTCGCGCAGGCGCTGGACCGCGCCCAGGCCGCTGACGCCGCGCGCCGTCTCTGGGCGGCCGACCCCTCCCTCTGGAGCGACGATCCCCGCGTCCAGAACCTGATCGCCAACCGCCTGGGCTGGCTGCGCGCGCCCGCGGCCATGCGCGCCGGCGTCGACGATCTGACCGCCTGGGCCGCAGACCTGGCCGGCCAGCTGGACGACGTGGTGCTGCTGGGCATGGGCGGCAGCAGCCTGGCGCCGGAGGTGCTGGCGGCCGTGCTGCCGCGCGCTGCCGCCGCCCCGCGCCTGACCGTGCTCGACAGCACCGACCCCGCCGCCGTGCGGCGCGTCGAAGCCGCCCTCGACCTCCAGCGCACGCTGTTCGTCGTCGCCAGCAAGTCCGGCGGCACGATTGAAACCTCGGTGCTGGCGGACTACTTCTGGTCGCGCTGCCAGCAAACCAACGGCGCCGCGCCGTCCCGCCAGTTCGCCGCCATCACCGACCCGGGCACGCCGCTGGCTGCCCAGGCCCGCCAGCGGGCCTACGCGCGTGTCTTTCTCAATCCCCCCGACGTCGGCGGCCGCTTTTCTGCGCTGTCCTACTTCGGCCTGGCGCCCGCGGCCCTGGCCGGCGTCGACCTGGCGCCCGTGGTAGACCGCGCCCTCGCCCTGGCCGAGCGTTCGGCCGCCAACGCATCCGCGGCCAGCAACGCGCCCATCATGGTCGGAATCGCCCTCGCCGGGCTGGCGCTGGAAGGCCGCGACAAACTCACCCTGGTTCCCTCGGCCTCGCTGCGGCCCGTCGGCGCCTGGATCGAGCAGTTGGTGGCCGAGAGCACCGGCAAGCAGGGACGCGGCATCGTGCCGGTGGACGGCGAACCGCTGGGCGCGCCCGTGGACTACGCCGACGACCGCGTCTTCGTCGAGCTGGCTCTCGCCGGCGACGCCGACGCCCACCGCGCGCAGACCCTGAACGCCCTGGCCAGCGCCGGCCACCCCGTGATTACGCTGCCGCTCGACGACCGCGCGGATATCGGCGCGCACTTCCTGCTGTGGGAGGCCGCCGTCGCCGTCGCCGGCTATCTGCTTGACATAAATCCGTTCGACGAACCCAACGTTGCTCAGAGCAAGGACAACACCAGCCGCGTGCTGGCCCAGCGCCAGGCCGCCGTCCGCCCGCCGCCGCCCCCGCAAGGGCCGCGCGCCAACGGCGTCACGGCGGTCGACGCCCAGGCGTCCAGCGTTCGCCAGGCGCTTGCCGCCTGGCTGGGGTCCGCCGCGCCGGGCGACTATTTCGCACTGCACGCCTATGTCGACCGCACCACGGCCGCCGACGCCCCCTTGCGCGCCATGCAAGCCGCGCTGAGCGCCGCCGCCCGCCGTGCGGTCACGGTTGGCTACGGCCCGCGCTTCCTGCACTCCACCGGCCAGCTGCACAAAGGCGGGCCGAACACCGGCGTCTTCCTGCAGATCACCGCCGACCACCCGCGCGACCTCGACGCGCCCGGCCGCGGCTATTCCTTCGGCGCGCTGATCGACGCGCAGGCGCAGGGCGATTTCGAATCCCTGGCCGACCTGCGCCGCCGCCGTCTGCGCCTGCATCTGGACGACCCGACGACCGGCCTGGCAAGCCTTGCCCGGCTGCTTGCGGACGAGCTGGCCGCGTGACCGCCGTATCCGCGCTGGGCAACGTGAGCGAGGTCGACAGCGCCAGCCGTGCGCAAGCCGCGGCCAACCCCTTGCGCGTGGGTCTCACCAGCCAGCCCGCGGCCCCCGGCCACACCCTCGTCATCTTCGGCGGCTCGGGCGACCTGGCCGCGCGCAAGCTCATCCCCGCGCTCTACAACCTGAAGCGCAACGCCCTGCTGCCAGCCTCGCTCGCCGTCGTCGGCCTGGGGCGTCGGCCCATGGACCACCGTTCCTACCGCGCCCGTCAGCGCGAGGCCGCGCGCCAGTTCTCGCGCACCGGTCAGCCGGACCCCGAACTCTGGAACGACTTCGAGCAAGGGCTGTATTACGTGCGCGGCGACTTCAGCGCAACCTCAGGCTACGCCACCCTGAAGCGCGAGCTGCGCCAAATCGAAGCGCGCCACGGCACCGGCGGCAACCGCATCTTCTATCTGGCCACCCAACCCAGCCTGTTCCCCGAAATTATCCGCTTGCTGGGCGAGACCGGCCTCAACCGCGGCCCAGGCTCGACCCGCATCGTGATCGAAAAGCCCTTCGGCCGCGACCTGACCACCGCCCACCACCTCAACGCCCTCACCAACAACGTCTTCCACGAATCGCAGATCTACCGCATCGATCATTATCTAGGCAAAGAAACCGTCCAAAACGTGCTGGTGCTGCGCTTTGCCAACATCATCTTCGAACCCGTCTGGAACCGGCGCTACATCGACGCCGTGCAGATCACCGTGGCCGAGTCCGTGGGCGTCGAAGGCCGCGGCGTCTATTACGAAGAATCCGGGGCGCTGCGCGACATGGTGCAAAACCACCTCATGCAGCTGCTAGCCGTGGTGGCCATGGAGCCGCCCGTAGACTTCCAGGCCGACTCCATCCGCGACGAAAAGGTCAAAGTCCTGCGCGCCCTGCGGCGCTTGCAGCCGCATCAGGTGGCCGCCAACGTCGTGCGCGCTGCCTACGGCCAGGGATTCGTCGAAGGCGTCGAAGTGCCCGCCTACCGCCGCGAAGAAGGCGTGGCCCTCGATTCCAAGACCGAGACCTACGTCGCCGCCCGCCTCTTCGTCGACAACTGGCGCTGGAAGGGCGTGCCGTTTTACCTGCGCAGCGGCAAGCGGCTGCCCAAGCGCGCCACCGAAATTGCCATCCAGTTCAGCGCCGTGCCCCACCTGCTCTTCGGCGAAGCCAACCCCGAGGGCGTGCGGCCCAACGTGCTCGCCATGCGCATCCAGCCCGACGAAGGCGTCTCCATCACCATCGAAGCCAAGCAGCCCGGCCTGGCCATGCGCGTGCAGCCCGTGCGCATGGACTTCGGCTACGGGCAAAGCTTCGCCCAAGAGTCCCCCGACGCTTACGAACGCCTGCTGCTGGACGTCATGCTCGGCGACCAGACCCTGTTCATCCGCCGCGACGAGACCGAGGCCGCCTGGATGGCCGTGATGCCCATCCTGGAAGCCTGGGAAAACGGGCGCGCGCCCGACTTGGCCGCCTACGAGTCCGGCCGCTGGGGGCCGCGCCCGGCCGGCGACCTGCTGCGCGCCGACGGCTTTCGCTGGCGGCGCTTGTGACCCCCGCGCCGCTGGCCGCGCCGCCCGCCCACGCGCTGCAAACCCTGGCCCACCTGCGCGAAGAAACCGCCCGCCGCGCCGCCACCAACGGCGCCGAACTGGCCGCCCGCACCCTGCTGGCCACCATCGTGGCCCGTTACGACCATCCCGAACCCTGGGAACGCATCGAGGCCGAAGTCCGCCCCGTCGCCCTCGCCTATCCCTGCCGCGTCATCGCCCTGGTCAACGACCCCGCCGCCGCCGCCAACGGGCGCGTGCTCGTCGGGCTCATCGAGTCGCGGCGGCCCGACGGCGGCGCCGACATCCGCGGCGAACTGCTGGTGGCGGCCCTGCACGGGCGCGCCTTCGACGAAGGCGCCGCCATTGCCGCCGGCTGGGCCTCCAGCGGCATTCCCACCATCGTCTGGTGGAACGGCCCCGCCCCCCAGGCCGACCACCTCTTCGACGACACCATCGACGTCGCCGACCGCGTCGTGGTCGACTCGGCGGCCATGACCGACCCCGCCGCCCAGTTCGCCGTCCTGCGCCGCCAGCTCGGCCGCCGCCACCATGCCCGCATGACCGACGCCCTCTGGGTGCGCCTCACCGCCTGGCGGCAGGCCGTCGCCCAGATGTTCGACCCGCCCACCGCCCAAGCCGACCTGGCGCGCGTGACCCGCGTGCGCCTGGAAGTCGACGCCACCCCCACCGGCCAGGCCGCCGCGCTCTACATGCTCGGCTGGCTCTCCTCCCGCCTCGACTGGCGCCTCCACGCCGCCGCACCACCAGAAAGCTCCCCGCCCGCCCCCCGCCGCTGGCGCCTCGCCGCCCGTGACCACGCGCGCCAGGACGAGAACGACGACCCCGCCCCGCCGGCTCACGCCGCCGGCCGCACCATCCAGGCAGAAATCGCCCTGCGCCCCGCAGCGCCCCATCTGATCCACACCGTCGAGCTCGCCCACCCCGACGGCCGCTACGGCGCCCACTGGCTCGCCCCCGAAGACATCATCGTCGAAGTCGAACGGCGCGAGCGCCTCCACGTCCGCAACGCCGTTCGCTGCCCCCCAGCCACCCGCCACCGCGTCTGGCTGGACGAACTCACCCAAGCCGACACCCACTACCGCGTCTTCGACCAAGCCGTAACCCACGCCGCCGCGCTCGCCGCCGCCTGACCCCTGGAACCCGCGCCCCAGCCCATCGAACGCCGTCCCCCCGCACTCTTCCCATCCATCACCTCCCCCGCCCATCGATCACACACCCCCCGCCGTTCAGCCCCCCGCTGCCCCCGCCATTCCCGCAAAAGCAGGAATCCAGACCCGGACGCCCGCATCCTCCGCGTGCTCCAATCGGCCACGGTTGACCTGCGGCGCCGCATCTGCAAAAGTTGCCGCGCTCACCACAGGTCGTGCGGCGCGGGCCGGAGCCGGCCAACGCCGAAAAAACCCCTCCATCTCCGCCAGTGCGGCCCAACGTGGTGGGCGCCAGCTGCATCGCTGTCGACGCGGTGCACAGCACCCGCCGGCGGGCGCACCGAGGATCGTTCCCTTGGCGGCGGGCCAGCGCTTGGACGTGCCAGGCGTGTAATGGAGGACGGAATGAAAAAAGCCGTGGCAGCGCTCGCGTTGGTAATGCTGGCCATCGCATCCACAGCCAGCGCAGGACTCGCGCAGTGGCCCACGACCTGCGTCGAACTCAACGACATCGTGGAAAACCACCTCGGCAATCACCAGAACGTCGGCATCTACCAGCGCGTTTTCGGTGAACAGGCGGAGCAAGGCTGTCAGAACGACCATCGCGGCGACGTGCGCGAGACGTTCCACTGGGCCGGCATCGACCGCGAAGTCGAAGTCGTCGTGGAACGAGAAGTAACGCGCGAAGTGTCGGTCGGGACAATGTTCACCCGCGTCCAGGTCGGCCCGGGCGGCCAGCGCATCGACGTCAACGAAAACACGCGCTACCGCGGATCTGGCACGCAGCAACTGACCCTGGTGTTCCCTGACGCAGGCCCGTGGCACGTCGTCTTGGGCTCGCAGGTTGCCCTGACCAAGCTCGACGGCGGGGACGCATGCTGCAACCGCTTTGCCGGCTATGGCGGCGGCAGCGCGGTCGATTCGTGGCTGAGCGGCCTGGCCTGGAGATTCCAGCTCTTCAATGTCTACGGCGGCTTCCAAGTGCTCAACCACAAAGAAGTCACCATAACGCTCGACCCCAAAGCGCCGGGCCCCGCCGGAAGCTACCCATGGGAATTCACCGTGACCCGCACCGGACGCTACGACTTCACGTAGGGAAGTCCGCGCCGCCCGAAAGACCCGCGCCGTAGTCGCCCCCAGGCACAAGACGCCCACCCCTGTCAGAGCCTGAAAGTCAGAGCCCGGGGAGTCCACCCCTCCCCGGGCTCTGATCCAACCAACACCACGCCCAAGTGCTCCGGCACCCAACAGTCGCGCCCGCCGGCTTTGGCAAGGGATTGCGGTCGCCCCCCGATCTCCCATCGGCTAAACTACCGACCGCATCCCCGTCGCTGACAGGGTGTTGCGGTTGGCCCCCGATCTCCCATCGGCTAAACTCTCCTCGTCGTGTAGACACCACAGCGCTACATTGCGGTCGGCCCCCGATCTCCCATCGGCTAAACTGGCCTGGGCCTGCGACGAACCGAAGTTGGTATTGCGGTCGGCCCCCGATCTCCCATCGGCTAAACTGCCGACGCAGCGCCGACGTTCCCTCCCTCCGTTGCGGTCGGCCCCCGATCTCCCATCGGCTAAACTCGGCTCACGCCTTCGATGAGGTCACCGTTGTTGCGGTCGGCCCCCGATCTCCCATCGGCTAAACTCGTAAATGGCCAGACTATCAATCTAAATACGTTGCGGTTGGCCCCCGATCTCCCATCGGCTAAACTGCGTCTTGTCGTCGTCGTCAGCGCCCAGGCGTTGCGGTTGGCCCCCGATCTCCCATCGGCTAAACTGCGTGCTGGGATTCAACAACGGATGGATTCGTTGCGGTTGGCCCCCGATCTCCCATCGGCTAAACTAGCTGCCGCGTCGGTCTCGAAGTTGTCGTTGTTGCGGTTGGCCCCCGATCTCCCATCGGCTAAACTCATGTTCTGCGGCTTCTTGTTTGCGACTATGTTGCGGTTGGCCCCCGATCTCCCATCGGCTAAACTAGTCTGTCATCGAGTTCGAGACCACGCTGTGTTGCGGTTGGCCCCCGATCTCCCATCGGCTAAACTGTGGACGCGCCGCACGTGGACGCCGCACGTGTTGCGGTTGGCCCCCGATCTCCCATCGGCTAAACTCCCGCCAAGTCCACGCCTTCATGCCGCCCCGTTGCGGTTGGCCCCCGATCTCCCATCGGCTAAACTTGCGCCCGTCAGCGTCGTTGTAGCTGGTCAGTTGCGGTTGGCCCCCGATCTCCCATCGGCTAAACTGTCCGCCAGCATCGCCGCTGACTAGGGCCAGTTGCGGTTGGCCCCCGATCTCCCATCGGCTAAACTAGGACATCACCGACCTGTTCCCTGAGGGCAGTTGCGGTTGGCCCCCGATCTCCCATCGGCTAAACTTGGCCGATGCGGGTTTCGTCGGGAACGTGTGTTGCGGTTGGCCCCCGATCTCCCATCGGCTAAACTCGGGGTGATGCACGGACACGTCCTTGCCGTGTTGCGGTTGGCCCCCGATCTCCCATCGGCTAAACTCTTCGCTGACGCTGACGCCGACGCTTGCCAGTTGCGGTTGGCCCCCGATCTCCCATCGGCTAAACTCGACCTGTACGACCGGGCAATTGCCCGCCAGTTGCGGTTGGCCCCCGATCTCCCATCGGCTAAACTGCCTGCTGTGACTGCGCGTGCACCAGGGTGTTGCGGTTGGCCCCCGATCTCCCATCGGCTAAACTTACTACATCGATGCCGTGACCGACTACAAGTTGCGGTTGGCCCCCGATCTCCCATCGGCTAAACTACGCCTGAACGACGGCGCCAAGCTCCGTCAGTTGCGGTTGGCCCCCGATCTCCCATCGGCTAAACTCGCGAGCGCCGACTTCCGCGTCGTGATTCGGTTGCGGTTGGCCCCCGATCTCCCATCGGCTAAACTCGATGCAAGGGCTTTTCTAGGAATATTCTAGTTGCGGTTGGCCCCCGATCTCCCATCGGCTAAACTCAGGTCACCCGACACGTCGTTGCGGATATCGTTGCGGTTGGCCCCCGATCTCCCATCGGCTAAACTCGTCGGGCTGTGCTCGGTGAACCAACTCTGGTTGCGGTTGGCCCCCGATCTCCCATCGGCTAAACTTGGAGGCGCACGTCTTCACGAACATCAGCAGTTGCGGTTGGCCCCCGATCTCCCATCGGCTAAACTCAGCAATACTCGCAACAGCTTGTGGATGGTGTTGCGGTTGGCCCCCGATCTCCCATCGGCTAAACTCCTTACTGGTGGATAGTCCATCAGGGCAAAGTTGCGGTTGGCCCCCGATCTCCCATCGGCTAAACTATTCCGGTTGCCAGGGCCAAGCCCTAACAGGTTTGGCCCGGCGGCCGGCCAGTCGCGGACCCCGGCAAAAAACGGCGTGCGCAGCCTCAGAATAGGGTGAACTGCTGCGGATTCTGGTTGGCCGGCAGCTGGCGGCGGCCGTCGAAGCTGACGATGTTTTCGTATTGCTTGTCGGTGAAGCAGAGGATTTGCACGTTGCCCGCGGCGGGCAGCGCCGACGTGACGCGGCGCGTGTAGACCTGCGTCTGGTCCTTGCCGGAACAGAAGCGCATGTAGACCGAGAGCTGGCACATCTCGAATCCCTGGTCCAGCAGAAACAGGCGGAACTTCGCCGCCGCCCGCCGTTCGGCCTTGGAGAGTACCGGCAGGTCGAAGATCACCATCATCCACATGAGTCGATAGCCGCTGAGCACGGGGGCGTCACCTAGCTGGCCGCTTCGAGTCCGTCGACGAGCGGCGGGCCGGGGAAGACCAGCGCCGGGCGGCCGTCTTCGTAGGACTGCGCCAGCGACTGGGCGGCGCGCCGCACGCAGGTTTGCAAGGGTGTGGTTCCGCGCTCGGTTGCCATGTCCAGGTGCAGGACGTCCACCAGCGTTTGCTTGACCTCCGCGGTTACTTCCGTCTGGCCTGCCCTGACCAGGTCGACGACCGCGTAGTCCACCAGCGGCCGGAACGGTTCCATCAGGTCGTCCACCAGCACCATGGGGTTGGCGCGGTTGTGGTGGTGCACGCCCAGCGAGGGATGCAGCCCGGCGGAGGTGACGGCGCGCGCCGCGGCGGACCTGAGCACGGTATAGCCGTAGTTGAGCAACGCGTTGGGTGCGGGTCCAAAGCGGGCGCGCCGAAAGTCTGCGCCGAAGAGGCGCGGCCAGTAGCGCCGCGCCGCCTGCGCTTCCACGTTGTCGGGGTCGCCCGACTTGACCCTTCGCATCAGCGCCCGCACGTCGTCGGCGGGCGCGTCCAGCAGCTCCAGCACCTGCGCCTGCTGGCCAATCTTGGCGCGCACGATGGCTTGCCAGAGACGTTTGCCCAGCGGTTTGGCGGCTTCCAGCTGGCGGCGCATGCGCAGCGCCTGCACGTGGTGGCCGTCCAGCGGCCAGAGCCAGGCCACCGGCAGATAGTTGTCGCCGCACAGCACCACGGCCACGCCGCGCCGAGCAAGCTCGGTCAGCAGGTTGTTGGAATAGGTCAGGCCATGCGCGTTGCAGAGCAGCACGCCAATGTCTTCTAACGGAACCCGACCCTGCTCCACGCCGCCTTTGGCCACGGTCATAAATCCGCGGTAGCGCGCCAGATAACAGCCCTCGCTGGCAATCTCGACGACGCGCCCGACCATCAGCTACGCGGCCCCGGGTCGATCACGCGTCCGATCTCGTCCACGCCGATTTTGCGGAAGCCTTGCAGGTTGAGTTGACGGGCGCTGAATTTGCTATCCGCCATCTCTTTACGGCTTACACGTGCCGCAACGTCGGCCTCGTTATGGTCGTCCAGCCAAACAAGCGTTCGAGTTCCCGAAGCAGACATCTTCCGCACCCGCACGATACGCCGCTTCGCCCCCTCTCCCAACGCCCCTATGTCATTGATGTGCAGCCGCGTCAGCCGCTTGGCTGCGGGATCGGGCTTCCCTTTGTGTTTGCCTTTGGACGTAACTGGTCGGTAATGCGAAGGGTCGAATCCCGGTTGGTTGGCGTCGAACGTGGGAATGACAACCAGGCGCCAACTTCCGTCGCGCATGCGCCACACGTCGGCGAACTCGTTGCCGCCCGGCAGATAGCCTTTGTAGGGACGCTCATCGCGGTTTCGGATAGGGATGACGCGCTGTTTGTCGAGCACGCGCACTCGCCGCACACGCTGCCGCCGACCGTTCACCAGCACGCCGTCGCTGGCGGCCCGCTGGGCGAAATCGGCGGGTTTGCCGCCTTCCATCTCTACCTGGCGCCACAGTTCTTCGAGCGCCTCCCGCAGCGATGGATCGCGCACGGCGTTCAGACCCGTGGCTTTCTTGATCGTCGACAGCGGTTTACGCACCACGACTGTGGACGGGCCGTCCTCCGACAACGTCACCAGCTTGTAGGCCGTATCCTTATGCAATCGGCCGGTTGTCGTGCCCTGCTGGCCAGGTGTCCCGTGATCGGGTTTGTGCGAGACCACCAAGCGTTCCAAGTGCGGCGTCAATTCCTCGCGCGTAAACCCGTTCCAGGGGAGCGCGCGCGCCGCAACCGCGGCCAGCCGCTCTTCTGTTTCGTGGCTGGACGATGCGGCGCGCGCGAACTGTTGCAGCAGGCCTTGGGTGGTGTTGGCCACCACGAAGGCGTCGATTGCGTGGTGGCGGTGGTCGTCGCGTTGCTTGCCGCGAATTTCCCCATGCTGGTCCACGCGCAGCATGCCCTCCAGACCCCAGCCGCGCCTGAGCAAGGCCGTCATGTGTCCGGGGATCACGCGCACCCGTTCCTTGCTCTCGGTTTTCTCGTCGTACAGGTGCGCCAGGTATCGGCGTGCGGTGCGGGATAAATAGCGAGTCTCGTTGAGCTGCCGGTCCAGGAAGTCGCGGTTCTGCTCAGACTTCTCCATCGCATCCGGATCGAAGCGCCAGCGCTTGTTGTCCGGCAGCGCGGCGGCGCGCCCTTGGATGGCGGCGTAGTCGTAACCGGGCGGGCTGTGTCCAAAGGCCTCGAATGGCGAGCGGTCGCCTTTGTATCGGTTGGCCTCCGCCGTGCACACCACTTTGTTCGCCATCGAGTCGTTCAGCGTACGGGAGAAGGGCAGAATATGGTCGATTTCGGTCTGGCTGTTCACCACCATGCCGAAGGAAAGCGGCGTGCCCGTGTAGGGGCAGACGCGTGCCTGGGGCAGGCCCTGTTCTTCCCACAGCCGCAGCTTGCGCCGCATCTCGGGCGTATTGGATCCCCCGGCTGACTGGAGCATTTCCTCGAACCGCTCGTTGCGCTTCTTGCCCTCCTGTTGCTGCCTCCGATAGTAGTCGCGCTGCTCTTTGTTCGACTTCAGATCGCGCGCCAGCTCGATCACGATCTCTTCCGGCGTGCCGTACGTCTCGATCAGTTTGTTGACCACGCGCCTGATTTGGTTCAGTCCGATATGCACGGTGGGGTTGGGAAAGCGGCCGAAGCGGGCTGGTTCGCCGTCCGTCTCCGGGTCTTTTGTCGGATCCGCACCCACCACGTCGCGTTCCAGCACTTCTCCGTAGTACGGCAGCCGTGCATGCGCCTCGGCGTTGCGGAAGTCCGAATGATGCGGATAGCCGGCGGCGATCACTGCGTCGCTGTAGACGAGGCCGTTCCGCAGATGCGGGAGGAGCTTCCGAATAGCCTTTTCGCTCAGGTTTGCATGGCCGCTGGGCAGCGAGACTTCGGACACCGCTTGCGCCTGCGCGTCGTTCAGCCCCCATGCCGTGCGGGCCTGGCGTCGAACGACCTGTGGATCCTCGTCGAGTATGAATGTCACGATGGCGTTGCGCTCGTCCAGAGGAAGCGCGAGCCAGCGGTCGCCGAACAACTCCTTCGCAGGCTGGCCGCGCTCCCTTTTTGCTACCAGCCGGGCGGTCGCTTCGTCGCCCTTGACGCTCGTGCGGCCGCCGCGGCTCAAGTTGAAGGCGGCGCCTGACGGCAGCCCCAGGTCGAGCGTGGGTTTCTTGAGGTCGATGTTCTTGCCGTCGCGCAGCTTGTGCATGGCGCGTTCCCGCTCGTCGTCGGTCAAGGGCCGTTCCGGCTCGACGTCGAGCCGCAGCTTCAGGTTGTTGACTTCCTGGAGCATGCGGGACTCCTGGGCAACCGGCAGCGCGCGGGCCGCCCGCCGCTGCCCTTCTTCCAGCGAGCACCAGCCGGGCTCGACGGGTTTCAGCGGCCGCTGGTGGAAGATGACGTCTTTGAGCGAGTCCCACTGGTCTGCGCGTAGGCAGTGATGCGGCTCCTGCGCCTGGCGAATCGCGTCGAACTCGGCTTCGTACAAGGAGCGGTCGGGATAGAGCCCCATGCCCGGACGGGCGCGCACCAAGCGTTTGTTGGCTCGCCGACGCGCCAGAAACTCGCCCAACGTGCGCGCGCCGCTCTCGTCGATGGCCTTGCGCAACGCGTCCATGTCGGCCCGAATCTTTTTCGCGGCGTTCTCGTCCTCGCCGGCCGCCTTGCGGTTCGACTTGAAGCCGCGCCGCTGGTTCAGATGGAACAGGGCGCGGCCCAACTCGAAGGGCGCCAGCCGCTGGTCGAGCGCGCGAGCTCGGAGCTGGTACGGGTCGAGCGCCGCCACGCCCCGGCGCGCGTCTTCGTCCGGCGGCATGAGGCCGCAGGAGGTCAGCGCGTCCAGCAGATCGCCGCGGCGCTTCAGGTATCGGTCGCGGCGCCGGCGCTGACCGCGCGGCAGGCGTCGCTGCGCGGCCAGCGACGTGCCGTCTTGGGGGTTGCGTCCGTCCGAGAAGACGCGCACTCCCAAATCGAGCACGTTCGACGAGTTGCCGTCCGCGTCCAGGTGCAGCGCGGCCCAGCCAATGGAGTTCGTGCCCACGTCGAGGCCCAAGCGATACGCCACGTTCCGCCTCCTGATTCGCCGCTGAGGCCTTGCCGCCGCTGCGACGGGACCTGCCAGGTCAGCCGCGGCTTCAGCGTCGTCTGCGGCGTCGCGGGCTTGCACGGATGCTGCGCCCATGATAGAAGGGTGCGGCCGAAAGGCGTTAGCCAAGTTTCGCCGATGGGAGATCGGGGGCCCTTGAGGGAAGCGTCGCGAACGCGGCGCGGATCCAACCGTTAACAAGCCATTTCGGCACAAGATGAGAGAGCGGGCTACGGCCCGCTCTCTTTCTGTCTGGGCCGCCGAGCCGGTGGGTCCCTGTCACGTGCGGCGGGGCGCAGTCGACGGCGGCGGCGCCTGCGGGAACGGCCGGACGGGTCTCCTGCGCGTCAGAACTCGTTGCGCACCTTCACCGTCTGGCCTGTGCGCAGGGATTGCCAGGCGGCCAGGCCGGTGGCGACCACGCGGGCGCCTTCGCGGGCGCCGACCCAGGGGGTGGCGCCGTGCAGCACGCAGTCGGCCATGTGGCGCAGCATGACCAGCATTTCGGTGCTATGGCCGCGGTCGGGCGGCAGATGAGTTTCGCAGGCCCGCGTCGGCAGATACGCGTCGGCGTCCAGCGTCGTTACGTTGTCCCGAATCGTGCCTTTGGTTCCGTACACCGTCAGGCTGTTGGCGCGTTCGCCGTGCGGGTGAATCATGCCGAGCAGGGTGGCCGCGCGGCCGATGGCGCCGCTGGTGAAACGCGCGTTGATGAAGAAGCAGTCTTCTTGTGGATACTCGGGCGCCACGCCGCTGCGAAGTCCCACGCAGTGCACCTCGTCGACGTCGCCCATGAACCAGCGCAGCAGGTCGATCGGGTGGCAGGCGCCGCCCAAGATCAAGTCTTGCGGCGCCGTGACGCGCCAGGGCGACCGTGCATAGACCGGCCGCAAGTCGTGCACGTAGTGCGATTCCGCCATGAACAACTCGCCGATGCCGCCAGCGTCGCAGGCGCGTTTGGCTTGGATGAATGCATGGCGGCCGCGCAGGGACTGGGTGACCAGCAGCACCAGGCCGCTGCGGTCCACGGCTTCCACCACCTGTTCCGCTTCGCGCAGGGTGTAGACCATCGACTTGGTGACCATCACGTGCTTGCCCGCGTTCAGTGCGGCCAGAATCTGCGCGGCGTGCTGCGGGCCGGGGGTGTAAATCCCAACCACGTCAATGTCGGGGTGTGTAATCAATGCGTCGACGTTGGTGGTTACGCTGCGAATGCCATGCCGCTGCGCAACTGCATCCAAGCGGTCGGGGTTGGTGTCGCACAGGGCCGTGACGCGGATGGGCAGGTCGTCGTGCTGCGGCAGGTTGGCTTGCAGCAGCGTTTGGCCGTGGCCCAGTCCGGCCAGTCCCAGCCTAAGTGCGCGCATTGCCGTCGTCGTGCAGGGCGTGCATCACCATGTCCCAGCGTTCCGGCATGTCGCCGCTCACCATAACGGGTCGATACCCTAACGACAGATAGACGTGAATGGCGGGCAGGCGCCAGTCGTCGGTGCTCAGCCACACCGCGCGGCAGCCGCCGTCGACCAGGCGCTTCGTCACGGCCGCGCAGACGGCGCGGCCCAACCCGCGCCCGCGATGGTTTGGGTGGGTGACGACATAGTCGAGCAACCCCTCCCGGTGCGGGTCTGCCGCGGAAATCGGCAGCGGGTCGAAGGGATAGTTCGATACCCGTGACGCAAACGTTCCTGCGGCCACGCTGCCCTGGCGCTCCACGACCAGGGAGCCGGCGCGTCGGTCAGCGTCGGCCAGGTAGTCCAGCACCATGGCCTCGGTCCAGGTCGTGAATCCGCCCGCGCGCAGCGTCTGGGCCCAGCGGTGGGCGTCGGCGCGGCGGCAGGCGCGCAGCAGATAACCGTCGGGGAGCGGCGCGGCGGGCATGCGGCGGACGCCGTCCGCGTCGATCCGCATGCAGAGCTGCGTGGGTGGGCGGCGGTCGCCGTGGGCATTGCTCACCAGGCAAACGCCCGCGGCGCGTGGGCGTCCGTTGTCATGTCCCCCGAACGAGCGCGCGGCTGATGCTAACCCGGCGCCGCCCCGCACGTCCGAGCGGCCCGCGGCGGCAAAGCGCCGTCGGCAAAACACCGCCGGCATCGCGGGCGTGCGTCGGCGCGGCGCGCGGGCGCGGCGGCAATTGCGGCAGGCCCCGCCGCGCTCGACTGGCGGTATCCTGCGGGGACTTGCCCCACGGCGGCTGGCCAAGGACGACACGTATGTACACCGCGGCACTGATTGGTGCGACAGGCGCCGGCGATTACGGCCACTCTCTCGACCGCGCTTGGGGCCTCGTTCCCGAGGTCGAGGTGGTGGCCGTGGCCGACGTGGACGCCGATGCGGCGCGCCGCAAGGCCGACCAGCTGGGCGTGCGCCGCGCCTTTGGCGACTACCGCCAGATGCTGCAGGAGGTGCGGCCGGACTTCGTCAACGTCTGCACCCGCCAGCCCAACCATCACGCCGACATGCTGCTGGCCGCCGTCGAGGCCGGCGCGCGCGGCATCTACTGCGAGAAGCCTTTCGTGCGCACCCCGGCCGAGGCCGACGCCGTGATCGCCGCCGCCAGCGCGCGCGGTGTCAAGATTCAGGTTGCGCACACCCGGCGCGTCGACCAGCAGGGCCGGCGCATGCTGGCGCTGCTGCGCGAAGGCGCCATCGGCCGCCTGATCGCCGTTCACGCCACCGGCAAGAACGACGACCGCCGCGGCGGCGCCGAAGACCTGATGGTGCTGGGCGTGCACCTGGTGGACCAGATGCGCGAAGTTGCCGGCGACCCCATCCACGTCAGCGCCGACGTCTTTCAGTCCGGGCGGCCCGTGGGTCTGCCCGACGTGCACGAGGGCAACGAAAACATCGGCCTGATTGCGGGTGACCAGATCTTCGCGCGCTTCGTGTTCGACCACGGCGTGGCGGGCCTGCTCTCCTCCGCCCGCACGTCCGCCGGCGGCCATCGGGCCATGGGCATCGAGCTGATTGGCACCGAGGGCATGATCTCGCTGCGCGGCGGCGGACCCGCCTCCGGCGGCCAGCCCTTGCTCGTCAACCGGCGGCCCGCGGACGACCCCGGGCCGGACAGCGTCTGGGAACCGGTGCCGACGGACCCGCTGACCGCCGACGGCCCCGTGCCGGCCGGCGAACCCGGCGACGGATGGCAGCTTCTGCACACCCGCATGGCGCGCGACCTGCTGGCGGCGGTGGAAGACGACCGACGCCCCGTCTGCGACGCCATCGATGGCCGCTGGACTATCGAGATGATCATGGGCGTGCACGAGGCCGGGCTGACCCACCAGACCGTCCGCTTCCCGCTGATCACCCGCGACAACCCCTACGCCGTCCGCCGCCAAGCTTCCCTGGCCGACGTCTAAACCCCACGGCCCCTTCGCCCGCCAGGGGAGGCGCCTCCCCGTGACGAACGGGCCGCCCGCCAGATGCTCCCCTCTCCCCCGGATGGTCCCCTCTCCCCCACCAGGGGGAGGGCAGCGCAGGAGGCGGCGGCTGGGGCGGGTGGGGTTCCCTCTCCCCCACCAGGGGGAGAGGGTTAGGGTGAGGGGCGGCCTCGACGCCGACACGGAAGGTCTTCGCCCACGCGCGCGGCCCCAACCCGCATTTCCCTCCCACGACCATGTTCGTGTTCTGTATGGTATCCTGCCCGCGGCAGGGGACGCCCAAGGGGTGTGCCATGCGACCCGAGGTCCGACCCATCACCTGCCGCAGCGCCCTCAACCGTGTGCGCGGCATGCCGTTTCAGTGGACACTGAACCCTTACCGAGGGTGCAGCCACGCCTGTTGGTATTGCTACGCGCGGCAGACCCACACCTACTTCGACCTCAACGGCGGCCGCGACTTCGAGCGCATCGTGTTCGCCAAGGTCAACGTGGCCGAACGCCTGCGCGCGCAGATCCAGTCGCCGCGCTGGAAGCGGGCGTCGGTGGTAATCGGCGCAGCCACCGACCCCTATCAGCCCGCCGAGGGCCGCCTGCGGCTCACGCAGGCCTGTCTGCGCGAGTTCCTGGCCGCGCGCTCGCCGGCCAGCCTGATCACCAAGTCGACCCTGCTGCGCCGCGACAGCGGCCTTTTGCAGGACACGGCGCGCGCCGCCGGTCTGAGCGTCACCGTGTCGATCCCAATAGCAGACGCGCACCTGTCCCGCCGCATCGAGCCTGGCACGCCGCCGCCGGACGAACGCTTTCGACTGGTGGCCGAGCTGTCGCGGCTCGGGCTGGACGTGGGCGTCAACATGGCGCCCGTGCTGCCCGGACTGACCGATACCAACGCCGCGATCGAGGACGTCATGCGCCGCGCGCGCGACCACGGCGCGCGCCGCGTGGGCGCCATGCTGCTGCACCTGGACGAGGCGCCCAAACGCTGGTTCATGCACAACCTGCGGCGTTACTTCCCGCACCTGGAGCCGCTCTACGCCGACCTGTACGCCGGCGACCGGCGCTACCTGGACCGCGAGGAGGCCGACGACCTGAGCGCCCGCGCGCAGGTGCTGTGGGACGCCGTCGGCGCAGCCCGCGGCTTGCCCCCGCCCCTGGCCCCGCCGCCGCCCCCCGAACAGCTTCCCATGGCCTTGTCCTGATACCCAGGCGTCCCCGTTCTTCCTTCCCCTTCGCTCTCCCATCGCCCCGCAGCGCGCGGCAAGGCGACAGCGCGGCGGCGACGGAAACGAGCAGCGCGCGGCGAGAGAAAGCCGCGCCCTCTGCCCCCGCTCGTCAAACGAGCGGGAACGTGTCGAAGTCCCTCAGGCCGTTGCCAGACGTATCAGGCTGGTCAGCTGCCCTGCGGCCAGGGCGTCCAGGCGCACGTGGGTGGCGGCCATGGCCGTTGCCAGATCGGGCAGCGGGCTGACGCGCGCGCGGCGGCGGTCGGCGTCGACCACCAGCGCCGGAATCTTGTCCGCCGCCATCCGACGTCCCGCGCGCTGCGCGTCGTCCAGAGGGTCGGAGCCAGCCTGCAACCCGACGTTCGCCACGCCGTCGGTCAGCAGAATGACGATCGGGCGCGTTTCGGCGTCGCGCGCGCGTTCGCGCAAGATCACGCGGCGCGCCATGTCCAAGCCGTGCGCCAGCGGCGTGCGCCCGCCGGTGGGCAGCTCGCGCATGCGCATGTGCGCCAGGTCCAGGCTGGTGGTGGGCGGCACGGTTTCGTAGGCCTCCGTCTTGCGGAAGGTCACGAGTCCCACGCGGTCGCGGCGCTGGTAGGCGTCCGCCAGCAGCGAGAGCACGGCCGACTTGGTCAGCTGCATGCGCCGCTGCGCCGCCATGCTCCCGGAGCCGTCCACCACGAACAGCATCAGATTGCCCACCTTGCGCGTGCGCCGGCGGATGCGGACGTCGTCGCGCGTGATGGTCGGCATGCCGTCGCCCACGCCGCGCAGGGCGGCGGCGCGAATCGTGTCGATCAGCGACACGTCCGGCGGGTCGCCCGGCTGCATGGCGCGGCTGCGCACCGAACGCCCGCGGCGGCCTTGCACCTCGTGCTGCGTGCGGCGCCCCGCCCGCGGGCGCACCACCGACTGGCGCTCCTGCGCGGCCACGGTGGGCGAGTCGGGCGCGGCGTCGGGGTCGATACGCCGGTCGGTTCCTGCGGACGTCGGCGCGCCGGCATCTTCGCCCGCAGCCGCTGTCAGCTCGTCGCTGGCCGCGGCCTTCGATGGCTCGGGCCTGTCCTCCGCGCCCTCGCTCGTTCCCGACCGCTGCTGCGCGTCAAACGACTGGATGGCTCGGTCCAGCTCGTCCGGGTCCAGGTGCGGCGGCGTGAATGGGTCGCGGCGGCGTCGGTGCGGCAGCGCCACCTCGGCCGCCCGCCGCACGTCCTCGCGCGTCACCTCCGTGCGGCCTTCCCAGGCGGCAATGGTCGAGGCGGTTTTGTGCATCACAATGTCGGCGCGGTGCCCGTCCACGCCCATCGCCACCGCAATGTGGGCGATCAGCGACAGCATGTCGTCGCTCAGCGCCACGTCGGGCAGCAGCTCGCGCGCGCGCACGATGCGCTGGCGCAGCTCGTCGCTGGCTGGCCCCCAGGCGTGCAGGAACCCGCGCGTGTCGCGCTCGAACGCAATCCGCCGCCGCACGATCTCGGCGCGCGCTTGCGGCTCCAGGTCCCCGCGGATTTCCGCCGCCAGCCCAAAGCGGTCCAGCAGCTGCGGGCGCAGGTCCCCCTCTTCGGGGTTCATGGTTCCCACCAGGATGTACTCGGACGGATGCTTGTATTGCACACCCTCGCGCTCGATCAGGTTCGTCCCCGACGCCGCGCTGTCCAGCAGCGTGTCCACCAGGTGGTCGTCCAGCAGGTTGACTTCGTCCACGTACAGCAGTCCGCGGTGCGCGGCGGCCAGCAGCCCCGGCTCGAACGTGCGCTCGCCGCGCGACAGCGCGGCCTCCAGATCCAAGGTGCCGATGATGCGGTCCTCGGTGGCCGAGACGGGCAGGTCCACCACGCGCACGCGCCGCAGCGTGGAGTCGATCTCCTCGTTGCGGCCGCGCGCCGCGCCGCATGCGGCGCACAGATTGAGCGAGTCGGGGTCGCAGCCATAGGCGCAGGTGGCCACGCGTATCTCCGGCAGCACGCTCACCAGGCCGCGCACCGCCGTGGACTTGGCCGTGCCGCGCTCGCCGCGGATCAGCACGCCGCCAATGCTCGGGTTCACCGCATTCAGCACCAGCGACAGGCGCATCAGGTCCTGCCCGACGATCGCCGCAAATGGAAAGGCGGCACCGTCCAGCGCATGGTCGGGATGAGTCATGGCGTCATCGTCGCACACCGCGCGGAGCGCAGCGCGGAACTGGCGATGGGGGCGCTCGCCCGCAGGAGACGCGGCGGCGGCGCGGATGGCTGTACGACGCAGCGCCTTAGCGCCGCGACCGCCGCCGGCGGTGCGGCGGCTCGGCCTGCACCGGCGGCGTCCGCGCCGCCCTCAAATGCAGCCGCAGCCGATGCCCCAGCCAGCCGGCAAAGGCAATCAGCACCAGCACGGCAATGAGCTGCGACTGCTGCAAGCCCAGCAGGCGCGGATCCTGGTCGATGCGCAGGAACTGCAGCCCCAGCCGCAGCGCGCCGTACCCCGCCAGCACCGCCCAGAACACGTACAGCCGCCCCAGCCAGCGGCTGGCGATCCAGACCGCCAGCCCGAAGATCGCGAAGTCGCCCAGCATTTCGTAGGTGGTGGCCGGATGCACCGGCGCCCCCTGTCCGATCGCGTTCGGATGCGTGTAGAACACCGCCCAGGGCAAATCCGTCGGCAGCGCGTGGTGCTCGCCGTTGACGAGGTCGCCGATGCGCCCGATGCCCATGCCCAGAATCAGCCCGGGCGCCCCGATGTCCAGCGCGGTGCGCACGTCCAGCTTCATCCACCAGGCGGCCAGGCCAACGGCCAGCCCCCCGCCGACGGGCGCGCCCCACACCGTGATGCCGCCGTCGTTGAGCGCAAACACGCGCGCCCAGTCGTTCTGGAACTGATCCAGGTTGTCGATCACGTAGAAGAAACGCGCCATCACCAGCCCGCCGCCCACCGCCCACAGCGCCAGCGTCACCACCTTGTCGTCGGGAATGTCCGTCCAGCGCCCCAACCGCCGCGCGACCCACACGCCCACGAAGATGCCCACCACCGCAAACAGCGAATGCCAGGTGAACCGAAACGCGCCGATCTCGAGCAGATCGGGGTCCCAGGGAATGGCGATGGCAAACATGCAAGTCCCGACGAGTGGACGAACCACCCCCATGGTATCGCCGCCAGCCCCCCGCCACCCTCCCCCCTCCCCTTCCCCCTCGACCTCCCCCTCTTCCCCTCCCCCTAGAGGGAGAGGGCAGGGTGAGGGTGAGACGCGGTGACGAAGCCCCCGCGCAGGCAAGCAGCAACCGCACCCGTCAGCCTCGCGCCCCGGCCCCGAATCCATTCCCCTTTTCTTCCCCTCTCCCTCGAGGGAGAGGGCAGGGTGAGGGTGAGACGCGGTGACGAAGCCCCCGCGCAGGCGAGCAGCAACCTCACCCGTCAGCCCCTTACGCCCCAGCCTCGAATCCACTCCCCTTATCTTCCCCTCACCCATCAGCCTCGCTCCCTGCAGCCCCTCCGCCCGCGCTCGTTCAGGGCGCGGGGCGCACAGAGGTCGTGCGCGGCCGCAGCTTGGTGTCCGGGCGGCTGGGGCGCATGATGGGCCGGCGCGTGCAGTGACGAGGCGGGTCGGATGACGGCGGCTTCTGAAATGACCTGTGTGCGGTGTTTGGGTGACCACGCGGTGTCGGTGGGCCGCGCGGCCGTGCACGCGCCAGGGCCTGGCGAGATGCGCGTGCGCACCGTGACCTCCGCAATCTGCGGCAGCGACTTGCATCACTATCGAACCCCCCAGACCCTGCGCCGCGAGCGCGGCTGGATTCGCTACGCGCTAGGCCACGAGTGCGCGGGGGGCGTGGACGCCGTGGGTCCCGGCGTGACCTCTCCGGCCGTGGGCGACCGCGTGGTGGTGTTCGGCATCGTGGGCTGCGGGCATTGTGTGCACTGCCGCCGCGGCGAGCCGATGTTCTGCGCCGACGCGCAGCACTTCAGCCGCCACCGGCACGGAACCAACGCCGCCTATCTCATCGCCCCGGCGCGCAACGCCATGCCGCTGCCCGACGACATGGACTTCTCGGTGGGCGCGCTGCTGTCCTGCAACGTAGGCACGGCCTACGGCGCGCTGCGCAAGGCCGCTCCGTCGGGCGAGCGCATGCTGGCCGTGTTCGGGCTGGGACCCGTGGGGCTGTCGTGCGTGATGCTGGGGCGCGCGCTGGGCGCGCCGATGCTGGGCGTAGACCCGTCACCTCGGCGCCGCGCGCTGGCGCTGGAGCACGGCGCGCTGGCGGCGCTGGACAGTTCCGACCCCGACCTGAACGCGCGCCTGCTGGACCTGGCGGGCGGCGAAGGTCTGGCGGCCGCCATCGACACCAGCGGGCAGGCGCCCGCCCGCGCGGCCGCCATCGATGCGCTGCGCGTGCACGGCACGTTCGTCGAGGTCGGCGTGGGGCGCGAAACCACCATCGCCCCCACCGAGCAGCTCATCTTCAAGGAAGTCACCCTGCGCGGCTCCTGGCTCTACAAGCAGCACGAATGGGAAAGCCTGCTCGACTGCGTGCGCCGCCACCGCATCCCCATCGCGCGGCTGATCACGCACCGATTTCGCCCCCACGACGCCGTCGAAGCCTTCCAGCTGGCCAACAGCGCCGCGGCCGGCAAGATTCTGTTCGATTGGGACTGAGGGTCCGCGCCGGGCTGCCAGAGACGCCGGTCATGGCGGCGCCGCGCGGGGCGGCGATCCCGCCGGGCGGCCTGGCGGCGCCGGGCGCGGGAGACTGAGCCGATGGACGAGCGCCGCGCGGAGCGCTTCCTCACGCGCCGCGGCGAACGGCTCGGCAGCCTGGGATTCCAGGACGACCCGGCGCGGCCCGCCTGGACGCCAGACGGCGGGCTGATCGTCTGGCATTACACGCGCCCCGAGCGGCTGCCGTTGATTCTGGGCACCGCCGGCGGCCTGCGGGCGCGCAAGCGCGTTCTGGGCAGCGAGCTGACGCCGGAGTTCGAGGGGCTGCGCAGCGTGGAAGGCTTCCTCGACCCCAAACCGCGCTGGCTGGACGACTCGCCCGCCTTCGGCGGCGAGGGCGGACGCCGCTGGCGGGCCCACGTCGGCAGCGTGCTGCTGCGCGTGGAACTGCCGCCCGGGTTCCGCGGCGTCTGGGTGGCCGACTGGGCGCACACGCTGGAGTGCTACGCCGTGCAGCGCGGCGAACCGGCGCCGCTCGGCCTTGGCTACGACTGCTCCACAGGCCGCCAGTCGGTGCGCGCCTACGCCCACAGCCTGGTTCCAGTCCAGCAGTACCACGGCGGCCACCTGGCGCCCGTGGTAACCGTCATGCGGCGGGGGCCGGGCATCGCCGTCCCCCGCGCCTGCGTGCGCCTGGCAGAGATTCAGCCGCGGAGCGCCGAGAACGAAAGTCCTGACCCCTCGCCCTGAACGGCCAACGGCCGCCATCCCTCGTCCTGAACGAACGGCAAAACGAACGGCAAAAGGAACCGAAGGCAGGGCGCGGGGAACGGAAGACGCTAATACGGGAGTTGCGTGCCCGGATGCTCCTGGGCGTAATGCGCTTGCTGAACGCCGAAGTTTTCTTGCAGCTGGATGGAGTGGCCGCCGTCCACCACCAGCGTGTGGCCGGTCACGAACGAGGCGTCGTCGCCGCAGAGCCAGGCGGCGGCCGCGGCAATGTCCTGCGGGCGTCCAACCCGCCCGATGGGGTATTGCGACGTGATGAAGTCGAGGCCCGACGGGTTGGCGTCCCACATCGCAGCCTGGATGTTGGGGGTGACGATATGCCCCGGGGCGATGGCGTTGACGCGAATGCCGTCGCGGCCGTACTCCACCGCCATCTGGCGGGTTGCCGCGATCAGGGCCGCCTTGCCGGTCTCGTACACCAACGCGCCGCGCGCCGCCAGAAAGCCGTGAACGGACGAAATGTTGACGATGCTCCCGCCCCCGCCGCGCCGCATGTGCGGCACGCCAAACCGCGCCGCCAGGTAGCTGGCCTTTACCAGCACGGCCATGGCGCGGTCGTACACCTCGGGCGGCACGTCCTCGGCGCCGCCGCTCATGGCCTCGGTGGCCGGATAGGCGTTGTTCACCAGGATGTCCAGCCGCCCCCACCGCCGCACGGCGTCGGCAATCATTGCCTCGACCTGCTCCGTCTGGCCGACGTCGGCCGCCATCGCCGCCGCCGCGCCGCCGTCGGCCTGAATAGCGCACCGCTGCGCCGCCGCCCCCGCGCCGTCGATGTCGGCAATCAACACCGCCGCACCCTCGCCAGCAAGCCGCCGCGCAATGGCCGCCCCAATCCCAGTCGCCGCCCCAGTAACGACAGCAACCCGGCCGCACAAACGCTGCTCAGTCATGGTGATTCGTTTTCTGGCCGGTCAGGGCAGGTCATTTTGACACGAACGACGTGAAGGTGCTGGACGGAAGCACGCTTGCGTTTGCAGCCAAGGGCCAGTGCACCTCTAGCGCTTCGTGATTTTCGGGCCGACGTATACGATGTACGTCGGTTCGCTCGCACGCATAGGCCACGTAAAGTGAATGCGCAATTGTGGGGTTTTCACTTTGCCGTGCCAAGTGCAAAACAGCGGCTCAGCGGCGTTCAGCGGGTTTGGGAATGTCAGCGCTGACTCGAATTGTGATTTCTCCGTGTCCGATGAGTCAGAAAACCACGCCTTGCTGCCGGTGAAGTATTGTTGATATATGCGATGCCCCTCGGGGGTTCTCTCACCGCGGTCATTGAAGCAACTCTTGAGTTTGTGCAATACTTCCAAACGTTGCAGTAATCGTTCCGCAACATTCCCGTTGAAGGGGTGACCATCGAGCGGACGAAAACTGTCCGGTGTGAACTCGAGATTCGAACATCGTTTCCGAGCAACCCCATCAAGATCATCCCAGGAGCCGATCTTGGCCGGTGCAGCTGCAAGGATGGACGATACAGTATCGACGCTCCAGTAGTTTGGAATCTTGACGAACCGCGTATCTCCGTTCTCTCGATAGCGAACAGACAGTGTCCTGTGCAACCAACAGGATGGTTCAATGCTCACAAGGCCGCGGGGCAGTCCGCTGAGAGTGCAATAGGCGGTTTCCCCAACCGCGGTTTCCGTGACAATCTCTCCGTTGTACTCCAGCCAGTCATCCCCGCTGTGCTGCCGATCGTCGTCCCAGAATGGACCGTTACTCGTCAGCCACTGCATCAGTGCTCGTTGCTTGTCTCTGTCCAACACTTGGACCGCACGCTGCATAGGACATCCTGGCATCACATTCGCACTTACAACATTACGGTGGCACAGCAGATCACTTCCGTACCGACGTGCACGCGCCCGAATGCGCAGCACACGTTCGATGGAGACCTGAAAGGAGGGCAGGTCGTGAAACTGTCCGTGGATGGAGCAATCGTTGAAGATCAATTCCATCTCAGGAATCTGCCCATCCGGCGAAGTAGTTTGCATCCTTATCGAACTGATCGAAGAATCCATCGGGCCAGTCATCGATGTTACCTGAGTCGTCCAGCACTGGGCTCAGAACCTGCGGATCATGGTAGGAGCGCGGTCGGAAAAAGTGGATTGCAGCTTGGTCTGCAGGAAGTCGCTTTTCCTTGACGGCTCGACGGACCCCATTCAACACGTGGTCGCTATGCGTCTCGACAAGCACCTGCACTCCTGCACGAGCTACGTCGGCCAAGAACTGTCCCATCTGTGCTTGACCAGCCGGATGGAGATGCACCTCTGGGTTCTCGATCAGAATCAACTCACCTTTGGATGCCGAAAGTGCGGAGACAACAATTGGCAGGCACTGTGTAAGCCCAAAGCCGGTATGGATTGGCTTGTGAAATTCTCCCGTGTCAGACGTACGCAACCCTAGTGTCACGGCGTTCGCCTGTGACACCGGCTGCAAATCCATGCTGAAGCCAGGAAAGAGCGTGCGCATGCGCGCCTCGGCCTGGCGGAAGAGAGTAGGGGGCACCCCGCGTAATATCCGTGAGTCATGTACGCGCTCATCCCTCTTCCAATACAACACACTTACAGCGTGCTCGCCCCGAGGTCCGACGGAGCTCACGATGTGAGGGTCTTCAAGGTACTCTTTCGTCCACTCTGACGTCAAGCGCCGTCCGATGGAGCTCACGGTATGCGGGTCTTCAAGAGCGTATACGTCTTGAGGGGCCATACGCTCCGCAGTGATGTAGCTCAAGCTCTCTAGCTGTCGTGCAATCGTCGTTATATCCGATTCCCATTCGTCTGAGGTGTAGTATTCGTATGGCAACAGGTTAAGCAATGCGTGTGGAGTTACGAATTCCTGATCATTAACAGCTACGACACGGACTTTCATGGACATATCACGACGGTCACCCTCGAACTCCCAGCTGCAGACGTTTGCATCACTCCATAAAGCAATACCAAAGATATTTCGTCCAAATTCCTCGTTGACGACATCGGGTGTTGTTCCCAGACGAATAACGTCGCCGTTGAGTGCAAGGCGAGTTGACGATTCCTGTTCACGCATTGTCTGATGCAACAGCACAAGCGCCTGCAGGACCGAGGATTTCCCTGATGCGTTGAGACCCGTGAGAAGTGTCAGCGGGGCGAGTGGCAGGCGCAACAGCCGGAAACACTTAAAAAGTTTGAGCTCGAGATTAGTAAGCACCAAGCGACTCCTCGAGCATCGCCTCTGTCATTTCAAATCGCAATCGTACCCGCTTGGAGTCGCTCGTTCCGAGGGTGATAGAACTCATGAACTCCTCGTCATTGAGCAGCTGATAGAACCCCTTTTTCACAGCAGGTGAACGCTCCATGACGATACCCAGGTCATACCTTGACAATCCTGTGGACATGACATCCCAAAGCGATGCATTAATTACGTTTCGATTCGTTTGTTCTGGCTCATGTTTGCGAAAGGCATGCCTTTGGAAGAGATGCAGATTATTCTGGAGAGTGGTTTTGAACTGCGCAGACAACTCCTTAAGGTTTTCCGGTCTGGAATTCATCTCGAGTAGGCTCTGTGCAAGGAACTCGTCCATATCTCTATAGTGGTCAAGCGAGAGGATTTGGAAAGCGCAGAATCTATTGACGAATTCCCGGTCCCTCATTGTTGTGCTCCTAAGACTCTTTCCAGTAGCCTTCAGGAACAGGTCGGTTTGTGACTCTTCCCTGAGGAAGCGTGTCGCAGGACCCATATACAGGCAGTTGCGCATCTGCTGTCGGGTCAAAGGCACACCGCTGTTGACACGCTCAAAGATGTCCAAGCGCGTCTTCTCGTGTGCCTTTGCGTCAATAACGTAGAGGATGAGATTGCAGTCTTCCACGCGGTTCTGAAGCTTTGGCGATAACTCGTTGAATATCTTTCCGTTTATCTCAGGTCTGTTCTCAAGGCGAAGACGCAGATCGTTGTTTACAAAGTGGCGGAAGGTCGACAGGCGTTGCAGTCCATCTACGACAATCATCCGACCCTGATCATCTTCTGCAAGATAGAAGACTGGAAGCGGTATTCGCATCAACACAGATTCGATAAACCTGCTCTGTTTTTCTTGGTCCCAGATGAAGTCGCGTTGGAAATCTGGATCCATGACAAAACGTTCTTGCTCAATCCGACGCAGTACTTCATGCACTGTGCGAGATTCATTACGGATGAGCAGTGTATCGATTGGATAGCTTCCCCACTCATCCGGCTGATCGTCTCCCAGCCCTTCGATCTGTTCCTGACCGACGTCAGCCTGCGGCGTCCGATCCTCGTCCACGGTCATGCCCAATCCCCGCCTGGAAATCCTAAGAGAAGCTCAGCGCAGCCAAGTTTACACCCGCGCGCCGAGTTCTTCCAGCCGGCGGACGACGCCGTCCAGGGCTTGGGAGGCGGTCAGGCCTTCCAGGATGATGCCGGCGTCAACTTCATTGATGAAGGCGCCCCAGTGGGGGCGCTCCAGGGTCACGTAGGACGCGTTCTGCATGATGTCCACCACCATCTGCGCTTCGTCGGGGCGGTAGGCGGGAAAGCGGCGGCGCAGGGTGTCGGCGGAGGTGCGCTGGGCGGGCACGTTGGCGGCGTCCTGGGTGTTGCGCTCCAGGGCGCGCAGCGCGTCGTAGGCCACGCGCGGTTCGGCCGTGCCCGCGCTGATCCCCAGCATCATCCAGATGCTGACCGGCGCGTCCCCAACCCCGAAGCGGGGAAACGGATAGAAGACGTTGTCGGGGCCGCTGCTGCGGACGAAATAGCCGAACCAGTTGCCCGCCAGCTGGATCATCGCCATGCCGACTTTGCCCTCTTGCAGGTGGCGCCAGAAGTTGAAATTCTCGCCCCGATTGGCTTGGGCAATCCCATAGGTGGAGGCCAGGTCGTAGAGCACCTGCACGGTTTCCAGCGCCTGAGGCGTGCGCAGCGCCGCGAACGACCCCTGGTCGTCCGGCACCACGCCCAGGCTGGACTGCAAGAACAGAAAGCTGGGCGCCTCGCTCCAGAGCTGGTCCGGCGCCATCCACATCGGCTCGACGTTGATTACCACGCCCAGCGAATCCTCGGCGCCCTGCACGTTGGGGTCGCGGTGCATGGTGATCGCGCCTTGCACGAAGGCGTCGCCGTCCCAGGCCTCGCGCGGCGGCAGGTCGAAGCCGGTCGCCGCGGCCAGGTCGCGGTTCACCACCGTCACCCACGGCGCGGCCGCCACCGGCAGCGCGTATTGCACGCCGTCCACCTGGCCGGCCTCCAGGATGCCGGGCCAGTAGGCCGCGGGGTCGAACGAGGCGTCGCTGGCCAGGTGTTCGTCCAGCGGCAGCAGACGCCGGTTCGCCGCCAGATTGTTCAGGTCCCAGCGCTCCAGAATCACGATGTCGGCCAGCGTGCTCCCCGCCCCGTCGTCCAAGGCATCGGCGTAGTTCCAGCGGTAGCCGAAGTTCGAGGGCAGCGGGGTGTCAATGTACTTGTAGCGGCTTTCGGTCTCGTAGCGCGCCGCGGTTTGAGCGGCGATGAGAATCGGCTCCACGTCCCAGTTCGACCCGCCGAAGGTCGGCAAGGCCAGGGCGATGGGGCGATTTGCGCCGGGCGGCGGCAGCGCGCCCTCGCGGCTGGGCGCGCGCTCGCTGCGCGACACCACCACGGTTGCCGCGGGCGCCGCGCCCTCGCGCCGCTCGGCCCGCGGCGCGGGCAGCGGAATCTCCACCGCGTCCGGCTCGCCGCAGGCCGCGGCCAGCGCTCCCGCGCCGGCCGCCAGGGTCAGCCCCAGCGCGCGCCGCCGGGTCACGCCGCGGCCGGCGCGCGCCGCGCTGCAGGCGTTCGTAGGTGTCGTCATGTTGTGCTCCTGCGTTGGTCGTGTCGACGTGCGCCCCCGTGGCCGGGGGCGGTCTGCTCCAGACCGCCGCCCAACGGCGGCGGTGCGTCCCTGCGTCTGGTTCCCGAGGCGCCGGCGGCCGCAGATCGGCCGCATGCGCCAGGCCCCCGGTGCGGGCAGGGCGGGAACCCAACGCTGTGAGTCGTTCGACGCGTAATGACGGTTGGCAGGGCGGGTGCCGCCACTGTGCGCCCCGCCGCCCAAGTCTAGCGCCTCGCGCGGCGCCCGGGCGGCTGTGCTGCCGCGCAGGCCGCGGGCGGCCTACGAGTCCACGGCCGTGGCCGTGAACTCGATGCCCAGCAGCACCTCGTTGCTGACGTTGGAGACGAACGGCACGTAGGGAATCACCAGGTTGTAGGTCTCGCGCGTGACGGTGGCGACGGCCGACCCCTCGATGCGGTCTTCCGACACGATGTTCACCGTGGTCTCGAAGCTGGCTTCGGCGGAGATGTCGCGCACGGTGAGGGGCCCGAGGATGGTGAACGTGACGGTGTCGCCCACGGCCAGGCGCTGCGGCAGACCGATAAATTCGCGGGGCGCAAATTGGGCGAACTCGAAGCGGTCCTCGGCGGACTGCAGGATGCGCGACCGAATGGCCCGGTCGCGCCGATCCGACGGAGAGCGCAGCGTGCGCACGTTGATGCGGACCACCCCCACCTGCGACGCGGACGGGTTGCCGAAGTCCACGATGAGGTCGCCGGCCACCTGGTCGGTGCGGCTGACCACGTGCGACGGCCGACCGCGCAGCGTTTCGTCTACCTCGAAGCGGACTTCCGACGCTTCAGGAACGATGCGGTAGAGCCGCGCCGCTCTGCCGGCGGCCGCCGGTGGCGGCGTCAGCCGCGGGGCCGTTATCCCCTGGCTGGCCTCGCCGCCGCCGCTGGTCAAGAAAACGAAGATCAGCGAAGCCAGCCACACGAGGCCGCCAACGGCCACCAGCAGCAGCACGCCCGCCGTCCATAGGCGCGCGCGAGTGGTCAGGATGCGCAATGCAGCGTCTTCACGGCGGATTGGATGGCCATCCGTGGGCAAGCATAGCGCGTTCGGGCGTCCTGGGCAGCTGGATCGTCTGGGCACCGGCCCGCCGGCTGCTGGGCGCGCCTATGCCGGGACGGCCTCCGCCGTGAACTCGATGCCCAGCAGCACCTCGTCGCTGACGCCGGCAACGAACGGCACGCTGGGAATCACCAGGTCGTACGTCTGGCGCGACACGGTCGCCGTGGCCGAACCTTCGATACGGTCGTCGGCCACGATGGTCACGGTGGCCTCGAATCTGGCCTCGGCCGTGATGTCGCGCACCGTCAGGTCGCCCACGATGGTGAACGACACCGTGTCGCCCACGGCAATGGCGGCCGGGAGACCTTCCAGCGCACGGGGCGCGAACTCCGCGAACTCGAAGCGGTCCTCGGCAGACTGCAGGATGCGCGAGCGTGTGGCGCGGTCGCGCCGCTCTTCGTCGGTGCGCAGCGTGCGCACGTTGATGCGGATGACGCCCACCTGTGACGCGGACGGGTTGCCGAAGTCCACAATGATGTCGCCGGCCACCTGGTCGGTGCGCCCCACCACGTGCGTAGGCACGTCGCGCAACAGCTCGTCGATCTCATACCGGGCTTCGGACTCCGCGGGGATGATGCGGTAGAGCCGCGCGTCGGCGGCTGCGGCGCTCGCCGCTGTGGGACTCGCCGCTACGGTGCTGTCCGGCGCGGGACTGGCCGCTGCGGGACTGGCCGCTGCGGGCGTGCTGCGTGCGGCCGTGGGACTGGCCGCCGCCGGAGACGCCGCCGCGGGCTGCGCGGCTGGGGTCGGCGCCGCGGCCTGCGAGGCCGGCGGCGCGGTCAGTTGCGGCGCCGAGATTGGCTGGCTGGCCTCGCCGCCGCCGCCGCTGAAGTAGACGACCAGCCACGCGATGCCGGCAACCGCCACTGCCACCAGCGCGGCCGCGGCCGCCGCGCGCGCCAGGGGGTGATGCATTGCATACAGCTCGATCCTGCAAGGTCGGCGGGCGACCGGGTACGAACTCAGCATAGCCGGTTCGATCCGCCCCAGACGGCGCAGGCCGCGACGGTGTCGGAACGGACGGGCCGCGGCCACCCGCAGCCCATCCAGTCACGTGCTGGCAGCATCCCCGTGCATGGACGTGCCACAGCCGCAGGCGGACGCCCCATTGACGGCCCGCGCGCCGGCCACGCCCTCGAGGCCGGGCGGCCGCGCCTAGGTGGGCGGCCGTCGGTGCAGAATCGCCTCCAGCCGCGGATGGATGGCCGCTTTGAATGTGGGCAGGGCGTCGATCATCCAGGCTTGCGTCAGCGCGAGGTTTTCTGGTGGGTCGTCGATGGCCGCGCCTTCCATGACCATGCCCATGGACGCTGGAACTCTGTTGCCGGGCTGTCCGATCCAGCGCACGTCGGCGCCTTGCAGCTCGCGGGCAATCTCGGCCTCGTGCGCACGCAACGCCTCGAAGATCGCGCTGTTACGGTTGCGGTCTCCCGTCGAAATCCACAAGTACACGCACGCACCGCTCCCCTCGAGACTTGCGTGGTACGTCACGCCGTCGAGCCCCGAGGCGAACGGCTGGTCGCTGCGCGCCAGAGCGTACGAGCGATCCGTAGCGAAACCGCTGGTCCAGAACGCGTCGATCACCGGCTGGAAGAAGTCGCGGTACTGGCGGCTGCGCGGGTTCAGGCCGTCGTCCACGGGCCGCCGCGCTGAGGCGTCGGACGGATCGACCTTTACGAGGTCACAGTCGGGCGTCCCGTCCGCGGTCCGTCTGGGGCGGCGGATTTCGATGCCGTAGACCTGCACGCCCTCGGGCAGCCAGCGCTGGAACCAGGCCAGCGCGTCCAGATGCACGTCGTGAAACCTCGGCGTGACCCAGACGAGGACGCGGGCGTCGTACCAAGCCGCGTAGGTGAGCAACTGGCCCAGATGGCTGTTGTCGGTCCACTCCAGTTGGTTCTCGATGGCCACCATCACGCCGCGGTCAGTCTCGCGCGCCAGGATGTCGAGGGAGAAGCAGCCGACCGCCGCTTCCTGCTCGACCAGTTCCAGCTTCAGGTCCAGCGCGCCGCCCAGCTTGTGCAGGTTGCCGGCAAGCCAGGGCGTGAAGTCTTGGCTCTCGTCGGCCCACACGTCGCGCACGGTCATAGATTCGAGCCTTCCTCGAGGTACGGAGAGCACCGGCCGGCGCGTCTACGCCGGCCGCTCGCCCAACTCCGGTTCTTCGGGCCTGGCGTCCGGCGATGGATCGCCCCACGCCAGCTCGCTGACAGTCGTTTCCAGACGCGGATGGATGACCGCTTTGAATGTGGGCAGGGCGTCGATCATCCAGGCTTGCGTCAGCGCGAGGTTTTCTGGTGGATCGTCGATGGCCGCGCCTTCCATGACCATGCCCATGGACGCTGGAACTCTGTTGCCGGGCTGTCCGGTCCAGCGCACGTCGGCGCCTTGCAGCTCGCGGGCAATCTCGGCCTCGTGCGCGCGCAACGCCTCGAAGACCGCGCTGTTACGGTTGCGGTCTCCCGTCGAAACCCACACGTACACCCACGCGCCGCTCCCCTCGAGACTTGCGTGGTACGTCACGCCGTCGGTCCCCGAGGCGAACGGCTGGTCGCTGCGCGCCAGAGCGTAAGAGCGCTCCCTGGTGAACTCGCGGTCCCACAACTTCTCGATCACCGGCTGGAAGAAGTCGCGGTACTGGCGGCTGCGCGGGCGCAGGCCGTCGTCGGGCTGGCGCGACCACGCATCGGGAACGACCACCGGAACGAACTCTATAGCCGGGCGCGAGTCGTCGATGCGCAGAGCGCGGGCTTCGACGCCGAAGATTTGGAGGTCGCAGGGCAGCCAGCGTTGCAGCCAGTCGAGCGCACCGCGATGCTCGCTCCTGATCGAGTCCGCCAGGACGATCAGCACGCGCGCGCCGCGGCTGGCCGCATAGGTGGAAAGCCGCCCGATGTCGTCGTGGCTGGTCTCGCCCATGGCCGCCGCGATGGCAACGGTCTTGCCGCTGCGGGTGTCCCTGGCAAGAACGCCGAGGTGGAACCAGCCCTCCGGACCCTCCCGCTCGACCACCTCCAGGTCCATGCGCAAGGCGCTGCCCAGCTGATGCAGGTTGCGCACCAGCCACAGAGTGAAGTCGCCGGCGCTCGCGGGCCACAGCCTGCGGAGCGTGAGGGTCTCGAGCGTTCCCAGCTGCGGGGGCGGCATACGGCGGCTCCGAGGGTTGCGGCCTCGCGCGGACGCGCGCCAACGTGCGCTGGCCCGCGCGGGTCGGCGGCGGCGAGGTGAGGTGCGCGCAGGGTAGCGCCGGCGCCCGGGGATTGCCAAAGGGCGCCGAGGTTGGTTGGGCGGGCGTTTATGGCAGGTCGACGGGTTCGCTGGCGTCGGGCCAGGCGGTGAGCGCGCGATAGCGTTCCGCCGCGTCGAGCACGGCGTAGTTGCGGCGGCGGCGCGTGCTGGCGTCGATTGTGTCCCCGTCGGGGCGGACGCTTTGCGTCCAGTAGGCGGCGGCGGCCTGCCCATAGCTGCGCAGCGTGCGCGTCAGCCGCTGGTGGTATTCCTGAGCCGCGGGCGGGACGTCCAAGGCGCGCAGGTTCTGCTCGGCCTCGCGGGCAAGGTCGGCCAGGGTCCCAAGCACCGCCTGCCGGCGTTCGGCGCTGACGGCCGCGGCGGCGTAGGCCGCGTTGATGGAACTGACGAAGGCCACGCCGCTCTCGAATTGGGACAGCACGCGGTGGATGCCTTGCAGATAGGCGCGCACGCGCAGGTTGCCGCTGCCGGGCCGCGGTTCGGCGCTCTGCGCGGGGCGGCCTTCGCTGGGAAGGCTGGCCAGCAGCTCAGGGGATGGCCGCGGGGCGGGTTCCACGCCCAGCGAGCGCACGGCGCGCGCCACGGCGCTTCGGTCGACCACCGCGCCGCTCGGTGTTACGTCTGGCATGGCAAAGGGCGCCGCCGCGTCGCGACGCGGCGGCTCGCTTGTCGGCGTCGGCGGTGCGCCGCCGGGCCGCCCGGCGCCGGGTGCGCCGGCCACCAGTGCCAGACTCAGCGCCGCGGCCGCAGCCAGCCCCAGCAGCGCCGCGGCGGCCCAGACGCGCCGGAACGGCGGCGCGCGCAGCAGTCGGCCTCGCACCAGTCGGCCTCGCACTAGGCGCCGCAGACGCCGACCGCCGCGCTTCCCCGCGGCGCGCCGTCACGCCCCCGTCCGCCGGCAAAATGCCCGCCCCAGAGCGAGCGCGGGGCCGGCGGTTGGCCAAGACGCCGGGCGTGCACGGGCGGCGCTCAGGCGCCGGCGGCCGCCGCCGTGGGCGCCGCCGCGCCGCTCTGCAGCCGCACCAGGTACTTCTCGGCCTCCATGGCGGCCTGACAGCCCTCGCCGGCCGCCGTGATGGCCTGGCGGAAGTAGTGATCCTGGGCCTCGCCCGCCACGAACACGCCCGGCGCGCTGGTGTGCATGGTGCGGTCGGACACCACGTACCCGTCCGCGTCCAGGTCCAGCGTGCCCCGGAACAGCTCGGTGTTGGGGTCGTGGCCGATGAACACGAACAAGCCGTCGACCGCAACGTCCGACTCCGCGCCGGTGTCGACGTTCCGCAGGCGCAGCCCGCGCACCACGTCGTCGCCCTCCACGTGCGTGACCACGGTGTCCCACAGGAACTCGATCGTGGGCGACGCGAAGGCGCGGTCGCGCAGGTAGGGGCCGGCGCGCAGTTCGCCGCGCCGGTGGATGATGGTGACTTTCGAGGCGAACCGGGTCAGGAACAGTCCTTCCTGCAAGGCACTGTCGCCCCCGCCCACCACGGCCACCTCCTGCCCGCGGAAGAACGCCCCGTCGCAGGTGGCGCAGACGGACACGCCCCGCCCCCAGAACTCCTGCTCGCCGGGCACCCCCAGCAGCCGCGGGCTGGCGCCCGTGGCCACGATCAGCGCCCGCGCGCGGTATTCGTCGGCGCGGCCCCGCAGCGTGAAGGGCGAGGCGTCGACCGCCGCCTCGACGATCTGATCGGTCACGACCTGCGCGCCGAAGCGCTCCGCCTGCCCCCGCATGCGCATGGTGAGTTCCGGCCCGCTAATCTCGTCGAAGCCGGGGTAATTCTCCACGTCGTTCGTGGTTGCGATCTGGCCGCCGAAGGCGTCGCCCGTCAGCACCAGCGTGGACAGATTGGCGCGCGCCGCGTAGATCGCCGCCGTCAGCCCCGCCGGACCCGACCCCAGAATTGCAACGTCGTGCACCGAACATCCTCCCTGCCGCCTGGATGGACAACCGCGGACCGCACTCCAATCGTATGGTGGCATGTCCAGCCGTGCAGCATCCATCGGAAACCTTGCGCATGACGTCGGACGGCGGCGCCGCGCCCGCGGCATACGTTTCCTTCGTGAGCCGTTGAAACTCGACGTACTCGCCGCGCCCGCGCGCCTGCGGCAGACGTGCAGCCGCCGCCAGGCGCTGACGCTGGCGCCGGCGGCTGGCGCCGCCGTGCTGCTGGCCGCGTGCGGCGCTCCCACGCTGGTCGAGCGCGTGGTGGTGGTGCCGCGCGTGGTGGAGCGCGAGGTCGTGGTGGAGCGGCCGATCGTCATCGAACGCACGGTCGTGGTGGAGCGCGCGCCGCCCGCGCCTACCCCGCCGCCGCCCGCGCCCACCCCGCCGCCGCCCGCGCCCACCCCGCCGCCGCCCGTGCCTACCCCGCCGCTGCCTGTTCCGCCGACGGCCGTCCCGCCGCCGGCCCCTCCCCCGGCCGCCGCCCGTCCGGAGCCTTCGCCTCGACCAACGCCCACGCGCCTGCGCCTGGCGCTCGCCCGCTCGATCCTCGGCGCCCAGCCCCCCAACCTGCGGCTGACCGACGCAAGCGTCCAGCTCGTGCCCGAGGCGCTGGACCCGCGCACGGACCTGCTGCTGGCGCGCGCCGCGGCCGGGGAAGCGCCCGACCTGCTGGCGGGCCTGCCGGGACCCCAACTCACGCGGCTGCACGCCGCAGACGCGCTGGCGCCGCTGGACGCGGGCCTGCCCCAAGACCACGACCTCGCGGAGGCCATGCTGGCGCTGGGGCGCCGCGGCGGGCGTCTGGTCGGGATGCCCCTGCGCGGATACCCCACCTATCTGCTCGCCAACCCGCAGCGCATGCAGCAGGCGGGCGTGGCCGATCCCGGCGCAACGTTCCCCGACCTTGCCGAGGCGGCCAGCCGCATGACGGACCCCGACACATTTGCCTACGGGTTTGGCGTCGTCGCAGGCCTGTCCGAACTGGAAACCGCGGCGCGTTCGGCCGGCGAGTTCCCATCCCACCCCGCCGCGCTGGACGCCTGGCAGTGGTACGTCGATCTGTGGCAGACCGCGCGCGTGTCCCCGCCGCCTGCCGCCTGGGACGGCCAGGGCAACCCCGGCCGCGCCATCGTGAACGGGCGTGTGGGCATGGCGCTGGTACACGCGCGCGCCTTGCGCCCGCTCGCAGCGCTGAGGCCGCCCGAGCGCGCCGCCTGGGATCTGCGGCCGCTGCCGGCCTGGCCAGACGCGGAGCGGCGGCAGGTCCCCATGGCCGCCGCGTTCGTCGCCGCCCGCCAGGACGCCGACCCCGCCGCGGCCGCCGTGGCCGCCGCGCTGGCCGGCCCCGCCGACCTGCTGGCCGACAGCCTGGCCGTCCCCGCCTGGACGCCCGCCCTGGCCGCAACCGCGCGCCGCCTCGGCGTCGACCCCGCCCCCCTGGTCGAAAGCCGGCCCGCCTGGGTGCGCCCCCTGGTCGAAACCTCGCGCTGGCTGAACGCCGCCCCGCTCCTGCACGCCGCCGTCCAAGCCACCATCACCCGCGGCCACCCAATCCCACAAGCCGCCAGCTCCCTAACCCCACCCCTCCAAAGCTGACCACCCCCCGCCCCAAGCCAACCACCCCCCGCCCAAATCCCCTTCGCCATCTTTCCCCTCTCCCTGGAGGGAGAGGGTTAGGGTGAGGGGGGATCCCTGGGGATGAGTCGCACCGCCGCCCCCCGCCCCCCGCCCAAATCCCTTCGCCATCTTTCCCCTCTCCCTGGAGGGAGAGGGTTAGGGTGAGGGGGGATCCCTGGGGATGAATCGCACCGCCGCCCCCCACACACCGCCAGAGGCAGTTGAATCCCCATCCCGCCCCACGCCCCCGCCACCCCCGTCCCCGCAACCCCACGAAGCGCCGCGGCGCGCCGAAGAGCCGCAACCCGCAGCTTGCCGACGAACCATCCCATTTGACAGGCTCGCCTGGGGGTACCCATCCGTGGTGCCGAGCAAAGAACCATCGAGGTGAGCGGGGAGGACGCAGCCCTGACGGACGACGAGCGCACGCCGGGCTACCTTCGCCGCCACTGGGCAAAAGCCGACCGGCAAGACAAGCGGCGCATACACCTCCTCGAACACCACCTGGCCGACGTCGCCGCCTGCGTCGAAGCCCTGCTTGCTCTCCCAATCGTCAGCCAGCGCCTCGCGCGCACCGCCCATCGCAACGACCTCGACAAGGCAACCGCGGCGCGGCTGGCCGTCATGGCCGCCCTGCACGATATCGGCAAGGCCAACGTCGGGTTCCAAACCAACATCTGGCGCCAGGAAGATCTGCCGAGCCGACGCAGGCCAAGCCAGGACCGATGGGTAGGCCACGATGCGGTATTGGCGCCCGTGCTGAACGGCGGCGACCGTCAGACCTGTCAGTGGTTCTTCGACGAGCTTGGCTGGTGCGACGATATGGCCTGCTGGGACGACAACGGCGGCCAGACCGCCAGCGCCCTGTTCACCGCCGCCCTCTCGCACCACGGCCGCCCGCTGGACCTATACGGCTCCACGCCGCCCAACCCGCGCCTCTGGCGCAGCTTTGGGAACCTAGACCCGCGCCGCTGCGTCCAGAGTATCGGCCGACAGGTCAGAGACTGGTTCCCAAACGCCTTCGCCGCAGACGCGCCGCCGCTGCCCGCCGCGCCCGCCTTCCAGCACCTGTTCCTGGGGCTGGTCACGCTTGCCGACTGGATCGGTTCGGACGAACGCCAGTTCCCGTTCGTGGACGAACCTCGCGGCGGCTACATCCGCACCGCGCGCCGGCAGGCCAGACGCGCGCTCCAGACCATCGGCCTCGACGTTGCCAACCAGCGCCGCGCGTTTTCCGGCGCCCCTCGGTTCGCCGACCTGTTCGACATCCACGGCTCGCCCCCGCCCAACGCGATCCAGAAACAGGCCGCCTGGAATACCCCGCTGGACGAGCCGGTCGTCGTCATCGAATCCGAGACCGGCTCCGGCAAGACCGAGGCCGCCCTCTGGCGCTTCGCGCGCATGTACGAGCAGGGACTGGTGGACGGCCTCTACTTCGCCCTGCCCACGCGCGCCGCCGCCAGCCAGATGCACCAGCGCGTGCAAGGGTTCGCCGCCCGCATGTTCCCCGCCCAGCACCAGCCCGCGCCAGTGCTGGCCGTGCCGGGCTACGTGCGCGCCGGCGACGTCAGCGGCAGGCATCTGCCCGGCTTCGACGTGTGGTGGGACGACGACCCCGACCCCGCAGCGAGAGGCCGCCGCTGGGCCGCCGAAAGCGCCAAGCGGTTCCTGGCCGCCCAGATCGCCGTCGGCACGGTCGACCAGGCGATGCTGGCCGCGCTGCAAGTGAAACACGCCCACCTGCGCGCCGCCTGCCTGGCGCGCAATCTGCTCGTCGTCGACGAAGTGCACGCCTCCGACCCCTACATGCGCGTGATCCTGGAAGCGCTGCTGAACGCCCAGGTCGGCGCCGGCGGCTTCGCGCTGCTGATGTCCGCCACGCTCGGCTCCGCCGCCCGCCGCCGCTGGCTGTTGCGGCCCCGGCGCGAAAGCCAGGCGCCAACCCTCTCGCTTGCGGAGGCCGTCGCAACCGCCTATCCCGCGGTCAGCATCCAGGGCGCCGACGCTGAGACCGTCGCAGGAGCGGGCGAGAACGACCGCAACAGGCGCGTTTGCATCGAAGCTCGGCCCACCATGCACGCGTTCGACGACGCCGCGGAACTCGCGCTCCGCGCCGCCCGCCGCGGAGCCAAAGTCCTGGTCGTCCGCAACACCGTCGGCCACGCCGTCCAAACGCAGCAAGCCGTCGAAGCCGCTGCCGCTGGCGGCGGCCAGCGCCTGCTGTTCGCGCTCGACGGCGCCCCCACGCTGCACACCAGCCGCTTCGCGGCCGACGACCGCCGCCGGCTGGACGCCGCGGTCGAGCGGCAGCTTGGAAAGCAGCGCCCGCCCGGCGGCCGCGTCGTGGTCGGCACCCAGACCCTGGAACAGTCCCTGGACATCGACGCCGATCTGCTGATCACCGACCTCTGCCCGCTGGACGTCTTGCTGCAGCGCATTGGCCGCCTGCATCGGCACGACCGCCGCGACCGGCCCGACGTCTGCCGGGAACCGACGTGCGTCGTGCTCCTGCCGCCGCACGACGACCTGACCCCGCTGCTGGCAAAGCAGCGGCGCGGCGCCAGCCGCAACGGACTCGGCGGAACCGTCTATCCCGACCTGCGGATTCTGGAGCTGACCCGGCGGCTGGTGGTCGACCACGCGAACAGCGGCCAGCCCTGGCGCATTCCAGCGATGAACCGCGAACTCGTCGAACGAGCCACCCACCCGGACGAACTGAAGACCCTGGTCGAAGAAATGCAAGACGCCGACGAAGCCTGGACGACGCACGACCTCGACGTCGACGGCGCGCGGATCTCCGACAACCAGTTCGCGAAAGGCGCTGTGGTTCAGCGCTGCCGGTCGTTTCTCGACCCGGACGTTCGGTTCGCGAACGTCGAGCAGCAGATCAGGACCCGCCTGGGCGGCGAAGGCGTAGAGCTGGAGTTCGATCCCCCGTCCCCCGGCCCGTTCGCAGCCAGCCCGCCGATCCCCAAGCTGGCGCTCCCCGACTACATGTGCCGCGGCCTGGACGCCGATTTCGAACACCCCGTAGAGCCGCAGCGCACCGAGGACGGTGAGGACGGTTTCGAGTTCACCCTAGGAACCGCCCGCTTCGTCTACGACCGCCTAGGCCTGCGCCGCCCCTGAGCAGCCTCTCCCGTCTCTCGGCGAGCTTGGTCAGGTGTTTCCGAAGGGGGGCGGGGACATGGCGGAACCGCCCGCCCCCGCCCCTCCGTCGTTCCCGCAAATGCGGGAATCCGTCTCTGTCCCCGCACGCTGCGGGGGAACCTGTTGTAAGGAGGCGAGCATCGCAAAACACGACGGTCTATCCCCACAGCCGTGAGGGTGCCGGACGACGCTCTTGACGGCCAAAGGCGTTTTAGCACATGATTGCCTCCAGCGTCTCGCAACTCTTGCTTTGCTATGCTAGCATTCACTCGTGCAGTAGAACTGCTCTGCACTCCACCTGGAGAAATCGACACCGTGCATCACGAACCGCAAATGACCTGTGTGAGCGTCCGAACCTCCCGAGGGTCCACGATCGACGCACGTTTCCTCGAGTGTCCCGCCTGGCTTGCATTCCGCACGCCAGACGTGTCGGGCGTGGTTATGGTCGCTCCAACGGCGCTCATGACGACCGCGCCGTTGGCGTCACCGCAGGACAGCCCGCAAAACACTACGGAGCCCCCCAAACTCGATGTTTGACCTCCTCGCTGATCCTCTGATCCGCATTGGCGTCGGCGCCGGCCCCCCACAGTCGGCGTCGCTCCCCGAGGTCTACGCCGCGCTGATGCGCGACGACGTCGACAGCTTCCCCGCCCTCCGCCCCCACCAGCGCCACGCCTGGCACGCCTTCCTCGTCCAGCTGGGCGCCATGGCGCTGCACGAAGCCGGACGGTCCGAGCCGCCCGAAGACCCCGCCGCCTGGCTGCGCCTCATCCGCGGTCTCACCCCCAACCACCCTGACGACGAACCCTGGCGCCTCGTCGTCGACGACATCACCAAACCCGCCTTCATGCAGCCGCCCGCGTCGTCCGCCAACCGCTGGGCCGACTACAAGAGCGCAGTCACCACGCCCGACGAACTCGACCTGCTGGTGACGTCGAAGAACCACGACCTCAAGTCAGCGGTCGCCGCGTCGGTTGGAATCGACGCCTGGATATTCGCGCTCGTCAGCTTGCAGACCTGCGAAGGGTTCGCCGGCGCCGGCAACTACGGGATATCCCGCATGAACGGCGGCCTGGGGTGTCGGCCCGCGGTCAGCCTCACGCCGTCCATGCGGCCCGGCGTTCACGCCCGCCGCGACATCGGCGCGCTGCTGGAACGGCGCGAGAGCATCCTCGACCTGGACGTCACCAGCGAAAACGGAATCCGCCTGCTCTGGGTGCGGCCTTGGGATGGAACCAAAGCGGAAGCGCTGGGGACTCCAAGCCTCGACCCCTACTACATCGAAATCTGCCGCCGCATCCGGCTGCGCGCCCACCGCGGCGGCGCGCTTGGCGGGGTCCGGGCAACGTCCAAAGCAGCCAGGATCGAGGCCAAGGCCCTCAAAGGATTGACCGGCGACCCGTGGACCCCCGTCAACCAAAAGGACAACAAGAGTCTCACGCTGGCCGCCGGCGGATTCACGCACCGCCGCATCGTCGACTACCTCACCCCCGGAGATTGGGGCCAGTCGCCGCTGTGCAAACCCACCGCCGCTGAGCGCGCCAACCCTCGCACCATGCACCTCGTCGCCCGCGCCATGGTGCGCGGGCAGGGCAAAACCGAGGGCTACCACGAGCGCATCGTCCCGCTCACGAAAAAAGTCATTGGCGCGTTCGGCAGGCCGCACGGCGCCGATGACCTCGGAAAACTCGGAGAAATCGCCCGCGCCCGACTCGAAGACGCCGCCAAGCTTCAGCGCATCCTGCGCCACGCCGTTTGGACCTTCGCGGCCGGCGGCAAGACGGAGGGCGTCAGCGAAGAAGTCCGTTCCCTCGCATATCCCTGGGCCAACAAACTCGACGAGCGCGTGGACGCAACGTTCTTCGCCGACCTGCAGGAAGAGTTCGAGGCCGACGACCAGAGCGACCGCGACCAGATCCGCCGCGCCTGGCTGCTCCGCCTGATCGGCGGCGCGCGCGGCTTGCTGCGCCAGGCCGAAGACGCCCTGCCGTGCCCGGCAATCCTGCGCTACCGCGCCCGCGTCCGCGCCGACAGCGTGTTCGAGGGGCGCATTCGCGGCAATACAGGGTTTCCCTGGCTGTTCGACCAAGAGGAGCAGGCCGAGTGACGACCGAGACGATGACCGAAGCACACGCGCCGCCGCCGCGAACGCGCTCGTGGGGCGAGACCGCCGTGAAGTTTGCAAACGATCTGGCGGCCGAGGGTTTTCCGCGCGGCGACCTCGCCGCGCTCCGCCGCATGAATCCCGACGCCCCCGATGCGGCCGCCTTCTGGCGGCTCATGGCCAGGGCGAACGTGTCGGCCAATCCCGCCGTCGAACGCAAGTGGGCGCTCGTCGTGCACGGCATCGCAATCATGACCCGCACCGCCGACGCCGACCCCGCCAGCCGCTCGGCCCATCAGAGAAACGCCTCCATCGGCCGCGCGCTGTACCACGGCGGCGACCCCGCGCGAACCTCGGCCTTCTACAGCCCATCCCGTCTCAACCGTCTGTTGACCGCTCGCGGCCCGATCCTGCGAACCCTGCTCGCGCGCATGTTCCGCATGGTTGCCGCCGCCGATCAGCGCTTCGATTGGTATCAGATGGCCCTGCTCGTTCTCAACGAGGGACACGACGAGCAGCGGGCGGATAAGATTCGCCGCCATATCGCCCGCGACTATTTCCAGGCCGAAAACCAAGCCGAGCGGTCACGAGACTAGCCATCGAACCTCTCGCGCGAGCTTCGAGGAGGAGCACCTTGACCACCCCCAGATTCCTGCAAGTCCACACGCTGCATTCCTACCCCGCCGCGCTGCTGAACCGCGACGACAGCGGCCTCGCCAAGCGCATGCCCTTCGGCGGCAGCGTGCGCACGCGCGTCTCCTCCCAGTGCCTCAAGCGCCACTGGCGCATGGCCGACGACGAGTACTCCGTGCGCAACATCGACGCCTCGCGGCACGCCGTCCGCTCGCGCGAGGTCGTCACGCGGCAGGTGATGCAGCCGCTGCGCGACGCCGCCGGCGTTTCCAAAGACGTGCTCGACGCGGTCGAAAACGCGTTTCAGGAAGGCGTCTACGGAGAGAAGGGCAGCGACCGCCGCAGCCGCCAGCCCTTGCTGCTGGGGCTGCCCGAAGTCGAATACCTGCGGGACCAGGCCAAAGCCATCTGCGGCGCCAATCCCGGCGACGCCAAAGCTGCCGCCGACGCTGCCAAGCTCCTGTTCAGCCCCAAGCGCGCCAACGACCAGCGCCAGAACTTCAGCGCCTTCAGACAGAACACCCAACTCCCCGGCGGCCTCGTCGGCGCGCTCTTCGGTCGCATGGTCACCTCCGACCCCGCCGCCAACATCGAGGCCGCCGTCCACGTCGCCCACGCCTTCACCGTCCACGCCGAGGAGAGCGAAAGCGACTACTTCTCGGTCGTTGACGACTTGCAGACCCCAGACGACGACGCCGGCGCCGCGCACATCGGCGACATGGAACTCACCGCCGGGCTGTTCTACGGCTACGTCGTCGTAGACGTGCCCGGGCTCGTCTCCAACCTGACAGGCGCCGAGTCCGAAGACTGGCAAAACGCCGACCGCGGTCTGGCCGCCACCGTGATCGAGCATCTGGCGCACCTGATCGCCACGGTGTCGCCAGGCGCCAAGCTCGGCGCAACCGCGCCCTACGGATACGCCGAACTGATGCTGATCGAGGCCGGCGCGCGCCAGCCCCGCAGCCTCGCCAACGCGTTCCGTGCGGAAGTCCAGCCGCAGACCCAAGCCGCCGCCGCAGCCCTGGCCGGGTATCTCGGCAAGCTGGACGACTGCTACGGCGTGCACGAATCCCGCCGGGTGATGTCGCTCGATCCCTGCGATGCCCCCAGCGCCCAGCGCCTCGGCCTCGACGACCTGGCCGCCTGGGCGGCTGAGGCGGTGCGCCGCGGCCAGACCGCGTGACCACGTGCGCCATCTCATCCTGAACCTGGAAGCGCCGCTCATGGCCTTCGGCGGCGAGACCATCGACAATCACGGCGTCATCCGCTGGTTTCCCTCCGCGTCCATGCTCACCGGCCTGCTGGCCAACGCCTTGGGTTGGCGGCGCGTCCAGCGCCAGCGGCACCAGCGCCTGCAAGACCGTCTGGTCTTCGCCGCCCGCATCGACCGCGAACCCCGCAACCGCATTCGCCTGCGCGACTTTCAGACCGCCCAACTCGCCAAGTACGACCAGGGCTGGACCACCCGCGGCCATCCCGAAGGCCGCGCCGGCGGTCGCAACACCTACACCGCCCCCCACCTCCGCTACCGCGACTATTGGGCCGACGTGCGCGTCACCGTCGCCCTGCGCCTGCGGCCGCACGACCAAACGCCCACGCTCGACCAGCTCGGCGCAGCGCTCGACCAGCCCAAGCGCCCCCTGTTCATCGGACGCAAACCCTGCCTCCCGTCCGCCCGCCTCTTCGCCGGCATACGCCAGGCCGATTCCACGCTCGCCGCGCTGAAGGCCGAACCGCTCGAACCCGAACCGCACGCGCCGGCAGCGTCGGAGCCCATCGACGTTCGCCTGCTGTGGCCCCAAGGCGAAACCGCGGAAGGCGTCACGGTCAACAGGTCCTACATGCTCACCGACCAGCGCAACTGGGTCTCCGGGCTCCACGGCGGCGGCCGCGCCGTCTGCGAAGGCTCGCTGCCCGGCAGCGCGTTTCCCGTCGGCCAGCAAGCGCGGCAGGCGGCCGACTAGTGGCCGCCCTGGACGCCGAAGCCCCGCCAGGAACCGCCGCCGTAGAGCGCGGCGCGCACGCGGCCGCCCCGCCGCGCGGCCATCCCATCCACATGGTCCGCGCCCACCTGGACGTCACAGCCTTCCAGCGCTGGGCCGGCGGCAGAGGCCTCATCAGCCGCAGCGCCTTCGACGAAGGCTTCGCCATGCACTGCCTGCTGGTCGAGAGCTTTGGCGAACTGGCCCCCCAGCCCTTCCGCATCATCGTCCCGCGCGACCGTCAGCGGTTGCCCGGCGTGCTCTACGGCTATGCCCAGGCCCCCGCCGACGACCTGCGCGAAGCCGCCGCCGCCTTCGCCTGTCCGCTCCAGGCCAGCGTGCTGCCCGCCGCGCAGATCCAAAGCAAACCCATGCCCAGCGCCTGGGAACCCGGCCGGCAGCTCGGATTCGAAGTCCTGACCCGCCCCATCCGGCGGCGGCGCCAATCCCAGCCCGCCGCCGCCGCCGCCCCCGCACCCATCACCGAGCGCGACGCCTTCCAGGTCGAAGCCGAGCGGCATCCCCCAGGCGGCATGACCCGCAGCCGCGAAGAGGTGTACCGCGACTGGCTGGCCGAGCGGTTCGAACGCGGCGGCGCGCGGCTCGACCAGGCGCGGCTGACCTCCTTCCAGCGCGTGCGCACCGTCCGCAAGCTCCGCGCCCGCGCCAGCGAAGGCCCCCGCGCCCTGATGCAGGGAACCCTCACAATCACCCACCCGGCGCGTTTCGCCAGCCTCCTCGCCCGCGGCGTCGGACGCCACCGCGCCTACGGCTACGGCATGCTCCTCCTGCGCCCCCCAGCGCGCCGCCCCCATGCGCGCTGAGACCGCCGGCCGGCGCGCCGCCCGCGCCAGCGCGCCGTCGAACGACACGCTAAGCTCCGCGCACGGAACCTTGACAAAACAAAACGCCCCCACGCCCGCCCCCACTTGCTCGACGCACCCCACTGTCTACAATTTGTGCAAGGGTTCCCCCGCCCACGCGGGGATAGACCGGGACTGGCACCGCTCGGCAAGGCGGCCAATGTGGTTCCCCCGCCCACGCGGGGATAGACCTGGCCGTGTCCGCACGTACAAAACACGCGAGGCGGTTCCCCCGTCCACGCGGGGATAGACCGCGGCGCCGCGCCGCGCCGCTCACCGAGTAGCCGGTTCCCCCGCCCACGCGGGGATAGACCGGCCAGCATCGACCGGTTCGTGCGCCTGCTGCCGGTTCCCCCGCCCACGCGGGGATAGACCGCCGAGCACGCCGCGGCCCGACACCCGCGGCAGGGTTCCCCCGCCCACGCGGGGATAGACCGACATGGACGCGATGGCGCAAGTCATCGCGGGTGGTTCCCCCGCCCACGCGGGGATAGACCGACATGGACGCGATGGCGCAAGTCATCGCGGGTGGTTCCCCCGCCCACGCGGGGATAGACCCAAGACGGTGCTAGTGCTGGCGAGCGGCTTCACGGTTCCCCCGCCCACGCGGGGATAGACCCCTCGACCTCAACGACGTGGGGCTGTACCTAGAGGTTCCCCCGCCCACGCGGGGATAGACCCACGTTGTACTGCGCGCCGCCGCTCAGTCCATAGGTTCCCCCGCCCACGCGGGGATAGACCCGAGTACTACGGTGCCAATATCAATGTCGGCAAGGTTCCCCCGCCCACGCGGGGATAGACCTCTCCAAAAGGACCTTCACCATTCCCTCCTCAGAGGCTTCACAGCCAAATTGCTGCGTGGCTCCCCGCCCAGGGCTTGCACCTGGGAGCCTGCTCGTCGGGGAGGCCCCATCAATCTACGAGTAGTTGATGCGGGCGTTGCCTTTCCGCACCACACTCGCAAGCTTGACCAAAGTGGCCATGAGATCCTCGGCTGACTCCGCCTGCTCAACCCGAGAACCAAAGTCCTCAAGACTGAGGCCAACGAAGGGCACCCCATAGTCCTGCTTCAGGACATGGCGCGTGTGAGCATAGTCCTTGTATTGGACTCCCAACTCACGGCTGATCCGCTCAAGCTTGTGGCGTCGTGACAACACCACTTCCATAGGGGCTTCCAGCTCTTCGAGAAAGCTGACAAGCTCGTTCCTCAGATCCTGAAGCCGCTTCTTGCCAGCCTTCTCTCGCTGGCGAAGCTCTTCGCAATGGTCCACGCAACAACCTCCAACTCCAACAGCGCGACAAACTCGTCGCTCGGCCACGACCGCGCGGCCGGTTCCCCGCCACGGACTCAAACCGTGGTGCACGCCCTGTGTGGGGACAATCGGCTACTCCTTTGTGGGCCCCACCATTCTCAAGATGGCCTTGTCTACCTCTTCACCAGAGACCATTAACGTAAGGCTCATATCGTACTCTACGCCAGGTTCAGCATCGTAGATCTGGACATGATGGAGAGGAGTTACAAATCCCAGAGACCACTGCTCATCGCCAACCTTACGGTACCTAACAACAGCGACCAACTCATCCTTCCAAGTCAGCTTCGCTCGCTTTCCATAAGCATCAAGAAACCCGACAGTAATTTCATGCTCACTAGGATTCCAGTCAATATAATAATCCTCGCGAGTGAAGGTCTTCCCTTCCCTTTCAGTCGGCAGGGTTCCGTAGGGCGGCTTGAACTGGGTACCCCGATCCTTGCCCTTGTAGAGGCTTTCGTGCTCGGATAACACTAATGCTTCTCCTTCCGAACTCCCCACACGAAAAGTTGCCGTACAGGGAAAATTATAGAACTGAACTCTACGGGCTATCGATGCCCTTGTCAAATGATTTTTGCCGCCCTGTTCGACTTCAGTGAGCCGGCGATTCAGATCATCCAGCTGGTCCCCCGCCCACGCGGGGATAGGCCGCTTGGTTTCAGACGGCCGCCGTTCGTGCTGAGTGGAGGACGCGGCGAGGTGCGGCGCGGGCTGCGGCGGAGGGCCGCGCGTCGGCGCGGGACGCACACGGCTCGCGCTGTGGTCGGGGCGAGAGGATTTGAACCTCCGACCTCATCGTCCCGAACGATGCGCGCTACCAGACTGCGCCACGCCCCGAAGCCGCCCTGAGTATAGGCGATGGACGCTGGCGTTTCGGGGACGTTCTGCGTCAGCGGCTGAGCCGCCAGTGAGAACCGACACGCGATGGGCGTGGCAGTTCGGGGATGTCCTGCGCGGGTGCAAGCGGCCGCCGCTGCCTTCGGACCCTACGTCTCGAAGTCAGGGATGTCCTGTATTGGTGCGGGCGGCCGGCTCCCGACGGCGCGGCGGCCGTCTGGCCTGCTGGCGTCTAGACGAAGATCCCGGCGGGGTCCAGGGCGGTGCGGGCGGCGTGGAGGGCGGGCGAGGGGGGTGCGTCGGCGTGCGGCGGCTCGACGCGGGCTGGGAGTCCGTGGGCGCGCAGGGCGGCGGCGTTGGTTTCCGCCGCGCCGCGCGAGGCGTAAAGCGCCGCCGCTCGCGAGCCGTCGCTGGACGCGGCGGCGTGCGTGGCCAGCGTCAGCTGCGCCAGGGCTTGCGCGGCGGTGCCGGGCGCCAGATCGTCGCAGCGCACCAGCGCCGCGGCCTCGGCCAGCGCGCGGCGGTCGAGCACGGGGACTGGCGCGTCGTCGCCGTCCCGTCGGCGGCGCAGGCGCAGGGTGGCCTGGGTGATGACGCCCAGACGTCCGCGCGATCCCCAGAGGGCGTGCGTGAGGCCGTAGCCGACGGAGTTCTTGACGGTTGCGCCGCCGACCGTGAGCGCTGCGCCGGAGCCGTCGCAGACGTGCGCGCCCAGCACCCAGCGCCGCGCCGGCGCGTCGTCGGCATGGATGGCCGAGGCGCGGCCGCAGGCGATCAGGCCGCCGACGCTGCCCGGCGCTTCCAGCCGCCGCAGCGGCCAGACCAGGCCGCGGCGCTTCAGCCGGGCGTCCAGGTGCGTGACGTCCACGCCGGCCCCGACCCGCGCCGTGAAGTCGCGCTCGACGATCTCGACCGTATCGAACAGCCGCAGACACAGGCGCCGCGCGGCCGTTCCGCGGCCGGGTTCGAAGCGTTCGACGCCGCCTGCGCCGCCAATGCGCAGCCGCGCGCCGTCGGCGGCTGCGCCGCGCAGCGCGTCGAGCAGCTCCTGCAGGGTGCGCGGGGTCAGAAGCGGCGGGTGGTTCATGCGGCCCGAGGGTAGCGCGCGCGGCGGCTGCCGCGCAGAATCGCCCATGCGCGCACGCCGTTCGGTTGCGGCTCTGGCCGGGCGCGCCGCCGGCTGGCTCTCGCGCCGTGCGGGGCGCGGCGGCGGCACTGCCGTCAGCGGCCTGGCGGCGGCCTGGATCGACCCGACGTTCGTGCAGGAATGCGTGCGCCAAATCGACGGCGCGGTCGCCGTGACCGGCACCAACGGCAAGACCACCACTACGGCCGCCCTCACGGCGCTGCTGCGGGCCGACGGCCAGCGCGTGATCACGAACCCCACCGGCTCGAACCTGGAACGCGGCCTGGCCGCGGCGTTGTTGCCCCATCTGGGCTGGACCGGCCAGGTGCGGGAGGCGCGCGGCCTGCGCGCCGTGTTCGAGCTGGACGAGTGGGCCTTCGCGTCCCTGGCGCCCTCCATGCAGCCGCGCGCGGCGGTGTTCTTGAACCTGTTCCGCGACCAGCTCGACCGCTACGGCGAGGTGGACCGCACGGCCGCGGTCTGGGCCGCGGCCATCGATCGGCTCGACGCCAATGCCGTGCTGGCGGCCAACGCCGACGATCCGGCCGTGGTGGCCGTGGCGCGGCGCCACCGCGGCCCGCAGATTTACTTCGGCGTGGACGGCGTGGAGGGGCAATCCGAGCTGGACGCCTGGGCCGACGTGCGGCGCTGTCCGCGCTGCGCGGGGCGCCTGCGTTGGGACGTGGTGGTGTACGCCCACCTGGGGCACTACGCCTGCGCCGACTGCGGCTTCCGCCGCCCGCAGCCCACGGTTGCGGTGGACGCCTACAGGCCGCGAGGGTTGGATGGGGCAACGTTTCGGCTGGTCACGCCGGAGGGCGCGCAGGAGATCACCACACAGCTGCCGGGTCTCTACAACGCCTACAACCTGGCGGCGGCCGCGGCGGGAGCGCGCGCGGCTGGCGTCGACCTTCAGGCCGCGCCGCACGTGCTGGCCGCGCTGCCGCCGGCCTTCGGCCGCGCCGAAACCATTCGGGCGGGGGCAACCACCCTGATCCTGCTGTTGGTCAAGAACCCGACGGGGGCCAACCAGACGCTGCGGCTCCTGCGCACCGAACCCGAGCCGCTGGATACGCTGGTGCTGCTGAACGACGGCGTGGCGGACGGCGAGGACGTGTCGTGGATCTGGGACGTCGACTTCGAGCTGCTGCGGCCGAGCCGCCTGGTGGTGGGCGGGCGCCGCGCGGACGACATGGCGCTGCGGGTGAAATACGCCGGCGTCCAGCCGGGCGTCGGCGGGGTCGAGGTGCGGCCGGGCATTGCGCCTGCGCTGGACGCCGCCCTGCAGACGGCGCCGCGCCGGCTGGTCGTGCTGACCACTTACACGGCCATGCTGGACGTGCGCGGGCTATGCTCGAACCGCGGCTGGGTTGCGCCCTACTGGCAGGAGACGCCGTGAGCGCGCCGACCTCCGCGCGGCCTGCCCGCCGCCGCAGCCGTGACGGAACGTGTGCGCGGGTGGGCGCGTGAACGACTCGGCCCCGGTCCTGCGCATTGCCTACCTGTACCCCGACCTGATGAACCTCTACGCCGACCGCGGCAACGTGACCTGTCTGGAGCGGCGCTGCGCCTGGCGCGGCATCACGACCCGGGTGCAGCGCGTGGAGTGGAACGACCGGCTGCGCGAAGGCGCCGACCTGTTCGTGATCGGCGGCGGCCAGGACCGGCAGCAGGAATTGGCCAGCCAGGGCCTGACCGCGCACAACGCCGACCGCATCCTGGCCGAGCTGGGCGCGGGCGCGGCCATGCTGGCCGTCTGCGGCGGCTACCAGCTGATGGCGCACCGCTACCGCAGCGCCGACGGCGGCGAGCTGCCCGGGCTGGGCGTGTTCGACGCCGAGACCGTGCATCCGGGGTCCGGCGTGCCGCGCTGCATCGGCAACGTGGTGTGCGCCTGGAACGGCGCGCGCCTGGTGGGGTTCGAGAACCACGGCGGGCGCACCTATCTGGGCGCGGGCGCGCAGCCGCTGGCGCAGGTGCTGCGCGGCCACGGCAACAATGCCCGCGACCGCACCGAGGGGGCCGTGGCCGGCGCGGCCATCGGCACGTATCTGCACGGTTCCGTGCTGCCCAAGAACCCGCATCTGGCCGATCACCTGCTGGCCCTGGCGCTGGCGCGCGCGGCGCCTGGGTACACGCTGCCCGCCTTGCGCGACGACGCCGAGTGGGCGGCGCACCGCGCGGCGCTGCGGGCCGCCGGCCTGCGCGCCTAGCCGCGGCTCGTGCCCCGGCCGCCGCCCCTGCGCCCGCGCCGCGCCTTCGTCGTGCCTGGCGCGCTGGTGCTGGCGGGCGCCGCGGCGGCGGCGGCCTGGCGGCTGCTGCGCCCGCCGCCGGCGGGACCGTTCGGGCGTCCCGTCCGCGCCGGACGCCCCGAGGCTTACGCCGTGGGCGACGTGCGCGCCTGGCCCACGGGGCGGTTCTACATGGTGCGCGCGCCGCACGGGTTCCTGGCCCTGTCGCAGCAATGCCCGCACCTGGGCTGCACGGTCTCGCCGCCCGCCGCCGGCGCCTTCGAATGCCGCTGCCACCTGTCACGCTTCAGTCTGACCGGCGGCCTGCTGCGCGGCCCGGCGCAGCGGCCTATGGACCGCTATCCCATCCAGCTCCAGGACGGCGAGCTGGTGGTGGCCACGGGGGCGCAGGCCCTGATCCGCCGCGACCGGGACGCCCGCGCCGACGCCTTCGATCCGCGCCCCGTGGCATGATGCGGCGCGGCCGATCCCCCGCTGAACGGACCTGACGTGCGGCATCCCTCCTACATTGCAGACTGCGCCATCTGTCAGAGCAACGCCGGCGAGCTGGACGCGCCGGGCGGCGTGGTGTTCGAGAACGACCTGTGGCTCATCCACCACACCGGCGCGCCCTTCCCGCTGGCCGGCTGGTTCCTGCTGCAGCCGCAGCGCCACGTGCAAGGCCCGGCGCGCTTCGACGCGGCCGAGGCGGCCAACTTCGGCCCGGCGCTCAGCCACTTCATGCGCACCCTGGAGCGCGTCACCGGCGCCGAGCGCAGCTACGTGGTCGCGTTTGGCGAGAGCTTCCCGCACATGCACGCGCACCTCATCCCGCGCTACGGCGCTCTGGCGGACGCCGACGTTGCCTGGGGAATAGCGGACATGTTCCGGCAGATCACGGCCGGCGAGCGCCCCGGCGCGCCGGAGGCCGAAGTGATGCAAACGATCGAGTCCTACCGCCGCGCCCTGGCGGAAGACCCGCCGCCCAGCTGACGCCCCACCGCCCGCCCGACGCAGCGCTACCCGGCTGACGCAGCGCAGTCCCGCCGCCCCCACCAGAGGCCGCGGCACACCTCGCTCCCCTCTCCCTCTGGGGGCGCAGCCCGTCGATGCGCTCGCCCCCCTGGGAGAGGGCACCCATCTTTTCCCTCTCCCTCTGGGGCCAGGGCGGGGCGGGCGGCATAGGACGGGGGGAGAGGGCCCCCATCTTTTCCCTCTCCCTCTGGCGGCGGCAGCCGCGGCGTAGTCCCCGTGCGGGAGAGGGCGCCCATCTTTTCCCTCTCCCTCTGGGAGAGGGCAGGGTGAGGGTCTTCGCTGATGCAAGCCGATGCAAGCCAAGGCCTCACAAATCGCCAGGGAAAAGCGCGGCGGCCTCCCCGCGCGCGGGCGCACGCCGCCTTCGACTACAGCGAGATGGCCGTGCTCCCGGCGGCCTCCCCGCGCGCGGGCGCACGCGCAGGAACGACGCAAAGGACATGAATGGCGCAGCGGCGCACGGGCGGCGGCCTGCCGGCGGTCTCGCGGGAGACCCCGGGATCATCCAACGCAAAAGGCGGCCAGCAGGTCCTCGTCCGTTTCGCGGCGGCGGGTCAGGCGCGCCGCGCCGCCGCGCACCATCACCGTGGCGGGGCGGCCCACCAGGTTGTAGGTGCTGGCCATGGCCATGTGGTAGGCGCCGGCGGCGGGCACCGCCAGCAGGTCGCCGCGCCGCAGCTCGGGCAGCTCCGCGTCGCGCAGCAGCACGTCGCCGGATTCGCAGTAGCGCCCGGCCACGGTCACCGCACGCTGCGGACCCTGCGGCGCCCGATTGGCCAGCAGCGCACGGTAGCGGGCGCCGTAGAGAGCGGGCCGGATGTTGTCTGCCATCCCCCCGTCCACCGAGACGTAAGTGCGCACGCCCGGAATCTCCTTGATCACGCCCACCCGGTAGAGCGCCGTGCCGGCGCGGGCGATGATGGAGCGCCCGGGCTCGATCAGCAGCCGCGGCGCCGGGTCCAGGCCGCGCGCCAGCAGCGTCTCGGCAATGACGGCCACGAAGGCCGCCGCCGCCGGGGGATCGTCGCCGGGGTCGTAGCGCACGCCGAACCCGCCGCCGGGGCTGACGTCGCGCAGCCGCAGCCCGTGGCGCTGGCGCATGTCGTCGGCAAAGTCCAGCACAATGCCCAGCGCGTCCGCGTAGGGCGCCAGCTCGAACACCTGCGAGCCGACGTGCGCGTGCAGGCCCGTGAGATCCAGGGCGGGCGAGCGTTGCGCGCGCTCCACCGCCGCCTCGGCCGCGCCAGAAGCCAGCGGCAGCCCGAACTTGCTGTCCACCGCGCCGGTGCGGATGTAGTCGTGCGTGTGCGCTTCCACGCCCGGCGTGATGCGCAGCATCACCGGCGCAGGCCGCGCGCGCGCGGCCGCAAGGTCCTCCACCAGCGCCAGCTCGTCCAGGCTGTCCACGATGATGCGCCCCACCCCGGCGTCCAGGGCGTATTCGATCTCGCGCGGCAGCTTGTTGTTGCCGTGCAGCACGATCCGCTCGGCTGCGGCGCCGCCCGCCAGCGCCGTGCGAATCTCGCCGCTGGACACGGCGTCGATCCCCAGCCCCTCGCTGGTCACCACGGCTGCAACCGTCGGGTCCACGTGCGCCTTGGCGGCGTACAGCGCCAGGCTGTTGGGATAGGCGCGCGCCAGCGGCTGGACGAAGGCGCGGCACTGGGCGCGGATCGTGGCTTCGTCGTAGACGTACAGCGGCGTGCCGTAGGTCTCGGCCAGCTCGTCCACGGGAACCCCGCCCAGCGCCAGCGTTCCACGCGCGTCGCGGCGCGACCCCAGCGGAAAGACGTCGGCCAGAACCGCCGCGTCGTTCATGTCGTGCATAGCCCGCGCGCCGCCGCCCGCTGCGATTGAAAATACCCGACGAGCCTACACCGGCGCGCGGGCTAGGTGATGGGCGGTGGATGCGCGTGCAGCACGTCCTCGTCGAGCTGCGTTCCCAGGCCGGGCGTCCAGGCGGGAATCATCCAGCCGTGCTCGATGCGTGGAACTGCGCTGACCAGCGCGTCGCGCCAGGGCGCGGCGTCCACGTCGATTTCCATGATGCGCAGGTTGCTCACGGCCGCGGCCACGTGCGCGCACATCCAGGTCGAGACGTGGCTGTAATAGTTGTGCGGCGCCACCTGCACCTCGTGCGCCTTGGCCAGTTCGGCCACGTGCAGCGACTGCGCGATGCCGTTCCAGGCCACGTCCACCATGGCCACGTCCATGGCGCCGGCCTGGAAGAAGCGCGCGTAGTCGTGCACGGCCGTCAGGTTTTCCCCCGAGCACAGCGGCGTGCGAATCGAGCGCCGCACGTGCGCCAGCGCCTGGGGGTCGTAGCTGTCGTATTCCAGCCAGAACAGCTCGCAGGGTTCCAGCGCGCGGGCGATTTGAATCACCGCGGCGGGCCGGTAGCGGAAGTTGAGGTCCAGGCAGATGTCCACGTCGGGCCCCGCGGCCGCGCGCAGCGTTTCGATCTGGCGCACGATCACGGCCAGGTCGCCGCGCTCCAGGTTGCCGTCTGGAGGGCGCGCAAAATAGGCGGGGTCGCCGGGGCGCAGGGGGTTGGTCTTGAGCGCGGTGTAGCCGCGGCGCGCCGCCTCGCGGCCCAGGGCGGCCAGCGCGTCCCAAGAGTCGAGCGGCGGCGTGCCCAGCACCTCGGCGTGGCGCGCGCGGTAGCTCCCGCAGTGCGACCAGTAGACGCGGATGCGCTCGCGCGTGGGTCCGCCCAGCAGCTCCACGATCGGCGCGCCCAGCGCCTGGCCCTTGAGGTCCCACAGGGCGGCCTCGATGCCGGCCAGGGCCTTGCGCGCCAGGCCGCCCACGTTCTGCCGCATGCGCGCGGCCATGTCGTCGGTAAGCGCGGCCACCTGGCGCGGGTCGCGGCCCACCACCTCGACGGCCAGGTCGCGCACGGCGCCGGCCAGCCCGCGCGGCATCTGCCAGTCGCTGCATTCGCCGTAGCCCACGCGGCCGTCGTCGGTTGCCGCGCGCACGAAGGTCCAGGTCTCCCAGCCGTTCGAGCATTGCAGCGGCTCCACCGAAATAACGCGCATGGGTCCCTCCCGCCGTAGGCGCCGCCGCCGGCGCCGGCGTCAGCATACGGCGGCGGTCACCAGTCGTGCCCCGTCTCCTTCAAGCTGACGAAGCTGTCCGCGCCGCGGCCGACCACGACGTGGTCCAGCACCTTGATGCTCAGCAGGTCGCCGGCGCGCGCGGCCTTGTAGGTCAGCTCCAGATCGCCGCGCGAGGGCGTGGGGTCGCCGCTGGGGTGGTTGTGCGCCAGGATGATGGTAGGGGAGCCCTCGCGCACCGCGGCGCGAAAGACGTCGGCCATGCGCGCGGCGACTCTGTTCACCGAGCCTTGGGCGACTTGCTCCACGCGGATGACGCGGTGCCGCGTGTCCAGCAGCACCACCAGCAGCCGCTCGTCCGGCTGGTCGTCCAGCCGGCCGCCCAGCGCGCGAACGGCGTCGGCCGCGCCGGAAATCAGGGGGCGTTCGCCGGCTGCTTCGATCTGCATGCGGCGGGCAAGTTCCAGCGCCGCCTTGATCGTGGAAGCCTTGGCCGGCCCCACGCCGTGATGCGCGCGCAGCTCCGAGACCGACGCGTCGGCCAGCCTGCGCAGCGACCCGAACGACGCCAGCAGCGCCTGTCCCAGCTCGATGGCGCTGCCGCGGGACGACCCGGAGCCCAGCACCATGGCCAGCAGGTCGGCGTCGCTGAGCGCCTCGGCGCCGTCGCGCGCCAGGCGTTCGCGCGGGCGTTGCTCGCTGGCCAGTTCGCGGATGCGGACGCTGTAGCTGGGGCGGGGTTCGGGCGCGCCGCCGCGGCCGCTCACGCCGGCTGGGGCGGCTGCTCGTCCGGCGCGGGCAGGGCGGCTGCCCGCACCGGCGCGGCCTGCCGCACCACCGCGGCCAGCCGCCGGTATTCCTGCGCCCGGGCCACGATCAGCTCACGCACTTCGTCGTCCGTCGTCGCCCGCGCCGCCCGCGCCGGTACGCCCAACAGCACGCGGCGTTCCTCGAAGGCCTTGCCCTCGCTCACCAGCGCGGCGGCGCCCACGATCGAATGGCGGCGGACCACGGCGCCGCTCAGGATGGTGGACTGAATCCCGATCAGGCACTCGTCCTCGATCGTGCAGCCGTGCACCATGGCCATGTGCCCCACGGTGACGTTCGCGCCGATGCTGAGCGGCTGGTCGTCGTCCACGTGCAGCACGCAGCCGTCCTGAATGTTGGCGCCGCGCCCGATGGTGACGGGGGCGACGTCGGCGCGGACGACGGTGTTGTGCCAGATGCTGGCCTCGTCGCCAACGCGCACGTCGCCGATCAGCTGCACGCCCGGCGCCAGATAGACGTTGCGCCCGATCTGCGGGCCGACGCCGCGCACGGCGTGCAGCGACGGCCCGCCCCGCGCCGCCTCCATCTCGTCCAGCAGGGCCGTTTCCTGCAGGCGCCGCAGGTGCGCGTCGTCCAGCGTTTCGGCCGGGCGCAGGATCAGATACAGCAGCGCGCCCAGCGGCCCCAGCGCCAGCACCAGCAGGGAGGCGAACAGCCGCACGTAGATGTCGGCCGTGCGGCGGCGCACGTCCTGCCAGGCCCACACGACCACGGCCGCCCACGTCGCCGCGCCGGAGGCGGCCAGCACGGCGATGACGATGGCGATGGCGCGTCCGACGGGCTCCATGGCTCCGGTGTGCGCGGGGGCGGCTCGGTTCTGGATTGTAGGCGGCCCGCCGCCCCCGCGCGGCGCGGGCTCGGCCGCCGCGCGGGCAGCGTGCCGAGGCGCTGTGGTTCGAGGCCCCGCGCGGCGCGGGCGCTCAGCCGCCGCCCAGGTCGTGCACCACCGCGCGCACCAGGCCGGGGTCCAGCTCGATTCCCACCTGGGCGGCGCCGATGCGGGTGGGCAGCACCCAGCGCACGCGCCCGCCCTGCACTTTCTTGTCGCGCTGCATGGCCGCCAGCACGCGCTCGGGGGCCGCGCCCTGGAAGCGGTCCGGCAGCCCCACGGCGGTCAGCAGCGCGTGCTGGCGCCGCGCCTCGGCTTCCGTCCAGCTGCCGCAGGCCGCGGCCAGGCGGCCCGCGCCCACCATGCCGACGGCCACGGCCTCGCCGTGGCGGTAAGCCCCATAGCCGGCGGCGGTTTCCAGAGCGTGCGCAATGGTGTGCCCGTAGTTCAGCACCATGCGCGCGCCGCGCTCGTGCGGGTCCTCGTCCACCACGCGCGCCTTCCAGCGCACGCAGCGCTCGACCAGCGCGGCCAGCAGCTGCGGGTCGTCCAGGCGTTCGCGCGACGCCTCCAGCAGCTCGAACATGGCCGCGTCGAAGATCACGGCCGTCTTGATCACTTCGGCGTAATCCGCCGTCAGCTGCGCCCGCGGCAGCGAGGCCAGCAGGTCGGGATCGATCAGCACGCGCGCGGCGGGGTAGAAGGCGCCCACCAGGTTCTTGCCGGCCGGCAGGTCCACGGCCACCTTGCCGCCGATGCTGCTGTCGATCTGCGCCAGCAGCGTGGTGGGAACCTGGATCAGCGGCACGCCGCGCGCGTAGGTGGCGGCCACGAAGCCCACCAGATCGCCGGTCACGCCGCCGCCCAGCGCGATCAGCGGCTCGCGGCGTTCGGCGCGCGCGTCCGCCAGCCAGGCGTAGAGCCGCGCGGCGGCTTGCAGCGACTTGCTGGCCTCGCCGGGCGGGAAGGTCTGGGCGCAGACGCGCAGGCCCGCGCCCGCCAGCGCGCGCTGCGCGCGCGCGCCCAGCAGCTCCATCACCTGCGTGTCGCCGCAGAGGAACGCGCGCCCGCCGGGCGCCAGGGCGCGCGCGGCCTCGCCCAGCCGCTCCAGCGCGCCGCGCTCGATCAGCACGCCGTCCAGCGCGCCCATCAGGCGCGGCCCGCGCCGCCGCCGCCGGCCGCCGCCGCGGCCTGGGCGGCCATCTCTGCGGCGACTTCCGCGGCGACCTCCGCGGCGCTGCGTCCGTTAGTGTCGATGCGCAGATGCGCCTGGCCGTAGGCCGGCGCGCGTTCGGCGAGCTGCGCGCGCAGGCGCGCGGCCGGGTCGCCGCGCAGCAGCGGCCGCGGCTCGGCGGCCGCGGCCGCCGCCAGCCGCCGCGCGGCCTCGTCGGGGTCGACTTTCAGCCAGACCACCAGGCCGCGCTTCAGCAGGCAGCGGCGCGTCAGACACTCCTGGAAGGCCCCGCCGCCCAGCGCCACCACCTGGCGCGGGCGGGCCGCCAGCTCCAGCGCCGCGGATTGCTCGTACGCGCGGAACGCCGCTTCGCCCCGCGCGGCGAACAGCGCCGCGATGCTGCGGCCGGTGCGCCGCTCCACCTCGGCGTCGGTGTCGCGCGCCGCCCAGCCCAGGCGCCGCGCCGCCAGCCTGGCCGCGCTGGACTTCCCGGCGCCGCTCAGACCAACCAGGAAGACACGGTTGCGGCCGCACGGCAGCAGCAGTCTGGGGTCGACTTTTAGATCCTCGTACAGGGGCATAACTGCGCTACCGCGTCACGTGGACGGGTCCGGCGGCGCATACGCGGCGCGGCGCCGCGCCACGGCGGCCTGCGTCTCCGCCAGACTGTCGCCGCCGAACGTGTCCAGCACGGCGTCGGCCAGCACCAGCGCGGTCATGGCCTCGCCGATCACGCCGGCCGCGGGCGCCACGCACACGTCCGAGCGTTCGAAGTGCGCCGCCGCGGCGGCGCGCGTGCGCACGTCCACGGTGCGCAGCGGCCGCCGCATGGTGGAGATGGGCTTGAGCGCGCCGCGCACGACCACGGGCTGGCCGTTGGTCATGCCGCCCTCGAAGCCGCCGGCGCGGTTGCTCAGGCGCGTCCAGCCGCCCTGCGCGTCCAGCGCAATCTCGTCGTGCACCTCGTGTCCGCGCGCCGCCGCGTTGGCGAAGGCGGGGCCGATTTCGGCGCCCTTGACGGCGTTGATGCTGACGATGGCCTGCGTCAGGCGCGCGTCCAGCTTGCGGTCCCACTGCACGTGGCTGCCCAGGCCCACCGGCAGGCCCCAGGCCGCCACCTCGAACACGCCGCCCAGCGTGGTGCCGGCGGCGCGCGCGGCGTCGATTTCGTCCATCATGGCCTGGGACGCCGCCGCGCTGACCGCCCGCACGGGCGAGGCCTCCACGGCGTCCCACGGCCAGCGGCCGGGGTCCGCGTGGTCCAGCGCAGGTTCGTCCTCGACCGGGCCGATGCGCACGGTGCGGCTGCGAATCTGCACGCCCAGCGCGGCCAGGAAGGCGCGCGCCACCGCGCCCGCCGCCACGCGCGCCGTGGTCTCGCGCGCGCTGGAGCGTTCCAGGATGTTGCGCAGGTCGTCGGTGCCGTACTTGAGCATGCCCGCCAGGTCGGCGTGCCCGGGGCGCGGTTTGGTGACGGGCGGGACGGGCGCGTCGATGGGTTCCACGGCCATTTTCTCGCCCCAGTTGACCCAGTCGCGGTTTTCGATCAGCAGCGTGATGGGGCTGCCCAGCGTCTGGCCGTGCCGCACGCCGCTGCGGATGACGGCCTGGTCGCGTTCGATGGTCATGCGCCCGCCGCGCCCGTAGCCGCCCTGGCGGCGCGCCAGGTCGGGGTTGACGTCGCGCACGCCCAGCGGCATGCCCAGCGGCACGCCCTCGATGATGACGGTCAGCCCGGGCCCGTGCGATTCGCCCGCCGTCAGGTAGCGCAGCCGCCCCATGCTCAGCCTCCGGCCGCCGTGTCGGCGGCGTCCAGCGCCGCGCGCGCCGCGCGGCGCATCACGTCCACGGGCGCGCGCCGCCCGGTCCAGCGTTCCAGGCTGGCCGCACCCTGCAAGACCAGCATGTCCAGCCCGCCCAGCGTGCGCGCGCCCGCGTCCCGGGCAGCGGTCAGCAGCGGCGTCATGGCAGGGCGGTACACGATGTCGTACACCAGCAGCCGAGCGTGCATCCAGGCGGCGGGAATCGGCAAGCCGTCAGGCGCGGGACCGCCCGCCATGCCCACGCTGGTGGTGTTCACCAGCAGGTCGGCGCGGGCGGCGTCGCGCTGCAGCGCGGGGTCGGCCAGGTCGCGGGCGGCGGCCGCGGCCGCGGCGCCGGCGGCCAGGTCCGCGGCCAGGCCGCGCGCGCGCGCGGGAGTGCGGTTGGCGATCACGACCTGCGCCGCGCCGGCGTCCGCCAGGGCGTGCAGGGCCGCGCGCGCGGCGCCGCCGGCGCCCAGCACCAGCGCGCGCGCGCCGCGGGCGTCGAACCCGCCGCGCCGCAGCGCCTCGGCAAAGCCGTAGAGGTCCGTGTTGTCGCCGCACAGGCGCCCGCCGTCCAGGCTCACGGTGTTGACCGCCCCCAGGCGCGCGGCCGCCGGCGCCAGGTCGTCCACGGCCGCCGCGGCGGCGCGCTTGTGCGGAATAGTCACGTTGATCCCGGCCAGACGCCCGGCGCGCACGTCCCGAAAGCGCCGCGGCGCCTGCGCCGGCGGCGTGGGCAGCGCCGTGTACACCGCGTCGATCCCCAGCGCGTCCAGCGCCGCCTGCTGCATGACGGGCGAGAGCGTGTGGCCCAGCGGCCAGCCGATGACGCCGTAGGCGGCGCTCATGCGCGCAGCCGCTCCAGGTCGTCCCAAAACGCGGGGTAGGACACCGCCGCGGCGTCCGCGCCGTGAATGGTGACGGGGCCGTCCGCGCTCAGCGCGGCCGCGGCGGCCAGCATGGCCATGCGGTGGTCGCCGCCCGCGTCCACGCGCGCGCCCGCGGCGCGCCCGCCGCCGGCCACCGTGAACCCGTCCGGCGCGGCCTCGACCTCCAGACCCAGCGCGCCCAGCAGCCGTTCGGTGGCGCGCAGCCGGTCCGACTCCTTGACGCGCAGCTCGGCCGCGTCGGCAATGCGCGACTCGCCCTGCGCGGCGGCGGCCAGCAGCGCCAGCAGCGGCGCTTCGTCGATCAGGCGCGGGATCAGCGCGCCGCCGGCGTGCAGGCCCCGCAGCCGGGAGGAGCGCACGGTCACCGCCCCCACGGGCTCGGGTTCCTCGCGCTCGACCTCGACCTCCAGGTCCGCCTGCATGGCGCGCAGCGCGTCCAGCAGGCCCGTGCGCAGCGGGTTCAGCCCCACGCCGCGGATCGTGACCTCGGCGTCCGGGTGCAGCGCCGCGGCCGCAATCCAGAAGGCCGCCGAGGAGAGGTCGCCCGGCACGTCGAGGTCCACGGGGTCCAGCGCCTCGGCCGGTTCGCAGCGCAGCACGGCGCCGTCGGTCTGCACGCGCGCGCCCTGCGCGCGCAGCATGCGCTCGGTGTGGTCGCGGCTGGGGGCCGGCTGGCGGATCGTGGAGGGCCCGTCGGCGCGCAGCGCCGCCAGCGCCAGCGCCGAGGTGACCTGCGCGCTGGCCACCGGCACGGTCAGGTCCGCGCCGCGCAGGCGGCTGGGCGCCAGCGCCAGCGGCGCCAGTGCGCCGTCCGCGCGCCCGTCCACGCGCGCGCCCATGGCGCGCAGCGGCCGCGTGATGCGGCGCATGGGCCGCGCCCGCAGCGAGGCGTCGCCGCTCAGCACGGCGTGCAGCGGGCGCCCGGCCAGCAGGCCGCAGGCCAGCCGCATGGTGGTGCCGCTGTTGGCGCAGTCCAGCACGTCGGCCGGCTCGGCCGCGCCGTGCAGGCCAACGCCGTCCACGGTCAGCGCGCCGTCGTCCATGGCCGTGCGGGCGCCCAGCGCCCGCACCAGCGCGGCGCTGGCGCGCGTGTCGGCGCCCAGCCCGGGGCCGCGCAGGCGCGAGCGGCCCGACCCCAGCGCGCCCAGCAGCAGCCCGCGGTGCGTGATCGACTTGTCGCCCGGCACCGTCAGCTCGCCGCGCAGCCGCCGGGCCGGCGCCACCACGCGCACCGCGGCGCCGCCGCGGCTCACGCGGCGGCCGGCGCCGGCGCCCGCGCCGGCGCGGCCAGCGGCCGGCCCAGGGCCGCCGCCATGGGGCGCAGCGCCGCCATCAGCGCGCCAAAGTGGTCGAAGTTCAGGCTCTGCTGGCCGTCGAGCAGGGCAGCCTCCGGCGTGGGGTGCACCTCCACGATCACGCCGTCGGCGCCGGCCGCCACCGCAGCCAGCGTCAGCGGTTCCACCATGAACCAGTGGCCGGTGCCTTGCGACGGGTCCACCACCAGCGGCAGGTGCGTGCGCTGGCGCAGCAGCGGCACGGCGTTCAGGTCCAGGGTGAAGCGCGAGGTGGTCTCGAACGTGCGGATGCCGCGTTCGCACAGCACCACGTCGGGGTTGCCCGCCGCCAGCACGTATTCGGCGCACATCAGCCACTCGTCGATGGTGTTGCCCATGCCGCGCTTCAGCAGCACGGGTCGGCCGCAGCCGCCCACTTCGCGCAGCAGCGGGTAGTTCTGCGCGTTGCGCGTGCCCACCTGCAGCATGTCGGCGTATTCCGCCACCATCTCCACCTGCCGCGGGTCGAGGACTTCGGTGACGATTGGCAGGCCGGTAGCCGCGCGCGCCTCGGCCAGAAGCTCCAGCCCCGCCTCCCCCAGGCCCTGAAAGCTGTAGGGCGAGCTGCGCGGCTTGAAGGCGCCGCCGCGCAGCGCGTGCGCGCCGCTGGCGGCCACGCAGCTGGCCGCGGCTTCCAGCTGCGCGCGGCTCTCCACCGTGCAGGGCCCCGCGATCACCGTCACCGCGCCGCCCCCAACCGCGGCGCCGCCCACGCGCACCGTGGAGCGTTCGCGTTCCGGGCCGCGCGCGGCCAGCTTGAACGGCTCGCCGATGGGCATGGCGGACTCCACGCCCCCCATGCGCCGCACTTGCTGCAGCAGTTCCGGCGGGCGGTGGCCGATGACCGCGATCACGGTCTTGGCCACGCCGCGCAGGACCCGCGTTTCCAGTCCCTCGGCGTGCACGCGCTCCTGAACCGCCAGCGTGTCCGCCTGGCTGGCCGCGTCCTGCATCACGATGATCATGCGGGCAAATCTCCTTGCGCGGCGCCCCCGGCGCCGCCGTCCAAAACGAGCGCAAACAAAAAAAGCAGAGGCGTTTGGCCTCTGCCGCCGGCGGGGAGCTGGGCCGCGCTTACATCGCGCACCGACCCGGCCGCGCCGGCGCCGGAAACGCGAAATACGCGCAGGTGCGTCGCTGCATCGTTATGGGCATGGGCGGCGGGCGTGTGCGAGTCGGGCATCGCAGTGTGCGCCGCTGCGCGGCCGGCGTCAACCGCCGCGCCCACAGCGCCCCGCGGGCGCTCCCAGGCGCGTCAGGGTCCCGCGTATGCCATTCCAATTTTGGACAGGTGCGGCTCGGCGCTCGCAGGCGCTCCAGGGTCCCGCGCCCTCGCCGACCGTGCCGCCGAGGCCGCCGCCTCCCCAGGCGCGCCAGGCGCCTGCTGGCGGCCGCGCGTGCGGCTTCGGTACGCTGCCCAGGAGTGGATGCAGGGGGCGCGGCGGCTGTGCAACCCGAGCGGCCGGCCAGCGAAGCCGATCTCGTGCGCCTGTGGCTGCACGCCGCGGCGCGCGCCGGCCCCATGCGCGACTCGCGCGGGCGCTCGATCGACGTCATTTACCCCGGCCGCCGCACGGGCCTGCCCGGGCCCGACCTGGTGGACGCGATCGTCAGCATCGACGGCGGTCCCGCGCGGCGCATGGCGGTGGAAGTGCACCTGGACGAGGCCTCGTGGCACGCCCACGGCCACGCCCGCGACCCGCGCTACGCCGCGCCGCTGCTGCACCTGGTCTGGGCCCGCGCGCGCCGGCCGGCGCCCGACTGGCCGCCCCACATTCTGGCGCCGCGCGCGCTGGCCGCCTGGGCGGCGGCGCCCGGCCTGCCTGCGGCCGCCGCCCCCGGCTGGCCCTGCCAGGGCCAGCCCCAGGACGCGGCGCGCGCCGCCGAGCTGCACGCCGAGCTGCGCGCGCAAGGCCAGCGGCGCTTCGACGAGCGGGCGGCGGCGCTGGAAGGCGACGTCGAGGCGCTGGGCGCCGAGCAGGCGCTGCACCTTGCGCTGCTGCGCACCCTGGGGGCCACGGCCAACGTGCGGCCCTTCGCCGCCGTGGCCGCCGCCGCGCCGGCCGCGCTGCTGGAGGCGCTGCGCGGCGCACCGGACGGCGCGCGGCTGCCGCGCGTCGAAGCCGAGCTGCTGGGCGCCGCGGGCCTGCTGCCCAGCCAGCGCGGCCTGCCGGCGGCGCATCCGCATCTGGCCGCGCTGGAACGCGCCTGGACGCTGCGCGGCCCGCGCCCGCCGCCGGTCGGCGCGTTCACGCTGGCGGCCGTGCGGCCGGCCAACTGGCCGGCGCGCCGCCTGGCCGGCGCGGCGCGCATCCTCAGCGCGCCGCCGCCCGCGGAGGGCGCGTTCGCCGCCGCGCTGGAAACGCGCGTGCTGGCGGCGGCCGCCGGCGGCGCGGGCGCTCTGCGCCGCTGGTTCGAGGTTCCCCTGGCCCCGCAGGACTTTTGGGCCGGCCACGTCGACGCGGGGCGGCCCTCCAGCCGCCCGCTGCGCGCGCTGATCGGGCGCAGCTGCGCCCTGGAGCTGCTGGTCAACGCCGCCCTGCCGTTTGCGGCGGCGCTGGGGCGGCGGCGCGGCGACGCGCGCCTGGCGCGGGCCGCCGCGCAGGCGTTCGCCGCGCTGGCCGGCGGCGGCTGGAACCGGCACACCCGCTACGTGGCCGGCGTCCTGCGCCTGGACGCGCGCGGCCTGAGCGCCCCCATCGCCCAGCAGGGGCTGCTGCGCCTCTACCGGCGCTGGTGCCGGGACAAGCGCTGCCAGGAATGCCCGGCGGCGGCGCGGTCGGGGCGCGCCGCCAGCGGCCAGGGGGCGGCGGCCGGCGGCTCGTGACTCGGGCGCGCGGCGCGCTCGCCGCGGCCGGCCGCGGCCGCCGGCCGAGCGGCGGCGTCTGCGTCTGGCGCTCCAGCGTGCGCGCTGCGCCTGCGCCGCTCCCCGCCGCACACCTCACGCCGCTCCCCGCGCTCCACGTCTCCCAACCGTGCTTGTATTCGCAGCAGACGACTTGACAGTCGGACGCTCAATGTCTACGCTCCGTTCGAAATGACGCATCCCGCGCCCCAGTCCGACGACGCCCCCGCCCCCCCCGGCGCGCCTGGCGCCGCCCCCGCGTCCGGCGGCGGCGAACCGCGCGCGGCCCGGCGCGCGCCGGCCGTGGCTTCGGTCAGGCCGCCCGCCGCGCGGCTGCCGCTGGTGCCGCTGCCCGACTGGGTGGCGTACCCCGGCCTGACCATGCCCCTGCACGCCAGCCGCGCCGCCTCGGTGGACGCGCTGGCCGCCGCCGGCGCCGGCGGCGGCCTGGTGGCGCTGGTCACCCAGCGGCGCGCGCGCAAGCGCGTCGACCCGGAGCGCCTGTACCAGGTCGGCGTCGCGGCGCGCGTCATCCGGCGCCTGCGCATGCCCGACGGCGGCGTGCAGGTGCTGCTGGAAGGTCAGCACCGCGCCCTGATCGAGCGCGTGCAACCCGTCGGCCGCCACTTCGAGGCGCAGGTCACGCCGCTGCCGGTCGAGCTGGCGCCCTCGCTGGAGCTGGAGGCGCTGCGCCGCGTGGTGGTCGCGCAGGTGGAGGCCGTGGCCGAAGAAACCAACGTCTTCGCGCCCGAGATGGTGGCCATGGCGCGCCGCGCCGGCGACCCCAGCTGGCTGGCCGATTACGTGGCCTTTTCCTCCGACATGTCCACGCGCGAGCGCCAGACCGTGCTGGAAACGCTGGACCCCACCGAGCGCTTGCGCACGGTGGCGCGCTATCTGACCAAGCAGGTCGAAATCCTCAACATCCGCAACAAGATCCACGGCGAAATCCAGGAGGGGATCGAGAAGGTGCAGCGCGACTTCTACCTGCGCGAGCAGCTGCGCGCCATTCAGCGCGAGCTGGGCGTGGCCAGCCCGCAGCTGGACGACGCCGACGAGCTGCGCGCGCGCGCCGCGGCGTTGGAGCTGCCGCCCGAGGCCGCCGCCAAGGCGCAGCAGGAAATCGCGCGCCTGGAGGCCACCCCGCCCACCTCGCCCGAAGTCGGCGTCATCCGCGGCTATCTGGACTGGCTGCTGGGCCTGCCCTGGGCGTGCGAAACGCGCGACCGCCAGAGCCTGGCGCGCGCGCGCCGCGTGCTCGACCGCGACCACTTCGGCCTGCAGAAGCCCAAAGAGCGCGTGCTGGAGTTCCTGGCGGTGCGCGCCATCGCCCAGCGCGTGCGCACCCCCATCCTCTGCTTCACCGGCCCGCCGGGCGTGGGCAAAACCAGCCTGGGCCGCTCCATCGCGCGCGCGCTGGGCCGCGAGTTCGTGCGCATCTCCCTGGGCGGCGTGCGCGACGAAGCCGAAATCCGCGGCCACCGCCGCACCTACGTCGGCGCCCTGCCCGGCCGCATCGTGCAGGCGCTGCGGCGCGCCGGGTCGCGCAACCCAGTGCTGCTGCTAGACGAAATCGACAAGATCGGGCGCGACGTGCGCGGCGACCCGTCCTCGGCGCTGCTGGAGGTGCTGGACCCGGAGCACAACAGCGCCTTCGCCGACCATTACCTCGACGTGCCCGTCGACCTCTCGCGCGTGCTCTTCGCCGCCACGGCCAACACGGCCGACGACATCCCGGCCGTGCTGCGCGACCGCATGGAAATCATCGAGCTGAGCGGGTACACCGAAGAAGAAAAGATCGCCATCGCGCACGGCTTCCTGCTGCCGCGGCAGCTGCGGCAGCACGGGCTGCGCGGCGCCGGCGTCCAGTTCAGCACCGGCGCGGTGCGCGAAGTCATCCGCCGCTACACGCGCGAGGCCGGCGTGCGCGGCCTGGAACGCCAGCTGGCCGGCGTCTGCCGCAAGCTGGCCCGGCGCCTGGCGGCCAACGGCCGCGCCGCGCGGCGCATTGCCCCGCGCCACGTGCGCGCCGCCCTGGGCCCCGCCCGCTTCCCGCCCGACGACGACGCGCGCCAGCCCGAGGTCGGCGTGGCCACCGGCCTGGCCGTCACCCCCGGCGGCGGCGAAGTGCTGGACGTCGAGGCCGCCTGGGTCACAGGCGCCGGCAAGCTGCGCGTCACCGGCCAGCTGGGGGACGTCATGAGCGAGTCGGTGCGCGCCGCCCTCTCCTTCGCGCGCACCCGCACCGGCGCCTTCGGCGTGGACCCGGGGGTGTTCGCCGCCCGCGACCTGCACGTGCACGTGCCGGCCGGCAGCGTCCCCAAGGACGGCCCCTCGGCCGGCGTCACCATGAGCGCCGCCATCATGTCCGCCGTCACCGGGCGGCGCGTGCGGCGCGACATTGCCATGACCGGCGAGGTCACCCTGCGCGGCCGCGTCCTCCCCATCGGCGGCCTCAAAGAAAAAGTGCTGGCCGCCCACCGCGCCGGCCTGCACACCGTCATCGCGCCGGCCGACAACCGCGCCGACCTGGACGACATCCCCGCGCGCGTGCGCAAGCAGATGCGCTTCGTGTGGGTCAGCGACATGGACACCGTGCTTTCGACCGTCTTGATTCACGACCACCCAGCGGCGCCGGCGGCGCCCAGACCAGCCTAGGAGGGAACCGCGCATGGCGGGGAAAACGATCGGCATCGACCTGGGGACGACCAACTCCGTCGTCGCCGTGATGGAGGGGGGCGACCCCTCCGTGATTACCAACAGCGAAGGGTCGCGCTTGACGCCCTCCGTGGTGGCCTACGCCAAGGGCGGACAGCGGCTCGTGGGGCAGCTCGCCCGCCGCCAGGCGGTGATGAACCCCAAGAACACCGTCTACTCCGCCAAGCGCTTCATCGGTCACCGCCTGGACGAGGTGCCCGACGAGGCGTCCAACGTCAGCTTCGACGTGACGGAAGGGCTCGCAGGCGAAGCGCTGCTCGAGATTCCCGAAACCGGCCGCGACGTCACGCCCGAAGAGATTTCCAGCGTGGTGCTGCAGAAGCTCAAGGCCGACGCCGAGCAGTATCTGGGCGAAAGCGTCACCGACGCCGTAATCACCGTGCCGGCGTACTTCAATGACTCCCAGCGGCAGGCCACGCGCAACGCCGGCGAGATTGCCGGCCTCACCGTGCGGCGCATCATCAACGAGCCCACCGCCGCCGCCCTGGCCTACGGGCTGGACAAGAAAGGCGCCGAGACCATCCTGGTCTGGGACCTGGGCGGCGGCACCTTCGACGTGACGGTGCTGGAAGTCGGCGACGGCGTGTTCGAAGTCAAAGCCACCAAGGGCGACACGCGCCTGGGCGGCGACGACTACGACCGCAAAATCGTCGACCACGTGGCCAAGGGCTTCCTGCGCCGCGAGGACATCGACCTGCGGCAGGACCCGCAGGCCCTGCAGCGCCTGATCGAAGCGGCCGAAAAAGCCAAGCAGGAACTCTCCTCGCTGCCCCAGGCGCAGATCAACCTGCCCTTCGTCACGGCCGACCAGTCGGGGCCGAAGCACCTGGACCGCAGCATCACGCGCGCCGAGTTCGAAGACCTGACCCAGGAGCTGACGCAGCGCTGCGTGGGGCCGTTTCGGCAGGCGCTCAGCGACGCCGAGATCCAGGCCTCCGAGATCGACGAAGTGCTGTTGGTGGGCGGCTCCACGCGCATGCCAGCCGTGCAGGCGCTGGTGCGCGAGCTGACCGGCAAGGAGCCCAACCGCGGGGTCAACCCCGACGAGGTGGTGGCTGTGGGCGCGGCCATCCAGGGCGGCGTGCTGGCCGGCGAGGTCACGGACGTGGTGCTGCTGGACGTCACCCCCCTCTCGCTGGGCGTCGAGACGCTGGGCGGCGTGATGACGGCCCAGATCGAGCGCAACACCACCATCCCCACCAGCAAAGCCGAGACGTTCTCCACCGCCGTCGACAGCCAGACGGCCGTGGACATCAACGTCTTGCAGGGCGAACGGCCCATGGCGCGCCACAACACCTCTCTGGGGCAGTTCCGGCTGGAAGGCATTCCCCCGGCGCCGCGCGGCGTGCCGCAGATCGAAGTCACCTTCGACATCGACGCCAACGGCATCGTCAACGTCTCCGCCAAGGACCTGGCCACCGGCAAGGAGCAGCGCATCACCATCTCCGCCAGCACCAACCTCTCCCAGGACCAGGTGGAAGCGCTGGTGAGCGACGCCGAGCAGCACGCCGCCGACGACAAGCGCCGGCTGGAGGAAGCCGAGCTGCGCAACAACGCCGACAGCCTGACCTACACCGCCGAGCGGCTGATCTCCGAGAACTCGGACAAGATCGACGCCGACGACCGCGCGGCCGCCGAAAAGGCCGTGGCCGACGTGCGCGAGGCGCTGAAGGGCGAGGACGTCGACGAGGTCAAGCGCGCGCTGGCCGTCCTGCAAGCGGCCGCCCAGAAGCTGGGCGAGCAGACGCACCAGCCGGCGCCCGGCGCCGAGGGGTCTGCACCGCCGCCCCAGAGCGGCGCAGACCCGCGCGGCGCCGACGACGTGGTCGACGCCGAGTTCGAGGCCGCGGACGAGAAGTAGGAGAGAGCGCATGCACGCAGACGCACCGCGCGGCGGCCAGCCCGCCGCCGGCGCGCCCCCGCCTGACGCCCACGGCCAGGCCGCGGCCGATCCCGCGAGCGCGCAACCCGACGACGAAGCTGCACGGCTGCGCGGCACGTGTGACCAGCTGCGGCGGGCGCTGGCCAACGAGGAAAACGCGCGCAAACGCGCGGAACGCGCCGCGGGCGACCGCGCGCGCCGCGCCGAGGACGAGTTGCTGTGCGGCCTGCTGCCCGTGGTCGACGACCTGGAACGGGCGCAGCAGGCGCTCGACGCCGCGGACGGCGCCGCGGACGCGGCGGCGCTGCTCGCAGGGGTAGAAAACATCCACAAGGCCTTCCGCGGCTGGCTCGCGGCGCGCGGCGTCCAGCCCATCGAGACCGACGGCGCCTTCGACGTGCGCTGGCATGAGGCGGTGGCCGCGGTCCCCGCGCCCGACGCGCCCGCCGGCAACGTCATCGGCGTGGAGCGCCGCGGCTACCGCCGCGGCGATTCCCTCCTGCGCGCCGCGCGCGTGATCGTGGCGAAGGAGGCCGACGGACCCTAGGCGCCGCCATGGAATTCAAGGACTACTACCAAACCCTCGGCGTCCCTCGCAGCGCCTCCGCCAACGACATCAAGGCGGCCTACCGGCGCCTGGCGCGCAAGTTCCACCCCGACGTCAACCCGGGCGACGCCGCGGCCGGCGTGCGCTTCAAAGAGATCAACGAAGCCCGCGAAGTCCTCAGCGACCCCGACAAACGCGCGCGCTACGACGCCTTCGGCGCCAACTGGCAGCGCACCGGCTCGTTCGACGAAGCCTTCCGCCGCAGCGGCGGGCGCGCGGACGGCTTCGACGGCTCGGGCTTCAGCGACTTCTTCCAGACGCTCTTCGGCGGCGGGTTCGCCGGCCGCGCACCGCGGCCCGCCCCGCCGCCGCACGTGGAAGAAGAGCTGCCCGTGTCCCTGGCCGAAGTGGCCCAGGGCGGGCGCCGCGCCCTCACCATGCGCGTGCCGGCCCCCGACGGCTCGGTGCGTCAGCGCCGCCTCCAGGTCACCATTCCCCCCGGCGTGCGCGACGGCCAGCGCCTGCGCGTGGCCGGCGAAGGCCCCGTGCGCGCCGACGGTTCCCGCGGCGACCTGCTGCTGCGCGTGCGCCTCACCCCCGACGAGCGCTTCGAACGCGACGGCGGCGACCTCATCGTCACGGCCGACGTCGGCCTCGCCGAGGCCATGCTGGGCGCGCGCGTCACCGTGCCCGCGCTCGACGGCGCGCGCTTGACCGTGCGCGTGCCCTCCGAAGTGCAGGACGGCCAGCGCCTGCGCCTGCGCGGCCAGGGCCTGCCGCGCCCCGACGGGTCCCGCGGCGACATGTTCGTGCGCGTGCGCGTGCGCCTGCCGCGCAACCTCAGCGAACGCGAACGCGGCCTCTTCCGCGAGCTGGCCCAGCTGCGCGGCGAGCATCCCGCCCCGGCCGCGGTGCGCTGACCATGTGCGCCGCCCCAGCGCCCCGCCGCCTCGACGCCCCGCCGCCGTCCGTGCGCCCCCGCCGCGCGCGCCCCGCCCCGCCCCCCGCGGCGCGCCGGCCATGATCTTCGACGACGACCACCCGCGCGTGGACGAGATGCGCGCCCGCCCCGCCTTCTTCATCGGCGTCGTGGCCGAAATGACCGAGGTGCACCCCCAGACCCTGCGCCATTACGAGCGCGTCGGGCTGCTCGCCCCCAGCCGCACGCGCGGCAACGTGCGCATCTTCTCCCTGGTGGACGTCGAGCGCGTGCGCCTCATCAAGCGCCTCATAACCGAACTGGGCGTCAACCTGGCCGGCGTGGAAGTCATCCTCAACATGCGCGACCGTTACGAACGCCAGGCCGCCGCCCACCGCGCCGCCGTGGCCGACCTGCGCCGCCGCCACGAGGCCGAGCTGCACCGCCTGCGCCGCGCCCTGCGCCGCGCCACCCAAGACCCCGGCCCGCGCCGCCCCGAAGGACCCGCCCCGTGATGCAGTTCGACAAATTCACCGACAAAGCGCAGGAAACCATCCAGCGCGCCCAGTCCCTCATGCTGGAGCACAACCACACCCAGCTCGACGCCGAACACCTGCTGCTGGCCCTGCTGGACGACAACGACTCCCTGGCCGTGCGCATTCTGCAGCGGCTGCGCGTCTCCCCCGACCTGGCGCGCGGCGAAGCCAAACGCGCCCTCGGCGCCAAGCCCCGCGTCACCTCCGACCAGCCAGGCGGCCCCATCGCCCAGGGCCAGATGTTCGTCACCCCGCAAACCATCGAGATCATCAAATCCGCCGGCGAAGAAGCCGACCGGCTCAGCGACGACTACGTGGGCAACGAACACCTGCTGCTGGCCGTCGCCAAGTCCCAGAGCTCCGAGGCCGGCCGCATCCTGCGCTCCGTCGGCGTCGACGCCGAAGGCGTCTACCAGGCCTTGCGACACATCCGCGGCGCCCAGCGCTCCTCCGCCCCCAGCGCCGAAAACCAATACGAGATTCTCAGCAAATACAGCGTCGACCTCACCCAGCTGGCCGCCGCCGGCAAGCTGGACCCCGTCATCGGACGCGAGCGCGAGATCAAGCGCGTCGTGCAGGTGCTGGCGCGCCGCACCAAGAACAATCCCGCCCTCATCGGCGAACCCGGCGTGGGCAAAACCGCCATCGTCGAAGGCCTGGCGCAGCGCATCGCCAGCGGCGACGTGCCCGAACTCCTGCGCGGGCGCACCGTGCTGGCCGTCGACATGGCCGCCATGCTGGCCGGCGCCAAGTTCCGCGGCGAGTTCGAAGAACGCCTCAAGGCCGTCATCGACGAAGTGCGCGCCGCCGAAGGCCAGATCGTCCTCTTCTTCGACGAGCTCCACCAGGCCGTCGGCGCCGGCGCCGCCGACGGCGCCATCGACGCCTCCACCATGCTCAAACCCGCCCTCGCCCGCGGCGAGCTGCAAGCCGTCGGCGCAACCACCCTGGACGAATTCCGCCGCCACGTCGAACGCGACAAAGCCCTCGCGCGCCGCTTCCAGCCCGTCCACGTCGAACCCCCCAGCGTCGACGAAACCGTGCAGGTGCTGCAGGGCCTGCGCCAGCGCTACGAAGCCCACCACGGCCTCAAAATCAGCAGCGAGGCCCTGCAGGCCGCCGCCGAACTCTCCGACCGCTACCTGAGCGAACGCTTCCTGCCCGACAAAGCCATCGACCTGGTGGACGAAGCCGCCGCCAAGGTGCGCGTGGACATCTTCGACGCCCCGCCCGAACTGCGCGCCGCCAGGAAAGTCATCGACGACCTCAAGGCCGACGAGGAGGACGCCTGGCGCCGCCGCGACTACGAACGCGCCGCCACCGTCAAGTCCCAGGTCCTGCAAAACGAGGCCAAGCTGGAAGACGCCCGCCGCCTGTGGCTGGCCGAGCAGGAGCTGGACGAAGTCGTCGGCCCCGACGACATCGCCCAGGTCGTCTCCAGCATCACCGGCGTGCCCGCCGCCCGCATGTTCGAGCAAGAGGCGCGGCGCCTGCTGCGCATGGAAGACGCCCTGCACCGCCGCGTCGTCAACCAGAGCGAGGCCGTGGCCGCCGTGGCCGACGCCATCCGCCGCTCCCGCAGCGGCATCGGCGACCCCGCCCGCCCCATCGGCTCCTTCATCTTTCTGGGACCCACCGGCGTCGGCAAAACCGAGCTGGCGCGCGCCCTGGCCGAATTCATGTTCGACGACGAACGCGCCCTGCTGCGCGTCGACATGTCCGAATACGGCGAACGCCACACCGTCAGCCGCCTGATCGGCGCCCCGCCCGGCTACGTCGGCTACGACGACGCCGCCCAGCTCACCGAACGAGTCCGCCGCCGGCCCTACCAGGTCGTGCTCTTCGACGAAATCGAAAAAGCCCACCCCGACGTCTTCAACGTGCTGCTGCAAGTGCTGGACGACGGCCGCCTCACCGACGGCCACGGCCGCACGGTCGACTTCGCCAACACCATCATCATCATGACCTCCAACGTCGGCGCGCAGCACATCCGGCGCGAGAACCAGCTCGGGTTCGGCGTGCAGGACGACGACGACGAAGCCGCCGAGGCGCGCGAGTACCGCGGCATGCGCGCCCGCCTGATGACCGACCTGCGCCGCGCCTTCCGCCCCGAGTTCCTCAACCGCGTCGACGAAACCATCATCTTCCACTCGCTCACCCAGCCCCAGCTGCGCCAGATCGTGGACCTGATGGCCGCCCATCTGGCCGCGCGCCTGCACGAACGCGACCTGGCCGTGGAACTCTCCACCGCCGCCAAAGACCGCATCCTGGCGCTGGGCTGGAACCCCGCCTACGGCGCGCGCCCTCTGCGCCGCACCTTGCAGCGCCACGTCGAAAACCCCATCGCCCGCATGCTCCTCGACGGCGCCTGCCGCCCCGGCGCCACCATCCACGTCGACGTCCGCGGCGACCAGTTCACCTTCGCCGCCACCCCATCTCCCGACCCCGCGCCCCCCGACCCCGCGCCCCCCGACCCGTCCGACTCCCCGTCCCCCTGACAGAGCTTCTATCCCGGCCCGGCCGTCCCGGCGGCCGCGCGGGCGGCCGGGGGAGAAACGCCGCGGCCGTCCCAGCCGCCGCAGACTCGCCGCCTCCCGCACCCGCGCCCGAGCCGCCGCCGCGGCCCGGCGATGCGCCTCTCGCATCCCCTGCCCCGCCGCTCCCCAATCCCCCGTCTCTTGCCTCCCCGCCTCCCAGCAGGCACGATTCTCCTCGCCGCGCCTCCCCTGGAGACCCGCCCGTGGCCTACTCGGAATTTGCCCGCCTCACCCGTGACCAGATCGGCCAGCGCGCCGCGGCCGCGGTGGCCCTCCTGCCCACGGCCTCCATCGAACAGCACGGCCCCCAGCACCCCGTGGGGCTGGACACCATGTGCTGCCTGGCCGTGGCGCGCGGCGCGGCCGAAGCCGCCCAGGGGGTGGACGTCATCGTCGCGCCGCCGCTGCACTTCGGTTCCTCCGACCATCACCGCCCCTTCCCCGGCGTGCTCACGCTGCGCAGCCCCACCTTCTACCGCGTGCTCACCGAGGTGGTGGAAAGCCTCAGGCTCTCCGGCTTCCGCCGCATCCTGATCCTCAACGGCCACGGCGGCAATTACCTGATGCTGCAGCAGGTCGCGCGCGACTTCGTGCTGGCCAACCCCGACATGCGCGTGGCCGGCGGCGCCTACTGGGACATCGCGCGCCCGCGGCTGGAGGCCGTCCCGGCCGCGCGCCAAGTGCTGGTGCCGGGCCACGGCGGCGACTTCGAAACCGCTCTCATGCTGCACCTGCACCCCGACCTGGTGCGCCAGGACCTACTGCCCGTGCAGCACGCCGACCGCGACGACCCGCGCAGCGCCGCAACCGCCATCCCGCCCCTGCGCGGCGGCGCCAACGTGGCGGACATCGACTACGCCATCTTCCCCGGCGCCCGCGTCACCGGCCTCAGCGACGACGCCCGCGCCGCCACCGCCGAGCTGGGGCGGCAGTACTACCAGATCGCCGTCGAAGAAGTGGCCGACCTGCTGCGCTCCCTTGCCCCCTAGCGCCCCGCCCGCCGCGCGCGCTCAGCCGCCGCCGTGACGCGCCCCCGCCCAGCAGCCCACCGCAACGTCATCGGCGTCGGCGGCGTGGTGCCCATGGGCGCCGGCGTGCTGCTCGTGCGCCTCACCTACAGCCGCCACAAAGGCCGCTTTATGCTGCCCGGCGGCAAAGTCGACCCGGGCGAATCCCTGGAAGCCGCCCTCGTGCGCGAAGTCCAGGAAGAAGCCGGCGTCCTGGCCGAACCCGACGGCCTGATCGCCGTGCGCCACCGCGTCGACCCGCACGAGCTCAACTGCTACCTGATCTTCGCCATGCGCTACCTGCGCGGCACGCCCCGCGCCAACGGCCAGGACACCGACGCCGCGGCCGTCGTCCCGGCCGACGAATTGCGCGCCGGCTCCCCGCGCGTCGTGCCGCTGGCGGCGGCCGCCGCCCTGCCGCTGCTGGACGGCGCCGCCATCCGCCTGCCCGCGCATGGCTTCGTCCCGCCGGCCGGCCCCTACACGGCGCAGACGTTCCAGCTCTACGCGGCCGAGACCCCCGCGCCGCCCGCGCCCCGACGCGATCCGGCCGACGCGGATTGCAACTACGAGCGTGGGGGCGCCGCGGCTGATCCAGCGCCTCGGCGCGGCCCGGCCGACGCCCGCCCGTCTAGAACTTGTCGGCCAGCCAGTAGCTGAACGGCGAATCGGGAAACAGACGGCGCAAATACACGTCCACGTGCGGCGGCGCGCCCGCATCGCGCAGCGCGGCGAAGCCGCCCTCCAGCCCCAGATACAGATCCAAAAACTGCTGGCTGGTCAGTTCCACCACCGGTTCCCCGCCCTGCGGAGCGGCAAACACCACGTTCGCCAGCGGCGTCTCCACCCGCACCGCCTCGCCGTCCACGCGCAGCACGAACGACGGCCCGGGCAGCGGCGCCGCGCGCCGCCGCCGTCGGATCAGCTCCGGCGCCGCCGCCTCCAGCGCACCGCGCAGCGAATTGAGCCGCACCATGAACCGCTGCTCGGGTTCCAGCCGCGCGCGCAGCCGCTTGCGCAGCAGGTCGAACAGCTCCGAGCGTGGATGCAGCTCGCCCGTCAGCCGCCGCACCCCCCGCCGCGCCGCCCGGTCGCGCCAGACGCTCACGAACGGCAGCGCCATGCTCTCGCTCTCGATCCCCGCGTCCAAAATCGTCACCCCGCTGCCGCTCAGCCTGGTGATCGCATAACCCACCACCGAGCCCACCTGTTGCAAAACGTCGAAGTGCACCTCGCAGCCCGGGTCGACCAGCGGCAGCCAGTCACACATCGCCAGCCAGTAGGCCTCGCTGCGGTCCAGCGGTCCCACGCGGTCCGCCGCCAGCTCCGCGTAGGCGAGCTCCACCGCCCGCAGGTCGCGCGGCTCGAACGGCCGCACCACGCGCCCGCCCGCCGACTCGACGTAGCCGCGCGGCAGCTCCGCCTCCAGCCGCGACGTGGGAACCGCGCGCCAGCCGCGGCCGGCGTACACCTCGGGCTTGTTGGTCGACAGCAGCGACAGCGGCTGCCCGTTGGCGTCCATCCGCGCGATGGCCGCGTCCAGCAGCCGCCCGGCGTATCCCTGCCCCTCGTGCGCCGGGTCCACGCACACGTCCGCCAGGCAGCCCGTGCGCACCCGCCCCAGGCCGTAGCGCATCACGCGCTCGGCAATCCACAGGTGCCCAACCAGCGCGCCGTTCGCCTCCAGCACCAGGCTCTGCGACACGTCCCAGGCCGGGTCGCGCTCCTGGTGCGCGGCAAAGTACGCGCGCGGCGTGGCGGCGAACGACCGCGCCATCAAATCCAGCGCCTCGCCGCGCCGATCGGCGCTCAACGGCTGAACCTGAGATTCCATCAGCGGGTTGCCCAATGCTCCATACATGCACGACGGCCCGCCGCACGAGCGCAGCCGGGCCGGCCGCGTCCATAGTAAACCAGCCGCGCCGCACTGGGTAGACGCTGGGCCGCCGCATGGAATTCGCCCGTGGTTCGCGGAGCATGGCCGCCGCCAGCGGCCGCCGCCGATGACCACCGCCAGTGGCCGCCGCCGATGACCACCGCCAGTGGCCGCCGACCCCGCGCCCCCCAGCTGCGAGTCACCGGCCGCCGGCCGCGGTCCGCCAACGATATCCCGTTAGCCGCGGTCCCCGCCGCCTTGCCCCCCGCACCCCTGTGCCGCCAGGTACTCCAGCAGCGCTTCCGCCGCCCACTGGTGGCCGGCAGGGCTCCAGTGGCTGTCGTGGGGCCACTGCGCCTCCCGCAGCTCGCCGCCCTGCCGCTGGATGTACGCGGCATGATCGATCACGGGAATCTCCAGCGCCGCGGCCAGCGCGCGCAGACGTTCCAGCATGAGCGGCGGTCGATTCAAGGTCAGGCGGTGCGTCGCCAGGATCACCAGCTCCGCGCCGTCGCGCTGGGCGCGCCGCTCGAACTCCGCCAGCGCGAAGGCCGTGTTCGCCAACGCCTCCTCGAACACCAGCGGGAGGTCTTCGCGCCCGAACATGTCAGTCATTGCGCCCCCCGTGGTCGGCCGCCAGCCGCCAAACAGCTCGGCGTAGCCCGGGCGGCCGCGCAGCGCCTCGAACCGCCAGACCAGCTCGGAGTCCACCGGCGCGGGGAACAAGTACGACCACTTGGCGAGCACCCAGCCCGCAAGCCTGGACGTCCGCCCCATCCAGTCGCGGATCCGGTCGACCAGGGACTCGAACGACGCGGGCTGCGGCGGCAGCCGAAACTCTTTGTAGGCGGGGTCGGGCGGCCACAGCGCCAGCGTTCCATCCGCGCCCCGCTGCACACTCGATTCCGACAGATGCTGCGGGTCCCGGCCGCGGCGCATCCCCAGCAGCACCGGGTGATTGTCGGCAAAGTCGTTGGGGACGAATACCAGCACCAGCAGCTTGGGGCGCAGCGGCCGGGCGAATTCGTCGTACAGCGCCAATTGCTGCGCCTGGCCGGTGCCCGCGATCCCGAAGCCAGCCACCGTGACGTCCAGGTCGGGCAGCGCCCGCGCCGCCAGCGCTTCCAGGCGCGACGTCAGCTTGTCCGCCACGGGCACTTGCACTGCCTGCACGAGGGAATCGCCGATGACGGCCACGTGGCAGCTTGCCGCCGCGCGCGCCGGACTGGGCGGCTCGCGGTCCAGAAAGCCCAGGCTGTTGACGCGGGTCGTGGTCCAAAAGTCCAGCTGATTCGTGTGGCGCACCAGCGCATGCGGCTCGAACATGTTCCCCACCTCCGGCACGAACGTCGTGCGGAGGCTCGACGCCGTGAACGGCGCGCTCAGTCGAAGGTAGATCTCGCCCGCCGCGCCCAGCAGCGTCAGGCCGGCCAGCAGCAGCAGCGCATTCCACCCAACCACGCGCAGCGCCCGGCGCGCGCGCGGCCGCGCGCGCCTCAGTCCGGCTCGAATTGGTCGGCGTAATTCGCGGAGGCGGGCGCCGCGTCCTGATCCGCCCGCCGCAGGAAACAGTTGCCCACCGCCAGACAATCCAGCCCCGCGCCCATAAAGCAGCGGAACGCATCAGCCGGCGTGCAGACGATGGGCTCGCCGCGCACGTTGAAGCTGGTGTTCAGCAGCACCGGGCAGCCCGTGAGGGCCTCGAACGCACGCAGCAGCGCGTGGAAGCGCGGGTCCACCTCCCGATCCACGGTCTGCACGCGCGCGGAGTCGTTCACGTGCGTAACCGCCGGAATCTGCGAGCGCGGCGCGGGCGCGCCGTCGAGGCTGTCCGGCGCGTCCTCCGTCTCGGGCGGCGCCGTGCGCCGCTCCGGCCGCACCGCCGCCGTCAGCAGCATGTAGGGGCTGGCGCGGTCCAGCTCGAACCAGGCCGCCGCGTCCTCCCGCGGCACGCTGGGCGCAAAGGGGCGGAACGCCTCGCGCTGCTTGATGGCCTCGTTCAGCGCCGCGCGCATCGCGGGCAGCCGCGCGTCGGCCAGGATCGAACGCGCCCCCAGCGCGCGCGGCCCAAACTCCATCTGCCCCTGGTGCCAGCCCAGCGTCTGCCCGGCCGCCAGCGCCTGCGCCGCCGTCTCGATCAGCGCGTCGTCGTCCAGCTCCTGGTAGCGCGCCCCCGCTGCCTCCAGCGCCGCCCGAATCTCCGCCCGGCCGAACCCCGGGCCCAGCAACGCGCCGCGCATGCCGTCCGGCGCCCTATCGCCAGCCGCGGCCGCCCCACCGCCAGCCGCGGCCGCTCCACCGCCAGCCGCGGCCGCCCTACCGGCCGCGGCGCTCCCGCCGCCGGCCTCCAGATGCCGCCGCGGGTCCCCGCCCAGCCGGTGGCTGGCCAGCAGCGCCGCGCCCAGCGCGCCCCCGGCGTCCCCCGCCGCCGGCTGAATCCACACGTCCTCGAACCGCCCGTCCCGCAGCACCGCGCCGTTGGCCGCGCAGTTCAGCGCCACCCCGCCCGCCAGGCACAGGGACGACAGCCCCGTGGCGTCCCGCAGCGAGCGCGTCAGCCGCAGCACCGTTTCCTCCAGCACCGCCTGCGCCGACGCCGCCAGATCCGCATGCCGCCGCGTCAGCGGCTCCGCCGGGCGCCGCGGCGGGCCGCCAAACAACGCCTCGAAACGGCCGTTCGTCATCCTCAGGCCGCTGCAATAGTCGAAATACGCCATGTCCAGCCGAAACGTCCCGTCCGGCTTCAGGTCGATCAGATGGTCCAAAATCGTCTGCGCATACGCCGCCTCGCCGTACGGCGCCAGACCCATCAGCTTGGATTCGCCCGAATTCACCCGAAAGCCCGCGTAGGCCGTAAACGCCGCGTAGAGCAGCCCCAGCGAGTGCGGAAAGTGCAGTTCCTGCAGCACCTCCAGCTCCAGCCCGCGGCCCACCGCCGCCGACGTCGTGGCCCATTCCCCCGCGCCGTCCAGGGTCAGCACCGCCGCTTCCCGAAACGGCGACGGATAGAACGCGCTGGCGGCGTGCGCCTGGTGATGCTCCGCGAACAGCAGCCGCGCGTCCCAGTCCACCTCCGGCGCCTGCGCGTGCAGCCGCCCCTGCAACAGGCGCTTCTGAAACAGCTTCTCCTTCATCCACAGCGGCAGCGCCAGGATGAACGACCGAAACCCGCGCGGCGCATAGGCCGCGTACGTCTCCAGCAGCCGCTCGAACTTCAGGAACGGCTTCTCGTAGAACACCACCCGCTCCACCTCGGCCAGCTCGCAGCCGGCCTGCGCCAGACAGGCGGCCGCGGCATGCTGCGGGTAGTCCGCCTCGTGCTTGCGGCGCGTGAAGCGCTCCTCCTGCGCCGCCGCCGCGATACGTCCGTCCACGACCAGCGCCGCCGCGCTGTCGTGATAGAACGCCGATAGTCCCAGAACGCGCACGGGCCTCAGAACAGCGTGTAGATCATGGGCGCAACCGCGCTGCTCTGCGCCAGCACCAGCAGCCCGCCCAACGCCAGCGCCGTCACGATCACCGGCAGCAGCCAGTACTTCTTGCGGATGCGCACGAACGCCCACAACTCGGCGATGAAGGACAGCCAGGACTTCAAAACTGGCGCGTCATCGTGTCGGGCGGCGGCCCGGCCGGGTCGCGGCGAATCCAGTAGCTGTCCGCCTCACGGTCGAAGCGGCGGTCCAGCACGTCTTTCCCCGCCAGCCGCAGCGCCAGCCCCGTGGGCGTCACCACCCCGTAGAACAGCAGCCCCATCAGCAGCGGCGTCAGCACCCGCTGCAGCAGCCCCAGGCGCGTCCAGACGCGGTTGAGCGGCGCCAGCAGGCGCGGGTCGATCAGCGCCGTAAACAGCAGCGCGCCCGCCAGCGCCAGACTCCACAAGCGCGCCGGGCCGCCGAACGCCAGCGGCAGCAGACCAATCATGCTGAACGCCGCCCCGAACGCAAGGCCAAAGGCGCGGTCGCTGGTCGCCGCCACCGCCGCGGCGGGCAGACGCTCGAAGTGGTTGCCTGGCTTCGGAGGCATTCGTCAAGTGTCCCAGGTAGGCCGCGGGCACCGCCCTGCCGGCGCCAGTCACGGCGCAGCCGCGCGTAGTGTACCGTGCCCGTTGGAGACGCACCCGCCAACCGAGCGCGCAGAGGACCGCTGCCGCATGGCCCACCGCCGCCGCGGCGCCGCCCGCGCGGCTGACCGCCCCCGCGCGGCAGGCGGCGCCCGCACCAAGAGCGCCGCACACGCGCCTGGCGGTGCGGCGTGATCGAGCGGATGCGCGCCCGCGGGTTCCTGTCGCTGCGCGGCGCGCTCGCCGCTGCTCTCGTCCTGCTGCTGCTGGCGCTGGTCGGCCTGATCGCCGCCCTGGCGGCCGCCGCGCCCGCGCCGGCCGACCGCGCCCCGCCCGCCCAGGCTGCCGCCTCTCCTGCGCCATCCGCCGCCGGCGCCGATCCCGACCGCACTCCCCAACCGGACGCCCCCCTGCCGCGCGGCGTCACCGTGCGCATCCCGCCGCGCCCGCCCCCTCCGCGCCTCCAGGCCCTGCAGCTCACCCCGCTGGACGCCGTGCACGGCGCCGAGCTGCGCGCGTTCCTGACCAGCGCCGACCGTCTGATTGCGGCCCTCGACCCCGCCGTTGGCTACGTGAGCGTGCTGGCCGCCCAGGCCCTGCGCGGCGAAACCTCCCGTCTGCGCGTCATCGTGGAAAGCGGCGCCATGGCCGGCGCGCTCGCCCGCGCCGCCCCCGCCCGCGCCTCGCCGCGGCTGCCCGCCGACGCGCAATCCCTGGCGCTGCTGCTGCTCTCCATCCTGCGCACCAGCCTGGTGGTGCAAGACAGCGTGCTCCTCACGCTCACCGGCCAGCAGGCCGTCACCGAGCGCTTGCAGCTCGCCGTCGAAGACCGCGCCCTGCGCCGCCTGCTGGAAATCCACCGCGCCCTGACCATCAGCGCCGACCTGCGCAACGAGGTTGCCCTGGCCGCCAGCGGCAGCGTCCCCCGCCCCCCATAACCGCCAGCCGCTCGGCCTCCCGCCGCCCCCGGCCGCCGGCCGCCCACCGCGGCCCGCCCGCTGCGGCCCCTCGGCTGTTCGACCCGTGCCGCTATCCCGCCGCCGGCGCCGCCTCCGGCAGCCGCCAGGCTTCGATAGCGCGGTCCGCGCTGGCCGTCAGCAGCGTGTCCGCGGCGGGCGCGGCCACGGCGGCGCGCACCGGCGAAGCCGTCACCAGCTGGCCCAGCGGCGAGCCGTCCGAGCGCAGCACCATGAACGTGCGCTCCGCCGTTTGCAGCGCCACGTAGTTGTCGGTCACCAGCAAGACCGTGCCCGTCAGCCCCGGCGCCTTCCAGATTTCCGTGCCGTCCAGCGTGAAGGCGCCCACGCCGTCGGGACCCGCCAGCACCAGCGTGTTCGCGCCCGGCATGCGCGCGGCGGCCGCGGCCGCGTAGCCCAGCCGCCATTGCAGGTCGCCGCTGGCGCTGTCGAACACCTGCACCCCGGCCGCCGTCACCGCAATCGTGTGCTCCCCGCCTTGCGTGAACAGCACGCGCTGCAACTCGCCGTCCACGCCAAAGCGTTGGTCCAGGTTCCCCGCCGCCGTGATCAGCACGATCTGGTTTTCGCCCAGCTTGGACGACGCCACCGCCACCGTGCCCGTGGCCGGGTTCAGCGCCACGTCCACCGCGCCAATGTAGTCCTTGGTCGGCCCCCACAGCTGGCCGGAACGGTCGAAGGCGAACACGTGGCCCACGCCGCTGGCGTTGGTGGAGCGCGCCACCATGCCGCCGCCGCCGCGCGCGAACACCACGTCTTCCAGCAGTTGGTTGTCCGGCCGCGCGGGCGTTTGCCACACCGGCCCGCCGTCCGCGTCCAGCAGCGCCAGGTCGAACCCGTGCGCGGCCACCAGGGAGCCGTCGCTGGACACCGAGACGCGCGCCAGGGGAATCCGTGCGTCGCGCGCCCAGCGCGGCGCGCCGTCGGCCCCAAAGGCGGCAATGGCGCCGCCGCGCGCGATGGCCGCAATCAGCTCCCCGTCCTCGGAGGCCGCCAGGTCGGTGATCTCGAAGTCCGTGCGCACGCGCCAGGCGCGCTCGGTCCAGCGGCCCGCCGACGGCGGCCGAATGTCCGTGAGCGTAAACCCCAGCTCCACCACGTTTTCGATGCGCGTCTCGAACCCGCGCGTCTGCCAGGCGCGCGCGGCCGCCTGCGCCTCGTCCAGCGCCGCAAACCGCTCCGCTTCCACCCAGCCCGGATACGCGCGCGAGAGCCGAATGCGCGACAGCCGCCGCCCGATGCGCGTGCGCGCGTCCGCTTCGTCCCCGAACTGGCCAATCAACACCGCCAGCATCGGCACGCGCACCGCCTCCAGCCGCTTCTCGCCCAGACTGTCGATGATGCGCTGCAACCCCGCGCTGGCGCGCCCCGGCCCGATGGCGCCCACGAACGCGCTCAGCGCGTCCCGCGCCCGCTGCGCCAGCGTGATGACGTGCACCAGCAGTTCCGGCTCCTCGCGCTCTTCGTAGGCGCGCACCGTGGAGACCATCCCCGCCAGCGCGTCCGCGGCGTCGGTCAGATGCTCGTGCGCGGCCGCGGCCGTCGGCGGCGGCTCCAGCGGAATCACGGCCTGGCCCAGCGTGCTGATGGTCTCGAACTGCGCCGTGTGCGCGGCGATGAATTGTTCGGCGGTCTGCGACCCCGCCCCCAGCTCGCGCGCGTTCAGCTCCAGCGAGCGCAGCACGTCCAGCGCGCCGGTGGCAACGGTCAGCGCCGGCTCCCAATAGGGGCGCTCCGCCAGGCCGAGCGGCGCCGCGGGCGCCGGCGCGCCGCAGGCCGGGGACAGCGCCGCCAGACCCAGCGCCGCCAGCGCGGTGCGCCGCGAAATCCCCGCGCCCCGGCCGGGGCTAGGCCGCCGCACCTTCGAGCGCCGCGCCGCGCAGCGACCACGGCGTGGCCGCGCCAATCCGCACCGCGGCGGTCACGCCGGGCCGCAGCCCGGGCCGGTCGGGCGTGAAGACCAGCTTGTTCGTGCGCGTGCGCCCCCGCCAGCGCGGCTCGGCCGCCGCGCCCTTGCCGGCCGTCAGCTCTTCGAACAGCACCTCCGGCGCCTGGCCCACGTACGCGCGGTTGATCTGCTCCGAAATCGCCGTCTGCTCCTGCTCGATCACGTGCAGCCGCCGCAGCTTCTCGGCCTGCGGCACGTCGTCCGGCCACGCCGCCGCCGCCGTGCCGCGCCGCGGCGAAAACGCGGCCACGTGCACCTGGTCGAACCGCAGGTCGCGCACCAGCCGCAGCGATGCCTGGAAGTGCGCCTCCGTCTCGCCGCAGAACCCCACGATCACGTCCGTGGTCACCGCAACCCCGGGCGCCGTGCCGCGCAGCATGGCAATCGTGTCGCGGTAAGACCCCGCGCCGTAGCCGCGCGCCATGCGCTTCAGCACCTGGTCGTCGCCCGACTGCACGGGCAGGTTGATTTCCTCGCACACGCTGGGGATGTCGCGCATCGCCTCCGCCAGCGCGCGCGTCATGTAGCGCGGGTGCGCCGTCGTGAAGCGCACGCGCTCCACGCCCTCCACGCGGTCCACGGCCGCCAGCACGTCCACCAGGCGCGCGCCGTTCAGGTCGAACCCGTAGGCGTTCACGATCTGGCCCAGCAGCACAATCTCACGCGCGCCTTCGTCGCGGCAGCGCCGCGCCTCGTCCACAATCTCGGCCAGCGGCCGGCTGCGCTGCGCCCCGCGTCGGAACGGCACGATGCAGTAGGTGCAGCGCTTGTCGCAGCCGTAGATCACGTTCACGAACCGCGAGACGGCGCCCCGCCCCGGCGCCGCCCGCGCTTCCACGTCGGCGTAGTCGTCCGTGTCCGCCGGCGCCGCGCGCGCCAGCGCCGCCAGCAGCGGCTCCGCGTTCAGCGTGTCGAACAGCACGTCCACCGGCGCCAGGTGCGGCGCCAGCTCGTCTTCCCCGGCGTGCACCGTGCAGCCCGTCAGCCCCACCACCAGGTGCGGCCGCGTCTTCTTCATCCCCTTCAGCATGCCCAGCATGCCCCAGACCTTGCGGTCGGCGTTCTCCCGCACCGCGCAGCCGTTCACCACCACCGCCGTGGCCTCGCCCAGCGAGCGCGCCGGCGCGTGCCCCGCGCTCTGCAGCTGGCGCTCGATCCGCTCGCTGTCCGCGCGGTTCATCTGGCACCCGATAGTCCAGATGAAGACGCGGTGCGCCGGCGCGGACGAGGTGAACGCGAATGGCACGGCGGAATAGGGGCCTTCGAAGGCTCGCTTGGGGGGAAACGCCTTCGGATATCATAGCGCCCTGTATGTGCGGCGGTGGGTTCCGTCTCCACGTCGGCAGGAGTTGTGCGCGCCCGCTTAGGCTTCGTCCGTCATCCCGCCGTCGGCGCGTTCGTCGTGCTGGCCGTCGTGCTGGTGGCCTGCGTGTTGTTGGTCTCGGCGGGGCGCGCCCTCGACCCCGTGCAGTACCTGGGCCTCATCGCCGCCGCCCTGGGCACGGCCGCCGCCGCCGTGCTGCTCGTCTACGCCGGAAGCGGCTCGGAGTCCTGACGTGCCGCGCATGACCGTGGTGACCGGCGCCGGCGGCCAGCTGGGCATGGAACTGATGCGGCGGCTGGACGAGTCCGCCGCCGTCGGCCTCACGCGCGCGCGCCTGGACGTGGCCAACGCGCCCCTGGTGGAGCGCACCATGCGCGACATCGCGCCCGACCTCATCATCCACACCGCCGCCGCCACCAACGTGGACGAGTGCGAACGCCGCCGCGCCGCGGCCTACCGCACCAACGTCCTGGGCGCCTGGAACGTCGCCCGCGCCGCCGCCCAGACCGGCGCCGCCATGGTCTACGTGAGCACCAACTACGTCTTCGACGGTGCCAAGCTGGGACCCTATCTCGAATACGACGACCCCGCGCCGCTCAGCGCCTACGGCGCAACCAAGCTGCACGGCGAACGCGCCGCCCGCCAGGTGCTGGAGCGGCTCTACGTCGTGCGCACCAGCTGGCTCTACAGCCGCTGGGGGCGCAACTTCGTCACCCGCCTGCTCACCGTGGACCCCGCCGACGGCCCGCTGCGCTACGTCGGCGACCAGGTGGCCAGCCCCACGCACGCCGGCGACCTGGCCCAGGCCATCCTGCAGCTGGTGGAAACCCAGGCTTTCGGCGCGCACCACCTGGCGAACGAAGGCGCCACCAGCTGGTACGGCTGGGCCGCAGCCGTGCTGGCCGAACGCGGCCTGCACGACGCTGCCCTGGAAGAAATCCGCGCCGACCAATTCCCGCGCGCCGCCGTCGTCCCCGCCAACTCGGAACTGGCCAACGTCACCGCGCGCGCCGTCGGCGTCACCATGCGCCCCTGGGCGGCCGCCCTGGCCGACCTCGTGCGCGCCGCGGCCGGGTAGGTGCCGGCCGCCGCTCCGCCGCCCCGCTGGTCGGTCATCATCCCGACCTGGAACGGGCGGCACCTGCTGCAAGAAGCCCTGGCCGGGCTGGACGCGCAAACCTTGCGCGACTTCGAAGTCGTCGTGGTGGACGACCACTCCGACGACGACACCGCCGCCTGGCTGCGCGCGCAGCGGCCGGCCGACCGCCTGATCGAACTCTCGCAGCGGCGCGGCCTGGCGGCTGCGCTCAACCGCGGCATCGCCGCCGCCCGCGGCGGGTTCATCGCCCTGCTCAACAACGACGCCGTCCCCGACCCCGCCTGGCTGCGCGCGCTGGACCAGGCCTTTACCCAGGCGCCCTCCGCCAGCTTCCTGGCCTCGCGCATCCGGCTCTACGACGACCCCGGCCGCCTGCACGCGGCCGGCGACACCTACGCCGAAAACGGGCTGCCCGGCAACCGCGGCGTCTGGCAGCCCGACGGCCCGCCCTACACCGCCCCCTGCGAAGTCTTCGGCGCATGCGCCGCCGCCGCCGCCTACCGCCGCGAGCTGTTCGACGACGTGGGCGTGTTCGACGAAGACCTGGTCATGTACTGCGAAGACGTGGACCTGGACTGGCGCGCGCAACTGGCCGGGCACCGCTGCCGCTACGTGCCCGACGCCATCGTGCGGCACCGCCTCAGCGCCACGGCCGGCGGCGTGGTGGCCAGCTACCTCGTCGCCCGCAACCGCCCCCTCGTAGCCGTGATGAACCTGCCCGCCTTCGTCTGGCGGCGTTCGTGGTGGCGCATTGCGGGGGCGCAGCTTAGACTGGCGGCCGCAGCCCTGCGCGCCGTGCGGGGACAGGCGGCGCGCGCCACCTTGGCCGGGCAGCTGGCGGCCTCCCGCCGCCTGTTTGCCGCCTGGCGCAAGCGCGCGCGCCGTCAGCGCGCCCGCCGCGTCACAGACGCCTACATCGAGGCGTTGCTCCAGCAATAATCCAAGCGGAGGTCGACGATGGGATGGTTTCGGCGATTGTTCGGCGGCGGCGGCGCGCCCAGCGAACCTGTGGACAAAGCCTGGCACTTCTACGTCAAGAGCAAGTACCGCGACGAAGTCATCGACGTGCGCGTCGACCCCGACAGTGACCTCTCCCCCGAATTCGACGGGCCGGGCGACAACGCCTCGCACTACACCTGCACCAAACACGTCATCGGACGCAAGAGCTTCCGCCCCATCGAACTCGTGCTGATCTTCGACACCTCGCGCGCCTTCACCGGCGACTACACCGTCGAAGGCGGCACGCTGGTGGACAAAGACGCCTACGAGGCCTGGCAAGCGAAAGAAAGAGCCGCGCAGGCCGCCGAATCCAACAACGAGTAACCCCACGCCCACCCGCCTCGTCCCCCAGGCAACCCATGCAACCGCCGCGGCCGCCAACGTGGACGCACGACCGCAGGCGCTTCTCCCAGGAACAAGGGTGGAAATCGCCCTGGTGACGTGTCGACGTGGACGCTCGGTCGCAGCGTCTCCTCCAGGCAATCTGTGCAACCGCCCCACCGTGAACAGCGTGATCGGCCCGACGCCAGGCTCCCCCGGGCAACCGTTGCAACCACCCACACCCCCGCAGGAAACCATCGCGGAAGCCCCGCCAGCGGATGCATTCGCCGTCCACACCCCCGCCCCGCGGGGAGCCGTCACCTGGCCGCCACCGTCGCTGACGGCGCGCCAGCAGACCACCCCGCCCCGCGAGAAACTATCTTGTCGATGATCTCGCCGCCGAAGGCCATGAGGTCATCCCACCCGCGCGAGGAACCATCCTCGGGGCCGTGGCCCGACACCTTGGTGCCGCCGGTCATCCCACCCGCGCGAGAAACCATCGTGACGGGAAGCCAGGCAGCGGCGGCGGGGGCGGGTCACCCCACTCCCGCGAGAAACCATCCAGAGATGGCGGGGCATACCTACTGGGAACCGTGGTCACCCCGCTCCCGCGAGAAACCGTCATCGCAGCACCCGAACCGCACGTGGCGCAACCGTGTCACCCTGCTCCTGCGAGAAACCACCCCTCCCTTTCGAGAACAGCCAGCCCCTCGTCACCCTCGACCTTCCGAGCCCCCACCGCGGTGGACGCCTCCAGCACGACAGAAAGCCGTCCCTTCTTCCCCTCTCCCTTCAAGGGAGAGGGTAGGGTGAGGGTCGGCGCCATGACCCCGCCACCGCGCCCCTGGCGCTTTATCCCCTTGCCGCCCGCCGCTGCGCTGGCCGCCGCGCTCGCCGCTGCCGTGCTGGCCGGCGCCTTGGCCGGCGCCCGCCCTCCCCCGGCCGCGCTGGCCGGCGCCCTGGCCCTCCTCGGCGCGGCGCTCGGCCTGACCCGTCCGTTCCACGGCCTGGCCGCGGCCGCGGCACTGGCGCTAACCGCGCCGTTCCTGATCGTGCCGCAGCGCGTCGGCGTGCAGCCGCCCGTGCTGGACGTCGTCGTCGCGGCCGTGTTCGCCGGCGCCGCCGCGCGCGCCATCCGCGCCCCGCGCCCCGCGCCGCCGTCCTGGCTGATCGGCCTGGTCACGCTCGGCGCGGCGCTGCCGCTGGCCGCGGCGGCGTGGGCCTACGCCACAGGCGCCGCCGACGTCCAGGCCGCGCAGCTGGGCGTCAAGCTGGCGCTCTATGCCCTCACGCCGCTCGTGGTCGTGCTGGCGCGCCCGCCGCGCCGCGCCCTGCAGCGCCTGGCCGCGTTCGTCACGGCGGCCGCGGCCGCCCAGGCGCTGGCCGCGGTTGCGCTGTTCGCCGCTGGCGCGCGCGGGGTGCAGCTCCTGCACGGGCTGGCCGCCGCCGGCTATCCCGCCGCCGACGCGGCGCGTTTCCTGCCCGACCAGGTGACGCCGCGCGCCACCGGCCTGCTGGTCGACCCCAACGTGCTGGGCGTCACCCTGGCCGCGGCGCTGCCCTTCGCCGCGCACGGCCTCCACCGCCGCCGCGCGCGGCCAACCGTGCTGCGGCTGGCCGCGCTCGCCCTGATGCTGGCGGCGCTGGCGCTCACGATCTCGCGCGCCAGCTGGATTGCCGCCGCCGTCGGCCTGCTGGTGCTGCTGGCGGTTCGCCGCCCGCGCCTGGCCTGCGGTCTGGCCGCGGGCCTGGGTGTGCTGGCGCTCACGCTTCCGGTCGAACCCTTCGCGCGCATCCGCGAAGGGTTTGCGGCCAGCGAGCGCTCCGGCGCGCTGCGTCTGGGCGAACTGCGCGAAGCCCTGCGCGTCATCGGCCGCTTTCCGCTGCTGGGGATCGGCTACGGCGACCCTCCGCACCCGGACCTCTTCGCCGGCGTCTCCAACGCCTGGCTCTGGCTGGCCGAGCGCGCCGGCGTGGGCGCCGCGCTTGCGCATCTGGCCCTGCTGGCGGGAGCGTTTCGCACCGCGCTCGTCCAGCGCCGCGACCCCGTGATGACGCCCATGCTCGCGTCGCTGGCCGGCCTGGCCGCCGCCGGCCTCTTCGACCACCACGTGGTCAGCTTTCCACACCTCGTCTTCCTGCTGGGCGCGCTGCTCGGACTGATCGTGGCGCGGGCGCGGCAGACACCAGAGGCGGCGTCGTGACCTCGGTCGTGATCGATGGCCGCATGCTGCGGCACGACCGCGCCGGCATCGGGCGCTACATCTGGCGCTTGCAGGCGGCCCTGGGCGCGCTGGCGCCCGACGACCTGCGCCTGGAACTGCTGATCGACGGGCGCGGCCGCCTCGGGGCGCGGCCCTCGCTGCGCACGCGGCGGGCGCCCATCCCGGTGCGCCACCCGCTGGAAGCCTGGGCGCTGCCGCGCATGCTGCGGCGCGCCGACCTGGCGCACTTTCCCGACCACGGCGTTCCGCGCGGCGTCGCGGCCCCGTCGGTGGTCACCGTGCACGACGTCTCCTTTCTCACCCACCCCCAGACGCACGCGCCCGCCAGCCGCGCGCACTACGCCCGCGCCGTTCGGAGCCTGCCGCGCGCGGCGGCCGTCATCGCCGACTCGGCCTTCGTGCGCGCGGCCCTGATCGAGCGGCGCCTGGTACCGGAATCCCGCGTGACCGTCGTGCCGCTGGCGTCGGGCCTCGCACCGCGCGCCGCCGACCATGCCAACGGCGCCGCGCGCGTCTGGCCCTCGCCCTACGCGCTGCTGGTGGGCACCGTGCAGCCGCGCAAGAACGTCGCCGCGGCCGCCCGCGCCTTTGCCGCCTCGCGTTTCGCCCGCCAGGGCAGCCTGCTGATCGCGGGCGCCCTCGGCTATCGCGGGCCGCAGATCGTGCGCGCGGCGCTGGAAGCATCCGACGGCGGCCGCGCGGTCAGATTCCTGGGGCGGGTCGACGACGCCGCGCTGGCGCGCCTGTACGCGCAGGCCGAATTTGCCCTGGCGCCTTCCCTGGACGAAGGCTTCGGGCTGCAGGCCCTGGAGGCCATGACGGCCGGAACGCCGCTCATTGCCGCCGCGGCCGGCGCGCTGCCCGAACTCACCGGCGACGCGGCGCTGCTGGTCGACCCGACCCCGCCCGAGGCCATGACGGCCGCCATCGACCGGCTGGCCGACGACGCCGACCTGCGCGCGGCGCTGCGCGCCCGCGCCCGCCGCAGGGCCAGTACCTTCAGCTGGGAGCGCACCGCGCGCGCGACGGCCGCGGTGTATCGAGCCTGCCGATGAAGATTCTGGCTATCACCTCCGCCCCGCCCTGGCCGGCCGCCCACGGCGCGGCGCTGCGCAACGGGCTGCTGCTGGAGGCGTTGGCGCGCCGCCACGAAGTCGACCTGGTGACCCTCGACCGCCCGCGCGCCGCCCCCGTGCCCGCGCCGTCCGCGCTTGGGCGCGTCGTGCAGCTCTGCGCCGCGCCGCCCACGCTCCGCCGGCGGCTGTGGGTCGGCCTGCGCATCGGCGCGCCGGACCTGGTCGTGCGTCACGCCTCCGTGCGCCTGCGCGGCCGCGCCCAGATGCTCCTGCACAGCCGCGGCTACGACGCCGTGCACGTGGCGCAGGCGCAGCTTGCGCCGCTGCTGCACGACGTGCACGCCAGCGCCGCGTCCCCGGCCAACCGCCCGCGCCTCGTGTACGACGCGCACAACGTGGAATGGACGCTGCAAGCCGCCCTGGCGCGCGCGTCGCGCGGCCCCCGCGCCGTCTGGGCCGCCGTGCAAGCCGCCCGGCTGCGGCGGCTCGAAGCCTGGGCGGTGCGCCTGGCCGATTGCACCATCGCCGCCTCGCGCGGCGACCTGGCCAGCCTGCGCGCGCTGGGCGCGGCCGCCGCCGTGCACGTGCCGCACCCCGTGCGCGTGCCGCCGCGCCCAGCCGCGCTGGAGGAGCGCGCCGAACGTCCCCGTGTGCTGCTGGCCGCCAACTTTGACTACCGGCCGAACGTCATGGCCGCCGAGTGGCTGTTCGGCAGCATCTGGCCGCGCCTGCTGCGGCGCGTGCCCAGCGCCGAGTTGCGCGTCATCGGCCCGCGTTCGCCCGACCTCCGGCCCATCGCGCCCGCCCGCTGCGTTATTGGCGGAGTCGTGGACGACGTCGACCGGGAATACGCGCGCGCCTGGCTGGCCGTTTCGCCCACCGCGGCGGCGGCGGGCGCGCCCTACAAGGTGCTGTGCGCCCTCGCGGCCGGCCGGCCGGTCGTCGCGCGGCGGCGCGGCTACGTCGGCCTGCCGGCGCCCGAGCGCATCGGCGCGGCGGCCCCCGCCAACGCCGACGGCTTCCTGCGCGCGCTGGTCGAGCTGCTGACGAACCCGGCCGCCTACCGCCGCGCCGCCGCGGCCGGCGTCGCCTACGTCACGGCCGAACACTCCCAAGACCGCGTCGCCGCGCAGCTGCTGGAGGTGTACGACCAGCTCAGCGCGCGCGCGCGTGTGGATGCGCCCGCATGAGCCTGGCCGTCTGCGCAACCGTCAAGAACGAGGCGGCCGACGCGCCCGCGCTGGTGGCCAGCCTGCGGGAGCAAGACCTGGCGGCGGATGCCATCGTCATCGTCGACGGCGGCTCCAGCGACGGCACGGTCGAGGCGCTGCGCCAGGCCGCGGCCGGCGACCCCCGCGTGCAGGTGCTGCAGGCGCCGGGCGCCAACATCGCCGCCGGCCGCAACCGCGCCATCCGGTCCACCGCGGCCGAGCTCGTCGCGGTGACCGACGCCGGCATCCAGCGCTCGCCGCGCTGGCTGCGCTCGCTCGTCGAGGCCGCAGAGCGCGAACCCCTGGCGGCCGGGGCGTTCGGCTACGTTCTGGCCGCGCCGACCAGCACGGTCGAAGCCGCGGTCGGCGCCGTGAGCCTGCCGCTGGCGCACCAGATCGACGCAGCGCGCTATCCCCCCAGCAGCGGCTCGCTCCTGATGCGGCGCGCCTGGCTGCAGCGCGCCGGCGGCTATCCGGAATGGCTGGCGCACGGCGAAGACCTCTGGCTCGACCGCGCCGTCTGGCGCGCCGGCGGCTGGTTCCGCCGCGCCCCCGGCGCCGACGTGCGCATTCGCCCCCGCGCCACGCTGCGGGCGTTCGCCCGGCAATATTTTCTCTACGCCGCCGGCGACGGCCACGCGGGCATGCTGATGGGCCGCCACGCGGTGCGGTACGCGGCCTACGCGCTAGGCCTGGCGCTGCTGCTCAGCCCCTCTACCGCGGCCACGGCCGTCGGCGCGGTTCTGGCGGGCGCATACCTCGGCCAGCCGCTGCGCCGCGCCCCCGCCATGCTCGCGTGCACCCCCGCCGCCGACCCTCGCCGCACGGCGCTGCTCACCCCCGCGGCGCGCGTCGTGGGCGATTTGGCCAAAATGGCAGGATTCATCGCCGGACTGAACCGCCGGAGGCAGCCGTGAGCGCCGCGCCCCCCGACGTGACCGTGGTCATCACCACGTTCGACGTGCGCGAGCTGCTGGCGCGTTGTCTGGACCGCCTGGACGCCGCCGCCGGCGGCCTGACGCTCGAGGTCGTGGTGGTGGACAACGGCTACGGCGACGGCACCTGGCAGATGCTGCTGGAGCGGCGCGGCGTGCGCGCCATCCGCGGCTCGCCCGACATCGGCTACGGCGCGGCCAACAACATCGGCGCCGCCGCCGGCGCGGCGCCGCTGATCCTGTTTCTGAATCCAGACACCGAGCCCGACCCCGCCTCGATCGCCGTGCTGGCGGACCACCTGCGCACGCGCCAGGACGCGGCGGCGGCGGGCCCCCGCCTCACCCTCACCGACGGCCGGCCGGACCTCGCCGGCCTGCGCTCCTTCCCGCGCCCCGCCAGCGCCCTGTATCACTTTCTGGGGTCGCCGCGGCTGCCCGGCGTCGACGTGGCGCGTCCCTACCACCCCGACGACCTGACCAGCGTGGGCGAGGTCGACGCCGTCTGCGGCGCCTGTCTCATGGTGCGCCGCGACGCCTTCCAGGCCGTGGGCGGCTTCGACCCCGGCTTTTTCATGTACGGCGACGAACTCGACCTGCATCGGCGCCTGGCCGACGCCGGCTGGCGCACGCTCTACGTGCCCGAAGCGCTCGTGTGGCATCACAAGCGCCAGTCCTCGCGCCAGCGCCGCGTGCGCACCCGGGTCGAGTTCTACCGCTCCATGCGGCGCTACTACCGCAAGCACCACGCCCGCGACCCCTGGGCCGTGCGCGCGCTGGTGGTGAGCGGCATTCTGGCGCTGGGCGCCGGCGGCGTGCTGCGCGCGCTGGCGGCCTGGCGGCCGTCGAGGCGGCGCGCGGCGTGACCATCTGGGCGCGGCGCAACTGGGGCGGGATCGTGTCCAGCGTCTCGCTGCTGTCCGACGTGGCCGCGGTCGTCCTGGCGCTGGCCCTGGCCTACTACATGCGCTATAGGTTCGGCTGGTTCGAGGACCCCCCGCCCCACCGTCTGATCTTTCTGGCGCCGGTCATGGCCAGCTACGCCGCGGCCACGGTCATCGGCGGACTCTCGCTCGGCATGTATTCCCACTACCGCACCGCGGGGTCCGTCGACCGCGCCGCGCGCGGCGCCGGCATGGTCACCATCGGCGCGCTGCTCACCGTGGCCGTCACGTTCTTCGTGTTCGTCGACCGCCTCGAACCCGTGCGCGGCCTCCTGCCGGCCGCGTGGGCGCTCGGCGTGGTGGCCGTGGTGCTGGGCCGCTCGCTGCTGGCTGCCGTGCTGCGCGCCCTGGCGCGGCGCGGCGCGGGCGTGCAGCGCGTCCTCATCATCGGCGCCGGCGCCGAAGGCCGCATGGTCGCCCGCGGCTTCAACGCCGACCCCAGCCGCCGCTATCTGACCGTGGGATTCCTGGACGACTTCGAGTCGCAGGTGGACGTCGGCCGCGGCATCCCCGTCCTCGGCCCGCCGGAGGCCCTGTCCGAGGTCATCGCCGAACACGAAATCGACAAAGTCGTGGTAGCCATCCCCTCGCTCTCCCACGACGACCTGCTGGCCGTGCTGGCCGACGTCGAGGCGCAGTACGCTGACGTATGGCTGCTCCCCGACCTGTTCCAACTCATGGTGTCGCCGGTCGTAGAAGGCGGCGTGCGCGGCTTGCCCCTCATCGCGGTCAACGAAGTTCGCCTGCGCGGGCTGAGCCGCATGACCAAACGCTTGCTCGACTTGCTCGTCGCGGCGCTGGCCCTCATGCTGGCCTCCGCGCCCATGCTGCTGATCGCCCTGCTCATCAAGCTCGACTCGCGCGGCCCGGCGTTCTACGTGCAGACGCGCGTCGGCCGCGACGGGCGGCCGTTCCCAATCGTAAAATTCCGCACCATGGTCGACGGTGCCGACCAGTATGGTCAGACATGGACGGTTGCCGACGACCCGCGGCGGACACGCGTCGGCCGCAGGCTGCGGCGCTACTGGCTCGACGAGCTGCCCCAGCTGATCAACGTGCTGCGCGGCGACATGAGCCTGGTGGGCCCCCGTCCCGAACAACCGGACTACGTGGACCGCTTCCGCGGCGAGTTTTCGCGCTATATGGTGCGGCATCGTGAGCGCGCCGGCATCACAGGCTGGGCGCAGGTGAACGGCATGCGCGGCGACTCGTCCATCGCGGAACGCACCCGCTACGACTTGCACTACGTGGAGAATTGGTCCTTGCTCTTCGATCTACGGATACTGTTGCGAACCATGCTGATCGTGATCCGCGGCGATGCGAGCTAACCGCGCCCCCGCGCTGCGCCTCTCGCGCCGGCGCGCGCTGGCCGGGCTGGGCCTGGCCGCGGCCACCGCCGCCTGCGACGTCGGCTTCCCCGGCGGCGATGCGGGGTCCGGCGGGTCGGCAGACGCGCTGCGGGACGCCCCGCCCTACCTGCCGCCCGCGCCCCAGCCGCTGCCTCCCGCCGTCGGCCTGCCGCTGGTCATCCTCGACTTTGCCGGGTCGGGGCTGATGGGCGACACCGGCGACGGCGGCCCCGCGGCGCTGGCGCAGTTCCGCAGCGTGGGCGGCGTGGCCGTGGGGCCGGACGGCTCCACCTACGTGGCCGACCCCAGCGCCAGCCGCATCCGCCGCATTCATCCCGACGGAACCGTCCAGGCGCTGGCCGGCACCGGCGTGCGGGGCTACGCCGGTGACGGCGGCCCCGCCCTGGCCGCCAGCTTCACCGACCCCGGACGCCTGCTCGTCGACCAGGTCGGCGTCATCTTCGTGGCCGAACCCGGCCGCGTGCGGCGCATCGACAGCGGCGGCGGCGTGTCCACCATCCTCGGCAACGGCCAGCCGGACTTCGCCGGCGACGGCGGCCCGGCGGTCTTTGGACGCACGGCCGGCAACGCCGGCATGGCCATCGACGGCAACGGCAACCTCTTCATCGCCGAACGCGCCTCCCACCGCGTGCGCCGCATCGACACCAGCGGCATCCTCGACACCGTGGCCGGCACCGGCGCGCCGGGCGGCGCCGGCGACGGCGGCCCCGCCCGCCAGGCCATGCTCGACCAACCCGTGGACGTCGACGTCGACAGCCAGGGCAACCTGCTGGTCGCCGAACTGGCCGGCAACCGCATCCGCCGCGTCTCCGCCGACGGCCGCATCGAAACCATTGCCGGCGTCGGGCGCCCGGGCGGCGCCGGCGACGGCGGCCCGGCGCTGGCGGCCGAACTCAATGGCCCCCAGAGCGTCCTCACCGACTCCAGCGGCGCCATCTTCGTGGCCGACTGGAACAACCGCCGCATCCGCCGCATCGACCCCGACGGAACCATCCACACCGTGGCCGGCCACGCGGATGGCCGCGTGGACTCGGGCGGCCTGGCCGTCGAGTCGCGCCTGATCCTCCCGCTCGTCATCAGCCCCATGCTCGACGGCAGCCTGATCGTGGTGGAGCAGGGCCAGCGCCGCATCCGGCGGCTGGCGCCCGCCGCCCAGGGCGCCGCGCCGCCGTCCGTCCAAGGCGCCGTCCAACCTGCCCAAGGCGCGGCCCAACCCGCCGATGGCGCCGCATCCCCCGCCGCGCCGGCGGCCGGGGAGGCCGCCTATGCGCAACCCTCCGCCGTCCTGCCGCCGGCCCCGCCCTTGCCGGCCGAACTCATCGCCGAAGTCTTTGCCGGCACCGGCGAGTCGGGCTACGCCGGCGACGGCGGCTTTCGCGGCGAGGCCGTGTTCGCCTCGCCCCGCGCCATCGCCGTGGACGGGTCCGGCCGCCTGCTCATCGCCGACACCGGCAACCACCGCATCCGGCGCATCGGGCTGGACGGCGTCGTCAGCACCATCGCCGGCGACGGGACGCCCGGCTATGCCGGCGACGGCGGCCCGGCCGCGGCCGCGCAGTTCAACCGGCCCGCGGCGCTGGCCGTGGACGCCGACGGCGCCATCTACGTGGCCGACGCCGGCAACTTCCGCCTGCGCAAGATCGGCCCCGACGCCATCGTCCGCACCGTTGCCGGCACCGGAACCCCCGGCGACGGCGGCGACGGCGGCCCCGCCATCGCCGCAGAGTTCACCGACCCCGGCGGCCTGGCCATCGCTGCCGACGGCTCGATCTACGTGGCCGACGGCCCCGTCCACCGCGTGCGCCGCATCGGCCCCGACGGCGTGATCCGCCCCTATGCCGGCAACGGCGTCGACGGCCTCGACGGCGACGGCGGCCCCGCCGCCCAGGCCGCGCTCGGCTTTCCGCAGCGCCTGGCCGTCGCGCCCGACCGCGCCATTCTCGTCACCCAGCTGCACGCCGGCGTCGTGCGCCGCATCGGCGTGGACGGCGTCATCCAAACCCTGGCGGGCGCCCCGCAGGACGGCGCGCCGCCCGAAGGCCCAGCGCGCGAGATCGCCTTGGACTCCCCCATCGGCCTGAGCGCCGACGCCGCTGGCAACGTCTACGTGGTCGGCAGCGGCGACGGCCGCCTCACCCGCGTGGACCCGGCCGGCCAGGCCCGCACCCTGGCCGGCAACCCGCTCGGCCAGGGGCAATCCGGCGATCCGGCGCGCGACATCCCGCTGTTCACGGCCGTCGACGTGGCGCTCAGCCCCGACGGCAGCGCCTACGTCCTGGAAGCGCGCGGCCTCGTCTGGCGCATCCGCTCCATCCTGGTCGGCGACCCCGCGCCCGCCGCCGACGCCACCCCCACGCCGGACACGACCCAGCAACCCGCCCAGAACGAATCGGCCCAGGTCGCCTCCGTGGTGCTGGCGCTGGGCCTGGACAGTCAGCAGGCGCCGGTGCAGCCCACGCTCGAGTTCCGCCCCGGCGAGCGCGTCAACGTCTCGGTCGAATTCGTCGACGTCGCGCCTGGCTCGCGCCTGGGCGTGCGCTGGTACGCCGGCGACACGCTGCAAGGCACGTTCCTGACGGACCCGCAGCCGGCCTACACGCAAGCGCGCTTCGGGTTCTGGTTCGCGCTCGCTCCCACCTCGCCCGAAGGCCCCTGGCGCGTCGAAATCGTGGTGGGCGCCGCCACGCAAACCTCCGTGGACTTCGTCGTCGTTCCCGGCGCCCCCCGCTCCGTTCCCTAACCCGCCTGATTCCCCGCCCCCCGATTCTGCTACCGTCATGCTGGCAAGACGTTCGCGCGCGTCGGTTAGGAGTCCATGCGGAGCGGCACCGTTGGCTCGAGGGCGGCGCACGCCGCCGCGCCGCGCCGCGCGCCAGGCCAGGCCGTCGTGCGGCGCGCGCGCGTGCTGAAAACCATCGTCGAGGCCTACACCCGCTCCGCCCAGCCAGTCTCGTCGGCCGCCGTGGTGCGGCTGGCGGGGCTGTCGGTCAGCACCGCCACCATCCGCAACGACATGGCCACGCTGGAACGCGACGGCATGATCGAGCGCGCGCACGCGTCGTCCGGGCGCGTGCCGTCGGCGCGCGGCTACCGGCGCTTCGTCGACCAGCTGATGGGCCCCGCCAGCCTGGACGCGGCGCAGGAGCGCACCATCATGCACCAGTTCCACCAGGTCGAGGCGCACGCCGCGGAGTGGCCGGGTCTGGCGGTGGCGCTGCTGTCGCGCCGCGTGGGCGCCGCGGCCATTGCCAGCGCCCCGCGGCTGCGCGCCGCCGCGCCGCGCCGCCTCGACCTCCGGCTCCTCTCCAGCCGCCGCGTGCAGCTCGTGCTCGTCGTCGCCGGCGGCGAGGTGCGCACGCGCTCCATCGGCTTGTCGCAGGCCGTCACGCCGTCCTGGCTGGACGAGCTGCGCGCGTCGCTGGCCCGCCGCGTGCTGGCCGGCGCCCCGCCGTACGCGCCCCCGGCCGCCCACGCCCGCGGGCGGGCCGCGCAGGACATCTGCGACCACCTGCGCCAGATGCTGGCCGGCGGGCGCGACGGGCGCGCCGCCGACCGCGTGGCCGGCCTGTCCGCGCTGCTGGCCCAGCCGGAATTCCGCGACGCCCGCCGCGTCCGCGGCGTGCTGGAGTCCATCGAGACCGGCGCGCTCGTGCAGCAACTGCGCCGCTCGCTCAATGAAGGCGCCGGCGTGCGCGTTCTGGTGGGCGGCGAAGGCGACTTCGGCCTCACGCGCGGCTGGAGCGCCGTGCTGGCGCCCTACGGCGCCCGCGGGTCCGGCCGCGGGTTCGTCGGCGTGCTGGGCCCGCAGCGCCTCCCCTACCGACGCGCCGTGGCCGCCGTCGACGTCGTTGCCCGCGCCATGACCAACCTCACGGCCGCCCGCACCGCCTGACCCCCTCCCGCGCCGCTCCCCCGCCCAGAAAACGATCCGTGCGGCATCCGTCATTCCCGCGTGCGCGGGAGAGGCAGCAGATCATTGCTGGCGGGGAGGGGGCCGCGCTGGTCATTCCCGCGTACGCGCGCGAGTCGAGCGTGGAGGCGGGCGCCGGCATCTCCCCCGCGGCCGGCGCGGCCTAGAATGAGCGGCCACCGATTGCACCCCCGCGGGGTCTCTCAGATCGATGACACGCGCAGACAGCGGCGCCGCCGCTGACGCAGACCCGCCGCTCGAAGTGAAGGTGACGGACCGGCGCTCGGCCGCCCTGGACGCGGACGACCCGCCCCCCCAGCCGCCCGCCGCCGCTGAAGTCGCTGCCGTTGACGCTGACGCCGCCGCCGCTGCTGCTGACGCTGCCGCCGCTGACGCCGTCGCTGACACCGCTGCCGGTGACGCCGGCAACGCTGCCGGTGACGCTGACAACGATGCCGAGCCGTCGCTGCAAGAACAGCTCCAGCGTCTGGAACGCCGCCACCAGGACGTGCTGAACCGCCTCACGCGCGCCCAGGCCGACTTTGCCAACTACCGCCGCCGCACCCAAGACCAAGCCTCCGACGCGGCGCAGGCCGCCGACCGCGCGTTCGCCCTGGAGCTGCTGCGCGTGGTGGACGCCTTCGAACGCGCCTTCGCCGCGCTGCCGGCCCAGCTGCATGCCTTGACCTGGGTCGAAGGAATCCTGCTCGTCTACCAACAGGTCGGCGGCGTCTTGGGTTCGAAGGGCGTAGAACCCATCGCGTGCAACCCCGGCGACGCGATCGACGTCGAAGTTCACGAGGTCGTGATGACCGAAGGCGACGCCGCGGCCGCGGTCGTCGAGGAAGTGCAGCGCGGCTACCGCATGCACGGCCGCGTGATTCGCCCCGCCCTGGTCCGCGCCGGACCCGCGCCGCCCGACGACGAGGCGCCCGCGGAGGCGGACGACCACACCGCCGCCGACGGCGAGGCCGCGTGAGCGCCAAACCCGACTACTACGACGTTCTGGGCGTCGAGCGCACGGCCTCGAAAGACGACATTCGCAAGGCCTACCGCGGCCTCGCCCGCCGCTACCACCCCGACGTCAGCCGCGAGCCCGACGCCGAAGCAAAGTTCCGGCAGATCAACGAGGCCTACGAGGTTCTGCGCGACCCTGACAAACGCGGCCAGTACGACCGCTTCGGCCACGCAGGCCCCGGCGCGCCCTTCGGCGCCGGCTTCGACGACTTCGGCGGCATCGGCGACGTGTTCGACGCCTTCTTTGGCGGCGGCCGACGCGCGCGCCCCGGCGGCGTGCAGCCGGGCGCCGACGTGCGCGTGCGCGCGGAGCTGGATTTCCTGGACAGCATCTTCGGCGTCGAAACGTCCGTCGTCTACAAGCGGCTGGAGCCGTGCGGAACCTGCGGCGGCAACGGGGCCGCGCCCGGCACCCGCCCCACCACCTGCCCGGCCTGCCGCGGCGCCGGCCAGGTCCAGCGCGCCCAGCGCTCCATCTTCGGCCAGTTCGTCAACGTCACCCTCTGCGACACCTGCGGCGGGCGCGGCCAGACCATCCAGGACAAGTGCGCGGCCTGCACCAGCATCGGCCTGGAGCGCGTCGACGTGGAACGCCGCATCAAGATTCCCGCCGGCATCCCGGCCGACACCGAGCTGCGGCTGACCGGCGAGGGCGACCACGGACCGCGCGGCGGCGCGCCCGGCGACCTCTACATCGGCGTCGACGTCACGCCGCACCCCGTCCTGGAGCGCAAGGGCGACGACATTGCCAGCACCGTCGTGGTCAACGTGGCCGAGGCCGCCCTGGGCGCCGAGGTCGAGATCGAGACGGTCGACGGCCCCTCGACCGTCAAAATCGCCGCGGGCACGCAGGCCGGCGCCGCCGTCCGCCTGCGCGGCAAGGGCGCGCCGCGGCTGCGCGGGTCGGGCCGCGGCGACCACCTCCTACACGTCCACGTGGCCACGCCCTCCAAGCTCAGCCGCGCGCAGCGCCGACTGTTGGAAGAACTGCGCGAAACCCTGCCCGCAGGCGGCGACCGCGACGGCCGCAGCTTCGTCGACAAGGTCCGCGCAGCCTTTCGGTGAGCGCGCCCTGGGCCGCCATCAGCGTGCCCCTTCAGCCAGAGGCGCTGGACGACGTCACCATGACGCTGCACGGGCTGGTGGGCAACGCCTTTGCCGTGGAATCCCGCCCCGACGACGACGCTCCCTGGCCCATCACGGCCCGCGCCTACGTGGCCCCCGGCGCTGGCCAGAAGGCCGCCCGACGCGGCGTCCTGCGCGCGCTGCACATGCTGCGTCTGGCCGGCGGCGGGGTCGTGGGCGAAGCCTCGGAAACCTTCGTCGGCGCGGACGATTACCTCACCAGCTGGCGCGCGGCGCACGCGCCGCTGCGCGTCGGGCGCCGCCTGGTGGTGGTTCCTCCCTGGCTCGATCCTCCAGCCGACGCCGCGCACCGCATCCCGCTCGTCATCGAGGCGGGCATGGCGTTCGGCACCGGGCGGCATCCAACCACGCAGTTGGCGCTCGAAGCGCTGGAAACCTGCGTGGCGCGCGGCGATCGGGTGGCCGACGTCGGCGCCGGCTCGGGCATCCTGGCCATCGCCGCCGCCAAACTGGGCGCGGCGCGCGTAACCGCCTTCGAACAGGACCCCCAGGCGCGGCCAACGGCCGAGGCCAACCTGCGCGCCAACGGCGCGGCCGACCGCGTCACCCTCGTCATCCCCAGCCGCCAGCGGTCCTGCCAGAACCTGCGCAGGTCGTGGTTGCCAACATCGTGGCCGACGTGCACGTGCGGCTGATGGATGCCTACGCGGACCTTATGGCGGCCAACGGGCGGCTGCTGCTCGGCGGCGTGCTGGACCGGCGCGCAGACCAGGTCCTGGCGGCCGCCAAGGGCCGCGGCTTTCGGCTGGAATCGACCGCCGCGCGGGACGACTGGCGCCTGCTCGCCTTCACCGCCCCCGCGCCGCGCGGCGGCGCCCCATGAGCGGCCAGGCAGCGGCCCGCGGCGCCAGCGCCGGCGGGACTCTACAATGGCCGGCGCCAGAGCGGCCGGCCTCGGGCAGCGGCCCGCGGCGGCCCAGCACAGAACGAACGCCAGCAATGCCATGAGCGCGCAGCCGTCGGCCTCCGCCTGCATCTTCTGCCGCATCGTCAGCGGAGATATTCCCGGCCAGTGCGTCTACGAGGACGACCAGGTGGCGGCCTTCGAGGACATCGCCCCCCAGGCCCCCGTGCACCTGTTGGTCGTCCCCCGCCGCCACGTCGACAGCGTCGACGCGCTGGCCGACGACCCCGGCCTGCTCGGCCGCGTGATGGCGGCGGCCGTCGCGGCGGCGCGCGCCCGCAACCTCGCCGAATCCGGCTACCGCCTGGTTACCAACCACGGCCGCGACGGCGCGCAAAGCGTGGCGCACCTGCACGTCCACGTCCTGGGCGGCCGCCAGCTGCGCGGACAGCTCGGCTAACGTCCGCCAGCGCATCCATGGTCCGCCTGCACCCGTATGCCTGACCCGCTGCCCGGACGCTCGCCGCCCTTCGAGGTCGGCGTCGGCGTCCACCCATTCCTGGACCACCGCTTCATCCACGCGGGGCAGCCGCGCTGGGTGGGCACCGACGGCGCGCCCATCCATTACTGGGAATCGACGGACCCCGCGCAGGTGCGCGCCGCCCACGCCAGCGTTCCCCGCGGCGTCCAGCTGCGCGTCCAGCCGGCCGAACGTACCGCTCCCTTCCTCGACAGCACCGAGCCCTGGGAGCATCTGACCGGCGGCCCCACCATCATCCGCGACGGCGGCCTCTACCGCATGTGGTACCACGCCCTGCCGCCCGACCACTGGGACCAGACAGCCGCAGGCCGCTGGGGACCCGACTTCGGCGGGTTCCTCTGTTACGCCGAATCGCACGACGGGTTCGACTGGCGCAAGCCGGCCCTGGGCCAATACCAGTGGCAGGGCCGCGGCGACACCAACGTCGTGCTGGGCCGCGAGCTGGCTGGCGCCCCCGGGCTGCACGGCGAGTCGGTCTTCCTCGACCCGCAGGCCCCCGCCCACGAACGCTACAAGGCCCTCTACATGGGCCGCGCCTCGCCCGACGTGGTCCGCCGCTGGATGCGCGAACGCCCCGCGCAGGTGGACCCCTGGAGCTCCGTGTACCCCGACCGCGGCGTCTTCGTTGCCGTCTCGCCCGACGGCATCCGCTGGACGCCCCACCCCGACCCCGTGGTGATCTTCATCAGCGACACGCAGAACGTGGTGGACTGGAACCCGCAGCGCCAGAGCTACGTGTGGTACGCGCGCGGCTGGGCCTGGGACCGGCGCACCATTGCGCGCGCGGAGACACGCGACTTTTTCGACTGGCCGCTGCCGACCCCCGCCCTGACCGAGCCGCCCGCCGGCGCGCCCGTCACCGACATCTACACCAACGGCAAGGTGACCTATCCCGGCGACCCCGGCACGCACGTCATGTTCCCCACCCTCTACGACCGCGCGCGCGACACCACCAGCATCGCGGTTGCGGCCAGCGCCGACGACCTGGCCTGGGCCTGGGTCCCGGGCGGGCCGGCGCTCGAACCGGGCCCCGAGGGGGCGTTCGACGGCGGCTGCGTGTTCGCCGCCAAAGGCCTGGTCGAGCTGCCCGGCCATCGCATCGGCGTTCCCTACTCGGGCAACGACCTGCCGCACAAGTTCCCGCGCCGCACCCTGCGCGCCGCCTCGGCCTACGCGGTCTGGCCGCGCGGCCGCATCGCCGGCGTGACGGCGTCGTCGGACGGCGAATTCGCCACGCCGCCGCTGCTCCTGCACGGATGCGGCCTGCGGCTCGACCTCCAAACCGCCGCCGACGGCCACGTGCGCGTAACCGCGCTGGAACGCGCGCCGGGCTGGACGCCGCGACCGGGCCACGGCGCCTTGACCGTCCTGGCCGAGAGCCAGCCGCTGCATGGCAATCACCTGCGCGCGCCCGTGTCCTGGACCAATGGCGCAGCGTTGCGCCCTGCTGCCCACGGCCCCATCGTCCTGCGCTTCCAGCTGCGCCGCGCCACGCTTTACGGCTTCGAACTCACCGCCTGACCCTCGCAACCCGCCGCAGCCGCTCGTTCGTTCCAATCCCGTCCATCCGGCCCATCCAGGGGCGATGCTTCTCCCCCGCGCCGTCTACGCCAGCCCATAGGCGTACAGCTGCGCCGCGCCGTAGAGCCAAAACCGCAGCGCGAACCGCTCGGCTGGCGCGTCGCCCAGCGGGCGGCCGCCCCAGGTGACCCGCCGCCGCAGACCGTCGATGAACACGTCGTCGCAGTCCCGCCGCGAAAAACCCGCCAGCGGCTTGTTGGCGGCGGCGTCCAGCACCTCCACCTCGACCCAGCTGCGGTTCTGCCGCACGCTGCCCACGTTGAGCGTCAGCTGCGTCGTGCCCGCCTTCGCCATCGGCGTGGTGGCGGCGTGGCCGGGCGTCTCGCGGTCCGGCGTTTGCAGGCAGGTGAACCCGTCCTCGCGCAGCGTGGCCAGCCCCATGCGCACCACGCGCCCGGAGCCGCTGCCGGCGCCGTAGTCCACGTTCGGCGGGATGTTCTCGGGCGGCCAGCTGGTGAAATCCTCGCCCGCGCCGCCGTAGAACAAATAGATCGTGCCGTCCTTGACCGCGGGCTTGTCCGAAATCACCAGCAGCCCGCCGTCCCATTCCGTGTGCGCGCCGCGCGCGATCACCGGCTGCTCGGGATTCACGCGTGCAAAGGCGGCGCCGTCCCCGCTCGCCGCCAGCCGAATGTCCGCCGCGTACGTCCCGTAGATCCCGTACGCCGTCGGCAGGTTCCAGCCGTACTCGTAGCACATGATCCAGGCGCCCTTGTAGGGCGCCAGCATCACGTGGTGATCCTCTTCCTCCAGCCCGTCGTCGGGCGAAATCAGCGGGTTCTCGTCCGCCTGGCGGAAGTGCTCGGTGTCCGGCCCGTAGGCCAAGAACTTGGCGCGGCCCTGGCTGGGGTTGCGCGGCGCAAACTGCTTCAAGTGCGGCCGCGCCAGCGGCACCAGTCCCTGGTAGACCATCTTGAAGCGGCGGCTGGGGTCGGGGTCCTGGTCGTCGCGCACCAGCACCCCCACGTCCGGCGGACGCCCGCCCCAGACCGGCAGGTCGATCTTGCCGCCCTTGGTCCAGTGAATCCCGTCGGGCGAAAACGTGGCGCGCGCGCCGTGCTCGCTGTACGCCGGCTCGCCCACGTAGCTGTGCAGCCGCTCGATGCCCTTGAACCGTTTGGCCGGATCCGGCTCGGCCTCGTCCTTCATTACCGGCCCGCGCCCGGCCAGCACGATGTTGTTGCGCGTGCTGCTCTTGTAGTCGTGCAGCCCCAGCTCCGGCTTGTGCCAGGTGACCCCGTCCTCGCTTTCCGCGTAGCCGGTGGCCCACCAGCGCCCGCCGCCCATGTCCGAGCCGGCGTACCAGGCCTTGAACAGCCCCGCCTCCGCGTCGTAAATCACGCTCGGCGACGACCACGGCCCGCAGTGCGTCGAGTCCCACTCGTGCACGTCGCCCAGCGGCAGCACCGGGTTGAGCGGGTGCTTCTGGGCCTGGCACACCGCCCGCGTCACGTGGAAACACGACGCCACGCGGTCCATCAGCAGGAACCCATCTCCGCAGGGTGTATCGGCGGTCATTCCAGAGCCTCCCGCGTCGGCAATGTCGGGCGCTTCAGGATAGGACAGCGCCCGCCCGCCCGCCCGCCGCCGCGCCTCTGCGACGCGCTGATGGTCGTCTCGGCGGGTGACAGCGCCCACCCGGCCGCCGCCGCCCGAACCCGCCCGCCGCGCCCCGCCGAACCCGCCCGCCGCGCGCGCCGCCGCGCAATCTGCCACACTGGCCGCCGCCGAGCCGGCCGGCGCCGCCGGCCCCCGCACCACCGGAGGTCGCTTCGTGAAGCTGGCGCTCTCGGGCCGCATCGTCGAGGCCCCGCACGAAAAAACCCAGGCGCTCATTGACCTGCCCCAGCTGGCCGAAGCCGCCGCCCGCATCGGCTACCAGGCCCTGGAAGTCCGCAACTCGCAGCTCGACGTGGGCGCGCCGCCGTCGCGCGTGCACGAGGTCCGCCAGGCGCTCGACGAGCACGGCTTGCAGGCTTGCTGCCTGGTGGCCGACTCCGCCACCGAAGGGCGCTTCTCGCCGCGGTTCGACGAATACCTGGACCTGGCCCTGCGCATCGGCGCGCCGCGCATCCGCCCCAGCATTGGCGGCGTCTGCCAGATTCCGCTGGTGCAGGCCGCCGCCGACCGCGCCGCCGCCTTCGGCGTGGAGCTGGTGCAGTTCACCCACCACGGCACTCCCTTCAACACCGTGGCCGGCTGCCTGGACATGCTCCGCCGCGTCAACCGCGCCAACGTCGGCCTGGTGTTCGAAGCCGCCAACCTCTACATCGAAGGCCAGGACTACGGCCTCCAGGCCCTGCAGGCGCTGCGCCCCTACGTCCGCCACGCCGAAGTGCAGAACATGCTGCTGGTCGGCGAAGGCGAAGGCACCCCCATCACGGCCCAGGGCGGCACCGTGCAATACCGCAACCTGCGCGTGGACGACCGCCGCGGCGTCGACGTCGCCAGCGTCGTGCAGAACCTCGAAGCCGTCGGCTACGACGGCTGGCTCGTAATGCACAGCCCCAACTTCGACGGCCTCGACCCCCTCGCCTACGCCGCCGAAGCCCACGACTATCTCCGAACCCTCATCGAGTCCTAAACCCCCGCCCTGAGCGTGCGGGCGGGGCCACCCTGGACGCCGCGGCTGCCAGGCGAATCCAAGCCCTCTCCGCCGTGCGCGAGCGGTGCTCCATGCGTCACGCCGACGGCCGCGCACTCGTCGATCCCCTGCGCCGTGCGCGCGGGGCGCTGCCGGGCGCCGCATAGCCCCTTGCTATCGTCAAGACGTGCGCAATACCCCCCCCGTAAGCAATTTGAGTACGCGGTGCGTCTGATGCGCCGTACCGTACCGGCGCTGCTGCTGTTCGCGCTCCTTACAGTTCTCGGTCTGGGCCGCGCCTTCGCCGCCGCGCCGACGGCCGTGGGAACCATCCCCGCCCAGGCGCTGGTCGTCGGCGGCAGCGCCGCCACCGTAGACGTCGCCGCCTACTTCACCGACGCCGACATGGACACGCTGACCTACGCCGCCACCTCCGGCGACACCGACGTGGTGACCGTCGGCGTCAGCGGTTCGACCGTCACGCTCACGCCGGTCGGCACGGGCAGCGCCTCGGTCACCGTCACCGCCAGCGACGCCAGCGACAGCGTGGATCAGACCATGGCCGTGACGGTGACGCACGGCTGCGCGGCCTCGAACCCCACCGCCTCGGCCAGCGGTGCGCACGCCAACGTCGCCCGTGACTGCGAAACGCTGCTGGACAGCAAGGACGCGCTGCGCGGCACGGCCACCACGCTGAACTGGGCCGTGGGGACGGCCATGACCAGCTGGACCGGCGTCACCGTCGATTCCACCAAAGGCGTCACGGTCCTGCACCTCCGTATCAGGTCGCTGAACGGGAGCGTTCCGGCCGCGCTGGGCAATCTGTCGCAGCTGACGCGGCTCCAACTCGGCAGGAATCAACTGACCGGCGGCATCCCGACCCAGCTGGCCAGCTTGACGAACCTCCGCGTCCTCGCCCTCGAAAATAACCAACTGACCGGCAGCATTCCGTCCCAGCTGGCCAGCCTGCCGCAGCTCGACACCCTGAACCTCCGCTACAACCAACTGGACGGGGGCATCCCCGTCGAGCTGGGCGCCGCGCCGCGGCTCGGGGTCCTCGTGCTCTCGAACAATCAGTTGACGGGGGGCGTTCCGGCCGCGCTCGCCAACAGCCCCGCCCTGTGGGACCTGGACCTGAGCAGCAATCAGCTCGACGGATCCATTCCGGTCGAGTTGGGCAGCATGACCAGGCTCAGCCGCCTCCGGCTGAACGCCAACCAGTTGAGCGGGAGCATTCCGCCCGAGCTCGGCGGCCTGACCAACCTGGAAGACCTCTACCTCGCCGGCAATCGACTGACCCAGGGGATCCCCAAGGAACTGGGCGGTCTGTCGAGCCTGAAGCGGCTCCACCTCAGCGACAACCTGCTCAGCGGCGGCATTCCGCCTGAACTGGGCCGCTTGACCCAGCTCTTGGAACTCGAGATCGCGGGAAACACCTTGAGCGGCGGCATCCCGCCCGCCTTGGGCAGCCTTGCAAACCTCCAGCAGCTGATTCTCAACAACAACCGGTTGAGCGGCCCCATCCCAGGCGCGCTGGGCAACCTGTCGAACCTGCGCCAGTTGGCGCTGCAGAGCAATTTCCTGAGCGGCCCCATCCCCAGCGCGCTGGGTCGGTTGACGAATCTCACCCAGCTCTATCTCCAGGCCAACCTGTTGAGCGGGAGCATTCCGAGCGAGCTGGGGCAGTTGACGAGTCTTACGCGGTTCTTTCTCTACTCCAACCAGTTGAGCGGGAGCATCCCGCCCGAACTGGGCGGCCTGACGAATATCATGAACCTCTACCTGGGCAGAAACCAGTTGCGCGGACCTATCCCGCCCGAACTCGGCCAGCTGACGCAGCTGCGGAGCTTCCAGGCCCACGGCAACCAGCTGAGCGGGAGCATCCCGCCCGCGTTGGGACGCCTGACCTCGATGAGCTTCCTCACTCTGCATTGCAACCAGCTGAGCGGGAGCGTGCCGGCCGAGCTGAGCGGCATGCCGGCCAGCTCGCTGCTGTGGCTGCATGGCAACCCGCTCACGCTGCCGCTCCCCGCCAGCCTGGCCGGCCGCAGCGTGCGCCTGTCGGGAGCGCCGAGCAGCCCGGGCGCGGCGTCCTACTGGTGCGGCCCGCCGGTGTTCGCTCCCGCCGCGACGGAGATCACGGTCGTGAGCGCGGCCGCGGCCGGGGAAGACTTGGGCGACCCCTTCGTCGCGACCGACCCGGACAACCAGCCGCTGGCCGACACGCAGACGATCACCTACTCCCTGAGCGGCGCCGATGCCGCCGCCTTCGCCCGCGACGCGGCCACGGGCTACCTGCAACCCGTGACCGCGCTGTCCGTCGACGCGCCGGCCGACGCCGACGGCGACAACCGCTACCAGGTCACGGTCAGCGCCTCCGACGGCGTGAGGCCGGCCAGCATCGACGTGACCGTGCAGGTCGTGCGGGGCGCCGCGCCGCCGCCGCCGTCCAAACACCCCCGCCTGGACGTGAAGCTGAGCGGCGACGCCGGGCCGGTGGCGGTGGGCGGGCGGATTGGCTACACGTTCACCCTGCGCAACAGCGGCAACGTGCCGCTGACAGGCGTGTTCTGGCGCTCGCCGCAGCTGGAGGTTTCTCGCCGGACCGTCGGCGACGGCACGCTGGCCGTCGGTGCGGAGGCCAGCGTGCCGGCCAGCCTGACCGTCGCCGCGTCCCACCTGCCGGGGCCGCTGCAAGTCACGTTCTACGGTGACAGCGACCAGACGGACGACCACGCCGCCGCGCACCTGACCACGCTGGCCGCGGCGGTCGAACCGACCCCGACGCCGACGCCGACCCCGACGCCCACGCCCTCGCCGCCGCCCGCCCCTGCTCCCGCGCCGCCGCCCGCCTGGACCTTGGTCGTCGAGCGTGTCCGCTACAGCGTTCCCGACGCGCATCTGGCGCACAACATCCCCGACCTGCGCGTGGTCGCCCCCGACGGCCGCGCGTCGCCCTGCGGGTTTCTGACGCACTACGACGCCACCGGCGGGCTGCCCTGCTGGGGATACGCCATCTCGGAAGTCTTCCTGGAACGGCCCGGCGTGCTGAGCCAGTACTTCCAGCGCGGCGTGATCGACTGCCGCCCGCAGGGGGACGGCTGGGTGATCGAACGCCGGCTGGTGTGGGACGAGCTTGGCGGCGGTCTGGCCGGCGCACCCGACCAGGGCGTCGAACCCGGTCTGGTGTCCGAGCAGCCGGGCGCGCTGCTCGGCCCCTGGGGGCACCGCGTGTCGAACTACGCCGTGGACGGGACCTGGACGGGCTTCCGGGACTTCTTCGACGTGGCGGGAGGCGTAGCGTTCTTCGGCTACCCCAAGACCGACGCGCGCACCGACGCGCACCCGCAGGCAGAGCTGCGGCTGCCTGGGGCGGCGCCGGGGTTCGTGCGGCAATACTTCCAGGCGGGGGTGCTGGAGTACCACCCGGGCGACCCGGCCCAACCCGTGAAACTAGCGCTGCTGGGCGACGCGGTACGCAACCGCCGCTACCCGGACGAGACCCGGCGCACGCTGCACCCCTTCGCCCCCGCCGCCCCCATACACCCCGGCCAGACCTACCACCCCTAGCCGCCGCCCCGCCCAACGCAGCGCGCAGCGGCATAGCCGCTTCCCCAATCCCACCATGCCCCGCGTGAACCCCTGACACGGCTGGGACCTGCGCTACCCTCCATCGTCGCCCCGCACCGTGTACCCTGGACCCGTCGGTGCACGGCCCAGCGGCGGGAGGCGCTCGACGGCCACGGCGACATCCCCCGGCATCACGCCGCTACGACGGCAATACCTTGACGTCAAGCGGCAGCAGCCCGACGCGATCCTTTTCTTCCGTCTCGGCGACTTCTACGAAATGTTCGACGAGGACGCCGAACGCGCCGCTGCCGTGCTGCAGATCGTGCTCACCTCCCGCGGGTTCGGCAAAGGCCATCGCGTGCCCATGTGCGGCGTGCCCTACCACGCCGCCGCCGGCTACATCGGCAAGCTCGTCGCCGCCGGGCTGCGCGTGGCCGTCTGCGACCAGGTCGGCGAACCCGGCAACGGCCTCGTCGAGCGCCGCGTCACCCGCGTCATCACCCCCGGCACCGTGGTGGACGAAGACCTGCTGCGGCCCGACGCGCCCAACCACCTGGCCGTGGTGGTGGCCGACGCCGACGCCGACGCGCGCGGCCTGGCCTACGCCGACGTCACCACCGGTGACCTGGCCGCGTGCGAAGGCTCGCCCGCCGCCATCGCCCGCGACCTGACCCGCATTCAGGCCCGCGAAGTCCTGACCGTCGGCCTGCCCGCCGACGAGATCGACGGCGCTTCCCCCCAGGACGACCAGGCCTGGTTGGCCGACCCCAGCGCCGCCCGCGAAGCCGTGGAACGCCACTTCCAGGTCGGCAGCCTGGAGGGCCTGGGTCTGAGCGCCCGCCCGCTGGCCGTCCGCGCCGTCGGCGCGCTGCTGCGCTACGTCGAAGACGCCGACCCCTCCGCCATGCACGTGCTTACCGGCGTGCGCGTGTACTCCACCGCGGACTTCATGGAGCTGGACGCCTCCGCGCGCCGCAACCTGGAGCTGGAAGCGGCCGGACGCGACGCGCGCCGCGAGGGCGGCCTGCTCCACGCGCTCGACCACACCCGCACCCCCATGGGCGCGCGGCGGCTGCGCGCCCGGCTGGGCCGGCCCCTGATCGACCGCGCCCGCCTGGAGCGCCGCCTCGACCTCGTCCAGGCGCTGCTGGACGACGACCGCCGCCGCGCCGACGTGCAGGCAGGCCTCGACCGCGTGGGCGACCTGGAACGGCTGGCCAACCGGCTCGTGCGGCGCTCGGTCACCGCCCCCGACCTGCGCCATCTGGCCGCCGCCCTGCACGCCGTGGACGACCTCCACGCACGTCTGCGCGGCGAACCCGAGCCGCTGGCCGGGACCGCCCGGCAGCTCGACCCCTGCGACGACGCCCGCGCCCTCATCGCCCGCGCCGTCACCCCGCGCGGCGAGCGCGTCATCCGCGAGGGCTACAGCGCCGAACTCGACCGCATGACCGCCCAGGCCAGCCAGGCGCGCGCCTGGATCGCCGGACTCGAACGCCGCGAGCGCGAAGCCACCGGCCTGCGCACCCTCAAGGTTGGCTACAACCGCGTCTTTGGCTACTACCTCGAAGTCGGCCGCGCCTACAGCGAGTCCGTCCCCGCCGCCTGGCAGCGCCGCCAGACCCTGGCCAACGCCGAACGCTACGTCACCCCCGAACTGAAGGAATACGAGTCGCGCGTGCTCGGCGCCGAGGAGCGCATCGACGAATTGCAGCGCGCTCTCTTCGGCGAAATCGTCGAGCAGCTCAGCGCCCACGGCCCGCGCCTGCGCCAAAGCTCCGACGCGCTGGCCTCCCTGGACGTGGCCGCGTCCCTGGCCGACGTCGCCCACCGCCGCGCCTACGTGCGCCCCGAACTCTCCGACGGCGACGAGCTGCGCGTCACCGCCGGGCGCCATCCCGTGGTGGAATGCAGCCAGCGCGAACGCTTCGTGCCCAACGACGTCCATCTCGACCCCGCCCAGCGCCAGATCGCCGTACTCACCGGCCCCAACATGGCCGGCAAGTCCACCTACCTGCGCCAGACCGCCCTCATCGTGCTCATGGCCCAGATCGGCAGCTTCGTCCCCGCCGACCGCGCCGTCGTTGGCCTGGTCGACCGCATCTTCACCCGCGTGGGCGCGCACGACGACCTCAGCGCCGGCGCCAGCACCTTCATGGTCGAAATGCTGGAACTCGCCGCCATCCTGTCCCAGGCCACCCCCCGCAGCCTGCTGGTGCTGGACGAAATCGGCCGCGGTACCAGCACCTACGACGGCATCTCCGTCGCGCGCGCCGTCATCGAACATCTGCACAACCACCCGCGGCTGCGCGCCAAGACCGTCTTCGCTACCCACTACCACGAACTGACCGACGCCGCCGAGCTGCTGCCGCGCGTGCACAACCTGAACGTGGCCGCCGTCGAACAGGACGGCCAGGTCGTGTTCCTGCGCCGCGTCTTGCCCGGCGCAGCCGACCGCAGCTTCGGCGTGCACGTGGCCGACATGGCCGGCCTGCCCCCCACCGTCATCCGCCGCGCCGCCGCCGTCCTGCACGACCTGGAAACCCAGACCGACCGCCCCCGCGCCCCTGCCCAGCTGTCCCTGCTGCCGCCGCCCGAACACCCCGTCCTGGACGACCTGCGCAAGCTCGACGTCGACCAGCTCGCGCCGCTCGACGCCCTGACCGCGCTCTACGAGCTCAAGCGCGCGCTCGACGCGTGAGCATCCGCCGCCTGCCGCCCGAGATCAGCGGCAAGATCGCGGCCGGCGAGGTCATCGAACGCCCTGGCTCCGTCGTGCGCGAGCTGGTGGACAACGCGCTGGACGCCGGCGCGCGCCGCGTCGACGTGCGCGTCGAACGCGGCGGCAAGGCTTTGATTGACATAACGGACGACGGCGCTGGCATCCCCTCCGACCAGCTCGCCCTGGCCGTCGAACGCCACAGCACCAGCAAACTCAGCTCCGTGGACGACCTCGGCCGCATCCAGACCCTCGGCTTCCGCGGCGAGGCCCTGGCCAGCATCGCGGCCGTGGCCGAGCTGCGGCTGCGCTCCGTGCCCGCGGAAGGCCGTCCCGGCCGCGAGGTGCTGGCGCGCGACGAGCGCGTGGTGGCCGAACGCCCCGTCGGCGGCGCGCGCGGCACCCGCGCCACCGTGCGCGGCCTGTTTCGCACCATCCCCGCGCGGCTCGAATTCCTCAAAGCCGACCGCACCGAGCTGGCGCACTGCCTGGCCCCCGTCACCCGCGCCGCCCTGGGGCATCCCGACACCGCCTTCACTCTGCACGACGGCCAGCGCGAACGCCTGCGCACCCCCGGCCGCGGCGGTTTGCGCGGCGCCGTGCAGGCCGTCTACGGCCCCGACCGACTGGACGGCCTCATCGAGCTGCCCCCCGGCGCAACCCTCGGCATCGACGGCTTCGTCTCCCAGCCCCACGTGCAGCGGCCTTCCCGCGCCGACATCGTCCTGTTCGTCAACGGGCGCTGGGTCAGCGACCGCCTCCTCTCCGCCGCCGTCAGCGAGGCCTACCGCAACCTCATCCCCGTCGGCCGCTTCCCCATGGTCGTCCTGCGCCTCACCGTCCCCCCGGCCGAAGTCGACGTCAACGTGCATCCCTCCAAAGCCGAGGTCCGCTTCCGCCGCTCGGGCGAGGTCTTCCGCCGCGTGGCCGCCGCGCTGCGCCGCGCCCTGGCCTCGGCCGCCGAAACCGCGCCGCTGCGCATCGACCGGCCGGTGGTGGACCAGTTCTACTTCCCCAGCAGCGGCGGCGCCGCCTGGCAATCCGACTCGCCCGCGCCGCCCCGCGCGCTGCGCGCCAACGGCCAGCCCGCCGGCGACGGCGCGCCCGACGACGACCCCGCCCCCGTCGGCCCGCCGCAGCTGCGCTCCCCCGTCATGCGCCCCCTGGGCCAAATCGACCACACCTACGTCGTGGCCGCCGGCCCGCGCGGCCTATATCTCATCGACCAGCACGCCGCCCACGAGCGCGTCCTGTTCGAGCGGCTCGCCCGCGCCGCCAACGGCCCCGCGCAGCAGATGCTGGACCCCGTGAGCGTGCAGCTCGGCGCTGACGAATGCGACTGGCTGGAGGCCCACCAGGACGAACTGCGCGCCCTGGGGCTCGACGCCGCGCCCTTCGGCCCCGGCGCCTGGCTCCTGCGCGCCGTACCTGCCGCTCTCGGCGGTGTGGACGCCGGCCGCTACTTGCAGGAAATCGCCGCCGAAGCCCAAACCGACACTTTCCAGCGACTGGAAGTCCGCGACCGCGTTCGCTGGACCCTCGCCTGCCGCGCCGCCGTAAAAGCCGGCGCCTCCCTCGCCCTGGAAGAAATGACCGCCCTCATCCGCGACCTCCAGGCCTGCGACCTCACCGTCACCTGCCCCCACGGGCGCCCGACGGTCGTGCTGCTCAGCCGCGAACTGCTCGACCGCGAGTTCGGCCGCACGTGAGCGCCTGTCCCCGATGAACGCGCAGAACGCCAACGACCGCGCAGGAAGACCGCATCGGTGCGGGCGTGGGCGCCGCCGCCGCGCTCGACAGCCGCATACCCCAAATCCCCATCCTGTCTCTCCGGTCCAGCCATGTCTGAATCTTCGTCCTTCCGCCTGAATCCGTCCGACCGCGCAACCGGCGCGCGCTGGATCGAGCGCGCCGCGGGCGACCGCATACGGCTGCGCAAGCGGCGCTGGCACGACCCCGCGCCTGCCTGGGAAGTGGAGGGCGAGGTGGCGGCCTCCAGCGCCGATCGTCTGGACGTGCTCGTGCCCGCGGGAACCGTCTATGCGATGGCCGGCGGCGAACGCTGGCGCAGCGACGACGACGTCGTGCAGTCCTTCACCCGCGGCGCCTGGTCGCACGTGCTCACCGCCCCCGCACCGGCCTGGCACTGGTACTGCAACGTGACCACGCCGGCGGTCGTTCGCGCCGGCGCCCTGGAGTGGACCGACCTCGCGGTGGACGTGGAAGTCTTTCCCGGCGGCGGCGTCGCGGTCGACGACCTGCCCGAGTTCATCGCGGCGCGTGCGCAGTTGCCCGCGGACGTGTTCGCGCACGCGGTTCGCGCGGCCCGCCGCCTGCTGGACGACGGCGCGGCCGAGCGAGCGCCCTTCCGCCCGCCGGTCGGCCGCGCGCCGGCCAGCGTCGAACAGAAACCCTTCTGGCTCTCGCCCCGCGCCGGCGACGGACTGACGGCCATCGGCGCAGACGTCCGCGCCCGTCGGCCGGACGTAGTGGCGCGCATCCTGGCCGCCGCCGGCCCCAGCGCCTGCGTGGACCTGGGCGCGGCGGCGTCGATCGGCCTGGGCCAGGCGGCCGCCCCGCGCGACGGCGGCACCGTCCTTGCAATGGAAGCGGAACTGACCGCCGCGCTCGAGTCCGTGCGGTTCATGCTGCAAGTCTGGGGCCCAGGCGCCGCGGTTCGCCTGGTGGTGGCGCGCCGCGCGCCCCAAGACCCGCGCCGCGACTTCGAAGCAGCGCTCCGTCACCCCGCGCGTTCGCTGACGCTCCGCCTGGCCCGTGCGCTCGCCGCCGGCTTTCCGCCGCTGCACGGGTTTCTCACGGCGGCCGATTTCGTCGCGGCCGTCTGGCGGTAAGCCGCCCCGCGGCCGGTTCGCTAGGCTTGCCGCCGCAGCGCGCGTATGCGAGGGAGTGCGGGAATGTCGAGGATTCTGTTGCGGGAAACCGACGCCGAGGTGTTCGACCGGGGCGGGGGCGTGCAGAGCATCCCCCTGATGAACGGCGCCCGCGGCGCGCAGAACCTCTCCACCGGCATGACCATCATGGCGCCGGGCGCGGGGCTGCCGCTGCACTTTCACGACACCGAGGAATGCATCACCTGCGTGGAAGGCGCCGCCTGCTGCGAGGTGGACGGCGAACGCCTATCGCTCGCCCCTTTCGATCACATCTGGATTCCCGCAGGCGCCCACCACCGCTTCTGGAACGAGGGCGAAAGCCCCATGCGCATCGTCTGGACCTACGGCAAGCCCGAGGTCAGCCGCACCTTCGTTGCCACCGGCCAAACCGTCCGCCACATGTCCGCCGACGACGTCGCCGACCCGTCCTGACCCCCGCCCCGCCGTTCGCCCCTATCCGCGCCCCGTCGTACCGTCGAAATTCCGCCCCGAACTCGATCCAGGGCCGGAACCCAGCCGGCCCGAACCGCACCTGCGCCCGAACCGCTTCGTTGCCAACGGCCCCTCGCCTGGAAGTTACGCACAGGTCCTCGAAGGACGCGGACAACGACCGGGGAAACGACCGCGAGAGAAACGCGCGGTGACTCGGCCGCCTGCCGCGCGGCGCCGCTGGACCGCTGGGGAACGACCGCGAGAGAAACGCGCGGTGCGGTCAGCCGCCGTCGGTCGTGGTGGTGAGGTCCAGCACCGTCGAGGACTGGTCGCGCGGGCGGCGTTCGACCGTGATCACCAGCCGCGCGTTCCCGCCGGGGCTGTCGTACACCAGCTCGCCGCCGCGCGCGGTCAGTTCCGAGCGCGACACCTCGGTCCATTGCAGCGCGGGCATTTCGTCCAGATAAAAATTCAGCACGTGGCCCGGGGTGACCTCGGAGAAATACACCACGCGGTCGAAGCGGCCGCCGTCGGTGCGCTCCTGCAGCTGGTCGGAGCGTCCGGAGCGCATTTCCGGCAGCGCGGGCAGCTCGCTGGCCAGGTTGTCGGTCAGCGGCTCCGGCTCGGGGCTGTCGGAGACGGTCGTTTCGGCGTCGGGTTCCGAGGCCGTCTCGCCGCAGGCGGCGAGCGCCAGCGCGAGGCCGCTGCCCGCGAGGACGTGCAGCGCCCGCCGTCGGGGCAAATGCGCAATGGATCTGTGCAGCATGGGCCTGGCTCACCCGTGAGATAGTTCCCGCGTCAGCCCCCTAGTATCGCGCGCCCTCGCCCCCCAACGCACGTCCCCACCCGCACCCTCCGCTTTCCCCCTCTCCCTCCCTCTCTCCCCCTCCGCCCTCTTCCTTCTTTCCTCTTCCCTCTTCCCCCCTCTCCCCCCTAGAGGGGAGAGGGTCGGGGTGAGGGGGGCTCCCCCGATGAGGCAGGATGCGCCCCCCCCGCCCCCCGCCACTGGCCGAAAGCCGGAAAACCATCCTCAGCAGCGCTCAGATTCAGCGGCCCCGCGCGCCCCCGATCCCCCGCGCCTGCGGGGAGATGCACGCCGGGGCGGCCGCCGTTGGCCAGCACGGCCCCACTCCTCCACTCCCCCGCACCCGCGGAGCGCGGGCGAAGAGCCCCCCAAGGCAGAGTTACAGCGAGAGCGCCGTCGGTTAAGGTGCGCACTGGTCCGTCTGACGGGGGGCGTCTGAAATCGAGGCGGCCCGTGGCGTGGGCGTGTCGGCGGCGCGCATGGTGATTGGCGGGCGCGAGTTCGCGTGGGGCGCGCGCACCTACGTGATGGGCATTCTGAACGTCACGCCCGACTCGTTCAGCGGCGACGGCGTGGCGGCGAACGCCGAGGCGTTGGCCCGCCGCGTGGACGCGCTGATTCGGGAAGGCGCCGACATCATCGACGTGGGCGGCGAGTCCACGCGCCCCGGCGCGCCAGAGGTCGACGCGGACACCGAGCTGGCGCGCGTGCTGCCCGCCATCGAGCTGCTGCGCCGCCGCGCGCCGGACACGCCGGTCTCGGTGGACACCTGCAAGGCCCGCGTGGCGGCGCACGCGCTGGCGGCCGGCGCCCACGCGGTGAACGACGTCAGCGGCCTGGGCCGCGACCCCGAGCTGGCCGGCGTGGTTGCCGCGGCCGGCGTCCCGCTGGTGCTGACCCACAGCCGCCGCGCCCGCGCCGTGGCAACGCCGCTGGGCGGGCAGTACCGCGGCGTCCAATACGACGACGTGGCGCACGACGTGGCGCGCGAAGGCCGCGCGCTGATCGCCCGGGCGCTGCGGGCTGGCATCGCCAGGCAGGCGCTCGTCTTCGATCCGGGGTTCGGGTTCGGCAAGACCCCGGCCCACAACGTACAGCTGCTGCGGCGGCTGCGCGTCGTGCGCGCCCTGGGGCTGCCCGTGCTGGTGGGCTTGTCGCGCAAGTCGTTCATCGGCGAGCTGACCGGCAAGCCCCCGCCCGCCCGTCTGGCCGGATCGCTGGCCGCGGCCGCCGCGGCCGTTGCCCACGGCGCCGACCTGGTGCGCGCCCACGACGTGGCCGCCGCGCGCGACGCCCTGGCCGTTGCCGACGCCGTGTTCCGCTAACAGCCGGACGGCAGCGCCGCGCGGCGGCCGCTGGCTGCGACGAGCGGCGGCTGGAGGCGCGTGTCGAGCGCCCAAAGGCTCGCGGCCAGGGGCCGCGGTCAGGGGCCAGCGCCGAGCGGCGAGCACCCTGCGGCCAGTGACGAGCGACCAATAGACAGCCAACCGCGCCGCTGCCCCATGCTTCGGTCCCCAATCCCCAATCCCCTATTCGACGCTCTTCCCCTCCGCGCGTATCCTCAGCCTTCGACCGCCCGTTGCCAGATCCTGGTCGCCCCGTGCCCGTCCTGAGGTGTGCCTGCTTGTGAATACCGTGCTGCGAGGCCGCGACGGTCTCGAAGTCGTCATCAGTCCCGACGGTCCGTTCACGCCCATCGGCGAGCGGCTGAACCCGACCAACAAGCCCCGTCTGCAGCGCGCCTACGACCGCGGCGACTGGGCCTACGTGCAGCGCGACGCCCGGCGGCAGGTGGCGGCGGGCGCGCGGGTGATCGACGTGAACACCGGCGACCCCTACCACGAGGTCGAGCGCCGCAAGATGCGCGACGCCGTGCGCGCCGTGCAGGACGCGGTCGAAGTGCCCGTCAGCATCGACAGCTACACCGTGGACGTGCTGCTGGCGGGGCTGGACGCGGCGCAGGGGCGGCCGCTGGTCAACTCGGTGCCGTTCGAGACCGAGTACATGGACGAACTGTTGCCCGCCGTCGCCGAGCGCGGCGCCGCCATGATCGGCATGTGCACCAAAGGCGGCGCGGCCATGCCGCAGACGGCCCAGGAGCGGGTCGACAACGCGCGCGCGCTCATCCACGAAGCCGCGCGGCACGGGGTCGCGGCCGACGCCGTTGTCATCGACCCCGTCTGCCTGCCCATCGGCGCCAGCGACGCTTACGGACCGGGCCTCCTGGAGGCCATTCGCATCCTGGCCAGCGAGGACGGCGTCAACATGAGCATCGGCCTCAGCAACGTGTCCTTCGGTCTGCCCAACCGCCGCTCCTTGAACGCCGCCGCGCTGCTGCTGGCCATGCAGGCGGGGCTGTCGGCCGCCATCCTGGACATGACGCACAAGGAGATGCGGCACGCCGTGTTTGCCGCCGACCTGCTGCGCGGGTTCGACGAATATTCGGCGCGCTGGATTCAGAACTACCGCAGCGAAGAAGCCGCCCGCGAGCGCCGCGAACGCCGCCGCGCCGCCAAAGCTGCCGCAGCCGGCGCCGAGGCGCCGCCTGTGCCCGCCGCCGAACCTGCCGCTGACGACCCCGCCCCGCCGCCGCTGATGCTCTAGCGCCGCGGCTTGGCCGTCGTCGGCGCGCTCGGCGCGCCGCGGCTCAGGCTCCCGCCCCGGCGTCGGCGGCCAGCGCGTCGGCCAGCGGCCCCAGGCCAATCCCGTTGCTGGCTTTCAGCAGCAGCGCGTCGCCCGGCGCCAGCTCGCCGCGCAGCCATTGCTCCAGCTCCGCCCGCGCCGCCGCCAGCTGGCCGGCGTCGGCCAGCTCGGCCGCAAACAGGCGCGTGCGCGCCGCCGGCATGCCGGCGCTGCGCGCACCCTCCACGATCTCCCCCGCCGCCGCGCCAATGGCCAGCAGCGCGTCCAGCTGCGCGGCGGCCCGCCCCACCTCGCGGTGCGCCGCCGTCGAGGCCTCGCCCAGTTCCAGCATGTCGCCCAGCACGGCCAGGCGGCGCCCGCGCACCGGCAGCCGGCGCAGCGCCGCCAGCGCGGCCAGCATCGAGGCGGCGTTGGCGTTGTAGCTGTCGTCCAGCAGCGTTGCGCCGTCCGGCGTCGAGCGCAGCGCCATGCGGTGCGGCGCCGGCTCGAACTCCCGCAGCCCGTCCAGCGTCGCCGTCAGCTCCAGCCCCAGCCCCAGCGCGGCGGCCGCGGCCGCCCCAAACGCCAGGTCGATGGGGCCGGCCAGGTTGGGCGCCTCCACGGCGGCCGATATGCCGCCGGCCTGGATGGTCACCGTCGTGCCGCGGCTCGACAGCTCGCCGGCTACCACCACGTCCGCCTGAGGGCTGCGGCCGAAGGTGGTAACTGGGCCTGAAACCCGTGCTCGGAGCTCGGGCAGCCGGCGGTCGTCCGCCGGCAGCGCGGCCGGCGCGCCGGGCGGCAGCGCGGCCAGCAGTTCCGACTTGGCCTCCACAATCGCCTCCAGCGAGCCGAACAGCCCCAGGTGCGCCCCGGAGATGTTGGTGATGACGGCCGCGTCGGGTTCCGCCACGCGGCAGTAGGAGGCAATCTCGCCGCGAATCTGCGCGCCCATCTCAATCACGGCGAAGCGGTCGGCCGCGTCCAGGCGCGACAGCGTGGCGGGCACGCCCACGTCGGTGTTTTCGCTGCGGTCGGTGGCCAGCGTGGGCGCGTGCGCACGCAGCGCCGCGGCCACCGCCTGCTTGGTGGTGGTTTTGCCGTTGCTGCCCGTGACGCCCACCACGGTCGCCGCGCCGCGCCGGCGGATGCCGCGCGCCAGCGCCTGAAACGCCGCCAGCGCCTCGGGCACGATCACCTGCCGCCAGAGCGGCTGCGACGGATCGGCGCGTTCGGCCAGCACGCCCGCCGCGCCGCGGCCAAAGGCGTCGGCAATGTAGTCTGCGCCGTCCACGCGCGCGCCGGGCATGGCCGTAAACAGCCAGCCCGCGCGCATGCGGCGGCTGTCGAAGTGCGCCCCGCGCATCTCCACGGCGCCCGCCGCCGCCGGCGGCGGCTGCCCCGCCGCGGCGTAGACGTCCGCAAGGGTGAACATACGGCTATCTCCCGCGGCGGAACGCGGCGGCCGCGTCCCGCAAGCGCCGCCGGTCGGCGCGGTTGGCTATCAGTTCGGCGCAGGCCAGGTCGAACCAGTCCAGGTACCCCGCCCGCCGCTGCGCATAGCGCGCGGCCAGCGCGCGGTCGGCGGCGCGCACGCGCCGCGCGCGCACGCGCGAGGTGGCGGCGTAGGTCAGCGAACGCTCCGCCGCCGCCGCCCAAAACGCCTCGCGCCGCAGGCCGCGCTCGTCCACGGCCCGCAGCGCCTGCCGCGCCATCCAGGCGGGGTCTCCCCACTCCGGAAACGTGCACAGGTCCGCCAGGTCGAGCTCGGCCGGCGCCGCGGCCAGCGTTTCCCAGTCGATAACCACCAGCCGCCCGCCGCGCCAGAGCAGGTTCAACGGTGAGAACCCGTTGTGAATGACGCGCCGCGGGGCGCGCAGCAGCGGCCGGATGAGGGCGTCGATCAGGTCCCAGGGCGCGCCGCGCGAAGCGCGGCGCGCGTGCGCCGTGGGCTCCACGTCGGCGGCCGCGCCGCCCAGACGCGTAAACGCCGACGCGTAACGCCGTTCCAGCGTCTCGCGCGTCACGCGGTCGAGGTCGGCCTGATACGCCAAGGCCCGAAACATCGCGCGCCAGCGATGCGTGACGGCGTTGCATGTGTCCAGCGCCCGCAACGCGGCCTCCAGCGCCCGCAGCCGGGCGTCCGCGTCCGCGTCCGGCAGCCCGTCGGCCAGCGCGCCGCCGCCGATGTCCTGCATGACCAGCGCGGCCCAGCGGCCCGCGGCGTGCAGCGCCGCCAGCGGGCGGGGCGCCGCGCCGGCCGCGTAGCGGTCCAACAAGTCGAGCGCGCGCTCTTCCCGCCGCCAGCGGTGCGCGTAGTAACGGTCGGTCGCGGGCAGGTAGACCTTCACGATCAGGGGCTGGGGCCGGGCCGCCGCGCGCCAGACCTGGTGACGGCCGTCGCCGGCCACCCGCGCCCAGGGCGCCGCGGGGCCGCCCGTGAACGGCGCGATTGCCTCACGCAGCTCTGCCGGATGTTCCGCCGGATGTTCCGCCGGGCGTTCCGTCGGACGTTCAGGCGTCGGCATGAGGTCCCGTCTGACGCGCAGCGTCCAGCCATGCGTCCAGCTCGTGTGCGTTCATTGGCCGCTCCAGCAGGCCGCCGTTGGCGGCTGCGGCGCTCACCGCCGGGTCGTGAATCGTCATGCGCCGCCGCCACAGCGGCAGCGGCCCCGCGCGCCAGGGTCGGCCGTGCATCACGTGCACGGCGCCGCCGCGTGCGCGCAGGAACGCGGGCCGCAGCCACGCGGCCGCCAGCCAGAACGCCAGCCCCACGCCGCCGGCGGCCGCCAGCAGCGCGGCGGCCAGCATGGGATGCCCGGCCAGCGCCGCCCCGCTGCCGGCCGCGGTTGCCAGACCGGTCGTCGTCCAGAACAGCCGCACGATCGTCAGGCGGTCCATCCCCAGCAGCTCCCAGTGGTAGTGCAGCGGCGCCGCCAGCAACGGGAGCGGAAAGCGCTGATAGGGCAGCGGCGTTCCGTCCGCGGCGCGGGGGTCTACGAAACGCCGCCAGGCCGGCACCAGCAGCTTCGATTGCACCAGCGAGGCGAAGCCTTCCAGCAGCAGCGGCCCGGCGATCAGCGGCCAGAGCAGGTCGACCCCCGCCGCGATTGCCGCCGCCGCCATGCCCGCGCCCAGGGTGAGCGCGCCGCTGTCGCCCAGGTAAGCGCGCGCCCGCCGCGGACGCTGGCGCGCCGAGGGCGCCCAGCGCGAGGGCAGGTTCCAGGCGAGCGCCCCGGCCGCCCCCGCCGCCAGCACCCCCGCCCACGCGCCCCGCAGCGGCCCCGCGATCAGCGCCGCGCCCGTCATCAGAACCGCCGCCGCGCCCGCCGTCAGCCCGTCCATGCCGTCGCTGAAGCTGACCGCCAGCGTGGTGCCCAGGATCAGCGCCAGATACCAGGCGCTGAGCGGCAGGTGCGCGCCCGGCCCCAGATGCGCGGCCAGCGCATACGGCGAGCCGCTGCCGGCCGCGTGCGTTCCGCTGCCGACCAGCAGCGCAACCGCCGCGACCGACAGAGCCAGCATCGAGGCGAAATAGACCCCCTCGCCGATACCGCGCCCGCGGATGGTCTTGGCGGCGTCGTCCACCAGCCCGAACGCGAAGAATCCGCCCGCGGCAACGAACGGCCAGGGAGAGGCGGGGGACGCGCGCAGCAGGGCCAGGGTGACCCAGCCGCCCAGCAGCGCCAGCGCCAGCGCTGGGCCGCCCACCAGCGGCAGGCGGCTGCCGCTGCGCGGCGAGGGCGCGCGCTGATGCCCCCCGCGCTTGACCTCCCGCGAGCGAAACCCCGGCAACGCCGCCAGCGCGCCCCACGTCAGCGCCAGGCCAAGCGCCAGCGTGACTCCCGCGGCGGCGAGTGCGCTCAGGCGTGCGTCGATCGTCCTTGTCCGACCGGGGGCGGCGCGGCGTGCCGAGTATAGAGGCGGCGCGGGTCAGCGGCGCGGCCGCACCTCGTCGTAGACGTCTACCACGCGCTGAATCTGCCGCTCCCAGCGGTACGCCGTTTCGGCGCGGCGCCGCAGCTGCCGGCCGTGCGCGCGGCGCAGATCGGCGTCGGCCAGATAGCGGCAGACCGCCTCGGCCAGGCCGTCCACCGAGCCGACCGGGACGCGCAGCCCGCCCGCCCCCAGCAGCTCGCGCGTGACGGGGCCGTCGTAGGCCACCACGGGCAGCCCCGTCGCCATGTAGTTCAGCACCTTGCCGTTGCCTTCCGTCTCCGACCGCTTGGGCGTGACGGCCACGTCGATCAGGCGCAGCATCTCCGGCGCATCCGCATAGGCCACGCGCCCGGCAAAGGTCGCGTGCCGGGCGAGGCCCGCGGCGGCGGCTGTTTCGCGGTAGGCCGCCGCGTTCGGGAACCCCATCACCAGGAAGTGCGCGCTGTCCGTGCGGTCCATCACCAGACGCGCGGCGCGAATCAGGTCGCCCGTGCCCTGGTACTCGGCCAGCAAGCCCAGATAGCCCACCACCAGGCGGTCGTCCGGGATGCCCAGCCCGCGGCGCAGCGCGCGCATGCGCTCCTGGTCGGCGGGCGCGCGCGGGCGGAACCGTTCCAGGTCCACGCCGTCGGTGACCGCCGTCACGCGTGCTTCGCTCCAGCCGGACGCCGCCAGCAGCGCCCGCCGCGCGTTCTCGGAACTCGTGATCACGCGGTCGGGCAGGCGGTTGGCCAGACGTTCCAGCAGCCCGAACACCGCCACGGCCGGGCTGCCGGGACGCAGGAACTGGTGATCCAGCATTTCGCCCGTGAGGCTGCCCTGGTAGTCGAACACCAGCGCGGCGCGGCGCCAGCGCGCCAGCGGCCAGCCGATAAACACACTCTCGTGCAGGTGCGCGTGCACGACGTCGACGCGCCGCCGCGCCAGCCGCCGCAGCGCGGTGGCCAGCAGCGCGGGATCCAAGGCCAGCTTGCGCCAGTGCGACCCGACCCGCGGCGCTTCGCGGTGCAGCCAGGCAGGCGCGCGCACTATCGGCAGCCCGGGCGGATCGGCGCCGCCGGGGTAGGTGACCACGGTGACGTCGAAGCCCCGCGCCTGCAGACCGCGCGCTTCTTCCAGAATGCGCACGTGGCAGCCGTAGTCCGCGAAGAACCCGGTCGGCGCGATCTTGACGATGTGACGACGCACGGCGGGAGGCTCCGATACACGCGAAACCCCCGCCGGCGCGGACCGGCGGAGGCGCCGCGGATTCTAAAGCCGCAGCCCCGGCCCAGCAACGCGCCCGATCATCCTCCCCCGCCATTCGCACCCCCGCGCCCCGCGCGCGGGGGAACCGACCCAAAGCTGGAGCAGGTGGTCGAGCGGCTGCGGGCCGCGCCCCGCGCGCGGGGGAACCGACCGCACTCGGTGTAGTCCCTGAAGTCCACTTGCCGCGCCCACGGTCTGAAAGGCGGGTCGTGGGCGCGGGGGAACCGAACGACCTGCCCGCTCCGCAAGGCCGCGCGCGGAAATCCGCGCGCCCAGGCAGCTCCAGGGCGCCCCTGCGCTCCCCACGCCGCGCCCATCGGCGCGATAATCCAGCGCATCCCGTCACCAACCGCTCTCCCGCATGACGACCGAGGCCCGCCTCCACTGCACGACCCGCGGCGCCTGCCAGACCCGCGCGCTCGGCCGCGCGCTTGGCCAGGTCTGCGCGCGGCCCGTCTGCATCGCCCTGTCCGGCACGCTGGGCGCGGGCAAAACCGTGCTGGTCAAGGGTCTCGCCGCCGGTCTGGGCATGGCCGACGACGTCACTTCGCCCACCTTTACGTTCGTCGCCGAGCACCAGAGCGCCGCCCGCCGCCTGACGCACGTCGATCTCTACCGCGTCGAGAGCGCGGCCGATCTGGAATCCATCGGCTGGTCGGACGTCGTGCTGGAAGCCGACGTGCTGGCGGTCGAGTGGGCCGAGCGGGCGGGCGACCAGCTGCCGCCGCAGCGCCTGGACGTGCAGATCGACTTCGGGCCAGACGACGAACGCCGCGTGCGTCTGACGGCGCACGGCGCGCGCGCGCGTGACATCCTGGCCAGGCTCGACCTCGAATCCGTCGGTGCGGCGTCTCCGCCGCCCCCGCGACCGCGGGCATCCAGCCCCGGCGCGCCGGTCGTCGACCCTTCCGATGCCCCGTGATCCTGGCCATTAGCACCACCGTCGAACCCGTGGCGGTTGCCGCTGCTGGCCGTGCGCAGCCGCCGTCCCTAGCCTGCGCGCCCCAGTGGCCGGCCGACCTCTCCGCGCTGACGGCGCAGGCGCTGGGCGCGTGCGGCGGCGGGCCGGCGGCGCGGCTGGACGCGGCCGGCATCGCCGTGACCACCGGCCCGGGGCGTTTCGGCGCGCTGCGCGGCGGCATCGCTTTCGCCAAAGGTTTGTCCGTCGCCCGCGGCGCGCCGCTGCTGGGCGTGCCCACGCTGGCGGCCGTGGCCGCGGCCGCTGGGACGGACGCCGCGGCCGCGGCGCTGCCGGCCGGGCGCGGGCGCTGGTATGCGGCGCGGACAGGCGAGCTGGACGCGCCGCGCACGGCGCACGTCCACGATCTGGCCCGCGGCTTGCCGCCGGGCGCGCCCATCGCCGCGCCGCTGACCGAGGCGGCGGCCGCCGAGCTGCGGCGCGCCGGTCTGTCGGTCGTGCCGGTCGGCGTCCGCGAACTGCTGGCCGCCGTGATCGCGCTGGCCTATCGGCGGCTGGATACCGATCGAGGCCCCGCCGCGCCGGGCGCGCGGCCGCTGTACGCCGCGCCGGCCACCGCGGTCAAGCCGTGGTCGTTCCCTGGCGCCGCCGTGCGCCGCAGGGCCGATGGATAAACCCGCCTACCGCGTCGACCCCATGCGGGTCGACGATCTGGACCAGATAAGGCGCATCGAGCGCGCCTCGTTTCCCACGCCCTGGCCGCGCAACGCCTACCGCCGCGAGATTCTCACGAACGAGCGCGCGCGCTACATCGTGGTGCGGAGCATGGACCAGCGCGGTCGAGCGCCGCCGCCGCCGCCGCCGCCGCAACGCGGGTGGCGCCGCTGGCGGAACCCGTGGGCGCTGTTCGCCAGGCGGCGCGGCGACCCGGGCGACGTCGTAGCCTTTGCCGGCGTGTGGGTCATGCTGGACGAAGCCCACGTCACCACCATCGCCGTGGATCCCAGTCACCGCCGCCGCGGCCTGGGCGAACTGTTGATCGTCGAAATGATCAAGCTCGCCCTCAAGGCCGGCGCGCAGGTCATGTCGCTCGAAGTCCGCATGAGCAACGAACCGGCCCAGGCGCTCTACCGCAAGTACGGCTTCGTGCACGGCGGCGTGCGCCCGCGCTATTACAGTGACAATTTCGAAGATGCGTTGATCATGCGGAGCGAGTCGTTGAGCAGCCGCCAATTCATCGAACGCACGGGCGCGTGCGAGCGCAGCCTGCGCGCGCGCCTCGCCTGGCGGTCGTTTCTGTGATGCCCGCCTGCCCCGCCTGGCTGCTGGCGGTGGAGACCTCGTGCGACGACACCTCCGTGGCCGTGCTGTGCGGCGGCGTCGAGGCCGCGGCCACCGTCAGCCAGACCCAGGTCGACGCGCACGCGGCCTTCGGCGGCGTGGTGCCGGAAACGGCCTCGCGCATGCATGCGGAAGCCATCGACGCGGTCTGCCGCGCGGCGCTGGACGCGGCCGGCATCGGCGTCCACCAGCTCGGCGCGGTGGCCGTGACCGTGGGGCCGGGACTGCCCGGCTCGCTGCTGGTGGGCCTCGAATTCGCGCGCGGGCTGGCCTTCGGCCTGGACGTTCCGCTGGCGCCGGTGAACCACCTGGAAGGGCACGTGGCGGCGGCCTGGCTCGAGGCCGACCCCCAGCCAGCCCTGCCCGCGGCGGCGCTGATCGTGTCGGGCGGGCACACCGAACTGGCGCTCGTCGAGGCGCCGGGGCGCTACCGCGTGCTGGGCCGCACGCGCGACGACGCCGCGGGGGAAGCCTTCGACAAAGCGGCGCGCATGTTGGGTCTGGGGTTCCCGGGCGGACCGGCCATGCAAGCAGCCGCGGCGCGCGCGCGCGCCGCGCCCTATCGGTTGCCGCGCGCCTGGCTGCGCGGCACGAACGACTTCAGTTTCAGCGGCCTGAAAACCGCGCTGCGCCGTCTGCTGGAAGACCGTCTGGGACCCGACGAGGCGGCGCGCATCCTGCGCGGCCCCGCCGCGCGCGCGTCCGCGGCCGACCCCGAGACGTTCGTGCCGCAGGTGGCGCTGGCTTTCGAGGAAGCGGTGGTGGACGTGTTGGTGCGCAAGACCTGCGCCGCGGCCGCAGCCTGGGGTGCGCGCTCCATCATCGTGACCGGCGGCGTGGCGGCCAACGCGCGGCTGCGCCGCGAGATGCAGGCGGCCGCCTCCGTCCCTCTGCACGTCCCGCCCCCGGCCCGCTGCACCGACAACGCGGCCATGATCGCCCTGGCCGGCGCCTGGGCCATCCAGCGCGGCGAACCCGACGCCCGCCGCAGCGCCCGCGTGCAACCCAACCTCAGGCTGGCCTGAGGGGGGCGAGGGGGAAACATCGATGGACAGGATGGACGGGATTGGGAAGGGGCGGGTTTGGCGGGGGAGGAGCTTGCGCTCAGCGTCGGGACGCCAGCGCCTCGGCGTAGAGCCGTTCGTAGGCCGCGGCTGACACGTCCCAGGACGAGTCGCGCGCCATGCCGCGGCGCACGATGAGTTCCCAGCGGTCGCGCTGGCGGTAGGTTTCCAGCGCCCGCGCCGCGGCCCCGAAGAAGTCGATGGCGTCGTAGCGGCGGAACACGAACCCCGTGCCCGCGCCCGTGGCCGGGTTCACGTCCTCCACCGTGTCCGCCAGGCCGCCCGTGGCCCGCACGATGGGCACGCTGCCGTAGCGCATGGCGATGAGCTGACCCAGCCCGCACGGCTCGTGCCGCGAGGGCATCAGGAACATGTCGCTGCCGGCATAGATCAGGCTGGCGAGCGCGCTGTCGAACGTGAGCGAGACGGCCACCTGGGTGGGATGCGCCCGCGCCGCCTCGGTCAGCGCCTGCTCGTAGCGCGGCTCGCCCACCCCCAGCGCCGCCAGCTGCGCGCCGCGGTCCAGCAGGTGCGGCAGGGCTTCCAGCACCAGGTCCAGACCTTTGTGACTGGCCAGGCGCGTGACCAGGCCCAGCAGCGGAGCGTCGGGCCGTGCGGGAAGACCCAGCCGCTGCTGCAGGGCGCGCTTGTTGGCCGCGCGCCGGTCGAGCCGCTCGGCCGTGTAGGCCGCGGCCAGGTGCGGATCCGCGGCCGGGTCCAGCAGCGCGGTGTCGATGCCGTTCAGAATCCCGTGCACGTCGGCGCGCCGCTCGCGCAGCAGGTGATCCAGCGAGGCCCCGTAGTCCGGCGTCAGAATCTCGCGCGCGTATTGCGGGCTGACCGTGCTGACCTTGTCGGCGAAGGCAATGCCGCGCGCCATGAACACCAGCACGTTGCTGAGATGCTCGTCGTCGGGGTGCGGAATGAACCCCTCGGCGCCCAGCCCGGCCGCTTCCAGGATGTCGCGCCCGAAGTGGCCCTGATATTCCAGGTTGTGAATGGTGAACACCGCGGCGGCGTCGGCAAAGTGCGCGTCGCCGCGCCAGGTCGTCCGCAGCCAGTTGGGAATCAGCCCTGTGTGCCAGTCGTGGCAGTGCACCACGTCCGGCCGCCAGCCCAGCGCGCGCGCGCTCTCCAGCGCCGCGCGCGCAAAGAAGGTGAAGCGGTAGCCGTCGTCCTCATAGCCGTAGATATCGTCGCGCGCGCCGAAGTAGCGCGCGTTGTTCACGAACAGCGCCTCGAAGCCGTCCAGCCGCGCGATATCCAGGCGAACCCGCTCGGCGCGGCCCTCGAACTCGACCGTCACGTCGGCCGCGCCGGTCTGCACCGTCGCCGGGTCGAGCTGGATCGACCCATACTTGGGGATGGCCGCGCGCACCTCCACCCCGCGGCGCGCCAGCGCCGCGGGCAGGGACGCCATCACGTCGGCCAGGCCGCCGGTTTTGGCAAACGGCGCCAGCTCCGCGGCGGCCATCAGCACCCGCAACGGCCGCCGCGCGCCGTCCGCCGTCCCGCTCAATGTTTGAAGTGGCGCTCGTCCACGAAGACCAGCACCCCTCCCCGGGCGTTCACCGCGTCGATGACCTCCTGGTCGCGCACCGATCCCGCGACCGACACGATGGCCCGCACGCCCGCGGCCAGCGCGGCCTCGGGGCCGTCGGCGAAGGGAAAGTACGCGTCCGAGGCCAGATAGGCGCCGCGCGCCTCGGGGCCGGCCTGCGCCGCCGCGTGCGCTACGGCGTTGACGCGGTTGACCTGCCCGCTGCCCAAGCCAATCAGCCGCTGGTCCTTCACCAGCACGATGGCGTTGGACTTCACGTGGCGGATCACGCGCAGGCCAAAGCGCAGCTGCGCCAGGTCGGCCTCGTCAGGCTGCGCGTCGGAGACCGTGCGGAACTCCAGGTCTGCGCCGGGGGCGCGGTCCGGGGTTTGCACCAGATAGCCGCGGTCCATGCCCCACACGTGCGCCGCCTCGAAGTGCAGGCGCGCCCCGGACGGCGGCGCGGGCCAGCGCATGACGCGCAAATCCTTGCGCCGCTGCAGCCGCCGCAGCGCCTCGGGCTCGTAATCCGGCGCCACCACCACGTGGTAGAGATGCCCGCGCATGGCCGCAACCGTTGCGGCCTCCACGCGCCGGTTGAATCCCACGATCCCGCCGAATGCCGAGACCGGGTCGGCGGCGCGCGCGCGCAGGTAGGCCTCGGCCTGCGAGTCGGCGTGCACGGCCAGGCAGCAGGGCATGGCGTGCTTGACGATGACGGCCGCCGTCTCGTCGAAGTCGTTGGCGGCCGCCCAGGCCGCCTGCAGGTCCAGCACGTTGACGTACGACAAACCCATCCCGTGCAGCTGCTCCACCTCGGGCAGGCCGCCCGCGGCCAGCTCGGGGGCGCCCGCCGCGTAGAACGCGCCCTGCTGGTGCGGGTTCTCGCCGTACCGCAGGTCGTGCCGCTTGCGCAGGGGGATGGTGAGCAGCTCGGGAAACTGGTCGTCCAGCTCGCGCTGCATGAAGGCGGCGACGTGCGCGTCGTAGAACGCCGTGAGAGCAAAGGCCTTGGCCGCCAGCTCGCGGCGCAGCCGCGCCGCGCCCTCGGCGTCGTCGGTGCGGTCGAGCGCCGCCAGCACCCGCGCGTAGTCCGCCGGATCGACCGCCGTCCACACGTCGGCGTGGTTCTTGGCGGCCGCGCGAATCAGCGCCGCGCCGCCGATGTCGATGTTCTCGATAATCGCGCCGCGGCCGCGGCGCGCGGCCAGCGCGGCCGCGAAGGGATAGAGGTTGACTGCTACCAGGTCGATGGTCCCCAGGCCGCGCGCGGCCAGTTCCGCCAGGTGCGCCGCGGACGAGCGCCGCGCCAGGATGCCGCCGTGCACCGCCGGGTGCAGCGTCTTGACGCGCCCGTCCAGCATTTCGGGCGCGCCGGTCAGGTCCTCGACGGATTGCACGTCGATCCCAGCCGCGCGGATGGCGGCGGCGGTGCCGCCCGACGACACCAGGTCCCAGCCGCGCGCGGCCAGACCCTCGGCCAGCGCCGGCAGGCCGGTCTTGTCGAAGACGCTGATTAGCGCGCGAGGTCTGGCCATATGGCCCGCGGCTCCTCCGAGTCGACGTGCAGGCGGCCGCCGTCGACGTAGGCCCGCCCCTCGGCGAACCACTGCAGCGCCCGAGGGTACAACCGATGCTCCTGCGCCAGGATGCGCTGCGACAGCTCCGCCACCGTATCGCCGGCCAGCACCGGCACGGCGGCCTGCGCCACGATGGGGCCCGCGTCCACTTCGTCGGTCACCACGTGCACGGTGCAGCCGCTGATCGTCACCCCGGCGCGCAGGGCGGCGGCCTGAGGTTCGGGCGCGATGCCGCCGGCAAAGGCGGGCAGCAGGGACGGATGCACGTTCAGCATGCGGCCGCGATAGGCCGCCACCAGATCGGGCTTCAGGATCGACGTAAACCCGGCCAGCGCCACGAAGTCCGCGCCGGCGGCGTGCAGCAGCTCCAGCATGCGCTGCTGCTGCGCCGCGCGCGTGGGGTGCTCGCGCCGCAAGACCGTGTGATGCGGGACGCCGTGCGCAGCGGCCGCGCGCAGCGCGCCGGCGTCGGCGCGGTTGCAGACCAGCACCGCCGCGCGCGCGTCCATCCGACCCGCGGCGATCGCGTCCAGAATGGCCGCCGCATTGGAGCCGCGGCCCGAGGCCAGGATCGCCAGGTTCATTCCAGGGGTTCGAGCTGCACGGGCCGGACGCCGCGCGCGGCGATCGTGCCCACGACGCTGCTGTCGGGCAGCGCGCGCGCAATCTGCTCCGCCGCCTCCGGCGCGGCCACCAGAATCGCGCCCACGCCCATGTTGAAGACGCGGAACATCTCGCGCGGGTCGACGTCGAGACCGTCGGCCAACTCGTCGAAGATCGGCGGGCGCGTCCAGGAGCGCGTGTCGATGCGCGCGGTCACGCCGTCCGGCAGCACGCGCGCCAGGTTCTCGGCGATGCCGCCGCCGGTGATATGCGCGGCGGCCCGCATGCCGGGAACGGCAAAGGCCGCGGCGAGCTCTGCTGCATACGACCGGTGCGGCGCCATCAGCGCGTCTTCGAGCGTTTGCCCGCCCACCAGCGAATCGCGGCGGCGCATGGCCGCCAGCTCCCGCGCCAGGCTGTACCCGTTGGTGTGGAGTCCCGTCGACGGCAGCCCGATGCACAGGTCGCCAACCTCGATGTCCGAGGCGTTGGGAATCCCGCCGGCGTCCACCACGCCCAGTGCCGCTCCAACCGCGTCGTAGCGGCCGGGCGCGTAGGTGTCCGGCATGAGCGCCGTCTCGCCGCCCAGGATTGCCACCCCGGCGGCGCGGCAGGCGGCCGCCATGCCCTCCACAAGCGCCCGCAGGACGTCGGCGTCCATCTCGCCGGACGCCACGTAGTCCAGAAACGCGATGGGCCGCGCGTTCTGCACCGCCACGTCGTTGATGCAGTGATGCACCAGGTCGCGCCCGGCGTCGGCCGGCCGCCCCCAGTCCACGGCCAGGTGCAGCTTGGTTCCCACGCCGTCGATGCTGGCCACTACGACCGGCGCCGCCAGATCGTCGGGAATCCGCGCCGCCCCGCCAAACGCGCCAAAGGCGTCCAGCGTCAGATCGGTGGCCGTCGACGCCACGGCGGCGCGCAGCCCGTCTTTGGCGCGGCCGGCGAGAGCCAGATCCACGCCCGCCGCCGCATAGCTGGCGGCGGGCGCGGCGGGCGTGGGCGCCTGCGGCTCAGCCGGGCACGGGCGCGCGCGGCTCGGCGCGGCCAATCGTGGTCTCCCGCGGCTCGGCGCGGTCAATCGTGCTCTCCCGCGGGAACACCATGGCCGTAGCCAGACGCTCGGGGCGTTCCAGGAGGAACTTGTCGAAGGTGAGCTGCACGTCGATCGGGTAGGTGTGCGTGAAACACCCCAGGCACAGCTGCTCCGTCGGGCGGCCGATGGCGCGCACCAGATGCTCGGAACTGAGGTAGCCCAGGCTGTCGGCGCCGATGGCGGCGCAGATGTCCTTCACCTGCTGCTTGTGGGCGATCAGCGCGTCCGGGTCGGGGATGTCGATGCCAAGAAAGCACGGCCAGCGGATTGGCGGCGCCGTGATGCGCACGTGCACCTCCGACGCGCCGCCCTGCTCGCGCAGCAGCTGCACCAGCGCGGCCTGCGTGGTGCCGCGCACGATGGTGTCGTCCACCATCACCACGCGCTTGCCGCGCGTTACTTCCGGCAGAGCGCTGAACTTCATGCGCACGCCCAGCTTGCGCAGGCGCGGCGTCGGCTCGATGAAGGTGCGGCCGATGTAGCGGTTGCGAACGAACCCGTCGGCGTAGGGCAGCTGCGACGCTTCGGCATAGCCGGTGGCGGCCGCGATGGCAGAGTCGGGCACGCCCACCACCAGGTCGGCGTCCACCGGGTGCTGCAGGGCCAGCAGCCGCCCCATCTCGCGCCGCACCGAGTGCACGCTGGCATCCCCCAGCACGGAGTCGGGCCGTGAAAAATAGATGTACTCGAACGCGCAGATGGCGGGCCGCTGCGGCAGGTTCAGCTGCAGCGAGCGCAGGCCGCCGCGGTCGATGACGACGACTTCGCCTGGCGCCACCTCGCGGTCGTAGCTGGCGCCAACCGCGCCAAGCGCGCAGGTCTCCGACGCCACCACCCAGGTGCCGTTGACCCGGCCGAGCGACAGCGGGCGGTTGCCCATCCCGTCGCGCGCGGCGATCAGCTGCGTGGGCGTGGCGATGGCCAGGCAGAACGACCCGCTCAGCCGCGGCAGCACCTGCCGCACGCGCTCGACCAGATCCTCCCCCGGCGCCGCCGCGATCAGGTCGGCAATCACGGCCGAGTCGGAGGTCGACCCGCGCGCGCCCGCGCCGCCCGGCGCGTATTCCTCGCGCAGCGTCAGCGCGTTGACGATGTTGCCGTTGTGACCCAGCGCCAGCGGACCCAGGTCCGAATTCCGCAAGACCGGCTGCATGTTCGAGGCGCTGCTGGCGCCGGCGGTGGAGTAGCGGCAGTGGCCCACCGCAACGTGGCCTCGCAGGCGCGCCAGCCGATGCTCCGAGAAGACCCGCGACACCAGTCCCATGCGCCGCTCGGCGTGCAGGCGCGCGCCGTCGCCCACGGCGATGCCGGCGCTTTCCTGGCCGCGGTGCTGCACGGCGAACAGCGCGAAGTACGCCTGCACGGCCGCGTCGTCGCTGGCGCCAAAAATCCCAATCACGCCGCAGGCTTCGCGCAGGCGCGGCGGCCCCGCGGGCGCCGCAGGCTCGTACACCGGACCCAGGTCTCGCGGCAGAACGGGGTCTCCCGAGGTGCGGTCCCAGACGTGCATCTTAGACGGACGCGCCGCGCCCTGCGAGCGCTTGGGCGAGGCCGCCCGCCCAGACATGTTCGGCCTGGGCGAGGTCGACGTCGATGGGACCCAGGCGCAGCCGCGGCCCGCCGACGGCGCCCACCACGCGCATGGGCACGGCCGCCTGGGCGGCCGCCGCCGCAACCGCGGCGCCCGCGCTGGGGGCAAAGCTCACGACCACGCGCGTCTGGCACTCGCCAAACAGCCGCGCGTCCCAGCGCCCGCCGCCGGGCAGGTCGGGCGCCTGCACGCCGCGCCCGCCGGCAAACGCCGACTCGGCCAGCGCAACCGCCAGGCCGCCGTCGGCGCAGTCGTGCGCCGACGACAGCAGGCGGGCGGCAATCAGCTCGCGCACCAGCCGCTGCAGCGCCGCCTCGGCGACAAGATCCAGCGCCGGACGCCCCGCCACCCGCCCGAAGGCGCTGGCCAGATACTCGCTGCCGTCCAACAGCGGGCGCCCCGCGCCCAGTACGGCGATCTCGTCGCCGTCCGCCCCGAAGGCCATGCCGCAGCGGCGCTCCAGGTCGTCCAGCACTCCCAGCATGCCCACCACCGGCGTGGGCCAGATCGCCTCGCCGCCCGATTCGTTGTAGAGGCTAACGTTGCCGCTCACCACCGGCGCGCCCAGTGCCGCGCTGGCCGCCGCCATGCCGCGCACGGCGTGCACCAGCTGGTAGTAGGCGGCCGGTTGTTCGGGGGAGCCGAAGTTGAGGCAGTTGGTCAGCGCCAGCGGGCGCGCGCCCGTGCACGAGACGTTGCGGGCGGCTTCGGCCACGGCCGCCGCGCCGCCCACGTACGGATGCAGGTAGGTCGTGCGGCTGTTGCCGTCGGTTGCCAGCGCCACCCCCAGCGGGGTGCCCTTGATCCGCAGCAGCGCCGCGTCGCCGCCGGGCGCCAGCACCGTGTTCGCGCCCACCATGTGGTCGTATTGCTGGTAGATCGGCGCACGGCTGGCCACGTTCGGCGCGGCCAGCAGCCGCAGGAACGCGTCCGTCGGGTCGCGCGGCATTGGAATCTCGGCCAGGTCGAGCGGTTCCACCTCGTCCAGATACGCCGGCCGCCGCACCTCGTAGGTATACGTGGGCGCGTCGGTGAGCATGCCGATGGGCAGCGACGCCGCGCGCGCGCCCCTGTCGATCACGTCCAGCGCGCCGCTGTCGGTCACCGAGCCGATGACGTCGCTGTGCAGCCCCCAGGTTGCGAAGACGGCTTGCACCTCGGCCGCTCGGCCGCGTTCGGCTACCACCAGCATGCGTTCCTGGCTTTCACTTAACATAACTTCGTAGGGCGTCATCCCCGAGGCGCGCCGGGCCACGCGGTCCACGTGCAGCTCCACCCCGCTGCCGCCGCGGCCGGCCGATTCCACCGCCGCGCTCGTCAGCCCGGTGGCGCCCAGGTCTTGCAGTCCCACGACGGCGCCGGTGCGCAGCGCTTCCAGGCAGGCCTCCAGCAGCAGCTTTTCCATGAAGGGGTTGCCGACCTGCACCACGCCGCGGTGCGAGGCCTCGGGGTCGTCGACCGAGGCAAAGGTCGCGCCGTGAATGCCGTCGCGGCCGGTGTCTGCGCCCACCAGAATCAGCTCGTTGCCCGTGCCGGCGGCGGCGGCGCTGGTCAGCTGGTCGTGTTCGAGCAGGCCCACGCACATGGCGTTCACCAGCGGGTTGCCGCGGTAGCTCTCGGCCACGGCAACCTCGCCGCCCACGGTCGGCACGCCCATACAGTTGCCGTACCAGGCAATGCCGCCAATGATGCCGTTGGCCAGGTAGCGCCCGCGGCGGTCGGTCAGCGGGCCGAAGCGCAGGCTGTCCAGGATGGCTATGGGCCGCGCGCCCATGGTGAAGATGTCGCGCAGGATTCCGCCCACGCCCGTGGCCGCGCCTTGAAACGGCTCCACTGCGCTGGGGTGGTTGTGGCTTTCGATCTTCATCACGATGGCCAGGCCGCGGCCGATGTCCACCGCGCCGGCGTTTTCCTCCCCCGGCCCGATCAGCACTTGCGGCCCCTCGCTGGGCAGCAGCGGCAGCAGCGGGCGCGAGTGCTTGTAGCCGCAGTGCTCGCTCCACATGCCGCCGATGATTCCGAGCTCCACGTCGGTCGGCGCGCGGTCGAGCAGGTCGAAGGCCAGGTCGTACTCCGCGCGCGTGAGCGCCACCTCCGCCAGCACGGCGCCGCTTGGCGGCTGGGAGGGCGCCTCGGCCGTCACGCGCGCACCGCGGCCAGCAGCGAATCCCAGAGCACGCGCCCGCACTCGCTGCCCAGCACGGCCTCCGTCGCGCGTTCGGGGTGCGGCATCAGGCCCACCACGTTGCGCCCCTCGTTGCAGATGCCGGCGATGTCGTCCACCGACCCGTTGGGGTTGGCGGCGGGCGCTCGCCCGCCGTCCTCGCTCACGTAGCGAAAGATCACGCGCTCGCGGCTGCGCAGGTCGTCCAGGCCGTCGGGGTCGATGCGGTAGTTGCCTTCGCCGTGCGCAATCGGCAGCCGCAGCACCTGGCCGGGCCGCGCCGCCGCCGTGCAGGGCGTGCGCGCCGATTCCACCCGCACGTGCACCCAGCGGCAGCAAAATCTCGTGCTGGCGTTGGGCAGCATGGCGCCGGGCAGCAGCCCCGCCTCCAGCAGAATCTGAAAGCCGTTGCAGATGCCCAGCAGCGGGCGCCCCTGCGCCGCGTGCGCGCGCACGGCGCGCATGATCGGCGCGTGCGCCGCCATCGCGCCGGTGCGCAGGTAGTCCCCGTAGCTGAACCCGCCCGGCAGCACCACCAGGTCCGCGCCGTCCAGCGCGGCGTCGGCGTGCCAGGCGAACCGCGCGCGCACGCCGTCCACGGTTCCCAGCGCGTGCAGCGTGTCGGCGTCGCAGTTGCTGCCCGGAAACACCACCACGGCGGCGTTCACGGCGCGTTGCGGGCGTCGGGCGGCGCCGCGTCGAGCTGCTCGACCGCGTACGACTCGATCACCGGGTTCACCAGCAGCTGCTCGCACATGGCGGTGACCCGCACGGCGGCGTCCGCGGCGCTGGCCGCGCGCAGGTCGATGCCGATGAGCTTGCCGATGCGCACCTCGCGCACTTCGGCGAACCCCAGCTCGTGCAGGCTGCCGCGCACGGTCAGACCCTGAGGGTCGTTCACGCCCGCGGTGAGCCGCACGGCCACGCGCGCCCGAAACAGCTCGCCGCCCTCGTCACCCCCGCCCTCTGAGCGAGGGGAGGGTGCGGGTTCGCGCCGCCGCGCCACGCCGCCGCTCACGCGGTCAGCAGGTCCCGAATCTCGCGGTAGCGCGCCGCCGTTCGCTCGATGACGTCGGCCGGCAGCGACGGAATCGGCGGCTCGCGGTCCCAGCCGGTCTGAATCAGGTGGTTGCGCACGATCTGCTTGTCGAAGCTCGGCGGGGACATGCCAACCTGGTATTCCTTCGCGTCCCAGAACCGCGACGAGTCGGGCGTCAGCACTTCGTCGATCAGGGTCAGTTCGCCGTCCACGATGCCGAACTCGAACTTGGTGTCGGCCACGATGATCCCGCGCTCCCTGGCAAAGTCGCGCCCGAACTCGTAGACCGCCACGGTCAGCTCGCGCAGACGGTCGGCCGCGCCGCCCACGATGGCGCGGAACTCCTCGAAGCCGATGTTTTCGTCGTGGCCGGTCTCTGCCTTGGTGGCGGGGGTGAACAGCGTGGACGCAAACGGTTCGGCTTCCTGCATGCCCGGCGGCAGCTCGATGCCGCAGATGGCGCCGCTGCGCTGGTAGTCGACCCAGCCCGAGCCTGTGATGTAGCCGCGCGCCACGCATTCGGCGTCGATGCGCTGCGCCTTGCGCACCAGCATCGTGCGGCCGCGCAGCGTCTCGCGGTGCGGCGCCGCCTGCGGCCCCATCGCGTCCACGTCGGTCGTGATCAGGTGGTTGGGCACGATGTGCGAGGTCAGCCCGAACCAGTGCGCCGACATCTCGGTGAGCACCTGCCCCTTGTCGGGAATCGGGTCCGGCAGCACGTGATCGAAGGACGACACCCGGTCGGTGGTCACGATCAACAGCTGGTCGCCCAGATCGTAGATGTCGCGGACTTTGCCGCGGTTCAGCAGCTGCAGCCCGGGCAGCTCGGTGCGAGTGATCGGTTCGGTCATGGTGTGCTGTCCTCCTGCGTCGATGCGGCCGACGGGTCAGGCGCGCCGGCAAGTCCCATGCGTTCGTAGGCAGTCTCGACCCAGCGCAGGTGCGGCGCGGGGCTGAAGACGGCGTTCAAGGCGTCCGCGTCCAGCAGCGCGGCGATGCGCGGGTCGCCCCGCACCGCGGCCTCGAAGTTGTGCGCCCCCTCCCAGGAGGCGGCGGCGTGGGCCTGCACCAGCTCGTAGGCGTCCTGCCGCGACATGCCCGCGTGCACCAGCGCCAGCATCACGCCTTGCGAATAGATGAGGCCGCCGGTCATGTCCACGTTCGCCGCCATGCGGTCGGGATAGACCTCGAGGCCGCGCAGGACGCGCGTAAATATCCAGAGCATGTAGTCCAGCGCGATGCAGGCGTCCGGCAGGATCACGCGCTCGGCCGACGAGTGGCTGATGTCGCGCTCGTGCCAGAGCGTCACGTTTTCCAGCGCCACCTGCGCGTGCGAGCGCAGCAGGCGGGCCAGGCCGGACACGCGCTCCAGCCGCGAGGGGTTGCGCTTGTGCGGCATGGACGACGACCCGTGGCGTCCGGCCTCGAACGGCTCCTCCGCCTCACGGATTTCCGTGCGCTGCAGCGAGCGCAGCTCGGTGGCGAACTTGTCCAGCGAGCTGGCAACGAGCGCCAGCGTGCAGACCAGGTGCGCGTGGCGGTCGCGCTGCACGATCTGGTTCGAGACGCGCGCCGCGTCGAGCCCCAGCGCCTCGCACGTCCACGTCTCGACCTGCGGCGGCACGTTGGCATGCGTGCCAACCGAGCCGGAAATCTTGCCCACGGCGATGGTGGCGCGCGCCTCCGCCAGGCGCGCGCGGTGGCGGCGCACTTCGTCCAGCCAGATCAGCAGCTTCAGGCCGAACGTGATCGGCTCGGCGTGCACGCCGTGGCTGCGGCCGATCATCAGCGTGCGCTTGTGCGCCAGCGCCTGCGCGGTGAGCGCCTCCGCCAGCTGCGCCAGCCGCTGATCCAGCAGGTCCACGGCGTCGCGCAGCTGCAAGGCCAGCCCCGTGTCCAGCACGTCGCTGGAGGTCAGCCCCAGGTGCAGCCAGCGCGATTCCGGCCCGACCGACTCGGCCAGCGCGTCCACGAAGGCGTTGGTCTCGTGGTCGTTCACGCGTTCCAGCTCGTCGATGCGTTCCAGGGTGAACGCGGCCTGCATCAGCTTGTCGGCGTCGGCCGGCGGCACGCGCCCGTCGCGCGCCCAGGCGCGCACCACGGCCAGTTCCACCAGGCGCTGCTTCTCGAAGTAGGTCTGCCGGTCCCAGACCGCCTGCATTTCTGGTCGCGAATACCGCGGAATCACGGACTCACCTCGTTACAGGGCTGGTTCGCCGCCGCCGGCGTGACGGCCGCGCGTTCCAGCTTGGCAATGTCGCGCCGCCATTGGGCGCCTTGAAAACTCACAGCGTGCACGGCCTGATAGGCCGCGGCGCGCGCCGCGGGCACGTCAGCGCCGCGCCCTACGATACCCAGCACGCGCCCGCCGGCGGTGACCAGGTCCTGGCCGCGCCGTTCCGTGCCGGCGTGGAACGCCAGCGCGTCGGGCGGCAGCGCGTCCAGCCCCTGGATGGCGCGGCCGGTCGTGTAGGCGCCGGGATAGCCGCCGGACGCCAGCACCACGCAGACGCCCGCCCGCCCGTCCGGTTCCAGGGTCACGGTGTCCACGTTGCCGTCCAGCGCCGCCTCCAGCGCCGACACCAGGTCGCCCCGCATGGTCGGGAGCAGCACCTGCGCCTCCGGATCGCCAAACCTGACGTTGAACTCAATCACCACAGGGCCGTCGGCGGTCAGCATCAGCCCGGCGTACAGCACGCCCGTAAACGGCGCGCCGGCGTCCGCGGCCGCCGCCAGGGTGGGGCCGATGATGCGGGACGCCGCCTCGCGCAGCAGGCCGCCGCCGGCGTCCGCCACCGGCGTGTAGGCCCCCACGCCCCCCGTGTTGGGGCCGCGGTCGCCGTCGTGTGCGCGCTTGTAGTCGCGCGCGGCGCCGATAATCTTGAAGCTGGCGCCCGCGCACAGCGCGAAGACCGACAGCTCGGGGCCGTAACAGCGCTCCTGGATGACCGCCGACGCGCCGGCGCCGCCGAACCGCCGCTCGACCATCACGGCGTCCACCGCCGCATGCGCCTCCGCGGGCGTGCTGCACACCAGCACGCCTTTGCCCAGCGCCAGGCCGTCGGCCTTGACCACCAGCGGGCCGCCGCAATCGTCCACGTAGGCGTGGGCGTCCCGCGCCGCCTCGAAGACCGCCGAGTCGGGAATCGGCACGCCCGCGCGGTCGAGCAGCTCGGTTGCCCAGGCTTTGCTCGCCTCCAGCCGCGCCGCGGCGGCGCTGGGGCCAAAGGCGCGCACGCCCAGCTCCGCCAGACGGTCGACCAGCCCCTGCGCGCTGGGGTCTTCGGGGCCCACGATCACCAGGTCCGGGCGGTTGTCCGCCGCCCATGCCGTCAGCCCGCGCACGTCGTCGGCGGCCAGCGGCACGGCGGCGGCTATCGACGCAATGCCCGTGTTCCCCGGCGCGCACCACAGGTCGGCGTCCGGCCGATCCGCGCGCACCCGCCAGCAGATCGCATGCTCCCGTCCGCCGCCGCCGACGACCAGGATTTTCACGCGCCCGCGCTCCGGCGTCCCCGAACCCTGAACGTCGGCTCCCCGCCCGCGCTGGACGGGCGAAGGAGCCAAGGGCGATGGGGCGGCGTACTCATTCCCACTCGATCGTGCCCGGCGGTTTGGAGGTCACGTCGTAGACCACGCGCGTGACGCCGGGAACCTCGTTGGCAATGCGCGTCGAAATGCGCGCCAGCACCTCGAAGGGGATGCGCGCCCAGTCGGCGGTCATGAAGTCGTCCGTGGTCACGGCGCGCAGCGCCACCAGCTCCCCGTAGGCGCGGCCGTCGCCCATCACGCCCACGGTGCGCACGCCGGGCAGCACGGCGAAGTATTGCGCAAGCTCGCGTTCCAGGCCGGCGGCGCTGACTTCATGGCGCAGGATCGTGTCCGCCTGCCGCAGCAGCGCGGCTTTGGCGGGCGTGACCTCGCCCACGATGCGCACGGCCAGCCCGGGGCCGGGGAAGGGCTGGCGCCAGACCAGCCGCGCCGGCAATCCCAGCGCCTCGCCCAGCGCGCGCACTTCGTCTTTGAACAGGCCGCGCAGCGGTTCCACCAGCTCGAACTCCAGGTCGTCCGGCAGGCCGCCCACGTTGTGGTGGCTCTTGATGACGTCGGCCGCGCCGTGCGTGCCGCCGCTCTCGATCACGTCGGGATAGATCGTGCCCTGCGCCAGGAAGTCGGCGTTGGGGATGGCGCCCGCCTGGCGCTCGAACGTGCGCACGAAGCGTTCGCCGATGATCTTGCGCTTGGCCTCCGGGTCGGTCACCCCGGCCAGCGCCTGGAAGAAGTCGGCCGCGGCGTCCACGATGACCAGGCGGTCCCCCAAGACGCCGCGAAACGCCGCCTCGACTTCGGCGGCCTCGCCTTCGCGCAGCAGACCCGTGTCGACCAGGATGGCCGTCAGCCGGTTGCCAACCGCGCGCGCCGCCAGCGCGGCCGTGACCGCGCTGTCCACCCCGCCGCTGAGGCCGCAGATCACGTGCCCGCCGCCGACCTGCCGCCGAATCTGCGCCGCGCAGTCGTCCACGATGGAGGCCGGCGTCCAGTCGCCGCGGCAGCCGCACATGCCCAGGGCGAAGTTGCGCAGCATCGCGGACCCGTGCGGGGTGTGCTGGACTTCCGGGTGGAACTGCACCGCGGCCACGCCGTTGTCGTTGCCCATGGCGGCCAGCCCGTCCGGCGGCGTGTGCGCCAGCGCCCGGAAGCCGGGCGGGACCTGGGTCACGGTGTCGCCGTGGCTCATCCAGACGTCGAAGTCGTCCGGCAGGCCGCGGAACAGCTCGTGCGGCTGGCCGCACAGCCGCGCGCGCGCGCGGCCATATTCGCGGCCGTCCGCGGGCGCCACGGCGCCGCCCAGCGCGCGCCCCAGCAGCTGCATGCCGTAGCAGATGCCCAACACGGGCACGCCGGCCGTCAGCACGCCCGGCGGCAGTTGCGGCGCGCCGTCGTCGTAGACGCTGGGGGGGCCGCCCGACAGGATGATGCCGCGCAGGTTGGGCGCGTCCAGCGCGTCGGGCGCGCCGCTCGGCGCCAGCACGGCGTGCACGCCAAGCTCGCGCACGCGGCGCGCGATCAGCTGGCTGTACTGCGCCCCGAAATCCAGCACCACGATGGTCTCGTGGGCGGCGTCCGCGGCTGCGGAGCGCAGACGCCGGGCCGCGTCTAGGTCCAAACCGACGGTCCCCGAGTCTCTGCTGCGATTGACGGGGGGCGGAAGCCTGCGGCTCGTGCGCGAGCCTGCGCCGCGTCCACGCCGATCGTGCCTCCCCTGGAGCCCGAGGCCCGTCGAACCTGCGGCCCGGCGTCTCCTGGCTCGAGTATACGCGGCCGCCCCCGTCCGTTCGGACGGAGCGCGGGTCTCACCCGCCGCCGTCGAGCGCCGCGGCGCCGTCCCGCGCCGCGTTCACCACGTAGGTTTCGCAGCCGTAGCCGGCTTCCAGCGCCACGTCGGCCATGGCGCCGGCCACGCCCATGCGGCGGTCGGGCGGCGCGAAGGCGATGATCGTGGGACCCGACCCGCTGAGCGCCGCGCCGTACGCCCCGGCCGCCAGCGCCGCCGCCACGCTGGGGCCAAGCGCCGGGTTCAGCTCGGCCCTGTAGGGCTGATGCAGAAAGTCCTCGGTGGCCGCGCGCAGCTTCTCGTACTGGCCGGTCTGCAGGGCCGCCACCAGCAAGGCCGCCCGGCCCAGGTTGGCCACGGCGTGCTCGCGCGGCACCTTGGCCGGCAGCGCGGCGCGCGCGCTGGCCGTGGCCACGCGGTAGCCCGGCACCGTCAGCACCACGCCCACGTCGTCGGGAAAGGGCACGCGCACCGCGTGCAGCCGCGTTTCGGTGTGCACGCTCAGCACCAGCCCGCCCAGCAGGGCGGCCGCCGCGTTGTCGGGGTGGCCTTCCAGCTCCGCGGCGCGGCGCAGCAGCTCGTCCTGGGGCAGCCCCAGGGCAAACGCTTCGTTGGCGGCCACCAGTCCGCCCACGATGGCGCTGGCCGAGCCGCCCAGCCCGCCCTGCGGGGGAATCTCGCGTGTGGCGCGCAGCAGGTACGGCCCCGCCGCGGCGGGCGCCAGCGAACGGAAGGCCTGAAACGCCAGGTTGCGCGTCGTGTCGCGCGGCACGTGCCGCCGGAACTTGCCGCCGGCCTCGATGCCGTCCCGCGCCGCGGGCGTAAAGCTGTACTCGTCGCGCAGGTCCACCGCCAGACCAAAGACGTCGAACCCCGCGCCCAGGTTGCCCGACGACGCCGGTACCGAGACCCGCGCCCAGCCGGTCACCGGCCCAGCGCGCCGTGCGAGCGCGGCGGCGTGAGCGGCCCCGCCAGGAAGATGCCGTGCCGCCGATACGGCGCGGCGCTGCGGTGCGCGTGAACGCTCAGCAGCACGCCGATCGTCAGCAGCGTCACCAGCAGCGAATTGCGGCCAAAGCTCACCAGCGGCAGCGTGATGCCCGTCACCGGCGTCAGCCCCACGTTCATGCCAATGTTCACGAACGACTGCACGAACAGCATCGTGGCGGCGCCGACGGCCAGCAGGCGGCCGAACTGGTCGCGCGCGCGCAGCCCGATGAACACCGCCTGCACCACCAGCAGCGTGAAGAACCCCACCACCCCCAGCGTGCCCGCCAGCCCCAGCTGCTCGCCCAGCATGGCGAAGATGAAGTCGGTGTCGCGCACGCGCAGAAACTCGTTTTGCGACTGCGTGCCCTGGCCGATGCCCTGGCCCAGCCAGCCGCCGGACCCGATGGAAATCCGCGCCTGCAAGACGTTGTAGCCCGCGCCCAGCGGGTCGTTGGACGGGTCGAAGAAGGTCACGAAGCGTTCCCGCATGTAGTCCTGGGCAAAGAACCAGCCGAACGGAAACGCGGCCAGCGCAATCACCACCGGCGTCAGCAGGTGCCACCAGCGCGCGCCCGCAGCGAAGACCATGGCCAGCCAGATCGCCGCGAAGACAAGCGCGGTTCCCAGGTCGGGTTCCAGAAAGATCAGTCCCATGGGAACCAGCATGATCCCCAGGCTGAGCCAGACCGTCTTCAGCGAGCGGATCGCCTCGCCCCGCTCCGCCAGAAACTTGGCAAAGAACACGATGACGGCCAACTTCATCAGCTCGGAGGGCTGAATCACGATGGGCCCCACGTTGAACCAGCGGCGCGCGCCCAGGCTGGCGTCGCCCACCAGCAGCACCAGCGCCAGCGCGCCCAGCCCCAGGCCGAACATGGGCAGGGCCAGCCCGCGCAGCAGGCGGTAGTCCACTTGCGCCAGCGCCAGCGCCGCCGCCAGGCCGGCGGCGCCCAGCGCCGCCTGCTGCGCGGCGCGGCCCGACAGCCAGTCGGCCTCGGGGTCCGCCGAGGTGCTCAGCATCAGCGTCCCGATGGCGACCAGGGCCGCGCTCGACAGCACCGTGGCCCACTCGATCCGCCGCAGCCGCGCCAGCATCAGCCCTCCCGCATCAGATGCGGCGGTCGGGCGGGACGAAGTCCGGGCGGTCCTGGGGAATAGGCGGCATCTCCCCCGTCATCAGGAAGTCCACGATGTCGCGCGCAATCGGCGCGGCGGCAAAGGAGCCTTCCCCGCCGTCGCGCACCATGACCGCAAACGCATAGTCGGGCTGCACGGCCGGGGCGTAGCCGGCGAACCAGGCGTGGCTGGGCAGCCGGCCCTCGCCGTCGCGCTGGCCGCTGTATTCGGCCGTGCCCGTCTTGCCCGCCACCACCGTGTAGGCGGAGCGCGCGCGCACGCCGGTGCCGTTCGGCCCGTTCACGGCCTGGTTGAGCCCGGTCTGCAGCAGCCGCAGGTGCGCCGCGCTGATGGGCAGCGTGCCGCGCACCTGCGCGGGCACCCGCTCCACCACGCGCCCGGCGTTGTCCAGCAGGCGGCTGACCAGGCGCGGCCGCATCATGCGCCCGCCGTTGCCGATGGCGGCGTACATGCTGGCCACCTGCAGCGGCGTGACCTGCACCAGGCCCTGGCCGATCGCCGCGTGGTACGTGTCGCCCGTCACCCAGGGCTGCTGCAGGTGCTCTGCCTTCCATTGCGAGGTTGGGACCAGGCCCGACGCTTCGCCGGGGATTTCGATGCCGGTCGGCGCGCCGAACCCGAACTGCTGCTCGAACTCCGCCAAGCGCCGGTTGCCCAGGCCGCGCAGCTTGGTGTACGGGTTGCCGCCGGAAACGTTATAGAAGTAGATGTTGCACGACTCGGCGATGGCGCGTTCCAGATCCACCAGCCCGTGGCCCTGGGGCAGCCAGTCGTTGAAGGTCCAGCCGCTGGGCAAAATCAGCCGGCCCTCGCAGTTGATCTTGCTCTGCGGCAGCACCACGCCCGCTTCCAGCGCCCCGCTGGCCGCAATGACCTTGTAGGTCGAGCCGGGCGGATAGAGGCCGGACACCGCATGGTTGATCAGCGGGCGGCGAGCGTCGCTGGACAGCCGCTCCAGGTCTTCGGCCGAGGCGCCCTGCGCAAAGATGTTGTTGTCGTAGTCCGGCAGGCTCACCATGGCAACCACGTCGCCGTTGTCGGGGCGCAGCACCACCACCACGCCCGCGCCCTGCTCGCGCAGGGCCAGGTGCCGCGCCAGGATTTCGCGGATGGCGCGCTGCTCGGGCACGGCCATCGTGAGCACCGCGTCGCGCCCCACCGCCGGCGGGGTGAAGGCCAGCACGTCCACTTCGCGCCCCAGCGCGTCCACTTCCAGGCGCCGCTCGCCGTCCTGGCCGCGCAGCTGGTCTTGCAGGCTGCGCTCGATGCCCGCCAGCCCCACGTCCTCGTCGAACCGCACGCCGCGGCGGCGGTAGTCGTCCACGTCCTCGGCGGCGATGGGCCCCGTGAACCCCAGAATGTGCCCCAGCGTGTCGCCGTGGCCGTATTCCCGCCGCGTGGTGATGCGCACGGAGGCGCCTGGCAGGTCGTTGCGGCGTTCCTCGATGGCCAGCGCCGACTCGCGCGGCACGACCGGGGCCATGCGCGAGGGCTGGGAGGGCTGCGCGCGCGCCAGGCTCAGCTTGAAGCGCAGGCTGTCCATCCGCTCGCCCGTCAGCTGCGCCAGATTGTGCAGCACCGGCCCCTCGCGCTCGGGCGGCAGCGTCGAGGGCGTCAGCCAGGCGCTGAACACGGGCACGTTGGCCACCAGCGGCGCGCGGTTGCGGTCGAAGATGCGCCCGCGCACGGGCGGCACCGGCTCCGTGCGGTTGCGGTTGCGCGCCGCCTGCGCGCGGTAGGCGTCGGTTTCCACGACTTGCAGCTGCCAGAGCCGCCCCGCCAGCGCCGCGTTAGCGGCCACGGCCGCGCCGCCCAGCATCAGCGCGCGGCGCGTGCCTTGGATGGGGCGTGGACCCTGGCCGGGTCGTGCGTCGGGGTGTGAATCCTCCGCCAATGGCGGTCTCCGGGCGGGGCGCCGGCGTGCGCGCGTCGTGACGTAACGTCGTTGCTTACAACTGTACGCCTCGGAACCGAGGCCCGCGAATCGGCCCCGTCCAGCGCTCCATCGCGTGCACGACGGGATAGAGCGCCAGCGCGGCGCCGGCGTTGACGGCCACGGCGCGCGGCAGGCGCTCCCACACCTGCGCGCCCCAGTCCACGGGGAAGCCCTGGATCTGCAAGGCCAGCACCAGGGCCGGGTAATAGAGCGCCGCCGCCGCCGCCCCGGCCAGCACCGCCAGCGCCGCGTTGGCGTCCCCGGCGCGTCGGCCGCGGCCGCCCACCACGTAGACCAGCACCGGAAAGAGCAGCGCGTTGACGCCCAGCGGCGCGGCCGAGAGCAGGTCGACGAACAGCCCGCCCCCGAAGGCCCAGCGCAGCGCGCGGGAATCGTCGCTGATCGCGGCCAGCACCGCCGCCGCCATCAGCACCGCCGCCGGACGCACGCCGGCAATGGCCGCGTATGGAAACACCGAGGTTTGCAGCAGCGCCAGCGCGCCCAGCAGCAGCGCCGCGCCGGCCGCGCCCAGCGGCTGGCGCCAGCCGCGCCGCGCCGCGCCGACCGGCGGCGCAATCACGCCGCGCCCGCGCGGCGGCCGAGCACCACGTGCACCAGACCCAGCCGCTCAGCGCGGGCGAACGGGTCGATCACCGCCTGCCGAAACACGCTGGCCGGCGACGTCAGCACCGACACCACGCGCCCCACCGGCAGGCCGCGCGGAAACCCGCCGCCAAGGCCCGAGGTGATCACGATGTCGCCAATAGCCAGCGGCGCGTCCGGCTCCACGCGCGTGAGCGTCAGGCCGCCGGCGCCGTCGCCCTCCACAATGCCGTCGGTCGTGCCTCCCTCGCCCTGCGCAAACACGTTGACCGCGCTGTGGGCGCTGTGGATGGGCCGCACGTCGGCCGAGGTGGAGGTGACCCGTTCCACCCGGCCGGCCAGGCTGCCCTCGGCGATCAGCGCCATGCCGCTGCGCACGCCCTGCTCGGCGCCGCGGTCGATGATCACCGTGTCCAGCGCGTCCACGCTGTCGCGCCCCACCACGCGCGCCGTCAGCAGCGCCAGCTCCGGGTTGTCCTGTTGGTAGCTCAGCGCCGCGCGCAGCGCGGCGTTGTCGCGGCGCGCCGCCTCCAGTTCGGTGACGGACAGCCGCAGCGCGGCCACTTCCGCGCGCAGCGCCTCGTTCTCGGCGCGGATGACCTCGATCTGCTGCGCGTCGGTTACGACGGCGGCCGCGCCGGACGACACCGAGGTCAGCCCGGCGCGCAGCGGCGCCAGCGCCCCCAGCGCCAGGCCTTCCAGCGCCGCCCCGGCGCCCGTGGTGCGCAGCACGGACACCACCACGGCCGCGGCAACCAGCGCCGCCAGCACCAGCACCGACCGCTGCCCGCCGCGCATGGGGATCGTGCCTCAGGCGTAGGGCGAGGTGTTTTCCGCCACGAACACTTCCCGAAAGGCCTCCAGATTGTTCAGACAGGCGCCAGTGCCGCGCACCACGCATTCCAGCGGGTTGCTGGCCACGTGCACGGGGATGTCGGTCTCCTGCTCCACCAGCTTGTCCAGGCCGAACAGCAGCGCGCCGCCGCCCGCCAGGTAGATGCCGTGCTCCATGATGTCGGCCAGCAGCTCGGGCGGCGTGGCCTCGATGGCGAGCTTGATGTTTTCCACGATCTCCGTCACCGGCGCGCTGATCGCCTCGCGCACGTGGCCGGATGCCAGCTCGACCTGACGCGGCAGGCCGCTGCGCAGGTCGCGCCCGCGCGCGATGGTCGTTTCTTCCTGCAAGCCCTGGAACGCGGAGCCGACGGCCAGCTTGCACGACTCCGCGGTGCGCTCCCCGATCAACAGATGGTGCGCGCTGCGGCAGTAGTCCACGATGTGCTCGTCCATCTCGTCCCCGGCCACGCGAATGCTGTGGCTGACCACCACGCCGCCAAGCGAGATGACGGCCACCTCGGTCGTGCCGCCGCCAATGTCCACGATCATGCTGCCGGTGGCGTCCTGAATGGGCTGCCCGGCGCCAATGGCCGCCGCCATGGGTTCCTCGATCAGATACACCTCGCGCGCGCCCGCCTGCATGCTGGCCTCGTGCACGGCGCGCTTTTCCACCTCGGTCACGCCCGAAGGCACGCCCACGATCACGCGCGGGCGCGCGGCGATGGGCATCTCCTCGTGCACGCGGCTGATGAAGTAGGCCAGCATGGCGTGCACGGTGTCGAAGTCGGCGATCACCCCGTCGCGCAGCGGGCGCACGGCCACGATGTTGGTCGGCGTGCGGCCCACCATGCGCTTGGCTGCGGCCCCCACCGCCAGCACGCGCGACGTGCGCGTGTCCGTGGCCACCACCGACGGCTCCGACAGCACCACGCCGCGGTTTTTGACGTATACCAGCGTGTTTGCGGTGCCCAGGTCGATGCCCAGGTCGCGCGAGAAGAGCCCGATAAGCGCGCTGAAGGGCCCGAACATCCCTCACTCCCAGGCTGCGCGCGGTGCGGGCGCTCGACGCTCGCACGCAAGCATAACGGTCGAGCCTCGGCGGGCGGCGCGGCGCCCGCGGCTAATGGAAGCCTACGATCGCGCGGTCCAACGCCGCCTGCACGCTGGGCACCGTCACGAACTCGATGTCGCGCTGCACGTTGGCCGGCAGTTCGCCCAGGTCGTGCTGGTTGCTCTGCGGCAGCACGAAGGTGCGCACCCCGGCCCGGTGCGCGCCCAGCACTTTGGGCTTGATGGCGCCCACCGGCAGCACGCGGCCTTGCAGCGAGATTTCGCCCGTCAGCGTCACGTCGCGCCGCACCTTCTTGGCGGTCAGCGCCGAAATCAGCGCCACCGCAATGGCCAGGCCGGCCGACGGCCCGTCCTTGGGCAGCGCGCCCGACGGCACGTGCACGTGCACGTCCAGGTGGGTGAAGTCCACGCCGGCGTAGGCCAGCTTCTCCGCCTGCGCGCGCGCGTAGGTCAAGGCCGCGTGCGCCGATTCCTGCATCACGTCGCCCAGCAGCCCCGTCAGCTGCACGCGGCCCGTGCCCGGCGCCAGGGTCACTTCCACGGGCGAGAGGTCGCCGCCCGCGGGGGTCGTGAACACCGCCATGGCCGCGCCCACGCTGTCTTCGCTCTCCGTGGCGCCGAACCGATAGCGGGGCGGCCCCAGATAGGCCGGCACGTCGGCGGCCGCCACGCCGCCGCCGCCGCCGCCGCCGCGGCGTTCCGCCAGCGCCAGCGCGCGCTTGCGCGCAATGGCGGCAATGCAGCGCGACAGCCCGCGCACGCCCGCCTCGCGCGTGTATTCGCGCACGATGCGGACCAGCGCCGCGCGCTCGAAGCTCAGGTCGTCCGGGCCCAGCCCGTGCTCGTCCAGCTCCCGCGGCGCCAGGAAGCGTTCCGCAATGGCCAGCTTCTCGTCTTCCACGTAGCCGGGCAGCTCGATCACTTCCATGCGGTCGATCAGCGCCGGCGGCAGCCCCTCCAGGGTGTTGGCCGCGGTGATGAAGATCACGCGGCTGAGATCGTAGGCAAGCTCCAGGTAGTGGTCGCTGAACGCCTGGTTCTGTTCGGGGTCCAGCACCTCCAGCAGCGCGGCCGAGGGGTCGCCGCGGAAGTCCATGCCCAGCTTGTCGATCTCGTCGATCATGAACACGGGGTTCACGGTTCCGGCGCGGCGCATCATCTGCAAAATCCGCCCGGGCATGGAGCCGACGTAGGTCATGCGGTGGCCGCGGATTTCGGCTTCGTCGCGCACGCCGCCCATCGACACGCGCACGAACTTGCGCGCCAGCGCCTCGGCGATGGACCTGCCCAGGCTGGTCTTGCCCACGCCCGGCGGCCCCACAAAGCACAGGATGGGGCTGCGCGGCTGCCGCGCCAGACGGCGGACGGCGATGTACTCCAGCAGACGCTCTTTCACCCGCTCCAGGCCGTGGTGGTGGCTGTCCAGCATGCGCGCGGCGCGGCGGATGTCCGTGTTGTCGCGCGTGCGCTTCTTCCAGGGCAGCTCCGTCAGCCATTCCAGGTAGTTGCGCACCGTGCTGGCCTCGGGCGAGCCATGCGGCATGGCGTCCAGCCGCCCGACTTCTTTCAGCCCGCGCTCCACCACCGCCGGCGGATAGCGGCCGGCTTCCAGCGTGCGGCGAAAGCCGTCGATCTCGGCGTTCTGCACGTTGGCTTCGCCCAGCTCTTTGGTGATGGTGCGCAGTTGTTCGCGCAGGATGTATTCGCGCTGGTCCTGGTCGATCTCGCCGCGCACGCCCTCGCGCAGCTCGGTCTCCAGCTCCAGCACGCGCGTCTCCTGCTCCAGCACCGTGTTGACCAGCCGCAGGCGTTCCGACACCTCGCGGATTTCCAGCAGCTCCTGGTGCGTGCTGGGCGGCAGGTTCAGCGAGGCCGCCACGATGTCGGCCAGCAGCCCGGGCTCCTCGGCGTTCATGGCGCGGATGTAGGCCTCGTCCGGCGTGGCGTCGCTCAGTTCCACCACGCGGCGAAAGAGCTCCAGCGACTCGGGCATCAGCGCCAGCGCCGCCTGCGGCTCTTCGTCCAGGTCGTCCACCACCCAGCCCGTCACGCGCAGCGTGGGATGCTCGGCCACGGGCGCCAACGCGCGCACGCGCCGCACCCCCTCCACCAGCACGCTCGTGGTGCCGTCCGGCAGCTTGAGCATGCGCGTGATCCTGGCCTCGGTGCCCACTTCGTGCAGGTCGCCAAAGTCCACGTCCTCGCCGTCCGGGTCGCGCTGGCCAATCGCCAGCACGCGCCGGTCGCGCGCCAGCGCCTCTTCGATGGCGGTCACGGAGCGTTCGCGGCCCACCACGAACGAGTGCACGGTGTCGGGAATGGGATAGAGCGTCTCGCCGCGCAGCGGCAGCACCGGCAGTTCGACTTCGACGGGCCCCTCCGGCGGCGCGGCCGCGGCTGGCGTCGGGTCGGCCGCCGCGCGGTTGGCGCCGCGCTGGCGGGTCGGTGCAGGGTCGGCGTCCGGCATCGACGCGCCTATGCCGCGCCGCCGACCGCCGCCGACCGCCCCAGGATGCGCAGCAGCTCGAGCGGGTTGTCCACCAGCACCGCTTCCGTTTCGTCCGCGTCCAGCCCCGCGCCGCGCGCCACCCGCCGCGCCAGCGCCTCGGTGAGCAGGTCGCCCGGCGCGTGGGCGTCGCTGTTGACCAGCATGCGCACCCCGGCCTGGCGGCAGACGGCCGCCACGTGGCCGTTCGTGAGCGAGTGCCCGCGCCGCGCCGAGAGTTCCACGAACTTGCCGTGCCGCCGCGCCACGTGGCCCAGCTCGGGACTCAGCAGCCCGGGGTGCACCAGCGCGTGCACGTATTCCGACTCCAGCGCCGCGCGGTTGGTGCCGCCGGCCACCGGCTCCACAATCGTTTCGCCGTGCACGGCGACGAATTCGGCCCCCGCCTCCACCGCCGAGCGCGCCGCGCCGTCGATCGCCGCGGGCGGCACGTGCGTGATCTCCACCCCGGCCAGCGCCACCAGCCCCCAGGCGCGCTCGGCTTCCTCGCAGTCGCGCCGCAGCGCCTCGGTCAGCGTCCCGATGTTCGCGGGGCTGGCATGGTCGGTAATCGCCACGGCGGTGTAGCCCAACACGTGGCAGCGGCGCAGCAGTTCCATGGGCGAAAGCTCGCCGTCGCTGAAAAACGTGTGCGTCTGAAAATCGAACAGCATGGTGCGGACCCGCGGCCGCCAAGCATCCCGGCGCCCGCCCAAGTCTAATCCCCCGCCCCGTATCCCCGCCAAACTCCCAGCGCCCTGCCTTCACCCACGCCGGCGTAGGGACGCGCACTGTCGATGATGAAGACGCGCGGCCGGCGGCACTTCATCCCCGCCGGCGCGGGGCCAGGCCGCCTGCCGCCAACACCCGCCCGCCCGTCTTCCTTCACCCTCCCCGCCGGCGCGGGGCCAGGTCCACCGCGCGGGCGTCGGTCGCCGTTCTATCCACGCCACCCCCGCCGGCGCGCGGCCAGGCAACGAAACCTTCGGGGCGCGGGGAACGGCGCGCGTCCGCCGCTCCGTCGGCCATAATCAGCGGCACCTCCGCACGAAGGCCGCCGCGCATGAGCAACGAGCACCACGATCAGGGCGGCGCCGTCGGCGTTGGCGGCGCGGTGGTGCGCGGGCGCGCCGTGCTTCTGGTGCGCCGCGGCGCGGGCGCCTGGCGGCTGCCCGCCGCCGCCGCCCGCGCCCAGACGCTGGACGAGGCGGCCGTGCGCGGCGTGCTGGAAAGCGCCGGCGTGCACGCCAGCGTGCAAGGCGTGCTGGCCGTGCACTCGCGCTGGGACGGCGCCAGCGGCCCCTGCGTCGTCTTCCTCATGCGCTGCGAACGCGGCGAGCCTGCGCCGGGCGCCGACGTGGACCGCGCCGAGTTCTTGACGCTGGAGGACATCGACGCGCACGCGCCAACGCCCGACCTCGTCCGCGCCATCGCCGCCCGCGCCCTGGACGCTTCCCGCAACCTGCTCCTTCCGGCCAGCGTCGAAAGCTCCCCCGCCGCCGCGTCCCGCCTCTTCCTCGGCTGACCCTCCAAGCCAACGCCATCCCCCTCGTCCCCGCGCCATTCCAGGGCCAGAGTCGGGGCGAGGAGGGTGGAGACTGCCCAAATCAGGCACAATGCCGCACGTTCACTCTTGCAGCGGCGGGCGTATGGCCGACGAGATTGCCGACGAGGTGCTCGGGTCCGCGCGCATCGAGGTCGACCGGCCCGTGGTTGCCGGTCGGCCCGCCACCTTCCGCATCGTCTACACGGCCGGCGCGGTTGGCGTGGACGACCGCGGCGCGGTGCGCGCGTCCTGGCGCGCGCAGGCGGGCCTGGCCGAACCGCAGCTCCACGACCCGTCCGCCGACGGATACCTGTCGGTGCGCACGGTCTCGCGCGGCAGCGTGCGCCCGCAGACGGAGTACCAGCGCCGCGCCCACCGCCGGCCCTTCGTGCCCGCCGTCACCGTGCACACCGACGACGGCGGCCTCTGGCCCGGCGACCGCCTCGAACTGACCTTCGGCGACACCTCCGGCGGCGGCGGCGGCATCCGCGCGCCCATCACGGTGGTGCACGCGTTCGAGGTGCAGATTTCCGTGGACTGCAAGGGCGCGCAGGAGTTCGTCGACCTGGACGGCTTCCTCACGTTCCCGGTCGCGGCCGGGCCGCCCGCACGGCTGGCGGCCATCGCCCCCAGCGACGTGACGCGCGGCCAGCCGTTCACCCTGCGAGTTCGGTTCGAGGACGCCTGGGGCAATCCGACCGAAGCGCCCGCCGCCTCGCTGCGGGTGGAGCGTCCCGACGGCGGCGGCGCGCTGGCCGCGGGCGCCGGCCCGGGCCCGGTCGCCGCCATCGACGGCCTGACGCTCGACGCCGTCGGCGTCCAGCGGCTGACGGTGGTGGACGAGGCCAGCGGCCTGCGCGCGGTCAGCAATCCGATACAGGTTGCCGCCCGCCCCCCCGCCCGGCGGCGCTGGTGGGGCGACTTGCACGGCCAGAGCGGCGAAACCGTGGGCACCAACAGCTCGGCCAGCTATTTCCACTACGCCCGCCACCTGGGATGCGCGGACTTCACCTGCCACCAGGGCAACGACTTCCAGATCAGCGACGCGTTTTGGGAACGGCTGCGCGGCGAGGTGGAAGCCATCCACCAGGACGGCGCGTTCGTGTGCTTCCACGGCTACGAATGGTCCGGCAACACCGAAGTCGGCGGCGACCGCAACGTGATCTTCCGCGGCCTGCCGCGCGACGGCGACCTTGTGCGGTCGGGCCACTGGCTGATCGAGGACCGCCGGCCGCTGGACCACGCGCGCGACGCCGGCCACGTGGAGGACCTGTACGCACACTTCCGCGGACGCGGCGACGTGCTGCTGCTGCCGCACGTGGGCGGACGCCGCGCCGAACTGCGCTGGCTCGACCCCGACCTGGAGCCGGTGGTCGAGGTGCACTCCGCGCACGGAACCTCCGAGTGGTTCCTGCGCCAGGCGCTGGCCAGCGGCGCGCGGGTCGGATTCATCGCCGGCAGCGACGACCACATGGGCCGTCCCGGCGCCACGCGGGCCAACGCCGCCGAAATGCCCGTGCCCGGCGGCCTGGCCTGCATCCGCGCCGCCCAGCTCACGCGCGCGGACCTGTGGGACGGCCTCTGGCAGCGGCGCTGTTACGGCACCACCGGCGCGCGCATCCTGCTGGACGCCGCCGTTGCCGGCCGCCGCGCGGGCGCCCAGGCCCAGGCGCGCGGGGGCGTCCCGGTCGAGGTCGAGGTTCACGGCACGGCCCCTATCATCGAAATCACCGTCTACCGCAACGGCGCGCTCGCGCACCGCTGGTGTCCGACAGGCGGCGGGCGGCGCGTGCTGGCCGCCTGGACCGGCAACCTGCGCATCGCGCGCGGACGCACGCTGACCTGGGACGGCGCGCTTACCGTCCACGGCGCCGAGATCGTCCGCGCGGAACCTTTCGCGTTCGACCACCCCGAGGAAGGCCTGACCGCCCGCGGCCCGCGCCGCGCCGCCTGGACGAGCGAGACGGCGGGCGATTACGACGGCGTGATCCTGCACCTCACGCACGCCGACGGCGCGGCCATCGAGCTCGAAGCCGGACCGGTCACGCTGCGCCAGCCGCTGGCCGACCTTGCGCGCGGCCCCGTGTTCGCCGCCGCGCCCGGCATCGACGCGCACGTGCGCTTCCAGGCGCTCCCCGACGCCGACGCCCCGCTGGACGTCCGCCGCGCCTGGACGGACCCAGCGCCCCCCGCAGGAACGCACGCCTACCACGTGCGCGTGCTGCAACTCGACGGCCACATGGCCTGGTCCAGCCCCGCCTACGTCGAGGTCGAACCCGAAACGTCCGCCGCCCCGTCCTGAGCGCCCGCGCCTCTCGTGCCCGCCGCGCGCAGAGTCCCCCATCCCCTACCAGGGCAGCAAGCGCCGCATCGCCCCTACGATCCTGCGGCGTCTGCCCGCGCGCATGCCCCGCCTGCACGGCGCGCGACGTGGTGTACGTGGACCCGCCCTATCAGGGCGTCTGCGCCGGACGCAACCCGCGCTACCACCCGCCGTTCGACCACGACGACTTTTGCCAGGCGTTGGCGCGGCTGAACGACGCCGGCGTCATGTTCGCCGTGTCCTACGACGGACGCACGGGGTCGAAGGTCTACGGCCAGCCGCTGCCCCGCGGCCTGGATCTCACGCGCATCGAGGTGCGCGCGGGCCGCTCGACCCAGGCCACGCTGCTGGGCCGCGCCGACGTGACGTACGAGTCGTTATACCTGTCCCCGCGGCTCGCCGCGGCGCAGGCCGGCCGCGCGGCGGGTTGACGCTTCCCAGGCTGCTGCCTAGCCTCACCACCAACCCGGCCCCGACGGACACTCACGAGGAACGCAACCGATGGCGGCGGCGCAAGACGCACATCACGCATCGCAGGCAACCCAGACGTTCGACCCGCCGCCGGCCGTGGCCGCGGCCGCGCACGTCCCGTCGTTCGAGGCCTACCAGCGCTTGCACCGACGCAGCCTGGACGACCCGGAAGGGTTCTGGCGCGAGGTCAGCGACCAGTTCGTCTGGTTCAAGCCCTGGACGACGCTGCAGGAATGGAACCCGCCCTTTGCCAAGTGGTTCGTGGACGGCGAGACCAACATCTCGGTCAACTGCCTCGACCGCCACGTGGAGGCCGGGCGCGGCGACCGCGTGGCGTACTACTGGGAAGGCGAGCCCGGCGACACCCGCACCATCACCTACGCCGACCTGCTGGCCGACGTGCAGCAATTCGCCAACGCGCTGAAGGCGCAGGGGCTGCGCGCGGGCGACCGCGTGGTGTTGTACATGCCCATGGTGCCGGAGCTGCCCGCGGCCATGCTGGCCTGCGCCCGCCTGGGCGTGGTGCACAGCGTGGTCTTCGGCGGGTTCAGTTCCGACGCCATCCGCGACCGGGTCAACGACGCCGGCGCGCGGCTGATCGTCACGGCCGACGGCGGCTGGCGGCGCGGGCGCGTGATTCCGCTCAAGGCCAACGTCGACGGCGCCCTGGCCAACGGCGCCTGCCCCTCCGTGGAACGCGTGATCGTGCTGCGGCGCTGCGGCAACCCGATCGACTGGGACGCCGCGCGCGACGTGTGGTGGGACGACGCCGTCGCCGGACAGCCGGCCAACTGCCCGCCGGCCCATCTGCCCGCCGAGCACCCGCTCTACATCCTCTACACCAGCGGCACCACCGGAAAGCCCAAGGGCGTCGTCCACGCCACCGCCGGCTACATGGTCTACACGGCCTACACGTCCAAGCTGATCTTCGACCTGCGCGGCGACGACGTCTACTGGTGCACCGCCGACATCGGCTGGGTCACCGGCCACAGCTACATCGTCTACGGGATTCTGGCCAACGGCGTGACCGGCGTCATGTACGAAGGCGCGCCCAACCATCCCGCCGAGGATCGGTTCTGGGCCATCGTGGAGAAATACAAGGTCACCGTCTTTTACACCGCCCCCACGGCCATTCGCACCTTCGTGCGCTGGGGCGACCACCATCCCCAGGGGCGCGACCTGTCCAGCCTGCGGCTGCTGGGCACCGTCGGCGAACCGATCAACCCCGACGCCTGGCTCTGGTACCACCGCGTGATCGGCCAGGGCCGCTGCCCTATCGTGGACACCTGGTGGCAGACGGAAACCGGCGGGATTCTGATCACGCCGCTGCCGGGCGCCACCACGCTCAAGCCCGGCTCCGCCACGCTGCCCTTCCCGGGCGTGGAGCCTCAGGTCGTGGGCGAGGACGGCCAGCCCATGCCGGACGGCCAGCGCGGCCTGCTCGTCATCGAGCGCCCCTGGCCCTCCACTCTCCGCGGCATCTACACGGAAGGCTGGGGGCAGCCGGGCCACCCGGGCGAGTTCGGCGACCGCGAACGCTTCGTCGAAACCTACTGGGAGAAGTTCCCCGGGCGTTACCTGACCGGCGACGGGGCCGTGCGCGACGCCGACGGCTATTTCTGGGTGATCGGGCGTGTGGACGACACGCTCAGCGTGGCCGGCCACCGCATCGGCACCGCCGAGGTGGAGAGCGCCCTGGTCAGCCATCCCGCCGTGGCCGAGTCGGCCGTGGTGGGCGCGCCCGACCCCATTGCGGGCGAGTCGATCGCGGCCTTCGTCACGCTGCGCGGCGGGATCGAGGGAACCGACGAGCTGCAGGCCGAGCTCACGCAGCACGTGGGCCAGACCCTGGGCCGCTTCGCGCGGCCCAAGCTGCTGCGCTTTACCGACGCCTTGCCCAAAACGCGCAGCGGCAAGATCATGCGGCGCTTGCTGCGCGACGTTGCCGCCGGGCGTGAGGTGGCGGGCGACACCACCACGCTGGAGGACCTGTCGGTGCTGGCTGCCCTGCGCGGCGACGAGGAATAACCAGACGAAATGCCCCGCGGCCGCTACGATGGGCGCCGAGGCGTTGTGTGATGTCGTTCACCAGCGCGGCGCGGCGGCGCGCGAGGAGACGTGACGGATGACCTGGGCCTTCCCCAAGCGTCGGGCATGCGGCGCGGCGGCGGCCGTCTTGCTGACGGCTCTGGCGGGCGCGCTTGCCGCCTGCGGCGAGGCCCGCCCGACAGACGTCGTCGTCGCACCCGTGCCGCCCGCGCCGGTGGCCATGATCACGATGCCGCCCGGCCGTACACCGCCCCCCGCCACCCAGGCGCCCACGCCGCGCGTGGTGGAAGCCGTGCAGGCCGTGGCTCTGGTCACGGCCGCGCCCACGCAGGCCGCCACCGCCGCCGCCACCGAAGCCGCGCCCGCGGCCGCCACCCCAGCGGTTGCCATGGTCGGCGACGCTGCCGCGGGGCAGTCGCTCTTTACCGCCAAAGGCTGCATCGCCTGCCACGGCGTGGACCTCAGCGGCGGCATCGGGCCCAAGCTCGCGGGCCGCACGACGCAAGACCTCTCCGACGCGCGCATTCGCGAACAGGCGATGCAAGGCGGCGACGGCATGCCGTCGTTCGAAAACAGCCTGACCGAGCCGGAGTTGATGCAGATCATTGCCTTCATCCGAAGCCAGTAGGCCCCGGCCCCGGCGGCGCCCGACCGCCCTGCGCCGCGCCGCTGCAAGGCGGGGGGCTGAAGACGTGCCCATGCGCAGCGAGACGAGACCGGCGTGCACGTCGTCGTAACTGGCGGCGCTGGCTTCATCGGCGCCGCGCTCACCAACGAGCTGACGGCGCGCGGCGCGAAAACCACGGTCATCGACGACCTGTCGCACGCCTGCGTCGACCTCGTCGACCCCGCGGCAACCGTGCGCACTGCCTCCGTGGCCAGCCGCCGCGCCGTCGAGGCGGCCTTTCCCGCGCACGTGGACTGCGTCATTCACGCCGCCGCGATGACCAGCGTGGCGGCGTGCGAGCGGCTTCCCGACGAGTCCAGCGCGGTCAACGTTCTCGGCGCCAGAAACGTCATCGAAGCGTCGGTCGCCTCCGGGTGCCGCCGTCTGGTCTTTCTCTCCAGCGGCGGCGCGATTTACGGCGACCGCGTCACCCAGGCCACGGAAGCCTCCACGCCGCGCCCCCTCGGGCTGTACGGCAAGCAAAAGCTGAAGTCCGAACGCGCGATGCTGAACGCCGACCTGCCCTGCGCGATCGTCCGCCTCTCCAACGTCTACGGCCCGCCGCAAGTCCACTACGGCCAGGGCGTCGTCCCGGCGCTGATTGCGGCAACCAACGCCCGCGCGCCCTTCACGGTCAACGGAACCGGCCGCCAGACCCGCGACTTCGTCTACGTCGACGACGCGGTAGCGGCCATTCTGGACGTGATGGACCGCGGCGCGGGGCACGTGTGGAACGTGTGCTCCGGCGCGTCGACCAGCGTGCTCGACTTGCTCCGCACCTTCGAGGCCGTCGTCGACCGCCCCGTCCCCTTCACGTTCGGCGCGTTGCATCGCTGGGACGTCGATTTCTCGAAGATGTCCAACGCGAAAGCTAAAAATATACTTGGATGGCATCCAAACATCAGTTTGTCGACGGGATTGAAGCGCTGCATCGAGTATGCCGTACCCCCCCCCCCCCCCCCCCAAAAAAAGCGGCCATGAAAAGCGAGCAGAAACCCATCCTGTTGTCGTAGAGCTTCATCCCGCTTGATATCTGAAGTTATTGGCCATATAAAAACAAAACAATTCTCGTCATGTTCTCTGCCGCATACCCGAGCGACCCTCGCCCCCGTGGAGACCGCTGCAAACTCCGTCGTTCCGGCGAACGCCGCAATCCATCTGCACCGTCACCAGGACCGACGAGCATTCGAGCGGGCCGCAGCCCGCCCCGGCAGTGATTGGCGCCGCGGTCTCGTGCGGCGGCCCGCCCGCCGCGCCGCCCGCCGCGGCGGGCACTTGACATAAGCCGCGCGAGCTGGCATCGTCCGACCATCGAGGCGCTGTCCAGGGAGTGTGCGCGCGGCAATGGCCCGGCGGACGTTCGACGTCGTTGCGGCGGGCGTGCTGCTGCTGCTCGCCTCGCCGATCATGCTGGCGGCGACGCTGGTGATTCTGGTGGTCAGCCCAGGCCCGGCCTTCCATCGCGCCACGCGCATCGGGTTGCACGGGCGGCCGTTCGACATCCTCAAGCTGCGCTCCATGCGCGTGTATCCCAACGGCTCGGGCAGCGTGCTGACCGCCAGAAACGACCCGCGGCTGATCCCCCTGGGCGGCTGGCTCAGGCTCTTCAAGATCGACGAGCTGCCGCAGCTCTTCAACGTGCTCAAAGGCGACATGTCCATCGTCGGCCCCCGCCCGCGCGACCCGTTCATCGTCAACGGCCGCTACACGCTGCTCCACCGCGAGACGCTGCGCGTGCGCCCCGGCCTCACCAGCCCCGGCAGCCTCTTCTACATGCGCTACGGCGAAGGCATGCTGGACGCCAGCAAGATCGACGACCTGGAACAGGTGTATTTACGCCACATCCTGCCGGTCAAGCTGGCCATCGATCTCATCTACATCCGCGAAGCTACGGTGTGGTCGGACGTGAAGACGATTCTGATGACGTTCGTCATGCTGTTCCGGCTGCGCAGGCACGGACGCCGCCCGGTGGATCTGTACGGCTCCTACGGATTCGTCCATCCCGTCATCGGCGCGTCTGCACGCTAAGCCAGCACGCGCGCCGGCCACACCCGCCGCGCCTCGCCGTCCGTGGACGGCCGTCCACAAACGTCCTCACCCGCCCTGCACACCTTCGGCTACCCTCCGCGGCGGGCGCGCCGCCCGCCACTCCGACAGCGCTACGGTTACCAGCAGCGACGGAACGAACAGCAGCAACGACATCACCAGGAACACGTCCAGCATCAGCAGCGCCCAGCGCGGGTTGTTCGCCGCGAGTTCCCACAGCGCCTGGAGTTTGCTGAGCGTCAGCCCCTGGTGCGTGTAGGCGGTGATCTCGATGCTCTGGTCCGGCCAGGCGGGCTCGCCGTTGACCCAGAGGTTCCGGCGCGGCGGAGGAGTTCTGCGCGTTGCGCCAATCTGCATGAAGGAGCCAGGTTCCACGTCGGCCACGAGCTGCACGGCCAGCGTCCGCCCCGCGCTCGGCGCCAGCGGCCGCGCCAGGTCGAGGGTCTTGCGGTGCAGGTAATCCGCGGCTGCCACCAGAATGCGCCCCTCGCGCAGCACGGGGCCGAACGTTCCCGCGTCCACCTCCATCACCCGCCAGAGCAGGGCGCCCAAGCGATCCTGCGGGCCGCGGACGATGGCCTGCACCTCGACTTCCGCCACGGGGGCGGTGGTCGCGTCGAGTTCCTGCGTGACGGACTCGCCGTCGGCCAGGGTGATCTGAAACGTGCCTTCGGGCCAGTAGGCGCGCGCGTCCACCTGCGGCGCGCGGAACAGCAGCGCAACCGCCAGGCCGCCAAGCACGGCCACCGCGGCCACCGACCCGCCCAGGAGCGCCTGCACGCGGCGAGGCGGCAAGCGCCGCCCCGGCCCCGGCCACAACGCCAGCGCCGCCCCCAATCCCAGCAGCGCCGCCGCCGCCAGCTCCAGGGATTCTTCGAACACCCCCCCCAGCGTCGGGGCCGGAATGGCGTACAGCCGCGGAAAGACGAACACCTCGCGCACCACGATCGACGCCCACATGCCCAGGCCCAGCAGCAACGGCGCGCGCACCTTCCACGCGCGGTGACTCCGCCAGACGGCCAGCGCCAGCACGGGTATGGCCACCCCCAGCGTTGGAATCCTCAAGATGGTGTCGAACTCGGTGTCGATCCACCTGCGAATGAGGGCGTCCAGCCCGCCCTTGAACTCCACCAGCTCTTCCAGCGCCACCAGCGCCGCCGCCGCCGCCAGGACGACCCAGCTGATCACGACCGTCCAGCCGGCCGCGCGCAGCCGGCGTTCGACCGCGCTGCCCAGCAACAGCAGCGCCGCCCCGAACAGCATGCCGGCCGAAAACCAATTGGCCGTGCTGCCCTCCACCTCCGGGTTCAGACCTTTGGGAATCATGTCGGGCGCCAGCAGCTGCGGAAACGCCAGGCTCACCAGCTGCGGCGCTACGATGCCGACCCACCAAAACGCCGCCATGCTCAGCAGCAGCGTGCGGTACACCCAGTCGCCGCCCACCTGCGCCGGCGCGGGGGGAACGCTGACGCGGCGGCCATTCCCGGCGGCGGCCGCGCGCGGCGGTTCTGTCTCGCCCCTCGCGGGCGAACGCTGGCGGCGGCGGATCACGTCTCCCGGCTGAGCGAGTCGAGCCGTGCAAGCCTATACCCTCGCCCTCTCGCCGCGCCGCCGATCCCGGCCGCGCCGCCGATCCCGTCTGCGCGCGGCCGATCCCGTCTGCGCGCCGTTGGCCAGCGCCGCGCCGGCGGCGCTGGCGCCTCCCCGCGCCCCCTGCCGCAGTGCGCGGTCCGGCCGCGTATCGCACCATTGGGCGCGCCGACGAAACGCCGGCCGCGGCGCGTTGGCGCCCGCGGCCTGGAGGGACGACGACCATGACGAGCAGCTGCGCGCCGCGCGCCGTGCTGCTGATCGAGGACGACGCGCGCTACGTGCGCATGCTCGGTCCGGCCCTGCGGCGCGCCGGGTACCGCCCGCTGTGGGCCGGCGGCGCCGCGTGCGGCCTGCAGGCGGCCGCCGCGTCCAGCCCCGCCGCCGTCGTGCTTAAGCTCGACCCGCCAGACGCGCCGGGCCTGCACGCGCTGGAACGTATCCAGGCCGTCACCACCGCGCCTCTGATCGTGACCGCCGCCGCGGACGACCCCTCGGACGGCTACGTGCGCGCTCTGGAGGCCGGCGCCGACGACTACCTGCTGAAACCGTTCGCTCCCGCCGCCATGCTCGCGCGGCTGCGGTCGGTCTGGAGCTATGCGGCGGCGGAACCGCCGCCCGAGGGCGGCGTTATCGTCTGCGGCGATCTGCGCCTGGACGCCGCCGCCCGCACGGTCACGGTCGACGGGCGCGCGATCGACCTCAGCGCCGCCGAGTTTCGCCTGCTGGCCTACCTGGCGTCGCGCGCCGGGCGCGTGGTCACGCCGCGCGAACTGCTGCGCGGCGTCTGGGGCGCCGACTACGCCGCCGACGCGCACCTCGCGCGCGTCTACGTGCACCGCGCGCGCCAAAAAATCGAGCGCGCCCCCGCCGATCCCCGCCGCCTGGTCACCCGCCCTGGCACGGGCTACACCTTGCGCGGCGTCCGCGCCGCCGCTCCCTGAACGCACGCGCCCGGTCCCTCGCCCTGCCCGCAGCCGCGGCAACAATCCGCCAGTCCCGCCAGTCCGGTCAGTCCCGCCAGTCCCGCCAGTGGCGCCTGGGGCGGACTCCGCCTCCCCGCGCCAACCCCGCCCCGCTGGGATACCATCGGGATGCGCTGAGCGCCGCCTCGGAGTCGAGCATGGGCGCCGTTGACACCCGCCCCCGGCCGGCCGGCCAGACCGTCCGCAGCCGCAAGGTTGCGCCCTATCTGGTGGACTGCGATTGCCACCACCTCTGGCACAAGATCGACGAGATCTTTCCCTACCTGCCGCGGCAGTACGTGCAAGAGATCAAAGACTTCGGCTCGATGTTCCCCCTGGGCGGCTGGACCAACATGCCCAATTCCCACGGCTACCGCATCGACCACGACGTGGACGAAACCACCGACTTCGCCGAATTCACGATTCGCGAGCACCTGGACCCCTACGGCTTCGACGCCGCGATTCTGACCGGCCAGATGGTCTATCCGGTCGTGGGTATGACCAACCTGGACTACGCCGCGGCCATCTGCCGCGCGCACAACGACTGGACCCTGGAGCACTGGGCCGCCAAGGACGAGCGCTTTCGCGTGGTGCTGGCCGTCGGACCCAACGATCCCGTGCAGGCCGTGGCGGAGATCGAGCGGCTCGGCGATCATCCGGCCGTCGTTGGCGTCATGCTGCCCGCCGGCGGGCGGCACCCCTACGGCAACCGCGTCTACCACCCGATCTACGCGGCCGCCGAGCAGCACGGCCTGACCATCATGACCCACTTCGGCGGCGAGGGCCGCGGCCAAACCAACCCGCCCACGGCGGCCGGCTTTCCGACCTACTACCTGGAAATGCGCATGGCGCGCCCCCAGATCGCTCAGGCCCACGCGGTCAGCCTGATTTGCGAAGGCGTCTTCGAAAAGTTCCCCGGGCTCACCTGGGTGTTCGTCGAAGTCGACACCTGGTGGATTCCCGGCATGCTCGACCACTTCGACGCCGACTGGAAGGCCGTGCGCGATTACACCCCCTGGGTGCGCCGGCTGCCCAGCGAGTACTTCCGCAGCCACATTCGCGTGGGTACCCAGCCCATGGAACAGCCCCGCTCGCGCGAGCACCTGCTGAGCTTTCTGGAGCACGCGCACGCCGACGAGGTGCTGGTGTACGCCAGCGACTTCCCCCACTGGGACTGGGACGCGCCCACCTCGGTGGCGCCAGACTTCCCGGCCTCCATGCGCAACCGCATCTTCGGCGAAACCGCGCGCGAGGCGTTCCATCTGTAACCGCCGCCCCGGCCGGCGTGTGCTGCCGGCCGGAGGCCGCCGCTCGTGCTGCTGCTGACGCGGACCGCGCACCCCGTCCCGCCGCCCGCACCTCGGCGCCGACGCCCGTGACGCGCGCGGGGCAGCGCGAAGTCGTGGTCTGTGCGCTTGCCGACCTGCCGCCGGGCGAACGCCGCGAAGCCGAAGGCGCGGCTGGCCACGGCGTGACGGTCTTCAACGTGGGCGGCGAGCTGCACGCGCTGCTCAACCACTGCCCGCACCGCGGCGGCCCGCTCTGCCGCGGCCGCGTCGGCCCCCTCGCCCGCTCCACCCGCGTCGGCTTCTGGACCTTCGAGCGCGAAGGCGAAATCCTGCGCTGCCCCTACCACAACTGGGAGTTCGACCTGAAAACCGGCCGCGCGCTCTACGACGACCGCCTGCGCGCGCGCCGCTACCCGGTCACGGTGCGCGGCGGCCAGGTCACAATCCACCTGTCCCGCCCAAACCGCCGCTTCCCCGCCCCCAAATAATCCCGCCGCCCGCTTCCCCCTCCCGTCCGGCGTCTTCGCCCCGCGTGTGCGAACCCAACGGAAACGTCCGCGCCGTTGTGTGAAGAAGCCGTCCGAATCCCCCCGCCTCCCCGTGCGATGATCGAGGAATTGGACCGACCGTGAACGGAAAACGCGGCATGCAGGCAGCCCGTCAGGCCGACCCGCCGGTCGTCGTGCGCGGCATCCGCAAGTCGTTCGGCGACGTGCAGGCGCTGGACGGCGTGAGTCTGACCATCGAGGCGGGCAGTGTGCTGGGGCTGCTGGGACCCAACGGCGCCGGGAAGACCACGCTCGTGCGCATCCTTACCACGCTGCTCGACCCCGACGGCGGTTCGGCCGCGGTGGCGGGGTTTGACGTGCAGCGGCAAAAGACGCAGGTGCGGCCGCGCATCGGGCTGGCGGGGCAATCCGCCGCCGTGGACGGCACCCTGACCGGGCGCGAAAACCTGGAAATGGTGGCGCGCCTTTACCACATGCCGCGCCGTGACGCCGCCGCGCGCGCCGACGCGCTGCTGCGGCGCTTCGACCTGCTGGAGGCTGCCGAACGGCAGGCGGGCGTCTACTCCGGCGGCATGCGGCGGCGGCTCGACCTGGCCGCCAGCCTGGTGGCCGACCCGCAGGTGCTCTTCCTGGACGAACCCACCACCGGCCTGGACCCGCACGGCCGCCTGGAAATGTGGGCTGTGATCCGCGAGCTGGCCTCGGCAGGCGCAACCGTGCTGCTGACCACCCAATACCTGGAAGAAGCCGACCAGCTGGCCGACACCATCGTGGTGATCGACCACGGGAAGGTCATCGCCCAGGGCACGGCCGCCGAACTCAAGTCCCGCACGGGCGGCGAGTTCCTCACCGTGCGCGTCAGCGACCTGGCCATGCTGGACGGCGCCCGGCGCGTGTTGGCGGCCGCGGGCGACGGCGAACCCGTGGTCGACGCTGCCGCGGGCGCGGTGTCCGTGGCCGTATCCAACGGCGCCGCGCGGCTGGCGGGCGTGGTGCGAGACCTGGACGCCGCCGCCGTGGCCATTGCCGACGTCGGGTTGCGCCAGCCCACGCTGGACGAAGTGTTTCTGTCGCTGACCGGCCATCGCGCCGCTTCCGACGACGCCGCGCCGCCGGGCCGGCCCCGCCGAGGACGACGGCGCGCATGATGACCGACGCCCTGGAGGTCCTGCGCGCCGAAGCGCGCTACGGCCTCGTCGATGCGCTGCAACTCTGGAAACGCAACCTGCTGGCCTACCGCCGCCAGCCCGACCTGCTGGTCTTTTCCACCATTCAGCCCGTCATGTTCGTGTTGTTGTTTGCGTACGTGTTCGGCGGCGCCATTCAGACCGGCTCCATCGCCTACATCGACTTCCTGCTGCCCGGCATTCTGGTGCAAACCGTGCTCTTCGGCTCCACGCAAACCGGCGTGGGTCTGGCGGAAGACATTCGCAGCGGCATGATCGACCGCTACCGCGCGCTGCCCATGGCGCGCTCGGCCGTGATTGCCGGGCGCATCCTGGCCGACGCCACGCGCAACCTGTTCGTCATGGTCCTGATGATTGGCGTCGGGTTCGCCATCGGGTTCCGCTTCCACGGGTCGGTCGCCGGAGTGGTGGCCATGCCGCTGCTGGGCGTGTTGCTGGGCCTGGCTTTTTCGTGGATATCGGCCGTGATCGGCACGAGCGTCAAGCGGGCGGAAACGGCGCAGGTCGCGTCGTTCGTGTGGATATTTCCGCTGGTGTTCGTCAGCTCGATCTTCGTGCCGGTGGACACCATGCCCGACTGGCTGCAAGTCGTGGCCGAGAACAGCCCGGTGACGCGCGCGGTGAACGCCATGCGCGGCCTGGCGCACGGCACGGACGCGCGCGAGCCGCTGCTCTGGACGGCCGGCTGGGTGGTGGGCATCGTCACCGTCTTCGCCCCGCTGGCCGTCTGGCGCTACCGCACCGTGACCTGACCCGACCGGCGCGCGCCGCCGGCCGCGTAGACTCGCGCCGCGCCCGCACCCCAGAGAGCCGCGCCCATGGATCCGCTCACCGCCGTCGTCATTGCCGACACCAACCGCGGCGGCGCCGGACACGGTCTGCATCGAGCCTTCGAGGACAACGCCGACGTGCGTCTGGCGGCGCTGGCCGACCCCGACCCGCAGGGCCGCGCGCGGCTGGCCGCCGAGTGCGGCGCCGAACGCAGCTACGCCGACTACCGCGGCATGCTGGCGCGCGAACGCCCCGACGTCGCCGTCATCGCCCGCCACTGGTGCGACGATGACCGCGTGGACGAGATGCTGGCGGCCATCGAGGCCGGCGCGCGCGGCCTCTACGTCGAAAAACCCCTGGCGCCCTGGCCCGACCAGGCGCGCACCGTGCACGCCGCCGCCGACCGCGCCGGGGCGCACGTGGTGCTGGCCCACCGCAGCCGTGAACACCCGGGCCTGCAAGCCATCTGCGCGCGCGCCCGCACCGGCGCCTGGGGGCCGCTGACGCGCGTGCGCGCCATGGACAAAGGCGATCACCGCGTTGGCGTCGAAGAAGCCATGATCCACGCGCCGCACGTGTTCGACGCCATGCTCTACCTGGTTGGCGAAGTCCCGGCGCTGGTGACGGGCGTGGTATTGCACGAAGGACGCCCCGCCGTGCGCGCCGACGCGGCCGGCCGCACCGAAAACGGCGCCGGCCCCATTGCCGGCGACCGCATCAGCGCCACCTACGTGTTTCCCAGCGGCGTGCTGGGCACCTTCGAGTCCGTGCCCGTGGGCGATGGGTCGTACGGCTCCTCGCGCCTGGGCGTCGATCTCTACTTTCAGGACGCCGTCGTAACCGCGCGCAACCAGCCGCGGGGCGAGTTCCACCTGTTCCCGCGCGGCGACCTCTTCCCGGCCGGCGCCGACGCGGCCTGGGAGACGCTCCCCGCCGAGCGGCCCTGGATCGCCCAGGGCATCGACCCCATGGCCTGGAGCAACCGCCAGCACGGCCGCGAACTGGTGCGCCTGGTCCGCGGCGGCGCCGTGCGCCCAACCACCTGCAGCGGCCGGGACGCCGTCACCGGCGTCGAAATGCTGGTCGGCGCGTACCGCGCACACCTCGAAGCCCGCCCCATTCCCTTCCCGCTGGAAGACCCGACGAACCCCTGGATTCCCTGACCACGACGCTCGCCCCCGTCACCGCGCGCCTGGCCCACGCCCCTCCGTTTCCCCCTCACCCTGCCCTCTCCCTCCAGGGAGAGGGACAAGAGAAGCGCCGCGACGGAGTGAAGGAGAGAAACGCCGCGACGGAGAGGGAGAAGAGGAGCGCCGCGACGGAGTGGAAGAGGAGAAGCGCCGCGATGGGGTGGGGGGAAGAGAAACGCTGCGATGGGGTGGGGGGAAGAGAAACGCTGCGATGGGCTGGAAAGAGAGAAGCGCGTCGGGAGATTTTTGCAACCCCCGTCGTTGCGGCGAGACGCCCGCCGCTGCCCGCCCCGTACGTGAACGGGGCGCTCGATACGAAGCCGGGACCCAGGAGGCGCGCGGGACGACCCCTCGCAAGAACGCTCCGATCTTGGACTGTCAGCGGAATCCAGGAGGCGCGTGGGACGACCCGGTCCAGCGCGGCGGCCCGGTCACTCGGCCCGCGGGGTCCAGCAGGCTCGCGGGACACCGGTGCGGGAACTGGTTCGTCGACATCGCTCCCTTGCCTGAGAGGTACGCCAAAGTCTCAGGAAGGGAGCGGGGGCCAAGGCAAGATAGCGGCACGTGGTGAATACACCCAGGCTTCGACAGACGGCGGCTAACGATGGCGGCGCGGTGGTGATTGGCCGTCACGCAAGACTCAGGCGTCCGTGGGCGGTTGCGGGCGCGCTGCTGCTGGCCGTCCTGACGGCGTGCGGCCCGCTCGAGGTCGAGTCCAGCCCGGCGCCCCAACCGCCGCCGGTCGCCGCGGCCGAATCTGCCGCCGCCGGCGCGCCCGAGCCCGCCAGGCCGCCAGCACCTGCCCAAACGCCGACGTCCCCGCCGCCCGCCCCGCCGCCGACGGTGCAGGCGGCGCCCGCGCCGCGCTCGGCGGCGCCGACAGCCGCGGCGGCCCCGGAACCGAGCCCCGCGCCGGCCGCTGCCGAAACGCCTGCGCCGTCGGACGACGAACTGGCCGCTCGGCTGCGGCGCGTCGTGCAAGAAAGCATCCGCCAGGAGTTCCCAACGGCCGTCGCACAGCCCATGCACCTGCTCCCGCTGGACGCCGCGGACGCGCGCGTCCGCGACTGGGCGGTCGTGACCGACGGCCCGCAGCCCTCTCGGCTGGCGCCCAACGGCGACCCGATCAACTTCTTTCACTTCGCGGCCGTGTTCCGCCTCGACGCTGAGCGCGCCTGGACCGAGGTCGCCCGCCTCGAAATCGAATCCGCGCCCCAGCGCACGCGGCCGCGGCTGGTCCAGAGCGGCTGGCGGCCGCCCGACGGCGCGCCCATGACCTGGCTCCTCGTCGAGGGCGGCACCGGCGCGCATGCCGGCACGCTGGACCTGATCGGCTTCGACGGGTCGACGCTTTCCTCGGCGCTCAGCCTGATCACGCCGCGCACGAACGCGGGCGGCCTGGCCGACCTGGACGGCGACGGCCTGCTGGAAGTCGTCGTCGACGACTCCGACCCCTACGTCTTTTGCTACGCCTGCGCGACCGAACTGAAGCGGGAGACCGTCTATCGCTGGGACGGCTCGCGGCTCGCGCCCGTGGAGCTGCGCGCGCTGGCGTCGGAGCTGCCGGAGCGCGTGCAGGCGCAGGTCGACCGCGCGCTGGCCTTGGTCGGGGCCGACCTCTGGCGGGAAGCCGCCGCGGCGGCGGCGTCGGCGGCCGGTCAGGCGCCGGACGTCGACGATCTGCGCTGGCTCTCGATTCTGATCAACCGCACCGCGTCGCTGCGGCTGGCTTCCGCCGGGCAGATCCGCCAGCCGCTGGTGACCGCCGTGTTCGCCGGCGAATACCGCGCCGCCGTCGACCTGATGCGCGCGCACGAACCACCGCAGACCTTCGCCCTGAACGGCCCGCTCGTCGTGGGCACGGCGGCCGAGCACGACGTCTCCACGCTTGCGGTGCGCCTGCTCGACTTCACGGAGCGGGCGCTGGCTCTGGAGCCGCAGCGGGCCGCGGCGCACGCGGTGCGCGCGCTGGGTTTGGCGCTGGCCTCGCCCGACCAGTTGGCCGACGCGCGCGCGGCCATGCGGCGGGCGGCCGAACTCGAGCCCGACGACGCGTTCTACTCGGCCAGCCTGACGTTTCTGCAATCGGTCGACCAGGCGCCCGGCGAGCCGCCCCAACCGCCGGGGCCGCCCGAGCCGCCCGCGGAACCGCCGCCGTCGTTCTTTGCCGACGGCCAGGGGTTCGGGTCCGGCGACCGCGGCAGGCACGTCAAAGCCGTGCATCAGCGGCTGGCGCGCATCCCGTCGCTCCAATTCCGCGATCCCGGGCGCTACTTCGACGCCTATCACGAACCTACGCGGCAGGCCGTGGTGCAATTTCAGACCGAGCGCGGCCTCACGCCCAGCGGTGTGGTCGATCTGCAAACCTGGACCGCGCTGAAGGAAGCCAGCGAGGCGCCGCCGCCCACGCCCGCGCCTCCACCGCCCACGCCGGCGCCCGCCACGCCAACACCTCAGCCGACCGCGCCGACGCCGGCGCCCGTCACGCCCGCACCTCAGCCGACCTCGCCGACGCCAGCGCCTGCGCCCCCGCCCGCCCCGCAACCCCGGGCCGTCCACGGGGACGCCGGGCAGCCGGTGGCCTATCTGACCTTCGACGACGGCCCCCATCCCAGTTACACGCGCTCGGTGCTCGAAATCCTGGCGCGCCACGGCGCCTTGGGCACGTTCTTCGTGCTGGGCGCGCAGGTCACGCAGTTCCCCGAGGCAGTGGCGGAGACCGCGCGGCAAGGCAACGACGTCGAAAACCACACCCTCAACCACGTGTCGCTGGTCGACGTGTCGCGCGAACGCTTCATCGCCGAAGTGAACGGGACCGACGCGGCCATCCGCGCGGCCGCGGGCGGTCTGGCCGATCCGCTCCGCTGTCTGCGCCCGCCGTACGGCGCCCGCAACCAGCGCACCGACGCGCTGACGGCGGAAGTCGGCAAGGTGCTCGTGCTGTGGGACGTCGACCCGCAGGACTGGCGGCAGCCCGGCGCCGCGCAGATCGCCGCGCACGTGCTGTCCCACGCGCACCCCGGCGCTATTCTGCTGTTCCACGACGGCGGCGGCAGCCGCCAGCAGACCATCGCGGCGCTGGACACGGTCCTGACCGAGCTGTCGGCGCGCGGCTATGTCTTCCGCGCCCTGCCGGCCTGCACGTAGACGGCGCCGCCGGCCGCGCGGCCGCGCCGCGGCGGCGGCGGGTGACGCGCGAACCCCGCGGCGCCGCTCGGTTTAGACTTGGGCCGCCCGCCGAGTCCTTGCATGGGGTGTGACGCTGCGATGAGCTGGTTCCGGTCGCATGGAGTCCTTGCGGCGGTTGCGCTGGCGGTCCTCGGCCTGGCGGGCGCCGCGGCCATCAGCGCGGCCGTGACCGTGCTGGCCGTGGGTTCGCCGGACGGCGCCGACCGCGGCGCGCTGGCCGGCGCAGCCGAGCGCGACGTGATCGAACGGTTCTACAACGACGCCTGGAGCGCCGGCGACATCAGCTTTATCGACGACATCTTCGCCCCCGACTACGTGCTGCACATGCCCGGCGGCCGCACGTTCGACCGCGACATCTTCAAGCTGGAAATCCCGGAATTCCGCGCGGCCTTCCCCGACCTGAAACTGGAGACCGACGAATACATCTTTGCGCCCAACCGCGTGATCGCGCGCGCCACCTGGTCGGGCACCCACACCGGCGAAGGGTTTGGCCTGGAACCAACGGGCATCCGCTTCGAAACGACGGCCATCTACATCTACCGGTTCGAAAACGGCACGATCGTGGAAAGCTGGGCCGAGTGGGACGCGCTCGGCTACCGCCAACAGCTCGGCCTGCTCCCAACCTGACCCCGGGCCTCGCGTCGGCCGCGCCCATTTCTTCTCCGCGTCCCTTCGACCTCCGCTTCTGCCGCACCCCGCGTACGCGTTCTCATTCGCCCCGCAGGCATTCGACCCCCGCGCCCCGGAAAGCGCGGGCAGCCGTGAGAGAGCGAGAGCCGGCGGCATTCGCTGGTACGCTTGGCCGTGCGCGCTGCCCGCTGGTGGGTCGGGCGCCGTTCGGAAAGGACCCAGTGTGAGTCTGCGCATCATCGTCGCCGAGGACGAGACGATCATTCGCCTCGACCTGAAGGAGCGGCTGGAAGCGTCCGGCCACCAGGTCGTCGGCGAGGCGGGCGACGGCGAGAGCGCGGTGCAAATGGCGCGCGAGCTGCGGCCGGATCTGGTGGTGATGGACATCAAGATGCCGCGCGTCGACGGCATCGAGGCCTCGCGCATGCTCACGCGCGAGCGCATTGCGCCCGTGGTGCTGGTGACCGCCCACGGCGAGCGCGACCTCGTCAGCCAGGCGAGCGAGGCGGGCGTGATCGGCTACGTGCTCAAGCCGCTGCGCGACCGCGACCTGGACGCGGCGATCGACGTGGCCACTCGCCGCTACGCCGAGTTCGAGAGCATGAGCCGCAGCGTGGAAACCCTCACCGAACAGCTCGAAACCCGCAAGGTCGTGGAGCGCGCCAAGGGCCTGCTGATGACGAAGATGGGGCTGTCGGAACCCGACGCCTTCAAGCGCATCCAAAAGCTGAGCATGGACCGCCGGCGCTCGATGCGCGCGGTTGCCGAGGCGATCATTCTGGCGGAAGAGATTTAGGGCGAGCCTCGCCCGAGGCCGCATGACGAGCGCCCGCGTCAGGGTGCTGCGCCGGGTCACCCCCGCCGCTGCGGCGCCGCTGGGCGCGCTGGCGCTGCTGCTGGCGGGGCTGCTGCTGAGCTACAGCCGGCTGGTGTTCGAGGGCCTCGTCATGGCCGGGTACGACACGCAGACGTATTTCTATCCCTACTGGGCGGCCGCGTTCGACGCGCTGGGGGCGGGGCGCACGCCGCTCTGGAATCCGGCGCTGTTTACCGGCGCGCCGTTTCTGGCCAACCCGCAAACCGCGGTGTTCTACCCGCCCAACTGGCTGCTGCTGGGGCTGAGCGCCGAGCGCGCGCTTGGCGCCGCGCTGATCCTGCACGCGGCCTGGGCGGCCGCGGGCACGCTGGCCCTGGCGCGCGTTGCCCTGCGGCTCGGCTGGCCGGCCGCAACCGCCGGCGCGGCCGTGTTCGCCTTCGGCGGCTACTTCGTGGCGCAGGCGGGGCACGTCAACCAGGTGTCGGCCACGGCCTGGCTGCCCTGGCTGCTGCTGGCGCTGGACCGCGCCGTGGCCGGCGATCGGCGCGGCTGGCTGACCGCGCCGATCGCCGCCGGCCTGCTCCTGCTGGCCGGGCATCCGCAGGTGGCCTACATGAGCCTGGGTTTTGGCCTGGTCTACGCGCAGGCGGCGGCCTGGGCGGGCGGCGAACGCCAGGTGCGCCGCCGCCTGCGGGCTGCCGCCCGCGCGGCGGGCGCGTGGACCGCGGCGGCGGTTGGCGGCGCGTTGCTGGCGGCCGTGCAGCTGCTGCCCACCCTGGAGCTGTCGCACTTCGGCATCCGCTCCGGCGGGTTGTCGCTGGCGGACGCGGCCTCGTTCTCGCTGCCGCCCGACGAAATCTTGCAGGCGGTGCTGCCCACGTTCACGGCCTTGCCGTCCAGCACCGAGTTCGTGGCGCACGTGGGAACCTCGGGCCTGATCCTGGCGGTGCTTGGCATCGTCCGCGGGCCGCGCGGCGTGCACGCGGCGCTGTTGGCCGCCACGATCGTGGCGGTATGGATGCTGGCCCTGGGGCCGGCCTCGCCGCTGTTCGGGTTTGCGCATCGGATCGTGCCCGGCTTCGACTTGTTTCGAGTGCCGCCGCGCTGGCTGTTGCTGGGGCTGCTGGCCGCCGCACTGCTGGCGGCGCGGGGGGTGGAAGGTCTGGGCCGCGGCGGTGCGGCGCTCCGCCCAACGCGGCGCGCGCTCGTTCCGGCGGCCGCGCTGGCGGTGCTGGGTCTGATTCTGACGGCGGCGGCGCTCGTGTACCCCGTGCCTTCCAAGGCGGCGCTCCCGTGGGTGCTGGCCGGCGTGCTGGCGCTGGCCGCGCTGACCGCCGCCAATGCGGCGCGCTGGGGCTGGGTTCGCTGGCTGGCCGCGGTGGTGGTGGTGGCCGAGCTGGTGGCCGCGTCCGGGCCGGGCGCCGCGCGCGCCGCCGTGCCGCCGCAGGTCTACGCGCGCGCCAATCCCGTGCAGACGGCCCTGGCGGCGGACGCCTGGGCCGGGCGCATCCTGAGCCTGGCGCGGCCCTCGTTCGAAATCGACCAGACCACGCGCGCGCGGCTGGCCGACACGTGGTTCGAACGCCTGGGCGAGCGGTCTTACCGTGAAATGTTGGTTGCGCTGAAGCACGCCGAAATCCTGAGCCCAAACCTGAGCCTGGCGCACGGCATCGCCTCGGCCGACGGCTACGACGGCGGCGTGCTGCCCTTGCGCTCGTACGTCCAGCTGCGCGACGCCCTGCTGCCCGGCACCGGCGCAACCCCGGACGTGTTGATCCGCGACGCGATCGACGCCGCGCCGCCGGACCGCGTGTTGGACGCCTTCGCGGTGCGCGCCCTGGTGCGCGAGCGCGGCCAGACGTTCCAGGATGGCGCGGCCATCGTCGACCTGGAGTTCGTGCGCACGGTCGACGATCTGGAGACCTGGGATGGGTTGGCCGTGCCCGACGTGACCGGCGTGGCGGTGGTGATCGACGCGCCGACCGACGCGCCGGCCGGCCCAGCCGGCACAGTCGAGCTGCGGTCGCCCCAGGGCGGCGCCGCCGCGCTCCCGCTCACGCGCAGCCGCCAGCGCCCCGAGCGCGTGGCGCTGGGGCCTGGCCGCCTGCTGCCGGTGCGCGGCGGTCTGGACCGCCCCGCGTTCATGAGCCGCGCGGCTCTGGCCGCGCCGATGCACGTCGCGCAGGTTCGCGTCGCGGCCGCGGGCCTGCCCTTCCAGCTGCGGGCGCTGTCGCTGCTGCACGCGGACGGGACGGCCACCGCGCTGGCGTTGCGGCCGGGCGCGGCGGCCGTCAGCCGCCCCGTGGGTCAGATGGTGGTCACGCGCCGGGCGCAGGTTCCCCCGCGCGCCTGGCTCGTGCGCAACGTGCGGCTGGCAAGCAGCGCGGCCGAGGCGAAGGCGCTGGTCGCGTCGCCGGCGTTCGATCCGTCGACCACAGCCGTGCTGGTCGCCGGCGCGGCGGGCGGCTCGCGCTGGGGGGGCGTTGGCGACTGGGCGCGGGCGCTGGGAGTGCTGTCGTCCCAGACGTCGTTTGGGCGCGTGCGTCCCGCACAAATCGAGGCCGTCCGCGCGGCTGGCGCCGCCGCGGCCGCCGCGCCCCAAGACCGCGCCGTCGAATCCATCCACGAAGCTCCCGAGCGCGTCGTGCTGCGCGTGCGCACCAACGGCCCCCGCCTGCTGGTGCTGCCCGACGCGCCCTATCCGGGCTGGCAGGCGCGCGTCGACGGCCAGGAGCGCCCCGTCTGGAGCGCCAATCTGGGGCACCGCGCCGTGCTGATTGCGGACCCGGGCGAGCACGTCGTGGAGTTCGTTTACCGCTCCATCCCGTTCGAGGCCGGCCGCGTCGTCTCACTGGTCAGCCTGGCGGCGCTGGCCGCGGCGGCGGCGCTGCCCATCCGCGCCCGGCGGTCCTGACCGATGGACGCGGCGATGATCGCGCCGTTCGGGTTTGCGCCCAAGAACACCACCGGCCGCCGCGTGATGCCCATGGCGCGCGCGCTGGCGGCCGCAGGCCATCGGATGCGCGTGATCGTGCCGCCTTACGACGACCCCGCGACCTACGGCCGCGTCTGGGAGGACGAAGGCGTGGAGGTCGTGTGCCTGCCGCGGCCGCGGTTCGACGGCGCGCCGCTGGTCGGCGCGGCCTGGACGCAGGTGCAGCTCGCGCGCGCCGCCGCCGCCCTGGTGGCCGCCTGGCGCCCCGACCTGGTGCACGTCTTCAAGCCCAAGGCCGTGTCGGGTCTGGCGCAGACGCTCATCGCCCGCCGGGCGCCCCGCCCCGCCGTGGTGCTGGATATGGACGACTGGGAAGGCCGCGGCGGCTGGAGCCGCAACGAGAACTACCCGCGCCTGTTGGTCGAGCTGTTCGAGCTCCAGGAGCGGGCGGGGATGCGCGCCTGCGACGCCTTCACCGCCGCCAGCCGCCGGCTGGCCGAGCGCGCCCGCGCTGTTGCGCAAGGCCGCGGCGTGCTGTACCTGCCCAACGGGTTCGACCCGATCACGTACGAGGGTTGGTCGCCCGACCGCGCCCGCGGCGCGTTCCGGCGCTCCCTGGGCATTCGCGGCGACCAGCCGCTGGTGTTGATCTACACCAGATTTTTCGATTACGGCCTGGACGACTGGGCCGAGACGATCCGGCGCATCGCCGCCCAGGACGCGCGCGTGCGCTTCCTGGTGCTGGGCGCCGGCGCGCTCGGGCAGGAACGCGACCTGGCCGCCGACGTGCGCGTGTCGGGGCTGGCGGAGCGCACGTCGTTCGTGGGTTGGCTGCCGTTTGTCGACGTGCCGGCGGCGCTGGCCGCCGCCGACCTGGCCGTGCTGCCGCTGGGCGACACGCTGGCAAACCGCGCCAAGTGCTCGCCGCGCTACGTGGACCTCATGTATGCCGGCACGCCCATCGTGACCACGCCGGTCGGCGAGGCCGTGACCTTCGTCCGCGACGGTCAGACGGGGTTCGTGGCGGCCGACGCCTCGCCCGCCGCGGTGGCGGACGCCGCGCTGCGGGCGCTGCGCGCCGACGGTCTGGACGCGCTGCGCCACCGTGCGCGCGCGCGCGCAACCCAGGAGCTGACCTGGGAACGGCTGACCGCGCCGCTGACGCCGCTCTACGACCGCGCGGTTGCCCGCGCGTCAGCGCGCGCCCGCTGAGCGCCCGCCGCGCGGCTGACGAATGCCTGCCGCGCGGCCGCCGACAGCCTGTCTGCCGAGAGCCTGTCCGGTGCGCCCGCCGCGCGGCTGACGTACGGCGCATCCGCGCCCGCCGTGCGCCCGATCAGGTCTCGGCGTCGGGCGCTTGCCGCGCGGACGGTGTCGAGGTTGGCGTCGGGGTCGGCGTCGGGCGCGCCGCGGGCGAGGGCACGGCGCCGCCCGGCCCGATGAGCGCCGGCGGCGGGCGCGCCGCCGCCGGCGCGGCTTCGGCGGGCTGCACGTCCACGCTCACCAGCGGCGGGATCACCTGCGTCACGTCCAGCCCGCGCGGCACCGTAATCACTGGTTGAACCTGATGCCGGCCCACCGCCAGGCCGGTCACGTCCACTTCGGCCACCACGTCGCCCGCGCGCAGTTCGCGCAGCACCTCCACCGGCCCGCCGATCACGATCTGCACCGACCCCTGCGACACCACCGCCAGGGCGTCCGTGGGCACGTTGAGCGTCAGCACCGCGGCTTGCACCGTCGTGGTGTCGATCAGTGGTTCCACGGTGACCGAGACCACGGCGGCGGCCTGGTCGCTGAACACGCTCACGCCCGGCGGACTCACGAACGCAACCTGCCCCTCCACGTCCGCCTGCGCACCGGCGATGTCCAGCGGCGCCGTGCGGATGGTGGTCACCAGCTCCAGTTCCTCGGGTCGTCCCTCGATCTCGACCGTGGTGGGCGCCACGGCAATGCCGCGCACGAAGAACCCGGGCGCCGCCTCGCCCTGCAGCTCCGCCACCACCGGCACGCGCTTGACCGACGTGATGCGGGTGACCGGCACGCTGACCTGCACGGTCTGCGGTTCGATCTGCACGTTGGCCACCTCGTCGCCGCGCCGATCGGTGGGCACCGCCAGCGCCTGGGTCGACACGTTGCGCGTGGCCTGGTCCACCACGACGCGCGCCACGATCTCGGCCACGCGCTCGACGTCGGACGCGCCGCCGCTCAGCTGCACCAGGGCGGGAACGGCCCCGACCTCGTTCGAGTCGAAGCGAAAGCCCGGGGCCGGCGCCCCTTCGATCTGCGCGGTCACCTGCACCGCGCGCACCTCGAAGGGGTCGACCAGAATCTTCACGGTCTCGGGCGCGACTCGCACCACCTCCACCGCCGGGTCCGGCACTTCCACGCGCACGGGCACCAGATGCGTGCCCGGGCCGATGCCCGTCAGATCCACGCGCGCCGTGATGGCGCGCGGGTTCAGGTTCCCGATGTTGACGCGCGGACCGTCGACCGTCACGCGCACGGTGTCGATTTCGCTGGCCAGCACCAGATTCGGCCCCAGGTTGACGTCTTCCACGGCGATGTCGGCGTTCAGCGCCACCTGCACGTTGGGGTTGCGGGACCACGTGACACCCCCCCACACCAGTGTGGACAGCGCCAGGGCCACCAGAAAGCGCACGCCCAGGCTGCGCGTGAGGATGCGCCGCGCCGCGACCATCCAGCGGGCGCGCTGGCTGACGCCGATCACTTCCCTCGCGAAATCCAGGCGGGCAGCCCCTGCAGGCCGCCGGCGCCGCGGGTCTGCACGCGGAACGCCGTGTCCAGCCGCCGCCGCAGCTGGTCGGTGGTCAGGTGCCGTTCCAGCCGGCCGTCCATGGCCAGCGACACGCTGCCGGTTTCCTCGGAGATCACGATGGCCACCGCATCCGTGGCTTCCGCAATGCCCAGGCCGGCGCGGTGCCGCGTGCCCACGTGGTCCTGCGGGCCCAGCTCGTCGCTGAGCGGCAGCATCACGTGCGCCGCGATGACCTCGCCGCCGCTGACCAGCACCGCGCCGTCATGCAGCTCCGAGCCGGGGTGAAACACCGTCATCATCAGGGTGCGCGAGAGGCTGGCGTCCAGCCGCGTGCCCGTGCTGGCAAACTCGCCCAGGCCGCCGTCGCGCTGCAGCACGATCAGCGCGCCCCACAGCCGCGCCGACAGCGCCTCGGTGGCGCTCACCACCTCGGCAATCATCCCCTGCGTCTGCTCGGGGGTTATGAACCCAAAGGGCCGCGTCACCAGGGCGCCCGTGCGTCCGGCCCGCTCCAGCAAACGCCGCAGCTCGGGCTGGAAGACCACGATCACGGCGAACAGGGCGACCAGCACGCCGTTTTCCAGAATCCAGTTGACGAGTTCCAGCTGGAACACGCGGCCAATCACCAGCCCGGCCACCACCAGCACCACCACGCCGCGCAACAACAGGTCGGCCTGCGTCCCGCGAATCAGCGTCAAAATAACGTTGAAGAGCAGCGCGACCAGCAGGATCTGGATGGCCGCGCTGAAGTTGAATTCTCCCGCCAGATAGTCGAGCTGCTCCACCGAAGCGCCGCACCGTCGGCGTTGACGTTCCCCAAGTCTACGTCGGCAGCTCGCCGTAGGCCCCGTCGCCGCGAATCAGCGCCACCAGCAGCGCCTTCTGCGTGTGCAGCCGGTTCTCCGCCTGGTCGAACACCGCCGACTGCGCGCCGTCGATCACCTCGTCGGTCACTTCCTCGCCCCGATGCGCGGGCAGGCAGTGCATGAAGACGGCGTTGGGTTTGGCCAGGCGCATGAGGTCGGCAGTCACGCGGTAGGGCGCGAACGCCTCGCGGCGCTGCCGCGCCTCGGCCTCCAGCCCCATGCTGATCCAGGCGTCGGTATACACCACGTCGGCGCCGCGCACGGCGCCGCGCGGGTCCGGGTCCAGCTCGACCGACGCGCCCGCGCCTTCGGCGATTTCCTGCGCCCGTTCCAGCACGTCCTCGTTCGGCTCGTAGCCGTCCGGCGCGGACACGCAGATGTCGAGTCCCGCCAGCGCGCTTCCCAGCAGCAAGGAATTGCACACGTTGAAGCCGTCGCCAACGTAGGCCAGCCGCCGCCCCTCGAACCCTCCGCAGCGCTCACGAACCGTCAGCAGGTCCGCCAGAATCTGGCAGGGATGCGCGCGGTCGCTCAGCCCGTTGATCACCGGGATGTTCGCCCAGCGCGCCAGTTCTTCCAGCATGGCCTGGTCGTACACGCGCGCCATCAGCGCGTCCACCCAGCGTTCCAGATTGCGGGCGATGTCGGGAATCGACTCGCGCACGCCGATTTGCGTGTGCTCGTTCATCAGGTCCACGGCGTGGCCGCCCAACTGCGCCATCCCCACCGCGTAGGTAGTGCGCGTGCGCAGCGAGGCCTTCTCGAACAGCATGGCCAGGCTGCGCCCGGCCAGCAGCGCGTGCGGCGTCCCGCGCGCCTGCGCCGCTTTCAGCTGCGCGGCGCGGTCCAGCACCAGGTGCAATTCGTCGGACGACACGTCGTCCAGCGTCAGAAAGTCACGGCCTTGCATGTCGTCCGCCTGCGTGAGGTGTGTCAATACACGTGGTCGAAGTCGACGCCGCTGTAATAGGCGGCCAGAATCTGCTCGCCGTTCGCCCCCGCCGCGGCCATGGCGTTGGCGCTGCGCAGCGGCAGCCCCACGCCGTGCCCCAGCAGGCGCTGGCCGCGGCTGAACGGATCGTCGACCGCCAGCGCCCACGGCTTGACCGGGCCGCCCCATTCGGTGTGCCAGCTGCGCGTGCGGCCGTCCGCGCGCGAGAAATACACGGCGTGAATCGTCCGACCCTCGTAGGTCATCACCCGCCCGCGCGTGTCCCGCACCGCCTGCCGCAGCCGCGTGCCCGACAGCTCGCGCGCGTAGCCGTGATAGACCTGATCGCGCGTGAACAGCGTGGGCGTGTGCCGCGTGGAGGCCGCCGCGTCGAACAGCAGCCGGCGCGGGCGCCGCTCGGCGCGCACGGTGTAGGCATAGGTCCGAAACGCGATGGCCGAGGCGCGCAGCGCCTCCCAGGGGATGGTGTCGTTCTGCTCGACGAGCCCCGCCAGATAGTCGTCCAGGGGCAGCGTGTTCACGATCCAGGCCGACTGAAACCCCGGCAGCCACGCAAACTCCATCGTCCCCCGATATGTCCACTGCGGCGCGGTCTCTTCCAGCCGCAGGAGCGAGCCTTCCACAGGTGCCAGCAGCACCTTGCCCACCGTCGTGGTCACGGCGCCGTCCGGCAGCCGGATTTCCTGCCGCTCGTTTGGAACGTCGCGGCGGATTGCCACTCGTTCGTCGGGGCCGGGTTCGGCCAACACCGCCCCGCCCTCGTCGCGCACCACCATGCCCGCGGTCGAAAACACCGTGGCCTGCGTCACGCCGGGGTTGTCCGCGCTGATGTCCAGCAGCCCCACCCGAATGTCCGGGACGGGCAGGCGCGCCGGCGCGTCCAGCACCGGCGCGCGCACGGCTCGGGAGGTCATCCAGTCGGTGCCGTCGTGCAGGTCGGGCTGCACGCGGAACGGCCCTGGCGCGTTGGGCAGCGCCACGTCCAGCTCGAACGACGCCTGCCCGCCGGGCGCAACGTCGTGCGGCAGCGGCGCAAGCGCCGGCAGGGTGCGGACCGCGGGTCTGTGCGAGTCCGCCCAGCGCACGCCCAGGCGCACGGGCGCGGCGCCGCCCGCGCGCCACGGCTGCGCGCCGGTGTTTGTCACGCGCAGCCGCAGCCGCGCAGCCGCGCCCGGCGCATGCGCAGGAATCGGCTCCGCCTCGTAGCGCGCGTCGATCCCGTCGCCCAGCGCCGCCAGATAGGCGCGGCCGATGGGGGCCAGCTGCACCGCCGGCGTGCGCGCGGGAACGTACGTCAGCTTGCCGCGCTGAAAATACTGCGCGGTCACCCCGCCCGCTTCCGGCACTTCCTCGGACACCGGCCAGCCCAACAGCCGCTCGCGTCCCAGCCGGTTCCAGAACGCCAGGAACCCGAAGCGCACCGAGTGGCGCGTCTGCCAGACATACGCCACCTGCGCCTCGCTGCGGAACGGCGCGGTCTCGCGGAAGTAACGCCCCCCGGAAATCAGCTCGCCCAGCAGCGCCGGCTGCACCTCCGCGTCGGTGCCGGCGTGTTCGGGCCAATGTTCCAGCAGGAAGTCGGCGAAGAGCTGCGCCGCCCGCCCCTGGCGCTCGAACCGTTGCGTCAGAGGCTCGCCAAGCACGTCGAACGCGCGCCAGCGATCCACGTAGGCCGCGAACAACGGGTCCACGGCGTCCCCCGCCGCCGGCGCTTCCGCCAGGACGCGCCCAAGCGGATGCAAGGCAAGACCGGCCGCCCCCGCCGCTGCGCGCCCCAGCCTGCGGCGCGAGAAATGCATGGTCATGACACCCAGGGTAATAGCTCACGTCGCACGCACGACCAAAAAATCACGTCCAACCCCACCCCCCGACACAAGCGCCTAACGCGCCACAGACGGCGTTTTTTCGGCACGTCCCCCTCGCCCCGCGCCCCCGCCGCGAGCGCCTACACGCCGTAGGCAGCGTTTCTGGCAAGACCCCTCGCCTCTCACCCCCGCCGCGGAGCGCCTACGCGCCACTATCTCCCCCAGGAGGAAGAGGGTTGCGTCCCCTCTCCCCTGAGTGGGGAGGGAACTCCGAGGGCCATCATGCCTATGACGCGGTCCCCTCTCCCTCCTCAGGGGGAGAGGAAGTCAAAAAAGGCCTTGCATTGGCCTTCTTAGTCCCCTCTCCCCCCGCAGGGGGGAGAGGGTTAGGGTGAGGGGGGCGCGGGGGCGAAGACTTCGAACTCGCGCCAGGTCTCGGCCGGGTAGAGCAGGTCCCGCACCGCGTCGCCCAGCAGCGCCAGCTTCACTGGTTGGTCGGGGTCGCCGGGGTGGTACTCGAACACTGCCGCCTGGAAGTACTGGCGGATGAACCCGGGCGTGGCGCCCGGCAGCGCCAGCACCGCGTCAGGGTGCGTGTCCGCGCGCGCGTCCGTCTTCGGGTAGCCGAACGCGGCCACGCCGCCCAACCGCTCGAACACGTCCAGGAACCCCGTGAACGTCCCGTCCACCGCGGTGTTGGACACGCGGTGACCCCAGGGCCCCAGCTCCTGGCCGGGCTGCTCGGAGAGCAGCTCCGGCTCCACGCCCAGGTCGGGCGCGCCGGCCAGGCCGCCGCCCAGGTAGTCCCAGACCAGCCGCCGCTCCATGCGCCAGACGCCCTCGCGCTGCTGACAATCGACGATGCCGCGTTGGTAGTACTGCGTGAAGACCCTGGGCCGTTCCACCATCACTTCGGAGGTGGGCCAGCCCCAGCGTTCCAGGCCGCCGGTGGCGTCGTAGTGCCCCAGGAAGTCGCAGACCACGGTTTCCTCGGCGCCCCCCTCCTGCGCGGCCGCGAAGGTGACGCTCAGGGTGGGGATGTTGTGGGCCAGGTGGGGGGCCGGCGCGGTGGCGCGGCTGTCCTCCACCACCACGCGGCGGTCGGCGCCCTCCGCGGGTTCGTCCGCGGGTTCGGGGGCCGCCTGCGGCGTCGGCGCGGGCGTCGGCGCAGGCGTGGGTCCGGGCGCGGCGGCCGCCCCGGGCGCCGGCGTGGCGCCAGGCCCCGGCGTGGCGCCAGGCCCGGGTGCCTGGCCGGGCGCGGGCGCGCCGGCCGCCGCAACCGCGGCGCTCCAGGATGCGCTCGGGTCGTTCGTCTGGTCGCTGTCGCCGTGGAAGCTCACCGACAACGGCCCCGGCAGGTGCGCCGCCGTCACCGTCAGGCTGGCCCGCACCACGGCCTCCGCCCCCACCGCCAGCGTGCCGTCGCCCACGGTCTGGCGCGCGACGCCCAGCTGCGGCGAACGCCAGAACACTCCGCTCAGCGGCACCGTGCCCGTGTTGCGCAGCGTGAAGCGCCACTCGATAGTCTCGCCCACCCGCACCGGGCCGGCCGGGCCAGCCACCTCCACCGACAGCCGCGGGTGCCTGGACGACGGCCGGTCGGTGACCGTCACCGCGATGCGGTGCGCCGCCCACAGCGTGCCGTTGCTGGCCCCGGCAATCACCGTGGTCGTCCCGGCGCTCCTCGACCTAATCGTGACCTGCGCGCCGTCGACGCTCACGCTGGCCACCGCCGGGTTGTACGACGACGCCGTGTACGTCAGCGGCAGGCCGTTGACTTCGCTGAACGCGTCCGTCACGTCCAGCGTGCGCGACGCGCCGGTCTGGAGCGACACCGCCCCCAGCGTTCCCACCCGCAGCACGTCGTCCGCGCCGTCGGTCACCGTGATGGTCACGTCGATGCTGTCCATGCCGCCGCGGGCCTCGGGGGCGACGCCGTCGTCCGCGGTGAGGGTGATCTGGTACTGGTTGTCGCCGTCGGCGTCGAGGGGGAACTCGAAGTCCAGCGGCTCCTTGATCTCGATCTGGCCGCTGCCGTCGACGGCGAAGAACGCCGCGTCGGGGCCGCTGAGGGTGTAAGTCGTCGGCTGCGTGCCGGCCACCGGCTGGTTGTCCGGGTCGACGGCGGCCAGCGGCGCCCCGACGTCCGCGGCGGCCAGCTGCTCCGTCATCGAGCGGGCATCGGTCGCCGCCGCAAACGCCGGCGGGCCGCACCAGGCAGTCGCGGGGGTGCCGTCCGCGCCGGCCGCGCCGGTCAGCCGCAGGCGGTTCACCAGCCCGGCCGGCGTGGTAGGCACGGTGATCGGGTTGCCGTACACCCAGATCTGCAGCCCCGACGGCAGGTTGTTCAGTTGCGTCGGCACGGCGCCGCTCAACTGGTTGCAGTTCAGGTAGAGCGGCGCTGCGGTGTTCAGGTTGGACAAGCTGCCCAACGACGACGGAATGCTGCCGCTCAATTGGTTGTAGTGCAAGTAGAGTAAAGTGAGACTCGAGAGGTTGCCCAATTGCGTTGGAATGCTGCCGGTAAGTTTGTTCTGGAAGAGGATAAGGTGATAGAGGCCGGACAGGCTACCCAACGACGACGGGATGCTGCCGCTCAGCTGGTTGCGGTGCAGCCAGAGAATCTGGAGGCTCGAGAGGTTGCCCAATTGCGTTGGAATGCTGCCGGTAAGTTTGTTGTCTTGCAGGCGGAGCTGCCGGAGACTCGACAAGCCGCCCAACGACGACGGAATGGCGCCGTCCAAATCATTGTTGTGGAGGAAAATATGCGTGGCGCTCGACAAGCTGCCCAACTCCGTCGGGATGCTGCCGCTCAGTTTGTTGTTCTGAAGGTACAGCTCCCTGAGACTCGTCAGGCTGCCCAGTTGCGTCGGAATATTCCCGTCCAATCGATTGTCGTAGAGCCAGAGGAACTGGAGATTCGAAAGACTGCCCAGCTGCGACGGAATCGCTCCGCTCAAATTGTTATCGTTCAGGGCGATGTAGCGGAGATTCGACAGGCTGCCCAGTTCGGACGGGATGCTGCCGCTCAGCTGGTTGGTGGAGGCGACAAGGAACTGGAGGGCGGTCATGCTGCCCAGCTGTGTCGGGATGCCGCCGCTCAACTCGTTCCCGTTGAGGTAGAGGTTCCTGAGCGTCGTCAGGTTGCCCAGTTCGGCGGGGATGGCGCCGCTCAACTCGTTCTGGTTGAGATGGAGGTTCACGAGGCTCGAGAGATTGCCGAGCTGCGACGGAATCGCTCCACTCAACCGGTTGCCGCTGAGGACGAGCGTTGTGAGACTCGACATGCTGCCCAGTTCGGCGGGGATGGTCCCGTCCAATCGATTGCCGTTGAGATAGAGATGCGTGAGATTCGACAAGCTGCCCAACGACGACGGGATGTTGCCGCTCAACTGGTTGTTGCGGAGCCAGAGCTGTTTGAGATTCGACAGGTTGCCCAGCTCCGACGGAATCTCTCCGCTCAAATCATTTTGGTAGAGCTGGAGTATCTGGAGACCCGAGAGGTTGCCCAGTTCGGCGGGAATGCTCCCGGTCAACGCATTTTGGTCGAGCTGGATCTGCGTGAGATCCGACAAGCCGCCCAACGACGGCGAGAGCGTGCCGGTCAGCGATTTATTCCGGAGGATGATGGTAGCGACCGCGCCGTTGGTGGACGCGGACATGGTGATGCCGTCCCAGCTGGACATGGCGGTGGCGACGGCCCAGTTGAGCGTGCCCGTGCCGCGCAGGTCGTCCTTGAGATTCAGCAGGATTTCGCAGTCGCGGGCGACGTTGGCGTGCGCGCCGCTGGCGGACGCGGTGGGGTTGTCCGTGTCGCAGCCGAAGTCGGTGGCGGCGGCGGCCGGGCCGGCCGCGGCCCAGAGCATGGACGCCAGCAGCGCGCCGACCAGCAGCAGTGCGCCAACCGCGGCGGGGCGCGTCAGGCGCTGTGTACTCAATTGGAGCACGGGGGGGGGGGGGGGGGGGGGGGTAATTGCAAGGACGGCCAAGCGCCCGGAACGATCGCGCTGCGTCGCATTGGGGGGTCCCGATTCGGTGAGATCGACAAGCAGTAGGCGGCGGAGCCTACCCAACAGGCGGCGGGGCGTGCAAACGCCCCAGGGCTGCGGCGCCGCCCCCCGGGAGTCACCAGGCGGGGCAATCGAAGCGGCAGGCCCGCCCACACCGCCCCCCGCTTGGGAGTCACATCGAGGTCCCCGTCGAGGGAGAGGGTGGGCGGTCGGCATGCGGGACGCCGAATCCGATTGCTGCTGACGATGGATGCCCGCCCCGCGTCCCCGGCGTTTGGGTACACTGGACCCGTGAACGCTTGCATCCGCGCCGCGCCGCGCGCCGCTCTGCCGCTGGCCGTGCTGCTGGCGGCCGTTCTGGCCCTGGCTGCGTGCGGCGAGAGCCAGGCCCCCGCCGCGGAGCGCGAGGCCCCGCCGCAAACGGCGGTGGCGGAGGCCGCGCCTACGCAGCCTCCCGCGGCGCCTGCGCCGCCCGCGCCCGCCGCCCAGCCCGTCACTCCCGCGGCCACGCCGGCGGCCGCGGCCGCGCCGGCCATGCCGGCCGCTCCCACGGCCCAGCCGCCCGCATCCCCGCCGCCCGCGGCCACGCCCCAGATGCCCGCGGCGCCGCCCCCTACCAGGGCTGCCCAGTCCCCCGCCCCAACCGAGCCCCCCGCGCAAGCGCCCACGCCGGCAGCCACCGCCGCCGCCGCGCCCCCGCCCGCGCCTACGGCCCCGCCGGAACCGCCGCCGGCCCTTGGCCCGCAGGCGCCCCTGTTCACGCTGCCCAGCGCCGCCGGCGGCCAGGTCAGCCTGGAAAGCTTCCGCGGCCAGAAGAACGTGGTGCTGGTCTTTTACCGCGCCTTCTGGTGATCGACCTGCCGCACGCAGCTCGTGGAGCTGCAAAACAACTACGAGGCCATCGCCCCGCTCAACGCCGAAATCGTGGCCGTCAGCACCGACAACCTGGAAGGCGCCGCCTGGGTCATCCAGGAACTGGGCGTCCCCTTCCCGGTGCTCTACGACGTCAGCACGGACGTGCCCCGCGCCTACGACGTCTTCAATCGCTACGGCGACGGCCTGGCCACCGGCTCCGCCTTCGTCATCGACACCAACGGCGTCATCCGCTGGTCACACGTATATACAGGCATCCACGACCTGACCCCCGCCTCCGCCATCGTCCAAGCCCTCCAAGCCCTCTAACCCCACCCGCCCCTCCAAACCCCCCACCACTCCCGCGGCTCTATCCCCGCACACCGCGGCTCTTAGACAACCAGGCGCAGCAGGCAGTGTTTCGGCTGCCCCCTCCTCCCCCGCGCCGCGGACCTGTTTCCCTTCCCCCCGCGCAGCGGCTCTGGTTCCCTCTCCCCGCGCCGCGGGGAGAGGGTTAGGGTGAGGGGCCGACCGCGGCGCGGGACGGATGTCCCCCCAGGCGGCGCGTGCACCGGCGAGTTCGAGGCGGCCGACCGCGGCGCGGGATGGAAACCCTCTGCGCCCCCGCCCGGCGCGTCATCCCCCGCTCCCGACCGCTCCCTCGAGCGGTCTTTGCGGCATTCGCCGCCAGCGCACGCCAGCATCCCGCCCTACAATTGGGGCCAGTGCGGCTGGGGCGCGCGTAGCGCTCCGCACACGGAGGCATCCTATGAGCGAGACCTTGCGCGCCGGCGTAGTCGGCCTCACCGGCATCGGCGCCCGCCCCGCCGCCCCCGGCGCCGCCAGCGGCTGGGGCACGGCCATGCCCCACTCGCACGTGTCCGCCTACCACCACGTCGGCGACACCGAACTCGTGGCGGTCTGCGACCTGCGCGAAGACGCCATCGAGACTTTCCGCGCGGACTGGGACGACACCCTGCCCGAGGTCAACACCTACACCGACCACCGCGAGATGATCGCCCGCGAGAACCTGGACATCCTCAGCGTGGTCACCGGCGACAACGTGCACGCGCAGATTTGCGTGGACGGCGCCGCCGCCGGCGTCAAGGGCATCCTCTGCGAAAAGCCCATCGCCTCGTCCCTGGCCGACGCCGACCGCATCATCGCCGCCGTCGAACAGGCCGGCATCCCGCTGCTGGTGGACCACTCGCGCCGCTGGATGTTCCCCTGGGTGCAGGCCGCCAAACTCATCGAGGACGGCGCCATTGGCCAAGTGGTGCGCGTGGTGGCCAACCAGGGCGGCCCCCGCGCCATGCTCTTCCGCAACGGCACCCACATGTGCGACACCATCAACTGGTACGCCCAGGGCAACCCCGCCGCCGTCTACGCCGTCAACGAAAAAGGCTTCGAGGACTACGGCCCGCGCTACGCCAGCGACGGCGGCCACGACCCCGACACCGATCCGGCCGTCAGCATCCTGATCGAATACGACAACGACGTGCGCGCCTTCTGGAACATGTGCAAGCCCATGCCCAGGCTGTTCGACGTGGACGTGTTCGGCGACAAGGGCTTTCTGCGCGTCAGCCAGGAACGCGCCACCATCACCATGGAATCCGACGCCGGCATGGCGCTCAGCGACATCCCCCACACGCACTACACCCAAGGCCATATTGCGGGCGCGGTGGTGGAACTGGTGGACCTGATCCGCAACGGCGGCACGCCCTCCTGCGGCCCCACGGAAGCCCGCCAGGTGATGGAAGTCCTGCTGGGCGCCCTGCAATCCCAAGCCCGCGGCAACGTGCGCGTCCCCATGCCCATCACCGACCAATAACCCCCGCCGCCGCCTCCCCCGTTCTCCCCCCTCTCCCTTCGAGGGAGAGGGGGGGCGACACCACGCCCGACGGCGGCGTGGAGGTGGGTCTTCCCCCTCTCCGTTCGAGCGAGATGGCCGCCCGCCCCCATCCCGTGAGACCATCCACCCGCCCCCAGCCCTCCCCCTAACGCGCCCATGCACCCCCGCCGCCCCAACATCGTGCTCTTCATGACCGACAGCATGGACGGGCGCGTCATGTCCCACCTGGGCCACCCCGCCGCCTTTACGCCCAACCTGGACCGCCTGGCCGCGCGCGGGACGTCGTTCGCCGGCGCGTACTGCAACTCCCCCCAGTGCGCCCCCTCCAGAGCCAGCTTCTGGAGCGGGAAATACGTGCACCGCGTGCAAGCCTGGAACAACCCCGGCGGCCTGCCGCCCGACGCCCCCACCTTCGGCGCCAGGCTGGAACAGGCGGGCTACGACCTGCGCGTGTTCGGCAAGACCGACTACCGCGTGGGCGGACATTCGCTGAAGGCGCGCGTCACCGCCTGGATGCGCGCCGCCGGGATCGAGCGCCCCCACAACCCGCGCCCCCGCGCGGTCACGGTCGAACCCGACACCGAGCGCCTGCACGAGCGCGACTGGGACCAGGTCGACGCGGCGGCCGCGTTCCTGCGCCAGCGCGCGCCCGACGACCCGCCGTTCTTCATCTACCCCAGCACCAACGTGCCGCACCCGCCCTTCCGCGCTGCGCCCGCCTGGCTGAACCGCATCGACCCTGCCAACGTCGACCTGCCGCCCTACGAAGCCGATCTGCATCCGGTCATGCGCTACATGAGCGTGACCAAGAACACCCACGGCCCGTTCGGCGAGGACGAGATTCTGGCCATTCGCCGCCACTACTTCGCCATGGTTGCCGAGGCCGACGCCATGCTGGGCGCGGTGCTGGACGCGCTGGAGGCGGCCGGGCGGCTGGACGACACCTACGTCATCTTCGCCAGCGACCACGGCGAGATGAACATGGAACACCGCCAAACGCTCAAGAACGCGCTCTACGAAGCCTCCGCGCGCGTGCCGCTCGTCGTGGCCGGCCCTGGCCTCCAGCGCGGCGTAGTCTCGGACGAGCTGGTCTCGCTGATCGACCTGTTCCCCACGCTCATGGAAATGGCCGGGCTGGACACGCCCGACGACCTGGACGGCCAGTCGCTGCTGCCCCTCTGCCGCGGCGAGTCTGGCGCCCATACCGGCCGCGTGTTCGCCGAATACCACAGCAACTTCGCCAACACCGGCATCGCCATGTGGCGCGAAGGCCCCTGGAAATATCTGCGCTACGCCGGCTTCCAGCCGCAGCTCTTCGACCTGCACGCCGACCCCGACGAGCTCCACGACCTTGCCCCCGCCCGTCCCGAGATAGTCCGCCGTCTGGACGCCCGCCTCGAATCCCTGGTCGACGTAGATCAGGCCGACGCCCGCGCCAAAGCCGACGACCGACAAAACTTCCTCGCCTGGCGCAGCTCCCTCGCCCCCGCCGAATATCGACAAGCCATGGCCGCCGCTCACCAAGGCGCCTGGACCCCCCGCGACGACGCCCGCATCGACGCCTGGCTCGAACAGACCTAGCGCGCGGGTACGCCCCCACCACCATTCCGGCGCAGGCAGGAATCCAGCCGCAGTCCGAGCGTGCAGGAAAGTCGGTGCCCTGCTCTGTTTCGCACCCACGCACGCCCAAGCGTCTCGCGGTGCGGCAGAGCCGCCATGTCGTATATTGGGAGGCGTCCGCGGGCGTTGCGGCTTGCCAACCTGCGGGACTCGCCTTGCCGCGCCTCTCTCGTTGATCGACGCCAACTGGGGGTATCCGTGAGTGCTCGGAAAGCCAGCCAAGACTTTCCTGGCGAATACCACCTGGACGTCGAAGACTTCGGGCCGATCGTCAAGGCTAGTGTGGACCTGCGGCCACTGACGGTATTCATTGGTCCGAGCAACACGGGGAAGTCCTACCTCTCGATCTTGGTGTATGCGTTGCATCAGTGTTTTGGTGACAGAGATATTGCGCCGTATGGGCGCCAGACGCGCTATAGGAATTATTTCCATCGATCGATATTCAGCTCGATGCTTGAAGCCAATAAATATCCCCCTGGAATGTTGGAGACGTTTGGAAATTGGCTGTCGCAGCAAGTCGATGCAAAATCCCAGACCTTCTTGCCGAAAGACGTGGATGCACATATACGCAAAGTATTTGAACAGGTGGCGGAGCTCAGCCATTACTTCGAGCACGAAATCGGTCGTTGCTTTGGCGTTGACAATCTGAGTTTGTTGGTGAGGATATCGAGCTCATCTTCGTGCGCAAAAGCCGAGCTGTCCATTCCCCGATCGGGCAGTGATAGTGCAATTAAATATGGGATAAATATAGACGAGAATGGCGCTCGATTCTCAGGTAAGATTGGCGGTTCTGAACCACTCTCCATTGAGACAGAACACCTATCGGGCCTTGGTGATCTTGTTTCACATTTCACCCAAAATTATTCACTACGAGGCGTTGAAGACGTTGAAGAAGGTCAAGGTCTGAAAATTTTGTTTGCTAAGACAGCTGAAGAGATCTTTCATTCTTTGCTTAATCCTCTGTATCGTAATGCATACTATTTACCAGCTGATCGTACCGGAGTGATGCACAGCCATCAAGTCGTGGTGAGCACGTTGGTACAGAATGCTGCGACCGCCGGACTTCGCCCATCGGCCAGTATTCCTATCCTGTCTGGGGTATTGGCTGACTTCTTGAGCCAATTGATCGAGATGAGTGGAGGACGAGATCGTATCCAAACAGGACTGCGTCGCAGTGCTGCGCGGTTGGCTGACGGATTGTCAAAACGTCTGGAGCAAGACGTTCTCAAGGGCGCCGTGCGTCTGAATGACGCGGCGGGCGAATACCCGAGTTTCGATTATCGGCCGGAAGGCTGGGACAAGAGCTTGCCGTTGATGCGCGCCTCTTCGATGGTGTCCGAGCTTGCGCCAGTCGTGCTGTATCTGCGGCACCTGGTGGGGCCGGGAGATATCCTGATTATCGAGGAGCCAGAGTCGCATCTGCATCCGGCAATGCAGGTCGAGTTTACGCGGCAGCTTGCGGCGGTCGTGCGGGCTGGTATCAGAGTGATCGTTACCACGCATAGCGAATGGCTGCTTCAGGAGCTTGCCAATCTGGTGCGCTTGTCGCAAGTTTCTGAAGCAGAGCGAAGCAAAATTGCTGGCGGTGACGTTGCGCTCGATACAACCCAGGTGGGTGCGTGGCTGTTCAAGCCGGATGCGTCTGGTGAAGGTTCGACCGTGAGCGAGATTGGCCTCGATGAATCCGGTCTCTATCCGTCCGGATTCGACGATGTCGGCATTGCGCTTCACAATGACTGGGCTGAGATTTCCAGCCGTATTGGAGGCGGCGTGTGAACGGGATTCTTCAACGAGTTCGTGCTAACGTGGGTGACGAGTGCATCGCTTCGTGTATTCACAAGGAAGGCTGCCGTGTACTTTTGAACAGCGCACCGCGTCCTCGTCTGATCGTAGATTTGGACGGGCCGGGATCGCCGCTTGGTCTAGGCCCGAGTGATGTGCGCTGCGATTATTTGTTCGTCGCCAACGATCCATCCGGCTATGGTTGGGTGGCGCCTCTGGAGTTGAAGAGCGGTCGGTTTCGCACAGATAAATTTGTCCAGCAAATTGAGGCAGGCACCCGGGCCGCAGAGAAGATTATTCCCTCGAGCGCGACAGTCAGGTTTCGTCCTATTGCTGTTTATGGCGGTGTGTTGCATAGTGCTGAACGGTACGGATTGAAACGTGAAAGCAGCCGCGTGGTGTTTCACGGAATACGAGAGCCTCTTCGCTTGATCAAGTGTGGTGACGAGTTGACCAAAGCGCTTCTGTAGACATATTCGTTCCTGGACTCTGCGACACATAGCGCAGCTTCGAGGCGCTGTTTCGCTTTCCGCTGTCAGTCGCGCTGCGGCCTGGATGGCGGCTCGGCTGGACCATGCTTCGAGGGTGTTCGAATTCGTTTCCCGGGCGCCCCCATTTGTGAGCCTTGCAAGGGTCCGTGCCGAGACGGTTCGTGAGCGCCCCTGCGCAACCCCATGCCGAACCTGTCCTCTTCTGGATTCCGGCATTGGCTGGAATGAATGGTGTGCGGCCGATGCGCTACGGGGTTACTTCGGTGTTGGTGTCGCCGGCGGAGAGGGCGTTTATGTAGGCTAGGATTAGGTCGCGGGTTAGGTAGCGGCCGGACTGGGACTCGTCTTTGCGGCGGACGATGGGGAACGTGTCCAGCACGTAGGCCGCGTCGTCCCGTTGCAGGCCGTAGAGGTGGAAGTAGAGCGCGTCCAGCCGTGCGCGCAGATGGCGGCGCTCGTCCTGGTTCCAGACGAACGGAGGCCCCGTGTACCCCAGGCCGCGGGCGAAGGGCGCCATGTCGTGCGAGGTGTAGGTGAGCCTGAGCACGTGGCCGCAGACGAGCTCGCGGGCGGTCGTGTTTCCGAATCGCCGCTCGTAATCTTCAGGCGCGATGACGGGGAGTTGCTCGAGGATGTACCAATTCACGTGTGTTCCCTGCACTTTGTGCCGGGCAATGAAGTCGAAGCAAGCAGCATTCAGATTTGCCGTCAGACAGGCGGATTCCTCCGCCCCGAAGATCACGCCTGTCCCGGAGCCCGGCGTCACGTCTGTAGGTGAAGATAGGTCGTTGTGAAGTAGAGGAACGGTGTTTCCATAACCCGCCCACGGGACGATAGACGCGACGACGGTTCGCTCGTTCGTTGGATTCGTAATGTCGCGGAATCCCAACGTATATCCGACGCGCCGCGGAAAGGACGACTCGACCTCGCGGGCCGGAACCCAGTATTGGGGCTGAGGCAGAAAGTCAGGGTCACGGTGCTGTGCGTCCTCGACGTCTTCGCTCACGTAAGGGTTGTGCACGCTGCGCGGGTTGACGCGCACCGAGCTTGCGCGGTGGTCGAACTGCCAGATCATGCGGCCCTGATACAGGGGCAGATAGAGATCGACCTTCCCCCGCCGCCAGCGGTTGCCGTGCACGGGATAGAAGCCGTCGGCGTCCAGCTGCGCCGCCGTTCGGAACAGATGCGAGTCGTTGGTCATGTCGAGCATCCGTACGTACTTGACCGGCCAGGTTTTGCGCTCGCCGCCGTCGGAGCGGTCTACCAGCACCGGGTGCCGCTCGTAGACGCCGCGGGTGATCTCGGCGTCGCGGCGGGTGCGGAAGACGGGCGCGGCGCCGGTGTTGGGGTTCACGCGCGCAAAGTCGTCGGGCGACAGCGCAAAGCAGCGGTCCGCATCGCCTATGGTTTCGGTATCGCGCAAGAAGAACGCGCAGCGGGTGTCGTCGAACTTCCGCCGCTCGCCGCCGACGATCAGGGCGCAGAACTTGAATGAAGCATGGACGTCCTTGAAGAAGATCTTCTTGTTCTCGAAGTCGAACAGGCCGCCCAGGCGCCCGCTGGTCGACACGGACCTGAAGAAGCGCGCGGCGGTCTTGTCGGCGTAGATGCCGGAGGGCGTGAGCAGTCCCACCAGGCCGTCGGGCTTGACCAGGCGCAGGGCGCGTTCCACGAACAGCGCGTAGAGATTGATGTCTCCGCTGCCCAGCAAGGGGTAGTGGCCCGACCCGCGAACCATCTGGCCCAGCCGCTCGGCCCGTTCCTTGGCGGCGTCGAAGTCGGCGGCCAGGGATTGGGGAGCGCCGCTGGCGGGGCCGTGCGGCGCGGCGTCGTCCGTCGGTGGGGGCGCGGTCTGGAGGTCTGGGGCCGGGGGCGGCGTTTCCCGCAGCCGCGCGATGGCGGCTTTGCGCGCGGCCGCGGTGGGCGCGCCGGCAATGGCCGCGTCGCGCGTGGCGAACCATTCCACCTCTTGCAGCTTGATGCGGTCCCAGGGCGGGTTGCCGATCACGGCGTCGAAGCCGCCCGGCGGCGCGTCGTCCAGCCAGGTGGACCAGACGCCGGGGAAGGCGGCTTCCCAGTGCAGAAAGTCCTCGCGGCGGGCGGCGGCGGCGGCGTCGCGCCAGAGCCGGCCGACCGGAGACAAGGAGGCTTCGCCGCTGGCGGCTGGCGGCTGGAGGCCGCGGGCCAGCAGCGGAACCAGGGGCGTCCGCCGCGCCGTCAAGGCTTCGCCCAGCGGCGCCTCGAACGCCGCGCGCTGGCGCACGCGCATGCCCGCGGTCAGCCAGCGCAGGCCGCAGAGCACGTCTAGCATGGCGCGCAGATCGGCGGTGGCGGCTTCCGCCTGGCGAAACAGCGCGTCGGATTCCTGAACTTCGCGCAGGTCGGCGTCGGCCAGGAGTTCGATGCGGCGAACGCCGTCCGCGGCGGCTTTTATCCCGGCAATGTCGCTGTCTGCAAACAGCGCGCCTCCGCGGCCCGCCGCCGTGCGCAGCCGCTGCACGTCCCGCCGCGCGTCCGCCGTCCACAGCCCAAGCAGCGAGTCGCCGCGGCGCAGGTGGTGGTCTAGAAACGAGAGCGGCGCGCCCGCGGTGAAGCTGTGCAGCCACAGCGACACCTTGGCCAGTTCCACGGTCAGGGGGTTTTTGTCCACCCCGTAGATGCAGCGCTTGAGCACCAGGCGGCGCACGATGGCCTGGTCGGTCAGCTGGGTCTCGTCCAGCGCCCAGTCCGCGTCCTTCGCCCGCTGCGTGATGTCGGCGCGGATGGCGGCCACGCGCTCGACCAGCGGCGATTCGTATGCGTCGTCGTCGTCCAGCCAGTCCGGCACCGTTGGCGCGTATTCCAGCAGGTCCATCACGGCATCTACCAGGAAATCGACGGCCGAGACCAGGAAGTGGCCGCTGCCCATGGCGGGGTCGAGCACCTTGAGCTCCAGCACGGCCTCGGCCGGGTCCAGCCGGCGCAGGTCGGCTTTGCGGTCGGACTTGCGCCGGCGGTCGTGCTTGAGTTTGGCCGCCTTGGTCTCGAAGGCCTGCCGCCGCGCGTCCACCAGCGGCTTCAGGGTCTGGTCCACGATCAGGTCGACCAGCGCCTGCGGGGTGTAGAAGCTGCCGCTGTCCTTGCGCGCGTAGGGGTCCAGGCGGATGGTGATGCGGCCGGCGGCGCCGCGCACGGGCAGGCGCTCCAGCAGGCGCTCTTCGATGGAGCCCAGCTGCTGGACGGACATGTCGCGGTAGTTGACGAAGCGGCGGCGGCCGTCCGTTTCGGTGTGGCTCAGGTCGTGGATGACGGGCGCGAAGGCCGCGTCGGGCAGGCGGGCCGCATCCAGCAGCGGCGCGGCGGCCGGCGCGAACAGGCCGCCGTTGTAGGGCGGCAGACGAATGGAGGCGTCGCCCTTGTCGATGATGCGGCACAGCGTGGTCACGTGGTCGTAGTAGCTGGCGGCCTGGGCCGAAAAGGTGTCGCCGTCGTTCATGCGCCGCGCGACGTCGTCGCGCACCCGCCTGCGCAAGCTGTATTCGTCATAGGTGTCGTCGTCGACGGGCAGCAGCCCGCGGTCTTCGGCGAAGAACACGAAGAGCAGCCGGTAGAGCAGGATCAGCGCCGCCTGGCGCACGTCGGCCAAGGCCGCCTGGGGCTGCGCGTGCGACAGCGCTTGGGCCAGCTGGGGAAAGACGCGCTGGAACACCACATCGGACACGTCCTGCGCCACGCGCTGCTCGTAGCGCCGGCCCTCGGCCAGCGCGGTGTCCAGAAAGGCGGCCGCGGCGCCGGGCCGGCGCACGAAGGCCGCGCGGCGGAAGAGCAGATAGAAGCGGCGCAGCGCTTGGCTGTCGTCGGCCGCGGCGGCGGCGGCCAGCCGCGCCAGGTCGGTCTCGAAATAGCCGCTGGCGCGCGGGCGCGCGCGTTGGTCGTAGAGCCGCCACACCGCGCCGTTGGTCAAGATACCCCAGCGCGGCCCGTCCAGGCCGGTCGACGGCGGCGTCAAGTAGCGGAGCATCTGGCCGTGCGGGGTCGGCCCGCGGGGGCGCTGCAGGCCGGCCGCGGGCAGGTTCACGAACGCGAACTGCCCAGCGTCCGCGGCCCCGCCGCGCACGTCCAGCGGCCGGCCGAAGCGCTTGCTTTCGACGATGGCCAGCGCGCGCGCAAACCGCCGGTCGCGCGGCCGCGCCACGGCCAGCGCCCTGGCATCCTCGTCCGCAAACAGCAGCAGGTCGGGCACGTCCTCGCCCCGCGCCGTGCCTTGCTGCGGCAAGTGGTCGGTCCAATCCAGCAGCTGCAGTATCGGCAGGATCAGATCCTGCTCGGTTTGGGCTTCGTTGGGGTTCTGGGACTGGCCGATGTCCTCGAACAGCCGGCGCACGTCGCTGCGAAACTCGGCAAACGCCGCCGCCTGCGTCCGCATGTGGGTGCGCCACTCCTGCGTTGCGGCAATGCCTTCGGTCAGGAAGTACTGGGTAAAGAGCTGCCCTTGCACGGCGAGGTCTTAGCTGACGCCGAGCGTCCCCGGGCGCGGACGGCCAGCGGATCGGCGCGGCTGGCGTCGGCGTTCCCAGGCGCGGCGCCGGAAGCCCGCGGCGGCGAACGTCGGTCGAACCATGAACGGGCAGTGTGCACGACGGCGGGCGGTTCGTGCACCGAATCTGCCCGCACGACGGCGCGCGCGAGGTGCACGTGCCCCCGCCAGGCTGGCGGCGTTGACGCGGCGGCGGAGTAGGCTGACTATCCGTAACGGGCAGAGGCGCCAGGGATGACGGGGAGCGCGTGATGGGGGACTACGAAGCGTTGAGCGTGATCGGCCTCTGCAACGCGCCGGCTGGGGTGTTGGGGGAGGACGGGGCGCGGCACTTGGGGGCGCAGGTCTACCGCGGTGCGCCGTTTCAGGTGGGCGATGCCGAGCGCGGGCTGCTGGCGCTGCTGGGCGAGGGCGGCCACCGGGCGCCGGTCAGGCTGGACGTCGGGCGAACCGTTCGCACGCTGGTGTTTGCGCACGTGTTGCTCGACACCGAGCTGCACCGCGGCGGCGTGCCTGGGGAAACCGCGGCGACCTACGTGGTGCGCTACGCGGACGGCGTCGAAACGGAGCTGCCGATCCGCGAGCGGTTCGAGACCGGCTGGTTCACGGGGTCGCAGGACATGATTTCGGACGTGCGTTCGCCCGGCGCGCCGTTTGCGGCCATGCCGGACGTGGACGACGAGCTGCTGCCGCGCGGCATGGCTGCGCGCGGGCATATGGGGCGCGCGCTGACCGAGGTGACGGGCGGCGTGGCGGCGGCGGCGTTCTATCTGTGGCCCTGGCGCAATCCGCGGCCCGAGACGGCCGTCCAGCACCTCGAATTGCGGCCTACGGCGCGGCGGCTGATCGTGGGCGGCGTTTGTCTGGGGCAGGCGGACGAAGACCCGCTGCGCCGCACGGCCCGCCGCGGCGTGCTGATCGAGCTGCCCGACCCGGCGGACGCCGACGCGCCCTTCGACCTGGAGGTGTCGGTGGAGCGCGGCATCGCTGCATATCCGCAGCCGCTGCCGCGCGACCCCGCCGCGTTCTTGACGTCCGACACGGCTGGCTGGGGCGAACCGCGCAATCCCGCCAACAGCCCGGCCTACACGGAAGTGGCCGGCGCGCCCTCGGCGCGCATCACCGTGGCGCGCGCGGGCGCCGACCTGGGCTCGGCGCGCATGGCGGATCTGGAGGGCGGCGCGCCGCTGGCGGCCTCGCCGCGCCTGCGCCTGCGCCTGGCCGAGGCGGGCCGCAACTGGGTGCATACGCGCGTGGTCGACGACGCCACCGGCAAGCCCATGGCCTGCCGCGTGCACTTTCGCTCGCCGGAGGGCATCCCCTATCAGCCGCACGGCCACCACAGCCACCTCAACGCCGGCGAAGACACCTGGCACACCGACGTGGGCGGCGACCTGCGGCTGGACCAGGCCACCTACGCCTACATCGACGGCGCCTGCCAGGGCTGGCTGCCGGTGGGCTCGGTGCTGGTGGACGTTGCCTGCGGGTTCGAATACGAGCCGCTGCGCTGTCAAGTTGACATAAAACGCGGGCAGCGTGAGCTGGAACTGCGCCTGCGGCGCTGGACCGACGCCAACGCCGACGGCTGGTATTCCGGCGATACGCACGTGCATTTCCTCTCCAGCGACGGCGCCAACCTGGAAGCCGCCGGCGAAGGGTTGAACGTCGTCAACGTGCTGGCCTCGCAATGGGGCCAGCTTTTTACCAACACCGAAGACTTCATCGGCCGCCCGCGCGTGTCCGACGACGGCCGCACGATCGTCTACGTGACGCAGGAAAACCGGCAGCACTTTCTGGGGCACCTGACGCTGCTCGGCTTGAAGGAGCCGATCATGCCCTGGTGCTCGGACGGCCCTGGCGAAGCCGAAATCGGCGGGTCGCTGGAGACCACGCTGTCGCACTGGGCCGACGCTACGCGCGCGCAAGGCGGCACGGTGGTGATTCCCCACCTGCCCAGTCCCAACGGGGAGCCGGCCGCGCTGATTGCCACGGGCCGCGCCGACGCCGTGGAGATGCTGCGGCAACAGCCGTTTCAGCACATGGAGTACTACCGCTATCTCAACGGCGGCTACCGGCTGCCGCTGGTGGGCGGCACCGACAAGATGTCGTCCGACGTGCCGGTGGGGCTCTACCGCACCTACGTGCGCATCCCCGGCGCCGAAGGCTTCGACTACGACGCGTGGTGCCGCCACATGGCCGCCGGCCGCACGGTGCTCAGCGGCGGCCCGCTGATCTGGCTGACGGTGGACGGCCACGAGATTGGCGACACCGCGCGCCTGCCCGACGGCGGAGGCACGGTGACTGTCGAGGCGCGCGCCGAGTCGATCTTGCCCATCCACACCCTGCAAATCGTGCAGGAAGGCGAGATCGCGGCCGAATCGAGCGACGCCGCCGGGGCGCGCCGCCTGGAGTTGACGGCGGACGTGCGCGTGAGCGGCAACTCATGGATCGCCGCGCGCTGCGGCGGCCCCACCTATTTCGACGCCCCCATGCACCACGACGGCTGGCACCGCCGGCGGTTCGCGCACACCTCGCCGGTGTATGTGGCCGTGGGCGGCGGCGACTGGTGGATGTGGAACGACGAGACGGCGAGCTACATGCTGACGCTGGTCGACGGCGCCCTGCGCTACGTCCGCGAACGCAGCACGCAATACCCGCCCGGCCACGCCACCCACCACCACGGCGAGGCCGACCACCTGGCCTATCTGGAACAGCCGTTCCACCAGGCGCGCCAAGCCATCCACCAACGCATGCACGAGCTGGGGATTCCGCACTAGACGGCAGCGCCGCCCTGGGCAGAGGGATGCCCGGGGCGGCTCGGTGACGCTGCGGGTCGGACCGCGCCCGGGCGCGGCCCGCGTGGGCGGCGCTCCCGCGTGGGCGGGACTGCCAGGGACATTCCCGCCCAGTCGATGCGCGGCACGCGGTGCCCCGCGTGCGTGCGGGCCTGCCGGCTTGAGAGAGGCGCGAGCGAGGCCGTCGGAGCGGCGTCCCACGTGCGTGCGGGCCTGCCGGATTCCGACCTCGATATCGCGCCGCAGCTCTACGGCGCCCCGCGTGCGTGGGCGGGACTGCCCGGGTGAGGCCGGTGGCGGACGGTGCGCGTTAGCGGTCCGACAACGCTGCGAGATCCGTGGCGGCGTTCAGCAGCACGTCGCGCACTGGCAGGCTCTCCAGCACGATGCCGGCGTCGATGGCGTTGGTCAGCACGCTCCGCTCGCGCCGCGACAACTGGATGTACGACGCGCGCGGCATGAGGTCCGCCAGCATCTGAACCTCCTCGGGCAGCAGGCCGGGCGCCATGGCGCCCAGCTCCTGGGGCGTGGACGTGACGGCCGGCACGAAGGCCACGCGCCGCAGCGCGCGTTCCAGCGCGCGCATGGCGTCATACGCCGCCGTGGGTTCCGGCGCCGCGGCCGATACGCCAATCATCGTCCAGACGTCGGCCGGGGCGCCGCCGCCGAACGACGGAAACGGCAGCAACACCTGGTTGGGGAACGGCTCGGCGCGCAGCCAGGCGTACCCCGTGCCCTGGATGGATTCGCCCCACATGCCGATGCTGCCCTCGGTGTAGGTGAGCCACACGCGGTTGCCGGAGCGTTCGGGCTTCGGCGCAAATCCGTACACGTGCGCCATGTCATGGAAGAACTGCACGACCTCCAGCGCCTCGGCGCTGCGGAGCGTCTGGAACGTCCCGTCGCCGCCGCGCAGGTTGCCCAGCGCCGCCTGCATGAACACGTACGCCGGCGGCCAGCTCGCATAGTCGCCGCCCGGCCCCGGCCGCGGGTCGACCTGGAGCAGGAACCCCAGGCCGTGCTCGCGTCCTTCCACCGAGGGGCCGCCCTGCATCGCCAGCCCCGCCTGCAGAAAGGCCTCGCGGTCGAAGGTCTGGCGGTCCGGCGTCTCGATCCCGGATTCGGCGGCCAGGTCGCGGTTGAACACGATGGTCCAGGGCGCCACGGCAACCGGCAGGGCGTACTGCACGCCGTCGCGCGCGCCGGTGTCGAGCACTCCCGGCCAGAAGGCGCCGCGGTCGAACTCGGCATCGGACTGCAGATGCGAATCGAGCGGCAGCAGCCGTTCGGCCGCCAACAGGTCGGGCAGATCGTGCGCGTGAAACATCACCAGCTCTGGCCCGGACCCAGGCAGCGCGTCGAGGCGCGCGGACAAGCTGTAATCGCGCTTGAACACGTCGGCAATCGAGCGGCTCTCGTAGCGGTAGCGCCGTTCGGAGGCGGCCGAGGCGGCAAGCCCCGCCGACAACAGCAGCGGTTCGATGCCAAAACCCCAGACGCTGTCCGGCAGCGCGGGAAACGCCACGGTCACCGGCTGCTGAGCGCCGGGCGCCGGGATGCCGCGCGTGTCGCGCGGGGCCGCCTCGGTTACCTCGGCCGCAACGGCCCGCGCCTGCGCCGCCTGGCTCGGCGTGGGCGGCTTCGGCAGGCCCTCGGGCAGCGCAGGTTCGGACTCGCCGCAGGCGGCCAACGCTGCTGCGCCGAAGCCGGCCGCGCCGGCCGCGAGCAGCCGACGGCGTGAGATCGGCGTCCAGCCGCGCACGTCTTTCCGCGGCGGCGCATCCGCGGGCAAAGCTATGCCCCGTCCGTTCCCAGGTGGACGATCTCGACGCCGCCCCAATGGTCGTTGAGATACTCCGCCACCAGCCGCCGGTGGCACTGGTGCGGCTGATCCTCGCTGCAGAGCAGGCAGCCGCCGTCCACTACCTCCGTGGGAACGGTGTCTTCGATGCGCCGCTCCCGCATCAGGTCCAGAAACCGCGCCTCGTAGGCCGCCCAGTCGCAGCGCTTCTTGCGGTAGTCGTCCAGTAGATCGTTCGTCGGAGCAAGGTCGGGCGCGTGCACGTAGTCGACGCCGCAGATTTCTTGCAGGAAATAGCGCAGGTCGTCTCGTTTGGCGAACCCGGCCAGCTGCGAGACGTTGTTGAGCCGCACGTCCACCACGCGCTCGACGCCCGCATCCGCCAGCAGCCGGAAGAACCGCTGCGCCGATTTCTTGGTGAACCCGATGGTGAAGAGGTTCATCCAGGCGTTAGGTCACCGCAGCGACAGGCGCCCTGTTCCGGTTCCTCGTGCGGTCGACGTGATAGGCGACTTTGCCTTCCTGCAGGAGCAGCCCTTCGTGCAGCAGGTCGCTGCGCGAGCGGAAGAGGTCGGTCTGCGGCAGCCCCACCAGGTCGAGCAACCGGCTCATGGCCGCCTCGTGGGACTCCAGCTGTCCGTTGGTGTGGATATGGCGCACGGCAATGCCGCGCTCGGCCAGCACCCGCGCGACCAGCAGGGTGCGGTGGCATCGCAGCGGCTCGCCTTCCGCGCACATCAGGGCAATGTGGTAGCGCGACGCGCCGGCCGCGACTCGATCGACCCCGCGGCGAAAAGCATCGGTTCCTGCCAGAAGTTCGTACTTGACGCGCCCGTCGACATAGCACGCCGGATCCTTCGAACGGGCGCCAAGCTCGCGGCCCAGAAAGATGTAGGCGATACCCCGCGCTTGCAAGGCGCGCTTGATGCACTCGAGATTGAAGGCCGGGTTGAACTTGCTGTACGGCGTCGTGCGCACGTCAGCCACCGCCGTCACCCCGTACTGCTCCAGCAGCTCGATGAACCGCTCCGCCGTGTGGGCCGAGTGCCCCACGGTCAGGACGGGAAAGGTCTTCGGGCTCATCGCGGTCTCCAGGCTCATCGCGGCCCGCCGTGCAAAGCGCCGCGCCCGGCATCGCGCCCCGCGGCGCTCCCGGCCTGGAAGACGGCGGCGATGAGCTTGTAACAGAACCGGTCTTTGAAAACGCCGCCCAGGCTAATGGTCAGGTAGCTGTCGCCCACCGCATACTCGCCGTCATCTTTCAACCTGAATATTCTACTGCATTCGGGGTCGGTCACGCTCAGGTTGTGTTCGACGCCCGCGTGCACAAAGCGCCCGTGCACACGGATGTGGCCGCGATTTTCGAAGACCTCGATCTGCAGGTCAGGCGCATGGACGAGCCGCAGCGAGTCGGCCAGGTGTCGTGCGCGGTCCTCCGGCACTCGGTTGTTCAGGCCTGTGCTGCTGCTGAATCCGTCGTCCCACAGCGGCGCCTCCGGGTCTTGCAGGGAGGCAAGGCTGCGCCAGGGCAGAGTTCCGACCTTGACCCAGCGGCGCGCGGGATCGAGCAGCCAGTTTTCCCGTTGGTGGCCGGACGACGTCGGTTCGAGCAGCGGCACGTCCATCACGTCGAGGAGTTTTGGCTGCCGGCCGTTGCGGTAGGCGATCGCGTCTGTCGAAACCGACGGGTCGGCACCCCCGCTGACCGGGCGCACCCAGCCGCCGCCGCCCAACTCGCGTCCGGCCACGCAGCGGCCGCCCGGTTTGTGCGAGTTGGCCAGACACACCAGCCGCTTCGTGATCGAAGGGCGCTGGCCGCGGCTGGACCACGCGTCGATTTTCCGCATGGTGGATGTTACACGTGTCCAAAGCCTGTTCGGTACAGCTCCCGCACGCGCGCCGCGGCTGCGGCCGCGAGAGGGGTGCCCGAGGCATGGACGTTCTGATCCACCTCATGTGGGTGCATCATGCCGGCCACCACCGAGGCCACCGCCTCGTGCGCCAGCACGAACGCGAGCGCGCCTTCCGCCATCGAGCGCACGCCGGGTTCGTCTGCCAGGAAGCGCAGGCGTTCGGCATGTGCCAGCGTGCGGAGGTACGTCTCGCGCGGCATCACGCCGCGCTTGTCGTTGCTGGCAAAGGTCGTGTCGGCGGTCAGCGTGCCGGTCAGAAATCCCGAGGCCAGCGGCACGCGCGCAAAGATGCTCACGCCGTTGGCCAGCGCGGCCGGGAAAAGCTCCGCGGCCGGTTCCTGGTCGAGGCAGTTGAAGGTCGTCATCAGCGAAGCGATCTGGTTCTCGCGGATGGCCTTCAAGCCGTCGGCCATGGAACCGAGCGCCACCCCGTAGTGCCGGACCTTGCCGGCCGCTTGCAGTTCCTCCATCGCGCCAAAGGCTTCGTCCCATTCGTGATGCTCGGGCGGGCGGTGCATTTGGTAGAAGTCGATCGTGTCCCGCCGCAGCCGGCCCAGGCTCAGGTCGCATTCCTCCAGGATTGCGTCGCGGGACAGGTTGTGCACCGGCCCGGGGCGCCCCTCCACGATGTGCCCGTCCGTGTCCATAGGGAACGCGACCTTGGTGGCGATGATCACGTCGTCCATGCCCGCGAATGCCTGCCCCAACAGCTCCTCGCTGCGCCCGGGGCCGTAGACGTTGGCCGTGTCGTAGAAGGTGATGCCCTGGTCGTAGGCGTGCCGCAGCACGGCCAGCGCGTCCTCGTCGGAGATGTCGCCCCACTCCATGCCGCCCAGCTCCCAGGTCCCAAAGCCCACCTCCGAAACCTGAATGCCGGTGTTGCCAACCTCGCGATACTTCATGCGTCTGTCCCGCGTGACGGAGTCCTGCCGCCCCCAGTTTCGGCGCTGCCGCGCGGTCTGTCACGGCGCGGCGGGCCGAGGTGGATGCCGTGCTGCCGGCCGTGCGGCTGCGGCTGGCGCGCCCGAACGCACGCATCCGCAGGGCGCCGACGGTCCGCGCGCCTATGATGACGCTGTCTGCCCGCAAGGAACCTCGCCATGCCCGGGCCGAGCGCCGTTCAGGTTCGAATCGATCAGCGCGTGCGCATGCGCGACGGCGTGCACTTGTCCGCCGACGTCTACCTGCCGCGCGGCGCAGGCGCTGCGCCAGGATCGCGCGTGCCCACCGTGCTGATCCGCACGCCGTACAACAACGCCTCGACCCAGAACATCCGCAAAGCCCGGGCGCTGGCCGACGCCGGGTACGCCTGCGTGCTGCAGGACGTGCGCGGGCGCTGGGACTCGGACGGCGCCTGGACGCCGTTCACGGCCGAACCCGAGGACGGCTACGACACGCAAGCCTGGGTCGCCGCGCAGCCCTGGAGCAACGGGCGCATCGGCATGTCCGGCCGCTCGTATCTTGGCGCGGTGCAGTGGCTGAGCGCGTCGCGGGCCAACCCGCACCTGACCTGTCTGGCGCCGCAGTCCATCTGCGTGGATTACCTGACCGGCCTGGTGCGGCCTGGCGGCGCGTTTCAGCTGGGCGTGCTGGTGAACTGGGGATTGCGCGTGGCCGGCCGCACGGCGCAGACCATCGACTTCGAGAACTGGACCGAGCTATGCCGCACCTTGCCGCTGGACGACATCCCGCGGCGGGCGGGGCGCGACCTGGCCTTCTGGCGCGACTGGCTGCACCTGCCGGCCGCCGACCCCTACTGGGCCTCCATCGACACGCGCCCCCACTGGGGTTCGATCACCGCGCCGGCGTTCGTGATGGGCGGGTGGTACGACCTGTACGCCCCGCAAGCGTTCGACCAGGTCAACGGCCTGCGCCGGCACGGCGGCTCGGCGGCGGCGCGGCAGTCGCGGCTCATCATGGGACCCTGGCCGCACCATTTGGGCAGCGACCTCGAAAGTTCTCCGCGCACCGGCGATATCGACTTTGGCGCCCGCGCGGCGGTCAACGTGAACGCGTTGGAGCGCGCCTGGTTCGACCGTTGGCTCAAGGGCGGCGGCGCGAACGCTCCCGAGCCGCCCCCGCTGCGGCTGTTCGTGATGGGCGTCAACCAGTGGCGCGACGAACGCGAATGGCCGCTGGCCCGCACCGACTGGCAACGCTGGCGCCTGCATTCGGGCGGCCAGGCCAATTCCGCGCGCGGCGACGGTGAGCTGTCCACGCATGCCCCAGGCGGCGAACCCGCCGACACGTTTGTCTACGACCCCAATTTCCCCGTGCAGACGCTCGGCGGCGCCAACTGCTGCTCGCCCCACATCGAGCCGTGGGGGCCATACGACCAGCGCCCGGTCGAGGCCCGCAGCGACGTGCTCTGCTACACCTCAGCGCCGCTGGAGGCCGACCTGGAAGTCGTCGGCCCGGTCACGCTCACCCTGTACGCCGCCACCGACGGCCTTGACACCGACTGGACCGCGAAGCTCGTTGACGTGTCGCCAACCGGCTATGCCATGAACCTGTGCGACGGTATCGTGCGCGCCCGCTACCGCCAGGGGCAGGACCGGGCGCAGCTGCTGACGCCCGGCGCGGTCGAGGCCTACGAGATCGACGTCGGCGTGACGGCCAACGTCTTCCGCCGCGGCCACCGCATCCGTCTGGAAGTGTCGTCGTCGAACTTTCCCCGCTTCGACCGCAACTTGAACACCGGCGCCGACCCGGCCAGCGACGCCGAGATCCGGGTTGCGCGTCAGCGCGTCCTGCACGACCGCGCCCATCCCTCGCACCTGACGTTGCCGGTGATACCGCCGGGTTCCTAGCCGCACCCCCGTCGGCGGCCCGAGGCCGGCGCAAGGCGCCGTGCGCGCGGCCCTCGGCGCGGCGCCTCAGCCAGCGTCCACCAGCGCGCGCAGCGCCTGGGTCGACGGCTCGATGCTCGGCGGACGCTCTGCATCTGCGCCGCTCTTCAGCCCGGTTTCGGAAAGCACGGCCACGATCGAGGCGCCGCGCCCCACGGCGCCGCTGTGCGCCAGCTGTTCCAGCGCAGGCAGCACAACGCAGGCTGTGGGGCCGGCCCATATGCCTTCGTGCCGCGCCAGCCAGGTCTGCCAGGCCAGGATGTCCGCGTCCTCCACGGCCGCGCCCAGGCCGCCGGACTCCCGCAGCGTTTGCAGCGCCAGCCGACCTTTGGCGCCCATGTCGCCCACTAGCACGCCGCCGGCGATAGAGGCGCCGGCGGCAACGGGCCGGTAGTCCCGGCCGGCGCGCAGCGCCTCGACCACGCTGGCCGAGGCGCTGGATTGCGCCGCCGCCGGAACCGGCGGGGCGTCGATCGCCCCGCGGGCCGCCAGTTGCTCGAACCCGCGCGCCGCGGCCAGAAACAGGTCGGCGGCCCCCAGCGGATACACCGCGACGTCCGGCGCGCGGCCGCCCAGTTGTTCGACAATCTCGAACGCCAGCGTCTTTTGCCCCTCGCTGTTGTAGGGGTTCGGGCTGGAGCCGGCGTCAAAGAGCAGACCCTCCGCCACCAGCGGACGAATGGCCTCCGCCATCTCGTGATAGGGGCAGTCGTAGACGTACAGCTCGGGCGTCCCCGCCGCCATGTGCGTGATCTGGGTCGTGCTGGCGTAGGCGGCGCTGAAGACGAACGCCTGCAGCCCCGCGCGCGCGGCGTAGTTGGCGATGGACGATCCCATGTTGCCGCTGCTCACGCAGCCCACGCGGCTGAACCCGAACTCGCGCGCGGCCGCCGCCGTCGTCGCCGACGCGCGATCCTTCATGCTGCCGCTGGGGTTCACGCCCTCCAGTTTCAGAAAGACCTCGCGCACCCCCAGACGCTCCGCCAGCCGAGGCGCGTCGACCAACGGCGTCTTGCCCTCGCCCAGCGTGATGCGATTGCCGGGCGCCGTGGGCGGCAGCAGCGCGCCCCAGCGCCAAATGCCCGCATCCCCGCCGTCCGCAACCCCCAGCGCCGCAGCCTTGTCCAGGTCGTATTCCACGAAAACCAGCCCGCCGCACGCCGGGCAGCCGCGCAGGTACTCCAAGGCAAACCCGCGCGCGCAGTCCGTGCAGCGCAGACCCAGCGCGGCCGAGCTGTCAGTCGTCGCCAGGCTGGCTGCCGGCAATACTCGGTCCCCCATCCACCACCAGTCGCTGGCCCGAGACGAGCGACGCTTCGCCGCTGGCCAGATACACGACCGCCGAGGCGGCACTTTTGCCCCACGGGCCGGCTATCTGTCCGCTGGGCGCCGCGGCGCTCACGCCAGACGGTAGAAGCGTTGCGCGTTGCCTCCCAGCACGGCCTGCCGCTCGGCCGCGCTCAGCCGCTCCAGGGTTGCAGTCACGCGCTCGAACGTGTCCTCGTAACTCGCCGCCAGCAGGGCCACCGGCCAGTCGCTGCCCCAAAGCAGACGCTCCACGGGAAAAGCGTCCAGCACGGGGTCCACGGCGGCTCGAATCGTGGTCGTTGCTGGCGTCGCGGGGCACTCGACCAGCAGGCCGGAGATCTTGAGCCGCACGTGCTCGAAGGGCGCCAGCGCCAGCATGCGGTCCTGCCAGACCTGCATGTCCGGAGTCTCGAACGGCGGTTTGGCCAGGTGGTCCACAATCAGGCGCGCACCCTCGTTCTCGCGGGCGATCGTGGGCACGTGCGGCAGGTGCGGCGTTTTGACCAGCAGCTCCACCACGTGGCCGCGCTCGGTGACGGCGCGAATGCCGCGGCGTACGTCTGCCCGCGCCAGCCATGCCGTGTCCGCCTGATCCTCTGCGCCCGCGCGAATGCCGCGGAACCACGGGTTTTCGGCCAAGGCGTCGATGCGCTCGCCCACGTCGGGCGCTTCCACGTCCACCCAGGCAATCACGCCTGCCACGTAGTCGTACGTCTCGGCCATCTCCAGATAGGCCAGCTGATCCCGCCAGGCGTGCGAGGCCTGCACGATCACCGAAGCGTCCACGCCCGCCGCGTCCATGTGCGGCTTGAGGTCTGGCGGCAGATAGGTGCGCCCCAGCACGGGATGCGACGGGTCGTCGAGCCAATACAAGTCGTCGACGCCCAGGCGCCAGAAATGGTTGTGCGTGTCGACCACGGGAACAGCAGATGGCATACCAGACCCAACAGACGCAACACTCCCCCGAGGCTATCAGCCTCCACCCCCAAAAACACCGAAGCCCCCTCTTATCTGGTACCTACCGTCTTCATGTACAAATCAGCCTCCACCCCCACAAAGCACCGAAGCCCCCTCCTCTCTCCCCTCTCCCACCTCCCACCTCTTTCCCCCTTCCCTCGAGGCCCCCTCTTTTCCCTCTCCCTTGAGGGAGAGGGCAGGGTGAGGGTGAGAAGCCAGAACAACGCCCCCCAACGCGGGAAAGACGCCCCGCGACGCCCCGCGACCTTCCTCGAGGGGCCCTCTTTTCCCTCTCCCTCGATGGAGAGGGCAGGGTGAGGGTGAGAAGCCAGAACAACGCCCCCAACGCGGGAAAGGCGCCCCGCGACGCCCCGCGCTCTTCCTCGAGGGGCCCTCTTTTCCCTCTTCCTCGATGGAGAGGGCAGGGTGAGGGTGAGAAGCCAGAACAACGCTCCCCCAACGCGGGAAAGACGCCCCGCGACGCCCCGCGCCCTTCCAAGCGAAGAACGAAGCCAGCCTCACGCCCCCGCCGTCGGCGCGTCCCCGCCGTCATGCTCACCCAGCGGCTTCTTGCAATGCGGGCACACGGCATCCTCATCCTCCGGCGAGGACGACCGCCGCCGATCCAGCTCGTCCACAAACGCCGACCCCAGGATGCCGGCGGGCAGGGCAAACAAGCCAATGCCCAGCAATGCCACCACCGCGCCCACCCCGCGCCCCAGCGCCGTGATGGGATACAAGTCGCCGTAGCCCACGGTGGTGAGCGTGACCATGCCCCACCACATCGCGGCCGGAATGCTGGAAAAGCCCTCCGGCTGCGCTTCGCGCTCCGCCATATACATGAAGGCGGAGGCGATGAACAGCAACACGAACCCGATGAACACCGTAGAAATCAGCGCGTCGCGGCGGCTGCGCAGCACGGCCCCGATGATGGTCATGGACTCCGAGTAGCGCGTGATCTTGACCAGCCGCAGCAACCGCAGCAGGCGCGCAAACCGCAGGTCGACGCCCACGATCAGCGGGATGTAAAACGGCACGATGGCCAACAGGTCCACCAGGATGATCGGCTGCACCGCGAAGCGCAGCCGCCCCCGCAGCGGATGCGCGAATTTCGGATCCTCGGTGCACGTCCAGATCCGCGCGGCGTATTCGACCGTGAAAATCGCGACGGAGACGACATCGAACACCGCGAAGGCACCGCGGCCCGCCTCGAACACCGGCGCGATCGTTTCTAGCATGATGGCCAGCGACGTCAGCCCGATGATGGTGACGATGATCAGGTCGAAGGCCCGGCTGAAGCGTTCGCCGCTCTCCGGGTTGTTCACGATCTGAAACGTGCGGCGTTTGGCCCGTCGATACATCAGGCGTCGAACCTTCCTAGCCCTGCGCGTGCCTCCATGCCCGCCGCGTGCTGCGCTGTCAACGCGCCAGCCGCCGGATTCGCCGCCGCATGCCGCCGCCGCCCGCGCAGGCCCATCGGCTCAGGTCGCCCAGGCATGCGCCTGGTCGACCGCGGGCACGACCCTCAGCGCGTACAAGATGCGCTCCGCCAGCGCCTCCACGATGGCGTCGACCGAATCCGGGCGCAGATAGAACGCCGGGTCGGGCGGAACGATGGTGGCGCCGGCTTCGGCCAGCGTGGTCAGGTTGCGCAGGTGGATCAGAGAAAGCGGCGTCTCGCGCGGCACCACCACCAGCCGGCGCGTTTCCTTCAGCGTCACGTCCGCTGCCCGGTGCAGCAGGTTCTGCCCCGCGCCCGACGCAATGGCCCCCACCGTGGCCATGCTGCACGGCACGATCACCATGCCGCGGGTTGCGTAGGAGCCGCTGGCAATCGGCGCCGCCGCGTCCTCCGGGCGGTGCACCGTCACCGGGCCGCGCTCCGCCCAGCGCGCGGCCGCGTCGCGGAAGCGTTCGTCGGTTTCCTGCCGCCACATCAGTTGGCCGTAGTAGCTGCACACCACGTCCAGCGGCACGCCCTGCGCCTGCAGCGCGCGCACGGTGGCGTCGGTCAACACCGCGCCGCTTGCGCCGGAGACGCCCACCACCAGGCGCGGCTGGTCAGGCAAGCCACAGCCCCAGCAGCGTAAACACCAGCGCCGCCACCGCCACGTAGCCGTTGATGTTGAAGAAGGCCAGGTCGAGCCGGCGCAGATCGTCAGGCTTCAGCAGCCGATTCTCGTACACCAGCAGCAGAGCGATGAGAGCGACGCCCACCCAATACGGCCATCCCAGGGCGGCAACGACGCCAAGCGCAATCAGGAAGGCCGCCGCCAGCGCGTGCGAGGCGCGCGCGATCCACAGCGCCGCCGCCGGCCCAAAGCGCGCGGGCACCGAGTGCAGCCCTTCGGCGCGGTCGAACGCCACGTCCTGCAGCGCGTAGAGCACGTCGAACCCGCCGATCCAGAACGTGACCACCAGCGCCAGCAGTGCCGCTTCGATCGAAAACTCGCCCGTCACGGCAATCCAGCCCCCCGCCGGCGCGATGCCGTCGACCAGCCCCAGAATCCAGTGGCTGCCCCAGGTGAAACGCTTGGTGTAGGAATAGAGCGTGACCGCCAGCATGGCCGCCGGCGCCAGCGCCAGCGCCAGCGGGTTGAGCTGCCAGGCCGCCGCGTGCAGCAGCGCAAACCCGGCGATGGCCAGCCCCAGCATCTCCATCGTGGTCATCAGGCCCATGGGCAGCGCGCGCTCCGCCGTGCGCGGATTGCGCGCGTCCAGCCTGGCGTCGATCAGCCGGTTGGCTGCCATCGCCCCCGTGCGCGCCCCCGCCATCGCCAGCGTGGTCCAAATCGCCACCGGCCACCCCGGCCATCCCCGCGCCGCCAGCGCCATCCCCAGATACGCAAACGGCAGCGCAAAAATCGTGTGCTCGAACTTGATCGCGTCCAAATACACCCGCGCGCGCGCGAGCGGAAAGGCCAGGCTCATGCTTCCCGAAGGACTCAGCGGCTCGCTACAAGCTACACCATGGCGCCGCCAACAGCCGCGAGACGGTGTCTCTGTTGGGTCAAGGTGGTGTACCATTCATCATCAATGCATTCTGACTGACACTGCGTGAACCGATGGTTGGACACACTTGGCGGCCCATTGATGATTTGGGCGAGGTTGACGGCTTTACCCAACTAGCGTTGGTGCGCCTTGACAATGCCGTGAGGATGTGGAACAGCGCCAAGCTCGAGTTCTCCAGCGGCGCTCTCAAACAGTTTCTTGAGAAGCTTAGGCGTTCGATCGCGGTCGAAACTGGCATCATCGAAGGACTATACGAGATAGACCGCGGTCTCACTCAGACTCTCATCACCCGCGGGTTTTCTAATGAGGCGCTCGAGCGGACAGGTGAGTCTATTGAGCATAGCACGCTGAGCTTGCTTAAAGATCAGCTCGCGAGCCTGGATCTGATTATGGACTTCATAGGCGGAACTCGGCAGTTGACTCCAGGATATATACGTGAAATTCACTCACTCATCACTCGGTCTCAAAACACATCGGACGCCGTCGATCCGTCTGGTAGGGTTGTCAGCATTCCGCTCATTAGTGGAGAATACAAGAGCCGGCCGAACAACCCAACGCTACAAGATGGATCGGTGCACGAGTATGCACCAGTCGAGCAAGTAGCGTCAGAAATGGATCGGCTCGCTGACTTTTTTAGCAACATCGCCGTGGACGAGTACCATCCGGTGATCGCGGCCGCATGGCTGCACCACAGATTCACGCAGATCCATCCGTTTCAAGACGGTAACGGGCGCGTGGCTCGTGTCTTGGCGTCCATGGTGTTACAGAAAGCCGGGCTTTTCCCACTCCGCATTCGCAGGGAAGATCGAGACGAGTACATCGACGCGCTGGAGGCCGCCGATAGTGGCTCGCTGGATGCGCTCGTACAACTCGTGGCAAAGCGCGAGCGGGAAGACGTGTTGTGGGCAGTCTCTGAAATGGCGCGGGTTGCTGTTGCGCACGTCGCGGGGAGACGAACCGTAGACGTCGCTGGCGCCGTTGCAGGTGAGTATCGGCGCCGGCAATTGGATATTTTGGAAGAACGCCGACAGGTCAACAGCGTAGCTCAACAGATGGTTGAGCTGGGTGCCGATGTCTTGCAGAATAGTCTTCATGCTTCGCACGAAGAGTTTTCGAATGTAGATCTCAAACTCTGGTTTGAAGTCGAGTTCGGTGGATCGCATGATGGACGCGGTCACTTTTGGCACTACCAGATCGTTGAGTCCGCAAAACACCTTGATCACTGGGCGAACTTATCAGAGAATAAATACTGGCTGCGCTCGATCCTTGTTCTTGAAAATCAAAGGATACGGTTTGTCGTTAGCTTGCACCATACCGGTTCGCCTATTTCCGGTATCATGGCTGCAACGGCGTTCGCCGAGATTCAGCATGACGAGTCGTATCCCGGCGAGAATCCTGGCTCGGAGCTCGTGCACTGCTCGGAACGCGCGTTCACGTTCACCGCAGATGACGCAGGTGAAGATTTGGACCGCAGCTTTGAGGACTGGCTTGACAAATCGCAAGCAGTGGCGCTGCACATTCTTGGCAATACGTTGATCTAGAAGCCGCGCTGGTCTATATCCCGTATCGTCGCCACTTCTCGTCCACCAGCTTCACGATCTCTTCGTCCATCACGATCTCCGGCGGCCATTCGCGGGGGAAGCCTTCGTCGGGCAGTTTGCGGGTGGCGTCGATGCCGAGTTTGCCGCCGACGTTGGCGTGGGTGGTGGCGAACTCCAGCGCGTCCATCGGGCCGCTGGCGTGTTCCAGATCGCGCGCGGGGTCGGTGTTGGCGCCCACGCGCCAGAGCACCTCGCTGAGGTCTTGCACGTCCACGTCGTGGTCCACCACGATGACGTACTTAGAAAACATCAGCTGCCCCAGTCCCCACACACCGTGCATGACTTTGCGCGCCTGGCCGGGGTAGCGTTTTCGGATGGACACAATCGCAAAATTGTGGAACACCCCGTGCACGGGCAGGTGCATGTCCACCAGTTCGGGAATGAACAGCCGGATCAGCGGCAGGAACAGGCGCTCGGTGGCCTTGCCGATCCAGGCGTCTTCCATAGGAGGCTTGCCCACGATGGTCGACACGAAGATGGGCGCGCGCCGCCGCGTCACGGCCGTCAGATGGAACACCGGGTACGGCTCGGGCAGCGAGTAATAGCCAATGTGGTCGCCAAACGGGCCTTCCAGGCGCGACTCGGACGGGTCGACCCAGCCTTCCAGCACGATTTCGGCGTGCGCCGGCACCTGGATGTCCACGGTCTTGGCCTGCACGGTTTCGACCGGCGCGCCGCGCAGGAAGCCGGCAAAGACCAGCTCGTCGATGTCCGGCGGCAGCGGCGCGCTGGCGGCGTACATCAGGCAGGGGTCGGCGCCGATGGCCACGGCCACCTCCATGCGCTGCCGCCCCTCGCCGCTGCGCCGCCAGTGTTCGGCCCCGCCCTTGTGCAGCTGCCAGTGCATGCCCAGGGTGCGGTCGTCGAACTTCTGCAAGCGGTACAGCCCCACGTTGCGCTTGCCGCTCTGCGGGTCGTGCGTCAGCACCAGCGGGAAGGTGATGTACGGCCCGCCGTCCAGCGGCCAGCAGGTCGGAATGGGCAGGTCGGCCAGGCTTGGGGCGGCCGTGTCGAAGACCTCGTGCACCGGCGCCCGCGAGATTTCCCGCGGCCCAATGCGCCCCACTTTGATGATCTCGCTCAGCACGCGCAGCTTGCCGAATAAGCTTTTTGGCGGCGGCCCCATGGCCATGGCCAGCAGCTCGTCCAGCCGATGCTCCAGCGCCGACCACTCGTTCATACCCAGCGCCCAGGCCATGCGGTCCGGCGATCCCAGCAGATTGATCGCCAGCGGGATGTCGCTGCCGCGCACGTTCTCGAACAACAGCGCCGGCCCGCCCGCCTTCATGACCCGGTCGGCGATTTCGGTGATCTCGAGGTGCGGATCGACCTCGACGCGGACGCGCGTCAACTGCCCGCGCGCCTCCAGCAGCTCCAGAAACTCCCGCAGGTCAGCAAACGCCACAGCGCACCCACCCCCGCTCCCCTTGCCCAGCCAGGGCAAGCGTCCACCATCGTTTCCCGCGCCCTTCCAGAGCTCTGGGCACAACCTCCTGGGCGGGCTGGGCAGCGTAAATGCCCCAGTCCACGCAAAGGCGTGTTTGGCACTTCTGAATTCCGGCGTGTGCTGGAATGACAGGGCTGCGCACAGGTCTCTTCCAGGGCAAACGTCCACCATCTGTTCCCTCTCCCTCGAGGGAGAGGGTCAGGGTGAGGGTCCGCGCCGCCGTCCGCACGAACCTCACCGCGCCAACAGCCGATCGAACGGCAGCTGGAACAGATTATCGATCGTCAGGTCCGGCCGCTGCCGGCCGCGGGCCGCCTCGGCCTCTGCGCGCGTGGTGGCGCCGGTGAGCACCAGCACGCTGGTGGCCCCCAGGTCGTTCGCGCCGGCCACGTCGGCGTCCAATAAGTCCCCAATCACCACCAGCTCGTCCGCCGCAACGCCGCTGCGCTGCGCCACCACAGTGAACAGGTGCGCCGAGGGTTTGCCCACCACGGTCGGCCTGACGCCCGCGGCGGCGGTCAGCGCGCCAACGATGGCGCCGGCGCCAGGGGCCGGCCCGCCCGCCGTCGGCAGCAGCGGGTCGGTATTGACGGCAATGAAGGCGGCGCGGTCCACCACCAGCGCCCGCGTGGCGCGCGCCAGGCGGGCGTAGGTCAGCCCAAAGTCGCAGCCCGCCGCCACCGCCGCCACCGGCGCATCGTCCTCGAACGATGCCAGCCGAAAGCCCGCCGCCTCGATCTGGTCGGCCAGGCCGCGCCCGCCCAGCACCAGCACCGACGCCGGCGCCGGGTCGAGCTGCCGCAGGTATTCCACTGTGGCAACCACGGCCGAGACCACGTCCTCGGGGCCGCCGTCCACCCCCAGGCCTTGCAGCTTGGCGGCCAGCTGCACGGGCGTTTCGCGCGAGTTGTTGGTGACGAAGTAGAGCGGCAAGCCCAGCGCGCGCACCGCGGCCACAGCCTCCGCGGCCCCTGCGATCAGCTCCGAGCCGCGGTACATGACGCCGTCCATGTCGAAGACGAACGCGCGCCGCCGTGCGGGAATAACGGCGGGGTCGCCGTCCAGGTGATGGTGGTGCCCGTCCGAGTGAACGCGATGACCCTGGCGCCCTGGCCTGTCCGCGGGCGCGGCGCTCACGCCGGATAGACCCCGTTCACCACCATGCCGCGGTCCCAGTCGCCGGCCAGCACGCCGACCACGTTGCGGGCGGCGGTGACGGCCATGCGCTCCACCGACTCGTCCGACACGCCCGCCACGTGCGGCGTGGCCAGCACGCGCGGATGCGCCGCCAGGTCGTCGCCGTCCGGCGGAGGTTCGTGCACGCGCACGTCCAGCGCCGCGCCGGCCAGGCGGCCGCTGTCCAGGGCTCGGCGCAGCGCGGCCTCGTCCACCAACCCGCCGCGGGCAGTGTTCACCAGAAACGCGCCAGGCCGCAGCAGCGCCAGCGTGCGGTCGTTCACCACCTGGCGGGTAGCGTCGGTCAACGGCGCGTGCAGCGTCACGAAGTCCGCGCGGCGAAACACCTCCTCGACGTCGACCAGCGCGACGCCGTGCTGCGCCAAGAAATCGGGGTCGGGAAACGGTTCCGCGGCCGCGACGGCCACCTCGAAGCCGGCCAGGCGGCGCACCACCGACCTGCCAATGCGCCCCAGCCCAATCACTCCCACGGTCTTGCCGCGCAGTTCGGTCGTCGGCGGCCGCGTCCAATCGCCGGCCGCGGTGCGCGGAAAGTAGCCGCCCAAGCCGCGCGCCAGCGCCAGCAGCAGGGACACCGCCGTTTCGGCCACCGTCGTGTCGTTGGCACCGGCCGCAATCATCACCGCCACCTCGTGGTCGCGCGCCGCCTGCAAGTCGACCGCGTCGTAACCCACGCCGAGCCGCGCGATGACGCGCAGCTCGGGGAACATGGCGAAGGTTTCCTCCGTGTACGGCTCGCTGCTGGCCATGACGCCCGCCATGCCCGGCAGATACCCGCGCAGCTCGGCCTCGTTCAGGTACGAACTGGACGGTCTGGCAACCACAGCCTCATGGCCGGCCGCGTGCAGGATGTCCAGCGCCTCCTGCACGGGACGCTCGATGAACATCTTGGTCGAAATCAGCACACGCGCCACGGCGCCCCCACGTAACCACCACACCGGCGCGCCCATTCTAACGACGCCGCCCGCCCCCCGACGGCGCCGCCCCGCCCGCCCGGCGCGCCCGCCAACTCGAAACAGCAACACGCCCCGCTCCCGCGCCGAGGCCTGTGCGGCATCCGGCATCCCCGCGAACGGCCCGCCCCTGCCCGCCCAGAACGTGATGACGGGGGGGGGTCCTCGATCCAGCGCGGGAATCCATCGTCAGCGGTGCTCGGGTTCGGCGTTCCCGCGCGGCGGCTGCGGCCCGCATCACCCGCGAAATGACACCAAGCTTTCCGGCAGGGAGAGAGGGAACCCAGAGAATGCGGAGCCTTGGAGCTACAGCCCCTCGGGCCGCTCCACGATGGCGAAGCTGATTTCGCCGGAGGCGCACAGGCCGCCGTCGATCGTGGCGCGGGCCGCGGCGCGGCCGAAGCCTCGCCGATAGCGCAGCAGCTCCGCTTCCATGCGCAGCTGGTCGCCCGGCCGCGCCGGCCGGCGGAAGCGCCAGCGGTCCAGCCCCGTGAGCATGGCGATCTTGCCCGTGTTCTCCGGCATGCCCAGCGCCGCCACGCCGCCCACCTCGGCCAGCGCCTCCACGATGATGACGCCCGGCAGCACGGGGAAGCCGGGGAAATGGCCGCGCAGCACGTGCTCCGTGTGCGCCGCCACGTCGTCCATAATCCCCACGGCGCGCTGTCCGACCTCCAGCTCCACGATGCGGTCGACAAAAATGAACGGCGTGCGGTGGGGAATCAGCGCTTCGATCCCCGCGCGGTCGAGCAGCGGCTCGGACATGCGGCTCCCTGTCAGCTCAGCGGCTGCCGCCAGCATCCCACAGCGCCCCCGCGGCAGCCCGCGCGGGCGCGCCGGCCGCCGGGCGCGTCAGCCGTGCAGCAGTCCCGCCGTCTTGGCCGCGAAAGCCTCGGCTTCCTCGCGGTACTCCTGGAAGGGGTCGGGCATTTCGAAGACCTGGCCGCGGACGCCTACGCCGGCCCAGTCGATCAGGTAGGGCACGAAGGACCAGCCGCCGTACTCGTCCAGCTCCCGCCAGTGCTCGATGTATTGATAGACCAGGTAGAGCTGGTCGTCCCAGTTGGCCAGTGCGCCCAGGTTGCGCTGGATGTCTTTCCAGTCCACGCACTCGTCGGCGCGGGCGTCGGCCAGGGCGCGCACGATGCGGCCGCGCGCGCCGGCGCGCGTGCCCGTGGGTGTAGCCAGTGGGTTGATGGGGCCGGACGTCAGCCGTTGAGTCAGGCCGCGGCGCTGCAGTTCGCCGAAGAGGCTGACCGTCGGGTCCACGTGGTGGTAGGCCAGGTCCAGCTTCACCAGATCCGGGTCGGCCCACCCCAGCGGCGAGTCGTCGGCGTATTCCCGCAGCTGCGTCAGCTTGGTGATCCAGTCCACTTTGCCCACCAGCCGTTCGGGGTTCGTCTCCAGGCCGTCCAGACACTCGCTCCATGCCGCCAGGGTCCAGTCGGTGTCGCTGTCGCGGCCTTCGAAGGCGTGCGCGGCGGCCTCCAGGTAGGTCCGCTGCACGTCCAGGGCGGAGACGGCGCCGCGGTCGACCAGCTCGACCGTCCACGGCCCGCTCGGGTTGCGCGAAATGGCCTTGATGGTGCGCACGCCGTTGTCCAGATACAGCTCGGGATCCCACCCAGCGTCCAGCAGCTGGGCGACCAGGGCGGTGGCGCCAATCTTGAGCGCGGTGGCGTACTCCGACTGGTTGGCGTCGCCCACGATCACGTGCAGACGGCGGCGGCCGGTTTCCTCGGCCAGCGGCTCGTCGCGCAGGTTGATGATCGGCCGCCCGCCGAACCGCACCCGGTGGCTGACGTCGACCGACACGAACGCCGCGCGCTGCGACATGTGATAGGGCAAGCCGCCGGCCGCCGCGGCGGGGTCGATGGTCATGCCCGCGCCGGCGAAGAGCTGCCGCGTGGTCAGAAAGGGCATCAGCCCGCGCACCAGGGCGCTGCTGCGCGGCGTGCGCCGCAGGGAGTAGTTCTCGTGGTAGCCGAACGTGTTGCCCAGGTGGTCGGTGTTGTTCTTGATGAAGAACAGCCGGCGGTTCAGTTCCTGGCCTTCGACGGCGTCCAGCAGTACCGCCGCGGCCGCGTTTTCCTGTTCCACGATCTCGCGCAAGGTGCGGCACTCGGCCGAGGCGTATTCCAGGTGGCCCGAGTCCTGATAGAGCCGCGCCCCGTTGAACAGATAGCCGCCGTTGCCCGGCTCTTCGTCCCATTCCCGCGGCGCCGGGTCGATGATTCCGAAGCGCCGGTCGCTGAAGACGACGGACTTGATGAGGCGGGCGGCTTGCACCGGCGGAATGGAACCCGCGCTCGCAAACTCGATTTCGGTTCCGAACAGCGCGTCGTCCATACGCAGGGACTTACTGCCCGCCGGGCTGCGGCGTGGGGTCGGGGATTTCGCGAATGATGCGGCGGCGGCGTTCGCGCAGGTCTTCGTCCTCGTCCGGCGGCGCGGCAGGTTTGGGCGGCGCCTCGGTCGGCTTGGGCGGCGCCTCGGTTTCGGCCCGCTGCGCGGGGGTGGTGATTCCTGGCAGTGCCATGTCTCAGCGTCCTTCCGCCTCCAGCGCGGCCAACAGCGCGCGCAAATCCTCGGCGTCCTCCACCAGACGGCCCATCCGCTCGATGGACGGCCCCGCCAGGTCGTCCAGACGCAGCGCCGCGTCGTAGCCGTTGCGGCGGAACGTGATGCGGTCCCACTCGATCGCGCTGATGTCCGCGCCGAAACGCCGGATGGCCGCCGCGCGCACCACCGCCCGCGTGCCGGACGGGGGGGAGGTCAGCGCCTGCTCGATCTGAGCGTCGGTCACGATGCGGCGCATGCGCCCCTCGGCCGCCAGCGAGTCGTAGACGCTCGCGGCCGGGTCCAGCAGGTGATACCCCAGGTCGATGCGGCGCGCGAACTGCTCGGACCAGTCGCGGCCGAAGTCGGCGCGCATTTCCTCGATCAGCCGCTCCTTGGCCAGCCAGTCGACCCGATCCGCCGCGCGCTGGCGGTTGCTGCGCAGCTCGGCCAGTACCTGGGACCACTCGTCCAGCACCCAGGTCGTCTCGGCGTCACGGCCTCGATACCGCTGGGAGGCGTCCAGATACCACTGCTGCACGTCCAGCGCCGTGGCCGTGCGCCGCGAGTCCAGCTCGACCGCAGCCCTGCAGGTCAGGTCGTGCGAGAGACGCTGAACGGCCTGCACCGGATGGGCAAGCTGCGCGGGCGGCTGCCAGCCCTCGCAGGTCAGGTCCAGCACCAGCGCCAGCGTGCCGACTTTCATGGCCGTGGCCCACTCGCTGCGGTTGGCGTCGCCGGCAATCACGTGCAGGCGCCGGTAGCGCGCCGCGTCGGCATGCGGCTCGTCGCGCGTGTTGAAGATCGGGCGCCGCGCCGTGGTGTCGATGCCCACCACCTGCTCGAAGAAGTCGGCGCGCTGCGACATCTGCAAGCGCCAGGGATGCGCCCGACCCACGCCGGTGCGCCCTGCCCCCGCGAACACCTGCCGCGTGACCAGGAACGGCACCACGGCGGCAATCAAGGCGTCGGTTGGCGTCTCCCGCGCCACGAGATAGTTCTCGTGGCAGCCGTAGCTGCGCCCGTGGTAGTCGGTGTTGTTTTTCAGCAGCCGCAGGCGGCCCCGCGGCAGGGCGGCGTTGCGCAGCGTCTCGGCGGCGAACATCACGCGCTCGCCGGCCTTGTCCTGCGCCACCAGGTCGCGCAGCGACAGGCAGGCCTCGGTGCAATATTCCGGGTGGTTGTGGTCGTTGTAGAGCCGCGCGCCGTTGGCCAGCACCGTGTTGGCCAGCAGCTCGTCACGCCCCATGCGGCTGCTGCGCTCGGTCGATCCCGTCAGGTCGTGCGAGTCCTGGGCCAAACGCTGCGCCCGTCCGCCGCGCAAGTCGCGGCGCGGGTCCTCGCGGCTCGAATCCCAGCCGCGAAAGGCGCCCGCCGCCGGCGCGGCCTGAATGAGCATCGACGCCTCGTACGCAAAGTCAGGCTCGCCCTGAAAGCCCTCGCAGTTCAGGCCGTATTCGGTCTCGATGCCGACGGGACGATTCATATGCCGCTCACGCGCACGTACGGCTCAATACTAGCGCCGCCCCCTCCGCCGCGTTTCCCGGTCCAGCCCGCCGTGTCCCCGCGCTCTGGCAGGCCGAAGGAGAAGCGCTGGCCTCCGGAAGGCGAGAGGCCGGCGCAGGTGCGGCAGCTCGCCGCGGTGGAGGAAGAGTCTTCCTTTGGAGGGCGCGGAACGACGGCACCGCGATTGCCTGGCTGACCCGCAGCGGGCGTCTTCCCCTGGAGGGCGTGGAACGGCGATGGCCGCCCGGCCCGCGGCCGCCAGGCGTCCCTACGAAAGCGTCACCCCGCGTCCCGAAGCCTCCGCTCGTTCCACCACCGCCTGCGCCAGGGCGATGTCCCAGAGAGCGATGCCTTGGGACTCGAACAGCGTGACGTCCTCGGCGCTGGTGCGGCCGGCCATGCGGCCGGCCACCACGCGGCCGAGTTCCGCCGCCTGCCCCCACTGAAACAGCCCGGCCTGGGCGGCGGCGATCAGGTCGCCGCATTCCACCTGCGCGCCGTCCAGGTCGTCCACGAACACGCGGTCGGCCCTGGCCACGGCCGCGGGGTCCACTTCGGCGTGGCTGGGATGGTTGGTGCCCATGGCAATCACGTGCATGCCCGGCGCCAGGTCGTCCCCGCGCAGCACGGGCGCAGCGGCCGAGGTGGCCGTAACCACCACGTCGGCGCCCCGCGCCGCGTCCGCGGGCGTGGATGCGGCGATCAGGTCCGCCGCCGTGCGCGGGCGCATCTCGTCGATGAAGGCCTGGACGTTCGCCGGGGTGCGCGACGAGACCCGCACCTCCGCCAGGTTATGCACCGCGTCCAGCGCCTCCAGCTGCGTGCGCGCCTGCCGCCCGCTGCCAATCAGGCCAACCACGCGGCTGTCGGGCCGCGCCAGGTACTTGCTGGACACGCCGCTGGCCGCGCCGGTGCGCAGCTCGCCCAGGCGTCCGGCTTCCAGCACCGCGCGCAGCGCGCCCGAGGCAACGTCGAACAGCAGCACCACGAAGCGCACGCCGCCGCCCCGAAACGTGGTGTACACCTTGGCGCCGGCCGCCCCCAGCGCCTGGTCGGCCGCGCCCATCAGTTGCAGCGCGCCGGACGGAATGCGTGCGCGCCGCCGCCCTACGTTGCCGGCCGCGCCGCGGCCCTGGCGGGCGAACGACGCTTCCACGGCCTGCAGCGCCAGCTCCACGTCGGCCAGCTCGGAAACGTCGGCCTCGGTCAGATACAAGGGCATGACAGCCTCCGCCGGAACCCGCGCGCGCGACGGGGCCGTGTCAGGGGGAGTCCGGGCGTTATTGTAATGATTGCGGTGTCCAGGAGCCCGACGTACGGGCCGCGCATTCTGCCCGCCCGGCCCCTCACCCTCATGCCGTTACTCGCCGCGTACATCGTGTTCCACGTTGGCTTTGCGCTGGCCACTCGCGTGTCCCAGGTGCGGGGCTACGACTATTTCTTCGTGGCTGCCGTCAATTTCGTGCTGGCCGCCGCCGCCGCCGCGGTCTGGGCGGCGGGCAACGGCGTTTGGGATCTAGACGCGCCCACCGTGATCTTTGGCGTGGTGCAAGGCATCCAGTACGCCGGCACCATGGTCGGCATCTACCTGCTGCTGATCCGCTCCGGGGTTGGCGTCACTTTCATTCTGGTGCGCTTGTCCGTGGTGTTTCCCACGCTGATGTCGATCGTGGTCTTCGGGGAGGTGCCTGGGCCCGCGGGCGTGGTCGGGTTGCTTCTGCTGCTGATATCGATCTTTCTGCTGGCCGGCCCGCGCTGGGAATTGAACCCAGTCAGTCGGTGGCTGCTGCTGGGGTCGATCTTTCTGCTGGCCGGCCCGCGCAGCGAGGAGCAGGGGCCGCGCGCCTGGTATTACTGGCCGCTCATTTTCGGGTTTTTGGTGTTTACCGGCATCGGCGTCGGGGCGTCCAAGGTCTTTACCGAACTGTCCACGCCCGACCGCGGCCCGCTCTTCGTCGTCGTCGCGTACGCCGCGTCCTTGCTAACGATGCTGGTGGTGCTGCCGCTGCGGCGCCGCTTGCAGGCCGATGCGCCGGCGCTGCGGCAGTCCCTGACGTCGGCGGGCGGGGTCGCCACCGGCGCCGCCATGGGCGCGGCGAACATCCTGCAGCTGGTATTCCTGGTGGCCGCGCTGCAAGTCGTGCCGGGCCACGTCGTGTTCCCCATCCACGCCTCGTCGGTGATGGTGTTGACCACGCTGGCCGGCATGGTCTTCTGGAATGAGCGCCACGGCCCCAGCGTGATGCTCGGCGTGGCTGCGTCCGTGACGGGCATCGTGCTGGTCAACGTCTAACAGGGCGCGCCGCCGCCCGCCGCGGACGCGCTCGGCCGCCGTCCGTCACAGACGTGCTCGGCCGCCGCCCGGCGCTCGGATCAGCCGCGCCCTGCGCCGCGGGAAGCTAAAACCCTCGCAGGCTCTCGCGGAGTGCGGGCGCGTTCGTCGGCTACTCGAACCGAAACCGCCAGACGCCCACCGCGGTGAACACCACCGCGTAGATCGACAGCACGCCCGCTTCCAGCCACACCCCGCCCAACCCCTGGCCCCGCACCAGCACGTCTTGGAACCCCTGGATGGCCCAGGCGTGCGGCGTCACGCGGCCTATCAGCTGCATGGCCTCCGGCATGATGAACGACGGCACCATCGACCCGCCCAGGGCGGCCAGGGTCAGCACCAGCATCACCGCCAGCCCGATGCCTTGCGTTTCCGAGCGCGCAAGGTTGGCGATGGCCATGCCCAGGCCGGTGGCGGTCAGCGCCAGCGGCAGCGACACCACCAGCAGCGCCGGCACCGACCCCAGCTCCAGCCCGAAGATCAGCCGCCCCACCGCGAACATGATGACGATCTGGACGAGATTGATCAGGTAGTACGGAATCAGCTTGCCCAGCACGATGGGCGCGCGCCCCACCGGCGCGGCCCGCAGCCGCCGCATCGCCCCGCTGGTGCGTTCGCGGAACACCGACGTGATCATCACCGTGGCGATGAAGAACACCCCCAGCACGGTGTAGCTGGGGACGTTTTGCTGGTAGGTGCTGGGGAACTGTTCCCGTTCGACGCCGGGCGGGACCTGACGGTCGACCGTCACCAGCGGCGGGGCCTGGCCGTCGCCGCCCGCGGCCTGTTGCATTGCCGCCAGCTGCTGCCGCGCCTCGGCCGGAAGGCTGGCGCCCAGCCCCGCCAGCAGCGCCTCGACGCCAGCCGACGAAAGCGCGCGGCCGACTTCCTGTTGCAAAGCGCCGCGCAGCGCGGCCTCGATCGGCGCCGTCACCGGCGCCGACGCCGCCGGGTCCACGATGGCCGTCACCCGCAGCGGCAGGTCGACGCCCCCCGTCAGCAGGCGGGGGTCGTCCAGCGCGGCCGTGAAACCTTCGGGAAACACGATCCCGACCGGATACTCGGCGGCCGCCACCAGCGCGGCCACGCGCGCCGGGTCGAGCGGCTGGCCGTCGATCTGGCGCAGCATGGTCAGCCCGTCCACGGCGTCCAGCCGCTCCACCGCGCGCGCCGCCGCTTCTCCGGCGCCCGCCGTGGACACGGGAACCTCCAGCGACTCCGCCTCGTCCGGCTCGTACAGACCGCCCAGCGCCAGGCTGAACACCACGATGAACATCAGCGGCATCAAGAACAGCGTGATCAACCCGCCGAGGTCGCGCCGCAGCAGCATCAGCTCCTTGATCGTGATGGCGAAGGTGGCGCGCATGGTCAGTCCCGCAGGCTGCGGCCGGTGAACCGCAGGAAGACGCTCTCCAGGTTCGGTTCCAGAATCCGCACGGAGGCCAGGGGCAGCGAGGCTGCGTTCAGCGCCTGCATCACGTCCACCAGCGTGTGTTGCGCGCTGGCGGCTTCCACGTTCAGCGACTGGCCGTCCGGCCCCGGCGCCACGCCGCGCACCGAGCGCAGCGGGGCCAGCGCCTGCGCGGCGCGCTCGCGCTGGGCCGCGTCTACGCCAAGCTGGATCACGCCGCCGCCCAGCGACTGAATCAGACCCCGCGGCGTGTCCAAGGCCACGATCCGTCCGTGGTCCACGATGGCCACACGGTCGCAGAGCCGCTCGGCTTCTTCCATGTAGTGAGTGGTGTAGACGATCGTCATGCCCGTCTCGCGGCGCATGCGTTCCACGTTGTCGAAGATGTGGGCGCGGCTTTGCGGGTCCACCCCCACCGTTGGCTCGTCCAGCATCAGCAGCTCGGGCTCGTGGATCAGGCCGGCGGCCAGGTTGAGCCGCCGCTTCATGCCGCCCGAATACGCGCCCGCCGCGTCGCCCGCGCGGTCGGCCAGCCCCACCACGTCCAGCACGGCTGCCGCGCGGTCGCGCAGCCGGCGGCCGCTCAGGCCGTAGACGCGGCCAAAGAAGCGCAGGTTCTCGCGCCCGCTCAGCGCTTCGTACAGCGCCAGGTCTTGCGGCACGACCCCCAGCCGCCGCTTCACGGCGTGCGCCGTAGGAGTGACCTCTGACCCGCCCAGCGTGACGGCGCCGGCCGTGGGCGCCAGCATCCCGCTCATGATGGATATCAGCGTCGACTTCCCCGCGCCGTTGGGACCCAGGATGCCGAACACCTCGCCGCGCGCGATCTCCAGCGAAAGGTCGTCCACCGCGGTCAGGTCGCCGTAGCGGTGCGTCACGCCGCGCGCGCGCAGAAAGACGTCCGCCGCCGCGGCGCCGGCCGGGTCGGGGGCGCTAATGCGGCGCTTCCCTGCGCGGCGGCGCCCAGCGGCGCAGGCTGTCCGACGCCTCGAGCCCCGCGTCCTGCCCGCTGGCAAAGGCGCTGGCAATCAGGTTGCGTTCTCCGGACACGATGTCCCCCGCCGCCCACAGACCATCCAGCGGCTGCCCAGACGAGTCCAGCAGCTGATGATCCGCCGTGCAGCGCAGCAGCCCGTCGGCGCCGCGCGCCGCGTCGAACCGGTGCAGGAACGCGTCGTTGGCGGTCAGCCCCTCGTCCACGAAGAAGCCGTCGAAGAAGAGCTCGCGGCCGTCGGCCATCCTGAGACCCAGCAGATCGAGGCCCTTGCCGACGTGCGCGGCGATGCGTCCCTCCTCCAGCGCCGCGCCGCGTTCGCGCAGCGCCGCCCGCACGGGCGGCGACATGCCGTGCGGGCGGCCGTTGGTCAGCACGGTGATGCGGTCGGTGAAGTCCTGCGCGCCTTGCACCACGTCGAAGATGTAATCGCCCGCGCCCAGAATGGCAAGGTGCTGGTCGACGTGCAAGTGGCCGTCGCAGCGGATGCACACGTGCCAGCCGCGCCGGTTGCCGGCGTAGCGGTAGACCACCTGGAACTTGCGGTACATGCGCAGGGCCGTCTCGTCCACCTCGATGTCGGGCCAGCCGTCTTCGAAGCCGCTGGCAACCACCACGGTGCGGCCGCGCGCCGTGGACGACGCGCCGACCCGGCCCTCGCGGTCCAGCGGTTCGGTGGCGTAGGTCACGCGGAACGTGCCGTCGTCCAGCCGTTCCAGGTCGAGCGCGTGGCCGGCCGCGCGGCAAATGCCCGTGCAGCGCTCGCGGCCGCCCATGCGCACGCGGCGCTCGGGCTGGGCGGCCGCCCACGCCTGCAACGCCTTGGCGAACTGCGGCCCCGTCACCCCCGGAAACACCGGCGCGTCCATGATCTGCACGGTCTTCGACCAATACGCGCGCCCGCGCCGCCGGCTGATCGGGCCGGCATCCAGCAGCAGCACGTGCCGCATCTGGTGCGCCGCGCTCACGGCCGCCTGCGTGCCCGCCGGGCCGGCGCCAATCACCAGCACGTCGTAGATCGGCGGAGAACGGTCCGCGGCCGCCATCAGCGCGGGCCGCGCGGCGGCCGCCTCACACCAGCCGCCGCTGCTGCGGCGCCCAGGCCTCGGCGCCGGTGATCGCGTCCAGCATCCGCATGGTGCCAACCGCGTCATCCAGCGTCACCGAGGGAAACGCCGCGGGTTCGCCGCGCCGCACCGCGCGCAGGAACGCCTGCGATTCCCCCGGGAACCCAGGCTTGAGGCGGCGGTCCAGGCCGGTCAGCTCGAACGCAACCGGCGCCTGCCCCCGGCGCTCCAGAATCACGCGGTCGAACCCCGACTCCGACCTGAGCACCGCGGTCGCCGTGCGCGCCTCGTAGCGGTGCCCCGCGCCCCGCGGCGCGAAGTGGTCGGCCACGGCGCGCCCCACGGCCCCCGACTCGAACTCCAGCAGCGCGCTGAAGCTGTCGGGGTTCGGCAGCGCGCGCCGCCGCCGCAGCGGCGTCACGTTCGCAACCTCGCCGCCGAAAAACCGCAGCAAGTCCAGCGCGTGGATGCTGTTGGCATAGATCCAGCGCGCCGCAACCTCGGGCGGAAATTTCGGGTTGTGCCACTGTGAGCCCGCATCCTCGTCGGCGTGCACCGTCACCGACAGCACGTCGCCCGTGTCCAGCAGCGCGGCGCGGCCGGCCAGCGTGCTGGAATAGAAGCGCCGGTTCAGGCCAACCGCGGCAATGGCGCCCGTCTCGCGCACCGCCCGCGCCAGCCGCTCGGTGTCCGCGGTGTACAGTCCCGGCGGCTTTTCGATGAACGCGGCGAACCCTGCGCGCATGCAGCGTTCTGCAACCTCGGCCACCGCCAGCACGCTGACCAGCACGTACGCCGCGTCGAACTCGCCCCAGGCCAGCAGGTCGTCGACGGAGGAAAACACCTGGGCGACGCCGTAGGTCCGCGACGCCGCGGCCAGCGGTGCCGGGTCGACGTCGCACAGCGCAACGACCTCCGCCTCGGGCAGCGCGTGCAGCACCGGAATGTGTTGACTGGCAATGTTGTGCACGCCGATGACGGCGCAGCGCACGGGCCGATGGTTCGCCATATGTCGATGCTGCTTCCGCGGGCCGCGTATGCTCGCATGGTGGCACAGCGCAGCGGGCGGCTCATGCGGGTAACGCGCGACCGAATCGCCGACGACCTGCGGCGCTTGGGCGTGCGCCCGGGCGGCGTGCTGATGCCCCATAGCTCGCTGCGCAGCCTGGGGACCGTGGACGGCGGCGCCGCGGCCGTGGTGGACGCCATGCTCGACGCGCTTGGCGAGCAGGGCACGCTGGCCGGCCCTTCGTTCACCTTTGCTCCCACCCAGCCCGCCAACGTCGTGCTCGACCCGTTAGGCACGCCGTCCCCATGACGCAACACCGACACGAACCCCTCGCCGCCGCGGGACACGAACGCCAGGTGCGCAATTGGGCGAGGCGAGAGACCGCACACCGCCTGCGCGAAGAGGTCTCCGTCGCACGGTGAAAAAACCGGACGACCAGTCGACCCTGCGGGAGCACTTCGCGCACGTCTACGGCACCTTGGCGATGGCCCACGCCGCCGTCAGGGACGGTTCGACACGCTACAGACGGATTCACTTCATAATCCGAGCCCGCTTTATCAAGGGATACCTGTCCGGCGCAATGAAGATGCGGCCGCTGTACGAGGACGAGAGGACGAAGATCGCCCACGCGGCGACCTGCTGCTACTGTGGACGCAAGGCCAAGCTCTCCCTCGACCACCTGATCCCTCGACTCAGGGGCGGACCGGACGCTGCAGACAACATCGTGTATGCGTGTAGAAGCTGCAACTCGTCCAAGCAAGACAAAGACATGCTGCTCTGGCACATGAGCAAGGACCGCTTCCCTGCTGTCCTCGTCCTCAGACGGTACCTGAAGCTCGCAGGCCGCTCTGTCGAGGATGCAAACCTGATGGACACGCGGTGGATCGACGTACCCGACGACCGTCTCCCATTCGACAAGAGTGCGCTGCTGATCGAGTGGCCGACCCTCGAATCGCAACGGCTGCGTCTGTGGCCAGACCCGACGGACGCAGGAACATGAAGGAACCACCCCATCACAACACCAGAAACCGACGACCGAATAGAAAACGTCCACGTCGAGCAATAGAAACTCGCTCATGCAGGTAACGCGCGACCGAATCGCCGACGACCTGCGGCGCTTGGGTGTGCGCCCGGGCGGCGTGCTGATGCCCCATAGCTCGCTGCGCAGCCTGGGGACCGTGGACGGCGGCGCCGCGGCCGTGGTGGACGCCATGCTCGACGCGCTTGGCGAGCAGGGCACGCTGGTCGGCCCTTCGTTCACCTTCGGCTCCGCGCAGTCGCCGGACTTCGTCTTCGACCCCGTGCGCACGCCGTCCGACATGGGCGCCATTGCCGACGAGATTCGCCGCCGCGCCGGCCCCGCGCGCAGCCTGCACGCCACGCACAGCGTCAGCGCCATCGGCGCGCAGGCGGACGAAATCCTGGCGGCTGCCGGCGCGTCGGCCTGGGACGAGCGCAGCCCGCTGGGAACCATGTTCGGCCTGGGCGGCCATTTCCTGCTGCTGGGCGTGACCTACCAGAGCTTTACGGCCGTGCACGTGTTGGAAATCGCGTTCGGCGCGCGCCATCGCCAGACAGCAACGCTCTGGCGCACGCTGCGCGGCGCCGACGGGCGCGAGCGGCGCTTTGCCAGCACGGTCTACAACCGCGGCCCCGCCTATCCCGGCTACGACTTCAACCGGCTGGGGCAGGCGATGGAGGACGCGGGCATCGTCAGCACCGGCCCGGTCGGCAACGCCATGGCGCGCCTCGTCCCCGCCCGGCCCATGCAGGCCTTCGCCGCCGCGCAGATCGACGTCGACCCGGACTACCTCTTCCTCCAGCAGTCCCGCGAAACTCCCCTGCGCGCCGGCGCCGCGCTCGACCTCCCGCGCGGCAAGCTATCCGTCGCCGACCCGACCGCAATCTTCCGCCCCAAACAAAGCTGACCGCCAACGCTCCGCGTCTTCCCGCGTCGTGTTCTTCCGTGCCCGCGCCCTGCCAGCCCCGCCCACCGTGTGCCACTATTGCCCCCAAGCGAAGGCGACGAGGTGCAGCACCATGCCGCGCAACTCTCCCCAGCGATCCACGCCCCGCCTGGCCCGCCGGCGTTTCCTGGCGCTCGGCGCGGCGGCCCTGAGCGCCGCGGCCGCGCTGGCCGCCTGCGGCGATGAGCCGGAGCACGGCAAGTTCCACCTGCGCAGCGGCAGGAGCTGGGGCTCCTGAGCGCCGCCGTCCGTCTGGCGGTCCCGCCGCCGCGCCGCGCCCGCGCGCGCCCAGACCACTCCGATCAGGTCCACCGAATCCGTCGGTAGCGTCTGCCGCGCCCGCGCCCAGGCCATTCGTTCTCTCAGTCGGGTGCTCCGCTCAACCGTACGCCGCGCCTGCGCCCGCCCAGACCATTCCCGCTCCGCCGTGCCGCGGCGGCGCGGTGTCCTGCGCCGCCCTGCGCGCTCCGTCTATCCCCAGCGCCCCCCAGGCCCGACCGTGGATGCCTTCCCCTTGCGGGCGCGCTACTATGCAGGCGGCTCTATCGAGGGACCCAAGACGTCCTGCGAACGGACTGGGGAGGGGCAATGCGCAATTTGACACGACGGAACCTGCTGCGCACGGCAGGCACGGGGGCGTTGGGCGCCGCCGGAGCTGTGGCGCTGGCGGCCTGCGGCGAAGCGCGGGTCGTCGAGGTCGAAAAAGTCGTCACGCAGATCGTCGAGACCGAACGGGTGGTGGAGAAAGAGGTCCCGGTCACCGTCGAGCGGGTCGTGACGGCCGAGGCCATGCCGCAAATGGGCCAGGTCAGCGTCCGCTTCGCCACCGACCACACCTCCGGCCCGCGCGGCAACGCCATGAAGTGGGGCATGGAGCGCTTCGCCGGCCAGTTTCCCAACATCCTGGTCGACATCGAGGTCATCGGCGGCGACTACTTCGACTCCGTCAACCTGCAGCTCGCTGCCGGGAGCATGGCCGAAGCCATCCTGTTCGAGGGCAACCTCTTCCAGGCGCACTACGCGGCCGGCTTTTTCCCCGACATCACCGACCAGGTGAGCAAGCTGGGCTTCGATCTGGACGACTACTGGGTGCTGCCCACCGGCTGGCTCCCCTGGGAAGGCGCGCTCTACCAGGCCAACGGCCGCCTGCACGGCCTGCCCTTCCAGGGCGGCATGAACGGCATCGTCTACAACATCGAGCTGTTCGAGTCGAACGGCGTGGGCCAGCCCGCCGAGGACTGGACCTGGGACGACGCGATGGAAGCCTCGCGCGCCCTCACCGACGCCGACAACGATCAGTACGGCATGTGGGCGCCCACCAGCGACCAGTTCGGCTGGGGGCCCATGATGTGGTCCAACGGCGTGGAGTACTGGTTCAGCGAGGACGGCAAGGCCTCGTTCGACCAGCCCGAGGCCATCGAAGCGCTCAAGTGGACCTACGACACGATGCACACCGAAAACGTGGCCTTCACCCAAGAGGTGCGGCAGCGCGTTGCCGGTGAGTTCGGCGACCCGTTCTCCGCCGGGAAGGTCGGCATCTGGCCCGGCGGCCGCGTCTACAGCACGGGCTTCGGCATTCCGCGCATCAAGGACCGCTTCCGCTGGTCCGTCGGCCCGATGTACGCCGCGCCGAGCACGGGCCACGCGCGGCACGGCTGGAACGACCAACCGCACATCGTGACCATCGCCGCCGAGCGCCTGGGCAACCTGGAGCAGACGGTGCAGCTGGTCACCTACCTCGCGGGGCCGGAATACCAGACCCGCGTGGGAATCGACCGCGGGCACTTCCCGGTCTTCAAGACCGTGGCGGACTCGCCGGAGCTGCTGGCCGCGCCGCCCGAGGGCATGAGCTGGCTCAAGACCTACGCCACCACGCCGGAACCGCGCACGCCGGGCTACTTCCCCTACTGGGACGAGTTCCGCGGCGCGCATGGCTCGGTGCAGTCCAAGCTCTGGGTCAACGAGATCACCCCGGAGGAAGCCGGCGTCAAGATGGCCGAGGACGCCACGGCCGTCTTCGCCGCCCGCGACGACTGGATGCCGATCCCGGCCTAGCCAGACCGTCACGGCCCCCGAACGGCCCGCCGGCCCCGCCCGGCGGGCCGTTCGCCGTCTTCCCCCTTCTCCGCGTCCCCGCAGTCCGCTCGCGCCCTTCCAGGGGCCTTTGCGCAATTCCCAGGCGAGGGGACCGGCGTCGACGAGCCAGGTCTCGCACAGATGTTCCTCGGGACTCCTGGATTCCGGCCCCGTATCGAGCACCCCCGTTATCACGTACGAGGCAGGCGGTGCGGGCGTTGTGCCGGAACGACGGGGTTTGCAGTGGTCTCTTCCAGGGCGAGGGAAAGAGAACGAGGCGCCAGCCGCCTCAGCTCAAGATCAGCGCCCCCTCGGCCGCCAGCCCCGCCAGCACCTCGCCAACCACCGGCCGCAGCGCGGCAGGGTCGGCGCGCCCGCCGCCCGTGAACCGCTCCGCCAGCGTTTGCGCAATCTCGGCGCCGCTGCGAGTGCCGTCCACCAGGTTCAACAGCGAGAGCGTCGGCAGCGAGACCACAATCTCGCGCGCGTCCTCGCCCGCCCCGGCCGGCACCTCGACCCGCGCCACCGGCCGCAGCCCCGCGGCGGTCTCGGCCATCCAGGCGCGGCAGCCCGCGCCCGGCGCAAAGGCCGGCGTGCTGGCCAGCGCCTGCGCGGGGCCGACCTGCGCCGCGCGCTGCGCCCCGTCCCCGGCCGCCGCCCCCGCGTCCGGCGCGGCGTCCACGCCCAGGTTCTCGTATGTCACGGCCAGCTGCCCGGGCGTAAAGCCGCCCATGTAGCGGATTGCCGCTTCGGGCGCCTCCTGCGCCAGGCCCGACGATATGAACACGAACGCCTGCCGCAGCGAGAGGTTCTGGCTCGGGTCCACCAGCCGCTGCGCCGTCCAGAACCACGATTCCTGCAAGCGCTGCCCGTGGTACCAGTGGTTGGCCATGTCCACGAAGTCCAGCGCCTGGCGCAGGTAGCCCTCCTGATACCAGGCCATCGCCAGCCGGTGCAGGTCGGGGGTCTCCAGCGAGGTGCGGATAGCCTTGGCCGCGCGGATCACGCCTTGCAGCGCCAGCGCAATGCCCGAGGCCAGAATCGGATCGACGAAGCACGCCGCGTCCCCCACCAGCAGATATCCGGCCCCGTGGAACTGCCGGCAGATGAACGACCAGTCCGTCACAATCTCGAAGTCGCCCGCCCACGCCCCGCCCTCCAGCAGCGGGGCGTATTCCTTGCACGCCTCCACCGTGCGGCGGTAGAACGCCTGACGTTGCGCGCGGCTCAGGCCGCGGATGCGCTGCGGGTCTGTGACCAGCCCAATGCTGCGCAGGTTGCCGGCCAGCGGGATGTGCCACAGCCAGCCGTCGTCCACTGCAACGACGTACACGTTGCCGGCGTCGGTGGGTTCCATGCCCGCCACCACGTCCGGCAGTTCGCCGCCGCCGCCGTGGTAGTGCCCGAAGAGCGCCACGTGGCGCAGGTCGTGGTTGTGCTGGCGCAGGCGCAGCTGGCGGCCCAGCACCGACCACTGCCCCGAGGCGTCCACGCACAGCCGCGCGCGCACCTCGCCAGCCGCGCCGGCGGCGTCCACGTACGACAGGCCGGCGACCCGGCCGTCGGCCATGACGGCGCGCGTGACCTGATGCCCTTCGCGCACGTCCACGCCCTCGTCGCGCGCGTGGTCCAGCAGCAGGCTGTCGAACTCGGCGCGGTCGCACTGGTAAGTGAAGGTGCGGTCTTGCGGAACCTCGGAAAAGCGGATGGTCCACGGCTCGCGCGTGCGCCCCCACACGTAGGTGGCGCCGTACTTGCGCGTGAACCCGGCCCGTTCCACGCGCTCCAGCGCCCCGGTCTTCGCCAGCGCGAACAACACCCCTGGCAGCAACGACTCGCCCACGTGCGGCCGCGGGAAGAACTCGCGTTCCAGCAGCAGCGTGCGGTAGCCGGCCTGCGTCAGCAAGGCCGCCAGCGACGACCCGGCCGGCCCGCCCCCGATGACCGCAATATCGACGTCGTCAGCCCGCATCGACGGCGCTCCGACGTTCGGCGGCGCGCTGACGACGGCGCCTGGCCAGGGCCAGATTCTGCGAGATGACCCGATGCTGGCTCGGATGCGTGGGGGCGGGGTAGGCCTGCAAGGCGTGCCCGTAGTGCGCGGCGGCCTCGTCGAACAGTTCCACGTCGTCCTCGTTCGCCAGGCTCAGCAGCACGCCGGCCAGGTTATTGTGCGCCGCCGCGGCCTGCGGCGGCGCGTTCGGCCCGCGCCAGACGCGCAGCGCGGCCCGAAACGCCTCCGCGCTGGCGGCCAGATCGTCACGCGTCCCGCCTCGGGCGCGCATGGCCAGCGCCAGCCCCAGGTTGAACTGCGCCGCGGCGTGCGGCTGCGGATGCGCGGCCAGCGGCCGCGCGCGGCGCGACGCCCGCAGCCGCTCGATCGCGCGGTCCAGCATCGCGCCGTCACCAGCCGCCGCATGCAGCGACAGATACACCAGCCCCGCGTTGAGCTGACTGCCCCCCGCATCCTCGGGCATGCCCAGCGCCGTCCACAGGTCCGCCGCCTGGTCCAGCGCCTCGGCAGCGGCGTGCAGCGAGACCTGCCGCCCCTGACTGGCCGCCGTCATCATGGCCGACCCCAGGTTGTTGGCCAGTTGAGCCGTGAGCGCGCGGTCGTCCCCGCCGGAAGCCTCGTCGAGGCCCTGCTGGAACGCCGTCACGGCGGCGTCCACGGCCGCGGCCGACCCTCGCTGCGCCAGCTCCACCTGAGCCAGGCCGCGGGCGTTCCAGGTGGCCGCGCGCTCGCCGCGCTGCCCGCGTTCCGTCAGCCGCGCCAGCGACGCTTCCCACGCAGCGTCCGCCCGCGCCAGATGCGCCGCGCGCTCGCCGCCGCTGCACCCCATCCAGGCGTCTCCCATGGCCCGGTACACGCGCGCCAGGTCCGCCGGCCGCTGCTCGATGCCCGGCAGCGCCGCCGCTCGCTCGTAGCTGGCGATGGCTTCGCGCAGGTTCGCGTCGCGCTCGCCCGCCGTCCGCGCGGCGTACGCCGCCGCTCGGTTGGCCAGGATGGGCAGCGCGGCCTCCAGGTTGCGGTCGTCCACCAGCCGCGCCGCTTCGTCGAAGCGCGCCAGCGCAGTCTCGGCCTGCGGCCCCGTGCCGCCGGCCCGTGCGGCCAGCAGCCTGGCAGAGTCGTTGAGCACCTCGGCCAGCAGCGGCGGCGCCCCCGAGACCCGCGCCGCCGCGATCGCCGCCTCGAACATGTCGGCCGCCCCACGCTGCGCCGCCTCGAACGTGTCGGCCGCCCCACGCTGCGCCGCCGCCTCGAACATGTCGGCCGCTTCACGCTGCGCCGCCGCCGCGAACGTGTCGGCCGCTTCACGCTGCGCTGCCGCGTCGTCCGGCCCGCCGCCTTGCGCCAGCAGCCGCGCGCCGCCGGCCAGCAGCCGCGCCTGGAGCGCCGCATGCCCCGTTTGCGCCAACGCGCCGGCCGCGGTTCGATAGGTGCGCAGCGCCGCCGACCGGCGGTCGGCCCGCCACTGCGCCAGCCCCAGCCGCTCGCTGGCGCCCGCAAACAGGTCCGGCATTTCCTGCGGGCCGAACACGATCAGACAGCGCGCCGCCGCGGCCGCCGCTTCCAGCGCGCCGCGCCCCCCGCCGCCGCTGCCCAACAGCGCCCCGTGATTGCCGCCGCCCAGCAGCGCCCCGGCCAGGTCGTAGTTGATCAGCGCGAATTCGACCGGATGGGTCTCGACGCTCACCTGCGCCTGCGCCAGACGCAGTTCCGCCGCGGCCGCGGCAGGGTCCCGCCCGCGCAGCGCCAACGCCCGCGCGCGCCGCTCGAGCGCGTCGTCAACAGACCCCGCCGCCACCATCGCCCCCCAAGCGCCCAGAACATGCAGTCTACGAGCCGCCCCCGCCACTTCCCCGCCTCCCCCTCCCCCCTTCTTACCCTCTCCCTCTGGGAGAGGGCAGGGTGAGGGTCTTTCGCCCGCCCAACAGTTCACCGCGCCCTGCGAATCGGGTAGCATCAGGCACCGGCTGTGCAAGATGCCGTCCGTCCGCAACGTTGCCGCGGAGGCAGGAGTGTCACCAATGGCGGTCGCAGAACCCAAACTGCGCGTGCTCACCCCCGAACAGGTCAACGCCTTTCAGGCCAACGGCCACGTCACCGTCGAAGACCTGTTGACGCCCGACGAGGTTGCGCGTCTGGCCGAACGCGCCGATTTCATCGCCGCTGGCAAGGCCACGCACATCCCCGAAGAAAGCGTGCAGCTCGAACGCATCTTCCGCGAGGGCGAGCGCGAAGTCGTCGACCAGGTGCTCTCCGTCCGCAAGCTCTACAACCTGGCCGTTTACGACGACCAGCTCTGGACCCAGCACGCGGCCAGCCCCAAGATCGTGGACGTCATCGCCGACCTGCTGGGCACCGACGACATCAAGCTCTACGGCGACCAACTGTTCATGAAGCCGCCCGCCATCGGCGCCGAGCAGCCCTGGCACCAGGACTCGGCCTCCTGGCGCGACATCCTGCCCATGGATCTGGTCACCGCCTGGACGGCCATCGACGACGCCACGGTGGAGAACGGCTGTCTGAACTTCGCGCCCGGCACGCACCGCTGGGGCATGCTGACCCGACCGCGCCTGACGCCGTTGCTGGACGACCTGGGCAGCGCGCCGTGGCCGGTCGTCCCTGCGCCGCTCAGCTCGGGCAGCGTCAGCTTCCATCACAGCCTGGTGCTGCACCAGAGCAACGCCAACACCTCCGGCAAGCGCCGCCGCGGGTACGCCTGCCACTACATGCGCGCCGCGTCCTACAAGGACGAGTCGGTTACCGACGCGCCCAAGATGCCGACGTTCAAGCAGGTGCGCGGACGCTCCTTCGCCGGCCGGGTGTGAGCGTGCGCGGCCCGCAGCCCCGCACGAGGCCCCGCAGGTGACGGCCAGAACGCCCCGCGTGCTTACCGAGGCCCAGCTGGCCGACTTCTGGCGCGACGGGTATCTGATCGTCGATGATCTGGTCGACCCCGACCTGATCGCGCGCATGGGCCAGCGCGCCGACCTCATCGCCTCGGGCGCAGCAGACGACGTTCCTCAGCACTACGTGCAGTTGGAGCGCCGCTTCGCCGACGGCCAGACGGCGGTTGCCGACCGCACGACCGCCGTGCGCAAGATGTATCAACTGGCGCGCCGCGACCCGGTGCTGCGCGAACACGCCTTCGGCGCCGCCGTGGTCGACGTTATCGGCGACCTGCTGGGCACGGACGATCTCAAGCTCTACAACGACCAGCTCTTCATGAAACCCGCCTTCCACGGCGCGGCGCAGCATTGGCACCAGGACTCGCAAGCCTGGAGCAACATGTTCCCCATGGACCTCGTCACCGCCTGGACCGCGATCGACCAGGCCACCATCGCCAACGGCTGCCTGTGGATGGCCGTCGGCAGCCACCGCTGGGGCATGGTGCCCGCGTCGCACAAAGACCAGATCGAAGCCCTGTTCGACGGCGAGTGGCCGATCGAGCCGGTCGAACTGCGCCCAGGCAGCGTCAGCTTCCACCACAGCCTCACTTACCATTCCAGCCGTCCCAACACCACGCCGCGCCGCCGCCGCGGCTACGCCACGCACTACATGCGCTCGCGCACCTGGTACGACCCCGCCGTGCGCGTGCGTGACGACCTGCTGCCGTTCGAGTTGATTCGCGGCCGCGAATTTCCGGGGTGCGCGTGAACGTCGTCATCGACGAACAGCGCGTGCAGTCCACGCCCCTGCGCCGGCTGCGCCCGGACGACGTCCGGCGCTTCTGGCGCGACGGCTGGCTCGTCGTCGAGGACCTGGCGCCGCCGGACGCCGTTGCCCGCCTGGGCAGCCGCGCCGACGCGATCGCGCGCGGCGAGGTGGCCGGCCTGGACCCCGACCGCGTGCAAAAGGAACAGCGCGTGCGCGCCGGCGAAGTCACCGCCGCCGCCCCGGAGCTGGAAGTCCGCAAGCTCTACTGGCTGGCCGGGCGCGACCCCGTCCTGGAAGGGCACGTCCGCCACCCGGCCATCGTCGACGCTGTCGCCGACCTGCTGGACACCGACGACCTCAAGCTCTACGCCGACCAACTCTTCATGAAGCCCCCCGCCATCGGGGCGGCGCAGCCCTGGCATCAGGATTCCCGCTCGTTCGCCGATATCTTTCCCATGGATCTGGTCACGGCCTGGACGGCCATCGACGACGCCACGCTGGACAACGGCTGTTTGGAGTTCGTCTCCGGCAGCCACCGCTGGGGGCTGATCGACGACCAGGAATTCGAGGAACTGCGCGCGCGGATCGGAACCGACCCGGAACTCGCGGCCTCGCCCGGCCCGCTGCGCTCGGGCAGCGTCAGCTTTCACCACAGCCTCACCTGGCACGCCAGCCGCGCCAACGTCAGCGCCGCGCGCCGCCGCGGCTACGCGGCGCACTACATGCGCGCCGACGCCCGCCGCGCCGCCGCCATCCAAGGCCCGGCCGTGCCGCCCCCGCTCCAAATCCGCGGCCGCTCGTTCCGCGGCTGCGTCTAGCCGCCCCCGCGCCGCGCCGACGCCCGCCGCTCGAATCCGCGCCGCTGCGGCCGCGGCCCGCGCTCAGCCGGAGGCAGCCTCGGGAATCGTCACCTGCTGCCGCATCCCCGTCGCGCACGAGCGGTAGGCCGCCTGCACGGCTTCGTTCACCCACATCCCCGCCTCGTTCTCCACCGGCGGCGGCGTCCCGTCCCGGCAGGCGCGGAAGAAGGCGCTCGTAATCAGGTCGTACTCGTTGGCGGACGCGCCCTCGCCGCTGAACGTCCAGCGCTTGTGCGGCGCGCTGGCGTGCACCCCGCGGGTCGACATCCATTCCAGCGGCACGCCCAGCTTCGTGCCGCCCGGGTTGAACCGCAGCCAGCCGTCGCGCCCCCACAGGATGAACCCGGCGTGGCGGCCCGCCCCGTACTCGCCCTTGCTGACGTAATAGCCCGCGCTCAGGTTGCCCACCATGCCGCTGGCGAATTCGACGGTCACCGAGGCGGCGTCTTCCACCGGCAGCGGCTGGCCGCCCACCACCCCCGTCACGGCGCTCACCGACGCAAAGTCGTCGCCCGTGACGAAGCGCATCAAATCCAGGTAATGGCAGCCCAGAAAGGTCAGGAACCCGCCGCCCGCCCGCGCCTTGTCGAAAACCCAGCCGCCCTGCAGCGTGGCCCACTGGTGCGTGCGGTCGTGGTCGGCCACCAGCCAGGCGTGGCAGGCAAACAAGTCGCCCAGCAGCCCCTCCCGCACGATCCGGCGCGCCTCCTGCACCACCGGCCGCTGCCGCGTCGTATACGCAATCGTCAGGTTCAGCCCCGCGGCCTGCGCCGTGCGGTAGAGCTGCCGGTAGTCGTCCAGCTCGGCAAACCCCGGCTTCTCGTGCCAGACGTGGCACCCCGCGCGCAGCGCCGCCTCGATCATGGCCGGCATGCGCCAGGCCTCCAGACTGACCAGCGCCGCCTGGGGGCGAAACTCGCCAAACATCGCTTCCGCGTCCGTATAGCAGGCTGCCGACCCACCCACCGCCGCCCGCGCCGCCTCGAACGTCCCGCCCGTGGCGTCGAGCACCGCCACGCTCCCCACCTCCGGGTTGCGCGCAGCCGCGTACAGCGACCCCAAATGGTTTCCCGTCGGCTCGATCATCAGCGCAACGCGCAGCGCATCGGCCACGTCAGGCTCCCCGAAAGCGTGCCGCCGGCCGCGGCGTCGGTTCCGCCCCAGTGTGCGCCGATGCGCTACGCGGCGCCAGAGACTCGGGCGAGCACGACCTCGGCGCGGCGTTTCCAGACTTCGTTGAAGACCAGCGGCGCGGGGCGGCCGCGCTCGACGCCGGGGGGTTCCACGGCGCCTTCGCGCAGCTCGTTGCGGTCGCGGCCGCGCACCTGGTGGTACCAGGAGAGTTCGCTGGCGGCCGGCTCGATCTCGCGGCGCAGGATGAACTCGACGTGATCGAACGAGCTGAACGCCGCCGCGGCCAGAAACACGCGGTCCAGCCCCTGCCCGTCCCAAGTGGCGAGATCCGGCAGGATGACGGGCTCCGTGCACACCTGGAACTTCTGGTTGGCACGATCGAAGTTGATGAGCTCCACCGGGAACTCCACGGTCACGCTGAGGCCGGTGGTCTCGTCCCGATAGGTGCAGGCGGCGTTGATCCGTGCGCCGTCCAGCGTGGCGGCAATGAGGCCGCCCACGCTGGTCAGCGGGCTGACGTTCGGGAGCCGGCGGATGGCAACGTCGAAGGCGGCGTACTTCTCCGCAATGACCTGGCGGCGCACGTCTTCCGTTTCGTTCGACGGCCGCTTGGCGATGGGAACGCTGAGGGATTCGGAAAAGACGGCCCGATATTCGCCGCTTGGGATTTGGAAGAGGTTGTCGCTGACGATGGTGTATTCGGCGCGGCACGGCGCGATGACGTAGCACGTAAAGACCTCGCCCGCGTCCGATCGGACTTCGAGCCGCGCGTCGGCCTGGAGCCGTACGCTCACGACGTCGCCAGGGTCGGCCAGCAGGCCGCCCGCATAGGCGTAAACGGGGTCCGGGACGTGCGGGTGGTGGGTCCAGGTGAGAAACGACCGAGAAAAGTCGATCATCGCGGGTCTCCCGGCGGCGGGTGCGGCGAGCATAACCGCCTTCGGGCGCGCGTCGTGGCCAGCCTTGCTCCCAGGAACGCAGGTGCGGCGCAAACGCGCGGCGGTGCCCGGCGCATTCCGCGCGCCGCGTCAAATGCGCCCGTTCGCGCTAGGCTGCCCGGGCCGCGGCGCGGGAGCTTCGGACATGCGGATTACGGGACTGGCCTGCGACTTCATCAACGACGGCGCGCGCAACTGGCCCATCGTGCGGGTCTACACCGACGCCGGCCTCACCGGCATCGGCGAGGCCTATCCGGTCGGGCCCGACAAGGCCGTTGCCGAGACGGTGCGCTACTTCCAGGATTGGCTGGTCGGGTTCGATCCCCTCGACGGCGAGCGCGTCTGGCACGAGCTGTACGCCGGCAGCCGCTTTCCCACCGGCTCGGTGATTACGGCCGCCATCAGCGGCGTCGATCAGGCGCTGTGGGACATCAAGGGCAAGGTCCTCGACACGCCGGTCTATCAGCTGCTGGGCGGCAAAGTGCGCGACCGCGTTCGCGTATATCAGTCCGCGCACGGCCGCACGCCGCAGGCGCTGGGCGCCGACGCGCGCCGCCTGGTCGAGACCTACGGCTACACCGCGCTGAAGATCGGGCCGTTCCGTCCCGACGGCGACGCGGACCCTTGGGGAACGCAACTGGACACCGCCGAGCGCCGCATGGCGGCGGTGCGCGGCGCGGTGGGCGACGCGGTCGACATTGGCGTCGACGCCCACGCCAAGTTGCTGGAGCCGGCGCGGGCGCTGGAGATGGCCGAACGCATCCGCGCCTTCCGCCCGTTCTTCTTCGAGGAACCCGTGCGACCCGAGCAGTTCGCGCCGCTGGCCAAGCTGGCGCAGCAGTGCCCGATTCCCATCGCCACCGGCGAGTGCCTGTACACCAAGTTCGAGTTCCAGCAGCTGCTCGCCACTGGGGCGGCCGACATCATTCAGCCGGACGTGTGCGTCACCGGCGGCTTGACCGAGCTGAAGAAGATTGCGGCTCTGGCCGAGGCGCATTACGTGAGCGTGGCGCCGCACAACCCGCTGGGGCCGCTGGCCACGGCCGTGAACGTGCACTTTGCCGCCGCGGCGCCCAACTTTCTCATCCTGGAGTACCACGCCGACGACACAGGCGTCCGCGCCGAAGTGCTGGACGAACCGATGCGGCTGGAGGACGGCTATCTGGCCATCCCCGAGCGCCCCGGGCTGGGCGTCGACCTGACCGAGGGCATCCTGGAGAAGTACCCCTACGCGCCCTGGCGGCGCGGCCGTCCGACGCGGGCAGACGGCATGTTGGCCTACATCTAGCCATGCCGACGCGCCGCGGCCGTTGGGTAAGGCGCGGGGCGCTGCGCGGCGTGCGGTGCGCGGCGCGCTGGCTGGCGGCGGCGTTGTGTCTGGCGGCGCTGTGTCTGGCCGCGCTTGCCGCTTGCGGCGAGGAGCCGCCCCCGCGCGCGGCGTCCGACGGCGCGGCGGCGCTGGACTTCGACCCTCAGGCCTACGCCGCCGTGATTTCCGGCCCGCCGCCGGCCACCACGGCGCGGCTGACGTCGCCCACCCAGGACGGGACTGGCCGCGTGCAGGTCCAGGTCGACCGGCGGCCAGAGGATGACGCGCTGCGGGTGGCGGTCACGCTCCACGTCGGCCCGGCGCAGTTGGAGCTGGAGGTGATCGAGGTCGGCGGGCTGACGTATGTCCGAGGCGCCGCGGGCGGTGCTTCGCAGGCGTGGATCGCCGTGGACTCGGCCTCCGCGCGGGAGGGCGGGGCCGACGTCCCCGCGCTGGCAAGCGCCTTCCCCGTGGTGGGCGGTGTGGCCGCCGCCGTGCAGGATGACGGCTGGGCCGTGCAGGCGGACGAACCCTGCCCGGGCGGCGGCGCCTGCTTCGTGCTGACCAACCCGGACTACGAGTTCGCCAGTTTGTACGTGGACGCGCGGTCGTACCGCCCGCTGCACCTGCGGCTGGCGCGGCCGGGCATGCAGGCGGCCGGAGAAATCGAGGTCGACTGGGGCGCCGCCGCGCCGATTCGCCCCCCCGCCGACGCGCGCCGCGTCGACGCGGCGGCGTTCACCGCCGCGCTCACGCCCATCCTGCGCGCGCTGGGCCTCTGACTCGTCGTCCCGCGCTTCGCCCGCGCGCGCCAGGGTGCGAGGAGGCCGTCGGCGGGTATCTCGTCGGTGACTTTGCTTCGCCCGCGCACTCCGCACGTCAGGGGCGAGGAAAGCGTCCGCCCGCCTTCCATATCCTTCCCGCGATGGCGCGGGGTAACGCGGCGCTTCGCCGCGTCCTCGCTTTGCGCAGACCGCAGGGCGAGGGCTGCCGCTATCCGCCTCTCAGGGTGACTCGCTCACCAGGGTGAAGCCGTTCACCACGCCCTCGGCGATCGGGCCGGCGTGGGCCGTGCGCCAGAACTCTACGAAGGGGCGCAGCGCGTCGGGAATCTCGTCCTGCTCCAGCAGGCCGCCGGCGATCTGCACGGTCTTGACGGCTTCTTCCAGGCTTGCGTACACGTGGATGCTGCCGTAGTCGTAGCCGCTGGGCGCCAGGTCGAACTCGTCGGCCTGGAAGCCGCGCAGCAGCAGCACCCGCTCGATGCCCAGCGTGGGCCGCACGGCGCGGAACGCCTGCTCGAACGCCTGCACGTCGGCGTCTGCGCGCAGCTTGTAGAAGCGAATCGATACGTACGGCGGCATGGCGGCCTCCCTGGGTTCCTGCGGCCGGCCGGCTCAGCCAAGCTGCGCGCGCAGCACCCGGCCCACGTGCGCGAGCGTGACCGGGGCCAGCAGGCCAAAGTTGTACACCATCACGCGGTCGGGCCGGATGTCCCCCAGGCGCCACGCCCGCGCCTCGAAGCCCTTCCCGTGCGGATCCACGTCATGGTGCCCGGTCTGGTTCACGGTGATCTGGATGTCGGCGCGCGCGCGTCGGATGACGTCGATCTGGGCGTCGGCGTCGGCGGCGTGGTCGGTCGGGTCTGCGATCATCAGCGCCCCGATGGTGTCCAGCAGGTCGCGCAGGCGCAGGCCGTCCGCCGCCCAGCCCAGGGACGCGCCGCCGACGCCCACGCGCACACTGCTGCGGCGCAGGGCGTGTTTCACCGCTTTCACCATGCCAACCGCCGCGTGCTCCCGCGCTTCCAGAAAGCCGCGGAACTCCTCGTCGGCCGCGCAGCGTTCGGCGGCCAGCGCGGCCACGTCCTCGTCTGGCGCGTGCGGGTCGGGCGGCGCGTCCAGCCGCGCGCGCAGCTCGCGCGCCACGGATTCCCGCACCGCCTCGGGGTCGACGCCGTGCGCCCGCGCGGCCGACATGCAGGGCTCGTTGAAGCACAGCCCGGCCAGAAAGCGCGTCCAGGGACTCATGGGAACCAGAATGCGCGGGCGCACCCAGCCGTAGGCGAAGTCGGCGTAGCCCACGTTCTCCAGCGTCAGGCCGCTGACCTGGTACTGATCGCACAGGTCTACCAGCAGCGCCGCCAGATACTCCCGCACGTCGGGGTGCGCCGGACAGGCGGCGGCAAAGCTGCGCCCGCCCAGCGCGTTTTCCGTGGCCGTGTCGGGATAGGCGCGCGCCAGCCAGGGTTGGAACATGCCGATGACCCAGGCGTCGAGCTGCATGCCGCGCGCGGCCGCGCCCTCGGAGACCTGCCGGTAGACCTCCAGCACCTCGGGCTCGGGGTGCAGCGAGGGTTCGATGCGCCCGTACCGCTCGGCCCGCGCCGGGAAATACACCGCGCCTTGCTCGGAATAGAACTGCGGGCGGCGGCGGTTGCGCGGCGAGAAGGTCGAGATCGCGTGGTAGTTCGGACACAGGTCGATGGCGTCGAACCCGTGCGCGCACAGCCAGTCCAGCGCCGCGTCGACGCCTTCGTCGGCCAGATCCCAGGGGTACGCCCAGACGGAGAGCCGCGTTTGCACGGTAGGCTACGGGCGCCGCGCGCGGCGCAGCCCTGGCGCACTTGCCGGCCGCCGCTGGAACGAAGGATGCATGCCCGTGAACGTGCTCATGCTGGGGTCGGGCAGTATCGCAGGATTTCACGCCCGTGCGCTGCGCGATCTTGGCCACACGCTGCACGCGGTCGTCGGCCGCCGCGCGGCGCAGGCGGCCGAATTCGCTGCCGCCACCGGGTTTGCGCGGCACGGCGTAGATCTCCAGGCGGCCTTGGACGACCCGGCGGTCGACGTTGCGGTCATCACCACGCCCAGCGACATGCACCGCGCGCACGCCGCGGCCGCCGTCCGCCGCGGGCTGCCCACGCTGCTGGAGATTCCCGCGGCCACCTCGCTTCTCGACGCGCAAGCCATTCAGCAGGCGGCCCAGGCGGCAGGCGTTCCCCTCATGGTGGCCCACACGCGGCGCTTTCAGCCGGCCATGCAGCGCATGCGCGCCATGGTGGCCGACGGAAGCCTGCGCGTGCATCACCTGGCGCAGCGCTACGGGTTCATCCGCCGCGCCAACGTGAACTGGGTCGGCTACGAGCGCAGTTGGACCGACAACCTGATCTGGCACCACGGCGGCCACGCCATGGACGCCTGGATGTGGGTGGTGGGCGCAACCGAGGTCGAGGTCTCGGCGCGCCTGGGCCCGCCTCACCATCACCTGGGGATTCCGATGGACATCGCCATCGCGCTCGAAACGCCCGACGGCGTGGTGGGCAGTATCACCTTGTCCTACAACACGCATCAGCCGCTGGACGACGCGCTGTTCATCGGCGAGGAGGACACGGTGCTGGCGAACTACGCCACCGGCACGCTCACGGGCAGCAAGGGCGTGATCTTCGACGCCAAGATGACCGAGGTGGTGCCGCACGACGTGATTACCGCGCAGGACCGCGAGTTTTTCGCCGCCGTGCGCCAGCAGCGCGATCCCAGCCCCACCATCGCGGACGTGATGCCCAGCCTGCGCGCCTTGCAGACCGTGCAGGACGCCTACGACGCGGCGCGAGGCGCGGCATGAGCGCCGACGCCGGCCGCGCCGAGCGCGTCGTCTACCTGAACGGCGCCTGGGTCCCGGAGAGCAGCGCCGCGATTTCGATCTTCGACTCGGCGCTCTTCTGGGGCGACGCCGTGTTCGAGACGACGCGCAGCTTTGGGCACGAGCCGTATCGGCTGGACGACCATCTCGACCGGCTGGCCGCCTCGCTGGCCGCCGCCGGCATCCAGGCCGGGGTGACGATGCGCGAGCTGGCCGACCTGACCGGCGAACTCATTGCGCGCAACGCGCCGGCTTACGCGCCCGACGACGACTTCACCATCGTGCACCAGATTTCGCCCGGCACGGTGGCGCGCTACCGGGCGCGGGGCGCCGAGGCGCGCGCGTCGGTGCTCGTCTTCGGCTACCCGCTGGCCGCCTCGCTGGCCGACGCCGCGGCCTGGTACGACACGGGCCTGGACGCCGTGGTCCCGCGGCAGCGCGCCATCCCGGCCCGGCTGTTGGACGCCAAGATCAAGAGCCGCTCCCGTCTGCATTATCAGATCGCCAACCATCAGGCCGCCCGGCACGGGCCCGACGCCTGGGCGGTGCTGGAAGACGACGACGGCTTCATCACCGAAGGCACGGGGTCCAACTTCTTCATCGTGCGGGACGGCCAGCTGCTCACCTCCGAAGGCCACCACGTGCTGCGCGGCGTTACCCGCGACACCGTGTTGACGCTGGCCGCCGAGCTGGGCATTCCGGCGCGGGAAGCGCGCTTCGACGCCTACGACACCGCCACGGCGGACGAGGCGTTTTTCAGCACCACGCCCTACGTCATGGTGCCCGTCACCAGGTTCAACGGCGCGCCGCTGGGCGACGGGCGCGTGGGCCCCGTCTACCAGCGGCTGGCCGACGCGTTCAGCGAAGAGGTCGGCCTGGACTTCATCGCGCAGGCCAAGGCGTACGCCGCGCGCGGGTGACGGCCCGCCACCGCTGCGGCCGTGCTGGCGCCTCCGCGCTGGCGTACGCCGCGCGCGTCCCCAGCTCCAGAAGCGTGTGAGGAGCGCCCGCCCCGCGGTGAGCGAACACGGGCCGCCGCGCACGCCCGAGGGCAGGGTTTGGAGCTCCCGAACGCTGCCTTGCCGCGCGTTGCGCCGCAGGAACGCGCGGCTGCGCGGCTACGTAGCCTGGCCGTCCATTTCCTCGCGCAGGTTGTGAATCACCGCGCTGACCACCGCGCCCAGCAGCGCACCCAGGATTGGCCCCAGCCAGTAGACCCACAGCGAGTCGAAGTTCAGCGCCGCCACGGCCGGCCCGAACGAGCGCGCCGGGTTCAGCGCCGCGCCGGTCAGCGCGCCGCCCACCAGCCAGCTGGCCGCCAGCGTGAGCCCGATGGTCAGGCCGTGAAAGCCTTGCGCCGCCTTGCTGCTGACCGCCGACCCCACGATGGCGCTGACCAGCAAGAACGTGAGCGCCGCCTCGATCAGCAGGGCCTGCCCGTCCGTCACCCCCGCCGCGGGCAGCGGCAGGCCGTACTGCGTGGCGCCCTCGGCGCGAATCCAGGCGTGCAGCCCTGCGCCCACCACCGCGCCGGCCAGCTGCGCCACGATGTAACCGGGCGCCAGGCGCAGCGGAAACTTGCCGATGGCCGCCAGCGCGATGGTCACGGCCGGGTTGATGTGGCAGCCCGACACCGCCCCCAGCGCGTAGATCAGCGCCGTCAGAATCAGCCCGTGCGCCAGCGCGGCCATGACCACGCCGGCCGCGCCGCCGTCCAGCGTTTCGAACGCCACCGCCGCGCTCATCGATCCAACGAAAACCAGGCTCAGCGTGCCGACGAACTCGGCCAGCCAGGCGCGTGGTTGTGGTTCTATCTTCATGGGCTGCTCCTCTCGGCGTACGCCCCCCGAGTCACCGCCGAATCCTATCGCGCCCACCGCTGGAGCGGGCGCAGAACCGGCGCTGGGGGGTCCCCGAGTCACCGCCGAATCCTATCGCGCCCCCCGCCGAAAGTCGCGCCGCGCCCAAACGCCCGCCTCAGCCGCGCAACGCCCCTCACCCACCCCTGCTCCCTCTCCTTCGTCGTCCCCGCTCCCTGCAAAGAGAGGGCCAGGTGCGGGCAAGACGAGAAGCGCGGAGGTGTTCCCTCTCCTTCGAGGGAGCTGGCATAGAAAAGCTTCGCACCGCTGCACGGCTCGACCCATTCTTCCCCTCTCCCTGGAGGGAGAGGGCAGGGTGAGGGCGAGACAAGAGGCGCGGAGGTGTTCCTTTCTCCTTCGAGGGAGCTGGCAGAGAAAAGCCTCGCACTGCCGCACGGCTCGACCCTTTGTTCCCCTCTCCCTCCAGGGAGAGGGCAGGGTGAGGGCGAGACAAGAGGCGCGGAGGTGTTCCCCCTCCTTCGAGGGAGCTGGCAGAGAAAAGCCTCGCACCGCTGCGCAGCTCGACCCATTCTTCCCCTCTCCCTGGAGGGAGAGGGCAGGGTGAGGGTGAAGAGCGCGGGGGAAGCCGCCGTCAGCAGCACTCCTCGCCGCAGTCCGGGGTCGCCCCGCCGCCCGCCGCTTCCGCTTGCAGCGCCATCAGCAGCCCTTGCATCTGGCCGGTGGCCAGCGCGCGGCCGCGGTGGCCCCAGGGCGTGTCGTCGATCATGCCCGGAACGTGATCGTCGATCAGAAAACCGGTGAACCCGCCGTCGTACAGCGTGCGCATGGCGGCGGCGGCGTCCACGTTCCCCTCGCCCAGAAAGCACTCGTTGAACGCAGGCGCCGCGCCCTGCACGTCGCGGAAGTGCACGTAGAAGATGCGCCGCCGGTTCAGGAAATGGCGCATGGCCGCCAGCGCGCCGCCGCCCATTTCCGACCAGCAGCCCATGCAGAAGTTCAGGCCGTTGTTGGGGCTGTCGGCGGTTCGCATGGCGCGGTCGAAGCCCTCGAACGAGCGCATGATGCGCGCCACGCCGCCCAGCGAGGCTACCGGCGGGTCGTCGGGATGCAGCGCCATGCGCACGCCGCTCGCCTCGGCCACCGGCAGCACCGCGTCCGTGAAGCGCTCGTAATTCGCCCACAGGATGTCCGCGCCAAACTCGCCCCCGTGCGTGCGCACGGCCGTGTCGGCCTGGGCCAGGTCGAAGGCCGTCACCCGCGCGCCGCCGCGCGTCGCCGCGCCCTCGGTGCGCCACACGCCGTTCGGCATCCAGTGGTAGCCCAGGATGGGAATGCCCGCCGCGCCCACGTGCCGCAGCGTGGCCTGGTAGTTCTCGATCTGTTCCTGGGCGCCCTCCAGCCCCAGCATCGCGCGGTCGTAGAAGTGCGTCGGCACGTTTTCGATCGACTCGATGCGCAGGCCGTACGCCTCCACGCGCTGCCGCAGACGCACCAGATCCTCGGCCTCCCAGCGGACGGCGCCCGGCAGGCGCGGCGTGTTGAGCACCACGCCGCTCACCCCCAGCTGCGCGGCAAACCGCAGGATGTCTTCGCTGGGATCGCTGAACTGGCCGATGGCAATCCGCATAACGTCAGCCATGCGCAACCTCCGCGGGTACTGTCGGGCCGTCGCCTCGCGTCCCGCGCGCTCAGGGTACGTCGGCGCTGGCGGCGGGGGCGCCGCGTCGACGCCCGCCGGCCCGTCCGCGCATGGCACAATCGCCCGCCCACCGCACGCGAGGGCCGCCCTAATCTTCGCCAGCGCGCTGGATCGATGTGCCCGTGCGCTCGTCCTCGGGCGTTTGCGCGGTTGGACAGCCGGACGTCTGGAACTGCGCTTGCCGGAAGGCATCGTCACCGCGGTGGGCGACCTGGCCAGCGGGAGCGTCGCCCGGGCCGACATCCACCACAACCGGGCGTTCACGCGTATGCTGCTGGGCGGAACCACGGGCGCGGGCGAGTCCTACGTGGAAGGCCAGTGGTCCAGCCCCGACCTGCGCGCGGTCATTCGCGGCGCGCTGGCCAGCGGCAGCAGCGTGCGTCTGGAGGCGGCCGCGTCCGTCCCGCGGCGGCTGCTGGACTTCTGGCGCCACACGCGCCGCCGCAACACCCGCCTCGGCAGCGAACACAACATTCACACCCACTACGACCTGGGCAACGAGTTCTTCGAGCTCTTTCTGGACGAAACCCTGGCCTATTCCTGCGCCATCTGGGACGGCTGCGACACGCTCTCCGCCGCGCAACGCGCCAAGTTCGACCTGGTCTGCCGCAAGCTAGACCTGGGCCCGGACGACCGCGTGCTGGAGATTGGCTGCGGCTGGGGCGGGTTTGCCATGCACGCCGCGCGCACCACCGGCTGCCGCGTGGTGGGCGTCACGGTGTCGCAGGAACAGTGCCGCCTGGCCCGCGAGCGCGTGGCCGCCGCCGGCCTCGACGACCAGGTCGATATCCGCTACCAGGACTACCGCGACGTGACCGGCACGTTCGACAAGGTCGTGTCCATCGAAATGTTCGAGGCCGTCGGCCGCGAATATTGGGACACCTACTTCGCAACCTGCGCCCGCGCGCTGCGGCCCGGCGGCGTGATGCTGCTGCAAACGATCGGCATTCCCGACGAAGCGGCCGCCGATGCGCTGCGCGCGTCGGGGTGGATCAGCAAATACATCTTTCCCGGCGGCGTGCTGCCCGCGGTCGTGGAAATCCGGGATTCGCTCAGACGCGGCGGGCACACGCTGGCGCTGCGCGCCAGCGAGGAGATCGGGCCGCACTACGTGCGCACGCTGGACGAGTGGCGGCGTCGATTCTGGAACGCCGAGGCGCGCGTGCGCGCGCTTGGGTTCGACGACCGCTTCATCCGCATGTGGGACTTTTACCTGGCCGCGTGCGCCTCGGCCTTCGAGGCGGGCGTGATCCGCGACGTGCAAGTGCTGCTGGCGCGCGCGGGGCCGCGCGAGTCCGGCCGCCGTTCGACGCGCCTTGCGTACGCCAGAACGTGAGTGCGCGCCGCCCAAGCTGGATGCCCGCGGGCGCGCTCATAACGGATGTGCGCAGGCCGCCAGTGTGCGGGCCAGTGTGCGGAACGCTACCATGCAGGCTTGCGGCGCGCGGGCGCATCGCGCATCCTTTGCGCGGACGCGCGCCGTCCGGCGCATCCTGCGTCCCTTAGCAAAGGTGTCACGTTAGCTTGGCTCGTACTGCCCCATCGCCGTCGTCGAGCGAGGACGGCCTCGCCCTTCCCGAACGCCAGGAGCAGCGCTACGACTCTTGGCAGAGCATCCGCCACAACTGGGGCTTCATCGCCTTCCACCTGGCCGTGCTCACTGTTTTCCTGGTGGGCGTCAGCTGGCCGGCGGTTGCCGCGTGTCTGATCACGTTCTGGATGCGCGTCTTCTTCGTCACCGGCTTCTACCACCGGTACTTCTCCCACCGCACCTTCCAGACCACGCGCGTTTTCCAGGCCGTCATGGCGTTTCTTGGCACCCTGAGCATCCAAAAAGGCCCCCTCTGGTGGGCCGGTCACCACCGCTTCCACCATCGGCACTCCGACGACGAGCAGGACGTGCACTCGCCGGTCAACGGCGGCTTCTGGTGGGCGCACGTCGGCTGGCTGATGGCGTACAACCGCAACGACACGCGCTGGAACGAGATCAAGGACCTGGCCCGCTTCCCCGAGCTGCGCTGGCTCGACCGCTGGTACGCCGGCAGCACCCTCGTCTACGCCGCCGCCGCCGCCGCGCTTGGCGTCCTGCTCGAATGGCTGCTGCCGTCCACGGGCGCCACCTGGCCGCAGGTCTTCGTTTGGACCTTCGTCGTCAGCACGGTGCTGTTGTGGCACATCACCTATCTGATCAACTCGGGCGCGCACATGTGGGGCAGCCGCCGCTTCCCGACCACGGACACCAGCCGCAACAACCTGCTGCTGGCGCTGATCACGTTGGGCGAAGGCTGGCACAACAACCACCACCGCTACCCAGGCTCCGAGCGCAACGGGTTCTTCTGGTGGGAAATCGACATCACCCACTACCTGCTCACCATGCTGAGCTGGACAGGCCTGATCTGGGACCTGCGACGACCCCCGGCCCACGTCTACGAAGAAAGCGCCCGCGCCTCCTAACGCCTAACCAGCCCAACCGACCCATGCGCATAGCCGTCAGCGGTTCCAGCGGTCTGATCGGGTCGGCCATTGCCGCCGACCTGTGCGCTGGCGGCCGCGAGGTCGTTCCCATCGTCAGGCCGCACGACCCGCGGCCCGACGGCGTGCGCTGGGACCCGCGCCTCGGAACCATCGATCACGCGGCGCTGGAAGGTGTGGACGCCGTGGTGCACGTGGCCGGGGAACCGCTGGCCGCGCTGCGGTGGTCGCGCGCCAAGCGCCGGCGCATTCGCAACAGCCGCGTGCGCGGCACCGACGCGCTGGCCCGCGGCATCGCCGCCATGTCTCGCAAGCCCGCCGTGCTCGTCTCGGCCAGCGCCGTGGGGGTCTACGGCGACCGCGGCGACGAACGCTTGGACGACGACAGCCAGCCCGGCCGCGGCTTCCTCGCCGACGTCGCGCGCGACTGGGAAGCGGCCGCGCGCCCGGCGGCCGACGCCGGCGTCCGCGTGGTGTTCTTGCGCATCGCGCCGGTCGTGGACGCGCGGTCCCCCGTAATCGCGCGCATGCGCCTGCCGCTGCGCTTGGGCCTGGGGGCGTGGTTCGGCGCCGGCCGCCACTTCTGGCCGTGGATCGCGTTGGCCGACCTCGTCGGCGCCGCCCGCATGGCGCTCGACCGGGACGACCTGCAAGGTCCGCTGGTGGCCGCGGCGCCGCACCCGGTCACGAACCGGGAATTCGTCACGACGTTCGGGCGCGTGCTGCGCCGGCCGGTCGTCCTGCCGCTGCCCGCGCCGCTGCTGCGCGCCGCGCTGGGAGAGATTGCCCAGGAAATGCTGCTGTCCAGCCAGCGCGTCGTCCCGCGCAAACTCCTGGACGCCGGCTACCAGTTTCAGCGCCCGGACCTCGAGGCGGCGCTGCGCGCGGCCCTGGCCGCCGGCTGACCCGGGCCGATGAGGGAGGGACGGCCCGCCGCCAGGTCCGCGCCGATGCATTGGGCGCGCAGGGCCGGTGCCGTCCTGCTCGCGGTCGCCGTGCTGGCGGCGGCGAAAAGCCCCGACGCCTCCGCCGCGCCGGCCGAGTTCCCGCTGCAAGACGGCTACTTCTACACGCAAACCGGCGGCCGCGCGGGCCTGGGCTTCGCGGTGCGCGACGTCCGCGGCGTCGACGTCTGGAGCGCGTACCAGGACCTTGGCGGCCCCCAGGCGCTGGGATACCCGGTCTCGCGGCGCTGGCGCGAAGGCCCGTTCGTCTACCAGGCCTTCCAGCGCGCCGTCTTGCAGGGTGCGACGGGCGGCCGGGTCGACCCGGTCAATATCTACGACCGCCTGTCCGCGGCCGGACGCGACCCCTGGCTCAGAGACGCAAAAGGCGTGCCCGCGGCGGAATCCTTGCCCAGCGCGTCCGGCCCCCTGGCCCGCCTCCAGACGCTGGCGGCGCATCCGCGCCTCGTCGAGTTCTGGCGTGACGCCCCCAACGCCCTGACGCGCTTCGGCCTGCCGCTCGCCTACCAACCCGCGCCGACCGGCGGCGTGCTGCGCGCCCAGCGGGCCGTCCTGCGGCTCGACGATGGTGTCGTGCGCCTGGCCCCGTCCGGCGACCACTACAAGCAAGCCGGACTGATCCCGCGGGCGATGACCATGCCCGAAGCGCCGCCCGCCATTCCCCGCCGCCAGATCGACGACGCTCATCAGCCCCTGGTGACCAGCGTCGCCTTCCATCCCGCAGGGGCGTCATTCGCCACGGGTGGGTTCGATCATCGGGTCGTGATCTGGGACCGGGCCAGCGGCGCGCGCCTGCGCGAGCTGCTCGGGCACCGCGGCGGGGTCTTCGAGGTTGCGTACTCACCCGACGGCGCACTGCTGGCCAGCGCGTCTGCGGATGCCACCGTGCGGCTTTGGGAGGCCGCCAGCGGCCGTCCGCTGCACGTGCTGGAAGCTGGTGACGACTGGTTCACCAGCGTGGCCTTCAGTCCAGACGGCGCGCTGCTCGCGGCCACGTCCTACGGCGTCGTGCGCCTCTGGGAGACGGCCGGCGGGCGCCTCGTTCGCACCATCGAGGGTATCGAGGGTTGGTCGAACGGCGCGGCGTTCAGCGCCGACGGGCAGCGTCTCGTCACCACCGGCTGGGCCGTGGCCGACGTATGGGACGTTGCCGCGGGCGAACGGTTGTTCGACCTCAGCGGCCAGCATTCGCGCGGCGTCTTGTCCGTGGCCCTCAGCCCCGACGGCGCGCGCATCGCCACGGGCGCCGACGACGAGACGGCGGTGATCTGGAACGCACGCGACGGCTCGCCCATCCTGACCCTGCACGGCCACGACGCGGCGGTGTGGCACGTGGCCTTCAGCCCCGACGGGCGCCGCATCGCCACGGCCTCGGGCGACGAAACCGTGGCCGTGTGGGACGCCGCCAGCGGCCAGCGGCTCTACCGACTGACCGGCCACGTGACCGACGTGCAAGGGCTGGCCTACAGCCCCGACGGCGATCTCCTGATCTCCGGCGGATGGGACGGCCGGCTGGGCGTGTGGGCGGCGGCGGCCTCGCAACGCGCCGCGCAGACCGTGTTCGGCGCGGCCATCGCCGACCTGCGCTTCGCTCCCGACGGAAACGCCGTGGCCGCCGCGCTCGCCGACGGTCAGGTCGCACTCGTGGGCAATGACGGCGGCGTGCGTCTGCGGATCGCCGCCCACGACCTGCCGGTCAACGCCGTGGCCTTCTCGCCCGACGGGTCGCTCGTCGCCTCGGGCGGCGGCGGCGGACGAGTTCGCTTCTGGGACGCGCGCACCGGAGCGCTGCGCGCCGAAGCGCCGCCCGCGGGCGCCGCCGTGTCTACGCTCGCGTTCACGCCCGACGGCGCGGCGCTGGCCGGCGATCGGGCCGGGGTCGTCCGCAAGCTGGACGCGGCCAGCGGCGCAACGATCTGGACCTCCGAACGGCTCCCCAAGGACGTCACGGCGCTCGCGGTGCGCGGGCCCAGCACCGTGGCCGTCGGAACGTTCGGCGAGGTCTGGTTCCTCGACGCGGCCACGGGCGGCGTGCGCCGGCGGGTGGTCGGGTTCGACGACTGGATACGCGCGCTCGCGTTCGACCCGCACGTCCCCGAACTGGCCGCGGCCGACGGTGCGGCGGTCAAGATTCTGGCCGCGAACGACGCGCTGATCCTGCGCACCATCGAGCCCGAGGCCGGCCTTCTCACCGGGCTTGCGTACCACCCGTCCGGCGGCAGCCTGGCGCTGGCGGCCTATCGGCGCGTCCACCTGCGCGACCCCACTGGCCGCGTGGCGCTGGGCCGCGCGATCGACGCGCACGTCGACTGGACGCGCGCAGTAGCCGTCAGCGCGGACGGCGCGCTGCTGGCCACGGGCGGCGACGACCGGGTGCTGCGCTTCTGGACCACCGACCCGCGCTGACGGTGCGCTGAAGTCGGCTGCGCGTCGTGGATGCTTGGGTGATTGCCGCGGGCGCTCCGGCCGCGCTGGCGGCGCTGGTCTGGGTCTGGCTGCTCACCGCCCGCGGCGGCTATTGGCGCACCGACGTCCGCCTCCCCGCCGCGCCGTCCCAGGCCGGGCCGGACGAGTGGCCGTCCGTGACGATCGTCGTTCCCGCGCGGAACGAAGCCGAGGTCCTGCCGATCACCCTGCCCACGCTGCTCGGGCAGCGGTACCCAGGCCGCATGCAGGTCGTCGTCGTGGACGACGACAGCGACGACGGCACCAGCGAAGCCGCGGAACGCGCCGCCGCGCGCGTGGACGGCGCCCGCGTGCAGGTAGTGCCGGCGGGCCCGCTGCCCGCAGGATGGGCGGGCAAGGTCTGGGCAATGCGCCGCGGGGCCCACGCCGCGCGCGAGGCCGACGCCCAGTTCGTTCTCTTCACCGACGCCGACGTCGCCCATCCGCCGGATTCGCTGCGCCGGCTGGTGCTGACGGCGCTCGACCAGCGGCTGGACCTGGTGTCAGTCATGGCGCGTCTGCGCACGGAAACCTGGAGCGAGCGGCTGTTGATTCCGGCCTTCGTCTACTTCTTCGGCCTGCTCTATCCGTTTCGCTGGTCGAACGACCCGGCGCGCTCCACCGCCGCGGCCGCGGGCGGGTGCATGCTGGTGCGCCGGCGGGCGCTGGAGCGCGTCGGCGGTCTCCAGGCCATCCGCGCCGAAGTCATCGACGATTGCGCGCTTGCGGCCAGAATCAAGCACAGTGGCGGCCGTACCTGGCTCGGCCTGGCGCGGAGCGTGCGCAGCGTGCGCGCCTATGGCGGCGTGCCGGGGGTTTGGCACGTCGCGGCTCGCACGGCGTACACCCAGCTCGGCTATTCGCCGTCGAACCTCGCCGGCACGGTGTTGGGCATGCTCGCGGCCTTTGCCGCGCCGCCCGCCGCGGTTGCGGCGGGGCTGGCCGGCCTGTGCGTGTCGTCTGCCGCGGCAGCGCCGCTTGCCGTGCTGGCCGCGGGCGCGGCGGGCTGGACGCTCTCGGCGGTTTCCTACGCGCCAATGACGCGCTGGTACGGTCGGTCGATGCTTCACGCCGCGTCCCTGCCGCTGGCGGCCGTGCTCTACACCGCCATGACGCTGGACTCGGCCCGCCGCCACGCCGCCGGCAGCGGCGGCCGCTGGAAAGGCCGAACGTACGCGCCGCCGCGGTGACGGCGCGCGCTCCGAATCCCCGCTCACGCGCGGCCCGCGCCCGCCGGCTGTCGGACGCGGGCGCGCCGAAGTTCGCCCACCGCCTGCCGCACGGTTGCCCATGCCGCCTGCAACGCAAGTGCGGCCATAATCGCCGCCACCGCCAGGTCGGGCCAGCCGGTGGACGTTCCAAACACACCCAGCGCCGCCAGGATCACCGCCGCGTTGCCAAGCGCGTCGTTGCGCGAACACAGCCACACCGAGCGCATGTTGCTGTCGCCGGCCCGATACGCCCACAGCACGCCCACCACCAGAACGTTCGCCGCCAGCGCCGCAAAGCCCACGGCGCCCATGGCGGCGGCGCTCGGCAGCGTGCCCTGCACGGCGTGCCAGACGGTCGAGCCGAGCACCACCAGCCCCAACAGCCCCATCGAGACCCCCTTCACCAGCGCGGCGCGGGCGCGCACGTGCAGCGCCATGCCGACGACCAGCAGGCTGATGCCGTAATTCGCCGCGTCGGCCATGAAGTCCAGCGCGTCGGCCTGCAGCGCCGCCGAGCCGGCCGCCGCGCCCACGACAACCTCCACCAGGAACATCGACGCGTTGATAACCAGCGCAATCCACAGCGCGCGGCGGTACGCCGGCCCGCGGCGGCCGGCCTCGTCGCGCGGGCCGTGGTCGCAGCAGTCGGTGGTCCGCATGCCATCACCAGCCAGGACGGTCACGCTTTGATGCTAGTCCATGCGCAGAGCGGCTATAGTCCCCACGTGCCGCCATGAATGTTCCGCCCGCCCAGCCGCTGCGTGCGCAGGGTCTCCGCCGCTGGCAAGTCCCGCTGCTGGTGCTGACGGCCGGCGCGCTGCTGGCGGCCATCGAATCAGGCTCCCGCTCCACGTTCGGCCTGTTCCTGCCGCCCTTGTCGGAGACGCGCGGCTGGTCGCGCGAGGTCTTCAGCCTGGCCATGGCGTTGCAGAACCTCACGCTGGGTCTGGTGCTGCCCCTCGCCGCCGCCGCGGCCGACCGCGTCGGTCCCGTCCGAGTCGTCGCCGCCGGCGCCAGCGTGTATGCGCTGGGCATCTGGCTCATGCGGCTGATCGAGGCCCCCGCCGCTTTTCAGCTGGTGGGCGGGCTGCTGGTCGGCGCGGGCTTTGCCTTTGCGTCCTTCTCGTTGGTCGTCGCCGCCATGGTGCGCGTGGTCAGACCCGAACGGCGGCCGCTCGTCATGGGCGTGGGTATGGCGGCCGCGTCGTTGGGGCAGGTCGTGTTCTCGCCCATCATGCAGGGATTCATCAGCGCCTACGGCTGGAGCGACGCCCTGGCCTGGCTGGCGCTGATTGCGCTGGCCATGGTCCCGCTGGCGTTCGTGCTGCCCGGCGACCCAAACCTGGCTGCCGAGCGCAGCGCCCGCCGCGGCGTGCGCGCCGCCATCCGCGAGGCGGCCGAGCATCGCGGCTACCTGCTGCTGACCGCCGGCTTCTTCGTGTGCGGATTCCACGTCGCGTTCATCTCCGTGCACCTGCCGGCCTATGTGCTCGACCTGGGCTTCGCCGCCAGTGTGGGGGCCGCGGCGCTGGCGTTGATCGGCCTGTTCAACATCGTCGGGTCGCTGCTGGCCGGCATGGCCGGCATGCGGTTCAGCCGCCGACTGAGCCTGAGTTTCATCTACGCGGCGCGCGCCGCAGTCATCGCCGCGTTCCTGCTGCTGCCCAAAACCGAACTCGTCACCTACGTGTTTGCTGCGCTGATGGGCCTGCTGTGGCTTGCCACGGTTCCCTTGACCACCGACATCGTTGCCCGCCTGTTCGGTGTGCGCTACCTGGCCACGCTGTTCTCGTTCGTCTTCCTGTCCCACCAGCTGGGCGCGTTCACCGGGGTGTGGCTGGGCGGCGCGATCTACGAGGCCACGGGCAGTTACGACGGCATGTGGCTGGCCGGCATCGCGTTCGGCCTGGCGGCCGCGCTGATCCACCTGCCGATCGACGAGCGCCCCCTGCCGCGCCTTGCCGCAACCTGACGGCGCGGCCTCCGCCGCACCGCGCGGCTGCCGTGCGGCGCTGGCAGGGCCAAGCCGCGGTCGGGGCGGCCGGATTCGAACCGGCGGCCTCCTGACCCCCAGTCAGGTGCGCTACCAGGCTGCGCCACGCCCCGGGCGCGTGAGTCTAGCAGCGAATCGTTGGCGCGCCGCCCGCCGCGGCGGTCCCAACCGCCCGCCGCAGCCGCCGCTGCCGCCGCCACAGCGTCCAGGGCCAGGACGGGCCATCCACGAACGGGCGCACGTCGCGCCAGCGCACCCGCCGCGCGGCCGCCAGCCGCCGCCGCTCCCGCAGCGCGGCGCGCAGCCCCCGCAGCGCCGCCAGCCGCCCTCGCAGCGCCGCCAGGCTGCGCTGCCGCGCCATCGTGATCGGCAGCGACCCCAGGTCATACGCGGCCATCAGCGGCAGCCAGGCCATCAGCGGCCAGGTCGGATAGTTCTTGACGATGGTCCACACCTTGTTGCGGCCCAGGTGAAAGGTCTTGAACGCCGAATCCTCCACCCCGGTGGCCGAATGCGCGTGCAGCACGCGCGCCTCGGGCACGTAGCGCGCCGACCAGCCCAGCCAGCGCGCGCGCCAGGCCAGGTCCACGTCCTCCAGATAGGCGAAGAAGCGCGGGTCGAAGCCCCCCGTCTGGTCGAGCAGTGCCTTGCGGTACAGCGCCGCCCCCGCGCAGACGCCAAAGACCTCCCCCGCAGCGTCGACGCCCACCGACGCCGCGTTGTGGCGGTCCCAGGCCACGCCCAGCACGTCGGTCGACACACCGGCCGAGTCGATGACCTCCGGCGCGTGCGCCAGCACGATGCGGCTTCCAAACGCCCCGGCCCGCGGGGTTCGGCGCGCCTCGCGCACCAGCACGGCCAGCCAGTCGGGATCGGGCGCCGCGTCGTTGTTCAGCGTTGCCACCAGCTCGGCCCGCGCCAGCCCGAAGCCCACGTTGTTGGCCGCCGCAAACCCCTGGTTCTCCGCCAGCCGCGTCAGCACCACCTCCGGGTGCTCCCGACGAATCCAGTCCGCGCTCCCGTCCGAGCTGCCGTTGTCCACCACGATCGTCTCGTGCGCCACCCCCTGCTGCCGGCGCAGCGCCGGCAGGCACTGCCGCAGATGCTGCAACCCATTCCAGGTCACCACCACCACCGAAACCTCGACCACCAGACTCATCCCCGCCCCCCGCGCCCATCACCCTCGGGCGCGCACCTGCGCGTCATCGGCAGCTCGACGCTGCCGCCGGTCGGACGGTTACCCGACGGCGGCCTCGGCGCCGGTGGAGTCGACGAGCGGCGGTCTGGATGTCTTCCGCGCGCCGCCGCGCGGTGGGGACGAAAGGCCAAACAGCCCGAGGAGTTCGTCCTCGCTGAGCCGAGCGGCAAGGTCGAGCGACACGTCGTCAATGACGTCATCGTAGAGCTTCTGCTTCTCACGCAAGATATTCCGAATTCGCTCCTCAATCGTATCTTCGCACACGTATTTGAACACGGTCACGTGCGCCGCCTGGCCCATGCGGTGGGTTCGATCCTCGGCCTGCCGCTCGACGGCCGGGTTCCACCACCGATCCAGATGAAAGACGTACGAAGCTTCCTGAAGATTCAGCCCCACGCCGCCTGCCCTGACGGAGAGAATCAGCGCCTGGTGCGACGGATTCGACCTAAACGCCGCGATGACCTGGTCGCGGGCGGCGCTGGTCATGGCGCCGGTATATGTCAGCGGACGATGCTCCTTCAAGACATTAGCAACAGCGCCAACGCCAAAGGTGTCGTCGGTGTATTGTGAAAAAATCAGCGCACGGTGATTCTGTGCTGCAAGTGTCGTCAGACGCTCGCCAATGTCGCGCAGCTTGGCGGACTCTCCAGTCCGAGGATCGACGTTGCAAATCTGCTTGAGCCGCGTTATCAGCTCCAGCACGTGTGTAACGCGCACCGTAGTTCCGCGTTTGCGCAACTGGACGATGCCCTCGTCTTCCGCGCGCCGGTAGGCCGCCTGCTGCATGGGTCCAAGCACGAGCGGTATCTCGATGATCTGCTTTGGCGGCAGCTGGGGAAGCACGTCGACTTTGCGCCGCCGCAGCTGCAGATCGCGATGACGCTGCAGCAACGCTTCGGTACGGCTGAACGAAGATCTGGAAGACGCCGCACCGTGATCGACGAACTCCAGGATAGAGGCCAGATCGTCCAGATCGTTCTCGAGCGGCGTGCCAGTCAGCGCCCATGAACGCCGTCGGTCGAGACGCTTGAGCAGTATGCTGGTTGCGGTGTCGTTGTTCTTGATGCGTTGCGCCTCGTCCAAGAGCACGAGATCCCAGAGCTTGCGTCCCGGCGCGGACGCGGCGCCGCTCGACAAGTCGGTGCGCAGCGTGTCGTAACTCACGATCGTCACGTGAACGTGCGCGTTCCATTGCCAGGCCCGATCGTGCGCCGGGCCGTGGACGATGAGGGTCCGCAACTCCGGGGCCCAGCGCCGAAACTCGCGCTGCCATTGGCGAACGATGGCCGCCGGCGCAACGATCAACACCGACGAGATCGTGCGCTGGGTGAAGAGGATGCGGATCGCGGCAATGGCTTGCACGGTTTTGCCGAGCCCCATGTCGTCGGCCAGCAGCATCCGCTCGCTGGCGATCAGCGCGCGAACGCCGTCGTGTTGGAATGGCAGCAGGCCGCTTGGCCAGTCGAGCGTTGCCTCGGGTCCGGGCAGCAGCGAATCGAGCGGGAGTGCGAGCACGACGCGAAGTCGTTCCCGCAGCGTGCTGGCGGCCTGCTCGGCTGGAACGTCCCCCGCAGCCCCGCCCCGCCCGTCGAGGCCGTCGCTTGGGAACGATCGACTCGACGTAGGCGTGCGTTCGGATGGAAGCTCGAAGTCGACATACGTCGCTGTCTCGGGAAGAGGAGTGATGATTGGCAACGAACGGGTCTCGGCTGGCGCGGCTGTGGCGAGCGCAATCCGCGTGGGCGGCTCGGCCTCGACCCGTCGGCGCCACAACCACCAGAACCGGCGGCGAGCCGCCGCCGGCACCGCTCGCCGCCAGCCGCCGCTCATCGCGCGGAAAACGCCTCGGCCAGCCCGCGGGCCGCACGGTCGAACGGCTCGGTTGCCAGCCGCCGGTTATCGAGCGCCGTCCACAGCCGCTGCGCCGCTGTATCAGGCGCCGGCGGCTGCCCCGCCCAGCGCATCTGCACGCCTCCGTCGTCTGGGCGGATAATGCGGCACACGGGCACGGCAACGTCTAAGTCCTCGCGAAACACGCTGGACGGCGTTTCGCTGGCCAGGGCGAGCAACAGCCTCGGCGCCTTGGCGCCCTCCGCAAAGAGCGCCGCGGCCAGGCCCGTCACGGCGCGCCGCCGCGCATCGCCGGGACGCCAGAGCAGCGGCGCAGCCGCGTCGATTCGGGTGAAGCTGAAGTTTATCGGCTCGCCGCGCACATTGACGCAGAACAGACATCCTCGCAGACCCTTCAACCTCGGCTCGTCGATAAATCGAAGATAGCCGGCCAACCCAAGCGCGTCGTCTTCTGCGCTGCGGTCACGAAATGGGACAGCCATAGCGGCCTACGGCGACGTTTCTGACGACTCCCGAGCCGGCGTGTCCCGAAGACCGTCGGCTTCGGAATACGTATGCTGCAACTCATGCGCCTCGATGCCGAGCTCCTCGCCCGGGTAGAGCCGCTTGAGGTCCCAGGCATTGATCCAGAATCTGACGAACGACCGCATGCGCCGCGACGCCGCTTGCGTAGGCGAGGGGACGTCGGGCGGTTCCCATGCGTAAGCTGTGGCGTGGACCTCCTTCAGCCGCGCATAGGTGCGCTGCAGTGTCTCGTCGTCAGGCGGGTCGAGCCTCAGCGCCTGGCGCTCGATAACGTTCATCCCAGTCTCCGCCCAGCTCGCGCGCTCGCTGTAGAGCCTATGGCTTTGGAGTCTGGGTGCGATGTTATCCATGTCGCCTTTTTCTCGCAGGATTACCGTGACGAAGTCGTCGGTAATTGCCGCCACGACGGTCAGACCGGGGTAGTGCTGCCCCTTGACGCGCCCCAGCCAGCGCGCCAGTTCGGCGTACGACCGTCCGCGCTGCAAGACGCTGTAGCGGCCGATCAGTTCGACCTCGTCGATCAGCCAGACCCAGCCGCGGTAGCCAGCGCCGAGCATGAGCCGTGCGGCGAACCGCGGCCGCTGGAGCGCCAGTTCACGGATGGGAACCGCGCGGATTGGAAAGTTGGCGACCTCGTTGAGCTCCCGCAGGCCTTTGCGGACGTCGGAGACCAGAATGCGTTCCCCAGACCAGAAGCTCGTAATTTTCTCGACGAGTTCGGGGTCGTTTCGAAGGTTCTCATGCAAATGCAGCGTGGCCGGGAACAACGGGGCGATCCCGCTTTCCGCGCTGCGGGCCCAGAGGTAGAAATCCGAATAGACCTGGCGCGGCGGATCCAGTCGCAGCGAGACCTCTTGGATTGCCTGCCCGTGCCGTCCAGGCACGACGGCCGCTTCGATGGCTGCCCGATAGACCTTTTCGGGATCGTAGAGCGGTGTCTCCTTGCTGATCACGATGCGACTGCAGACGTAATTCCGCTCCAGCGCCAGGTTTTCGAGGTATTGAAAGAGATGCGACTTTCCGGTACCGAAGTCGCCCGCGACCAGCAATCCGTGCGCCTCCGACGGAGAGCGTGCGACAGCGTCGAGCTGCTGCAGGAAGCGGCGCTCGGCCTCTGGCTGATTGCAGCCAAGCACGCGAACCGCATCACCGTTCGGCACGCCGTTGCGCAGCGCTTCCAGCGCCCGGCGCTGCCCCACGATCTCCTGGGTCGGTTCTTCCCTCATTCGGCGCCTCCGCCCGTCAGGGACGAAAGCCGAACCAGCGAGGCCATAGGGTTGGCGAGCCGCCGATCACGCACTTCATCGATGACCCTGAATTTGAGAGCGTCGTATTGCCCGATGCCGCGGCTGCGGGGGGCTTGATCCTCCTCCAGGAACGCAACGTCGGGAACGACGACGATGAGACATCCGTGCATGCGGTCCGTGGCGTCGATGAACTGACGCAGCAACTCATAGGCGTCGATTACTGCTGGCTTCGAGTAGTATTGTGCGCCGTCGCGTGGATTGCGCGCAACCGTGAGCCGCGCCGCGTCGAGCACAAGCAGCAGACCCGGATAGCCGGCGCGGCGCAGCCAGTGCAGCAGAGACTCGAACAAGTGGCGGGCGTTGGTGCGTGTGATCCGGTTGAAGATGCCGTACTGCCGCACGGCGCTGACGCGGTTGTTGCTCCCATCGAGCCACGCCAGAATCGTCTGGATGCGAATCTCGCCGTCAGCGCCGCCTGTGAGTTCAGCGAGGCACAACTGCGTCATTGCCACGCGAAAGTCTCGGGACAAGCGGCGATACTTAAAGACGCGTTCCGCGATCACGGGGCGCAGCTCTAGCAGGATCGAGCTGGGGTCCAGGTTATTTGCTGCGGCCAGCCGCTCCAACAACGGGGCGCCGTCGTCATCCGGAACCGCGAAGCCCGCATCGCGTGCGAGCGTCGCGACGACGTGCTGGCTGAGCTGTCTCCAGGGTACCTGCGCGGCGATCGTGAAGAAGAGCTGGTCCATCATGTGGATCCTGGTCTGGGCCGCATCGACCCGGACCACCAGGTATCCAAGGTTGCCGCCAGACGCCGCCAGCCCGTGCGTGACCGCTTCCCGCGCCAGCTCGTCGCGCGGGGTCACGATCTTGAGCGCGGACCCGCCGCCGCGCACGAACGTATCGAGGTACTCTTTCGTTATGACCTCGAGCCAGCCATTGGGACTCATGACCGGCGGTCCGGAATCGCTGTACGTCATCGTCGCTGAAGCTGTGTAAACGAGATCGCGTAGTACTTCACCACTTCTCCATCAGGCCCCACGAACTGCAGCGGTTTCTTCCTCGACTGCCGCGTACCGGTGCTGCCGGAAAATGCGACTGCCGCTCCGCCGCGTGTCTGCCGCACGCCGCTGTGATCCAGCAGATACAAGTCGCGGCAGAATTCCTGCTCGCTGTATTCGCGCCTGATGTCGGGAAGACGCGTGAGCCTGTCGTAGATGTCGCGAAGGCTCTCCGGTGTCCCGTATATTTCCATACCTTTCTCAGTGATGTCTTGGTACGTCTTCCACAGCGCTTCGACGAACTGCTTGCTGGTGAAACGAGGTCGCTTCGTCTGCTCGCGTCGAAGCACTGAGGCAAGATGCGACGGTCGAATGTTTGCGTTTTGCTTGCGTTCGATTCGTACGGCGAGCTTATCTGGAAGAATGCGAACGATTGCCGGCGACACCACCAACACGGCGTCTTGCCGCAAGATGGAGAGACCTATGAGCTTGCCTTCATAGATCAGCTCCTGGTCGTAGGCATCCCGAAGGTAGGCTTCCTCTTCCTCGGGGTCGAACGGCCAGGCGTCCGCAGCGTTCGCCACTGCCTGACGAGCCGCGCCGCTGGCCTCGGACAGTCGCTCGCAGGCGCCGCGCAGCCCGGAAATGTTCCCGGTCTTGGCGGCCCGTTGCAGCGCCCGCGCCCGCGCTCCGAGCTGCTGTGCCGCCTTGGCGGCGGCTTGGGCGAGTTCTTCGACGCGCTCGAATCCCTCCTCGAACGTCGGCGTCTGCTCGTCCGCGGGCCGTGCTTCCCTGTCGTGCCCGCCGTCGACTGGCTCGGCTGATCCGGCGCCGGGATTCGTCTCGGTATTCAGCGCAAAGCTCGCCTGCCGCATCTGACTCGGCAAACTATACACGATTGCGCCGCCGCGGCTCGCGCGGGCATGCGCCGAACTCTCGGGCCGCGCCCGCAGAATGCCTCGAAGAACGAGGCGGACGCGCGCCTTCCCTGGAAGACTGCGCCGTCCGCGCTCCTCCCCGCGCCGTCTTTGCGCCTGCACGAGAGAGGATGATGAGGTCTGCGTCGGAAGCGTGGCGGCAGGTTGGCGGGCGAATGGCGGGATTGGGCGCGGGCTGGTCCGAGCGATGATGCGCTGGGCGGTGATTGCGGATGATCTGACGGGGGCGCTCGACACGGCCCTGCAGTTCCAGCAGGCCGGGTGGCGCGCGCTGGTGTCCACGCGCCCGGGCGTCTGGCCGGACGAGGGCGAGGTTCGGGCGCTGAGCACCGAGTCCAGGCACCTGCCGGCGGCGGCCGCTGCGGCGTGCGTCCTAGCTGCGGCGCACGATCTGCGGGGCGGCCCCGCGCTGCGCGTCTACAAGAAGACCGACTCGCTGCTGCGCGGCAACGTTGGGGCCGAGCTGCGGGCTGTGCGGCAGGCGCTGGGGCAGGCGCCGTTGGTGTTCGCGCCGGCCTTTCCCGCCGGCGGGCGCACCACGGTCGACGGCGTGCAGCGGCTGCACGGCGCGCCGGTGGCCCAGGCGCTGCCGGGCCGCGACCCGCGCGCGCCCGTGACAGAGTCGCGCGTGCCGACGTTGCTGCAGTCGTCGACCGACCTGTCGGTCGCGTCCGTGCCGCTGGCCGTCGTGCGCCGCGGCGCGCCAGCCGTTGCGGCGGCGCTGCATGAAGCCAAGCGCGCAGGGTGCGGCGTGGTCGTGCCCGACGCGGCAAGCGACGACGATCTGCATGCCGTCGCGCTGGCCGTGGACCTGGCCGGCCTGGGCGGGGTGAGCGCAGGCTCGGCCGGTCTGGCCGCGCGCCTCGCTTTCCAAAGCCGCGGTGCCGGGGCGCACGCTGCGCGAACAGGCGCAGCGTGCGCGGCCGCCGTGATCGGAACCCCCAGCCCTCACACCCAGGCCCAGGCCGCCCGCGCCGTGGACGCCGGGGCGCGGCTGGTTCGCGTTCGGACCGTCGGCAGCGTCCGTGCGGTGGTTCGGCAAGCCCAGCGCGCCTGGGACGCGGGCCGCGACGTAGTTTTCGACGCCGTGATCCAGAGCGGCGCGCCCGGCGAGCCTCGACGCCGTGCACAGATGCGCCGCATCAGCGCCCTGAGCCGCGCCTTGCTGAGCGGCGCGCCGGGCGTCGGACTGGCGCTCAGCGGCGGAGACACCGCCCGCGCCGCGTTGGAAGGCATGGACGTCCAGTCCATCGAGATCACCGGCGAAGTCACGTGGGGCGTTCCCATCGGCCTGGCGAAGCGGGGACCGCTCCCGATCGCCTCCATCGTGACCAAAGGCGGGGCGATGGGCGGCCCGGAGGCCTTGATCGAAGCGTTCGCGCGCCTGAAACGCGGCGATCCACAGGCACAATGAGGCGCCCGCATCCCAGCCAACCGGCACAATCCCCTCGATCCGCGCGATGACCACCCCCGCTCCCCCGCGCATCGCCGTCACCATGGGCGACCCGGCCGGCATCGGCCCCGAAATCGTGGTGAAGGCGCTGGCGAACCTGCCGGCAACGGCCGCATCCCGCCCCCTGGTGGTGGGCGATCTGGCCGTGATGCGGCGCGAGGCGGCAAAGCTCGGCCGGCGAGTCCGCGCCGTCGACGCGGGTCCCGCGGGGCGGTCGCCGGACGACCTGGAGGTCCACGACCCCTGGCGGCGCGACCTGTCCGACCTGCCCTACGGCCAGGTCAGCGCGCGTGCGGGCGAAGCTGCGGCCACGGCCGTCATCGAGGCGGCCACGCTGGCGCTGGACGGCCGCGTCGACGCCATCGTGACCGCGCCCATCAACAAGGCCGCCATGAACGCGGCCGGCTACCGCTATGCGGGGCATACCGAGTTGCTGGCCGACCTGACCAAGTCGCCCGGCGCGCGCATGCTGCTGGTCGCTCCCGGGCTGCGCGTCATTCACAACAGCACGCACGTCTCGCTGCGCGAGGCCATCCGGCGCGTGACGCCGGCGAACGTCAGGCACGCGATCCAGCTGCTGGACGACGCTTTGCAGGCCATGGGCGCGGCGGCGCCGCGCATCGCCGTGTGCGGCTTGAACCCGCACGCCGGCGAGGGCGGACTCTTTGGCAGCGAGGACGACGCCCGCATCCGGCCCGCCGTCCAGCGCGCGTGCAGCGAGGGCATCGACGCCGTCGGACCCGAGCCGGCGGATACGGTCTTCAACCGCGCCCGCAACGGCGAGTTCGACGGCGTGGTGGCCATGTACCACGACCAGGGGCACGTGGCGGTGAAAGTGGCGGGGTTCTTCGACGGCGTGAACGTGTCGCTGGGACTTCCGATCGTCCGCACCAGCGTGGATCACGGCACCGCCTTCGACATTGCCGGCCGCGGCGCGGCGCGAGCGGATAGTATGGAGCTGGCAATCGACATTGCCGCCGCGATGGCCGCGCGCCGTCGGCCCGCGTCGGCGCCGCCTACCTGATGGAGACCTTTGCAATCCCCGTCATTCCAGCGAATAGCCCGCCCCGTCCTAGATTCTGGGCCGCAATCCAGGAGGCCCGAGGTTCACCGTTCCAGGAACTGGTTCGTCGACACCGATCCCCTCGCGTGGGAGTTACGCAAAGGTCCTTGATGGAATGAACACCGCGCTGCAGTTGGCTCAATTGATTCTGGCCGTGGTCGTGATTGCCGCGGTGCTGGTGCAGCTGCGCAACACGGGCATGGGTTCGGCCCTGGGCGGGAGCGACAGCTCGTTCTTTCACGCCCGGCGCGGCATCGACCGGCTGACCTTCAACTTCACCATCGGCGCATCATTCCTCTTCTTTTTCGTCTCCATCCTCGCCGCCGTTCTCCAATAACTCGCGCCGCGCCAGCGACGCCTCGCAGGTGCGGCCGTAGGCGCAGCGGCGGCAGGTCGACGGGTCGGGGTCTCCCGCCGCCTGCGTCCAATACGGCTCGAACGCCTCCGCCTCGATGCCGGCGATAATGTCGGACGCGCGCGCCGCGAAGTCTTCCAGGTCCGCCCGCCCGAACTTCCGCTCGAACTGCTGCACGGACGGCGGGTCGCCGCGCACCAGCACGTCCACGCGCACCGTGGGAACGAAGAACGGTGCCGGCAGCTCGCCCGGCCGCACGCGCGACCCGGCCCGGAACGCCGCGTAGCCAATCGCGTAACAGCGCAGCTGCAGGTCGCGGTCCAGGTACGACGCGGCATAGGGCGTCAGCGACGTTTTGTAGTCGATCACCACGCCGGCGCTGTCGATCAGGTCTACCGTGCCCACCACCTGCACCGGCAGCCCGGGCACGTCGAACCTGAAGCGGTGCTCGATAAGATGCGGCGAGACGCCGGGAGCGACCTGTTCCAGGTACAACCGCAGCGCCGCCAGTCCCGATGCGTACGCCTGCTCGAACTCCGCGGCGCTCGCGTCGGACGAGGCGCCCGGCGGCAGCCGCTCGTCCCACACGTCGTCGTACACCTCGCAAGCCTCGTCGGCCGAGAACCGCCGCCAGCGGCGTTTGACCGTGAAGACGTGCTCCAGCGCGGCGTGCACGGCCTGCCCCGCCAGCGAGGCCGGCGAGTCCACGCGCGGCGCGCGGTCGACGTAGCGCAGCCGATACTGCAGCGGGCAGTCGTCGTACGCCCGCAGCCGCGTAGGCGAGATGGTGCGGATTCGGTGCTGCACGTTGCGCTGTCAGCCCTTTCGCGCGCGAGCCGCTCGGTTCCGTCCGGCGCCGTCTGGCGAAGCGCACGCCGCCGCTGGCGCCTGCGCGGTCGGGCCGCGCGCTTAGGCGGCCGCCACCGGATTGCTCAGCACGCCCACGCCTTCCACCTCGATCTCGATCACGTCGCCCGGCGAGAGACCGGTCGGCCCGGCGGGCGTGCCCGTGTAGATGCAGTCGCCCGGCTCCAGCGTGATGCCTTGCGACGTAAACGCCACCAGCTGCGCCACGCTGAACAGCAAGTCGGACGTATTGCTGTCCTGCAGCGTCTCGCCGTTCAGCCGCGCGCCGACGTTCAGGTTGGTTGGGTCGAGGTCGGTGGCAATGCAGGGCCCCAGCGGCGCGAAGGTGTCGAACCCCTTGCCCATCAGCAGCACGCCCGTGGCCATTTCCTTCATCTGCAGGTTGCGCGCGCTCACGTCGTTGCCGCAGCTGTAGCCCAGCACGTAGTCCAGCGCCTCGTCCTCGCGCACGTTGCGGCAGCGCTTGCCCATCACGGCCACCAGCTCGGCCTCGAAGCTCACTTCGCCAAACGGGTCCTCCAGCAGGTCCGGGTCCGTGATGCTCTGGGTGAAGGCGGCCGAGTCGGGCAGCACGATCGGCGCGCCTGGACCGATGACGGCCGAAATCGGCTTCATGAAGAGCATCGGGAACTTGGGCACCGCGTCCTCGTCGTGGCCTTCCAGGATGTGCGCCAGATAGTTGGCCCCCACCGCAATGAGCTTGCCCGGCTCCACCGGCGGCAGCAGCTTCAGGTCGTCGACGGTCCCGACCTTTGCGCCCACGTCGTAGTCCCCGAACACGTCGCCGCTCACGGCGTAGACGGCGCCGGTGTCTTTCAGGGAACCGACGGCAGGCCCCGACGCTGAGGAATAGCGGACGAACTTCATTCGATGGCTCCCGTCGGTCGCACGCTCCAGCGGGCGCAGACTAGCACGAGGCCCGCCGCCGTCAGCCGTCGAAGAAGCGCGTCAGCTCCGCGCGCAGCTCGTCGGGCGCTTCCAGCGCGGGCCAGTGGCCCACGCCGTCGATGGCCGCCACCCGCGACTCTGGCAGGCGGGCGGCCAGCAGCTCGACGTCGCGGCTGCGGACGAATGGATCGCGCGACCCGTAGATGAGAATCGACGGCGCCGCCACGTCCGCGGCGGTTTCCAGCAGCACGCGGCGCGCGCTGCTGGCGAAACAGGCGGCCACCAGCGCCCCGTCAGGCGCCGCGGCCTGGGCGCGCATGGCTGCCAGGTGCTCGTCCGCCAGTCTTTCCACCAGGCCGTCCCGCAGCCAGGCGTCCGCGTCGGATTCTCCCCAGCCGTTGGACGCGGCGCCGCTGCGGGCCAGCAGTGCGGCGGGATTTGGCTCGAACCCGGCGGTCGAAATCAGCGCCAGCCCCTTGACGTGGCTGGGAAAGCGCGCCGCAACGTCGAGCGCGACCAGCGCGCCGAAGCCGTGGCCGACGACCGGCAGGGCGCCGGTAACGCCGTAGGCATGCAGCACGTGATGCACCAGCGTGGCCGCGTCGCTGACGCTGCCCGAAAAATTCCCCTGCTCGCTGGCGCCAAACCCTGGCAGGTCCAGCAGCAGCGCCCGCCGCGTGTCGTCCAGTCCCTGCGCCACCAGATCCCACACGGTGCTTCCCGGCCCCACGCCGTGAACGAAGAGCGCCGCGGCCGCGCCGCTGCCGCGCACGTCCAGCGAGACCGAACGGCCGTCAATCGTAATGGCAGGCACGGGATTACGGTCGGCGGCTCAGTCGCCGCTGGCGCTGCCGGCGATGTACGGCAACCCGCGGTAGCGCCCGTTCAGATCGAGGCCGTACCCAACCGCGAACACGTCGTCGATCTCGAACCCCGTCCAGCGCACCGGAATGTCCACGCGTCGCTGCGACGGCTTGTCGAGCAGCGCCACCACGTGCACGGACCGAGCCCCGCGCGCCTTCAGCAGCTCGATGGTCTTGGCCAGCGTCTGGCCGGTTTCCACGATGTCCTCCACCACCAGCACGTCGTTGCCGGCAATCTCGGCGCCGATGTCCTTGTTCACCCGCACTGCGCCGCTCGACGAGGTCCCGTTGTAGGAGCTAATCCCCAGGAACTCGATTTTGTGCGGCACGCGGAGCGCGCGCACCAGGTCGGCGGCGAACACGAACGAGCCGCGCAGCACGGGCACGACCAACGGCGCGGCGCCTTCGTACGCGTCGGAGATTTCGGCGGCCAGTTCGTGGACGCGCTCGGCTATGCGCTCGGCGGGGATCAGCGGCGGCGGCGCGTCGGGGCCTTGCCGGCCGTTCGCCTCAACTGTGATGGCCGGCACCTGCCTTCCGCCGCAGCTCGTCGAGCGACGCTGTGAGCTGGTCGATGGTCGTTCGCACCGAGGCGCGGGCGCGTTCGTACCGCACCAGCGGCGGGATGACGCGCTCGTCCACCGTCGAGGTGACGCGGGCGTGGGTGGACTCGGCGCGCTTCCGAACGCTCCGCAGCGTGCGCCGCACGTTGACCGTGGTTTCCACGATGGCTATGGAGCCAACGACCCCCAGCACGAAAACGGCCAGACCAACCACCAGGCCCTGGACGACGAGCACCATAATGGCGATGTCGCGCGCGGCGTCCATCAGCTCTTCTCGCGTCGGCCGCGCCCGCGCCGCCGTCGGCGGGAGCGCGAGCGGGTGGCGCGCCGCCGCACGGTCTGTTCGGCCTCAGCCGCCGCCTCCTGCGCCGCCGCGCGCGCCGCCGCCAGACGCCCCGGCAGTTCGTCCAAAATCCGCTGCGCCTGCTGGGGGGCCATCACCGTGCCGATGGCGCCGCCCACGAAGAACCCAATGGAGGCGCCGATGATGATCCAGGTCACGCCAGCGGCCCCCTCAGCGCCAGAACCAGGAGGCGTAGCGCGCGGCGCGGCGCAGACCTTTCACCGTGCGGGGCGTGGACGCTGCGCTGTCCTTCACGGCGTCGCCAACCGTCTCCACGGTGTCCTGCACCGTCTCCACCGTGGAGCGCGCCGACCGCAGGATCGGCGAAATATCGGCGCGGACCACGGCAATCAGGCGCCAGACCAGCACGCCGGTGATAACCATCATCAGCGTGGCCACCAGCCACACCGCGGCCAGCGCCACCACCGCAATGTCGCGAACGTTTTCGAGGCTCACGCGTCAGCCCCGGGTGAGCCTCGCGCGGCGCAGCATCCGCAGCGTGAGCCGCACGCGCACGCGCCGCCAGGCCCGGTCGACCACACGCCGCTCCGCGCGCGTGGTCTGGCGGCGGCCGTACGTGGCGCGCACGTAGGCGTCCGCAACGATCTCCGGCGGCGACGGGGCCCTGGCCGGCGCTGCCCCGTCCGCGGCCGCCTGCGCCGGAAACAATGCTGTGGAGAGATCGCGCCCGAACTCCGACGGTGTAAATCCGTTGACGCCAGTGTACCCCGCACGGGCGGCCTGCCGCACCATGCGCCGGTAGCGGCGCTGCACCGCCGCGCGCGGACTTTGCAGCCGGTCGTAGATCAGCGCGCCCAGCGCGTACAGCAGCCCAAGCGCCGCCAGCGCCCCGCCCGCGACCACCAGCGCCAGCAGCGCGCCGCCCAGGTTGCCCGCCAGTTCTTGGATGGGATTGCCGCCGTCGCTGGGCGTCAGCGGCTGAAACGCGGCGGGCCCCAGGTTGTCCAGTTCGTCCAGCAGCTCGCCCACGTCCGCCAGATCTGCAGGTCCCCGGTCGCCGCCGCTCCCCTCGGCGCTCGGGTCCGCGGGCGCCCCGCGCACGGTCGGCACGCGGAACCCCGACGGCTCGAACAGCACCCAGCCGTAGGTCGGAAAATACACCTCGACCCAGCTGTGCGCGTCCGACGGGTTCACGATGTAGCGGTTGGTGGTCGGGTCGTAGACCCCTTGCGCATACCCCGTGGCCACGCGCGCGGGAATGTCCATGCTGCGCACCAGCACGGCCATCGTCGAGGCGATCAGCGCGGCGTGCCCGCGGCGCAGGTCGAACAGGAAGTAGTCCGTCGCGTCCCGCTCGGCCGGCAGCGGCCCGGCGTCGGCCGCGTACGGGAAGCGCCGCATGAAGAACTCCGCCGCGCGCACGCGGTCGAAGGAGGTCTCGCCCGCTTCCGCCAGCAGCGCCGCAAACTCCAGCACCCGCGGCGGCAGCTGGGGCAGGTCCAGATAGCGGTCGATCCAGGCCGGGTACGTGGTCGGCGCCGTTCGCAGTTGCTCGGCCGTGGCTGCCGCCAGCGTGGAATCCACCGAGTAGACCAGCCGCTGCCCGATGCGGCGCGTGGCGCGGATGGAGGCGTAGTCCTCTATCCCGGCGTCGCGTTCGGCGACTTGCACCCGGTACGCGCGGTTGAGCCGCAGCGCGTCGCCGGGCGCAAACAGCAGCGCCGAGTCCGAGTCCAGCACCTCGATGTTCGAACGCGACGTGATGCGCGAGCGCAGGTTCAGCGAGTCCGCCAGCGGCTCGTTGGCGCTGCGGTCCTCCAGCAGCCGCATCGTGCTGCGCCAGCCCCGCCCGGTGTACGTATCGAAGGTCTGCCCGCGCCAATAAGAGGGCACGGTGCTTTCGATAATCAGCGTCCCCCGCCGCGCAAACGGCTCCGGGCCCGTCAGCGCCAGCGACTCGCGCCCGGCCAGCGTGGACCCGGCCGGATTGGTCACCCCGCCGAACACGCGCTGGATGCCGGCCTCCACGTTGCCCCAGCCGTCGCCCAGATACGTCCAGAACGCCTCGGCCAGCGGATTGCCGGCCGCCCGCGGCAGCAGGAGCGAAAAGAACACCACCACCGCAATCACGAAGCCGCTGACGAACAGCACCGTCGGCCCCAGCTCGTCGGAATAGTCCGTGTGCGTGTCGGTCCAGCGCGCTTCCAGCGCCGACATGCGCGTGTGCACGATCAGCGCCAGGGCGGCGATCAGGAAAATCGCAAACGGCGCCCAGTCGGGTCCCACGTACGTGATGTTGACCGCGATGGCCAGCGTGCCGGGCGCAACGGCCAGGTAGGCGTTGCGCAGGCGAAACGCCGCCCAGGCCGCCGTGTACCCCATCCCCCAGGCCGCCAGCGTCATCCAAAAGATGAACACCACGTTGTCGCGGCTGACCTGGAAGGCAAACGCCGCCTGGAACCAGGTCTCCAGACGGAAGAACAGGTCGTACAGCAGCTCGCTGCTCTCGCCAACCGCCGCCGCCAGCGGCTGCTCGCTCGCCAGGTCGCCGGCCTGCCGCAGCCGCACCCACTCCACCGTGTCGCCGAACAGCAGCATGAAATTGCGCACGCCGTCGATCGGCCCGGGGAAGGCTTCCGAGGCCACCACGTAGGCGGCGGCGGCGTCGCTCACGATGCCGATGCCCACGATCCACCACGAGGACAGGCGGCTGCGGGACAGGGCGAACCCCGTCAGCACGCCCGCGGCGGCCACCCAGAACAGCACGCCCGTGCCCGGCGCCCAGCCCACCAGGTGGATGCTGGCAATGGGCGCCAGCGTGGCGGCCATGACCAGCGCCAGCGGCAGCCAGGCCGTGCGCGGCAGGTGCAGCGCCCGCGTCAGCGCGCGCGGGCGTCCAACGGCGGCGGCGCTCACCGGCCGCTCACGCAGCCGCCATCCGTGCCGGGCGGCGCTGTGACCGCTGGAACTCCGCCCGATTCTGCCCGTCGGCCCGCAGCGTCTCGAAACGCATCCCGCGGTTCACGCTCACGAACCCAATTCCCGCCGCCGCCGCCTGCCCGCGCAGGCCAGCATTCGACGCCGCCTCGCCAAAGGTCGAGCCGTCCATCGCCACCGCCAGCGGATAGATCGCCCGATGCCCCAGCTGGGTCAGACCGACCAGCCAGCGCGGGTCGGCCGACGGCGTGATTGCCACCAGACTGGCGCCGCGCCCCAGTGCGGGCGCGTGCGAGGACAGGAACTCGTGGAACGGCGCGGTTCCCGTGGCCTGCACCACCGCCAGCGTCTCCAGAATGCGCCAGAGCTGCTTCAAGCCCTTCTGCGGCTCGATCAGGTAACTCGTCTGGCGGCTCAAGGCCGCGAAACCCACCGGCTTGTTGTCGCGGATGAACTGGTGCGCCAGCGAAGACACGATCTTGACCCCGTATTCCTCGGTCGACTCGTCCCCGTGCCCGACCTGCACGGCGCGGTCCAGATCCAGCGCGATCCAGAGGCTGGCCGTCGGCTCCAGGTCGAACTCCTTGACCAGCAGCTGGGCGCGCCGCGCGCTCGACAGCCAGTGGATGCGTTTCAGCGGATCGCCGGGCTGGAACTCGCGGATGCCGCCCGCGTCCGACGTGACCTGATGTGTGCGAATGGACGAGCGCGACGTGCCCACCATCGAGCCCGCCGGGATTTCCACGTCGGCCATGATGGAGATCGGCGGGTAGACCACGATGGTGGAGCGCACGTTCACCCGCTGCTCGGAAGCGAAGATGCCAAAGGGGTCGCCAATGCGCAGGTCGATCGGCCCCAGCCGATAGAGGCCGCGCCGCCCCGCCGCGCCCTGGGAGCGCCAGCGCTTGCGTTGGCGCGGCGCCAGGCTCTCGGCCACCGAGGCCTGATAGCCGGGCAGCTCGGAATGGTCGTCGATCTCCACGTACAAGATCGGCAGGCGGCTGGTGTTGATGAGCTGGAAGTCTTCTTGCACCTCGTCGCCCACCGTCACCTGGTGGCTCCGCAGCCGCCGCCGCAGGCGGATGGAGCGCGCCGCGCTGCGCGTCCACAGATACGACACCGCCACCAGCCCTCCCAGCGCGTACAGCAGCCAGTAGGCGATGGGCGAGGTGGTGATCATGGCCGCCGCCACCAGCACCCCCAACAGCACAATCACCGAGGGGCGCTGCAGGCTGACGGACGGGTCGGTTCCGGCCGGTTCGCTTGCCACCAGGTCTCCCGCCGCCCGTCCCGGCGCCGCGGCGCCGGTTCCACGCCCGCCCAGTATGCGGCCTTCCCAGGCGCCTCGCCCAGGCGCCCCGCCGCCGCACGCCGCGCAGCCGCCCGAACGCCCGCCCGCGCCTCACGCCCCCAGCGCCTGCACCGCCGCGCCCACCGCCGCCCCCGCCAGAATCAACCACAGCGAGTTCACCTTGGTAAACACCAGCGCCGCCAGCGCCGCCAGCCCCAGCACGACGGTCGGCGCGTCCACCAGCGCGGCCTGCCCCAGCTGCAGCGAAACCACCGCCATCAGGCCCACGGCCGCGGCGTTCACGGCGTCCAGCAGCGGCCGCGTGCGTTCGGACTGCCGCAGCCGGTCGACGAACGGATGCACGGCCGCCACGAACACGAACGAGGGCACGAAGATCGCCGCGGTTGCCACCAGCGCTCCCGGTACGCCCGCCAGCAGGAACCCGATGAACGTGGCCGTGGTGAAGACGGGGCCCGGCGTGACCTGGCCGACCGCCACCGCGTCCAGCAGCTGCGCCTCGCTGAGCCAGCCCAGCCGTTCCACGAAGTCCGCGCGCAGGAAGGCCAGCAGCACGTAGCCGCTGCCGTACAACACCGCGCCAATCTTCAGAAACAGCAGCCCCATGCCCGCCAGGCTGAACGACGCCGGGACCGCCGCGGCCAGCTGGAGGCTGGCGGCCGGGGCGAGCATCAGGCCCGACAGCCGTCCCGTCAGCCAGCGCGGCCGCTGCAACACGGCGCCGACCGCCGCGCCGCCGAAGAGCAGCGCCAGCTCGTTGACGCCCAGCAGCCCCAGCCCGATGACCCCCGCGACCACCGCCGCCGTTTCCCAGCGCCGCACCGCCGTGCGCCCCAGCCCCCAGACGGCCTGCGCCACGATGGCGATGACAACCGGCTTCACGCCGTACAGCACCCAGGCCACCGCCGGCGTCTGGCCAAAGGCAACGTACGCCCAGGCCAGCAGCGTGACCATGACGGCGGCGGGCGCAATGAACGCCAGCCCGCCGCCCACCAGCCCCGTCCATCCCCCGCGTTCCTTCCCCAGCTGGATGGCCATTTCGGTCGAGTTCGGGCCGGGAATCAGGTTGGTCACGCCCAGCAGATCCAGAAACCGGCGGTCGCTCATCCAGCGCCGCCGCGTCACGAACTCGTGCCGCATCATGGCCACGTGCGCCGCCGGACCCCCGAACGCGGTGAGCCCCAGCCGCAGGAGGAGTAAGATGATCGGCAGCGGGCGCCCGCTCGGCCGGTTCCGCGGGGTGGCGATGGTTCGTCGGCCCGGTTGGCTGAAGCGCGGCGCATTGTGCACTACGATCGAACCTATGGGTAACCTCGCACGTTTCATGCCACGCCCCCGCGCATCCAGACAGACAGGCGCGGAGATGCAGGGCCGCCCGCGCCGGCCGTGGCGCCGCGCGCGGTTGCTGGCCGGCGGCGCGCTGGCCGCGGCCGCGCTGACCGCCGCTGCGTGCGGCGGCGGCGCGGCGCCCGACGCCGCGCCCACCCCCCCGCCCGACCTGCGTCTGGAAATCCAGACCGACGAGATCGGGCCGAACCGCACTAACGTCTTCGTGGTGGCCACCAACGTGGGCGTGACCGACGTGCTCCTGCAAACCAGCCTGGTGCTGCCGGCCAACGCCGGGTCGGACCGCGACTCCGGCCCGACCACGCGCGCCGAAGTGACCAACGCCAGCGGCCGCGAAGTCGGCGCCAACGCGCGCGAAGCCAAGACGCTCACCTGGGCGCCCGAACGGCTGCGCGCCGGCGTCACCCTCCGCTGGGAAGCGGCCCTGCGCTGCTTCGACCGCGCCCCGTCCAGCGTCGCGGCCGCCATCACCTCCGTCGAAGTCGGCAGCGTGCGCGAGGCGCACTTCGAAGACATGCAAGCCGAACGCTCGGTCACCTGCCCGCCGCCGCGCGACCCCAGGCGCTAAAGCGCGTCCACACGAGCGCAACGCATCGACGATCAGGACAAAGCCCAAGAAGCCTCGCCCCAGCCCGCCCAGCACGTTCGCCCCCTCGAAGCGCCCGAAGCCCCGCCGATCCCCCTACCCCCAACGACCCCGACGCTCGCCCCGCCCCCCGGCAACCCAGACGCCAGCCCTCACTCCTGTGCTTGTACAGACCGCGGTTGTAGGCCGTGGACAGATCACGGTCGCAGGCCCAGGGCGACACCCGACGCTGCAAAAGCCAACCCTCTCCCTTCTTTTCTTTCCCTCTCCCTGGAGGGAGAGGGCAGGGTGAGGGGGAGAAGCCGAGGTGAATCTCAGTGTGTGGGCGAAGGCAACCGCGCGCAGGAAAAAGCTGTCCCATCCAACCTCGGGCCCACCCCTCACCAGCGCCGGGCGTGCCGCACGCGGGACCAGCCGGACGAACAGCCGCCGCCCGTGCGGCGCGTCCCCCGCGTTGCCGGGGGACAAGGCGAAGGTCAGCGCGGGGCGTGCATTCGCGGCACCCAGATGAATCTTGGTGGTCCATCCAACCCGAGACTTTCCGATCGCTTGCGGCCCGTTTTTTTTCGTGCTCCCGTCCCGTCCGGATGAACCTTGACGATGGTGCCGTCCGTCCCCACCACTTCGAGCCGGACGCGCACGAGCTGTTCGCGTTGCAGGTGCTCGAAGATGCGGTCGAGGACGCCCCGCGTGTCCCAGCGGTTCATGCGGGTGTAGACGGTATGCCAGCGCCCGAACCGCGGCGGTAAGCCGCGCCACTTACAGCCGTGTTCGGCGACATAGAGAGTCCCGTTGAGGGTCTGGAGGTTAGAGAGGCGCACGTTGCCCCGCTGCACGGGGAACACGAGCGCAACGCATCGACGATCAGGACAAAGACCAAGAAGCCTCGGCCCAGCCTGCCCAGCACGTTCAACCCGTCGAAGCGCCCGAAGCCCCGCCGATCCCCCTACCCCCAACGACCCAGGCGTTCGCCCCGCTCCCCAGCGACCCAGACGCCCGCCCCGCCCCGCCCCGCCACCCGGCAACCCAGACGCCCGCTCCGCCCCCAGCGACCTGGGCGCTCGCTCCGCCACCAGTGGCCCAGACGCCCGCTCCGCCCCCCGGTGGCCCAGACGCCCGCTCCGCCCCCCGGTGGCCCAGACGCCCGCTCCGTCCCCCGGTGGCCCAGACGCTCGCTCCGCCCCCGGCGACCCAGACGCCCGCCCTCACTCCGGCGCTTGTACAGTTCACGTTTATAGGCCGTAGACAGATCACGGTCGCAGGCCCAGGGCGACACCCGACGCTGCAAAAGCCAACCCTCTCCCTTCTTTTCTTTCCCTCTCCCTGGAGGGAGAGGGCAGGGTGAGGGGGAGAAGCCGAGGTGAACCTCAGTGTGTGGGCGAAGGCAGCCGCGCGCGGGACCAGCCGGACGAACAGCCGCCGCCCGTGCGTCTCGCCCCCGTCCCATCCAGATGAACCGTGCCGCTGGGAGAGTCCATCCCGGCGCCCGCGAGCCGCTCGCGGAGCAGGCGCCCGAAGCCGAACGCTCGAACGGCGCTACCCGTCCGGCGTCCCAGGTACCGCGGGAACCATGATTTCCAGCCGCGCGGGCAGGCCGCGCGGCGCCAGCGTCACCTCGGGGCTGTCCAGCCGCCGCACCGTGCGCCCGTCCAGAAACCCGCTGTCGGCCAGCGGTGCGGTTGGATGCCCAGGCATGTGCGCCGTGCGGTAGTGCATGGGAACCGCAATCGCGGGCGCCAGGTCGTCGATCACTGCGCCCGCGGTCGCGCCGTCGATCGTGTAGAACCCGCCCACGGGAACCAGCACCACGTCGTGCCCCTGGCACTGGGCGCGCAGGTTGGTGTCCAGCCGGTGCCCCAGGTCGCCCAGGTGCAGGATGCGCAGCCCGCCCGCCTCGATGGAAGCGAACGCCGTGCGTCCGCGCCGCCGCCCGCGCTCCTCGTCGTGGTAGGCCCCGCCGATCAGCGTGACGCGCACGTCGCCGCTGTCCGTCACGCTCGGCCGCCAGCCGTCGGCGGACAGGCCGCGCACGACCTTGGGATCGCCCGGTGCCATGGCCGTGTTCGTGTGGTCGGCGTGCTCGTGCGTGACCACCACCAGATCGGTGGGCGGCAGCTGGGGAATGGGATAGCCCACCGAGGCGTCGAAGGGATCGATCAACAGCCGTGTGCCGCCCGGGCTGGTCAGCAGGAACGCAGCGTGGCCCAGCCAGCGCAGCGCGGCGGCGGCGGCGCCGCGCTCAGAGTTCACGGCGGCCCTCCAGCGCTTGGGCGATGGTGGCGGCGTCGACGTACTCGATGTCGCCGCCGGTGGCCAGCCCGCGCGCCAGCCGGGTCACGCGCACGGGTTGCCCGCGCAGCCGCTGGCCGATCTCCATGGCCGTGGCGTCGCCCTCGATCGTAGCGTTGGTGGCAACGATGACCTCGCCCACGGCGCCGCGCGCCACGCGCTCCAGCAGCAGGTCGATCGTCAGATCGTCGGGCCCGATGCCCTCCAGCGGCGAAATTGCGCCGTGCAGCACGTGGTAACGCCCGGCGAACCCGCCCGAATTCTCGATGGCCGCCAGGTCCAGCGGGTCCTCCACCACGCACAGCAGCGCGGCGTTCCGCTCGCCGTCCGCACAGATGGTGCACGGTTCGGCGTCGGCGTAGTTGCGGCACTGGCCGCAGGTCACGATGCCGTCATGCAGCGACGCGACGGCGCGCCCCAGCGTCTGCGCCTGGCTCGAGGACGCGCGCAGCAGGAAGAAGGCCAGCCGCTGCGCAGTTTTTGGGCCGATTGTGGGCAGGCGCGCCAGCTCGTCGATGAGCCGCGTCACCGCGCGAGGCAGCGGGTCGGCCACGCCGTTAGCCGAGGCCCGGGATGTTCAATCCGCCCGTCAGGCCGCCCAGCTTCTGCTTGGCCAGCTCCTGCGACTGTTGCAGCGCGTCGTTCACGGCCACGGTCAGCATGTCGGCCAGCAGGTCCGCGTCGTCGGGGTCCACCGCCGCCGGATCGATCTGGATCGACTTGATCTGCTGGTCGCCGCTGGCCACCACCGTGACCGCCCCGCCGCCGGCGCTGGCCTGCACGGTCTGCGTCTTCAATTCGTCCTGCAGCTTCTCCATCTGCTTCTGGAACTGCTGAAACATGCGCATGGACACGGCCTTAGGCTCCGGAGTCGGTCTGATCCATGATAGGCGTGGCCCCAAACTCGCGCATCGCCACGCGCACCACCGGGTCGTCCGCGCGCGGCGCGGCCGCCGCCGGCCGCTCGGCGGCCGGTGCGGCGCGGCGCAGCTCGTTGCGCACGTTCAGCGGCCGCCCAAACGTCTGCCCCAGCGCGTTCGTCACCAGCCGCAGCGCGTCGGTCTGTTCCACGCGGTCCAGCAGAAAGCTGCTGCGGTAGCCCAGCGTCACGGTGCCGTCGTCCAGCCGCATCACCTCGGCCTGCTTCACGTACGGCGCGATAGCGCGCGATTCCTGCTGCACCAGCGCCAGCCACTCGTCCTTGCGGCTGGCGACCAGCTCCGCGGACAACGCCTCGGACGAGTCGCCGCCGGCCGCCGCCGGCGGGGCGGGGCGGGGCGGCGGGGCGCTGGCTGGCCGTTCCGCCTGCGGCGGGCGCGCGGGCGCCGGCGGACTGACAGCCGCGGCCGCCGCCGGCGCTGCCGCGGTCTCCGTGATGGTCAGCGCCGCGCGTGCGTAGGCCAGTTCCAGCTCCAGGCTGGCGTCCACCCCCGTGCGCGACGGCGCGGCCGGCGCCGCGAACACGTCCAGCGCGCGCACCACGTCGCGCATGGTGGTCGCGTCCGTCTGCGCCGCCAGCTCGTGCCGCTCGTCGTCGGTCAGGTGGCCGCCGCCGCCCGCCTCGGGGCTGGCTTTCAACAGCAGCAGGTCGCGCAGCAGGTCGATCACCTGCTGATGCAGCGTGGTCGGGCTGACGCCGCCTTCCACGGCCTGCGTGATGCCCAGCAGCCCGGCGGCGGTGTCCCCGCGCAGCAAATGCCGCACCAGATCCACCACCGCGTCGCGGCCCGTCAGCCCCAGCATGGCGTTCACCGTGGCGGCCGTGGCCGTGTTGTCGCCGTAGGCCAGCGCCTGATCCAGCAGGCTCACCGAGTCGCGCGCGCTGCCGCCGCCGTTGCGGGCCAGAATGCGCAGCGCCGCGTCGTCGATCTTGGCCCCTTCCTGCTCGGCAATCTCGCGCAGCTTTGCCGTCAGTTCCAACACGCCGATGCGCCGAAACACCAAGTGCTGCGTCCGCGAGCGGATCGTCGCCGGCACTCGGTGCGGCTCGGTGGTCGCCAGCACGAAGAGCGTCTGCGGCGGCGGCTCTTCCAGCGTCTTGAGCAGCGCGTCCTTGGCCGGCAGCGAAAGCTGATGCACCTCGTCGATGATGTAGACGCGGTACCGCCCGGAGGCGGGCGCAAACTGCGTCAGGTCGCGGATCTCGCGGATGTCGTCGATGCCCCGATGCGACGCGGCGTCCATCTCGATCAGGTCGAGAAACGACCCCGTGGCAATGGCCTGGCAGTGGTCGCAGGCTTCGCACGGTTCGGACTGCACGCCTTCCAGACAGTTGACGGCTTTGGCCAGCAGCCGCGCCGCCGTGGTCTTGCCGGTGCCGCGCTCGCCCGAGAACATGTAGGCGTGGCTCAGCCGGTTGTGCACCAGCGCGTTCTGCAGCGTGCGCACCACGTGGCCCTGACCCACCAGCCCGGCGAACCGCTGGGGGCGGTAGCGGTTGTACAGCGCCTGGAACGACGGCGGGCGCTCCTCGCCCGCCGCCGCCGTATCGTTGGTCATGGGGGTCATCATAGAGGCCGCGCACCCGCCGTCGAACTGACGAGCACTGCCTTACCGCCAGACGTCGACTCCGGCCAGATGGACTCGCGGCGCCCGAAGGTGACTTCGTACCGCTGCTTCCTCTCGGACCTGACGGGGTTGGAAGGCCTTCGCCGCGCGAGGTCCGGCGTTCTTCGCCGAGCCAGACGGCAGCCACAGTGCGGCCAAGCCTCAGGCGGGAATTCGGCCCGCTGTAGCGGGTTGCGGATTACAGGGCACCGCTAGCTCCCCACCTAGCGCGGCCTCTGGCGCGATACTGGCACGTCCCCGCCGCCTAGTCAACGCCCGCCTGGCGCGCCGCATCCACGAGCCGCAAGCCGCAAGCCGCGAGCTGCGAGCCGCAAGCCGCAGGCCGCAAGCCGCGAGCCATGTTCCCCTAAAATGGCTTCCGACCGCCCCCGCCATGGGAGGCCGCCGTGCCGCCGTTCCGTATCGAGCTTCGCAGCGACACCCAAACCACGCCCACCCAGGAAATGCGCGAAGCCATGGCGCGCGCCGAGGTCGGCGACGACCTGGGCGGCGAGGACCCCACCGTGCGCGACCTCGAAGCGCTGGCGGCCGACCTCTTCGAGCGCGAGGCCGCCCTCTTCGTCACCAGCGGCACCATGGGCAACATCGTCAGCCTGCTCACCCACACCACGCCCGGTCAGGCAATCCTCGTCGACCCCGAGTCCCACGTGGCCCTGGCCGAGGCCGGCGGCTACGCGCGCTTGGGCGGCTGCTCCCTCATCCCCATCGAATCGCCCGGCCATCTGACCGCGGCCGACCTCGAGCCGCACCTCGGCCCGGTCACCACGCACTCGCTGCAGCCCGGCCTCGTCTGGACGGAAAACACGCACAACCGGCGCGGCGGCGTGGCCTGGGGACCCGACGTCATGCGCGAGCTGGCCGCGCTCGCTGCCGCGCACGGCCTGCGGCTGCACGTCGACGGCGCGCGCATCTTCAACGCCGCCGCCGCAGTTGGCGTCCCCGTCGCCGAGCTGACCCGCGGCGCCGACACGGTGCAGTTCTGCCTCTCCAAGGGCCTCGGCGCGCCGTTTGGGTCGCTGATCGTGGGCAGCGCGGAGGTCATCGGCCGCGCCCGCCGCACGCGCCAGATGGTCGGCGGCGGCATGCGCCAGGCTGGCGTGATGGCCGCGCCCGGCCTGATCGCTTTGCGCGACGGCCCCGGCCGCATGGCCGACGACCACCGCCGCGCCCGACAGTTGGGCGGCGTCGTCGACGACCTCCCCGGCCTGCGGCTGGTATCGCCCGTCTTCACCAACCTGATCTTCGTGACCTGGAACCCGGACGAACTTGACATAACGACGTTCGTCGCCGAAGCCACCGCCCGCGGCGTGGGCGTAGGCATGCCGCGCGGCGACACCTTCCGCCTCGTCACCCACCATCAGGTCGGCGATGCCGAGCTGGAGGAAGCGGCGGACGTGCTGGCCCTGGCGGCGGAGGCCGCCGCCGTGTCCGCGGCTGCGCGCTAACGCCCCCGGCCCGCGCGATGCCGTTCGACCTCTCGCAGCCCGCCCCGGGTGAGTCGGACGTTCGGCTCGGTCCCCTGCGGGCTCTGCGCTGGCAGGCGCAGGAGCTGCAGGCCCCGCAGACCCTGCTGGCCGTGCACGGCATGTGGGTGGGCGCGCCGGTCTGGCGGGCGCTCGGCCCCTACCTCGCCGCCCAGGGCTACACGACCTACGCGGTCTGGTTGCGGCATCACCATCCCGACGACGACCGCGCGCAGCTGCACGGTCTGGGGTTGGCGGACTACGCCGCCGACGTGGTCGAGGCCGCGCAGGCCCTGGACGGCCCCGTGTTGGTGGGGCACAGCATGGGCGGCCTCGTTGCGCAGCTTGCGGCCGCGGCCGGCGCGCCGGCCGGCCTTGCGCTGCTGGCCAGCGCACCGCCGTTCGGCATCCCGCCCATCCCGCGGCTGTCGTTCCTGCCCGCGGCTGCGCGCCAGATGGTGGGCCGCCCCTTCGAGCGCCGGCCGGTCGACGTGTTTGCGCCGCAGGTTTTCATGGAACGCCTGGACGAGCGCCAGCGCCAGACCCTCGGCGCGCGCGCCGCGCCCGAGCCGCGCCGCGCCGCCCGCCAGTTGGCCCTCTGGCCGCCGCGCGTGCGCCGCGCACACGTGCGCTGCCCGGTCTTCGTGGGCGGCGGCGATCTCGACCCCGTCATCATCCCCTGGGTCACCCGCCGCCTCGCGGCGCGCTACCGTGTGGTGGCCGCCATGTACGAAGACCGCGGCCACATGCTCCTGCTCGAAGACGGCTGGCGCGCCGTTGCCGACGATCTCATGCTCTGGGCCGACCGCTACGTCGAATGAACGCCCCCGCGCTCCGCTCCTCGTCGATCCACGAATAATGTCTGCCGTCCGCCCACAACCCGAAGGAGGCCTTCCCATGCTGCACCGAAACCTCGGCGGCGCCGGCGCCGCGATCAGCGCGCTCACGATGGGATGCTGGGAAATCGGCGGGCTGGCCTGGGGCCCCATGCCGGCCCCCGCAGCCGTGGAACTGGTCACCGCCGCGGCCGACGCTGGCGTCGCGGCTTTCGACACGGCCGAGGCTTACGGCAACGGCCGCAGCGAAGTCATCCTCGGCCAGGCCCTGCGCGACCGGCGCGGCCAGGTGATCTTCATCTCCAAGACCGGCTACCTGCCGGGCGTCGACGGCGCACAAATGCTGCTGGACTCCCAGCCGCAGGACTTTGCGCCCAGCTCCATCCGGCGCGCCTGCGAGCTGTCCCGCCAGCGGCTGCAAACCGATGTCATCGACGTGTACTTGCTGCACGACCCGCCCATGGCCGCGGTGATGGAGGAGGCGCCGTTCGCCGAGCTGCGGCGGTTGCAAGACCGCGGCAAGATTCGCTGGTGGGGCGTTTCGTCCAGCCCGCCCGTTGCCGCCGAAGCCATCCGCCGCTGGGGTGCGCAGGTCGTGGAGACGCCGTTCAACGCTGCCAGCCCGCAGGCGGCCGACGTGGTGTTCCCGCTGGCGCGCGCCCACGGCGCGGGCGTGTTGGCGCGCAGCCCCTTCGCCAGCGGCAACCTGACTCTCAGCGCCGACGACCGCGCCGCGCTCTACGCGGGCGACTGGCGGCGCTTTCACGACCCGCAGCGCGTTGCCGCCGATGCCGCCGCGGCTCGGCGCCTGGCCGACCTGGCCGATGCCCGTGACGAACCGCTCACCGACACCGCCATCAAGTTCGTGCTCGGCCACCCGGACGTCTCCACCTGCATCGTGGGACTCTCGGCCATCCCCGAAATCGCGCCCAACACGCGCGCGGCCGAGCCCCCCTACCTGGACGCCGCCGAAATCGCCCGCCTGCGGCCCACCCCCTGACCGCTCCCCTCCGCGCGCTCGTCTGGCCAGCGCCGTAGACCCCTCTCCCTGGAGGGAGAGGGCAGGGGCTGCAGCAGCGCCCCATCAGGTCGATCATCGTCCCCTCTCCCTGGAGGGAGAGGGCAGGGTGAGGGGGCTCCGCAAGCGGGAGGGCAGAGCCAGGGCGGCCCGCGCGCATCGCCCGCCGCCTGCCCGCCACCCTCCCGCCGCCAGCGCGCCGCCCGCGCGCCGCCAGCCGCCAGTGCGCCGCTCTCCCGCTCGGCATGATTCTGACCTGTACGGTATATTCTGCCCTGTTGGGACACTGAACCGGCGAACTGGCTGGATGTGGGAGGGTGACGACCATGCTGAAGCATCTGACGCGGCGGCGGTTTCTGCGGGCAAGCGCCGCCGGCGGGATTGGCGCCGCCGGCGCGGCCGTGCTCGCGGCCTGCGGCGAAACCCAGGTCGTGGAGAAGATCACGACCCAGATCGTCAACGTCGAAAAGATCGTGACCAGGGAGGTGGAGGTCCAGGTCGAAAAGATCGTCCAGGCCCCCGCGGCCGTGCCCGAGCGCGGCACCGTGGAATTCGAGTTCATCTCCGACCACGTGTCCGGCGTGCGCGGCAAGTCCACCACCTGGGCGCTGGAGACCTTCCGGCAGGTCCGGCCCGACATCAAGATCAAGTTCACGCCCCAGAGCGGCAACTTCGTCGAGTCCTTCGCCATCCGCATCGCGGCGGGCAGCGCCCCGGCTACCGCCCTGCTCAGCTGGGGCTTCTTCGGCTCGCACCAGGACTCGTTCACCCAGATCAACGACGTGCTGGACAAGAACAGGAACTTCGACCCGGCCGAGATCATCTACGAGCCGGACGCCTACACGATCAACTACGACCTCGAATTCCCGTTCGTGGACTCGTTCCAGGGCCACGCGTTCGGCCTGCCCTACCAGGGCAACGTCAGCGGGCACTACTACAACATCGACCTGTACGACCAGTACGGCGTGCCCGAGCCCTCGGAAGACTGGACCTACAGCAACGAGTGGCTGAACGCGGCCATGCAGGCCACGGACCCCGACAACAACATCTGGGGGACGCGCATCGGCGGCGGCGGGGACATCCACTTCTGGACGCCCATCAGCTGGGGCTTCGGCGCCAAGCAGTTCATCTCATCGGACGGCGTGCACACGACGCTGTTCGAAGACGGCGGCGACCAGGGCATGCAGTTCGCGGTGGACCTGATCCACGACAACAGGACCTCGCCGCCCACGGACGCCCAGCGCGAGCTGGCGGGCGAATTCGGCGATGCCTTCTCGGCCGGCAAGATCGGCGCCGAGCTGCGGCGCGGCGACGCCAAGGGCAATGCGGTCATTAGCATCGGCGACCGCTTCCGCTGGGCGCTGGCCCCGCAGCCCAAGGGCGACGTCACCGGCACCGTGGCCGTGCACCGCACCAACCAGGGGCACTACGTGCTCAACTCCGCCGAACGCCAGGGCGTCGTGGAAGAAGTGGTGGACTTCCTGGTCTGGATGGCCGGCCCGCAGATGCAGGCGCGCGCCGCCACCGACCGCGGCTTCCTGCCCTGCCGCTGGGACGCGCTGGAGTCGCCGGAGAACCTGGCGGCCCCGCCGGAGCGGCAGGACCTGCTGGTCTCCTTCGTGCGCGGCGCTTTCCGCACCTGGCAGGGCTACCACCCCAACTGGCAGGAGTGGCTGGCCTGGCGCGGCATCGCGCATCGCTCCTTCACGGGCGAAGCGACGGTGCAAGAAGGCATCGACGCCGCCGTGTCCGAAGGCGACCGCATCCTGCGCCAGGACGTGGACCTGCTGAACAAGCGCATCGAACGCTGGGGGCGCACCTCCTAAGCGGTTCGCCCGCCCCGTCCAGACGCCGGCGGGGGCGCGGCCCTCCGGGGCCGCGCCCCCGCCGGCATCGCGTACTATAGGACCGCGATCGACGTCATCCGCCGACCGGCGCATCCACGGCGAACCGCCGGTCCGCGCGAGGTGGGTTCACCGATGCGGGCGCGAAGACTGGCACTCCTAACACGGCGCACCGCGCCTCCGACGGCGGTCGTTGCGCCGCCCCTTCCCGATCGCTCGTCGTCTCCCGCAGATCCGCCCCCGCCGTCGGCGCTGCGAACGGCCCGCCCGCGCCTGCCCGTGCCCGACCCGTCCTCGATACGGGGTGCGTGCTGCAGGGCGCTCGATACGGGGCGGATGGCCGGCGGCTGGATTCGAGCATGGCCCCGCCGCGCCGCGTGCGGCGCGGCGCTGCTGCTGACGTCGCTCCTGCTGCTCGCCGCCTGCGGCGATGACGAGTTCGACTACAAAATCAGCGGCGACCGCATGCAAGGCGAAACGCGCGCCGGCACCGGGGAGTTCTCGGGCGCGTCCACCGCCTCGCACGACGACCTCATGCGGATCCAGCAGGAATACCAGGAAAAAATCCAAACGCAGGGCGGCGGCTGACGTGCCTGGCTCGCCGGGCGGCGCGCGTGGGGGCGTGAGCCGCGGCCGCGCCTCCAGCATGGCCGTGCGCCTGAGCACCGCCGCGGCCGCGGGCCTGAGCGCCGCGCTGCTGCTCGCCGCCTGCGGCGACGAGTTCGACTACAAGATCAGCGGCGACCGCACGGACGGCGGCGACCGCGCCGGCCTGGCCGATTGGGACGGCGCGTCCACCGCCTCGCACGACGACCTGCTGAAGCTGCAGGAGCGTTACCAGGCCAAAGTGCGCGCGGAAAGCGGCGCTGTCACCCCTGCGACATGACGCCTCCACGCGCGCCCGCCCCGCCGAAGTCCATCACTACCCTTTCGCCGCGGCCGCCGACGCACCCACGCGCGCGCACCCCGCCGCAGTGGGCCGTCAGCCACACCGACCACGGCAGGACGCACCGACGCGCGCGCACCCCGCCGCAGTGGGCCGTCGGCCACACCGACCACGACAGGACGCACCCACGCGCGCGCACCCCGCCGCGCGGCGCGGCCATGGCCGGCCTGACCCTGTCCGTCCTGCTGGCCGCCGCGCTCGCGGGCTGCGGCGAAAGCGAGTTCGACTACAAGATCAGCGGCGACCGCCCGGCCGGCGAAACGCGCGACGCGGTCGCCCGCGGCGGCGGGACGTCCGTGTCGCATGGCGACCTCATGCAGTTGCAGCAGCAATACCAGCAGAAAGTTCAGGCCGACCAGACCGCCGCGCCGCAGTAATCCGCGCCGCGGCCCACAGCCCACCCCGAACCCGAAGGAGGCGTCCACGTGAACGTCGTCACCATCATGAACGACACCTTTCGCCGCGACCATGTGGGCGCCTACGGCCTCCAGGCCCCCTGGGCCAATCCCGCCACCGGCCACGGCCGCGTGTCTACCCCCTGCCTGGACGACCTCGCCGCGCAGGCGGTCACCTTCGACAGGTTCTATGCGGGGTCCTACCCCACCGTGCCTGCCCGCTACGACCTGTGGACCGGCCGCTTCGGGTTCCCCACGCGCCCCTGGCAGCCGCTGGAGCCCGCCGACGCGACGCTGGCCGAAATCCTCACCGCGGCCGGCCATACGTCCATGCTGATCCACGACACGCCCGGCTTGACCGCCGCCGGCTACAACTTTCAGCGCGGCTTCACGGGCTGGGAGCGCGTGCGCGGGCAGCACGGCGATCACTGGCGCACCGACCCTGGCCCCCTCTGGCGGCCCTGCGCCCCCCACAAGTTCAAGAACCACCGCGGCGTGCGCGCCTACCTGCGCAACGTGCTCGGCCGCCGCCGCGAGTCCGAGTGGATGGCTGCGCGCACCATGCGGCAGGCCATGGACTGGCTGGACCGCAACGCCGCCCACAAGGACTTCTACCTGTACATCGACATGTGGGACCCGCACGAACCCTTCGACGCGCCGCCCGCCGACCAGGCCCGCTACCAGGACCCCGACTTCGCCGGCGACTGGCTGATCTACCCCGCCTACGGCCGCGGCACCTACATGACCGACGCCGAGCGCGCGCACGTGCGCGCCTCCTATGCCGCTCTGTGCACCTACAGCGACCGTTGGATCGGGCACTTCCTGGAGAAGCTCGACGCCCTTGGCCTTGCCGACGACACGCTGGTCGTCTGGCTGACCGACCACGGCCACGGCTTTGGCGATCAGGACCTGCAGGGCAAACCCGGCGGCCAGCTCGGGCGGCTCTACGACCAGAATCTGCGCTGCCCCGCCATCGTCAGACACCCTGGCGGCGCAGGCGCGGGAACGCGCAGCGGGGCCATCGGCCAGCACGTGGACGTCTTCGCCACCGTGCTGGACGCCTTCGGGATCGAGCCGCCGGACGGTGTGGACGGCCGCTCGCTGCTGCCCCTGATCCGCGGCCAGGCGGCGGCGCACCGCGAGGTTGCGGTCAGCGGGCGGTTTCCCGCCGGCCTGCGCACGGCCGGCCGCGCCGCCGGCGCCCCGCCCGACGGGTTTGCCGGGCGCGACGACTTGCCGGAACCGCTCACCGTCACCGACCAGCGCTGGCAGCTCATCCTCTCGCCCCGCGGGCACGCCTCCGAGCTGTACGACCTGGCAAACGACCCCGGCCAGACGCACAACGTCCTGGATGCGCACCCCGCGCACGCGCGACGCCTGCACGCCTGCATGGTGGAGTTTCTGGCCGACCGCCAGGCCGACGATGCGCGCATTGCGCCGTTTCGCGACGAACCCTCCACCGCGCCGCAGGCTGCCCCGCCGGCCGTCATTGGACCCGACGCCCCGCTGCATGCGTTTACCGATGCGCACGGCGCGACCATCGCGGTTGCCAGCGAGGCCGACGCGGTCGAGTTCGCCCACGCCTGCCCAGGCGCCAGTGCGGTGCGCCGCACCACCCTGCGCGGCCTGGCCGCCGAAGGCCGCCGCGCCCACGTGGGAACCGACGGCCAGTACTACTGGCCCGACGACCTGCTCCCGCCGTCGTGAGCGGCCGCACGCCGCCCCAGCGCCGCGCCGCCGCTCCAGCGTCAGCCCGCAGGTCCAGCCGGTCTCGCTGCCGCCCCTGCGTCAGGCCGCAGGTCCAGCGCCGTGCTGCCGCCCCGCCGTCAGGCCGCAAGTCCAGCGCCTCGCCGCTGCCGCCGTGCTGCGCATTCGTATTATGGAGGCGTGTTGGTTCCGCTGCATCCGCATAGGGAGAGAGCGTTGAAGGTTTCCCTCAGCCGCCGCCGCGCGCTCGGCGCGCTGGCCGGTGCATTGGCCGCGTCCGCGGCGGCCGCGTGCGGCGACCGTGCCGCCCTCGAGAAGGACGGCGTCGCCGGCGGCTACAAGTTTACCGGCGCCCGCCCCAGCAACTCCGACTACATCTCCGACACCGAGCGCCAGCGTCTCGAATCCCAATACGAAGGCGTCAAAGTCGTCACTCCGCCCCCGCCCTGATCCCTCTGCGCACCCGGGAATCCACGACTTCCGATACGGACGCGCACTCACCAAGCACCTGCCCCCGCGCATCCGGGAATCCACGAGGCTGACCGGCTCGCCGTCTACTGGCGCTCCCTGACCCCCCCCGCGCAGCCGGGAATCCAGCGCCCCGAGGTTTGCGCCGCCCTGCCCCATCCTGCAAATCCTGCCTATCGACGTTCCATGCCCATTCCCCCCAACACGCCAAACGGCGCGGGCGCCGCAGCGCCCGCGCCGTTCGATCGGCGGCTTGGAACGAAACCTAGCCCGTCGCGCCTCCAAAGTAGTCGAACACGCGCTGGAAGCCTTCCATGCCGCGCTCCAGCACGCCGTCGGCGTGCGTCACGGCTTTCTCCGCCGCTTCCTGGGGGGATTCGCTGCCCAGGAAGGCCGGGTGCACCATGCCGCGGAAATCCAGCCACTCGCGGAACGAGGGGTGGTACTTCGGCCAGCGGCGCGCGTCGTAGTTGCGCAGCCCGTACTCCAGCCACTCCATGCCCAGCGGCGGCGGCGCCACGGATTCAGGCTTGGCCAGCGCTTCCCAGTTCACCGGCGCGAATCCGCGGTCCACGGCCACGCGCGCCTGCACCTCCGGCCCGGCCATGTAGACCAGGAAGTCGACCACCGCCTCCTCGTTGCCGCGCTTGAACGCCGCGTCCGTAATCAGGTGCGGCTGGTCCTGGCGGTGGTTGGAGGCCGTGCCGGTCACGTCACCCTGCGGCTGCGGCCCCAGCGACCAGCGGAAGCGGTCCTTGATCGAGGCCACCATGTAGCCGGTGCCGTCGGCGCGGCGCGGCCACATCCCGGCTTTGCCGGCCTGGAAGAGGTTGCCGAACTCGCCGGCCAGCTCGCGCGCCGCCTCGATCGGTGGCGACACCTCGTCCTCCAGCACCAGGTCTACGGCCAGCTGCAAGCCGTCGATCCCGCCGTCGTCGAAGATGGACGTGTGCGTGGCTTCGGCGTTGATCAGCTGCTTGGCGCCCATGCCGTAGGCCATCGGCGTCCAGATGTGAATGTCGCCGCCGCCCAGCACCAGCGTCCCGAAATTCCCCGTGTCGGGGTCCGTCAGCCGCTGCGCGTTCTCGCGGAACTCGCCGTTGTAGCTCCAGCCGACCTGCGGTTCCTCGATGCCCGCCGCCTCGAACATATCGATGTTCCAGGCCATCCCGCCGGCCACGTGCTGGTAGGGCAGGCCGAAGATCGGCGTGCTGGTGTCCCACTCGGTCCGGTAGGGCCATTCCAGGTCCAGATCCGCCGTGAACTGGTCGGTCAGGTAAACGTAGTCGGCCGGGTCGAAGCTCTGGTGCTTGGCCAGGATGTCGTTGATCGGCCGAAACACCCCGTCCGGCCCAAAGAGGAAGATGAACGAGCCGTCCAGCAGCGCCGACTCCGACATCGTGCCCGCCGCGATGCGCACCGGAATCGTGTCGCCGATGTTGCCGGAGTTCGGCGTGAAGATCACCGTCACGTGCGGCGCCACCTGTGCGTAGCGCTCCAGCGCCCACTGCATGGACTTGGCGCGCGGGCCGGACGTGTGGTCGCTGATGTGCTCGAAAGCCACCGGCACGGTCTGCGGCGCGGCTTCCACCTCTACCACGCGCGTGACGATCTTCTCGACCTCTTTGATCTGGGTCTGGGTGACGATCTTCTCGACCTCGACCTCTTTGATCTGGGTCTGGGTGACGATCTTTTCGACCTCGACCTCTTGGATCTCGGTCTGAGTAACGATCTTCTCGACGGTCACCACCTGCGTCTCGCCGCACGCGGCCAGCACGACGGCGCCGGCCGCGCCGACCCCGCCCGCCGCCGCGGCCCGCACGAACCCTCGCCGGCTCAGTGTTCGGCGCATCCAATCCTCCCTTGGCCCCCTTCCAGGGGGCGTCAGTCTCGTCAGAACGACGTCGCCCAGGGTACCCGATTGCCGCGTGATGGGATACCGTGGCCCTGCGCCCAGGACGGCGGACGGACTCGAGCAATGCGGCGGCTGGTGCTGGCTGGCTGCGGCGGCATGGGCCGCCGGCATCTGCGCGCATATCGAACGCTCGACGAGCTGGAACCCGGCCGCCTGGAACTTGCCGCCGTGGTCGACCCAGAACTGGACCGCGCACATTTCGTCGCGGCCGAGGCCCAGGAGCTGCTGGGCGCGCGGCCCGCGGTGTTCACCTCGCTGGACGCCGCGCTGGACGCGGCGCTGGGGCTGGAGCTGATCGACGTGGTGACCGCCGCCGCCGCGCATCACACCATCGCGGCGCAGGCCGCGGCCGCCGGCCTGCACGCGCTTTGCGAAAAGCCCATGGCCCCCACCGTGCAGGCCTGCCGGGTCATGCAGGCGGCCGCGCAGCGCCATGGCCGCGTGCTGTCCATCGCCGAGAACTACCGCCGCGACCCCATCGCGCGCCTGCTGCGCGCCTTGCTCGAGGCCGGCGCCATTGGCGAGCTGCGCACCGTGGTCGATCTGGCGGCCGGCGGCGGGCGCAGCGCCTCCGCGGGCGGCTGGCAATTCAAGCGCGCGCACGGCGGTTCCCTGCTCGAATCGGGCGTCCACAACGCCGACTTGCAGCTGTACTTGGGCGGCCCCGTCGACCGCGTGCACGGCCAGGTGCGCCTGCGCGAGCCGCGGCGCTTCTTCCGCGGCGCGCAGGTCAAGCCGTTTCACGAGCACTACGCCGCAGGCTACCCCGAGGCGGAAGCCGCCGACGCGCCGGATTCGCTGGCCGCCATCTACGAATACGAGAACGGCGCCCTGGGCCACTGGCTCTACGACCGCGCCGCGCACGGCCCCGGCTTCGTGCGCTTCAGCATCTTTGGCAGCGAAGGGCAGATCGACATGCCCGGCGTGCGCACGGGCCGCCCGCTGCGCGTTTACCTGGGCGGCGCCGCGCACCCCTATACCGACGCGGAGGTGCTGGCGTTGGCGCCGGACTTCGCCCTGGACGACCGCACCGCGCGGTTCTTTGGCGGCGACCGGTTGGCGCGCTACGACAACGCGGGCGACGGCGTGGGCGGCAGCGCCGACCTGAAGCTCATCGCCATGGAAATAGCGGAACTGCTGGACGCCGTCGACGGCCGCGGCCCTGTGGAAGTCGACGCCGAGGCCGGCCTGGCCCCCGTGGCGCTGGTCATGGCCGCCCACGAATCCAGCCATGCCGGCCGCCCCGTCACCATGCGGGAAGTCCTCGACGGCGCCCTGTGCGCTTACCAGGACGCGGCCAACCGTGCCCTGGGTCTGACGTCGTAACCCGCGTTGCCGCCCTGCCTCGCTGCTCGTTGCCGCCCCCGTCGCCCTGTGCTCGCGGCAGCAGCTCACCGATGGGCGTGACCGCCGCGCCCGCCGACCCCTGCGCTCCGTGTGCGCGGCCGCAGCGGCCCGCAGCAACCGCGGGATGACCCGAGCCGCGGCCGCCCCGCGAAGCGCGGCCAGCCCGCGCGGCCAGGTCGACTTCGGGGCGTTTCGCCAGGTGCTGGCATTTCCAGGGCGCTATCTGAACGACCATTGCCTGCTGCGGCACGACGGATGCTGGCACTTTTTCGGCATCGTGGGCGAGGTGGACAGTCCGCCGCCCAAGCGCGAGGTCTCCTTCGCCCACGCCGTCAGCCCCGACTTGCGGAACTGGGAGCCGCTGCCCGACTGCCTGGGCTATAGCGGCGCGTGGCCCGAGGAACGGGGAATCATTGCCCCGCACGTCACGGCGCACGACGGCCGCTTCTACATGCTGTACAGCGGGATCGACGCCTGGACCACGCAGCGCATCTGCCTGGCGGTGTCCGACGACCTATCCACGTGGCGCAGGTTCGCGGGCAACCCGGTTATCACGCCGTCGCTGACCTGGTCGCGTTGGCCTGGATTCGGCCTGCCCGCGCCGCAGGAATTGGGAGACCCGAACCTGGACGCCCCCGAGGCGCGGCTGGCCATGGCGCGGCAGGTGCACGGCACCTACGGCGGCTGCCGCGACCCGCACGTGATGCAGCTCGAGGACGGAACCTACGCGGCCTACTGGGTCTCGCGCTTGCAGGCGCAGTTTGGGCACAACCAGGTCGGCGTGGCGGCGTCCGTCTCGCGGGACCTGACGCACTGGCAGGAGGTCGGCCCGGTGTTCTGGACGGAGGCCTGGCCCTTCGACCTGGAGCCGACGCTGGAAGTCGAGTCGCCCTGCGTGGTGCGCAAGGACGGCAGCTATTGGCTGTTCTACAAACACGGCTGGTGGACGCACGTCGTGCGCGCGGATTCGCCGTTCGACTTCCGCGGCCAGGCGCCGCGGCGGCTCGGGTTCGCACATGCGGCGGAAGTCTTCGAGTGGCGCGGGGTCTGGTGGATCACCCACTGTTCCGGCGAGCCGACGGACTATCGCTACCGACGCACGAACCGCACGCGCGGGCTGTTTCTGGGGCGGCTGGACTGGCCGGCGGGTGGCTGGCCCGCGCTGGTTGCCGACTGACGCGGCGCGTGCAGCGTTCGACGTGGGCGCCCCCGCCGCGTCTACGCCCCCCCCCGGCCGCGGTGCGGCGCGGCGGTTATCCCCAGCCGAAGCCGCTGCGCGACTTCTGGTAGGGGAACGGGTCGTCGCGGCTGCCGGCGCCTTCGCCGCCGCCGCAGGCGGCCAACGCAACTGCGGCCGCAATGACCGCGGCGGCCAGCAGACGGCCGAGCGCCGTTCGAGTTGTCATCGGCATCGGTGGGGCGACGGGGCGTGTCCGCATGACTGTAGCAAGGCGGCGCGCGCGGACGGATCCCCGGCCGCGGTGCGGCGCGGCGGTCATCCCCAGCCGAAGCCGCTGCGCGGTTGGAACGACCCGCTCTTCTTGCCGCCGTAGCTGCCGTCGTCGCCCCCGCCGCATCCGCTCCAGGCCGCGCACGACGCGGCCAGAGCCGCGAAGATCAGCGCGCGGGCGAGCAGGGAACGCAGCGGAATTTGCACGTGGCTCCAGGGTGGGCAGCCGGAGGCCCGAAACTCTACCACCTGCGCCGTGGGGCGCGCGCCGGCCGCGCCCCCAATGGCGGCGCACGCGCCGCGTCCGCGCGTTGGGGACCGCGCCGACTTGACAGAACTAGAAAAATATCGTGCACTAGGCGTCAGGATGCCGAAGTGCAAAGAATGCGACGCCAGCCAGCGAGTCATCCATGAGGCGTTCCGCGCCGGATGGCTGCGCGTGACATCCGGCGACAAGAGCACCGTGACCTGGTACTGCCAGCTGCACCATCCCAAGCCCGCGCCGCGGCCGCCGCGCGCGCCCTTCCAGTCGCAGCTCTCCAGAAAATCCCCGCGACCCAAGACGTGAGCGGCGCGTGGATGGAGCGCGCGGCGTGACGCGCCGGGCCGCGTCTGGCCGCGCCGCGTAGGCGGCGGACGTCCCGGTTCAGGCTGACGGGCGGCCTTCGCTGACCCCGTCATTCCGGCCAACGCCGGAATCCAGCAGGCACGAGGTACACCGGTGCGGGAACTGATTCGTCGACACCGGTCCCCGCGCCCGGGCGTTGCGCCAAGGCCGCTGACGAGCGGCGTCGACCCAGGTCGAGCGCCATGACGCCCCGCGCGCGGCTTCCCGCCCGTGTCCGCGCCGTCCTGCGCGGCGCGCGGCGCTCGCCGTTGTTCCTGCCCGGCGCCCTCGCCGCCGCCGCGTTGCTGGCGTTTTACGGGCTGAGCGCCGCTACGCGGGTCGGCGGCGGCGACTGGGGACAGTTTCAGACCTTTGGGTACATGGGCGGCATTCCGCATTCGCCCGGCTATCCGCTGCTGACAGGGAGCATCTACCTGGCCACGCGCCTGGCGCGCTTCGCCGAGCCTGCCCACACGGCGAACGTGGTCAACGCCGTGTACGCGGCCGCGGCCGGCACGGCGCTGTTCCTGGTCGGGTCGACGCTGGCTCGCTCGCGTCTGGCCGGCGCCTGCGCCGCCGTGGTGTTTGCCACCGGCTACAGCATCTGGGAACACGCGGCGCAGGCGGGCATGATGAGCGTGCAGACGCTGCTCGTCGTGGTGCTGGTTGGCGCGCTGCTGGCGTACGACGAGCGCCCGTCGCCGGCGCGGCTGGCGCTGGTCGGTTTTGCGACGGGCCTGTCGCTCACCAACCACGGCGTCAGCGTGTTCATGCTCCCCGCCACGGCTGTCTTCGTCGCCAGCCGGCGCTTTCCCGGCATCGCGCACCCGCGGACGCTGGCCGCCGCGTTCGGCGCGTGCTGCCTGGGACTGCTGCCCTGGCTGTACGTCGTGCGCGGCCTGCTGGTGCCGGTGCCGCGCAGCCGGCCCGAAAATATCGACCAGCTCAGCCCGAGCGGACTTGTCTACCTGATCTTCGGCAAACCGCTGGAGCGGGTCGGCTGCGTGGACGCCATCACCTCGCCCCTGGATGCGGGCCGCCTGGCGTTCTTGGACCAATGGCCGTTGTTCGTCCACGACGTCCTGCGGGAGTTTGGCTGGGTCTGGCTGGGCGCGGGCGTGCTGGGGTGGCTGCTGCTGGCGCGGCGGCGCGCGCGTCTGGCGCTGTGGATGGCCTGGACCGGGCTGACCACGATCTGGTATGCGCTCACGTCGATTCCGATGTTCGACGGCGCCCGCTATTTCGTGGTGGTGTACGCCTTGCTGGCGGTGTGTCTGGCGGCGGCGCTGGGCGGGGGCCTGGAAGCGGCGGTGCGCGGGGCGCGGCGGCTGCCGCCGGCGCCCGCGCGCTACGCCGCGCTGGCGGCCGCGCTGATCGTGCTGGCGGCGGCAGGGCTGCGGGCGCAGCAGCAGCTGACGGGACCTGCGCGGGTGAACGTGATGCGCCACCGCGAAAACGCCGAGGAACAGGCAGCCATCGGCTTGGGGGTGCTGCGGCACATGGAACCCGGCAGCGTCTTCTTCACGAACTGGACGTCGTCCTGGTATCCGCGCTACGCGGCGCACGTCAACGGCCTGAATCGAGACATCAGCATCCAGACGGCGGACTTCGGAATGATGGACGTCTGGCGCGCCGAGGAGATTTTGTCCAGCGGGCGGCGGCTGTACCTGCAGCGCGTGACGCCGGCGTACGAAACCTTCTTCACCGTGGAGCAGCGCGGCGGCGTGTTCTGGGAGGTATCGCCCCCGCCGCCCGAGCGCGCCGCCGCGGCGCGCGGCATGGAAATCCCCGGCCCGCCGCCGGCGGCGTCCTGCCCCTGACGCAGGGCCGCGGCGCCGCGGCCTGCGCCGCCGCCAACGGCTTCCAGCACCTGCGGCGCCCGGCGCGGGGTCTGGCGGCCAGCAAGGCGGCGGCGACCGCGCGTTGACCCAATAGGAGGGCCGTGGCAGCCTCGATAAGAGACGGCGTGCGGATGAACGGGCGGGGCTGCGCGATGAAGATCAGGCGTGCGCTGGCGGCCATCCTGCTCGGCCTGGTGTTTGCCGTGCCTACGGTTCAGGCAGACGCGTGCCGCTTCCAGTTGGGATTCGAGACGCTGCGCAACCTGATTCCCGACGTCGTTGGCCACTGCCTGGACGACGAACATCCCAGCGCGGACGGCAGCCACATGGTGCAAACGACCGTCAACGGGCGGCTCGTCTGGAGCAAAGCCTCCAACTGGACCGGGTTTACCAACGGTCGGCACACCTGGATCAACGGCCCGCAGGGATTGCAGCGGCGGCCGAACACCGAGCGCTTTGCGTGGGAGACCGCAACGCTTCCCAGCTGGGAATCCCGGCGCTTGAGCCTGGCACAGCTGCTGAACGGCGAATACCGCCTGCCGCTGCTCGACCAGGAGGACCCGGTTCGATTCGAGGACGGTCGGGTGACCATCGAGTCGGAGGGTGGGGGCGCGACGGAAGCGGTACACGCAGGACTCGTCGACGGCGCGGCCGCGTTCGGCGACCTGGACGGCGATGGGATTGCCGACGCCGCGGCGCCCGTCTTCATCGATTACGGCGGCACCGGCACGTTCGTCTCGCTGGTTGCCCTCCTCGACCGTGACGGCATCCCAGTGCAGGCGGCGCGCGCGTTCCTGGGCGACCGGGTGCAGGTGGAGCGCCTGTCCATCGCGCGCGGGGACGTGTTCGTGACCATGCTCACCCACGGACCCGACGACGGGCTGTGCTGCCCCTCGCTGTACCGCACCCGAACGTTCCGGCTGCACGGGGACCGGCTCGTCCCGGGCCGCCCCCTGGTCGTCGAGTCACCGCTGCCGGGCGCCGCGGTGGCGAGCGGAGTGGAGGTGCGGGGCCGGACGAGCGCGCCTCCGCCTGCGGACGGCCTGGCCTACCTGGTGTACGACGAGCGCGGCGGCGTGATTGGCATGGGCCGCATCCCCGTGACGACAGCCCCAGGCGAACCGGCGACGTTCGCCGCGCCGGTGCGGTTCATCGCGGGCGCGGGCGGCCCGGGGCGCATCGAGATCGTGGACGTGCACCGGCACGACGGTTCGGCGCTGGCGCGCACGTCGGTGCGCGTGTTCCTCGAAGCGTCGGGGACCTCGGAGCGGCCGCCGCCGCGGCAGATCGTGCTGGAGACGCCCGTGAGCGGCGCCGTCGTGGGGACCAGCGTGGACGTGCGCGGCCGCGTCAGCGTCATGCCGTTCGAAAAGAACCTGGCCTACCGCGTCTACAGTGAGGGCGGACTCGTGATCGGCGAGGGAGCGATCTCCGTCGAGGGCGAATACGGTGGGCCAGGAACGTTTGCAACGTCGATTCCCATAAGTGTCGTGACCGAGGCTGGCCCCGTCCGTATCGAGGTGCGCGACGAGAACGAGGCGGACGGGTCGCTCTTCACCAGCGTTGCGGTCGAGGTGGTGTTCGCCGGCGGCTTGTAGCCGGCCGGCGGGCCGCGGCTATCCCCTGGCCGCCAGCGCGGCGGCTTCGCGGCCGGCAATGCGGCCAAAGGCGATGCCGATGGACAGCCCGCCGGTGTAGCCGCGCGTGTACAGGCCGCCCACGTCCGCGCCGGCGGCGTACAGCCCTGAGATGGGGCGCCCCGCTGAATCGATAACCTGCGCGCGCGGGTTCGTGCGCGCGCCTCCGTAGGTGAAGGTCACGCCCGGCAGGCAGCGCAGCGCGTAGAACGGCGGCGTGTCCAGCGGCTGCAAGCCTCCGCTGCGCGGAACGCTCAGCATGGACGGGTCGCCCGCGCGTGCGGCCGCGTTGTGCTCGGTCAAGGTGGCCATCAGCCGCACGCGGCGCACGCCCCAGCGCTCCGCCGTCTGCCGCGCCAGGGCCTCCAGCGTCGGCGCTTCCAGAATCTCGCCCCCGACGCCGCGGATGGTCTCGACGCGGCGGGCGGCGGCGCCCGGGCCTTCGCGCGACGTGTTCGCGCGCCGCACGCGCTCGTCGAAGATCAGGAAACACAGCGCCTCCGGCTGATGCACCACCGCGTGCACGGTGACCTCGTCGCCCAGAAACTCGTCGTCGAACCGCTCGCCGTGCAGATTCACGAACACGGCGTGCTCGCTGAAGTCGGGCTTGACGCTGGCGAAGTTGTGCAGGCCGGTCACGGCGGGCGGCGCCGGGATCATGTGGCCGTAGAAACGCCCGAACACGCCGGCCGTGCCCGCGCCGGCCTCCAGCGCGGCCAAGAACCCGTCGCCCGTGCTGTAGGGGGTGCCGCGCACGATCATGCGGTGCGCCCAGCGCCCGAAGTAGCGCGCGCGCAGGTCGGCGCTGGCCTGAAATCCGCCCGTGGCCAGAATTACGGCGCGCGCCGCGGCGTGCACGCTGCGGCCCGCGCCGCGCGCGGTTACGCCCGTGACGGCGCCGCCGGGGCCCAGGCGCACCTGCCGCAGCCCCGTGTGGGTGAGAATGGTTCCACCGGCGGCGCGCACGCTGTCGGCCAGCCGCTGCATGAAGACGCCGGCGTCCGGCCGAAAGTCGTCCACCACCCTGGCGAACTTGAACTGCTCCGGCTCCGCCCGGCGGACGATATCGAGACCCAGCGCGCGAAACCAGGCCGCGCCCTCCTGATAGTTGTCAATCAAGGCCTGCCCCATGGCCGGGTCGGCGTCTGGCTGAACGCTGAGCCAGGCGTCCACGTCGGCGGCGGTCCAGGCGGAGCCTCCGGAGAAGGCCGCCGAGCCGCCGATCTCGGGCGCTTTCTCGATGACGATCACCGACGCGCCCTGGTCGAGCGCGGTGCGCGCGGCCGTCAGACCGCCGATACCGCTGCCGGCCACCACCACGTCCGCCCGCAGTTGGTCGACGTCCTCGCGCACGTGCGTGGTCCTCGCTGCGGCCGCCGCCATCCTACGCGAGGTTCCACGCGGGCGCGCCGCCGCGGGTTCTTGCGGTGGTCAAGCCGCGCCGTCGATTGCACAATCGGCGCGCGCCGCCGACCGACGGGAACTCGTTGTGACGCCAGAAGCGACGGACGACCTCAACTTGCTGCGCCGCGGCCAGGGCGTGGTGGAAGCCTCGGACTGGGGCTCGATAGAGTGGCTGGCGAACCGCCGCCTGATGCCGGGCGCGGCCATGACGTTCGGCGCCGTGCGGCTGGCGCCGGGCGCTTCCAACCCGCGGCATCTGCACCCCAATTGCCACGAGTTGCTCTACGTCGTGGCCGGGGCGCTCGACCACGACCTGGACGAGACGACGGTGCGGCTGGAGGCCGGCGCGCTGCTGCACATTCCGCAGGGCGTCCCCCACCAGGCGCACAACCGCGGCGTGTGTCCGTGCGAGGTGATCGTGGTTTACTCCAGCGACGACCGTCAGACGCTGCCCGCCTGAGGACCCGCCCAATGCGGCGAACGCCTGCGGTGCGGCTGCGCCAGGAGCTGGGCAAGAGTCAAGAGACGGCTTCCGGGCGGCGCGGCTCAGCGCCAGACGCCCGCCGCGCGGTACCAGGCGATGGCGTCGGCGATGGTCGCCGCCACCGGGCGAATCCGAAACCCAAGCTCGCGCACGGCGCGCGCGTTCGAGACGTACAGGAACCGCGCGCCGACGGCCGCGTCGTCCGGCGTGACTGGCGGCCGCCAGTCGAACCAGCGGCTGGGCAGGTCGAGCGCGTGCGCCAGCGCCGCCGCCGTCCAGGATGGCAGCGTCACGCGCACGCTGCGCGACCCCAGCAGCAACGCTCCGAGGTCGGAGAGGGCGGCGTAGGTCAGGTTGTGCCCGGCCAGCAGATAGCGCCGCCCGCGCGCGCCGCGCCGCGCCAGCGAAACCAGACCCTCCGCGGCGTCGCGAACGTCCACGACGTTCAGCCCGCCCGCGGGCGCGACTCGCAGCGGCCCGTGCATCAGCGGCCGCAGCATGCGCAAGGCGTGCCCGCCGCGGTCCCACGGCCCCAGAACCGCGCCCAGGTTGCCGATCGCCGCGTGCACGCCGCGCCCCGCCGCGCGCAGCGCCAGGCGCTCGGCGGCGCGCTTGCTTTCGGCGTACATGAGTGCGGCCGAGGCCGGCTGCACGACCGCGGCCTCGTTCATGATCTCGCCCGGACGATCCGCCAATCCCACCGCGGCCAGCGAGCTGACGTGCACGAAGCGCGCGGCGCGTCCCTGGGCCCAGGCCAGCATGGCGCGGGTTCCGTCGACGTTGACCGCGCGCTGCCGGGCTTCGTCGCCGCGCCAGAAGGATTGATTGGCCGCCAGGTGGAACACCCAGTCGAAGGGCGCGTCGGGCAGCGAGGCGGGGTCGGTCACGTCGCCGGCGGCGCGCGCGACGGGCAGACCGGCAAGGGCAGCGTCCGCCCAGGGGTCGCCCGGCAGGACGAGCGCCGTGATCTGGTGGCCGTCCTGCGCCAGGCGGCGCAGGAGCGCCGACCCTACCTGGCCGGTCGCGCCCGTGACGAAGCAGCGCACGGCGCTGGGAGCCGGGCAGGTTGGAGGCCGCCGCCAGGGCTGGCGCTCACGGCGGCGCGCCGGCGTCGGCGGGGACGTCGCTCACGGTGAACGACAAGGCGCCGAGCCCCTGCACCTCGAAGCCGACCGTCAGATCGACAGGGGCGTCTGGCAGGATCACGCCGCGGCCGTGCAGAACCGAGGTGTGGTTCAGCGCCAGGCTGAAGGGCGAATCCGGCGTGACCTCGGCAAATCCGTGGCGCTGCCCGTCCACTTCGAAGAAGCAGTCCTGGATGGGGAGCGCCGCGCCGCCCACCTCCAGCGGCTGCAGGCGGCGCGCGTAGCCAGAGCCCAGCGTGTTGCGCAGCTCGAAGCGGAACCCGTCCTCGGTTCGCTGCAGGCTGCCGCGCACGTAGATCCGCCGCAGCAGAAAGCCGGGAACCTGCAGCGGCATCAGGCGTGCTCCGCCTGCTGGCGCATGAGATACAGCTCGGTTTCGGCCGCCGCAACGTCGTCGGGCAGCCGGCGCGCGCTGGCGCCAGACGACGCGATGATCCAGATTCTGGCCAGCCGCTCGGTCAGCCGGGTCATTTCCAGGGCGTCGGCCGGGTCAGAGCCGACTGTCACCGTCCCGTGGTTTGCCAGCAGCACGGCGCGGCGTTGGCCAAGAGCGCGCACGGCGTTGGCGGCCAGCGCGTCGGACGCCGCCGGCGCGTAGGCGCTCACTTCCACGGCGCCGCCCAGGTGGATCACCTGCTCGTCCATGAAAGCGGGGATCGGTTCGCGGCGCGCGGCCAGGGCGCTGGCGTAGATCGGATGCGCGTGCACGATGGCCCGCACGTCCGGCCGCGCCGCGTAGATTGCGCCATGCAGAAGTGACTCAGAGGACGGCAAACCCTCGCCCTCGATAGGGTCGCCCGTGAACGTGACTGTAACAACATGCGCGGGGGTCAGTTCGGGATAGGGCGTGCGCGTGGGCGTAATGAGCATCGCGCCGCCGCCGCCGCGCGCGCTGACGTTGCCGGCCGCGCCGCTCACCAGACCCTCGGCGTGCATGGCGCGCGCGGCGGCCGCGACCTGGGCCGTGCGGCCGCCGGGCATCTCAGGCCTCGTCCTGCACGAAGGCGTCCAGGCGGGCGCGCAGCCCGCGCCAGCGCTCGTAGTGGTCGGCGTAGGCGGCCTCGGCGGCCCGCGCCGGCGCGGCGCGCACCGCGGCGGGCGCCATGACCCGCGCCGCCGCCGTCGGCGAGCCGTGGACGGCGCCCGCCGCTGCCGCCGCCGCGCCCCAGGCTGGCGCGGCCAGACCCGGGTAGGCATAGACCTCGCAGCCGGTCGCGTTGGCCGCAATGCGCGCGGCGGCGGGCGCGCGCGCGTAGCCGCCCGTCAGCCGCAGCCGGTCGCCCGCCGGCTGCACCGCGTCCAGCTCGGCCCGATTGCCGCGCAGGGCAAAGCCCAGGTCCTCCAGCACGGCGGTTCCCAGCACGGCCGCCGTCGGCTCGCCGGCGGCGAACGGCAGCGGCGCGAACATGCCGGCCGACGTCATCCCAGGCGAGCGCCAGTCCATCACGCGCAGGCCGCAGAGCACGAAGACCCCGGCGTCGGCCGCCGAGTGCTCGCTGGTGGCTTCCATGGTTAGTTCGCTCACCGTACCCCGCGGGTCGAGCCACGTGTACCCCGTGCCGCCGTCGCCGGCGTTCGCTTCGAGCACCGGACCAGCGTCGATGCGCCGCCCCTGCCACACGCGGGCGCCCGCGGCATGGGCCGGGTAGGGGCGCAGCAGCGTGGTGCTCCAGCCGGCCGCCGCGCAGTCCCAGCCGCCGCCGCCGCGCACGGCCAGCTCGGCCGCGTGGGTGTCGGGCCAGCCGGCATGCGCCAGACACGCGCGCCCCGCGCCAAGCGCCGCGGCCGCCGCGGCGCTCAGGCGCGACGGCGGCGGGGCGGGGTCCACCGGCGGCAGGACCGCCCGCGCCCAGTCCGGCAGCAGATCCAGCGCCCAGCCGTTGGCCGTCAGGTCCCAGGCGCCGGTCTCCACGGCGGACACCTCGGTCAGCACCGGCGGCGCGCCCAGGCGCCAGGCGATCCACCCTTCCAGCGTCAGCAGGCGGGCCGCCGCGGCGCAGATGTCCGGCCGTTCGTCAGTCAGCCAGCGAAGCTTGCCGGGCCAGTGAATCATCGCCGGCGCGTGGCCGGTGCGGTCGAGCAGCCGGCCGCCGGCGGCTTCCTCCACGACCGCCCCCGCAAACGAGGCGCGCAGGTCGTCGTTGCCGGAGGCGAAGATGACGCGGTCGGCGGCGTCCTGCACTACCAGGCTGTGGCGGCGCGCCGCCGCGCTGATGGCCGCCAGGCTGCCCGACGCTCGCAGCGCGCCCAGCACCTCCAGACAGTCGCGCCAGACGCCGTCGACGTCCAGGCCGCGTTCGACGCGGGTCAGCGACATCGGGGCGCGCGGCCGCGGCCGCGCGGCCGCGGCCGCCAGCCGTCCGTCTGCCGTGACGGCCAGCGCGCGCACGCCCGACGACCCGATGTCCAGGCCGGCGTAGAGCGGCTCAGCCATGCGTGGAGAGGCCCTCTGTCCTGGTGGTGCGGCGCGCCTTCGCCGCTGATCGCTCAGTCATGCGCGGGGAAGACCTGCGGGTTCACGAGACGGCGGGGCCGCGCACCGGCCAGAAACGCCAGGTAATCCTCCACCACCATGCGCGAATAGCGCGCCACGGTGGCGTCGGTCGCGCCGCCGAGGTGCGGCAGCAGCAGCGCGTTCGGCGCATCCAGCAAGGGATGGTCGGGCCGGATGGGATGCGTCTCGAAGACGTCGAAGGCCGCGCCCGCCAGACGTCCGCTGCGCAGCGCGGCGGCGGCGGCGCGCTCGTCTACCACGCCTTCACCGGTCGTCACCACCAGACGCGCGCCGTGCGGCAGACGCGCCAGCGCCGGCGCGTCGATCATGCCCCGCGTGGCCTCCATGGCCGGGCAGTGCACGGTCAGGAGCGTGGCGGTTTCCAGCAGCGCGTTTAGCGCGGCCGGTTCGCAGCCGGCGGCCTGGATCTGGGCGGCGGTGAGCGCGGGGTCGGCGGCCAGCACGCGCGCCCCAAACGCCTGCGCCAGCCGGGCGGTGCGGCGGCCGATGCGCCCCAGCCCAATCACGCCCACGACCTGGCGACCCAGCTCGGCGCCGCGCATGTGCAGATAGGGGGTCACGGGGTCCTCCCAGCGCCGCCCGGCTACGTAAGCCGCCGCCGCGGGAATCCCGCGCAGCATGGCCAGCGCCAGGCCGATGGTCAGCTCCGCCACCGCCGCCGCGTTGCGCCCGGGCGCGTGGGTGACCACCGCGCCGGCGCGCGTGGCCGCCTCCACGTCGACGTGGCCGGCGTCGCCGCGGCACACGCCCACGAAGCGCAGGCCCGGCGCGGCCTCGAACGTCTCGGTCAAGACGAAGTCGGCCTCCACGAACACGGCGGACATCTCCTTGGCGTTCAGCTCGGCGGCAAGGCTGCGGGGATCCATGAGTTCCTGCGTGTCGGTCCAGGCGCGCACCTCGACCCGCGCGGCCTGGCGCAGCCGCGCCAACGGCGCGGCCGCCAGCTCGACGAGGCTGAGCACGCGCGGAGGCCGCCCGGACGACGTCATCGACCGACCGCGCCCGCGCGGCCTAAGGGACGTAGCCCCAGCGGGCTTCGGCCTCGTCCGCGGCGTCGACCGCTGCCGCCAGCGCCTTCGCCGCGGCGAGCGCGGCGTCGGGCGGCGCCGCGCCCACCAGCACGTGCACCTCGGCCACCTCCTGGCTGAGCGCGCGGATGCGCCCGACCCAGGGGGCGAGGTCGTCGTCGTCGTAGGTGTACACCGCTGGCTCCACCGGCGTGGTGCGCGTGCGCGCCCAGGCTTCGGCGTTCTGCCCGTGCAGCCGCACGATCGCCAGGTCGTCCACCGTGGCCGTGTCGAACGCGGGCAGCCAGTCGGCGCTGCCAGTCGGAAAGTCGGCGAACACCACGCCTATTTCGAGCTCGATCAGCGTTTCTAGCGCCGTGTCGCGGTGCGCGGGCAGCTCCCAGCTGGGATGCCGAAACTCGACCGCCAGCGGCAGGTCTTCGAGCCGTTCCCGCACGCGGCCCAGGTAGGCGCGGCCCGCGTCCCCGGCCTCGAACCAGGGCGGAAACTGCAAGATGACCGCGCCCAGACGGCCCGCGGCCCGCAGCGGCGCCAGCGAGGCGCGCAGGTCGTCGAACAGCACGTCGGGCGGCTCGACGGCCACGTCGGTCCACGACGTCCGCGGCCGCTCCGCCGCGCCCGGCCGGCGCTGGTAGAGCGTCAGCCCGCCAAAGGCCACCACGTCGAACTCGAACCCGTCGGGCGTTTGGTCGACCCATGCCTGCATGCGCTCGGGCTTGGGGATGCCGCTGAACACGTTTTCGGCTTCCACCACGCGCGCGTGCTGGGCGTAGACGTTCAGCATGTCGGCGGGGCGTGTGCGCGGCGGGTAAATGTCATGCAGGCGCTGCCAGCCGCGCACCCCGTAGCGCCGTTCTGCCGTCATTGCTGCGCGCCGGGGCCGCCGCCGGCGGAGGCGCGGCGGGACGCCGCGCGCTGAAGCTCGCGTTCGTACTCGCGGTCGCGCCAGCGTTCCACGAACCGCAGCCCCGGCCCGAACACCGCGGCCGCGTGCACGGCCAGGATCAGCAGCCAGAACCCCGCGGGCCAATAGAACCACAGGCCCTCGGTGGTGACGAGGTCGAGCACCAGCAGCGCCAGGCTCAGCGCCAGAAAGACACCCGCGTGGGCGACGAACCCGAGGCGGGCGCGGACGCGCTCGGTTGCGCGGCGAAAGGCCGCCTCCGAATCGGCAGCCGTCAGGTCAGACACGCGCGCACCAGCTCATTGCAGCCGCGGTGATTCTAGACCTCGGCATTCCACGGCCGCGAGACGCGCGCAGCATCCGCGGCAAATTGCCCCTTGCCTCTTGCTACTCCCAGAGACTTGTGCACGACCTTTGGCATTCCGGCGCACGCCGGAATCCGGGAGCGCCGCATGCGCCTCTGCGTGGGCTGGTTCATCGATGCCGCCCAGTCTGCCCGGGAGGTCGTGCGCAGGTCTCCTTCCAGGGAGCGGCATACGAAGGGGCAGAGCGAACGAGGGCGCGCGGACGGCCGGCACGGGTTCACAGGGCGCGCAGGGCGTCGAGCAGTGGCTGCTCGTCGCGAGGGAGCACCGTGCGCACGTCCAGGCGCACCTGGTCGGCGTGAATCCGTCCGATCACGGGGCGGGGCGCCTGGCGCAAACGCCGCGCGACCTCGTCCGCGCTGCCGTGGCGGCGGTCGATTTCGAGCGCTGCGCTGGGCAGCGTGCGCCCTGGCAGCGACCCGCCGCCGACGGCGGCCTGCGTGTCCACGACCCGCACGCTGGCCGACGGGCAGGCGGCCGCCATCCGCGCCGCGCGCGCGCGCAGGTCGGCGGGCCGCGCGGCCAGCATCTGCCAGACGGGAATCTGTTCCACGGCTTCGCCGCGCAGATAGTGGCCAAGCGTGGCGCGCAGGCCCGCGATGGTCATTTTGTCGGGGCGCAGCGCGCGCGTCAGCGGCCGCGCGGCGATTGCCGCGATCGCGTCCGCCGAGCCCACCAGCACGCCGGCCTGGGGACCGCCCAGCAGCTTGTCGCCGGAGAAGGTCACCACGTCGGCGCCGTTGCGCAGGGCCTCGCCAACCAACGGCTCGCGCGCCAGGCCGTAGGCCGACGTGTCCAGCAGCGTGCCCGAGCCGAGGTCGTCGATCAGCCGCAGGCCGTTCGCGTGCGCCAGGTCGGCCAGCGCGCGCGCGTCGGGCGACTCGGTGAATCCCACCAGCGCGAAATTGCTGCGGTGCACGCGCAGCACCGCGGCCGTAGCCGGGCCAATCGCCGCCGCGTAGTCGGCCAGCCGCGTGCGGTTGGTCGTGCCCACGTCGCGCAGCACGGCGCCGCTGGCGTCCAGAATCTCGGGAATGCGGAACCCGCCGCCGATTTCCACGGCCTCGCCGCGCGCCGCCAGCACCTCGCGGCCGCGCGCGAAGGTTTCCAGCGCCAGCAGCACCGCCGCCGCATTGTTGTTGACCACCAGCGCCGCCTCGGCGCCGGTTACCTGCCGGACGACCTCTGTCACGTGGTCGAAGCGCGACCCGCGGCGGCCGGTCGGGAGGTCGTATTCCAAGCTGGAATAGCCGGCCGCCGCCGCGCGCACCGCCGCCAGCGCGCGGTCGCTGAGCGGGGCGCGGCCCAGGTTGGTGTGCACGATGACCCCGGTGGCGTTGACCACCGGCACGGGCGCGTCCGCCAGCAGCGTGCGGGCGCGCAGGGCGGCGGCGGCGGCAATGCCGCGCAGCGCGGGCGCGCGTGCGCCCGCGGCCACCGCGCCGCGCACGTGGTCGACCTCCGCGCGCGCCGCGTCCACCGCCAGGCGGCGCGACAGCTCGGGCGCCTGCGCCTCGACGGCCTGCGCGACCCGATCGACCGACGGAATGGCGCGGAAGTCCCTCGCCGGCGCGCCCGGCTCAGGCGCCGAACTTCGCAAGCCGCCCCCCGTGCGCCAGCATCAGCGCCATGATCGAACGGGCGGGAAACACGCCCAGCGCGCCGGCGCCGCAGGCGCGCTCGCCAAACGCCGGCGCGCCGTCCCGCAGCACCGCCGCTCCCCAGAGCAGGAACGGTACCGGGTGCCACGAATGCTGCCGCAGCACCGCCGGGGTGGAATGATCGCCGGTTGCCGCCACGACGTCCGGGGCCAGGGCGCGGATGGCGGGAACGTGCGCGTCCATGGCCTCGATCGCGGCGGCCTTGCCCTCGAAGTCGCCGTCTTCGCCGCGCGCGTCGGGGGCTTTGTGGTGGACGAAGAAGAAGTCGTGGTCGGCCCAAAGGTCCGCCAGCGCGCGCGTCTGGTCGTCCGGCGATTCCAGACCCTCCACGACCTCCATCCCTGCCGCGCGAGCGAGGCCCTTGTACATGGGGTAGGTCGCCAGGCAGGCGGGGCGCAGGCCGTACAAGTCGTCCAGACCTTCCAGCTGGGGCGGCCCGGCATAGCCGCGCATCAGCACGAAGTTGGCCGGCGATTGGCTGCGGAGCAGACCGCGGGCCGCAGCCAGCACCGCGCGCAGCACCTCGCTGGTTCGTGCGGCCTGGGGGCGCAGCGGCTCGGGATCGATGGGCGGCGCGCCGGTTGCCTGCGGGTCGGTCTCGCGGACGGCCGCGTCGAGGCCCGGCCCGCGCACGATCATTACCGCGCGGTGCTGCGACTCCGTGGTGAACTCGATGCGCATTCCGGGAACCTGGATGCCGTTCAGCCGCTCGACCAGCGCGCGGTTCACGCTGGTGGCGATGCGGCCGGCCCGGCGGTCGGCCACGCGGCCGTGCTCGTCCAGCGTGCAGAAGTTGAGCCGCGCCGCCAGGTCGCCCGGCCCCAGGGCAAGACCCAGGCCAAGGGCCGAGAGCGCGCCGCGTCCGATGTCGGTCGCCGCCGGGTCATAGCCAAACAGCGCCAGGTGCCCGGGCCCGCTGCCCGGCGTGACGCCCGCGCCGACAGGCATGCTCAGCCCTGTCTGGCCTTCCGCCGCCAGCCGGTCGAGGTTGGGCGTGCGCGCCGTTTCGAGTTCGGTGCGCCCGCCCGCTTCGCGCGGCAATCCGCCCAGGCCGTCCAACACCAGCAGAACGAGTTTCGTGTCGGCGGGTCTGGCCAGCTTTTGCAAGAACGTCGGCGTGGACGCGAGCGTGTGGGGAGATGTCGGCGTGGACACGAGCGTGTGGCGGCAGGCGGCTGATCGATTATCCAGCCGGGAGCGCCGGCCCGCGAATCGGCGCAAGGACCCTTCCCTGCTTTTTCCTCTCCCCCACCGCTTTCCCCGCTCCCTCCAGGAGACCTTGGCGTCGTTCGCAGTCGGCGCGGGAGGCTTCGTTTCCCGCTCCCTCCAGGGAGCGGGCAGAGCGAGGGTGGAGCGAATGAGTGGGTGCGGCGGCTCGGGTTTTTGGCGGCTGGTGTTAACCTCGGGTGGTCGTGGGTCGGCAAAGCTTTTTCCATGTCTGCGCGAGTTCTCGTTGCTATGAGCGGCGGGGTCGATAGTTCGGTGGCGGCGGCGTTGCTGGCGCGCGACGGCTATGACGTGGTGGGCGTGACGTTCAATCAGTGGCCCGCCGACCTGACGGCGCGGGCAACCGGCAACGGCTGCTGCACGCCCGACACCATCGACGACGCCCGGCGGGTGTGCGCCATTGTGGGCGCGCCGCACTACGTCATCGACTATCGGCGCGAGTTCGAGGCGGCCGTCATCGAGCCGTGGATTCGGGCGCACCTGGCCGCGGAAACGCCGAATCCCTGCGTCGCCTGCAACCGCACGGTGCGTTTTGGCGCGTTTCTCACGACCGCCGACGAGGTGGGCGCGGACCTCATCGCCACCGGCCATTACGCGCGCGTGCAGGCCGACGACCAGCGCGGCGAGTTCCGGCTGCTGACGGCGCGCGACGCGAGCAAGGACCAGTCCTACGTGCTGCACGTGTTGGGGCAGCGCCAGCTGCGGCGCACCCTGTTTCCGCTGGGCGGTCTCACCAAGCGCCGGGTGCGGGCGCTGGCGCGGGACTTCGGGCTGCCGGTGGCGGACAAGGCGGACAGCCAGGAAATCTGCTTCGTGCCCGACAACGACCATGCGGCCTACGTGCGCGCGCGCGCCAGCACGGGCGCGGGCGACGTCGTCGATACTCAGGGCCGCGTCGTTGGGCGGCACGACGGCCTGGAAGGGTTCACGCCGGGCCAGCGGCGGGGCCTCGATCTGGGCGGCGGCGCCGCGCGGCGCTACGTCGTGGCGCTGGACGCCGCCGCGAACCAGGTGACGGTCGGCGAGCGCCCCCAGGCGCTGGCGCGCCGCATCGACGTGCGCGCCCCGCATTGGGTCAGCGGCGCTCCCCCCCGCTGGCCGCTCACGGCCGGCGTCAGAACCCGCTACCGCATGCCGCTGGAAGACGCCACGCTCACGGCGTCGCCGGCGGGCGTCAGCGTCGAGTTCCACGCGCCGACCTGGGCGCCGGCGCCGGGGCAGTCGGCCGTGTTTTACGCGGGCAGCCAGGTGCTGGGCGGCGGCGCGATTGCCGAGGTGACCCGCCGATGAGCGGCGCCAGCCGCGGCCCTGACGGCGTGTATTGCCCACGCTGCCGTCGAGCCGCGCCGGACGGGGTCGTCTTCTGCCGCTATTGCGGACAGTTCGTTCACGCCCGCGCGCCGGCCGACTCCCGCCCCTGGGACTCGCGCCCGCCAGAGCTGCCCAGCGTTGCGCCCGCCGCGCCGGCGCCGACGCGCATCGACCTGTCGGCGGCGGCGCTGCCCTACCAGGCGGCGGACGCTGGGACCCCCGCCGAACCCGCGGCTGCGCCAGCCGAGGCGTCAGCGGCCGACGGCGGCGCGGAGACTCTCGTGGATGGCGGCGTCGAGGCTCTCGTGGATGGCGGCGCCGAGGCTCTCGTGGACGGGGGCGCAGAGGCTCTCGCGGACGGGGGCGCCGAGGCTCTCGCGGACGGGGGCGCCGAAGCGGCGGCGGACGACTCGCCCGCCGACCCCGCCGCCGCGTCTACGCAAAAAAGCGATAGCGAATCAGCTGTATGACGGCCTGGGGGCCGTCCACCCACCAGCGCAGCTTCTTGGCTTCGCGGGCGTTGTAGGCAATCGGCATCTGCACGATGCGCTCGCCGCGTTTGACGAATGCGGCGGTGAGTTCCACCTCGATGTCGAAGCCGTTCGCACTCAGCCGCGCGCCGTCCAGCACTTCGCGCCGCCACATCTTGTAGCAGGTTTCCATGTCGCGGATGCCCACGCCGTAGAGCGCGTTGGTCAGCATCGTCAGCGCACGGTTGCCGGCGCGCAGCATCCAGCGCTGGCTGGAGAAGTCCCGATAGCCGTACACCACGCGCGCCTCGCCCGCCTGGATAGGTTTCAGCATGCGGATGAAGTCGGCGGGGTGATATTCCAGGTCGCCGTCCTGAATGACGATCACGTCGCCCGTCGCGGCGGCCAGCCCGGAGCGCACCGCCGCGCCTTTGCCGCGGTTGACGCGGTGCCGGATCACCTGCACCTCCCGCAGGTTCGCTTTCGCGATTTCGTCCAGCGTGTGATCGGTGGAGCTGTCGTCGATCACGATCACTTCGGTGTGGGCGTCGACGTCGGCCACGCGGCGCAGCACGTCGGCGATGGTGGCCTCTTCGTTGAAGGCCGGGATGATGACGCTGAGCTTCACCGTAACGCGAGCCGCAGCCGCAGCAGATCGACGAAGGAACGTAGGACCACGCGCAGGTCGTTGCCCGACTGTTCGCCCGCGCGGCGCGGATAGTGGGTCACGCCGACCTGCGCGTAGGCGTGGCCGGCGCGCGCCGCGCGTGTGACGAGCTCGGCCGAGATGGCGGCGCCGCGGCCGGAGATGAGGTCGGTCACGAACACGGCCTCGCGGCGGAACAGCTTGAAGCCGCAGTCCAGGTCGCGCACGCGCGTCCCCAGCAGCAGACGCACGGACATGTTCCAGAGCCAGGCGTTCAGGCGGCGGTGGGGCGGGTCGGCGCGCTGGCGGCGGTACCCCACCACGAATCCGCGCCCGTCCAGCGCCTGCACCAGCCGCGGCAGGTCGGCCAACGAGAACTGCCCGTCGCCGTCCGCGTAGAAGATCAGCTCGTGCTTTGCAGCTTCGAACCCGGAGCGCAGCGCCCGGCCGTAGCCCAGGTTCGTGGGGTGCGCAACCACCCGCACGCGCGGGTCGCCGCGCGCGGCGGCGTCGGCGCGCGCGGCGGTGCCGTCGGTCGAGCCGTCGTCGACGATCAGCACCTCGAAGGCGTCGGTAATCGCCGGCAGGTGCTCCAGCGCGTCCCGGATCACCCATTCCACGTTCTCGGCCTCGTTGTGGCAGGGGAAGACCGCGCTGATGGAGGGCGCGTGCGCGTCTGTCATCGAGATCGATCCTTCGTCACGGGCGCGGACGCATTGCGCGTCGGGCGGACAGCCGGATTCGTGGGCGGGCAATGCTCATCGACCTCGCGCGATGCGATGACGGACGGGGCATAATCCCACGCGCTCCCCGTTCCGGAACCCTCCGATGCGCATTGCCTACACCACGTATTCGGCGCCTGCCTGGCCGCTCGACCGGCACCTGGCCGTTGCCAGCGCGATCGGCTGCGAGGGGCTGGAGATTCGCAATCTGGACGGACGCGGCCTCGACCCCGCCATGCCCGAGGACCGCCGCCAGGCGATCGTGGACGCGGCGGTTGACGCCGGGGTGGACCTGTGTGTGGTGGGCAGCGATTGTCGATTCGCTTACGCGTCAGCGGACGATCGGGCGCGCGCCGTAGAACGCGCGGTTGGGTTCGTCGAACTCGCGGATCGGTGGGGCGCGCCGATTGTACGCGTCTTTGGCGGACGCTATGACCCTGGGCCGTCTGCTGACGAGGTCGACGCCTGGGTGGCCGCGGCGCTGCGCGACGTGGCCGAGGCGGCCGACCCGTTTGGCATTCGCATCGCGCTGGAAACACACGACGCCTTTTCCAGCGGCCGGCGGGTGCGCGCCGTGCTCGATCTGGCGGACCACAGCGGCGTGGGCGCCGTGTGGGACCTGGCGCACCCGCAGCGGCACGGCGAGAGCGCGGAGGAAACCTGGCGCTTGTTGGGGCGCGACATCGTGCACGTGCACTTCAAGGACATGAAGCAGACCGGCGGCGGCCGCGACGGCTGGGAGTCCGTGCCGCCGGGCGCCGGCGATCTGCCGCTGGCGGCCATGGTGTCCCAGCTCGCGGCGGCGAACTACGACGGCTACCTGTCGACCGAGTGGGAAGGCCGCGACCCGCACGGCGCCGACGACCCGACGGACGTGCTGCGCGCGCACACGGCCTATCTGCGGAACCTGATCGACGCCGCCTGAGCGCTGCCGCGTCCTCCAGGACGAAGGGAAGTCCACCGAGGGAGGGAGAACGTGGGACGGGGAGGGGAAAGAGTGCGTGGGGGGTGTTGGTTGGGCGTTGACATGGGGGGCGGGGGTTGCTTAGGCTCGCGCGTTGTAGGCGATGACCGGGACGAGTACGCCCCGTTCACCCACGCCAGAGAGCCGGACCTCGAGCTGCAAGTCCGGTCGTGGGCACGGTGCCGAATGGCCCCGCGAGCTGCGGACCGAACGGCTGCGCTCAGTAGGCTCCGCCGGCCGCCCACCGTGATCTGGGCAAGGTATCGAGCTTCGGGCTCCGTACCGCGGAGGAGCGCTGCGGCGCTCGAATAGGGGTGGCACCGCGAAGGCCGCGAGACCTCTCGCCCCCTGGGGTGAGAGGTTTTTTCGTTTGCATTCGAGGGGAGGCCAGCAATGCCAGCCGCCGCACCGCCGCACGCCGTCGGCCGCGCCTGGGCGCTGGACGCCTTGCGCCGCGGGCAGGGCGTCCCCGTCACCCGCGACCTCCCCGCCGATCTGGACACGCCCGTGTCGGTGTATCTCAAGCTGCGCCGCGACGGACCGTCGTTCTTGCTGGAAAGCGTGGAGCGCGCGGAGGCCGTGGGGCGGTATTCGTTCGTGGGCGCGGCGCCGCGGGCGGTGGCGCGCCTGCGGGACGGACGAGCCGAGGTGACGCCGGCCGTGGACGGCGCCGCGCCCGCGAGGTACCGGGACCCTCTGGAGTTCGTCTGCGGGTTGCAGCACGACTTCCAGATCGTGGAACACCCCGACCTGCCGCCGTTTCAGGGCGGCGCCGTGGGGTATCTGGCCTACGACGCCGCCGCCGACTTCGAGCGGCTGCCGGTGCCGGCGCGCGACACGCTGGGGGCGCCGGACGCGGTGTTCATGTATTGCGACGACCTGGTCGTGTTCGACCACGTGACGCAAGTGTTGCGCCTGGCGGCGCTGGCGCGGCCGGCGGCGGACCCGACGGCGGCGCTTGCCCAGGCCGAGGCGCGGCTGGACCGCCTGGAACGGCGTCTGGCGGAGCGGCCGCCCGCGCCGCCGCCGCCGTGCGCCGCGCAGCGCGCGGCGCTCACCCAGAGCATGACGCAAGCCGAATACGAGGACGTCGTGCGCCGCGCCAAGGAATACGTGGCTGCCGGCGACATCATTCAGGTGGTGCCGTCGCTCCGCTTCAGCCGCCCGTTGAGCGTCGATCCGTTCCAGGTCTACCGCCAGCTGCGCCGCGTGAACCCTTCGCCCTACATGTTCTATCTGGATCTGGGCGACGTGCAGCTGGCCGGCGCGTCGCCGGAGATGCTGCTGCAAGCCTCGAACGGCCGCGTGCGCACGCGGCCGCTGGCGGGCACGCGGCCGCGCGGCGCCACCCCGCGCGAAGACGCCGACCTGGGCGAGGAACTGCTGGCCGACCCCAAGGAACTGGCCGAACACGTGATGCTGGTGGACCTGGGCCGCAACGACCTGGGCCGCGTCTCGCGGCCCGGCTCGGTGCGCGTGGACGACCTGATGTTCATCGAGCGGTTTTCCCACGTCATGCACATCGTCAGCGACGTGAGCGGCGAGCTGAACGCCCGCAACAGCGGCGTGGACGCGCTGCGGGCCTGCTTCCCGGCGGGCACGCTGTCGGGCGCGCCCAAGATTCGCGCCATGGAGATCATCGCGGAACTGGAAGGTCTGCGCCGCGGCCCCTACGGCGGGGCGGTTGGCTACATCGGCCATTCGGGCAACGTGGACACCGCCATCACCATTCGCACCATGGTGGTGCGCGGCGGCGTGGCGCACGTGCAGGCGGGCGGCGGCGTCGTGGCGGATTCGGTGCCCGCAACCGAGTACCAGGAGGCCGTGAACAAGGCGCGGTCCGTGCTCCTGGCCATCGACCTGGCGGAGGAGGCGGCTCGTGCTGCTCGTGCTGGATAACTACGACTCGTTTACCTACAACCTGGTGCAATACTTGCAGGTGCTGCACCCGCAGGTGGAGGTGCATCGCAACGACGCTATTTCCGTCGACGACGCGGCCGCCATGCGGCCGGATGCCGTCGTGATCTCACCCGGCCCCTGCACGCCAACCGAGGCCGGCATCTCTGTCGAGCTGATCCGCCGGCTGGGCCCGCGCGTGCCCACGCTGGGGGTGTGTCTGGGCCACCAGGCCATGGGGGCGGCGTTCGGCGGCCAGGTGGTGCGCGCCCCGCAGCTGATGCACGGCAAAACCTCGCCCATCGCGCACGACGGCTGTGCGCTCTTCGAGGGGTTGCCCAACCCTTTCGAGGCCACGCGCTACCACTCGCTGATCGTGGAACGCGAGGGGCTGCCGGACGAATTGCAGATCACGGCCACCAGCCCCGACGGGCTTATCATGGGGATGCAACACCGCTCGCACCCCATGTACGGCGTGCAGTTTCATCCCGAATCCATTCTGACCAGCGCCGGCCCCGCGTTGCTGCGCAATTTCTTGGGGCTGGCCGGGGTCGAGGTGCAGGAACAGCCATGATTGCCGAGGCCATTCGCACCGTGGTCGAAGGCCGCGATCTGGACCGGCGGCTGGCCTGCGGTCTGATGGATTCGATCCTGGACAACGCCATGACGCCGGCGCAGTTCGGGGCGCTGGTCGTGGGCCTGCGGCTCAAGGGCGAGACGGCCGCCGAGCTGGCGGGGTTTGTGGACAGCATGCGCCGCCACGCGCGGCGCGTGGAGATCGACCTGCCCGCGTTGCTGGACACGTGCGGCACGGGCGGCGGGCGCACGCGCTGGCTGGGCGTTTCCACCAGCGCCGCCATCGTGGCGGCCGGCGCGGGCGCCGTGGTGGCCAAACACGGCAACCGCGGCGTGACGCGGCCGGTGGGCAGCAGCGACCTGATGGAAGCGCTGGGCGTGAACCTGACGGCGGGACCGGAGCAAGTGCGCCAGGCGCTGGCGGAAGCGCGCGTGGGCTTCATGTTCGCGCAGGCGTTTCATCCCGCCATGCGCTTCGTTGCGCCGCTGCGGCGCGAAATCGGCGTGCGCACGGTGTTCAACGTGCTGGGGCCGCTCACCAGCCCGGCGGGCGCGCGGCGGCGCTTGCTGGGCGTGGGCGACCCCGCGCTGGCGCCGCGCATGGCCGAAGCGCTCGGCCAGCTGGGCGTCGACCGCGCCCTGGTCGTGCACGGGCACGGCGGCGTGGACGAAGTCTCGCTGACCGGCCCGACGCAGGTCGTCGATCTGGCGGACGGCGCGGTGTCGCGCTACGAGCTGACGCCGGACGACTTCGGGCTGCCGCCGGTGGACGCGGCGGAGCTTGCCATCGACGACGCGGCGGAAGCGGCCGCGGCCACGCGCGCCTTGCTGCGCGGCGAACCGGTCGGCGCGCGCCGCGGCGTGGTGCTGGCCAACGCCTCGGCGGCGCTGGTGGCCGCGGGGGTCGCCGCCGACTGGCGCGACGGCGTGCGGCGCGCGGCCGCAGCCGTGGCCAGCGGCGCGGCGCTGGCCTGTCTGGACACCTTGGTCGAGGTCTCGAATCGAACCAACGGAGCCTGAGCCGTGATCCTGGACGAGATCGTTGCGCGCAAGCGAATCGACGTGGCCGCGCGCGCCGCGCGCACGCCCCTGCGCGGCCTGGAGGCGCGCGCTGCCGACCGCAGCCCCGCGCGCTCGCTGTGGCACGCGCTGGACATGGCGGGCGTGGGCGTCATCGCCGAGATCAAGCGCCGCTCGCCCACGGCGGGCGCGCTGGCCGACCACGTGGACCCCGCGGCCTGGGCCGCGCGCTACGCCGCCGGCGGCGCGGTCGCGATTTCCGTGCTCACCGACCAGCCCTACTTTGGCGGCTCGCACGCCGACCTGCAGGCCGCGCGCGCCGCCGTGGACGTTCCGGTGCTGCAAAAGGACTTCGTGATCGACGACTACCAGATATACGAAGCCGCGGCCTACGGGGCCGACGCCGTGCTCGTCATCACGGGACTCACCGAGGACCAGGACGTGCGCCGTGAGGTCGAGCTGGTCGAGCGCCTGGGCATGGAAGCGCTGGTGGAAGTGCACACCGAGGACGACGTGGACGCGGCGCTGCTGGCAGGGGCGCGCATCATCGGCGTCAACAACCGCAACCTGCGCGAGTTCACCACGGACCTGGCGGTGACCGAGGCCATGTGCCGGCTGATCCCGGACGACGTCACCGTCGTGAGCGAAAGCGGCGTGCACACGGCGCACGACGTCGAACGCCTGGCCGCCTCCGGCGTGAGCGGCGTGCTGGTGGGCGAATCGATCATGTCCGCCGCCGATCCCCTGGAACAGCTGCGCATGCTGGTCGCGGCGGGTGAATAATCAGTCGTGCTAGTAAAGATTTGCGGGCTGCTGGAACCGGCCGACGCCGCGGCTGCCGCAGCGGCCGGCGCCGACATGCTGGGCGTGATCTTCGCGCCCGCGCGGCGTCGGCGCACGCTGGCGGAAGCGCAGGCAATCTTCGCCGCCGCGCCGCCGCACGTGGAGCGGGTGGGCGTGTTCGTCGACGCGCCGCCGGCCGAGGTGCGCGAGGCGGTCGACGCCTGCCGTCTGGACCGCACACAGTTTTCCGGCGGCGAATCCCCGGCCTACTGTGCGGCCTTCGGCGCCTGCGCCGTGAAGACGCTGCGGCTGCCGGCGGACCGCGCGGCGTTTGCGGCGTACACGCTCGACCTGTTCCACCTGGACGCGCCCGTGAAGGGACGCGCGGGAGGCACCGGCGAGTGCTGGGACTACGCCCAAGCCGCCGAGGCCGCCTACACCTACCGCGTGCTGCTGGGCGGCGGGCTGACCTGCGGCAACGTGGCGGGCGCCATCGCCGCGGCGCGGCCCTTTGGCGTGGACGTGAGCAGCGGGGTGGAGACGGACGGGCGCAAGGACCACGACACGATCGAGCGCTTCATCCGCGCCGCCCGCCAGGCGTTCGCCGCGCTGTGACGCGCATTCGCTGGCGGCTGGCGGCGGCGATGCTGGGGCTGCTGGCGTTGGCCGGCTGTACGCACGGGATGGAGCTGGAGAACGGCGCGCGGCCGGTGCGCCAGATCGCACAGATCAATTTCCTGTTTTCCGAGGGGCAGTCGGAGTTCCCGATTGCGCCGCCGGCCGCTCCGGCCGCTGCCCAGGCCGGCGCCGCGCCGACCCCGCCGGTGACGCTCGCGCCGCCGGCCGTGCAGGTCCAGCCCAGCCCGGCGGCGCCCCAGCGGCGGGTGACGCCGCCCGACCTGCTGCCGGCGGAGACCCAAGCGCCGTCGCCAACGTCCCCGGCCGCGCCCACAGCCGCGCCCACCGCCGCGTCGACGGCGGCCGCAACACCGACACCGACGGCGGCCGCAACACCGACACCGACGACGGTGCCGGCCACGCCCGAGGAAATCGCCGCCATCGCCGCGGACGACACCGCCGCGTCGCTGGCAATTCCCGCCGCCGAGATCGACCCGGGCCTGGAGGTGTTCGACGAAGACACGGACCCCGCCAACTATCTGGCGCCGGAGCTGATCGCCGAGTCGAACCTGGTCAGTTTCATCGTCACCGGCGGACGCCGCCAGTCTGCGGCCGGCGCCTCGACCGGGCGTCCTGTCCAGCTGGTGCAGCGCGTGTTCGTGCACGCCGACGCGGCAGGCGCGTCCGTCATGTACCCGCGCCTGCGCGACGAAGCGGCGCCGGCCTTCGCCGTCGCGGCGCTGGATTTCTTCCGTGAAATCTATCCCGACCTGACCCAATCCTCGCGCGCCGCCAATCAGTTCAGCGCGGCGGACGAGAATCATCTGATCGAGGTGCGCATCGACCCGCAGGTCGAGCCGTCCGAACGCGCCTTGGGCCCGGGCGACCCGCACGTGTACTACTTGATCATGCGGCAGGGGCGGGTGACGGCCATCTTCGAGGTGTTCTATCTGAGCCAGCAGAACCCGCCGACCGTTGCCCTGTTGGTGGAACGTCTGGTGAACCGTCTGCCGCAGGAGCTGAGCGGCGCGGCGGCGCCGTCATGACCCGCCCGCCTGCTCTGCCCGACGCCGCGGGCTACTTCGGCGCCTACGGCGGGCGCTACGTGCCCGAGACGCTGGTGGCGGCGCTGGACGAACTGGAAGCGGCCTTCGAGCGGCACCACCGCGCCCCGGCCTTCGCGGCCGAGCTGGCCGAGCTGCTGACGAATTACGCCGGACGCCCCACGCCCGTCTACCACGCGCGGCGGCTCAGCCAACGGCTGGGCGGCGGTCAGCTGTATCTGAAGCGCGAGGACCTGGCCCACACCGGCGCGCACAAGATCAACAACGCGCTTGGCCAGGGGCTGCTGGCGCGCGTCAGCGGCAAGCGCCGCGTGATCGCCGAAACCGGCGCCGGGCAGCACGGCGTGGCAACCGCCACGGTCTGCGCCATGCTGGGCTTGGACTGCGTGGTCTACATGGGCGCCGAAGACGTGCGCCGCCAGGCCCTGAACGTGGCGCGCATGCACACGCTGGGCGCGGAGGTCATTTCCGTCACCTCCGGGACGCAGACGCTCAAGGACGCCATCAACGAAGCCTTGCGCGACTGGGTCACCAACGTGGAAACCACGTTTTACCTCTTCGGCTCCGCCACCGGGCCGCACCCCTATCCCAAGATCGTGCGCGAGTTCCAGCGCGTCATCGGCCGGGAAGCGCGCCCACAGCTGGCGGACATGTGCGGCGGCTTGCCCGACGCCGTGGTCGCCTGCGTGAACGGCGGCAGCAACGCCATCGGCATCTTCGACGCCTTTATCGACGACCCCGGCGTGGAGCTGATCGGCGTGGAAGCCGGCGGCCGCGGCCCGGCCCCGGGCGACCACGCGGCCACGCTGGCGCACGGCGCGCCTGGCATCTTGCACGGCTCGCGCAGCCTGCTCTTGCAAAACGACGACGGGCAGGTGCTGGGCACGCACAGCGTGGCCGCTGGCCTGGACTATCCGGGCGTCGGCCCCGAACACGCTTGGCTGCACGAGACCGGGCGCGCGCGCTACGTCGCAGTCGATGACGCCGAAGCCATGCGCGCCCTGCGCCTGCTGGCGCAGACGGAGGGCATCATCGCCGCCCTGGAAAGCGCGCACGCCGTGGCCCACGCCGCCCGCATGGCGCCCGATGCGGACCCGGCGCAGGTGATCCTGGTCAATCTGTCCGGCCGCGGCGACAAGGACATGGAAACCATCGCCGCCCACGTGGACGCCGGCGCGTGAACCGAATCGACGCCGCGTTCGCGGCGGCGGCCGACGCCCGGCGGCTGGTGCTGGCGCCTTACACCACCGTGGGCTTCCCAACCCTGGCCGCCTCTCTAGAGCTGGCGCTGGCCTACGTGGACGCCGGCGCCGACATGCTGGAGATCGGGATGCCCTTCAGCGACCCGATCGCGGACGGCCCCACGGTGCAGGCCGCCTCGCAGATCGCGCTGGACGGCGGCGTGCGGCTGGACGACGCGCTGTCGCTCATTGCCCAGATTCGGGCGCGCACCGAGATTCCGCTGCTCCTGATGGGGTACGCCAACCCCTTCATGCGGCGCGGGTTCGGCGCCTTGGTTCGGGAGGCGGCGGACGCGGGCGCCGACGGTCTGATCGTGCCCGACGTGCTGCCGGAGCACGCCGGCGGCCTCGAGGCCCTGGGCGCAGAGCTCGACCTGCACGTCATTCGCTTCGCCGCGCCGACCACGCCGACCGAACGGTTGGCGCGCATCGGCGAGGGAGCGCGCGGGTTCGTCTATTGCGTCAGCGTGACCGGCGTCACCGGCAGCCGGCCGGAGTTGGCCGCCAGCCTGCCGGCCTATCTGAAGCGCGTCGGCCGCGCCGTGCGGGCGCCGCGCATGGTGGGATTCGGCATTTCCACGCCCGAGCACCTGCGGCGGCTGCGCGGTTTGGCCGAGGGAGCAATCGTGGCCAGCGCGTTGATCGACATCGTGCGCGCCAACGGCGCGCGGCGCGGCGCGGCGGCGGCCGCGAACCACGTGCGGAAGCTCGCAGCCGCGCGGTGACCGGCGTCCTGGCCCTGGCGCTGGGGCTGGCGGCGGCGCTCTATGCGTTCGTCACTGCGCACACCGCCTGGCGCATCACGCATCCCAACCGCGTCTGGCGTCCGCAGGATTGGCATCCACCGCCGCTGGACGAGCGCCGCGTGTTCTTCAAGGCGTCCGACGGCATCCGTTTGACCGGATGGATACGCGCGCACGACACGCCGCACGCAACCGTCGTCTGCGTGCACGGCCTGGGCGTCAACCGCACCGCCATCGAGTGGCGCGCCTGGCGGCTGTTCCAGCGCGGCTTTTCGGTGATGCTCTTCGACTTGCGCGGCTGCGGCGCCTCGGAAGGCCGCGTGACGACCGGCGGCGCGCTGGAGGTCTACGACGTATGCGCCGCCGTGGACGTGTGCCTGGCGCAGCCGGAGTTCGGCGGCGCGCCCATTGTGGTGCTGGCCGACTCGATGGGTGCGACGGCGGCAATCGCCGCGGCGGCGCAGCGGCCCGAAATCCGCGCGCTGTGGAGCGACGCGGCCTTCGTCTCGCTGGAGAGCGCCATCGGCTGGGGGTTCGCCGCCTACACCGGGCTGCCGCCGCGCCTGTTCCAGCGCGCCGTGGTGGCGCTGGCCGAACGCTTCGCTGGCGCGCCGGTGTCAGCGGTGGACGTCGCCCTGGCCATCGCGCGCATCGCGCCGCGTCCGGTCATGCTGGTGCACGGAACCGACGACCCGCTGGCGCCCTGCGCCGACGCCCGCCGGCTGCACGCGCAGGCCGGCGAATCGGCGGAACTCTGGCTGGAGCCCGCGGCCGGGCACGTGGTGGCCGGCTTCGTGGATCCCGAGGTCTACGCCGACCGCGCGGCCGCGTTCTTCACGCGCGCCGCCGCGGCGGACCTTCGGGACGACAGGAGTCCCGCAGCAAACGCCGCCAACGGCGAATCCTCAGCACCCTCCTAAAGCACGCCCACGCAGCGGTCTCCCACCGCCGCCGCCTGCACCAGCACCACGCCGCCCCTGAACCGCGCCCGCGCAGAATCCCCTCTCCCCGCGCCTGCGGGGAGAGGGTTAGGGTGAGGGGCGGTCCCGAGGCTGGATCGGAGCGATCTGGGCTTTGTCCTGATCGTCGATGCGTTACGTTCGCGTGAACGCGACCTAGACAGCCTCGTCCCAGCGGGTGCTGCGGGTGTCGGCTTCGATGTCGGGGGTGCTGTAGGCCTCGGTTTCCAGCAGTTCCTTGAGTTTGTCCAGCGCGACGGTCATCACGAGGTTGGCGTCGCGCTTGGCGCCGCCGCCGATGCCCAGGAAGCTGAAGCCTTCATCGGCCAGCTGGAGCACCCAGTCGACCTCCACGCCGGTGAGCGAGAACTTGACCTGCACGCTGGCCGTGTGGGGGCGGAACTCCGCGTAGCGCGTGGGCAGGCGGTAGGTGAAAACGCGGTGTTCGGGGTCGAATTCCAGAATCTCGATCTGGGCGGATGCCGCGCCGCTCACCGCCACCTTCGCGCCAGCCGCCGGTTCGCCTCCGTCCACAAGCGCGGCCTCGGACACGCCGGGGAACCAGCGCACCAGCTCCGCGCGCGAAGTCCAGGCGCGCCAGGCGGCGTCGGGGTCGGTGTGGATGAATTTCTCGGCGCGGATGCCCGAGACGATCCGGTGCGACTGCATGGCAGCTCCTCGCCGTCGGCGGCTTCTATCGCCGTCATGGTACGCGGACGCGCCGCCGGCGGCATCCGAATCGGACATGCCGCCCGGGCGTCCGACCGTCGTGCGGCGGTAGACTTACGGCGGAGGGGTGCCCGAGCGGCTTATGGGGCTCGTCTCGAAAACGAGTAGGCGTGATGAGCGCCACGTGGGTTCGAATCCCACCCTCTCCGCCCCGGTCCAGCCCGACGGCGGACCGGTGTCACTGCGGCGCCCGGCCCGCGCGCGCGGGCGCCAACGGGTTTCGCGCCCGTGCCCAGTGCACACCCGTAGGCCCGGCCCGCGCCGGCGGGCGCCAACGGCGGGCACGGGGTGTGCCGTGGCCGTCGGTTGCTAGCATCCCAATACGCGGAGAGGTCGCCTAGAGGCTTAGGGCGCACGCCTGGAAAGCGTGTAGGGGGCAACCCCACGTGGGTTCGAATCCCACCCTCTCCGCCCAAACGCGCCTACCCCGCGCGCCCGAGAAGCGCCGTGGGCGCGGCGAGCCTTCCTTTCCGGCAACGCGCTTGCCCCTCGTCCCCTCCCGCGGCTCGGATGCGGGAAGGCGAGAGAGGCGCGCTGTGTGCGGGGCGGAAGGCCGCCGCGGTTGGGTGTTGGGCGGGGGCTGAAGAAAAACCCGCCTGCGCTGGGAATCCCCAGTACGGCCGCCGCCGCGCCATGTCGAGGGAAAGAAAAACCCGCCTGCGCTGGGAATCCCCCTGCTGCCAGCGGGGTCTACGGCTCCGTCCCAGGAAAAACCGCCTGCGCTGAGAAATCCCCTTGCGTTAGTCGATGGTGATACTTACAGTTCGCTATGGTCGAATGTCAGTCAATACGAACAAATAGTCTCAGTCCATGCTTGATAGTGGTCGGAGTTCTCGGATCGCTGCGGCGGGCGCGCGCTGTCTTTCGCGGCGGGGCGTGCTCCGGCTGGCGGCTGGCGGCGGCGCCGCCGGGGCGCTGCTGGCCGCGTGCGGTGAGCCGCAGGTGGTCACGGTCGAGAGGGTCGTGACCGTGCAGGTTCCGGCGCCCGCGCTGCCGAAAGGGACGCTGACGGTGTACTCCGGGCGCAGCGAGTCGCTGGTCGATCCCATTCTGACCCAGTTCGGCGACATTTCCGGCGTGGACGTGCAGGTCAAGTACGCCGGCACGCCCGCCATGGCCGCAACGCTGCTGGAGGAGGGCGAGCGTTCGCCCGCCGACGTGTTCTACGCGCAAGACCCGGGCGGCCTGGGGGCGGTGCAGGAGATGCTGGCGCCGCTGCCGGAGCACATCCTGAACCGCGTGCCGGCCTGGGCGCGCCACACCGAGGGCCGCTGGGTCGGAATCTCCGGCCGCGCGCGCACGGTCGTTTACAACACGGACGCGCTGTCCGAGGACGACCTGCCTGACGACATGTTCGGATTCACCGATCCGCGGTGGAAGGGGCGCATCGGCTGGGCGCCGCCGAACGGCTCCTTCCTGGCCATGGTCACCGGCATGCGCTTCCTGTGGGGCGAGGCGCGCACGGAAGAATGGCTGACCGGCATCCGCGGCAACGAACCAATCGAGTACCCCAAGAACACGCCGCAGGTGGCGGCGGCGGCGGCCGGCGAGATCGACGTGGGGTTCGTGAACCACTATTACCTACACCGCTTCCTGTCGGTGGAAGGCGAGGCGTTCCCAGCGCGCAACTACCACGTGCGCGGCGGCGGGCCGGGGGCGATGGTGATGGTGTCGGGCGCTGGCGTGCTGTCCACGGCCCAGAACCCCGAGGCCGCGCAGGCGCTGCTGGCCTTTCTGCTCTCCGTGATCGGGCAGCGGTACTTCGTCTCCACCACGTTCGAGTATCCGCTCGCGCCCGAGATTTCGGCGCATCCCGGCGTGACGCCGCTGGACGCGATCGAGCGGCCGCAGATCACGCCGGCGGACTTGACAGACCTGGTGGGGACACAGGACCTTTTGCGCCGGCTCGACATTCTGCCGTAAGCGCGCCTCATCGCCTCGATTCCGTCGATGCAGCTGGCCGCGCCGTTGCGCGAGCGCCGCCGCCGCCCGCCCCTGGGGCTGGCGCTGGCGGCGGCGCTGGTGACGGCGCTCCTGCTGCTGCCGCTGGTCTATCTGGGCGTGCGCTCGCTGGAGTCGGGCCTGGAGGCCTGGCAATCGCTGGCGCGGCCGCGCCTGCTGGCCGTGGCCGTGCGCAGTCTGACGCTGACGGCGGCCGTGACCGCCGGTTCCATCGCGCTGGCCGTGCCGATCGCCTGGCTGTTCACGCGCACGGACCTGCCGGGCCGCCGCTGGTGGATGGTGGCCGCCAGCCTGCCGTTGGTGGTGCCCAGCTACGTCTACGCGCTGGCCGTGATCAGCGCCCTGGGGCCGCGCGGGCTGATTCAGCAGGGGCTGGAGGCGCTGGCGGGGGTGGACGAACTGCCCTCGATCTACGGCTTTCCGGCCGCGCTGACGTCACTGGCGCTGCTGACCTATCCGTACGTGCTGCTGCCCACGGCCGCGGCTTTCAGCCGGCTGGACCCGGCGCTGGAGGACGTGAGCCGCACCCTGGGCCGCGGCGCCTGGCGCACCTTTGCCGCGGTTACCCTGCCGGCGCTGCGGCCGTCCATCGCCGCCGGCGCCTTGCTGGCGGCGCTCTACACGCTGTCGGACTTCGGCGCGGTCTCGCTGCTGCGCTACGAAACGTTCACCGCGGCGATATTCGTGCAGTACGAGTCCGCCTTCGACCGCTCGGCCGCCGCCGCGTTGTCGCTGGTGCTGGCGGCGGCGGCGGTTGGGGTGGTGGCCTTGGAGGCGCGCACACGCGGCCGGGCGCGCAATTACCAGCTCGGCTCGCATGCGGCCCGCACGCCGCACCGCACCCGGCTCGGCCGCTGGCGCTGGGCAGCCATGGCGGGCCTGGGGCTGCTGGTTGCGGCCACCACGCTCGGCCCCGGCGCGGTGCTGCTGCTGTGGCTGGTGCAGGGCGCGGCGGCGGGCGAGACGTTGGGCAACCTGGGCGCGCCGCTGGTCAACTCGATTCTGATTGCCGCGCTTGCGGCCGGCGCGCTGCTGGCCGCGGCGGTTCCGCTTGGCGTGCTGGTGGTGCGCTATCCCGGCGCGGCCGCGCGCCTGGTCGAGCGCAGCGCTTACGTGGGCTTCGCCCTGCCTGGCCTCACCGTGGCGATAGCCATGGTGTTCGTGGGCGTCAACCTGCTGCGGCCCGTCTATCAGACGCTGATCTTGCTGCTGCTGGCCTACGTGGTGATGTTCCTGCCCACCACGCTGGGGGCGGTGCGGGCGGGGCTGGCGCAGGTCGACCCACGGCTGGAAGAAGCGGCGCGCACGCTGGGCGCGCGCCGCCGCCAGGTGCTGTGGCGCGTGACGATTCCGCTGATGCGCGGCAGCATGCTGGCCGGGACGGCCATGGCCTTCCTGCTGGTGATGAAGGAGCTGCCCGCCGCGCTGATTCTGGGACCCGTCGGGTTCCGCACGCTGGCCACCGCTGCGTGGTCGGCGGCGTCCGAGGCCTTCTTTGCGCAGGCGGCGGCGGCGGCGCTGGTGCTGATCCTGGTGTCCTCCGCGCCGCTGGCGTTCCTGGTGGCGGGCCGCGGCGGCCGCGGCATCCTGCGCTCGTCCGACTGAGCGCGCGCGTATCATGCGCGGGCCGGGCGCAGCGCCGATGCGATATGTATGACCCGCACCTGCATCTCTTGATCGACGACCGCGAGGTGCTCTACCGCACCAACCTCACGCGGTTCGTGGAACACCCGCAGCGAGTCTCGCTGGACCCGGTGCTGCGCGCCGAAGCGCCCTGGGAAGGCGGCGATCACATCTCGCTGTGGGGGTCCGTGCTGAACTACGGCGCGCACTATCAGATGTGGTATCTGGCAGGGTTGGATGCGCGGCGAACCGACCCGGGCCGGATTTGCTACGCAACCTCGCCCGACGGCGTGGCGTGGACGCGCGGCGACTTCGACCTGCACCCGCTGCCCGACGCGCCGCGGAACAGCCTGGTGTATCGGGACGACCTGCAGCCGGCGATCCGGCGGGCGTATCCCTTCACGGTGTTCCGCGAGGCGGACGACCCCGACCCGCAGCGGCGCTACAAGCTGATCGCCTACATGCACGACGCGGCCGGCAACCGCGGCTATTCGGTGGGCCACAGCCCCGACGGCGTGCACTGGACTGCGTCGGCGCGCGCGCATCTGCCGCGCGGCGACCGCACGGCGGTTGGCCGGGACTATGCGGCGGGCGGCTACGTCATGACCTGCCGCGGCGACCACCGCGCCCGCGACCGCAACACCGGCCACCTGCCGCGGCGCGACATTGCGGTGTCGCGGTCGCCCGACCTCGTGACCTGGACGCCCGGCGTGCGCGTGTTCGACGCCGACGACGACGATCCCCCCGCCACCGAGTTCTACGGCATGCCCGTGTTCATGTGGGGCAACCAGTGGATCGGGTTCCTGGAGTACTACGACCCGCTGAACGAGATCTTGAACGTGCAGCTGGCCACCAGCCGCGACGGGGACCATTGGGAACGCGCCTGTTCGCGGCGCACCTACTTCGACGTGGGGTCGTCGGACTCGTGGGACAGCGCCTGGGTGGCGTTTCCGCCCTCGCCGCCGCTGGTGGCGGGCGGCGAGATGCTGCTCTGGTACACCGGGCGGCCGCTGGCGCATCGGCGGCCGGACGGCCACCCGTTTCCATCGGCCATCGGGCTGGCGCGCGCGCCGCGCGACCGCTTTGCCGGCCTGCGCGCGGGACCCGACGGCGGCGTCCTGACCACGGACTGGGTGGAGGTTGGCGCACCGCGGCTGCTGCTCAACGTGGGCGCGGCCGCCGGCCCCCTGGCGGTGGCGGTGACGGGCGGCGACGGCGCGCCGATTCAGGGGTTTGCCGAGGACGACTGCGACCTCGGGATCCAGCAGGGGGTGGACGTGGAAGCGACCTGGGGCGGGCGCAACCTGGCCGCGCTGGTCGGCCAACGCGTGCGCTTGCGCATCCGCATCACCTACGCAAGCTTGTATGCCTACCGTTTTGCCTGAGACCGCCGGGCGCGCCGCGCCCTCGTCGTCGGCGCGGCGCGCGCCCAAGCCGCGCCGCGCGCCGCGGCCATGAGCCGTCCGGCGCTGCTGGGCGGCCAGCCCGTGCGTTCCACGCCGTATCCCGCGTGGCCCGTGGTGGACGAGGCCGACGTGCAGGCCGTGGCGGAGGTCGTGCGCGGCGGGCGTTGGGGGCGCCTGGGCGCGACCCAGGTGCACGAGTTCGAGAAAGCCTTCAGCGCCTATCAAGGCGCGGCGCACGGCCTGGCCGTCACCAGCGGCGCCGGCGCGCTGGAACTGGCGCTGCTGGCGCTGCGGCTGCCGCACGGCGCCGAGGTGCTGGTGCCGGCCTACACCTACATGGCCACCGCCACCGCCGTGCTGCGCGCGCGGCTGGCGCCGGTGTTCGTGGATATCGACCCCGACACCTACAACCTCGACCCTGCGCGCATCGACGCGGCCGTCACCGCGCGCACGGCCGCCATCCTGCCCGTGCACTTTGGCGGGCTGGCCTGTGACATGGCGGCGATCATGGACGCCGCGCACCGGCATGGGCTGCGCGTGGTGGAAGACGCGGCGCACGCGCACGGCGCGCGTTGGAACGACCGCGGCCTGGGCACGATTGGCGATATCGGCTGTTTCAGCTTTCAGGCCAGCAAGAACCTCAGCGCCGGCGAAGGCGGCATGCTGCTCACCAACGACGCCGAGTCGTACACCCGCGCCATCGAGTATCACGACCTCTGGGCCGGCGGCATGCTGGAGCGTGAAGGGCAGCTGGGGCGCGGCAGCATGCGCTCCGGCGCCCACTGGGACTACCCCTTCGCCGCCACCAGCATGCGCATGCCGACCTACCAGGCCGTGCTGCTGCAGCGGCAGTTGGCGCGCCTGGAGGAGCAAACCGAGCGCCGCGCGCGCAACGGCGCGTATCTGGACGGGCTGCTGGAGGACCTGGAAGGCATGACGCCGCGCCGCCGTGACCCGTTCGCGACCCGCAACTCGCTGCACGTGCACGTCTGCCGTTACGACGCCGCGGCCTTCCAGGGTCTGCCGCGCGAACGCTTCATCGAGGCGCTGAACGCGGAAGGGGTTCCATTCGCCGCCGGTTACGGACTGCCCCTGCACCGCACGGCGCTGTTTCAGGACCGCGGCGGCGAGCTTGCGCGCTTCTGGCCGCGCAACGACGGCGCGCCCGACGTTGCGTATGCGCAAGGCGACTGCCCCGCGGCCGAACGCCTGTGCAGCGAACAGACGCTGTGGCTGAGCCAGAACGTTTTTCTGGATACGCGGGAAGGGATGGAGCAGATCGTGGAGGCCATCGAGAAGGTGCGCGCCTCGGCGGGAGACCTCGTGCGGGACTCGGACCTGTAAGCGCGGGCAGGCGCTGCGTTGCGTCGGTCCGCGCGCCGCCCTTTCGTCGGAACTTCAGGAGGCTCTGTGCCAGAGCCTTGCGAAGTTCCGTTTCTCTATCGCGGCTCATCGCCAGCGTCGGGCGAAACGCGGCCGCCCGGGCGCGGCGGATTCCTCCCACGGTCCGCGGCGGCTCCAGGCAATCTCAGCGCGGCGTGTGCTGGCCGCGCAGCCAGGCCCTGGCCTCACGCGCCCAGCGCGGAAACTTCCAGAGCACGAGCAATCCTGCGACCGTCCAGAAGGCGGGGGCCACGATTTTGCCCGCGTACTCGGCCGCTAGCTCCAGATTCAAGTAGATCGTGGGATCCATACGTCAGTGCTCCAACCCACGGTTACGGCGGGACATCCAGGCGACGGACTCGCGCAGCAGGCGCGGAACGTGCCAAAGCACCACCATTCCCACCAATGCCCACACCGCAGCCGCAGCGACCTTGACCCAGGCGAACGCCGTATATGCCAGCGCCCACGCCATGCCAACGGCCTCGAAGGACGCCACGGTTTCCGAGACCACGTTCATCGATGTCTCACCCATGGCTATTCCTCCCCAACGTTAGACGAGTTCTGGCGGCTGAGCCATGCCGCGGCGTCGCGCAGCAGGCCGGGGACGTACCGCAACACGACGAGCCCAACGACGAGCCAGACTGACGCGGCTACGATAGGCGCCCAGGCTTCGATCAGGATAAGCGCGTTCCTCAGGTCAAACGCTGCCGCTTGCATGGCTTGTCATCCTTTCCATGCAGGTGCCCGGCGGGGTATCTTCGCCGCGTCGCTGACAGCTTCTGCTGCATAGCAGACCTTGTCTTTAGGCCCTTTGATTGTAGTACGACGAAATTTCTATCTGTGTCATTTCTTACGAGAGGCGTCGCGAAGAAGTGCGCGGTGATTTCTCCAGACGAGCTTCGCTTCCACGCCCCCGCGGCGGGAGCGCGACAACGAACGGCGTTACCCCCAGTCGCCGGTCGGTTCCGGCCAGGGGAGCTGGTCGGCGGGGATGCCGTTGGGGACCCAGCCGAAGTCGGCCCAGCCGCGCGAAAGGTAGAGGCGCGGGGCGGGGAATTGGTCGTAGAGGTGCAGGTGGATGGGAAGGCCGTCGCGGCCGTCGCGGCCGCGAAACAGGACGTAGCTGCCCCGATAGTCCGTGAACCTGCCGATTTGCACGCAGGCGGCGAAGCGTTCGGGCTCGACGTCGAACGCGCGCGCCGCATGGTCGAGCGCCGCGCGCGCGTCCGGGCCGCGCTCCTGCGGCGCCGGCGGCCAGACCATGTCGCACCACAAAGGCAAGCCGCCGCCGTCGGCCGCGCCGTCGGCCGATGCCACCCAGGTCGGGGTGGACCAGGCGAAGCCGCCGTTGGCCTGCGTCACGCGCACGTAATACCAGGTCTCGCCGGCCAGGGGCGCGGGGTCCGTCCAGGTGAGGTGCGCGTCCAGGTCGTTCGGAAACACCGCGTGCGCCAGCCGGTCGCCGCGGATGACGTCCAGACGTTCGATGTCCGCCGTCCCGTGCGCCTCGACCTGCACCTGCACGCGGCCGTCGGCGGCCAGCTCGCTGCCTGCGGGCCGGCCGTTGACCCGCACGTCGAGCAGGATGCGGTCGCCGCTGGTGGCGTAGGTGCGGCGGTCGAAGAACGCGCGGCGCAGAGCCTCGCGGGTCAGTTCCGGCGCCGCCGCGGCCGTCAAGCCGCTGCGCACCGAGAACATGCGGCGCGGCCGGTGCATCTGGCCAAAGCGGGGCCAGACGTCGTAGCCGGGGTGCCCGGCGTGTTCGTCGGCCATGCCAACCGCGGCGAACTTGTAGCCGCGCTGCAGCGCTTCCAACAGATACCACTCGGCATGCTGGTGCATGGCGGAGATTTCCAGCGTGGGCATCACCGTCTCGACGTCGGCGGGGTAGTGCTCCCAGTCCGGGCGCTGCGCGGCGTGGGTGCCGACGAAGACCTCGCCGCCGGCCTGGCGTACCGCCGCGATGGTTGCGGCGATGGTGTCTTCGATCAGCAGCTCGGCGTCGTCGCGCATGAACCAGACCGTCAGGTCGCCGGCCGCGCGGCGCCGTTCCCAGGGCGTGCGCTCGTAGCCCAGAAAGGTGACGAAGCGGCCTGGCTGGTGCCAGGCGCGCGCTGCGCGTTGCAGCTCGGCCCACATCCTGCGCACGTCCAGCACCGGCGGCCGGTTGAACGCGCCCGTGGCGCGGCCGGGCGTGCTGTAGATGTGGTCGGTCAGGCTGTAGAAGTCCAGCCGCGCTTTGGTGCGGGCAAAGTCGTAGTTCCACGCCGCCGACCCCGTGCCGTCGGCAAAGTCGGCGTGGCAGTGCATGTCGCCCCAGTAGACGCGCTCGGCGGGGTCGGCCTCGCAGCGCAGCGGGTTCGCGCGCGTGGCCAGGCGCCCGTCGGCCGTTGCAACCTCCAGGCGGTGGATGCCGGGCTGGTCGATGCGCAGGCCTTCGATCTCGACGATGCCCGCGTCCGCCGCCCCCATGGACGCGCGGGCCAGATCGGCGCCGTCCAGGCGCACGTGAAGGTCGCCCGCGTACGCCGCGCCGGGATTGGCGTTCACGTCCTCGGCGCGCACGTGCAGCGCGAACGGCTCGCCGGCGGCTATCACCGACGGTGCCGTGGCGGTGAGCGTGACGGGCGGCCCGGGCACGATGGCGGCCGTGACGGCGTAGGGCAGGTACGTCCACACGCCGCTGCCCGTGTAATCGACGGCGCAGTAGAAGGTGATGCGTTCGACGCTGTACGCCGGCGCGGCTGTCGGGTGGCCGCCGGCGCGCGCGTCTCCAACGCGCAGGACGACCGCGTCGCCGCGCCGGAGTTCGCCGCGCTCCACCTGAACCTCGCAGAAGCGGTTGTCTTTGTAGTCCGGCGTCAGGTGCGTGACGCGCAGATCGACGTCCGCGGAGGTTTCGACCGTCACGTAGTCCCAGCCCTGTGGGTCGTCGGCTTGCAGCCGGTAGCCGCAGGGGATGTTGGTCTGGTCGTTCCAGAAGCTGACCGTGCCGCCCGCGCGCACCGGCGTGTCGCCGGCGGTGTAGGTGAACGTCCAGGTTCCCAGGCTGCCGGCTTCGATCTGGATGGCGTGGCCCGCCGGCCCGTCGAACGCGACGGTCAGGTCTTCCTGCGGGCGGTCGTCGATCAGCGGTGTCGGCATGACGTGCTCCCCCTGCTATGTGCCGCGGCCGTCCGCGGGCCGCAGCCGCGCGTGCGGCCGGCAGCTCGGCGCGTGCGCGGCTGGAACGGCCCGCCGCCCGTCCGCGCCCTCCCGTCGGCGCGCGCCGACGTTTCCGAGCCTCCGGACGTTTCCCCCGCGTCTACACCCAGCCGTGCTCGATGGTGACGGGCGAGCCGCTGGTCTGCGTCGTCCAGTCCAGGCCGGACTCCAGGACGACCTCTTCGCTGGTGATGGCCGACTGCTCGGCGGCAAAGAGGATTTCCATGACGTGGCGGCCGTAGGCGCCGTGGGTCGGCGGCTCGATGTTTTGCTCGATGGCGTCCACGAAGGACTTCCACTCGTACTTCATCTCGGCCGCAGGGTCCTCGAAGGGGCGGTCTTCCCACTGGTCGCCCTTGCCCACGCGCACGTAGCGCTCGCCGTGCTGGCTGAAACGCAGGGTCCCGTTGGCGCAGATGACCTGGCAGGAATAGTCGGGCATGCCGTCGGCGAACCCCACCGACACCGCCACGCCGGCCAAGCCGTTCTTGTAGCGGATGAAGGCCGTGGCCGAATCGTCCGACGCCTGGTAGTGCGCGCGCGTGCCGATGGAGGCGCTGACCGACATGGCCTGCGACGCCATCACCCACGTCAGGCGGTCGACCACGTGCACGCCGTTGCTCAGCCACATGCCGCCGCCGTGGTAGCGGCTGCGGTATTGCGGACGGCGGCCCCGGTGCCCCCAGTTCTTGGACATGTAGCACACGGCCGTGATGAGCGGGCCCAGCTCGCCCGAATCCAGAATGGCCTTGGCCGCCAGGCTGGTGCCGTAAAAGTGCTGTGAGAGGCCCACCATCAGCTTGCGGTCGTTGGCGTCGGCGGCCGCGATCATGTCGTCGCACTGCTCCAGGCTGAGCGCCATCGGCTTCTCCACCAGCACGTGCTTGCCGGCGTTCAGCGAGTCCACCGTAAGCCGATGGTGCAGCTGGTGCCCCAGCACCACCGCCACGGCGTCGATGTCGTCGTCCTGGAGCAGCTCGGTGTGCGAGGAGTACTCCTTGGGGATGCCGTAGGTGTCCATGTAGTGGCGGCGGGGCGCTTCGAACAGGTCGGCCACGGCTGTCACCTGCACGTTGTCGAGGCAGGCGATGGCCTCGCAGTGCGCGCGGGCGATGCCGCCGCACCCAATGATTCCGACGTTCAGCATGGGAGGAGTCCTTTTCGCGAGCCTGCCGCAGTCTCGAACGGCAGCCTAGGGGATTTCAGGCGCAGGCGAAACTGCGCGGCGGCGGCGCGCCGCCGCCGTTGTTCCCTTGCTCGTGGACCGAGCGCGCCCGCTCCGCCCGCCCAAACAGGCGCGCATGGTCGTTTCCTCGCCCTCGAGACTGTGGGTGGTCGGCGGGGGGGGGGTGCGCCGGGCGGCGCTGTTGGTGACGGCGCGCGTCGGTCGGTAAGCTTCACGGCGAACGCACGGTCTGGTGTTTCGCGTGGCGCGGCGGCCGAACTTTCTCTTCATCACCACCGACCAGCAGCGCTGGGACACGCTGGGCTGTGCGGGAAACGCCGGCATTCGCACGCCGCATCTGGACGCGCTGGCGGCGCGCGGGGTGCGCTTCAGCCGCGCCTATCCCAGCACCCCCATCTGCATGCCCGCGCGCGCCACCATGATCACGGGCCGCAGCCAGCGCGGGCACCAGGTCTTCGAGCACGAGATCAACCTGAGCGAAAACATTCCCGTGCTGGGAGACGCGCTGCGCGCGGCGGGCTATGCAACCGCGCTGTTCGGCAAGCCGCACTTCAAAGCCTGGGAACTGGAAGACTCCCTGCCGGAGCATCCGCCCGCCGGCGCGTCCGTCGACCCGCGCGACGGCCTCTGGCACGGGCCGTACTACGGTTTCGACCACGTGACGCACTTCACCGGGCACCGGCGGCCAAACGGGCACTGGCGCCTTTGGCTGGAGCGCGAACACCCGCAGAGCCTCCAGCTCTGGGAGCCCGAGCGCTCGCCCGAACCGCTCGTGCGGCCCGGCGCCTGGCACAACGCGATTCCCAGCCAGCACCATCACACGCACTTCTTCGCGGACCAGCTGATCGAATGGCTGGACCGGCGCGCGCAGGACGGCGGCCAGCAGCCGTTCTTCCTCTGGCTGTCGTTTCCCGACCCGCACGGCCCCTTCTGTCCGCCGGCGCCGTATTGCTGCATGTACGACCCGGCCGCCACGCCCTCGCCCGCGGCGGCCGACGACGACTTCGACGCGAAGCCGCCGCACTACCGCTGGTCGGTGGAGGGCCGGCATTCCTGGTATGGCGGCGGCATTGCCGCGAACATTCCTGACGACGTGAGCCGGCGCACCCGCGCTCTGTATTACGGGATGATTACGTTCATCGACGACATGGTGGGGCGGGTGCTGGCGGCCCTGGAGCGGCACGGCCTGGCGGCAAGCACGCACGTGGCGTTCACCTCGGACCACGGCGAGATGCTGGACGACCACGGGCAGGGTGGAAAACCCCCCATGACCTACGAATCCGTGATCCGCGTCCCCATGCTGTGGGCCGGGCCAGCCGTGCGGCGCGGGTACGCGCACCACGACCCCATGACGCATCTCGACCTGGTTCCAACCTTCATCGACCTGGCCGGCGGCGCGCCGCTGCCGGGCATGGAAGGGCGCTCGTTCGCCGGGCTGCTGCACGGCGAGACCGACGCCCACCGTGACGCGGTCATCGTCGAACGCATTGGCCTGGAGCGCCATTCCAGCGAGCCGGTGGTGCGGCAGAAGATTCTGGTGACCCCGCGCTACAAGCTGGCGCACTACGGGTCGGCCTGGCCGGGCGAACTCTACGACGTGCAGCGCGACCCGGAGGAACTGACCAACCTCTGGGACGACCCGCGGCACGCCGCGCTCCGCGCGCGGATGGTGGAGCGGCTGCTGACGGAGATCATCGACGACGAGCTGGGCGACCCGGTGGACATTTTCCTGCGCCAGCCGCTGGCGCCGGTCGGCGCATTCCGCGACCCCGCCCTGCGCGAAGCCACCGAGGGCTACCGGCGGCGCACGCTGAGCCCGGCGTCGCGGATACGCAAACAGAAAGACCCGCGCATGATGGAGAACGAACGGCTGGCGGAGGAACGGCAGCAGGCCGCGGACGACTGAACGGGGGGCGTCCTTCCTCTCTCCGCCCGGTGGCGCCTGGGGAAGCGGTCAGGGTCTGAGGGTCCAGCGCTGCCCCTGCCTGCGGGCCCCTGGGGAAGCGCCGCGTCGTTCCCGTTCCCTGGCAGGCAGGGCAACGAGGCAACCGCGGCGGACGCTCAGGATCGCGCCGCGGCGGCGCTGCCCCTGTTACGCCTCGCGCAAGAACCCCACCGCCTCGCGCACCGTGCACACCAGCACCGGGTCGGCCTTCGATCGGGCGTGCGCCAGCAGCGCCGGCAGCGCCTGGTTGTGCGGGTCGTGCAGGTAGTGGGTGTAGGGGTGCCAGACTGGCGTCCACAGCAGGCCGTGGTCGTAGGCGTGGTCCAGCGCGGCCAGGTTGTAGTCGATCCAGTCCCCCAGCGCCTGCGCGCCGGTCCAAGGGCACGTCCAACCGTCCGCCGTCGGCTGGTGGCCCGCCGTGCGCCGCCAGGCGTCTTGTGCGTCCCAGTCCCGGCAGCGGTGGAAGTCGAAGAAGATGCGGTCCATCCAGCCCTGAATGGGCAGCTCGATCAGTCCGCTCGCGTAGGCGTAGGCTTGCAGACGCGAGGGCGCCGCGGCGTCGTGCGCCGGGCCGTAAAGCCCCATGCTGCTGTCCATGTGGCAGCTCACCCAGCGGAACCCGCTGTCCAGCACGGCCTGCTGGTTGTGCCGCATCAGGGTAAGGCCGCCGGGTTCGCCGCCCGGCCCGCGCAGCACCATGGAGCGCACGCCCAGCCGTTCCTCCAGCCGTCGGTTCGTCAGGTCCAGTTCCTGCCGCAGCAGGTCGGTATCGGCCATGGTCAGCCGCACGTGGTTGTAGGTGTGGTTGTCGATGGCATGGCCGCGGCGCACGATCTGCTCCAGATACCCGACGTCCGCGTCTTCCAGGCCGTTGCCCACGTAGAAGAACTGCAAGCGCACGCCAAAATCCTCGGCCGCGGCGCACAGCCCCAGGGTGTAATCGCGCAGCGGCGGCATGATGCGCCCGTGGTTGACCAGCACCGGCGAATAGCCGGCGCACATTTCCAGGTCGTAACTCAGAGCCACGGCGCAGCGAACCCCCACAGGCAGGTCGACACGCACGCTCACGCGGGCACAGCGCCCGACGTGCGCGTCCGCGGCCCGACCGTGCTGGCGCTGGCCGGCCTCGTGCTCGCAGCGCCCGACACGCGCGTCCGCGGCCCGACGGGGCGCAGTACGCAGATCGTGTCGTCGGCAGCGCCCGACACGCGCGTCCGCGGCCCGACCGTGCTGGCGCTGGCCGGCCTCGTGCTCGCAGCGCCCGACGCGCACGGCCCAGGCGCCGTGCCGTCGGCTGCTGGACGGCCGCTCACTCGAAGGCGAAGCCGTACAAGCGCGCCCGCTGGATGAAAAAGCGCACCGCGGCGCTTTCCCTGGGGCAGACCTCGCCGCCCGCCCAGCGCAGCGGCTGCGCCTTGGCGTCGCCGCTCCAGGGCGCAAAGTCGCCGCGCCCAAAGCCCTCTATCACCCGGCCGCCGGGGTCCACCAGTTCGGCGCTCAGCGAGCCTTCCGCCACCGTGGACGTGGCGGCGTTGACCACCAGCCGCTTGCCGCCTGCGGGCAGCGGGTGCGAGGTGAAGCTGCCCGCCTGCGGCCCGCCCGAGCCGCTCACCAGCGCCCAATAGCGGTCGACCTCCCAACTGGCGCGGCAGATCGCGCCGTAAAACGTGTACAGCGACGGCTCCACCGCGTAGGGGTCCCCGTGCAGCCCTTCCAGCGCCCCGTAATACATGTACACGCGGCCGTCGTCTTCGACGAGATTGCGCGTGGGCCACAGCATGCCGCCGCCGTAATCGCCCAGCGGCGCGTTGGGCAGCGTGGGGCGGCGCGACGGCCGCGACCAGATGCGCCGGTCCGCGCTGCCGGCAAACTGCCAGTCGATCGTCTGCTCGCGCACGTTGTAGGACGTCAGCAGCCCCACGTAGCCGCCGCGCACCTTCATCGGCGCCAGTTCCATGAACTGCTGGTCGTGCGGGTCTTTCCAGTCAGGCTCGACGTTGACTTCGATGGGCGACCAGACCGACCCGTCGGGGCTGGTGCGCCGCGCCATCACCCGCCGCCCATAGGGAAAGAAGATGTCGTAGGGCAGGAACCCGCCCGGGTGCATCTCCGTGCCGACCTTCTGGATCAGCTCGTAGGAGCCGTCCTCCAGTTGGTAATACCAGGCCTGGTCTGCGCCGCCGATCGGCGTGGTGTAGGGCATAGTCAGGCGGTTGCCCGGCGCCTGAATCTTCAGCAGCGGACCTTCGTGCGCCGTCCAGTGCAAGCCGTCCGGCGAGAAATAGCGGTAGGTGGCGTAGGGATGCGCCGCGGCGCCAGGTTCGCGCGGGATGCCCGGAATCCAGCCCGACCCCTCCCCCTTGGGCCGGCGGCTGGGCGCGCGGATGATGAACATCTCGTAGCGCCGCGCCGGCTCGGCCTCCGGGTGCACCAGCACCGAGGCGTATTGCGACGACCCCCCAGAGTCGAAGTCGAAGATGATGTTGGTCTTGGGATAGCCCGGCTGCGGGCAGATATCCAGCTCCGGGCGCGTCCAGGTCACGCCGTCCTCGGACTCGCAATACGTCAGCCGCCGATACGCCTCGAAATTCTCCCAGTCGATGGGCGTGCTGACGTGCCAGCCCTTCCACAGCCCGTCGATCGGGTCCTTCAGGAACGTGCCGTGCGCGAACACCGAGCCGCTGTCCCAGGGATAGTGCGGCTCGATCAGCGGGTTGGCCGGGTCGGGAACCGCCGGCTCCACGCGCCAGGCCACGTTCTCACGGGCCGCGATGTCCTCGTCCAGGATCATTGACAAGCAATCGATGCGTGACACGCTGCCGTCCGTTCGAGGGAGCGCCCGCAGACGTTCGGGCGCGGCTGGCCTGAGCGCCGAAAATCCCTGCGAGCCTAGCAGCAGCCCGCCAAGCCATTTAGGCTGCGGCCAGGGCGCGGCGGCCGCCCGATCCGCCGGCGCGTGCAGGAACGGTGGGATTCGTGGCGGTGGCAGACGCGGCGCCGCTGACCCTGCGCGCCGGCTGGCTGATCGACGGCGTGGACGGGTCGGCGGTTCCCAATGCGGCGCTGCGCATCGAGGGCGGGCGCGTGGCCGCCTGCACGCCTGCCGACGCCATGCCGCGCGAACGCGGCGGCCAGCTCATCGACCTTTCGGACTTCTGGGTGCTGCCGGGCCTGATCGACGCGCATCTGCATCTCTGGGGGCTGGCCGCGGGCGATACCGCGCCGCCCAACATGGAGGTGCGGTTGGAACGCGCGCGCCGCCAGGCGCGCGCGCTGCTGCTGGCCGGGTTCACCACCGTGCGCGACCTGGGCTCGCCCGCCGCGCCCCTGCTGCGCGGTGAGCGCGGCCCCAGCCTTCCCCGCATCCTCGCCGCCGGCGCCGGCCTCACCGGCGCGCGCGGTCCCTGGCTGCTGCCCCAGCCAGCCTGGTGGGAAGCGCGCGTCATCCGCGGCCCCGCCTCCGCGCGCCGCGAAGCGCAGCGGCTCTGCGGCGAAGGCGTGGACGTCGTCAAGATCGGCGCATCCACCGGGCCGCGCGGCCATGACGACGACCGCGCCGCGGCCCGCGCCCAGCGGAGGTCGCGTGGCCATGACGCCGACCGCGCCGCCGACCGCGCCGTGGCCCGCGCCCAGCGGAGGTCGCTGCGGCTGGGCGCCGCGGCCGGCGTGCGCTACGCCGCCGGCACCGACTCCGTGGGCGGCGCGCTCACCCCCCACGGCCCAGGCAACGCCCTGGAAGTCGCGCTGCTTGGCCAAGAACTGCCGCCGGCGCCGGCCATCCTGGCCGCCACGCGCGACGCCGCCCGCGCCCTCGGACTCGCCGACCGACTCGGCACGCTGGAACCCGGCAAGCTCGCCGACCTCATCGCCGTCCGCCGCGACCCGCGCCGCGACCTCACCGAACTCCAACACGTCGAGTTCGTAATGAAACACGGCCAACCAATCCATCCCCGCGCCCGTCTTTTCCCCTCTCCTTCTTAACCCTCTCCCTGGAGGGAGAGAGCAGGGTAAGAGGGGCGTGCCCGATCCATCTTCCCCCTCTCCCTGGAGAGCCCTTCTTCCCCTCCCCCTGGATGGTCTTTCTTCCCCTCTCCCTGAGGGAGAGGGCAGGGTGAGGGGGCACGGCGTCCCCTCGGCGCTGCGGCCGATCGTCGTCAGGGGGGCGGCGGCTCGGGGCGGCTGCTCCAGTCCACCGCCGCCCAGCGGCGTTCGGCCGCGCTCAGGCGCACCGCCTCGTGCACGGCCAGCTGCGCGCGGCCGTCGTGAAAGTCGGGGTAGGCGGGCGGCGGCGCCGTCTGGCCGCGCACCTGCGCGTACACCTCGCGGAAGAGCAGACGGAAAGTTTCGTCGAAGCCTTCGCGGTAGGCCCCCGGGCGCTCGATAAAGCGCCGCGCCTCCGGCCGCATGTGCCGCGGGTCGGCGGTCAGCAGTTCGTTGGGCGCGTCGCGATGGCCAATCCACAGGTCGTTGGGCCGTTCCGAGTCCCAGCTGACGCCCTGCGCCTCGGCGTCGATTTCCACGCGGATTCGATAGGGGTGGCCCGCCGACACGTGCGACATCGAGAGCACCGCCTGCGCGCCGCTGTCGAACCGCACCAGCAGCCCTGCCAGGTCGTCGCCGTCGGAGCCGCGCGCGGGCATGGGAACGTCGGCGCGCGCGCCCGACGGGCGGCGCGCCGCGTGCGCCAGGCCAAAGCTGGCGCACACCTCCACCGGCCGCGCTCCCAGCAGGAACGACACCAGGTCCACCAGGTGGCTGCCGGTCGTGGACGTCACCACGGTTGGCCCGCCCACGGCGGGATCCAGCCGCCAGTCCCAGTCGCCGCGATGCCAGAGGGTGTCGTCGGCCACCGAGGCGCGCACCAGAAACACGCGCCCCAGCGCCCCCGCGCGGCGCCGCGCCGCAATTTCCTGCACCAGCGGGTAGAAGCGGTTGTTGAAGCAGACCGCGTGCACCACCCCCGCCTGCCGCGCCGCGTCGGCCAGCTCGGCCGCGTGCGCCGCGCTGGCGGCCAGCGGCTTTTCGCAGACGACGTGCGCCCCGGCCTCCAGCGCGGTCAGCGCCAGGCCGCGGTGCCAGGTGTTGGGCGCGCACACGTGCACGGCGTCCACGCCGCGCGCCAGCGCCGCCGCCAGGCTGGCGTCGGCGTGCGGAATCCGCAGCCGCCGCGCCGCCGCCTGCGCGCGCTCGGCCGTCGACGCCACCACGCTTGCCACCTCCACCCCGTTGCGGCGCAGCGCGTCCACGTGCACGCGCCCGATGGTGCCCGGGCCCACCACCACGGCGCGCAGCGCAGGGCGCTCGTCTGGCCGCCGCTGGGAGGTGTCAGTCGTTGGAAGCATGTCCATGCGCACGGATTGCCGCCCATGCTACGCCGCCGCCTGCGCCCGCGACCCGCCATGCTTCCGTCCACGCGCCCCGCGTGTCACCGTCGCCGGCCCCCCCCACGCCCGCGCCGTTCCACCGAGGCCCGTTCCGCGCGGCGGCGGTCGATCTGCCCGCGCCCACGCCTACGCCGCTCCACCTGGAGAGCCAGGGGTTCGAGGACCAGCACGAACCCCCGCCCGCGCCCGCGATCAGGTTGCCGAGCGCCCACCCTACCGACCCGCCGCCTTTACCTTTTCCCTCTCCCCCTCCGAGAGGGAGAGGGCCGCACCGGCGGCGCGAGCGCGCGCACGCGCGGCTTTTCCCCTCTCCCCCTGGGGAAGAGCACGCCGCAGCGTTGCAGTCCGCGCGGGGGGGGGCGCCGTTTCGAGTCCGATGGCGGCCAGCTTCTGGCCCGCAGCGTTGCAGTCCGCGCCGGGGCCGCTCTTCGGCCTCTCCCCCGCGGGGAGAGGAGCCGTCCGCGTCTGACAGGCGGTTGTCTTCTCTTCCCTCTCTCCCTGGGGAGAGATGCGCGTCCATCGAGGAAAAGCGGGCGTCCGTCTCTTTCTCCCTCTCCCCCCGCGGGGGGAGAGGGTTGGGGTGAGGGGGGGAGGGGCGGCAGCGCCCTGGGGCGTTTGCACGCCCCGCCGCCCGTTGGGTAGCCTCCGCCACCCACGGATCGTCGATCTCACCGAAGCGGGACCCAATGCGACGCAGCGCGACCGCCCGTCCAGGGCACTTGGCCGTCCTTGCAATCACCCCCCCCGTGCTCCAATTGAGTACACGGCGCCTGACGCGCCGCGCCGCGGTCGGCGCGCTGCTGGCGGCCGGCGCGCTGCTAGCCGCCGTGCTCTGGGCCGCGGCCGGGCCGGCCGCCGCCGCCACCGACTTCGGCTGCGACACGGACAACCCCACCGCGTCCGCCAGCGGCGCGCACGCCAACATCGCCCGCGACTGCGAAATCCTGCTGAATCTCAAGGACGACCTGCGCGGCACGGGCACGCTCAACTGGGCCGTCGCCACGGCCATGTCCAGCTGGGACGGCATCACTATGACCCCCAACGGGGTTGCCAATCTCATCCTCCGGAATAAGTCGCTGACCGGCACGCTTCCGCCGGCGTTGGGCGGCTTGTCGAGTCTCACGCAGATCATGCTCGACCAAAATGCGTTGACCGGGAGCATCCCCACCGAACTGGGCAGCCTCTCGAGTCTCCAGATACTCCAGCTCTACCGAAATGAGTTGAGCGGAGAGATTCCGTCGCAGCTCGGCAACCTGTCGAATCTCCTGCAGCTCTGGCTCAACAGCAACCAGTTGAGCGGCAACATCCCGTCGTCGTTGGGCAGCTTGTCGAATCTCACGCATCTCAATCTCAACGAAAATGAGTTGGACGGGACCATCCCCGCCGAACTGGGCAACCTCTCGAGTCTCACAATCTTAGAGCTCAGCGGCAATAATTTGAGTGGAGCAATTCCGTCACAGCTCGGCGATCTCTCGAGCCTCACGTCCCTCCGCATCTCCCGCAACCGGTTGAGCGGCGCCATCCCCGCCGAACTGGGCAACCTGACGAGTGTCACAGCCATGTACCTCGACAACAACCAGTTGAGCGGCAGCATCCCGTCACAGCTGGGCAGCATGACCGCCCTCCAGTACCTTTACCTCTCCAGCAACCAGCTGAGCGGCAGCATCCCGTCCGAACTGGGCAGCCTGACGAATCTCAGGTGGCTCTTCCTCCACGAAAACGATTTGAGCGGAGCGATTCCGACGCAGCTGGGCAGTCTCTCGAGTCTCAGGTGGCTCGGGCTCTACAACAATCGATTGGACGGGAATATTCCGACGCAGCTGGGCAGCCTGACCAACCTCCAGCGGCTGCGCCTCGAAAACAACAGACTGACCGGCAGCATCCCGACGGAGTTGGGCAGCCTCTCGAATCTCCAGTACCTCTTCCTCCACCGCAACCAGTTGAGCGGCAGCATTCCGTCGTCGTTGGGCAGCTTGTCCAGTCTCCAGCGGCTCTTCCTGCAAGACAACAACCTGAGCGGCAGCATTCCAACGCAATTGGGCAGCCTCTCGAGCCTCCGGATGCTCTACCTGCACCGCAACCAGTTGAGCGGCAGCATCCCATCGTCGTTGGGCAGCCTGTCCGGCCTCTGGCACCTTATCCTCTTCGACAACAAACTGACCGGCAGCATTCCAACGCAATTGGGCAACCTCTCGAGTCTCACTTTCCTCTACTTGCAGCGCAACCAATTGAGCGGCAGCATTCCGTCGTCGTTGGGCAGCTTGTCCAACCTGCATAACTCAGCGCCGCTCTACCTGAACTGCAACCAGTTGAGCGGCGCCGTGCCGACGCAACTGAACAACCTGGCGTCGGGGCTGCAGATCTGGCTGCACGGCAACCCGATCACCGTGCCCACCACGCCGGCCGGGCTGGTGAACCGCCTGCGGCTGACGGGCGCGGCCGGCGCGGACGGCACCCCCGCGGCTGACTGGTGCGGCCCGCCGGCGTTTGCGGCGGCTACCGATGCCCGCTCGATCGTCGAGCAGCTGGCCGACACGGCCGTGGGGGCGCCGCTGGCCGCCGTCGACCCGGACAACCAGCCGGTGGCCGGCACGCAGCCGACGACCTACACCCTCAGCGGCCCCGACGCGGCGGTCTTCACCGTCGACGGCGGCGGCCAGGTCTCGATCAAGGAGCCGCTGGACTTCGAGTTCCCCCTCGACGCGGATGGCGACAACCAGTACCAGATCACCCTCACCGCGGACGACGGCGTCGCCCCCGAGGCCCGCGGCGGCATGGACAGCATCGACGTGACCATCACGGTGACCGACGGCGCGGACGACGTGCTGCGGGTGGGAACGCTGGGGGCGGTGTCGCTCCATACCGGCGCGTCGCGCACGCTGGACGTGACGGACGCGTTCAGCGAGACCAACGACCTGCCGCTGACGTACACGGCCTCGTCGTACAACCCGGCGGTGGCCAGCGTGAGCGTCGACGGCGCGCGGGTCACGATCGGGGCGGGGAGCGCCGGGACGGCCACGGTGGTCGTATCGGCCAGCAACGGCACGCTGTGGGCGGCGCACCGCATCACGGTGACGGTCACCGACCGGCCGTCGTCGCGGCACCCGCGGCTGGAGGTGGCGCTGGCCGGCCCGCCCAGCCCCGTGCGGGTGGGCGAGACTATCGAGTGGCGCTTCACGCTGCGCAACACGGGCACGGTGCCGCTGAGCGGGGTGTTCTGGCGCTCGCCGCAGCTGGGCGTCGCGCGCCAGACGGTGGGCGACGGCACGCTGGCGGTGGAGGCGGAAGCCGTGGTGCGGGCCAGCCTGACGGTGACGGCGGCGCACCTGCCGGGGCCGCTGTCGGTGAGCTTCCACGGCGACAGCGACCAGACGAACGACCCGAGCGCGTCCTGGAGCGCCGCGGTTGCGGCGGCCGGCGCGCCGACGGCCACCCCCGCGCCCGGCGCCACGCCGGCGCCTGGGGCCACGCCAGCGCCCGGACCCACGCCAGCGCCGACGCCCGCGCCGACGCCGCGGGCGGCCCCCGAACCCGCGGACGAACCCGCGGAGGGCGCCGACCGCCGCGTGGTGGTGGAGGCGGTGCGCCACACCGAGCCCGACGTTCACCTGGCCCACAACATCCCCACGCTGCGCGTCACCTTCGCGGCCGCGCAGGAGGGAGGCGCCGAGGAATCCGTGGTCTGTGACTTCCTGGGGCACTACGACGCCACCGGCGGCCTGGAGCGCTGGGGTTGGCCCACCTCCGAAGTGATGGTGGAACGGCCCAGAGTCTTCACGCAGTACTACCAACGCGGCGTGGTCGACTGTCAGCAGCGCGAGGGCGTCTGGCGCATGGAGCGGCGGCTGGTCTGGGACTACCTGGGCGGCGGCCTGGCCGGCAGCCTCGACCTGGGCGTGGAGCCAGACCTGCTCTCCGAGCAGCCCGGCCAGGAGCTGGGACCCTGGGGTCACCGCGTGTCCAACACCGCGGTGGACGGGACGCCCACGGGCTTCCTGGACTTGTTCGAGCGGCTGGGCGGGGTGGAGGCGTTCGGCTATCCGAAGACGGACGCGCGCGCCGACACGCACCCTGACGCGGTGCTGGCGCTGCCGGGCGCCACGCCCGGGTTCATCCGGCAGTACTTCCAGGCGGCGGTGTTCGAGTACCACCCCAGCGACCCCGACCAGCCAGTGAAGCTGGCGCTGCTGGGCGACGCGGTGCGCGACCTGCTCTACCCGGACGAGACCTGGATGGAGTTCGACGTCTTCGCCCCCGCGCTCGCCCTAACCCCCTCCCCCCAGGAGGGAGAGGGGACGGAACCCTCTTCCTCCTAGGGTGATGCCGGGCAGCCGGTGATAGCGCGCCCCCGCTCCCCCAGGGGAGCGGGGGCGCCCGCATGTCTCCTGCTCGCCGCAAAGCCTCTGTGCGCCCTCCCCCAGAGGAAAGGCAGAAATCGCTTCCCCCTCTCCCCGGAGGCCTCTCTTTTCCCTCGCCCTCCAGGGAGAGGGGAAAGAAGGGAACGAGGGGCGGCGAACGAGGGGGTGGAGGTTTCGGTTGACGCGGGGGAGGGCGAATCGATACTTTGCGGTGACCGCGTCTGCGCCGACGGGGTCGGCCCATCGACGGCCGGATCGGCGCCCGGCGCGGTGTTTTGCGTACGACGCGCGGCGCCGGCGGCGCATCCCGGCGGCAGGCGCTCGGTTTTGGCATGGGAAGGCGCCTGGTGGGCATTCGCATCGGCATCGATACCGGCGGCACGTTCACCGACCTGATCGTGATGGACGAAGCCAGCGGGGAGCTCCGCGTGGTCAAGCGGCCGTCCACGCCCGACGACCCCAGCCGCGCGATCTTCGAGGCGCTGGCGCATGGCGCGGTGGACCTGCGCGGCGCCAGTTCGCTGGTGTTGGGCACCACGGTGGCGGTCAACGCGCTGCTGCAGCGGCGCGGCGCGCGCGTGCTGTACATCACCACCGAGGGGTTCGAGGACGTTCCTTTCCTGCAGCGCGTCGACCGCAAGTTCCATTACGACCTGGACTGGCAGCGCCCGCTGCCGCTGGTGGCCCGCCGCGACTGTCTGGGCGTGCGCGAGCGCGTCGACTACCGCGGCCAGACCGTGACGCCGCTGTCGGACGCCGCCGTCGGCGAGCTGGTGCAGGCGGTGCGCCGCCGCGTGGACGACGGCGCGAGCGGCGATCTGGCCTTTGCGCTCAGCTTCCTGTTCGCCTACGCGCAGCCGGAGCACGAGGCGCGCGTGCGCGGCGCGTTGGCGCGCGAGTTTCCCGGCGCGTCCATTTCGGCCTCGCACGAGGTGGCGCCGATCTGGCGCGAATACGAACGCGCCAGCACCACCATCGCCGACGCCTCCGTGAAGCCCTTGATGCGCCGGTTCGTGGACGTGCTGGACCGCGGCCTGCGCGCGCAGGGATTGCAGCGCCCCTGGACGGTGATGAAGTCCAACGGCGGGCAGATGGCGGCGCGCGCGGCTGGCCAGCGCCCCGTGCAGACCCTGCATTCCGGGCTGGCCGGCGGCATCATCGCCGGGCGCGCGCTGGGCCAGGCGTCGGGCGAGGCCAACGTGATTACCTTCGACATGGGCGGCACCAGCACCGACGTCGGGGTAGTGGCCGACGGCGAGATCGGCTACACCACCGCCTGGGAGATCGAGTTCGGGTTGCCCGTGGCTGCGCCGTTCATCGACATGACCACCATGGGGGCGGGCGGCGGCTCCGTCGCCTGGGTCAACAAGGGCGGCATGCTGCAAGTCGGCCCGCAGAGCGCCGGCGCCGTGCCGGGGCCGGCCTGCTACGCCCAGGGCGGCGGCGACGCCACGGTGACCGACGCCAACGTGGTGCTGGGGCGCTTGAATCCCGACAACTTCCTGGGCGGCGAGCTGCCGCTGGACCCCGACCTTGCCCATCGGGCGCTGGGGCGGCTGGCGCGGCGCATTGGGCTGGACGTGATGGACGCGGCGCGGGCGGTGGTGCAGATTGCGGTGGAGAACATTGCCGAGGCCGTGCGGCTGCTGACCATGGGCCGCGGCCTGGACCCGCGCACGTTCTGCCTGGCGGCGTTCGGCGGGGCCGGCCCGCTGCACGCCGCCGCCATCGCGCGCGTGGTGGGCGCCCGCGCCGCGCTCGTCCCGCCGCACCCCGGCCTGTTCTCGGCTTACGGCGCTTTGCTGGCCGACGTGCGCGTGGACAAGACCTGGACCCACGTGGTGCGCTCCGACTCGCTGGACCTGGCCGACCTGGAGGCGCGCCTGCGTGCGCTGGAACGCGAGGCGGCGGCGGAACTCCGCAGCGAAGGGTTCGCCGGCCAGCCGCGCGTGCAGCGGTCGGCCAACATGCGCTACCTGGGGCAGAATTACGAAGAGGAAATCCCGATTCCCGACGGCCCGCTGTCGCCCGCCGGCTGGCGCGCGCTGCTGGCCAGCTTCGAGCAGCACTACGAGCATGCCTACGGCTACCGCATTGCCAACGAGATTGTGGAACTGGTGCAGCTGAACGTCACCGCCTCCGGCGCGTCGGTCAAACCCCAGCTGGCCGTCCTGCCGCGCAAGCCGCCGGCGCGGCCCCGCGCAACGCGCCGCGTGTGGTTCCAGCGGCAGGCGGGGGTCGAGTGCCCCGTCTACGACCGCGCCGATCTCTCGCCCGCCGACGTTATCGAAGGCCCGGCGGTTATCGAGGAGCTGGACTCCACCACGCTGGTGCATCCCGGCCAGCGGCTCACGGTGGGCGAGCGCGGCGTTGCCACGCTGGTGTGGAGGTGAGCGCTCCCGCGCCGCGCCGCGGCGCCGGGTCGGCCGATCCCGCGGGCGACGTGGTGACCATGACCGTGATCCACAACCGGCTGGTGGGCATCTGCCGCGAGATGGGCGCCACCATGATGCGCACGGCCTATTCCCCCATCTTCAGCGAGAGCCGCGACTTTTCCTGCGTCCTGTTCGACCGCGATGGGCGCATGCTGGCGCAAACGGAGTTCTGCCCGGCGCAGGTGGGTGCCATCCGCTTCGTGGTGAAGTGGCTGATCGCCGAGCTGGGCGAGGACGCGGTCAAGCCTGGCGACGTGGTCGTGCACAACGACCCTTACCGCGGCGGCGTGCACATGCCCGAACACGTGGTGGTCAAGCCGGTGTATTACGAGGGCGAGCTGTTTGGCTATGTGGCCAACATTGCGCATCTGGTCGAAATCGGCGGCATGGCCGTGGGCGGCTTTGCCGCCACCGCCACCGAGGTCTACCAGGAAGGCCTGCGCCTGCCGCCCGTCTGGCTGATGCGCGAAGGCCGCTACAACCACGACGTCTGGCGCGTCATCATGGCCAACCACCGCGCGCCGCGCTATTCGTGGGGCGATCTGCACGCCATGATCGCCTCGCTCACCGTGGCCGAGCGCCGCTGCCACGAACTGCTGGACACCTTTGGCCTGGCCGCCGTGCGCGAGGTGAGCGACGCGCTGCTCGACCACGCCGAGCGCTGGATGCGCAACGAAATCCGCGCCATCCCCAGCGGCGAGTACGAGTTTGCGGACCACATGGAGGACGCCAGCGACCCGCCCGCGCGCGACTGGATACGGCTGCGGCTGGTGGTGCAGGACGACGAAATCATCGCCGACTTCACCGCCAGCGACCCGCAAGCCGCCAACGTGCTCAACTGCACCTACGGCGTCACGGCCTCCGGGGTGTACAACGCGGTCTTCCACTTCGCGGACAACGACGTGCCGCACAACGACGGGGCGTATCGACCGATCACCGTCATCGCGCGGCCGGGGTCCATCGTGAACGTGGTGCATCCCGGCGCCTCGGTTGGCGGCAACACGGAGACGCATCCGCGCATTTGGGGCATTATGATGGGCGCGCTGGCGCAGGCCGTGCCTGACCGCGTCTCCGCCGCGACGGGCGGAACGTCGTGCAATTTCCTCTTTGGAGGCACGCATCCCGACACAGGGCAGTATTACGTGCACTATCACTTCGACGGCGTGGGCTGGGGCGGCCGCGCGCAGGCCGACGGCAACAGCCACCAGGTCGTCCCCAATGGCAATTGCCCGGCCACGCCGGTGGAAGTGTTCGAAACGCGCTATCCATTGATGGCGCGCGCGTATCGGCTGCGCCGGGACTCGGCGGGCGCAGGGGCGCAGCGCGGCGGCCTCGGCTCCGACCGCGTGCTGGAAGTGCGCGCCCCCTCGATCACCGTGTCGGCGCTCTTCGACCGCATGGTCACGCAGCCCTGGGGATTGTTTGGCGGCGGCGGCGGCGATCCGTCGCGCCTGCTGGTGCGCCGCGCCGGCCAGCCCTCGTTCCAAACCTTCCGCGACGCTTTCGGCACGTCCAGCAACTCGCGCGTGGCCAACGTGGAACTGCGCGAGGGCGACCAGGTGATGATCAGCAGCCCCGGCGGCGGCGGCTATGGGCCGCCCGCGCGGCGCGACCCGGCGCTGGTCCTGCGCGACGTGGCCGAGGGGTTCGTCTCGCCCCAGGCGGCCCGCGGCGTGTACAAAGTCGCGCTGGATGCGGCGGACGACGGTTACCGCATCGACCATGCGGCCACGGCCGAGCTGCGGCGGGACGAGCCTGGCCCCGAACCGAGCCGGGAACCGACCGTGCGCGCGCCCGCCGCCGCGGCCCAGGCCGCGCCGCCTCCGCCGGGCGCCTGGGAAGAGCTGACCGTCGACTGGTGGCAGACCGACGTCGTCAACTGCGAGTGCTGCGGTCAGGTGATCGTGCGCAACCGCTGGCGCGCGGGCGACGGCCGCCAGTTCTGCACGCCGGCCTGCGACGAACGCTTCCGCACCTACTGGCTGCCGCGCTATGGGACTCCCTCGGAGCGCCGCCCCCAATGACCAGCGCCGACCCGCTGCTGCGCGTGAACGACCTGGCCGTGGAGTTCCAAACGGACGAAGGCACCGTCCACGCGGTCAACGGCATTTCCTACGAGATCAGCGCCGGCGAATCGCTGGGCATCGTTGGCGAGTCGGGCTGCGGCAAGAGCGTCAGCTCGCTGGCCATTATGGGCCTCGTGCCGCGCCCTGCCGGCCGCGTGACCCAGGGCGAAATCACGTTCGGCGAGCGCGACCTGCTGAAGCTTTCCACCCACGAGATGCGCTTGGTCCGCGGCCAACAGATCGCCATGATCTTTCAGGACCCCGTCAGTTCGCTGAATCCCGTGTACCCGGTCGGGCGCCAGATCGAAGAAGCGCTGCGGCTGCACCTCAAGATGAGCCGGCCCGACGCGCGCGCGCGCGCGGCGGAACTGCTGGACACCGTGGGCATCCCCGCGCCGGAAGAGCGCGTCAAGGATTATCCGCACCAGCTCTCCGGCGGCATGCAGCAGCGCGCCATGATCGCTATGGCCATTTCCTGCCAGCCCGACTTGCTGATCGCCGACGAGCCGACCACCGCGTTGGATGTGACCATTCAGGCGCAGGTCATCGAGCTGCTGGCCGGGCTGCGCCGCGAGCTGGGGATGGCTGTGATTCTGATCACGCACGAACTGGCGCTGGTGGCTGGGTTCTGCGACCGCGTGGCCGTGATGTACGCCGGCTATATCGTCGAATACGCCCCCGTGCGCGAGCTCTTCGCGCGCCCGCAGCACCCCTACACGGTGGGCCTGATGAAAGCGGTGCCCACGCTGATCGGGGAGCGCACCGAGCAACTGGCCAACATCCCCGGCTCCCCGCCCGATCTGCTCGACCTGCCGCACGGCTGCCCGTATGCCCCGCGCTGTCCGTTCGTGCGCGACGAATGCCGCGTCGAGGTGCCCGACCTGCGCGACCGCGGCGACGGCCACCCGGTGCGCTGCATCGTCGATCCGACGACAGGAGACCTCCGGTGACCACGTCGGCCCATCCCCCCGCGGACGCCGCGCCCGCCACCGGCGCGGCTGCGAACGCGAACGGCGCTGCGTCCAACGGCGCCCTGCTCGACGTGCGCCAGCTGGTGAAATACTTCCCCGTCACCCGCGGCGCGATCATCCGGCGCCGGGTCGGCTGGGTGCGCGCGGTGGACGACGTGTCGTTTTCGATTAGCGCCGGCGAAACCCTGGGACTGGTGGGCGAGTCGGGCTGCGGCAAGACCACCACCGGCAACGCCGTCATGCAGCTGGAGCCGCCCACGTCCGGCGAGGTGGTGTTCGAAGGCCGCAACCTTCTCAAGCTTGATCCAAGCGAACGCCGCAAGGCGCGCCGCCGCATGCAGATGATCTTCCAGGACCCCTACGGCTCCCTGAACCCGCGCATGTCGGTGGGCAAGATCATCGAAGAACCCATGTACGTCCACCGGCTGCACGCCAGCCGCAAGGAGCGCCGCGACCGCGTGCGCGAGCTGCTGGAACTGGTGGGTCTCAGCCCCTGGCATGCGGCGCGCTATCCGCACGAGTTCTCCGGCGGCCAGCGCCAGCGCATTGCCGCGGCGCGGTCGCTGGCGGTCGAACCGTCGTTCATCGTCTGCGACGAACCGGTCTCGGCGCTCGACGTTTCCATTCAAGCCCAGATCATCAACCTGTTGCGCGGCCTGCAAGACCGTCTGGGCGTGGCCTACCTGTTCATCGCCCACGACCTGAAGGTCGTGCGCCACATCAGCAACCGCATCGCCGTGATGTATCTGGGCAAGATCGTGGAGCTTGCCGGCAGCGACGGTCTGTACGACCGCCCGCTGCACCCCTACACGCGCGCGCTGCTGTCCGCGGTGCCGGTGGCCGACCCGGAGATCGAGACGCGGCGCAAGCGCATCATCCTGCCGGGCGACGTGCCCAGCCCGGTGAACCCGCCCAGCGCCTGCCGCTTCCATCCGCGCTGCCCCTGGGCGCAGGCGCGCTGCGCCGACGAGGAACCCAAGCTGACCGCCGTCGACGGCGGCCGCCAGGTGGCATGCCACTTCTGGCGCGAGATCGAGGACTCGGGCGGCGTGCCGCCGGTGGCGCCGTCCGAGGCGCTGCGGGCCGGCTGACACGCCGGCGGCGCGCGCCAGGCTCGGGTGTCCGTTTGACCACGACTCCCTGCCCATGAGCTGGCAACGTCTCGCTGCCTTCGAAGGCGGAACGGTAACCGCGCTGGCCGCGGCGCCGCAGCCGTCCGCCGTGGTGTTTGCCGCCACGCTCACTGGCGTGTTTCGCTCCGACGACGGCGGCGATTCCTGGGCATGGGCGGGCCGCGGCCTGGTCAGCCCCTTCGTGCAAGACGTGGCCGTCTCGCCGCACTACGAGCGCGACGGGTTCGCAGCGGCGGCTACCACGGTGTCGGGCCTGCACCTGTCCAGCAGCCGAGGCGCGGTTTGGACGCGCCAGGACTTCTGGGGCGTGCGCCCCACGGTGACCCGCGTGGCCGTCTCCCCAAGCTTTGCCGCCGACCAGACGATCGTGGCCGGCACGCAGGGCGAAGGCATCTACGTGTCGCGCAACGCCGGGCGCAGCTGGTCGGGGTTCGTGCGCGGCATCGACGGCGTCGAAATCTCCGCGCTGGCGGTTTCGCCCCAGGGCGCCCGCGGCGCCGCGATCCTGGCCGCGACCGACGCCGGCGGAATGCTGCGCTCCACCGACGCGGGGCGAACTTGGGAGGCGGCGGCCGATCCGCTGGACGACCCCGTGGAATGCTGCGCCTGGGTCGACGCCGACACCGTCGTGGCGGGAACCGCCGGCGGGCGGCTGTTGCAGTCGCGCGACGCCGGCCGCAGCTGGGCAACGGTGCGCCGCGGCGGCGGCGCGGTGAACGGCATCGCTGTCGCCGCGTCCACGGTTTTCGCCGTCACCGGCGCGGGACTGCTGTGGACCTCCCGCGACGCCGGTGCGTCGTGGACGGACGAGCGCATCGCCCCAGCCGCAGGCGTTGCCGCCTTGTGCGTGGCGGCTGTCGGTGATCGGGTCTTGGTTGGCGCTGACGGCCTCGGCGTGTTCCAACGAACCGGCGGCGGTGGGTTTCGTCCCGCCAACACCGGGTTCGTCAGCCGCCCGCTGTTGGACTTGGCCGCGTCGCCCAGCTTTGCCGACGACCAGACGCTGATGCTGGGAACGCTGAGCGACGGCGTGCTGGTCTCGCGCGACGGCGGCGCGACCTGGAGTCCCGGGCGCGGCGGTCTGCGCGGCGCGCCGGTCTCCACGGTTCGGCCGGCGCCTGGTTTTTCGACCAGCGGCGCGGCCGCCGCCATCGCCGGCGGCGAGCTGCACTGGACGGACGACGCCGGCGAAACGTGGGAGACCCGCGCGGGCGCAGCCCTCGACGGCGCGGCCACCGCGCTCGAGTTCTCGCCCGAGTTCGTCGACGACGGCATCGTCGGCGTCGGCGGCGCGGATGGCCGCGTGCGCGTCTCGCCCGACCGCGGCCGCACCTGGCGCGCGGCCGGCGCGGGCCTGCCGCCAGGCGCCGTGCTGACCATGGCCTTCTCGCCTGGCTTCGGCGCGGACCGCACGCTGCTGGCGGCCGTCGGCGGCGCGGCCGGCGTGGTCGTGGCGCAGTCCACCGACGGCGGCGCCTCCTGGGCGCCGTGGGTCGCGGACGAAGAGCCGTCGGGGTGGGCCTCGCTGGCGCTGCCGGCGAACTTTCGCCCGCGCCGCGGCCCTGTCGTCTTGGCGGTCGGCGGCCGCGTGCTCATGCCGCCGGACACGGAGCGCGGCGCCTGGTCGGCGCTCCAGCTGGGCCGCGGCGGTCTGGCCGTTCGGCAGGCCGCCGCCTCGCCGTCGTTCACCCGCGACGGCCTCCTGGCCGCCGCCACCAGCGAGGGCGTTTACCTGTCCTGCGACCACGGGCGCGTGTGGGAATCCTCCGGCAGCCCGTTCGCCGGGCAAGCCGTGGAGCGCGTCCTGATGCTGCAACACCCCGACCTCGGCCACGTCCTCTACGCCGCCCTCGCCCGCGGCGAAATCTGGCGGTTTGCGAGCAACGGCGGGTAATCCAATGGGTCATGGTCGGCATGCCTCCGCCCGTTCGCTGCCCCCGTCATTCCGACGCACGACGGAATCCAGCGCCGCAGCGCGCACGCCTGCGCCAGGCAGCCTGATACCATCCGCGGCGATGAGCGCAACGACCCCTCCCCAGCGAGCGAATCACGGAAAGGCCGCTCCCTGATGGCCATCTACCGCATGACGAAAGAACACATCGAATCCATCCAGCACACCGACTTCGCAGGCGAAGGGATACTCGAAGGCGACATCCAAGCGCTGCTCAGAGACCGCATCGACGTCGTTTCATCCGACACGCTCGTCATCGCTGAGGAGTTTGGTGACTGGGAAGACAGCGGCCGGTCTATCGACCTGTTGGGCGTCGACAAGAACGCTAACCTCGTCGTGATCGAACTCAAACGCACCGGCGACGGCGGGCACATGGAGCTGCAGGCGCTGCGTTACGCAGCCATGGTCTCGACCATGACCTTCGATCAGGCCGTCGATACGTATGCGCGCTACCCGAGGGGCCGACGAATCGAGCGAGATGCACGGGCAGAATTATTGGACTTCCTCGAATGGCCCGATCCGGACGAAACACGCTTCGCGCAGGACGTGCGCCTCGTGCTCGTGTCGGCAGACTTCTCGAAGGAGGTCACCAGCGCGGTGCTGTGGCTCAACGAGCGACAGCTCGATATTCGTTGTGTGCGGATGCGTCCGTACAAAGACGCGGCTGACATTCTGGTCGACGTGCAGCAGGTCATTCCGTTGCCGGAGGCCGCCGACTACCAGATTGCAATCAGCGGCAAGAGGGCTCGGGCGAGGGAAGATGGAGGGCGAACCTGGAACCGCGAGTCGTTTGTCAGCGTCCTGGCGAGGAATACGGACCCCAGTGTTGGTGACGTGGCGCGTGAACTGATCAAGTGGTTCGAGTCGAAGTCCGCTGACATTAGCTGGGGCAAAGGGAAAGATGAAGGAAGTTTCACGCCAAAATATAGCGTTAAGGGCAAAGCATATAACCTTGGCACTTATTATACAGACGGGAAATCGCGGCATGTAATCAAGCCGGAGGATAGAAATCTTGACATAAAGGTTATCGGCGCTTTCCGTAATAAAGTCAATTCGATTCCACGCAGCGATGTATTCAAGGCTCGTACGTTGTTCGGATTTGATATGTCGTCACTGTCCAATCCTGAATCGATGAAAATGTTCAAAGACGCTTGTGAATACCTGATCGATGAGATTCGCAAATTGGATACGACATGAGCGAACCATCCAGGCGGCAAGCTCCATCCACCACCGCCCACGCCTTCGTTCCCGGGCCGCCGTACGACACGTCGCGCCGCCCGCCCGCGCGGGTGCAGAACGTCAACACCACCGACATCCGCGCGGCCGTCGAGCTGGCCTGCCGGGCGATGGGGGAGATCTTCAACCCCGCCGACAACCACTATGCCTACATGTACACGCGCATCTGGCCCGACGGGTGGCTGGGGTTCAGCCCCTACCACGGCGCCATTCAGATGTCCGGGCGGCACCTGGACGCGCTGCTGGGGGCCGAGGACGTGTTCGGGATCGAGGTTCCCGAGCGCGTGCTGGCGCGGCACGCGGCGGCCGTCTGGTTTTCGCTCAGCGCCGGCCCCCTCCCGTGCAACCACGACACGCCCGGCGGGCCGCTGAGCGGTGTGGACGAGCATTCGATTCGGGAAGCCGTGCACGGGCTGCACGCGCTGGCGCGCTTTCGCGCCTCGGACCGCGCCGCCGCAGCCGCGCTGGCGCTGATCGCCGACGTTCGCCGCTTCTGGCGGCCCGAATCCGACTGGGACTGCACCGCGCTGCAGCAGGCCTACGGCGTGCCGGCGGTCGTGCGCCCGACCTTCGTGGAAGGCGTGGGACGCGCCATCGGCCCGCTGGTCGAACTGCATCAGGCCACCGGCGAATCCGCCGCGCTGGACCTGGCGCGCGACCTGGCCGCGCACGCCGTCGACCAGTTCTATCCGGCCGACGGCGCTTACGACGCCGAGCGACTGGGCGCGCACACCCACTCCACCACCTGCACGCTCTCCGGCCTGGCGCTGCTGGGCGACCACATCAACGACCGCCGGCTGCTGGAGCGCGTGCGCGCGTTCTACGACAACGGCCTGCGCGTCATCCGCGACGAGGTGGGCTGGGTGCGCGAGCGGCATCACCCGTCGTTCCATCCCGAACAGGGCGAGATGAACAACGTGGGCGACGTGATCGAGACCGCCGTGATCCTGGGACGCCGCTTTGGCGACGCCTACTTCGAGGACGCCGAGCGCTATCTGCGCTCGCAGCTGCTGCCCTCGCAAGTGCGCGACCTGTCGTTCATGGACGAGACGCCGGGCGGCGACGAGCGGCGCGACTTGCGGCGGCGGCTGCTGGGCGTGTTCGGGTTCAACGCCGTCTACGGCCACCTGCCGCTGGGCAAGACGGAGGTCGCCCCCAGTCTGGACATCGTGGGCGGGGCGGCGGCCTCGCTCTGCGCGGCGCAGCGCGCCGCCGCGCCCAGGCGCGGCGGCGTGACGTACGTCGACTTGCTGTTCGACGACGAGAGCCCCTGGGTGCGCGTCGAATCGCCCTACACGCATCCCGCGCTGCGGATTACGCCGCTGGCCGCCGGCGACGTCAGCGTGCGTATCCCGTCGTGGGCCGACCTGTCGTCGCTGCGTGTCGACGGCGCGCCGGCCGCCGCCAGGGTCGAGAACGGCCGCCTGTGGTTTCGCGGCCCGCCGGTCGGCCGCGCGATTCGCATCGATTTCCCGCTGACCGAGCGCACGCTCACCATCCACCACCAGGACCACGACATCCAGGCCCGCCTCCGCGGCGACGCTGTCACCGCCATGGACGACCTCGGCGCCGGCCTGGCCTACTTCCCGCCCGTGTAGACGGCTTTACATAATCCCCGATCGACCAGCAGGAACGATCCACAAGAGACGCGCACAGACAAGAAGCAGCAAGAACGCGGCGAAGGCGCGCGCGTCCCCTCCGCCCCCCCCCGCGTGTGGGAGAGAGCAGAGGAGATAGTTCGTGCGCCGTCGTCTCCCTCTCCCGCGCGGGAGAGGGTTCGCTTGCCCGACCTCTGTCGTCTCCCTCTCCCGCTCGCGGGAGAGGGCGGGGGTGAGGGTTCGGGCGCGGCCCGCCGTCAGACCTTCGACCGCGCCCCCGGAACCTGCAAGATCGAGCGCTGCCGCTCGGTCAAGCCCTCCAGGCCGCCGCTGAGCGGGTAGTCCTCCCACCAGGCCAGCGACTTGGGGCTGTACTTGTAGAAGATCGTGCGGCGCTCGTGGTCGGCGGTCCAGGGCAGCGGGCCGTGGGTCAGAGCTTCCGTGAAGATCACCGCGGTGCCGGCGGCCCCCGTGACCTTTTGTACCGCTGGATGCGGCTGTGTGAGGTCTTTCCACGCCTCGGGGAAGGCCAGGTTGCTCTTGTGGCTGCCCGGCACGCAGGCGAACCCGCCGTCCCCCGGGTTCACGTCCGCCAGGTTGTAGGCCACCACCGTCAGCCCGTTGTAGATGCGGTTTTCGCTGAAGCGGTAGAAATACAGCGGGTCGTAGGGCACCGCGCCGCCGTGCAGCGTCGCGCCGATGGGACTCAGCCCCGAGCGGATGATGTCCAGGTACGTATGGTCGAGCCTGACCTGCGGCCCCAGCAGCCCGTCCAGGTACGGCACGATCGTTGGCGGGTCCAACAGGTCCACGTACGGCCGCCCCCAGTCCAGCAGGCCGACGAAGCGGTGCGTACCGGCGTTTGGCGCGACCTCGGCCGCGATGCGCCGGTCCAGGATGTCGTTCAGGCGGCGCAGCGTGTCGGCGTCGAGCGCGTTCGGCACGGTGAGATAGCCCTGCAAGTCGAACAGGTAGCGCTCGTGCTCCGTCATGCAGCCCTCCCGATTTCCGGCGCGGCGCACCGCGCCGCCGGCGCGTTCCGCACTCACTCGCGCACGTCGAACCCTCGAACTGTAGCAAGGGACGCCGTCAGCCACGCTTCCACGTCGTGCTCCGGGCGCGTGACGGTTTCCAAGCAGTGCGTCAGGCCGTCCGGGTCCGGCGCGCCCTGCTGCATGATGCGCAGGATGTCCTGGATGGGCACGTGGCCCTCGCCGATGGGCGCGTGAAAAAACGCGCCGCTGGCAATTTCGGTCAGCGCCTGCACGCGCATGTCGCGCAGATGCGTTGCCGCGGTGAACGGCGCCGCGCGCCGCGCGGCCTCGAGCGGGTCTTCGTTCGCGGCCAGCGGCGCGGCGGTGTCGAAAACCAGGCGCAGGTGCGGCGAATCCACGCGCTCGACGACCTCGACCAGCTCGGCGCAGCGGTAGTCCATGTGCGGCTGCACGGCCAGCGTCAGACCGAGGTCGCGGGCGAGCGGCAGCAAGCTGCGCACGTTGCGCTCGATGCGCGCCAGTTGCACGGCCAGGGACGGGCGCCGCGCGAAGCGGTCGACGCGCCCGGGTTCTCCATGCACCAGGCTCAGGAGCGGGGCGCCCGCGGCGGCCGTCGCGCTCATGGCCGCCGCGGCGATCGACGCTTCGGCGTCGCCGTCCCAACCGCTGCGCAGGCTGGTCGCCCGGGCGGGATCGAAGCGCGCCCAGGCGCCGGCGGCCGCGGGCCGCTGCCAGCACTCGGGGTCGGCGGCCAGATTTACCGATACGGCGCCCAGCACCTGCACGCCGGCGTCGGCGCACCACGCGCCAAACTCCCGCGCGCGCGCGGCGTCCCCCAGCCAGCCCACGTCCAGCGACAGCGCGGTCAGGTCGTGCGCCAGCGCGCGTTCCAGCAGCCAGTCCGGCAGATCGTCGATCCCGTCCGGCGGCTCGACGGTCAGGTCGTAAGGCGCGTGGTGGCTCGTGGCGCGGAATTCCGGGCGGTCGACCCGCATCCAGGGGAACGCGACCCAGCGGTAGGTCTGCGCCGAAAGTCCCAGTCTCACGGCGCCGCCTGAGTTGGAAAGTGACGCGCCCACAGCCGCCGCGCGTGGGCGGCGCCGGCGCGCACCCAGCGGTCGGGGTCGGTTTGCGGCAGGCCGGCCGTCTCGATCTGCGCCAGCAGCCCGTCCGGGTTCGGCGCTTGGGCGGCCAGCAGGTCCAGCACCTGCGCAATCGGCGCGTTGCCGCGGCCGACCGGCGCCCAGTGCAGCTCGGGCTCCCAGGTTTCCGTCAGGGGGTGCAGCGTGAAGTCCTTCAGATGTGCCGCCGCCGTGTAGGGCGCCGCCAGCCGCGCGCCTTCCAGCGGGTCTTCCAGCACCAGATACGAGTTGGCCGTGTCCAGCGTGATGCGCGCGAACTCCGACCCCAGCCCTTGCACCAGCGCCGTCACTTCGCCGAGCCGGTAGTCCATGTGGTTTTCGAAGGCCAGCGTCACGCCGTGGGTTTCGCAGGCGGGCAGCAGCGTGCGGAAGTTGCGGATGGCCCGGTCGATCTGCTCGCTGACGGGCGGGTTGGTCGTGAAGTGATTGTGCTTCCCCGGCAGGCGGTGCGTGACCGTGGCGATGGACGCTCCGGCCGCGGCGTTGAGCGCCACGTTGGCGATGGCGCCGCTGCGCCATTCACGGTCCCACTCGTCGGCGTCCGCCGCCCAGTTGGCGGAGAGGCCGCCGTTGAACTCGAGGCCCGCGGCGCGCATGCCCTCGCCCATGCGCCGCACCTCGGCAGCGCCGCCCACGTCGGCGGCGTGCATGTAGAAGCTTTCCAGCCCGAGTTCTCGCGTCTTGTCGAGCATCCAGGCCCAGCGGGCCGTGCCGGGCGGGGGCGGCGCTTCGGTTTGCAAGAACGCGGGCGGCCAGCCGAAGTTGCGGTGCTCGGGCCGGTCGCGGCGCCGGTGCTCGTCCAGCAGCCAGCGGTAACAGGCGGTGGAAAGGCCGAGTTTCATCCGAATGCGCCGCCAGAGCGTCCGCTGCGCTGTCCGCCGCGGCGGACAGCGCAGCTAGGTCGCCGTCTGTTCCGTGAGCCGCACGCGGGGATCGACATAGGTGTACAGGATATCCACCAGCAGGTTCATCACCGCGTAGACCACGGCGGCCAGCAAGACCAGCCCCTGCACCACCGGGTAGTCGCGCGATACGATGGCGTCGATCAGGCGCAGTCCCAGCCCCTGGCGGTGGAACACCGCCTCGATGACCACGGCGCCTGCCAGCAAGCCGCCGAACTCCAGCCCGATGACCGTAATGACGGGGATCAGCGCGTTGCGCAGCGCGTGAACCCAGATCACGAACCGCTCGCGCAGCCCTTTGGCGCGCGCCGTTCGGATGTAGTCGCGGGAAAGCACGTCCAGCATCGAGGAGCGCGTCAGCCGCGCCAGGATCGCCGCCGCCGCCGTGCCCAGCGTGATGGAGGGCAGGAGCAACTGCGGCCCGAACCCGTTCGAGATGGCCGGCAGCCAGTCCAGGTTGATGGCGAAGATCAGAATCAGGATGTAGCCCAGCAGGAAGCTGGGAAACGACACGCCCAGAATCGCGAACACCTGCGCGCCGTAGTCGACCGCGGTATGGCGGCGGATGGCGGAGGCGATGCCCGCCCCTACGCCGAGCACGATCGCCACGGCCATGCTGGTCATGGTCAGCTGGAAAGTAGCCGGCCAGTGGTCCTTGATGATGTCGTTGACGGAGCGGCGGTATTGAATCGAGTCGCCCAGGTCGCCGCGCACCACGTCCCACACGTACAGCACGAACTGGTGCGGCACCGCCTTGTCCAGGTTGTAGCTCTCGCGCAGCTTCTCCAGCGCGCGGCGGGCAACCTCGCCGCCCTCGCCCGTGGTGGCGCCGGTGCCGCCGCCCTGATCGCCTGCCGAAAAGAAAATCTCGACCGGGTCTCCCGGCACGAGGCGCATCAGCACGAAGACGACGACCAGCACCCCCAAGATGACGGGGATGGTGTAGAGCACTCGCCGCAGGATGTAGCCGCCCATGCTTCAGTGTCGTCCTGGTCTCGCCCATGCGCGCAGGCACCCGGCCGTCTGACGGCCGGGCGCCTGTGGCATCGGGAGCCGGGTTACTCCTGGGTGCTGTACCACTGCCCGTAGTAGGGCAGGTAGTCGATACCCATGAAGAGCTCGCCGCCGACGCGGTCCGGGTTGGTGAGCCACGGCAGGTAGTCGTGCACCAACGGAATCGCCACGGCGTTCTCCATGAGGTAGACCTCGGCCTCTTCCCAGAGAGCGCGCTGCTCGTCCGGGTCGAAGCTGGCGCGCGCCGATTCCAGCAGCTGGTCGATCTTGGCGCCAGGGGTCGCGCTGCCCGGGATGCCGTCGTACTCGAAGAACGAGTACGCGCGGCCCGGACGCCCGTACGACGAGGTGTGGAAGCGGTCGTACATCACGTCGCCACTGGCGCTGGCCACGCCGATCCAGGTGGTGTGGTACAGCTCGCCATTCTGCGCGCCTTCGCGGAACGTGGCGCCGTCCATCTTGGGAATGTCCACGAAGATGCCGAGCGTCCGCTCGACGTCCAGCTTGAACAATTCCACCACCGGGTCGCCGCGGTCGGGGTAGTTGATCTCCAGCCGCCGACCGTCAGCCGCGTAGCGGAAGCCGTCGTCGCGCCGCTCGTAGCCGGCCTCGTCCAGAATCTGGTTGGCCCGGCCGGGGTCGTACGAGTACAGCTTGCCCGCGTCCTCGCTGCGGCCGATCGTGCCCGGCACCAGCAGGTTGCTGATGTTGACGGGCGCGGTGCCGCCGTTGGCGCGCACGGTCACGGTGCGCCGGTCGACGCCGAAGAGCATCGCCTTGCGCACGTTCAGGTCGTCCAGCGGCCACAGCTGCGTGTTCAGCGGCATGTACTGGCCCATGCCCGGCGCCGCGTACCCAATCACGTGGTACCTGGGGTCTTCCGACACCCGCAGATAGTCGGCGAACGACCAGTTCAGCAGGATGTCGACCTCGCCCGCCTCGAAGGCCGCGGCGTTGTCGGTCATGTTGTAGCCGAAGATCTGGATCCGCAGCTGGTCCGGATACGGCGCGCCCTGGTGCCGCAGGAACGACGGCCCCCAGTTATACGCCTCGTGCCGATCCAGCATGATCCGCACGTCGTCGTCCCAGCTGTTGAACACGAACGGCCCGGTGCCCACCGGGTCGCGGTTGAAGTCCTCGCCGCGCTCCGTGATCGCCTTGGGCGACGCCATGCCGGTGTGCTGGTGGGCGATGGAGTGCAGGAACGAGGCCGGCGACTGCGGCTGTGCCGTGTGCAGGCGAATCGTGAAGTCGTCGATCTTCTCCACGTTCGACATGCTGGGAATGTCGCGCACCACGTGCCCGCGCGGCAGCTCCTCGTCCAGGAAGCGGCGGAAGTTGAAGACCGCCGCGTCCGCGTTGAACGACTCGCCGTCGTGGAACTTCACGTCGTCGCGCAGCGGCACCACCCAGGAGAGCTGGTCGTCCGCCACTTCCGGCAGGTCGGACGCCAGCATCGGGTAGATGAGGTTGCCCTTGCCGTAGGTGTACAGCAGCTCGAACATCGCGTTGGCCGGCTCGGCCGTGCGTCCGCCCCAGGTCGCCGGGTCGAAGCCCGTCGGGTTGCCGAAGGTGAAGTAGCTGACCTCGCCGCCCGGCTTCGGGTCCCACGGCTTCAGGCCGATGGACACCGATTCGTCGAGATTGTGGATGTCGATGCCCGGCGCGCGCTCGGCCGCCTGCTCGACGATCTTCTCCACGACCCGCTCGACGATCTTCTCGACCTCGACCGTGCGCGTGACGACGCGCTCGACCGGGACCTCGACGCGCTGCGTCACAATCTTCTCTTGCGTGACGACGCGCTCGACCGGGACTTCCTTGATCTCGGTTTCCCGGACGATCCTCTCGACCGGGACTTCCTTGATCACGGTCTTCTCGACCGGGACTTCCTTGGTGATGACCTGCGGCTCGGTTTCGCCGCAGGCCGCCAGCGCCGCAGCTCCCACGCCGCCAGCCAAGCCGGCCAATCCCGCTCGGAGCGCGCGACGCCGGCTCATGCTCGGCAATTTGACCATGAACTACCTCCCTCCAAGGCGCACCACGACTAAAGGTTCGTAGGCGGAGCCTTGGAAACGTTTGGGCATCCTACACAACCCGCGCCCAGCCGCCAACCGTTCGCAAGCCCTTTCGCGTTCCCTCCGCGCGTCTTGCGCGTCCGCGCGGCCGGCGCGTTGGTATGCACGAGCACCGCGGGGTCGGGCCAGCGTCTTCCGCGTCCGCGCGGCTGGCACGGACGGCGTGAGCGCGCGGCCGCCTAGTGCGACCAGGAGCTGGCCTGCGGGTCCAGCGCCTCGCGCAGACCGTCGCCCAGCAGGTTGATGGACAGCACCGTCACGGCAATGGCGGCGCCGTTGAAGATGGTGATCCACCACAGGCTGCGCAGCAGGTGGCGGTTCTTGGCCACTTCCAGCCCCCACTCCGGCGAGGGCGACTCTGCGCCCAGCCCCAGGAAGCTCAACCCCGCGGCGGCCAGAATCGCGCCGCCCAGACCCAGCGTGGCCATGATGAGAATGGGGCTGACCACGTTGGGCAGGATGTGGCGCAGCATGATGCGCAGGTCGGACATGCCCACGGCGCGCGCCGCGCGCACGTAGGTCAAGTCGCGCGCGGCCAGGGTGGTGCCGCGCACGACGCGCGCGTAGAACGGCACGCCCGCCACCCCCAGCGCAATCATGGCGTTGTTCAGCCCGGGGCCGATGGACGCCACGACGGTCATGGCCAGCAGCAGGCCGGGGAACGCCAGCATCACGTCCAGAATGCGGCTGATGACCATGTCGGGCCAGCGCGCGAAGTAGCCGGCCGTCAGCCCCAGCACGCTGCCCACCACCAGGGAGATGGAGACGGCCGAAAAGCCGATGCGCAGGGAAATGCGCGCCCCGCGCACGATGCGGGTGAACACGTCGCGCCCGATGTCGTCCGTGCCCAGCACGTGGCGCTGCGCCCAGGGCCGCCAGTCGTCGATCGGCTCCAACCGCTCGGACAGCGGCGGCAGCCCCTGGGACAGGATGTCGAAGTGTCGATCGGATTCCGTGGCGAGCAGGTCGGCAAAGACGGCCGCCAGCGAAATCACCGCCAGCACGCCCAACCCCGCCATGGCGGCGCGGTTGCGGCGCAGCCGCAGCCACGCCAACCGCCACTCGCTGCGGACGGGCGCTGCCGACCCGACCTCGTTCACCGTCTGCTCGGCCACCGCCACCGACGACACTCCACTCCGCGGGCTGCCCACGCAATCGCGGCGGCATGATAGCCGCTCGCCGCCGCCCCGCGCCGCGCCCGGCGGGTCTTTTTCCCGCGCAGCCGCGCCAGCACGGGGGGCGAGCCGCCTGGACGGAAGGCGAATCTGGCGTGCTTTGGGAACTGGGCGTACTACGCGGGGCGAGCCGCACGGACGGAAGACGAAATCCTTCCGGCGCGTCCGCCGCCTACAGGTCCTCGAACGGCCGCCGCTCGTTGCGCGCCAGCGGCAGGTCCACGCGCCGGCCGTCCGCGGCGCTCAGGTACGCCGCCTGCAGGATTTCCACGCAGCGCAGGCCGTCCTCGCCCGTCAACACCGGCGGTTCGTCCCGCAGCACCCAGGCGGCGAAGCTGGCCCATTCCTTGTCGTAGGCGCCGTCGGCGGCGTTGTGGTCCAGGCGCGTCTGGCGCGGCTGCCCACCCTCCCGCTGCCAGGTGATGGCCAGCGTGTGCGGGTCGTAGGCGATGCCGCCGTGTTCGCACACCACGTCGAACCCGAACGCCGTTTGATACGCCGCCATGGGGTAATAGGTCGATACCTGGAGCGACCCCACCATGCCGCTGCGGAAGGTCAGCGTCACCGCAATGGCGTCCTCCTGGTCGGAAACCTCGGGGTGCAGCTTGGGGCCGAGCACGGCGTAGACGGAGGCCGCCTCGCCGAACAGATGGCGCAGCGTGTCCACGTCGTGCACGCCGGCCCAATACAGCAGGCCGCCGCACTCCGCGCGGTTGCGCCAGAACCCGCTGATGCGGCGCCCGAAGAAGCCGCGCACGTTGACCGCCAGCGGCCGACCCAGCCCGCCCGTGTCCAGGATGCGCTTGAGTTCCACGAAGGCCGGGCGAAAGCGCCGCTTGTGGCCGACCATCAGCTTCACGCCGTGTTTGGCGGCCGCGTCCAGCATGTCGTGGCAGTCGGCCACGGTGATGGCCATGGTTTTCTCGCAGAACACGTGCTTCCCCGCGGCCGCCGCGTCCACCACGATGCCGCGGTGCGTGGCGTGCGTGGTCACCACCGCTACGGCGTCGCAGCTGCACTCGGCCAGCAGCGCGCGATGGTCGTTCCACCAGGGCGCGCCGCGTTTGGCGCCGAGCCGCTCGGCCGCCGCGGCGTCGATGTCCGCCACGCCCGCCAGCTCGATCTCCGGCTGCCGCTCCAGCAGGTCGGTCGTGTAGGCGCCAAACCCGCCCGCGCCGATCAGCGCCAGGCGCAGCGGGCGCGCCGCAGTTGCGTGCATGGTGATGGACGTCCTCCCCGGACGCTGGCCGGCCGCGCGCCGCGGCCGGCCGCTGTGGATTGGCGCTAGTATGCGCAACGATGCGCAGCGGGACGCCGCGGCGCCCCACGAAGTGAGCACTCCATGGCCGCGACGCACGCGCCCGGGCAAACCTCAGCCTCGAACGCCGAGCTGCTCCAGCTCGCCAGGCGCGTGCTCAGCGGCGGAGCGCTCGGCTTCTTGATGCTGCCCAGCGACGACGACGTCGTCGTTCGCGAAGGGCGCGGCAGCCGTCTGTACGGCGTGGACGGCCGCGAATACATCGACTATCTCTTGGGCTCCGGCCCCATGCTGGTGGGCCATTGCCATCCGCGCGTCGTGGAGGCCGTGGAGCGCCAGCTCCGCCAGGGCACCACGTTCTACTTCCTCAACGAGCCGGCCATCCGCCTGGCCGAACGCGTGATCGACGCGGTTCCCTGCGCCGAGCAGGTGCGCTACGTCACCACCGGCTCCGACGCCACCTTCCTGTCCCTGCGCGCCGCGCGCGCCTACACCGGGCGCTCCAAGATCCTCAAGTTCGAAGGCGGCTGGCACGGCACCAACGACTACGCCATGTTCGGCACGGTCCCGACCGAGGCCAGCGACTATCCCCACGCCGAGGTCGATTCGCTCGGCGTCCCCGCCGTGCTGGCCGACGAAGTGCTGGTCGCGCCCTACAACGACACCGAGCTTGCGGTGCAGCTGATCGACGAGTACGCCAGCGATTTGGCCGCCGTCATCATCGAGCCGCTGCAGCGCGTGCTGCGGCCAGCGCCGGGCTTCCTGGAAGCCGTGCGCGCAGCCTGCACGCGGCGCGGCGTGGTGATGATCTACGACGAAATCGTGACTGGCTTCCGCCTGGCCTGGGGCGGCGCGCAGGAGGCTTACGGCGTCGTGCCCGACATGGCCTGCTACGGCAAGGCCATGGCCGGCGGGTTTCCGCTGGCCGTCATCGCCGGGCGGCGCGACCTGATGGACACGTTCGGGAACGTGGGCCGCGCGCCGCAGACCATCGCCTGGGCCAGCGGCACGTTCAACGGCAACCCGCTGGCCGCTACCGCCGCGCACGCCGCTCTGGACATCCTCAGCGAGCCGGGCGTCTACGACCAGCTGCACCGCATTGGCGGGCGTTTGCGCGCCGGCATCCAGGAGGCGGGCCGCCGCCGCGGGCTGCCCGTGCAGGCGCTGGGCGAGGACATGGTTTTCGGCGTCCGCTTCATGCACAACAGCCAGCCCACGCAGTGGGTGGACCTGCTGGAAAACGACCGCAGCCTGGGCGCGCGCTTCGCCGTCCAGTGCGTCAAGCGCGGCATTCTTATCGTGCCTAACGAGAAGTTCTACATCTCGATCGCGCACACCGACGAGGACGTGGACCGCACGCTCGAGGTCGTGGACGACGCGCTCGCCGCCTGCCAGGCGGGCGCGGCCGAGACGCCCGCGGCGTGACGGGAGGACCGCAATGCGCCTGCTGATGTGCAGCCCCGAGCTGGCGGATATTACCGACGCGCTGTGCCAGGAGCTGCCGGGGCACGACGTGCTCCCCTGCGCCCCCGAGTCGCTGGCCGCCGAAGCGCCGCACGCCGACGTCATCATCCCGGCGCGCACGCCGATCAGCGCGGAGGTGATCGAGGCCGCCGCCCGGCTGCGCCTGATTCAGCAGTTCGGCGCAGGCGTGGATCACGTCGATCTGGACGCGGCGCGGCGCTGCGGCGTGCCCGTGGCCAACGCCCCCGCCGCCGCCTCGGGGCTGGGCAAAGCCGTGGCGGAGTTCGCCTTGATGCACATGATCGCCGCCGGCCGCCAGTTGCCGGCGCATGCGCGCGCCCTGGCCGCCCGCTCCATTGCCGTGCCCTTCGGCGCCTCGCTTTTCCAAGCGCGCATCTGCCTGGTGGGCGTCGGCGGCATCGGCAGCGAAATCGCACGGCTGCTGCAACCCTTCGGCGCTGCGCTCGTCGGTGTCAAGCGCTCGCCAGACCCGCAGCTGCAACAGGAACTCGGCCTGGCCGAGCTATACACGGCCGACCGGCTGACGGAGGCCGTGGCCGACTGCGGGTTCGTGGTGCTGGCGGTGCCGCTGACCGCGCAGACCGACGGGCTGATCGACGCGCAGGTGCTGGGCGCCATGCGGCCCGGCGCGGTGCTGGTCAACGTCTCCCGCGGCCAGGTGGTCGAGCGCGAGGCGCTGCTGGCGGCGCTCGACGCCGGCCGCCTGCGCGCCGTTGGCCTGGACGTCTTCTGGGAGGAACCGGTGGACCCCGCCGACCCGCTGTTCCAGCGCGAAGTCTTTGCCACCCCGCACGCCGCCTCGTCCTGCGACCTCTTCCTCCGCGGCGCGTCGGCCGTCGTTCGCGGCAACCTGGCGCTCGTGCAGGCCGGCCAAGCCCCGCGCTACCGCGTGGCCTGAGCTGCCGGCGGCCCAGGCTGCACGCAGCCCGGGGGTATCGTCCTGGACGGCGAGCGCCCGCCGCCGTGCTGCCCACCGCCCGCAGGTGCGGCGCAGTCCGCACGAACCTGCCAACCCGTCGACGTGTGCGGGGCGCTCGCAGAGCGGCGTTCCCTGACCAAGCCTATTCTGCGTCCTCGACTCGAGGCGCAGCCGCCACCGCAATCAGTGCAAAGAACGAGAAGTAAAACCCCAGGCAGAACCAGTTAAAATTGGATCGCCCTTTCTGGTCTGCAATCCATCCAGTAAAAAACCCGAAGACCAAAGCCTGAAGGAGAAGGAAAAGAAACACAAAACCCACTCCCGATTCGATACCAGACGTAGGTGTGAATAAGAGGGATACCGTCAACGTAAGGAAAAACGCCATGCCCATAAAGGCGATCACGCGCCCGACTGTACGCATCCAAAAGCCTCCCAATCGAAGCAACGGCTATAAAGCATCCTGTACGAGTTCCGGCCTACGGAATCCGTACGTACACTATGCGGTCGTACTGTCCCTGCGTGAGTTCCATACGCCTCAGCCTACCAGACGCAGGCGCTTAGTGTGAACACGCTCTAGTTCGGACTCAAGGCCAGTGTCCGAATCTCCCCGAACTCTTTTCGCAACTTGCGCCACGACTCGCCGCCGTCGCTGCTCAGGTACACGTAGCCGTAGAGACAAGCTGCCGCGATGGTGTCGGGCAGCTCCGGGTGCGAGCCGAAGCAGTAGAGCACCGAGTTCGGCGCCACCGGCAGCTCCGCCGCCTCCCAGGTCAGCCCCCCGTCGCGGCTGCGGCGAATGGTTCCCTTGGTGCCGGGGATGCCGTTGCCGTTGCCCACCAACAGCAGGTCGGGGTCGTCCGGCCTCATCAGGATGGCGCGGCAATACGTGTGCCGCTCGCCCTCGCTGTTGTCGGGGAAGCCGTGGTGCGTCCAACTTTCGCCGTCGTCCATGCTGGTGGACACCCCGAACGGGCTGGTCGAATACAACGCCGCGCCGCCGGGATCGACGGCCAGCCCGTGAATGTCGCCGTACATGACGTCCGGTCCCACGTCCGGCAGCCGCTCCCAGCTGTCGCCGCGGTCCCGGCTGCGGTACACCCCGTCCACCTCGGTGCCGGCCCAGATGGTGCCGCGGTCGCGCGGGTCGATCAGCATGATCGTCGTGCGCGGCGCACCGAGGGGGCCGTCCATGCGCACGTCCAGGCGCAGCCGTTCCCAGGCGGCGCCGCCGTCCGTCGAGCGAAACGCGCCCGGCCGCACCCCGGCAAAGATCACGCCGCTGTCCGACGGATCGACGGCCAACGACCAGACCTGTTCGCCGTCCAGGGGCGAGTCCAGCTTCTCCCAGCCGCGGCCCTGGCGCTCGCTGCGGTACACGCCGGCGCCGTCCGTCCCGGCCAGGATGCGCTGCGGGTCGTTGGGATAGACGGTCACCGCGCGCACGTTGCATTCGGAGGGTATCGGGTTGCGCACCTGCGCCCAGGATTCGCCCTGGTCGTGGCTGATGGACAACCCGCCCCCAACCGTGCCCACGAACATCGTGAAGTCCTGCGCCATCGTCGGCCTGCCTCTCCCTGCGCTGGCGGCGCCGTCGGCCTCGTGAGCGCGCCTGAGGAACCGACGCGCGCCCGCCGCCTCGCGTGCGGAGTCTAGCCGCAATTCGCCGCGGACGCGCCGCGCCAGGCCGCGGGCATGGACGCCGCGCCCGATCGGTGGTACACATCGCGCACGTGATGGGCGCTGCGAGCGCCTGCCCCACGCGAGGGTTGCATGCAGGCCGCGGTGCGGAAACTGGCCACTTGGGTTGGAATGGTGTCGCTGCTGGCGCTGGCGGCGGCGTGCGGCGACGGCGCTTCGGACGCCGGGCCGTATCGAATCGGCGTGCTGGCCTCCGTCACCGGCGCCGGCGAAAGCTACGGCACCGTCATTTCCCAGGCCGTACAAATGGCCGTGGACGAGATCAACGAGGCCGGCGGCGTGGACGGGCGCATGCTGGAAATCCTCGTCGAAGACTCCAAGTGCTCTGCGCAAGACGCGATCACGGCCTACAACAAGCTCACCGACGTCAACGGCGTCAAGATCATCCTCGGCCCCACGTGCAGCGGCGCGATGCTCGGCGTGGCGCCGCGCGCCGAGCAGGACGGCGTCGTGCTCTTCTCCGGATCGACCACCAACCCGGACATCGCCGACGCCGGCGATTACATCTTCCGCACCGCGCTCAGCGACGCTGTGGGCGGCGTCCAGGCGGGCAACATGCTCTGGAACGACGGCATTCGCCGCCTGGTCACCATCACCGAGGCCACCGACTACGCCGAGGGGCTGCGCCGCACGACCGCCGGGCAGTTCGAATCGCGCGGCGGCCAGGTCGTGGCCGAGGAACGCTATGCGTCGGACACCACCGACTTCAGGTCGCAGATCGAAAAGCTGCTGGATGCGAACCCCGACGCGCTGTATATCTCCGCCCAATCGGAGTTCACCGCCGGCACCGTGGTCAAGCAAGTGCGCGAGCTGGGGTCCGACGTTCCGCTGTACGCCGACGTGATCACGGTTGGCACCACGGCGCTCGACATTGCCGGCGACGCCGCCACCGGCCTGAAGGCGCTGACGCCGGTGCTCGACCCCGCCAACACACTGGCGCAAACCGTGCTGGCCAACTTCCGCGAACGCTACGGCTACGTCACCCTGGATTGGTACATCGGATCGGTGTACGACGACGTACACATCACCGCCGAATGCCTGAAGCAAACCGGGGACGATCAAGACGCTGACGGATTCCGCGACTGCCTCTACGACATCACCTGGACTGGCGCCATCGGCGTCGACTACAGATTCGACGAGCGCGGCGACGTCGTGGGGTTGTCGAAGGCGATCGTCGAAGTCCTCCCGGTGGATGAACGCTTCGCGGACGGCCTGGGCTTCAAGATTCTGGACCTGTCGCCCGAGACCTGATCTCGAAGGTTTGGCTTCGCTGCGCGCGCTGGCGTGAGGCGGCGCACCGCGCGCCGCCGCCGTCAGGGGAGCGACGCGGGTATTCAGACCGTTGCATCGACCTCAGAGGGGCGAGGTAGAGCTCCTCGCGCGCCCACGCCAAACGCGGCGGCGGCAGCGCGCTGGGTCAGTCGTCAGCCGCCCCGCCCGCCCACACGAAACCTGACCGCTGCCGCCGACGGGTGTTCGCGGGCGCCGGAACGCCGCAGGCTGCCACGATCGGTTATTGCGCGAAGCGGTGGTAGATCTCTTCTTCGGTCAGCGCCTCGCGGCCGAACCACGTGTCCTCGACCGATTGCCCAACCCCGATGAGGCCGGCCATCACCCCCGCCGCGGCCTCGCTCAGCTGCCGCGGTGAATCGAACGACGCCGGGTCGACGGCCTCGTACGCCAGGATGACGTCGCAAATCGCGCGCACCACCTCCACCGGCGCCACCTGTGTGGCGTTGCTGCGGGCGTTGCGCAGGCATTGCAGAATCGACGACGATTCGTTGCGGAGCATAATTTCCTGCGCGGGGTCGGCGTCGTCGACCAGGATGATTCCCAGCGACGCGGCCAGGGTGCGCAGGGCGGCGTCCAACGCCGCGGCGCCGCCGCCGTCCCGCTCCACGCGCAGCACGGCGGCGTTCGTGACCCGCGCAATGTTCTCCGCGCGCTCCAGCCAGCGGCCGAGCCAAATCAAGTTGTAGACCCTGGAATCCGTGATCCAGCGGTCCTGGGCCAGCGATACCGAGCGCGGTTCTGTCATGGCGCCTCCTCGTGGCGGGTGCTCTGGCGTCTGGCAACGCCCCGCCGCCGGCCAGGCGTCCGACGCGGCAGCGGATGGAGCTTTACGGAACAGTCAGGTCGAGGCATCGATCAGTCGTCGGGCGTCGTCGAACGATACGGAATCACCGTTGGGCAGCACCTGCGCCATCACAGCTTCGAGCCAGCCCGACCCCCGCGACACGAAGTTGCCCTCGACCGGCGAGGCTTGCGTGTAGTCGCCGCCCACCGCGAACTTCAGCAGGTCGTTGCCCGCGGCGATGAACTGGCCGCGCGTCGGGTCGCAGGGCAGCCAGCCCTCGCGCGGGTGAAAGAACTCCAGCCAGGCGTGCGTGTCCCCGGCTTGCGTGGACAGCAGCCCGCTGACGTAGCGCGCCGGGATTCCCAGCGACCGCAGCAGCCCCAGCGCCAGGTGCGTCATGTCCTGGCAGACGCCGCGGCCCGAAGCGAGCACGTCCTCGGCGGTCGTTCGAACGTTCGTGCTGCCGCGGTCGTACGTGATGTTGGCGTGTACCCAGTCGGTGATGCGGCTGACGCATTCCAACAGACTCGAGGGTTTGGCCGCGATGTCCCTCGCGGCCGCGACCAGTTTGTCTGGGGCAACCAGCGGCGACGGCGCGACGAAGCGCTCGGCAAACAGCTCGTATTCGAAATGCTCCAGAGCCACGTCGGCGGGCACGGCCTGCGGCTTGGCCATGCGCACCATCCCAATGGCCAGAATCTCCAGCTCCTGGTGCGGCGCCGTCAGGCGCACGCGGTGCGTCAGGTTGCCGAACCGGTCCTCGAATTGCACCGCCCGCGCCGACGGCGTGGTCGTCACCGCACGGCTCAGCGGCGCCTGTCGGTCGTCCGCATACGCCGCAATCCGCAGGAAATTGTCGCTCAGAAGCACCTGCTCCGAATACCGGTATCTGGCTGCGTAGGTATACCCGGCCACGACGCGGTCGTCGGGGTCCACCTGACCAGCACCGGCCGATGCCATCTACCGAACGACCCAGGTCGGTTTGCAGAGTCCGCCCGACGAATTGTTCGTAATTCGGCCGTCGCTGCGCGCCACGCGGGTCAGACCGCCGGGGAACGCCTGCGTCTCGCCGTGGCCGTTCTGAATCGCAAACACGCGCAGGTCCACGTAGCGGTCCTCGAACGTCTTCGTCTCGTCGTCGAAGATCACGTGCTTCGAAAAGTCGATCGTTTCCTGCGCAATGTAGCCGCGCGGTTCCTCGATGATCTGCCTGGCCAGCCGGCTGCGGTAACTGGGGTCCATGTCGGGCAGGATGTACACGCCCAGCCCGCCGTATCCCTGGCGCACCTTCAACACCAGCTCGTCCAGATTTCCCAGCACGTAGCGCATGGTCTCCTGGTCGATCAGGTCGTAGCTCTTCGCCTGCTCCAGAATCGGCTCTTCGCCCAGATAGTGGCGAATCATCTCCGGCACCCACAGAAACACCAGCTTGTCGTCAGCCGCGCTGGTCCCCATCCCATTGACCAGGATGACCTTGCGCTGCAAATACGCTTCGGTGAGGCCGGGCACGAAGATTTCGAGGTCTTCCACGCGGCGGTAGATCAGGTCGACCGCCGCGTCGCCGTCCAGCTTCTTCACCCAGACGCGGCCGTCGACGCCGATATACAAGTCCGACCCGTCCACCAACGGGATTCCCAGCAAGTCGGACAAGTAGCGGTGTTCGAAGAACGCCGCGCCGTACTTGCCGTCGGTCAGCAGCACGCACGTCGGATCCTCGCTGTCGCACAACGAGCCCAGCATGCGGCGGTAGGCGGCCGCGATGTCGTACGGCACGACCTGATAGGCGCTGGCAAACTCTGGAAACAGGCGCTGTGAAATCTCCACGGCCTTGAGCTGATACGAAATACCCGACGGAATCCGCAGGTTGTCCTCCAGAATCACGTACGAGCCGCCGCCGACGTGAACCAGATCGATGCCGTAGACGTGCACGAACACGTCTTTGGCCGGGCGAAATCCCTGATAGTCCGGATAGAAGAACTGACTCGAGTAGATCACGTCGTCCGGCACGATGGTTTGCGTGCCGCAATACAGGTCCAGCAAGAACATGTTGAGGGCTTTGAGCCGTTGCTCCACGCCGGCGCCGATCCGGTCCCACTCGTCCTTGTGGATGATGCGGGGGATCCAGTCCGTGGGCGTCGAGCGGAACGTCTTGGGGTCGAGCAGGAAGGAAAACGCGTTCACGTCGACGTCGCGCTTGGCCCGGCGCCAACGCTCGCGCAAACCCTGCGGGCCCAGCTGCTGCGCGGCTGACATGAGGTTCTGGTACATCGGGTGAACGGCGCCGTCCGCGTCGACGTATTCGCGGACAGGCCCGTCCGCCGCGGGGCGCGGCAGGTCGAGCGTGGAGGTCAAGACGTCCGCCTTTCGCGAGGCCGCCCGAGGCCGGGGCACGGCGGCCCGTCGTCCGTGTGCGCGGGAGCTGCGGGGCGCACGGACGGGGCGCCGGGCATGGCCACGGCTGCGGCAACGGTCAGGGAAATCCGGCCGCTACTCTACGCGGCCGCCATTCTCGCGGCAACCGCCCGCTGACGGGCGGGCGCTCCACGTCGGTCTGGCAGACGGCTGGTACCCCCGGTAGGACTCGAACCTACAACCAACTGATTAAGAGTCAGCTGCTCTTCCAATTGAGCTACGGAGGCGCGGGGCCGGACGCCCAGCGCGCCCGCATACCCGAACGACACGATCCTAGCAACACACCGACCAGGCGCTCCAGCTCGCCGCTGCGCGCCGCCGTAGTCCCGACCCCGTCCAGCGGCATACGACGCCCGACGCGCAACCGCGCCCCGCCGCCTCCGTGTATCCGCCGCCGGACCCGAGCGCCGCCGTGCGCAATCTCACGGATTTCACATCCACCGCGGGCGAATATGCTTGTGATGGACATTCGTGACGGTGGATGCACGTGAGTTGGATACGTTCTGCGCGCGGCGCGGCTGTGCTGGGGTTGGCGGTCGTGGCCGTTGCGACCGTGGTCGCGGCGCTGGTCGTCGCGCTCACCCGTTCTCCCGAAGCCCGCATGGCCGAGCACGCCGCCGCCGAGACCGAGCCGGCCGCCGCCATCGATGCGTCCGTCTCCGGCGACGCCATGCACAAAGACGCTGAATACGCGGTGCGGCATCGCGAGGACCGTAGCGGCGGCGGCGGCGATGGCAAGTCGAAGCACGCCTACGGGCGGTCCGACGACCGCGACCGCGACTCCCGCATATCCAAAGACTGGCGCCGCGACCCCCGCATGTTCGAAAGCTGGCACGGCAAGCAGCGCGGCACGTTCGGCGATGCGGCGTTCGAAGCTCACCTGTACGAGTTGTTCGAGCGCTTTATGGCTGGAGGGTTCGGCGACCGCGCGTTCGACGACCGCGCATTCGGCGACCGCGCATTCGACGACCGCGCGTTCGACGGCTGGCGCGGCGGCTGGGTCGAAGGCGTGGTGGTCGAGCTGGACGACGACAGCGTCGCCATCGAAGGCGCCGACGGCGCCCGCTGGCGTGTTTGGGATGCCGCCTCTGCGGCCGAGCGTCTGGAGCAAGCCATGCGCGAGGCTCGCCCCGTGCGCGTTGCCGTGTCCCGCTCCGCCGATGGCGAGTTGATCTTTCACGGTCTGGCGGACGAAGGCTCGCAGTCTTCCGGCATGACCCGGCAGATGGTGATTGCCATCGGTGAAGTCGCCGCGGCGCGCGACGGCGAAATCGACGTGAACACCGTGCTCGGCAACCACGTCACGTTCGACGTGAGCGGCGTGCCCGACGCCGACGCGCCTGCTGCCGGCGACGTCGTCCTGGTGTTCGCAACCCGCGTCGACGGTCAGCTCGCCGCCCAGTCGGTGACCCCGATCGACATCGACCTCGAGCAGGCCTTCGCGCAGGAAGCGCCCTCCGCTCCATAAGAACCGGCCGACCATTCGTCCCGCCCCGTCCCCGCCGTCGGCGGACGGGGCGGGGCGGGCCGCGCCCACGTCCCCGCCGACGGCTGCCCACGTGCGGGCCGCGCGCCGACCATGCCAAGCGCCGCCGGGCTTCAGTAGGCTTGCGGGACGCCGCATTACAACCGGAGAACGCTTGGCCGCGTGCGCTCCCACTGGACCGACCTGCGGGAATCAGGGCTGCTGATCGCCATCTACACCGCGGTCGGCGCCGGCGCGCTGTTTGCGGCGTCCATTCCGGCGGACGGCTTTTTCGACCCTGAAGACGCGGGCAGTCTGGCGGCGCAGTCGCCGCTCATCTTCTGGCTGGCCATCGTCATCATTGGCTACTTCTTGGGATGGACGCTCAGCGGGCTGGCGGTGGACTACGAGCCGTTCTGGCGGCTGCCCGGTCGCACGCTGGCCTTCGCCCGGCTTGCGGCGGAGGCGGGCACGGGCCCCCTGCGCTCGGCCGCCCAGCGCCCCAGCGGGGTCGCGGACGCGCTGCGCTACCGGGCGCTGCGCCGCCGCGGGATCGAGGTTGCGGCCGCCGCGCCGCTGACATTCGTATATATATACGTGCGCGGCGCCTGGCTGGGGGCGGCGCTGGCCAGTGCCGCGTTGGCCGTGGAGGTCGTCCGCGCGGCCGCCGCCCAGGAACTCTCGGCGGCGCCAGTCGGCGGGCTGGCCGCCAGTCTGCTGGCGCTGGGGTGCGCCAGTGTGCTGACCGTGCGCTTGGGGCCGCCGGCCGCGCGCCAGGCCGCGGCCGCCATCCAGGCGGCGCACGATCGGGCGAGGGCCGCCTGAACGGCGCCGCTTACGCGTTCGTCGGCAGGTCCAGAAACTCCGCCTCGCAGCCGCGCTGGTCGTTCAGGAGCTCGGCGAGCGCCTGTACCCCAAAGACCTCGGTGGCGTAGTGGCCGGCCGCCGCGAAGTGCACGCCCAGTTCGCGGCTCCACATCTCGGCTGGTTCGTCCATGTCGCCGGTCACCAGCGCGTCGCAGCCGCGGGCGGCAATCTCCGGCAGGTAGCGCGGGCCGCCGCCGCTGCAGACGGCAATGCGCCTGATCTCGTCCGGCCCGTTTGCATACACGGCATGGGGCGGTCCAATGGCGCCGCGAATGCGCGCGGCGAACTCGTCGACGGCCACGGGTGCGTCCGCCGAACCGAACCAGCCGACCGCGCGCCCGCCCGCGTGGGCGAATCCTTCGTCGTCCCGCTCGAACCCCAGCGCCGCCAGGATGCGCGCGTTGTTGCCCAGGGTGGGATGGCCGTCCAGCGCCAGGTGGTAGGCCGCCAGACTCATGCCATGGTCGAACAGCGGGCGCAGACGCTCGCGCAGCAGCGGGTCGATCACGCGCGAATCCTTGTTCCAGAAGAGGCCGTGATGCACCACAATCAGGTCCGCGCCGCGCGCGGCCGCCGTCTCGAAGAGCGCCCGGCTGGCCGACACGGCCGTGACCACGCGCTCCACGCGGGCGCGGCCATACACCTGCAAACCCATGGGGCCGTAGTCGGGAAACGCCTCGATATCGAGCGTCTGGTCGAGAAACGCGACTAGCTGGTCGCGGCGCTCGGCCATGGGGCGGCGCCTAGACGCGGCCGCGTTCGCGCACCTGGCGCACCAGCGCGTCGTCGGTGTCCGCGGCTACCGAGATGTCGAGGAACTCGTCGGCGCTCAGCCCCAGTTCGCCCAGCACGCGCCGGTCGATGGGGCAGGGGTAGATGTAATCGTCGATCGTGCCGTCCGCCTTGGCCCGCGCCTTGTCCGACATGCGGGCGATCCAGGGAATGCCGCCGATCACGAGGTCGCGTCCCCGCGGCCTGAATGACTCGCTCATGGTCCGCCGCTCTTTCACCGCGCTGCTGACCTTTCAATCTTACGCGAGCGCCGTGCGGATCCGGCGGGCCGCGGCCGAGGCGCCCGGCAGCGAGGCGGCCGCCGCATGCGGCGGTATGCGCGGCGTTCCCCACAGACCAGCCGCGCGCGCCAGCGTCAGCAGCGTGACCGCGGCGTCCACGTGCGCATCCGCTGGCGCGGCGGCGGCGCCGCCGACCAGACTGCGGACCGGCGCCGCGCCCCCGCCGGACGCGGCAACGGTGACGTACTTGGCGAAGGTCCAATCCAGGAAGTCCAGGCCGAGCAGTTCCAGGTCGATGAACACGGCGGCCCCGCGCTCGTCGACGATGACGTTGCCCGCGGAGGCGTCCAGCGGCGCCAGTCCAAACGGCCCGCTGACGACCGACCGCTCCAGGTCGGACAGCGCGGTGCGCGGCAGCCTGGGATACGCCGCGGCCACCGCCTGCGCGACGGCGCGCACCTCGCGCGTGCGCTTCGTGCGTGCCGACGCCAGCCGCGCGGCCGGCATGCGCGCGCGCCAGCGCGTCAGGCGCTCGGTCAGCACCGTCCACGACCGGCGCACCGCGGCCAACAGGTCGACGGGCCAGTCGTCGGCGCGCAGATGGTGGAGGAGCGGCGCGCCGGGGGCCCAGGCGCGCACCAGCGCCAGCGCCTCGGGAACGGCGGCGACCGCGGCCGGAACCGGCGCGCCCAGCGCCTCTAGTTGACATAACACCGCGAATTCGGTGCGCAGGCGCTCCCCGGCGGCGGGTCCCTCGTAGAGCTTGACCGCCATATCGCGGCGGCCGGTCTGGACGCGCCACACGCCGCGGCCGCCGCGCAGGGGCCGCGCGGCCCGCGGCAGGCCGGCGGCCGCCAGGGCGGCGCGCAGCCGCCGCTCGGTGTCAGGCGGGTGGTTCGAACTCAATCTGCGTGCGCACGGTGGCCGCCAGCTCCACGCTCAACGCCAGCGCAAGGTCGCGCGGGGTCACGATTTCGTTGGGCGCAATCCGCAGGCGGGCCAGAAGGCGGCTGCCGTCGACCTCCAGCGTCTGAATGCCTGGCCGAATGTCGCGCCGCGCGCCGGGCGGGTCGCGCGGCCGCTGGATCGGCGCGCTGGGGCTGGCGAGCAGGCGCTGGACGCGGTGCGCCAGGTCGTGCGGCGCGTCGGCCACCACCAGGGCATACGCGGCCCAGGTTGCGCGCACGCGGCGGCCCGCGGCGCAGGCGGTTTCCACGACCTGCATGCCGGGAATCGCCGCCGCGCGCAGCGCGGCCTGTACGTCGGCCGCGGAGCGCGGCTCGCGCAGCGCCATGGTCATGTATTCGCGCCGCCCCTCCGCACCCACCGACAGCGGAGGGCCGAAGCTCAAGCGCGGCTTGGGGCTGAACCCGCGGCTGTACGCCAACGGCAACCCGGCGCGGCGCGCCGCGCGTTCCCAGGCGCGCCGCACGTCGTGTTGCGAAAGGAAGCGCGCCGCGCCCGCCTTCGTGAACCGCACCAGATACCAGCAGTCGCCGCCCTGCCGAGGCTCGTCCATACGCAAGCTTACGCGCGAACCGCCCCCAGACCTGCGCGGCTCGGCGCCGCCCGTGTCCAGCGGCCCTGCGTCCAGCGGCCCTGCGACCGGCGCACGTCGGCCCCTGTCGAATCTTGCGGCGAAGGTGCGCCGGGTGCAGTGCGCCCGCGGCTGCGCCGCCGTTGGTTGCCGCGCCGCGCGCTCGGTACCATGCGGGCGGCTGCCGCAGCAGGGTTGGGGGCGGTGCACGGATCCGTTCTACTGTTGAATCAGAACTATGAGCCGTTGAACGTGTGCCGCGTGCGGCGGGCCGTGGTGTTGCTGGCCAAGGGCAAGGCCGAGCCGCTGGCCACGCGGGCGCGGCCGGTGCGCACCACCGGCCAGGACTTCCCACGGCCCAGCGTGATTCGCATGTGCTACTATGTGCGCCGCCCGCGCCCCACCGTCAAGCTGAGCCGCCGCGAAATCCTGGTGCGCGACGCGCACACCTGCCAGTACTGCGCCGCGCATGGCGTGGACATGACCATCGACCACGTGCTGCCGCGGCGGTTGGGCGGCCAGCGGCGCTGGGACAACCTGGTGACGGCCTGCCGCACCTGCAACCTGCGCAAGGCGGGCCGCACGCCCAGCGCCGCCAACATGCGCCTGCGCCGACGTCCCACGCGCCCCACGTCGCCCTACGCGCACTTGATGGGCCACTACGTCAACGGCGTCGTCGATCCGGCCTGGGCGCCCTACCTGCCGATGAAACTGCGGAGGGCGAGTTGAGGACCTGCCCCGCTCACGGAAGCAAGCGCCGCGGGAACGCCGCGCCGGGTTCCCGCCGATGCGGGAGTGACCGAAGCAGCGCGCCGCCGAACGGGCGGGGGGCGACGCCAGACAGGCGGGGTTCGCGGCCGGCCGGCCGGCCTGCGCAGGCACGCCGGGCGGGCGTTTCACCCAGCCTGCGGCGGCGCGGGCGGCGCGGCGAGAGGTCTGCGCAGACGCAGCGGCCGCGGCCTCCCGCCGGCGTTCCTGGAGCGCCGGGCGCATGACCCTCGCGCCCGGCTGGACGACCCGCGCCCACGTCCCCGCCGCGGCTTTTGCCTGGCTCGAAGCCTCCGTCGGCGCCGGGCCGGCGGCGTTTGGCCAAGACCCCATCCCAGTCATCGGCCGGCCCGCCGGCGATGACGACCCGCCGCTGCTCGCCGCGCGGTGCAGCCGCGGCGCGATCGTCACCGCGCGCCTCGACTGGCTCGAACCGCTGCGGCGCCTGGTCACCGGCATGCATCCCGACCTGCTTTTTTCCACGTTCGGCGGCTACGAACTGGCGCGCGTGACCTTGCCCGACGGCCTGGGCGTCTGGGGTCCCTCCTGGTACCTCTTCGGCGACGCGTCGACCTGGGCCGTCGAGCCCGACCCGCGCGTGCAGCGTCTCAGCCGCGCCGAGCTGGACGCCGTCGACGGCCAACGCTTCTGGCACTGCTTCCAGCCCGAGGCTCACGCCGGGTTTGGCGTGATAGAGGACGGCGAGCTGGTTGCGCTGGCCGGCGTGCTGGAGCGCGGCCGCGGCGTGGAAGAAGTCGGCATGGACGTCATGCCCAACGCACGCGGGCGCGGTCTGGGCCGCGCCGTGGTGGGCGCGGCTGGCGCCGACATCCTCAGCCGCGGGCGCACGGTGCTGGCCACCACGGCCGGGTTCAACGTGCCCTCGGCGCGCACGCTGCGTTCGGTGGGTCTGGTCTACGCCTTCAGCGAAATGCGAACCTTCGGCAGCGCGTTCCCGGTCCCTCCGCAAGCGCTGGGCCGCCCCTACCCCGGCGCCCCGCTCGAAAACTACTACCCGGCCTGGGCCATGAATCCCGACATCGCCCCCCGCCGCGGCTGACGCCGCCCCCGCCGGCGTCGAACCGCGGCAGCAAGAGTCGATGCGCCCGCGCTTCTTGCTCCCCTCGCCCTCCAGAGCGTGTGTGACGGGGACGGAGGGGAGCCGGGGACGCTTACGCTGTTTCTGACAGGCTGCGCATGGCCTGCGCGTACACCTCGCGGTCGTCGTCGCTGAAGACCACGAAGCGCACTTCGTCGAAGCTCAGCCGTTGCAGGGCGGCGCACACGGTTTGCAGCGCCGCGGCCGCCGCCAAGGCTTTGGGATAGCCGTACACGCCCGTGCTGATGGAGGGGAAGGCCACGCGGCGCGCGCCGTGCCGGGCCGCCAGTTTCAGCGAGCTGCGGTAGGCGGAGGCCAGCAGCTCGGGCTCGCCGCGGCTGCCGCCCGACCACACCGGGCCGACGGTATGAATCAGATGTTGGGCCGGCAACCGCCCGGCGGTGGTGCGCACCGCCTGGCCGGTGGGGCAGCCGCCGATGGCGCGGCACTCGGCCATGATGTCTGGGCCGCCCGCGCGGTGAATGGCGCCGTCCACGCCCCCGCCGCCCGCCAGCGCCTTGTTGGCCGCGTTGACGATGGCGTCCACGCGCTGCGTCGTGATGTCGCCCTGCACCAGCGTGAGCCGGGTCGAGCCGACGGTCGTCTCCACGAGCCTATGCTCCTCCTTCGCCGCGGCCGAGCGCGGCCGCGGCGCGCACCAGCACCGTGACACAGCTTGGATGCTCGGCGTCGTGATACACCGTCTGCTGCGCAACCTCCAGGCGGCGCGCGGCGCCCAGGGGTTCGCCGGTGTTGGGGTTGGCGTCGAACCGCGGATAGTTGGACGACGACACGTCCACGCGCAGGCGGTGGCCGGGCGCGAAGCGGTTGGCGGTGGGATAGAGCACGATGCGGAACTGGCTGACCTGGCCGGGCTCCAGCAGCACTTCGCGCTCGAATCCCTGGCGGTAGCGCGCCCGCAGGATGCTGTCGGCCAGGTTCAGCTCGAAGCCGCCCGGCGTCTCCGCCGTGTGGGGAAACACGTCCAGCAGCTTGGCCGTAAAGTCCGTGTCGACGGCGCTGCTGGCGGCGTGCAGCGCGACCTCCACGGGGCCGACGATCTCGAACGGTTCGCTGAACGGCGCGGTTTCGAAGCTGAGCACGTCTGGCCGGCTGGCCAACGGCAGCGTGTCGCGGTGCCCCAGGAAGCGCCCCGGCTGCCCGCGCTGGTCGAACCCGCCGGACGGGAGCACGTCCTCGGCGGCGCTGATCGACCCGCCCGCCGTGGGGACGGGGTCGCGCGGGTCGTAGGTGTAGCGCGTGGGCTGGGCGGCGCCAGCCGGCGGACGTTCCCGCAGCGAGCCGTCGGCGTGCAGATAGAGCGTCACGGGCACGGCGTCGGGCGGCGGCCAGGCGTCGGCCTGCGCCCAGCGCCCGCCGTGCCAGACGCGGCCCTCCAGGTCGCCCGGGCGGCGGCCGCGCTGTCCGCCCATCACGAAATAGCGCACGGCCGGCTCGCGTTCCAGGCCGGCGGCCAGACCCTTCAGATGCTGGTCGAAGAAGCGCAGGCGCAGGTCGTCGTAGGAAGGCAGCGCGGCTTCCAGCCCCAGCTCCAAGTCGCCCGCGCTGCTCTCTTCGGCGGTGGTCTCGCCGTGGCGCCAGTGGCCCAGCAGCAGCGTCATCGGGCTGGACTTCAGGCGGCGCAGCGCGGTGAAGTTGGCCGCCGCGCCGCGCGGGTAGGTGTCGTACCAGCCGCTCTGAAACAGCACCGGCACGTCGGCATGCTCGGCCCAGTAGGCGTCGATCCGATAGCCCCGCTGCGACCAGTATTCGCCCTGCGACCCGCGGGTCAGAATGTCCCAAACCCATTGCTCGTAGCCCGGCAGCAGCCGCAGCGCCGTGCGTCCGGGTCTGAACCTGAGCGGCGGCCCCAGGATGCTGCCAATCCGCGCGTACTCGTCGCGCAGCACGGCTTCCAGGTCGCGGTCCTCGCGCGCCTCGCGGCTGGTCAGCGCCATCCAGAAGGCATAGCGGATGAAGCGCTGCTCCAGCGCTCCGCCCTGGCGCATGGACGACACGAGGTAATTGCTGGTTCCCTGCCCCACCACCTGCGCGCACAGGTGCGGCGGGTTCAGCGTGGCCAGCGCACTTTGATCCGACCCCGCGTACGACGAGCCCATGGTGCCCACGCGCCCGTTGCTCCAGGGTTGCGCCGCCGTCCACTCCACCGCGTCGTACCCGTCCGGCGCTTCCCGCGCAAACGGGTACCACACGCCGTCCGATCGGCCCCGCCCGCGCACGTCGTTCATCACCACCGCATAGCCGCGGCGCGCATACCAGTGGCCGCGGCGCGCGAAGCGCACCGAGTCCTTCAGGTAGGGCGTGCGTTCCAGCAGCGCGGGAAACCGCCCTTCCACCGCCCGCCCGTCCAGCGCCGGCAGATAGACGTCGGCGGCCAGCTCAACCCCGTCGCGCATGGGAATGCGCACGTTGGGAGCGGCTACCGAGTCGTAGGCGCGGGCGGACCCTGCAACGCCGGCGGCCGTTTCAGTCATTGGGACCTCCTGCGCACGTACCGGTCAGTGCGAGCCGCAGTTCGAGCGGGCGGCGGGCATGGACACCCTCCTGCGCGCGCACGGATCAGCGCGGCCGCCCCCGCCGCGGGTGCGCGGGATGGAAGCCGGCGCGCGGCTTGCATAGCATGGCGGCGCCCCGAGCCAGGGCTTGCGCACGTGAATCTCAGCGACCTTCGCCTTTCGCCATCCGACTACCGCCCGCGCCCACCCGACGGCCGACGCTACCGCATTGGCGTCATCGGCTGCGGCAGCATTGCCAACGCGGCGCATTTTCCCGCCTACCGCGACTTTGGCTACGAGGTTGCGGCCTGCGCCGACGTCGACGCCGACGCGGCGGAGGCGGCGCGCGTGCGCTGGGGCGTGCCCACGGCCGGCGTCGACCCGGCCGTGGTGCTGGACGACCCCGCCGTCGAGATCGTCGATCTGGCCGTGCACGCCCAGGTGCGCGCCGAGCTGTGGCCGGCCATCGTCGGCGCGGGCAAGCCCATCCTGTCGCAGAAGCCCTTCGCCATGAGCTGGGACGCGGCCGCGCGCATGACGCAGGCGGCCGAAGCCGCCGGCGTGACCCTGATGATCAACCAGCAGGCGCGCTGGGCGCCCCAGCACGCGGCCATCAAGGTCTTGATCGAGCGCGGCGTCTGCGGCGAGGTGTTCAGCGTGGCGCACGTCCGGCGCTCGTTTCAGGACCATCCCGACCGCTGGTTCGCCGCCATGCCCGACTTCAACCTGATGGACCACGGCATCCACTTCGTAGACCTGCTGCGGCACTTCAGCGGGCGCACGCCCGACGCGGTGACCACCACCTCGGCCATGATGCAGGGCCAGCACTCCGTGTCGCCAATGAGCCACACCGTCGCCATGCACTTCGACCACGGCGGCCTGACCGCCATCGACCACTTCAACAACATCGTGCAAAGCCCGGCCGCATGGTCCGAGGCCTGGCACGTCGACGGTACGGAAGGCTCCATCACCGGCGCCCCCGCCTGGGTCGAGGTCACGCGGCGGGACGAACCCGAGCGGCGCGTGCGCTGGCCCATCCAGGGGCGCTGGTTCCCCGACGCCTTCGGCGGCAGCATGGGCGAACTGATGGCGGCGCTGAACGACGGGCGGGAACCGCTGACGTCGGCGCACGACAACCTGAACTCCCTGCGCATTGCCGCCGCCTCCGCCCGCAGCGCGGCCGAACACCGCACCGTGCGGCTGGAAGAATTCGTGGAGCCAGGACCGGAGACGTTCCGCCTGCTCTAGCGGCCCGCACGCGCCAGGTCCGCAGCTCCTCGGCCGTCTCTCCCGCCCCGCGCTCTGGAAGGGGGTGGGGTCGGCGCCGCCGGGACGCGGGGAACGCGAGCGTCCCGGCCGCCGCCCCCGTTCGCTGCCCAATCCCCCGGCGGCAAGCGTCCCGCTACCGCATTCGCGACACGTAATCGCCGCCCCGCTGTATCGCCGTCAAATACGGCGTGCAGCCCGGCCGGTTCTTGAACTGCGCAAACTGCTCGGGGATCGCGCCGCCGGCGTCGGCCACGGCCAGGCCAATGAGTTCGGCCGCCGCGTCGGGATGCTCGGCCGCAACGTTCTGGCGCAGCGCCGCGTCGTCTGGCAGTCGGTGCAGCAGGGGCGCTTCGCCCCAGATGCTGGCGTTGCACCACCAGTCGTCGGTCACCACCGTCATCAGCGGCCCCCAGGCGATGCTCACGTGCTGGCGATGGGACGGCAGGTCGTCCCGCAGCAGCGGCGCCAGGTCGCGGCCCTCGGTGGGGGCGTGCACGCCGGCCGCCGCCAGCACCGTTGCCGCCACGTCGGTGTTGGTCACCAGGCCGTCATACGTCTGGCCGGCGCGCGCCCCGTCTGGGAACCGCACCAGCAGCGCCAGGTCGGCCACGGCGCGCGTCAGCGGGTGGCCTTGCTTGCTGATGAGGCCCTGGTCGTCCGGGAAGTCCAGGTTGTGCCCGTGGTCGGACACCACGATCACCAGGGTGTCGTCGGCGCGGCCGGACACGTCCAGCTGTTCCAGGAAGCGCCCCAGCCAGCGGTCGCAGAGAGTCACCTCGCCCGCGTAGTTGGCCTGCATGCGCCGAACTTCGCGCTCGCTCAGCAGGCCGTCGGTGGGCGCGTAGAGCGACTGGATGACGTCCGTCACGTCGTCGTCGTCGGGGTCGTACATCCGCCGGTAGTCCGCCGGCGGTTCCCAGGGTTCGTGCGGGTCGAAGGAGTCCACTACCAGGAAGAAGCGCGCGGCATCGCGGTTTTCGTAGAGCCAGCGCGAGGCGCCGTTGAACAGCCGCGCGGGGTAATAGTCCGACTCGTCACGCCGAAACAGGTTGTTGGTCAGGTATTGCGTGAAGAACTCGCGCCGCTGGTGCGCCGGCGGCATGTGCGCCGGCACGTGGCGGCGAATGGCCTCGTCCGGCAGCGCCGGGCCAGAGCGGAAGCGGTCGGTCTCCTGGCCGCGAATCCACTGCCACTCGCTGAACCCGCGGTGAAAATTCTTGCCCGGTTTGAACTGGTGATAGCAGTCGGTGAACAGCGCCGTGCGGTAGCCGGCGTCCAGCAGCAGCTCGGAGACCGTGTCCTGATCTTCGGGAATCGGCCCCCAGCCGGGCGCGCCCGAGAAGTCGCCCTTGTAATCGCGGTGCCCCGTGAACGGGAACGTGCGCTGCCCCGTGTGCAGGGCGCGGCGGAACGGCAGCGTGGGCAGCGCTTCCGGAAACGCCCGCGTGCAGCGCACGCTCTGGGACGCCAAGTCGTCCAGCACCGGCGTGCGGACCCAGTCGTTGCCGTACGCCCCCACGTGATCCTTGCGCAAGGTATCGAACACCACCAGGACGACGTTCATCGGTCAGGTTCCACGGCAAGCGGGCCCAGAAATGCTGCGTTGGCCGCAAGCAAACGTCAACGCCCCGCCCCCACCAGCAGGCACGCCCCGCCTCCTCTCCCGCACCAACCCCTCCCCCGCGCTCTCCCTCCCCCGCGTTCCCCCTCGCCCCTGCTCCCCCTGGAAGCGCCCCAATCTTTCCCTCTCCCCCGGGGAGCGCCTCCTTAATCTTTCCCCTCTCCCTCTGGGAGAGGGTTAGGGTGAGGGTCTTCCGCCCCCGCGCTCCCCCTCCCCCCATCCCCGTCTGCTAGGGTTCCTTCCCATCGGCGAATCTTGCGGCGGACAGCCATGACCACCTACCGAGTCGGCTTTCTGGGCATCGGCCCGCGCGGACTGAGCCAGGCCCGCGCCTACGCGCTGCACCCCCGCGTGGAGCTGGCGGCCATCTGCGACGTCGACGCCGAGCGCCTGGCCGCCGCGGCCGGCGAGTTCGGCGTCGAACGCACCTACGCCGACTTCCGCGCCATGCTGGACGCGGAAGACCTGGACGTCGTCAACATCCCCACCCGCACCGACCTGCACGCGCCGCTCACCATCGGCGTGCTGGAACACCGCGCGCCCAAGGCCGTGGTGGTCGAAAAGCCCATGGCCACCAGCCTGAGCGACGCCGACCGCATGGTGGAGCTGGCCGCGGCCGCCCGCACGCGGCTGGCCGTGCACCACCAGATGCGCACCACCCCGACCTTCCAGGTGGCCGAGCGGCTGATCGACCAGGGCGCCATCGGCCCGCTCACCTCGATCAAAATCCGCGGCAAGGGCTATTACGGCGGCTACGACATGCTCAACATCGGCACCCACCTGCTCAACGGCGCGCGCCGCTTCGCCGGCCAGGCCCGCAGCGTCACCGCCATGTGCCTGACCGGCGGCCGCCCCACCACGGCCGCCGACGTGATCGAAGGCCCTTACGGGTTTGGGCTGCTGGCCGGCGAAGACATCTCGGCGGTCTACGAGTTCGACGGCGGCCTGCACGCCTTCGCCGAAATGCACCGGCGCAGCCAGTCCGACAGCGGCTGGGTGCACCTCAAGCTCTACGGCGAAGACGGCGCGCTCTGCCTGTACAACTCGCGCCAGCTCTTCATCCGCCGCGGCCGCGACTCATGCGTAGGCCGCGTGCCCTGGGAAACCTACGAGCTGGACGACGCCGACCGCATCCTGCACGGCTGCGACTACGTGGACCACGCCGGCGGTGACCTCTGGATGGCCGAGGAAACCGTGCGCGCGCTGGACGACGACCGCGAGCACGAATGCAGCGGCCTGGAAGGCCGCGCCGTCATGGAAATGATGGACGGCGCCTGGGTCTCCCACTTCAGCCGCGCCCGCGTCGACTTTCCCCTCCCCCGCGGCGATCACCCCCTCCGCCGCGAACTGGCCGCCGCCGGCCTCCCGGACCCCGACCCCGAGCGCTCCAAGCTCCGCTACGCCGACTGGCTGCCCGGCGAGCTCGCCCGAATCCAGACCGCCTAAACACCCCGTACTCCGCGCCTCGCCCCGCGCCGCGGGGCGAGGCGCAGCCGCCCGCGGCCCACACGTATATATAGGCCCCCGTCCCCCGTCCCCCGTTCCCCGCGCCCGCCTGCGCCCCACGTATATATAGGCCCTCACTCCCCGCGCCCGCGAGATGCGGGAACACGTCGAGCGAGTAGCGCTTGCGGCGCACCCCCGTCCCCTGCGCCCGCCTGCGGCACACGTATATATAGGCCCTCGTTCCCCGCGCCCGCGGGATGCGGCGCACGACGCCAGCGAGCAGGTCGAACCCCGTTCCCCGCGGCCCGCGGGCCGTCGCCGGGTCGATGATGACCACGGTGCAGCGGCCCCGCCCTTTCCCCGCGGCCCGCCCGCCCCGCCGCTGCGGCGCCGCCTGCACCCGTTCCCCGCAACTCGCCCTCCAGCGCCGGGGCGATGGAAACGCCGCCCCGCGCGGATCGCGGGCGCTGGCGGTGCGGGGGCGCGGCCAGGGTCACGGAAACGCCGCCCCCGCGGGCCGACAGCGGCTGCCCGCGCCGCCCGCCGCCCCCCGCCAAAAAAAGTCCCGCAGAGGCGGAAAAACTCTGGATATTCAAGAATATTGCGTTGACAACGATTGTTTGCGCGTCTACTGTATGGGCAACGAGTGCAGAAGCCCTGGTTGTTCGTGCACAGCTTGCACGGCCAATAGGTGCCCTACGACGAAGAGGTCGTAAACGATGGATCGAGACGACGGCGGCGTGATCGAGCCGCCGGCGAACGTCATGTACTGGGTGTCAGCCATGATGGCAGAGGCCATGAAGGCCCTGCAGGTGTCGCTGGCGCCGCTTGGTGTGACCCCGCTGGAATACGGCGTCTTGCACTGCTGCCTGCTGGGCGGCGACGCCACAGTGTCGGAGCTGGCGCAGGTGTTGCCCTCGGACCCGTCGGCCATCAGCCGCGCGGTTACCAAGATGTCGGTCGAGGGCCTGTTCTGGCGTGTGCGGTCGCCCAGCGACCGCCGCGTGGTGCGGCTGCGGCTGACGGCCAAGGGTCAGACGCTGGCGCTGGAACTGCGCGCGCACGTCGAGGCCGAGAACGCGCGGATGTTGACGGACGTGTCGGAGCGGGAGCTGCAGACGTTCGTCGAGGTGGCCGGCAAGATTTCGGCCGGCCTGGCGCGCATCGTGGATTCCACGGCGACGGACCAGCCCGGAGGGGCGAGCCAGAGCCCGACCGACGACGTGATGCCCCCGACCATGGACCCGCGCGCCGTGGTGCTTGGCACGGCGTGACCGGCAGACCATGAACGCCAGAAACACGACGACCACCCTCGCCCGCACGTGCGGCGGCGAGCACGGCCTTACCGAGCGAACGAACCTTTCCGCGGAAGCCCTCCTCCCCGTCGAAGTGGAGAACATCTCGATGACGAAGACGACCTGGTTGACGCGCGCACGCCACCTGTTGGCGCCGCTGCGCTGGTGCGTGTTGGTGCTGGCGGTGGTTGCCGTGGTCTGGACGCTGGAAGCGCAGGCGGCGTTCGCGCAGGTTGGCGAGCCGTCCGCGCAGACGGCGGCGGTCGAGCCGGCGCCCGCGCCGAGCGCCCGCCCGCGCCGCGCCCGCCGCGCCAAGAACGCGCGCGCCCTTCACCCGGCGGCCGCCCGCACGCGCGCCGCCTCACCGAGCGAACGATCCCTTTCCGCGGAAGCCCTCCTCCCCGTCGAAGTGGAGAACATCCGATGACGAAGTCGACCTGGTTGACGCGCACACGCCACCTGTTGGCGCCGCTGCGCTGGTGCGTATTGGTGCTGGCGGTGGTTGCCGTGGTCTGGACGCTGGAAGCGCAGGCGGCGTTCGCGCAGGTCGGCGAGCCGTCCGCGCAGACGGCGGCGGTCGAGCCGGCGCCCGCGCCGAGCGCCCGCCCGCGCCGCGCCCGCCGCGCCCGGAACGCGCGCGCCCTTCACCCGACGGCCGGCCGCCCGCGCGCCGCCTCACCGAGCGAACGATCCCTTTCCGCGGAGCAGTGCACACAGATGACGCAGGAAACCGCCCGATGACGAAGAAGACGAAGACCTTGTCGAATCGCACGCGCTACGTGCTGTCCCCGCTGCGCTGGTGCGCGTTGGTGCTGACGATGGTTGCCGTGGTATGGACGCTGGAGGCGCAGGTGGCGGCCGCGCAGGAAGCCGAGCGGCTCGTCCAGGCGGTGGTAGCCGCGCCGGCGGCGACGGAAGAATCCGCGCCGACGCCGACGCCCGACCCCACGGCGACGCCCGAGCCGGTGCCCGAGGCCACGCCGACGGCGACGCCCGAGCCCACGGCGACGCCGACGGAAGAACCCGCGCCGATGCCGACACCCGACCCCGCAGCGCCGCCGACGCCCGAGCCCACGGCGCCGCCGGCGGAAGAACCCGCGCCGACGCCGACGCCCGAACCCACATCGACCCCGACGCCGACCCCGGCGCCCGAGCCCACGGCGACGCCGACGGAAGAACCCGCGCCGACGCCTACGCCCGAGCCGGCGGCCGAGCCCACGCCGACGCCCACGTCGACGCCCGGCCCCACGCCGACCCCCGAGCCCACGTCGACGCCCGAGCTGACGCCGACGCCGACGCCCGAGCCCACACATACACCTGACCCGACGCCGGCCCCCACGCCGGCCCCCGACCCCACGCCCGCGCCGACGGAAGAACCGCAAGAAGCGGAAGAACCGGCCGAGGCGCCGGCCGCCCGGACGCCCAGCTTCGGCAGTCAGACCATTGCTGCCCAGACCTGGACGCTCGGCCAGCCCATCGCGGCGGTCACGCTGCCGGAAGCCACGGACGGCGACGGCGAGCTGACCTACACGCTCAGCCCGGCGCTGCCGGCCGGCGTGACGCTGGACGCGGCGCGCCGCGAGCTGCGCGGAACGCCCACGGAAGCCGTGGACGGCGCCGCCTACACGTGGACCGCGGCCAACGCGGACGGTGACGAAGCCACGCTGACCTTCCGCGTGACGGTGGCCGCGCCTGCGCCCGCGCAGGCGCAGGCCGAGGTCGTGCAGCCCCCGCGGCCGCAGGTGGCGGCCGCACTCACGCTCGGACCGACCTGGCAGCCGACGGGGATCCACTTCTCCCATCAGAGCGACGACGGCCTCGTCACCCACACCTTCCACCAGAACAGCGCCATCACGCCGGTCACGCTGCTGGCGGCCACGGGCGGGGTTGCCCCGGTGAGCTACCAGCTGACGCTGAACGGCGACTCCCTGGCCCTGGTGGCCGGGTTGAGCTACGACCAGAGCACGCGCCGGCTGTCCGGCACGCCCACGCGCATGCGCGTCTATTTTCCCGATCCCACAGACCCCGACGCCAACACCTTCGGCACCTACTACACGCTGAAGGCCACGGACTCGACCGGCGCCTGGACCAGCATTGGTGTCGTAATCGTCATCACGCGCGACCGCACGCCGACGTTTCCCAGCGGCACGCCGTCCTACACCTTCGTGCAGGGCTGGAACGGGGTCACGGCCACGCTGCCGGCCGCCGGGGGCGTGACGCAGTACGACGGTGCGCTGACCTACCGCATCGACAGCGCCACGCCGCTGCCGCAGGGGCTGAGCTTCTCCTCGGCCACGCGCAAGATCACCGGCACCCCCGCGGCTGTGTCGGCGGACACGGTCTACAAGCTGATCGTCACGGACGGCGACGGCGACTCGGCCCGCATGGACTTCCGGCTGTCGGTAGTGGCGAACACGCAGCCGGGCTTCGGCGCCGCGACCGTGCCCGACCAGACCTGGGTGCAAAACTCGCAAATCGCGGGCCTGACGCTGCCGGCCGCCAGCGGCGGCAACGGCGCTCTGACCTACGCGCTGACGCCGGCGCTGCCCACCGGGGTGTCGCGCAGCGGGTTCGACATTTCCGGCACGCCCTCGCAGGTGTCGGCGGCCACCACTTACACCTGGACGGCCACCGACGCGGACGGCGACGAGGTCGAGACCACTTTCACCATCACGGTGGTGGAAGACCTGACGCCCAGCTTCAGCGACGCGACGGCGTCGTACACCTTCCATCAGAACGACCAGATCACCCCCGTGACGCTGCCGGCGGCGACCGGCGGCAACGGCGCGCTGACACACAGCCTGGTGCTGGACCTGGGGCTGGCGGCGGGCCTGAGCTACGACCAGGCCGCGCGCACGCTCTCGGGGCGGCCCACGGCCATGGCGCCGTCCAGCCTGAGCGCCACGCCGCCTGGCTCGCTGACCCGCACCGTGGGTTACAAGCTGTTGGCCACGGACGCGGACGGGGACGAGGCCGAGATGTTGGTCTACATTCGCATCACGCGCGACGGCCAGCCGACCTTCGCCGGCCCCTCGCCCGAGCGGATCTTCCGCGTGGGGCAGCAGATCACGGCGCAGGCGCTGCCGGCCGCGACCGGGGTGAGCAAGTACGACGGCAGCGTCACCTACACCATGACGCGCCGCGGCGTAACGGCATCGGCCGCACCGACCTCTCTGCCCTCGGAAGGCATCGACTTCGATGCGGCCAAGCGCACGCTGACGGGCACGCCCACCACCCAGCGGGAGCGCACCACCTACACGCTGACCGCGACGGACGGGGACGGCGACAGCGCGAGCTTGACCGTGTACGTCACCGTGCTGGCGGCCGACGTCTCGCCCAGCTTCGGCGAGGGGATGGCCGACCAAGTCTGGTGGGTCGGGCAGAGATTCACCGATTCGGTCAGGCTGCCTCTGGCGAGCGGCGGCAACGGCGCGCTGACCTACACGCTGTCGCCCGCGCTGCCGAGCGGGGTGACTCGCGATGCGCGGGCGCTCTTTGGCACCCCCACCGCCACCATGCGGGAGACCACGTACACCTGGACGGTCACCGACACGGACAGTGACACGGACGAGATCACCTTCACCATCACCGTGCTGGGCCCCGGCGCGCTGATCCTCGATGGGGCGGTGAGCAACCAAACCTGGACCAGAAACCAGGCCATCACGTCCCTCACGCTTCCGGCGGGGATCGGCGGGAACGCACCGCTGACCTACACGCTGACGCCCGCGCTGCCAGCCGGGGTTACGCGCAGCGGGCTCACCGTCAGCGGCACGCCCAGCGTGGTCCAGGCCCTGCAGTCGTACACCTGGTCGGTGCAAGACTCCCGCGGCAGGTCCGCCTCGATTGGCTTCGCCATTACGGTGGTGACGGACGACTCGACGCCCACGTTCGGGTCGCTGACCATCGACGACCAGCTCTGGACGCAGTACGCGTCGATCCCGGCGCTGACGCTGCCGCAGGCGACTGGCGGCGACGGCGACCTGACCTACGCGCTGACGCCCGCGCTGCCGTCCGGAGTGACGCGCAGCGGGTTCTCCGTCAGCGGCACGCCCGCCGTCGGTCTGGCGGCCACGGGCTACACCTGGACGGCCACCGACGCGGACGGCGACGAGGCGCAGCTGGACTTCCAGATTGCGGTGGACGCGCTGCCCGGCTTCGGGCAAGGGATCGCCGCCCAGGCTTGGGCGCAGGGCGCGGCCATCGCCGCGCTCACGCTGCCGCAGGCCAGCGGCGGGGACGGGGTGTTGACCTACTCGGTGTCCCCCGCGCTGCCGTCCGGAGTGACGCGCAGCGGGTTCCTCGTCAGCGGCACGCCCAGCGACCCGCAATCGATGCAGCGCTACTCCTGGATCGTGTCGGACGCGGACGGCGATACGGCCGTGGCGGCCTTCAGCATCAGCGTGGATGGACGCCCGACCTTCGGGACGACCATCGCCAACCAAAGCTGGCAGCAGGATGCGGCCATCACGGCGCTGACGCTGCCGCAGGCGAGCGGCGGGGACGCCCCGCTGACCTACACGCTGTCGCCCGCCTTGCCCGACGGGGTTACGCGCAACGGGTTTGCCGTCAGCGGCACGCCCAGCGGCGCCATGGCGACGACGACGTACACCTGGAAGGTGACCGACGCGGACGGTGATGCGGCCGGGCTGACCTTCAGCATCGGCGTGGATGGAACCCCCAGCTTCGGGTCGCAGACCATCGACGACCAGACCTGGGACCAACACGCGGCGATCACCGCGCTGACGCTGCCGCAGGCGACTGGCGGCAACGGCGACCTGACCTACACGCTCACGCCGGCGCTGCCCGCCGGCACGGCGCGGAACGGGTTCGGCGTCAGCGGCACGCCAACCGCCTCGCAGGCGGCCACGCTCTACACCTGGAAAGTCACCGACGCCGACGGCGACTCCGATCAGCTGGGCTTCCGCATCTCCGTGCGCGCCCGCGCAAGAGTGAACAACCTGCCGACCTTCGGCGCGCAGACCATCGACGACCAGTTTTGGACGCAGCGCCAGGCGATTACGGCGCTGACGCTGCCGCAGGCGAGCGGCGGGGATGGAGCGCTGACCTACACGCTGACGCCGACGCTGCCCGCCGGTATCACGCGCAACGTCACCACGCGCGAGTTGAGCGGCACGCCCACCGTGGCGATGGCCGCGACGAGCTACACCTGGAAGGTGACCGACGCGGACGGTGACGAGGTCGAGCTGACCTTCGAGATCACCGTGGACGGCGTGCCCACCTTTGGCGCGCAGACCATTGCCAACCAGGTCTGGCGGCAGGGCCAGGCCGGCCAGGAGCTGACGCTGCCCAGCGCGTTCGGCGGAGACGCGCCGCTGCGCTACACGCTCGGCCCGTCGCTGCCCGGCGGCGTCAGCCGCAACGAGTTCGCCGTCAGCGGCACGCCCACCGGCGCCGCCGCGGCTGCGACCTACACGTGGAAGGTGATCGACGCCGACGGCGACAGCGCGCATCTGACGTTCCTGGTCGAGGTGGAAGCCACCAAGACCAAGGCGCCGGAAGACCGCCGGCCGAGCTTCGGCGGCCAGCAGATCGACGACCAGGTCTGGACGCAAGGCCAGACCGTCGCGGCCCTCACGCTGCCGCAAGCTTCGGGCGGCGATGGGTCCTTGCGCTACACGCTCGACCCGGCGCTGCCCGGCGGCGTCAGCCGCAACGGGTTCGCCGTCAGCGGCGCGCCCACCAGCACGCAGGCCGCCGAGGCCTACGTCTGGAAAGCCATCGACGCGGACGGTGACGCGGCGCAGCTCACCTTCGACATCACGGTGAAGCCGCCCGACCTGCAACCGAGCTTCGGCGGCCAGCAGATCGCCGACCAGACCTGGACGCAGGGGCAGGCCATCGAGGCCCTGACGCTGCCCCAGGCCAGCGGCGGGAATGGGCCGCTGAGCTACGCGCTCAGTCCGGCGCTGCCCGCCGGCACGGCGCGCAACGGGTTCGCCGTCAGCGGCGCGCCCACGGGCACGCAGGCTGCCGCGGCCTACACCTGGACGGTGACCGACGCCGACGGCGACACGGCGCAGCTGAGCTTCAGCATCGCGGTGGCGCCGCCCGACCTGCAACCGAGCTTTGGCGGTCAGCAGATCGCCGACCAGACCTGGACGCAGGGGCAGGCCATCGACGCTCTGACCCTGCCGCAGGCCAGCGGCGGGAACGGGACGCTGAGCTACGTGCTGAACCCGGCGCTGCCCGCCGGCACGGCGCGGAACGGGTTCGGCGTCAGCGGCGCGCCCACGAGCACGCAGGCCGCCGCGGCCTACACCTGGACGGTGACCGACGCCGACGGCGACAGCGCCCGGCTGACCTTCGACATCACGGTTACCGCCGCGCCGCCGCCGCAGGATCCGCCCCCGACCGACGTGCAGCCCTCCTTCGGCGCCATCGTCGCCGACCAGCAATGGACGGTTGGCGAACCTGTGGCGTCGCTGACGCTGCCGGCGGCGACTGGCGGCAACGGCGAGCTGATCTACGCGCTCGACCCGGTGCTGCCCGTTGGGGTGACGCGGAACGGATTCGTCGTCAGCGGCACGCCCAGGGAGGCGCAGGACGCCGCGGCTTACACCTGGACGGTGACCGACGCGGACGGTGACACGGCGCAGCTGAACTTCAGCATCACGGTCACCGCCGCGCCGCCGCCGACAGTTCTGCCCGCGCCCGACGTGCAGCCCTCGTTCGACACGGACATTGCCGACCAGCAATGGACGGTTGGCGAAGCCGCGTCGCTGACGCTGCCCGCGGCGTCCGGCGGCAATGGCGAGCTGAGCTACGCGCTCGGCCCGGCGCTGCCCGACGGCACGGCGCGGAACGGGTTCGCCGTCAGCGGCGCGCCCACGAGCACGCAGGCCGCCGCGGACTACACCTGGACGGTTACCGACGCGGACGGCGACACGGCGCAGCTGAGCTTCAGCATCACGGTTGCCGCCGCGCCGGTTGCCCCGCCGCCGGTCGATCCGCCCACGGACGATCCGCCCACGGACGAGGACCCGCCGGTCCGCGTGCCCGACCTGCTTCCCTCCTTCGACGCGGACATTGCCGACCAGCAATGGTTGGTTGGCGAACCCGTGGCGTCGCTGACGCTGCCCGCGGCGTCCGGCGGCAACGGCGAGCTGACCTACACGCTCGGCCCGGGGCTGCCCGTTGGGGTTACGCGGGACGGGTTCGCCGTCAGCGGTACGCCCGCCGAGGCGCAGGCTGCCCTGCGCTACACCTGGACGGCCACGGACGAGGACGGCGACACCGTCAGCCGCACCTTCCTGGTCACGGTCACCGCCCCCGCCCAGCCGCCCGCCCCCGTCCCCACGGACGAAGGCGGCGAGCAGCCGGACGCCACGCCCACGCCCACGCCAACCCCCACCCCGCCCGTCGAGGGCGCGGCCGGCGGCGCTGGCGGCGACGGGTCTGGCACCAACGCCGGCGGCGCTGGCCAAGGCGGGGCCGGCCAAGGCGGGGCCATGTGGTGGACGACCGCCTGGACGGGCGGGGACGGCAGCGGCCAGGGCGGCGGCGCCGGCGGAGGCTCGGACGAGTACGACGGCCTCATCATGGCGCAGGCTCTGCGCGGCGCGAACACCTTCGTCGCCAGCGCCGGCCCGCCCCCCTGGTTCTGGCTGCTGCTCCTGCTGCTCATCGCCATCGCGGTCACCATCTACAAGAACCGCGAGCGTCTGGGCCTGGTTCGCTCCAGCGCCCACGGCGGCCCGCCCGCCGCCCCGCCTGCCGCCGCCTGATCCCCAGCGGCTGTTCGAGCCAGGGGTCGGCGGCTCCTGGCGGCTGGTGAAAACCAGCCGCCAGGAGCGAGGGGGGCGAAGGAACAAAGGCTCGCCGCCCGGGAACGGGAAGCAGCGCGGGCCGCGCGCGTGACGTAGACGATCTGCCCGCGGCGGGATGCACATCCCGCCGCGGGCAAGCGTCGAGCTGGCTGCCGGGCGGTAGGCTGGTCTAGTAGGCATCCTTTGCGGGAGACGACGTTGCGCATCAGTGATTTGGCGGGCGCCACCGTTGGGGCGGCGGTGTCGGGCGGCTTGGACAGTTGCACCATCACGCGCTGGCTGGTGGAAGAAGGCGTGGCCGTGGCGGCCGTGACGGCCAACCTGGGGCAGCCCGACGAGACGAATATCGACGACATTGCCGTGCGCATGCGCACGGCGGGCGCCTGCGACGCCGACATCGTCGATGCGCGCCAGGCGCTGGCGCGCGCCGGGCTGGAGGTCATCCAGGCGCAGGCGCGCTACGAAGGCGGCTATTGGAACACCACGGGCATCGCCCGCTACGTCACGGTGGCGGCGCTGCTGCCGCCGCTGCTCGACCGCGGGATTTCGGTGTTGACCCACGGCTGCACCGGCCGCGGCAACGACCAGGTGCGGTTTCAGCTCGCGGCCAACATGCTGGCGCCGCAAGTGCAGGTGTACGCCCCCTGGCGCGACCCGCTGTTCCTGGAGCAGTTCCCCGGCCGCCGCGAGATGATCGCCTATTGCGAGCAGGAAGACATCCCCATCCGCGCCACCCTGGACAAGCCCTATTCGACCGACGCCAACTTGCTGGGCCTGACTCACGAGGCCGGCCGGCTGGAAGACCTGGACACGCCGCCCGAGCTGGTCACGCCGGGGATGGGCGTGTTTCCGCGCGACGCGCCCGACCAGGCGCAAACCGTGACCATTCGGTTCGAGGACGGCGCGCCTGTCGCGCTGGACGGCGAGCATCTGCCGCTGCTGGAGGTCTTCCTGCGCGCCAACGCCATCGGCGGCGCGCACGGCCTGGGCATCGGCCTGCACACGGTGGAAAACCGCTTCGTCGGCATCAAGTCGCGCGGGGTGTACGAAGCGCCCGGTATGGAGCTGCTGGGCCGCGCATACGAATACCTGCTGCAACTGATCCTGGACCGGCGCGCGCGGCCGTTCTTCGACAGCCTGTCGGCGTCGCTGGCGCGGCAGATCTACGAGGGCTACTGGTTCGACCTGGCCAGCACGGCCATGCGCCGCGCGGTTGGCGAGATCACGCGGCTGGCCACCGGCACGATTCACCTCAACGTCTACCGCGGCCACGCGCAGTTTGCCGGCGCCGAAAACGTGCCGCACTCGCTGTACACCGACGCCTCCAGCATGGAGGGGATCGGCGATTTCGACCACGTAGACTCGGAAGGGTTCCTGGGCGTGTTGGGCGTCAGCGCACGCGCGGCGCACGCCGCGCGGCAGACCAGCGGGTCGTAAGCGCCCCGGCGGGAGGTTAGGAATGGCAACCACGCTCGTCGCCGCGGCGCTCGGCCTGCTCGGTTTTCAGGCAATCCGCACGTTCCTCACCCAGAACTTCTGGGTGCAGGGCGAGGTCTCCAACCGTCTGGTGCTGGCGGCGGTCGTCTTTGCCGTCTTTCTGGCCTGGGGATTGGCGGGCCCGCTGTCCGCGACGCTGGGACTGCGCCGCGCGCGGCTGCTGGCGCTCGTGCTGCTGGCCGTTGCGGCCCTGGTTGGCCAGGCCGTGCCGCATCCCGTGGTCGACCTGTTCATCGGCGCGGCGGGAACCGCGGCGTTCGGCTGGGTGTTGGCGCTCTCGCTGGCCGGGCTTGGCCGCGCGGCCGGCCACGGGCTGGCGCTGGCGTTTGCCGGCGACGTTGCTATCCGCTCGGTGCTGCTGACGGTGGACGCGCCGCTGAGCGATTCGCCGCTGGCCGCCGCCATCGTCGCGGCGCTGGCGGCGGTGGCGCTGGCGGGCGCGCTCCCGCTGTCCGCGCGGCCAGCCGAGTTTGCCGGTCTGCGCAAGAGCCTCCCGCTGCTGGGCGTTGGCCCGGCGCTGATGGTGTACCTGGTTTTCAGCGGCAACTTCGGCCAGGCGGCCGCTCGCGACGCTATCGATCTGCGCGCCGCGCTGCTCTGGGTTGGCGCAGGCGCCGCTGGCGGGGCCCTGTGGTCGGCGCGGTTCACGTCGGCCTCCCGCGCCGCCGGCAGCCTGCACGTGCTGGCCGCCGCGGTCGTGATCATCGTTGGCGCGGGGCTGTCCGACGTGAACGGGGTAGCGGCGGTCGTCAGCGCGGCGCTGCTGGGCCTGGGACTGCCGGTCGCGCTTGGCGCGCTGTTTGACGTGGACCGCTCGGGCGCCTCCCCCGCGTGGAGCGTCTCGCTGCTGACGATCAGCGGCGTGCTGCTGGTGGCCCTGCTGTTCGTGTTCTATTCCTTCTACGGTCCTTGGTTGATGCTGCCGGCGGCGGCGCTGCTGGTGGTCGTCCCGGCGCTCGTCCCGACGCTGGCGTCCGAGCTGGTGCGCCCCGTCCGCACGCCCGACGACGGGTCGAAGGCGCTGCTGCTGCTGGCGTCCGCGCTGTTCGTGCCGTCCCTGGTCATGGGCGTGCTTTCGGGGCCGGCGCCGACGCAGGCGCCCGACGCGCCGGAGCTGCGTGTGACGACCTACAACATCCGCCAGGGTTTCGGCACCACCAGCCGCTTCGATCTGGAGGCCGTCGCGCGCGAACTCGAGCGGCAGCCGGCCGACATCATCGCCCTGCAAGAAGTCGGGCGCGGCTGGGTAATTTCCGGCGGCGTGGACACCCTGGCCTGGCTGTCCCAGCGGCTGGGCATGCCCGCATATTTCGGCGCTTACGTCGGCGATCTGTGGGGCACGGCGATCCTTACCCGGCTGCCGGTCATCGAGTCGTCCAGCACCCTATTCGACCTGAGCGGCCGCATTCCCCGCGGGTTTCAGCGCGTGGTGGTTCGAGCCGCCGGCGGGCCGGTGACGGTCATCAACACCCACCTCGACCACGAAGAAACAGACGAAGGCGCCTCGGCCAGATCCGCGCAGACCGTCCAGCTGCTGGAAGCGCTGGGCCGCGCGCACCCCATCGTGCTCGTCGGCGATCTGAACGCCGAACCCGATGCGCCGAGCATCCACACGCTTGGGAACGCAGGCTTCGTCGACGCGCACCCCGGCGGGCCGCCCACCTACCGCGCCGACGACCCCACGCAGCGCATCGACTACATCTTCGTCACGCCCGACCTGAGGGTCACCGCGGCCGACGTCGGCATGTCCATGGCGTCCGACCATCTGCCGGTGCGGGCGACGGCGGCGCCGGCATAGTAGCCAGCACGGCCGGGGCCGCCGCCGTCGTGATCCGTCCGGCCGCTGCGTCGGACGCGGGACCCGCCGGCGCTTTGCTGTCGGCCTCGGCGGGTCCCCTGGCGGGGCCGATCTGGGGCAACGGCGACCAGGCGCTGGCCGAGCGGCGTTTTACCGAAGTGTTCGTCAGCCGCCGCGGCTATACCTCCCACGACGTGGCCGTGGCCAACGGCGCGGTGGTGGGGCTGATCGGTCATCTACCCCACGGCGGCGGCAGGGGCGCCGAGCTGCGCACCCTGGCGGGCACCCTGCGCGTTTACGGCCTGCCGGGCACGCTGGGCCTCTTGTGGCGCATGCGCCCGCTCGGCGAGGCGCGGCCGCAGCCCGATCCCAACGCCTATCACGTCTGGAGCCTGGCCGTGGTCGAGGGCTATCGACGCCGCGGCATCGGCACCGCGCTGTTGCGCCACGCGCAGCGCAAGGCCCGCCAGTCGGGCGCCGCATGCGTCGGCCTGGACGTCCTGATCGACAACGTGGGCGCCATCCGGTTCTACAAACGCGAGGGGTATACGGAACGCCGCCGCCGCGAATCCGACCGCCTGCGGCGCATGACCGGCTCGTCTGGCTTGATCTACATGACCCGCCCGGTCGACCCCGCCGACTAACCCGCCAGCGCGCGCTCCAGGTATCTGCGGGACCTGGGCAGCACGACCGCCGGGTCGTCGGCGAACCCAAACGCTTCGATCGAGAGCAGGCCGTCGTAGTCCGCCGCGCGCAGCGCGTGCACGATCGGCGCGAAATCGGTCTCCCCTTCGCCCGGCGCGTGCATGTTCGCGTCGTTCACGTGCACGTGCGCCAGCCGCGGCAGCGCCAGTTCGACCGCCTGGGCAAACGACAGCGCTTCGAGCGCGATTTGCTTGACGTCCAGCACCAGCTCGACCGCCGGGTGATTCATGGCGCGGGCCGCCGCCGCCCCTTCGGCGGTGTCGTTCATGAAGTTGGTCAGCGGCGCCGCCAGCGGCTCCAGGCACAGCGTTACGCCCAGGCGCTCGGCTGCGTCCGCCGCGGGCCGCAGACCGTCGATGAAATAGTCCACGGCCTGCTCGAACGGAACGCCGTCAGGCGCGCGCCGCTGCCGCGGCGATCCCACCACGACCGCGCGCGCGCCCAGCTGCGCGGCGAGCAGCACGATGGCTTCCAGCTCGGCCGCGGTTGCCCGCCGCAACGCCGGGTCGTCCGTCACCAGGTTCAGGTGCGGCGCGTGTTGCAGCAGCGAGTTGAAGGCAACGATGTCCAGGCCGTGCGCGCGCGCCACCTGTCGAATCTGCACGCGCATGGCCGCGTCGGGCGCTGCGATCGGCGTGTTGAGCGACCCCGGGATGACTTCCACCGCGTCGAACCCCGCCTGCGCGGCCAGCTCGAAGAACGCCTCGATGGGGCGGTCGTCCAGCGTCTTGTTGCACAGCGCCAGACGCACGGCTAACGGTTGCGGATCTCCGCGAACGCCGGGAACCCGTGGGCCGCGCGGTGGTACTCGTGGTCGAAGTAGGTGGTGGACTTGTAGTACTCGTGGCGCCCGTCGGTGGCCTCGCGGTGAATGCGGCGCAGCAGCCGCGCCTGCTCCTCCGCGCCCATGGGCGTGAACGTGCGCGCGATCTCAACGTCCTGCGCCAGATCCTTCGTATCGAGCATGCCGCACACCAGCGTGGCGATGGGCTGCGAGAGGGCGTATCGGCGGCAGTCCTGCGCCGTCAGGCCGCCGACGCCCACGAACTGCCCGTTGCCCCCCAGCGACTTCATGCCGAGGCATGCAATGCCGCGCTCGGTCAGCGTGGGCAGAATCTCGCGCGCGAAGCTGCGGTACGCGCCGTCGAACGGGCTGATCGGCATCTGGCACGAGTCCCACTCGGCGTCCATGTCCAGCATGGCCTGGAGAATGTGCGGGCTCTTGTGGCCAGTGAAGCCGACATAGCGCACCTTGCCCTGCGCGCGCGCCTCCAGCGCCGCTTCCACCGCGCCGCCGGCCTCGAAGATCCAGGAGGGGTCGTTGTCGTAGTTGATCTCGTGGAACTGCCAGAGGTCGACGCAGTCCACGCGCAAACGCCGCAGGCTCTCGTCCAGCTGCCGGCGGGCCGTTGGCGCGTCGCGCGCGCAGACTTTGGTCATCAGGAACACGTCGCCGCGCCGCCCCTGCAGCGCGCGGCCCATGCGCTCTTCGCTTGCGCCGTAGCCGTAGTCCCAGGCGGTGTCCATGAACGTGACCCCGGCGTCCACCGCCGCTCGAATCAGGCCGATGGCCTCCCGCTCCCCGACGGACGACCGCGACAGATGGCCGCCGCCGACGCCGATGATCGAAAACTCGTCGGGATGCCGGCCGAAGCGCCGCGTCGGCAGCGGGGTGTCTCCAGGCGGCATCGGTCACTCACTGCTTCCGGCAAGATCAACCACCCGCCCGCGCAGCAGCCGGAGCCCCAGAACGCCGGCCAGCAGCGGGAACAGCGCATAGATCACCAGCCACACCGCAACGATGCCGTCCGAGGCGCCCGGCGCAAACGTGCCGCTCCGCAGGCCGCTCGGCCAGGCCCAGAAGAACAGGATGCCGACGAACAGGAACCCATAGAACAGCGCGTTGGCCGCCATCCGCTCCCACGTCACCGCGTCGCTGCGGTCTGCCGCGTCCAGCCGGCGCTTGCCAAGCGAACTGACGACGATGCCCAGCAGGACGCTGACCGCCACCAGCGGGTCGAGCACGACGTCCCACAGCGGGCCGTACGGGTTGGCCTCTGTGGACGCATGGACCAAGGGATCGACGATGATGTACGCCGCCACCGCGGCGCCGACGGCGATGAGGAAGACGCCCGCAGCCTGCGCCAGCCAGCGCAGGTTGCCGCTTTCCCATCCGGCCGGCGCGGACGCTCCGCCGCTCGCCGGTTCTCGTGCGGAAGCCTCCGAGGCTCCGCGCAGCAGCACCGCCCCCAGCGCGCCCGCCAGCAGCGGCAGACCTGCATCGATCATCATCCAGATGACCACGCTCGCGTCCAGGCCGACCACGGTGTACGCCGGGTTCAGCAGGTTGAACCAGCTCGAGAACAACAACACGCCCACGAACAGGAACCCGAAAAGCCGCGTGTGCTCGGCCAGCCGTCCCCAGGACAAGCTCGCGGCCGCCGTGCCTGCCGCGCGCGTGCGCGCAACGCCGAAGGCGACGCCCAGCAGGACCGTGATTACCGAGAGAGGATTGATGACCTCCCAGACCGGGCTGTACACCGAGTCACCGGTAGAAACGTGGTACAGCGGTTCCACCACCGTGTGGACCGCCAGCACCGCCGCAAACGCGACGAGATACAGGCCAACGATTCGCTGGATCAGAGACGTGTGCATGTCCCGCTCTTCCCTTGCAGTTTCGCGCGGCGCGTCCATGGTGGCCGCTGCGCGTGTGTGCGGCAAGTCAGAGGCGCGGCGGCGCACCGTGGTCGGCCCGGCCGCGGCCCGCCGCCGGCGCCCGCCGCCGCGCTCCTGCTAGACCATCCCCTTCACGTCGAAGTCCCACAGCGAATACACCCCGCCCTTGGGCAGCACCTCGGCGGCGTAGTCCTCCGCGTTGTCCGCCGGCCGATAGCCCAGCTCGCTCACCGCGTTGGTAATGTCCCAGTAGGCGCGCGCGTTGGCCGAAATGCCGTAATAGATCCCGAAGCGGATGTCCGGCGCCGCCACTGCCCGTTCCACCAGGCCGACCAGGTCGCGGTCGCTCAGCCACGTGGAAAGGATGCGCGGCCCCATCGCAAAGTCCGGCGGCCTGGCGCGGTACTCGTAGCTGCCGATGCGCAGCACCACCACCTCCATGCCGTAGCGGTCCGAAAAATAGCGGCCCACGGCCTCACCCCAAACCTTGGCCGCCCCGTAGACCCCGTCCGGCCGCGGCAGCGATTCGGCGTCGCAGCGCTCGCCCGCGATTTCGTACCAGCCGGTGGCGTGGTTGGAACTGGCGTAGACGAAGCGCCGCACCCCGGCCAGGCGGGCAGCTTCGTAGGCGTTCCACACGCCCACGATGTTGGGACCCAGGTACGGCTCGAACGCGTCCGTGTTGTGGTTCGACTTGGCGTGCATGTGCACCACCGCGTCGTGGCCCGCAAACGCCGCCGCCGCCGCTTCCACCTCGTCGAAGTCGAGCTGGATGAAGCGCGGGTCGTCGTTCGGCCGGCGCGAGGTGCCGGTGAGATCGAACCGGTCGCCCAGGTCCTCCATCAGCGTGCGGCCGATCTTGCCGGTCGCGCCGGTCACCATCACCTTGAGTGGGTCAGCCACAGATGCGCTCCTTGCGGCATAAAGGCACCGCCCAGCCGGCACCCGCCCCCGCAGGATACCCCGGCGCCGCACGGCGGCCCTGCGTAGGCAATGGACGCTGCGCGCCCGTTGTCATAGACCTGATACGACACGCCGCTGGATTCCGAGACCCCGATCTTCGGCACCGGGACCGCGGCGGCAGGCGCGCGGCTCGGTGCGCCGCAGATTATTGGTGATTGCCTGTCTGAGACGGGGAAACTGATCAGCCGCGCGACGGCGGCCGCGGCGGCGCGGCTCGGGCTGTTGGCGGCTCCAACGGCGGCATCGGCCATCGCCTGGCGCGGGGGCGCGCTGCCCGTCCCGCGGTGGTCGCGGGCAACGGCTCCCAGCATCGCTGGAAGGACACCGGATGCGAAACGGCGTGATCGACCCGAGCGCCTACGAGCTGACAGTCTCCACGCGGGTCGTGCACGATGCTGTGACGGCGGCGTCACGTCAGCGCATGTGCCTCGTCACGGTCTGCGCGCCTCAACGTCAACGAACGCGAATCGTAGGCCAGAAAGTAGCGCCTCGCATCCGCGCGGGGATCTGACTTTAGTCGTTCGAAAACCGGCCGGCTGAAGACCTGCACCTGCAGGTCGGGACGACTGTATGTGACGCGCAGCGCTGCGGAGAATCCCTCGCGAAACACATAGGCGCCGTTGACGGTGTTGGGAAGGTCGGTTGCCAGGATCAGCGAGTTGTCCGCGGGGTCGCCGAGGCTGGCATGCGCGCTCTGCACGATCCGATGGCTCAGACCGGCAGCGAACTCCCAGGCGTCAAGCCGCTCGTGCGTCTGCCAGGCCAGTAGACCCGCGGCAACCAGCAACGGTCCGGCCGCCGCGGCACGTGCGTGGGCGATGCGCATGCGACTGGTAAGCGTATACGTCAGGCTCATCAGAGCAGCCACGCCCAGCGTCAGGCCAAAGGCCGCGGGGAGATAGGCGAAGTGGAACATAGTTCCGCTAAGCAGAACGAAGGGAGCTTGCAAGACCAGCGTTGCTCCACCGGCGACCCGGGCCCATCCGGGACCCCGAATGACCACCAGGAGCGTCACCCCAATAAGGGCTAGCTGCGCGGCAAGGATCGGACCAAACCGCGGGGCCGCGACGATATCGTTGAGTGACCCGGTTCCGCCCAGCGCGGACAGGATGGTGCGGTGCACGTCGAACAGCTCCGGCTCTGTGAAGGGCGCCATGAGCACAACCGGATACCAGACCGTATTCAGCAGCGCGTGTGCGCCCAGGCTATAGCCGTAGCTGCCCTCCCCCGAGGCAACGCCGAGCGCAGCAGCCTCGATGGCAAGGTATGTGCCTGCCAGAGCTGCAAGCGGAACGTACGGCCAGTAGGTCGACCAGCTCCGCCCGTAGCCGCGGGTATGCCGCCAGAGGTCTATCAGCGCAAAGACCCCGATGACCGGTGCGGCTGTTGGGCTCGCCCCCAACGCCAGGCCGTAGGCCAGAATCGCCGTCCATCCCCATCGGGTGCGGTCCGAATCGCGGAACTGCAGGAAGGCAAGAACGGCGGCGAGTCCAAGCACGGCCGCGGTGACCTCGGCGATTGAGCCAAACCAGGCTACGGTTTCCACATGCGCAAAGTGCAGGCCAAACACCGCGACCGTTGCGACTCCAATCCAGACGCGGCTTGTGAGCCGGGCGGCAATCGCGCCTGTCAACGTCGATGCCATGAGATGTCCAGCAAGCAACACGACGTGGTATCCGACCGGCGTCTCGACCCCGAACAGACGAAAGAGGACGTGCACGAGCAGCGCGGTGGTCGGCCGATAGTTCCACGTGAATGGATCCGCGGCGTCTACGGTCGCAGGGTCTGGAAGCGCAAACACGACGTGCAGCGCACCGTGCTTCGCTGCTTGCAGGCCGTAGGTGTACAGCCAGTCAAAATCGTCGGATTGGAACCAGTTATCCAGACTGCGCGCGTAGACGGCCGTGATGGCGGCAAGGAACAGCCCGGTGACCAGGATCTGTGGCGGGCTTGGTGTGTGCCCCGCTGTCCCGCAGCGGGGTCTATCGCGCGGCGGCATCTCCAGGGGGGTGATCGGGCAAGGGGCCAGAGCCGGGGACGCCGTGGACGGAGTTGGCGAAGGCTCGGATGTTGGCGGCGGGCGTGCCTGGCGAGAGGCCGCCGGCTGTGCAGAGCAGCATGCCGCCCGAAGGCGCCCCCACGGCCAGGCGCTGCTGGCAGTCGCGGACGATCTGGTCGGGTTCCAGCTCTTGCACGACGTGAATGGGCGGCACGTTGCCCATCAGGCACACGCGGCCGCCCAGGTGGCGCGCGGCTGTGTCCATCTCGATGCCGAACATGAACACGGTGCAGTTCATGTCGGCAATAGCGCGCACGGCGGCGTCCGGCACCAGGTTTTCGTTGTGATACAAGCGGAACTCGGCGCTCGAAAACGCGTCGAAGATATCTTTGAGATAGGGATAGACGAATTCTTCGCAGTGCGCCTGGCCGACCTGGCCGGCCAGGTGGTCGGTGACGACCAGGCGCTGGATCGGGCCGGTGATCTGTTCCTGCGCGCGCACGTAGGCCACGTTGGTCTCCACCACGCGCTTGTTCCAGTCGTGGATTTCCTGTGGATGTTCGTACAGCTCGATCAGATAGCGCTCGTAGCCCAGCACCAGTGCGCCCGACTCGACGCCCATGCAGCGGCCGTAGCCCTCGAAGTGCCCCCAGTGCGCGGCCAGCGCGGGGTCCATGTGCTCGGCGTACCAGGCGTAGTCCCGCAGGGCGATGGCCATGTACCCCGCCGTCCAGGGGTCGGGCGCTTGCAGCGCGGGCAAGTCGTGAATGTCGCTGACGGCCGCGAAGGGCACCAGCGGCCCGTCGTCTTCCTGCTTGATCGGCGACCCCCAGGCCGAGGTTTCGGGCGCGTAGCCGTAATCCGGCGCGGCGCCGGGCAGGTGCAGCACGTCGGGAAAGTCCAGCTGGAACTTTGCCTGCGCCAGGTACTTGGCTTCGGCGGTTTCGTAATACTCCGTCCGCTCGACGCCGGCGTAGCCCGACAAGAACGGCTCCGACGCCCAGACGACCGGCGGGACTTCGTCCACCGCCTCCTGCCGATTGGCGGCCATGACGCGCGCGTACACGTCGTTCGAACGGCGGGCGGCTTCGGAGCTGTCGGGCAACGCGACGCAGGGCATGGGGTTCCAGATGCGGGCAGCGGCCAAGGCCCAGTGTGTCCCGTTCAGCCGCGCTGGGCAACTGCGTTACACGCGCGGGATGGGTGCGGCGGGGCGGCCCAGACCGACGGCACTCCGCGCGTTATTCGCCGGCCGGGTCCGTCCAAAAGGCCGCAGGCAGGGGCCAATCTGAAGGGAGCAGGTCGTCGGCGGGCGGGTCGGACAACCAGCCGGTTGGCCAGCGCAGCGGCCGCCGCAGCGCCGCCGCCGGGCCGTAGCCGTGGTCCAGCAGCGCCGCCAGCGGCCCGCAGGTCAGCAGCCGCCCGACGGCGCCCGGCCGCGCGGCGCGCACGGCCGCCCGCACCGCCGCGCCGCCGTGCAGCACGCGGCCGTCGGTTTGCACCAGGTGCACCGACCGACCACGCCGCCGCGGGGTCATCGTGGACAGCAGCGGCCCCGCGCTGGGCGCGGTCATGTCCAGCCGCGCCACGCGCCGCCCGCGGTCCAGCCGCGCCAGCAGGCCGGCGCTGCGGCGGCACGACACGCAGCCGCCGTCGTACAGCACGATCGGCCGCCGCGCCGCACCGTTCCCGCCGGGCGAATTCATTCCCGAAGTGTAGAGCCGCGCCCGGCGCCTGACGGTCCGCGGCGTACGCAGCCGCGGCGCCGCACGGCCGGCGGGGAGAGGATGGCGTCGAGACGTTCCGACCGCCCGCGCCGCCGCGCCGCCGCTGGCCGGCCCGTCGGGAGCGCGGCCCTCGCGCGGCCCGCGTGACAGTGCGCCGCGCCGGTACTTATGCTGGCGGCGCATGCGTCCACACGCCCAATCCTGATGTCAGCGGAGCGCCGCCGTGGCTGAACGTCGAGACGCCGCCCAGCCGGCGGCCGCGCGCGCCGCCGCGCCCGCCGCCGATGCCGCGGCCAACGGGATCGACGCGTCCGTCGCAGGGTGGCAGAGCCAGCTGTTGCAACTCAACCGCCGCAACAACCTGCTGTACTTCAAAAGAAACGTGGTTCCCACAGACCCGCAGTCTCGCCGCCGGTCCACCATCCGCTGCGTCCCAATCACCGGGTTCGACCCTGACGGGATCGACGACCACCTGCGGCGCGCGCGCAATGGCAGAACCTTCGAATACGCACAACGCCGCCGACGGCGGAAAGGGGACGGCCAACAATCGCCGGCCAACGGGCCCGCACAGCCCGGCGTGGAGGTCGAGCCCGGCGAACTGCAAACAGGCGTCGATCCCCTGGCCTTGCAACCAGTGCTGCTGCGCTTCATGCGCAAAGAACGCGAATGGATGGAAGAGCAGGGCATCAACGTCCTGTTCCTGGCCGTCGGCTTTCTGGAATGGATCGACCAGGAACGCGAGCGCGCCGTGTCGCCGCTGCTGCTGCTGCCTTGCGACCTGTGGCGGTCATCGCCGCGCGACCCCTTCGTGCTCAAACGCGCAGACGACGACGCCGAGGCCAACGCCACCCTGCGACACAAGTTGGGCGAGTTCGGCCTGGAGCTGCCCGAGTTCGACCACGCGACTTACGCGCAATATCTGGACGACGTTCGCGATTGCATTCGCGACCGCGAGGGCTGGAGCGTTACCGACGACGTCGTGCTGTCCACCTTCCAGTACACCAAGCTGGCCATGTGGGAAGACTTGCAGCGCATGCGCGACCAGGGCATCGCTCATCCGCTGGTGCGCCGGCTGGCCGGCGAGCAGCCGGACCTCGCCGCAGCCGCGGCGTCGAACGGCGCGTTTCCGACCGAGGCCGAACTTTCCGGCGGCCGTCTGGACGACCTGCTCGACCTGCGCCAGGAGTTCGCCGTCCTGCCCGCCGACCACAGCCAGCTGCGCGCCGTAGCCGCCGCCCGGCAAGGCGGGAACCTCGTCATCCACGGCCCGCCCGGCACTGGCAAGAGCCAGACCATCGTCAACGTCATTGCCAACCTGCTGGCCCACGGCAAGCGCGTGCTCTTCGTCAGTGAAAAGAGCGTGGCGCTGGACGTCGTCAAAGACCGCCTGGAACAGGAAAACCTGGGCGTTTTCTGCCTGGACATGCACAGCGAACGCGCCAGCAAAACCTCGGTCTACGACCAACTGCAGCAGTCGCTGGACGACGAACGCAAGGTCGGCCGCCTGGAGTACAGCTACGAAGGTCTGGAAGCCCGCAGAACCGCGCTCAACGACGTCGTGCGCGCGCTGCACGAACCGCGCCCCCCGCTGGGCCGCAGCGTGTACCAGATGCACGGCGAGTACGCACGGCTGCGGGACCTGCCCGATGTGGAGTTCGAGACGCCGCCCGCCGCGCAGCTGGACGCGGCGCTCCTGCAGGAGATCGGCACCCTGACCGAACGCATCGCGCGCCGCCCCGACGAGTTTCGGGACCTGGACACCTCGAAATGGCGCGCGCTGAAGGCGCAGACCGCTTCGCTCGGCCTGGCGGACCGCATCCGCCGCGACGTGGACGCCGCCCGGCAGGCCGTCCAGAGCGCGGCTGACACCCTTGCGCACCAGGCCAGCATGATGGGGGTTCGAGCGCCCGAGGACATGCGGGACGCGCCGTTGCTGCTCGACCTCGCCCGTCATCTGAACGGCAGACCGACGGTGCTGAAACTCTGGCTCGACAAGGACGCGCTGTCCCGCTTGCGCCGCGTCGCCGGCGAGCAACAGTCACAACAACGAGAAGCCCGCGCGTTGGCCACGCAGGTCGGCCGCGCGTTCGGCGGTTCCATTCCCGAGATCGATTACCAGCAGCTATCCCTCGATGTTCGCCCCACGCCGACCGAGGTCGACGCGCTGAATCGAGCGTTCGGGAAAAAATGGCCGCACAGGCTCCTTCCCGACCCCGCCGCACTCCTGGACGTCACCGCGCAAGCCGAAGCCGAGGCAACTGCCGCCGTAACCGCGCTCGACCACCTCGCGGCCACGCTGGAGCGCGACCCAATGTCTGCGTCATGGCAGGAATCGAAGCAGACGCTGGAGATTGCCCAACGCCTGGTCGACGTAGGCGTCGTACCGGAGGCATGGACCGACCGTGCACGCCTCTCGGAATTCAAACGGCTCGCAAACGCTGCTGGCGTTGCTCACAAGGCGTTGGCGAAGGCCGAGCGTCGGCTTTTTGCCTACCATGATCAGGACATTGTGGATGAGGTCGATCGGGCGATGCTTACTCGCTTTCGCACCGATCACCAGAATTGGGTGCGGCGCTCGCTGGTTGGCCGCAGCGCCTATCAGCGCGATGTGAAGCTGCTGCGCAGCTACACCCCGACGCGGCAAGGGTTGGCCTTCGCCGGTTGGCACCAGGTGGTCGAACACGCGATCGAGATTCAATCGCGGCGCCGGCAGTGGGAATCGGCGTACGCGGCCGTCGAACCCATCCTCGACCGGCATGCACGTGCGCGTGAGACGGATTGGACGCAAGTCGAAGACCACATCTCGCGTACGGAACGTTTGCTCGGCGACTGGCCGTGGGATCCATCGAGGTTGCGCGTGGTGCTGACTCGTCGTGACGAGTTGCAAGCGTTGGAGACCGCATGGCAGGACGCGCGGGCAAAACTCCAGACGCTGGAAGATGTAGTGCGCCGACGTTACGAGGAACGGCTGGGCCGCGATTGCGACGGGCCAGCAGTCATCGCGGCCGACCTTCGGCAGGCCCTGGCGCCGCTCGAACGGCTGACGACGGCCGCGGCCCCCGTCATCGAGCGTCTGGTCGATATCCCTGGCGGTTGGGCGGACTTGCAGAAGCTGATCGACAAGACGGCGCTTCTCAGAAACATCGAGCGCGCGGAACGTGAGACCAGAAACGTGTTGCAGCATGACTTTGGCGCGTACTTCCAGGACCGGGATACGGACTGGGAAGCCGTGTCGAATGCGCTCGAATGGTGCCGGGAGCTCCTCGACCTGGTGCACGGACGCCCGAGCGAACGCCTGCGCAGTCTGGTGTGCGCAGGCGACCCCGAGTTCGATGCGGACGCGTCGGCGAAAGCGATCGAGTCCTTGCAAGCTACGTATCCGCGCGGCGTGCAGCGCCTGGACGAGAGATTCGACCTCGCCATGCTCCCGTGGTCGTCTTGGGAACTTGCGCCGTTCGCGGACCTGTCCGATTGGCTCGAATCGATTTATCGGGAGGCCGACGACGCGGCGAACTGGGTCGAGTTCACACAGGCGTGCGGCGGGCTGGACCGTAAGCTCGGTGAAAACGCCGTTCGACACATCCGGGCCGCAACCGAGGACGCCGGCATGGTTCCAGGCATCGTGCGGCGGCGGCTGTTCGCGGCGTGGCTCGACGCCGTGTTCCGACAGGACCCGCGCCTGCGCGACTTTACCGCGCCCGACCACGAGGGGTTGCGCAGCGAATTTCGGACCCTGGACCAGCAGCTTACCCAGGTGATGCGCGAGCAGGTGCGCACAAAGCTGTTTGCCAAGTATCCAAGCAGCGGAACCAGTCTGACACGGGGCGGACAGCTTGGCGTTTTGCGCGGCGAGCTGTCCAAGCGACGCCGGCAGATGTCCGTGCGGCGCCTGCTGGCGAGGGCCCCGCTGATAATTCAAGCCTTGAAGCCATGCTTCCTGATGAGTCCGTTGGCCGTGAGCCAATATCTGGAACGGAGCGGCGCGGCCAGCGCCAACGTCGGCTTCGACGCTGTGATCTTCGACGAGGCTTCGCAGGTGCTGCCCGAAGACGCGGTCCCCGCCATTTCCCGCGCCGGGCAGACGATTATCGTGGGTGACCGCAAGCAATTGCCGCCGACGACGGTCTTCCAGCACCGCTACGAGCACGAAGACGACGACGATGACGGCGGCGACGACATCGACTGGTTCGAAGGGCGCGAGAGCATTCTCGACGTCATGGTCGGGATGGTCGACAGCGGCGCCGTCGAGCACTACCTGGACGTGCACTACCGCAGCCGGCACGACAGCCTGATCCGTTTCTCGAACCACCACTTCTACGAAGACCGCCTGCTGACCTTTCCCAGTCCGCAGAACACACCCGAGCTTGGCGTGCGCAGCGTCTATCTGCCCGAGGGGCGCTACGACGCCGGCGGCTCGCGCACCAACCGGGTCGAGGCCGAGAAGACCGTCGCACTGGTCTTCGAGTTGATGCGCACACGCCCGGCCAGCGAAAGCATCGGCGTCGTGGCGCTGTCGCGGGCGCAGGCCGACTTGATCGAGACTTTGATCGATGAAGCGCGCCTGGACGCCCCCGAGTTCGAAGACCGCTTTGCCCGCGGACAGGAGGAACGCTTCTTCGTCAAGAACCTGGAAAACGTGCAGGGCGACGAACGGGACCACATCCTGCTGTCCATCGGCTACGGACCCACAGACTCCGGCCGGGTGTACAACCGCTTCGGCCCGATCAACAACGATGGCGGCGAGCGGCGTTTGAACGTGGCCGTCAGCCGCGCGCGCCGCTCCATGACGGTGGTGCATTCGCTCACGCCCGAGGACATCACGGCGGAGAGCCGAGGAGCGCGGCTACTCAAGCGCTATCTGGAGTTTGCGCGCAATCCCGACACCGCCATCGAGCAAAACCTGACCGTCGACGCGCAGGCCGAGACGGAAAGCCCTTTCGAGGAAGCCGTGCGCCGAGCCTTGATCGAACGCGGCCACCGGGTCGACGTACAGGTTGGCGTGGCCGGCTACCGCATCGATTTGGGCATCCATGCCGAGGACGGGAGCGGCTACGCCTTGGGGATCGAGTGCGACGGCGCGACCTATCACAGCGCCCCGGCCGCGCGCGACCGCGACTGGCTGCGCCAGTCGGTTCTGGAAGGTCTGGGCTGGAAGATTCACCGCGTCTGGTCGCGCGCCTGGATTCAGAACCCGGAACGCGAGATCAAGGCGATCGAGCAGTCCCTGACGGACGATCCTGCTGACCCAGCTCCTGATGACGAACCGGTGGTCGTTCGTCCTAGACATGCGGACTTCGACAACGACGCAGACTTCGACAACGACAGTGAGGCGGACTCCGACAATGACCGTGAGGTGGATGGCCGATTCGACTCCTACCAAATTGCAGATCTCTCGCACATCCCTGTTGGGTCGGATCTCCGCAGCGAGAACCCGGTAACGTTGCGTGATCTGGTCATCGCCGTCGTAAATGTCGAGGGTCCAGTACACGTGGATTTGGTAGTCGATCGCATTCGGCTGCATTGTGGTATCGGGAGGGTGCGGGGGAGCACCCGCGACCTAGTTCACCAAGCCATGGATGCGGCGGTTTACAGAAAAGACCTGGAATGGGTGCCGGAGGAGAACCTCGGAAGACTGGTTCGGAAGTCGTTCCTTGCAACTTCCGATCAGCTAGAACATCCTCGTCTACGGGTACCGGATGAAAATAACGCATTGCGCCGAAAAATCGAACACATCGCACAGATTGAACTGAAGTTGGTCGTGCTGGCTTGCGCACAGTTGCTGTATGGAGCAGAGCGTGACGATCTGATCAAAGAAACAGCACGCCAACTCGGTTTCCAACGAACAAGCGCTGGTATTTCAAGTCGGATTGATCAAGCTATCGATCAACTACTGGAAGACAATGTACTCACAGATAGCGATCACGTCTTGACTAGTAATCGAGCTTATTCGCTCCAAAGTAATGATCAAATCGTCCCTCATGTTTCTCGGAGGAATACTAATGAAAGAGCGGGGCATGCTGAAGAGGGCACATCAAATTCTATAGTTGTTGAAAACAGTAAGTTTCGTATTGGAGAGCGCAATGAAACGCACTGGAAATTCTCCTATCAGGTCAATCTGAGGAATAATAGCAAGCACGGTTACACGTGTGATTTGAGTGTCAAGTTTCTCAACAGCGATGGGTTTGTAGTAGGTGATCATTTCGCATCCCGTATTATTGTGCCAGCAAATGGGATAAAGAATTATACTGATTATGTTCGGATCGGTACTGAAGAAGCTAAAAATGTATCTTCTATGCATGTAGAAGTAGCATACGTTCGTATGCGAGTTGAAGGACCTGGCTTGTCCAAGGCAACAAATCCGCGCATTGAAGTCAATGACAGTAAGTTTCGTATTGTGGAGCGCAATGAAACGTACTGGAAATTCTCCTATCAGGTCAATCTGAGGAATAATAGCGAGCACGGTCACACATGTGATTTGAGTGTCAAGTTTCTCGACAGCGATGGGTTTGTGGTGGATGACCATTTCGCATCCCGTATTGTAGCGAGAGAAAATGATATGAAGCGCTATAGAAATTACACTCTAGTCAGTGTAGGAGAAGCAATCAAGATTGTATCTATGAATGTAGAATGTTATTGATACGATATAATGCCCACACGTTGCCTATTGTGACTCAACATTGTGCTCCACGACAGCATATTTCACACCCACAAGCCTATGCTAGAGATTGATCTTTGCGACTTGATATCGACCACGACCGTGGACGCGTGCGGGTTCGGAGTTCTGATTGTGCATACGCCCTTCCCAGTTCGGAGTCTATTACACTGACAAAGGCATAGTGTTCCGAATCAGCGAAGCTGATTCACAGCTTCGTCGCGAGTATAAGTTCAGCAGCGGTGCTTAGATGCTGCGTGTTTCCAACTAACGCTAGTCCCTCCGCGGCACTTGCCTGCCGTGCGTTACTTCATTTCCCAGGCGGCGGCAATCCAGCTTCTGGGGCAGGCATCATCATTTCGGGGTCGAGTTGGAAGTGGATGGCGGGAACGCGGTACATGTGGATGAGGGCGGAGAGTTCGCGGCGGACGTAAGGGGCGGCGCGTTGCAGGGCGTGCACGGACTGGTGCGCGTTGGCCGTATCGCCCAGCGGGGTGACGAAGACCACCGCGCGCTGTAAATCCGGCGAGACCGAGGTGCGGCGCACCGTCACCAGGCCGATCTCGGGGTCGGACAGACGGCCGATGAGTTCGCTGATGTCGCGCGTGATTTGAGCTTCGATGCGCTGCGCGCGGCGCGAGCTGATGGCGGCGCCTCCCGGCCTAGGGCAGGCGTTCTTCGGTGTGGTGGGCCTCGACGACGTCGGCGAGTTGGATGCGCGTGCCGGTTTCGATGGCCAGCCCGCAGTCGAAGCCCTCGCGCACCGAGTCCACCTCGCTGGTGAAGCGGCGCACGGTGAGGATGCGGCCGGCGCCAATTTCCTCGCCGCCGCGCAGGATGCGCACGGCCGCGCCTTTGTACACCTGGCCAGACAGCACCATGCCGCCCACGATCTGGCGCGCGCGCTCGGCGCGGAACTCGCCGCGGATTTCGAGGCGCCCGTCCACCACTTCCACTTCTTCGGGCTTGATCACGCCCTTGAGCGCTGCGTCCACGTCGTCGATCAGCTCGTAGATCGTGCGGTAGGTGCGCACGTCCACGTTCTGCCGGTCGGACTCGGTGGCCGCGGTGGCGTCCACGCGCACGTTGAAGGCCACCACCAGACCTTTGGCGGCGGCGGCAAGGTTGACGTCGGACTCCGTGACCGACCCCACGCCTTCGTAGATCACCATGGCGCGGGCGCGTTCGTCGCCCAACTGGTCGATGGAGGTGACCACGGCGTCCACGGCGCCGGCCGTGTCGGCTTTCACCACCAGGTTGATCTGTTGCAGGCGGCCGGCGGTCATCTGGGCGGCCAGGGATTCGAGGCTGAGGCGCATGGCCTGGTCGCCGCCGCCGCGCGCGGCCGTGCGGTCCTGGCGCCGCCGCGCCTTGCGCGTGCGAGGCACGGCGCGCAGGGAATCGCCCACGACGGGCATGGAATCCAGCCCCATGACCTCTACCGGCGTGGAGGGGCCGGCCGAGGTGAGCCGTGCGCCGCTGTCGTCCATCAGCGCGCGCACGCGGCCGTTGATCGCGCCGGTGGTGATGGTGTCCCCAACGGCCAGCGCGCCGCGCTGCACCAGCACGGTGGCCAGGGGTCCCTGGCTGCGGTCGAGCCGCGTCTCGATGACCGTGCCTTCCGCCGGCCCGTCCGCCGCCGCGTGCAGTTCTTCCAGCTCGGCGGTCAGGTTGATGTATTCCAGCAGGTCGTCGACGCCCTCGCCGTTGAGCGCGGACAGGGGCACGGCCACCACGTCGCCGCCGAAGTCTTCCACCACCACCTCGTGCTCGGTCAGCTGTTGCAGCACGCGGCTGGGGTTGGCCGCCGGCAGATCGATCTTGTTGACGGCCACGATGAGAGGCACGCCGGCGGCCTTGGCGTGGCCGATGGCTTCCACCGTCTGCGGCATCACGCCGTCGTCGGCGGCCACCACGACCACGGCGATGTCCGTCACCCCCGCGCCGCGCGCGCGCATGGCGGTGAAGGCTTCGTGGCCTGGCGTGTCGATGAACGTGATGGAGGCGCCGTCCAGGGCAACCTGATAGGCGCCGATGTGCTGCGTGATGCCGCCGTATTCGCTGTCGACGACGTTGGTCTGGCGGATGGTGTCCAGCAGGGTGGTCTTGCCGTGGTCGACGTGGCCCATGACGGTCACCACCGGGGCGCGCGGCTCGCCGGCGGGCGGCGCGGCAGCGTCGGCCTGGGCGGCCGTGGGTTCGGAAGCTTGCGGAGGCGCCGTCGGCGCGGCCGCTTCCTCGGGCGCGTCGACGATGGCAACGCCCAGGTTCTGCATGACCGCGCGCGCCGTGTCGCGGTCGATGGCGGCGTTGATGGTGGTCAGCACGCCGCGGTTGAGCAGCTCCATGATGATGTCGGTGGGCGGAACCGCGGCGCGTTCGGCAATCTCGCCGATGGAGGCCGAGGCTGGCATGGGAACTTCGCGCAGCTTGACGACCGGCGGCGGCGGGGGGGCCTCGGTGCGCTCCGCGGCTGCGGGCGCGGCGCGCTGCGGCCGGCGGCGGGCATGCGGCCGCGGCGGCGGCCGGCGGCGCGTGCGGCGGCGACGCGCCACCTTAGGCCACGCCCTCGGGCGCGCTCAGGCGGCGCATGCGCTCGTGGTGGACTTGGGCAATCAATTCAGCGGCCGCAGCGGCATCAATGGAAACGGACAGACGCTTGCTTAGCATGCCTGTTGTGAGCGCTTTCTGCACGCAGTCGTCGTCCAGCGTGAGATACGCCCCGCGTCCGTCGCGCCGTCCGCTGGGGTCGCAGCACAGTTCGCCGTCGGGCGTGCGCACGATGCGGATGAGCTCGCGCTTGGGGCGCTTGGCGCGCGTGACGATGCAGGTGCGGATGGGCTGGTGTCGAGGGATGACTAGCCTCCAACCCCGGCCGCGCCGTGGTCGGGGGCGGCGCTGGGGGCGGCCTCGTCCGCCGCCGCGGCGGCCACACCGTCGGGCTCCGCCGCGCCGTCGGGCTCCGCCACGCCCACGGCCTCCGACGGTTCCGCCGCGTCGCGAATGTTGATCTTGAACCCGGTCAGCCGCGCGGCCAGGCGCGAGTTTTGCCCTTCGCGCCCAATGGCCAGCGAGACCATGTCGGTGGGCACGAAGACGTCAGCCACGCGCTGCACCAGGTCGACGTGCACGCTGTGCACCCGCGCGGGACTCAGCGCGTTGGACACGTAGACCCCCGGGTCGTCGTTGTGCAGGATGATTTCGACCTTTTCCTGGCCCAGCTCGCGCAGCACGTTCTGGATGCGCGTGCCGCGCATGCCAACCGCCGAGCCAACGGGGTCGAGGCCCTCGTGCCGCGAGCGCACCGCCACCTTGGTGCGAACGCCCGGTTCGCGCACGATGTCGATGATTTCGACTAGGCGGTTCTGAATTTCCGGCACCTCGCGCTCGAAGAGGCGGCGCACGAAGTTCCGATGCGCACGCGAGACGCGCAGTTGCGCGCCGCGGCCGCCTTCGGACACTTCCAGCAGCAGCACGCGCATGCGCTGGCCGGAGCGGTAGAACTCGCCCTGCACCTGGTCGCCTGACAGCATGACGCCCTCGCCGCGGCCCAAGTCAACGAAGACGCCGCGGGTTTCCACGCGCGTGACGCGCCCCACCAGCAGCTGACCCTGGTGCTCGATGAAATGGGCGTAGATTTCCTGCCGTTCGGCGTCGCGCAGGGCCTGCTGCATGGTCTGGCGGGCCCGCTGCGCGGCGATGCGCCCAAAGTTGGGCGGGGTCACGTCGATCTGAAAATCCTCGTCGAGCGCCACGGTGTCGTCGTATTCGCGCGCCTCGTCCAGCGAGATTTCGTGCAGCTCGTCAGTCACCTCGCCGACGACCTTCATGTTGGCGTAGACCGTCGGAGCGCCGCTGGCGGGGTCGATCTCGACCTCCACGTCCTCGAACTCGTAGGAGGGGTTGTGGTCCAGAAAGGCGAGCGCGGTGGCCGTACGCAGCGCATCCATCACCGACTCGATGTGGATGCCCTTCTCGTCGGCAATCTGTTGCAGCGCCAGCATGAAGTCGCTGCGCATCAGGTCGCCTCCTTGGGACGTTGCGGCCGTTTCCCTCCCCGCGGACGACACGCATGGGCGATCGCCCAGCCGTTCCGACATCGCGTGGCTGCCCAAGCTTAGCACTGTGCGCCGCGCACTGGGCGCTCTTGCTGCGGAATGGTTTTTGCTGCTACAAAGCCAAGGGACAGGCCGGTTGTGTCGGAGCAAAACCCGTGCGCGCCGTTTTGCGCTCGAAGGCGGCCGTGCGCCAGGACGCGCCAGCGGCCGCCGGCCAAGCGCACAGCCGCCGCTGCTGACGGCCCGGCCGCCTGGGCTGCCCCGCCCCGGCTCCCGCCGACGACGGCCCTCCGCCGCGTTGGCCGTCCAGGCGGCCAACGCGGCCGCCTGGGGGTCAGACCAGCCGCGACTCGTCGCTGTCGAAGACGTACGCGTGCTCGACCGGCACTTTGGCGTAGGCCGTCGTGTTGCGGTCCCACTCCTCGTTCAGCGGGCGCTTGGCAATCACGCGCGTGCCGGCCAGGTCGAAGGTGACTTCCTTGCGCTGCTCGGAGAAGTGGCTCTCGACCCAGTAGACCTCCACCGGCGTCGAGCCTTCCGTCGGATGATGCGAGATTTCGACCGATTCGGGACGGATGCCCAGGTGCACGTCGCTGCCGGCGCGCACGCCCAGCGCGTCGTTGCGCAGGTCGACGAAGTGCCCGTCCACGCGCACGCCGCCGTTGTCGGCCGTGCCGGGGATGAGGTTCATGGGCGGCATCCCCACGAATCCGGCCACGAACATGTTGCTGGGGTTGTCGTAGATCTCGCGGTAGGCGCCCAGCTGCTGGATGCGGCCGGCCTGCATCACGGCGATGCGGTCGCCCATGGCCTGCGCTTCCGTCTGGTCGTGGGTCACGTACACCGTGGTGATGTTGAACCGCCGCAGCAGCCGCTTGATCTCCACGCGCGTGCGCGTGCGCAGCTTGGCGTCCAGGTTCGACAGGGGCTCGTCGAAGAGGAACACGGTGGGGTCGCGCACGATGCAGCGCGCAATGGCCACGCGCTGCTGCTGGCCGCCGGACAGGGCCTTGGGCCGCCGCTCCAGCAGCTGGTCGAAGCCCACGCCCATGATCTTGGAGACGACCTCGACCCGTTCGTCCACCTCTTCCTCGCGCTTGTGCATCTTGAAGAAGAAGCCCAGGTTCTTCTTGCTGTGCATGTGCGGGTAGAGCGCGTAGTTCTGGAAGACGATGCCCACGCGCCGATCCTTGGCGTTGAGCTCGGTCCATTCCTCCTCGCCGTAGCGGATGGTGCCGCTGTTGGGCGTTTCCAGCATGATGAGGCCGGCAATGACGCGCAGCATGGTGGACTTGCCGCAGCCGGAGGGGCCCAGGATGGCGATGGACTCGCCGTCGTGAATGTCCAGGCTCACGCCGTCAATCGCCCACACGGCGCCGTCGCGGTAGTTGGCCTGCCCCACCAGGTCGGACTGTTCGTCTTCCGGCACGCCGCCCGTCTGCCCGAAAATCACCGCGGCGGGGTCTTTTTCTTCCTTGAAGACCACCTGCGCGTCGCGGATGTGTACGTCAGCCATCTAATGTCCTCCCAGCCACTACGGCGCGGCCCCGCGGGCCGTCACGCCTCCGAGTCGAACAGCTCGAACCCAAACGTCCGGAGCCTGTCTTCGGTCATGCGGGTTGCTGTCAAGGCCATGGTAATGGCCGTCAGGAACACGCACGGAAACAGCAGCAGGACGCTCAGCGTCAGGATCACGGCGGTCAACAGGAAAAAGGCAATCGACGTGCCGGGCGCGCTGAGCGCCATGACCGCGGCGTTGCGAAACACCTGGAAGAGCGACATGTCGAACCGCACCGCCAGCGGAAAAATGTAGGCCTGCGCCGCCACCCAGAGCACCACGAAGTACAGCGACAGGAAGCCCAGCGCCTGAATCACGATCTGCCCCGTGCCGGTGTAGAAGAAGAACCCCACGATCAGCCCGTAGAGCAAGAACAGGTCGATCACCAGCAGAATCCAGGAGCGCCAAAAGCCCGTGCGGAACCCGACCCAGAAGTCGCGCGGCGCCACGTCCTCCTTGTTGCAGTAGCGCTGCGCCACCCAGAACAGCCCCGCCGTGCCCGGCCCGGCCAGCAGGCTGGCCGTGACCGTTGCGCCCACGATGAAGACGAAGTATTGCAGGCCGGTGAGCGCGCCCTCCGTTTGCAGCACGGCCTGCTGCAGCGCGTTCGAGGCAGGCAGGCCAACCAGCGGCACGAAAGGCAGCACTGTCAAGAACCAGAGCAGATTGCCGTGCACCGCCAGCGCGCGCAGGTCGTAATACACCTGCGCAAACGCCCACCACGCATGTCGAAAAACGTCAGTCACGCCGCCTCATCGACAGAATCGGCCAGCAGCCAGGCGAACTCCGCTCCATGGTAGCCGAGCGCCGCGCGTCCTTCGCCCCGCCCCGCGGCGACCTTGGCGGAACCCCGTCACGCCGGCGCGAAGACCGCCCCCCGCGTCGATACGGGACCGCAATCCAGAAGGTCGGAAGGTGTGCGTGCGCGGGAACCGGTCCGTCGACACCGGCCCCCTCGCCAGGGAGTCATGCAAAGGCCTCCCCGTGGGTAAGGGGCCGCGCGGCCTCGGCGACTTCCGCCTCCTCTCGCTCCCAGGGTTTCCCCGTGGGAAAGAGGCCGCGCGGCGCTCGTCGGCTATAGTGCCCGCCAAGGCAGCCCGCCCAATTCCCCTCGGTCGACGCGCCCGGAGGCCGCCATGCAGGACATCCAATCCGTTGCCAGCCGCGTGATGGACAACGTGGCCTCGGTCATCGTTGGCAAGCGCCAGCCGATCGAGCTGGCGGCGGCGGCGCTGCTGGCCAGCGGCCACGTCCTGATCGAGGACGTGCCCGGCGTGGGCAAGACCACCCTGGCCAAGGCCATCGCCCGCTCCATCGGCCTGACCTTCAAGCGCGTGCAGTTCACCCCCGACCTGCTGCCCAGCGACGTCACCGGCGTGACGATCTTCAACCAGAAAACCCACGAGTTCGAGTTCCGCCAGGGGCCCGTCATGGCGCAGCTGGTGCTGGCCGACGAGGTCAACCGCGCCACGCCCAAGACCCAGTCGGCGCTGCTGGAGGCCATGGAAGAGCGCCAGGTCACCGTGGACGGCGTGACCTACGCGCTTCCCCAGCCCTTCCTGGTGCTGGCCACGCAGAACCCCATCGAATACGAAGGCACCTTCCCCCTGCCCGAAGCGCAGCTCGACCGCTTTCTGATGCGCGTGGACCTGGGCTACCCGGCGCGCGCCGACGAGGTGCAAGTGCTGCGCGACCAGCAACGCGAACGGCCCGTCGACGCCATCGAGCAGGTCGTGGACGTGGACGACATCTTCGCCGCGCAGGAGGCGGTCAAAGAGGTCTACGTGGATGATCTGGTGTACCAATACATCGTGGACCTGGCCCGCGCCTCGCGCGACCACGCCGACGTCTACCTGGGCGCCAGTCCGCGCGGCAGCCTGGGACTGTTCCGCGCGGGGCAGGCGCTGGCGGCCATCCGCGGGCGGGACTACGTGGTCCCCGACGACGTCAAGCTGCTGGCCGCGCCCGTGTTGGCGCATCGCGTCATCGTCAGCCCCGCCGCGCGCATCCGCAGCGTGGACACCCGCGCCATCGTGTCCGACATTCTGGACGATGTGCCCGTGCCGGGAGCCTCCGCCGCCTGACCGATGCTGGAGAGCCCGCAGGAACTGGCGCTGGCCATCCGCCGTATCGACGCGTGGGGCTGGTGCGGCGCGGCCGCCACCGAGGTCGGCCTGGTGGCCGCCACCATCGCGCACGACACCGAACCCGCCTGCCTGGACGCCCTGCGCGCCTCGTCCACGGCCGCGCGCAACCGCGCCCGCGGCGCGCAGCGCCTGCACCGCCGCCGCCTGGCCGACGCGCAGGTCGCCGCCGCCGGCCGCAGCGCCTACCAGATTGCCGGCAACGGCCTGGAACAGCTCTGGGAATACCTGGTCACCGGCCGCCAGCGCCTGGACGCGCCCCTGGACACGCGCGCCGGCACCAAGTTTCAACAACGCGCCTGGAACGTGCTGCGGCGCATTCCGTTCAGCGAAACCCGCACCTACGCCTGGCTGGCCAACGAGCTGCGCCAGCCCGCCGCCGCCCGCGCCGTGGGCACCGCCGTGGGCGCCAACGCCGCCCTGGTCTTCATCCCCTGCCACCGCATCGTCGGCGTCCGCGGCCTGGGCGGCTACTCCCGCGGCCGCGACACCAAACGCCGCCTCCTCGACCACGAACGCTCCTGGCCCAGCATGCCCCCCCTATTTTCAGATTCCAGCTAAGGCCGACCGCGGATTGTGGATTGCTGATTGTGAATTGCTGATTGTGAATTGCTGATTGTGAATTGCGGATTGCGGATTGCGGAGCGAACGGCGGCGGCCGCTGACCACCGACCCTTTTCTTTTCCCTCTCCCGCGAAGTGGGAGAGGGTTAGGGTGAGGGTCTTCGTTCCCACCCGCTGAACGAGCACCTGTCCTTCCCGCCCTCGGTACCATGAGCGTCCCCCTCGCGGCGCGTGCAGCCGCGGGCCTTCCAGAAACCCGAAGGACGCCGCGCTGACCAAGCTCCAAACCTTCCTGATGGGCGTCGGCGTGCTGACGCTCGCCGCCCTGGCCGTCATAGGCGCAGTCACCGTAGTGCGCTTCGCCACCCAGCAGCCCGCCACGCAACCCGCGGCAGCCAACGCAGCCCCCGCCCCCACGTCAACGCCGCAACCGCCCGCCGCGCCAACCCCATGGGCAACGCCGACGCCAACGGCGAGACCAACGCCAACGCCGACCCCGCAGCCTCTCGCGCACGTGGTCAGCGCCGGTAGCGGCCACACCTGCGAGGTGCGAACCGACGGTTCCCTCTCCTGCTGGGGCGAGAATGACTACGGCCAGGCCGACCCGCCGCCGGGCGCGTTCCAGTCCGTCAGTGCCGGCAATAATCACACCTGCGGAGTGAGAACGAACGGGACGCTCGCTTGCTGGGGATTGAGTTCCGCAGATCAGACCAATTCACCGCCGGGCACGTTCCAGTCGGTCAGCGCCGGTTTGACCTACACCTGCGGCGTGCAGACAAACGGGGCGCTCGCCTGCTGGGGATCGAACGTCTTTGGCCTGGCCCCGCCGTCGGGCACGTTCCAGTCGGTCAGCGCCGGCGATTTGCACACCTGCGGAGTGCGAACGAACGGGGAGCTTGCCTGCTGGGGGTCGAATAACTCTGGTGAGGCCGACCCGCCACCGGGTACGTTCCAGTCCGTCAGCGCCGGCTCCCTGCACACCTGCGGAGTGCGGACGAACGGAGCGCTCGAATGCTGGGGAAGTGACTTCTTAGGGCAGGCCGATCCACCGGCAGGTGTGTTCCGGTCGGTCAGCGCCGGCAACATTCACGCCTGCGGAGTGCGAACGAACGGGGCGCTCGTCTGTTGGGGATCGAATGACGACGGGCAGGCCGATCCGCCACCGGGCGCTTTCCAATCAGTCAGCGTCGGTTACAGACACACCTGTGGCGTGCGGGACAACGGCTCGCTGGTCTGCTGGGGACGTTACGGCTACTTCAGGCACGCCGCTGATCCGCAGGATGGCTTTCGCGTCGTCAGCGCCGGCGGTGAGCACGCCTGCGGTGTGCGGACGGACGGCACGCTTGCCTGCTGGGGATGGAACCGCTACGGGGAAGAGGCCCCGCCGTCGGGCGCGTTCCAGTCGGTAGTCGCCGGCGGTGACATCACCTGCGGGGTGCGGATAGATGGCACGCTTGCTTGCTGGGGATCGAATGACGAAGGGCAAGCCGACCCGCCGTCGGGTGCGTTCCAGTCGGCCAGCGTCGGTAGTGGCTTTGTCTGCGGAATGCGGATAGATGGCACGCTTGCCTGCTGGGGCCGGAATGGCAAAGGGCAAGCCGACCCGCCGCCGGGCGCGTTCCAGTCGTTCAGTGTCGGCGATTTCCACAGCTGCGGTGTGCGGACGGACGGCACGCTCGCCTGCTGGGGATCGAACGACGACGGCGAGGCCGCCCCGCCGTCGGGTGCGTTCCAGTCGGTCAGTGTCGGCAGTTCTCACAGCTGCGGGGTGCGAACGAACGGTGCGCCTGCCTGCTGGGGATTGAATTCCTTGGGGCAGGCCGACCCGCCGTCGGGTGCGTTCCAGTCGGTCAGCGCCGGCGGTGCTTATGCCTGCGGGGTGCGAACGAACGGTGCGATTGCCTGCTGGGGATCGGCTTTCGGAGTGTGGCCCAACCCGCCGTCGGGTGCGTTCCAGTCGGTCAGCGTCGGCCACCATGAAACCTGCGGGGTGCGGGCCGATGGCGAGCTTGTGTGCTGGGGTGTGGGTTTTGACGGACCGACCGTAATTCCAGACGGTCCGTATCAGTCCATGAGCTTCGGCGGCTCCGCCATCTGCGCACTGCGGGCCGGCGGTTCTGTCGACTGTTGGGGAGGTCCAAAGATCAAGCCTCGCGGGTGAACTCGCGCCTGGGACTCCTGGCCGCTAACTGCGAATCACGTGTCACCAATCACGAACCACGAGCCCCCGGCCTACGTCCACGCCACAGCGTCCAGCCCGATGTCCACGGCGCGGGCGGCGTGGGTGAGGGCGCCGATGGAGATGTCGTCCACGCCCGTCTCGGCGTAGGCGCGCACGTTGGCCAGGGTGACTCCGCCGCTGACTTCCAGCCGCGCCTGGCCGTTGGTGCGGCGCACGGCTTCGCGCACGTCGGCGGGCGTCATGTTGTCCAGCAAGACGGCCTCGGCGTCGTGGGCCAGCGCCTCGTCCAGCTGCGCCAGGGTGTCCACTTCGACCTGGAGGCGCATGCCGGCGGGGCGCGCCTCGTAGGCGCGGCGCAGCGCTTGGGCGACGCCGCCGGCCGCGGCCGCGTGGTTGTCTTTGACGAGGATGGCGTCGTAGAGGCCGAAGCGGTGGTTGACGCCGCCGCCGGCGGCCACGGCGTACTTCTCCAGTGCGCGCAGGCCGGGCGTGGTCTTGCGCGTGTCCAGAATGCGCGCGCCGGTGCCGGCCACCCGCTGGACGAACGCGCGCGTGAGCGTGGCAATGCCGCTGAGCCGCTGCACGAAGTTGAGCGCCGTGCGCTCGCCGGTGAGCACCAGCCGCGCGTTTGCGTGCACGGCGCCCAGCGCGCCGCCGCTCTCGATTCGCGCGCCTTCCGCCGACGCGTCGTGCACGGCTTCGGGGGCGCCAAGCTGCCGGTAGACCTCGCGCACGAGCGGCATGCCCGCCAGCACCAGCGGCTCGCGGGCGGCCAGGACGCCGCGCAGCCGCGCGCCGGGCGCAACGACGGCGCGGCTGGTTGCGTCTCCCGCGCCCACGTCTTCGTCCAGCGCCAGGGCAACGGCGCGCTCGATGGCCGCGCGCGGCGGCGGCGGCGTCACGAAGTCGATGCGGGCGCGCCCCGAAAGCGGATGCGCAGGGCGGCGTAGTCCACGTCCAGCGGCCAAGCCTGGTTGTAGCGGTAGAGCTGGCAGCGCACCACGCCCAGATCGTCGATGTGGATGCAGGCCTGGAAGCCTTGCGGGTAGGTAAAGCTCATGAACTGTCCCTGCGCGCCGTCGGTTTGCGCGTTGACGTGGTAGTCGCCCTCTACTGGCGGGTCGACGTACCAGTCTCCCTTGGGCAGCGTCAGCGCGCCTGGCTGGAGGAACTCTTCCGGGTCGTCGAGCGGCGCGTGCATGGGGCAGGGACGGCGTGAATCGCGCCAGAATCCTACCTGCTCTTGCTTCCGCCCCGTCTTTTGCTTTCCTCGCTCTCTCCGTTTCTTTTCCCTCGCTCTTGCTTTTCTTTTCCCTCTCCCTGGAGGGAGAGGGCAGGGTGAGGGGGCGCGGGTGGGAGTCGGCCGGGCGGCCATGGTCCCGCGTTCACTGTCTGACGCGCCGGGCGGGGGTGGGGCGTGGGGGCGGGTCTTCTCTTTGGGCGCTGCGGTCGGTCCCTCTCGCTTACTGCCGCGTCGGGCGCTGCGGTCGACCCCTCACCCTAACCCTCTCCCCGCAGCGCGGGGAGAGGGAAAAAGAGGGTGCGGGGTCAGGGGGAAGAGGGCGCGGGGTGAGGGGGAGGTGTCGAGGCGGGTTTGGCTTTGGTCTGGCACTCTCCAGCAGTCGCACGCCCATCATGATCAGCGTTGGTGCTGGCGGGTTTGAGTGTGACCTGGCACGCTCCGCCGCCAGTCCAGCGCGCCGCACAGGTGTTGGGGTGGGCGGGTTTGGCTTTGGTCTGGCACAGTACGCTGGCGGGGCGCGGGCTTGTGGGCCGAGACGTTGGCGCGTCCGTCCAGGCGGACGGCCTCGGCCGGCCGCCGTGCGCGCACGTCGACCCGGGGAATCACCCCGGCGCCGGGGAAGCTCCCCGGCGAACGCTGGCAACGGAGGGCTGGAACGCATGGCCATCGACGCAGCCCCGTTTGCCGAGCTGCGGCAGACCGTTGGCGACAACGTGGGCAAGGTCATCTTGGGCAAAGAGGCCCAGCTGGAGCGCATGTTGGTGGCGCTCTTGTGCCGCGGCCACGTGCTGCTGGACGACGTGCCGGGCACGGGCAAGACCATGCTGGCGCGCGCCGTCGCCGTCTCGCTGGGCGGCCAGTTCCGCCGCATCCAGTTCACGCCCGACCTGCTGCCGAACGACGTCTCGGGCGTCTCGGTGTTCAACCAGAAGACCAGCGAGTTCGAGTTTCGCCCCGGGCCGGTCTTCACCAACATCCTGCTGGCGGACGAGATCAACCGCGCCACGCCGCGCACGCAGTCGGCGCTGCTGGAGGCCATGAGCGAGTTTCAGGTCAGCGCCGACGGGCGCTCGCGCAAGCTGCCGGCCCCGTTCATCGTGCTGGCCACGCAGAACCCCGTGGAGTTCGAGGGCACCTTCCCGCTGCCAGAAGCGCAGCTCGACCGCTTCATGCTGCGCCTGTCGATGGGCTATCCGTCCAGCGAGGACGAGCGCGAAGTGCTGCACCAGCAGCGCCGCGGACACCCCATCGACGACCTGGGACAGGTGGCCAGCATGGACGACGCGATCCGTCTGCAGGACGCCGTGGGCGGCGTGCACGTGGATCGGACGGTCACCGACTACATCCTGCGGCTGGTGCGGGCCACGCGCGCGCGGCCGGAGGCGGCGCTGGGCGCCAGTCCGCGCGGGTCGCTGGCGTTGTTCAAGGCCGCGCAGGCGCAGGCCGCGCTGCGCGGCCGCGACTACGTGCTGCCCGACGACGTGAAAGAACTGGCGCCGGTGGTGCTGGCGCACCGCGTGCTGATCGCCGCCGAACACTCCCTGCGCGGCGTCACGGCCGAGTCGGTCATCGCCTCGCTGATCGAATCGACCGAGCTCGACCTCGTCGACGAGGACGGTGGCTAGCCTTCTGGTGCTGGCGGCGCTGCTGCTGGGCGCCGCGCTGTTCACGCGCTTCGCGTTCTTGTTCCTGGCCTTTTATCTGATCGTGGCGCTGATCGTGCTCACGCTCACCTGGGTGTGGCGCATGCGCCGCGGCCTGCGCGTGCGGCGCGAGTTCACGCCGCGCGTCTTCCACGGCGAAACGGCCGAGGTCACCATTCACGTGGCCAACCGCTCCCTCTGGCCCGTGCCCTGGCTGAGCGTGCGCGAAGGGCTGCCCATGCGCATCGCCACGCACGACGCGCTGCGGCGCGTGGTGCGCATTCGTCCCAAGGGCGAGGCCGCCATCCGCTACACCCTGCCCGCCGCGCGGCGCGGCTACCATCGGCTGGGGCCGCTCACGGTTCGGTTTGGCGACGTGTTCGGCGTGGCCAGCCAGGACCTCATCATCGACACCGCCGAATTCGTGATCGTCTACCCGGAAATCGTGCCGGTGGAGACCTTCCGCATCGAGTCCAGCACGCCGTTCGGCGACATGCGCTCGAACCAGCGCATGTACGAAGACCCGGCGCGCATCGTGGGGTCGCGGGACTACCAGCCCGGCGATTCGCAGCGGTCCATCAACTGGAAAGCCTCGGCGGCCGCCGGCCGGCTGATGGTGCGCACGCTGGAACCGGCCGTGAACCACGAAGTGCAGATTTTTGTGGACCTGAACCCCGACAGCTACAGCCGCCAGTGGCGCGAACCGTCCGCGGAGATGTCGGTCACCGCGGCGGCCTCGCTGGCGGCGTTCATGCTGGAAAACCGCCAAAGCGTGGGCGTGGTGGTGAACGGCCTCGACCCGGTTTACCTGGGCGGCGCGCGGGTGGTCTCGCACGCGGCGGCGCGCGAACGCATGGCCGGCCGCATCCCGCGCACCCCCATCGGCCGCGGGCGCGGCCATCTCATGTCCTGCCTCGACCTGCTGGCGCGCGTGGAGCTGCTGGCGGGCGAACCCACCGGCCAAGTCGTCAGCACCGCGGCCGCCGGCTTGCCCTGGGGCGCAACCTCCATCGTCATCACCGGCCAGCGGTCGGACGCGTTGTTTCGGGCGCTGCTGGCCCAGCGCCGCCGCGGGCACCGCGTGCTGGTGGTGTTCACCGACCCGTCCACGGCCACGCTGGCCACCGGCGCCGCGCGCGCCGCCGGCCTGGGCGCGATCGCCGTCACCGGCAAGGAGCAGTTGCGTGTCTGGCGCGACGACCGAGCGGCCGTTTAGCCGCACGATCCTCGGCGCCATCGCGGCCGTGGGCTTCGGCCTGTTCGGCGCCGGGCTGGTGCTCTGGATGCAGACCATCGCCGTCAGCGCCGACCGCGCCTACGCCTTCCTGGCCATCATGACCGTCGTCTTCATCGTGTCCATGGTCGTGGCCGCGCGCAGCGGGCGCTTCTCGGCCTCCAGCTACGGCTGGAAGCAGTGGGCGTCGCTCGTCATCCCCATCCTGCTGCTGGTGCGCGTCACGGCCTTCTTCGGCGCGCCGGCCGACGGCCTGGACGGTCCGCTGGGATTCGTTGGCGGGTTGCTGGACCTCACCGCGTTCATCTTGGCCATCGTGCTGGCGCTCACCTGGATGGCGGGCATGCGCGTGGCGCGCAACATCGAGCTGCTGCACCCCCAGCAGTCGGAAGTGCCGCCCTCCGTACGCTCGCCGCAATACTACGAATGGCTGGACAGCCGCGGGCGCTACGTCGACCGCGCGGCGGCCATCGGCGAGCTGAACTCGCTGGCGGCCGCGGCCGGCGGGTTGCTGGTGGGGCTGACCGCCTTCACCGTCGCGGTCGGGGCGGAGCAGCGCGCCGCGGGCGTCGTGCAGGCCTCGCTGACGATCATGGTCTTGTACTACGTCTGCGTGCTGGTGCTGCTGAGCTACGCCAACCTGGTGCGCCGCACCTCGCAATGGTCGCTGGAGCTGGCCTCGCAAGCGCCCGGGCTGACCGGCACCTGGCTCGCCTCGGCGCTCGTGCTGCTGGTTGCCGCGCTGGTGGTGGCCATGTTCCTGCCCGCCATCGACACCGACGCCTTCGTGAGTCTCAGCGCCGCCGTGGTGGAGGCGGCGCTCTGGGCGGCGCGCTTCGTGCTGGCGGCGGCGGTGTTCGTGCTGGGCCTCATCGGCCGCATCTTCGAGTTCTTCCGTCCGCAAGGCGGCGGCGCGCCCCAGGAAACGCCGCCCGAACAGCTGCGCGAGCCGCAGGGCGAGGGCGCCGTGATCGACTTCATGCAGCTGCTGGCGGCGCTCATCGTGCTGCTGGTCGTCGGCTTCGGGCTGTACTGGACGTTCCGCAGCGTGCAGCACAACTACCGCAACGTGTCGGCCAGGCGCGCCAGCCGCTCGCTGTTCCATCACGTCGTGTTGATTCTCCAGGCGCTGCTGGCCTCGCTGCTGGGGCTGCTGGGGTGGACGCGCCTGGCGGCCAACGCCGTCGGCGCGGCCGCGCGTGCGCTCACCGGCCGCCGCCGCGCCGCCGCGGCCGCCGCCGGGTCGATCCGCCAGCGGCGCCCGGCGCACACCGTCCGCCAGCAGGTGCACCAGATTTACGCCGAGGTCGTCCACCACGCCGCCGCGTGCGGCGTGCTGCGCGCGCCGTCCGCCACCCCAGCCGAATACCAGACGCTTCTGACGACGCGCTGTCGAGGCGCACGCGCGGCGGTGCGCGACCTCACGGCCTTGTACGAAGCTGCCCGCTACGCCCCCCAGCTGCAGCAGCGCGACCCGGTGGCCCAGGCGCGCCGGCTGCAAGCCGACGTCGCGCGGGCCTTGCAGGCGGCGGGCCAGGCGCGGCCCGTCGAATGACGGACGACCTGTTCGAACACGCCTCGGCCGAGCGGCGCGCCGCGGACATGCCTCTGGCGGCGCGCATGCGCCCTGCATCCCTGGACGAATTCGAGGGTCATGCGGCGCTGGTTGGCCCAGGCGCGCCGCTGCGCACCGCGCTGGAACGCAACGAGGTCTGGTCGGCCGTGCTCTGGGGGCCGCCCGGCACGGGCAAAACCAGCCTGGCCCGCATGGCCGCCAACCTGGTGCAGCGCCGTTTCGTCGAGCTGAGCGCCGTCTCTGCCACCGTGCGCGACGTGCGCGCCGCCATCGCCCAGGCCGCCGACGACCGCCGCCTGTACGACCGGCGCACGCTGGTCTTTCTGGACGAAATCCACCGCTTCAACCGGGCGCAGCAAGACGTGTTGCTGCCAGCCGTCGAAGACGGCGCCATCGCGCTCTGGGGCGCCACCACCGAGAACCCCTACTTCGAACTCAACGCGCCGCTGCTCTCGCGCATGCGCGTGCTGCGGATGCAGGAGCTGGACGCAGACGCGCTGCGCGCCATCATTGCGCGCGCCGTCGCCTCGCCGCGCGGGCTGGGCGGCGAGGCGCCCTCCTTCGAGGAAGGCGCGGTTCAGGCCGTGGTCGCCGGCGCCGGCGGCGATGCGCGCGTGGCGCTGAACTGGATCGAGGCCGCCGCCGCCTACGCCCGCCAGCACGGCCTCGCCGCGGTCGACGCCGACGTCATGGCGCACGCCGCGCTGGCGCGGCAGGTGCGCTACGACCGCGCCGCCGACGAGCATTACGACACCATCTCGGCCTACATCAAGAGCGTGCGCGGCTCCGACCCCGACGCGGCGCTCTTCTGGCTGGCCAAGATGCTGGCCGGCGGCGAGGCGCCCGAGTTCATCGCCCGCCGCATCGTCATCCTGGCCTCGGAGGACATCGGCAACGCCGACCCCCAGGCGCTGCCCCTGGCTATCGCGGCGTCCTCGGCCGTGGAGCGTTTGGGGCTGCCGGAAGCCAAATTCGCGCTGGCGCAGGCCACCATCTACCTGGCGGCCGCCCCCAAGAGCAACGCCGCCGGCCGCGCCCTGCACGCGGCAGCGGCGGCGGTCCAACGAGGCGCCGACCTATCCGTCCCCCTGCACCTGCGCGGCGCCGCCCACCCCGGCCTGCGCGGCGCCCACGGCCAAAGCCGCGGCTACCAATACCCCCACGACTACCCCGACAACTTCGTCCAGCAGCCCTACATGCCGCAGCCGCAACAGTTCTACGACGGCCGCGGCAGCGGATGCGAACCCCAGCTGTGGGAACGCCTCCAGCGCCTGCGCGCCAGCGACCAGAAACGCCAACGCCCGCGTAAGCCAGACCCGGCCTGACCAGCCGCCAGCGTCTCCACGCACGGGCGCCTGTGGGCAACCATCATTGTCACAAGACCCTCACCCTGCCTAATCGACAATCCACAATCCACAATCCCCAATCCACAATCAATTTACAAACCTACGTTCCTCTAATCGTAATCTCCCCGTGCCAGACCGCTCCTGTGCCAGGGGCGAACTGGCCGGTGCGAATGCCGGCGATAGCATAGTCTGGGAGGTGGACGATGGCCAGGCAACGCCCATCGGCCATCGAGCGGTTGTAGCCGAAGTCGAAGTCCAGGTTGACAAAGCCGGAATCCCGTCGGTAGTCGGGCAGGTCGTTTGGGTCTGCCGGTACGACGTGCAGGAAGAACCGGTGGGCGGCATCGTCCGGGCGGCAGGCGTCGTTGACGTAGACCAGACGGTTCTGAAAGAGGTAGACGTCGAAGTTGGAGCGGATGGCCGGCTGTTCGGTCTCGATCATGCGGTCGATCCACGCGTCGACTGCGTCCCGGTCGTAGAGCTCCCCGCTCCAGACCTCTCCTGTGCCAGGGACGTACTGGCCGGTGCGAATGCTGGCGATAGCATAGTCTGGGAGGTGGACGATGGCCAGGCAACGCCCATCGGCCATCAAGCCGTTGTCGCCGAAATGAAGGTCCAGGTTGACAAAGCCGGAATCCCGTAGGTAGTCGGGCAGGTCGTTTGGGTCTGCCGGTACGACGTGCAGGAAAAACCGGTGGGCGGCATCGTCCGGGCGGCAGGCGTCGTTGACGTAGACCAGACGGTTCTGAAAGAGGTAGACGTCGAAATTGGAGCGGATGGCCGGCTGTTCGGTCTCGATCATGCGGTCGATCCACGCGTCGACGGCGGCCCGGTCGTAGAGGAATACGTGCAGGTTGTCCGGGGTGAGCGGGGCGAGACCCGGCACGCGCGCGCGTGTAATTTCGAAGTCGGCGAGACCACGCAGACCTCTATCAGGGCTATAGAGAATTGTACTCCCGGCCAGGTAGTACGACGTTGCTTGGTGCTGCGGCTGCGTAACGAACACGGAATACCCGTCTGTGATGCGGCGGACCGCCTCGAAGTCGGTTATCACCTCCTCTTGGAAGGTGATTTGCGAGGCGCCGCGGCCGATGCGGGCCATCTGGAAGCTGGAGAGCGCGAAGACCAACAGCGCGATGGCGGACAGGCCGATGATCGGTCGGACGCCGAAGCGTTGGTGCACGCACAGCAAAACCAGGGAAAAGAAGACCAGCGGCGCACCGGTGTGGGCCAGGCTTTCGTATGGGTGGTAGGCGGTGTACCGCACGGGCAGCACCCAACAAAAGCCGGACACGGTCAGCGCGGCCCACAGGATTTTGTGGCGAACGAATCCCAATCCCAGCAGGCAGGTGCCGAACACGCCCAGGCCGAGCATGACGTACCACGCGGAGTCACCCCAGCGCCTGGACAGCCATTCCACGGGGCCGGTAAAGGCATAGGGCAGGGACATTTTGCCGAGACGATTGAACTGCGATTCCAGAAATGCCTGTATGGTCCAGGAGTAGTGCGTGTGCTCGGTCAGGCCGGTGCGCTGCAGCATCGACGTGACCGACGGCAAGTCCGTCAGGCCTCGGTCGCCGCCCGCCGCTGCGTATTCCTTGATGACGTTGAAGCTCAGCAGCGCTGTTCCGACCAGCAGAGCGGCGGCGCCGAGCTGCAGGCAGCGGCTGCGCACCAACGCCGAGGCCAGGCGCTTTACTTGACATAATGGGGGGGGCGATTCAGGGGCGGCGCGCCGCGTCCGGATGAGGTCGCGCGCCGCGCCAAGCACGACGAACGGCAGCAGCAAGGCGTAGACGTGCCAACCCAAGAGCAGGGCGGCGCAGGTCTTGTACAGCAGTTGTCGGAAGCGACCCTCCTGGACGAAGATCACCATGCCGTGGAACGTGAGCATCAGGCCCATGAGGTCCAAGCCGATTTCGGTGGAAACCATGTCGTTGTAAAACAGCCAGAAGTAGGAGGAAAAAGTCAGCAGCACGGCGGTGAGTGCAATCCAACGGTTCGAGGTGAGGCGGCAGAGCGACAGCCAGGCCAGGACCGCGGTGGCGGCGAAGGCCAGCAGCATCAGCACGCGGGCGGCGAGGATTTGCGCGGAGAGGTCGCCGCTGAACGGCAGGATGGCTAGCTTGATCAACAGATATCCGCCGATGGGAAAGCGGTTGTAGAGGTGATAGGACGTGGTGCCGTCACGGTTCAGCGTTTGGTAATAGAACCCCAAGAAGTTGTTGTCGAGAGACATATTCGCGGCCACGGACAGGTGATCTTGCGTCAGGGCGGAGTGCAGTTCCCCTCGGTAGAAATGGCCGCGGTCGCCGCCGAACACGAAGGCGGTCCCCAGGGCCAGCAGCAACAACAACACCGGCACGACCGGTGAGGCCCGCAAAGCCCGCAGCCTGCCAGTCACCTCGAGCCCCAGCGCGTGCCGGTCACGTCCGCCGGAACGCCCCGGCACGACGCCGACCACCCGGTCGCTGGAAGTGTCTACCCCAGGCATCGAGAACGTAGGCCTCCGTCATCGAGAGTTTGGGCCCCTGCTGGCCCATTGCTATGGATGCGCCTTAGGAATGCGTCCTCAGGCATCAGGAGTTTGGAATCACGTATCGAAGCACGAACGCCGCAAACAACAAAGGTACCAAAGTCGTCCCCCAGAGAAACCGCCGCTCACTTTTTCCCTGCCCCACCTCTTCCCCCTTTCCCTCCGGGAGAGGCCCCCTTCTTTTTCCTCTCCCACTTCGTAGGAGAGACGCTCCCTCTTTCCATCTCCCACGAAGTGGAAGAGACGCCCGTTTCTTTTCCCTCTCCCGCGAAGTGCCGCGGAGAAACGCGCGGTGGACGAGATAGGAAGAGACGCCCCTCTTTCCCTCTCCCGCGAAGTGGGAGAGGGTAGGGTGAGGGTCTTCGCCGGGTCTTCCGGGGCTTTGCGAGAGGCGCCCTAGGCGCATCGATCCAATCGTCGACGGTGCCGCCCGCGCCGGATGCGGTCTACAGCTCCACCCGCTCGACCCTGCCGGAGACGGTGGAGCGCAAGAGCGCGTCCAGCGCGCCGATGACGTGCAAGTTCCGCCGCCCGCTGGTTTCGGGTTCGGGGCCGCCGGTGATCCATTCCCCCCAGCTGCGCATGACCGTCACGTCCAGGTCCCGCGTGTTTTCGATCTCCCCATCGATTGGCACAGGCGCCAGCGACCCATGGCCCGCGCGCAGCGTCTCCTGGCCGCCAAAGCCGCGCGTGTTCAGATAAACCAGCGCCCCGCGTTCGCATTCGACGCGGAACTCGTGCGAGCTCACGCGCGCGTCCGAGGTCGACACCATCGCCACGCGCGCGCCGTTGGCAAAGGTGAGTTCGGCCACGGCCGTCGATTCGCGCCGCCAGGTCGTGGCGGGCGGGCGGTAGCTGTGGCCCGCCACCTCGGCAATTGGCTGGCCCAGCATGGCAATCGCCGAGTCGATCTCGTGCACCGTCATCTGCCAGAGCTGCGAGTGCTCCGAGTCCGGGTATTCGCCGCCTCTGGCCTTGTAGGTGACCAGGTGCCCGGTCTGCGGCTCGCCGTAGGCGCGGTCGGCCAGCAGCCGCCGCATGGTGCGCTGGCCGGGCATGTAGCGCCACTGTTGGTTGACCACCACGCGCAGCCCGGCCGCGTCGGCGCGGTCTTGCAGCGCCCGCGCGGCTGCCAGCGTCAGGGTGTAGGGCTTTTCCACCAGCACGTGTTTACCCGCGTCCAGCGCGCGGCCCACCAGCGGCTCGTGCGTCCGCGCCCAGGTGGCAACCACCACCGCGTCCACGTCCCGCGACGCCAGGGTGTCGTCCAGCGAATCCGATGCCAGCTCACGCGGCAGCCCGGCCTCGTCGATGGCGCCGTGCAGACGCTCCAGATCCAGATCCACCCAGGCCGTCAGCTCGAAGAGGTCCGCGGCGCGGCCCAGGCTGCGCACCTGCGAGCGCCCGCGGCCGGCGCCCACCACAACGGTTTTGATGCGGTTGGTCATGCGGCACTCCTGCGTGCGGCGGCGCGCCGCGCCTCCGCCAGGTCTTCGGCTCCGCGCTGGCGAATCCAGCGGGTGTCGTTGCCGCAGCTGACGAAGAGCATGCCTTGCTCGATGCGGCGGGCGGCTTCGGCGCCGTCGGCGCAGGACATGCCGGCAAACGTTCCCGTGGCGGCCGCGGCGTCCACCACGCGCGCGTAGGCCGCTTCCGCGTCCGTGCCCGCCGTCTGCGGCTCGATCTGCATCGAGCGCCCCAGGTCCGCCGGCCCGATCCAGCAGCCGTCCACGGTGGGTTCGGCCAGGATGGCCTCGCAGTTGGCTACGGCCTGGGCGGACTCGATCTGCACCATCAGCAGGATTTGCTCGTCGGCCCAGGTCACGTAGTCGGCCCCGTAGCGCTGCGCGTGCGTGGCGCCCAGCGAGCGCACGCCGGCGGGCGGATAGCGCACGGCTTCGCCCGCGCGGCGCGCGTCCTCCGCCGTGTGCACCATTGGCACCACTATGCCCAACATGCCGGCGTCCAGCACTTGGCCGATTTCGGTGGCGTTGTTGTGCGAGACGCGCGCGAACGGCACCGACCCGCCGGCCACGATGGCCACCAGCGCGTGCTGGAAGCGCGACCAGTCCCACACCCAGTGCTGCTGCTCCAGCATCACCCAGTCGTAGCCCAGCCGCGCGCAGATTTCGGCGGAGACGGGCGATTCCAGCCCGCAGCTGATGCCGACGGCCGGCTCGCCGCGCGCCATGGCAGCTTTGGCTTGGTTTACGAACACGGCGTCGTCTCCCCGTCGGCGGCAGCGTGTGCGCGTGATGGTAGTCGCGCCCGCGCGCCCGGTCGACCCGACGCCATGAATGCTGGAACGCTGGGACGGGTGGAGGCGCGCAGGCGCGCGCGGGCGGCCTGGCTCAGACCTCGAAGGCCGACGTGGGGAAGATGGCGTACGCGCTGACGGGCACGCCGTAGCCGCCGGCCTGCCCCAGCCGCAGGTCCATGCCCGCGCCGGCCAGCGCGCGCGCCTCGGCCGGCGCGAGCGGCAGCCGCTCCATCAGCAAGGCTTCCATGCCCGCCTGGGCGATGCGCAGCGCCTCGGTCAGGTCGTCGTCGACGCCCGTCGTCAGCACGTGCGCGGCCGTTTCGATCCAGGGCCATTCGAGCGGCGCGCCGCGGGTCAGCTCCAGGCGCAGATCGATCTCCGCGTCGATGTTCACGCCCGAATGCGCCTCGCCGTCGCCCATCACCGCGTGCACGTCGCCGATGGCAAACAGCGCGCCCGGCGCCCGCACCGGCAGATGCACCACGCAGCCCGTCGTGACGTGGTTGATATCCAGGTTGCCGCCGTGCCGTCCCAGGCTCAGCGTGGGGACGGCGCCGGAGCGCGGGGCAACGCCGATGGTGCCCACCATGGGCCGCAGCGGCAGCCGCGCGCCGCCCGGGCCGACGACCGCGTCCCCGTCCACGTCGAACGGCTGGATGGTCGCGTCCACCGCGCGGCCGCCCAGCAGCCCGGTGCCGGGCGTGGTGGCAACGAACCCGCGCGCACCCAGCCGCAGCGCCTGGACGTGCACGTGCAGCGTGTCGCCGGGCATGGCGCCGGCCACGGCAATGGGCCCCGTGGCCGGGTTCATGCGGCCGGGAACCCGCTGCGCCATGAACGCGCCCACGTCCAGGGCGTTGCACGCGCGGTCATAGGCGTCGCGCGCTTCCACCGTCAGCAATGCCGGCGGCGCAACCTCCGCCACCGGCGCGCCGCCGGGGTCGAACGCATACACCACGCGGTCGGCGGCAATCCGCCGGCGCGCGTCAGCCGCGCCGGCCACCGACGGATGCGCCCCCATCGCCCAGAAGATGCACGCTCCGGCATGCCCCGCCCCGCCGGCGGTCTGCCGCGTCGAGTCCCCGCGCCATGCCGCATGCCCCCCAGGTCTTGCCAAGCGGCGGCACGCTACCACAGCCCCAGCGCCCTGCACCGCCGCCCCCGCTTGACGTCCTGGCGCGCATGCAGTAAACATTTGGTGTACAGAGCGGGCAACCGCATACTTACGTCCCGGACTTGCCTCGAACGACCCGACCCACCAGCCGCCCGCCGGCCAGGCGCCTGGCCGCCGGCCGATGGACGCCTCACGGGCCGCGGCGCGGCCCGCAGATGAAGTTTTCCTAAGAGTTCGCCCGCCGGTGCTCGAATGGTTAGCGGCATTACCGAACGGCCGCCGCTGCGCGTCGTTTACTGAGGGCGGTGATGCCAAGCGACCCGGCAACGGCGGCCAGGTCAACGGTGACCGCGGTCGGCCAGGCGTCCAGGGACGGACGTGAAGGGAGCAGCAGACGATGACAATCGACACGGTGCGAACGAGCCGCGGGCGGCCGCGCGGAAGCGCGCCGCGCTTCCGCGCCCACCGGGCCGAGGCGGCGTGGAACGGCGGCGGCATCGGCGCCGACATCGAGGACGTGCAGACCGGCGGCGACCGCACGCCGCAGTCCGACGGCGTGCCCGACGAGGTGCGGCGCTACCTCAACGAGATCGGGCGCATCCCCCTGCTGACCGCGCAGGACGAAGTGCGCCTGGCGCAGGCCATCGAGCGCGGCGACGACGACGCCCGCCAGCACCTCGTCACCGCCAACCTGCGGCTGGTCGTCAGCATTGCCAAGCGCTACACGGGCCACGGCCTGACGCTGATCGACCTGGTGCAGGAAGGCAACGGCGGGCTGATGCGCGCGGCCGAGAAGTTCGACTGGCGGCGCGGCTTCAAGTTCAGCACCTACGCAACCTGGTGGATCCGCCAGTCCATCTCGCGCGCCATCGCCGAGCAGAGCCGCACCATCCGGCTGCCCGTGCACACGCACGAAAAGCTGGCCAAGGCGGCCCGCATCCGGCGCGACGCGCAACTGCGGCTGGGGCGCGAACCAACCGACAGCGACGTTGCGCGCGAGCTCGACCTCACCGACGAACAGTTCGCCGCGCTCACCCAGGCGGCGCGCGCGCCCGTCTCGCTGGACGCGCCCACGGGCGACGACGGCGACACGGCGGTTGGCGACCTGATCCAGGACCGCGACGCGGCGGAGCCGCTGGACTCCCTGGCCGAGGCCATGATGGTGGAACAGCTCGAAACCGCGCTCGACCAGCTGGACCCGCGCGAACGCGACGTGCTGCGCTTGCGCTACGGCCTGGACGAGGAGACGCCCCTGACCCTGGAACAGGTCGGCCGCCGCTTCGGCGTCACGCGCGAGCGCATCCGCCAGATCGAGTGGAAGGCCCTCCGCAAACTCCGCCAGCCCCGCCTGGCCGGCCACTTGAAGGACTTCCTCGCCTGACGGACGAACCCGGAGCGCTTCTCCCCGCCGCAGGGGAGAAGCGCTCGGTCGTCCGTGCTTCGGGCGTTTAGAACTCGTCTCCGTGCGGCCATACGGCCGCCGCGATTTCGAAGAGCTGGCAGCCGCGGTTGGCGATAGCCGTTTCGTCCCAGACGTCCGGAGCGTCGGCCAGCAAGTCCTTGTTGAGGAAGAGGACGCTGTGCTCGCCGAGGGTTTTTTGCTTGCGCTCCCACGGGTGGTTGGAAAGCGTGGGGTTGAGGCGATCGTTGACGAGCGTCAGGTTGCCAATCGTATGCAGAAGACGATAGCGGTCGATTTCGGCGGCCGTCGTGTCGTCCACGTCGGCGGGCAACGGCCAATGCCGGCGCCAGCCGCGCGGGAGAATGTGTTCGATCGTCAGGTTGCGAGGCGCGTCCTGCGTCTCGGCCTTGTTCGTGCGCAGACGTTCCTCGATGCCTTCGAGCACCAGGCGCAGACGACCTCGGGTGAGAAGTCGATAGATTGGCGACGAAAGAAAGCTGTCTCGAAAGGCCGCGTCGTCGGGCCACTGCCGGCTGTAGGCCGATTGGCGGCGCAGATATTCGACGATGACGCAGCCAGCCTGCGACTCGTCCTGCGCCTCCAGCTCGCCAACAAGAGCGAGGAACAAGCGGTTGTAGTCACTCGTCGTCATGCGGCAGAACATGCGGCGCACGAGGTAGCTCTCCAAAGCGTCGACACCCATGCGCAGCTGCGGCTCGGGTACGTCCGAGGCGAGGAGCCACAGCAGGACGGGCGTCAAGGTGCCGGCCTGAATGACGTTCCACCGATAGATGAAGGACTGCATCCCCTGCCGGGGGCTATCTGGATCGAGCTCGCGATAGGCGCTGCTGACGTTCTGCATGTCGCTGGTGATCTGGTCGACGGCGTTCTCGGGTCCGTTTGAGCGGGCAATCCTGGAGTAGTACTCGCGGAATGCAGGGAACACGCGGTCCGACGCGACTTCTTGGCCTGACCGCATGACAAGCCAGTAATTCAGAAACACGTCGACGCGCGGCCTGGTCAATCGGCCTTGGCGAATCTCGGCCCTCCACCAGTCAGTCGAGAATCTCCAGAGGTCGTCCTCTGCGGCGGTACTGCCTGGCATCCCGGGCCGACCAGCTTCGTAAATCACCATATTCTTGATCAAGTCTGATTGCAGCAGAGCCGTCCCGCGTGCGTTCAGCGTCTCGAAGATCAGGTGCGGGTCGTCGTCCTGCGACAAGTCGATGACGACCAGTTCGAGCAGACTCGTGAGTGTGCGTTCGAGCGCGTCGGCGCGCTCGCGGTCACGCGGCATGGGGCTTGCGGAAGTGGTGAGCCTACAACGCTGAGCAGTGTGCCATATTTTGCTGGCCGCCGCGTCATGCGGCGCGGCGGCGGGCGTAGGTGGACGGCGTCGCCCCAGGTGATGAGGGCGCCGCGGCGCGCGTGCGAGTATTGGCGGCTTGCGCCGCATTGCGAGGAGGGTTCCGCTGGCCATCCCGCTCGTCTGGTCCGACGTGCATCGAGACCACGCGCCCACGCTGCAAACGGTGGACGGGCAGGTGTACGACCATCCCGAAGTCCCCGACCGTCCGCGGCTGATTCGGGACGCGCTGGTGCAGGCCGGACTGGTGCGCAGCGTTGCGCCGACCGCGCACGACGACGCCGGGGTGGACGCCGTGCACGACCCGGCTTACCGCGCCTTCGTGCGCGGCGCCTGCACCGAACTCGACCCGCGGGCCAGCCTGATCCCGCCGCGGATTTCGTTCGACCGCGGCGTGCTGCGCCACCCCGACCTGGGGATGCGCGCCAGCTACTACGCCTTCGGCCAGGACGCGCCGCTGACGCGGGCGACCTACCGCGCGGCGCGCGAGGCCGTGGACATCGCGCTCACGGGGGTCGACGTCATGCGCCAGGGCGCTGGGGACGTGTTCGCGCTCTGCCGCCCCCCCGGCCACCACGCCGAACACGCGCGCATGGGCGGGTTCTGCTATTTCAACAACGCCGTCATCGCCGCCCACGCGCTGAGCGCCGGCGGGCGCGCGGCGCTGCTGGACGTGGACTATCACCACGGCAACGGTTCGCAGCACCTCACCTACGAGCGCGCAGACGTGCTGTACGTCTCGCTGCACGCCGACCCGCGCTATGCCTACCCCGGGTTTTCGGGTGCCGCCGACGAACGCGGCCGCGGCGCGGGCCAGGGGTTCAATCTGAACCTGCCGCTGCCGCCGCACACGCGCATCGAGGCATATCTGGACGCGCTCGACCGCGCCTGCGGCGCGATCGCCGACTTCGACCCGCGCGCGCTGGTGGTTTCGCTGGGGTTCGACACGCACGAGGAAGACCCGATTGCGATTCTGGGTCTCACCAGCCAGGACTTCGGCCGCGTGGCCGAACGCATCGCCGCGCTGCCCGTTCCCCGCCTGCACGTGCTGGAAGGCGGCTACGCGCTGCACCGCTTGGGCGAATCCGCCGCGGCCTACGTGCAGGGCCTGGCGGACGGGCGGGCGCCGCTCCGCGAGCCTCCCCCCTCACCCTAACCCTCTCCCCAGGGGAGAGGGAATGAACCGCAGCTACCGCCGCCTCCGAGCCGATGGGCGCTTCTCTCCCAGGGGAGAGGGAACGAACTCCGGAACGAACAGCCCGCTGAACGCCAGCGTCCCTCTCCCCTCAGGGGAGAGGGAACGAGTCCGCGGCGGCGGGGCGGGGCGCTTAGGTCTGGGCGGCTTCTTCGCGTTGGCGCAGGATGGCTCGCGGCAGCTCGCTGCGGACCACTTCGCCGGAGACGATGTGCTGGCTGCGGTCGGCCATGGGCAGGTCGACCGGCTGGTTGCCGCGCCGCTCGGACTCGCGGATGCCGATGGCAATGTCCAGCGCCTCGCGTGCGTCGCGGCCGCTGCAGTGCGGGTCATCGCCCGACTCCATGCACGCCATCAGGTTGTACACGGCGTTGACGCCTCCGCTGCGGCGGCGGGTGGGCGGCGGGAAGTCGCGGCGCGTGAAGGCGCGGCGGTCGCGCAGCTGCTCGTGGCCGGCCAGCGTCTCGGCGCTGGTCCAGACCTCGACCGCGCGCGCGTCGTTCATGATGCGGATCATGCCGCGCTCGCCCACCACGTCGTGCGAACCCTCGTTCGGCCCGTTGCCGTAGGCGCGCACGTACCCGCGCACCTTGCCTGGAAACTGGATGAGACCGGCGCCGGCAAAGTCGTGGTCCGGGTTGTCGTCGTCCAGCTGCGCGTCGCCCACCACCGAGACGGCGCGGCCGTTCACGAACATAGTGAGCGTGGTGATGAGGTGGCTGCCGTTGTGCGACAGCCCGCAGCTGGCGCGGGAGTCCACGGAGCACAGGTCGCCGATGACGCCCTGGCGCACCAGCGCCAGCGCCTGGCGGTAGTCGTCGCGCCAGCGCCGCGTGCAGTTGACGGCCAGCGCGATGCCGGCCGCGTCGCAGGCCGCGATGGCGGCGTCGGCCTCGGCCAGCGAGAGCGTGATGGGTTTTTCGGCCCAGATGCCCCGCACGCCGTAGCCGCCCTCGGCAATCTCGCGCAGGATGGCGCCGCGCGGTTTGGCCGAGGTGCACACGCTGACGATGTCGGGCCGCGTCTCCTCCAGCATCTGCCGATAGTCGGCGTAGAGCGCGTCTACGCCCCACTTGGCGCGGGCCGCCTCGCGCTGCTCCACCCAGGTGTCGGACAGCCCAACGATCTCGACCTCCGGCACGGCCATGTAGCAGGGGACGTGGCCGTAGGGAAACTCCACGCCGTCGAAGGGTCCCAGCTCTTCGTCGATGGTGCTGGCGATGCGGCCGAGGCCGATAACGGCGGCTTTGAGCGTGGCCATGGCAGTTCCTCCCGGGCTAGCCGGCGGCCTGCGCCGCTTGGCGCTGGCGCAGGATGGCTCGCGGCAGTTCGGACACCAGAACTTCGCGCGACACGATGCCCAGGCTGCGGTCGGCCAGCGGCAGGTCGACGCGCCCGCCGCCGCGGCGGTGGGATTCGCGCACCGCGATAGCGACTTCCAGCGCCTCGCGGGAGTCCTCGCCGGTGCAGCGCGGGTCGCCGCCGGTCTCGATGCAGCGCATCAGGTCGTAGAGCACGTTCACGCCGGCCGACCGCAGCTCGTGGCGCGGGCGGAAGAAGTGCCGCACCGGCGCCTGCCGCCGCTGGTCGACCAGCCCGGCCTCCAGCCGCCAGAGCTCGCCCGTGCGGCTGTCGTCCAGCAGGCGAATCATGCCCTCCGTGCCCGTAATGTCGTAGGAGAGTTCCAGCGCGCCGGTGCGCATGCCGCGGAACATGCCGCGCACGCCGTTGGTGCAGACGAAGTAGCCTGTGCCCTCGAAGTCCTCGTCGCCCGCCACGGCGTCGTCGCTGGCGGCTTCGCCCGCCACCCAGGCCACCGGCGCGCCGGTGAACATGGTGAGGCGCGTAATCAAGTGACTGCCGTTGTGCGACAGGTTGCAGGCCAGGCTGCCTTGCACGTGCATCACGTCGCCGATCAGGCCGTCGTCGATCATGTCGCGTGCTTGCGTGAAGCTGTCGCGCCAGCGGTGCGTGCAGTTGACCGCCAGCGCGATGCCCGCCGTGCGGCAGGCGCTGACCACCGCGTCGGCGTCGGCCAGCGAATAGGTGAGCGGTTTTTCCGCCCAGATGGCCTGCACCCCGTAGCCGCCGCTGGCAATGTCCAGCAGGATGTCGGCGCGCGGCTTCATGCCCGTGCAGACGCTCACGATCTGGGGCCGGGTTTTGGTCAGCATCGCGCGGTAGTCTGCAAACAGCGCGTCGATGCCCCACTTCGCGCGGGCCGCCTCGCGCTGCTCGACCCAAGTGTCCGCCAGGCCGACGATCTCGATCTCCGGCGTCGCCGCCATGCAGCCGATGTGCGCGTGCGGGAGGTGCCAGCCGTCATATTTGGAGCGTTCTTCGTCCCAGGTGCTTGCGATGCGCCCGAGCCCGATTACGGCGGCTCGCGTCATAGTCGTACTTCTCCCTCGCAACGCTGCGCGCCACAGTATGACGCGCCCGGCGGCGCGCCGCATCTCTGCCGGGGAACAACGTGACGCCCCGCCGGTTGCCGCGCCTCGCGGCGCTGGTGGCGCTAACGGCGCTGCTGGTCATTGGCGCCGCCGCCGCCGCGTGCGGCGCTGACGCCGGGCCGGCTGCGGAGTCCCCGCCGGCCCAGGCGGCGGCGCCCGCGCCCGCCGTGCTGGGCAACCGCGAATGGCCCGCGGCGCACGCGGACCCGACGGCGGTCATCGGCCGGGACGTTGCGCTGGGCGCGCGCGTCTACAGCGAGCCGCAGGTCGACGACGACGGCCTCAGCTTCTGCGCCTGGGTCGACTTCGACAACGACCAGCTCTCCACTCGCGTCGTCGTGCCGGGCGCAACCGAGGGCGTCGCCCGCGACAGCTTCGTGCGCGTCGAGGGCGTGGTGACCCGCGTGGCCGCGCCCGACGACGCCTGCCTGGATGCCGGGCAGCCGCAGGTGCAAGCGTCCAGCCTGGTGGTCACAAACCGCGCCGACCTGCGCCCGGCGCTGCGCGTGGTGGGCGTGGAGCAGTCGCTGGAACAACTGGACGTCCGTGTCACGCTGGAACGTGTGGAGTTCGCCGCCGACGAGACGCGCATCTATTTCACCGTGGAAAACCGCGGCAACGAGACCGTGCTGGCCTTCGGCACCGGGCTGCGCCTGGACGCGGCCGGCGCGGAGCTGTTGGCCCTCTTCCCCATCGGCGGCGGCATCCAGGCGCCGCGCGGGCGCGTGGACCCGGGGACGAGCGAGACCGGCGGCTTCCTGTTCCCGCCGCTCGACCCCGGCGGCCCCCCGTTCACGGTGCGCTGGCTGGGCCTGCAGGCCGAGTCGATGACCGAGACCTCCGTGGACTGGTCCTGGGTCGTCGATCCCACCGGCGCCGTCACGCCTCGCGGATAACCTCTGCGCGCGCGGCCGGCATGTCGAAGCCGGCATGTCGAAGGTCGTGCCCGTCGCTTGCGGCGCGCTGCCGCCCGCTTTCTGCGGCGAGGCGGGCGGGGTATCGTCGTTCCAGTGATTCTCTCGCGTCGGTGTCGACGATGGATTCCCGCGTGCGCGGGAATGACGGCAGGTTGGCAGACCGTGCAACGTTAGCTTTGACGGCGCGCGGAGGTGTTGGCCGCTCGGGCGGCAGAATCACCAATCCACTATCGACAGTCAGCAATCCCCAACCCTACGATTCTCCAACTGTAATATCCACAGTCCAGATCCGACCTTCGTCAGGGACATACTGGCCAGTTCGAATGCTGGCGATAGCATAGTCTGGGAGGTGGACGATGGCCAGGCAACGCCCATCGGCCATCGAGCCGTTGGCGCCGAAGTCAAAGTCCAGGTTGTCAAAGCCGGACTCCCGTCGGTAGTCGGGCAGGTCGTTTGGGTCTGCCGGTGTGACGTGCAGGAAGAACATGGGGGTGATATCGTCCTGACGGCACGAGTGTTTGACGTAGAACAGCGTGTTATTGCGGAGATAGATATCGAAAGTGGAGCGTGCGGTCGGTGAACCGAGCTCGTGATCGATTGTTCGCTCGAACAGCTGCTTGTTGTATCCAGACAAATCGTATATAAACACTTGCTGGTTGTCCGGCGTGAGGAGCGCGGGGCCCGGCAGACGATCGCGCGCGACCACGAAGTCGACGCTGTCAAAATGGTAGCCTTCCGTGTCAAGCATAATTGTATTTCCGGCCAGGTAGTACATTGCTGGCTGCCGCTTTACGCCAACCGAGCCGTCGGGCTGCCGTGTTTGTAGAACGAGCACGGATTTTCCTTCCGTGATCCGGCGGATCGCCTGGAAGTCGGCCAGCACCGCTTTACTCGATGCGCTCTCGTCTTCGCCTTTGATAGGGACGATCTGAAAGCTGGAGAGCATGAAGACCAGCAGCGCGGCGGCGGACATGCCGAGGATGGGGCGGTTGCCAAAGCGCCGATGGACGTACAGCGCGGCCAGCGCAAAGAAGACCAGCGGGATGCCGGTGTAGGCCAGACTTTCGTAGTCGTGGAAGGCGCTGGTATGCCGCAGAGGCAGGGTCCAGCAGAAGCCCGACACGGCCAAGGTTGCCCACAGAATCTTATCGCGGACGAACGCGAGTCCGAACAGGCAGACGACGAACACGACGAGTCCAACAATGCCGAACAGGCTGCCCTATAACTCTTCTGGGGGCGCGGGCGGTCGTATCCCCAGCTGAGGGAAGCTATAAACCGAGACCATGCCGCCGATGCGGTAGAACTCCGCTTCTAGAAACGGTTTCCAGGCGACTTGGGCGACCGAGTCGTAGGCACTATCGCGCAGTCCCGCGCGCTGCAGTATCGAGCGGATCGACGGCAGGTCTATCAGGTCGTAACCGTCGCCCACCGCCGCGTATTCGTTGAGGATATTGAAGCTCAGCAGCGCCGTCCCGACCACCAGGGCGGCGGCGCCGAGCTGCAGGCAGCGGCTGCGCACTAACGCCGAGGCCAGGCGTTTTACTTGACATAAGGGGGGCGATCCAGGGGCGGCGCGCCGCGCTCGGATGAGGTCGCGCGCCGCGCCAAGCACGACGAACGGCAGCAGCAGGGCGTAGACGTGCCAGCCCAGCAGCAGGGCGGCGCAGGTCTTGCCCAGCAGTTGCCGGAAGCGACCGTCCTGGATGAAGATCACCATGCCGTGGAACGTGAGCATCGACCCCATGAGGTCCAAGCCGATTTCGGTGGAAACCATGTCGTTGTAGAAGAGCCAGTAGTAGGAGCCGAAGGTGCACAGCACGGCGGTGAGCGCGACCCAGCGGTTCGAGGTGAGACGGCAGAGCGACAGCCAGGCCAGGATCGCGGTGGCGGCAAAGGCCAGTAGCATCAGGAGGCGGGCGGCGAATATTTGCGTGGACAGGTCGTAGCCAAAGGGCAGGATGACGAGCTTGATCAACAGATAGCCGCCGATGGGAAAGCGGTTGTAGGGCTCGTATGAAGCGGCGCCGTCACTGTTCAGCGTTTGGCGGTAGAACCCCAAAAAGTTGTGGTCTGGAGACATATTCGAGGCCACGGTCAGATGCCTCGGCGACACGCCATTGTGAAGCTCGATAGGGTAGAAGTGGCCGCGGTCGGGTTCGAACAGGAAGACGGCGGCCAGGGCCAGCAGCAACAGCAGCAGCGGCGGGAACGGCGTGGCCCGCAGAGACCGGAGCTTGCCGGTCAGGTCGTTACGACTCCGGATCGCAGTTGAACATCCAGTTGACGCCGAACTTGTCGGTGCAGGATCCGAAATACGCTCCCCAGAACACGTCTTCCAACGGCATCGTCACCACGCCGCCGGCCGAAACCTTTGCGAAGAGCGTATCGGTCTCCTCCTTGCTGCTCGAAGCGTAGGTGATCGAGAAGTTGTCCCCCACATTCTTCACAGATCCAAACGTGGACGGGACGTCGCTGCCCATGAGCATGCTCGACCCGATGGGATAGGACACGTGCATGATGTTGTCGTGCTCGGCTTCAGGGACGCCTATGTCGGTGGAGGCGTCGCCAAACGTCTGCATGATCGCGAACTCGCCCCCAAAGACCGAGCGGTAGAACTCGAACGCCTCGCGGCAATTCCCGTTGAAGTGAAGATAGGTGCTGAGCGTCATCGAAGCCTCCTTGCACGGCGCCGCATCTGAAGACGAACAGGCCGCGTGCGAATCCCGCCGTGTTCGGACGGCAATGGCGAGGCGCGGCACACAGCGGCCGCGCCGCATGCGGCGCATGACGATAGCACCCGCCGGCGGATATCCGAAAGCCGCGGTCTCGGCGAACGATTTCGCGCGGCCCGCGGCTTGGCGGCGCGTCAGGACGTCGGCGCGCGCGCGCGGCGGGCGGGCGCCGATTCCCCCGCCAGCATGGCCAGCAGCGCCGAGAACGCGGCGGACCCCAGCAACAGGAACGCGGCGGTGCTGTGGCCCATGGCCTCGATGCCAAGTCCCAGCCCCAGCGGCGTCAGCGCCACGCCAATGTCGCGCAGGAACGCATGCGTGCCCAGCGCCGCGCCCATGCGGCCCGGCGGCGTGCGGTCCACCACCATCGAGGTGACCATCGGAACCGACCCGCCCCCCAGGCCGAACGCCAGCCCGAAGACGACGTAGGTCAGCGGGCCGTTCGCCTGGCTCACCACCACGCTGACGACGCCCGCCAGGATGGCGCTGGGCACGTAGACCGGCAGCCGCCCGAAACGGTCGGACAGCGCGCCCGCCACGATCGCGATGGGAAAGCGCATGAGCGCCGACAGGGACAGCGCAATGCCAATCAGCCAGGGTTCCAGCTGCAGCGCCCGCCCGACGTCCGGGTAGAACAGCGCCTTGAACCCGAAAATGGGCACCGCCAGCGCAATGGACATCAGGTTGACCAGCGCCAGGCTGCCGGGCGAATAGAACGCATGGCGCAGGTCGTGGCTGGCGGCGGCGCCGCGCGGCCGCGGCGGTTCCGTGGTGACGTACCGCTTGACCAGCGCCATCCCGCCCAGCACCGGCAGCACGGTGATCAGCAGCCCAGCCCGCCAGCCGGCCAGCGAGGCCACCAGGCCAACGAACGCAGGCGCCAGAAACGCGCCCGACATGGTGGCGGCGCTGACCGCGCCCAGGATGCGCCCGCGCTCGCGCTCGGGCGCGCGCCGCGCCACATACGCCTGCGCCGCCGCGCCGGCCGTGCTGGCGCCCATGCCTTCCACGATCCGTCCCGCCAGCACCAGGCCGTAGACCGGCGCCAGGACGCTCACGACCACGCCCGTGATCGCCAGCGCGCCGCCCACGTAGAACAAGGGCAGCGCGCGCACGCGGTCGATCAGCGCGCCCGCCGGCAGATCCACCGCCAGCCGCGCGATGGCGTAGCCTGCCACCAGCGCGCTCAGCGGCGCCGCCGAAATCTCGAACTCCTGGCCCAGCGGCGTGAAGAGCGTGGCGATGGCCGCGTTGCCAAACGACGCCGCCACCGTGATGGCCATCACGGCGCGCACGTCGGTGGGCAGCCCCAGAATCGTCCCGACTGCGGGAATGCGCACCCGCCGCATGAGGACTACGCCCGCCCTGGCGCTGGCCGCCCGGTGCGCGCGCTGTGGTTCACCGCCCGACGGATCAGGCGGGGACCGGGACGCCCCGCCCAGTCCTGGACGACTCGTAGCCCGCCGTCACCAGCGCCAGATTGCGGCGGCCCTCGGGCAGCTCGTGCAACGGCGGCGCTTCGCCGCGCACCGCCGCGGCGAAACGCGCGAAGATGGCGATGAATCCCAGGTCGTCGGCGTGGGCGGCCGCACGCAGCTCCTCCACCCCGCCGTCCACGTGCAGCACGGCGCGGCCGCCGTCCAGCCGGATGGACCCCAGCTCGCCGTGCACCTCGTTCACGTTCGCCGCGCTGCGCGAACTCCAGGCCGCCAGCAGCAGCGAGGTCGCCCCGCTGGCGTGGCTCAGCATCACGGCGGCGGTGTCGTCCACGTCCTGCTCCAGCACGAAGACGCCCGTGCGCGCAAACACGCGGGTGGCGGGGGATTGCAGCAGCGCCTCGGCGCTGTAGAGGTTGTGATAGCCGTTGTCCAGCAGCGCCCCGCCGCCCGCCTCCGCGCGCCGCGAGCGCCAGGTCGGGTCGTAGCTGGACGCGCCCACGTACCACCCGCGCCCCATGCTCTCCATGCGAAAGAGAAACGGACGGCCGATGCGTCCCGCCTGGATGGCGGCGCGCGCCGCGCTGACGTGCGGGCGGTGCAAATAGTTGTGCATGATCCCGGCGGGCAGGCCGCGCGTGGTCACGGCCGCGATGATGGCGTCGGCGTCGTCCAGCGACGTGGCCAGCGGCTTTTCGCTCAGGAAGGGAACCCCCGCCTCGGCTGCGGCCAGACAGGCGGGCGCGTGGACGTGGTGCGGCACCGCAATGTCCACGGCGTCGACCAGGCCCGAATCGAGCAACTCGACATAATGCTCGAACCTCGCCTGCGGCGGCACGCCGAAGCGCCCGCCCAGCAGGCCGCGCCGCTCCTGGGTCGGGTCGGCCACGGCGGCAACCGTCCACGCCTCGCGCAGGCGTTCCAGCGCCGGCGCGTGGCCTTCCTCCACGATGCGGCCGCAGCCGATCAGCCCCAGCCGCAGCGGCGCGCCGCTCAATGATTCACCCCGCCCAGATCGAAGCCCAGCCGCTCGGTCAGATAGCGCGAGTTGGCTTCCAGACTCTGGCGCGGCGTGGTCTGGGAGCGGTCCAGTTCCACGGTCAGCCAGCCGTCGTAGCCGGCCGCGCGCGCCACGTCCAGCAGCGCCGGCAGATCGACCACGCCCGTGCCCAGCTCGCCGAAGAACGCAATGCGCGGCGCGTGCTCCTGGCTGCTGGCCGTCTCCGGCGCGTCCACGTCCAGCTCGGGCACGTAATCCTTGACGTGCATGTAGACCAGCAGGTCCCGATAGGTCGAGGCCACCTCCACCGGGTCGCCGCCGGCCTTGGCAACGTGGGCGGGGTCCAGCGCCAGCTTCACCAGCGCTGTGTCTGCGGTGTCAAAGAACGCCTGAATCTCGTCGCGGTCCTGGATCACCGAGTTCCAGTGCGGATGCACGCCGATGACGACGCCCAGGTCGCGCGCCGCCGCCGCCACCTCGCGCGCGCCGGCGGCCAGCCGCCGTATATCCGCGGCGCTGGGCTTCCCGTCGCGGCGCCCCGGGCCGATGACCAGGCGGTCCGACCCCAGCTCGTGCAGGAAGCGCACGATGGCCAGGTTCTGCTCGATGGCCTCGCCTTGCGCGGCGGCGTCGTGCAGCGCGCCGCCGCCGTAGAGCGCCGACAAGCGCAAGCCGCGCGCCTCCAGCATGGCCTGGAAGTCGCCGGCGCGTCCGGCATATTCCGCCACGACGGTTCCAAACGTCTCGGTGCCCGCGTAGCCAAAGCTGGCGATGTCGTCCAACGCCTCCACCAGCCGGTCTCCCCACGTGATCTGGTGGCACGAACAGCGGAAAGTGGCCATGCAGCGCTCCTGAACGAGGCAATCGGCGTGCGGCGGCGCTCGGAACCTACGCCGCCCCACCCGCCCGCGCAACCCGACAGGCCCCGGCGCCAAACCGACCGCGCCAACCGACCGCGCCGCGTTCGATCCACGCCGCCGGCCATCACTGGCGCCGCCCGCCCGCGCGCCCGGCCCGCACACACGTACATATAGCCGCTCGTATAACCGCGCAGCCGGTCGCCGCGCCGCCCGCCCGCGCGGCGCCGCTCGAAACCTTTGCGCCCGTTCGCGTCCGCCGCGCCTGCGCGCCGCTCCCATCCCCGCCGCGAGCGCCCGCCGGCTGTGCCACCATCCGCCTGTCGAAACTGCACCAGACGCGAGGTGGGAGCGTGCCGAACGGATTGCAGGACCAGGTCGCCATCGTCACCGGCGCGGGGCGCGGCATTGGCCAGGCCATCGCCGAGCGCTTTGCGGCCGAAGGCGCCGCCGTGCTGGCGGCCGACCTGGACTCGGCGGCCGCAGGCGCCGTCGTTGCCGGCATCATGCAGGCCGGCGGCCGCGCGGCCGCGCACCGCGCCGACGTGCGCCTCGAAGCCCAGGTCGCCGCCATGTTCGACGCCGCCGAGCAGGCCTTCGGCCCCGTCGACGTCGTGGTCAACAACGCCGGCATCGGCGGCGCCGCCGCGCTCGACGACCAGACCGTGCAGGCCTGGGACGACATGTTTGCGGTCAACGTGCGCGGCGTGTTCCTGGGCGTGAAGCACGCCGCCCGCCGCATGCGCCCCCGCGGGCGCGGCGTAGTCGTCAACCTGGCCTCGGCCGCCGGCAAGGTCGGACGGCCCTACATGACCTGCTACGTGGCCGCCAAGCACGCCGTGGTGGGCATCACCCGCGCCGCGGCGCTGGAACTCGCCCCGCACGGCGTGCGCGTGGTTGCCCTGTGCCCGGGCATCGTGGACACGCGCCTCTGGCGCGAGGACCTGAACCCCGACCTGACCGAACTGGAGCAGCGCCGCGGCGAAACCGCCTGGGACGCGCGCGTGGCCGGCATCCCCATGGGACGCCACCAGCTTCCCGCCGACGTTGCCAACGCCGCCTTCCTGCTGGCCTCCGCCGACGCCAGCTACGTCACCGGCATTTCGCTGAGCGTGGACGGAGGGATGGTGCTGCATTGAGCGCGCCGCCGCTGCGGGCGGGCCCGGGGCCTGAATCGAGCGCGCCGCCGCTGGAAGCGGGGGCAGGGCCGCAATCGAGCGCGGTGCTGGGCGCCGGCGCCGGGACGCGCGCGGGCGCCCAGCCGCCGCACCGTTTCGCCACCCTGGTGGTCGGCAGCCTGCCGCGGCCCGTCTGGATTCGCGAACTGATCGAACGGCGCAAGCGCGGCCAGGCGCAGCCCGCCGCTGCGGCGCGCGCCCTGGACGCCGCCATCCCCGCCGCCATCCGCATGCAAGAGCAGGCGGGGCTGGACTACGTCTCCGACGGCGAATGGCGGCGCGAGAGCTACGTCAAGGTCTTTGCCGACGCCGTGGCCGGATTCCAGGCCGATCTGATCCCGCCGCCCTCCGGCCGCGGCGCGGCCTATCCGGCCGTGGTGGCCGAGCTGCGGCAGCGGCGCCCCATCGCGCTGGACGAAGCCCGCTTCGTGCGCGCCGCCGCCGCGCGCCGCATCCTCACGGCCGTCCCCTCGCCCTACACCATCGCGCGGCGCATGTGGAGCCCCCGCCATTCCACCGCCGCCTATCCCACCCGCCATGCCTTCATGGACGCCTGCGTGCCCATCATCAACGGCGAGCTGAAGCGCCTGACCGCGTTGGGCGTGGACGCCATCCAGCTCGACGACCCCTGGCTGGCGCTGCTGGTCGACCCCGCCTATCGAGAACGCGCGGGGATTTCCAACGTCGAGCACGAAATCGAGCTGGCCGTGCGCGCGGTCAACGGCGCCGTGGAAGGCGTGGAGCATCCGTTCCTTTCCGTGCACCTCTGCCACGCGCACGGCAACCGCCGCCACAGCACGCGCGGGCCTTACGACCCGATCATGGGCGCGCTGGACCGCATGCGCGTGCATCGGTTCGCCATGGAGTTCGCCACGCCAGACGCCGGCGGGATCGAGGTCTTGGCGCAGTTTCCCCGCGGCAAGCTGCTGGGCCTGGGCGTCATCGACCACACCGACCCCAAGATCGAAACCCCGCACACCGTCGCCGCGCGCGCCGAGGCCGCCATGCAGTACGTGCCCGCCGAGCGCCTGACGCTCAACCCCGACTGCGGCTTCGCGCCCTCCAGCGTCAATCCCATGGACCTGGACGAGGCCTACCTCAAGCTCCGCGCCCTCAGCCAGGGCGCCGCCCTGCTGCGCCAACGCCGCCCCAGCGGGTGAGGCCAGGGGTTGGCGGCGGCCTGTTCGGAGACCTGCCGCCCACATTTCCCCAGGGGACGAGTGCGTGGGTGCGGGATGAGGCGCAGTCGCGGCCGCGTCGGTGCAACTGGAAGCGGGTGAGGGCAGGGACGGGGGGTGAAGAGTGTGGGCGCGGGTGAGAGATCGCCGCCGCCTCCTCTTCTCTTCCCCCTCCCCCCGCGGGGAGAGAGGCGCCAATGCGCCGACGGCCACGCCCGCGGTAACGCCCCCTCTCCCTCCGCGGGGGGAGAGGGTTGGGGTGGGGTGGGGGCGGCGCCGCAGCCCTGGGGCATTTGCACGCCCCGCCGCCCGTTGGGTAGGCTCCGCCGCCTACTGCTTGTCGATCTCACCGAATCGGGACCCACAATGCGACGCAGCGCGACCGCCCGTCCAGGGCACTTGGCCGTCCTTGCAATCACCCCCCCCGTGCTCCAATTGAGTACACAACGCCTGACGCGCCGCGCCGCGGTTGGCGCGCTGCTGGCGGCCGGCGCACTGCTGGCCGCCGTGCTCTGGGCCGCGGCCGGCCCGGCCGCCGCCGCCACCGACTTCGACTGCGACTCGCTCAACCCCACCGCGTCCGCCAGCGGCGCGCACGCCAACCTCGCCCGCGACTGCGAAATCCTGCTGAATCTCAAGGACGACCTGCGCGGCACGGGCACGCTCAACTGGGCCGTCGCCACCGCCATGTCCAGCTGGGACGGCATCACCATGTCCACGACCACCGGCGGCGCGGTTATCAATCTCACCCTCCGGAATAAGTCGCTGACTGGCACGATTCCGCCGGCGTTGGGCGGCTTGTCGGATCTCACGCAGATCCAGCTCGACCGAAATGCGTTGACCGGGAGCATTCCCGCCGAACTGGGCAGCCTCTCGAGTCTCCAGATACTCTGGCTCCAACAAAATGATTTGAGCGGAGAGATTCCGTCGCAGCTCGGCAACCTGTCGAATCTCCTACAGCTCTGGCTCAACAGCAACCAGTTGAGCGGCAACATCCCGTCGTCGTTGGGCAGCTTGTCGAGTCTCACGCATCTCAATCTCAACGAAAATGAGTTGGAGGGGACCATCCCCGCCGAACTGGGCAGCCTGTCGAATCTCACTAACCTCAACCTCAGCGGCAATAATTTGAGTGGAGCAATTCCGTCACAGCTAAGCAATCTCTCGAGCCTCACGAACCTCACCCTCTCCCGCAACCAGTTGAGCGGCGGCATCCCCGCCGAACTGGGCAACATGACGGGTCTCACAACGCTCTACCTCGACAACAACCAGTTGAGCGGCGGCATCCCGTCACAGATGGGCAACATGACCGCCCTCCGGTTCCTTTACCTCTCCACCAACCAGCTGAGCGGCAGCATCCCGCCCGAACTGGGCAGCCTGACGAATCTCAGGTGGCTCTTCCTACACGAAAACGATTTGAGCGGAGCGATTCCGTCGCAGCTGGGCAGCCTCTCGAATCTCAGTTTCCTCGGGCTCTACAACAATCGATTGGACGGGAATATTCCGACGCAGCTGGGCAGCCTGACCAACCTCCAGCGGCTGCGCCTCGAAAACAACAAACTGATCGGCAGCATCCCGACGGAGTTGGGCAGCCTCTCGAGCCTCCAGTTCCTCTACCTGCACCGCAACCAGTTGAGCGGCAGCATCCCGTCGTCGTTGGGCAGCTTGTCGAGTCTCCAGCGGCTCTTCCTGCAAGACAACAACCTGAGCGGCAGCATTCCAACGCAATTGGGCAGCCTCTCGAGCCTCCGGATGCTCTACCTGCACCGCAACCAGTTGAGCGGCAGCATCCCATCGTCGTTGGGCAGCCTGTCCGGCCTCTGGCACCTTATCCTCTTTGACAACAACCTGAGCGGCAGCATTCCAACGCAATTGGGCAACCTATCGAGCCTCACTTTCCTCTACTTGCAGCGCAACCAATTGAGCGGCAGCATTCCGTCGTCGTTGGGCAGCTTGTCCAACCTGCATAACTCACAGCCGCTCTACCTGAACTGCAACCAGTTGAGCGGCGCGGTGCCGACGCAACTGAACAACCTGGCGTCGGGGGTGCAGATCTGGCTGTACGGCAACCCGATCACCGTGCCCACCACGCCGGCCGGGCTGGTGAACCGCGTGCGGCTGACCGGCGCGGCCGGCGCGGACGGCAACCCCCCGGCTGACTGGTGCGGCCCGCCGGCGTTTGCGGCGGCTACCGATGCCCGCTCGATCGTCGAGCAGCTGGCCGACACGGCCGTGGGGGCGCCGCTGGCCGCCGTCGACCCGGACAACCAGCCGGTGGCGGGCACGCAGCCGACGACCTACACCCTCAGCGGCCCCGACGCGGCGGTCTTCACCGTCGACGGCGGCGGCCAGGTCTCGATCAAGGAGCCGTTGGAATTCGAGTTCCCCCTCGACGCCGACGGCGACAACCAGTACCAGATCACCCTCACCGCCGACGACGGCGTCGCTCCCGAGGCCCGCGGCGGCACGGACAGCATCGACGTGACCATCACGGTGACCGACGGCGCGGACGACGTGCTGCGGGTGGGAACGCTGGGGGCGGTGTCGCTCCATACCGGCGCGTCGCGCACGCTGGACGTGACGGACTCGTTCCAGGAGATCAACGACCTGCCGCTGACGTACTCGGCCTCGTCGTACAACCCGGCGGTGGCCAGCGTGAGCGTCGACGGCGCGCGGGTCACGATCGGGGCGGGGAGCGCCGGGACGACCACGGTGATTGTCGGGGCCAGCAACGGCACGCTGTGGGCGGCGCACCGCATCGCGGTGACGGTCACCGACCGGCCGTCGTCGCGGCACCCGCGGCTGGAGGTGGCGCTGGCCGGCCCGCCGAGCCCGGTGCGGGTGGGCGAGACTATCGAGTGGCGCTTCACGCTGCGCAACACGGGCACGGTGCCGCTGAGCGGGGTGTTCTGGCGCTCGTCACAGTTGGGCGTCACGCGCCAGACGGTGGGCGACGGCACGCTGGCGGTGGGGGCGGAAGCCGTGGTGCGGGCCAGCCTGACGGTGACGTCGGCGCACCTGCCAGGGCCGCTGACGGTGAGCTTCCACGGCGACAGCGACCAGACGAACGACCCGAGCGCGTCCTGGAGCGCCGCGGTTGCGGCGGCCGGCGCGCCGTCTGGCCCCGGCCCTGCGCCCGGGCCGAGCGCCACGCCGGCGCCCGGGCCGGCCGGCACGCCCGCGCCTGGGGCTACGCCGGCACCCGGGGCGGCCGCCGCGCCCGGACCCACGCCAGCGCCGACGGCCGCGCCGACGCCGCGGTTCTCTCCCGAACCCGCGGACGAACCCGCGGAGGGCGCCGACCGCCGCGTGGTCGTGGAGGCGGTGCGCCACACCGAGCCCGACGTTCACCTGGCCCACACCATCCCCACGCTGCGCGTCACCTTCGCGGCCGCGCAGGAGGGGGAGGCCGAGGAATCCGTGGTCTGTGACTTCCTGGGGCACTACGACGCCACCGGCGGCCTGGAGCGCTGGGGTTGGCCCACCTCCGAAGTGATGGTGGAACGGCCCAGAGTCTTCACGCAGTACTACCAACGCGGCATCGTCGATTGCCAGCAGCGCGAAGGCGTCTGGCGTATGGAGCGGCGGCTGGTCTGGGACTACCTGGGCGGCGGCCTGGCCGGCTCGCCCGACCTGGGCGTGGAGCCAGACCTGCTCTCCGAGCAGCCCGGCCAGGAGCTGGGGCCCTGGGGTCACCGCGTGTCCAACACCGCGGTGGACGGGACGTTCACGGGGTTCCTGGACGTGTTCGAGCGGTTGGGCGGCGTGGCCGCGTTCGGCTACCCGAAGACGGACGCGCGCGCGGACACGCACCCTGAGGCGGTGCTGGCGCTGCCGGGCGCCACGCCCGGGTTCATCCGCCAGTACTTCCAGGCGGCAGTGTTCGAGTACCACCCCGGCGACCCCGACCAACCAGTGAAGCTGGCGCTGCTGGGCGACGCGGTGCGGGACCTGCTCTACCCGGACGAGACCTGGCGCGAGTTCGAAGTCTTCGCCCCCGCGCCCCCCTCACCCTAACCCTCTCCCCCCCTAGGGGGAGGGGACGGAACCCTCTTCCTCCTGGGGGGATGCCGTGGGCAGCCGGTGATGGTGGTCGTGACGGCTCCTTTCTCCTAGAGGAGAGGAGCTGTCCGTGTACCTTGTGCTCGCCGCAGAGCCTCTGTGCGCGATTCCTCAGGGGAGAGGGGGCGACCGAGACGCAGCATCGACCGAAGTACGCCCCCCGCGGTGCCGCCCCCGCGCAGGCTGGAGCCCGGGACCGCCTTCGCTCGCACCGTAGGCCGCGCCTGCGTCACTCCCAGCCCCCAACTCCCCAACCCCCAATCCACAATTCCCAATCCCCGATCCACAATCCACAATCCACAATCCCCAATTCCCAATCCCCGATCCCCAACCCACAATCCACAATTCCCAATCCCCGATCCACAACCCCCAATCCCCAATCCACAATTCCCAATCCCCGATCCACAATCCACAATCCCCAACGAGTGAGGTGACACGATGGCGAATCGAGATCGGTACCGCGCGGCGGTCGTTGGTCTGCGCGGCATAGGCGCCGGTGCGCTCAAGGAAACGCTCAGCGGCACGCGGCGGGGCGCGCCGCACACGCACGCGTCGGCGTACGCAATGCACGAGCGAACCGACGTGACGGCGGTCTGCGACCTGGACCCGGCGCTGCTGGACGCGTTCCGTCAGACCTGGGGCGAAGGCGCGGCGCTCTACGACGACCTGGACGCGCTGCTGGCGGCCGAGGACATCGACATTCTCAGCATCGCCACCTCCGACCACACGCACGCCGACCTGGCCGTGGCGGCGCTGGAGGCGGGCGTGCCGATGATCTTCTGCGAGAAGCCCATGACCACCTCGCTGGCGGACGCCGACGCGCTGACGGCGGCGGTGGAAGACGCGGACGCGGCGTTTTGCGTCGACCACTCGCGCCGCTGGGACCCGTTCTTCCGCCAGGCCTACGACTTCATCCAGTCCGGCCGCGTGGGCCGCCCGCAGCGGATCGTGGGCACCTGGGGCGGACCGCGCGCGCTGGAATACCGCAACGGCTCGCATATGGTGGACACGGTGAACATGTTCGCCGGCGCCGCGCCGCGCTGGGTGGTGGGCCTGCACGAAGCCGGGCCGCCCGGCCAGGAGCCCGCGCCCAGCGCCCTGATCGGCTATGACAACGGCGTGCTGGCCTTCGTCAACCAGACCAAGGCCATTCCCAGGTTCACCGAGTGGCAAATCTTCTGTCAGCAGGGCCGCGTGCGCATCGGCGGCAGCCACTCCAACGTGGAATACGCCGCAACAGCGCCCAGCGGCGAAGAGGAATGGCTGGAGCGGCAATTGCCGTCGCAGAAGGTGTACCGCTCCGGCATGTTGTCGAACATCGACGACCTGATCCGCCGCCACGAGGGCGGACCGGAGACGTTTGCGAACGTGCGCACCGGCCTGACGTGCATCGAGGTGATCGAGGCCATTCGGCGGTCGCACGAACGGGGCATGGCGAAGGTGGAGTTTCCGTTGGCACGGGAAAGCTAGGGATTGTGGACTGTGGATCGTGGATTGACGAAGGCGGGAGTTCTCAGCGGCTGCTGCGGTCGGCGGCCGCGGCGGGCGGAAGAACCGCGCCTGGTTGTGCGAGACTCGCGCGTGTGGCGCGCGCCGTCGTGCGGGCGTCGGGAACGATGAGGTGTGCCAATGGCTGACAGCGATCCCGCATCCGACGCGCTGCTGGGCGTGGTTTACGGGCTGGCCGTGGTCGGCTCGGTGTCCGCCGAAGGCGAGCCGAACGGAATGACCGCCAACTGGATGACGCAGGTGTCGTTCGACCCGCGCGTCTTTGCCGTGGCGGTGCAGGACACCGCGCACACGCGCCAGAACATCGACGCCACCGGCGTGTTCAGCATCTCGGTGCTGCCGGAAGGCTCCAAGGAGCTGTCGCTGAAGTTCACGGCCAAGTCCACCAGCGGCGAGGGGCGGCTGGAAGGCGAGCCAGTCTCGACCTACGAAACGGGCGCGCCGGTGCTGGACGCCGCTACGGCCTGGTTCGAATGCCGCGTCGTGGGGCAGTCGCAGCCAGGCGACCACGTGGTCTATTTCGGCCAGGTGATCGGCGGCGGCGCGGGCAGCGGCACGTCCACCACCCTGCGCGATACGGGGATGAGCTACGCGGGCTGACGGCGGCCGCGTTAGCTTAAGGGCGGGCCGGTTGGAGGAGACGGTCGAGCACATGGACGGACGACATCGGGTCAAACGGTCGATCGCGGCCGCGTCGCGGCGCGCGGCGCTGCTGATCGCCGCGGCGCTCATTGCGGCCGGCGCGGCCCTGGGCGCCTGCGGCGGCTCGGACGAGCCGCAGCGCCAGGACTACAACAAGCTCATCGCGCCCGAACGCTGCGGCGGGTCGGGCGGCGGGCCGTGCTAGGAGCGCGGCGGCTGGCCCCAAGCCGCTGCTCCCTGGCCCAAGAGCCGCTGGCCGCGAGGAACTGACCCTTAGCCTGAAAAGGCCGTCACGCCGGGCCACCAGACCGGGCGGACGATCATCATGGCGAAGGCGAACAGCACCAGGCAGGCCAGCGCGGACCAGCCCGCCATCCAACGGCGCCAGCCGTTGGCCCACTGGCGGCCGGCGCGGAAGTGGACCTCGGCGGGCAGCATCACAAAGAGCCAGACGGCCGCGGCCAGCCCCATCGCAATGGTGCTGGTGACCAGGAACGTGGGGCTCATGCGGTAGGAGTTGGTCAGGGCCATGCCCAGCCCGCTGGCCAGCAGCAGCAGCAGGGAGGGCGCCGCCACCCAGCGGTTGAGCGCCCGCAGCACCGGCTCCGTGGGCAGGCCGTCGCTCCAGCCGCCGGCCTGCGCAATGCGGCGCCCTTGCACCACCACCACCAGCGCGGCGGCGAACGCGCCCAGGGCGGTCATGCCGCTGAACTCGTGCACGACGCGCAGGAAGTTCCACAGCTGCAACGTCACCGCGCGGCCCTCGGGTGTCCGTACGGTTCCTGCGTTCCCCGCGCCCGTCCAGCGGCCGCGCCCGCCCAGCGCGCAAGGAACGGCGCGGGCGCGGGCCGCGGGGTCAGACGCGCCAGCGGTCGCGGATTTCGTCGGGGACGGTGAACCCGAAGCGGATTTCGAGGTCGGGCCGCGGCTTGTAGCTGATGGTGGCGGCCGTGGTGCCGTTGGGGACTTCCCAGCTGCGCCAGCCGCGTGTTTCCTCGCCCGGGGAGGGCCCGGCGCCTGCCAGCCGCACCGCCGGGGCGGCCTGGCGCAGCTCGCCGCGGCCGCCGCCGGACGTCTCCAGCGTCATGGACTCGATCCCCAGATCCAGCGAGCCGCTGCCGGTGTTCCGCACCGTGAACAGCGCCGAGATGAAGAAGAAGCCTTCTTCGGCGTTGTCGAAGTTCCCGAACGAGTAGGCGGCGCCGACTTCGTGGAAGACGACGGTCACGCCCTCGCGCTCGACCGTTGCGCCCGGCTCGGCGTCGACCGGCCCCGGCGGCCCAGCCGCGCCCGCGCCCGACGACGGCGCGCCACCGCCGGATTCGCCGCAGGCCGCCAGCAGCGCGGCCACCAGGATTCCCACAACCGCCCCGCACGCCGCGCGGCGGAAACTGAAGTTTCGGGTCATTACCTGCACCTTGGAAGATGGCCGGTCGGCTGTCCCTGTCGGTGGCTAGCTTAGCGTAAGCCTGCTTCGTGGAACGCGGGCCGCCGCTCCCGTCCAGCGGCGGCTGCCGCCGCCGGCGTTCGGGACTTCTTCCTGAGCGGCATTCGGCAGTCCGGCGGCGTGCGCAGGTTCGGCCATCCCCGACCGGCGCGGGCACCGACACGCATCCTGACGCGGTGCTAACCATCGTCCGCCGTGAGATGCCCGCGGACGTTCCAGAGCGCGTGCGCGCTGGCCGCCAGCATGAACCCCGCGGCGGCGGCGGCCGCGTAGTTCAGCGCGTTGGTTCCCGTCAGCAGATAGAGCGCCAGGAAGGGGTAAAACGCGAGCCAGGGCTTGACGCTGAAGCTCGGCGGGCGCTGGACGCGGTCCGCGGCGTAGAGCAGGAAGTTCGCCAGCGGGTAGGCCATGGCGTAGGCCACGCCAATCTCCCCGCGCAGTGCGCCCGCCAGGGTCAGGCCGCCGATGACGGTCAGCTCGCGCACGTGGTCGGCCACCTGGTCCACCAGCGCCCCGTACGTCGAGGCCGCGCCGGAACGCCGCGCCAGCGCACCGTCCAGAAAGTCCATGAGCAGCGCGGCGGCGAACAGCCCCAGCGCCAGGACGGGCGCCCTGGGAATCAGCGCGGCGACCGCCAGCCCCAGCGGAATCTGGCTGAGCGACAGCGCGTTGGGATGCACGCCGGCGCGCGCCAAGACCTCCACGAGCGGGCCGACGATGACGCCCCCCAGGCGGCGCAGCGGCGCCAGCACGGCCCTCTCCAGCCTGGAGTACGACCCCGGCGCCGACGGCGGAGCGGCCGGCACGGCGATTACCAGGCAAGCCGGGCGGCGAAATACTCCGGCAGCGCGTCCGCCGCCACGCGCGTCTGCGCCATGCTGTCGCGCTCGCGCACCGTCACCGTCTGGTCCTCCAGCGAATCGAAGTCCACCGTGACCCCGAACGGGGTGCCGGCCTCGTCCTGCCGGGCGTAGCGGCGGCCGATGGACCCCGTGGCGTCGTAGAACACCGGCCAGCGCCGCCGCAGGTCGGCGGCGATGCGTGCGGCCAGCTCGACCAGCGGCGCCCGGTTGCGCGCCAGCGGGAACACCGCGACTTTGAACGGCGCCAGCTGCGGGTCCAGGCTCAGGAACACGCGCGGCTTGCCGCGCACGTCCTGCACGCGGTAGGCGTCCGCCAGGAACGCCAGCGCCGCGCGGTCCACGCCGGCCGCCGGCTCGATCACGTAGGGCGTCACGTGCTGGCGCGCCGCATCGTCGAAAAACGACAAATCCGCGCCGCTGGCCTGGGCGTGGCGGCGCAGGTCGAAGTCGGTGCGGTTGGCCACGCCCTCCAGCTCGCCCCAGCCGAACGGGAACTCGTACTCGACGTCGATGGTGGCCTTGGCGTAATGCGCCAGCTCTTCCGGCCGATGCGGGCGCAGGCGCAGGCGGCGCTCGTCCAGCCCCAGCTCGCGCCACCAGGCGAAGCGCGCCTCCACCCAGGCCTCGTGCGCTGCGTCGTCCTCGCCGGGCCGCACGAAGTACTGCAACTCCATCTGCTCGAACTCGCGGCTGCGGAAGATGAAATTGCCAGTCGTGATTTCGTTGCGAAACACCTTCCCAATCTGGGCAATGCCGAACGGCACGCGCACGCGCGCGGTGTCGAATACCTGCTTGAAATTCACGTACGTCGACTGCGCGGTTTCGGGCCGCAGATATGCAACCGCCGCCTCGTCTTCCACCGGGCCGACGAAGGTCTTGAACATGGTGTTGAACATGCGCGGCTCGGTCAGCTCCTCGCCGCAGTGCGGGCAGCGCAGGTCCGGCGTGTCGTCGGCGCGGTAGCGGCGGCGGCAGGCCGGGCACTCCACCAGCGGGTCTTGAAAGTGTTCGACGTGGCCCGACACGTCCCAGATGCGCGGGTGCATCAGGATGGAGGCGTTCAGACCCACCACGTCGTCGCGCGCGTGCACCACGCGCCGCCACCAGGCCTCCTTGACGTTGCGGATCAGCTCCGCGCCCAGCGGCCCGTAATCCCAGGTGCTGGCGAACCCGCCGTAAATCTCCGAGCTGGGAAAGACGAACCCGCGCCGCTTGGCCAGCGACGTCAACGTGTCCAGATCGGGGGCGGCCATGATGTTCCTCGGAGTGTTGGGGGTGCGCGCAGGGTTCGGCGCCCAGGCGCGGGACGGTCTTATCTGCGGCGGGCGGACGCCGCCGCGCCGGCGCGCTCCAGGATGCGCGCCGAGGCGATCTCGCGCTCCACCATGGTCGCGGCGTAGGCGCGCAGCACGCCGCGCAGTTCCGCGCTCACGCGGGCCGTGGTGCGCAGGCGCTCGGCCCCTGCAACGCCCTCCCTCGCGACGAAGCGCAGCGCCTTCAGCGTATCGACCTGCACGCGGTGGCTGGTGTGCTGGCGCGCGCAGGCCAGGCAGGTCACGCCGCCCGTGCCGGGCGTGAAGGCGTGGTCGTCGGGCGCGATGCGGCGGGTGCACACGGTGCACCGCTCCAGTTCCGGGCCGTAGCCGTGCGCGTCCAGCAGCGCGATGGCAAAGGCGGCCAGCAGCGGCGCCGGGTCGGCGTCCGCGCGGTCGAGCGCGCGCAGAAACGCTACCAGCGCCGCATAGTCCTGCGGCATGGCCGCGCCGTCATCGCTCAGGCCGTCCAGCAACTCGGCCGCCCACCCGGCCGCGGCAAATGCCCGCAGGTCGGTGCGCAGCCGCGCGTACGTCTCGATCGTTTGCGCCTGTGTCAGCACGTCGAGACTGGCGCCCGCCGCGCCCACCAGGCTGACGCGCGTGAAGAGTTCGACGTGCGGCGCGACTTTGCTGGTCGGCCGCCGCGCGCCGCGCGCCGCCAGCCGCCGAGGCCCAAACTCCCGCGTGAACAGCGTGACGATGCGGTCGGCGTCGCCAAGGTCGCGCCGACTGAGCACGACGCCTTCGGCCTTGTACGTACGCGAACGCTGCATGACAGCCACGGCCAAGCCTAACGCGCCGCCCGGCGGATAACGTCCACCGATTCAATGCGCGGCCCGCGCATGCGGCGCACGCGGAACACCCAGCCCGCGAATTCGGCCGCGTCGCCCGGCTGCGGCACGGCGCCGATGCGCTGCATCAGGAAGCCCGCCACCGTCGAAAACTCTCCCTCGGGAAGGTGGACGCCGATCGCCTGCGCCAGCCGTTCCAGGCGCAGCGCCCCCGGCACCGCAAAGTGGTTGCGCCCGAACTGCTGCATCTCGGTCGGCGCAGCGTCGTGTTCGTCGCGAATCTCGCCCACCACTTCTTCCACCAGGTCTTCCAGCGTCACGATGCCCGCGGGCGAGCCGTGCTCGTCCACCAACAGCGCCACGTGCGCCCGTGCGCGCCGCATGGCGACCAGCAGCTCGCCCACCACGGCGGTTGCGGGCGCGACGTGCATGGGGCGAATTGCCGCGGCGGGCAGCGCGCGGTCGGCGGCGGCCTGGTCGACCGCCAACAGGTCTTTCACGTGCACGAACCCGACGATGTCGTCCAACGACTCGCCGTACAGGGGAAACCGCGAGTGCCCGGTGGCCACGGCTTCGCGCTCGATGTCGCGCACGTGCATGGTGGCCGGCACGGCGCGCATGGCCGAGCGCGGCACCATGACGTCCGCCACCCGCCGCGCGGCGAACCACAGCGCGCGGTCCGCCAGCTGCAATTGCGCGGGGGTGATAGCGCCCAGGCGCCGCAATTCGCTCAGCATGGCGCCAATCTGGTGGGGCGTATAGGCGCGCGTCAGCTCGTCCCGCGGCGTGACGCCAACGATCCGCACGACCCCGTTGGCCAGCTCGTTCAGCACCCACAGCAGGCCGCGCACGGCGTTGGCGTAGAACCTGTACGGCACGGCCACCCACAGCAGCGTGCGCACCGGCTCGGCAATGGCCACGTTCTTGGGGGCCATTTCGCCCAGCACCATGTGCACGACGACCACAATGGTCAGCGCGATGGCGCTGGACAGCGCGTGCAGCGGCGCGCCGGTCAGCCCGATGCGGTCGGCCAGCGCCGTCTCCAGCACGTCGGCGATGGCCGGCTCGGCCACGAAGCCCAACCCCAGCGAGGCCATGGTGATGCCCAGCTGGGCGCCGGTGAGCATGAAGGACAGTTCCCGCACCGAGGCCACGGCCAAGCGGGCCGCGCGGCCGCCCTCGGCGGCGCGGCGTTCCAATTCGCCGCGGCGGCTGGCGGCCGCCGTCGTAATGGCGACTTCCGCGCCCACGAAGAACCCGTTCGCCAGCAGCAGCGCCGCGGCGGCGGCCAGCAGCCCGCCCGTCATGCCCGCGCCCCCCGGTTCTCCCTGGGCGCGCGCAGCCGCACGCGCGTGATGCGGCGCCGGTCCATGGCCGCCACCGTCAGCGTCCATCCGCCCACGGCGGCCGTGTCGCCGGTCGTGGGGATGCGCTGCATCAGCGCCAGCAGCAGCCCGGCCAGCGTTTCGAACCGGCCGCGGGGCATCGCAAACCCGGTGGCCGTGCGCAACTCGCCGCGCCGAACTTCCCCCGCCGCGTCGTACAGACCCTCGCCCAGCCGCACGACCAGCGGCGCGGCGGGCTGGTCGTGCTCGTCCTGGATGCGGCCGAGCAACTCTTCGAGGATGTCTTCCAAGGTCACGATGCCCGCGGCGTGGCCAAACTCGTCGACCGCGATGGCCATGGCGTGATTGCCGGCTTGCATTTCCAGCAGCATGGAGCGGAGGTCGCGGCCGGTGGGCGCCACCAGCGCTGGTTGCAGCTTGGCCGACAGCGGCGCGGCGGCGCGCGCCGCCGCCGGCAGCTCCAGCACGTCCTTGACGTGCGCAACGCCCCGGTAGCCGCGGCCGTGGTCGTCGCGCACCGGAAACCGCGAGTGCCCGGTCTCGACGGACAGCCGCGCCAGGTCCGCCAGCGTGGCCGCGGCGTCTATGTCCACCACCCGCGGCCGCGGCACCATCACGTCGCGCACGCGCCGCCGCCCCAGACCCAGCGCGCGGTCCAACACGCCGTACTCGATCCCGTGCGCGGTGTCGTCCTGCATCGCCCAGCGCAGGGCCTCGCGCACGTCGTCCACGGAGCGGAACCCTTCCAGCTCTTCGCGCGGCTCCAGACCCACGGCGCGCATCGAGACGTTGGCAATGGCGTTCAGCACGCGGATCACGGGCGCAAACGCCGCGTTCACCAGCACCATGGGCGGCACGAAGATGCGCGCCGTTGCCAGCGGGCGGGCGATGGCCAGGTTCTTGGGCGCCAGCTCGCCCAGCACCATCTGGGTCACCGTGGCCGTCACCAGCGCCAGCGCCGCCGTCAGCGCAACCAGCGCCCCGTTGTCGATCCCAGGAATCCAGGCCAGCAGCGGCCGCAGCAGCGGGCCGATGGCGTTGTCGACGACGAAGCCCAACACCAGCGAACTGACGGTGATGCCCAGCTGCGCGCCGGAGAGCTGGAACGACAGCCGTTCCAGCGCGCGGCGCACCACGCCGGCGCGGCGGTCTCCCTGCGACGCCGCGGCGTCGACCTCGTACCGCCCCACGGCGACCAACGCAAACTGCGCGCCGGCGAACAGCCCGTTGACGGCAATGAGACCCAGGAAGACCGCCAGACCGAAGACAATATCGATCGTCGACGCTCCCGGCTCAGCCGCCGCGGGTCTCGGGCATGCGCCGCCCGGCGCTCGGGCTAGTCGGCGGCATCGGCGTCCGTGTGTCGGGTGACTTCGAGCCGCGTGATGCGGTTCTCGTGAATGGCGCGCACGCGCAGCGCCGCGCCCGGCGCCAGCACGGACTCGCCCACTTCCGGCACGCGCCCAAAAGCGTTGAAGGCCAGGCCGCCCACGGTGTCCACGCCGTCGGCGGCCAGCGCCAGCCCCAGCTCGTCGTTTAGGTCGGCGATTGGCAAACCCGCGTCCACCACCACGCGCCCCGCGCCCAGCCGCGTGATGGATTCCTCGGGTTCGTCGTATTCGTCCTCGATCTCGCCCACGATCTCTTCCAGCAGGTCCTCGATCGTGACCAGCCCGGCCGTGTCGCCGTATTCGTTCACCACAATGGCCATGTGCACGTTGGCGCCTTGCAGCTCGCGCAGGAGCTGGTCTACGTATTTCGAGTCGGGCACGAAGAGCGGCTGGCGCAGCAGGTCCCGCAGCCCGCGGCTCGGGTCGGGGTCAAGCAGTTCCGCCATCCCGTCGCGCACGTGCACTACCCCAATCACGTTGTCCAGGCCGCCGTCGACGACCGGCAGCCGCGAGACGCCGCGGTCGTGGGCCGTGCGCAGCGCCTCGCGCAGCGGCGTGTCGGCCTCCAGCGCCGCAATGTCGGGCCTGGGCGTCATGACCTGGCGCACCACGCGGTCGCCCAGCTCGATGACGTTGGTAATCATCTCGATGTCGGTGGCGTCGATGGCGCCTTCGCGCGCGCCTTCCACGGCCTGGATCACGGCTTCGTCTTCCGGGTCGGGTCCCCGCCAGGCTTCCTGCTCGCGCAGGGACAACATGCGTTCGAACAGCCGCGTGGCCGGCAGAAAGAGCACGTATTGGGCAAAGACCAGCAGCGAGAGGCGTCGCACGGCGGCCAAGGGATACCGCTGCGCCAGGATGCGCGGCGTGATGCGCGCCAGACCTGCGTGCGCCACGGCCAGCACCGCCATGGCCAGCACCACGCCGCCCCCTGGCGCGTCGAACACGCGGCCCAGCTCGGCGCCGACCGTCGCGGCGGCCAGCGCCGCGGAGGCAAAAACCAGCGTGGTGGCGCCAATGCGGGCGCTGACCCAGAACCGGAAACGGTTGTCCAGCAGCACGCGCAGGCGCCGCGCGGCGCGTGGATGGCTGGCGCCAAGCTCGTCCAGCGCGGAGCGCGAGAGCTCCTGCGCCGCGTTTTCCGCCAGCACCAGCAGGGCGCTGACGGCCGTCAGCGCCACGATGAGCGCAAGACCGAGCCAACTAACTGGATCCAAGAAGGACCCGCCCCTTCATTGCGCGGCACATTCGGGTGCGCACGCCCAGACGCCTGGCCCCGCCCGCGGGCGGCCCGGCGTCGCGGCCATGGTGACGGTACGAGCCTCGCACGGCTCGTGAATCCGGGGAAACTCGTGAATCCAGGGAACCCAGGGAACCTCCACCCTCGGCACTTCCGCGCACGTGCGAAACGCCGTAGGCCAGCGGCCAGGGGCCGCGCACCCGAGGCGTTGCGGCCCCCGCGCGCCTAAGTGAACAGCGCCGTGATCGACTCTTCATTGTGAACCCGACGCACCGCTTCCGCGAAGAGCGGTGCGGTTGCGACCTGCGTGATGGCGGCCCCGTTGGTCTGGCGCGGCAAGGGGACGCTGTCGGACACGAACACGCGCTCCAGCGGCGCATGCGCCAGCACTTCGAGCGACGCGCCCGCAAAGACGCCGTGGCTGGCGCAGACGTAGATCTCCCGCGCGCCCCGCTCCTGCAGCGCCTGGGCGCCCTCGCCGATGGTGCCGCCCGTCGAAATCAGGTCGTCCACCAGCACGGCCGTGCGCCCCGCAACGTCGCCCACCACGTTCAGCGGCTGCACGGCGTCGGGCGCCGTGCGGTTCTTGAAGATGATGGCCAGCGAGGCGTCGTCCAGCCGCTGGCTGAAGTCGTGCGCCCGTGCCACCCCGCCGGCGTCCGGCGACACCACCACCACCTCGCCGCAGAGCACGCGCCGCATGGCGTCGGCCAGCAGCGGAGACGCTTGCAGATGATCCACGGGGATGTCGAAGAACCCTTGCACGGCGGGCGCGTGCAGGTCCAGGGTCATCACGCGCGTGGCGCCCGCCGCTTCCAGCAGGTTCGCCGCGAGTTTGGCGGTGATGGGTTCGCGGCCGGTGGTCTTCTTTTCCTGCCGCGCGTAGCCGAAGTAGGGAATCACCGCCGTGATGCGGCCGGCCGAGGCGCGGGTCAGCGCGTCGATCATGATGAGCAGCTGCATCAAGTGGGTGTCCACCGGCGCCGACGTGGACTGCACCACGAACACGTCCGCCCCGCGCACGTTCTCGTTGATCTGCACGCGCGACTCGCCGTCGGGGAAGCGCTCCACCGTGGCCGACCCTAGCGGCTGATCCAGCAGGTCGGCAATGTTCTGGGCCAGGGCGCGGTTGCTCGAGCCGGCAAACACCTTCAGTTCGCCGTCCAACCGGACCCCGCCTTGTATCCGTGCCGCGCGCAGGGCGCTTCGTTCGATCCCGCGGCGTCAGCCGGCGGGCCGCGCGGAGTGCGCCCCGGCGCGTCTTGTCCCCGCCATCATATCGACCCGCGGCCAGGGACCGCCCGGCATTTTTTGCGTCCGCGCGCGCATGCCGGCCCGCGGGCCGCATTTGCCATCCCGCGGCGCCAACGCCGCGGCGCTCACGCCCCGGCGCGTCGGCGCATGGCCTGTTCGGCGGCCGCCAGGCGCTCCGCGTCGTCGCAGCCGATTGTCTCGTCCAGGTCCGTCATCCGATACGCAGCCACGCGTTCGCCGTCGGCCGCCGCCAGATCGACCAGGCGCGTGAGATAGCGCTCGCCCGACGCGCCGCTCGGCGTCACCCGCGGCAGCGCGTCCCGCAGCCAGGCGGCGCGAAAGGCCGCGGGACCCGCGTTGACCGACGTGAGCGCCAGGTCGTCCGGCGAGGCGTCGCCCGCCTCCACCACCGCCTGCACCAGCAGACCGTCCTGGTCGAAGCGCACGCGGCCAAACGCGCCCGGTGCCGGCACGTCGGCCCAGCAGATGGCCGCCGCGGCGTCGGCCGCCTGCAGCGCCGCGGCCACCCCGCGCACCGTCTGCGGCCTGACCAGCGGCGAGTCGCCGTACATCACGACAACCGTCGGGACCGCCGCCGGAATCCTGGTCAGCCCCACCTCCGCCGCGTAGGCGGTGCCGTGGTCGCCCGGCGGCTGCTCCACCGTCAGCGCCCCAACGGCGGCCGCGCCAACGTCCATGCCCGGCCGGATCACCGCCACCAGGGGCGCGAGCCCGGCCGCCAGCCCGGTGGCCACCACGTACGCCAGCATGGGGCGCCCGCAGACGTGGTGCATGACTTTGGGCGTGGCCGAGGCGAACCGAGCGCCGCGCCCAGCCGCCATCACGATGCCGGCCGCCGGCTGGGTCGGGGCGCTCATCGGCTGGGGAGGAAGGATTCGAACCTTCGATTCACGGATCCAAAATCCGTTGCCTTACCACTTGGCCACTCCCCACACGCCGCAGCGTAGGCACGCCGCGGCGGGCGGTCAACGCGCGTCCGCCGGCCGCAGAAAGCTGGTCAGCACGGTCCACCAGCCCCGCGGTCGAATCTCGGCCTGGGCCCGGCGCGCCTCGTCCTCGCTCGGAAACAAGCCAAAGCACGTCGGCCCGCTGCCGGCCAGCAGCGCGGGCGCCGCGCCGGCCGCGTCGAGCGCGTGCAGCACCTGGGCAATGTCTGGAACCAGCCGCGCCGCCGCCGCCTGCAAGTCGTTCGTGAGCAGCGCGGGGTCGAGCCGTCCGGTCCGCAGCGCGTCGGCGTTCGCCTGCGTAGCGCCGCCGCCGGACCACTCGTGCGCCCGCAGCTCGGCGTAGGCCGCGCGCGCCGTGATCTGAGCCTGCGGACGCACCAGCAGCACCCAGCGGCGCGGCGCGGGCGGCAGCGGGTGCAGGTCGTCCCCCCGCTGCAGGCCGAGCGCGGTGCCCGGCCGCAGAAAGAACGCCGCGTCCGCGCCCAGGCTGCGGGCCGCCGCCTCCACCTCGCCGCGCGGCGCGCCCCACAGCGTCTCCAGCCCCAGCAGGGTTGCGGCGGCGTCCGAACTTCCCCCGGCCAGCCCCGCCGCCACTGGGATGCGTTTCTCCACGTGAATGTAGACCCCGCGGTTGGTACCCAGCCGCGCACGCAAGGCGTGCGCGGCGCGAAACGCCAGATCGTCGGCGGGGCGCAGCCCCGCCACGGAACTGACGCCCTCGATGGCCGCGGCCTCGCGCAGGTGCACGGCGTCCCCAAACTCCAGGGCCTGATAGATGGTGACGACGTCGTGGTAGCCGTCGGCGCGGCGGCCGCAGACTTCCAGGCCCAGGTTGATCTTGGCCGGCGCGGGAACGACCAGCGGCTCCGCGGTTGGTGCGCCCCCTGCGCCCGCTGCGCCCGCTGCGCCGACGCGCCGACGCGCGTCCGCCGCGCCGAGATCGTCCGCTGCGCCGCCGCGCGGCAGTCCCACGTGCGCCAGCACCTGCTCCTCGGCGCGGCGCATGGCCCGTTGCCGCGCGTCGGTGTCGTGGCCCAGGCCCGCCAGGTGCAGCAGCGCGTGCGTGAGCAGGTAGCCGAACTCGCGTTCGACGCTGTGGCCAAACGCGCGCGCCTGGCTGCGCACCCGCGCCAGCGACAGGGCAACGTCGCCCGGGTGTTCGGCGTCGCCGCTGGGAAACGCCAGCACGTCCGTTGCGCGGGGGTTTCCGGCAAACGCAGCGTTCAGCCGCGCCATCTCCGCGTCGCTGACTAGGCGCAGCCCAACCTCGCCTTCCAGCCCCGCCGCGGCATGGACGGCAGCAGCGATGGGGGCAATCAGCGGCTGCAGGTGTTGCGGGCAGGCGGTCTCGCCGCCGTCGACGATGCGCAGCTCCGGCGCCGCGCCGCCGTGCGTCAGGATTGGCGGAGCAGGTCGGCAACGAAGGCGTTCACGCGGCGGCCGTCCACCACCCCGCGCTCCCGCAGCCGCCGCATCAAAGGTCCCATCACCTTGCCCATGTCCGAGGGACCTGCGGCGCCCACCTCGGCCGCCACCTCGCGCGCCAGGGCCTGCATGGCGGCGTCGTCGACGGCGGCCGGCAGATAGGCTTGCAGCATGTCGCGCTCGACGCGCTCCGCGGCCAGCAGGTCGGAGCGTCCGCCGGATTCGTACAGCGCCATGGCTTCCTCGCGGCCGCGCACGCCGCGCTGCACGACGCGGGTCACCAGCGCGTCGTCGGCCTCGGCGCCGGATTCCTTGGCCTCGTACTTGATCTGCGAGACGAGCGTGCGCAGCACGCGCACGCGCTCGGCGTCGCGCTTGCGCAGCGCCGTCGTCAGGTCGGCGGTAATTCGGTCAAGCATCGGCGCGAGAGCCGCGCGCGGGCGGTGGCCGAGCGCCAGCGCCCTAGAGGGCGCGCGCCTCGGACTCGGCCGCTTTCAGGGCCGCGCGCCGCGTCTTGCGCCGCTTGGCCGCTTCTTTCTTCTTGCGCAGCACGCTGGGCTTGTCGTACGCCTTGCGCCGCCGCGTCTCCGTAATAATGCCTTCCTGCTGCACCTTCTTGTTGAACCGGCGCAACGCGGCGTCAAAGCTCTCGTTCGCCCCAACCGTGATATGAACCAATGAACCCTCCGGGCCAGCGCACCCGCGCCGCTGTGTTCCTGCGCGGACGTTCCCAACGCCCCACACCTCGCCCCAAGTGTAGGCGCGGCGCAATCTCCAGGTCAACCAATGCCCTTACGCCTCCCGCCGCCCCTACCCTCAGACCCCGCCACCCTCCAAATCCCCAATCCCCAATCCCCAATCGCTCGTGACTGACCTCAACTGGCTGGCCCTCGGCATCGGCGCGCCGCTGGCGGCCGTGCTGACGCTGGCGGTGCGCCGTCTGGCGTCGCGCCGCGGCTGGCTGCACCATCCCGGCGCCGCGCGCGTCCACGCCGCGCCGGTGCCGCGGCTGGGCGGCCTCGCCATGTACGCCGCGTTCGTCGTCACCGTGCTGGCCGCGGCCTGGCCGCTCGACCTGCAAACCCTGGGGCTGCTGCTGGGCGCCACTGTCGTGACCGCGGTGATGGTGGTGGACGACCTGCGCAGCCTGCGCCCGCGCGTCAAGTTCGCGGCCCAGCTCGCGGCCGCCGCCGTGGTGTCCGTGCTGGGCGTCCGCATCGGCGCCGTCAGCCATCCCTTCGAGGACGGCGTGGTGTTCCTGCACGCCGCCATCGCCATCCCGTTCACCCTGTTTTGGATCACCGGCATGATGAACGCCATCAACTTCGTGGACGGGCTGGACGGGCTGGCGGGCGGCGTCGTCAGCATCGCCTCGATCGTGCTGGTGGTGCTGTCGCTGCGGCTGGGGTTGCCAGGCACGGCCACCTTGGCGCTGGCGCTGGTGGCGGTGATCTTCGGTTTCCTGCCCTTCAACGTCTACCGCGCCAGCATCATCATGGGCGACGCCGGCGCGAATTTTCTGGGTTTTGCGCTGGCGGTGATCGCCATCATGGGGCCGGCCAAGCTCGCCACCGCGATTCTGGTGCTGGGGGTGCCAATCCTCGACGTCGCCTGGACCATCGGGCGCCGCCTGGCCAGCGGGCGCGGCTTTGCCAGCCGCGACGTGGAGCACTTGCATCATCGGCTCTGGGAAGTCGGCGCGCCGCAGCCGCTCATCGCCGCCATGTACTACGCGCTGGCCGGCGTGCTGGGCGTCATCGCGCTCTTGGTGGAACGCATCGACAAGGTCTACGCCTTCCTGGGACTGACGGCGCTGTTGCTGGGCCTGCTGACGCTGCTGGCGCGCATGCCGCGGCGGCGCACGATCCCGCGCTGAGCCGCCGCCGGGGCTGCCCCGCCCGCTGTGCTAGGGTTGCCGCAACAGGCGCCGCCGCTGCCGCACGCGGCGTACACCAGAACGACCGCGCCGCGGACGAGGTTGGCAAAAATCCGCGGCGGCGATGCCGATGGAGGACTCACGCGTGAAGCCAGGCATTCACCCCGACTACGTGGCATGCCGCGTCACGTGTTCGTGCGGCAACGCCTTCGAGACGCGCGCCGTCGTGCCCGCCATTCACGTCGACGTGTGTTCCATCTGCCACCCGTTCTATACCGGCCAGCAGCGGCTGGTGGACACTACCGGCCAGGTGGACCGGTTCGAGCGGCGCCGGCGCAAATCGCGCGCCTGACCGCCGCAAGCGGCGCGCCCGGCCTGACGGCGTGACGATGCCAACGCGCGCAACTCGAGGGCGCTGGTGAGCAGCAACGAACTCCGCATCAGTTACGGCGGCCAGGCCATCATCGAGGGCGTGATGATGCGCGGCCGCAACGCCGCCGCCATCGCCGTGCGGCATCCGGCCGGCCACGTCCTGCTCAGGTCCATCGCGCTCGACCCGCGACGGCTCTCGCAGCGGCTGCGCCCGATTCCCTTCGTGCGCGGCGCTGTGGCCCTCTGGGACATGCTGGCGCTGGGCATGCGCGCCCTGAACTTCTCGGCCAACGTGCAGCTCGACGAGCCGGCCGAACCAGACGAGCCGGCCGACGGCAGCCAGGACTCGGCCAGCCAGCCCCGCGCTGACGCCGCCGCCGACCCCAAGGCGTCCGCCACGGCCGGCTCGGCCGGCTCGGCCGCGGACGGCGTTATGACCGGCAGCCTGATCGTCGGCGCGGCCATCGGGGTTGGGCTCTTCCTGGTGCTGCCGCTGGTCTTGACCTCGCTGACCGACGACCTGGTCGAGTCCGACGTGATGAGCAACCTGCTCGAAGGCGCAGTGCGCATGGCCATCTTCGTGGCCTACATCGCGCTCATCGGGCTGCTGCCCGACATCAAGCGCGTGTGGATGTACCACGGCGCGGAGCACAAGACGATCAACGCGCTGGAGGCCGGGCAGCGGCTCACCCTGGCCAACGTGCGCCGCCATCCCCTGGCGCACCCGCGCTGCGGCACCTCGTTCATCGTCACGCTGGTCGTCATCTCCATCATCGTGTTCGCCCTGCTGGGGCGTCCGCCCATGGTTCTGCGCCTGGCCTCGCGGCTCGTGCTGCTGCCGGTCATTGCGGGCGTGGGCTACGAGTTCATCATGTTCACGGCGCGCGCCCAGGGCAACGTGCTGGTGCGCTGGATTGCCGCCCCCGGCATGTGGTTCCAGCGGCTGACCACGCGCGAACCGGACGACGCGCAAATCGAGGTCGCCATCGCCGCCATGGACCACGTGCTGGCGCGCGAGAACGACCTGACGGAGCTGCGGCCCGCGCACGTGGCCGCCGTGCCTTTCGATGATCGATCGGCTTAGCGAGGCCCGCCGCCAGTACGACGAGCTGACGGCCGAGCTGGCGGACCCGCACACCTCGGCCAATCCGCGCCGCCTGGCCGACCTCGGCCGCGAAATCTCGCGGCTGGAACCCCTGGCGCGGCTTCACGACGCGCTGGCCGACACCCGCAAACGCATGCGCGAAGCCCGCGGCCTGCTGACGTCGTCCGACCCCGAACTGGCCGAACTCGCCCGCGACGAACTGGTCGACGCCGAGGCGCACGCGGCCGACCTGACCGCCAAAGCCAGAGCTGCCCTCGTGCGCCAGGACCCGGACGACGCGCGCAACGCCATCGTGGAAGTGCGCGCCGGCGCCGGCGGGGACGAAGCGGCGCTCTTCGCCGCCGACCTGCTGCGCATGTACGTGCGCCACGCCGAGCGGCACAAGCTCCGCGTCGAGACCCTCAGCATCAGCGAGACCGGCAGGGGCGGCGTCAAGGAAGGCATCCTGCGCGTGGTCGGCCGCCAGGCCTTCGGCGCTTTCCGCTTCGAGCGCGGCGTGCACCGCGTGCAGCGCGTTCCCGCCACCGAGGCCAGCGGCCGCCGCCACACGTCCGCCGCCAGCGTGGCCGTTCTGCCGGAAGCCGAGGCCATCGAGATCGACATCCCCGAGTCGGACGTCCGCATCGACGTGTTCCGCTCCAGCGGGCACGGCGGGCAAAGCGTCAACACCACCGATTCCGCCGTGCGGGTTACGCATCTGCCCACCAACACGGTCGTCAGCATCCAGGACGAGAAGTCGCAGTTGCAAAACCGTGTCAAGGCCTTGCAAATCCTGCGCGCGCGGCTGCTGGAGCGTGAACGCGAGCGGCAGGCCGCCGAACGCGGCGAAGCCCGCCGCGCGCAGATCGGCAGCGGCGACCGCAGCGAGAAGATTCGCACCTACAACTTCCCGCAAGACCGCGTGACCGACCACCGCATCGGCCTGACCGTGCACAACCTGCCCGCCATCCTCGACGGCGGCCTGGACGACCTGGTCGGCGCACTGCGGCAGGCGGAGCACGACCAGCAGCTGGCGAACCTTGACGGCGGCGCCGGGTAGGACGGCCGCCGCCGCGCGGCGGACCGCAGGCCGCGGCGCCGCGCAGGGCGGCGGCCGCATCCTGGCCGCCGACGCGCGCTACGCGGCCGCCGCGCGGCTGCGGCGCGCGGGTGTCGCGTCGCCGGCGCTCGATGCGAACGTGCTGCTCGGCCACGTGCTCGGCGTCGATCCCGCCGACGTTCCGCTCTGGCGCAACGCCGTCCTCAGCCCCGCCCAGCGGCGCGCCTTCGATGCGGCCGCGGCGCGGCGCGCCCAACGCGAGCCGGTTGCCTACGTCACCGGCCGGCGCGCGTTTCGCAACCTCACCCTCCAGGTCGACCGCCGCGTCCTGATCCCGCGCCCCGAAAGCGAACTCCTGGTCGAAGTTTGCCTGCGCCTGCTGGACGAAACCGCCAGCCGCCTGGTCGTCGACGTGGGCGCCGGCAGCGGCGCCCTGGCCTGCGCAATGGCCCAGGAACGCCCCGGCCTGCGCGTCTGCGCCGCCGACGTATCGCGCCCCGCCCTGCGCGCGGCCGCCGCCAACGTCCGGCGCCTGGGCCTGTCCGATCGGATTCGCCTCTGCCGCGCCGACGGCGTCCGCGGCCTCGACCTGGACGGCGCGCTGGTGCTCGCCAACCTTCCCTACGTCCCGTCCGACCTGCTGCCCGACCTTGCCCCCGAAGTGTCCCGCTGGGAACCCCGCCTGGCGCTGGACGGGGGGGCTGACGGCCTGCACGTCATCCGCCGCGTCATTGCCCAGGTGGGCCGTTCCCGCGCCCGCGCGGCCGCCTTCGAATGCGCCCCCGACCAGGCGCGCCGCGTCGCCGCGCTCCTCCAGTCCGCGGGCTTCCCCCACCCCATCGTTCACCCCGACCTCGCCGCCTGCCCCCGCGTCGTCGCCGCCGCCCGCCTTCGCATGCCCTCGCCCTGTCAGGGCGAGGGAAGTCCCCCGCTCTTTCTGGGAGACGCCCCTGCTCGTCCAGAGGGAAGCCACGGACCTGCGGGGCCCAGAGCCGCAGGCACGGCGCGACCCTTTGCCAGCGGTCGGGCGCCGCGCTGATAGAATCCAGCCGCGGGCGCGCGGCCGGGAGGATGCGGCGACGCGTGGAATCGAAACCTTTGCCCCCGCCCCGCGGGCTGCTCTTCCTGGTCACGGCGCCGTCGGGCGCTGGCAAGGACTCGGTCATCGACGTGCTGCGCCGCCGCGGCGTGGACTTGGCCTTCGCCGTCACCGCCGTCACGCGCCAACCGCGCGCCGGCGAGGTGGACGGCGTGCATCATTTCTTTCTCACCGACGCGCAATTCGACGCTCGGCGCGAGCAGGGGTGGTTTCTGGAAACGGCCAACGTCTACGGGCGGCGCTACGGCACGCCGCTGCATCAGGTGCGCGGCCCGCTGCGTGCGGGCCGCGACGTGGTGCTGCGTCTGGACGTGCAGGGCGCGCGCGCCCTCAAGCGCCGCTACCCCGCGGCCGTGGCGGTGTTCGTCGAACCGCCGTCGCCGGCCGAGGCGGAGCGCCGCATGCGGTCGCGGGCAACCGAGTCGTGCGGCGAAATCGCGCGCCGCGTGGCCGCCATGCGCGGCTACGAGCTGGCCTTCGCCCGCGAGGCCGACGCTCGAATCGTGAATGCCACCGGCGGCCTGGAACACGCGGCCGACCGCCTGTGGGACGTGGTGACCGCGTGCCGCCAGGACCCCGCCCGACGGCTGGCGGCGGCCAGTCTCGCCCCGGCGCCGGCGGACGGATAGCCGCGTGAGCGCCGCCGCGCCGGCCTACGCCGAAATCGCGGTCGCCGCCCCGCCCTGGCGCGGCGACCACACCTTTCATTACCACGTGCCCGACGACCTGCGCGGACGTCTGCAACCCGGCCATCTGGTCATGGTGCCGTTCGGCCGCCGCCTGCGGCACGGCGTGGTGGTGGCGCTGGGCGACACCTCCCCGGTCGAAGAAACCCGCGGGGTGTACGACCTGATCCTGGACCCGCCGCTGCTGGACCCCAGGCACGTCGGCCTCATGCGCTGGCTGGCGGCGCGCTACGGCGCGTCGCTGAACGTCGCGTTCGACCTGGTCACGCCGCCGCGGCTAGAACGTCGGCTCTACGCGACCTACACCCCCAGCCGCGCGCCGGCGGACGACGGCGGCCTGTCGCGCGGCGATCGGCGTCTGCTCGACTTTATTCGCGAGCGCGGGGAGGCGTCGGAAGCCGAGATTCGGCGTTCCGTGGGCAAGACGGGGACGAATCGCGGGCTCGACCGCCTGCTGCGCGGCGATCTGGTCGACCTGCGCGTGCGCGTCGCATTTCCCGAACCGCCCGCGCAGCGACTGGCCGTGGCGGTGACACCCGCCGACGGCGGCGAACCCCGCGCCATCCTGGCGCGCGCGCCCAAGCAGCGCGAACTCTGGGAGCATCTGGCAACCGCCGGCGGCGCGACGCCCGTGCGCGAGGCGCTGCAGGCGGTGTCCGCCTCCCCCGGCGTGTTGACCAGCCTGGTCGACCGCGGGCTGGCGCGCATCGAGCGCCGCTGGTCGCCGCCCTATCTGGTGCGCGCATCGCCGGACGACGCGCACCCGCCCGACCCGCCCGACCCGCCCGACCCGGCGGCGCGCCGCTCGCTGCTGGCCTCGCTGGGCCACGCCGCGCCGGGCGTCGTGGTGCTGCAGGGTGACGAGCACCACCGCTGGGCCTTGTACGCCGCGGCCATCCAGGCCGCCGCCGCCGCGGGTCGGCAGGCGCTGGTGGTGGCGCCGGACGACGCCACGGCTTCGGACTGCGCCGCCAGCCTGGCCGTGCGCACCGGCGCGGCCGTGGCCGACGCCGCGCGCGCCTCGACCGACGCCCAGCGCGTGGCCTTGTGGCGCTCGCTGCGCGCGGGCGACATCGACGTGCTGGTCGGGCCGCGCGCCGCCGTCTTCGCCCCGCTCACGCGCCTGGGGGTCGTGATCGTGGACCGCGAGGAAGACCAGGGGCACAAGAACCGCGCCGGGCCGCCGTTTCTTCCGTACCACGCGCCCGCCGTCGCGGCCCAACTGGCGCGCCTGCACGGCTGCGCGCTGATCCTGGGCGCCGAAACGCCCCGCGTCTCCACGTTCCACGCGGTGGAAACCGAACATTCCCACCTGGTCGTGGCGCAGTCGGCGGAACTGCTGCGGCAGACCTGGCGGCGCGTCGGGCGCGGCTGGGGCATGCAGCGGCCGGCCGGGTACGTAGACATCGTGGACGCGCGCTCCGCCGCCACCGCCGGCCGCCGCGGCGTGATTTCCCGCGCGCTCTACACGGCGCTGCGCAAAACGCTGGAGGCCCGCGGGCGGGCCGTGCTGTACGTCAACCGCCGCGGCGTGGCGGCGCTCACCGTCTGCCGCGACTGCGGCCACGTGTTCGAGTGTCCCAATTGCAGCACCGGCATGGTGCTGCACGGCCGCGGCGCGCCCATGATGGTCTGCCACATCTGCAACTGGCACGACCCCGCGCCGTCGCGCTGCCCGGCCTGCGCGGGCGACCGCCTGCGGCTGTGGGGCTATGGCAGCGAAACCGTGGCCGACGCCGTCAGCCATCTGCTGCCGCGGGCGCGCGTGGCGCGGATCGACAGCGACCGGCCGGCCGCGGACATGGACGCCGACGCGGCGGCATTCACCCGCGGCGCCGTGCAGGTGCTGGTCGGCACCCAGCGCCTGCTCGGCTACCGGCATGCACTCGGGGCCGACCTGTTGGGCGTGGTGCAGGCGGACGTCGGCCTGCGCTTCCCCGACTTTCTGGCGCCCGAGCGCGTGTTCGTCACCCTCATGCGCCTGCGCCGCCTGGTGACGGGCGGCAATCCCGACGCCTGCACGATCGTGCAAACCGTCATGCCCCGGCACCGCGCCTTGACGGCCTTGCAGACTGGCAGCTACTTGCAGTTCTTCCGCGCCGAGATGGAACAGCGGCGCGCGGAAGGTCTGCCGCCGCTGCGCCCCTTGATCAAGGCGGCCATTGGTGACGAAGACGATCAGCGCGCGCTCGGCGAGGCCATGCGCGCCCGCAAGGAGCTCGAGACCGTGCGCAGCGCCGGCGCGGACCTCGACCTGGAAGTTCTGGGCCCGGCGCCCGCCCCAACGCCCCGCCAGCGCGGGCGCTACGTCTGGCAGCTTCTGTTGTTGGGCGAGGATGCGCATCAGACGCTGCCCCTGTTTCACGGCGGCTGGCACATCGACGCCGACCCGATTGACTTGACATAACATCTATGGCCGTACTGACCGTCCATCCAGTCGACCACCCCATGCTGCGCCGCAAGGCCAGCCGCGTCTCCCGCGTCTCGGCAGGCCTGCGCACGTTCGTGGATGACCTGTTCGACACCATGGACGCGAACCGCGGCGCGGGTCTGGCCGCCACGCAGGTGGGGCGGCCCTGGCGCGTGATCGTGGCGAGCGTAGGCGATGAACGCCTGGCGCTCGTCAACCCCGAAATCGTGCGCGCCAGCGGCGCCGAAGTGGCCGACGAGGGCTGCCTGAGCCTGCCCAACTGGTTCGGCCCCGTTGAACGGGCAACCGAGGTCACCGTCAAGGGCCGCAGCGTGGACGGCGCGTCGGTGCGCCGCCGCTTGCGCGGCCTGCTGGCGCGCGTGGTGCAGCACGAGATCGACCACCTGGACGGCATCGTCTTCACCGACCGGCTGGTCGACTCCCAGCGACTGCGCTTCGTCGATCCGCGCTCGCCCGAAGCCAGCCGCCTGCGCGCGTCCTGACGCCCCGTGCGCGTCGTCTTCTTCGGCACGCCGGCGTTCGCGGTTCCGTCCCTGCAGCGGCTGGCGCGCGACTTTCAGGTGGTCTTGGTCGTCAGCCGTCCGGACCGTCCGGTCGGCCGCGCGCGGCGGCTCACCGCGCCGCCCGCGGCGGCGGCGGCGCGCGCGCTCGACCTGGATCTGTTCCAGCCCCCAAACCCCAACCGCGCGGCAGCCGTCGAGGCCATCGCGTCGTACGAACCTGACGCCGTCGTCGTGGCGGCCTACGGCCGTCTGATCCGCGCGCCGCTGCGGCGTCTGGCGCCGCGCGGGGTCGTCAACGCGCACCCCTCGCTGCTGCCCGCCTATCGCGGCGCGTCGCCCATCCAGGCGGCCATCGCCGCGGGCGAGACCGCGGCGGGCGTCACGCTTATCCGGCTGGACGACGACCTCGACGCCGGCCCGATCGTGGCGGCGCGGCGGCTCGCCATCGGCCCGACCGAACGCGCGCCCTCGCTGCACGACCGCCTGGCCGCCGCGTCGGCCGACCTGCTGGCGGACGTGCTGCCGCGCTGGGCCGCCGGCGAGGCGGCGGAACGTCCGCAGCGCGCGGACCGCGCCACCCTCACGCGCCCGCTGGAACGCGCCGACGCCGAACTCGATCTGCGGCGGCCGGCGCGGGAATTGTTCGACCGCTGGCGGGCCTTTCAGCCCTGGCCCGGCGCCTTCGTGCGCGTTGGCGAAACGACCTGCACGCTGGTGGAACTCGCCGCGCTCCCCGACCCGTCCAGCAGCGGCGCCGTTTGCCCGCCGGACGACGCGCCGCTGCCGGGCTGTGGCGAGGTGCACGTGCGGGACCGCGCCCTGCTGCTGGGCTGCGGCGCAGGCGCGCTGCGCGTCGAGCGCCTGCAGCCCGCCGGCCGGCGGGCCATGACCGCGCAAGACTTCGAACGCGGCTACCAACGCCTGCTCGCCATACCCTGGGGCGTCCCCCACCCCGAACCCCGCCCACCGCTCGCCCGCCCGCTGCCCCGCCCGTGAACGCACCGCCGTATACCCATACCAGCCCGCCTCCGTCCCGGCGGCAGCCGCCATTTTCCCCATCCCTGTCTCCCTCCTCGCATACCAGCCCGCCCTCGTCCCGACGGCCGCAGCCCCTGCCCGAACGTCCACCGCGCCGCGGAGCGTCTCGCCCCCTCCCCCGCCCCGCGAACCGCGCAATTTCTTACGGTTGCAAAACGCATGGGTGCTAGGCTGAAAACGCCGAAGCTCGACGCCGCCCCACCAAGAAGCGCACGCCGTGTTTTTCCCATTCATTGACCCGAAGTACTTGTTGATGATTGCGCCCGCCTTCATCCTGGCGATGTGGGCCCAGAGCCGCGTCAAGGGCGCCTACAACCGCTATTCGCAGGTGATGGCCAGCTCCGGCATCCCCGGCTACGTAGCCGCGCGCCGGCTGCTGGACGCCGTGGGGCTCTACGAGGTGGACGTCAAGCGCGTCCCCGGTGAGCTGTCCGACCACTACGACCCCAGCAAGAAGGTGCTGCGGCTCTCCGACGGCGTGTACGACAGCTCGTCGTTGGCCGCGGTGGCAATCGCGGCGCACGAGGCCGGCCACGCCATGCAGGACCGCACGCGCTACCCGTTTCTGGTGCTGCGCACCGCCATGGTGCCCATCACCACCTTCGGGTCGCGGTTCGGTTACTTCATGCTCTTTGGCGGCCTGATTCTGGCCATGTTCACCAATGTCAGCGCGATCAGCCTGGCGGTGGCCTGGGTCGGGCTGATCCTCTTCAGCACCGCGTTCGTCTTCTCGCTCGTCACGCTGCCGGTCGAGTTCGACGCCAGCCGCCGCGCGCTCGTCATGATGGAGCGCGTGGCCGTGGTCAGCAGCGCCGAGCGCGTGCACGCCAAGAAGGTGCTGGACGCGGCGGCGCTGACCTACGTGGCCGCCATGTTCGTGGCGCTGATGCAGGTGCTCTACTTCGCCATGCGCCTGCTGGCCCTGACCTCCAGCCGCGACTAGCCGCGGCGCCCTGCCGCACCGCCGCCATGCGCGGGCAGCCCGACCGACCGCCGATCAGCGAAGCCTCGCCCGACCGTCTGTGCGCGGCCCTGGACGGCCAGCCGACTTACCGCGCCGACCAGCTACGCCAGGCGCTGTTCCGCACCTCGGCCACGGGCTTCGACCAGATGCTGACGCTGCCCGCCGAGACCCGCGCGGCGCTGGACCAGCAGTTTCGGTTCGAGTCGCTGCGCTTGCTGCGCGCGCAGCGCTCCACCGACGGCACGCGCAAGGCCTTGTTCCACACCTGGGACGGCGCGGCCGTGGAGACCGTGCGCATGCCCACCGAGCGCCCCGGCGCGGCCACCGTCTGCCTGAGTTCGCAGGCAGGCTGCGGCATGGGCTGCACGTTCTGCGCCACCGGCGCGCTAGGGCTGACGCGCAACCTGACGGCGGCGGAAATCCTGGACCAGTTTCTCTACGTCCGCCGCCGCGCCAGCCGGCCGGCCGCGGTCGACCGCGCCGTGTTCATGGGCATGGGCGAACCGCTGGCCAACCTGCCGGCGCTGGAAACGGCCGCCGCGCGGCTGGCGGGCGCGGCGTACGTGGGCTTGAGCGCGCGCCGCGTCACCGTGTCGACCGTGGGGCTGCCGGCCGGCATCGACGCCATGGCGAGCTGGGGGCTGCCGCTGGGCCTGGCCGTCTCGCTGCACGCGCCGGACGACGGCCTGCGCGCGACGCTGGCGCCAATCGCGCGCCGCTTTCCGCTGCCCGCGCTCATGGAGGCCAGCCGGCGCTACCAACAGGCCGTGCGCCGCCGCGTGACTTACGAGTACACCATGCTGGCGGGCGTGAACGACGCGCGCGCGCAGGCCGTGGACCTGGCGCGGCTGCTGCGCGGGCAGCGCTGCCACGTCAACCTGATTCCATTCAACACCTATCCCGGCGCAATCTTTCGCGCCAGCGCCCGCCCGCGCATCCGCGCGTTCCGCGACGAACTGCGGCAGCGCGGCGTGCCGGTCACCATTCGCCGCACCCGCGGGCGTGATATTTCCGGCGCCTGCGGCCAGCTGCACGCGGGCATGCTGGCCGCAGGCGCTGGAACGCGGCGCTCGAACGGCGCTGCCGGCGGGCGCGCGGCCCGACCCGCGGCGGGTGCGCGTCCATGAATCGCGTGCTCATCGCCCCCTCCATCCTGGCCGCGAACTTCGCGTTCTTGGGCGCGCAGGTGCGCGAGGCGCAGGCCGCGGGCGCGGACTGGATTCACGTGGACGTGATGGACGGCCACTTCGTCCCCGCCATCACCATCGGCGCGCCGGTCGTGCGCGACCTGCGCGCGGTGACGGACCTGCCGCTGGACGTGCATCTGATGATCGAACCCGTCGATCCGCACCTGGAGGCCTTCGCCGCCGCCGGCGCCGACTCGATCACCGTGCAGGTCGAGGCCGCGCCAGACCCGGCGCGCACGCTGCGGACGATTCGCCGCCTGGGGGTCCGTCCCGGCCTGACGCTGCGCCCGGGCACCCCCGAGGCCGCGGTGCGGCCTTATCTGGAGCTGGCCGACGTCGTGCTGGTGATGACCGTCGAGCCCGGCCGCGGCGGGCAGCCCTTCATGGCCGAGATGCTGCCGCGCGTTGCCTCGCTCGCCCGCAGGCTGGAGGCGCTGGGCGGCGGGCGCGTGCTGCAAGTGGACGGCGGGATCGACGCAGCGACCATCGGCCCGGCCGTGGCCGCCGGTGCAACGTCGGTCGTGGCCGGTTCCGCCGTCTTCGGCGCCAGCGACGGCGTGGCCGCTGCTATCGCCCGCCTGCGCGCCGCCGCCGGCACCTAGGTGCGCGCCCGCGCGGCGCTCAGCCGCTGCGGTCGAGCGTGCGGATGCAGCGCGTGCAAATGTTCAGCCGCCGATAGCGGCCGTCGATCATCAGCCGCTTGCGCTGCACGTTCACCGACCACCGCTTCGGTTTGCGCGGCGCTTTGCGCTCCCAGCGCCCCGACGCCGAGTGCCGGATATGGCGGCCCATCTGCGGGCCCGCGTCGCAGACTTCACAGCGTGCCACGAGGATTCCTGCCAGCGTTGACGCAGTTCTGACTGCGCCCCTAAGATTTACCGTGAATCCTAGCACCGAAGACGGGCGAGGCGGCGTGAACACCGCACCCATCGACGTGGAAAGCCCCGACATTCGCAGCGGCCGCGGCTTCCTGCGCGCGTTCGAATACAGCTTGCGCTGGCTAGAAGTCAACGCGCGCGCGATCGACCGGCTCAACGTCTTTCCTGTGCCCGACGGCGACACCGGCGCGAACATGGTGCTCACGTTGCGCGCGGCGCTGAAGGAAGCCTCCGACGCGGAGGCGTTGGACGGCGCCGCGGCCGGCGCCGGCGCCGTGTCCGCGCGTCTGGCGCGCGGCGCGCTGCTGGGCGCGCGCGGCAACTCGGGCGTCATTTTGTCCCAGATCGTCCGCGGCCTGGCCGAAGGCCTGGAAGGCCGGCGCGAGTTCGACGCGGCCGACTTCGCCGCCGCGCTCGACCGCGCCGCCCAGGTCGCCTACGCGTCCGTGACCGAGCCGGTGGAGGGCACCATCCTCACGGTCGCGCGCGACGCCGGGGCGGCGGCGCAGGCTGCGCGCGGCGGGTCGCTGGACGACCTGCTGACGGCGGTCGTGGACGCCGCGCGCGCGTCCGTTGCCAATACGCCCAACCTGCTGGCGGTGCTGGCCGAGGCGGGCGTGGTGGACGCCGGCGGCCAGGGCTTGCTCGTCATCTACGAGGGCCTGCGGCGCTACGTGCACGGCGAGCCGCTGCCCGACACGTCCGACACCGACCGCGCCGCCGACGCCTTCGCGGCCTTCGCCGAGGCGCACCAGACGGACGAGCACGGCTTTTGCACCGAGTTCGTCATCCACGGCGCGGGTCTCGACGCGGCGGCCATGCGCGAGGACTTCGGCAGCCTGGGCGGGTCCCTCCTGGTCGTCGGCGACGACACGCTCGTGCGCGTGCACATCCACACCGAACGCCCGGGCGACACGCTCAACGCGGCCATGGCCTACGGCCAGCTCGATCGACTCAAGGCCGACAACATGGACGTGCAGCAGGCGCGCAACTTCGACCAGGCGCTGGCCGAAGGCGCGGCCGCCGCCGAGGCGCTGCCTGCCAACGGCATCGTGGCCGTGGCCAGCGGCGAGGGGTTCGAAGACGTCTTCCGCAGCCTGGGCGCCGACGTCGTACGCGGCGGCCAGACCATGAATCCCAGCGCCGGCGAACTGCTGGAAGCAATCGAGCGCACGCCGGACGACTGGGCCCTGGTGCTGCCCAACAACGCCAACATTCACCTGGCGGCGCGGCAGGCGGCCGAGCAGGCCGACAAGCGCGTCGTCGTCGTTCCCACGCGCACGATGCCGCAGGGCGTGGCGGCGGCGCTGGCCTTCAATCCCGCCGGCCAGCCGTCCGACAACGCCCAGGCCATGGGCCGCGCGCTTGCCGAGGTGACGACCCTGGAAGTCACGCAGGCGGTGCGCGACGCCACCGTCGACGGTCAGACCGTCGCGCGCGGCCAGACCATGGGCCTGCTGGACGGCGAGCTGGCGGCGCTCGACGATGAGGCCAACGCCGTCGTGCTGCGCGTCCTGGCGCAGCTGCGCCAGGACGACCCGGAGATCGTGACCATCTATCACGGGAACAGCGCCCCGCGCGCGCAGGTTGCCGCGCTGGTGGCAGCGATCGAGGCGCAGCACGCCGACCTCGAAGTCGAGGCCGTCGACGGCGGCCAGGATCACTACGACTACATCGTCTCGATCGAATAGGCGTCGGTCGTCCTGATGCCGGCCGGCCGCGCCAGCGCGCCCGCGCGCGAGGGTCCCCAAGCGCAGCCGACGGGTGGTGATCCGGGCCGCGCCCGCGCGCCCGCGCGCGAGGTGCTGCTCGTCTTGCGCGCGGAAGCCGCAGCCGGATACGACGACTCCGCGGCGCCCGGCGGCCTCTCGCACTGGATTGCCGCGCATGACCGCGGCGCCGGCGAATTCGGGCAGCTCGCGCAGTACTCGCGGCTGCGTCCGCGCACGCGCGAACAGTTGGCGCGCGGCGTGATGGAGCGCCTCGCGCCCAAGCTGCCCAAGCCGTCCGAGCCATCCAAGCCGCTCGAGCCGCCCAAGCCGTCCGAACCGCCCGAGGCGCAGCGCCCTACGTACGCCGAGGCGCGGCGCGCCTCGCCAGGCGCCGGCGCGGCGCCGAAACCAGCCGCGCGGAGGTCGGGCGCCGCGACCGGACCGCCGCCCCTCGCGCCCCGCAGCGTCGACGCGCCGGTGAGCGATCTGCCCGGCGTGGGCGGCGCCGCCGTGAAGCGGCTGGCAGCGCTGGACATTCAGACCGTCGACGACCTGCTGCGGCATCGCCCGCGGCGCTACATCGACCGCGCGTCGGTCGTGGCCATCGCGGACCTCGAGCCGGGACGCGAGGTCACGGTCATCGGAAACGTGGCTGAGATTCGCGCGCGCCAGTCGGTGTCCGGGCGCGTGCGCGTGATCGAAGCCGCCATCGCCGACGCCAGCGGCGCTCAGATTCTGGCGGTCTGGTTCAACCAGCCGTACCTGGCCGGGGCGCTGCGCGGCCGCCGCAACGTCGCCTTCGCCGGCCGTGTGGAAACGGGCGCGCACGGCCTGCAGTTCGTCAGCCCGGAATACGAGCTGGACCTGGGGCGCATGATCCACGCCGGGCGTCTGGTGCCCGTCTACCCGCTCACGCGCGGTCTCACGCAGCGCCAGCTGCGCAGATGGATGGCCGCGGCGGTGGACGACTACGCGGCGGCGGTGTCCGAAACGCTGCCGGACGAGCTGCGCGGCGCGCACCGGCTGCTCGCCGCCGCGGCGGCGGTTCGCAACCTCCACTTCCCCGTCGACGCCCAGGCCGCGGCGGCGGCGGCGCGGCGCTTCGCGTTTGCCGAGCTGCTGGTGTTCCAACTGGCGGTGCTGCAGCATCGCCGCACCTGGCGCGAGAGCCAGCCGGGCCGCGCGGTGGAGTTCCGGCGCGACGCGCTGGCGGCTTTTGGCGCGCGGCTGCCATTCACGCTCACGGATGACCAGCGCACCTCCGCGGCCGAGATTCTGAGCGACCTGCGGCGCGACCGCCCCATGAGCCGCCTGCTGCAAGGCGACGTGGGGTCGGGGAAGACCGTCGTGGCCGCAGGCGCGCTCTACGCGGTGGTGGACGCCGGCTGGCAGGGCGCCATGATGGCGCCCACGGAAGTGCTGGCCGAGCAGCACGCCGAAACCTTGCGCGGCCTGCTCCAGCCGCTTGGCGTGCGCGTCGAACTGATCACGGGCGGCGTGCCGGCGGCCGAAAAGCGCAAACGCTGGCGCGGCGTGGAACGCGGCGAGGTGCACGTGGTGGTCGGCACGCACGCCATCATCCAGCGCAGCGCGCGCTTCGCCCGCCTCAACCTGGCCGTCGTCGACGAGCAACACCGCTTTGGCGTGCGGCAGCGCGGGGAAATCCGCGCCAAGGGCTACAACCCCCACCTGCTGGCCATGTCGGCCACGCCCATCCCGCGCTCCCTGGCGCTCACGATCTACGGCGACCTCGACGTCAGCGTGATCCGGCAACTGCCCCGCGGCCGCAAGCCCATCCACACCTCCTTCGTGCCGCGCAACCGCCGCAGCGACGCCTATGCGTTCATCCGGCGCGAGGTGGACGCCGGCCGCCAGGCGTTCATCGTGTTTCCGTTGGTCGAGGAGTCCGAGGCTCTCAACGCGCGCGCCGCCGTGGCCGAACACGCGCGGCTGACGCGCACCGTCTTTGCGGATCTTGCCGACGCCGTGGGCCTGCTGCACGGGCGCATGAGCACCGCGGACAAGGAGCGCGCCATGCGCGCGTTCCGCGACGGGGAGCTGCGCCTGCTGGTCAGCACGGCGGTGGTGGAAGTCGGCGTCGACGTGCCCAACGCCACCGTCATCCTGATCGAAGGCGCGGAACGGTTCGGCCTGGCGCAGCTGCACCAGCTGCGCGGGCGCGTCGGGCGCGGGCGCTGCCGTTCCTACTGCCTGCTGATGAGCCAGACCACCGACCCCGACGAGAACGCGCGGCTACGAACCCTGCAAACGGTGCGCGATGGGTTCGCGCTGGCGGAGCGCGACCTGGAGCTGCGCGGCCCGGGCGACGTCATCGGCACCCGGCAGAGCGGCGCGCTTGGCTTTCGCTTCGCCAGCGTCACCGACCTGCCCACCATCCAGGCGGCGCGCGCCGCCGCCCAGGCGCTGACGCGCGCCGACCCCCAGCTGGAGCGGCCCGAGCACGCGCCCCTGGCCGCCGAGGTGGAGCGGCTGCTGATCCGCAACGAGTGGAATTAGGCGCGGCGTGAACCTGGAGCCAGCACGTCGGCCGACCGGTCACGCGCGGCGCCTGGCGCCGCGCGGCAGGTGCGGCGGCGAATCCGCGCATGCGCGAATCCGCACGGCGCGGAGGTAGTCCCAGCATGGCGGCCCGCGGGCGCGGCGTGACGATTGCGGCGGGCGCGCACCGCGGGCGCCGCCTGCGCGTGTCCGCGGGCGTGCGTCCGACGACCGACCGCGTGCGCGCCGCCGTTTTCGACGCCCTGGGCGCGCCGCCCGCGCGCGTGCTCGACCTGTACGCCGGCTGCGGCGCCTATGGCATCGAGGCGCTCAGCCGCGGCGCCGACTACGCCTGCTTCGTCGAGCGCAGCCGCCGCGCCGCCGCCGCCATCGCCCACAATCTGGCCAGCCTGGGCCTGCACGACCGCGGCGTGGTGGTGGTTGGCGACGCGCAGCGCCCGGCCCGTGCCCGCGGCGGCCCCTTCGGCCTGGTCTTCGCCGACCCGCCCTACGCGCACGCCCCCTGGGCAACCCTCTTCGACGCCCTGGGCGCGCCGGGCCTGCTGGACCGCCGCGCGGTGCTGGTTGCGGAAACCGGCAGCCGCGCCGGTCCACCCGAACCGTCGGCTGGCTGGCTGCGCCGCAAGGAACGCCGCCACGGCGATACCGTCTTCACCATCTTCACCCGTCACAACGACGACGCCCCACGCCGCGAGGGCCAAGGGTCGGCGTAAACAGGCCGTCGGACCACCCCGCACCCCTGCCGCGCCGCCCGCGCAGAAAAGACAGGGGCGTACGGACGCGCCTGCGCGCACGTGGACGCTGCTCGACCGCACGCCCGGCAGCCGCCGTCGGGGCCGACGCGCCTGCGCGCACGTGGACGATGCGCATCCTGCGCATATCCTTTTCTCCGCACGCCGCGCATCCCGCCGCATCCCGCCGCGGCCTTGCGTGGGCTTCGGGCGTCCTCGGCGCGTCGTCGATTCACGACCCGAATCGCCGCTATACTGACTGCGACTTCGCCGGAGGATCGGCGATGCGCGCACTGTTCCCGGCCACGTTCGACCCGGTGACCAACGGTCACATGGATATACTGGCGCGTGCGTCCAGCGTCTTCGACAGCGTGGTGGCCGGAGTATTCGAAAGCGATCGCGAGGACACGCTGTTCACTGCGGCCGAACGCGAGGAGCTGCTGGGCGTGGCCGTTGCGCACCTGCCCAACGTCGAAGCCTGCACCTACTCGGGGCTGACCGTGGACTTCGCGCGTCAGATCGACGCGCGCGTGCTGGTTCGCGGGCTGCGGGCCGTGTCGGACTTCGAGTATGAATTCGCGCTCTCGGCCATGAACCGGCGGTTGCACCCCGACGTTGACACCATGTTCTTCCTGTCCGCGCCCGAGCACGCGTTCGTCAGCTCGTCGCTCATTCGCGAGATCGGTGCGCTTGGCCGCTCCGTCGCCCCCTTTGTCCCAGCAAACGTGGCCGCGGCAATCGGATCGAAGTTTGCTCCCCGTACAGAGCGGAGGTAGACGCTATCAATCTCATCAACCTCATCGAGCGTCTCGAAGCCCTGGTTGCCAGCGCCCAACGCGTGCCGCTCATGCGCAAAATTGTCGTGGAAGAGCGCGCCCTGCTCGAGATCGTGGACGAAATGCGCATCAGCATCCCCGAAGAGGTGCGCGAGGCGCGCCGCGTTCTGCGCGCCCGCGAGCAAATCCCCCAGTCCGCCCAGATGGAAGCCGAGCGCATCTTGCAGGAAGCGCGCGACCAGGCCGAGCTGATGCTCCGCGACGAGGAAATCGTCAAGCAGGCCGACGAACGCGCCGAGCAGGTGGTCCACGAGGCGGAAGAACGCGCCGAGGCCTCCCGCGAGGAAATGGACATCTACGCGCTGAACATGCTCAACGACCTGGAGCAGCGCCTGGAGTCGCACCTCAGCAGCATTCGCCGCGGAGTGGCTGCGTTGGACGGTGAACCCGTCGCGGCGGGCGACGTCGACGAAGACGACCGCGCCTAGCCCGGGCCGCTGCCCGCAGGCTGCCCGCCGGCCGAGCCTCGAGGTTTTCCGTGGCTGATTTCGTCTTCAACGTCGCGCGGCTGCTGGCCCAGACGTCTGGCGCCCGCCGCACGGTGGACGTCGACGCTCCCGCCCGCGTGCTGGACGTCCCGGAAGTCCAGGGCAGCGTCTGCGGCCGGGCGCTCCTGACCCGCCTGGACGTTGGCGTGCTGGTGACCGGGCGCATGCGCGCGCAGGTCTGCGTTCCCTGCGACCGCTGCACGGACGACGTGCGGCGCGAACTCGTCTTCGAGCTGGACGACCAGTTCGTGCCGCGCCTCGCCTTGGCCAGCGGCGGCGTGATCGACCCGGGCGACCGCTGGCAACTCGACCCCGGCCACAACCTCGACCTGTCGCAGGTGCTGGCCGAAGGCGTCATCAGCGCTATCCCGCCGCGGCTGGTGTGCGCGGACGGCTGCGAGCTGCCAGACGTGCGCGCGCCGGCGCAGGGGCCGCCGCTCGACCCGCGCCTTGCCCAGCTGGAGCGATTGCGCCGCAAAATGTTTCCAGACGACGCCGTATCTCATGGATAATGGGCTATGCCATTACCAAAGCGCCGTCTGACACGGTCACGCTCCCGCGCGCGCCGTCACGCCGTTCGTCTGCGCTCGCCGAATCTCGGTCGCTGCCCAACCTGCCAGCATCTGGCGGCCAGCCATCAGGTGTGCCCCGTGTGCGGCAACTATCGGGGCAACCTCGTGTTCGAGCCCTCAGACCAGGCAGTCAAGTACCGATAGCGGAGCGCCGCCGCCGCGAACGCCATGACCGGTGACCGCGAACGCGCGGCGTTCGTCTTTCCGGGGCAAGGCTCGCAAGCGCCGGGCATGGGCCGCGCGTTGTTCCAGGCCTCCCCTGCGGCGCGCGCCGTCTGGCAAGCCGCGGACCGCAGCTACGGCAGTGCGCTCAGTGCGCTGGTCTTCGAGGGTGGTGAGGACGACCTGCGGCCGACCTCCGTCCAGCAGCCGGCCATCGCGGCAACGTCGCTTGCCGCCTTCGCCGCTTTCAACGAAGCTCTGGGCGTCGACGGCGCGGCGGTCGGGCCGGAGTATCCAATCGACGTTGCGGCGCTGGCCGGCCACAGCGTGGGCCTGGTGTCCGCCGTGGTTGCGGCCGGCGCCGCAACGGTCGGCGAAGCCGTGGCGCTGGTGCGCGACCGCGGGCGCTTGATGGCCGCCGCCGCGGCCGAGCTGCCGGGCCGCATGGCCGCCGTGCTGGGGATGGACGAAGACGCCGTGGAGGCGTTGGCCAGCCGCATCCGCGCGCAGATTCCCGGCAGCTATCTGGCCGCCGCCAACATCAACGCGCCCGGCCAGGTGGTGGTGGCCGGCGACCTGCTCGCTGTCGACCGCCTCGTGCGCGAGGGCCGCGCCGCCGGCGCCCGCCGTGTGGTTCCCCTGAACGTCAGCGGCGCGTTTCACTCCGTGGCCATGCTGCCGGTGCGCGAGGCCCTGCGCGAACGTCTGCTGGCCGTGGGGATCGACCCGCCGGCGGCGCCGATCGTGAGCAACGTGGACGCCGCCTTGCTCAGCGACCCGGCCGACATTCGCGCAGAGCTTGCCGACCACGTCGCCGCCCCCGTGCGCTGGCTCGACGGCGTGCGCGCGCTTGCGGCGCTGGGTGTGCGGCATATCGTGGAGTTTGGACATGGCTCGGTTCTGGTCGGCATGCTGCGGCGCACGGTGAAGGGAATGCAGCTGTACAACGTCAATGATGCGGCCTCGGCCCGCGCAACGGCTTCGGCGCTGACGCATGGCTGACGGCAGGCGCTTGGAAGGCGCGCGGGTGCTGCTGACCGGCGCGTCCGGCGCCCTGGGGCAAGCGTTTGCGCGCCGGCTGGCCGCCGAAGGCGCCCGGCTGGCCTTGCACTACCACGCCAACGCCGCCAAGGCCGAGGCGCTGGCCGACGCTATCCGCGCCGACGGCCGCGCCGCCGTGCTGCTGCGCGCCGACCTGTCCACGATCGACGGCGCAACGGGCGTGGTGGATCAGGCGCAGGACGCCCTGGGCGGGCTGGACGTGCTGATCAACAACGCCGGCATCACGCGCGACGCGCTGCTGCTGCGCATGTCCGACCAGCAATGGGACGAAGTGATGAACACCAACCTGCGCTCGGCGTTCGTGTGCTCGCGCCGCGCGCTGCGCCAGATGGTCCGCCAGCGCCACGGGCGCATCATCAACATCGCCTCCGTGGCAGGGCTGGTCGGCAATCCGGGTCAGACCAACTACGCCGCGGCCAAGGCCGGCCTGGTGGGGTTCACCAAGGCGCTGGCGCGCGAAGTGTGCAGCCGCGGGATCACCGTCAACGCCGTGGCGCCCGGCTTCGTCACCTCGCCGCTGACCGACGCCATTCCTGCCAACCTGCGGCGCGAGGCGCTGCGCACCATCCCCCTGGGCCGCTTCGCCGAGCCGGAGGAAATCGCCGGCGCGGTGGCGTTTCTGGCGTCCGACGACGCCGTCTACGTCACGGGCCACGTGCTCACCGTGGACGGCGGCATCTCGATGGACTGAGCCGTGTTCGAGCGCGTGCTGGTTGCCAATCGAGGCGAGATGGCCATCCGCATCATCCGCGCCTGCCGCGACCTGGGCGTCCGCACCGTGGTGGTCTACTCGGAAGCCGACGCCGACGCGCTGCCCGTGCGGCTGGCGGACGAAGCCGTGTGCATCGGGCCGGCCCCAGCCGCGGCCAGCTATTTGAACGTGCCCCACATCATCGCGGCCGGATTGAACACGGGCTGCGACGCCGTGCACCCTGGCGCCGGGTTCCTGGCCGAAAACGCCTACTTTGCCGAAGCCTGCGAGCGCTACCGCATCACCTTCATCGGACCCTCGCCGGACAATATCCGCCGCATGGGCGACAAGACCCGCGCGCGCCAGGCGGCGCTGGCCGCTGGCCTGTCCGTCATTCCCGGCTCCGACGGCCCCGTGGCCGACGTCAACGAGGCCAAAGACGTCGCGCGCGGCATCGGGTTTCCGGTCATGCTCAAGGCGGCGGCCGGCGGCGGCGGACGCGGCATTCGGCGCATTCGCGGCGCCGACGACCTCATCACACTCTTTCCACTCGCCCAGGCCGAAGCCCGCAGCTCGTTCGGCAACGCCGACCTCTACGTCGAAAAGCTCATCGAGCCTTCGCGCCACGTGGAAGTGCAGGTGCTGGGCGACGGATCCAGCGTCGTGCACCTCGGCCATCGGGAATGCTCGATCCAGCGCCGCTTCCAGAAGCTCGTGGAAGAAGCGCCGGCGCCCAGTCTGGAGGGACGGCGCGGCGACCGCGTGGCGCGCTCCGCCGTGCGTCTGGCCGACTCGATCGGCTATCTCGGCGCGGGCACCGTCGAGTTCCTGCTGGACGCCCAGGACCACGCCTACTTCATCGAAGCCAACACGCGCATCCAGGTCGAGCATCCCGCCACGGAGGCCGTCACCGGCGTCGACGTCGTGAAGGAACAGCTCGCTATCGCCGCCGGGGAACCATCCGGTCTGCGTCAGCGCGATATTGCAACCAGCGGCCACGCCATCGAGTTCCGTCTACTGGCCGAAGACCCCGAGCGCGACTTCCGCCCCGACGCCGGCGTCATCAGCGGCCTGAACCTGCCCGGCGGCCCCGGCGTGCGCGTGGACACCCACGTGTTCGCGGGGTACGAAGTCCCGCCGTTCTACGACTCGCTGCTGGCCAAGCTGATCGTGTTTGGCGCCACCCGCGAGGAGGCCATCCGCCGCGCGCGCCGCGCGCTGGCCGAAACCTCCATCGACGGGGTGTCCACCAACGTGGACCTGCACCGCGCGGTCTTGGACGACCCGCGGTTCCTGGCCGCCGAGTACGACCTGGACTACGTGACCGCGACGCCGGCGCCCGCCGCGGAGCCGGCGCACTAGGCCAATGGCCGCACGAACGCGCCGCGGCCGCCGGCTGGCGCGCGAAACGGCCGTGCGCCTGATCTACGAGTCCGACTTCACCGCGCGCGCCGCCGTGGAGCTGCTGGACGCGCGCCGCGGCGAACTGCACCTCGATGCAAAGACGCTGGCCTACGTGCGCGCGCTCGTGGAGGCCGTGGCCGACAACCGCGCCGACCTGGACGCCGTGATCGGCGCGCTCACTCCGGCGCGGCCGGTCGACCAGATGGCCCGCCTGGACATTGCCATCCTGCGCATCGCCCTCACCGAGATCGACGCCGGCGACGTGCCCATCGCCGTGGCGATCAACGAAGCCGTCGAACTCGCCAAACGCTACTGTGCCGAAGGCGCCGTACGCATGATCAACGGCGCGCTAGGATCGTATGTCCGTCAGCGAACCGCCGCCGCCGAACCCGGCCGCTAATCCACCGCCATGTTTGACCGCGCCCAGACGCCGCCGGCCGCGCCCGCTCGGCATGCCCGCGGCGTTGGGAACCCGCGCGCCGCCGCGGCCGACCCCCGCCCGCTGTCCGCCGCGCCCCCGGCAGGCCTGCGCCGGCGGGAGGCGTTAGCCCGCCATGTCTGACGTCGACCAGGCCCTGCCGGACGCCGCCTCCCAGGAGGGACTCGGCGGCGTGATGACGCTGCGCGAGCATCTGGACGAGCTGCGCAAGCGCCTCACCATTGCCGTGCTGGCCGTCATCGTCTGCAGCTTCGTGGTGTGGCCGTTCAAGGACTGGGTCTTCCAGTTCGTGCAGCTGCCGCTGCCGCGCGGCGCCATCTTGCAGCAGATCGCCGTCACCGAAACCCTGTTCACGTTCATCAAGATCTCCTTCATCGTGGGGATCGGCCTGGCCAGCCCCATCGTGGTGTACCAGGTGCTGGCCTACGTGGCGCCCGGGCTGTACGGGCACGAAAAACGCTGGCTGTATCTCAGCATTCCCGTCATCGCGGCGGCCTTCCTGGCGGGGGCCGCCTTTGCCTGGTTCGTGGTGCTGCGCTTCACCGTCGGGTTCCTGGCCGGATTCGCGCCCGCCTCCATCAGCACCGAGTTCACCGTGGACGGCTGGGTCACCTTCGTGCTGCGCATCCTGCTGGCCGTGGGACTTGCCTTTGAGACGCCCTTCGTCATCTTCGCCCTGGCCAAGATCGGCCTGGTGTCCGCCGACACCCTGGCGCGTCAACGCCGCTACGCCATCGTGGCCATCGCCATCGTCTCCGCCGTCATCACCCCCACGCCCGACCCCTTCACCCAAGCCTCCGTCGGCATCCCGCTCTACGCCCTCTACGAAGTCGGCGTCGTGCTCGCCCGCGTCGCCGTCCCCGCCGACCGCCCCGACCCCGACGAAGAACCTCCCGACGAAGACACCCCCGCCGACACCCAACCCACAACCCCCTAACTCTTCTAGCTCCCCTTCCACGAAGTCGGCGTCGTTCTCGCCCACAGCTCTTGTCCCCTCCCCTCCCCCCACGCCCGATTGGGACCCGCGCCGCGTTCTTTTCTTTCCCCTCGCCCCCGCGCCGCGGGGAGAGGTTCAGGGTGAGGGGCGGCCCCGACGCCAGATGAGGCCCCGTGCCCCGTTCTTTTCTTTCCCCTCTCCCCGCGCCGCGGGGAGAGGGTTAGGGTGAGGGGCGGCCCCGACGCCGCCCGCGCGTCCCATCGGCAATCCCCCCAGCCAGGCCCTCCGGAGTCCTCACTCGCCGCCAGGCGTCAGCGGCCCCGAGGGCGGCGTTTCTGGCACCGGCAACCCCAGGCGAGCGGCAGCCTGCTGGAAGTCTTCGGGCGGCGCGGCGGCGGCGAGCCAGCGTTGGCCTGCGGGGTCGAAGAAAGTCAGCGTCCAGGCGTGCAGGAGGGGGCGGGCGGCGCCGGGGGCCTCGCCGCCGTACGCGGCATCGCCCAGAATCGGGTGGCCGATGGCGGCCGCGTGGACGCGAATCTGGTGGGTGCGGCCGGTTTCCGGGCGCGCGTCCAACAGCGACGCGCCGGCGCCGCGCGCCAGCACCTGGTAGTCGGTTTGCGCGGGGCGGCCGCGGCGCGCCACGGCCATGCGCGTGCGTTTCGCGGGGTGGCGGCCGATGGCGGCGTCGATGCGTCCGCGCGGCGCCGACGGCGTTCCCTTCACAATCAGCAGGTAGCGCTTGCCCACGCGCCGCTGCTCGAACTCCCGCGCCAGATGCGCGTAGGCCGCGGGAGTGCGCGCCGCCGCCACCACGCCGGACGTGTCCTTGTCCAGCCGATGCACGATCCCGGGCCGCCGCGGATGGCCCACCGCGCGCATCTCCGGAAAGTGCGCCAGCAGCCGGTGCGCCAGCGTCCCGCTGGCCGTCCCCGCGCCGGGATGCATCACCAGGCCGGCCGGCTTGTCGATCACCACAAAGTCGTCGGTGGCCAGCACGCGCGCCAGCGGCCCCGGCTCTGGCTTCAGCTCGGCACGGTCGGGCGGCGTCTCGATGCAAACCGTGTCGCCGTGGCGGAGCCGGCGGCTGGCAGGCGCCGGCGCGCCGTTCACCGTGACCCGGCCCGCGCGAATCAACCGTGCAACCCGTGAGCGCGTGAGGTCCGCCGCCTGCGCTGCGGCGAACACGTCCAGCCGCACGGCGCTCGATGCGCCGGTGTAGGTAAGGTCGATCCGGCGCGGCTCGCCGCTCATCGTGCTGCGCCGCGGCTGTACGGGTGCGCAGGACGGCCGGCCGCGCAGATGTTACCTGTCCGCCTGGGCGCTGGTGCGCACGTCGATCTCGCCAATGGAGACGTACGCCGCGTGCCCGTGGTTGGACGACACGCGCAGCACGACGTAGCGCGCGATGCTGATCGGGAACTCGATGCGGGTTTCGGGCTGCGCGTCCAGGTCTACGTCGCGCGCCAGCGCCAGCTCCGCCGCGTCGATGCGCGGGTCGGCGTCGTACGAGGTCAGCACCTGCAGCCGCCGCGGATAGCTGGCCGGCGGCTCGGACGGGTGATTGCGGATGGTGACGCTGGCCACCGGGCTGCGCAGGTTGAGCTTCAGCACCAGGTCGAGCGGGAAGGCCGTGTCGGCCGACCGCCAGGCGGGGAAGTCGGGGTGCACCAGCCCGTCGATCAAGGCGTCCGCCTCGTGGCCCGCCTGCGAGCCGCCCGCGGCAGTGGCCCGGCCGCCCACCGCCGCCGCCGAGACCAGCGCCCCGCGGGTCGGGTCGGACCCGTCGAACAGCAGCTGCATCTTCACGGCCAGGTCGCGGCGCAGGTCGCTGCCGTTGGAAACGACGTACAGCTGCGCCGCCATGGCCAGCGACAGCGCCATGACGATCCCGAACGGGATCCAGTTGACGCTCCAGAGGCTGCGCCGCAGCGAGGTGCGCCGCAGTTCGGCGCGGCGTTCCAGCTGTCCGCGGCAGACCGTGCACACGTGGCCCCAGGCCGTGTCGTGCATGGCCTCGTCGCAAAAGAGCCGCCCGCAGTGGTCGCAGCGCTGCGACGCTACGCGCGTGGGGTAGACCGTGCAGCGGTAGAGCGCCATCTCCCGCGCGCCCTGTGGAAACAGCCGCCGGCTGGGCGGCCGCTTCGGCGGCTCGGCAAAGGGGTCGAGCGTAGTCATGCGCGGAGGCTCCGCCGCCAGCGCGGGATTGCGCCCAGAGCCGCGGCGCGGCGCGCCCGCTCCTTATACTTGCGGGGTCCGGCCGGCGACGGCGCGTGCGCAGGCACCTCCGGCGTCCATATACGTGGTGTCGTGTTCAGGCGTAACCGCAGCGTACTGCTCGAAATCGTGGAGACCATACTGCTGGCGGCGCTCATCTTCTTTGGCACGCGGCTGTTGGTGCAAAACTTTCGCGTGGACGGCCCCAGCATGTCGCCCAATCTGACCGGCGCCGAGTTCCTGTTGGTCAACAAGCTCTCGTATCTGGCGTCCGACCCCAAGCGCGGGGACATTATCGTCTTTCGCTCCCCGCGCAATCCAGACGAGGACCTGGTGAAGCGCGTCGTTGGCTTGCCGACGGAGGTGGTGGAAATCCGCGGCGAGCAGGTGTTCGTGGACGGGCAGGTTGTGGACGAGTCGAAATACTTCAGCGGGCAGATCGGCCGCGACACGCTGGCGCAGCGCGTGCCCGAGGGGGCGTACTTCGTGATGGGCGACAACCGCTTGCAGAGCCGCGACTCGCGCGACATCGGCGCGGTGCCGCGCGACGCCATCGTGGGGCAGGTGTTGCTGGTGTATTGGCCGTTCGATGAATTCGGCCTGTTGCCCGACGCCTCCCCCACGCTGGCGCCGGCCCCGCAGCGGGCGGCCGCGCCAGCCTGAGCGGCGCGGGGCGGCTACCCGCCCCAGGCGCGCGCGATGCGGTCCCGCGTTTGCTCCAGAGTCTCGGGCAGCACCTTCACGTCGGCGGTGACTGGCATGAAGCTGGTGTCGCCGCTCCAGCGGGGCACGACGTGGAAGTGCACGTGGCCAGGGATGCCCGCGCCCGCCGCCGACCCGAGGTTCATGCCAATGTTGAACCCGTCCGGCGCCAGCGCGCGGCGCAGGACGGCCTGCGAATCCACCACCAGCGCCATCAGCGCGGAGGCCTCGTCCGTGTCCAACTCCTCCAGCTCCGCCGCGTGGCGGTAGGGCAGCACCAGCAGGTGCCCGTTGTTGTAGGGATACAGGTTCAGCACCACGTAGGCCAGCGCGCCGGCGTGGACGATTAGCCCAGGCAGCTCCGCGGCCTGTTGGCGCGCGACGCAAAACGGGCACGCGCGCTCGCCGCGCTCGTCGTCGGTGACGTAGGACATGCGCCAGGGGCTCCACAAGCGCTGGGAAGGCAGACGACGCTCCAACTGGCGGGCTGCGCCGCGGCTGCGCCGCGGGCCGCGTGATGGCGCGTCGATCATACCCAGCAGCAATACCCAGCGGCCCCGCCGCCGCGCGGCTCGACTGCTACGATCGCGCCATGCCGCTCAGCGACTTCTACAGCCCCATTGCGCAAGCGATGGAGCAAAACCCGCTGCGCCCCAACTGGGCCATGCAGCGCCCCGGCCTGATCAGTCTGGCCTACGGCTTCCCCGACGCCGCCAGCTTCCCCTACCAGGAGCTGGCCGCCGCCGCCGCGCGTCTCATGGCCGACCGCACGGCCGACGCCTTGCAGTACGGCCCGGTCTCGGGGCCCGAACCGTTGCGGCGCTTCCTGGCGGATTGGGTCAACACCACCGAGGGGCTGGACGTCGGCCCCGACAACATCATGATCACCAGCGGCGCCTCGCAGGGCATCGCCCTGGCCGCGCGGCTGCTGACGCCGCCGGGCGGAACCGTCATCGTGGAGTCCCCCACGTTCATCGGCGCCCTGTGGTTCCTGCGCGGCCTGGGCATCGACGTCGCGGGCGTGGCCACGGACGGCCAGGGCATCGTGCCGGCTGACCTGCGGCGCGTGGTGCTCGGTCTGCGCCGGCGCGGCGCCGACGTATCGCTGGTGTACACCATGCCCACCGTGCACAACCCGGGCGGGTTCGACGCGCCGGTCGAGCGCCGCCGCGAACTGGCCGAGCTGGCCCACGACCTGGGCCTGCTGTTCCTGGAGGACGACGCGTACGGCGACCTGATCTACGACGGCGAGCGTCCGCCGGCGCTGTACACCCTCGCCGGACGCGACCGGGTCATCAAGCTGGGCACGCTGTCCAAACTCGTGGCCGGCGGCATGCGGCTCGGCTGGGCGGTGGCGGACCCGGAGGACATCTCGCGCATGTGCGCGCTCAAGGCGGACAGCGCCACCAGTCCGTTTGCCGCCTGGGTCACGGCCGCCTACCTGGCCACCGGCGCGCTGCGCGAGCGCCTGCCCGACCTGCGGCGCATGTATCGCGCGCGCCGCGACGTCATGCTGGAGGAGCTGGCGCCGCTGCGCGAGGTCGGCTGCCGCTGGGTCGTGCCGTCCGGCGGCTTCTTCGTCTGGCTGCGCCTGCCCCAGGGCTTCGACAGCGAAGACATTCGCGCGCGCGCCGAAGCGCAGGGCGTGACCTACCTGGCGGGACATCATTGCTTTGCCGACGGCGCAGACCGCCGCCACCTGCGGCTGGCGTTCAGTTACCTGCCAGACGATCAGATTCGGGAAGGGACCCGCCGCCTGACGGCAGTGCTGCGCGCGGAGCTGGCGGCGGCGGCCGCGGGCTGACGCCCGGCCGCAGAAGCGCGGCGCTCGCCGCCAGCCGGCGCGGACAGGAGCCGGCAGTCGTTCGCGTGGTCTAGCGCGCGCCGGCGGCCGCGGCCTGCGGCCGTTCCGCCCGCCGGTCGACAGGCGCCGCGGTCCACGTCAGCGCCGCCGCCGCCCAAGCCAGCCCGGCGCCGAAGCCCACCAGCACCACGCGGTCGCCCGGCTGCACGCGGCCCTCGTGCAGCGCCTCGCACAGAGCGATGGGGATGGAACCGGCTGACGTGTTGCCGTAGCGGTCTGCGTTCACGAACACCCGCGCCATGGGAATGCCCGCGCCGCGCGCCGCCGACCTGATGATGCGCAGGTTGGCCTGATGCGGAATGAACAGGTCCACCTCGTCGGGCGCCAGGCCGGCCGTGCGCATGACCTGGCGCGCCGCGTCGGCCGTGGCCTTCACGGCGAACTTATAGACCTCGCGCCCGTTCATGCGCAGGAAGTGGTCGCCGGCCGCCAGCGCGGCGGCCGAGGCCGGCTGCCGACTACCGCCGGCCTGTTGGATGAGCAGCCCGGCGCCGGCGCCGTCCGACCCGACCGCCGTGCTCAAGATGCCGCCGCCGTCGTCCGCGGCCTGCATCACCACGGCGCCCGCGCCGTCCCCAAACAGCACGCAGGTCGAGCGGTCCGTCCAGTCCACCACGCGCGACATGGTGTCGGAACCGATGAGCAGCACGGTGCGGTGCGCGCCGGATTCGATCAGGCTGCGCACCACCGCCATGCCGTACACGAAGCCCGCGCAGGCGGCGTTCAGATCGAACGCGCCGGCCCGTGCGGCGCCGATGGCGTCTTGCACCAGGCTGGCGGTGGCTGGAAACCCGTATTCGGGCGTCAGCGTGGCCACCACCACCAGGTCCACGTCGATGGGCTGCACGCCGGCCACCTGCAGCGCCTGCTCGGCGGCGCTGCGCGCCAGAGTGAAGGTGGACTCGTGCTCGGCGGCGATGCGGCGCTCGTGGATGCCGGTGCGCGACACGATCCACGCGTCCGAGGTGTCGATCATCCGTTCCAGGTCGGTGTTGGTGCGGACCTGTGCTGGAACGGCCATGCCCCAGCCAACGATCGTTGCCGCGCGCGTCACAAACGCCTCCGAAACCCGTCGTTCGAGTCGATCAGGCTGCTAGAGCATAGCCGGCAGCGTTGGCGAGCCGCGACCCGCCGCCGCTGCCCGTGCCGCCCGGCCTGCCGCGGCGCGCCGGGTCTCGCTGATACACTCAAACGCCGATTGATGCATGTTGTCGCGGTGGTCGTTCATGAGCGAGGACGGCATGACAAAGAGAGTCGTCGTCACCGGCGTCGGCGCGGTGACGCCGCTCGGGCTTAGCGCCGAAGACACCTGGAAGGCCACGCTCGATGGCCGGAACGGGATCGGCCCCATCACGGCTTTTGACGCCTCGGAGTTCAGCAGCTCGATCGCCGGCGAGGTCAAGGGCTGGGACGCCAACGCGCAGATCGGGCGGCGGCAGGCGCGGCGCACCGACCGGTTCGCACAGTTCGCCATCGTGTCGGCGCGGCAGGCCGTGGCCGACGCCGGCCTGGAGATCACCGACGACAACCGCGCCTCGATCGGTTGCTTCATCGGCAGCGGCATCGGCGGGTTGCTGGTGCTGGAAGAGCAGGTGCATCTGCTGCGCGACCGCGGCCCCAGGCGCGTCTCGCCGTTTATGATCCCCGAAATCATTGCCAACATGGCCGCGGGGCTGGTGTCCATCGACCTGAAGATTGGCGGCCCGAACATTGCCATCGTCACGGCCTGCGCCAGCGGCGCCCACTCCATCGGCGAAGCGGCGGCCTCGATTCGGCGCGGCGTGGCCGACGTGATACTGGCCGGCGGCACCGAAGCCGCGATCGGGCCGATCGGCCTGGCCGGATTCTGCGCCGGGCGCGCGTTGAGCACGCGCAACGACGACTACGAGCACGCCTCGCGCCCGTTCGACCTGAACCGCGACGGCTTCGTGGCCGCGGAAGGCGCCGGCGTGCTGGTGCTGGAGAGTTACGAGCACGCGGCCGCGCGCGGCGCGCCCATGCGCGCCGAAATCCTGGGCTACGGGCTGAGCTCCGACGCCTTTCACGTCACCCAGCCGCCGGCCGACGGTGACGGCGCGGCGCGCTCCATGCAGGCGGCGCTGGACGACGCGCGGCTGGACGCCTCGCAGATCGACTACGTCAACGCCCACGGCACCTCCACCCCGGCAGGCGACCTGGCCGAGTCGAACGCCATCAAACAGGTGTTCGACGGCTCAGCGGCCACGGCGCCCGTCAGTTCCACCAAGTCGATGATGGGGCACCTGATCGGCGCCGCGGGCGCGGTGGAGCTGCTGCTCTGCATGTGCGCCATCCGCGACGGGGCGATCCCGCCGACCACCAACTACGAGACGCCGGACCCCGAGTGCGACCTGGATTACGTCCCAAACGAAGCGCGCGACCTGCCCGTCGCGCGCGCGATGTCGAACAGCTTCGGCTTCGGCGGGCACAACGCTTCGCTGATCGTCGGCGCAGTGTAGCCGGGCCGACGGAGAGGACGTTCGACCGCTGAGTCTCCAGGTCGACGCCCGGCGCGTGCGAGCCTTGATGCAGACGATGCGGCAGCACGACTTGCTGGAGCTGGAAATCCGCATCGGCGCGCAGCGGGTGGCGCTGCGCCGCGCGGGCGCGCGCCCGCGTGCGGCGGCGGCAGACGCGCTGGCGGTCGAGGCGCCGCCTCCGCCGCCGCCCGCGCCGGCCGGTGCGGCGGTGGCCTCGCCGCTGGCCGGGACGTACTATGCCTCGCCGCGGCCGGGCGCCGAGCCGTTCGTGCGCGTCGGCGCGCACGTCGGCGTGGGCACGGTGATCGGCGTCATCGAGGCCATGAAGGTGTTCAACGAGATCACTTCCGACCAGGACGGCAACGTCATAGCTATTCTGGTCGAGAACGGCGACACTGTGGCTGCGGGACAGCCGTTGATACGGTTGGACACGGGCACGGACGCCGCCGGCGTATCGGCGACCGGCCGAAAGGATGCGGGGTGACGTTGCAATGAGCGTGCTGGCTGGCCGGCGCGTGGCCGGAGTCGAACCCAGACAGGCCGCTGCGGATGCGGTGCTGGTCGTCGTCTTCGCCCTGCTCATGATCCCCGCCGCGCAGGCCAAGATCGAGGCCGAGCCTGTGCCCTACACGCTCCAGCTGCTGTTCGTGGTGCTGACGGGGCTGGCTCTGGGGCCGTGGCGCGGCGCCGCCGCCATGGCGCTGTACGCCGTCATGGGCTTCGGCGGGCTGCCCGTGTTTGCGCGCGGCGGCGGGCTCGCCTATGTCCTGACCCCGACCGCCGGCTACATCTACGGGTTCGTGGTCGGCGCGTTCGTCACCGGCATGACGGCCCGCATCCTGTCACAGCGCGTCGGCGTGTCCGACACCGGCAGCCGCGGCGCGATTGGGCGCTTCCTGCGCGTCGACCTGATCGCGGCGCTGGCGGGCGTGCCGTTCATTTATCTCTTTGGCGTAAACCACCTGGCTCTTTACTATGTGCTGGCAACCGACGAGGCCAACCCGTGGGGACGGGCGTGGTCCGCCGGTGCTGGTATTTTCGTTTGGTACGACATTCTGAAGGCTGCAATTGCCGCCGCGCTCGTGAGCAGCGCCGGTATGCGAAAAGAGGGAACGCGTGGGAACCGTTGAACGTGTCATCGAGGTCGTGGCCGACAAGCTGGACGTCCCGGTGGATGAGATTTCGACCCAGTCGCGCTTTGTCGAAGATCTGAACGCCGACTCGCTGGATCAGGTCGAGCTCATCATGGCGCTCGAAGACGAATACGACATCACGATCCCGGACGAGGACGCGCAAAAGATCGCCACGATCAACGACGCCGTCAGCTATATCGACTCGCAGGAAAACTCCTAGCCGAGCGGCGGCGCGTCCAGGCGGCCGCCGTCCATGGCCGGCCTGGCCGCAGGACGGCTGCGTGAATGGCGGCCGCCGCCCCCAAGACCGTACGGGGAGGGCGGGGTTCGGAACCCGCCCGTTCGTGCGCCGAATCCGAGCGCAGGGGCTGTGCGGCATTCCCCCGCGCCGGCGGGAATGACGAGCGTCGCGCTAGTCGCCTATCGAGGTGGACCCCGCGCCTCGGAGGTCGTGAAAAGAGACCCTGACGCAGGTCTCGCAGGAATCCGCTGACGGCCGCAGCCGCGGGTCCCCCGTCGTTCCGGCGAAGGCCGGAATCCAGACTGGCCGGCCCGCGAACGCGCGCTTACAGCAGCGAGCTGGCGACGGCCGCCTGCGCCCAGGCCAGCAGCCCGCCGCCCACGATGCCGAAGGCCACCGTTGCGCCCGCCGTCACGGCCACCACGGCCGAATGCGCGTCGGCCACCGCGCCCGACGCCGCGGGCGCGTCCGCCGCCGCAGACGCCGCGGCCGGCGCGTCTTCGTCCTCCATGAACATCAGCACCACCACCCGCAGGTAGTAGAACGCCGACACCACCGAGGTCACCACCAGCGTGACGGCCAGCCAGCCCAGGCCGGCGTCCACCGCGGATTGCAGAATGTAGAGCTTGCCCAGGAAACCGGACAGCGGCGGCACGCCCGTCAGCGAGAGCATGAAGACTGCCATCGCCGCCGCCGGCAGCATGGAGCGCCGCGCCAGACCGCGGAAGGCGCTCAGGTCGTTGCTGTCCGTCTGGGCTTCCACCACGTAGGCCACCGCGAACGCGCCGAAGGTCATCAGCGCATAGACGAAACCGTAGAACAACACCGACGGCACGCCCACGAAGTCGGCGCCCGCGTCCGTCTGGCTGACGGCGGCCACGCCCACCAGCATGTAGCCCGTGTGCGCGATGCTGGAATAGCCCAGCATGCGCTTCACGTCCGACTGCGCAATGGCTGCCAGGTTGCCCAAGATCATGGTGGCGGCGGCGATGACCGCCAGCGCCACGGTGATGTTGGCGGCCAGCGGCTCGAAGGCCAGCGTCACCACCCGCGCCAGCAGCGCCATGGCGGCCACTTTGGGGCCAACCGAGACGAATGCCGCGGCTGGCGTGGGCGCGCCCTGATAGGCGTCGGGCGTCCAGGCGTGGAACGGCACGGCCGCCACCTTGAACCCCAGCGCGACCAGAATCAACCCCAGCGCGAACAGGCTCCAGGGTTCGTCGCCGCGGCTGGCGATGCCGTCCGCCGTCTCGGCCAGGCTGGTCGTGCCCGTCAGCCCGTAGCTCCAGGCGATGCCGTACACCAGCACCGCCGAGGCGAACGCGCCCAACGCGAAGTACTTCATGGCCGCTTCCAGCGAGGCGCGCCGGAAGCGGGTCAATCCCACCAGCACGTACACCGGAATGGCCATGGTCTCGATGGCGATGAAGGCCGTGGCCCAGTCCGCCGCCCCGACCAGCAGCATCATGCCCAGCAGCGAGAACTGCAGCAGCGCCGCAAAGTCGATGAGCGGCGCCGAGGGAAACCGCTGCGCGCCGAAGACGATGGCCAGCGAGGCCAGCAGGAGGAACAGCGTGCGGAAGAAGGTGGAATAGCCGTCCACCACCAGCTGCCCGGCGAAGAGCTCCACGGCGGCGCCGTCGGCCGGCGTGCGCATGAATAGCATCAGCGCCGCGGAACCGTTGCCGGCCAGCGCAATGCTCACGCTCATCCAGCGCCGGTCGCCGCGCGTGATTGCCGCCCACAGCAGCAGTGTCAGCGCCGTGCCCAGCACGATCAGCTCGGGAACGACGTAGCCCAGGTCGCCAGGTTCGATCATGGTTGCCCCGCCAGGCCGGCCGTGGCCGTGCCGAGAAGCCGCACGAACGTGTCAGGGAAAATACCCACCCACACGACTAGCACGCCCAGGCCCGCGAACGTTGCGATTTCCAGGCGGTTCGCGTCTGGAATTGCCGCCAGGGACTGGTTGCGCAGGCGGCCCAGCACCACGCGTTGATACATCCACAGCATGTAGGCCGCCGCCAGGATCACGCCCAGCGCGGCCAGCACGCCCACGGCCGTGTCGTAGCCGAACGCGCCGACCAGTACCAGGAACTCGCCCACGAACCCGCTCAGCAACGGAAGCCCCAGCGAGGCCAACATGAAGAAGCCGAAGATCGCCGCATACAGCGGCATCCGCGGCGCCAGGCCGCCCAGATCGTCGATGCGGCGCGTGTGGGCGCGTTCGTACACCACGCCAACCGCAAAGAACAGCGCCGGGCTGATGACCCCGTGGCTGAGCATCTGGATGATCGCGCCGTCCATGCCGGTCTGACTGGCGGTGAAAATACCCAGCGTGACGAACCCCATGTGGCTGACGCTGGAGTAGGCCACCAGCTTCTTGAGGTCCGGCTGCACCAGGGCCACCAGCGCGCCGTAAATGATGGCCGCCAGCGAGAGCGCCACCAGCAGGCCGCGCGTCTCGTCCACCGCCGCCGGCGTCATCGGCAGCAGGAAGCGCAGAAAACCGTAAGCGCCCATCTTGAGCAGCACGCCCGCCAGCACCATGCTGCCGGCCGTGGGCGCCTCCACGTGCGCGTCGGGCAGCCAGGTGTGGAACGGGAACATGGGCACCTTGATGGCGAAGGCCAGGAAGAAGGCCGCGAAGACCCAGCGCTGCAGCACCAGCGGCGCGCCCGCCATTTCTGCGGGAATCGCTTCGATGTCGAACGTGCCCGTGGTCAACCGGATGGCCAGGATTGCCACCAGCATCAACACGCTGCCGGCAAAGGTGTAGAGGAAGAACTTCACCGTGGCGTAGATGCGGCGCTCGTGCCCCCAGACTCCGATCATCAGGTACATCGGAATCAACGCCATTTCCCAGAAGACGTAGAACAGGATGAAGTCCAGCGTGACGAACACGCCCAGCATGGCCGTCTGCAAAACGACCAGCGCCGCGAAGAACTCGCGCTCGCGCTTGTGGATGGTGAGCCAGGCCGCGCCCACCACCAGCGGTCCCAGAACGCCGGTCAGCAGGACCATCAGGATGGATACGCCGTCCACGCCTAGCTTGTAGGAAATGCCCAGGGCGGGGATCCACTCCGCCGCTTCCACGAACTGATAGCCGCTGGCGTTGTGGTCGAACCTGACCGTGACCAGGATGGCGATGGCGGCCTGCACCAGGCTGGCGGCCAGCGCTCCCAGCGCGATGGCGCCGCGGCTGCGCGCCAGCACGATGACCGGCAGCCCGACCAGCAGCGGCAGCCAGAGCGCCAGGGACAGGTAAGGAAAGTCGAGGGCGGTTTCGCCGGTTGTCATGCCGTCACCGGAAGAGCACCAGGCCGCCCACGGTGAGCACCAGGCCGACCACCATCAGCAGGGCGTAGTTTTGCGCTTGTCCGGTTTGAATCCGTCCGGCCTGGCCGCCGGCGAAGCGCGACAGTTTCCCAACGCCGTTGACGATGCCGTCCACCACGCCCGCGTCGAACCCCCACGAGAGCATAGCTGCGGCCTTGGTCAGCGCCACCATGAACCCGTCGCCCAGGTGGTCCAGGTACCACTTCTGTCGGAACAAGGTTTCGGCGCCTGGGGCCAGCGCGCGGGCGCGCTGCGGGATTGGCAGCCCGCGGCCGTAAGCGCCCAGGGCCAGCAGCAGACCCGTCAGCGCGGCCACCGTCGACACCACGGCCAGGATCAGCGTGGGCGCCGCGCCGGCGCCTTCGAGGTGCAGCACGCCGGCGGCGTGTTCCAGATAGCCGTGGATGACGCCGTGTTCGGGCGGAATGCCCAGCACGGCCCCGCTCAGCGCCGCACCCGCCGCCAGCACGATCAGCGGCACGGTCATAACCCAGGGCGATTCGTGCGCGTGCTCGTGCAGCGCCGCGTCGCGCGGCGCGCCGTGGAAGGTCTTCACGATCATGCGGAAGGTGTAGAACGCGGTCAGCACCGAGACGGTCAGCCCGGTGGCGTAGAACAGCCAGAAGACGCCCGCGCCGTGATCGGCGGTCAGGGCGCCGCCGGGGTCGGCGGCCGCTTTCAGGAACACGTGCGCCAACACTTCATCCTTGCTCCAGAACCCGGCCAGGGGAAAGACCGCGGCCAGGGCCAGGCCGCCGAGTATGAAGGTGGCGTAGGTTACTGGCAGCTTGCGCCGCAGGCCGCCCATGCGCCGCATGTCCTGTTCGTCGTTCAGCGCGTGGATCACGCTGCCGGAGCCGAGGAACAGCAGCGCCTTGAAGAAGGCGTGCGTGGCCAGGTGAAAGATCGCCACCGTGTAGGCGCCTGCGCCGGCCGCCAGAAACATGAGGCCCAGCTGGCTCACCGTGGAGTAGGCCAGCACGCGCTTGATGTCCGTTTGCACCAGGGCGATGGTGGCGGCCAGCACGGCCGTGAACGCGCCGACGGCCGCCACCAGCAGCAGCGCTTCCGGCGCCTGCGTGTAGAGCGGATTCATGCGCACGACCAGATACACGCCGGCCGTCACCATGGTGGCGGCGTGAATCAGCGCGCTGACTGGCGTGGGGCCTTCCATGGCGTCGGGCAGCCACACGTGCAGCGGAAACTGCGCCGACTTGCCCATGGCCCCGACGAACAGCAGGCAGGCGATGGCCGTCACCATGCCCGCGTCCGCCGATCCCAGCCCGGCAAAAATCTCGCGGTAGCGCAGCGTGCCGAACTCCAGGAAGGCCAGGATGATGCCGATGGCGAACCCGAAGTCCCCGATGCGGTTCACCAGGAACGCCTTCGTGGCCGCCGCGTTGGCGCTGTCGCGGTCGTACCAGTAGCCGATCAGCAGATACGAACACAGCCCCACCATCTCCCAGAAGACGAAGAGCTGCAGCAGGTTGTCGGAGATGACCAGCATGATCATGCTGAACACGAACAGCGGAATCCAGGTGAAGAAGCGCGGCTTGTTCGCGTCGTGGTCCATGTAGCCCACCGCGTACAGCGACACCAGCGCGCTGACGCCGGTGACGACCAGCAGCATCACGATCGTCAAGGCGTCGGTCAGGAACGCGATGTCGATGGTGAAGCCGCCGCTAGCGACCCAGCGGTACAGCAGCGACTCGTCCTGGTCCGCGCCGGCGCTTGCGATCCAAAGCGCCACGGTTGCCGCAAACGACCCCACGACGGCCGCCGTGGACACCCAGCCGGTCCAGCGCGGATTGCGCCTGCCAAACAGGCCGTTGACCGCGAACGCCGCCAGCGGCAGCAGCGGGATGATCCAGGGGGCGTTCAGCATCGGGGCGCACTCATCGCGTGAAGCAGGGCGTCACCCTCGCAGACTGTCGAGTTGGTCCACGTTGACCACCGGATACACGCGGCTCAGCGCCACCAGGATGGCAAGCCCCACGGCCACTTCCGCCGCCGCCACCGTGAGCGAGAAGATCACCAGCACGAACCCGGCCTGGTCGTCCAGATAGGCCGAGAAGGCGGCCAGCGTGACGTTGGCGCCTTGCAGCATCAGCTCGATCGACATCAGCATCACGATGGCGTTGCGGCGAATCAGCACACCCATGGCACCGATGGAAAAGATCAACGCGCCCACCACCAGAAAGCCGTTCAGCGTCATCGCGGCGATTCCTGCGCGGCCTGCGCGGCCTGTTCGGCCTGCGCCGCCGAATCAGCGCCGTTCGCCGCGGACGTCTGCGCCCGCTGGCGCGGGAAGTCGGCGCGCTCGTGCTCCTCGATGCGGCGCGCCAGCACGATTGCCCCGACGGTTGCGGCCGTCAGCATCACGCTCGCGCCCAGGAAGGGCAGCGTGTAGTCGTTGAACAACGCCACGGCCAGCGCCTCGGCGCTGCCGCCCAGTTCGGACACGGTCGCCGGCGGGAACGCGCCCTTGATCGACTCCCGCACCTCCGGCGTGCCGGCCCCGATGACGACCGCCTCCACCGCCAGCAGCAGCGCCAGCGGAATGCCCAGCCAGAGCTGCCGATGGGTCACGCGCTCTTCCGGCAGGTGCCGCAGATCCAGCATCATCAGCGTGAACAGGAACAGCACCACAATCGCGCCCGCGTAGATGGCGATTTGCGCCACGGCCAGGAATCCGGACCCCAGGATCGCGAAGAACCCGGCCACGTGGAAGATCACCACGACCAGAGAAATGGCCGAGTGCACCGGGTTGCGCACCGAGACCATCAACAGCGACGCCGCCACCGACGCGGCGGCCAGGTACCAGAACGCGAGATGGGTTTCGATGTTGTCAGGCATCGAGACTCACCGGCGCGCGGCGCGCGCGGCTGCCGCGGCGGGGCGAGTGGAGACCGAACTCAGCCACGTTCGAACCAGTTGGCAATGGCGGCGCCGGGGCCGATGTTGTGCTGTTCCGCTTCCCGATACGCCTGGTCGTTCTCGTAGATCTCGATCATCTTCTGGCCGTCGATCAGCAGGCCGCGGCGGTCCTCGGTGACGAGGTGGAAGTCGTGCGTGCGCTGCAGGGCGTCCACCGGGCAGGCCTCGATGCAGAAGTAGCAGAACACGCAGCGCCCCACGTCGAACAGGTAGCGGTCGACGAAGCGGGTGCCGTCCGCGTTTTCGCTGGTGTCCACCCGAATCACGTCGTTGGGGCAGGCGGTCTCGCACAGGCCGCAGCCCACGCAGGTCATGCCGCCCGTCACCTCGTCGCGCCGCATGCCCACCTGGCCGCGGAAGCGGTAGCCGATGTCGCGCACGTGCTCCGGATACATCACGGTGGACGGCTTGCGCCGGCCGACCATGAGCACGGTCTTGAGTCCGGTCAGAACGCCTGATCCAAGGGGCATGAGCTAGCTCCAGGCCATCCGCAGCGCCGCCGCCGCGAGGAGATTGAGCGCGCCAATCGGAATGAGGATCTTCCAACAGAAGTTCATCAGCTGGTCGTAGCGGAACCGCGGCAGCGCGGCGCGGAACAGGAAGAAGGCAAAGACGAAGAGGCCGGTCTTCAGCACAAACCAGCCCACGCCGGAGATCGCCTCCAGGCCCGGAATCGTCCATCCGTGCCAGCCGCCCAGGAACAACGTGGCGGCAATGGCCGACATCAGCAGGATGTTGGCGTATTCGGCCATGAAGAAGAAGGCCCAGCGCATGCCCGAATACTCCACGTGGAAGCCCGCCACCAGCTCCGTCTCGGCCTCCGGCAGGTCCAGCGGCGCGCGGTTCGTTTCGCCCACGGCCGCGATGAGGAACAGCAGGAAGCCGATGAACTGCGGGACGATGAACCACAGACCCGCCTGCGCGTTCACGATATCCACCAGGCTGAGCGAGCCGCTGTAGACGATGACCGCCAGCACGCCCAGGCCCAGCACCAGCTCGTAGCTGATGATTTGCGCGCTGGAGCGCAGCGCGCCCAGGTGGGCGTATTTGCTGTTCGAGGCCCAACCGGACATCACCACGCCGTAGACCCCCAGCGACCCCATGGCCAGGAAGAACAGGACGCCCACGTTGAGGTCGGCGACCCACAGCCCGAAGGTGCGGCCAACGTCCACCGGCGGCCCGAAGGGCACCACCGCCCAGGCCGCCAGCGCCGGCGTCACCATCATCACCGGCGCAAACCAGAAGATGCCCTTGTCGGCCATGGCCGGGATCGTGTCTTCTTTGATGCCCAGTTTCAGGCCGTCGGCCGCGGTTTGCAGCGAGCCTCGCCAGCCCACGCGGTTGGGGCCGATGCGGGATTGCAAGCGGCCCAGCGTCCAGCGTTCGAATAGCACCAGCGCCAGCGGCGCCACCGGCAGCAACAGGAACACCGCCAACACCTTGGTGACGACGATGAACCAGTCCCAGAAATCCACGCTCAGACCTTGTGCACGCGCACGGCGGCGCCGTCGGGCGCCCGGGGGTCGAGCTGCCGGGGGGCGGCCTCCAGGAAGCGGTCGGGCAGGCTGACCACGCCGGGCGGCACGCGGTCGGCCACCAGGGCTTTCAGATTGACTTCGCCGCCGTCCGCCGAAAGGCGGATGCGGTCGCCGTGGGCGATGGACAGCCGCTGCGCGTCGCCCGCGTTCAGTTCGGCCACCGCCTCCGGCAGCATGAGCGTCAGGCTGTCTGCGCGGCGTCCGCTGACGCCGGCGGTGTAAAGATGCTGCTCGGTGGCCAGAACGAATCCGTCCGCGGGCGCCGGCGCCGCGCCGTTGACCGCGGCGGACTCCCGCGAGCCGGGAAGCGAGGGCCGCTGCATCAGCCCGGCCAGTTCGGTGCTGATGGGCTCGTGGCTGCGCCAGCCAAAATCGGCCCCCATGGCTGCCGAGACGCGGGCAACGATCTCCCAGTCGGGGCGCGCCTTGCCCACGGGCGGAATTGCCGGAGCGAGCCGTCCCAGGCGTCCCTCGAAGTTGGTGAAGTGCCCGCCCTTTTCGGCGAAGGTCGCGCCAGGCAGCACCACGTCGGCGGCTTCGGTGGTCGCATTCATGAAGATGTCCTGCGCCACCACCAGGCGGGCGCGTTCGAGGGCCGCCTGCGCGCCCTGCGGGTTGGCCGACCCGCCCACCACGTCTTCGCCCATCACGTAGAGCGCCTGCATCGGGCCGTCGATGAAGTCGTCGAAGGCCAGGCCGGGTTCGGCGGGTACCGGAGCGCCCCAGGCGTCGGACGCCTGGCGGCGGGCCTCGTCGTCGCTCAGCGGGCGCGCGCCCGGCAGAAGGTCGGGCGCCATGCCCAGCAGGAACGTGCCGGCGGCGTTGGCGCGTTCGGGCAGGGGAAAGAGCTTCACGCCGTCATGCGCCAGCGCCAGATTGGCGGCGCCCTGCGCAATCGCTTCGGCCTTGCCCAGCGTCCACACGCCCGTATCCCAGACCACTGCAACGGTGCCGGCCGCCTGTACGCGGCTGCGCATCGCTGTCAGCGTGTCGGCGTCGATCCCCGTCAGCGCGTGCATGTTGGGGATGTCCGCGCCGGCCAGGGCGCTCAACAGGACGGCCTCTGCCCCCGGTCGCACGCGCGCCGCGACGGTTGCGAAGTCGTCCAGCCCGCTGGCGAGCCGGGTTGCCACCAGCAGCGTGCGCCCGTCGTCGCGGGCGGCCTGCTTGACGTGCGCGCCCACCACGTTGTGCGTCTGGCCAATGTCCGCGCCCACCACCAGGATCACGTCGGATTCCAGCAGTTCCGACTGCGAGCGGGGGCCGGCGGCGCTGCCCAGCACCGCGCGCAGCGTGCGCGCGGCGGCGTGCAGGCCGCTGCTCTGGCTGTAGACGTTGTTGGTGCCCAGCACGGCGCGGGCGAACCGCTGCAGGGTGTAGTTGTCTTCGTTGGTGGTGTTCGGCGAGCCAACCACGCCCACGGCCTGCGGACCGTGCGCGTCCAGCACCTCGCGCAGACCCGCGCTGATCACGTTCAGGGCTTCGCTCCAGCTGGCGGGCTGCAGCGCGCCGTTGCGGCGGACCAGCGGCTCCGTAATCCGCTCGCCGCTGTTGACGAACGAGTGGCCGAAGAATCCCTTGGCGCACAGGATGCCGCGGTCGGGCTCTTCCAGGCCGTTGGAGCGCGTGCGCACCACGCTGCCGTGGCGGGATTCCACCAGCAGCGAACACCCAACCGCGCAATGGGGGCAGGTGGAGGCGGTCTTCTCGGTTTGCCAGCTGCGCGCCGCGTGCTTGAACGGGCGGCTGAGCAGCGCGCCCACCGGGCAGGTTTCGATGCACATCCCGCAGCGTTCGCAGTCCATGAACTCGTGCTGCGCCGGCGCGATGAACGTGCCCACGGCGCGTTCCACGAAGTCGAGCGCGCGCACGCCGATTTGTTCGTCGCACATGCGCACGCAGCGCCCGCAGAGGATGCAGCGGTTGTGGTTGATGAGGATGACCTCGTTGAGGATTTCCTCCGGGTGCGCCTTGGGCACGGTCTCGTAGGGGCTCTGGAAAATCTCCTGATCGAACACCTCGTCTTGCAGCTCGCAGGTGCCGGCCTGGTCGCAGTAGGGGCAGTCCAGCGGGTGGTGCTGCAATTGCAGCTCGATCACGTGCTTGCGAATGTCCTTGATGCTCTGGCTGTCGGTCACCACCGTCATGCCGTCGCCGGCGGGCGTGGTGCACGAGGCCGTGGGCCGCGGCGGGCCGGGCTGGACTTCCACCACGCACATGCGGCAGGCGCCGTAGGGCTTCAGCCGCGGGTCGGTGCAGAGCGTGGGAATCTCGACGCCGATGGACTCGCAGGCTTGCAGCACGGTCGCCCCGCGCGGCACCTGCACCTCCTGGCCGTCTATCGTGAGCGTGACGGTCTCGGAACTCATCGATCGACCTCGCCCAACACTATGTCCACGCTGCCGATGATCGCCACCACGTCGGCAATCAGCGCGCCCACGCTGATCTTTTCGATGATGGCCAGATTTACGAACGACGGTGAGCGCACGTGGCAGCGGTACGGCTCGCCGCTGCCGTCGCTGACGAAGTAGAAGCCCAGCTCGCCCTTCGGGTTCTCGATACTGAAGTAAGCCTCGCCGGGTTCCGGCTGCACGCCGTGCATGACCAGCTTGAAGTGATTGATCATCGCTTCCATGTCCACCGGCACGCGGCTGATGTCTGGCGGCGTCACCGTGGGCAGCGCCGCGTTCGAGGGCGAGCCGGACGGCAGGCCGCGCAGCGCCTCCACACACTGGCCGATGATGCGGCAGGACTGGTACATCTCGTTCAGGCGCACCAGGTAGCGCGCGTACACGTCGCCTTCCTCGAACACCGGCAGCTCGAAGTCCACCAGGTCGTAGGCCGCGTAGGGCCGCGCCTTGCGCAGGTCCCAGGCCACGCCCGACCCGCGCAGCACTGGGCCGGTCAGCCCGTAGCTCAGGGCCTCCTCGCGCGTGATGTGCCCCACGTCGCGCGTGCGCTCCAGAAAGACTTCGTTCTCGGTCAGCAGCGTGTCGATCTCGTGCAGCGCGTAGCCCTCCAGAAAGGCTTCCACGTTGTCCAGCCACTGGTCGCCCACGTCGTGCGGCCCGGTGCCGCCCACGCGCATGAACGAGGTGGTGAGCCGCGCACCGCAGGCTTCTTCGAACAGATACAGGATCTTTTCGCGTTCCCGCAGCGACCACAGGAAGGCCGACATGGCGCCGATGTCCAGCCCGTGGGTGCCGATCCAGATGTGATGCGAGGCCAGCCGCGAGAGCTCCGCCACGGCCGTGCGCAGGTAGCGCGCGCGCAGCGGAATCTCGTCCGTGATGCCCATCAGCTTTTCGATGGCCATCAGGTAGCCCATGTTGTTGGACGGCCCGGCGGTGTAGTCCATGCGGTCGGTCAGGGTGATGCCGCCGCGGTAGTCGTGCGCCTCGATCAGCTTTTCCACCCCGCGGTGCAGGTAGCCCATGTCGGCCTTGCAGCCGAGCACTTCTTCGCCGTCCAGCTCCAGCAGCAGCCGCAGCACGCCGTGCGTGCTGGGGTGCTGCGGCCCCAGGTTGAGAATCATGGAGTCCGGGCTGGTGCGTTCCAGGTCCATGCGCGGCCCCGCGTTCACCGCCATCAGGCCTTCGCCTCGTCGTCCACGCCCGCCCAGAAGTCGTCGGGGTCCAGCGCGCCCACCAGGTCGTTGCGGTGCGCGTCTTCGGGGAACGTAGGCCCTTCCACCGGATACTCCTTGCGCAGCGGATGGCCCTCGTAGCCTTCGGGCAGCAGAATCCGCCGCAGGTCGGGGTGGCCGGTGAAGCCGATGCCAAAGAGGTCGAACACTTCCCGTTCCAGGTAGACCGCGGAGGCGTAGGTGGACGCCGCTGAGGCTACCGCCCCGCCGTCCGCCAGGCGCACGCTCACGCGCGCGTAGAGATTATTGGTCAGCGAGCGGAACTGCCATACCACCTCGAACTCGCGGCCGGAGTCGAGCGGCCAGTGCACCGCCGTGACGTCGATCAGCTGTTCCAGCCGCAGGTGCGGGTCGCCGCGCAGCGCCGCGAAGAGCGCCGGCAGCGCGCCAGCCTCAACCTCGGCCACCGGGTCGCCGTGATCCACGCGGCCGCCCAGGTACGCCGCGCCAGCGTGGTGGGACACGTGTTCCAGCACGGCGTCCGGCGCCAGGGTGGCTTCAGCCGCGGGGATCAGCATCGTCAGCGGTTCCAGTCCAGCGCGCCCTTGCGCCACTCGTAGACGAACGCCGTGGCCAGGATGGCCAGGAACACCGCGCCCACGCCAAACAGCGACACGCGGTCGTCAATCATGTTGAAGTACAGCGCCCACGGATAGAAGAAGAGCAGCTCCACGTCGAAGATCAGAAAAGTCACCGCCACCAGATAGAAGCGGATGCTGTGGCGGCCGCGCGCGTCGCCGATGGGTTCCATGCCCGACTCGTAGGCCGTGACCTTGGCCCGGTACTTGCGGCGCGGCTTGAGCGCCATGGTGCCAACCAGGCTCCCCACGGCAAAGAGAAAGGCCAGGGCGAACAACAGGACAACGGCCACCCAACTCGGCATTCGAGCCCTACGCCTGCCCTCGTGTGCGGTTCTGCGGGGTTGTGAACGATTTCACAAACGCCGCGCCATCATAACGCGCCCGCGGGCAAGCGTGCGAGTGAAACGCCCGGCGCGCCAGCCGCAGCCGCAGCCGCGGTTCAGCGGCTGAGACAGTAGGCCAGGTACTCCAGTTCCACCGCCAGGTCCACGTGGGCCAGCTCCACGTGGTCCGGAACCTGGAGCTTGGCGGGCGCGAAGTTCAGCACGGCCCGCACGCCGGCCGCCACGGCGCGGTCCACCACCGGCTGCGCGGCTGCGGCTGGCACGGTTACGACCACCATGTCGATGCGCTGCTCGCGCACCGCGCGCGCCAGGCGCTCGACGGGCAGCACGGTCTGGCCGCCCACGGCTGCGCCCACCATGCGCGGGTCGTTGTCGAAGGCCGCCGCCACCGTGAAGCCCTGCGCGCCAAACCCCTGGTAAGCCAGCAGCGCGCGCCCCAGGTTCCCCACGCCGATCAACGCCACGCGCCAGCCGCGGTCGATGCCCAGGATGGCGGCCAGCCGCCGCCGCAGCGGTGCGACCGCGTAGCCCACGCCGCGTTTGCCGAACGTGCCGAAATAGGTCAAATCGCGCCTGACCTGCGCGGCCGTGAAGCCGGTGAGCTGCGCCAGCGCCCGGGACGACGCGTTGGCGCGCCCCTCCGCGTGCAGCGCGCCCAGCACGCGGTAGTAGGTGGACAACCGCCGGATCGTGGTCGGCGGCGCGGAGCGTGCGGCTCGACTCGGGACCATCGCGCGGACTTCGCGCTTCTGCGGGCGTGCTGCGGCCGCTCACAGGATGCACGCTTTTCGCGCCCGCGGCGCGTGCGCGGCCGCCGGGCAGCGTTCGCGGGCGGCGCACGTCGGCACCCATGCCTCGCCGCGGCGTGACGGCGCGCCGCCGCGGACGGCGGGGTGTCCGCGGCGGCGCCGAACCGGCTAGCATCGTCCACCCGCGGCCGCGGCATTGGCGCGCCGCGCGCCCGACCCACCTGGAGGCGCCCCGACCACGATGAGCGAAACCCGCGTCGGCGTCGACGTCGGCGGCACGTTCACCGACTTCGTGGTGACGGACGGCGAATCGCTGCACGCATTCAAGGTGTCCAGCACGCCGGGCGACCCGGGCGAGGCGGTGCTGGAGGGGCTGCGGCGCGCCGGCGCGGGCGCGGGCGCAACCGTCGTTCACGGCTCCACGGTTGCCACCAACGCCGTGCTGGAACGGCGCGGCGCGCGCACCGCGCTGGTCACCACCGAAGGGTTTCGCGACGTGCTGGAGATCGGCCGCCAGCACCGCCCGGAGCTCTACGCCATCGAGCCGCGCAAGCCGCCGCCGCTGATCGACCGCGGCCTGCGGCTGGAAGTCGCGGAGCGCGTGGGCGCCGACGGGGCGGTGCGCCGGCCGCTGGACCCTGCCTCGCTGGACCGGCTGGTCGAGCGCGTGCGGGCGCTGCAACCGGAAGCTGCCGCCGTCTGCCTGCTCTTCAGCTTCTTGCGGCCGTCGCACGAACGCTCGGTGCGCGCCGCGCTGCGCCGCGCCGGCGTCCGCTGGGTGTCGATTTCTTCGCAGGTGCTGCCCGAGCACCGCGAATACGAACGCACCAGCACCACGGTCGTGGACGCCTACGTCGCGCCGCTGATGGGGCGCTACGTCCGCCGTCTGGAGCGCGCCCTGGCGGGCAGGCTCTGGATCGTGCAGTCCAGCGGCGGCGTGCTGCGCTCCGCGGAAGCCGCCGCCGCCCCGGTGCAAACCGTGCTCAGCGGCCCCGCGGCGGGCGTGGCCGGGGCGCGCGCGGTGGCCGCCGCCTCCGGGTTCGACCATATCGTCACGCTGGACATGGGCGGCACTTCCACCGACGTTGCCATTTGTCCGGGCGAGCCGCTGCGCCGCACCGACGCAACGATTGGCGGGCTGCCCGTGGCGATTCCGATGACCGACATTCACACCGTGGGCGCGGGCGGCGGCTCCGTGGCGGCGCGCGACGACGTGGGCGGCCTGCGCGTCGGCCCCCGCAGCGCCGGCGCCGTGCCCGGGCCGGCCGCCTACGGCCGCGGCGGCCGCCAGCCCACCGTCACCGACGCCAACGTGGTGCTGGGGCGCTTGCCCGCGGGCGCGGCGCTGGCCGACGACGTGGCGCTGGACGCCGCGGCCGCGGCCGCCGCCGTCGACCGGCTGCTGCCGGCGGCCGCGCGCTCTCCCCAGGCGCGCATCCACGCCGCCGCCAGCGTCGTCGCCGTGGCAGACGCGCACATGGAGCGCGCTTTGCGCGTCATCACGCTGGAGCGCGGCTACGACCCGCGCGACTTCGTGCTGGTGGCCTTTGGCGGCGCGGGGCCGCTGCACGGCTGCGCGCTTGCCGAACGCCTGGAGATCGACCGCGTGCTGGTTCCGCGCTATCCGGGCGTGCTCTCGGCGCTGGGCGCGCTCAGCGGCGAGCACGTGCGCGAATATGCGGCCACGCTGCTGCGGCCCGCCGCCGCGGCCAGCGCGCCAGCGGTGCGCGCGGCTTTCGCGCGGCTGGAACGCACGGCGCGGCGCGACTTCCAGGGCGCGGGCCGCCCGCAGCTGCGCCGCCGCCTCGATCTGCGCTACGCGGGCCAGTCGTTCGAACTCACAGTGCCGCTGCGCGGCCTAGGCATTGCCCGCGCCGTGCGCGCCTTTCACGCCCGCCATCAGGAGCGCTACGCGCACAGCCGCCCCGAGGCGCCGGTGGAAATTGTGGTCGCGCGTCTGGTGGCCGCGGTTGCGCGGCCGCCGCTGCCGCCCACGCGGCCGCCGGCTGCCGGCGCCCCGCGCGCACAGCGCGCGCCCGTCGTCGTCGGCGAGACCGCGCGCGGCGCCCGCGTGTTTCAGCGCGCCGAGCTGCCCGGCGGCTTCCGTGCGCACGGGCCGCTGCTGGTGCTGCAGGACGACGCCACGACCTGGGTGCCGCCGGGGTGGTTTGCTACAGTCGATCCGCAGGCCGCGCTCATCCTCAGCCGTTCCCGAACGCGCGGCGGCCCTGAGTAACTGGCGGCCTCGTCCGCTCCCGTTCCTGAGAACCAATGCCCGTAATCGAAGTGCGCGATCTTGCCAAGACCTACGGCGACCTGGAAGCCGTGCGCGGCGTGTCGTTCGAGGTCGTCGAGGGCGAGGTCTTTGGCCTGCTGGGCCCCAACGGCGCCGGCAAGACCACCACCGTGGAAATCCTGGAAGGGCTGCGCACCCGCGACCGCGGCCACGTGCGCGTGCTGGGTCTCGATCCAGCCAACGCCGGCCCCAAGCTCAAGCAGCAGCTGGGCGTGCAGCTGCAGAACGTGGCGCTCTATCCCCGCCTGCGCGTCCACGAGGTCATCGGCCTCTTCGGATCGTTCTACGGCCTGCGCGCCGACACCGACCGCCTGGTCGAACTGATGGGCCTGCACGACCGCCGCAACGCGCGCATCAGCGAACTTTCCGGCGGCCAGGCGCAGCGCCTGTCGGTGGCGCTGGCCATCGTCAACCGCCCCCACCTGGTCTTTCTGGACGAGCCGTCCACCGGCATGGACCCGCAGGCGCGGCGGAATCTGTGGGACATCATCGAAGGCTTTCGCGCCGACGGCATGACCGTGGTGCTCACCACGCACTACATGGAGGAGGCCGAACGGCTCTGCGACCGCGTGGCGGTTATGGACCACGGGCACATCATTGCGCTGGACACGCCGCGCGCCCTGGTGCGCGCGAACTTCGAGGAAGACGCCATCGAGTTCACCTCCAGCAACGGCGTGAGCGTGGACGCGCTGCGCGAGCTGGACGCCGTGAGCAACGCGACCGGCCAGGCCGGTTCTTTCAGCATCTTCAGCAGCGACATTCCCCGCACCATGGGCAGCCTGCTGGCGTTCGCGCGCGGCCAGGACGTTCCCTTGGAAGGCATGCGCGTGCGCCAGGCCACGCTGGAAGACGTGTTCCTCAAGCTCACCGGAAGGACCTTGCGAGATTGAGCGCCTTCGTTCCCCTGCTGCTGGCCAACCACCGCGAATTCGTGCGCGACCGCACCGCCTTGTTCTGGACGCTGGCGTTCCCGATTCTCTTCGTCGGCATCTTCAGCATCGTGTTGAGCCGCGGCGACGATGGGGCCAGCTATGCCGTGGGCTTGGTGGTGGAGGACGACTCGCCGCAGGCCCAGGCGCTGGCGCGGCTGCTGGCGGAGGTGAACGCCTTCGAGCTGACCCAGGGCGGGCGCGGCGCGGAGATCGACAGCCTGCGGGACGGCGACCGCCGCGCCGTGGTGGTCGTCCCCGCCGGGTTCGGCGCGTCCATAGATGCCGGCGCCCCGCAGCCGCTCCAGGTCCATTACGACGCCGCGCAGGCCACCACCCAGCAGGTCGTCATCCCCGTGCTGCTGGGCGCCGTCGAGGCCGCCGACCGCGCGCTCACGCAGACCAGCCCCATGGTCACGGTCGAGTTCGTGACGCTGCAATCGGAGCGGCTGGAGACCATCGACTTCATCATGCCCGGCATCATTGCGATGAGCGTGATGAACGCGGGCGTCTTCGGCGCTATCAACATGGTGTCGCTCCGCGAGCGCCGCGTACTGCGGCGCCTCTCGGCCACGCCGCTGCCGGCCTGGGCGCTGGTGGGGGCCGACGTGGTCTTCCGCTTGGTTGTGCTGCTGGTGCAGGCCGCGCTGCTGCTGGTGCTGGCCGTGCTGATCGGCGGCGTCAAGGTCCAGGCCGCCAACCTGCCGGCGCTGGCGGGCGTGACGCTGCTCGGCGGGCTGGCCTTCCTGGCCATCGGTTTCTTCCTGGGCGCCTTCGCCAAGACCGAGCAAGGGTTCTTTCCCATCGCCCAGGTCGTCACCTTTCCCATGCTCTTCCTGTCCGGCGTCTTCTTCCCCGTGGACGCGATGCCCGACTGGATTCGCCCGCTGGTCAGCGCCTTGCCCTTGACCTATCTGGGCGACGGCATGCGGCAGCTGATGGTGGGCGGCGCGCCGGTGAACGCCATGGTCGTCAACGTGGGCGTGCTGGCTGCGTTTCTGGTGGTGTTCTTCGGCCTGGCGGTGCGCTTCTTCCGCTACGAGTAGCAAGGCGTCCCCCGCGCGGCCGGCCGCCGAGGTCGGCGCCTGGCCAACCCCGCCGGCGCGGTGAGGGCGGTCCGCGTGCGGCTCGGCGTCAATCGCGCGGCTAGGCGCCGATCGCGCGGCGCAGCGCCCGCACCTCGCGGAACAGGCCGGCGGGGTTCATGCCCACCGTGTCGATCATGTGCACCGTGCCGGGGTTGCGGCCAACCGCGCGCATGATCGTGCCCACGTCCAGCCCGCGCTGTAGCTCCACGTGCAGCGGCACGCTTGGCTCGCGGCCCGGCGCCGTGTTGTGCCAGCGAATCTCGGCCAGCCGGTCGGCGAACCGCGCCATGTAGTTCAGCCGCGACTCGAAGGCCAGATGGTTGCCGTCCACCGAGTGAAACGCGCGCCCGGTGTGCAGCGCCAGGCGCACGCGGGAGGTCTCCTCCAGCATGGACAGCACGCTGTCCACGGCGTGCAGCGCCGCGCCGCTGTCGGCGTTTTCGACCGCGATCGGCAAGCCGGGGAACAGGTTGTGGATCGTGCGAAAGCTCTCTCGCAGCGCGTCCATGTGCCGCGCGTCCGGCCCTGTGCGCCGCCCCGGATGCACCACGTACATCTCCATGGCGTGGCGCTGCTCGAAGAACTCGACGATCTGCACCAGCTGGCGCAAGGCGATGCTGCGGTCGGTCGCGTTCGGGTCGGTCAACGCGGGCCAGCGCCGCTCGGGCGCGTCGCGGAAGACGTTCAGGTGGAAGCGCATCGGCGCGCGGTCCAGGATGTGGATGAAGTCGGCATCGAAGAACGTGCGCAGCCCCAGCTCGTACATCACCGTGTCCAGGCTGAACTCCACGACCTGAAACTCCAGCCGCACGGCCACGTCCACGATGGCGCGCAGTTGTGCCAGCAGCCGCCGGCGGTCGTGCGCCGCCAGCCGCGGATTGAACCCCAAACGCAGCGGCGGCATGGCCGTTACCCCGCCCGTCCAGACGGCGGCGCGGCCCAACCAGCCGCCAGCGGCGCTGCCCAATCTGGCGGCGGCGCGGCCACCGAACGCGGCTTTACATAACTGGCTTGCAGGATCACGGTGCAGACTCCCGCCGCCGGCCCCGCCTTACGGCTCCCACAGCCCCGACGACACGTAGCGGTCGCCGATGTCCGAAAACACCGTGACCACGCAGGCCGCGGGTTCCCGCTCCAGCACCTGGCGCACCGCGTAGAGATAGGCGCCGGACGACTGCCCGACGAAGATGCCCGTGCGCGCCAGAGCGAACGAGAGCGCGCCGGCCGCGTCCACGTCCACGTCGATCCAGTCGTCCACCACGGCGCGGTCCAAGATCGCGGGTTCGATGTGCCCGCTGCCCAAGGGCTTCAGCCCCTCCACGCCGGGAAACTCCGGCGGCCGCGCGCCCACGATGCGCACGTCGGGCCGTTCCTCGCGCAGGCGGCGGCCGACCCCCGTAATGGTGCCGCCGGTGCCCACGCCGGCCACGAAGTGCGTAACGTCGGGCGGCGCCTGCGCCAGCAGCTCCACCGCGGTGCCTTCGTAATGCGCCAGCCAGTTCGACTGGTTGCTGTATTGGTCGGCAAAGTAGTAGCGGTCCGGGTCGGCCTCGTAGCGCCGCCGCACTTCCCGCAGCGCCTCGTCATAGCCCAGCAGCGCGTCGGTCACCACCAGGCGCGCGCCGTGCGCCGTCAGCCGCTGGCGCCGCTCCTGGCTGGCGTTGGCCGGGATCACGATTTCCACCGGGTACCCCAGCGCCGCGGCGAACATGGCGTAGGCAATGCCGGCGTTGCCGGACGACGAGTCCAGAATCGTCTGCCCGGGCCGCAGCGCGCCGCTGGCCAGCGCGTCGCGCAGCATGCGCGCCGCCGGACGGTCCTTGATCGAGCCGCCCGGGTTCATCGACTCCAGCTTGGCGTAGACCGAGGCCTGGGGGAACTCGCCGCGCAGCGCCGACACCTCAATCAGCGGCGTGCCGCCCACCAGGTCGAACAGCGGGTGCGCGGCCGCGCCGCCCGTCACGGCCATGGCGCTTCTGCCTCGACGTGGGTTTGGCCGCCCATGTAGGGCTGCAAGACCTGGGGAACGGCCACGCGCCCGTCCGCCTGCACGCCCTGCTCCAGCAGCGCGGCGTAGGTGCGGGGCACCCCCAGCGCGGTGCCGTTGAGGGAATGCGCCAGCTCGGTGCTCCCCGACCCGGCGCGCCGCACGCGCACCCCGGCGCGGCGGGTTTGGAACGCCTCGCAGTTAGAAATCGACGAGACCTCCAGCCACGCCTGCGCGCCTGGCGCCCAGACTTCCACGTCGTATTGCTTGGCCGCCGCGAACCCCAGGTCGCCGGTCGGGACTTCGCGCACGCGGTAGCTCAGGTCCAGCCATTGCACCACAGCTTCCACCTCGGCGCGCATGCGTTCCAGCGCGGCGTAGGAATCGTCGGCGGTCGTCACGGTGAACAGCTCGATTTTGTCGAACTGATGCACGCGCCGCAGGCCGCGCGTCTCGGCGCCGGCGGCGCCCGCTTCCCGTCGGAAGGCGGCCGCGTACGCGGCGTATTTGGCCGGCAGCAGCGCCGCGTCCAGCGTTTCGCCGGCGTGGTATTCGGACAGCGCCACCTCGGCCGTGGGGCTGAGCCAGAGGCGGCTCTGGTCGAGGCGGTAGGAGTCCTCCGCGAACTTGGGCAGCTTGGCGGCGTTGGTCATGGCCGCGGTGGTCACCAGCGCCGGCAGGTAGAGCTCGCGGTAGCCGTGCTCGCGCACCTGCACGTCCAGCAGCCACTGCATGAGCGCGCGGTGCAGCCGCGCGCCTGCGCCGCGAAACACCCAGAAGCCCGACCCGGCCAGCTTGGCCGCGCGGCCAAAGTCCAGGATGCCCAGGTCGGCGGCGATTTCGTCGTGCGCCGGGCGCGCGTCGTCCGCGGGCGGCTGGCCGCCGTGCGCGTGGATCACGCCCACGTCGTCGGCGCCGCCCACGGGAACCGAGGCGTGCGGCAGCATGGGAATCTCCAGCAGCAGCCGGTCCACGTCCGCGCGCAGCTCCGCCAGCTCGGGTTCGTGCGCGTCCAGCTGCGCCGTCAGGCTGCGCGTGCGCTCGATCAGCGCGGCGCGCTCGCCGCTGGCGGCGCCGCCAATCTGGCGGGTCAGCGTGCGCCGCTCGGCGCGCAGGCGCTCGACCTCGGCCAGCGCGCCGCGCCAGTGCGCGTCCCGCGCCAGCAGCTCGTCGAGTGGTGCGCCCGCGCCGCGCGTGTCGAGGCGCGCGCGCACCAGCGCTTCGTGGTCGCGGATGAATCTCAGCGGCAGCACGGCATCGCCAGAACGAAGGACCCGCGCCGCGGCGCCGCCGGCTGGCCGCCCGCGCGCGGGACCACGTGGGAACCGATTCTACGAACGGTCACGCAGCTGGGGAAAAAGGATGACGTCGCGAATGTTGGCCGCGCCGGTCAGCACCATCACCAGCCGGTCCACGCCCAGCCCCAGCCCGCCCGCCGGCGGCATGCCGTGTTCCAGCGCCAGCAGGAAGTCCTCGTCCACCGGCATCGCCTCGCTCCCCTCGCGGCCCGAGGCTTGCGCCTGCAAGCGCGCCCGCTGGTCGATGGGGTCGTTCAGTTCCGTGTAGGCGTTGCCCAGTTCCATGCCGTCCACAAAGAACTCGAAGCGGTCCACGTAGCGCGGGTCGTCCTCGCAGCGCTTGGCCAGCGGCGTGGTTTCGGCCGGGTAGCGTTCCAGCAGCGTCGGCGCGGTCAGCGCAGGTTCCACCACGTGCTGCATCAGGGTGTCCAGCAGTTTGGCGCGCGGCCAGGCGGCGTCGACGCGCAGACCGCGGTCGCGCCCCGCCGCGGCCAGCTCCGCGTCGCCCAGGGTTTCCAGATCCAGCCCCGCGTGTTCCAGCAGCGCCTCGCGGTAGGCCACGCGCGGCCAGGGCGGGGTGAAGTCCACGCGGCGCCCGCCGATCGTGGCTTCGGTCGACCCGTGCACGGCCGTCACGGCGGCGGCCACCAGCGCCTGGACGAGCTCGCGCATGCCGCCCAGGTCCGCAAAGGCCTGATAGGCCTCCAGCATCGTGAACTCCGGGCAGTGCGTGCGGTCGATGCCCTCGTTGCGGAAGTCCTTGCAGATTTCGAACACGCGCTCGTAGCCGGCCACCAGCAGGCGCTTCAGATACAGCTCGTCGGCGATGCGCAGGTAATAGTCGCGGTGCAGCGCGTCGTACGAGGTGACGAACGGCGTGGCCGATCCGCCGCCGTATACCGGCTGCAGGGTGGGCGTCTCGACTTCCATGAAGCCGTGCTCGTCCAGTTCGGCCCGCAGCGCGGCCACGATGGCCGAGCGGGACTCGAAGCGCCGCCGCGCGTCCTCGTTGGTCAGGATGTCCAGATAGCGCTGTCGGAAGCGCGCCTCTGGGTCTTGCAGCCCGCCCCACTTGTCTGGCAGCGGCCGCAGGGCCTTGGCGGCCATGCGCAGGCGTTCCACGCGCACGCTCGGCTCGCCGCTGCGCGTGCGAAAGGGCTGCCCGCCGGCCGACACCAGATCGCCAACGTCCAGCACCTCCAGCGCACTGCTGTAGGCAGAGGCGCCCATGACCTTGTCGGTGAGGAACAGCTGAATCTCGCCAGACGCGTCGCGCAAGGTCGCGAACGACGTGCGGCCCATGCGGCGCACCCCGACGATGCGCCCGGCCACGTCGACCAGGGCCTCGCCGCCGCCGCGCGCCGCGGCCTCCGAGTCGTTGGCGTCCGGGGCGTCGGCTTCCGAGTCGTCGGCGTCCGGGGTGTCGGCGCCGCGGCCGCCGCGCGGCGCGGCGCGCGCGGTCAGCAGCTCGCGCGTCGAGAGGCGCCAGCGCACGTCCGCGGCCGTGCAGCTGCGCGGCACGCGGCTCGGGTAGGCCGACCCTTGCGCGGCCGCAACCGCGGCCAGTTTCGCCCGCCGGGTCTCGAACAACCGCTCGCCCGCCGTCGCCCCGGTGGGCGCGGCGCTCGTGTCGACGTTCAGCTGATCGCCAGGATCTCGTGCACCAGGGCGCCGCGGGGGGTGTCTACGGTGACAGACTCGCCCACTTTGCACCCGTCCAGCGCCTGGCCCAGCGGCGATTCGTTCGAAATCTTGCCCGACGCCAGGTCGATCTCGTCCGTGCCCACGATGGTGAAGGTGTGTTCTCCGTTCCCGGAGTGCAGGCGCACGGTGGAGCCGATGCCCACCGTGTCGGACGAGTGCTCGCTGATGATGACGGCGTCTTTGAGCAGCCGCTCCAGCATCATGATGCGGCCCTCGATGAAGGCCTGCTCGTTGCGAACTTCGTCGGACTCGTTGCCCTCGCCCAGCTCGCCGAACTCTTTGGCTTCCTGGATGCGCCGGATGATGTCGGGCCGTTGCTTGGTCTTCAGCTCGTCCAGCTCGTCCATCAGACGCGCGCGACCCTCTTCGGTCAGGAACTTGGTTGCCACCCCGGCGTCCTCCTGAGCAAAAACATAGGGCCGCGCCGCGCGGCCGCTGGAACCTTCCCCCTGGGGAACCCAAGTATAGGCAACGCCCATCGCGCATTCCCCCGCCCTCGAGAGCGCGAAGGCCGCAGGGAGCGCCGCCAGGCCTGGCGGCGCTCCTGCCGTCGTCACGGCGCCGCCGGACGTCCGGCGCCGATGAACGTAAACCGCGTCTCCATCAGGTAAGCGCCGTCCGAGGAGTCGGCCTGTTCGGCGTCCCAGCTGCGTTCGGCCAGCGTCACGTCGGGTTCGGAGACGCCTGCCGCGCGGGCGCGGGCGCGGGCCAGCTGGGGGCCGGCGCGTTCCACGTAGGCGCGGGCGTCGGCGAACGAGCCGAAGCGGCGGCGCTCCGTCGGCCCGTGCACCACGTAGCCAGTCACGCCGAAGCGCGCGTACAGCGGCCGCAGCAGGAACTCCACCGGCTCCGCCACCTGCGCCGACGCCGCCCCGGCCGCGCTGGCCACGCCGGCCAGCGCGGGGACCACGCAGTCGGCGTGCAGCCGTTGGGCGACCGTGGGCATCCAGGCCGGCGCCGGCGCGCCAAGCGCCACGATCGGCGTCGTGACCGCCAGCCGCACGTCGAGCGGGTCCTGGCGATGGTCCAGCGACAGCGACCGATCCAGCATGAACCGCCCCAGCGCGCCGCCGTCGGCGTCGGCCGCGCGGCGGTCGTGCTCCGCAACGGCGCGCAGCAGCACGCTGGCGCCCAGCCGCCGCACCACCAGTTCGTGCGCGCGCGCGATGAAGACGGCGGAGTCGGTGCGGCTCTCGCGCGCCGCAATCCGGCAGGCGCGCCGCGCCGCCTCGGCGTCGAATGCTTCGAACTCGCCCCGCGCGTGCAGCAGGTCGGTCGGCGTCAGCCCAATCCGCCGCACCAGGCCGCGGGCGATCAGCGCGCGCACGTTCAACAGGCGCGCGTCGGCCAGGTTCACGCGCCGCGTCAGGGCGGTCACGTCCAGCGGGCCGTCGGTCAGAGCGTTGCAGATCGCGTGCTCGCCGCGCGTCAGCACGTCGGCGTCGGCCGCGCGCCCGGCGGCGAAGAACTCCCAAACCGGCGTCAGGCGGTGGGTCACGCCGTCGCGTTCGATGCGGGCCAGCGCCTCGGCCACGGACGGGTTCGCGGCCGCGGCGGCGGCCAGCGGTTCCACGCGCTGCGGCCCGACGTGCAGGTCCAGCGGGTCGGCCACGATGCGGCTGTCGCCGCCGATGCCGGACGACCGCGCGTCGGCCGCGCGCACCGCGGTGCGCCAATCGCCGATCACGGCGCCCTGCTCGCTGACGGTGGGCTGGCCGCCGCGCACGAGCGCCGCGTCGGTCGTCGTGCCGCCCACGTCGACCACCAGCGCGTCGTCCAGCCCGGTCAGCCGCCGCGCGCCGAGCGCGCTGGCGGCCGGCCCCGACAGCAGGGTGTCCACGGGCCGCTGCCGGGCGCGCTCCAGGGGCGTCAGCGCACCGTCGCCGCGCACGACGGCCAGCGGCGCCTGGATGCCGCGCGCGGTCACGCTGGCGCGCACGGCGCGCAGCAGCCGCTCGACGTTGGGAATCAGCCGCGCGTTCAGCACGGCTGTGGTTGCGCGGCGCACCGAGTCCAGCGAGCGGCCCACGCTCCCCCCCGTGACCACGGGCGCGTCCGTCAGGCTGGCGGCAATCTCGCGCGCCCGCAGCTCGTGATCGGGATTGCGGACGGCCAGATAACTGGAAACCGCGAAGGCGTCCACGGCGCCGCGGCGCCGCTCCACCGCCCGCCGCAGCGCGTCTTCGTCCAGCGCCGCGCGCTCGTCGCCGAACACGTCGTGGCGCCCCTGCACGTATTCGATGACCGACGCGCGAATCCGCCGCTCCAGCCCGTAGCGCCGCAGCATGGCGCGGTCGTAGCCGATCAGCAGGGCGCACACCCGCCCGCCCAGCCCCTCCACGGCCGCGTTGGTTGCCAGGGTGGTCGACAGCGCCACCAGCCCGATGCGCCGCCGCGGCGCGGCGGGCAAGGCGTCGATCGCCTGCGCCGCGCCAAGCGCCAGGTCCTCGTGCCGCGTGGGGGCCTTCGCCCAGGCCGACACCGCGCCCGTGGCCGGATCCATCAGCACGGCGTCGGTATGCGTGCCTCCCGTGTCGATCCCAAGAACCAGCGCCATGTCCCGATATTCGCCCCGCGGCCGCGCCTCGCGCGCGCCCCCAGGCTACCTGTCTTCCTGGAGCCGGCGGGGGCGCGCCGCCCGCGGCGGAGGCCGTTCGAGGGGCGGCGGCGCCGCCGAGTGGGCGGGATTGCGCTGCGGCGGGTTGACCGTGGGCGGCACTACATCTAGTATCCGCGCGAGCTTGGGGTCGATATGTGCGGTAGTCCGCTCTGACATCGGCGTCACCCAGGCCGAGAGACGTGAGGACGTTGGAGCGTCACGCAGCACATCGGAGAGTCACGGCGTGGACATCACTTGCCTACAAGAGAACCTGCATCGCGCGTTGAACCTCGTCACTCGGGCCGTGGCGGCGCGCAGTCCGTTGCCGGTGTTGAGCAACGTGCTGATCGCCACGGAAGAGGGCGGGCTGAAGATCGCGGCCATGAATCAGCAAATGGCCATCACCGTCTGGATTGGCGCCAGCGTCGAGACGGACGGCGCAACCACCGTGCCCGCGCGCCTGCTGGCGGACTTCGTGAGCCAGCTGCCGGAAGGCCCGGTCACCATGTCGCTGGACACGGAGACCGACACGCTGGAGATCGCGTCGGGGCGCTACCGCGCCAAGCTGAAAGGCATCGACGCCAACGAATTCCCGCCCATTCCCGAAACCAAGCCCGAGCACGAGCTGGAAATGCCCACGACGACCTGGGGCGAACTCATCGACCAGGTGGTGGTGGCGGCGGCCTCGGACGACAGCCGCCCGGTGCTGGCCGGCGTGAGCATCACGCTGGCCGCGGAACATGTGGAGCTGGCGGCGGCCGACGGCTATCGCCTGGCGGTGCGCCGCGCAACCTCCGTGACCGGCTTGCCCGACCCCACGCAGTTCATCGCGCCGCGCGCGGCGATGATTGAGCTGTCGCGCATCCTGGCCGACGACCCGGGGCTGGTGACGATCGGCCTGGCGCCCAACTCGTCCTCGGTCGTCTTCAGCACCAAATCGGTATCGCTGGTGTCGCAGCTCATCGACGGGCACTTCCCGGCCTACGAGCAGCTGGTGCCGGACGGCTCGGCCGTGGAGACGCGCGTGGTGGCGGACACGGCGGCGCTGGTGCAGGCCACGCGCATCGCCGGGCTCTTCGCGCGCGACGGGCAGAACGTCATCAAGGCCACCATTGAAGGCCAGGAGGACGGGTCGGGGCGCCTGGTGCTTTCGGCCACGTCGGCGGAGCTGGGCGAGAACCAGGGCGAAGTGGAAGCTGCCGTGTCGGGTTCGACGCCCAACGCGATCATCGCCTTCAACTACCGCTTCCTGCACGAGTGCCTGGGCACGCTCGCGTCGGACCGCGTCTCCATTGCGCTGTCGGGCTCGACCAGCCCAGGGTTGTTCCGTCCGGTGGACGATGATGACGCGGACATTCCGACCTTCAGCCACGTCATCATGCCCATGCACACGGTGTCGTAGATCGACACCGTTCATCCTGATGCGCGAGTGGCGGGTGCGGCCGCGGCGGTCGGCGGCGTGCGCGGGCTGATGCTGCGCCGATGACCGCCGGCGACAGCACGCGCTGGGCCACCGGACGCGATCCGGTGGTCGGCTCGCAGGCCATGATTTCGACCGGCCACCCACTGGCGACGGAGGCCGGGCTGCGCGTGCTGCGCGGCGGCGGCAACGCCTTCGACGCCGTGGTGTGCGCGGCGGCGGTGATCGCGGTGGTGGAGCCGCACACCAATCAGGTTGGGGGCGACGTGTTTGCGTTGTGCCTGCCGGCCGGCGCCGAGCAACCGACGGCCATCAACGCCAGCGGCCCGGCGCCGGCGGCGCTGGACGTGCGCACGTTTGGCGACGACATTCCCGAGCACGGCGTCAACGCCGCCACCGTGCCCGGCGCGGTGAAGGCATGGGAGACCCTGCTGGAACGCTTTGGCACGCTGAGCCTGGCAGACGCGCTGGGTCCGGCCGTTGCCTACGCCAGTGAGGGAGCGCCTGTCGATCTGGACACCGCGCGCGCCATCGCCGCGGCTGCGCCGGCGTTGGCGCGGCTGGGCGCGTCGGCGCAGAGCTTTCTGCCCGACGGTGCGCTGCCGCGGCCCGGCGCGCGGCTGCGCCAGCCCGACCTGGCCCAGACGCTGCGGCAGATTGCCGCCGACGGCGCCGACGGCTTTTACAAGGGCGCGTTCGCCGACGCGCTGGTGCGCGCGTCGGCGCGGGAGGGCGGCGCGTTTTCGCACCGCGACCTGGCCGAGTACGACTGCGAGGTGACGGCGCCGCTGCGCACCTATTACCGCGGCTTCGAGATGCTGGGGCAGCCCCTGCCGTCGCAAGGGTTCCTGCTGCTGGAGCAGCTGAACGTAGCGGAAGGATTCGAGCTGCCGGAGCTGGAATTCGGCGACCCCGGCCTGCTGCACCTCATGATCGAGTGCAAGAAGGCGGCTTTTGCCGACCGTCTGGCGCACGCCGGGGACCCCCGCCGGGTGTCCGTGCCCATGGCGCGCCTGCTCAGCAAGGAATTCGCGGCGCAGCGGCGCATGTCCATCGATCCCGCGCGCGCGTCCAAACGCCCGTCGCCCGGCGACCCCAGCGCGTCCGGCCGCGACACCACCGCGCTGTCGGCCGTGGACGCGGACGGGAACGCGGTCACGTTCATCCAGAGCGTGTTCGCCAGTTTCGGGTCGGCCTACGTGGTGCCGGGCACGGGGGTGCTGCTGAACAACCGCATGCGCGGGTTTTCGCTCGATCCGTCCAGCCCGAACCTGTGCGCGGGCGGCGCGCGGCCCCTGCACACCCTCAACACCTACATGGTGCGCCACGAGGCCGACCTGCTGCTGCTGGGCGCCTCGCCGGGCGGGCAGTATCAGGTGCAGACCAACGCGCAGGTGGTCTCGAACGTCATCGACCACGCCATGCACTGGCAGGCGGCCATCGACGCGCCGCGTTGGTATCACGTGGAGGACACGGGCGCCGTGATTCTGGAAGACCGCTTCGACTACGCCGTGGCCGGCGAGCTGGAACGCCGCGGCCACACCGTGCAGCTGGAGGCGCCGTTCACGACCTATTCGCGCGCGCAAGGGATAATGCTCGACCCGGCCACGGGCGCGCGCATCGGCGCGACGGACCCGCGCTGGCACGGGCAGGTGTTGGGGTTTTAGCGTGGGCGGCGGAACGCCTGCGGCCGCGCACCGTACGCCGTCGGTGAGGCCGCCGCCGGCAAAGTGAGGAACCACGTGCCTCCGTCCGACGCTTCGAGCGCGCCGCCAGCCCCGGCGCGGGCCTGGCTGGTGCTGATTGTGGCGTTCTTTTCCGGCATGACCGTGCTGGCCGTGGAGATCAGCGCCTCGCGGCTGCTGGCGCCCTTCTTCGGTACCAGCATCATCATCTGGGCGGTGGTGATCGGCCTGACGCTGCTGTACCTCTCCGTGGGCTACTGGCTGGGCGGCCGCGCGGCCGACCGGCGGCCGCACGCGGCGACGCTGTTCCACGTGGTGGCGATCGGGGCGTTTCTGGTGGGGCTGGTGCCGTTTCTGGCGCGGCCGGTGCTCAGCGTGTCGTCGCAGGCCATCGCTTCCGTCAGCGGCGGGTTGTTCTTCGGGTCGCTGGTGGGCGTGCTGCTGCTGCTGGCCGCGCCGCTGACGCTGCTGGGGATGGTCTCGCCGTTTGCCATCCGCCTGCTCACGCACGACGTGCGCCACGCCGGCAAGCGCGCCGGCCAGGTGTTTGCCGTCAGCACCGTGGGCAGCATTATGGGGGCGTTCATCCCCGTGCTGATTCTGACCCCCACGGTTGGCACGCGCTCCACCTTCTTGATCTTTGCCGTGGGGCTGCTGGCGCTGGCGCTGGCGGCCACCAGCATCCTGCGGCGCCGCGCCGTCTACGCGGTGCTGCTGGCGATCCTGATCGTCCTGTGGGTGGCGGTGAACCCGGGCCCGGTGCGGCCCGCCGACGGTCTGGTGACGGAGGGCGAGTCGGCGTTGCAGTTCTTCCAAGTCATCGACCAGCCCGGCATCGGGCGCCGCCTGGTGCTGAACGAAGGCATCGGCACGCACTCGATTTACAACCCGCAGCGCCTGCTGACCGACGGGCCGTGGGACTACTTCCTGCTGGCGCCGTTCATCGGCGGCCAGCAGGCGCAGGACGTGGAATCGCTGCTCGTCATTGGATTGGGCGCGGGCACGGTCTCGAAGCAGTACACGACCGTGTTCGGCGGGGACGTGGCGATCGACGGGGTGGAGATCGACGACCGGGTGATCGACGTCGGCCGCGAGTACTTCGACATGAACGAGCCGAACCTGACCACGTTTGCCGAAGACGGCCGCGCGTTCCTGCAACGGGTCGACCGCCGCTACGACGTGATTGCCGTGGACGCCTATCGGCAGCCGTACATCCCATTCCACCTCGTCACGCAGGAGTTCTTCGCCGCCGCCCGCCAGCGGCTGGCCGCGGACGGCGTGCTGGCCTTGAACGCGGGCCGCACCGCCACCGACTTTCGGCTGGTGGGCGTGTTGTCCGAGACGATGCGGTCGGTGTTCCCGTACGTCTACGTGATCGACCTGCCCTCGGGGTTTTCCAACAGCCTGATCTACGGGTCGCTGCGTCCGGTGAGTCCGGCGGAATTGCGCGCGCGCGCGCTGGCCGCGGGCGGCGCGGCGCTGACCGAGATTGCCGCTCGCCCCTGGGAGCTGCGCGCGGTTGACCGCGCCGACACGGTTTACACCGACGACCTTGCGCCGGTAGAGCGCTTGATCGACGACATCATCGTGCGCGAGGCGCTGGGAGGAACCTCGGGCCGCCAACGCTAGGCGGGTCGTCTGCCCGGCGCGGGCCCGCGCGCCCGACGGGACGCCGGGCGCGCCTATACTTTCAGTGCCGCCGCTGCCACGTCGAGAGCGCGTTATGCCGACGCTCGTTCCTGCCCTGCACCCCGCTACGGTCGCGCGGGCGTCCGACTTGTGCGAATACCTGGACGCCGCGGCCGCGGCAGGATTCCAGGCCGCGGACTTCGACATGACGCTCGCGCACGCGCTGCAGGAACGAGACGGACGCGACGCGGTGATCGAAGCCTTCGCGTCGCGCGGCGTACGCGCCGGCGGCTGGGGCAGCGGCGCGCCGGTGGTCGGGTCGGACGCCGAGTTCATGCAAGGCCTGGAGCAGGCGGCCGCATTCGCCGAGCTGGGCGCGGCCCTGGGCGCGCGCGCGGCCGCAGTGGTCGTTCCCAACCGCACCTACGCGCCGCGCGGCGAGGCGCTGGACGCTCTGGCGCTGCGCATGGGTGATCTGGCGGACGCCGCGGCCGCCGCAGGCGTGGCGCTGTCGCTGGAGTTCATCGGGCCAAACCTCTGGCCAGAGCGTCCGCACGAGCTGTTCTGCGGCATTCGCGGCACGCTCGATCTGATCGAGCGCATCGGGCGCGTGAACGTGGGCGTGCTCTTCGACACGTATCACTTCCACTGCGGTGACAGCACCCTGGACGACATCCGGCTGGCCGGGCGCGCCATCAACCACGTGCATCTGAACGACGCGCCGCCGGGGGACCCGGCCGGTTTTGACGACAGCGTGCGCCGCCTGCCCGGCGATGGCGTGATCGATCTGGCGGCCGTGACCGCCGCGCTCGACGCGGCCGGCTATGCGGGGCCGGGCGGCGTGGAAATCTTCGACGACGCGCTGCGCGCCGCTCCCATCGCCGAAGGCGCGGCCAGGGTCGCGGCCGCCTGCCGCCGAACGTTCGGCGCGCTCTGACGGCGGCCAGGTACGTGAAGCGCGCGGTTCGCGGTGGAACGGCCCCGTGGTGACGGGCGGCGTGCGGCGCACCGCCGCGCCCGCGCGGCGGGCAGCGATTCCGCGGTGGGACCGCGGGCGGCGATGCGAACGGACGCAGCGCGCGGCGTTGCGCCTGGGCGCCGCGCGACGCATTCTGGGATGATGGATGACGGCGTGAAACGACAGAAACAGCGGCAGACGCGCGGCGCGCGGCGAATCTCGCGGCGCGGCTTCGTGATCGCCGCGGCCGGCGGCGCGCTCGGCGTGCTGGCGGCCTGCGGAGACGAGCCGGCGCCCGTGCAGCCCCCCGCCCAACCGGCCGCGGCTCCCGCCGCGCCGGCGGCGCCCGCAACCCAACCATCGCCCACGGCCGCGCTCGCCGCCGCCGCCAGACCGGCGCCGGCGCCGGCGCCGACGGTGGCGGCGCCGCGTCCCACGCGCGCCGTCACGACGCCCGCGGCCACTCCCGCGCCCACGACGCCGCCGCCGCCCACGGCCGCGCCCACCTCCACGCCCATGCCGACGCCTACGCCCGAACCTACGCCCACCGAGCCGCCCATTCTGTCGCCGTTGACCGGCCGCGCCGTCAGCGCCGAGGTGGCCGCGCGGCGGGTCGTAGCCGTCAAGATCGACAACGCGCCCTCGGCGCGCCCGCAGAGCGGCCTCAGCACCGCCGACGTCGTGTACGAACATCTCACCGAAGGCCCGGTGACCCGCTACACCGCGTTCTTCCAGGAGAGCGGCGCGCAGCAGGTGGGGCCGATCCGCAGCTCGCGCTTCGTGGACCGTGACCTGGTGCAGCAGTTCGACGCGCTCTTCGTCCACGTGGGCGCCAGCCCGCCGGTGATGGATGACCTGCGCGCGGCGCCGGTGGCCGATCTCGACCAGTTCTTCTACGACGAAACGCGGCCGTATTACCGCGTGTCCAGCCGCCCCGCGCCGTTCAACATGTACGCAAACCTGGCCTGGCTGCGCGACGCCGGCGCGGCGCGGCATCCGCAGCGGCGAGAGATCCCGAGCCTGCGCTTCTATGCCGCCGAACCCGACCTGGGCTCGCTGTCCACGCTGCGAATCCCCGCCGGGCCGCGCACGCTCTTCCAGTCCGAATACGCCTTCGACGCCGAGGCGCGCCGCTGGCGCAGGTCCATCGGCGGCACGCTGGACGTGGACGCGGAAACGGGGGACGCCGTGGCCGTGGAAAACGTGATCGTGCAGCGCGTGTCATCGAGGCTGACGGAACACGACGAAGACTCGCTGGGCAACAAGTCGCTCTGGATCGGCACCACCGGCGAAGGCGCGGTGAGCGTCTTCCGCGACGGCGCGCGCCATGACGGCGTCTGGCGGCGCGCCTCGCCCACGGACGTGACGGAGTTCTTCGACGCCGACGGAGCGCCGCTCGACTTGCGGCCCGGCCAGACCTGGGTGCATCTGTTGTCCGACGCAGACGCGATCGAGGTTCAGTGAACGCCGCGCCGGGGGCCGCGCCCACGAGTCGACCCGCGGCTGACCCGCCGGTCGTTCTGATTCCGCAGCAGCACGCGCACCGCTTCCGTCCGCACCACAACATCGTCGAGGCCGCGGGCGGGCGCGTGGAGGTGGTCGACCTGCACGACGCCGAGGCGCGTCGGGAGGCGCTCGGCCGCGCGGCGGCGGCGGCCGTGGGGCTGGACGGGTTCGACGGCCGCGACTTTGCAGCTGCGCCGAACCTGCGCGCGATCGTGACCTGCACGACCGGCGTCGACCCCATCGACCTGGACGCGGCCACCGCGCACGGCGTGATGGTGGGCAACACGCCGGACCTCTGCATCGAAGAAGTGGCCGACCACGCGCTGCTACTGCTGCTGGCCTGCTACCGACGGCTTCCTCGCTTGCTGCATCTGGCGCGCGCGCGTGCGCCGCGGCGCGAGGACCTCATCGATCCCGCCGAACACTGCCCGCGCCTGCGGGGACAGACGGCGGCGCTGTTGGGCTTCGGCAACATTGCGCGCGCCGCCGCGCCGCGCTGCCAGGCCTTTGGCCTGCGCGTAATTGCGTACGACCCCTTTGTCGAGCCTGCCCTGGCCGCCGATCTGGGCGTGGAGCTGGTCGACGTCGACCAGGCGCTGGCGCAGGCGGATTACCTCTCGGTGCACCTGCCGCTCAACCCGCAGACCTACCACCTGCTGGACGCGGCGGCCTTCGCGCGCATGAAACCGACGGCCTTCGTCATCAACACGGCGCGCGGTCCCGTAATCGACGAAGCCGCCCTGGCCGCGGCGCTGGACGCTGGCCAGATTGCGGGCGCGGGACTGGACGTAACCGAGGTCGAGCCGCTGGCCGACGACAACCCCCTGCTTGCCATGCCCAACGTGGTGGTCACGCCGCACACCGCGGGCTATTCGCAGGACGCCTCCGCCTGGGGGCCGGAAAGCGCCATGCGCTGCGTGGCCGAGGTCGTGCGCGGCGGGCGGCCGCGGTCCGTGCAGAACCCCGCGGTGCTGGAGCGAGCGGAGTTCGCCGACCCCGCGCCATGAGCTGCTGATGGCCGTCCGATTCACCGCCTACGGCGGCGCGGGCGAGATCGGCGGCAACAAACTCCTGCTCGAAGACGGCGACTGGCAGGTCATGCTGGATTTTGGGCTGTCGTTCGGCGCGCTGGAACGCTATTTCGAGGAGTTCCTGACGCCGCGGGCCGCGCACGGCCTCTCCGACTACCTGCAGACCGGCCTGCTGCCGCCGTTGGAAGGCCTGTACCGCGCCGACCTCACCCAGCTGCCCGAGCACGCGCACGTCTGGGAGCGGCTGCGGGGCCGGCCCGGGTACCGAAACGACGTATGCCCGCGCGCGGTGCTGCTGAGCCACGCGCACGCCGACCACGTGAGCTACGTCTCCATGCTGCGCCCCAGCGTGCCTGTCGTGGCCAGCGCCACCACGGCGCTGATTGCCAAGGCCATGCAGGACAGCGGCCTGGGCGGCGTCAGTGCGCAGACGGTGTTCTGGAAGGGCAGCGTGACGCAGGGCCACGTGCTGCGGCAGCCCACCCGCAAGGGGTTCGTGTTCCAGCAGCGCCCCTGGACCATCGTGGACGGCGCCGCGTGGCAGCCGGGCGCGGCCGACTATTGGGCGCGGCGCTACACGAAGGGCGAGGCGCCCGAAACGCGCGCCGCCGTTCTGGGCGCGGGCGATATCGACGGGCGCGCGGTGCGCGCGTTTCCGGTCGACCATTCCATTCCCGGCGCCTGCGGCTTCGCCGTCGAGACGTCGGCGGGCTGGATTGGCTACAGCGGCGACATCCGCATGCACGGGCGGCGGGGGCGGCAGACGCTGCGGTTTGCCGAGGAACTGGCCAAGCTGGACCTGGCGGCGCTGATCTGCGAGGGCACGCAGGCGGGCAAGCCGCCGGGCGCGTCGGAAGACGACGTGCGCGCGCGCGCAATCGAGCGGGTGCGCGCCGAGCGCGGTTTGGTCGTGGCCGACTTCGGCCCCCGCAACATCGAGCGCCTGGAAGGGTTTCTGGCCGCGGCGCGCGCGGCGGGCCGCCGGCTGGTCATCCTGGACAAGGACGCCCTGATCCTGAAGGCCATGCGCACCGTCGACCCCGCCGTGCCCACGCCGGCAGCGTCCGAGGGTCTCCTGATCTACGCGGACTATCGAACCGGCGCCCGCGGCTGGCGCGCCGCGGTGCTGGCTGAGTTTGCCGACGCGCTGGTCGGGCCGTCGGCCATTCGCGCCGCTCCCGGCGAGTACGTGCTGTGCCTGAGTTTCTACGACGCGCCGCGCCTGCTGGACGTGGGGCCGACGCCCGGCGTCTGGATTTACTCGTCCAGCGAGCCGTACAACGAAGAGCAGCTGCTCGACCGGCGGCGTCTGCACAACTGGACCCGTCTGCTGGGGCTCGACTTTGCCGGGGCGATGGGGGACGACGAAGCCGAGCAGGCCGGGTTCCACGCCTCCGGCCACGCCAGCGGGCCCGACCTGGAACAGTTTGTCACCATCGCCAACCCGCGCGTCCTGATTCCCGTGCATCTCCAGGACGACGGGCTGGCGTTCTATCTACGCACGTTCGGCGGGTCGTCCATCGACGTTCGCGAACCCCGCTGGGGCGAGCCGATTGACATCGGTTAGCGTGCAGCTATTGACGGCCCAAGGGTCACGGCCGAATATCTTGTGAGCGCTCCCCCAGCCACGGCCTGATGTCCCGCCGCGTCGTTGATTGCACGAAGGTTCTCCAGCACGGGCAAACGCCCGCGTTCGTCTCGCGTGAATTCGAGCGCGCGGGGCGGCCCGGCGCGCTCGATCACCGCGTGGAGATGGACGCCACCGCCGGCACGCACGTGCTGGCCCCGCGCCACTTCGTGCGCTGGGGCTCGGCCATTGCCGACCTGCCCGTCGAATCGTTCTTTGGCGAAGGCGTGGTTGCACAGATCGAGGTCACGGACGACGCGCCCGACATCGATTCGAACCGGCTGGAGGACGCGCTGGGCCGCCGTCTGCAAAACCACGACGTGGTGGTGGTCGCCGCCCGCGGCCGCGGGGCCGCGCCGTGTTTCACGGCGCAGGCGGCGCAGTGGTTGTTCGTGCGCGGCGCCAAACTGGTCGCGCTGGCGGACGGCGTGGTGGTGGGGCGCGCGGCCGAACCCGACGACGAGCGCGTGATTCTGAGCACGCTGCTGGAGACGAACGTGCCCGTGGTGCGCGGCCTGGTGAACACCGACGCGCTGAGTTCCGAGCGCATGGCGTTCATGGCCGTGCCCGCCGCCGCAGCCGGGGTGACGGCCTGGCCGGTGCGGTTCGTGGCGCTCGATCCAGGGCCGCCGCCCGAGGCGGGCGCCGCCCCGGCGCCTGAGACCGCGCCGGCGGCGGCCGCGGCGCCGCAGGGCGCCGCCGCCCCCGAGCAAAGCTCCCCAGCCGCAGCAGCAGACAATGCCGACGCCGCGCCCGCCGAGGCGCCGTCCGACGCTGAAGACGGCGCTGCCCCCGATGGCAGCGCCGACGCGCCTGCCGAGACGCCCTCGCCCGGAGAACGACCCGAGGCGCCCCCCGACCGGCCCGCGGGTTGAGCGGAACCATCCGCGGAGTCAGGAACGATTTGGAAACAGCAGCTCGTCGCCCACGTAAATCGTGTAGGGATCGTCGATGGCGTTCAGCTCCGCGATCTCCTGAAAGCCGTAGCCGTAGCGGCTGGCAATGGCCGCCAGCGTGTCGCCGGGCTGCACGGTCACCAGGAAGTAGCGCGCCGGCGTCGTTTCGCGCACCGGAATCGCGGTGGGCGTCAGCGGGCGCTCCACGGGTCCCGGCGCGGCTGGCAGGTCGATGACGATCGGTTCGGGAGTGACCGGAATGACCGCCGGCGGCGGCTGCGTGCGCGCGGGGCGCACGGGCGCTTCTGTGGGGCGCAGCACGTCGGGAATGGTCGGCGGGCTGCGCAGGCTGCGGTCGGCCAGCAGCACGAACACGACGCTGGCGGCCAGCAACGCCACGACCGCCAGCCCGGCATACACGCCGGCGCCCGCCGCGGCGCGATCCGGCGGCGTCCCCGCCGGCTGGCGCTCAGGTTCGTTTCCAACCAAACGACCTCGATTCGCCACCGCTGCGCTGTCTAACAAAAGGCCATGCCGCACGACCGCCTAGAGCTTACGGGGCCGTGGCGCTTCGGCGTCAGCGACTCGCCCGACCTGCGCGGCGTGCGCTTCCGTGCGCAGATCGAGCCGCCCGCCTACCCGCAACTCGTCCTGGAGCACCCGCCGGAGGGCCCGGCCTATTACTGGTACCAGCGCGAGCTTCAGCTGCCGCGCGCCCTGGACGGCCACCAAACCGTCGTCAGGTTCGGCGCGTCCGACTGGTTGACCGACGTCTGGATGGACGGCGAGCACGCGGCGTCGAACCGCGGCGGATACCTGCCGTTCGAGGCGGTCGTTCCCCCGGCCGCGCACGGCCGCGCCGTCACCGTGACCGTGCGCGTCTGGGACGCGCCGGCGCTGCATGCGGGCGCGGCAAGCGCCCCCGACGGCAAACCCCTCGACCCGGCCTGGATCCCGCGCGGCAAACAGCACTGGTACGGCGAATGCTCCGGTCTCTGGCAGCCGGTCTGGCTGATCCAGCGGCCCGCAACCCACGCGACTGGGCTGCGAACCAACCTCGACGCCGACCTGCACACCGTGCGTCTGACCGTCTTCGGCTCGGCGTCCGACGACTGCCGCGTCAGCGTCGAGGTGTCCGCGGCCGGCGGTTCCGCCCTGGACTGGCGCGCGGAGGCGCGCGGCAATCCGGCGGCTGGGATCGAGCTGGCGCATCGCTGGCCCGACGTGCGGCGCTGGTCGCCCGGCGCGCCGTCGCTGTACGACGTCACGGTGCGTCTGACGTCGGAGGGACTGACCGACGAGCGGCGCTTCACCACCGGGTTCCGCCGCGTGGAGGCCGACGAGCGCGAGCTGCGGCTGAACGGCGCGCCGCTGTACCTGCGCGGCGCGCTGGATCAGGATTACAGCCCCCACACCGGCAACGCCTACCCGGGCGACGACGCCCTGGCGCGCCGCTTCGCGCTGGCGCGGGACGCGGGGCTCGATCTCGTTCGCTGCCACGTGAAACTGCCCGACCCGCGTTATCTGGCGCTGGCCGACCGCGCCGGCCTGCTGGTGTGGTACGAACTGCCCAGCTGGGGACATCCCAGCCTGCCGGCGGGAGAGCCGCCGCCCTGGGTGGACGCGGACACGGCAGCCATGCTGCGCGCGGCGGCGCTGCGCGACGCTCATCACCCCGCGCTCATCGCGCGGTCCGTCATCAACGAAGGCTGGGGCCTCGACCTGCCAAGCTCGGCGGCCGACCGCGACCGCCTGCGGCGCTGGACGGCGCTGGCGCGCGAGACCGACCCCACGCGGCTCGTCATCGACAACTCGGCGCACGCCGGCGCGCGGCACGTGGACAGCGACCTCGCCGACTTCCACGTCTACGCCGCCCATCCGCACGGCGATCGGCGGTTCGGCGCCACGGTCGACTGGCTGGCCGCGCGGCCGCCGGACCTGTGGGAGCGCGGCGACGCGGCGCCGCCCGACGACCGCCCGACGGCATTGACCGAGTTCGGGATCTGGGGATTGCCCGACGACACGTCCCCGTTCCCCGCCTGGCTGGCGCCTGCGCGCCGCTGGACGAACGATCCGGCCTTCGATCAGGCAGGGTTCGCCGCGCGCTTCGGCCGCTCGGCGGCCCGCCGCGCTTTTGCGTCGCCGGCCGACCTCTGCGCGGCCACGCGCCAGGTGCAGGCCGAGGGATTGCGCCGCCAGATTGGCCGCCTGCGCCGCACGCCCGGGCTACACGGGTTCGTCATCACGGAACTGATGGACCAGGGCTGGGAAGTGAACGGCCTGGGCGACTTCCACGCGCGCCCCAAGCCCGCCGTGCAGGCGATTCGCGCGGCGGCGGCCGAGACGGTTGCCCTGGTGGACGGGCTGCCGGATTCGATCTGGGCGGGTGCCGGCCTCTCCTGCCGCGCACTGCTGGCCGGGCCGCGCCCGGCGGGCGCGTACGAAGTGGTCTGGCGCGTGGACGGCGCCGAACGGCGGCGCGCGACCGTGCAAGCCGGCGCCGGGATCGAACCCGAGCCGGTGGACTCGTTCGCCGCCGCCGCGCCGCCGGTCGAGCGCGCCGCGGTTGCCGTGGTGGAGGTCGACGTCCGCGGGCCCGGCCTCGACCTGCGCGCCAGCGCCGAGCTGCTGGTAATTCCACAGGCCGCCGCCACGATCGAGGGCAAGCTGCGCGTGCTGCTCACCGCGCCGACGGCACAGGACAGGATTTCCACTCTGGCCAACGCGCTGGCCGAAGCTGGCTGCACCACGCTCACCGACCCCAAGCGCATCCAGGCCGTGGTGGCGGCCGGCGGCGGCGCCGAGGCCGCGGCGCTGGTCCGCGGCGGCCTCCCCGCCCTGGTCATCGCCGACCGCGGCGACACGCCGTTCTTGCCCTCGATTCCCCGCGAAGGGCGCTATCAGCCGCACTGGAGCACGGCCTTCGACTGGATCGCGCCCGACGTGCTGCCCGACCTGCCGACGGGTCCGCTCATGCGCGCGCCCTTCAGCGCCTGCGCGCCGACCCGCGTCATCCCGGCGCTGGACGGGCTGGACCCCGACGACGTGCTGATGGGAACGTTTCGCGGCTGGCTCGGAAACGAAGCCGCGATTACCGCTCAGGCGGCTTACGGCAAGGGCCGCGTGGTGGTAACCACGCTCGGCCTCAGCCAGGCCGGCCGCGCCGACCCGCTGGCGCGCGCGCTGCTGGTGCGGCTGCTGCAATACGCCGCCTCGAACGCCTGCCGCCCAACCACGCGCATCCTGTAACCGCCGCCGTTTGCGCCGCGGCTGTCTTGGGGGTGAGCGAGGGGACTTGAACCCCCAGCCTTCTGGGCCACAACCAGACGCTCTAACCAGTTGAGCTACGCCCACCACAGGCCGGCCGCTGCCAGCCGGCCGCCCATTCTAGCCAGTGCCGACGCGGCGGCAGCGGGTTGGTCGTCCACGCGCCGCGGCGTCCAGCCGCGGCGGCGCGCGGCTGGCCAGCAATCCGTCGCTCCCACAGGCGCGGGCGACCGCGCGGCGACCGCGCCCTCGACACCGCCGGCCGTCTCGGTTCTCCCAGGTTCTCCCAGGCGCGCGTCGGCGCCCGAGCGTGACCGCCGCCAGGAGTCATTCGACCTGGGGGTCTCCCAGGCGCGCGTCGGCGCCCGGCGGCAGCGAAGCAGCGCGGACGGCCCGATGCCAGGAACCCTCCCCCGCGAAGCGTGTACTATGGGCAAATCGTGGAGCGTTGTCGTTCGCCCCGCATGGCAAGGGCTTTCATGCGCCCTGGCATGGGAGCGCGGCCGTTCCGCGCGCTGGCCCCGGTCCGAACGGATCGGGGTTTTTTCGTTGGTCAGCCGCACGCCAGTTCATGAGGAGGCGCCTGCGTGTCGCTTGATATGGATTCCGTTCGAACCGACGAGCGCGCCGCGCCGTCCGTGCGGACGATTACGGAAGGTTTGACGTACGACGACGTCCTGCTGGTTCCCGGACGCTCCGACGTGCTGCCCACCGAGGTGGACACCAGCACGCAGGTCACGGAGCGTCTGCGGCTCAGCGCGCCGCTCATGTCGGCGGCGATGGACACCGTGACCGAGGCCCGCATGGCCATCGCCATGGCGCGCGCCGGGGGCATTGGGGTGCTGCACCGCAACTTGTCCATCGACGGCCAGGCCAGCGAGATCGACAAGGTCAAGCGCTCGCAGTCGGGCATGATCGTGGACCCGGTCACGCTGCCGCCCACCGCCACGCTGGCCGACGCCAACGAAGTGATGGCCACGTACCGCATTTCGGGCGTGCCCATCACCGACCCCGACGGGCGTCTGGTGGGCATCCTCACCAACCGCGACATGCGCTTCACGCACGACAGCGCGCGCACGGTGGCCGACCTGATGACCAGCCAGAATCTGGTGACGGCGCCGGTGGGCACCACGCTCACGCAGGCCAGCCGCCGCCTGCACCAGCACCGCATCGAAAAGCTGCCGGTGGTGGACGACGACGGCATCCTGCGCGGTTTGATCACGGTGAAGGACATTGCCAAGCGCCAGCAGTTCCCGTCCGCCGTGTACGACGACAAAGGCCGTCTGGTGGTGGCCGCGGCCGTGGGCACGCAGGCCGAGGCCTTCGACCGCGCGGCCGAGCTGACGCGCGCCGGGGTCGATCTGCTGGTGGTGGACTCGGCCCATGGGCACCACAGCGCGGTGCTGGAGATGGTGCGCCGTATCAAGGAGCAGCTCGACGTGGAGGTGATGGGCGGCAACGTGGCCACCGCGGCCGGCGCCAGCGCCCTCATCCAGGCGGGCGCCGACGCGGTCAAAGTCGGCATCGGCCCGGCCGCCATCTGCACCACGCGCGTGGTGGCCGGCGTGGGCGTTCCCCAGCTGACCGCCATTCTCGATTGCGCCGACCCCTGCCAGGAACACGGGGTCGCGCTGGTGGCGGACGGCGGCGTGCGCTACTCGGGCGACGCGGCCAAAGCCATCGCCGCCGGCGCGTCCGCCGTGATGATCGGCAACCTCTTTGCCGGCACCGACGCCAGCCCGGGCGAGATCGTCTACCGCCAGGGCGAGCGCTTCAAGGAATACCGCGGCATGGGGTCGATCGGCGCCATGATCGACCGCCGCCTGGCCGCGCGCGACCGCTACGGCCAGCACGAGGTCGAGGACGCCGCCAAGCTGGTGGCGGAAGGCGTCGAAGCTCAAACTCCCTACCGCGGCCCCACCGCCGGCCTGATCGACCAACTGGTCGGCGGCCTGCGCTCCGCCATGGGCTACGTCGGCGCTCCCGACATCCGCGCGCTGCAAAGCAAGTCGCGGTTCGTCAGAGTCACGCACGCCGGCGCGGACGAGGGCCACGTGCACGACGTGGTGCTGGTCAAGGAATCGCCCAACTACCAACGGCGCCCGCGCTAAGCGCGCGGCGGGACCGCGCGGCGAGGGACGCCAGGCCGCGGGCCTGCCCCGAGGAAACCTTCGGGCGCAGCCCAGACGCGCCCGCGCTCACAGCGGCCCGCTGACCGGCCGGCGAAACGCGAACCCCGCCAGGCGCGGCGGGATCCAGGACAGCCGCACCAGCAGGCGCACGGCGGCCGGCGTGGGCGGATGGCCCTCGCGCCGCCGCCGGGCTTGTTCGGCAGGCCAGAGCTGCTCGTACAGCGCATACGCAGCGGCCACCAGCGGCGGGCGGATGAGCTTGATGGCAATCCACACCTGCGCGGTCAGCGTGGCGGTGAACACGTCCAGCGCCCGGCCCTCCAGCGTCAGGTACACCGCCATGAAGACGGCGGTCAGCGGCAGGGCGGTGGGGGCCGCGCTGACGGCAAAGGCGGCAAACACGGGCCCGAAATAGCGTCCGCTCAGCCGCCACGACTCCAGCGCGGCCAGCGAGCCGGGGATATTGCCGTGCACGGCCAGGAACGGCGCCAGCAGCGTGCGCGTGTGCACGTAAATGCCGGTGACGGCGATGGCGGCAATCCACGCCGCCGACACGAGCGTTCCCAGCGGCGCCTGCGCCGCGTCGAGCTGGCGGAAGCCCAGGTAGCCCAGCGTCAGCGCCCCCACCGGCACCCAGAAGATCACCGTGGTGTGCAGGTTCGTCCAGATATAGCGCGGCAGCCACACGGCGCCGTCCCGCAGGTGCGCCGCCAGGCCGCGCTTGCTTCCATGATGCGCGGCGGCCACGACTTTCATGAACATCACCGGCGCCACCGTGCCGGCGAGCGTGTTCAACGCGAGGGTGGCCAGCGTGCGGCCGAGGCCCTGCGGCAGATCGGCGGCCGTGATGGCGATCACCCCCGCCGCGGGCAGCGCAAATAGCAGCATGATGGCGGCGACGGCCAGCGGCTCGCGCCGCAGCGACGCCAACCCGCGCCGCGCGTACCCAACGCCTGCCCGCCAGGCCGCGCCGCTCCACACGGTTCTCGCGTCCGTCACGCCGCCCGGTCTCGCAGGTCCCGCGTGATTTCGATCTCTCCACGCTGTGCACCGTCGTCCAAGTGTGCCAATTCCGAACCCGAGCGCTCGGGTCGACGCGGCGGCCGCGTTGCTCCGAGCCGAAGACGGGCTGCATGCGCCGCGGGCGCTCGCCGCCGCCGCCGCCAACGCGCTGCGGAGCACGGCGCGCGCCGGGCGGCAATCCAGCGCCCGCGTTCACCGTCACCTCAGCTTCCGTGAGCCCCAGGTCTCCACGGTGACCATTGCGTATCTCCCAACGGAGGTGCGGGCGGCGTCGGCCAGCGCCTGCCGCCCTGGGACGATTCCCAGCTGTAGTCCAGGGTTGGCCGGAAGGGCAGTCGCGCACACCTTCCCTGGGAGGGGCTCGCACGACACCTCCCCGCACGAGGCCTGAGACGGGAGGCGCAGAACGACCGGTGTCGGCCTACGGAACGCGCGGCATCGCCGCGCGTTCGGCTGTGTGCTGCGCGGCCGTTGGCTGGAGACAAGGCTCGCGCCGCCACGCCGACAGGTCCAGCTCCAGCAGGCGCTCCAGCCGGCACACATCCTCGGCATAGTAGTCGTGCAGGCGTTCCCGAACGCCTGGGGCAACGGTCAAGCCCGCCGGGTCGCGGTTCAGCCGCTTGAAGGCGCGGGCGGGGCGGGAGCGTCCAATGGGTTCGATGGCCCAGTCGGCGCGTGCGCGAAGCAACGCGGAGACATGCCGGCGGACGATCTCCAGAGGCTCGTATCGATGGACGTAGCCTTGGTTGACGCGGCCGCCAATGGCGGGTGGAACGAAATCGGGGTTAACGCCCAGGAATCGATAGAGCCGCTGGACGACGGTCACGGGGGCCGCGTCGATGTCGTCGTTGATGATGACGTGCACCCGCGCCGCGCCGAACGTGTCCAGATAGCTCTGCAGGTCCGCTGTGTACTGGCCGAACCGCAGCAATTCGGGCAGCAAGCCCGTTGCTGACGCCATCGTGTTCAGGGTCAGCGCTTGGAAGCCGCGTTTATCGAGCTTCCCCTGCCGAATGTAATGTCGGTAGTGGGAAATGAATCGTTCCACCGGGTTGCGCAGCACCACGATGATGCGCACGCGGCCACAGACGTCCCTGATGACTTCGGGGCGCAGGTTGGTCATGTAGCTGGCGCAAACCTCGCCTACGGCCGTGTACCCGCGCCCGCCGCGAAAGTATTTCAGATAGGCGTCCACGCATTCGTCGGGATTTGGGAAACATCTCACCTCGTGCGGCGATGAAACGAAGACTTCGGGATGCTGACGCAGGCACGCGGCAACCCAGTTGGTGCCGCACTTTGGCGCGCCAACGCCTATAAAGTTCGGGTGGGTATTAATTTTTCGGGGGGGGGGGTAATGGTAACGTCCTCGCACGGCGGCGCCGCGTTGGGCGAAAGCGTGTCTACGCACGCTGCCCAAGGTGTTCGCTGGAGTCGACAATACCAGGGATTGTAGTCGGCGAATGACGGCTTCGCAATCGCACGGCGTGGGCCTTGTCGTACGTCCCGCGCTATGCGGGCGCGGGCCAGGGCGCGAAGCCGAGTACCGCCGACCCGCATCCGCGCCGCGCGGGCGCTCGTGCCAGAATGCAGGCGTTGTCCACCTGGACCGACACGTCCATGCAAGAACTTGCGGCCATTCACGTCGACGCCCCGCCCGAGCGCGTTTTCGACCTGATGGCGGACGACCAACGCCGCGCCGAGTGGATGATTGGCGTCGAGTCGTTCGAATACGCGTCGGACGTGGACCCGGACGACCCGCTGGGCGCGGCTTTCACGCAGCGCATTCGTGAAGGCGGGCGCACGAGCGTCTACCAGGGCGAGGTCACGGCCTTCGAGCGTCCCAGCCGTCTGGCATGGCGGCTGTCCCGTGGGTCGCACTCCATGCTGAGCGAATACCACCTGACGCCGTTCAACGGCGGCACGCTGGTGTCGTCGCAGTGCGCCGTCGGCGCCGACACCTGGCTGACGCGCGTGATGGACGTCCTCTTTGGCTGGCTCACGCGCCGCATCGCCCGCCAGCATCTGGCCAAGCTGAAGGAACTGGCGGAGGCGGCCTGACCGCGGCGGCGGCGCAGGAATCCGCCGCTGGGCGCGCATCTTTGGCGGCTGTCGGCTGCGGGGCGGTTCCAGGAGCTGCGCCGCCGAAATCCCCTCCCAACGCAGGCGGGCGCCAATCCCGCCGCGCCCCCGTAAGTGGCCGCTGCGTCCAGGCGCAGGCCGCTACCCCAGCTGCGCCGTCGAGAACACCACGCGAAACGGGACGCAGAAGATCACGACCGTTCGGTACTGCGACACGTCGGTCCCCGCCGGAATGGCGTAGTTCTGGTTCCCGACGTTGCCCTTGAGCGGGCCCAGGTCGAGGTAGTTGCCCAGGTCGTCGGGGCGCGCGACCGCGGCCGAGGGCGACAGCAGCACGCTGAGCGCCGGGCCGTTGGTGACCCGGAAGTCCTCGAAACGCAGCACGTGCGCGCCGTCCGGGCCGCGCAGGACCGCGGCGGCGCCGGAGCCGCGGTGGAAGTCGTCGGCGTCCTGAAACTCGCCGGAGGCCAGCGTTTCGGGTTCGGCGCTGGCCATGGCCGCGGGCATGGCCTCGTCCATGACGTCGGGCGGCAGCTGCGCCGCAACCTCCATCACGCGCTCCTCGGTGCGCCGTTGGATGTCGGGGCGCAGCGCCGCCACCGTGTCGGCGGAGGGCATGGCCGCGTCGAAGTCCGCGCGCAGGCCGCGCATCTGCGCATCGGTCATGGCAGCAATCTCGCCCTGGCTCGGCATTTCGAAGGGGAAGGCCTCGTTCACCTCGGTGTCGACGAACAGCGGCGACCCGAGCCACCAGGCCAGCGCGGCGAGCGCCGCCGCGGCCACCAGACCGACGGCCGCCGCCGCGCGCCGCCGCGCGCTGACGTACGCCGCTATGTTTGCAACAAACGCGCTCATGCTTCGCTTACGCCCCCCGCGCCGATTCGCCGCCGGCTCATGCTAGAGGATTCCCAACCCTTACACCGCGCGCCGCGCAGGCTTCCCGGCAGCACGCGGACGCGCGCCGCGCGCACCGTGGGATTGTAGATGGTGAATTGGACGCGGCCGCGCGGGCGGGATTCGCGGCCGGGCTTCCAGGGCGCCATCGATGCGCTCCCGTCCCGGCCGCGGGCTTCCGCTGGACGCGCGTTCGCATGGACGCGCGCCTTAGAACGGCAAGAACGCCCGCCCGCCGCCGTCGACGGTGATGGCGCCGCCGGTGGTGTAGCGGCATTCGTCGCTGGCCAGGTAGACGGCGGCGGCGGCCACGTCGGCGGGCTGACCGTAGGCGCCCTGGGGAATCACGGCCGCGCGCGCGGCGCGCAGCTCCGGGTCGCGCGCGCGCGCCGCCGTGCGTTCCACGCGGATGGGGCCGGGCGCAATCAGGTTCACCGCAATGCCGTAGGGCGCCAGGTCCACCGCCATGGCGCGCGTCAGCAGCCAGAGGCCGCCCTTGCTGGCGGCGTAGGGCGCCGCGCCGGCTTCGGCGGCGAACGAGTCGACCGAGCCGAGGTTGACGATGCGGCCCTCGATCCCTTCCCGCGCCATGTGCCGCGCCGCCGCCTGCGCCACCACGAACGCGCCCGTCAGGTTGGTGTCTATATAGCTGTGCCAGTCGTCCAGCGTGACGTCCAGAAACGGGCCGACGCGCCCGGTGCGGGCGGCGTTGTTGATCAGGATGTCGAGACGTCCGGCCCGCTCCACCGCCGCCGCCGCCAGGGCCGCGGCCCCGGCGGGCGTGGACACGTCGCCGACGAACGTCTCCGCCGACCCGCCGGCGTCTCGAATGGCGGCGGCCGTGCGCTCCAGCTTGTCCGCCGAGCGCTGCGCCAGGATGACGTGCGCGCCCTCGGCGGCGAAGCGGCGCGCGATCCCGGCGCCTATGCCGCTGCCGCCGCCCGTGACGAGCGCGCGCTTGCCTTGCAGCCGTCCCATCGTCCACCGCCTTCCGTGTGCCCGGCATCGGGCGAAGTGTGCGTCGTCTGCGCGCGGCGTTCAATTCGCTAATCTGGCCCCTGGGACGCGCTCCCTGCGGCGCGGCCTCGAAAAAGGGATGGACATGCGTCGAATCCTGGCCGCGTTCGCGCTGGGCGCCGGCGTGCTGGCGGGGTGCGAACCCGCGCAGGCGCCGCCGTCGCCAGTGCCGCCAACCGCGCCGCCGCCCGCCGCCGCGCCTGCGCGGGCCGCACAGGCGCCCTCGCCGGCGCCAACCGCCGCTCGGCCCGCGCCGGCGCCGGCGATCGTCGCCGTTGCGCCAACCCCGCCTCCCACGCCCGCGCCGCCGGCCGCCGGCGTGAGCGTGGCGGTTGCCGCGTCCCCCTCACCCCAACCCTCTCCCCCAGGGGAGAGGGAGCAAAGCGCCGCGTCCCCCTCACCCTCTCCCCCAGAGGAGAGGGGGCAAAGCGCCGCGTCCCCCTCACCCCAAACCTCTCCTCTAGGGGAGGGGGAGCAAAGCGCCGCGCCTACGGCCACGCCTACGGCCGCGCCGCTCGCGGTTGCGACGCCCGAGGCCGCCCCGACGGGGTCCCTGCGCCTGGAGGTAGAGGTGGTTGCCGAAGGGTTCCAGCGGCCGGTGTTCGTGGGCCACGCGCCCGACGGCAGCGGGCGGCTCTACGTAATCGAAAAACGCGGCGTGATCTGGGTGCTGCCGGGCGGCCAAAACTCGCGGACGCCGTTCCTGGACATCAGCGAACGGGTCGGGTCCCAATCCAACGAACAGGGCTTGTTCAGCGTCGCGTTCCATCCCGGCTACGCCGCCAACGGCCGCCTGTTCGTGAACTACACCGACCTGGACGGCAACACCGTGGTCGCCGAGTTTCGGGCCGACGCCCCCGCGGCCGCGGCCGACCCCGGCAGCGAGCGCGTGCTGCTGCAGGTCGAGCAGCCGTATTCCAACCACAACGGCGGCATGCTGGCGTTCGGCCCGCGCGACGGCTATCTGTACGTGGGGATGGGCGACGGCGGCTCGGGCGGCGACCCGCTCGGCCACGGGCAGAACCCCGCCACGCTGCTGGGCGCGCTGCTGCGCCTCGACGTCGACGGCGGCCAGCCCTACCAGATTCCCGCCGACAATCCGTTCGTGGGCGACCCCGGCCGGCGGCCGGAGGTCTTCGCTTACGGTCTGCGCAATCCCTGGCGGTTTGCGTTCGACCGCATGACCGGCGACCTCTGGATTGCCGACGTGGGGCAGAACGACCTGGAGGAAGTGGACCTGGCGCTGGCGCCGCTGCGCGGCGGGCTGAACTTCGGGTGGAACGCCATGGAAGGCGGGTCTTGCTTCCCGCCCGCGCTGGGCGCGTTCGCCCGCTGCGCACCCGAGGATTACCAGCTCCCCATCGCGGAATACGGACGCGCCCAGGGCTGTTCGATTACCGGCGGCTACGCCTACCGCGGCCGCAGGTTCCCCGCGCTGGCGGCGGCGTACGTGTTTGGGGACTACTGCAGCGGGCGTATCTGGACGCTCCAGCTGGACGACCGCGGGGCGTGGCGCATGGTGCAGCGCGCCCAGGTGGACGTGCGCATCTCATCCTTCGGCGAAGACGAGCAGGGCGAGCTTTACATAACCGACGACAGCGGCGGCCGCCTGCTGCGCCTGCGCGCGAACGACGACGCGCCCTCGGGCTGACCGCGGGCCTGGCGGCCGCGGGCCGCGGGCCTGACGCCCTTGGGCTGACCGCGGGCCGCAGGCCGCAACCGCGATCGCCGCGCAGAGCGGAGTGGCGCGCGGCTGTCGACCGAAGCGCGGCGGCGGCCTGGGCCGCCGCCGCGGGCAGACGGTAAACACTGTTGAGGCAAATGTTGAGCGCGCAATGGATGCTCGTGTTATATTTGGCAAAGCAGACCAATCGCTGCCGCCCGGCCGATGTTCGCTGGCGGCGGCTCTTCGTGCAGGCATGGCCAGACCACTGCCTGCCAGAACGCGAAAGGCGGCGTATTTGACGTCCCGAACCGCTGCACGGCGCCCTGCCGCCCTGCTTGCCAAACGCTGGCGGTGGTTGGGCCGGCGGCACGGGCGCGTGGTCAATACGCAGCTACGTTGGTATTCGCCGGCCCACCCTGTCGGCCCCATGCGTGCAGAACGCGGCGCCGCATGCCAGTGACCCGCCGCCTCCGTCTTGGCGCTTTGCTGCTGGCGCTCTGCGCCGCCGGCGCCGGCCTCGGTCTGGGCCGCGCCTTCGCCGCCGCGCCTACGGCCGTGGGAACCATCCCCGCCCAGGCGCTGGTCGTCGGCGGCAGCGCCGCCACCGTGGACGTCGCCGCTTATTTCACCGACGCCGACATGGACACGCTGACCTACGCGGCCACCTCCGGCGACACCGACGTGGTGACCGTCGGCGTCAGCGGTTCGACCGTCACGCTCACGCCCGCCGGCACGGGCAGCGCCACGGTCACCGTCACCGCCAGCGACGCCAGCGACAGCGTGGATCAGACCCTGGCCGTGACGGTGACGCACGGCTGCGCGGCCTCGAACCCCACCGCCTCGGCCAGCGGCGCGCACGCCAACGCGGCGCGCGACTGCGAAACGCTGCTGGATCTCGAGGACGCGCTGCGCGGCACGGCCACGCTGAACTGGGCGGTGGGCACGGCCATGACCAGTTGGGACGGCATCACCATCACCGACGCCGACGCCGCCGGCGTTACGCGCATCGATCTCTCCAGCAAGAGCTTGTCTGGCAGCCTTCCGGCCGCGCTGGGCAACCTGACCGACCTCGCGAGGCTTCGGTTCGCGTTCAACCAGCTGACCGGCCCCATCCCCACCCAGCTGGGCAATCTGTCGAATCTCAGCATCCTCGACCTCGACGACAACCAGCTGACCGGCAGCATCCCGACCCAGCTGGGCAGCCTGACGAACCTCGTCACCCTGAAACTCGGGAACAACCAGCTGACTGGCGGCATCCCGACCGAGCTGGGCAACCTGGGGCAGCTCGACAGACTCGGTCTCTCGAATAATCAGTTGACCGGGGGCATTCCGACCCAGCTCGCCAACTGCTCTGCCCTGACGTCGCTCAATCTGGGCGGCAACCCGCTCGGCGGATCCATTCCGGCCGCGTTGGGCGGCTTGACCAATCTCAAGTCGCTCTGGCTGAACGCCAACCAGTTGAGCGGGTCCATTCCGGCCGAGCTCGGCGGCCTGACCAACCTGGAAAACCTCTACCTCTACGACAACCAACTGACGCAGGCGATCCCAAGCGAACTGGGCGACCTGTCCAACCTGAAACGGCTCCATCTCAGAGTCAACCGACTCAGCGGCAGCATTCCGCCCGAACTGGGCGACTTGAACCAGCTCTTGGAACTAGAGCTCGACGCCAACAAGCTGGAAGGGAGCATCCCGGCCGAATTGGGCAGCCTTCCACAGCTCGTTCAGCTGAATCTCCACAACAACAAGTTGACCCAGAGCATCCCAAGTGCGCTGGGAAACCTCACGAACTTGGAAGCGTTGACGCTGCAGAACAATCAGTTGAGCGGCGCCATCCCGAGCGAGCTGGGGCGGTTGACGAAGCTCAATACGCTCCTTCTCGACAACAACCAGCTGAGTGGACCTATCCCGAGCGCGCTGGGGCAGCTGACGGATCTCAATCTGCTCCGGATCAATAACAACCAGCTGAGCGGACCTATCCCGAGCGAGCTGGGACAGTTGACGAGTCTTACGGTGCTCAGTCTCTACAACAATCCGTTGGGCGGAAGCATCCCGCCCGAACTGGGCGGCATGACGAGCCTCAGACAGCTCTACCTGGTCGGAAATCGGTTGACCGGACCCATCCCGCCCGAACTCGGCCAGCTAACGAGCCTGCGGACCTTCCAGGCCCAACGCAACCAGTTGAGCGGGAGCATCCCGCCTGCGTTGGGCCTCCTGACCTCGGTGAGGATACTCACCCTGTTTTGCAACCAGCTGAGCGGGAGCGTGCCGGCCGAACTGAGCGGCCTGCCGGCCAGCTCGCTGCTGTGGCTGCATGGCAACCCGCTCACGCTGCCGCTCCCCGCCAGCCTGGACGGCCGCAGCGTGCGCTTGTCGGGAGCGCCGAGCAGCCCGGGCGCGGCGGCCTACTGGTGCGGCCCGCCGGTGTTCGCCGCCGACGCCGCGGCGATCACGGTCGTGGACGCGGCCGCGGCCGGGGAGAGCCTGGGCGACCCCATCACCGCGAACGATCCGGACAACCAGCCGCTGGCCAGCGCGCAGCCGCTCACCTACACCCTGAGCGGCGCCGACGCCGCCGCCTTCACCCGCGACGCGGCCACGGGCTACCTGCAACCCGTAAACGCGCTGTCCGTCGACGCGCCGGCCGACGCGGACGGCGACAACCGCTACGAGCTCACCGTGACCGCCGATGACGGCGCGACCGCGGAGAACCGGGGCGGCTCGGACAGCATTGCGGTGACCGTGCAGGTCGTGCGCCGCGCCGCGCCGCCGCCGCCGTCCAAACACCCCCGCCTGGCCGTGGCGCTGAGCGGAGACGCCGGGCCGGTGGCGGTGGGCGGGCGGATTGGCTACACGTTCACCCTGCGCAACAGCGGCAACGTGCCGCTGACGGGCGTGTTCTGGCGCTCGCCGCAGCTGGAGGTTTCTCGTCGGACCGTCGGCGACGGCACGCTGGCGGTTGGGGCGGAGGCCAGCGTGACGGCCAGCCTGACCGTCGCCGCGTCCCACCTGCCGGGGCCGCTGCAAGTCACGTTCTACGCTGACAGTGACCAGACGGACGAATCGTCCGCCATGCACACGACGGCGCTGAAACCGAAGGATCCGGGTAAAGAACTCACGCCGACGCCAACGCCCACCCCCGGACCGACGCCAACGCCCACGCCCGGACCTACTCCGGGACCCACGCCTGAGCCTGGGGCGCCGCCCCAGGCGCCCACGCCCACCCCCGCGCCGACCCCGCCGATCGTCGTGCCTGCAGGCGTCGATCCTCTGGCTTACCTGATGCCGCCGGGCCGTGCGGCGGACGAGCCCGACCGCTACCTGGTGGTGGAACGCACCCGCGCGGAGGCGCCCGCCGCGCATCTGGCCCACAACATCCCCGACCTGCTGGTCGTCACCACCGACAGCGTCTTGCCCTGCGGGTTCCTGACCTACTACGACGCCACCGGCGGCCTGCCCTGCTGGGGCTACGCCATTTCGGAAGTCTTCGAGGAGCGCTCCGGGGTATGGACGCAGTACTTCCAACGCGGCGTGATCGAATGCCGCCCGTACGCTGACGCCTGGCGCATCGAGCGCCGTCTGGTTTGGGACGAACTGGGCGGCGGTCTGGACGGCGCGCCGGACCTGGGCGTCGAGCCGGAGCTGGTCTCCGAGCAGCCGGGCGCGCTGCTCGGCCCCTGGGGTCACCGCGTGTCGAACTACGCCGTGGACGGGACCTGGACGGGCTTCCGGGACTTCTTCGACATGGCGGGAGGCGTAGCGTTCTTCGGCTATCCCAAGACCGAGGCGCGCCGCGACGATCATCCCGACGCCGTGGTGCAGCTGCCGGGCGCGCCGACGGCCTTCGTCCGCCAATACTTCCAGGCCGGCGTGCTGGAATACCACCCGGCCGACCCGGCGAACCCGATCAAGCTGGCGCTGCTGGGCGACGCCGCCCGCAACCGCCGCTACCCCGACGACACCTGGCAGCTCCTGCGCCCCTTCGCCCCCGCCGAGCCGCTCGTCCCCGGGCAGGTCTACACGCCCTAACGCCCGGCCGCGCGGCACCAGAACGTCACGTCGATGGGCAGGATGAACAGGACGTGGGGAGGGCGCCGCCGCGCCGTGCTGCTATGCGGCCAGCCCGGCGGCGCGGTCGAGCTCCAGGCGCGGGCAGCGCTGCTGCGGGGTGCGGCTAATGGCGCCCCGCCACAGCCGTCAATCTCCCCGTCCTGTCGACCCTGTCCATCCAGGTCGAACGTCGTTCCGCGCTACACGTCGATGACGTCGTCCGAAACGGTGCCGGGGATGCGGCGGCCGCGCACGTGGGTGAACCGCAAGGTGCTGGGCGGGCCGTCGATGGTTGGGTCTTTGATGGACGTGGAGCGCATGTAGTGCGTGGCGTAGCCGCGGCGGCGCGTGTCCGTCTGGTTTGGCCCGCTGGCGTGGTAGGTCAGGCTGTGATGGAAGCTCACGCTGCCCGAGCGCAGCGGCACCGGCACCATCGGATAGTCCCGGTCGAACTGCCCTTCGATGGTGGGCCGCGACGACGGCGGGATGATGGCCCAGCGCTGGCTGCCTGGAATCATCCACAGGCAGCCGTTCTCGATCGTGGCGTCGTCGATCGCCGCCCAGGCCGAGATGAGGTCCATCGGGAAGATGTTCTTGAAGGATGCCGAGTCCTGGTGCCACTCCTTGGCCGAGCCGTGGCGCGGCGGCTTCATGAAGAGCTGGTCGCCGTAGAGCGTGATGTCGTCGGCGCCCATCAGGTCGGCGATCACGTCCACGATCTTGGAGTTGCGGGCGTGGGCGCGCAGCACCTCGTCTTCGGGCACGATGTGCGCCAGCTTGCGCGTGGCCAGCACCTGGTCGTTCACGGCCGCCGTGTCTTCACGGAACGGCTGCTCCAGCTGCACCACGCCGGTGCGGACGTGCTCGGCCTGGCCCGACGCGATCAGGTCGGCGCGCGCCGCCAGCGCCGCCACCTCGTCCGCGTCGAGCAGGTCCTCCACCACCACGAACCCGTCGCGCATGAACAGGTCCACCTGCGATTGCGAAAGCGTGCGAAGCGTGCTCACGGCCATGTCGTCCTCCAGCGTCCGAGCCGGCGGGTGGTACGTCATAGAAGTTTACGCCCCCCGCCCCCTGCGCGGGTGACGCTGCGGGGCGGAACTTGCGGGCGGCGAAGGCCGGGCGTCAGGTCGTCGACGGGCGGTTGCTATCCAGACCCGCCGTCGGCGGCGGCCGCCGCGGGCTGCGCGGCGGCGCGCGTCCGACGGGCGGGTGCAGTGCGGCCGTTGCGGCGGCCGTTGCCCGCAGCGCGGGCGCGCGGGCGCTTCGCCGCCAGCGCGGCTTTCAGGTACTGCCCCGTGTAGCTGCCCGGTTCGGCGGCCACGTCTTCGGGGGTGCCCTGGGCAACCAGTTCGCCGCCGGCGTCGCCGCCTTCGGGGCCCAGGTCGATCAGCCAGTCGGCGGACTTGATGACGTCCAGATTGTGTTCGATGACCACCAGCGTGTTGCCGGCGTCGGCCAGACGCTGCAAGACCTGGATCAGGCGGCGCACGTCGGCGAAGTGCAGGCCGGTGGTGGGTTCGTCCAGCACGTAGACGGTCTTGCCGGTGGCGCGTTTGGAGAGTTCGGAGGCCAGCTTGATGCGCTGCGCTTCGCCGCCCGACAGTGTGGTGGCCGACTGGCCCAGGCGGATGTAGCCCAGGCCCACGTCCACCAGCGTGCCCAGCTTGCGCTCGATGGTGGGGATGTTGCGGAAGAACTGGTGGGCGACTTCGACGGTCATGCCCAGCACGTCGGCAATGGTCTTGTCCTTGTAGCGCACGTCCAGCGCCTCGCGGTTGTAGCGCGCGCCCTGGCAAACCTCGCAGGTCACGTAGACATCGGGCAGGAACTGCATTTCGATGCGGTTGAGTCCCTGGCCTTCGCAGGCTTCGCAGCGGCCGCCTTTGACGTTGAAGGAGAACCGCCCCGGCTTGTAGCCGCGCGCGCGCGCTTCGGGCACGGCCGCAAAGAGCTCGCGGATGGGGGTGAACGCGCCGGTGTAGGTGGCCGGGTTGGAGCGCGGCGTGCGGCCGATGGGCGACTGGTCGATTTCGATGGCTTTGTCCACGTGTTCCAGGCCGCGGATGCGCGCGTGCTCGCCTGGGACGTCGCGGCTGCCCCAGATGCGCTGCGCCAGCGCCTTGTACAGCACGTCGTCCACCAACGAGCTCTTGCCCGACCCGGACACGCCAGTGACGCAGATGAAGCGGCCCAGGGGGAAGGCCACGTCGAGCGACTTGAGGTTGTTGGCGGCGGCGCGTTCCACGAGCAGCGCCTCGCCGTTGCCGGGGCGCCGCGCGCGCGGCGTGGGGATGGATTTGCGCCCGGAGAGATAGGCGCCGGTCAGCGAGGCGCGGTTGGCGGCGATGGCCTGCGGCGTGCCCTGCGCCACGATGGCGCCGCCGTGTTCGCCCGCGCCCGGGCCGACGTCCACCACCCAGTCCGCCGACAGGATGGCGCCTTCGTCGTGTTCCACCACCAGCACGGTGTTGCCCAGGTCGCGCAGACCTTCCAGGGTGCGGATCAGGCGCGCGTTGTCGCGCTGATGCAGGCCGATGCTGGGTTCGTCCAGGATGTACATCACGCCCACCAGTCCGGAGCCGATCTGGGTGGCCAGGCGGATGCGCTGCGCCTCGCCGCCGGACAGGGATTCGGCGGAGCGTTGCAGGGTCAGATATTCCAGTCCCACGGCGTCCAGAAAGCCCAGGCGCGCGTTGATTTCCTTCAGCACCTGGGAGGCGATGGCCGCGTCGCGCGCGCCCAGGGTGAGCGTGCGGAAGAACGCGCCGGCCGCGCGCGTGGTTAGCGAGGTCACCTCGTGGATGGACGCGCCGCCCACGGTGACGGCCAGCGCCTCGGCGCGCAGCCGGGCGCCCTGGCAGTCGGTGCATTCGCGCCGCGTCATGTAGCGTTCGATCTCGCCGCGGATGTAGTCGGACTCGGTGTTCTGATAGCGCCGCCGCAGGTTGGGAATTACACCTTCGAACTCGAACTCGTGGGCGCGGCGGCGGCCGGCCGTGTTGGTGTATTCCACCACCAGCGGCTGGCCGTAAGCCCCGTAGAGCAGCACGTCCACGATGGCCTGGTCCAGGCGTTCGACCGGCGTGGTGGTGCGGAAGCCGTACTTGCGCGCCAGCGCCTCGACCACGCGGCGGGTCAGGGACGTCTCGCGCGTGTGCGCCTTGACCCACGGGGCAATGGCGCCTTGGGCAATGGAGAGGCTGCGGTTGGGGATGATGAGCGCGGGGTCGAGTTCCAGTTTGGACCCCAGGCCGTTGCACTCGGGGCAGGCGCCGTGCGGCGTGTTGAAGGAAAAGAGGCGCGGCTCCAGGTTGGCCACGCTGCGGTGCCCGTTGCGGCAGGCCAGGCGTTCGCTCAGCGTCACGGCCTCGCCGTCCACGATCTGGATGGTCACCAGACCCTCGCCCAGCTTGAGCGCGGTTTCGATGGAGTCGGCCAGCCGCGGGCGCGACTCGGCTTTGGCCGTCATGCGGTCCACCACCACGTCTACGTCGTGCCAGAGGTTGCGGTCCAGCGCGGGGACTTCCTCGATCGGGTAGACCCGGCCGTCCACGCGCACGCGCACGAAGCCGGCGCGGCGCGCGTCCTCGATCACGCCTTTGTGCTGGCCCTTGCGGTGCATCACCACCGGCGCCAGCACCAGGAAGCGGGCGTCGTCGTCCCAGGCGGTGACCAGATCGACCATTTCCTGAATGGTTTGCACCGTGAGCGGTTCGCCGCAGGTGTGGCAGTGCGGCTGGCCGATGCGCGCCCACAGCAGGCGCATGTAGTCGTAAATCTCGGTGACCGTGCCCACGGTGGAGCGCGGGTTGTGGGAGGCGGCTTTCTGGTCGATGGAAATGGCCGGCGACAGGCCCTCGATCTGGTCGACGTCCGGCTTTTCCAGCTGGCCCAGGAACTGGCGCGCGTAGGCCGACAGCGATTCGACGTAACGCCGCTGGCCTTCGGCGTAGAGCGTGTCGAACGCCAGGCTGGACTTGCCGGAGCCGGAGATGCCGGAGATGACCACCAGCTTGCCGCGCGGGATTTCCAGGTCGACGTTCTTGAGGTTGTGCTCGCGCGCGCCGCGAATGACGATGGCGTTCTCAGACATGGGCGGCGGGGCGGGCGTGGGCCGCGCGGCCAACGCGCGGGCCGCAGGCGGCGGCGGCATGGTCAAGCATGACCACCAAGCTTAGGCGATGCATCGTTCGTCAGCCGGAGGGAAGCGGCCGCGACGGCTGGCGCGCAGGCGCGAAACCGCCGGCGCACGGCGCGGCGTCACCCCGACGGCGCATCCGGCCGCGGCGACGGTTCGACTACGCGCCCCACGTCAGGGCGCGGCGCAGGAAGACCATGGGGTCCTCCCGCCACTGGGCGTAGCCGATGCGGCGGTTGTCGGTCAGCCAGTCGAGCTTGGCGTCGATGCAGGCTGCCAGCTCCGCGTCGTCCGCGGACAGCGAGAAGCCGCCGTATTCGACGGCGGGGTCCAAGGCGGTGACCACGAACGCGCCGCCTTCGCCGTGAGCAAAGTCGCGGTTGCCGATTTCGCCGCGCGCCACCGCGTCGATGCGGCCCTCGCGCAGCGCCTCCAGCAATTCGACGTCGCCGAGTTGCGTTCCCAGATAGATCACCTGCGGCATGTCGGGGCCGGGCGGGGTCAGCCGCAGCCGCTGTTCCAGGCCGGTCGACCCGCGCGCCGAGGTGATGGTGTAGGCGTCCGTGCCGTCGGCGACCAGTTCGCCCACTGACGTGTGGATGCGCGTGCCGGCGGTCAGCACGCCGGCGGCGTCGGCCAGTCCCGTCAGCTGCAACAGGCGCCCCTCGCCGGTGGTGCCGGGCAGCACGCCCACGCGGTGGCTGCTGGTCAGGTCGTCGTGGCTGGTGATCCGTTCGGCGTCTGCGGCGCGCACCAGCAGCGATTGGCGGAAGGTGACGTGGCCGGAGGTGAAGCGAATGGCCGTCTCGCCGGAGGCGCCGCGCGTGCGCGCGTCGAGGATGGTGATGCCGCCGCCGACCATGTCGAACTGCTCGCCCGCAGGGGCGAGCCAGATGCGGAAGTCGTCGTCGGCCCAGGTCGGGATGGGATGGCGCACGAACGACAACCCCGCGCCGTCCATGGCTTCCAGGGCGTTCAGCAGGTCGGCCTCGTACCCGCGGTGCTGGCTGAATCCGGCGGCGTCTGGGTCCGGGTCGGCGCTGTAGCTGATCGGCTCGAAGTACGCGTAGAACCCGTAATTCAAGGGGCGCGTCCCATCCGTGCAGGCCGGCTGCGGGAACGCCCAGGCGAACCCCTGGCGCGCGTTGCGAAGGTGGTCGTTGCGGCAGGCCTGCTCGGCCAGCTCGCCGTGCACGTACTGATAGATGCCCACGTTGTGGAAGTTCCCCAGGTGGTGCTCGAACAGGTCGTTGAGTTCCACGCAGCTCATGCTGTCCGTGCGGGCCGTCTGCGGGAACGCCCAGGCGAAGCCCCGGCGCGCGTCGTGACCGTGGTCGCTGCGGCAGGCCTGCTCGGCCAGCTCGCCGTGCACGCGCTGATAGATGCCCACGTTGTGGAAGTTCTCCAGGCCGCGCTCGAACAGGTCGTTGAGTTCCACGCAGCTCATGGGCCACTGCGCGGCCGCAGGCGCCGCCGTTCCGGCCAGCGCCAGGCTGACTGCCAATGCTGCGAGTATCGCGCGGACCATGGATCGCTCCTGACGCGGCGCGAGGCCGTGCGACGATCCCCCGGACCGACGGCGCACGCTACTCGCCACAGCATAGACCACGGTGCAACGATATGGGCACCGGAGACCTCGGCGCCCATCCGCTCCGCGCGCCCGGCCGCGGCGCGATACGGGGTGAAACGGAAGCTATCCGCGAGCCATCCGCTCCGCGCGCCCGTCCGCGGCCTTCACCGCGAGCCGCGAGCTGCGGCTTACGCCAGCGGCTGATGAAAGTAGTAGCACAACCCGTCCGGCGCCACGACGAAGAAGACGCGCAGCTTGCGGCCGTCGTGATCGTCCTGGCGCTCGTTTCCGACCTCGATGCCGTTGGCTTCCAGCTCCGTCCGCGCGCGCTCGAGGTCCCCGACCCGAATGGCCGCGCCGTCGTTGCTGGCGTCGCCGCCGTTGACGGCAAATCCAAGCTGCACGCCGTCGCGCTCCAGGATGACGGTGGGGACCGGATGCTCCCGGCGTTCTACCTCGCGCATGCCGAAGGCCCGGCCGTACCAGCGCGCCGCCTGGTCCAGGTCCGTCACCGGCAGCGCCAGCACGTCGTCGCGATAGGGGAATGCTGCGTGGAACAGGGGAGCGTTGGGCATGGCGTGGAGACCCTTGGGGGCGCATGCAATGGGCGCATGGGCGCGCGGGGCTTCAGTCTATCCGTCGGCGCCCGGCCTTACACCTCGTCGTACCTGAAGCAGCTCACGACGTGGTCGTTCACCATGCCCGCCGCCTGCATGAAGGCATAGCAGATGGTTGGCCCCACGAACTGGAAGCCGCGGCGTCTGAGGCTGCGGCTCATGGCGCGCGACTCGTCGGTCTGCGCCGGGATGTCCGCCAGCGATTGGTACGCGTTCCTGCGCGGGCGCCCCTGGGCGAACTGCCAGAGCAGCGCGTCCAGCGAGCCGCAGTCCTGGATGGAGCGCAGGGCCGCCTGCGCGTTGCCAACTGCGGCGTGCAGCTTGGCCCGATGGCGGATGATGCGCGCGTCCAGCAGCCGCGCCTCGATGTCCGCCGGCGTGTAAGCCGCGATGCGCTCCAGGTCGAAGCCGTCGAACACCTTGCGGTAGCCGTGGCGGCGCCGCAGCACCGTGAGCCAGGACAGGCCTGCCTGCGCGCCTTCCAGCGTCAGCAGTTCGAACAGCGCGCGGTCGTCGTGCAGCGGCACGCCCCATTCCCGGTCGTGGTAGTCCCGCAGCAACGGGTCGCCCGCGGCCCAGGCGCAGCGCTGGCGGCTCACGACGCGGCGGCCAGCCGGCGCGCGTAGCGAACCAGCGCCACGGGGCCTTCCAGGTCCAGCGCGTCCTCGCCGCCGTCGGGCGTCCAGCCGGCGGCCGCGTAGAACTGGCGCGCCGCCGGGTTGTCGCGCAGCGTCCAAAGGATCGCCGCGTCGTATCCCTGCGCGTGCAGCGCGTCGGTTGCCTGCCGCAGCAGCTCGGAACCGACGCCCTGCCGCTGCCAGCGCGGCGCCACGTAAAGCCCGTGAACCTCGCCCGTGTCCGCGGCCAGGCCGCCGCCGCGCGCCGCGCCGCTGATGACGAACCCGATCACCTCCGCGCCGGCCGCGGCCACCAGCCTGGCGGCGCGGGGGCGCTGCAATCCCTGGCGAATCCGCTGGACGCGCGCTTCGGTGACGTGCAGCTTGTCCAGATACGCATCGGCCACAAGGCCGCGAAAGCTCGTGGCCCAGGTCGAGAGCCGCAGCGCTTCCACCGCTGCCGCGTCGTCGTCAGTCATCGGGCGGATGGTCCAGGGGGCAGCGTCCGCGCGCGTCACGGGGACGCCGCCAGCGAAGTCGGCGTTGGCAAACAGCGCGTCACGGGGCCGCCCGATCGCGTGATGGCCCGGCGGACGGCGCGGCGGTTGGGCCGCGGGAACTCAGGTGGGACGGCGGGCGCGCGCGCCCGCCGTCCTGGGCGCAGCCGCGGCGCGAGGTCGATGCACGTGCGCTCGTCCAGTCCATCCTGTCTGCCAGTATGACGCACGTCATAATCGGCGCTGAGATGCAACTGGCGCCCCCAGGACTCGCCGCATGATGCGACTGCTGCGCGAACGGCTGGAGGCGCGCGCCGCGGCCGGCCGCCCCGTGACGGTGGCGCTGGCGGGCGCTGGACGGTTCGGCGCCAGCGTTGCGGCGCAGATATCCCAGATCGACGGCCTGCGGCTGGCGGCGGTGGCCGACCCCAACGCACGCAACGGCGCTGCGGCCCTGCGCGCCGCCGGCTGGACGGACGACCAGGTGCGCCGCTGCGAAGGCCCGGCCGCTGCCCGCGCGGCGCTGGCGGCCGGCGGCGCCGCGCTCACCCCCGACGCCGACGCGCTGGCAGCCGCGCACGTCGAGGTGTTCGTGGATGCCACCGGGATTCCCGAAACGGCGGCCCGCAACGCCTGGGCCGCGCTGCGCCTGGGGCGCCACGTGGTGATGGTGACGGTCGAAGCGGACGTCAGCTGCGGCTGGGCGCTGGCGCGCGAGGCGCGGCGGCAAGGCGTGGTCTACTCGCTGGCGGCCGGCGACCAGCCCATCGCCATCATGGAGCTGTTCGACTGGGCAGCGGCGCTGGGCCTGCGCGTGATTGCCGTGGGGCGCGGCACGCGGCGCTATCCGTTCGACCGGCACGGCGACCCCGACCAGGCCCTGGCGCGCCTGGGTTACGACGATGCCGCGGCACGGCGGCTGCGGCTGAATCCCCAGATGTACAACTCGTTCCGCGACGGCACCAAGGCGCAGATCGAAATGTGCGCCGCGGCCAACATGACAGGGCTGCCGCCCGACCGCCGCGGCATGCACGAGCCTTCCGCCAGCCTGAACGACCTGCCCAACCTGTTTGCGCCGGCCGACGCCGGCGGCCTGCTGCACCGCGTCGGCGCGGTCGATCTGGCGAACGCCGTGACGCCCGACGGAGCTTCCGACATCCCCGAGCACGTGGCCGACGGTGTGTGGGCGGTGGTTGGGTCCGACCATCACCGCGTGCAAGAAGACCTGCGCATCCACGGCACGCGCGTGTCGCGGGACGGACGCCGCATGGCGCTGTTCCGCGAATACCACCTCTGCGGCGTGGAAACTCCGCTCAGCATTGCCCAGGCCGCCTTGCTGGGCGCTGCGTCAGGCGCGCCGCGCGAAGCGCCCGTCGCCGAAGTGCTGGCCTACGCCAAACGGACTCTGCGACCCGGCGACACGCTGGACGGTTCCGGCGGCCGTTTGGTCTACGGCCTCGTCGACCGAGCGGAGGCCCTGCAAACCGAGGCCGCGCTCCCGTTGGGCCTGGCGTACGGCGTCAGGGTGCTCGAGCCCGTGCCCGCCGACCGCCCCATCCCCGCCCATGCCGTGCAGGTCGACCCCAACGCCTTCATCGCCCGCCTGCGCGCCGCAGCCGCCGAGCCGCCCGCCGCGGCGTTCGGCTGACGACCACACGCCCCGCGCCGAGACGCTGCGCCGACCCCGCGCGCTGCCAGCCGCTACGGAGGTTGTCGAGCTAGATGGCGCGATTGACGATCCGACCCTGCGCGCTGCCAGCCGCTACGCCGCCGCCCTCGCGCTCGGCGCCTCGCCATAAACCTGATACGACACCGCGCCGCTCTCGGACACCCTGAAATTCAGCGCCGGCACGAACGCAACGTCCCGCCAGGAGCCGGCCCGCCATTCATGCCGCAGCCGCATCCCCAGCACCCACACGCCCGGTCCCTGCATACCGCCGGACGAAGCCGCCGTAACGAACGCGCCGTGTCCATCCCGGAACCGCAGCCGCGGCGCACGCGCATCGAATTCGTACGTGTTGGTCACCGTCCCTTCGCCCGCCGAGATCTGGCTGTCATACCAGTGAGAGCCCCGGAAGTAGTCGGCGCCGTCCACTTCGTCCGGCATACCCCAGGGCAAGCCGTCGTGCACGGCAATTGCCAACCAATCCTGACTCGTCCACCGCTCGGGGTCCTGGTCGTCCAAGGTTGCCGTGAACGAGACACGCCCATCGGCAACGCGCACGTCGGTGAGTCGGAGGCTGACAGCCAACGCCGTATCCGTTGGCGGGGGCATGATCGGGTCCACTCCGCCGCGCGGAGCGTAGACGTAGGCCTCGTCGTTCCACCAGATCGGCCGGCGGCCGTCCGGCGGAAACATCCACGGCAAGAACCACGGCGGGGCCAGCACGAGATCTGGAACATGCGAGCCGAGCGGCTCGACCTGAAACGGTGGCCGCGTGTGCAACAGCGCCAGGTCGTTGGCGCCAAGCAGCCGAGCGTGGGACACCGCCGCCGCCGCGCGCAAGAAGCCGACAGACGTCTGCGCCGGGTGCTGCGGATCGATGAAATCTGCGTACACGTAGACCGAGGCCGAGGCGGGCACGGCCTGCCGGAGCGCCTCGAACGCCGCCGGCGTCGGCGCCGCGTCCAGCTCCAGAAACTCCGGGCGCACGCGATAGAGCGCCTCGCCGCCGTCGTGGACGAGCAGATCGAACAACCCTGGATCGGCCAGCCAGCGCGCGGCCCGGTCGGGCAGTTCGGTCACCCAGGCCTCCGTCGCATGCACGTAGGCAATGCCGAGCCGCCGCACGGCCGCGGGTTCGAGATAGTGGAGAGCGTCGCGGTGTGCCGGTCCTTCGTTTTGCTCCTGGTGAAGTCGTCCGACGAACCCACGCGCGTTGGCGCGTCCCGTCGCAATGGACATCGCGTTCGGGCTGGGCGAAAGAACGCGCGCGTCGACTGGTGTGCGGTCGCGGATGAACGCGGCGACAGCCGCCGACGTAAACGGCGGGAGCGCATAGCGGTCCATGGGGCCGACGCCGAACTCGAGCTGCCCCGGCCGAGCGTTGGCAAGCTGCGTCCCGTGCCCAACGGCCAGCCCGAGATTGCGGACCGGCGCTGCCGCGGTTGGCCAGATGACGAGGGCGGCCACGAGCGCGCCGGCCGCATAGCGCCAGCGCGGCCGCAGGTCGTGCAGCCGAGCGCCGAGCGCAACCATCAGCGCCAGCAATGCGAAGGTGCGCGCGTGCCCGTCGAACCTGACCACATCGTACGGCGCCGAGCCGTAGCGGACCGTGAGGACGGCCAGCAGGAACAGCGCGCTGCATGCTGCCAGCGCCAGCGCCAGCGCCAGGCGGTCGCGCCGGGCCAGCAGCGCTGCTGCGGCGGCCGCGGCGACGGGGCCCAGACCCAGCACGCCCAGGCCGCCCGGCTGCGGGTCGAACGTTCCAAGCAGGCGGCGGCTGCCGGCCTCGTCGGCCCAGCCCAGCGACAGGCCGGACCCGGTTGCGTTGGTCAGGGCGCCGGTGAGCACGCCTCCGCCCGCGGCGAGCAACACGAGCGCGAGCGCCGGCCCCGCGGCGGCATGCACCGCCGCAGCGCCGTCGCCACCGCCAGGGCGAAGCTCATCCAGATATAGGCGCCCAGCAGCTCCAGGGTGAAGGCCATGTCGGGCCCGACCGGCGGCGCCAGCGCCCCGACCAGCAGGTCGACACCGTGGTGATAGTACGCGGGTATTCCCGGGTTCCAGGATATTTCTGGAGGGAACACGCCCGCCCGAATCGCGGCGGCCAGCCCAACGTGGAGTTCATGGTCGGGCGTGAACAGCAGTTGCCGCGCCGCAAGCGCGATCCAAAACAGCAGGACGGCCGCGCCGGCGAACCCGACCGCGACGCGCACGCGCGGCCAGATCGGCCGAGGCGCGCGCCAGGCCAGCGCGGCGGCCAGCGCCACCGTGACGGCCCACCCCACGGCCGCGCCCGCCAGCCCGGGAACCGCGAACATGACGACGTTGACCAGCAGCCCCCACAGCGCTGGCCCGACCACCAGCCCCTGCGCCAGCGCCATGGCGTCGTCGTCCTGACGCAAGGCCGTGCGCACGATGACGAACCCGACCGCCGCCAACGCGCAAAGCTCTGCCGCCAGGATCAGGAGGCCCGGAACGACCGTTGGATCGACACGCATCTAGCGGCGTCTCCAGATCCTTGCCCAACGCCGAATCGACGCGGCCGAACGCACGCTGAGCCACGCGCAGGCACAGGGGCGTGCGGCTCGCATGCCTCGTGTCGTGGATCGAGGCGCAAAACCCGTCACCCGCAGGCTCCCGTGCTGCGGAGGTCTACGGGAGGCGCCTGACCGCACGCGGATCTTCGTAAGGAGCATACGCCGCCTCGCCGTCTGCGGAGACCTCGATGCGCAGCACCGGGAGGTAGGCCGTGTCGCTCCGGGCCTCGGCGCTCGGCTCGCGCCGCAGACGCATTGCCAGCACCCAGACGCCCGGCCCGGGGATCTGGCCGGACGATGCCGCGTCGACGAACGTCCCCTGGTCATCGCGCGCGGCAAGCCGGGACGTGCGCGCGTCGAAGTCAAACGTCTGGGGTGCTGGCGCCTCGTCGGGCGGAAAATGACCGGCGAACCACACCACGTAAATCGGCGTGCGATTGTGCGGGGGGACGGTCCGTGGAAGCGCCCGCGGCGAATCGTCCACGGCCACGACCAGCCAATCCTGTCCATCCCAGTGCGTGGCCGTGTCCAGCAGCGTGGCCGTAAACACGGCGCGCCCATCCAGGGTGTGCGCGTCGGACACCCGCACGCTGGCGGCGATGGGCGGCGCGTCAGGCGGCATGATTGGCGCCACGGCGCCGCGCGGCGCGATGACGGCAAGCTCGTCGTTCCACCAGACTGGCTGGCGGCTGTCCGGCGGAAACATCCAGGGCAGCAACGGCAGCGGCGCCGCGACGAGGTCGGGCTCGACGCCGCCCAGCGGTTCGATCTGGAAGGGCCGCCGCAGATGCGCCACGCTCGAATCGAGCTGGCCGACCAGGCGCGCGTGGTCCAGCGACGCGGCGATGCGCACCATGGCCTTCGACTCGAACGGCGCAGGCAGCCAGACGACGGCGGACGCCGGCACGGACTGCCGCAGCGCCTCGTACGAGGCGGGCGCTGGCGGCGCATCGATCTGCAGGAACGCCGGGCGCACGCGGTAGAGCGCGTCGGCGCCGTCGCGAACCAGAAGGTCGAAGTAGCGCGGATTCTCCAGCCGCCGCCGTGCCTGAGCCGGAAGCTCGGCCGCCCAGACGTCCGTGGCATGCACGTAGTCGACCTCCAGCCGGCGGACGGCGGTCGGATCGAGGAAGCCCGCGGCATCTCGATACGCGGCGCCAGTCATTCTGCCCAGGTGAAATCGTCCGGCAAGCCCAGACACGTTCGGTCGCCCCGTGGCAAACGTCATCCGATGGGGACTCGGTGAGAGGACTCTCGCGTCGACGGCCGTGCGGTCGCGGATGAATGCGGCGACGTCCGAGCGCGCCAGAGATCCGACCTGCTGCCGACTGATTGCGTGGATCCTGATCCCCGGCTGCTCCGCTGACGCATTGGAAACCTGCACGCCGTGCCCGACGGACAGCCCGAGATTGCGAACCGGCGCCGCCGCGGTTGGCCAGATGACGAGGGCAACCACCACCGCGCCGGCCGCGTAGCGCCAGCGCGGCCGCAGGTCGTGCAGCCGGGCGCTGAGTGCAACCATCAACGCCAGCACCGCGAAGGTGCGTGCGTGCCCGTCGAATCTGACCAAATCGTGCGACGCCGAGCCGTAGCGGACCGTGAGGACGGCCAGCAGGAACAGCGCGCTGCCGGCCGCCAGCGCCAGCGCCAGGCGGTCGCGCCGGGCCAGCAGCGCCGCGGCGGCGGCCACGACGACGGGGCCCAGACCCAGCACGCCCACGCCGCCCGGCTGCGGGTCGAACGTTCCGACCAGCCGCCGATTGCCGGGATCCGCAGGCGCGCCCACGGACAAGCCCGACGCGGCCCCCTCGGTGAGCATGCCGGTGAGCGTGGAGGTGAAGACGCCCCCGCCCGCGGCAAGCAGGAGGACGGCAAGCGCCGGCCCGGCGGCGGCATGCGCCGCCGGGCGCAGGCGCCGCGGCATCGCCGCTCGGGTCGACCAAAGCGCCGCGGCCTCGAGCGCCGCCCATAGCGCCAGCACGATAGGCGCAACGGTTTCGTCGGCGAGCCCCAGGAACCCGACCAGCGCCGCCAACGTCACGGCGGCCGGCCAGCCCCCAGGCCGATTCGCTGCGGCAACGCCGCCGCCGACCACCCGCGCACCGCGCCTGGTCCCCGGTAGGCCGGCCGCCGCCCGCTCCAACACCACGAGCGCCAGCGCATAGGCCAGCACGAAGAACGGTTTGAACAGATTGGGCGGCGACGGGCCGTAGCCGTTCATCCCGCGAAATTCCCAGCTCCACGGCGGTTCGGTGGGCCAGTAGATGTCGAGCAGCGACGCGCGCAGGCCGGCGGACGGCACGCCGGCCGGGACGGGAACGTCCACCACGTGCGCTGGCGTGTAGACCACCAGCGTCCAGGCGCCCGCCGACAGCAGCAGCGGCACGGTGACCAGCACGGCGCCCCAGAACGCGCGCGTCCACAGCGCCGTTGCCACGGTCAGCGCCAGGCTCACCCAGATATAGGCGCTCAGCAGCTCCATGGCGAACGCCAGGTCGGGGCCGACCGGCGGCGCCAACGCGCCCAGCAGCAGATCGGTGCCGTAGTGGTAATTGGCCGGCGCGCCAGGGCTGTAGGGCAGCTCCGGCGGGAACCCGCCCTCGCGAATCGCAGCGGCCAGCCCCAGGTGGAGGTGCGCGTCCGGCGTGTGCAACTGCTGCCGGGCCGCCAGGGCGACCCAGAAAAGCGCCAGGGCGGCGACGAAGAACCCGGCCGCAACGCGCGGCTGTGGCAGGAGGCGCGTGCGGCTGCGCCGCGCGCGCCAGGCAAGCGCGGCGGCAAGCGCCAGCATGACGACCCACCCCACGGCGGCGCCGGCGCGGCCGGGAACTGCGTACATGACGAAGTTGACCAGCAGCCCCCACAGCGCCGGCCCCACCACCAACCCCTGCGCCAGCGCCATGGCGTCGTCGTCCTGACGCAGGGCCGTGCGCACGATGACGAACCCGACCGCCGCCAGCGCGCAAAGCTCCGCCGCCAGCAGCAGCAGGCCGGGAAGGACGGTTGGGTCGACGGTCATTGGCGCGCCTGCGGCGGACACTCACACGATGCTGTCGAGCGGGCGCCGCCCGTCGGCAGGTCGATTGGGTCGGGCGCTCGCCGTCGACCAGAGCCTGCAACGACGGTCAGACGTCCGTGAAACCGACAATCGTGCGTCCTGCCGTTCCGCGCGCCGAGGCGTCGGCGACTGGTAAGAGCTTTCCACGACGGCCTACCGCCGTTGGGCCAAGCGCTCGGTGTCCGCCTGGCGCAGCGGGCGGTGGGCGTCCAGTGTCACGGTGTCGCTGTGGTCGGGCGGGTAAGGCGGGCTGGTGATGAAGAGCGCGCGGGCCGGAGCGCCGCCGGCGGCTGTCAGTTGCAGCGTGTGTCCCGGCGGGGTGACCACGGATTCACCCGCGGCCGCCGTGCATGCGCGCACCGCGCCCAGGTCGGCGTCATAGGTTGCGGCGCGGATGCGGCCGGCCAGCACGTAGGTCACCTGCTCCAGCGTCAGGTGCGCGTGCACGCCGTAGATGCGCCCGGGTTCGAGGCTGCCCTCGGCCAGCGCCAGATGCGCGCAGGGGCTGACGTCGATCGGACGCACCACAATCCCATCCTGCGCCGTCACGGGCGGCCCCGGCGTTCGCGTCCCAACGTGCGCACCGACGGCATCCGTGGTTTCGGTCAAGGCGTCGGGTCGACTGGCCGCGGGCGGTGGAGGTCCGCTGGGGTTCCGGTCGATAACGGTCCCCCGAACGCGTCGATGACTTCGTCCGAGTCACGGCCTGGGATTGGTTTTCCCATGGCGTCCTCTATGGCGTCCAGCAGCTTGACCGCGCGGTCGCGGATGAAGCCGCCAAAGTCGTTGCGGCGCAGCAGCTCGGGTTCGATCCAGTGTGTTGCGAGCACCTCGTCCAGGCGATCTCTGCTGATGTTCCCGGTGTTCACCAGCCTGTCGAGATATTGACTCGGAGCGCTGCCGCCGAGCATTCGATTGGTCTCGCTGGTGAGCGGCGCTTTGTTCACCACGCTATTGGAGGTCGAATAATCCACGCCATTATTCGAACACCAAGCCCGCGGGAAAATGTGATGGATGTCGACAGGCAATGAGAACCCCATGGTGTGCGCAATCGGATTCGCATTCTTGAAGTCGTGGCTCCCCTGCTTTACCATGAGGGAAAAGAGGCCCTTGTATGCGGCGCTGTTTCGAGTACTGAGGCCAAGCAGCCGCGTAGGAGCAAAATTCGCGTCGCGAATAGTACGCGGCTCTTCGTTGCCCTCGGTCCACCCAACGACATCCTGGATGTCCATCGTGTAACGAGTTTCGTTGGCGCCGCCGTACATCTCGCCCAGTACGCCGCACCAGTACCAGCGGGCGAGCTTCGCGAGGACGTCGTGTGCGTCGAGCTGCTTGTCGAGATAGGCGCAAATCGCCGCCAAGGGCACGAGCTGAGTTCCGTACGGCAGGTTTCGCCGGTCGAAGACCCTCTCACGGGTCAGCAACTGCGCGGCGCGTTGAAAACCGTGCTCGACGGACGAGGCGTTGTCCTTATACTCATCGAGCGTCAGCCGCAGCACGTCGCGGCGCCGGACGCTGACCGCGCTCGTACTTCCCGGCGCGCGGCTGCGCTTGTAGCTGGCAAGCAGCGTAACCGCCTGCAAGAAGTCGGTGCTGCTCACTCCGCGCAGCACGTTCTGCTCTGCAATCCGCTCACGCCGTTCTGCCCAGTCGTCCCGCAGGCGGAAGTTGTCAGCGGCGAAGCTGGCCGTCACGAGCTCGAAGACCGACAAGGTGACGCCGCCCGTGTTCACCTTTTCGAATACCTGGCAGACGGCCTCTTTGGGAGTTTCCCTCTTTAACTCAATGACTGGAACTTTGTATTTATTAATCGGAAGCCAGATTTTCGCAAGAAACTGGTCGATGAACTCGACTTTTCCAGGATTGAACTTGAAGTACTCTTTGTATCCAGAGTTCCATTGAAAAGCCTCGACAGCGTTGAAGATCATCTCCAGCGGGTACAGTCCACGCTCATACTCACGCTCGCGCGTTGTTACGTCGAGTACCACCGTGCGCCCAAAATCGGCCGTGCGCACCTTCGATTCAGGAAGCGAGAGAACCGCTTCTTCCCGGTCCAGGTCGGGGTCGAGGCATTTGGCCATGTCCAGATAATAATACAGTTTGGTTTCCTGGCCTCGCGTCGTTCGCGTGGGGACAGGGCGGCCGCTCATGAGCGCGAGAAAAAGCGAGGTCAGCCGCTGTTGGCCGTCGAGAACCAGGCCGTTGGGCGAAGTGAGAGAGTCGAGGTGGACGCCTGCGAACGGCCGCGGCAAGAAACTGCCGCTCTCCCCGCCAGTTTCCAGCACCATCACGGCGCCGATCGGGTAGGAGAGCGTGACACTGGCGATCAGCGAACGAATGTGCGCATCGTCCCAGATCCAACTGCGCTGAAAATCGGGCAGCTGGATGGCGCCTTTGCCGATGTCACTCAGGAGTTCCGAGAGCAGCGGCTCGTTTGTCTGGAACGTTCCCGAGGAGAATGCCATTGTGTCCGTCCGTTTCCTTTTTACAAGCCACTCGATTGCGGCGCGTGAACTCCTGGCGCGGCGCGCGCCAACCGGCGCGCACCGAGGCCAGCATGATGACCCAGACTCCAGAATCTTCTGCGGCTAGTGCGCCCCTTCCGCCACGGGCACGCCGTGCAGCAGGCCGGCCTGGTGCATCTTTTCCCAGCGTTCCAGGAAGGTGGCGTTCCACTCGTCGGTGAGCGGGCTGTGCAGCATGTCGCGGAAGACTTCCCAGAAGACGATGATGCCGTCCGCGCCGGCCTGCAGGGCCGCGTTGGCCACGTCCACCGAGCGCACCAGCGCCGCGGTCACGTAGGGCCGCTGTTCCCAACCCTCCAGCATGTCCACGCACTCGCGCACGTGCCACACCGGGTCCACGCCCACGGCTTTGTAGGGTTCGCAGAAGGGCAGGATGTGGGTGGCGCCGGCCTGCGCAACCACCGCCGCCTGCGTCAGGTTGAACGTGGTGGTGCAAAACGTCTCCACGCCCTCGGCGGCCAGCGCGGCGAAGGCCTCCAGTCCCTGCGCGGCGCAGGGAATCTTGATGACGATCTGCTCCGACATGGCGGTGAACACGTGCGCCACGTCCAGCAGCTCGGCCGTGGTGTGCCCGTCGATCTCCACCACCACCGGCTTGTCCGTGATGTCCAGATAGCGCCGCACCACCTCGGTCAGCTGCCCGTACTTCTGGGTCATGTCGTCCAGCACCACGGTGTTGGTGACGATGCCGTAGCCGCCGCGGGGCAGCCAGACTTTCAGGTCTTCCGGGTCGCCCGCCAGCCAGATGGCCGGCCCCCGCTCGGTGAGCCGCGCACGGGTCACGGGACCCGCCTCGGCGTCGACGCCGTTTGCCGTAATCGCCATGCCTGCCATCAGAGCCGCTCCCCGTCAACCAGCTGCAACCCCACGCCCAGCGTGGCGTCGGTGTCCAAGAACGTGATGCGCCAGTCCGACGAGCTGACGATCGGCGCGGTGCCCGCAATGCCCAGCTCCTCGCCGAGCGTGCGCAGCGTGGCGTCGAAGTCGTCGTCCCGAAACGCCACGTGGTGCACGCTGGGCCCGTGCTCCTTCAGGTGCGCGGCAAACGCGCTGACCTCGTCGTTGGTGGGGCAGATGATTTCCAGGTAGCTGCCCGTCTGGCCGATCTGCAGCGCCGCGTAGGCGTTGCCCTCGGCCTCCGACTCCCAGATTTTCGCGGCCGTCATGCCCAGCTTGTCGCGAAACAGGGCCAGCGCCGCCTCGCGGTCGGGCACGACGTAGGCGATGTGATGAACCGCGTCGAACATGGCTCCTCCTTCTGCCGTTCCGCCAATCCGCCGAACGGCGCGACCCTCGACCTGGAACCGCGCCGCCCGCCGTCCGGGCAGGCCGCGGCCCGCGGACGCACCCGACCCCTTCGGACGAAGACCGCCCGCGCCGTGTGCTACCGTTCCCCGCGGCACAGCACAGCGGGCGCACCGGATCGTCTCGGGCCGAGGCGCTGCGTCCGCCGTATGGTTGCACACGGAAGGTGGCCGATGCGGATCCGCCGCGCTGCGTGGTGGTGCGCAGCCCTGCTGCTGGCGGCGGTGCTCGTCATGGGCGCGTCCTGCGAGCCGGCGCCCCCGCTGCCTGACACCACGGCCAGCGCCGTTATGGCCTACCTGGCCGACGTCGATTACCAGCAGTCCTGGGAACTCTGGCCCGAGCTGGGCGAGCTGTACGAGAGCGAAGAGCCTCACGGCTTGCTGCTGACCACCTATCTCAACCGCGCCGCCTCCGAGGCCCTGGCTGACAAAGCGGGCGTCATGCCCGACGGCGCAATCATCGTGAAGGAGAACTACACCGCCGCCGGCGTTTTCGATTCCACCACCGTCATGTACAAGCGGGCGGGATACAACCCGGACCACAACGACTGGTTCTGGGCCAAAGTCGCCGCCGACGGCGCGGTGCTGAAGGAAGGCCGTGTGGAGGGCTGCCAGAACTGCCACGGCGACGCCAGCGGCAACGACTACGTGATGACGGACTACCTGCGCTAACCGAACCCGCCCGCGCTCCCACCCGCCGCGCCCCGCGTTCCGAAGCGCCTTTGGCCTCTCTCGTCAGCGGTCTGAGAAAACGCCGCGGGCGGCAGGGCTGCGGGGTGTCTGTCGAGCAGGCGGGCTTGTCCACGCGGAAACCGCCGCGGGCGGGCCGCGGATGGCCGACACCGTTTGCACAGATGGCCGACATGAAACCGGCGCGGCCGGCCGGGCCGCGGCCCTACTCGATGAAGGTTCGCCAGGCGTAGGCTGGCTCCGGCCCGCCCGGCTCGTCCTCCAGCGCGCTGAGGTTCAGGTCGCCGAACCCCAGGCCGGGTTCGTCGCTGAGATACATGTAGCCGTCCTGCACCTCCAGCGCCTCGCCTGCCACCTGGCAGCGCAGGTCGGCTTCCGGGAAGGCGGTTTCCAGCACCCAGAAGTTGGGCGCAACCGCCGCCGCCTGCAGGGCCATCGCCGCCGACACCGGGCCGCCGGAATTGTGCGGCGCCAGCTGGACGGCATACGTCTCGGCGGCGGCCGCAATCTTGCGCACCTCCGTGATGCCGCCCGCGTGGGTCAGGTCCGGCTGAACGAACGCCGCCCCCTGCCCCTCCAGCAGCTCGCGGAAGTCCTGGCGGCTGAACAGCTTCTCGCCGCAGGCAATCGGCACGGCCATGCGCGGCGCAAGCGCACACGTGGCCTTCACGTTCTCGGCTGGAATCGGTTCCTCCATCCAAACCGGGTCGAACGGCGCCAGCGCCTGCGCGGCCTGGATCGCGTGCCGCGGAGTCAGCCGCTCGGCGCACTCGACATAAATCTCGAAGTCAGGCCCGGCCGCGTCCCGAATGCCCTGCAGCATCTCGGCGGCGAAACGGATGGCCTGCGTCTCGGTGCGGCGGCCGGGCGCGCCAAACGGCGTGACCTTCACGCCGCGGTAGCCCTGCGCCTGCGCGCGCAGCGCGCCGTCCACGTGGTCGGCCGTCGAGTCCATCCAGCGCGACACCCCGCCCGCGTACACCCGCGCCCGCCGGCGCAGCGGGCCGCCCAGCAGCCGCCAGACGGGAACCCCGTGTCGCTTGCCGTGCAGGTCCCACAGCGCGCCGTCGATGGCCGAAATGGCGCTGCTGACGATCGGGCCGCCGCGCCAGCCCGTGCAGAGGTCGCGCCAGATCAGCTCGATTGCCGACGAGTCGCGCCCCAGCAGCCGCGGCGTGAAGTGCTGAATCGCCCCGGCCACCGCCCGCCCCCGGTCGGAGGTGGACCCCTCGCCCCAGCCGTGCAGCCCTTCGTCCGTCGACACGCGCACGAACAGCCACTCGCGCCAGCGCACGTACTTCGAAAAAACTTCGATGCCCGTAATCGTCATGCAGCCCTTCCGTCGTTCCGCGCGGCGCGCGCCGCCGGTGCCGTGCGGACCGCGGCGCCGCCGACCGCCGTCACGCCGCGGCCGTCCGAAACGGCGACACCGCCGGACGCGCCGGCGAGGTGGACGACGGGCAAACGTCGTTCAGCGTGCAGCCGTCGCAGTCCGGCCGCCGCGCGTCGCAGACCCGCCGCCCGTGCCAGATGACGGCCGTGCCGGCAAAAATCCAGGCGCCGCGGTCCAGGGTGTCCATCAGGTCGCGTTCGATCGTGACCGGGTCCGCCGCGCGCGTCAGCCCCAGCCGCTGCGAGAGCCGCTTGACGTGCGTATCCACCACCACGCCGCTGGCCACGCCAAAGGCTTCGCCCAGCACCACGTTGGCGCTCTTGCGCGCCACGCCGCGCAGGCGCAGCAAGTCCTCCATGCGGCGCGGCACCTCGCCGTCGAACTCGTGCACCAGCTGCGCCGCCGTTTCTCGAATGGCGCGCGCCTTGCTGCGGAAGAAGCCCGTCGGGTGGATCAGCGCTTCCACTTCCAGCTGCGAGGCCGCCGCCAGCGCCTGCGGCGTGGGAAAGCGCCCGAACAAGGCCGGCGTCACCCGGTTCACCGTCACGTCGGTGGTCTGCGCCGACAAGATCACCGCAATCAGGAACTGAAACGGCGAGCGGTAGTCGAGTTCCGCCGCCGCGTCCGGATACAGCGCGCGCAGCCGCCGCACGATCTCCGCCGCCCGCGCGCGCCGCGCCGCTTTCGACTCCCGCCAGCGCCGAACCACCAACGCCGGCCGCCCCGCGCGCCCCCGAGTCCTCCTCCCAGCCATACCCAGCAGCATATCCACCCCACCGCGCCGGCGGCCACAAGGCCGAAAGACCGGCATAAGCAGTCAGCGGCCAGGGGCCGAGGGCGCGGGACGTGCGGCAAGCGCCGCGCTTGCCGCTCCCCCGGCCAAGGACGCCGCCGCGGCCGCAGCGCAGGCGGCCCACGGCCAGCCCACGGCCGGCCCACGGGCGGCCCCTGCGCCTATAATCCCAGCGGCCGCCGCGCCCGGACGCCCTCCGTGCCCATCGCCAACCTCGACGACGCCTACGAGCTCGACCAAGCCGTCGGGCGCATCCTGCGCGCGCCCGACCCGCGCCAGCGTGCGGAAGCCGTCCGGCGGCTGTTCGTCGAGGTGCTGGACTTCCATTCGCAGTCCGGCCAGGTTTCGTTGCGGCCGCCGCCCGCCGGTGCGCAGCTTCCCGCCGCTGCCGAGCGCGTCGCGGTGTTGGACGGCGTGCACGTCTGTTACGTCGCGCTCCAGGCGCCGGAAAACGACCGCGTGCGCACGGCCGAAGCGTCCGCCGCGGCGCGGCGGCTGGCCGACCAGCTGGGCGACGACCTGCTGCTGGCCGTCTCCAACGCCTCCGGCCGCCAGCTGCACCTCATCCATCCGCGCGTACAGGGTGCGCGGCCCACGCTGCGCCGTCTGGTGTTCGAACAAGGCCTGCCGCGCCGCACCGCCGTCCAGCAGGCCGCCAACATCTACGCCGAATACCGCGCGTCCCGCAGCATCCGCGCCGCCCTGGACGCCGCCTTCGACGTCGAGCCGGTCACGCGGCGCTTCTTCAGCGACTACAAGAAAGTGTTCACCCAGGCCGAACGACTGGTCACCGGCTTCGGCCCCGACCAGGCCGACGACAAGCGCCTGTTCGTGCAGACGCTCTTCAACCGGCTCATGTTCGTGCACTTCCTCTCGCGCAAAGGCTGGCTGACCTTCCAGGGCAAGAACGAATACGTGCAAGCGCTTTGGGACAGCTACCAGTCCCGCCGCCCCAGCGAAACCAACTTCTACCGCGACCGTCTGCACCCCCTGTTCTTCTGCGGCCTCAACAACCCGTCGGGCACGGACGTGAACGGTCGCTACATGCGGAAGGTCTACGGCGACGCGCCGTTCCTGAACGGCGGCCTGTTCGAGCAAAGCGCACTGGACCGGCGGCCAGGCGTGCAGGTGCCCGACGAAGCCATCGCACCCGTCGTGCAAGCGCGCAGCGGCTTGTTCCAGCGCTTCAACTTCACCGTCATGGAATCCACGCCCTACGACGTGGAAGTGGCCGTGGACCCGGAAATGCTGGGCAAAGTGTTCGAGGAACTGGTCAACGAACGCCACGCCAGCGGCGCCTACTACACGCCGCGCCCCGTGGTGGCCTTCATGTGCCGCGAGGCGCTGAAAGGCTTTCTGGAACACCGCGTGGACGAGTTGGACGCTCAGACTGTGGAAGACTTCGTGGACCGGCGCGACCCCTCCCGCGCCACGCTGGCGCAGGCGATCCAGCTGAGCAGCGCGCTGGACGACGTCACCGTCATCGACCCTGCCTGCGGTTCCGGCGCCTACCTGCTGGGCATGCTGCAGGAACTGCTGGAGCTGCAAACCACGCTCTACAGCCAGAAGCTGCGCCGCGACGCGCGCACCTTCTACCAGCTGAAACTGCACGTCATCCAGCGCAACCTCTACGGCGTCGACGTCGACCCGTTCGCCGTCAACATCGCCAAGCTGCGCCTCTGGCTCTCCCTGGCCATCGACTACGACGGCGACAAACCCGAGCCGCTGCCCAACCTGGACTTCAAGATCGTCTGCGGCGACAGCCTGCTCGGGCCGGAGCCGGTGCTGCACCTCTCGGCAAAGAAGTCGGAACTCGGCGAGTTGAAGGGCAAGTTCATGCTCGCCACGGCGCAAAAGGAAAAAGACGAGCTGCGCGGGGGCATCGCGGCTGAGCGCGCTCGGGTCGAGCAGGTGCTGGCGGGCGCATCCGCACCCGAAGGCGCGGTGAACTGGCGCCTGGACTTTGCCGAAGTGTTCGAGAAGCCCGGCAGCTTCGACATCGCCATTGCAAACCCGCCCTACGTGCGGCAGGAAAAGATCGGTCCCAGCAAAGCAAGGCTCGTTCGGCAATACGCCGGAGCCGTGAACGCCCGCTCGGACCTGTATTGCTATTTCTACGCGCGTGCGCTGCAACTGCTGCGGCGCGGCGGCCAACACGTCTTTATCTGCTCCAATAGCTGGCTGGACGTTGGATACGGCGCGCGGCTCCAGGATTTCCTGCTCTACAACGCGCACGTTCGCGCCATCTACGAAAGCGCGGTGGAACGGCAATTTTCGACCGCCCAAATCAACACCGTCATCAGCGTCATCGAAAAGAACGGTGTCTGCGACGAGAGTCCGACGCGGTTCGTGTCGCTGCGGGGCGAGTTCGAGCAGGCGATGGCCGACCCGACGCTTCGCCGCCAGATTACCAAGACCCGCCGGGAACTGCTGGACGCCGCAACGAGCGGCGTCGACAGCCGAGGACACGCCAAATTCGTGGGCGACAAGTGGGGCGGCAAGTATCTGCGCGCCCCGGACATCTATCACCACATCCTGACAACGTATAGCGACAAGTTCGTGCGGCTGGGCGATATCGCGACAGTGAGATTTGGTATAAAGACCGGCGCCAATGCGTTTTTCTTTCTCGACGAGGCGCGCATCCAGCAGTGGAACATCGAAGAAGAGTACCTTGCTCCCGTAATGACCAGCCCCCAAGAGTCCCGCAGCATCCTCGTCGACCCCGACACGCTTCCGAAGAAGCTCTTTGTGTGCCACAAGGAGAAAGACGAGCTTAGACACACGGGAGCGCTGGCGTACATTCAATGGGGTGAGACGAATGAGTACCACAAGCGGCGCAGCATGGTTTCGCGAAAGAGATGGTACGATCTGGGAATACGAGACGGGGTATATCTGGCAATGAATTTGTTAGTGCATGCGAACGCAAGAACGTATCTTTATAAAGAAGCGGTGTTTTGCAGCAACAACTTTCATGTATTTGCTTCAAAGCATAAGAATGCTAGTGTGTGCACATCACTTAATTCCACGCTTTCTCAGCTTAGCATCAACGTGGAGTCACGATCCAATTTTGGCGAAGGTGTTCTGGAGATACAAACATATGAAACCGCTAATTTGCGGATTGTAAAGCCTGAACATATTACGACCATAGATGAGTGTCTGTTCACTTCATCGGACCTTGACATTGTAAGCCGAGAGAATGGCGATCCAGCTTGGCAAGTTGACGATGTATCTGCGAATCGTCGCGCTATAGACGATGTAGTGTTTGACGTGCTTGGCCTGACCCAAGACGAACGTGACGCAGTGTACGAAAGCGTTATCGAACTAATCAGCAACCGCCTCAGCCGCGCAAGCAGCGTGCATACCACGAGGTGATATATTCCTGGGAGCGTCGAAAAATACAAAGGACTATATGAATCATATCTATGATTTCACGAAGGATCACCCAACAAAAGCTAGTCCATATATTTTCAGTTTGCCCGGCAGTCGATGAGTGATTTGACTGGCCGAAATTCACATGAGCATTGACATGTTTAGACCTTGCATGTCTTCCTTGACGGGGACTTCGAGTTTTGTGACAAAGTACCGTGGCGCACTCAATTTTACGCGTTGAATGCGTACGCTGATGCGCACTCGCTGCTTCAACAGCGCGTTTATCGGCTTTTCCTCGGCAACGGTGCGCTCGACTTTGGCCTGAATCACTTCCCCCTTACCGCCGTCTGGTGATTGGCCCGCTGGCTCGTCAACGACAAATTCCGCTAACTGCCGCTTTGGTAAGTAGCCTTGAAAGTATCCGACCAGTGTGATGTGTTCCTCAGGGATTGGTTTCTGACTCAAACGCTTCACGCTGGCCTGAACTTGGCTCACGTCACGAAATGCAAACACGCCGCCCTTGAATCTCAGGCGGCATGTGGCCTCTTTGGAATGCAGCACGTCAACGAATTTTCGTATGGCGTTTACCGCGCGTTCGTCGGTTTCATCCCAAATATGAGCCATTGCATCGTCGCTCTCGACCGATGCCTTCAGGATGTCCTGCGTCCGCGCAATCGCCGCCTCGACGTGACTCAGCATCGACTCGAACGCCGTCTGTGAGGACGCGCCCTCGAGTTGGAACCCAAATGACCCCCGCACGACGTCCGTAATCATGAGCCGGTAGTCTTCTCGATTCGGGATGCGGTCGAGTGCGCCCAAATCGGCTGCCGAATGCTGGCTTGCCCCGACGGCGGCGACGGCGTTTTCAAACGTCCGGACGGCGTCCCCGCCAAATCCAGCGTCGATGCCTTGTCGGCCCGCGACGGGTTTCCCCTCGAAGCTAAGAAGCGCTTCTGTGGGTTGGGCGGGAAGTACCGCAGGGTAGTCGAGGAGTTCCGCCTCGACCTCGGCAAGCCGCTGTGTCAGCGTGTGTTGCCGGATCGCACTTTCCGGTGCCGTGCGGTCGAGCATGTCTTTCAGCGCGGCTTGTTCGGAAAGCAGAAAACTATGTTCGCGCCTGCTCATTACTGTCCTCCTTCACGGTCGAGTTTGTCGAGTTCGGACCTGGCTGCGTGATCTTCACCCTCAGCCAGATCGATTCGCACGTAGCCTTTCCACACGCCGTCGCGCGTGTGCGACCACAGGCTATACCAATACGTCAGATCATCCACTAACTCATCGATCTTTGCCGGATTCATAACGACGTGGTACGCGTGTAAGCCGTGGATCTTACGAATGGTGTTTGGCTCGAATAAATCTGGATATTGTTCGAGCACATCCATTTCCTGTTGATCGTCTGTCACGTGGATGAATGTAATCACGTCAATGTCCCCAGGTGGCCGGCCTTCCGTCTGCTCGACGTCTTCGACGAAGCTTCCGTCGACCCACTGAAAGCCCCGGGTCAGGCCGGCCGCGTGCAGCCTTTCTCGGTATTCCAGTAGTCCCTGCAGCAGCTTCCGTCTGTTGGGCGTGCGTCCGAATTTTGCAACCGTGTCGAGAAGGGACGCGCGGTACGGAGATCGACGCCGAGCTGTGGGATTCTTCGGGTCGACGGCGGGAAGCAACCCCGTAAGGCGCCACGCGGGAATCTGGCTGACGATGATTTCGCTTCTGAACCGATGGCGGCGCACGCCTGTGTGCATTTCGAGTCTAGCATCGCGTCCGCTTCAGACTGCTCGACCACGACCGATTGTTTGACCGTTGTTTGATTGGACAGGCCAAAAACTCCCGAAAACGGTACTGGTCGATGGTCGGTGAACCTGTTAGGCGGTTCTGCGGTTGTTTGACCGTTGTTTGATTGGCGGGCGGGTTCGCTGCTCGTGAACGCGTGCTACGCTCGCGTTACAGTATTGACTTGGCGCGGCGCTCGATGAATATGCACGGGTTCGGGTCTACGCCAACGCGCGCGCGCGTGCGGGGCGCGGCGTTCGCCAGGTCGGCGTCGTGAACATCTTGCACGCCGGGACCGAACCGCCGCTGCTGGAGCGGCTGCAGGAGATGCTGGGCAGTTCCGCGCGGGCGGACATTGCCGTGGGCTACTTCTTCATGAGCGGGTTTGCGCAGGTGGCGGACGCCCTGGCCGGCCTGCAGCGGGTGCGCATTCTGGTTGGCCGCACGGACCGGCGCGTGTTGGACGATGTGGCGCGGGGGTTGCAGCAGGCGCAGGCGCTGAGCGCGCGGCTGGAGGCCGACGAGCTTACGCCGCGCGGCCAGCGGCCGGCCATCGTGCGAAACGCCGCGGCCAGCATTGCGGAAGGCGTGGCGCTGCTGCCGCAGGACGACGGCTCGCAAGCCGCGGTGATGCGCCTGCGGGACATGATTGCCGCGGGCCAGGCGGAGGTGCGCGCCTATCCGCGCGGCCCGCTGCACGCCAAGGCCTATCTGTGCTGGTACGCCAACCACGCGGAACCGGGCGCGGCCGTGGTGGGGTCGTCCAACTTTACGCTGGCGGGGTTTACGGGCAACACCGAGCTCAACGTGCGCGTGACCGGGGACGCCGAGATGGCCGAACTGCGGAGGTGGTTCGAAGACTTGTGGCGCGATTCGCAGGACGTCGGCGCGGCGCTGCTGACCGAACTGAACCGCTCGTGGGCGCTGGCGCGCACGCCGCCCTACCACGTGTATCTGAAGGCGCTGTACGAGCTGTATTTCACGCCCGTCGGAGACCCCGACCTCACGCTGGCGCAGCCCGCGGAGGAGCTGGCCAATTTCCAACTGGACGCGGTGCGGCGCGGGCTGGCCATGATCGAGACGCACGGCGGCTGTTACATCGGCGACGTGGTGGGGCTGGGCAAGACCTACGTGGGGGCCGAGCTGCTGCGCCAACTGCGCCAGAGTTATCCGAACGACGGCCCGCCGCTGATCATCTGTCCGGCTGGATTGCGGCCCATGTGGCGGCATTTCAACGAACGTTTCGGCCTGGGCGCGGAGGTCATTTCGCACAGCAGCATCCGTCCCGCGCCCGCTCCGCAGTTCGACGAAGCGCTTGGCCGGTTCGTCGACCCCGAGCCGGACGGTCGCAGCGGCGTGGTGCTGCACGACGAATATCCGAACCGCGGGCCGGTGCTGGTGGACGAGGCGCACAGCTTCCGCAACGTCAACCAGCGCTCGACCGGCTTGCAGTCCTATCTGGACGCCGGCGACCACAAGGTGGTCTTGCTCAGCGCCACGCCGCAGAACCTGGGTCCGATGGACATTTATCGACAACTGCGGCTGTTTCTGGACGATCTGGACCACGGCCTGAACATCGAGCCGCTCAATTTGGAGGAGTATTTCCACAACGCGCGGCGCTGGATGGATTACCGCACGGCGGACGAGAATTACAAGACCGAATACGCGGCCTGGCGTGAGGGCGGATCGCGCGGCGCGCCGCCCATGGACAAACCCAAGCCGCCTCCCGTGCCCCGCGCCGACGTGCAGCAGGTGCTGGCGCCGCTGTTCATCCGCCGCCGCCGCCGCGACATCCGCGAGCTGTACGGCGACACGGCCACCGTGGACGGCGCCCCGGTGCGTTTCCCGGATCCGGTGCTGCGCAACGTGGAGTATCGGTTGGACAAGGTGTACGCCAAGGCCGGATCACTGGAGGACTTGCTTGCGCGCTTGAAAGAACATCGAGCGGCCAGATACCGCGCTACCAAGTATTTGCTGGCTGAGGCCAAGGACAACGACGAGTACCGGGACTTGTTCAGAGCGGGGGACCGCATTCCGCGGCTGATGCGCGGGCTGCTGCTCAAGCGGCTGGAATCCAGCATCGAGGCGTTTCGCTCTACCTTGAAGTCGCTGCTGCGCAGCAACCGCAACTTTCGCACGGCGCTGGAGGCCGGCTACGTGCCGGTTGGCGCCACGGCGACGCGTCTGCTGGCCGGGGAGATCTTCGACGCCGACGAGGCGTTGCACGCTCTCCATGCGGAGGAAAGACGGCGGCAAAACCAGGACGTTCGGCGCCTGCTGGATGATCTTCCGCATGCCGAGCGGTACGAGCGCGCGCGCCGCCTGCTCGACGACGACGCCGGCGGGCGTCAGCCCCAGGCGGCCAAGCGTTCCACGCTGGTGCATTCCGTGGCGGACTTCGACGCCGATCGGTGGCTGGCGGACGTGGACGCGGATTTCGAGGTTCTGCGCGGCATTGCGGACCGGGTCGAAGGCATCGGGCCGGGCGACGACGACAAATTGCGCACGCTGCGCCGCTTTTTGCAGCAGCCGGAGGCGGCGGCGGACAAGGTGCTGATCTTTTCCGAAGCCGAGACGACGATCGACTACCTGTATCGAGAGTTGAACCCGGACGAACGAGACCCGACCTTCGCCCGCTTGACGGGTGCGACGGGCAACGCGGCGGAGGTCATCCGACGCTTTGCGCCGCGCTCGAACCTTGGACGGAACGCTCCGCGCCCGGCGGTCGAAATCCGCGTGCTGCTGGCCACCGACGTCGTGTCCGAGGGCCAGAACCTGCAAGACTGCGCCCGCGTGCTGAATTATGACCTGCACTGGAATCCGGTGCGGCTGATCCAGCGCTTCGGTCGCGTCGACCGCATCGGGTCCGAGCACTCGGTCATCCACTTGCACAACATGTGGCCCGACACCGCGGTGGACGCCGAGCTGGAGCTGACGGAGCGGCTCGGCAACCGCATTCAGACGTTCCACGACTCGATTGGGCTGGACAGCAAGCTGCTGTCGGACACGGAGCGCCTGAACGCGGCGGACATGTACCGCATCTACGCCGAAGGGCGCCTGCCGGACGAGGACGACGAGCTGGACGAGGTGGCGGTCAATCAGCGCGCCGTGGCGCTCTTGCAGCGGATTCAGCGCGGCGACCCCGAACTGTGGCGCACGGTGACGACCCTGCCCGACGGGGTTCGCTCGGCGCTGAGCGGCGGCGGCGAGCCCGCGGACGACGACGGCGCCGCGGTTCGCCTGCAGCAGGTGCTGGAAGTTCCCGGCATGCAGATGCCGCTGGTGTCGCCGGACGAGTCGGATGCGGAACTCTCGCCCTTCGACCCTCCGCGGCCCGGCGAGACGCTGGTGCTGCTGAGCGCGGGCAAGGTCAAGGGCTGCTACGCCGCGGCGGACGGACGGGACCCGCGGCAGATCAGCCCGGCCCAGTTCGCGCGCGCGGCTGAATGCGCCCCGGATACGCCGGGTCGGCCGCTGCCGTCCACCACCAACCAGCGCGTGATGAGCGCTTTCGAGACGTTCCGGGCCGACGTCCAGCAGCGGCTGGGCCGCGCCCGGCGTCCGCGCGATACGCAGACGCGCCGCTATGTGTCCCGCGGTCTCCGAAACGCCAGGAACGATCTCGAAGCGTCGCCGGAGGACGCGCAACGGATCGACGTGCTGCAGCGCGTGTTCTACGCCGACCTGCCGCCGCGGGTGGAAGACGCCCTGGCTGATATCCGGCGGTTGGGGTTGCAGGGGGAGGCGTTAGTGCGGCGTCTGGAAGCGCTGCGCGAGTTTCACCGACTCAATCCCCCCGACGCTTCCGTCGAGCCGGCGCGCCCCGCAGCGCAGGTCATCCGCATCGTCTGCTCCGACGGCCTGGTCTAAAGCCCCTGCCCCCCACATAGAAGCTTCCGCCGTCTCCCGCGCGGCATCCAGCGCCCGTTCCCAGGACCCTTGCTCCCACAGAAGTCCCGCTTCTGCCCCTTGCTCCTGCGCGCCCTCTGGTTTGCCGCGCCTTGCGGCAGGGGTGAGGGGCGCTGTGGATGGGGGACGGGGGATGGCTAGACTGGATGCGAAGGGGGCGTGACGTTGGTGGGGCGTTGGGTGTGAATCGGCGGACGTTGTTGGGTGCTGGGATTGGGGCGGCGGCGGCTGCGGCGCCGGCGGCGCTGGCGGGGACGCTGCTCGTTGGGCGGTCGTCTGCGTTGCCGCGCGGCGTGAGCGTGGGCGGTGTCGACGTGGGCGGGTTGACGGCGGACGAGGCGTTGGGGCGGCTGCAGGCCCGCTGGGGCGCGTTTCTGGCCGGCCCGGCCGAGTTTCAGTTGGGCGGGCGTTCCTGGCGGCCGGCGGCCCAGGACATTGGCGTGCGCGCGGACTTCCAGGCGTCCTTGCGCGCGGTGGTGGTGGCGCAGCCGGCGGGCGGGCTGCTGGATCTGCTGACGGGCGAGGCGTCGGCGCCGCCCGCGGCACCGCCCGTGATCGCCTACGACCGCGGCACCGCGCGGCGATTCCTGGAGGCATTGGGGGCGGGATTCGACCAGCCGGCCACCGACGCGGGGTTGCGCATGCGGGGCGACGGGCGCCTGGAGCTTTCGCCCGGCCAGCCGGGGCGCGTGGTGGACGTGGAGCAGGCGCTGCGCGACCTGGAGGCGGGCTTGTCGCGCGCCGCGCCCGGGCACGTGGTGCATCTGCGGTTCCGCGAGGATCGGCCCGCGGTGTCCACCGAGGCCGCCGAGGCCGCCGCCGCAGCGGCGCGGCGCGTGGTTGGCCAGCCGATCTGGCTGATGCGCGGGAACCGCGGCTGGGTGATAGAGCCAGAGCATCTGCGCAACGCGCTGGTGATCGACGCCAGCGGCCGCGGCATTGCCGTCGAGATCGAGTTCACCCGCTTCAACGACCTCTTCCACACTATCGAGGACACGCTGACGGCCGAGCCTGTCGAAGGCGTGTTCGAAATGAACGAGCGCCAGGATCGCGTGACGGCTTTCAAGCCTGGCAATCCCGGGCAGCGCCTGGACCGCGCGCAGCTGGAACGCCGCATCCTGGCCGCGGCGCAGCGCGAGGATCAGCGGCGGGTCGACGTGCCGCTCGTCATCTTGAACAAGGAATACGACACCGCGGCCAACCCCATGGGCATTCGGGATCTGCTGGCCACGGGGTCGTCGGTGTACAAAGGCTCGGCGGACTACCGCGACCACAACATTGCCAACGGGGCGCGCAAGCTGGACGGCGCGATCGTGCGCCCCGGCGAGACGTTTTCGTTCAACGAGCGCGTGGGCGCGTTCACGCTGGCGCAGGGCTGGGTGGCGGGCAGCGTCATCGTGGAAGACCGCACCGAGCAGGGTATCGGCGGCGGCATCTGCCAGGTGTCCACCACGCTGTTTCGGGCCGCGATGGCCGCCGGGCTGCCCATCGAAGAGCGCTGGCCGCACCTTTACCGCGTGCGGTATTACGAGATGGGGAAGTTCCCGATCGGGTACGACGCCACCATCTTCTCGCCCGGCCCCGACTTGAAGTTCACCAACAACTACCAACACCCCATCATGCTGCGCGCGCGGCTCGACCGCCGCCTGTCGACGCTGGACTTCGAAATCTGGGGCGTGAGCGACGGGCGCGAGGTAACGCTGTCCGAACCGCGCCTGTGGGACTGGGTGGAGCCGCCGCCGGACGAGGCGGTGGTGGACTCGGAGGAAGACCCGGACTACGAAAAGCAGATCGAGTTTGCCAAGGACGGCGTGAACGCCGAGATTCGGCGCACGATCGCGCGCGCCGACGGCACGCAAACCAGCAGCACGTTTCGATCCACGTATACGGCCTGGCCCAACCGCTACATCGTGGGCATCGACCAGGCCAAAGAGCGGTTTCCAACCTCGTTCAACACGTGGGTCGACAAAAACCCTGACGAAGCCGCCCGCTGGGGCGTTACGCGCGTGCCGGGGGCGCCTTCCGACCCCAGCGCGCCGTCGGGCTGAGCGGCCGCGGACCCTCGGCCGCTGACTCGCGCTGCCGGGGCAGCGCGAATGGTTATTCTCAGTGGACGATTCGCGAGCTCCCGCCATTCCGGCATCCGCCGGCATCCAGCGGGCGCCCACGTGGATTTTCTAGATACGACCGCCCAGCGCGGGGAGTGGCGCAGCCTGGCAGCGCGCGGCGTTTGGGACGCCGAGGCCGCGAGTTCGAATCTCGCCTCCCCGACCAGCCCGCGGCCGCCGATCTGGCGAGCGTGACGGTGACGCGCGCGCCGCGGCGGTTCGTCAGCTGCCGGCGAGCGGTTTTTCCATCTGCCGAACTTCGGCCGATCCGGTGGCCAGCCGCAGCAGGAACCCCCGCTGCGTGCGCGTGGTTCGGTATCCCAGCCGTTCGTACAGCCGGATAGCGCCGTGGTTTTCGGCGATGACGCCCAGCAGCATGCGGCGCACGCCCATCGCGCGGGCCGCCGCCTCGGCCTGCCGCAGCAGCGCCGTCCCGACGCCCATGCCCCGGGCGGAACGGTCGACGGCCAGCGTCTCCACGATGAACGCGTCGGCCGGGCCGTCTTCGTCCAGCAGCAGCAGGTTGACCAGCACGAGGACGGCGCGGAGCGGCGAGAACCTGGTGACCAGCGCGGCGGCGCGCAGGTGAAAAAACTCGCGTCCCCCGGCCTGGAAGGTCAAGAGTCCCACGCAGCGCCCGTCGGCGATGGCCGAGAAGCAGCTGGTGCGGTCGACCGAGTCGTGGAACAGCCGCACCAGGTCGTTGGCGTCCCGAAAGCCAATGCGTAACTTTGCGGCAAACGCCGCATAGAACATGCGCAGAGCGCCGCTCACGCAGCGCTCGTCGATGCCCTCGACGATGTCGAAGTCCCGGGGCGTCACGGCCATGTTTCTGCTCATCGCATCGTGCAGCGCAGGTGGACGGCCCGGGTTCAGCCGATTAGACCGCGCAGATAGGCGAGGTCGTCGACTTCGCCGCGGGCGCGCAGCGCGATGGCTTCGGGGGTGTATTCGCCCGCGCCGACCTCGGCGATCACATCCTGGTCGGTGGTGTATTCGGTGTGGACGGTGATGGGGCCGTCGAACTGCCAGGCGCGCAGCAGCGCGATGGCTTCCGGCCACTCGGCGGCGCCCTGACCCAGCATGACGAACCCGTCGGCGTAGGCGGCGCGGCGGGTGGGGCGCTGGTCGCGGACGTGGCGCGCGTCCTTGCCGCCCACCGCAGCCAGGCGCTCGCGCAGCATGGGCAGTCCCAGCTGCACGTCTTCGCCGTTGATCGCCAGGTGGCCCAGGTCGACGTACGCGCCGACCTCGCGCGGGTCGAGGTCCTGCAACAGGTGCCGCATCCCGGCGCAGTTGGAGCCCAGGCAACTGCCGCTGTGGGTGTGGTACATGGCCTGCACGCCAGTCCGGCGGCTCAGGCGCGCGAACCCCGCCAGACGGCGTTGGGCGTCCGACCAGACGGCCTCGAAGTCCTGGCCCGGCTCGTATTTGAAGTAACCGATCTTGATGCGCGGGACGCCTGCCGCGGCCGCGGCCTCGAAGAGCTCGACGGCCTGCGCGGCCGTGGGGTCCGTCAGGCTGGTGGCCGAGGAGATCATGGGGCAGTCGACGCCCAGGCCCCGCCAGGCGCGCACCGCCGCCGGCAGCTCGCGGGCCGCGTTGCCAGGGTCGATCGCGTGGCCCTCCCGAACGGCCAGGTCCAGGCCGTCGTAGCCCAGGCTGCGCGCCCGTTCGCCCAGCTCGCGGGCACTGAGGCCGTCCCAAAACTTCGTGAACCGCACGAGCTGCATGTCGGGTCCAATCGCCGAGGCGGATGCGCGCCGCCAAGCATCCCACGGCGCGGCGCGGCGCGTTTAGTATGGGGCCGCCCGGTCCGAACTGCGCAGCGCCCGCGAACGGGCGGCGGTCTTCGATGGCAAACACCCGACAACAGATTCTGATCCTGCATCTGGCCGAACCCGACCTCGGCGCCGCCACTGTGGCGTGGGCGCTGTTCGACGGAACCCGGCCCGCCGGTGACCAGCAGATGCAGGCGGGCGACCAGGCGCAGCCGCCGTATGCCTCGGTGGTGGACGCCATGTACCACGGCTGGCGCGTGCTGCAAACGCCGCGGCTGCCCACCTATCCGCGCGGCGCCGAATACGAGACCGGGCCGCTGCCGTGGGAATATGTGCTGGAACGTTTCGCGGCGGCGGACAATGCCAATGACGACTGACACTCTGGCCGCGCCGCGTCTGTCGGCGGGCGACATGGCGCGGTTCGTCGTGGATGGATTCCTGGAGTTCGGGGACCTGGTCCCCGCCGACCTGAACGCGCAGGTCCACGCTGACGCGCTGGCCTATCCCACCGACAGGCCCTACGACCCCAACAAGCCCCGGGAGTTCTGGGACGCCTCGCCCGCGGTGCGCGAGGTGTTCGACCTGCCGGCCGTGCGGGGCGTGGTGGAGAGCCTGGTCGGCCCGGAGGCCGTGCACGACCATTCCTATCTGCACACGGTGCCGCCCGGCAAGCGCGAGGCGCAGCGCTGGCACGTGGACTCGAGCCTGGCGGCCGACCATCCCCGCCAGTTCGACGTGCTGGTCTGCTATTTCCCGCACGACGCGCCGCCGGCCATGGGCCCGACGATGGTGCTGCCGGGGTCGCACCTGCGCCGCGTGAGCTATCACGACGTGACGCGCTACAAGAACTTCGTGGGGCAGCGGCAGCTGCACGGCCCGGGCGGCCGCATCGCGTTCTTGCACGAGTCGCTCTGGCACTGCGCGCAGCCCAACCGCACCGACCGGTGGCGGTTCATGTTCAAGATTCGCTATCTGCCGCGCGTGCCGCAGCAGGGGCTGTTCGACACCGACGGCTGGGACGCCGCCGGCATCGACGCGTTCTACAACGACGCGCGGCGGCGGCACCCCTGGGTTGGCGACGGCTTCGCCGCCATGGGGCCGGAACGGCGGAAGTGGTGGCGCTACCTGGCGGGCGCGCCGGCCTGAGGCGCGCGCCGGCTCAGACGGGTTCCGACGCGACTTTCTGGGCGATGACCCCGTACCAGAGCCGCGGCACCACGTCGAACCGAATCCGATCCACCGCGGCGCAGAGCGCGTCGCTCAGTTCGGCCATGCTGAAGTCGTTGGCGAACGTCAGGTCCCTGGCCATGCCGCGCACGAACTCGGGGTAGCGCGATATCGCCTTGAGCGCGGCTTTGGTCAGCTGCACTTCGCTGTCTTCTTCGTGCACGACCTGGAATCCGGCGTCGGCGATCATCTGCTTGTAGTCCGCGGGCGTGCGGTAGGCCAGCGTCTCGATATGGCGGTTGCGCTTGGCGCCGGTCAGGCGCACGAAGTGCAGCTTCCACTCGCCGTGCCCGCGCATCGAATTGCCCACGGCCATCGAGGTGGAGGTGAAGGAGCTGTTGATGGACAGGAACGCGCCGCTGCGCGCCACGTCGGCCAGCGCGGCGAACACACGGCGCTGGCCTTCTTCGCCTTCGATTTCGTGAATGGCGTCGTGGATACTCACGGAGTCCACGCCCTCCGGCGGCAGGTATTCCTGCACCGCCGCCCGCACGTCGCGCGCGTCGCCCTGCACGAAGGTCACGCTGACGTCCTCCGTCGACGGCGTGGCCTTCCGCGCCAGTTCCAGCGCCTGTTCGTCGTAGTCGAGCGCGATGACGCGGCCGCGGTAGCCGCGCGCCTTGGCTTCTTCGATGATGAGCTGCGGAACTAGACCGGCGCCGGTTGCCACGTCCAGGTGCACGAACGGGTTCGGGATGCGTTCCAGCAGCCGCGCCACCAGGTCACGGTTGACCGCGCGGTATTCCGGGATGGCGGAAAAATGGCCGAAGTTCAGATTGATCACGAGCGCGGCGTCAGCATGGTCGCGGGCATTGAATGGCACGTCCCTCCATCGAGCGCGGCGAACGGCGTTGGCGTCAGGCCGCGGCGCGCTCACGTCTCCCCGTATGGTAACGGATGCAAGGTTCGCGGCAGGAGCACTCGGGGCAATTTCTGCACCTCCGCGCGCGGCGCGCCGGCGGGGGCGCGGCGTCCAGGCCGCCGCTGCCGCGGGCAGCCGCGCCCGCGGCGTTTCGGTACGATCGGCGCGGCGCGGTCGACGGACGTGCGCGGCGCGCGGTTCCCGCCAGAACCGCAGGCGCCGGGTCGACCGGTTGGCGGGGGTAGCTCAGTTGGTAGAGCGCTAGCCTTCCAAGCTGGATGCCGCGGGTTCGAGTCCCGTCCCCCGCTCCCATGGCTCGGCGGCCGCGAGGCGCCGCCGCACGTCCGGCCGGCGGCGCTCGGTATCATGCCCGCGCCAGCGGTGCCGGCCGCACGAGCGCGGCCGGCGCCGCGAACCGCTCGTCACAAACAGAAGGCGCCGGCCATGCGCACCGTTCCCCGCGTCGTGTTCACGCCCGACGGCGCCGCCGCGCTGGATTCGGTCCAGGTCGGCGGCCCGGCGTCAGGCCAGGTGCTGGTCGACATCCGTACGACCCAAGTCAGCGCCGGGTCCGAGCGCAATGCATTCGAGTCGCCGAGGGACGCGCCCGCCTCGACGGGTTACACCGCCGTCGGCGTGGTCGCAGAGGTTGGCGCCGGCGTCAGCAGCTACGCGCCAGGCGAGCGGGTGTTGGTCATTGCACCGCACCAGGGCGCCGTCGCGGTCGACGTGGGCGATCCCGACGACTGGCATGCCTACGTCGGCCGCATTCCCAACGGCGTCACCGACGCGCAGGCGACGTTTGCCGTGCTGGGCGACGTGGCCTTGCACGGCGTGCGGCGCGCCCGGCCCTCGTTGGGCGAGTCCGTCGCCGTCTTTGGCCAGGGTCTGGTTGGCCAGCTGACGACCTATTTCGCCGCCAAGGCCGGCGCGTATCCGGTGATTGCGGTCGACCTGTTGGACGAACGCCTGCAGCACAGCGTGCGCAGCGGCGCGACCCACACGGTCAACGCCGGCCGCGGCGATCCCGTCCAAGCCGTGCGCGACCTCACCGGCGGCGGTGCGCGGGTGGTCGTCATGGCGGCGCGCGCGGCGGCAGTGTTTGCCGACTGTCTCAAGGCGGCGGCGCGCGGCGGCACGGTGTGCCTGTCCGGCAGTCCGCCGGGGACGGTGGAAGTCGCGCTGCAGCCCGAACTCCTGCGCCATGAGCTGGACGTCGTCGGCAACTACCAGCTCGACTATCCGGCGCACCCCTACCATCGATTCCAGTGGACGCGCGCCGCCAACCGCGCCTACGTGTTCGATCTCATTGCCCGGGGCGAACTGGACGTGGACCACCTGGTTACTCATAACGTGAGCTACCGGGACGCGCCGCGCGTGTACGACATGATCGCGCGCGGCCCCGAAGGCTGGCTCGGCGTGCTCTTCGACTGGACCGGGCAGGCCTAGCGGCGGGCCGCCGGGCGGCAACGCGAACGCGCAGCGCCTCGACGAACGGCTCGTCCGTGCGCGTGCTCGCGTTCGACGGTCCGGGAACTCGGCCGCAGCTGCGCGCCGTGCCGCGGCCAGACGTTCCCTCCCGCGGCGCGCTCGTACGCGCCTCGGCCTGCGGGGTGTGTGGAACCGATCTGCACGTCCTGCGCGGCCGCGTTGGGGTCGGACGGGTTCGCGGCAGGCTGCTCGGTCGTCACCAAGGGTCAGGCAAGGGTCAGGGCCGATCGGCGTGCTGGCGCTGACGACGGCCAGGCAACGCAAGGCATACACTGAAACCTCGACGGGCGCGCGCCCGGGTAGCTCAACCGGCAGAGCGGCGGTTTTGTAAACCGCAGGTTGTGGGTTCGAGTCCCACCCTGGGCTCCAGGCCCCGCCGCGGCCCGACGGGTCGTCCGCCGACGCACCAGCTGCCCAAGCGGCTGCGGCATACTCGGGGAATGTCCGGCGTCCGCGGGCGTCTGGCGGCAGTGTGAACCGCGTCGAAGGGAAGGCAGAATGCACGAACAGACCCAGCGCACGCTCACCCGCCGTCGGTTCGGGCGAGCCCTTGCCGTCGGGGTCATGGTCCTTGCGCTCACCAGCGGCGCGTGCGGCGGCGGTTCCGATGGGAGCGCGGGCAGCCGCGACGACCCGTTCCCCTACAAAGACCCGAACAGCCGCTGCGGCAACGTGAGCTGCTGACCCGGCGAATCAAACCGCCGCGTCGTCCAACGTCTGCCAGCCCAGCCCGCGGCGGTGGTCGAAGAACGCGAGCTGCACGGGCGCGCGCGGCGCGGCGCCCCGCACCAGCGCCGGCGCCAACGCGGGCAGCTCGGGCGGCGAGAATTCATCCGTCGACCGCCGCAAGGCCTCCATCGACCACCAGCGATGCCCGTCCACGATGTCCTGCTCCAGGCCGCCCATCCCAGAGCAATCGATGCTCGGCACGCCTGGCGCGCGCGCCAGGAAGTAGCGCTCCCGGCTGAAGATGTCGCGTCCGTGGAGCGACCACAAGCTCTCGCCCGTCCAGACGCACGGCCCGACCAGGTCGCCGGAGACGCCCGTTTCTTCGACGAGCTCGCGCCGCGCGGCGTCCTCGAAGCTCTCGCCTGGTTCCAGCGCGCCGCCAGGCAACAGCCAAAAGGCCGGGGGAGTCTCGATGCGAAACAGCAGCACCTCGCCGCGGCCGTTCAGCAGCACCACCCGAGCGCCGGGCCGGTCCACAGGCTCGGGCTGCGGCATGGGGTCGGGTCTCGTCCGCATGGCGAACCCAGGCTACAGCGCGCCGCCGCCGGGCGCGGGAAGCTGCGGTCGAACGGAACCATGCGTCCTGCGGGTAGAATCCCGCGAGTATGCTGGCGCGGGCCTGGCGTGCGGCGGCGCGCGTGCCATCGATGGAGTGCACTGAGCAGCCCATGCGTGTATTGGTGACAGGCGGGGCCGGGTTCATGGGCAGCCATGCCGTGGACCGCCTGCTGGCCGCCGGCCATCAGGTTACCGCCGCCGACAGTCTGGTCGGCGGCTACCGCGAGAACGTCGACCCTGCGGCCGCGTTCGTCGTCTGTGACCTGGCCGACCGCCAGGCCGCCGCCGACCTGATCGAAGCGTCGGCGCCAGAGGTCGTCTTTCACTACGCGGCCGACGCCACGGAAGGCCGCAGCCAGTTCACGCCGCTGAGTTCCACGGACAACAACATCGTGGCCTACATGAACACGCTGGTGCCCGCCATCGACCAGGGCCTGAAGAAAGTCGTGCTCGTCAGCTCCATGAGCGTGTACGGCGCGCAAGAGCCGCCGTTCGTCGAGACCATGCGGCGCATGCCCGAGGACGTGTACGCCGCCATGAAATCCGCCATGGAAGCGTCCACCGAGCACCTGTCGGCCGTCCACGGATTCGACTACGCCATCTTCCGCCCCCACAACGTCTACGGCGAGCGGCAAAACCTGGCCGACCCCTACCGCAACGTGGTGGCGATCTTCATCAACGCGCTGCTGCGCGGGCGCGCCATTCACATCTACGGCGACGGCGAGCAGCGCCGTGCGTACTCCTACATCGGCGACGTCACCCCCGCCATCGTCGACGGCGGGTTGAGCGACCGCTCCAACGGCCAGATCTTCAACGTCGGCTCCTCGGAAGACGTCTCGATCAATCAACTGGCCGACGTGGTGCGCGACGTGTTCTTCGACGGCGGCCCTTGGCCCGCAGGTCAGGAGCCGCAATCGCTCCCGCCCCGCCCGCTCGAAGTCAAGAACGCCTACTGCTCTCACGCAGCGGCGGAGCGCCGCCTCGGCTTCGTCAACGCCACCACGCTGCGCGCAGGCGTCCAGGCCATGGTCCACTGGGCCCGCACCACCGGCCCTCGCGAACCCGCCTACCTCCCCAACAACCTGGAAATCGGCGCCGACCGCGCCCCGGCCACCTGGGTCGAGAAGCTGATCTAGGGCCTGTTCACACCATCGCAGCACATCGACGATCAGGACGAAGACCAGGAAGCCTCGTATAGCACGTCCAGCTTGTCGAAGCGGACGAAGAGCCGCCGATACCCCTTCCGACCGACGAATCAGGCGCTCGGTCTCATTCCGGCGTTTGTACACGCCGCGGTTGTAGGTCCATGGGGGGCACCCGATGCCGCAGGGGCGGCACGACGGGCCGTGTCCCCCAAGGCGAGCGCCGCTGTGCGCCTCGCGGGTCGAGGCGGCGTCTAGGGGCGGTTGGTCTGGCTGCCCAACCGACTCGGCCATCAGGCCGCATGTCAGGGCCGCGGCAGCGACAGGTGGTAGGTCTGGCCGGGGGCTAGGGGTGCGGCGGGCGCGAAGGGGGGCAGTGTGCGCCAGGTCTCGTCTGGGTAGCGGCGGTCGCGCACCGCGTCGCCCAGCAGCGCTAGTTTCACCGGCTGCCCGCGGTCGCCCGGGTGGTACTCCAGCACTCCCGCCTGGAAGTATTGCCGCACGAACCCCGCCGCCGCCCCAGGCAGCCGCAGCTCCGCCTGCGGGTGCGCGTCGGTGCGCGCCTCGGTCTTCGGATAGCCGAAGAACTCCACCCCGCCCGCCATGTCGAAGAAGTCCCGGAAGCCCGTCCAGGTCCCGTCCACGGCGTAGTTCGACACGCGGTTCCCCCAGGGGCCGAGCAGCGCGCCGGGCTGCTCGGACACCAGACCGGGTTCGACGCCCAGGTCGGGCGCGCCGGCCAGGCCGCCGCCGAGCTCGTCCCACACCAGACGGCGTTCGATCACCCAGCCGTCCCCCTGCGGGCGGCAGTCGATCACGCCCCGCTGAAAGTACTGGCTCAGCACGCCGGGCCGTTCCACGAAGACTTCCGAGATGGCGTGCCCCCAGCAGGGCAGCCCGCCGGTGGCGTCGTAGTGCGCCAGAAACCCGCAGAGCGACGCGCGGCCGTCGGGGGTATCCACGCGCAGGTCGGGGATGTTGTGCGCCAGATGTGCGTCGGGAACGCTGTGGCGGACGCGCTCGACGACCGGCGTCCAGGCAGGCAGCAGCGCAGGCGTCGGAGCAGGCGTGGGCGTCGGGCTTGGCGTCGGGGTCGGGGTCGGTTCGACCGCCACGGCCGCGGCCGCGGCCGCGGCCAGCGTGGTCAGGTGCACGGCGGAGGGGTCGTCCGTCTGGTCGCTGTCGCCGTAGAACGTGACCTGCAGCGGGCCGGGCAGATGCTCCGCCGTAACCGTCAGGCCGGTCGTGACGATGGCTTCCGCGCCCGGCGCCAGCGCGCCGCTGCCGACGTCCCGGCGGGCTACCCCCAACTCCGGCGAGCGCCAGAACACCCCCGTCAGCGGCACGTTGCCGCTGTTCCGCAGGGTGAACGTGTAGCCAATCCGCCCGCCCACCGCCACCGGCCCGGCGTCGCCGCTCAGCGCCACCGCCAGGCGGGGATGTTTGGCCGACGTCGCCGTCGCTCGCGGCGACGCGGCGCCCTGCACGACTAGCACGGTCACCTCGATGCTGGCCTCGCCGCCGTTGTTGGCCGGCGTCACGCCGTCGGAGGCGCTGACCGTGACCTGGTAGCGGTTGTCTCCGTCGGCGTCGGCCGGCGCGCCGACGGACAGCACGGTCACGGGTTGCAGGTAGCCCGTGGCCGTGTCGCGGGTGAAGGCGGCGGCGTCGGGACCGCTCAAGGCGTAGGCGATCGTCTGCGTGCCGGCCAGCGGCTGGTTGTCCGGGTCGGTCGCGACGAAGGGGTCGCCCAGGTCTTCTCCGGCCGCGGCCGTGCCCATGACCGTGATCTCCGCCGCGGCGGGGGCGAACGCCGGCGGGCCGCACCAGGAAGCGGCGGGGAGGTGGCCGCTGCGCGCCGCGCCGGTCAGCCGCACGCGGCTGGTCAGGCTGGCGTCGAGCGGCGTGGTGACGGGGTTGCCCTGCAGCCAGACCTGCACGTCGACCGGCGTGTTGGGCAGGTTGTCCAGTTGCGTCGGCACGACACCGCTCAGGCGGTTGCACTGCAGGCTGAGTGGGTATGACGGGTGCAGCCTCGACAGATTGCCGAGCTCGGCGGGGATGCTGCCGCTCAATTGGTTGTGGTTGAGAAAAAGGGCGTAGAGCCTCGTCAGATTGCCGAGTTGTGACGGGATCGGTCCGCTCAACTGGTTGTGATGGAGATAGAGCCACTGGAGATTCGAAAGGTTGCCAAGTTGTGATGGGATCGATCCGCTCAAGTCATTGTCATAGAGATAGAGCCGCTGGAGATTCGAGAGATTGCCAAGTCGAGACGGGATCGGCCCACTCAAATTATTGTCGTAGAGATAGAGCCGCAGGAGATTCGAGAGATTGCCAAGTTGAGACGGGATCTGTCCGCTCAAATTATTGTTGTAGAGAAAGAGGATCTGGAGGCTCGATAGGCTGCCCAGTTCGGCGGGGATGCTCCCGGTCAGTTGATTGTTATGGAGCTGTAAGTTCGTGAGACTCGACAGACTGTCCAGCTGCTTGGGAATAGATCCGCTCAATGCATTGTCCTGCACAGCGATAGCTCTGAGGCTCGACAAGTTGCCCAACTCGGCGGGAATCGCCCCGCTCAGCTGGTTGCCCGAGAGCCCGAGCGACGTGAGGTTCGCCAGGCTGCCCAACTCTTTGGGGATGCCGCCGCTCAATTGGTTGCTGAAGAGCTGGAGGTTTCCGAGGTTCGACAGATCGCCCAGCTCTTTGGGGATCGTGCCGGTCAACTGGTTGCGCGCGAGGTGGAGGTGCCTGAGATTCGACAGGTTGCCCAACTCTTTGGGGATTGTGCCGTCGAACTGGTTGCGGTCGAGGTGGAGGTTCGTGAGCTTCGACAGATTGGCCAGCGCGACGGGAATCGTCCCGCTCAACTGGTTGTTGTCGAGCCAGAGCTGTGTGAGTTCGGACAGACCGCTCAGCGCGGGCGGCGCCGCGCCGGTCAGCGACTTGTTCCGGAGGAAGAGTCTCGTGACGCCTTTGGTGGAATCGACGGTGACGCCGGTCCAGCCGGTCATGGCCGTCCCCACCGCCCAGTTCAGCGTGGTGGCCGTGCCGCGCAGCGCGTCCTTGCTGTCCAGCAGCGTTTCGCAGTCACGGGCGACGTTGGCGTGCGCGCCGCTGGCCGAGGCGGTGGGGTTCGAGGCCGCGCAGCCGTGCGTCACCGTCACCGCCATCGCCTGATCCACGCTGTCGCTGGCGTCGCTGGCGGTGACGGTGACCGTGGCGCTGCCCGTGCCCGCGGGCGTGAGCGTGACGGTCGAACCGCTGACGCCGATGGTGACTACGTCGGTGTCGCCGGAAGTGGCCGCGTAGGTCAGCGTGTCCATGTCGGCGTCGGTGAAGTAGGCGGCGACGTCCACGGTGGCGGCGCTGCCGCCGCCGACCAGCGCCTGGGCGGGGATGGTTCCCACAGCCGTCGGCGCGGCGGCGAAGGCACGGCTCAGACCGAGAACTGCAAGGAGCGTAAGCAGCAGCAGCGCCGGTACCGCACGGCGCATCAGACGCGCTGCGTACTCGGATTACTTACGGAGGGAAGATTGCGCACGTCTTGAAGACACAAAACCTATACGGCGGGCAGCGGCGTCCCGCCCAGGAGCAGACGGCGCAGAGCGTACCTAGTTGAATGTGTGGCGGACAGTATCACGTCTCGCCCACGCGCGCACGGCGCACGTCGGTCGTACTACTCCTGCGTGAGTTCCAGCCCCAACCTGCCAGATGCAAGCACGTAGCGTGAATAGGCTCTATGGCGCCTGTGTTACGCCGCCAGCCAGCCGCCGTCCACGGGGAGGACGTGGCCGGTGATGTAGGCCGCGGCGTCGGAGGCGAGGAAGACGGCGGTTCCGGCGATGTCGTCGGGGACGCCGCGGCGGCCCTGGGGGATGCGGCTCATGATCCAGGCGCGGGTTTCGGGGTCTTCGAACCGCGGTCGGGTGAGTTCGGTGTAGACGTACCCGGGCGCGATGGCGTTCACGGTGATGCCGGCCGCGGCAAACTCCACGGCCAGCGCCTTGGTCAGCTGCGCCACGCCGCCCTTGGTGGCCCCGTACACCGACACCGGGCTGAATCCCAGGAACGACGTGAGGGAGGCGGTGTTGATGACGCGGCCATAGCCCTGCCCGACCATGCGTCGGATGCCGTGCTGACAGGCGAAGTACAGGCTGCGCAGGTTCAGGTTCGCCACCCGGTCCCACTCGGCGGGCGTCACGTCCAGGAGCGGCGTTCTGATTGCAGCGCCGGCGTTGTTGCACAGGATGTCGAGCCGCCCGAACTCGGCGTCCACTTGCTCGAACACGCCGGCCAGCGCCTCCAGGTCGGCCAGGTCGGCCGGCAGCGCCAGCGCCCGGCGGCCGCACGCCTGAATGTCCGCGCACACCGCGTCCAGCTGGTCGGCGGAGCGGGCGGCCACGGCCACGTCGGCACCCGCGCCCGCCAGAGCCAGCGCCATAGCGCGGCCGATCCCGCGCCCGCCGCCGCTGACCAGGGCGGCCCGGCCGCTCAGGTCGAAGGGGGCGGCGCTCGGCGCGTCAGCCAATGGAGGCGCTCCTGGGAACAAGACCGTCGCGCCATACTAGCCGCACCGCGCGCCGGGCGCGCGGCCCGCCCCGATCAAGGTCGACGATGCCCCTCTGGCGAGCGGTGCTGCACGCCTGATCGCTCGGCCCGGGCGGCGCGGGATGGGCGCGCGCGCGTCTCGGCCGGGGCTGGCGGCGGAGAATTCTCGATACCAGCACGGTGGGCGTCCTTCGCACGGCTCGGCCAGAGCGCCCGACGGATTCGCGGCTGGCGGACGGCTGTCGCACAATGGCGCGCCGACCCAGCGCCGCCGAGCGTGCCCCATGCCCATGCCATCCCCTGGAGACCCCGCGCCCGATTTCACCCTCACCGCAACCGACGGGTCGCACGTCAGCCTCGAGGAACGCCGCGGCCGGCGGGTCGTGCTCTATTTCTACCCGCGCGACGACACCCCGGGGTGCACCATCGAGGCGTGCAGCTTTCGCGACCACCTGCACGAGCTGACCTCGCGCGGGGTCGACGTCTTCGGGGTCAGCACCGACGACGCCGCATCGCACCGGAAGTTCACCGAGAAGTACTCGCTGAACTTCCCCCTCCTGGCCGACACCGAGCACCAGACCAGCGAGGCCTACGGCGTCTGGGGCGAGCGGACTCGGTTCGGGCGCACGTTCATGGGCACGCAGCGCGCCACCTTCCTGATCGGCGCCGACGGCACGGTCGAGCGCGTATGGCCCGACGTGAACCCGAACGAGCACGTTGCCGAAATCCTGGCCGCGCTCGACGCAGACGCCTAGACCCAGGGCCGCTGGCGGCCGCGCCGCACGTGCGGCGCGGCCGGTTCGCGCAGGTACCATCGGGGCGTACACTCGGACCACCGGCCCCCGCCGCCCCACGCCGGCCCACATAGCTCAGTCGGTAGAGCGCGTTCTTGGTAAGAACGAGGTCTCCGGTTCAAATCCGGATGTGGGCTCCCAAGGCCATCCCGCCCAGACCGAGCTGCGGCCTCGACGCCGCGCGGCTCTCGCCAATTGCCGCTGTCAGCCCGCCGGGTCGAGGTCGGAGAGGCGCGGCATGACTTGGGTGGCGAGCAGGTCGAGCGAGCGCTTCCAGCCGTCCTGGGGAATCCACTCGTGCGCCATGGCCAGCAGGACGCCGAAGCCGCCCACGCGGGCGTGCAGGTCGCGGATGCGGCGTTCGACCTCGTCGGGGTCGCCGACGATCCACACCTCGTCCATGAGGTAGTCGAGAGTCACGTCCTCGTCGGGCATGTCGGGCGAGGTTTTGAAGAGGTCGAACATTTTGGCCAGGGGCAGCAGGCGGAAGAAATAGTCGGTGAAGTCGCGCCCGATGCTGCCGTTGGCGGCTTCTTGGCGCGCCGCGGCCGTCGTGTCGGCGACGTACATGGTGCGGGCGATGCGCCAGCGGGAACGGTCGGGCGTCAACCCCTGCGTCGCCGCGCCTTCTTCCACGGCGGTCCAATGCGTTTCGAGCGTCACGGGAGGCACGATGTTGATCGACATTGGGATCCATCCGCGCTCGCCGGCAATGCGCAGCGTGGCCGACGACGGCGACACGCCCGCGACCCCGATGGGCGGATGCGGCTTTTGGTAAGGCGTCAGGTGCACGCGCAACCCGATGGAATCTACCTCTTTGGGGATCCCGTACTCCCAGTATTTCGACGTATAGCGCCCGGCCGGCTGTCCGTTCCAAATGTCGAGCACCGCTTGAACGGTCTCGCGGGTCATCTCGCGGTTTTTGCCCGACGTGAGATCGAATCCAAAGGCCTCCAGATCGCCAGGGAACCCGCCGGCGCCGATGCCCCAGAGGAAGCGGCCCTGCGCCATGTGGTCGAGCTGGGCGATGCGGTGCGCAAGGCTGAACGGATGGTGGTTTGGCATGCAGGTAACGCCGGTGCCAAGCGCAATGTTCTTGGTGCGACCAAGCGCCTGGGCAATCAACAGGTCCGGCGCGGGAATGTTCTCCCACTCGGCGGTAAAGTGCTCGCCAATCCAATACTCGGTGAAGCCCAGACGGTCGGCGGCGACGATCTGCTCCAAGTCGGCGGCGATCGTGTCGGTGAAGCTGCTCCCCGGTGGATGCAGGGGCATCATGAACCCGCCCAGTTTCACGTGCGGTCTCCTCTATCGCCTATTGCCGCGCCGGCGCCTCCGACGGAAAGCGTAGGCGGCCCAGGCCGTGACGTCAACGACGGGCGGGCGGCCAGCGCTGCGGATTACCCGTCCGGGGCCGGTATCGATCGACCGCCGTTTCGCCGCGCGGCGGAGTCGAGCTGCGGATCATCCGCCCAGAGGCGGCACGTCGATCCCTGCGGTTGTACCTCTGAGGGATTGCGCCCCACACGGACCGCGCGCGCGGCCAAAGCGCCGTCGCCTTGCGAGATTCCTATCGCGCTGGTTCGGAGAAACGAACGTGCATCGAAGCGAAGCGCCGAACGTCGTTCGTTTTCTGTGAAGAACCCGCGCGGGGCGCGCTAGCTCGAATCGCTCACGGCGGCTGCGTCGACGCCGAGTTTGCCCGCGGTGTCCAGCAGCGCGCGGCGCGTGGCCTCGCTGACTTCGACGCCTGACTTGGCGCGCTCGGCCCGCGACCTGCGCTCGGGCTCGCCGGGAAGCATGACTTCTGCGAATCCGGGAGCCGGCGGGACGCTGGTAATGCGGTCGAACAGCGCATCGACGGCGCCGCCAAACTCGGCGCGAGGACGAAAGATCGCGGGATCGATGCCAATGATCGTTGCGCCCAGCTTCCAGCGGCGGGTCGATTGCTCGGCGCCGGTCAATCCGCTCGACAGCGCGTCGATCAGGACGGACAGCGCCGAGCCCTTGTGCGCGCCAAACGGCAGCAGCATGCCGCCGTCGAAGAAGTCGCTGGGACTGGTGCTTGGCTGCCCCTGGTCGTCGAGGATTGCGCCTGCCGGCAGCGCGTCGCCGCGCGCTTTGGCCACGTGAATCTTGCCCACGGCCAGCATGGTGGTGGCAAAGTCCATGACGAGCGGGTCGCGCTGGCCGGCGGGCACGCCGGCGGAGATGGGGTTGGTGCTCAGCGCGGGCCGCGCGCCGCCGAAGGGCGCACCCACCACGTCGGAGCCGCCGCCCACGGTCATGATCGCGATCACGTCCGCGGCCGCCGCGCGCTCGGACCATTCGCCCAGACGCCCCACGTGGTTGCAGTCGATCACGCTGACCAGCGCGATGCCTGCGGTTTTGGCCATGGCCGCCGCCTGGTCGACGGCTTCCGCGGCCGCAATCTGTCCGAACCCCCAGTTGCCGCTCAGGAGCATGGTGCTCGGCGTCTGGCGCAAGATCGTGGGCGTGGCGGTGGGGTCGACGTCGCCGGCTTCGATCAGGTCGACATAACTCGGCACGCGCAGCACGCCGTGCGACGGGTGGCCCGAAAGGTCGGCCGACACCAGCGAGCGGACGACCTGCCCGGCAATGGCGGCGGGCGCACCGGCCGCCTCGAACACCGCCTGGCCAAACTGCTCCAGAGCGTCGCGCGTGAAGGTGGGCATTCGCAGCCTCGGCTGGGCGGCGGTCAATCGAGCGCAGCGTACTCCCACCGCCGGGCAAAAACCAAGAACGCGGCGGGCCGGCGCGCGGCGCTCGGGCCGGCGAAGCGGGCCGCACGCGGGCGAGGTCCCGCGGCGGCCGTGCGCGCCGGCAGGGGGTTACGGCTCGACGGCTTCGACCAGCGCCGCGATGCCCATGCCGCCGCCGATGCACAGCGCAGCCACGCCGCGCCGCGCGTTCCGCCGGCGCAGCTCGTGCAGCAGCGTGACCACCAGGCGGCAGCCGCTGGCCCCGATGGGATGGCCCAGGGCGACTGCGCCGCCGTTGACGTTGACCGTGCCGGGGTCGAGACCGAGCTGCCGCATCACGCCCAGCACCTGCCCGGCGAAGGCCTCGTTGATCTCGTACAGGTCGATGTCATCACCGCGCAGCCCACACCGCGCCAGCAGACCGCGAATCGCCGGCACGGGCGCCAGGCCCATCATGATTGGCTCGGTTCCCACGCTGTGGAACCCGCGCAGCGCGCAGCGGTATTCGAGGCCGCGCACGTCGGCCCAGCGTCGGTCGGCGATGACGGCCAGGGCCGCGCCGTCGTTGATCCCCGACGCGTTGCCGGCGGTGACCGTGCCGTTTTCCTGAAAGACCGGTCGCAAATCGGCCAGCGCCTCCAGGCTGGTGCCGCGCGGCGCTTCGTCGACGCTGACCGTTGCCTCGCCGCGCGGTCCTGGCACGTGCACGGCACAGATTTCGTCGGCCAACCGCTGGCGGGCGGCCCGATACCGCAGCTGGCTCTCCAAGGCCCAGGCGTCCTGTTCCTGGCGGGAGATGCCCAGGTCGGCCACGAGCCGCTCGGCAGTGCTCCCCATGGGGATGCGCTCGAAGCTGTCGATCAGGCCGTCTTCCAGCATGGCGTCCACGTGCGGCGCTGCGGAATCGGCCGCGCCATCGGCGCCGCGTTGGATCAGGAAGGGCGCGCGCGACATGCTCTCCACGCCGCCCGCCAGCACCACCGCGCTCGACCCCAGCCAAATCTGCTGCGCGCCGAGTTCCAGCGCCGTGAGGCCGCTGCCGCAGACCTGGTTGACCGTGAACGCGGGGCGTTGGACGGGAATCCCCGCGCGCACGGCAATCTGCCGCGCCGCGTTCATGCCCTGCCCGGCCTGCAACGCGCAGCCGACGATAGTGTGGTCGATCTGGTCGACCTCGACGCCGGCGGATTGCACGACGTCGACGGCCACCTGACGGCCCACGTCGACCGCGGTTGCGCCTGCCAACGCGCCCAGGTACTTGCCGATAGGCGAGCGCCGCGCCGCCAGCACCACGACGTCCGGACGCTCGTTCATGCGTTGGCAATCTCCGCCTGCAAGGTCTGGCACGCCCGCTCGAGGCCCTCCAGACACTGCGGGTTCGCCAGCGACGCGCGGTTGGCCACCGGTTCGCCGCGCAACATGCGCACCGCAACCAGCTCGGCCAGCTTGCCGTTGCGCGTGCGCGGCAGGTCGTCCACGGCCAGCACGAACTTCGGCACGTGGCGCGGTGAGGCGGCGGCGCGAATCGCGCGGCGGATGTCGCCGCGCAGGGCGTCGTCCAGCGCCGCGCCCGGCCGCAGCACGACGAACAACACAATCGCATCGCGGCCATGGCTGCGAACCGTCGCGGCCAGGCCCTCCGCAACCGCGCGGACGGACGCCAGCGGCCGGTAGATTTCGGCCGTGCCAATGCGCACGCCGCCCGGGTTCAACGTGGCGTCGCTGCGGCCCAGCATCACCACGCCTCCGTGCGGCGTCGTCTGGATGAAGTCGCCGTGCCGCCATACGCCCGGGTACGACGCGAAGTACGTCTCGCGGTAGCGGCTGCCGTCGGGGTCGTTCCACAACCCGACCGGCATGGAGGGAAACGGGCGGCGGCACACCAGCTCGCCGCGCCGCCCCACCACGGCGTTCCCGCGCTCGTCGAACGCCGCCACGTCCATGCCCAGGCCCGCGCATTGAATCTCGCCGGCGTAGACCGGCAGCAACGGATTGCCGAGCACGAAGCAGGACACGATGTCGGTTCCGCCGGAGATGGACGACAGCCGCAGGTTGGCATGCACGCGGCGGTACACCCAGCGGAACGCTTCGGGCGCAAGCGGCGAGCCGGTGGACAGCAGCACGCGCACGCGCGAGAGGTCCGCCGCGCCGCCGGGGTGGATGCCGGCGCCGATGCACGCTTCCAGGAACGCGGCGCTTACGCCCATCACGGTCACGCCCAGCTCGTCGGCCAGCCGCCAGGCCGCCCCAAGATCGGGCCAGGCCAGGCTGCCGTCGTACAGCACGAGCGTGCAGCCTTCGGCCAGCGCCGATACCAGCCAGTTCCACATCATCCAGCCGCAGGTCGTGAAGTAGACGAGCGTGTCGTCCTCGCGGATGTCGGTGTGCAGCTGGTGCTCTTTGCGGTGTTGGATGAGCGAGCCGCCGGCGCCGTGCACCAATCCCTTGGGCGCGCCGGTGGTCCCTGACGAGTAGAGCACGTACAGCGGATGGTCGAACGGCAGTTGGGCGAAGCTCACGTCCGCGCCCGCAGTGCCGGCCGCGCCGTGCAGCAGGCGGCGCCACGTCGTCCACTCGGCCGGCGGGTCGGCGGGCGTGTCCGGGTCGTACGGGACGATCACGACGTGCCGGAGCGACGGAATCGCGCCGGCCAGGCGGCGCACCGTGTCCAGGCAATCGAACGTACGCCCGTTGTAGACGCAGCGGTCGCTGGCGATCAGCACGCGCGGCTCGATCTGGCCCAGACGGTCGCGGGCGGCGTCTGCGCCGAAGTCGGGCGAGCAGGCGCTCCACACCGCCCCGATGCTGGCGCAGGCCAGAAACGCCATGACGGTTTCTGGCCCGTTGACCAGATACCCGGCCACGCGGTCGCCAGGTTCGACGCCCAGCCGGCGCAGGCCGTCGGCGCAGCGGCCAACGCCGCGATGCAGGTGCGCGTAGGTGATCCGGCGGGTCAGGCCGGATTCGGTGCAGGCGATGAGCGCAACCTTGTCGTCGCGCCGGCGCAGCAGGTGTTCGGCGTAATTCAGCCTGGCGCCGCGAAACCATTCGGCGCCGGGCATGCGGTTGGGCCCCTGGACCTCGACCGGCGCCTGGCTGAACCGAAGGCCGGCAACGCGCGCATACAAACCCCAGAAGTCCGCCGCATGGTCCACCGACCAGCGGTGCAGGGCCGCGTAGTCGGCAAACCGTTTGCCGGTATGCGCCTCTGCCCGGCGCCAAAACCGAGCCATGGCGCTGTCGGCGCGCTCGGCCGGTCCAGGGCGCCAGAGCGGCCGTTCCATGGCGGGCCGCCGCTCACGGCGCGCGGGAAACGGCGCACGACGTCAGCGCCGCACCCATCGCGGTGGTCACGGCCTGGAACGCGGCGGGCCTCGCGTCACAGGCGCCCAGCCGTCCAGATCGCGCGATGTTTCGATGGCCAAACCCGCGGCGTGGTGGTCGATCAGACAGGCGGCGTCGGTGGGACTGGGCGCAGCGCCGCTGACGGCGTCCAGGAAGGCGGACACGCTCTCGTGCATGCCGGGCCAGCCGGCGATTGGTTCGACAGGCGGAATCCGATGGGAGACCCAGTCCCCGCGCACTTCGGAGCGCACGCGCAGCTCGCCGTTCATCACGTCGACGCGCAAGTCGCCGCTGGCGCCGGCCACGCGCAGCTCGATCTCCGTGGAAGCAAACGCGCCCAGCCGCACCCCGAACGAGGCCGTCGCGCGTCCGTAGTCCAGCAACGTCAATGCATGCAGCTGCTGCTGGCTGCCGCGGTCGGGTTCGGGTGCGGACAGCACGCGCCGCGGCCGCGCACCAATGACGCGGTTCAAAACGTCCACGTACCAGGGCGCCAACATGTGCGCGACGGCGAGCTGGTCGGCATCCGGAGGATGCCAGGCCCCGCTGAGGTCGATGGATGCGCGCAGCACGCGTCCGACCTCGCCCGACCGAACCAGTTCGACCGCGCGCACGACCACGGGCAGATAGCTCAGTTCCAGGTCGGCGTGCACCAGCGTCGTCGAGGCGGCCAGCAGCTCCAACATCGCCGGAACGCGCGAGCGCGAGGCGGCCACCGGCGGCTCGAACATGATGGGCATGCGGGCGTCCAGCGCGGCCCGCAGCACTTGTTCGTGCGCGGGTTCCGACACCGCCGCCATCACGGCGTCCACGCCGCCGGCGCGCAAAAGCTCGGCCGCGCTGGCGTACACGGCCACCGAGGCGCCCAGCTCCTCGCCGATGCGCCGCCGGGTGGCCGCGCTTGGCGCCGCGGCCGCCACGATGCGCGCCCGCCCGTCGCGCCGCACCGCCGGCACGTACGCCTGCCGCGTCCAGCTTCCGAACCCAATCAACCCCAGCCGCAGTTCAGCCATGGCGCCATGCTATCCAACCCGCCGCGCCACTCCGTGGGTTTTCTTTTCTCGCCTGCGTCAGCCGAAGGTCAGATTCTTGAGCTGCCTGGCCTGTTCTTCGATGGCGGTTTCGGTTGGCAGGCGTTCCACGCTGGAGGCGCCAAAGAAGCCGACGATGCCGCGGGTGCGGTCGAGCACGTACTGCGCGTCCGCGGGTTCGGCGATGGGGCCGCCGTGGCAGAGCACCAACGCGTCGGGGTTGACCGCCGCGGCGGCGTCGTGCATGGCCTGCACCTGTTGGACGGCGTCGTCGAGCGTCATGGCGGTGTTGGCGCCGATGGCGCCTTTGGTGGTCAAGCCCACGTGCGGCACCAGCACGTCGGCGCCGGCCGCCGCCATGCGTTCGGCTTCGCGCGGCGTGAACACGTAGGGGCAGGTCAGCATGTCCATCTGGTGGGCGGCGGCGATCATGTCGATCTCGAGGTCGTAACTCATGCCCGTTTCTTCGAGGTTTTGGCGGAAGAGGCCGTCGATCAGCCCCACGGTGGGAAAGTTCTGGACGCCGTCGAACCCCATGTCTTTGAGCTGGCGCAAGAACACGGGCATCAGGCGAAACGGGTCGGTGCCGTTGACGCCGGCCAGCACCATGGTGTCCTGCACGATGGGCAGCACCTCGCGCGCCATGTCGACCACGATGCCGTTGGCGTCGCCGTAGGCCAGCACCCCCGACAAGCTGCCGCGGCCGGCCATGCGGTAGCGGCCGGAGTTGTAGATGATGATGAGATCGACGCCGCCGCGTTCGGCGAACTTGGCGGTCAGTCCAATGCCGGCGCCCGCGCCAACCACCGGCCGCCCGGCGGCAACCTGGCCGCGCAGTCGGGCCAGCGCGTCGCTGCGTGAAATGAACGGCACGAGAAGAGCTCCTCAATCAGGCCGTTGCAACGTCAACGGATGGCGGAATGTCGATGGCCGCACGTGGATGAACCGGGCACGGCTGGCGGGCGCGCTGGAACGCCGCGAACACGCGCCGGTACCTGCCTTCGCCGCGCCCCCGCACACAGGAACGCGAGTGAACCGCTGCATTCCTGCCGCGGTCCACGCTGCACTCCCTGCGGTCCCCGGCCGCGAGCTCCAGGTCACTGGCCGCTACGTCCGCAGGTCTTTCCACGGCGCTTCGCTCGCCGCGTCCACCAGTTCGTAGCCGATCTCGCCGACGCAGGGCCCCAGGATGGCGATGACGGCGGCTGGTTCGTCCCCATCGTTGAAGGTGGCGTGCACCTGGTCGGCCTGGATGAACACCGAGTCGCCCGGCGACAGCATGCGCCGTTCCGTATCGACCCACTGCTCGACCACGCCTTTGACGCACACGATGACTTCTTCCTGGTCGGGGTGCTTGTGAAAGTCGTGGCCGTTGCCGGGCAGCAATTCCACGTCGATGACGGTCAGGAACTTGCTGCCCGTCGACGGTGGATTGCTCAGCCAGCCCAGGCTGCCCCAGTCCAGCACGTCGCGGGGCGTGTCCGACTTGATGGCGAATCTGCGCATGGGCGTGTCTCCTATGCGGGCCGTGGAAGCCATGCCAGCAGGCGGTCGGCCATGGCGCGGGCGAAGGCGGGGTCGTTGACGTGCAGGTCCAGTTCGACCAGGTCGACCGTGTCGGTGTCGAGCTCGTCCCGCAGCGCCTGGAAGAGCCTCCGGTCCGCCTCGGGGTCGTGAAACGGCTGCCCGTCGGCGTCGATCATGCTGACGCCGCGCAGGGGAACGAAGAGGCAGGTTGGCCCGACGGCTCGATTCAGTTTGCCGGCGATGATGCGCCCGAGCTGCGCGCACTCGTCGGCTGTGGTGCGCATGAGCGTGACCTGCGGGTTGTGCACGTACAAGGTGCGGTTGCGAAACCGCGCCGGAACGCTTGCGCGCGGGCCGAAGTTGACCATGTCCAGCGCGCCCAGCGACACGACCTGCGGGACGCCCGCGGCCGCGGCAGCGTCCAGGCGCGCGGGGCCGGCGGAGAGCACCCCGCCGACCAGCTCGTCGCACCATTCGGTCGTGGTGACGTCCGCCACGCCGGCGAAGTAGCCGTCGGCAATCAGCCCTTCCATGGCGCGCCCGCCGCTGCCGGTGGCGTGAAAGACCAGCACTTCGTACCCCGCGGTTTCCAGCGCCTGCCGCACGGCGGTGACGCAGGGCGTGGTGACGCCGAACATGCTGGCGGCAATCAGGGGCGTGTCGTCCGCCGCCGGCGCGGCCTGTTCGACCATGCCGCAGACGGCGCCCGCGGCGTTGGCAAAGACCCGGCGCGAGATGCGGTTGAGGCCGGCCACGTCCACCACCGAATACATCAGGGTGACGTCTTTCACGCCGACGTACGGCGCCGCGTCGCCGGCGGCCATGGTGGACACCACTACTTTGGGCACGCCGACCGGCAGGACGCGCATGGCAGCCGCGGCGATCGAGGTGCCGCCCGATCCGCCGAGCGCCAGCAAGCCGTCGATCGTGCGCTGGCCGTACGCCCGCAGCGTCAGGCGGGCGGCGCCGGCGGCCATGGCGGTCAGCGCCGCGCCGCGGTCGCCGGCGGCGCGCAGCTCCTGCAGCGACGCCCCGCCGGCGCGAGCGACCTCCGCCGCGCCGACGTCGGGTTCGAACGACGGCTCGCCGGCCACGCCGGCGTCCATGACCAACGTGCGATGGCCGCGCGCGTGAATGAGGTCGCGCACGTAGGCGTATTCAGCGCCTTTGGTGTCCAGTGTTCCAACCAGCAGGATCGTGCGGGTCACGTCATCGGCGCCTGGTGGAACCGTGGCCTGGTGCGTGCGGTGTGCGCGGCGTGTGCGTCGAAGGGGAAAGTGGGCCCGGCGGGAAGCGCTGGGCGCGGCGTGCTGCGCGGAGCGTTGGGCGCGAGGCGTGCACAGGTTGCAGTGGCGGGGTGCATCGCTGTCTCTTCCGCGCGCGGGACGCCTGCGCCGCCCATCATCCCCCAATCGCCGGCCGCTGGCGAGCCACGGCGGCCTTCGACCGTCCGTTCCGAGTCCATGACACCGCCCCCGCCGCTCCCGCGGCCGCTGGCGCTCGGCGGCGGCAGTTCGCAGGTTCGGGGCATGGACCGCGTCGGAACGGCAACGGCTCGACGGCGGTCCATGCGATGGCGCTCGGCCGGAAGCGGTAGGGTGAGGGCCGTCATTGCCTGGCGCGTGAGCGGGATCGGCACCCATGCGATCGGTTATCTGCGTGCACGAGCGGTTCGACGCCGAATGGCCGTTTGCGGCCGACTACTGGCGCGATTGCTGGCAGCGGCGCGGGGGCTGCGAGCTGTACCGCACCGACGACCCCGACGCGCGCGCCCCGCGGCTCGTTCCCGACCCGGCGTCCGTCACCCGCCTGGCGCTGCTGGGTTTTCACGCCGCCGCGCAGGACCTGGAGCCGTTCACGGCGCTGGAGGAGTGCTTCCATCCGTCCTACGGGCTGAAATGGAACGACCCGCGCCTGTCGATGGCGGGAATCGAGGCCGCGAAGGCGCGCGGCGTGCGGTTCGTTCCTCACCGGCTCGACGTCTACTGGGGGCAGTCGGTGGCGGAGTTCGCCTTGGGCCTCACCATCGCTGCGCTGCGCCGCATTCCGCAGACCTCAGCCGCCATGACGCAGAGTCACGATCCCTGGCGCTACCAGCCGGCGGTGGGACGGCCCGGACGCCGAGGCGCGCAGTTCGGCGACGACCCGAATTTTGTCAACGGCACGGTGGCGGGCAAGCGCGTGCGCGTGGTCGGCGCGGGGAACATTGGGGCGCGCTATGCCTCCTGGTGCGCGGCGCTCGGAGCGCAGGTCGCGGTCTGGGACCCGTTCGCGCCCGACGCAACCTTCACGGCTGCCCGCGTCAGCCGCTGTTTCCACCTGTCCGAACTCGTGCGGGACGCGCAGATATTCACGGCCATGCTGCCGCTCACCGATTCCACGCGCGGCTTGGTTACGGCCGACCTCATCGAGGCGCTGCCGCGCGGGGCGCTGGTGGTGCAAGCCACGCGCGCGGCCATTTGCGACACCCAGGCGCTGTACCGGCGTGTGCTGAACGACGAACTGGCGCTGGCGGCCGACGTGTTCGACGTGGAGCCGCTGCCGCTGGATTCCCCGCTCCTGGGCCGTCACAACGTGGTGCACACGCCGCACAACGCCGGGCGCACGCTGGACGCCAACCGCGCCTGGGTGGACGACCAGATTGCGCGGTTCCGTCCGCGCGGACAGGAGTGACGGGCCGCGGCGGGTCGTGTCCCGGCTGGGGAACGCGCACGCGGCCGCGGCCGGCCGTGTAGTCCAGCAATCGTTACCATGCAGCAAATGTCCTTGTGCCACGCTGCAATCCATCAGGCCGTGCGAACTACCGGGGGCGCGATGATCCACGCGCGACGCGCGACGACGAGGGTGGCGTCCGTGCGGCGCATAGCCGCGCGGCCTTGGCCGTTCGCCGGTCTCGTGCTTGCGGCGGCGGCGCTGGCCGCCGTCTGGCTCACGCCCGCCGCGGCGCAGACGCCGGTCATTGCGCCCGTGGGCGGCGCGCTGTCCGGCCGCGTCATCCAGGTCGTCGCCTCGCCGCTGTACGTCTTCGACCGCAACGTCTGGCTGCTGGCCGACGGGGCCGGGGTGTACCGCAGCACGGACGGCGGGCGCGCCTATGCGGCCTCGAACAGCGGCCTGGACGATCTGAACGTGCGCGCGCTGGCCGCCGCGCCGCATGACTCGTCCGCCGGCGTCCTGCTGGTCGGCACGGACAGCGGCGTGTTCCGATCCACCGATTACGGCGCGACCTGGGCAGCGGCCAGCGGCCTGCCGCCCGGCGCCGTGCACGGCGTCGTGTTTTCGCCGCGGCCCGACACGACGCCTACCGCCTACGCCCTCGTGCGCGGGCAAGGGCTGTTCGCATCGGGCGACCACGGGCAGACCTGGACTCGCTACGCCGCCGCCGGGTTGCTCGACAAGCGCTTTCTGGGCATTGCCGCCGCAAAGCACGTCGACAACCAGGTCGCGCTGATCGCGTGGACGCCGGCGCACGTCTACGTCAGCCACACTTGGGGGTCGATCTTTCGCGACGCGCTGCGGGAGTCGCGCGGCGAGACCTTCCCAACCGAGGGTGAGGTCACCTGGGCCGGGTTCTTGCCGACCGACGGTACCAACCGCAACCTGCTGGTCGGAACCCGCGCCCACGGCTTGTATGGGTCCGATTCCCACGGGCGCTGGTGGACGCGCACGCTCGACGGTGTGGGGGTCGTGCGTGGCTTGGCCTATTCGCCCGCTTACGGAACCGACCGGACCGTCTTTGCCGCCACCTCCAGCGGCGGCGTGATGCGCAGCACCGACGAGGGACGCACCTGGGCAGGAGTGAACGTGGGTCTCGGCTTCACGGACGTTGCCGGGGTATCGCTGAGCAACGGCTTCAACGACGACGGCGCCGTGGTGGCCGTTGGCGCTGAGGGCCGCGCCGCCGCGTCGTCCACGCGCGGGAACGACTGGTGGACGCCGGACTGGCAGATGACGGCCGCGCGGGTGCTTGGCGTCGGCCTGTCGGGCCGCTTTGCCGCCGACGCCACGCTGGCCGCCGTCTCGCAGCAAGGGTTTCACGTCAGCTCGGACGCCGGCGCGTCGTGGGAACGGCGCAACGCCCAACTGCCCTCGCTGGACGTCAGCGCGTTCGCCTTGTCGCCGCGCTACGCCGACGACGGCATTGCCATCGTGGGGATTCGCGGGCGCGGCGTCTTCCGCACGCCGTCCGCAGGCGCTTACTGGCGCGAGCAAAACGACGGCTTGCCCGCAACGCTCACGGCAAACCCGCGCGTGTTTGCATATTCGCCGCGGCTGGAGGTCGACAACACGGTGTTCGTGGGCGGTCCGGGCGGCGTGTTCCGCTCGCGCACCGGCGGCAGTTCCTGGGAACCGTCGCAGCTACGCATCGCGCCGTGGGACGAGGTGACCGCGCTGGCCGTGGCGGACACCGGAGGGGCAGCGTCGACCATCTTCGCCGGCACGCGTGTGGGCGCCGTCTACCGCTCGACGGACCAGGGCGACCGCTGGACGCGGCTGTTTGCCGCGCCGTCGGGCCAGGTGCGCGCCCTCGCGGTATCCCCGGACTACGCAACCGACACGACCGTGGTCATCGCCTCGGCCAGCGGCCTGTTCGTCTCCAGCGACGGCGGGGCGTCCTGGTCGCCGGCGGGCGGTGTGACCGACGCAACGGCGGCGGCATTCTCCCCGGCCTACGCGGACGACGGCGTGATTGCGGCGGCGAGCGCCGGCCCGCAGCCGCGGGTCTACCTGAGCCGCGACCGCGGCGCCGCGTGGTCGCCGCTTGGCGACCCGCTGCCGGCCGCGGCCGTGACGACCCTGGTCCCCGCACCAGAGTTCGACGGCGCAGGTTGGATCTTCGTCGGCACGCAGAACGCCGGGGTGTTCCGCGCGGTCGTTGGCCCCGCGGCTTAGTCGTTCTCCCTGCGGCTGCACGCGGCCGCCGCCCTGCGGCTGCGCTGTCTGGCGCAACGCGCGCCCGTCGGCGATGATGCCGCCGGGCGACGCCGCGGAGGATTGTGAATGGCCCAGCCGAACATCGTGCTGATCGTGGCCGACGACATGGGCTACGGCGATTTTGGCCTGTTCAACGATGGGCCGGCGCGCACGCCCACGCTGGACGGCCTGGCCGCGGAGAGCGTCTGCCTGACCCAGCACTACTCCGGCTCCTGCGTCTGCGCGCCGGCGCGCGCGGCGCTGCTGACGGGCCGCTACCCGCACCGCACCGGTGCCATCGACACGCTGGAGGGCCTGGGACTCGACCGCCTGGCGCTGCGGGAAGTCACCCTGGCCGACCGCTGCAAAGCCGCCGGCTACGCCACCGGCATGGTGGGCAAGTGGCACCTGGGCGCGTTGGACCCCAGATACCACCCCAACGCGCGCGGGTTCGACGAGTTCGTGGGCTTCCGCGGCGGGTGGGCCGACTACTACCGCTGGCGCATCGACCGCAACGGCGCCGTCGAGCATTCGGATGGGCGCTATTTGACCGACGTATTCGCGGCCGAGGCGGCAGGGTTCATCCAGCGCAACGCCAGCCGTCCGTTCTTTCTGCACGCGGCCTTCAACGCGCCGCACACGCCGCTGCAAGCGCCCGACGCTCTGGTGCAGCCTTACCTGGACGCCGGCCTGACGCGCGGCGTTGCGCTGATTTACGCCATGAACCAGCGCATGGACGCGGGCGTGGCGCAGATTCTGGACGCGCTGGAGCGCAGCGGGTGCGCCTCGAACACCATCGTCATGTTCACCAGCGACAACGGGCCGCACATGGCGCGCGGCTACGACGCGCTGACCGACGAGGACATCGACACGCACCGCTTCAACTGCAACTTCAACGGCCACAAAGGCCGCGTCTACGAAGGCGGCATCCGCGTGCCCATGCTGGTCCGCTGGCCGGACGGGCTGCCAGCGGGGCGCCGCAGCGACGCGCTGGTGCATTACGTGGACTGGCTCCCCACGCTGCTGGCGGCGGCGGAGGCGCCCGTCGGCGATGGGCCGCCGCTGGACGGCGTCAGCGTCCTGGACGTGCTGCGCGGCGAGCTGCCCCAGGAAGCGCCGCGCCGCCACTGGCAGTGGAACCGCTATTCGCCGCTGGTCGAGTGCAACGCGGCCATCCGCGCCGGCCGCTGGAAGCTGGTGCGCCCGCGCATCGACGAGGTCATGCACGTCGAACCCGAACACCTCCAGATGGACCGCGACCTGAAGTACCACCCCGAGCGGCAGCAGGCGGCCGTCCTGGGGGCGGAACCCGAACGCGAGGCGCCGCCCCCGCCGCCGCCCGAACTCTTCGACGTCGAGACCGATCCGGGCGAACAGCACGACCTGGCGGACGCGGAGCCGCTGCGCGCGGCCAGGCTCCTGCGCGAGCTGGAAACGTGGTTCGAGAGCGTCGAACGCGAGCGGCGGACGATCGCGGACTGAGCGTTGGTCGTCCCGCCCCGCGGACGTCGACCCCGGATGCGCGCGCTCGCGGACATGACGGGGAGCAGAGGAATGACGGCGAGGGACGGAGCGCCGGGCCAAGCGCCTTGCCGGTGCAGCTAGGCGCCGCGCCCCGCCGCCGCGAAGCCGAACCCGAACAACCGCGCGCCGCCGTGAATGCCGAACCGCAATCGGAATCGCCGACCCGCAGGCAGCGCGCGGCCGTCGGGCCAGACGACCGGCACGTCCGATCCGTCCGTGGCGATTCGCGCCGCGGGCCATGGGCCGAGCGGCGATCCGTCCGCGGCCAGCGCCTGCACGTCCAGACAGTTGCGCCCCGGCAGCGCGTTGCCCCAGGACACGCGCAGCTCGACGGGCGCGGTCCACGGCTCGATGGGAATCGTCGTCACCGCGCCGGGCGTCTCGCCGTCCAAGGTCTCCAGCGCCGCGAACCCGTCCAGCGGCAGCGCGGCCAGCCCGGTTTGCGATGGATATACGCTGCCGGCGCTGTGCGGCCATGCGCCGCGGTTCTCGGCCGGCCAGTTCGTCCAGCTGGCGGGCTGGCCGGCGTAGAACACCTGAATCTCGTGCGCACGCACCACCACGTCGCTCGAGGTCACCAGGAATCCGCCGTCCCACGCTCCCGGCCCGCCGCGCCGCACCAGGGGGTGATGCGGCTGCACCCGCCGAAAGACCTCGCCGTCGCGGCTGACCGCCAGGCGCACGTCAGCGGCGTACACCGAGTCGTGCGGCGTGATCCAGCCGTACTCGTACAGCATCACGTACAACCCCTTGTACGGCAGCACCGAGATGAAGTGAATCTGCGACTCGTGGCCGTCGTCGGGGTCGATGATCGGGTTGTGCGGCGATCGGGTCCAGGTCCAGGGGTCTGGGCCGTAGGCGAGCCCGCCTTTGCGGATGGCCCAGGAACCGCGCTGCGCCGACATCTGGCCGTAGGCCTTGTAGCGCCGCGCCGGGTTCGGGTCCTGCGGGTCGTAGAGCAACTGGTGCACGTCGAACCAGACCTGCGGGTCCGGCAGCCGCCGCCTGGCGCCGTCGGCGGCCGGCGGGCTGACGATGCTCGGCGCGCCCTCGCGCGTGAAGTGCAGCCCGTCAGGGGAGTTCCAGATCTCGCGGTCCTGACGCTCGTCGAAGAGCAGCAGCTTGTAGCGCCGCGCGGGGTCGGCGTCGCCGAGGTCCTTCAGCGCGGGGCCGTTGGTTTTGCGTCCAGGCAACAGCGCCACCAGGTTGTTGCGGCGCGAACCGGCGTACGCGTACGCGCCCACGAGCGGCTTCTCCCAGGTCACGCCGTCCGGGCTGACGGCATATCCCACACGCGGCAGTTGCCGGCCGCTTTCGGCGGCGTCCATGCCCATGTACCAGGCCTTGTAATGCCCGGCCTCCGCGTCCCACATCACCGTGCCTTGCCAGGGGCAGGCCTGCATCGAATCCCAGGCGACGAGCGGTCCGGTGCGGATGACCGGGTTGGCCGGATGCTTGACGGCGGGCCGCACCACCTGACGCGCGCGGTGCAGCTGGTCGACTTCCAGCAGGTCGAGGAAAAGCACCGACGCCCCCGGCCGGGCGGCGAGGTCTACGCGCGACGGATACGGCGCTGCCATCGGTGGCCGCCCGGCTACACGACCGGCTACACGACCGGCAGCGGGGCCGCGTCGCCGGTCTGCGTCTGCCAGGCGCGGATGCGGCCGAGCAGGCCGCGGACGCGGCCGCGCTGCGCCGGGTCGTCGAAACGGTTCGTCAGCTCGTGCGGGTCGGCGGTGAGGTCGAACAGCTCGGACTGGTCGGAGGCGCTGGCGTTGAGTTTCCAGCCGTCGCGGCTGAGGATCGAGCGCCAGGGGTCGGCTTCGATGCGCTGCGCCTCGGGCGGCGCGTCGGGCGGCCAGACGCAGGAATTGTGGCTGCCGTTCCATTCCACGATCACGTCGTTGTCGGCCAGGTCGGCCGCGCCGCGCAGCACGTCGGCGCGGCTGACGCCCTGCACGTCGGCCGGCGCGTCGACCCCCATCAAGTCGAGCAGCGTCGGAACCAGATCGACCAGGCTCATCGCGCCGTCGATGCGCCGCCCGCTGTCGGACAGCCAGGGCACGCGCAGCAGCAGCGGCACGCGCATGGCTTCTTCGTAGAGCGTGCACTTCGCCAGGATGTTGTGGTCGCCCATCATGTCGCCGTGGTCGGAGGTGAAGACCACGATGGTGCGGTCGGCCTGGCCCGACGCTTCCACCGCCGCCAGGATGCGGCCCACGGCGCGGTCGACCAGCGTCACCAGACCCCAGTAATTGCGGCGCAGCGTGCGCCAGCCGGCCTCGCCGCGCAGGTCGTACCCGCGCCAGTCGGTCGATCCGTAATACGCCGCCAGCGTCCGATGCACCAGCGAGGCGTCGGCGTCCGGCGGACGCAGAAAGGCCGGGCCGGTTTCCAGGTTGGCCGGGTCGTGCAGGTCGTTCAGCGGGCCGTCGAAGGGCATGTGCGGTTCGAGGAAGTTGACATAATGAATCCACGGCGTGTGGGCGTGCGCCTCGATGAACGCTGCCGACCGCGCCCCCAGAAAGCTCGCCTTCGTGAACGGCTCGGGCATCTCGGCGGCCGTCTGACGCGAAAACGTGCGCAGCGCGCCGGAATCCGCCGCCGATCTTCCGTGCGCTGCTTTGCCGCCGTCCGGTTCGAAGCCGTTCGCCAGCAGGAAGTGGTGATAGTCGCTCAGGCGGCTGGCGGCCTCGGTCGCATCGGCATAGTGCGCCCGATAGCCGTCTTCGATCCCCGCGAACTCCGAGAACCCGCGCTGCGGCACCAGCTCGCTGCCCAGATGCCATTTACCGTAGTAGGTGCAGGTGTAGTCGTCGGGCGCGCGCTCGGCCAGTGTCAGATGTTCGGGCCGCAATGGGTCGTTGTTCTCGATACAGCCCGTCGTGTGCGGGTAATAGCCCGTCATGATCGACGAGCGCGACGGCGTGCAGACAGGCTGCGTGCAGTACGCGCGCTCCACCACGAAGCTCTGCGCAGCCAGGCGGTTCAGGTTCGGCGCCTGGATCGTCGTGTTGCCGTAACACGCCAGGGTGTCGGCGCGCTGCTCGTCGGTGAAAATGAACAGCAGGTTGGGACGCTGCGCCATACCGCTCCTCCTTCAGCGTGCGCGCCCGCCCGGCGCGTCATGTCTCCGCCGGCGCAGGCGCGGCCGACGGCCGCGCGCAGCAGCGGGCGGCGGGGCCTGGCGCCGGGAGCGCCCGCGCGTCACGCGCCGCCCGCCGCCGTTGGCTCGGCCTGGGCCTTGGCTTTTTGCTGCGCTTCCCACTGCTGCCGCAGCCGCGCGTGTTCTTCGTCGGACAGATAGCGCCCGCTTTGCGAGCTCGTGCGCGGGAACGAATAGCCCTCGAAGGCGCTCTCCGAATCGCCGCAGCTCGGCAGCAGCAGCGTACCCGCCAGGGCGCCGGCGCCGCCAGCCAGCCGCAGCACCGCCCGCCGGCCGCAGACCAGACGCCAGGGAGCGGGCGCCCAGGCAAAGTCCCTCGCCGGCCGGCAGGCGCGGCCAGGCAACGCCGCGCCCGCCAACCGGTGCCGGCCGCCCTTAGATCCAGCCGCGATTGCGCATCTCCTCGATCTGCAACGCCTGGTTGGCCTCGGCGGCGGTCTTGACGTTGGCGATCATTTCCTCCAGCGCCGCCTCGCCCAGCATGTAGCGCTGCTCCAGGGCAATCCAGCTTTGGTACCACTCGACCCAGTTGGGAATGCGGTATTGCCGGTGCCGGTTTTCCGTGCCGTCGGCGTATTGCTTGAGCAGGTGCATATTGTTGGGCGGGCCGGCCTGCGCCTCGGTGGTTTCCAGCGCCGGGCGCCACATGGGCAGGTGGCCGCGGTCCACGCCAGCCACACGGTGCTGCACCTCGGTGCCGAAGTACAGGCACACCTCGGCGGTCTCTTCCACGTTGCCGCGCGCCTCCGCGCCGTTGGTGACGGCGTGGAACTGGCACGACCAGAACGTGCCCGACTTGCCGCTGGCCGGGTTCACCGGCACGGGCGCCAGCGACCACTCGAAGCGGTCCTTGATCTGCACCAGCGGCCGCGCGGTCTGGCGCACCCGTTCGGTCAGGTAATACGCCTGGAGGCCGGCCGTGAACGGGGAGCTGAACTCGCCGCGCACCTCAGTGATTTCGGCGACGGGCACGGCCACCTCGTGCTCGAACACTGCGTCGTGAATCCACTGGATGCCGTCGCTGCCGCCGTTGTCGTACAGCGTGAACTGCGTGTCGTCGTAGCTGCGGAAGAGTTCCTGGTTACCCGACCAGATCAGCGGGTGCCAGGAATACCAGTTCCCCCCGCCGTCCAAGCCCCAGATGCCGCGTTCGGGGTCGGTGGTCTTCTGCGCGTTCTCCAGCAGGTCGTCCCAGGTCCAGCTGTCGTCGGGATGCCCGGCGCCCAACTCGTCCACCAGCGTCTGGTTGTAGATAAACCCGTTGATCCCGCCTTGGTAGGTGACCCCGTACTGGTTGCCGTGCAGCCTGGTCGGCGGCGGGAACGTGTGGTCGTCGTCGTGGCCGTTGTCCGTCCAGAGGTTGGGGATGTAGTAGTACTCCTCCTCGTTCCAGCCGTCCATCTTGGCCAGGTAGTCGTTGAGCTGGAGCACGATGTTGTCGTCGCGCCAGGCGTTGAAGAGGTGGCCGTCCCACAGCACCATCTCCGGCAGCGTGCCCGCCGCCGCGCGGATTGACAGCGTGTCCCAATAGTCGCCGCCCACCGGCTCCACCAGCACGCGGATGTCCGGGCGCTTGTTGGCGTAGTTCTCCACGGCCCACTGCACGGCCGCGCCGCGCGGGCCCGAGGTGTGGTCGGTGGCGAAGGTCAGCGCCACCGGCGGCCGCTGCGCCTGCACCTCCACGATCTTTTCGACTTCGCGCGTGACGATCTTCTCGACTTCGACGACCTTTTCGACCTGCACCTCCTGCGTGCGGGTCACAACCCGTTCGACAGGCACCTCGCGGGTGACGACGCGTTCGGTCTCGCGCGTGACGATCTTCTCGACCGGCACTTCCTTCACGACAATTTCTTTGACCGGCACCTCTTTGGTGACGACCTGGGTCTCGCCGCAGGCCGCCAGCAAGGCCGCGCCGCCCGCGGCAGCGCCGCCAATCCCCAAACCCTTCAGCAGCAGCCTTCGCGTCATCGCTGCCCTCCCCAGGGACGGCCCTGAACGTCCACGTCCACGTTGTTCGAGACTGGACGCCGTCACGGTACGCGCGGCGCTCAGCGCCGTCAAACCACGGGCAGCCGCGGGCAGGTCGCGCCGAGCCGCGCACTGGCGCCCCTGTTCAGTCGGCGCCAAGAAGCCGCCGGCCGTCCCATCCCCGCGTCCGTGCAGGATCGAGGACGGTATGGCCGGGGCCAGGCCGGAGCCGCTGGTGCTAGGCTCGGTGCGCGACGCTGCGGCGGGGCGAACGAATGACGGCGGCCACGCGGCCCAACCTGTTGATCATCCTGTGCGACCAGCTCGACGCCGGGTATCTGGGCGCGTACGGGAGCCGCGCCGCGCAAACGCCGCATATCGACCGGCTGGCCGCCGACGGGTTGACCCTGGAACGCGCCTACGTGCCGCTGCCACAGTGCTCCCCCGCGCGCGCCTCCATGTTCACCGGCCTGTATCCGCATCAGCACCATCTGCTCTGCGTCCCGCGCCCGGGGCGAGACGAACGCTTTGGCACAGTGCAGCAGCGGGCCGTGCTGCCCGAGAGCGTGCCCTCGTTGGGCCAGGCCTTCCGCGACGCCGGCTACCGCATGGGCTACACCGGCCCCTGGCACATGGGCAACGACGAAATCCCGCATCACGGCTGGGAAGAGCATTGGCGCACTTACCGCTACTGGAAGAACGGGCGCGACTACTACATCCAGCATCTGGAGCGCCACGGGCTGGCCGACCTGTTTCACCGCGAACACCGTCAGTTCTCGTTCGGCGACGGCATCGCAACTGGCGTCGTGCCGTCGGGCGCGTCGACCATTCCGGTCGAGCACGCGCGCACGTCGTGGTCCGTGGACGAGACCATCGCCTTCATCGACGGCCGCGACGCGCGGCCCTGGGCGTTCACGCTCTCGATCAAAGACCCGCACCCGCCGGTGATTTCGCCCGGCGACTTTGCGCAGCGGATCGACCCGGCGGACGTCGAGCTGCCGCCCACGCTGGACGAAGACTTCGCGGGGATGTCCGACGCCTATCCGCGCAGCCTGACGCACCGCTGGGTGCGCAACATGTCGGAGCAGGACTGGCGGCGGCTGATCGCTCACTACCACGGCCTCAACGCGCATATCGACACGGAACTGGGGCGGCTGTTCGCGCACCTGGACGCGCACGGTCTGCGCGACGACACCCTGATCGTGTTCCTGTCCGACCACGGCGAGATGATGGGCGCGCACCGCATGGCGGGGAAAGGCCCGGCCATGTTCGAGCAGTCCATCGGCATCCCGCTGATCCTGCGCTGGCCGGCGGCCATCGACGCCGGCCGCCGCAGCCGCGCCTTGTTCAACACCGTCGACCTCGCCGCCACGCTGGGGTCGCTGTGCGGGGTTCCTGTCCAGCCAGGCGCGGGGCTGGACCAAAGCGAAACTATCCTGGGCCGCGCCCCCGGCCCGCGGCGCGTGGTGTTCTGCGAGTTCTACGTCGAGGCGGGCCTGCGCGACGACCTGATGTTCGTCAAGACGGCCGTCACCGACCGCTGGAAGCTCAACCTCTGGCTCTACGACCGGCCGGAGCTGTTCGACCTGCGTGACGACCCGCACGAAACCCGCAACCTGATCGACGACCCATCCACCCTCGACGTGCGCGCGTCACTGGCCGACGACATCATCGCCTGGGCGCGCGAAACCAACGACTCGCTGCTGCCAACCATCGAGTGGACCGCCGGCCGGGTCAGGCTGCCGTAACGCCGCCGCCGCTCGGGATATTCGCGGCGTCCCCCGCGGCGCGGGCTACGAGGCCCTGCGCGCCGCACCCGGCGTCTCTGCGGATATCGATGGCTGCTCCCGCCGCGGCGGCGGACGGACGGACGACGTTCGAGCGGATCAACGCCTGGCGTTCGTGAGGAAGTGCGCGCTGGCGCCGTAGAGGACCTCGGCGGCTTCCATCAGCGTCTCGGACGTGGTGGGGTGCGGGTGCATGCTCAGGCGCAGGTCTTCCGCGCGCGCGCCCATTTCGACGGCCAGCACGCCTTCGGCAATCAGCTCGCCCGCGCCCGCGCCGGTGATCCCCACGCCCAGCACGCGGTCGGTGCGCGGCTCCAGGACGAGCTTGGACAGCCCGTCGGTGCGCCCCAGCGTGGTTGCGCGGCCGGATGCCGCCCAGGGAAACCGCGCGACCTGGTGAGGAATGCGTTGGTCGCGGGCCTGGGTCTCGGTGAGGCCGCACCAGGCAATTTCGGGGTCGGTGAAGACGACGGCCGGGACGGCGTGCGGCTCGTAGACCGCGGGCTGCCCCGCCATCGCGGCCGCCGCCGTGTGCGCTTCGTGGGTGGCCTTGTGGGCCAACATGGGTTCGCCCGCCACGTCCCCAACCGCAAAAATGTGGGGTGCGGTGGTGCGGCGCTGCGCGTCGACCTGCACGAACCCGCGCGCGTCGCACTCGACGCCCGCTTTGTCCAGGTCGAGGCCATCGCTGGTCGGGCGGCGCCCCACCGCCGTCAGCACGCGGTCGAAGGTCCGCGCGGGATCGTCGAGCCGCGCCCCGGCCAGCCGCACGCGCACGCCGTCGTCCTCGACTCGCAGCGTTTGAACGCGCGTGTTCAACAAGATCTCCTCGAACGCGCCCGCCAGCCGCTGGGCGAGCGGCCGCACGAGGTCGCGGTCCGCGCCGGGCAGAAGTCCGGACGCCATTTCCACCAAGGTCACGCGCGACCCCAGCGCCGCAAAGACCGAGCCGAGCTCCAGGCCGATGTATCCGCCGCCAACCACCAGCAGCGATGACGGGACGTCGGCCAGGGCCAGCGCCGAGGTGGAGTCCATCACACGCGCGCCGTCCGCGGCCAACCCGGGGGGCGCGGCCGGCTGCGAGCCGGTGGCCACCACGGCGTAGTCGAAGGCGATCGGCGCGGGGTCGGCGCCGTCTCCCGTGTCGACGTGCAGCGTGTGCGCGTCGGCGAAGCGCGCCCGTCCGCGCACGAACCGGACGTTGCGCGCGCGCACGAGCTGCCCGAGTCCCGCCGTCATGCGCGCAATGACCCGATCCTTCCAGCCGCGCAGTGCGTCCAGATCGACCTCGGGGCGCTGGAAGCGCACGCCCCAGTCGGCGGCGCGTTCGGATTCGTCCAGCAGCGCGGCCACGTGCAGCAGCGTCTTGGACGGGATGCAGCCGCGGTAGAGGCAGGCGCCGCCGGGATTGGCCTCGGGGTCGATCAGCGTCACGTCGAATCCCAGGTCGGCCGCGCGGAATGCCGCGGGATAGCCGCCCGGCCCAGCGCCGATCACGGCCACGCGCGGCCGGCGGCCTGCGTCCGTCACGCTCGTCAGCTTTCCATCGCCAGCATCAGCGGCTGGGCCAACGCGTCCACCATCCAGGACAGGAAACGCGCGCCGTCTGCGCCGTCCACCGCCCGATGGTCGAACGACAGCGCCAGCGGCAGCAGCAAACGGGGCATCAGGTGGCCGCGCACGTACGCGGGCCGCTCGGTCGCCCGCCCCACGCCCAGGATGCCGATTTCCGGCGGGTTGATGATGGGCGTGAAGTGGCCGGCGCCCAGCCCGCCCAGGTTGCTGACCGTGAAGGACGCGCCTTGCAGGCGGTCGGGCGGCAGGCGCCCCTCGCGCGCCTGCGCCGACACCTCGGTCAATTCCACGGCCAGCTCGATAATGCTCTTCTGGTCGACGTCCCGAACGACCGGCACCAACAGTCCGCGCGCCGTGTCGGCGGCCACCCCCAGGTGGACATAGCGTTTCAGCACCAGCTCGTTGGTGGTGAAGTCGGCGCTGGCGTTCATCGCGGGGTTGGCCTTCAGGGCGGCGGCCGCCACCTTCAACAGGATGGCGGTGAGGGTGAGATTGCCGCCGGCCGCCTGCGCCCGCGCCTTTTCCTTCTGCCGCAGCTCCTCGACCTCGGTGACGTCGGCGTCGGCGAACAGGGTGACGTGCGGGATGGATGTCCACGACTGCGTGACGTTGGCCGCGGTTGCGCGCCGCACGCGCGACATGCGCTCGCGGGTAACCTCGCCGTAGGCGCCGAAGTCTGGCAGCGGCGCGGCCGCTGCGGGGCCGGCCGTCGGCGCGGGTCGAGACCGCGCGTGCGCTTTGACGTCGTCAATGGAGATGCGCCCGCCCGGGCCGGACCCCGGTGTCTGACGGATATCGACGCCGATTTCACGGGCGAGCTGCCGCACGGACGGCGCCGCGAACACAGGGCCGGCGCCGTCAGGCGCCGCAGGCGGCAAGGGAACGGCGGCGGGCGCGAGCGGCGGCGGGGTGGAGCGAGCCCTCGTCGCGTCAGGGTCCGCAATCGCCTCGGCAACCGGCGCGGAGTCTCGGGCCGTATGCGCGACTGACGGCACGGTCGTTTCTTCTGGAGCTTCCGTTGGGGCGGCGGGCGGCGTTCCCGCGGCGTCCCCGTCCGCCGTCTCGGCCGCATCCGCCAGTTCCAGAATCGCTTGCCCGACGCTGATCGTGTCGCCGGCGCGCACCAGCAGACGCGCCACCGTGCCCGCCGCGTCGGCCGGCACTTCCAGCGTGGCTTTCTCGCTCTCGATCTCGATGATCGGGTCGTCGAGCGCGAGCGTCTGACCTTCGCGCACCAGCACGCGCAGCACGTCGGCGTCGTCCATGCCCTCGCCAAGGTCGGGCAGTTTCAGCTCAGTGGCCATCGATTGGGGCAGGGTGGCGGTGCGCGCGGTCAGGCGAGCCTGGGATTGGCTTTGGCCGGGTCGATCTCCAGGTCTTCGAGCGCCTCGGACACGAGCTCACGGTCGAGCTCGCCTTCACGCGCCAACGCGTATAGCGCGGCAAGCGTAACGTACCGCGCGTCTACCTCGAAAAAGTCGCGCAGCACTTCGCGCGATTCGCTGCGCCCGAACCCGTCGGTGCCCAGCGAGACCAGCGGCTGCGGAATCCACTTGGCGACGGCGTCCGACATTGTCTTGACGTAATCCGACGCGGCCACCACCACGCCGGGCCGCCCGTCCAACAGCCGCGTGAGATAGGGCGCGCGCGGCTCGGCGTGCGGGTGCAGCATGTTCCAGCGTTCGGCGTCCAGCGCGTCGCGCCGCAACTCGGTGTAGCTGGTCACCGACCACACGTCCGCCGCCACGCCGTAGCGCTCGCCCAGCAGCTCCTGCGCCTTCAACACCTCGTTGAGAATCGCGCCGCTGCCCAGCAGCTGCGCGCGCGCTTTGGGGTCGGCGGCCTGTGCGCGGCGGAACAGGTACATGCCGCGCAGGATTCCCGCGTCCACGTCGGGGTCGTCGGGCTTGGGTGGATGCGCGTAGTTCTCGTTGCCGACGGTCATGTAGACGAACGCGTCCTCGCCGTCCACGTACATGCGGCGGATGCCGTCGCGCACGATCACCGCCAGCTCGTGCGCAAAGGCCGGGTCGTAGGCGCGGCAATTCGGGACGGTCGAGAACAGCAGGTGGCTGTGGCCGTCCTGGTGTTGCAAGCCTTCGCCGGCCAGCGTGGTGCGTCCGGAGGTTCCGCCGACCAGGAATCCGCGCGCGCGGCTGTCGGCCGCCGCCCACACCAGATCGCCCACGCGCTGGTAGCCGAACATCGAGTAGTAGATGTAGAACGGGATCATGGGCAGGCCGTGGGTCGCATACGAGGTGCCGGCCGCCGTAAACGAGGCCAGCGACCCCGCTTCGGTGATGCCTTCCTCCAGAATCTGCCCGTCGGTCGACTCCTTGTAATAGAGCAGCGTGTCCGAGTCCACGGGTTCGTAGACCTGCCCCACGTGGGAGTAGATGCCGACTTGCCGGAAGAGTGCTTCCATGCCAAAGGTGCGCGCTTCGTCGGGCACGATCGGCACGATCAGGCGCCCGACGTTCGCGTCGCGCAGCAGCTTGGCCAGCAGGCGCACGAAGACCATGGTGGTGGAGGCTTCGCGGGCGCCGGTGCCGCCGGCAAACTCGGCGTAGGTGTCGTCCGGCGGCGGCTCGACCGGGTCGCAGGTGCGCGAGCGCGCCGGCAGCGGGCCGCCCAGCGCGCGGCGGCGCTCCGCCAGGTATCGCGCGGCGCCGCTGTTGTCGGGCGGGCGGTAGAGCGGGGCCTTGCTCACCTCGCTGTCCGAGATCGGAATCTGGAAACGGTCGCGGAAGGTCAGCAGCTCGTCTTCGTTCAGCTTCTTCTGCTGGTGCGTCACGTTGCGGCCTTCGCCGGCCTCGCCCAGGCCGTACCCCTTGATCGTGCGCGCCAGAATCACCGTGGGCGCGCCGCGGTTCCGCACCGCTGCGTGGTAGGCCGAGTAGACCTTCGCGGGGTCGTGCCCGCCCAGGCTCATGCGCCACAGCTCGTCGTCGCCGCGGTCGGCCACCATCGCCAGCAGCCGCGGGTCTACGCCGTAGAAGTTTTCCCGAATGTACGCGCCGCCGGCCACGGAGTACTTCTGATACTCGCCGTCGACCACCTCGGTTGCGCGCCTGGTCAGCAGGCCGTCCGCATCGTTGGCGAACAGTTCGTCCCAGTCGCTGCCCCAGAGCACTTTGATGACGTTCCAGCCAGCGCCGCGAAACAGGCCTTCCAGCTCCTGCACGATGCTGCCGTTGCCCCGCACGGGCCCGTCCAGGCGCTGCAGGTTGCAATTCACCACCCAGGTCAGATGGTCCAGGCCCTCGCGCGCCGCCAGCGAGATGGCCGCCGTGGTCTCGGGCGAGTCGAACTCGCCGTCGCCCAGAAACGCCCAGACGCGCCGCCCCGTGTCCGGGCGCAGGCCGCGGTCGGCCAGGTATTGCATGAACCGCGCCTGGTAGATGGACATGATCGGCCCGAGCCCCATGGACACCGTGGGGTATTGCCAGAAGTCGGGCATGAGCCAGGGGTGCGGGTAGGACGACAGCCCGCCGCCCTCGGCCAGCTCGCGCCGGAAGTTGTGCACCTGCGCGGCGGGAATGCGCCCTTCCACGTAGGCGCGCGCATAGATGCCGGGCGACGCGTGGCCTTGAAAGAACACCACGTCGGCGCCGTCGGGATGCGCCGGCCCGCGGAAGAAGTGGTTGAACCCCACCTCGTAGAGCGTGGCCGCCGACGCGTAGGTCGAAATGTGGCCGCCGATGCCGTCGGACTTGCGGTTGGCTTCCACCACCATGGCCATGGCGTTCCAGCGGATGACGCTCTTGATCGTGCGCTCGACGTCGCGGTCGCCGGGATACGGCGGCTGCCGCTCGGGCGGGATGGTGTTGACGTAGGGCGTGCGCGAGGTGACGGGCAGCGACACCCCGTCGCGCTGGGCGTGGATTTGCAGCTCGCGCAACAGCCGGGCCACGCGCCGCGGCCCGCGCAGCACGTGCACGTCGTCCAGCGAGTCCAGCCAGTCGCGCGTTTCCAGCGCCTCGACGGCGGCCTCGCCGGTCTGTCCATTCACGTTCGTCGCGGTTATGACGTCAATCCTTCCGCGGCTGCGGCGCGCGCCCATGCGAGCCTGGCCGCCCGCGCCGCGCCAAAGGAACCACGCCGGCTACGCACCGCGGGCGGCGCCGGCCGCCGACGCGCGCGCCCTGCGGGCCGCGCGGGCCTGTTCGCCTGCATGGTACGAACTTCGCACCAGGGGGCCGGATTCCACGTGCACGAAGCCCAGGCCGCGCGCCGCGGCCGCCAGCTCGTCGAACTCGTGCGGCTCGTAGTAGCGCGCGATCGGCAGATGCTTGCGCGACGGCCGCAGATATTGCCCGATGGTCAACAGATCGCAGTCGTGCGCGCGCAGGTCGGCCAGGGTGCGCACCAGTTCGCCGCGCGTCTCCCCCAGGCCCACCATCAGGCCGGACTTCGTGGCCATGTCCGGGTCGAGCTCCTTGACGCGGCGCAGCAGCTCCAAGGACTGCGTGTACACCGCCTTGGGGCGCGCGCGCGGATAGAGCCGCGGCACCGTTTCGATGTTGTGGTTCAGCACCACCGGCCCAGCCTCGACCACGGCGGCCAGCGCATCCCAATCGCCCTGGAAGTCGGGAACGAGCACCTCGACCTCCACCCGCGGCGTGCGCGCCCGAATGGCCCGCAGGCAGCCGGCGAAGATCGACGCGCCGCCGTCGGGCACATCGTCGCGGTTGACCGACGTAATGACGCAGTAGTCCAACCCCATTTGCTCGACTGCGGCGGCCACGCGCAAGGGTTCCAGCGCATCCAGAGCGCCGGGGCGGCCGGACGTGACGGCGCAGAACCCGCAGGCGCGCGTGCAGGTGTCCCCCAGAATCATCAGCGTGGCCTCGCCGGCGTTCCAGCACTCGCCGATGTTTGGGCAGCGGGCCTCCTGGCAGACCGTGTGCAAGCGCTGGCCGCGCACCAGGTCGGTGACGGCGTCGAACCGCTCGCCGCCGGGGACGCGGGCGCGCAGCCAGGAGGGCCGCGCCACCCGTACTTCAGTCGCCATGCGTCTGTTCCTCGGTCCCTGCCGCCGTCAGCATCGCGGCGTCGTAGGCCTCGCCGAACGCCGCCGCCGCGGCTGCGTGCACGTCGGCCATGGCGGGCGCGGCAGGCAGTTCGCAGGCCATGGACGTCACGCCCAGGCCGTGCAGGCCGCACGGCACGATCGCGCCGAACCACGCCAGGTCGTTCGTGACGTTCAGCGCCGCGCCGTGCATGGTCACGCCGCCGCGCACCGAGACGCCAAGCGCGGCGATCTTGCGCGGGCCAATCCACACGCCCGGCCGCCCTGCTACGGTTCGCCCCCTGATGCCGAACTGCGCCAGCGCGCCCACTACCGCCGCTTCCAGGCGGCGCACGTGGTCGAGCGGGCGCAAGCCCCGCCGCCGCAGGTTTGCAATTACGTACAGCACCAGCTGGCCGGGCCCGTGAAACGTCACGTCACCGCCGCGGTCCGAGCGGACGATCTCCGCGCGCTGCATGCGCGGGTCGCTGGCGGGCGCCACCACGTGGCCGCGCCCGGCGCCGGCGCCCAGCGTGTAAACCGGCGGATGTTCCAGCATCGCCAGCGCGTCGCTGGCTGCGCCGGTGCGAACGGCCGCGGCTGTCGCCCGCTGCCAGGCCAATGCTTCGCGATAAGGCACGCGGCCCAACCGATGCAGGGCAAACGGCGGCGCCTGCACGCAAACGCTCACGCTGCGCCCAGCCCCCAGGCCATCGCATCACACCGACACGACCCGTGAATCCCGCCGCACGTGCTGCCATCGACCATCCACCGTTCACCATCCACGGTTCGCACCGTTCGCACCGTTCACGCCGGGATTTCGTCCAACGGGCTGAACTGCATCTCCGTCGGCTCGGCGCAGCAGAACCAGGGTTCGGTAAGCCGTGGACGCTCCTGCGCGAACGCGGCCGCAAGGTTCGGCGCGGGCGCGGCGGCCGCGTCGGGCGCCGCCGCGCGGGTGATGTCCCACAGCCGCTCGAAGACGCATGCGTCGGACGCCTCTTCCTCCACGCCGCGTTCCACCACCCGCGCCAGGTCGCGCTGCAGCGCGTCGGCGCGCGGGTCGGCCGCCGTCCAGCGGTAGGTCAGGCGCTCGTCGTCGTAGCCGTCCAGGTGCGCGGCCAGCTCGGGCCGCGCGAGCAGCAGCGACCCTTCGGGAACCAGCAGCCGGATCGTGTACTGCACCGGATCCACGTTCGGCGCCAGGTCGTGGCCGCGCACGAATTCCATAATCGCCAGCACGTCGCGCGGCGTGGTCCAGGGCGTGAACGGCATCCACGAGGGCCGAATCTCGATACCGTGCCGGCGCAACAGGCGCACGGCCTCGGCGGCCTCGGCGGCGGTGTGCCCTTTGTCCAACTTCTGCAGAATGTCGTCGTTCACCGACTCGAACGCGGACACCGCGAACAGGCACCCCGCGTCCGCAAACTCCGCCCACACGTCCGCGTGCCGCAGGATGTGTTCGACCTTGGTCGTGATGTCGAAGGTCAGCTGCGGGTGCCGCGCGTGCACGGCCCGCACCACGCGCTGCGAGTGGCGCACGCCGTTCAAGAAGTCAGGGTCGGAAAACGTGACGTGCTGTGCGCCCTGCTCGACGAGCTGGTCGACGTCCGCCAGCACCACGTCGGGCTGCGCGATGCGAATCCGCCCGTCGTACACGATGGGCACCGGACAGTGGCGGCAGGTGTGCACGCAGCCGCGGCTGGCTTCCACGTAGCCCACCAGCCGCTCGTCCGCGCCAACGGCCAGGCGCACGTAGTGCGAGATGTCCGGCAGCAGGTCTCGCGCGGGCAGCGGGTTGGCGTAGCGGCCCAGATCGACCGCCGGCTCGGGAGCGTGCGGACGGCGCCCCGGACCGTCGAGCCAGCGAGTCAGCCCCTGCTCGTACGCCCCGGCCACTGCCGCGTCGGCAAACGCCAGCGTCCCCTGGCGGTGCGCCATGCCGGCGTAAAGGCCGAAATAGGCGATGGGAACCGACGCGCGCGCCTGGCGAATGCGCTGCGCGGCGCGTTCCGCCAGGCGCGTGGCCGTGTGCATCGGAATGGAAATCGCAATCGCCTCCGCCCAGGCGACGCGCTCCGCGTCCCACATCTCCACCGACAGGTCGAGGCAACGCACCTCGTGCCCGGCGCCGCGCAGAGCCGCCCCCGCCGCGGCCAGGTGCAGCGGCTGGTGGCCGAGTTCGTAAGTCGATATCAGCAGGACGCGCATGGCCCAATGCTAAGCCACGGCCGGCGGCCGGCTATGCGAGGCGTCGATGTCGAACCTGAGTTCGGCGTGCGCCCTTCGCAAGGCCCGCTCCACGTCGGCCGGCGCCGCGCCGCGCGCGAACACGAACCCCAGGTAGCGGTTGCCTTCTGGCAGCGGCGTCAGTTCCTGCCCGGGTGCGGTCGTGATTTCGACGCCGACAATCCCAGGCACGGCGCGCGCGCGCGCCGTGCCGTGCACCGCACGCAAGCGCCCGGCTTTGGGAATGGGCAGCATCATCACGCCCGACGCGGCGTCGGTGCGCGCCACGTCGCGCATTGGCAGGCGCAGCGCGTGCCGCAGGATGAGCTGCTCCAGACTCACCCCCAGGCCAAAGCGCAGCGCGCGCGCGCACAGGCCCCCGATGGACCGCGCAGCTATCTCCAGCAACCAGGCCTGGCCGCCGCGCGTGCGCAGTTCGGCGTGAATCGGCCCCTCGCGCAAGCCCAGCGCCTGCGCGGCCGCGCGGGTCACGCGGCGGATCGCCTCCTGCGACGCCGCGGGCAGCCGCGAGGGCGTGACGTAGATCGTCTCCTCGAAATACGGCCCCGTCAGCGGGTCGGGCTTGTCGAAGATGGCCAGGACGTGGAGCCGCCCTTGCATGACCAGCCCCTCGACCGCGACTTCCTCTCCGTCGACGTAGCGCTCCACCAACAGCGGCTCGTCGTTCGCCCGCCCGTGCGCCGCCAGGATCGCCTGGATGCGCGCAACGACCGCCGCCACGCCGCTGGCCCGATCTACGCGGATTACGCCTTGGCTGGCCGACAGCGACACCGGCTTCAGCACCACGGGATAGCCCAGGCGCTCCGCGGCCGCGGCGGCCTGGCCGGCGCCGTGCACATGCGCGTAGTCGGGCTGCGGCACGCCCTGCGCCGCCAGCGTCTGCCGCATGTCGGCCTTGTCGCGCGTTGCGGCCACGGCCGCGGGCGGGCTGTACACCAGTCCCAGACGCTCGCTGGCAAGCGCCGCGGTTTCCACGCCCTGGTCGTCCGCCGCCACCACGGCGTCCAGCGGCGCGTCCGCCGCATATTCCACGATCGCGTCGGCCGCCAGCTCGGGACGCGCCAGGTGCACCTCCAGCACGCCGCCGGCCGCGTCGGGCGCGCTGGGGTTGCGGCGGTCCGATGCCACCGTCACCCTGACCCCAAGCCGCCCGGCGGCCTGCAAGAAGTCGGCAGCCCGGTACGTTTTGCTGGGAAGGAGTAGGAGAACGTGCGCCACGCCGCCTATCATAGAGGTGCGCACGCTGCCGGCCGCGTCCCGAGGTCCCCCGTATGGTTGCCGATCCCCTGGCGTCAGACGAGCCGTTGATTCAGATCACCGACGCGGCGCGCGAGCTCGTGGTGGGCTACCGCGCCCAATCGCGTCAACCCAACCCCGAACGCCTGGCCATGTGGGTCGAGATTAACGGCGTGTCCGGGTCGGGATTCAATTACGACATGTACCTGAAGACCATGGACGACGCGGCGCCGGGCGACGCCGTGGTGCCTGTGGCGGATGGTCTGCACGTCGTGGTTCCGGCCGGCAGCGTCGACCAGATGCAGGGGGCCACGATCGACCTCTCCGACGCGCCGGGCGGCGGCGGGCTGTTCGTGCGCAACCCGCAGAGCCCCAGCCCGGCCGTGGGCGGCGGCGCGGCGGCGCCCGCGCCGCCCGCAGGGCCGCTGGCCGAACGGGTCATGCACGTGCTGGACGCGCAAATCAACCCCGCCATTGCGGCCCACGGCGGCCACGCCGAGCTGGTGGCCATCGACGACGACGTCGCCTACCTGCGGCTCTCGGGCGGCTGCCAGGGCTGCGGCATGGCCAGCGTCACGCTCTCCCAGGGCATCGAGGCCGCCTTGCGCGAGAACGTGCCCGAAATCGTTCGCGTGGTGGACGTGACCGACCACGCGGCCGGCGCCAACCCTTACTACGAGGCCGCCAAGAAGTAAGTCCGGCCGTTGGCGGCGTGATAGCGCGCCGCCCGGCCGGCCGGGCGGGAAGGCTCTCTGTTAAGCTAGGCGCCGCGCGGTCCACGCGGCCCGCAGCCGAACGTGAGGACCAATTCCGATGACGACCCGTTTCGCCGACCTTGCCGAACGGCTGCACACTGGACTCGACCTGCACTACCCGCCCGTGGCCTTCGCCCGCGCCGCCGCGCCGCCGCCCGACATTCCTGCGGCCAGCCAGGCGGCGCCCTCCGCCTGCACCTTCTGGCGGCGCGCCGAACAAGACGTGTTCTTCGCCGACGCCCAGGCCCACATGGGCTGTCCCATCGGCGCCATGGTCATGGGGTTCGAGCTGAGCGAGGCCAAATCCGGCGAGTTGATGGAGACGGTGGGCATGATGTGCGACCTCGCCTACTTGAACGAGGCCGAGGTTGCCCGCATCCCCCACTTCGATCCGCCGACCCAAGGCGTGGTCTACGGCCCGCTGGCAAGCTTCCCGCTGGCGCCGGACGGCGTGCTGGCCTGGGCCACGCCGCGCCAGGCCATGCTGCTGGAAGAAGCCCTGGGCGCCACGCATTGGACGGGCGGCGGCGGTTCGGTGCTCGGCCGCCCGGCCTGCGCGGCGCTGCCCGGCGCCGCCGCAGCCGGCGCGGCTGCGCTCTCGGTCGGTTGCACCGGCATGCGCACCTTCACCGAAATCCCCGACGCCTACACCCTGGTCTCCATCCCCAGCGCCCAGCTGGACGATCTGGCGCAGGCGCTGGACACCACGCTGGCCGCCAACACCCGCATGGCTGCGGCCTACCAACAGATGAAAGCGGCCGTCTAGCCGGCCGCAGGTCGTGCGGGCGCTCGGTCTGCACACGTGGACGCTTCCATGCAGGCCGCGCCGTGACACTGGACGGGCTTCACGCCCCCCGATTCCGGCGCGGCGCATCGGTGTCCCCGCGGCGTTCGAGCCTGTCACCAGGATAGAGCTGCGCCGCGGCGTTGGTTCGCTGCGTCGTACGCCATCGTCCGCGCAGTGTGGGAGAACGCCAGCTTCCACGTGCGCCGGGTGCGCCTGAAAGCGCTTGGCCAAGCCTGGCGCGTCCGGCCCAGCTTTCACGTACATCGGATGCGCCGCCAGCAACCCATCGGCCAGACCTCGCCCGCCACGATTTTGGACCTGTGTCAGGGCGCTTCCGCGCGCTGCCCAGGCTTCCCGAACGTCCCCGCCAGGGCCACAGTCACCAGAACGGCAGGAATCAGCAGCAACAGCGTCGAGCCGACGGCCATGACGACGATCAGCGCCGACCAGCGCCAGTCGGTCGAAAGCAAGCGCCAGATGGCCTGCAGCTTGTCCATCGACGGCCGCACCGAGCCGGTCACCAGGAATTCGAGGTCCTGGTCCGGCCAGGTCGGCGCGCCGTTGATCCAGAGCCGGCCGTCCGCATACCGATCGGGCTTGACCGCGCCGATCCTGAGCGCCGCCAGCGGCTCGATGTCGGCCGCGACCTGGACGACCAGCCGGCCGCCTTCGTCGACCAGGAGCGGCGGGAACCTGACGTCCAGCCACTGCGGAATGTCCCGCGGCGGAACGGCGGCCTGCCGTTCCCTGAGCGTGCGCCCGTCGACGGCGTCCATGATCCGAACGAGCGCGCGGCCTGCTTTCCGTTGCGCGTCGCGGTTGGCCAGGCGAAGGCTCAAGACCTCGAGCGGCGCCGCAGGCGCGCGGAACTCCTGGGCGACCGACTGCTGATCGGCCACACTCACCCAAAAGACGTCGTAGCCGGACTCCCAGCGCGCATCTACCAGCGGCGCACGAAAGAGGAAGGCGACGGCCGCCATGCCGATGAGCATCGCCGCGACGATCGATCCCGCGGCCAGCCGCCGCCAGACGGCGCCGAGGGTCCGCGACGGGGCCCGCCGCGGAAACAGGGCCAGCGCGGCGCTGGCCGCCAGCAGCAGGGCGCCTCCAACCTCCAACATTTCTTCCAAGAAGGCCTCCAGGGGTCCCCATCGATCCCTGAACAGGACGAGATTGACTGCTTCGAGGACGACCGCGAACACCCAGACGGCAATTCCCAAGACAAAGAGCGCGCGGACGGTTGGGTCGCGCAGCCCGATGCGGACGAACACGGCCATCACGAGCACGAATGCCGCAATCAACAGGCCGACGGGCGCATGCCACAAGAATGGTCCAAGGCCCAGCGCCAGCTCCTCGCCGAGGACGGCCTCCCCGATGCCGCCGAAACTGGTGATGCGCATGGCGTTGCTCTGGTCGGCGGACGAATCTTCTCTGGCGAGAAACGCCGCAGCAGCTGCGAGCGCCGCCCAGCCGCCGACGGCGGCCCAGCCTGTCAACGACGAGGTCCGCCGCAGACCCGCGAGGGCGTTGCCCAGCGCCAGCCCCGCAAGCACGACCAGCATCGCCGCCGAGAAGGTGTTCGCCGCGGACCCCTCCACGTCGGGCTGCAAGTCCAGCGGCACGGCGTTCGAGGGAACCAGGCTGGGAACCGCCAGACTCAGAAAATTCGGCAGCACTACCGCGCCCCACCAGAACGCAACCACGCCCAGCAGCAACAGCCGCGCCGCCAGCCGCCTGACGTGTGGGCGAGCGAAACTAGGCATGCGTCACACGCGGCCGCGACGGTTGGCCCCAAGGCTGGCGGCATCGCGCGCGCACCAAACCCGCGAGCGCCGCGACGCCGCGGTCGACGGCCCGCAGGGCGCTTTCCAGAAGACGAGCGGGATGCGCACGCAGCGGCCGCGTCTGTGCCTCGACGTCGCGACCTCGTTGCAATGGCAGGGATGTTCCCGAATTATCGCGTACACGTCTCGCCGCACACCCGTGACGCGGCGAGCGCTGGGGTCCCGACGGACGGCGCGTCGGCCATCCTGCGGATTCGAGAGCGGCGGTCTGTACGCAGGTTTACATAACACTTGCGCGGCGACCCGGTGGCCGCGCGCGGCGGAGGCCGCGCGGCGCTCAGCCGCCGATTTGGAACATCTCGACTTTGTGGCCGCTGCGGGCGTGTCCCTGGGCGTCGATGCGGCCGGCGCGTTCTTCGGAGTAGCGGTCGGTGCGGGCGGACCAGACGCTGGCGATCAGATTACGGAGGTCGTCGTCGGATGCTCCGGCGCGCAGCGGCGTCTTGAGGTCGGCGCCTCCGTCGGCGAACAGGCAGGTCAGCACGTGGCCGTCGGTGGACAGGCGCGCACGTGAACAGTCGCCGCAGAAGGGTTGGCTGACCGAAGCGATGACGCCGATCTCGCCTTCGCCGTCCAGGTATCGGTAGCGATTGGCCACTTCGCCGCGGTAGTTCGGCGCCGCGGCCTGCAGCGGGCTGACCTCGTGCACGCGCGCCACGATCTCCGTGGCCGGCACGACCTCCGACAGGACCCACTGGTTGAGGTTGCCGACGTCCATGTATTCGATGAAGCGCACGATGTGCCCCGTGCCTTTGAAATGGCGCGCCAGCGCTGCAATGGACTGGTCGTTGACGCCGCGCTGGACCACGCAGTTGATCTTGATCTGGCGGAATCCAGCCGCCTCGGCCGCGCGAATGCCCTCCAGCACCGGCGCCACGCCCACCTCGCGCCCGTTCATGCGCCGGAACACGGCGTCGTCCAGGCTGTCCAGGCTGATGGTGACGCGATTCAGCCCTGCGTTGCGCAGCGCGGCGGCGTGGCGCGGCAGCAGGTAGCCATTGGTGGTCAGGGCAATGTCCTGGACGCTCTCGATGGCCGCAAGCTGCGCGGCCAGGGTCGGCAGGTCGGCGCGCAGCAGCGGTTCGCCGCCCGTCAGCCGCACCTTGCGCACGCCCAGGTCGACGAACAGCCGCGTGAGACGCACGATTTCTTCGAAGGTCAGGATTTCGGGTTTGGGCAAGAACGCGTAGCGCGCGCCGAACACCTCCGCCGGCATGCAGTAGGGGCAGCGGAAGTTGCAGCGGTCGGTCACCGAGATGCGCAGGTCGCGCATCGGGCGCCCGTACACGTCGCTGACCTGGTTGGGGTTGGCGAAGGTGTCCATGTTCGAGAACCGCGCAGCCGAACGGCCGCGTCGGCCAAGTCTACTGAGACGCCGCGCGGCGCCGCGCCTGGAGTTACTGAAGTCGCGGCGAGTTCACTGCGCGGTCGACCTCCGGCGCGAGCCGCGCCGGCCGCGCCAATCGATGCTGCTAGGTTAGACGGGTCTGCCGTCTTTGGTGCGTGCCATGCCCCTGCGCCCCCTCAGCGACGTTGCGTTCGTGGTCGGTGGTGACGTCGGCGCTTTGGACCACCCCGAGGGGATCACCTGGGGGCCGGACGGGTACGCCTACGCCGGCGGCGAGGCCGGGCAGATCTACCGCATCGACGTGGAGGCGGGCGCCTTCGAACAGATTGCGACCCTCGACGGCTTCGTCGCCGGGTTGTGCTGCGACCGCGACGCCAACATCTACGCCTGCAACATCGGCGCGCGCCGCCTGGTGCGCGTGTCGGCCGGCGGCGGGGACGTTGCCGAGCTCAGCGCGGGAACCGCCGAGACGCCCATGGCGGTGCCGAACTACCCGTGTTTCCACCCGTCCGGTGATCTGTACGTGTCCGATTCACAAACCGGCGGCGAGTTCAGCGGGCGCATCTTCCGCGTCAAGACCTCCGGCGAGACGGTCCTGTTCAGCGACGCCTCGCCCTACTTCACCAACGGCATGTGTATCGACCGCCGCGGCGAGTGGCTCTACGTCGTCGAGTCGCGGCTGCCCGGCGTGTCGCGCATCCGCATCCGGGACGACGGATCCGCCGGCGAGCGCCAGGTGGTGACTGCACTGCCCGACCACGTGCCCGACGGCGTGCAGTTCGACGAAGACGATGCGCTGTACGTCACGATGTACACCCCCGACCGCATTTTGCGCATGGCGCCCGACGGGTTCCTGGACGTGCTGGTCGAAGACCCCTCGCACGAAACGCTGTCGTCACCCACCAACATCGTGTTCGGCGGCGCGGACCGCCGCACCCTGCTGATGGCCTGCCTGGGCCGCTGGCAAATCACCAGTCTCCACGTGCAGGTCCCCGGCATCCCCTTGGCTTACCCCGCGCCGATCGGCGGGTGAACGGGGCGTCGTTCGCCGCGCCTCCGCGCCAGATCGTCGAATCGAACGGCCTCATGCCTCGACCGATCCCACCGACTGGTATTTCCGCAGCGCGAGCCGAAGAATGGCAAACCCGAGCGCGGCCGTAATCAGGCCAATCGGCAGGGAGAACGCACCTGGCAGCCAGTAGTCCGAGGGCCGGAGCGCGAAGGCTATGGGATAGAACGACGTGAACGCGAACGGAACGATGGTCATCAGCGCTTGCAGCGGCAATGGGAGCACGTCGAGCGGATATTTCGTGTGTTCGTTCAGCGCGGACATGCCGTGTGCCACGGAGCGCGCTCGCGAGAACCAGGCCACCGAGCAGTAGGTGATCAGCGTGACGCCCGTTCGCACCAGCACGGACGCCGCCAGCGCGATCAGCACCAACAGGATGGCGAACGGACTGGCAATGATGCCCGTGTTGACCATGGCCAGGATCGTGACCGCGGCGTAGAACGAAATCGTCAGCAGATGCTCCGGCTGGGCAAGCTCGACGGACGCCCAAAGCAGGATCGGCGCCGGCCGGACTTTGGCGTAGTCCAACCCGCCGTAATAGAAGTAGTAGTCGGCGCTCAGGGCAAATGGGAACAGCAAGTGGCTGAGGTCCTGGCCCAGATACGAAATCCCCCACATGAGGGCGACTTCCCAGGCGCTCCAATCGCCCAGCTCGGCCACGATGCTGAAAATCACCCCAATGAACGCCAGCCGAAAAACCCGCCAGGCAAGATTGCTGCCCAGACCCAGCCAGGTGTCGAACCGGTATTGCGCCATAGCTTTGAACCGCACCGTGAAACTCGCGGCATACAGCAACAGCCAGCGGCGCATTGCTCAGCCGCCTTGGATCTGCACGCGGCGAACGAGCCGCCGCCAGACGAGCATCCCGATGACGAACAGGACGAGCGCCCACAACGCCTGCACGCCGAAGGCAAACACGAGCTCCCGGCCTTCGAGACGTCCCATGTAGACGAGCGTCGGCGTGGAGGTGACGGCCTGGAAGGGCAGGACGTCGGCCACCACCCGCAAAGCGCCCGGCATGAGGGCCAGCGGGATCAAGGCCCCGCCGAAGAACTCCTGAATCGCCACGCGCGCCATGGTGACGCCCGACCCGCTGATGCTCATCAGCGTAATGGCGTTCACGATGAAGTGCAGACCCGCCAGCACCAGCCACCCCAACCCGACGCTCAGCGCAAACAAGGCCAGCGACGCGCCCGATGCCGGGCCGTCCGTCAGGCCGACAAGGCGAAAGACCAGCCAGGTTGGGACGGCGATGAGAAGGGCGTCGACCAGGAACACCCCCAGCCATTCTGCGTAGCGCAGCAGCTGCATGTTGACCGGCCGCACCAGCTCGACGGCAATTTGCCCCGTCGATACCTGCCGCAGCGAGCGGTAAATCACGCTGCGGCTGGCGTGCCCCATGCGCGCCAGGTTCACGACCTGGGCGACGACCATGTAGGTCGCCATTTCGTGCGCGTCGAAGGCCGCCTGCACGTCCCCCGAACCCGAGCGGATCGCCGACCAGACGCTGACCAGAATCCAGGTGTTGAGCAGCGTGGCGCCCAGACCCACGAGAAACTCGAAGCGCAAGGCCAAGCCGACCTTGACGTAAGTGCGTGCGACGGCCGCGTAACGGCCGAGGCCGAGACGCCGCCTAGCCGCGGCCGACGCCATGGCGGTACACGCTCAGAATGACGTCTTCAATCGGCGGTTCGACGACGGAAAGGCTGCGCACACCGTCCCGCGCCATGATCTGTCGGGTGACTTCGAGGACCGCCGTCTGGTCACCGATCTCCGAAACGCGCAGCCGCGAGCCTTCCTGGGTCACCAGTGCATCGGGCCAGGCCGCGGACACGCCGCGGGCGATCGCGCGGGCCACGGCTTCGGGAGCGTCCACCTCGACGGCCCGCGACGCGGCGTGCCGCCGAATCAGGTCGCGCAGCAGACCGTCGAACACGGCCGTCCCCTTGTTCAACACGACGACGCGCTCACAAAGCTCCTGCACGTCGATCAAGTCGTGGGTCGTCAGCAGAACGGTCGTTCCCAGCGAGCGGCTGACCGACCCGATGAACGCGCGAATGCGCCGTTTGGCTTCCACGTCGAGGCCGATCGTGGGCTCGTCCAGGAAAACGATCTTCGGCTGGTGGAGAAACGTGGCCGCGATCTCGCAGCGCATCCGTTGCCCCAAGCTCAGCGTGCGCACCGGCTGGCTCAGCAGCTGGTCGAGTTCGAGCAGCTCGGTCAGGTCGGCCAGCCTGGCCGCATAGTCGGCGGGAAGAATCCCGTACAGGTGGCGAAGCAATCCGAAGGAGTCGACCGCCGGCAGGTCGTGCAGAAGGTGCGACCGCTGCCCGAAGAGCACCCCGATGTCCTGCGCATTGGCGATCCGGTCCTCGAACGGGTCGCGACCGAGGACGCGCACGCTGCCCGCCGTTGGATACAGGACGCCGGTGAGCAGCTTGACGGCGGTCGATTTCCCTGCGCCGTTGGGCCCCAGCAGACCGAGCACCTCGCCGCGCTCGATAGTGAGCGAAAGGCCGTCGACGCCGTGGATGTCTTCGTACACCGGCGAGAACAACGAGCGGGCCCAGCTGAGCCGACCCGGGCGGCGGCGCTCGACGCGATAAATCTTGGTCAGGTTGGTTGCTGTAATTGTGACGTTGCTAGACATGGTGTTGGTGTTGGATTGGGTTGTGCCGTGGACGGCCGTTTCCAGGGCCCAGGGTGCGTACACCGGGGCGCTGCGTGAGATTGGCGCATATCCCGGGTGACATCGGCTCGACTGAAGTCAGCGGTTGTCTCGACAAAACTTACCAGGGATTCCCGACGGCAGGGCCGACGGAGCGGGCTCGGCTTCCGCCGCGCGCCTCACCGGACCGTTGCGCGGCGCGGCCAGGAGTATTCCGCGGGTGCTCGATGTTGGCCGCTGGTCAGCCGCGTCTCACGCGCGGATGGTCAAGGGCGCTCGTCGTCGGTGAGTTGGCCCGCGGGAACGGGCTGACGCGCGGCCATGCGCCGCTGGGAACTTTCGCCGTCTGGGTTGCGCGTGAGAATGTCGACCAGTGACGACTGCGCCAGCAGCAAAGCGTCGATCCGCGTGTTGACCGCGCCAATGTCGGCGTGCTGGCGGTCGCCCTGGCGCGTAAACCGTTCGTTCATGTCATCCCGAAGGGTGTGCGCCTCCGCGCGCAGAGCGTCTAGGCGCGCGTTGATGGTGCTGACCTCGGCATGCTGAGTGTCGAGGCGCGCATTGACTGCGCCGATGTCGGCGTGCTGGCGGTCGTCCTGGCGCGCAAACCGTTCGTTCATGTCATCCCGAAGGGCGTGCACCTCGGCCTGCAGGGCGTCGAGGCGCGCGTTGATGGTGCTGACCTCGGCATGCAGAGCGTCTAGGCGCGCGTTGATGGCGCTGACCTCGGCATGCTGAGTGTCGAGGCGCGCATTGACTGCGCCAATGTCGGCGTGCTGGCGGTCGTCTTGGCGCGCAAATCGTTCGTTCATGTCATCCCGAAGGGTGTGCACCTCGGCGCGCAGGGCGTCGAGGCGCGCGTTGATGGTGCTGACCTCGGCATGCTGAGCGTCGAGGCGCGCGTTGATGGCGCTGACCTCGGCGCGCAGGGCGTCGATCCGCTTGTTGGTCTCGCCCCACAGCTTCAGCATGATGCTGAACGTGCCGACCAGAATGACCGCGGCCGAACCAACGATCGCCCCGATGATGCCCCAAAATTCGGCGCTCATTGGTTGGCGTTCGGACGGCGAGAGGTGCGCATAAGGCTACCGTAGCACTCACCGCGGGCCGAGCCGCTGATCGAGGCGGAGGGAGGGTCAGTCCGTCACCGCCATCACCGCGGTGACACCACCGTCGACGGCGATCACGGCGCCGGTGACGTAGCGGGCGTCGTCCGAGGCCAGGTACGCAGCCATGGCGCCGATGTCCTTGGGCTCGCCCAGCAGCTTGTTGGGGATCGACGCGCGAATCGCCTCCAGGTCGCGGTTGTCGCGGTCGTAGCGTTCCACGTGAATGGCGCCGGGCGCGATGACGTTGGCCGTGATCTGCAGCGCCGCCAGTTCCACCGCCAGCGCCCGCGTAAAGGCGTTCACCGCACCCTTGGTGGCCCCGTAGATTACGTGGCCGTGGGCATGCAGAGCGCCGTGCACGGAGCTGATGTTGATGATGCGCCCGCCGCCGCGCTCGATCATGTGCGGAACTGCAGCGTGCGACGCGGCGATCATGGCCTGCACGTTGATGTCGAACAGCGACGACCAATCCTCGGCCGTGGTTTCCAGAAACGGCTTGTCCAGCGTGTAGCCAGCGTTGTTGACCAGGATGTCCAGACCGCCGAACTCGCGGACGGCCGTGTCGACGACGCGGCGGGCAGTGAGCGGGTCGCGAAAGTCCGCCTGCACGGCTGCGGCGGAGCCGCCCGACGCAACGATGTCGGCCGCCAGCGTGCGCGCGCCTTCGATACTGCTCGCCGCCGACAGCACGACGGCGGCGCCGTCCGCCGCCAGGCAGCTGGCGATGCCGACGCCAATGCCCGTGCCGGCGCCAGTCACCACGGCAACACGGCCGTTCAGACGCTGATTCATGGAGGCTCTCTGTCTCGACTGCCGCGTCCAGCCTACGCAGCGCCCGGCGCCGCGCCGCCGCGTGCGGGTGCGCCATGCGCAACGGAACCGGGGCGGCGGGAAACCTACAGCACGTGGCTGGCGAGGATGCGCTGAAGCTCGTACACGTTGGAGTCGCCGCTGAACTTCTTCTCGATCGGCTCGTCGAAGCTCCCGACCCAGATCTTCAGGTCGGCGTCGAGGTCGAAATGCCCGGTTGTTTCCAGGCTGTACTTCGTGATCTTGTCGTACGGGATCGTCAAGTACTCCGTTTTCTTCCCGGTCATTCCCTGAACGTCCACGATGAGGAGCCGCTTGTTGGTGAAGACGAACGTGTCGCGAACGACCTTGAAGCCAATCTCGACCCTCTCCTCGGCGCCGAGCAGCGGGCCGTAGTGCTCTTGGAGCTTTTCCGGACTCTCCGCCTGAGCTTTGCCAAGCAGTCTCCGTAACGACATGTCACGCGGTCCTTTCCCACGGCCTCGGTCGGTGCAGCCGCCCCTTTTCTGAACAGCGGGGCGTCGTCAGGCGGCGGGCGTTCCCGACGCCAGCGCCTGCACCTTGCGCGGCGAGGCCGGCAGATCGCGCACGCGCACGCCGATGGCGTTGGACACCGCGTTGGCGATGGCCGCCAGCGGCGGGACGATCGGCACCTCGCCCACGCCGCGCACGCCATAGGGGTGGCCAGGGTTCGGCACTTCCACAATCACCGTCTCGATCATGGGCAGGTCGAGCGACGTCGGCATGCGGTAGTCCAGAAAGCTGGCGTTGCGCAGCGAACCGGCGTCGTCGTACACGTACTCCTCGTGCAGCGCCCAGCCCACGCCTTGCGCCACGCCGCCTTCCATCTGGCCTTCGACGTAGGGCGGGTAGATAGCCGTTCCCGCGTCTTGCAGCGCGGTGTAGCGCAGCACGTCCACCTTGCCGGTTTCGACGTCGACCTCCACGTCGGCCAGGTGCACGGCGAACGTGTTGCCCGACCCTTGCGGCTGCGCCGTGGCCTTGCCCACGACTTCCAGACCGTCGTCCTGCAGCGCTGCCGCCGCCTCGGCAAAGCTCAGGCTCGTTCCGTTCTGGCTGAACGTGCCAGCCTCGAACGAGATCGACTCGGCGGCCACGTCCCAGTAGTCGGCCAGGCCGTCGATCATCTGCGCTTGCAGGTCGCGCGCGGCCTCGATAGCGGCCCACCCCGTGGCGAAGGTGACGCGGCTGCCGCCAGTGACGCCGGTGAACGCAATGGCGTCGGTGTCGGGGACGATGGGGTCTACGCAGTCGATGGGGATGCCCAGGGTCTCGGCCAGCTGCATGGCCACCGACGTGCGCGTGCCGCCGATGTCCATGGAGCCTTCCAGCAGCGTGACCGAGCCGTCATCGTTGAGGCGCGCCACGGCGCTGGACTTGCCGCCGCCGTTGAGCCAGTAGCCGGAGGCCACGCCGCGGCCGCGCCGCTTCGATCCATTCGCCTCGCCCAGCGGCGTTTGCCAGTGGTCGGTGGCCTGGGCGGCCTCGATCGTCTCCACGTTGCCGATGGGGTGGAATCGGGTGCCGTCCACCCGCAGATCGCCCTCGGTGGAGGCGTTCAGCCGCCGAAACTCCAACGGGTCCATGCCCAAGGCTTGGCAGATTTCGTCCACCAGCACGTCCACGGCAAACTCGGCCTGCGGCGCTCCCGGCGCGCGGTAGGCGTGCGACTTCGGCTTGTTGACCACCACGTCGTACCCGTCGACGCGGAAGTTCTCGATGGCGTACGGGCCGATACTGCACAGGCAGCCGGCGCCGACCGCCGACCCCGGATAGCCGCCAGCCTCGAAAGCCAAGTCGACCGTGGCGGCGGTGATCTTGCCGGCGGTGGTCACGCCCATCTTCACGGTCATGAACGCGCCCGGCGCCGGCCCCGTGCCAGTCAACACCTCGATACGGTTCATGGTCATCTTGACCGGCCGACCGGACTTCTTGGACAGCACGGCCGCCAGCGGCTCCAGGTAGACCGTGGTTTTGCCGCCAAACCCGCCGCCGATTTCCGCCGGGAGCACGCGAATCTTCGACTTGGGATGCTGCAAGACCCGCGCCAGCTCGTCGCGGATGCCGAAATGCCCTTGCGAGCTCGATTCGACGATCAGGTGGTCGTCCTGGTTCCAGTAGGCCAGCGCGTTGTGCGGCTCGATGTAGCCCTGGTGCACCATCGCGGTGGAATACGAGCGTTCCATGACCAGGTCGGCGGCGGCGAAGCCCGCCTCGACGTCGCCTTCTTCGTAGACGAGGTGCTTGGCGATATTCGTCGGCGCGTCGCCCAGCACGCCGCCCGTTTCCGTGCGCAGGTCGTCCAAGATCACCGGCGCGTCTGGCGCCATGGCCTCGCGCACGTCGAGCACTGGCGGCAGCACCTCGTAGTCGACGTCGATCAGACGCAGCGCCTCTTCGGCGTCGTGCGGGCTGGCGGCCGCAACGGCGGCGATGACCTGGCCCTCGTAGGTCACGCGGCTGCTGGCGATGACGCGCTCGGCCATGAAGCGGACGTTTTGCAGACCCGACTCGTTGGCCTCGGCCATGCCTTCGCCCGGGTCGGGAAAGTCGGCGCTGGTCGTGGTGGCCAGCACCTTCGCGTGCGCGTCGGCGCGAGACGTGTCGACGCGCAAGATGCGGGCGCGGGCGTGGGGGCTGCGCAGCACCTTGCCGTGGATCATGCCCGGCATGCTGGCGTCGACGCCGTAGCGCGCGCGGCCCGTGACTTTGTCCACGCCGTCATGCCGAACGGGGCGGGTTCCAACGACTCGATACGCCTCAGGGCCTGCTGTCATGCTTTACCTCTGCCGTGCGGCGGCGGATTCGTGTCAACGCTCGTCGGCGCAAGTGTAGGCGAACCGCCGCCGAGTGATTCGATGAAATGCAGCTCGTTGTCGGGCCGAAGCTTGGTGCGCAGCCGCCGCTGGCTGTTGACGCCGTCCACAAAGACGGCCAGCCCGGCGCGCAGCCGGCCGTCGTCGACCAGGCGCTCGCGCACGCCGGGGAAGCGCGCCTCCAGGCCGTCGATGACCTCGCCAACCGTCGCGCCTTCGATCTCGACCCTCGCCATGCCGCCGGCCAGCGGCCGCATGGGCGTTGGGATGTGGACGACCGCCACGGCGAGGACTACGCCTCGCCGTGGTGCGCGGCCAGCGCCGCCTGCACGCGCGCCGGCGACACGGGCAGGTCGAACAGGCGCACGCCTGTGGCGTCGAAGATCGCGTTGGCCACCGCGGCCGGCGGCGGCACGATCGGCACCTCGCCCACGCCCCGCACCCCGTAGGGATGGCCGGGGTTGGGCACTTCGACGATGATCGTCTCGATGTTCGGGACGTCCAGGGCCGTGGGCATGCGGTAGTCCAGCAAGCTGGCGTTGCGCAAGCGGCCCTCCTCGTCGTAGACGTACTCCTCGTTCAGCGCCCAGCCGATGCCTTGCACGACGCCGCCCTGCATCTGCCCTTCCACGTAGGGCGGGTAGATGGCAACGCCCGCGTCCTGCACGGCGGTGTAGCGCAGAATCTCGACCTTGCCGGTCTCTACGTCCACTTCCACGTCGGCGATGTGCGTGGCGAACGCGCCGCCTTCGCGGGACGGAGTCACGGTGGACGCGCCGATGGGGAACACGCCTTCGCCTTCCAGCAGTTCGGCGGCCTCGCGCACCGTGGCGGAGTTGCCGTTGGCCGAGAAGCAGCCCTCGACGTGCGCGATCGATTCCGCGGCCACGTCCCACAGGTCAGCCAGACCTTCGACGATCTGGTCCTTCATGTCGTTGGCGGCGTTGTGGGCGGCCAGGCCGGTGGCAAAGGTCACGCGGCTGCCGCCGGTCACGTCGGTCTGCCCCACCGAGTCGGTGTCGGCCACAATCGGGTTCACGTCGGCCACGTCGATGCCCAGCGTTTCCGCGAACTGCATGGCCACGGAGGTGCGTGTGCCGCCGATGTCCGTCGACCCTTCCAGCAGGGTGACGCTGCCGTCGCTGTTCAGCCGCGCCTGGGCGCTGGACGTGAGTCCCACGTTGAACCAGAAGCCCGAGGCGATGCCGCGGCCGCGGCGCTTGCCGGGCGCGGTTTCCAGCGGGGTCTGCCAGTGGGCGGAGTCGCGCGCCGCTTCCACGCATTCGACGTGGCCGATGCGCGGATAGGGCGGCTGGTCGAGCTGCCAGTCGCCTTCCTTGGCACTGTTCTTGAGGCGGAACTCCACCGGGTCGACGTCGAGCTGGCGGCAGATTTCGTCCACCACCACTTCGCTGGCGAACTCGGCGTGGGTGGCGCCCGGCGCACGGTAGGCGTGCGTCTTGGGCTTGTTGACCACCACGTCGTAGCCCTCGACGCGCGCGTTGGGCATGTTGTAGGGCGCAAACACGCAGCGGCAGCCCGCGCCAACCACCGAGCCCGGGAACCCGCCGGCGTCGAACGCGAGATTGGCGTAGCCAGCGGTAATCATGCCGTCATTCGTGGCGCCCATCTTCACGCGCACGTAGCCGCCAGGCGTGGGGCCGGTGGCCATCAGCACTTCGGCCCGGTCCATGCTCATTTTGACGGGATGGCCCGTGTGCCGCGACATCACGGCGGCCAGCGGCTCCAGGTAGACCGTGGTCTTGCCGCCAAACCCGCCGCCAATCTCCATCGGGTAGACGTGAATCTTGGTGATCGGATGCTCGAGCAGATCGGCCAGTTCCTGCCGGATCGTGAACGCGCCCTGCGAGCTGCACCAGACGTGCAGGTGGCCGTCCTTGAGCCAGTGCGCACTGGCGTTGTGCGTTTCGATGTAGCCCTGGTGCACCACGCCGAAGGTGAACTCGCGGTCCACAACCACGTCCGCCTCGGCGAATCCGGCCGCAACGTCGCCCTTTTCGTACAGCATTTCCGCTGCCACGTTGCTGGGCGCATCGCCGGTCGAACCGTCGGCCTTGGCCGTGCGCAGGTCCTCGATGACGATCGGCGCGTCGGGCTGCATGGCGCTGCGGACTTCCAGCACCGGGTCCAGCACCTCGTATTCGACGTCGATGAGTTTGAGCGCTTCGCCGGCGACGTGCGCATTCGTGGCCGCCACCGCGGCAACGGCGTGGCCGTGGTAGTGCACCTTGTCCCGCGCCAGCATGTTGGCGCTCTTGTACTTGACGGGCAGGCCGGGCGCCTCGCCGCCGCCCGTGAGCTTGTCGCCCGGGTTGGGCAGGTCGCCGCTGGTAATGACGGCGTGCACGCCGTCCAGCGCCTCGGCGCGGCTGACGTCGATGCGCAGCACGCGCGCGTGCGCATGCGGGCTGCGCAGCACCTTGCCGTGCAGCTGGCCGGGCAGGTTGATGTCGGACCCGTAGCGGGCTTCGCCGGTGACCTTCTCCACGCCGTCGTGGCGCACGGGCCGCGTGCCAATGACCTTGTACTTCTCGTCGTGGTGCTTGATCTTGGGCGCCACGCTGGTGTCGATTGCCATGGTTAGGCCTCCGCGCGCACGCGTTCGGCGGCGTCCAGCACCGCGCGAACAATCTTGTCGTACCCCGTGCAGCGGCAGAGGTTGCCGGCCAGCCACCAGCGCACGTCGTACTCGGTCGGGTTGGGGTTTTCGTCCAGCAGCGCCTTGGCCGCCACGATGAACCCGGGCGTGCACACGCCGCACTGCAGCGCGGCGTTTTCGAGGAACGCATCCTGCAGCGGATGCAGGCCCGCGGGCGAGGCCACGCCTTCGATCGTCTCGATCGTGGCGCCGGCCGCCTCCACGCCCAACACGCAGCAGGAATTGACCAGCCGCCCGTCCATGATGACGTTGCAGGCGCCGCAGTTGCCGTTGTTGCAGCCTTCCTTGGCGCCGGTCAGTTCCAGGTGGTCGCGCAAGACCTCCAGCAGGCTCTCGCGCGGCTCCGCCAGAACGTCAACGATTTCGCCGTTGATCGTGGCTTGCACGTGGACCTTGCCGGACTTGAGTTCAGTGGCCATTGCTGGGGCTGCCTCCCTGGGCGCGTGCCGCGGCGCCGCGCAGGGCGCGCTGGGTGAGCACGTACGAAAGCTGCTTGCGGTGCGCCACCGTGCCGCGCATGTCGTCGATAGGCGAGGCGGCGCTGCGCGCGAGGTCGGCCGCAGCCGCGAAGGACGCTTCGTCGGCCGGCGCGCCGACCAGGGCGTCGCCTGCCTCGCGAACGAAGAGCGGCGTGGGCGCCACGGCGGCCAGCGCGACCCGCGCTGCGCTGATGGTATCGCCGTCGAGCTGCAGGAACGCGCCCGCGCCTACCACCGCAATGTCCATTTCGTTGCGGGGGATGAAGCGCAGATAGTGCGACCCCGACCCGGCGGAGGGTGCAGGCAGCGTCAGCGAAACCAACAGCTCGCCGTTGCCCAGCACGTTGCGGCCCGGCGCGGTGCAGAAGTCCTCCACCGCCACCTGCCGCGCGCCGCCCGGTCCCGAAATGTTGCACGCGGCGGTGTGCACGATCAGCGCTGGAATCGTGTCGCCGGCCGGCCCGGAGTTGCACAGGTTGCCGCCGACGGAAGCGCGGCCCTGGATGCCGGTGCTGCCGATGATGCGCGCGGCGTCGACGATGGCCGGATACGCGGCGGCGAACTGCGCGTCGTTGTACAGCTCGTAACACGGCACGGCCGCGCCGAGGGTGGTGACGCCGTCCGCGTCGACGGTCAGGGACGTCAGCTCTGGAATGTGCTTGGCGTCCACGAGCACGTCGGCGTCTCGGGCGTCTTCGCGCACCTGCACGATAATGTCGGTCCCGCCGGCCAGCATCCGCGCCCTGGGGCCGTGCTCGGCGAGAATGCTCACGGCGTCATCGACCGTCGTGGGCGCGGCGTATTGAATCGCTCGCAATGCAGCCTCCGTTCATGCGTCCCGGCCGGACCTGTGTCCTATTGTCACGAGTTCCGGCCCGGCGCGCCAATCGCAGCGGCGCCGGCGGGGTCGTTTCAGCGGATTTTCGGCGGTACTTCCACGTGTCCCGGCAGCCGCAGCGCCTGTCGTACAGACGAATTGCGGGGACTGGACGCCCGGGTTTCTCGATACAGGCACCGGGCACCTGCTGGCCGCGGGCCGCCTCAGCCATAGCGCCCCGCGCCTGCGCGGCGCCCCGCGGGACTGGGACCGGCCGCGCGCGACGCCTGGCTCACCGTGTGCGCCGCCAGACGGTCGGCGTCGAATTCCATCCCGAACCCGGGCCGTTCGCCAAGCACCAGCCAGCCGTCCTCCAGCCGCTGGTCGATGTCGAACAGCTCGCCGTACCCCGCGTCGAGCATCTCCAGCATGGCGTGATTGGGGATGGCGGCGGCGGCGTGCGCCATGAAACTGCCCGGGCTGTTCATCATCGCCACCGGCCGCTCCACGCCAAACGCCATGTCGGCCGCGATCAGCGCGCCGGTGACGCCGCAGGTGTCGCGGCCGACCTGCACCACGTCGATGGCGCGGGCGTCCAGCAGCGGCATGAACTCGCCGGGATGCCGCAGGTTTTCCCCGCTGGCCACCGCCGCCGCCACGCCGTCCGACACCTGGCGCAATCCCTGCGCGTCCCAGCGGCGCGCAGGTTCTTCGATCCAGGTCAGGTCGAACTCGCGCTCGATGGTTCGCACGTGGCGCACGGCCTGTTTGGGCGTCCAACACTCGTTGACGTCCAGCATCAGATCGACGCGCGCCGCGCCGCTGGCCGCCAGGGCGTCGTGCATGACGCCCAGCCGCCGCAGGTCGTCGCGCAGATCGACCCCGCCCTTCAACTTGCCGGCCGAGACGCCCCGCGCCGCCATGCCCTGGTAGAACACGCGCAGCTGGTCGTCCGACAGCGGCATGTCCAGCCCGCTGGCGTACACGCGCACGCGCGGCTGGTCGGCGCCCAACAAACGCCAGAGCGGCTCGTTGGCGGCCTTGGCTTTGAGGTCCCACAGCGCCAGGTCCACGGCCGACAGCCCAACGGCGGCCGCGCCGACCGTTCCGAGCTTGAATTCCGCGTCGGCCATGCGCTGCCAGAGGCCGCGGACGCCGCGCGGGTCGGCGCCCAGCAGGAGCTCGCCCAGAGCTTGCGCGTGCGCCCGCCCCGGCGCGGCGCCCAGGCCGATGCCCGTCACGCCTTCGTCGGTGTCGACGTACACGACCAGGCCGGACGTGCGCGTGCGGCCCGCAGGGTTGTTGGCGTCGCCGAGCCGCCGCCGCAGGTCATGCTCGAACACAATGGTGCGAACGTTCGTGATGCGCATTGCCCGAATGACCCGTGCCTCAGGTCGAACGCAGTGTAAGGCGTGCGGCGCACGGCCGGGCAAAAGCGCCCGCGCACGGCCGAGAGCTAGAGCAGCGCCAGCACCAGCACCGTGAACACGATCAGCACGGCTGCACCGCCGTACGCGGCGGCCGCCGCCAGCCGCGCCGGAATTGGCGCGTGCAGGTCTATGGCCAGATGCCGAATGCGGTGCACGGTGTGCATGGCGATCAGCGCAACCGCTCCTCCCACGACCACCCGCACCACGGCGGGCTGGATCAGGTCACGCATGCCGTCATAGGACAGGGCGTCGGCGAACCACGACCAGCCAAACGCGCCGAACAGCATGACGGTCAGGAGGAGCCCTGGACCCAGCAGCGCGGCGGCCACGCCGCCGACCGAGAACACCGACCAGAAAAACGCCTCGGACGAGCGGCCGCCGGTGCCGTGCCTGCTCACGTCGCGCCCACCCAGGCGACCCACAGCGCAATCAGCAGCGACACGACCGCCAACCCTGCGAACTGCTGCCCCACCACCAGCGCGGCCGGCACGCGCCGTCCGGCAATCTGCCGCGGCAGCGCGCTGGGCGTCAGCAAGAACCACGTCACGCTGTGCCACACCGCGAAGGCCAGCGCCAGGATGTGGAACACCACCATCAGCGGGTGCCAGAGGAAATCCAGGTAGGCGCGGTAGGTCTCCGCATCCTGTCCGGCTTTGTGGATCAAGACCGCGAACAACACGACCTCCGCCAGAATGAAGACCGCGCTCGCTTCGCGCAGAAACACGTGCACGTACGCCGGCTTCTGCGTCCACCACGTCCAGCCCATACGCCGGTCTAGCGGACGGTTCGGGCGGTTCACGAGCGGCGCGCCCACGGCGTCAACATGCGCTTGTAGTAGTCCAGCGCGCCCGACAGCTTGGCCTGCTGGATGGCCCCGGCGGGGTCCACGTGCTTCGGGCATACCTCGGAGCACTCGCCCACGTAGGTGCACTCCCAGACGCCCTCGTCCTGGAACATCACGTCGTAGCGGCGCTCGCGGCCGTCGTCGCGCGAGTCCAGGTTGTAACGCTGCGCCAGCGCCAGCGCCGCCGGGCCAATGAATTCGTCCACGCGCCCCACCACCGGGCAGGCGGCGTAACACAGCATGCAGTTGATACACATGCTGAACTGTTTGTAGCGGTCCAGCTGCGCGGGCGTCTGCAGGTGTTCGGCGCTCGGGCCGCCGCCGGCCTCGTCTTTCGGGACGATGTAGGGCGATACGGAATCGAGCTTCGACATGAAGCCGTCCATATTCACCACCAGGTCGCGTTCGACGGGGAAGTTGGTCAGCGGCTCGACCCGCACCGGCCCGGGCAGGTAGTCGCGCAGAAACGCGGCGCAGGTGAGCTTCGGCTCGCCGTTGACCTCCATGCCGCACGACCCGCATACCCCCATGCGGCAGGACCAGCGGTAGCTGAGCGTGCCGTCGACGTAGTCCTTGACATAATTCAAGGCGTCCAGCACGACCCAGTCGTCGTGGAACGGCACGTCGTAGGTCTGAAAGCCCGGCCCGTCGGCGTCTGGCCGATAGCGGAAGACCTCCAGCTGGATGGTTTTTTCGCTCATGCCTGTCCGTCCGCGTCGTTGGCTGCCCCGTACACCCGCGCCGCCGGAGGCCAGTGAGTGATGACCACGTCCTTGTAGGCGATGCGTGGACCGTCGTCGGTTCGATAGGCCAGGCTGTGCGTCAGGAAGTTTGCGTCGTCGCGCGCCGCGAAGTCGGTGCGCTGGTGCGACCCGCGCGATTCTGTGCGCTGGCGCGCGGCATGCGCCACGGCTTCGGCCACGTCGATCATGCCGTCGAGCTCCAGCGCGCTCACCAGCTCGGTGTTGTAGACCGGGCTGTCGTCGTGCAGGTGGACGCGGTCGGCGCGCGCACGCAGGCCGCGCAGCGTGCCGCAACAGGCGGCCAGCGAGGCTTCGTCGCGGAAGATGCCCGCGCCCGCTTCCATCGCCGTCGTCATGTCGTCTCGAATCGAGGCCACGCGGTCGTCGACGGTCGGCCGCGCGCGCCAGGCGGCCAGCCGCTCCCGCTCGGCCGCCGCCTGCCGGTCGATCTCCGCGCCGCCGCCCAGTTCCAGGCCCGCGGCCGCCGCGGCGGCGTGACGACCGGCGCGCGCGCCGAAGACCACCAGTTCGGTCAGCGAGTTGGACCCCAGCCGGTTGGCGCCGTTGATGCTGACGCAGGCGCACTCCCCGGCGGCGTAGAGGCCTGGCAGCGCGGTTGCGCCGTGCACGTCGGTGTCGATGCCGCCCATCGTGTAGTGCACCACGGGCCGCACGGGAATCGGCTCGACGATCGGGTCGATGCCCGCGTAATTGAGCGCCAGCTCGCGCACGAACGGAATGCGCGACTCGATGCGCTCCTCGCCCAAGTGGCGCACGTCCAGCTCCACGTAGTCGCCGAACTTCCCCTGGAACGTGCGGCCTGCGGCCTGTTCGTGCATGAAGGCCTGCGAGAGCCGGTCGCGCGGCCCCAGCTCCATGCTGCGGTTCTGCGGGTGGCGCGGGTCGTGAATGTCCAGCGGCGCCCCAAGGTCATAGTCCTGCAGGTAGCGGCGGCCCTCGGTGTTCAGCAGGATGCCCCCCTCGCCGCGCGAGGCTTCGGTGATCAGGATGCCGGTGCCGGGCAGACCGGTGGGGTGGTACTGCACGAACTCCATGTCTTCGAGCGCCGCGCCGGCGCGGTAGGCCAGCGCCAGGCCGTCGCCGGTCTTGATGGCGCCGTTGGTCGTGAACGGAAAGATGCGGCCGAACCCGCCGGTGCAGACGATGACGGCCGCGGCGCGCAGGACGTGCAGCTCGCCCGTGCGCAATTCCAGCGCCACACACCCCTGGCAGCGCCCGTCGGCCACCAGCAGCTTCGTCACGAAGAATTCGTCGTAGCGCCGAATCTGGCTGAACTGCAGCGAGGTCTGAAACAGCGTGTGCAGCACGTGGAAGCCAGTTTTGTCGGCGGCGTACCAGGTGCGCTCGATCTGCATGCCGCCGAACGGCCGCACCGCCACCTGCCCGGAGTCTTCGCGGCTCCAAGGGCAGCCCCAGTGTTCCAGCTGGATCAGCTCGCGCGGCGCCTCGTCCACGAACAGCTCCACCGCGTCCTGGTCGGCCAGCCAGTCGGAACCGCTGATCGTGTCGTAGATGTGGTGCTGGCGGTCGTCGTTGGGCTTGATGACTGCCGCCATGCCGCCTTCGGCGGCCACGGTGTGGCTGCGCATGGGGTAGACCTTGGACACCAGGCCGACGGAGAGGTCGGGGTTGGTCTCCACCACCGCCATGGCGGCGCGAAGTCCCGCGCCGCCCGCCCCAATGATGATGATGTCGTGCCGGACTTCGTTCACGAGCGCAATCTTAGCGCGGCCGCGCGGCAGGCCGGCAATGGTGCGAGGGGGGCGGGGTCACTGGCTGCCGTCCCGTGAGCCGTCGCCGCCATCGCCCGCCGCTGGCCCGGCGGCGCGGCGCAATTCGCCCACCAGCTCGGGCCGCTGCTCCAGCAGGGCCAGCAATTCGGCGCGCGCGGCCTGCCGCCGCTCGTCCGACGCGCGCTCGGCGCCGCCGTCGGCGGCGCGCAGCTCGGCCAGCAGCTGCGCTGCGCGCGCCTCGGGTGCGCCGGCGGGCGCGCGCCGCCAGCCGCGCCGCCAGACGGCGACGGCCGCGGCCAGCACGACGGCCGGCCCCGCGGCCAGCAGCGCCCAGCGGTCCGCCGTCGTCGCCCGCAGCGCGCGCAGCGCGCCGGGCAGCGACGTGTCCGTCACCTTGACGCTCACCCGGCTGCCGCCGGCCACGCCGCTCGCCTGCCACCGCTGCACGCGCGTGCCGCCAAACGCGTCGGGGCCGTGCGCTGCCAGGCCTGCCACCTCGGCAACCAGCGGTCCTTCTTCGACGAGCAGCACCACCACGCCGGCGTCCAACGAGGGCGTCCAGTCGAACGCAATCGCTCCGCCGTCCAGCGCCAGCTGGTAGCCGTACACCAGCGTCGACGTGCCGGGGTGCAGGCCGGCGAAGACGGCGAACCCCGGGCCGCCGATGACCACTTCGCTGGTCAGAAACCCGGCGATGGGCTGCAAGCCGAACGCGCCGTCCGGCACCCCAAACCTGATCGGCGGCGGCAACCCCGGCTGTTGCACGGGGATGAACGCGCGGTCGCCCGGCACGTGCACGTCGGCAATTTCGACCACGCTCAGCGTGTCCGCCGTTTGCCTCCGCAGCAGGCGCGTCAGGCTGCGATAGGTCACGCCAGGGTCGCGCTCGGTGGCCGCGTACACCTCGATCGCGACGTCGGTGCTGGCGCCGGCCTCGACGTACAGCACGCCGCTGGCGTACCGCACGCCCTCCGCCGTCAGCGATACCACGTAGGCGTATTCCGAGCCGGCCGCGACGTCCTCGAACCTGAAGGACCCATCGGCCGCGGCCGCGGTCTCTCGCGTGGGAAGTCGGTCGGACTGGCGGATGCCGTCCAGGTGAACCGTGAGCTGCGCGGGCAGCGCGGCGCCGGCGCTCCCCGCCGTCAGCCTCCCCGCGATTGCGCCCACGCCCTGGGCGCGCAGGCTGCCGGCGCTTCCCAGCAGCAGCGCCAGCAGCGCCGCCAGGCCGAGGGCCGCTCTCAGCGCCACGCCGCGCCGGCGTCCAGGCTGCGGAACACGGACCCGTCCAACCCAACGGCGTAGAGCGTGCGCGGCGCTGCCGGACTCACGCCCAGCGCGCGCACGTCGGCGCGCAACGGCAGGAGTTGCCACGATTGCATGCCGTCGACGGATTTGAAGACCCCGGCGTCGGTGGCGGCGAACACCGCGCCCTCGAAGCGTTCGCCGGTGGCCGAGGTGAAGGCATCGCCGGTGTCGGGCGCATACGCAACCGCGCGCACGACCACCGTGGGCAGCGCGCCGTTGACGAAGCCGTTGGCCGAGCGCCAGCGGCCGCCCGACGATTCCGCCAGCACCCCCTCGGTCCCTGTGGCTGCCAGCAGGAAGGGCGCGGCAAAGTCCACCACGGCCAGCCCCGAGAGCGCCGGCGGCGTCTCCAGGCCAGCGCCGCGCCAGGTCGTCCCCGCGTCGTCGCTGACCACGATCTCGCCGGCCGGCCCGACCGCCGCCAGGCGGCCGCCGCGCGGCCCCGCGGCCAGCAGCCGCAGCGGGGGGCGATCGGCGTCTCGGGTCCACGTGAGGCCGCGGTCGGCGCTCGTCCAGACGCCGGCGTCGGTCAGTGCGTAGAGCCGCCCGCGCGCGGCGGCCGCGGCCGCCGCCGGCCCGGGCACGTCTGCCGCCGCCCAGCTACGCCCGCCGTCGCGGCTGACCTGCACGCCCGCGGCGTGCGCGGCCGCCAGGGTGTCGGCATCGTCGGCCGCAACCGCCAGTCCTGTGACGGCGCCCACGCCGACGTTGCCAACCACGGTCTGTTCGGCCGCGGACGCACGGGCGCCGACGGTAATCACGACGACCAGCACCGCCAGCAGCGCCGCGGCGGTGATAGCTGGGGCGACCCAGACCAGCGCGTGCGCGCGCGGCCGCGCCGCCGTGCTCGGCGGCGGCGGCTCGCCGTCAGCGCGGGTGAGCAGCGCGTCGAGCGCCGCGTCGAGCCGCGCCGTGCGTTGGTCGCGGGCGTGCAGGCGCGCGGCAGCTTCGCGGCGCAGCTCGCCGCTGACCTGCGCAAAGTCGCTCGCGCTCATCGCCCCACGGTCCCGCTCGGCTTCCATTTCGTCCAGCATGCGCAGCGACCGCTCGATGGCCGTCTGGTCGTCATCGGTCTGGGACGACGCGAACCCCGACGGGCGCCGCACGAGCGGAGCGAGAATCCACGCCAGCCCCGCAACCACGATCGCGGCGACGGCCAGGCTCAGCAACGCTGCCGGCATGCGCGCGGCTCAGCCGCCGCGCCTGGGGCGGCGCAGGTCGTCCACGATCTGCTCGTAGGCGGCCAGGTCGCCGCCGGGCATTGCGGCTCGACGGCGCCCGCGCGCCAGCACCGCCGCTACCAGCACGACCCCGAACCCAACGACCACCAGCGGCCCCAGCCACACACCCAACGCCAAACCCTCCCTCGGGGGTTCGCGCAGCACGCCGGGGCCATAGCGATCGGCAAAGAACTGCATGATCTGGTCTTCGGATTCGCCGGCCTGCAGCCTGATGAGGATGATCGCGCGCATCTGTGCGGCCAGCTGCGCGTTCGAATCCCGCACCGACTGCCCCTGGCAGACGGGGCAGTCCAGCCGTTCGGCAATGGCCCACATGCGCGTGCGCAGTGCAAGGTCGGCGCTCTCATCCGCGGCGGCGCCGGCGGCGGCCGCAACCGTCACGACCAGCGCGCACAGCGCGGCCGCGCGCAGCCGGGTCACGACGGGGCGGGCGCGGGCACGGCGTCCGGCGCTTCCGCCGGCGAACGCCTGGGCGACGGCCACGCCACGACCAGCACGCCGGCGAAGTACACCGCCCCGCTGATCCACAACAAGACGACCAGCGGATTGACCAGCACGCGCAGCGTCGCGGTTTCGCCTGCGGCGTCCCACGAACTCAACAGCACGTACACATCGTCGAGCCGCGGCAGGGTCGTGCTCACGGCCACGTCGGCGGTTGGCTGGGATTCCCAGCCCGCATGGATGCGGCGCGCCGGCGTCAGCCGGTCGATCACCACGCCGTCCCGCACGACGTCCACCACGGCGGTGACGGTGGTCAGTCCAGGCTGCGCGCCGCTGGCCAGGCCCTGGAACACGACGTCGTATCCGCCGAGGCGCACGGCTTCGCCGCGGCGCACGGTCGCCGCGGTCTCCTGACCAAAGGCCGACGATCCGATCACTCCCAGCGCAAAGACGGCAATGCCCAGATGCGCCAGATAACCGCCGAGCCGCCGCCGATGGCGGCTGAGATAGCGGCCGGGCTGGGCGTCGGACGCCCGGCGCGCTCGGAGCGAGCCGGCCAGGCTGCGCACGAACTCCAGCCCCACGCCCAGCGCGACGGCCGCCGTCATTCCGATGGCCAGGATGGGCAGACCGTCGCGCATGCCGAGCAGCGCCAGCAGCGCGGATACGCCGACGAACGCGGCGAGCGGCCAGCGCGCCGCGCGCCAGACCGCCCGCGGCGGCGTGCGCCGCCAGGCCAGCAGCGGCCAGACGGCCAGCACCCCAAGCACCGCCAGCAGCAACGGCACGTTCACTTGCGTGTAGAACGGCGGGCCGACGGCGATGCGCGCTCCCTGCACGATCTCCGTCAGCATGGGAAAGATCGTGCCCCAAAACGTGGCCGCGGCGATGGCCAGCAACAGCAGATTGTTGATGAGGAACCCGGCCTCCTTGGACGCGAGGGAGGCAATGGGAACGTCCGAGCGGATCGACGGCAGCCGATAGACGAACAGCGCCAGCGACAGGACCGACAGGGCGCCCACGAACACGAAGAACGTGGGTCCCACGTCGGACAGGGCGAACGAGTGCACGGACGACAGCACGCCGCTGCGCACGACGAAGGTGCCGAACACTGCCAGCGCGTAGGACAGCAGCACCAGGCCCACGGCCCAGGCGCGCAGCTGCCCGCGCCGCTCCTGCGCCAGCGCCGAGTGCAGGTAGGCCGTGGCCGCCAGCCAGGGCAGCAGCGCCACGTTCTCCACCGGGTCCCAGCCCCAGTAGCCGCCCCAGCCCAGCACCCGATAGGCCCACCACGCGCCCAACAACAACCCCGCGCTTTGAATGGCCCAGGCCAGCAGCATCCAGTCGCGCATTTCGCGCAGCCACGGCTGGGAAACCCGCCCGGCCGTGAGCATCCCGATAGCAAAGGCAAACGGAATCCCAAAGCTCATGTAGCCCGTGAGCAGCATGGGCGGGTGAATCTGCATGCCGCTGTCCCAGAGCAACGGATTCAGCCCGCGGCCTTCCACCGGCGCGGCCACCAGGCGCTGAAACGGCGACGACGTGAAGACCACCACTCCCAGGAAGAACAGCTGCAAGCCGCTGAGCGCGGCCAGGCCGTGCGGCCCTGCCTCGGCGTGCGCCGCCAGCATTCGGCGGCTGGCCAGCGCCGCGAACAGGCTCATGGCCCAGGTCCAGAAGAGCAGCGACCCTTCCTGCCCGCCCCACAGGGCCGCGATGGTCAGGCCCACTGGCATCGCGGAACTGGAGTGATCGGCCACGAACGCCATCGAGAAGTCGCGGCTGAGGAACCCGGCCGCCAGGCCGGCCACCGCAACGGTCAGCAAGGCCGCTTGTACGGCGGCCGCGTTGCGGGCGCTGACGGCCAGCTCCGGCATCCGCCGCACCGCGGCCAGGACGCTCAGCAGAATCTGGAGAACCGCAGTTCCAAATGCGGCCCCAAGCGCCAGACGGCCAACGTCTACGAGGTCGATCATGCGCGCGGGCCGTTCAGTCGGGGGTGTTCGTCCGGCGGGCGGGCGAGGGGGTCAGCTCGACGGCGTGTCCCGCCCTGCCTCCGAGGGTTCCAGTTGACCGCGCAGGTCGTGCAGCTCGTCGCGCACGCCGCGCACGCGCCCGGTCACGTAGAGCAAGTAGCCGAAGACGCCCAGCCAGACGACGCCGAACCCGAAGAACAGATACAGCATGTCGGTGGTCATCGGTCATCCTCCCGCTGATCCTGCATGATCTCGCGCAGGCGTGACACCTCAGACGCGGCCAGTTCCAGCGTCATGCGCTGGCGCAGCAGCACCAGGTAGAACACGGTGAACGCGCCCACGGAGAGCAACAGCGTGACCAGCATCTCGCCCGGCATGCCGCCGCCCGGGCTGGTGATGGAGGGCCGCGGGTGCAGACTGCGCCACCACTCCACCGAGAACCAGACGATCGGCACCGTGACCACCGCCGCGATGCCCAGCACCGACGCGGCGCGGCGGCGGATGGACGGGTCGTCCACGTAGGCGCGCAGCGACAGGTAGCCGGTGTACATGAACCACATGATGAGGGTGGTGGTCAGCCTCGGGTCCCACTGCCACCACACGCCCCACACGTTGCGGCCCCAGATGGCGCCGGTCACCAGCGTGAGCGTGGTGAACATGACGCCAATTTCGGCGGATGCATGCGCCAGCCGATCCCAGCGCTGGCGGCCCCGCGCCAGGTACATGACGCTGCCCAGCGCCACCACGCCAAAGGCCAGGAAGGCCAGCCAGGCGCTCGGCACGTGCACGAAGAGCAGCCGATAGACCTCGGCCTGCACGCGCTCGGCGGGGGCGTACACGAACGTCATGAAGATGGCCAGCCCCATGCTCAGCAGCAAGAGGGCGTACATGGCCGCGCTGCCCAGGCCGAACCTGCGGCCGGACGGCAGCTCCCGGTGCGGAATGTGTGCCAGTGCTTCGCGCATGCTGTTCTCCGTCAGGTCCGGGCGGCGAAGGGATAGAGTACGACGCCCAAGCTCAAGGATACCCCTCCCGCCGCGGCAAGCAACCCGAACCACGGCCCCTGCGCGGCGTCCGGCGTCACCTGCAGCGCGCCCAGCGTCAGCCCCACCCCCGCCAGCAGAATGGGGAACGACAAGGGCAAGGCCAGCAGCGGCAGCAGCACCTCGCGCGCGCGCGCGTTCACGACCAGCGCGCTTTGCAAAGCGACGACCGCGCTCATGCCCGCGGACGCCAGCAGGACGGCGCCCACGGTCACGCCCTGCAGCAGGGGCACGTTCAGCAGCAGGCTCACAAAGCCGAGCTGCACCAGGCCCACGAAGGCCGTTTCCAGCGTCAGCACGGCCAGCTTGGCCGCGTAGATGCTGCTGGGGTCGATGGGCGCAACCAGCAGGCCGTCGAGCGTGCCGCGGTCGTGTTCGGACGCGAACAAGCGCACGCCGCCCAGCGTGGCCGCCAGCACCAGACTGGCCCACAGCACGCCCGCGGCCACGGCCGCCGCCTCGGTGTGCAGCACGGCGATGAACGCCATGTCGAACACCAGCGCCGCCAGCAGCGCGAAGACCAGCATGGTCGGCGCCTGCTCGCGCGCGCGCCATTCGACGCGCAGGTCTTTGGCGATCAAGACAGCCGCGGCCGCCGCAAACCCGCGCCGCGGCCGCGCGGGCGGGTTTGCGGCGGCCGCGGGTTCGACGGCTGGCGCTGCTGCGGGCGGCGCGTCCAGCCGTCCGCGGCGCATGTGCACTACGCGCGCGTTCAACGACCGCGCCACGTGCTCGTCGTGCGTGCTGAACAACACGGCCGCGCCGGGCGCCAAGGCGTCGAGCATGGCCGGCAGGCCGCGCAGACCGGCGCGGTCGAGGCTGGCGTCGGGTTCGTCCAGCAGCACCACCGCAGGCTCGGGCAGCAAGGCGGCGGCCAGACCCAGGCGCTGCAGCATCCCGCGCGAATACTCGCGCGGCAGACGCTCGGCGTCGGCGGCCAGACCCACGGTGTGCAGGGACGCGTCTATGCGCTGCTGCGCATCTGCCAGCCCATACAGCCGCGCGGCGAACGCCAGGTTTTCCCGCGCGGTGAGATAGGGGTACACGTGCGGCCGGTGCCCCAGGAAGCCGAAGCTCGCCGCGGCCGCACCGGCTGCGCCGCCGTGGAAGCGGACGGCGCCGGCGCGCGGCCGCACCAGGCCGGCGGCGGCGCGCAGGAGCGTCGTCTTGCCCGCGCCGTTGGGGCCGACGACCGCGACCCGCGCTCCGGGCGCCAGCGCCAGCGATACGCCGCGCAGCACCTCGCGGCCGCCCAAACGCACGCGCAAACCCGTGATGTCGATAGCCGGCGGCGTCCCTGTTCCTGGGGCCGGTGGCGTGTCCTGGGAATCCGCGGCCGGGCGCTGCGCGGCGCCCGGCGTCACTGCGCGGGGATTTCGCGCGGCTCGAACTCGGGCCCGTGCTTGACGATCAACGTGCGCGCGCGGAAAACGCCGCTGGTTTCGAGCTGGCCCTCCACAATCACGTCCTGATACCGGTCCTCGCTCGCATAGCCGAACAAGTCGGGCGGCGTGCCGCGAAACTCCACCGGCAGTTGCCCCGAGTCGTCCTGCAGCGCGAAGCCGATCTGGTCGCCGCTGTCGGACGCCCGAATCGACCCGTCCACCACCAGCCCGTTGATGCGGATCAGGCGGTGGTATGCGTCCGTGCCCATGGCCCGCACTTCGCCCACGGTGTGGTAGTAAACGGCTGCGCCCTGCGTGCCCGTCCAGATCAGAAACCCAACCGCGGCGGTCAGCGCGGCGGCCAGCAGCACCAGCTTGCCCGACAGCCGCGCGCGCGGCGGGGCGGCGGATGCCGCGTCCGCGGGCTGCGGACGGCTGCTCATGCTCGAAGGCTATGCCGCGTCATCGACGCCAGCCTAGCCCATGCGCTTGAACGCGGCCTCGGCCAGCTCGTTCAAGACCAGCGACAAGACGTAGACCACCGCCCCCAACCCCACGGCCCAGGCCATGCGGGAGCGAAACCAGGACGTGCGGCCGGCGGCCTGGCTGGAGCGCGCGCGCGGGCGGGCCAGCCAGAACATGACGAACGCGACCGCGACCTTGACCGCCAGCACGCTGACGTACACGGCGTCGATCGACTGCTCCGACAGGCGGTCGAACGCCAGGATCGCGCCCGTGACTGCAAAGACCCCCACGCTGGTTCCCAGCAGGCGCCCCATGGCGCGGCCGAAGGCCGCGGGCGGCGGGACGTCCGGCGCCAGGCGGCGCGGGGCGACGCGCGCCGCCAGCATCAGTGCGCCGCCGCCGACCCAGACCGCCGCCGCCGCCACGTGCACGAAACGCAGCGCCACCAGCAGCGCCAGCGGACTTTCGGCCACGGAGTCGCTCCATTCCCGCAGACGCGCCGCGCGGCTCGGCCTTGCGGCCGGCTACCGCTGGACGGAACGCAGGTAATTGATGATCGCCCAGCGCTCCTCGGCGGTCAGCAGCGGCTGGAACGACGGCATGAGGTTCACGCCCTGCGAGATGGTCCAGAAGAGCGAGCCGTCCGGCAGCGCCGCCAGTTCCTCCCGCAGCAGCGAGGGCGGCGCTTTTTCCTGATACTTCTCGAACGCCGCGGCCACGTAGCTCACGCCGTCCGCGTTGGCCCCGTGGCACATGGCGCAGTTCGTCTCGAAGAGATCGCGCCCCGCCTCGATGGACGGTCCGTCGAACGGCACGGGGTTCTCCATGACCAGCGTGGCGGCAAAGTCCGTCACCGGGATTTCCGCGCCCGTGGTGGGCACGGACCCTTCGGGCGCGCCTGGGTGCGAGGGTTCCTGCGTGCGGTAGGACGCCTGGTAGTGCATTTCCGGGAACAGATCCACGGGATAGGCGCCTGTTTCGCAGCTGGCCAGCACCACCGCCGCCGCCAGCAGCGCAGCCGCGCAGGCGGACAGCCGCGCCGGCCGACGTTTCACGACGCGCGGCAGGGTCACGCCGCCCCAGGCGCCTGCATCAGGCTCCCTTCCTTCGACAGCAGGTCGAGCGGCTCGGCTTCTTCCAGAGCGATCTGCGCGTCCGGCAGGCGGTGTTCGCGCGCCATGATCGAGACGCCGATGTAGCCCTCGGCGATGCGGTCGTCGTACAACCCCACGCCGTCGGGCAGCCGCGATTCGAACAGCACGCCCAGCACGGTGAACAGCACCGCGCCCAGCAGCGTGCCTTCGTACAGGATTTGGATGACGGCCGGCACCGCCACCACGGGCTTGCCGCCCGTGATGATCGGCAGCGACACCTGCGCGCCGACCACCCACGCCGTGCCGACGGCCAGCCCGCAGGCGGCGCCCGCGAAGGGGAACGCGAAGAGCCGGTGCTTGGTGTGGCCTTCGCCAAAAGCGCCCTCCGGATAGGGCGTGCTGCTGAGGATTTCGACGTCGGTGTCGTCGAAGCCGGCCTCGCGCAGCCGCGCAACCGCGTCGGCGGCCTGATCGGGCTCGGCGTACAAGGCCAGCAGCTCGCGCTTCGGTGCAGTGTGTTTCGCCATGGACGTCACTCCCGCATGGCGGCCGGGACGTTGGCCCGTCCGACTTTGATGCGGTCAGCCAGAATCTGGCCTTCCTTGATATCCGCGGCCGGCATGATCGGCAGCAGTTTCGCAAACGTGAGGAACCCAAGAATCACCAGCGCGAAGGAGGCCGCCACCAGGATGAACTCGGACAGCGACGGCGCGTAGTCCCCGTAGGTGAACGTCAGGCCGCTCTTCCGCTCCAGCGCGGGCACCACCACCATGTAGCGCTCCAGCCACATGCCAACGTTCACCAGGATGGTGGTCACGAACATCCAGAAGAAGCTGCGGCGCACGCCTCGGAACAGCCACATCGGCACTGGAATGACGTAGGCGCAGATGATGAAGGTGATGGCAATAACCACCCACGGCGGCTCGACCAGGCGGCGCTGCCAGGTGTCGACCTCGGCCGGCTCCGTGCCGTACAGCCCGAAGAAGAGGTCCAGCATGAAGAAGAACAGCCAGACCGTGGCCACCACGATCAGCAGGCGCGCCAGCGAGTCGATGTGGTCGCGCTTGATGAAGCGCTTCAGCCCGAAGGCGTAGCGCATCACGATCATCACGGTCACCACCGCCGACACCCCCGAGTGCACGGCCCCGATCACGAAGTAGGGCGCGAACACCGTGTTGTGCCAGCCGGGCACGGTGGTGACCGCAAAGTCCCACGACACGATGGAGTGCACGGACACGAAGATGGGCAGGATGATTGCCGACAGCAACAGCCCGGCGATGGCCTGAATCCGCCATTGGCGCGTGGTGCCGCGGAAGCCCAGCGCCAGCACCCCGTAAATGGCGCGGCTGATGCGGTTCGGCGCCCGGTCGCGCGCCAGCGCCAGATCCGGCAGCAGCGCCACGTACACGAAGAGGATGGTGGAGGTCAGGTAGGTGAAGATCGCCGACGGGTCCCAGACCAGCGGCGAGCGCGGGTTCGGCCAGGCGCCGCGGTTCCAGTCGTAGGGGAACGTCCAATACATCGTGCGCCAGGGCCGCCCGGAGTGAATGAGCGGGAACTGCACGGCGGTCAGCAGCGAGAAGATCGTCAGCACTTCCGCCGCGCGCGTCACCGGCCGCCGCCATTCCGCCTGAGTCAGCCGCAGGATGGCCGACACCATGATCCCGGCGTGGCTCACGCCGATCCAGAACACGAAGTTGACGATCAGGAAGCCCCAGTAGACCGGGTGGGAGTAGCCCAGGAACTGCAGGCCGAACATGAGCATGAGGATCACGACCGCCACCGCGGCCACCAGCAAACCGTTGAGCGCGCCGCCGACGGCGAAGAACCACTTCGGCCACGAGAAGACGAAGTCCAGCAGCTCGCGGTTGGCGGTGCGGGTGTCGGAGACGACCGGTTCCTGCATCAGTCCGGCTTTCCGAGAACGAGCACGCGCGCGCGCATGAACGTCCGCTCTTTGCGCAGCATCGACCCCTGCCGCATCTCCCAGCCGTTCAGGATCGGCACGCGCGCGGCGGCGTACAGATACACCGCGAACATCAGGCCGATCATCCCAACCAGGAACAGCACGTCGAGCGCGTTGGGCCAGTAGGGCGCCGGCAGCTCGTGCATGACGTGGCCAAACGGCTCGGGGTTCGCCATGGGCGCCACGTAGAACCGGATGCGGTCGAACACCAGACCCGCCACGATGAACACCGAGACCCCGGCAACCAAGGTCAGCGACTGCCGCACGCGGTTGAAGATCAGCAGCACGAACGGAATCAGCAGCATGAGGAACAGTGCCAGCAGGAACGGAAGGACGTAGGTGATGGCCACCGTGGTCTGCATGGCCGCCACTTCGCCGGGCAGCCGCGCGTACCACATCAGCAGGAAGTCGGACCAGAAGAAGTAGAACCACATCAGCACGGTGGCCAGCAGGATTTTGCCCAGCGCCGAGGCCTGCTCGTCGCCGATGAACCGCCCGGCCTCCGGCGAGAACTTCCGCACCAGCGCCAGCGTGATCAGGATGGTGGCAATGCCGGCCTGAATGCCGGTCAGCGCGTTGTAGGCCGGGAAGATGCCCGAGCGCCAACCGGGCAGCAGGCTTTGCCCCAGGTCCGTGGACAGCAGCATGTGCACGTAGACGTAGCCCATCAGGTAGAACGCGCCCAGGGTCAGGTTCGCGGCCCGCAGCAGTTTCCACTGCTTCTGGGTTCCGGCCCAGTTGAGGTGCAGCCAGCGCCGCAGCGGCGGCATGGCGCGCACGCGGCTCGGCGGCCCGGCCACGTCGGGCACGGCCGAGAACCACAGCAAGGCCAGCCCGGTCAGCAGCAGGATGGACAGCGCCAGCGCGTCGGTCAGGAACGGCGCGCCGCCGCTGAAGCCGAACCACAGGTTCGAGCGGCCTTCCAGCGGCGGCAGCGCGGCCATGATGGGAATCAGCAGGACGAAGCTCAAGAGCGAGGGCACGGCATACAGCGCGGCGATGCGCCGCACGGGCAGCGCCCAGTAGCCCTTGGCCATGCGCGAGGCGTAGGCCACCAGCGGCGCGGCGGTGGCCGTGGACAGCACGAACATCAGCGCCACCGTGGGATAGGCCCAGGCCGCGCGGTCGCCCCAGGCGGTCACCAGCTTGACCACGTACGTCACCACGCCCAGCGCGCCGAGCACGGCCAGCGCCGCCGCGCCGGCGTGGCGCGGGGACACCTTGAGCGCCTGCGGCCGATAGGGCGGGCGCAGCGCCAGATGCAGCCCGGCGGCTTCGGGGTGAATCATGCGCGGTCCTCGGCCGGCGCGTGGCCGTGGCCGCCCTCGGGCGCCTCGGCGTGCGGATCGACTTTCTTCAGGTACACCACGCCCGGGTCGGTGCCGAAGTTCTCCAGCAGCGTGTAGCGCCGCTCGGACTCGGCCAGCCGCGAAACCGTGCTGCCCTCGTCGTTGAAGTCCCCAAACGTCAAGGCGGTTGTGGGGCAGGACTGCACGCAGGCGGGCTGCACCTCGCCGTCGGCCACCTCGCGGCCATCCGTCTTGGCGTCCACTTGCGCGCGGTTGATGCGCTGCACGCAGAACGTGCACTTTTCGATGATGCCCTTGCTGCGCACCGTCACGTCGGGGTTGAGCTGGTTGTTCAGCGACTCGGGCCACTCCGGATTCCAGAAGTTGAAGTAGCGCACCGAGTAGGGGCAGCCGTTGGCGCAGAAGCGCGTGCCGATGCAGCGGTTGTAGACCTGGACGTTCAGCCCTTCGGGGTTGTGATACGTCGCCCACACCGGGCAGACCGTTTCGCAGGGCGCGTTGCCGCAGTGCTGGCAGAGCACCGGAATGAAGCGCGCCTTGGCGTTGGGGAACTCGCCCTCCCAGTAGCGCTCGATGCGGATCCAGGTCTTGGCGCGGCGTTCCAGCACCCGCTGCTCTTCGTTGAGCGCAATGTTGTTTTCGGCCTGGCAGGCCACCACGCACGCCTGGCAGCCGGTGCAGCGGTCCAGGTCGATCACCATGCCCCAGCGCGTGCCGTCCGACGGCGGGACCTCGGCGTCGGTGGGGATCGTCTGCCCCAGCGCGCCTACGGCGGCGGCGCGGGCGGCGCTTTCGTGGGCGGCGTTACTCATGATTGGTTATCTGCACGACTTGTTCCTCGACATCGTTGCGGGAGTTTGGCAGCACTTCGATGGTTGGCAGGCGTCGGAAGTCCCCGGTCGGCCGCACGCGGGCGCGCGTGGCCGCCCAGGCCAATGCGCCCGACCCCGCCACGGGCAGCGGCGCCAGGCTGGCCAGCACGTTGGCCCCGCGGCCCTCGCGCCAGCGGCCGCCGAAGACGTGCCCCTGGCCGACGGGCACCCCCAGCACACCGGGCGCGGCCACGGGGGAAATGTACACAGAAGCCTCGAAGCTGCCGTGCGGCGTTTCGACCGAGACCACGTCCCCGCGCGAGACGCGCAGCGCCGTCGCCGTGGCGGGGTGCATGTCCACCCAGGTCGTCCAGGTGGCGGTCGTCAGCGGGTCGGGCGTGGCTTGCAGCCAGGGCGCGGCCGTTTCGTCGCCGCTCCCCAGTGCCACGCTCTCGAAGGGGATGACGTGCAGGGGATATTCCACGTGGCCGCCGCCGAACGCCGGTTGGGCCAGCAGGCCCACGTGCCAGTCCGGCGCGGTCGTGAACGCGGTTGCCGCCGCGTCGTTCCAGCCGCCGCCGTCGCGCAGCAGCGTGACCCAGCGCTGCTCGAAGTCGTCCGACCCGGCGTATGCCTGCCGGGCGCTGTCCCGCACGGCATCGCGCATCGTTTCCCAGGGCGGCGCCGACGCGGGCCGCACCTCGCGCCAGACTTCCAGCAGCGTGTCGCCAAAGCTGCGGCCCGAACCCATGGCTTTGACGACGGGCTGGCGATAGCCCACCACCTGCTGCCGGGGCGCCGGGTCGGGCACGTAGTCGCCCCATTCCTCGAAAGGATGCGTGGCCGGCAGCACCAGGTCGGCGTGGCCCAGCGTCTCGTTCATGATCGTGCCAATGCCCACCACGAACGGAATGGTACCCAGCGCGTCGGCGAAGCGGGTGGCCTGCGGCATTCCATAGACCGGATCGGCGTCGAAGACGATCACGGCGTCCGGCCGCTCGCCTTCCAGCCAGGCGTTGCCGCGGCCGGCCAGGTCGGCGAACGTGGCCGGCGCCACCGGCGGCGTCACGCCGGAGCGCGGCCCGGGGTTGGGCAGAATCCCGCCCACCGCCCCCACACTGCCGACCATCCAGTTCAGCAGCATCACGGCCAGGCCGTTGTCCAGCCCGTTGGTGCTGGCCAGCGCCGGGCCGCCCGCAATCGCAATGCCCGGCGGGTGGCTGACGAACTCGTGCGCCAGCGCTTGAATTCGCGCCGCGGGCACGCCGGTGCGGTCGCTGACGCGGTCCGGCGCGAACTCGTTCAGCGCGTCGATGCCGCCCACCGTATGCACCACGTCGAACCACGCTTCCAGCGGAACCAGTCCCTCGGCGGCGATGACCTGCGCCACCGAAAGCGCCAGCGCGCCTTCCTGGCCAGGATTCACGTAGACCCAGGTGTCCGCGTTGGCGCCGGTCATGGACATGTGCGGCTCGACTTGCATCAGACGGCCGCGCGCGCCGGCGCCCTGACGAAATTCGCCGTAGCCCACGCCGAAGTGCGTGGGCGACACCCAGGCGCCCAGGAAGTCCGCGCCGAACGACAGAATCGAACCAGCGTTGGCAATGTCCAGGAACGGCAGCCGTTCCGCGCCCAGGCCGTCGCGCGCCACCTGGCGCCAGACGGACGTCTCGATGGATTCATACACCAGATGCTCGCCGCCAAATGCGGCCGCAAAGTCGCGCGCGATCCGCGCCTGCGTCCCGCTGACGGGCCCCGTGATGACGATCACGTTGCGCGCGGCGCCCAGCTTGTCGGCCAGCAGGTCGAGCGCGGTCGTCCAGGGCAGCGCTTCGAAGTCCCCGCCGCCGCGCAGCCCGCGCCGCTGCAGCGGCGCGTCCAGCCGGTCCGGGTGATACAGCGACTGCACGCCCGCCTGGCTGCGCACGTTGAGCTTGCCGCGGTTGACCGGGAAGCTTGGGTTGCCTTCCACCTTCTTGGCGCGTCCGTCAATCGTGCGCACCACCACGCTGTTGCCGCAGGTGGTGTGGGCGCAGGCCGTGGCGAACCACAGCTCCTGGCCGGGCAGCGATTGTTCGGGCTGGAGCACGAAGCTCTGCACCTGCGATTCGCGGTCGGGCGCCGCGCAGCCAACCACGGCCACGCCGCCGGCCAGCGCGGCCGCGCCCGCCAGAAAACGGCGCCGTCCCAAGGTGCTCATGGCGTCTGGCCCATCACTTGTGGCACGTCGCGCAGTCCAGCGGCGCCGCACTCTCGCGGTGGCAGTCCTGGCAGTCGCCCATGGCCAGCGAGCGCACCTGCCGCACTTCCGTCATCGACGCAATGTCGCCGTGGCAGGTGGAACACTCCAGCCCTGCCTGCACGTGCGGCGCGTGCACGAAGCGCACGTGGTCCGGCACGCGGTGCACGCGCGTCCAGTTGATTGGCGTGTTGGTTTCCCAGTGCGCCTGCAAGAGCTGAATCTGGGGCTTGTCGGCGGCCACCGCCGCGTGGCAGAACATGCACTGCTCCACCGAGGGAATCGTGGCCGCCGCCTGTGTGTCCACGCCGCGGTGGCAAAACTCGCAGGCAATGCCGGCCTGGCCGGCGTGCACGCTGTGGTCGAAGGCGATCGGCTGGGTCGGCGCCGGAGTCACGGTGCCTCCGGCAGCCATCAGAAACAGGAGCGCGGCCAGCACGCCGCCGCCCGCCAGCACCACGGGGACCGTGGCCGCCACCACAATGGCCGCCTGCATGCGCGTGACGCGCGGCAGGAGAACGCGCAGGTATTCCATCCGCTAGATGGCCAGCCGCGGGTAGATCGTCGGCAGCACTGCCACCGCCAGCAACGTGCCCTTGACGACCAACACCGCAACGGCCGTCAGCCCCATGGTCATAACCAGATAAAGCGGGGCGCGCATGCGGCGCGACACGTCAACCGGCAGGTCGCCCGTGTCGGCCAACGACGGAATCATCGCGTGCGCCAGCATGTACACCAGGCCGGTGACCACCAGCGCCAAGGCAAGAAACCACAGGTGCGCAACCAACTCCGAGAGCTTGACCCAATCGGTGTACGTGAGCTCGCTCAGCTGCACCCGCGGGTCTCCGTCCATGCGCGGTCCAGCGTGGCCGCGGGCGCATGGTAGCGAACGCGCCCGCCGCGTGCGCGGGGGCGAGGCGCGCGCACACCGCGGCCGCCGCATCCAGGGGAAGGCTGCATCTGGCGAGTTCGCGTCTATGGCCAAAGGACAACGTGAAATGTTTCACAAATGGCCCCGCGCCGCAAGAGCAGTCCGCCCGCGGGGCCGCGAACCAGCGGCCGCACGGCCGCCAGCACAGGGCGGCGCGTGCTGTCACAATGCGGCGTCGGCCGCGGCCGCCCACCCGGCGGCGCGGCGTTTCTCGGTTGACCGCGGGAGCCGACGGCTCGGAAAGGACCAACATCCGCCATGCAGATGTACATCGGAGGCGCCTGGACGAACGGCCGGGACGCCATGGACGTGCGCAATCCCTACGACGGGTCGGTGGTCGACACCGTGCCGCGGGGTACGGCTGCTGACGTCGACCGCGCCCTGGCGAGCGCCGTGCGCGGCGCGCGCGCCATGGCCGCGCTGACCGGGTTCGAGCGCTACGAGCTGCTCCACCGCACGGCGGACCTCATCAGGGCCAACGCCGACGACCTGGCCACGGCGCTGACCAACGAAGAAGGCAAGATCATCGGCGAGGCGCGCATCGAGGTGGACCGCGCCGCCGAGATCGTCTACCTCTCGGCCGAAGAGGCCAAGCGGCTCGACGGCGAGGTCATCCCCCTCGACGGCGGCCCGGGCGTGTCGGGCAAGTTCGGCTTCACCATGCGCGTGCCCTGCGGCGTGGTGGCCGCCATCTCGCCCTTCAACTTCCCGCTGCACCTGGTCTGCCACAAGGTCGGGCCGGCGCTGGCGGGCGGCAACGCGGTGGTGGTCAAACCGGCCAGCGACACCCCGCTGTCGGCGCTGCGCCTGGTGGAACTGCTGCTGGAAGCCGGTGTGCCGGCCGAAGCCGTCCAGTGCGTCACCGGCTCGGGCGGCGACATTGGCGACGCGCTGGTGTCCGACCGCCGCGTGCGCAAAGTCAGCTTCACCGGCAGCCGCGACGTCGGCGAACGCATCTGTAACCACGCCGGGATCAAGAAGGTCACGATGGAGCTGGGGTCGAACGCGCCGGTGATCGTCATGCCCGACGCCGACATGGACAAGGTGCGCAGCGTCATCCCGCAAACGGCCTACGCCAACGCCGGCCAGGTCTGCATCTCCACCCAGCGCGTCATCGCGCCCGACCCGATCTACGACGAGCTGGTGGAGGCCCTGATACCGGAAGTGGAAGCCGTGTCCACCGGCAACCCGCTCGACCCGGCCACCGGCATGGGGCCGATGATCCGCGAGTCGGACGCCGCGCGCGTGGGCGCCTGGATCGACGAGGCCGTCAGCAACGGCGCGGAACTGCTGGTCGGCGGCGAGCGCTCCGGCCAGATGTTCCAGCCCACGCTGCTCGCCAACGTCAGCCCCGACATGCGCGTCTCCTGCGACGAGCTGTTCGGCCCGGCCATGGGCGTCACGCGCGTGGCCGACGTGGACGAAGCGATTGCGCTGGCCAACGACTCGATCTACGGCCTCAGCGCCGCCATCTTCACGCAGGACATCGACACCGCCATGCGCTTCGCCCGCAGCGTGGACTCGGGCAACATCCACATCAACTGGGGCAGCCAGTGGCGCACCGACCTGATGCCCTACGGCGGCCTCAAGGACAGCGGCATGGGCAAGGAAGGCCCCAAGTACGCCGTGCAGGAAATGACGGAACACAAGCTGGTGGTCATCCACGAATAACCCGCGCCCGCTCCCTGCCGGCGACCGCGGCGTCGTTCACCGCCGGCGCGGGACGCGGCCGCCGCGCGCGGCCGCTGAATCCGAGCGGCGCTGACGAGGGCTTCCCGCCCCGTATCGAGTAGACCGTAATCACGTACGGGGCAGATACGGGGCGGGCTGCTCGCGGGGATGCCGGGCGGCGCAAGGGGCGCTCACGGCGCGGCCGCGGGGACGGCGCGCAGGCGGCTGAGCGCCGCCAGCGCCGCCAGCGCCGCGCCGGCGCCGGCCCACAGCAGCGCCGCCGGCGCCGTGGCGCCCACCAGCATGGCCAGCACGGCCGCGATGGTCACGCCCACCGAGTACGCCGTGGAGTCGATCGCCATCACCTGACCCAGACGCCCCCTGGGCGCAACGTCCGCGGCCAGCGCCACGATCAGCGACTGGAAGGCGCTCTGCGAAAACGCGTACGGCGCCCAGAGGCCCAGCAGCGCGCCAAAGGTGTCGGCCTGGCTGTACAGGGCGCTGGTTGCCGCGCCCAGGACCAGCACCGCGGCCAGGGCGCCGCGGCGCCCGGCGCGGTCGGAAAGCGCTCCCACCGCCACCTGCGCCGCGGCGCCCGCGCCGGCCGCCAGGAAGATCAGCCAGCCCACCGACGTCAGGTCGCCGCCGGCCGCCACCAGCTTGGGGCCGGCCAGAATCACGAACGCGCCGTACGTGACGGTCGTGCAGGCGCGAATGAACGCCAGCACCTGCAAACTCGGCCGCCGCGCCAGCCCGGCCAGGTCGCGCACGCTGCGGGCCCAGGGCGCCGGGGCGGTGCGGGCCGGCGCCGGCAGCGCAGTCACCGCGGCCGCGGCCGCCAGCCCAATGAGCACCGCGGACACCCCGGCGAACACCCGAAACCCATAGGCGTTCGCCAGCGCGCCCAGCGCCAGGCCGCCCACGCCGGGGGCGGCCACCACAGCGAAACTGACCAGCGACGACGCCAGCCCGCGGCGCTCGCCTGGCGCAACTTCCATCGCGTAGGTCTGCGCCCCCGCCCAGTGCATGGTCAACGCCAGCCCGCCGAACGGCGCGGCGATCACGATGAGCGCCAGATTGGGCGTCACGGCCATCAGACCCACCAGCGCCGCCAATCCGGCCAGCCCTAGCGCGTAGGTGCGCTGGCTGCCCAACCGCCCGATCAACACGCCGGCCAACACCCCAACCGTGCCGCGCGTGCCGTGCATGACGGCCAACAGCAGCCCGGCGCCGGCCACGCCGCCGCCCAGCTCGGCGCTGACGAAGAGCGACAGGAAGTTGACCACCGGCAGCCAGCCGGCCAACCCCAGCGCCAGCACGCTGAGCAGCGTGACGAAACGGCGCGACCTCACCGCAAACGATCCGGCGCGGTTAGCCGCACGACCGGCTCGACATAATCATTCCCGAGGCGGCGGGAATCGCGGCGCGGGCGGACACGGGCGGCCGGGTCGGGCGCTTCATACAGCACCGACGCCGAAATCACCACGCGGGCGGACACAGGGGCGGCCTCCCGCGCGCGCCGCAGCGCACGACCTGTCCCCGGGGTCGAGCGGCTGCGCCTCCGGCCTCCCACGCGCGCGCCGCATGGGCCGCGCCCCAATGCACCCGCGCCGCGGGCCGAACCGTCTGCCGCGCCGGCCGGCGTTGCGCCATCGTTCATTGCACGGAGGGGCGCCCTCGCCGCACGGCGGCGGCGTCTGACGGCCGGGTCGAAGTGCTACCCTTCGCGCGGAACTCGTAGTAGTCCTCCTGCCAACGTTTGGGGTGCGCCCGCCGCCGTGCGGGACCCGAGGGGAAGCCGGTCGAAGTCCGGCGCTGTCGCGCAACTGTAGCCCGGGACACCGGGAAGCCAGAATGCCTGCCCCACGCGCTGTCGGTGGTCTCCTTCGCACGACGAGGAGCGCTGACGATGTTTGACACGGGCTGAGCCGCGCCCCGCCGCGCCGGGGCCGCCATCCACATTCCACCTATGCAGCCCTCTGGGGCGGTCTGCGCCCCGTCACACCTTTATGCAGGAATTCATTGCATGCATTTGCTCCATTTGCTCCGTCGTTCCCGCGCGTGGCTGCGCCTGACCGCCGTTGGCGCGGCGCTGGCCCTGCTCCTGGCCGCCTGCGAGTCGCCGGCGGCCGCGCCCGAGTCGAGCGCCGTTCAGTCGGCCGCGGCCGCGGCGGAGACAACGCCTGCTGCGCCGGCGCCCCCGGCGCCCGTGCAGACCTCGCCGCCTCCCACGCCCGAACCAACGCGGTCGGCGGCGCCCACGCCCGCACCGACCCAAGCGCCCACGCTGACAGCGACCCCTGACCCCACCCCAAGTCCCGATCCCACGCCGGAACCGACCGAAGCGCCGGCGGACGGCTTCCCGCTCACCGTGCAGTCGAGCGACGGCAGCGTGCTGGTGCTGGAGAAGCCTCCGCAGCGCATCATCGCCTTCGACTCGGCGGCCGTGGAGATTCTGTTCGCCATTGGCGCGGGCGACCGCATCGCCGCCACGCACGATTTCGTCTCGCATCCGCCGGAAGCGGCGGCCATCCCCAGGATCGGCGGCGCGTTCGACCTGAACGTGGAAGCCGCCGTGGCGCTGGACCCCGATCTGGTCTTCGTGTTCTTCGACCGCTTCGTCGACGACTTGACCCGGGCCGGATTGCCCGTCCTCTACGTCGAGACGCTCGACGACGATTTCACGCGCATCGCCGAGCGCATCCGCTTCTGGGGCCGCATCGTCGACGCCCAGGAAGACGCGGCGTCGGTCGCGCAGGACTTCGAGGCGCGCGTGGACGCAATCCGCGCCGCGATGGAACGCGTCGAGCGCGGCCCCTCGATCTTCATGAACTCCGGCGACTTCTGGACGCCCGGCCAGGGAACGCTGATGCAGGAGGTGTTCGACCTGCTCGAGCTGCACAACATCGCCGACGACGTCGAGGGCTATGTCCAGCTCGGCCCCGAGGCGATCGTGGAGAGGAACCCCGCGATCATCGTCACCCAGTCGCTCGACGACTTCGCCGACCCGGCGTTCCGGGACGTGGAAGCCGTCACGCAAGGCGCGGTTTTCACGCTGAGCACGGACGCGCTGAGCGTGGCCAGCCAGCGGTTCGTCGAGGGGATCGAAGAGCTCGCTCGTCTGGCCTACCCGGACCTGTTCGCCGAATCTGCGCCGGCGGCGTAGGCGAGACCTGGGCGTTCGACCGTGGCCGAACTCAGCCGGACCGCCGCCGACACCAGCGCCGCGACCGTGCGGCCGCGCGCCGCGGCGGGGCTGGTCGGTCTGCGCTATCCCTGGCGGCGGCTGGCGGTTGGCGCCCTCGTCCTGGCCGCCGCCGCCGCGGTCTCGGCCAGCCAGGGGACGGTGGACATCCCGTTCCCCGCCGTGGTGGATATCCTGCTGTCCCGCCTGCCGGGCTACCCCGCGTCGGCGGAACACCCGGCGGCCTGGGACACCATCCTCTGGCAGCTGCGGTTCCCGCGAATTGCGCTGGCCGCCATCGTCGGCGCCGGCCTGGCCGTATCCGGCGCCGCCTACCAGGGGTTGTTCAAGAATCCCCTGGCCGACCCGTACCTGGTGGGGGTGGCGTCGGGCGCGGGCCTGGGCGCAACGGTCGTGCTGTTGACCGGCGTGCCGCTGATGCTCGGCGGGTTCAGCCTGCTGCCCATCGCCGCCTTTGCCGGCGGCCTGCTGACCGTCATGGCCGCCTATGCGGTGGCCCGCAGCGCGTCCGGCGCGCCGCTGACGACGCTCATTCTGGCCGGGGTTGCCATCTCCGCGCTGGCAGGGGCGGTCTCCAGCCTGCTGTTGATCCGCAGCGACCCCGACCTGCGCCCGCTGCTCAGCTGGCTGATGGGCAGTTTCATTTCGGCCGAGTGGAGCACGAGCGCGGTCGTGCTGCTCTACCTCGCGCCCAGCCTGGCCATTCTCCTGGGCTTCGCGCGCGTGCTGAACGTGCTGCAACTGAGCGAGGAGCACGCGGCGGTGCTGGGCGTCGACGTCGAGAAGGTGAAGCTCGCGCTCATCGCCGCCGCGACGCTGGCAACCGCCGCGGCAGTGTCGTTCAACGGCCTGATCGGGTTCGTCGGGCTGGTCGCGCCCCACGTGGTGCGGCGGCTGTGGGGTGTCGATTACCGCGTCATCATCCCCACCTCGGCCATCGTGGGCGCCGCGTTCATGGTGCTGGCGGACATGGTGGCCCGCACGGTTGCCAGCCCCTCCGAATTGCCGGTCGGGGTGGTGACTGCCTTCTGCGGTGCGCCGTTCTTCCTGTACGTGCTCAAACGCCGGCGCGTGGGCGCGGTATGAGCGCGTCAGGCGTGCGCGCCCGGCGCGCAGGCATGGTGTCCCACACGGCTGAGGGCCGCGCCGCGGTCGGCCTCGCCCTCCGCGGCGTCGGCTTCGCCTACGGCCGCCGCGCCGTGCTGCGCGGCGCCAGCCTCAGCGTAGACCGCGGCAGCCTGCTGGCGCTCGTCGGGCCGAACGGCGCGGGCAAGTCCACGCTGCTGCGGCTGATTGCGGGCGCGCTCGAACCCGGCCAGGGCGCAATAGAGGTGCTGGGCGCCAACATCGCGGCGCTCCCGCCCCGCGAACGGGCGCGGCTGGTCGCCCTGGTGCCCCAAAACCCGCAGCTGCCGCCCGGCGCGTCGGTCTTGGAGATCGTGCTGCTGGGCCGCAACCCGCACCTGCGTCTGCTCGGCTGGGAGAGCGCGGCCGACGTCGACGCCGCCGTGCGCGCCGCGCGCCTGACCGCGGCGCACGACCTGCTCGACCGCTCCATCGACGAGCTCTCGGGCGGCGAACGGCAGCGCGCGGCCATCGCCCTGGCGCTGGCGCAGGAAACCCCGCTGCTCCTGCTGGACGAGCCGACCGCCAACCTCGACCTGGCGCATCAGTCGTCCATCATGTCGCTGCTGCGGCGGCTGACGGACGCGGGCGCGACGGTCGTCATCGCGGTGCACGACCTCACGCTCGCGGCGCAGTTCGCCGACACCGCGGCGCTGCTGCACGCGGGCCGCATCCTGGCGGCAGGACCTGCCCGCGGCGTGCTGACGCCCGACAACATCCGGCGCGCCTACGGGGCCGAGGTGCAGCTCGTCGACCATCCCGACACCGGCAAGCCAGTCATCGTCAACGCCTGGCGGCGGACGGACTCGTGACGCCGCGGCGCGCGGACACGTGAACCCGATCGGGGCGGCCTGGTGAAGGCGCGGGCGGCGGCGCGTCCGCTGGCCCTAGCGCCGCGCTGGCATGCGCCCCCTAGCTCGCGGCCAGGCCGCCGCGGCGTTTCGTTCCGCGCGCGCCTCGTGCGCGGATAAGCTCGCGTCCGGCGGCGCTGCGCCGGCCGAGGAGGATCGCGCTGGAAACGCTCGGACGCTTCGCGGTGCGCCGGCGGCGGCTGATCGTGGCCGTGTGGCTGGCCGTTGCGGCCGCCTCGCTGTTCGCGGCGCCGCAGGTCGGCTCGATCCTGCGCGCCGGGGGCTTCTCGGCCGAGGGAATCGAGGCGCAGCGCGCCCTGGCCCGCTACGAACGCCACTTTGGGGCCGTCGGGTCGCCGCTGCAGATCGTGTTTCATCACGACGAGCTCACCGTCGCCGACCCGGAGTTCGAGGCCGGCGCGCGCGCGGCGCTGGCGCCGCTGGCGCAGATGCCGGAAATCGCGCGCATCGCGCCCTACTGGGAGAACCCCGCGCAGGTCGCTCCCAGCCGCCGCACGGCCTACGCCACCGTGGTGCTGGACACCGACCCCGACTTCGTGCACCAGATCGTGCCCAGACTGCGCGAGCGCCTGGGAGCAACCGAGCTGGAGGTGCACGTCGCCGGCGCGGCGGTCTTCTACGCGGACATCCAGGCGCTGAGCGAGGCCGACTTGCAACGCGCGGAGGCCGTGGGCCTGCCGTTTGCGCTGGCCGCGCTGATCCTGGTCTTCGGGTCGATCACGGCCGCGGGCATCCCGGTGCTGGCCGGCGGGGTCAGCGTGGTGGTGGGACTTGCGGCGCTGTGGGGCCTGGGGCAGGCCGCCAGCTTTTCGATCTTCGCCCTCAACGTCGTGACGCTCATCGGCCTGGGCCTGGGCGCTGACTATTCGCTGTTTCTGGTCAGCCGCTTCCGCGAGGAGCTGGCGGCCGGACGCCCCACGCCCGACGCGGTCGTCCGCACGGTGGCCACCGCCGGGCGCGCGGTCGTCTTCTCGGGTCTGGCGGTGTTGATCGGGCTCGGCTCGCTGATGCTTTTCGAGTTCATGATGCTGCGCTCGATTGGCATTGGCGGCTCGCTGGTGGTCGTGATCGCCGTGCTGGCGGCCGTGACGCTGGTGCCGGCGGTGCTGGCCATCCTGGGACCGCGGGTGGACCGCTGGCGCGTCTGGCAGCCCGCCCTGGGCCCGCGCAACGGCTGGGCGCGCCTCGCCCGCCTGGTGATGCGTCGGCCGCTGCCGGTCTTCGTGAGCGTCGCGGCCGCGCTGGCGCTGCTGGGCGCGCCGTTCCTGAACGCGCGGCTCAGCGCCGCCGACGGCTCGGTGCTCACGGCCGGGTCGCCCTCCCGCCAGGCGTTCGATCTGCTGCGCGAAGAGTTCGGCGACGGCCACGCCGCGCCGCTGTTCCTGGTCATGCAGTTTCCGGACGGTGCGCTGACGCCCGACGCGGTGGACGCCCAGCACGCCTTGGGCCGCGCCCTGGAGGCGGACCCGCGCGTGGCGCGCGTGCGCGGGGTTGCAAACCTGGACCCGCGCATCACGCCGGAGCAGTATCGGCTGCTCTATCGAGACGCGCCCAACGTCGGCGGACCGTTTGCGCGCGCCGCGGCCGCGGAGCTGACGCGCGAGACGGCGGCGCTGATGATCGTGGAACCCTCCGTGCCGGCCACCTCGCGCCAGGCCAGCGAGCTGGTCTACGCCATCCGCGCCTGGCGCGACCTGCACGGGCTCGACCTGTTGGTCGGCGGCGGGCCGGCCGGCATGACGGACTTCGTGGACCGCATCTACACCGACGCCCCCAAAGCTGCCGCGCTGATCCTGGCCGCGACCTACGTCATCCTGGCGGTCCTCTTTCGTTCCCTGGTGCTGCCGCTGAAGGCGGTCATGCTCAACGTGCTGAGCCTGCTGGCCAGCTTTGGCGCAGTTGTGCTGATCTTTCAGGACGGCTGGCTGGCCAACGTGCTCGGGTTCGAGCCGCTGGGATACGTGGAAGCCACGCTGCCGGTGCTGCTGTTCGCCGTGCTCTTCGGCCTGAGCATGGACTACGAGGTTTTTCTGCTGGCGCGCATCAAAGAGGCGCATGACGAAGGCCGCTCGAACACGGAGAGCGTGGCCATCGGCATGGAGCGCAGCGGGCGCGTGGTCACCAGCGCGGCGTTGGTCGTCATCGTGGTCAGCCTGGCCTTCGTCACCGCCGACATCGTGCTGGTCAAGGCGCTCGGCGTGGGCGCGGCCATCGCCGTGTTCGTGGACGCCGCCATCGTGCGCGCGCTGCTGGCGCCGGCCGCCATGCGCCTGCTGGGACGCTGGAACTGGTGGGCGCCCAGCCTGCGGCTCGGCCGGGCGCGGCCGCCGGCATGACGCGCTGGCAGCGGCTGGCGGCACTGGCGGCACTGGCGGCGGCCGCCGTTCTGTGCGCCGCGTGCGGCGCAGCGCCCACGCCGCTGGCCGACGCGCCCGCCCCGGTCGTGGACGTGCGCGCGCTGCCGCCCATCAGCCTGCCGCGCGACGACGCGCCCCACGACAACTTGACCGAATGGTGGTACGTCAGCGGCCATCTGGAAACAGCGGACGGCGACCAGTTCGGGTTCGAGTTCGCGGTCTTCCAATCCGTCCGCCGCGGCGCGCCGCGCGGCTTCGCCGCCCACTTTGCCGTGACGGACATCCAGCGCGGCGCGTTTACCTACGGCGAACGCACGGCGGTGGAGGCCGAGCCGCGCGAGCACGACGACCTCGATCTGGAGGTCGACGGCTGGAGCATCCGCCGCGTGCCGGGAGGCTTCGCCATCGACGCCGCGCTCGACACGGCGGCCGTGCGGCTCGAGCTGATCCCGACCAAACCCGCCGCCCTGCACCATCACACGGGACTGCTGGACTTTTCGCCCTACGGCTGGAGCTACTACTACTCCTACACGCGCATGACGGCGCGCGGCGTGCTAGTGGAGCGCGGGATGCCGCGGCCGGTCGCCGGCACGGCCTGGCTCGACCACCAGTGGGGAGACTTCATCTCGGTTTCCTCGGGCGGGTGGGACTGGTTCAGCGCGCAGCTGGACGACGGCAGGGACTTTACGGCGTCCGTCGTGCGCGGCGGCGACGGCGCGGCGGTGCTCACCTACGGAACCCTGGTCGACCCCGACGGCCGCGTCACGCACCTGGCCGACGACGAATTCCAGATTTCGGCCACCGACCACTGGACCAGCCCGGCCACGGGCGCCGTCTACCCCTCCGGGTGGACGGTGGACGTCCCTGGCCGCGGCCTGCGCCTGGAGTTCGAGCCGTACCTGCGCGACCAGGAGCTGGATACGCGGCGCAGCACCGGCGTCGTGTACTGGGAAGGCGCCGTCCAGATAACGGCAGACGGCCAGCCCGCGGGGAAGGGGTACGTCGAGCTGACGGGCTACGCCCCGAACCCGGCGATTGCCGCGCCAATAGCCGCGCCCGCGCCGGCCGCAACCTCGAACCGGCGCTGACGGTCCCGCCGGGTATCGGCGCCCGCGGCGCGCGGCGTACCATCGCCCCAGATCCAATCCCTGGGAGACGCGCATGACCGCACGCAAGGCGCGCATTGGCGTCGTTGGCGCCGGCTGGTGGTCCACCTACACCCACATGCCGGGGCTGCACGACAACCCGAACGCCGAGCTGGCGGCGTATTGCGACCCCAGCGCGGAGGCGCGCGCGCGCGCCTCCGCGGCCTTTCCCGGCCCCGCGGCCTACGACGACCTGGACGCCATGCTGGCGGCGGCCGACCTGGACGGCGCCGTCGTGGCCGTGCCGCACGCGGCGCACCACGAAGCCGCGGCCAAGTGCCTGGACGCGGGATTGCACGTGATGTTGGAAAAACCCATGACGCTCACCGCCGCAAGCGCGCTCGACCTGGTGGAGCGGGCGGCGGCGCGCGGGGTCGAACTCATCATTGGCTATCCCTGGCACTTCACCAGCACGGCGCTGCGCGCGCGCGAGGTCATCGCCTCCGGCGAACTCGGCGCCATCCAACACGTCGCCTGCACCATGGCCTCGATGGTGGTCGAGTTCTACCGCGGCAACGACGCGGCCTATCAGCCGGTCTTCGAGTGGACCGTGGCCGGGCCGGGGGACGTGTACGCCAAGCCCGAACTTTCCGGCGGCGGGCAAGGACACCTGCAAATCACGCACTCGTCGGGGATCATGTTCTTCGTGACCGGGTTGCGCGCCAAGCGCGTGGGCGCGCTGATGGGCGCGTTCGACCTGCCTGTCGACCTGGTCGACGCCATGACGGTGGAGTTCGAGGGCGGGGCGTTGGGCGTCGTGAGCGGCACGGGCAACATTCCCATCGGCGACGCCGGCCAGCTGGACGTGCGGGTCTACGGCGAGCACGGCTACGTGCTGCTCGACGCCGTGCAGGGCGACCTCACGATCCGGCGGCGCGACGGCTCCACCGAACACGACCGCCTGCCGGCGGACGACGCCTACCCGCGCTTTGCCACGGCGGCCAACCTGGTGGACGTCTGCCGGGGCGCGGCGGCGAACGGCTCCCCGGCGGCGGTTGGCCTGCGCTCGGTGGAAATGCTCGACGCCGCCTACCGCTCCGCCGCCAGCCGCGGCGCCATGATCGACGTCGGCAGCCTCTACTGACCGCGCCCGCGGGAACGGTCCCACGACCACGAGGCGGGCGGCGGCGGCGGGGTACTACTGACCGCGCCCGCGGGAACGGTCCTCGTCCTGAACGTCCCGTCCATCGCTGCGCTCGTTGCCGAGCACCGGCGCCAGCAGCGCGTCGATCTGCGCGTCGGTCAGCGGCCCGATCCAGCGTCTGACCAGCACCCCGTGCCGGTCGATGACGTACGTCTCTGGCAGCCCGGTCACGCCGTATTCCACCGGGATGAGCCGGGTCTCGTCGACGGCGTTCGCATAGGTGATGCCGTGGTCCGCCAGAAAGGCGCGCGCCGCGTCCAGGTCGTCCCACACGTCGATGCCCAGGACGGCCACGCCGCTGGATTCGAGCCGCTGGGCGGCGCGCTGCAAGACTGGCGCCTCCACGCGGCACGGCGGACACCACGAGGCCCAGAAGTTCAGGACCACGATGCGTCCGCGGAACTCCGACAGCTGCACGCGGCGGCCGTCGAACGCCGTCACCACGAAGTCGGGCGCCGGCCGCGGATCGACCTCGATCGGGCGGCCCACGACAATCACGCCAGGGCCGCCAGACGCCGTCTGCCGGCTGAGCACTAGCGCAATCACCACCATCAGCGCCGCCAGCGCCGCCATGCCCACCGCCGCGCCCGCCAGCTGCGGCGGCGTCAACCGCCGCGGCGGCTCGATGGCGTCGTGGGTCTGCCTGTCGTCGATTTCAACAGCGCCGCGGCGGCCGGACAGTCGAGCATATCCGGGCGCCGCGGCGAATCCGACGGAATGGCTGGCGGCCAGCGCCCCCAACGACCGCAAAACGTCGCACAATAGAGCTGCACTGGGGCGGTGGTGGAACAGAGAGCGCGATGCAGCGTCAACGGATGAGCCGCACTCGAACAGCCGCGGGCGGTGGATTGGAGCGCCGACGTTTCCTCCTCGGCATGGCGGGGCTGGGCGCGGGGGCCGCTCTGCTGGCCTGCGGCGAGGCGGATTCCGACGCGGCGGCGGCCGCGGCGGCGAGCCCAGACGCGGCGGCAGCGGCTGGCAGCGGGGTCACGCAGTTTCCGCGCGGCGAACAGCGGCCCGCGCCCGACTTCACCTTCGAGGCCTACCAGGGCGCCGAGGTGCTGGGCGGGGACACGGTGCCGTTCAGCCAGGTCATGGCCGCAGGCAAGTCGGTGGTGCTGAACTTTTGGGCCGGCCAGTGCCCGCCCTGCCGCATCGAAATCCCCGACCTGGAGCGCGCCTACCAGGAAACGAAGGACGTGACCACGATTGTCGGGCTGGACGTCGGCCCGTTTGTGGGGCTTGGCTCGCGCGACGACGGCCGCACGCTGATTCGAGAGCTGGGCGCAACCTATCCTCTGGGAACCACCCCGGACGCCGCCGTCATCCAGCAATATCGGGTGCTCGGCATGCCCACCACCATCTTCATCACGCCCGACGCGCAGATCATGCGGCAATGGACCGGCATTCTGGACGAGGCCGCGCTGCTCGACCTGATCGCCGATTTGAACCAGGCGTCCACGACGTGATGCGTGGGGGGTGTGGGGCGCCGATGGTGGACCGCGGCGCGGGGATTGGGGATTGGCGCCGCCGCAGACACGGCCGTCCCTTCGCCCTGTCCGCGCAGGCGGAAACCAGCGGCGCGGTGGCTTACGCCACTGTGGGGCGCTTCGCCCTGTCCGCGCAGGCGGAAACCCCCGCCGCTCCCTCGTCACCCGTGGGCCGCCCAGGTCGTCCAACATCCCCGCGCCGCCTGCGTGCGATGTTTCCTCCAGGCGGGGGGAGAGTGACGGTCTCGCACGGAGGTGGACGATGACGTCTCGGTCGACGCTGGCGCTGGCCTATGGGCTGCCAGCCGCGCTGGTGACCGCCCTGATGGTGGTGCTGATTCTCGTTCAGGCCAACGCCGAGGCCGCGGTTTCCGACGTTGCCGGAGCGCTGCCGATCGGCTTCGCCGCCGCGGCGGGCGTCGTGGCCAGCGTGAACCCCTGCGGCTTCTTCATTCTGCCCAGTTACGTGGCCTTTCAGCTGGGAACCGAAGAAGCCGGCTACGACCAGGTCTCGCCGCTGGGGCGAGTCGGACGCGCGCTGGCCGTGGGCCTGATGGCCACGCTGGGGTTCGTATTGATCTTCGCGGCGGCGGGCGCCGTGATAGCCGCCGGCGGCACGTTTCTCGGCCGGGTCTTTCCTTTCCTGGGGCTGGCCGTCGGCGTGCTGATGGTGGGCTTTGGGGGCTACCTGCTGGTCACGCACCGCTACGTGGGCGTGCTGGCCGCCAGCCGCGTGCAGGTCACACCGCGGCGCAATCTGGGCAATGCCTTCGTCTTCGGCATCGGCTATGCCATCGGGTCGCTGAGCTGCACGCTGCCGATCTTCCTGGTCGTGGTGGGCAGCGCCCTGGGCGCGTCGGGCTTTCTGGCCTCGTTCAGCCAGTTCGTGGCCTTCGCGCTGGGCATGGGGGTGGTGGTAATCGCCATCACGATCGGCGCCGCGCTTTTCCGCGACGCCGTGGCCGCGTTCCTGCGCACCATGCTGCCGCACGTGCACCGCGCCAGCTCGCTGTTCCTGATCGGCGCCGGCGGCTACCTCATCTACTACTGGGTCTTCTTTGCGGGCCTGAACCTCTGAGCGCCGCCGGTCAGCGCCGGCGGGATTGTTCCCACTCGCTCCGCAGCACGGCATAGGAGCGCATGTCCACCGAACAGCCGCGGTGGACGACATACTGACGCCGCGTGCCTTCGTAGGTCATGCCGGCTTTTTCCATCACGCGCGTCGACGCCCGGTTTCCAGCGATTGCCGACGACGCGACGCGAACCAGCGCGGGCGCCGACGCAAACGCCGCGTCGATCACGGCGCGCACCGCCTCGGTCATGTAGCCGCGCCCCCAGCACCGCCGCGCAAGTCCGTAGCCGAGCACGGCCCGCCGGTGTTCCTGGGCAATCGCCATATCGACGCCGCCCGACGCCCGCCCGTGAACCTCGATTGCCCACGTCGGATCGGTGCGCCAATCGCTCGAGACCTGTCGGGCCACAAACTGCTCGGCGTGCACGCGCTGGTATGGCTGCGGCACGGGAACGAAGCGCGCCCACGCCGGATCCGCGGCGTAGGCCAGCACGTCGGCGGCGTCGTCCAGCGTCCAGGGGCGCAGCACCAGGCGCGCGGTGCGGATCGTCCGCGGCAGCTCTTCCCACTGGCCGCCGGCGGGGTCAGGGTGCACCGCCACAGATCACAGGCCTTTACGAGTCGACACGCGCACGTCAGGGTAACGTCCGAGCCGTCCGCGACGGACGAGCACGGGTCCCCGCGACCGCTCGAATCCGAGACGCCGTCACACGAACAGTCCCACAAACCCGCGGGGGCGCCGTTCCTGCCGCTGATAGCATCCAGGCGTGGCCCACCGCATCCTCGAACTCCCCGACCCGCTGCTGCGCGAGGTCGCCGCGCCGGTGCCCGCCGTCACGCCCGAGCTGCATGCGCTGGTGGACGACATGTTTGCCACCATGCACGCCAACCTGGGCATCGGCTTGGCCGCTCCCCAGATCGGCCAGCTGCTGCGTCTGATCGTGATCGAGATTCCCCCGAACGACGACGACCCGCAGGCGGGCAATCGCTACGTGCTGGTCAACCCGGCCGTGCGCGCGCTTGGCGAGCGCGAACCCATGGTGGAAGGCTGCCTGTCGCTGCCAGGCTTCCGCGCCAACATCGAACGCGCGCGCACGACCACCGTGACCTACACGGGGCTGGACGGGCAGCCGCTGCGCCTGGAAGCGCAGGGCCTGCTGGCCCAGGCCGTGCAGCACGAAATCGACCATCTGAACGGCGTCCTCTTCATCGACCACCTCGATTCACTGGCCGAACTGGAACAGATCCCTCCCGAAGGCCTGGACTGGGTCCCCGAAGACGACGACGACGAAGACGAAGAAGACGACGAGGCGCCCTGAATACCCGCCGGGCGGCGTGAAGCTGCGGCCAGCACCTCGGTAGTTCGTGATTTATGGACAGCCGGGCGGTTCGGGCCGCGGCGCGCAGGCTGCCGACGGCCCTGCGCCATCGAGACGTGACGATCCACGCATCCAGGGACGCGAGCCGCTGCTCCTACCGCGAGACCTCACGAACGAAGTGCCGCAGCTCCGGCACCAGCAGGCCGCGCAGCGCCAGTTCCACGGCCGCCGTGGACCCGGGCGAGCACACCACCAGCGCGCGGCGGTACTTGCCCGCCACCGCGCGCGACAGAATCGACGCCGCGCCAATCTGGTCCCAGCTCGCCCGCCGAAACCACTCGCCGTAGCCGTCCAGCACCTTCGCCAGCAGCGGCGTCACCGTGTCCACCGTGATGTCGCGGTCGCCCAAGCCCGTGCCGCCGGTGCAAAACACGAAGCGGCAGCCGGCGTCGATGGCCGCCTCGATCTCGGCGCGAATCTGCGCGGCCTCGTTGCGGACCAGCGCTTCGTGCACGACCTCGTGCCCGCCCTCGCGGATCAAGCGCGCCGCCGTGCGCCCGGAGCGGTCGGTTTTCTCGCTGCGGCTGTCGCTGACGACAATCACGGCGCACGGCACCGCGCCGATTCGTTCCGCCTCGTGCCGATGCTCGCGCGTCGATTCCGACGCCGCCGGCGCATGCTCCTGACCCACGCAGACGTGACCTCGCGCACTGACAACCAGAAGAGCATACCCGCCGGCGGCCCGTTTCCCTTCCCCCGGCACGAGCACTGCGCCAGGCCCTCCGCTGCTAGGCTCGCCTGATGGACGACCGACATCCCGCGCCAGTGGAACCGCCGCCCGCGACGCCAGCAACGCTGCGCGTGCGCGTGCTCCTCTTTGCCTCGCTGGCCGACCTGCTGGGCGCCCGGCGGCGCGACCTCCACCTGTCAGCGCCCGCAACCGTCGCCGACGCCGTGCGGCGTTTGGCCGAAGACGCGCCGGACCTGGCCGCGCGGGCCGGCCATATCTCCTACGCCGTCAACGAGGAGTTCGCGCCAAGCGACGCGCTCCTGGCCGACGGCGACGAACTGGCGCTGATTCCCCCGGTGTCGGGCGGATGATCGTCGAGCTGACCGACGCCGAGATCGACGCCGCGCGCCTGATCGCCGCCGTGACCCAGCCATCCAACGGCGGCGTGTGCGTGTTCCTGGGCGTCACGCGCGACAACGCGGACGGCCGCCCGGTCGTCAAGCTGGACTACCAGGCGTATGCGTCCATGGCGCGCGCCCAGCTGCGCGGCATCGCCCGCGAGGCGGTCGAGCGCTGGGGTCCCTTGGACCTGGCGCTGGCGCACCGCACCGGCGAAGTTCCCATCGGCAAAGCCAGCGTCGTGATTGCCGTCGGCGCCCCACACCGCGCCGAAGCCTTCGCCGCCTGCCGCTACCTCATCGACACGCTCAAAACCCGCGTCCCCATCTGGAAAAAAGAGTTCTTCCACGACGGCGCCGTCTGGGTCGAGCCCGTGTCCTCCCAGCCCCCAGCCAACTAACCCGCGTTCACGAACCCCAAACACACCGCCGCCAGCGCCGGCCGCCGGCCAATCGCCCGTGAGGCATACGATGGGGCGCGTCTACCGCAACGGGAAGCACCGTGTCCCCAGAATTGTTTGCGGTCCTGATCGTGGGCGGCGGCCTAATGCTGGACTGCCTTCTGGTGATGATCGGCCTGCTCTTGAACGTGACGACCAGCCTGCACGCCGACATCCGCGACCTGCGGGCCGCAGCTCGCGCCGACAACGCCAGCCTGCGCGCGGAATTTGCCGCCCTTCGCACCGAGACCTAGGCCAACACCGCCACCCTGCGCGCTGAGGTCGAGGCAAACGTCTCCGGGCCGCAGCTGGCGGCCGCAAGCACGACCAACAGCGCAGTCGCAAACCCTGCCGCTTTCAACTACCTATAATTCCGCACACGAATTGAATCTCGATCGTCGCTCCAAGAGTGTGACTTCACATAGTAATGTGTCACGTGCCAACTATAACTGAACTCTGAGTAAAAATCGCTGCACCAATCGTCAAATAAATTGCACGTCAAAGCAATTGAATCGGTATCGAAACGATACACAAGGTATAGTGACCATAAGATGTCAGGATCATCGTGAGAGCCTCCTGCATGCCGATCGGGCCAACGCGCCCGAATGTCTGCGAGAAGTCTCTCAGCCCACGCCTCAGCCTCTGACTGAGAAACAATGCGCCATGCATCGCGGCCTGCTCTTGTTAATTCGATATTTACAGTTACGGAAAGCTCATCGCTGTATTTAAATCGATCATCCGGCTTACTCTCTCGCTCACGAAGCTCTTTGTATGTGATCATTTGCCCGTCTATATTGCCGTAGTTACTCCGAATATACTGGAAGAACTCCCGAGTCGTCATTGACTGCAAAGCACTGGGCGAAGCCGCAGGTGTCCCACCAGCCACACCGTACTGAACCCCAGTGTCAGTTCCTGCAAGAAAGGCTTCGACCGCACCACGCTGGATGACGTTGACAGCAATTTGCGACGCGTGCTCCGGAGTGGCACCCCGCGCGATGGCGGTCTGTCGCACCCGTTCGTAGTCGGGATGCTGTTCAGGCGCTTGCTGTGGTGGGGTCGTTGGCACCGGGGTGGGTGCGGGTGAGCCCGCAGAGAACGCCCAAGCGAACACGCCACGCACGTCGATACGGTGGTCAGCCTGGCAGGCCCTTTCGGCCTGGGCGCCTGCCCCGTACACGCTCTGATAGATGCCAACGTTCTGGAGGTTGCCGAGGTAAGCTTCTACGATGTCGTTCAGCGCAACGCAGGCCGCCGGCCATTGTGTCGGAGCCGGCGCTGTCGCTGAAGCTGTCGGACCGTCGAACGCCCAGGCAAAAGCGCTGCGCACGTCGTCGCGGTGGTCGTTTTGGCAGGCTTGTTCGGCTTGGGCGCCGAAGGCGCGTTGGTAGATGCCGACGTTTTGTTGGTTGCCGAGGTGGTTTTCCACGATGTCGTTGAGTTCGACGCAGGAGGTGGGCCACTGCGCCAGCGCCGCGGGCACCAGTGCCAGCGCGGTGGCGGCGGCCAGCAACCCTGCGAGCACGAAGCGCACTACGCTTCGGCTGCCGACGGAAGGAATCCCTTCTCCCCGCATGCTCGATTCTCCGCCCATCGGACTCGCGGTCGTCTCGCGCGGCCAGACTTCTACGACATCGCCAAACGCGGCGTAGGGTACCGACGACCGGCGGCGCACGCAAATGAAATCGGTCAGCGGGCGGTGTCGTCCGGCGGGGTGTAGCCGAGGGCGGCGGCTTGGTCGAAGGCGGCTTGGGCTGCTTCGTCGTTTCCTTGGGCTTGCAGGATTTGGCCGCGGGTGTAGTGGGCGATGCCCAGGTCGGGGGCGGCGGCGACGGCGGCGTCGATGTCATCGAGGGCGGCGTCCAGGTCGCCCATCAGCATCCGGGCGTCGGCGCGGTTGTTGAGGGTGACGGCGTCGTTGGGCCGCAGACGCAGCGACTGGGCGTAGTCGGCCAGCGCGTCCTGGTATCTGCCGGCCTGATGGTGGAGCAGGGCGCGGCCGGCGTAGCTCACTGCGTCGTCGGGGCTGATCTCCAGCGCGCGGTCGTAGTCGGCCAGCGCCTCGGCGCCGCGGCCGGCGGCGGCGTGGACGGCGGCGCGGATGCGGAAGGCGTCTTCGCTGTCGGGGTTCAGCTCTACGGCGCGGTCGAGGTCGGCCAGCGCGCCGGCCGCGTCGTCCTGTGCTGCGCGGATGGTGGCGCGCAGCACGTGGGCGACGGCCGAGTCGGGCTGGTCGGCGATTAGTTGGTCGGCCGCGGCCTGCGCTTCGTCGAGCTGGCCGGTGATGCGCAGCAGGTCGGCGTGGACCAGGCGAATGGTGGGGTCGTCCGGCGCGGCCTGCGCCGCCCGCGCCACGTCGGCCAGCGCGGCGTCCAGGTCGTCGACGGCGATGTAGAACCGCGCGCGTTCGAACAGGTATTCCACGTCATCGCCAGCGATATCGATGGCTCGGGACATGGCCTGGATGGCGCCGGGCACGTCGCCCAGGGCGGCCAGAGCAAACGCGCGGCCGGCGTGCGCGGAGGCGACGAGCGGGTCCAGCCGCGAGGCTTCCTCGTAGTCCTCCACCGCGCCGGCCGCGTCGCCCTGGGCGCGCCGGATGTCGCCGCGCGTGATCCAGGTTTCGGGGATGTTTGGGGCCAGGTTCACGGCCACGTGGGCTTCGGCCAGGGCGCGCTCGAAGTCGCCGGCCGCGGCCGCCGTGAGCGCCAGGCCCAGCGCGGGCCGCGGGTCGGTGGGGTCGGCGGCGGCGGCGGCTTCGAACGAGGTGCGCGCGCCTTCCAGGTCGCCGTCTTGCAACTGCTGGGTGCCGCGCAGCAGGTCGGCGCGAATCGAGCTTTGCGGCAGCGCGGGCGCCGGGGCGGCGGGCGGCGGCGTGAAGCCGGCGGCGCGCGCGGCCGTGGGCGTCGGTTCAGGCGGCGGGGCGGGGGTGGCGCGCGCGGTTGGGGTTGGCTGCGTATCGCCAATGCGTCCTCCGCGGTCCAGACTGGCCGGCGGCAGCGTGACGGCGGCCGCCGCGCCGGGGGTGGGCGTCGGGAACGTCAGCGCGAGCGCGGCGGAGGTGGGCGCGGGGGCGCTCGGCTGCGCCGCGGCGGCGGCTTCCGAAGGCTGGGACTCGCCGCAGGCCGCCGCGGCGCACGACAGCACGACGACGGCCGCCAGGCCGCGGAGCGTCCAGCGGGCCGGGCGCCCAGGGTGTCCCGTGTGTCGGATCGGCGGCGGGAGAACGCGGGTCAGCACGACGGCGCCGGAAAGCCCATGGCCAGCGCGAACTCGTCTTGAAAGTCCGGCACGGCCGAGAGTTCCACGTAGACCACGCGCGCCGGCAGGTCGACGGCGCGCACGCGGGAGGTGAGCGACAGCAGGCACATGCGCGCGCCGTGCCCGGCGGCGTTGCCCACGGCGCGGATGGCCTCCACGCCCACGTCGGGCACCAGCCCGATGGCAATTGCGCCCGCCGGGTCGATGTAACTGCCGAATGCGCCGGCCAGGATCACCTCGTCCAGGTCCTCCGCGCGCAGGTTGGCGTGGGTCAGCAGCACGTTCACCCCGCAGCGGATGCTGCCTTTGGCCAATTGCAACTGCCGAATGTCCTGCGCGTGCAGCTTGAGGGCGGTCTCGGGGGCATCGGCCGACCCGCTGAGCACGAATGCGCCGCCCGTCTCGTCGGGAATGATGCGGTGCGCCAGCCCTGGCGCCGCCGTCTGCACTTCGTCCAGCGACAACAGGCGTCCGCTGGGCGCAACCGCGCCGGCGCGCAACAGTTCCGCCACGGCGTCCACCAGGCCCGACCCGCAGATGCCCATCGGTTCGCCGCCGCCAATCACGTCGAGCTCCACGTCATCGGCCAGGACGCGCACGCGTTCGACGGCGCCCGGGGCGGCGCGCATGCCCTGCGAGATTTCGGCGCCTTCGAAGGCCGGGCCGGCGGGCGCGGCGGTGGCGTAGAGCTGCGCGCCTTTCTGCAAGACGATCTCGCCGTTGGTTCCCACGTCAATCGCCAGCACGTTGCCGCGCCGCCGGCCCAGGTTGGCGCTGAGCATCATGCCCACGATGTCGCCGCCGACGTAGCTGGCCGCGTTTGGCGCCACCCACACCGGCGCCGAGGGCAGCACGTTCAATCCCAACTCCGCCGCCGTGCAAGTCACGGGGTCGACGGTGGTGGGCACGAAGGGCGAGTAGGAAATGCGGGACGGGTCGGCGCCAATGAGCAGGTGCTCCATGACCGTGTTGCCCACGAAGGTCAGCTCGTAGACCTCGTGCGGCGCGACGCCGGATTTTTCGAGGCAGGCGGCAATGATTTCGCGAATCGTGTCCCGCACGGCCTCGGTCAGCCGCCGCACCCAGGCCGGCCCGCGCATGGTGACGCTCATGCGGCTGATCACGTCGCCGCCGTACAGGTGCTGCCCGTTGAGACCGGACGCCACGGCCGCTTCCTCGCCGGTCGTCAGGTTCATCAGCGCGCCCACGACCGTGGTGGTTCCAACGTCGAAGGCCATGCCGAACCCGCGCGCGGTGGTGTCGCCGGGTTCCACCGAGACGATGCGGTTGCCGGCGATCACGATCGTGACGCCTTCGCTGACTTGTTCGCCGATGGCGGCCAGGCGCGCCAGCGCCTCGAGCGTGGGGTCGAGGTCGCCGGCCACGGCGGCCAGCTCGTCCTGGATGCGCGACCAGTCGGCGCTCTGGTCGTGGAGCGAGGGCGCTGCCGGCTTGACATAAATCTTCTGAACGTCGGGGTCCAAGCGAATCCGTCCGAGACCCGAACTCTCCACCACGCGCACCGTCCGTACGCCTACGGGATGCGTGTACACCGCGCCCTCGGCCACGGGGTGCTGGCAGGCCAGACGCCAGCCGTGCACGAGCTGCTGGTCGGAGAGGCGGCGGCGGTCGTGCGCGTTTGGCGGCGGAACGTCGACCCCGCGGATCAGCACGCGGCAGGTCCCGCAGGTTCCTTTGCCCGAACACACCGTCTCGACGGGAACGTCGTGCTCGTGCGCGGCGTCGAGCACGGTCGTTCCGGCGGGCGTTTCGATCTCGCGGTCTTCGGGGAGAAACCGCGATCGGACGCAGACGTCGATGGCGATGGGCGTAATCCGTCGGCGGAACGGCGGGGTGGCGCGGCCGATATTCGCACGCCCGGAGCGGCGCACGGGGCCGAGCGCCCGACCCAGGGCGCGGAACACGCCTGCGCGTCCCGCGGCGGCGGGTACAATTGGGCGTTGTCGTGTGGGTTGGCGCAGGTCGGCGTTCACGACGCTCGGGTTGGCGTCTCGGCCGGCGCGGGCGTTCCCATGGGCGCCGCGGAAAGGACCGTCATGGCGGACGCTCCCGGTCCGAACGGCGAGCACAGGCACGATTTTGGGCTCGACCAGCTGCCGCTGGGCCGTCAGCCCTGGGGGCGGGCGCAGGTAGAACTGGGCGAGGGCACCATTCCCCTGGTGCAGGCCACCGGCATGGTCGGCGGGCTGGACGTCGTCACCTCCACGGTGGACAAACTGTTCACCTGGGCGCAGTCGAACTCGCTGTGGGCAATGGGCTTCGGCCTGGCCTGCTGCGCGATCGAGATGATGGCCAGCGCGGCGCCGCACTATGACCTCGACCGCTTCGGCACGGTCTTCCGCGGCTCGCCGCGGCAGTCGGACGTGATGGTCGTGTCGGGCACGGTCACCAACAAGATGGCGCCGGTGGTCAAGCGGCTGTACGACCAGATGCCCGACCCCAAGTGGGTCATTGCCATGGGGGCCTGCGCCACTTGCGGCGGCCCATTCCGCAGCTACAGCACGCTGCAGGGCGTGGACCGCGTGGTGCCGGTGGACATCTACATCGCCGGCTGCCCGCCGCGGCCCGAGGCTTTGATCGACGGCGTCATGGCGCTGCAGCGCAAGATCGAGCGCGACGGCATCATGGGCACCGGCCGCGCCGCGGCGGAACCGATCCAGGCCTGACCGCCAACCCGACCCCGCCCGACGACGCCCCGCAGCCCGCGCGGCTGCGCGTGGAGCTGCACTCGCATACCTACGCGTCGCCCGACTCGCGCTTGTCGGCCGCAACGATCGCGCGCGTGAACCGCGAGCGCGGCATCGACGTGCTGGCCATCACGGATCACAACACGATGGCCGGCGCCTTCGAGCTGGCGGAGCGCCTGCCGTTTCCCGTCATCCTGGGCGAGGAAATCAAGAGCACCGAGGGCGACATCATCGGCCTGTTTCTCACGGAAGAAATCCCCCGCGGCCTCTCGCCCGCCGAAACCGCCGCGGCCATTACCGAACAAGGCGGGCTGGTGCTGGCGCCGCATCCGTTCGACGGTCTGCGGCGCTCCGCGCTGGGGCGCGCCGCGGTCGACTCGATCCTGGAGCAGGTCGACATCCTGGAAGTGTTCAACGGCCGCACACTGCGGCGGCGCGACAACACGCGGGCCGACGAATACGCGCGGCGCCACGGGCTGGTGCGCTCCGTCGGCTCCGATTCCCACCTGGCGGCCGAAATCGGCCGCTGCTGGCAGGCCATGCGCCCCTGGACGGGGCCGCGGGACTTCTTGGCCGCGCTGCGCGAGGCGGAGCTGCACGCGGAGCTGGCGCCGGCCTGGGTGCACCTGGGCAGCTCCCTGCACGCCCACGCCGCCAAGATCGAGCGGCGGGTTCGGCGTCTGGCGGGCGGCTGATCGACGCCCCGCCGGGCGGCCGGGCGGCCGCGGGGCAGGCCATGCGGCCGTTTGCGCGCCGCGCCTCGATCCTGTTGATCCCGGCGTCGCTCAATCTGGGCGTGGTGTACGTGGTCGCGCCGGTGCTCAACGGCCTGCTGGCGCGCGGCCGCACGCCCGACGCGGCCATCGGCGGCTACGCCATTGCCATGAGCGTGATGGCCCTGATTGCGCTGCCGCAATTGCGCGTGCAGCAGCTCACGCTGGTGTTCCTGGACGACCGCGCCTCGGCGCGGCGGCTCTGGCGGCTGGTGCTGGGCTTCGCCGCGCTGTCCACGGCCGCGGCCGCGGCCGCGGCCTTCACGCCGGCGCGCGGGCTGATTCTGGACGGCGTGTTCGGTACCCGCGGCGCGCTGCGCGGCGAAGCGGAAGCCGCGCTGCTGGCGCTGGCGCCGTTCCCCGGCCTGGCCATCGTGCGCACGCATCTCTACGGCGCGGCGCTGCGCATCGGACGCTCCGGCCTGGTGTGGGCGGGCACCATCACCGGCGCGGCCGCCGTGATTGCGGCGGCGTTCCTCATCCAGGGACTCGACCCGGACGCGGGCGCGCGCCTCGCGGCCCTGGCGGTGTCGATCGGGGCGGCGGTCGAAACCGTCGTGCTGGCCGCAGGCGCCAGCAAGGCGCTGCGGCGCGACCTGGCCGCGGCAGCGCGGCCGCCGCCGGCCTACGGCGCCATGCTGCGCTTCTTTGCGCCCCTGCTCGTCGCCGCCTTCTTGCCCACCGTCACGCAGCCGGTCGTCAACGCCGCGCTGACCCGTGCGCCGGAACCCGAGGCCAGCGTGGCGGCCGTGGCGCTGGTGTTCGGCGCGAGCCAGGTGTTCATGTTCGCGCTGGTCGGCTTGCAGCCCACGCTGCTGGCGCTGTTGGCGCGCGGGGAAAACCCCGCGCTTACGCGGCGTTTTGCCAACGGCGTAGGTCTCCTGTCGCTCGCACCTCTGGCGCTGGTGGCGTTCGTCCCGCTGCTCACCTCGTTCGTGGCGCACACGGTGTTGGGCGCTTCGGGGCGCTTGCAGGACATGACGGAGCTCGGGTTCCGCCTGCTGGCGCCGCTGCCGCCAATCCTGGTGCAGGAGACCATCTGCACCAGCGCGCTGCTGCGCGTGCGCCGACCGCGCCCTCTGGTGATCGTCAACGCCATCCGCCTGGTTGGGCTGCTGGCAATCCTGCTGATCGGCGTTACGGCCACCGACCTGCCCGGCGGCCCGATTGGCGTGGCCGCCATCGGCGGCGCGTTGGTAATCGAGGCCGCCGCGACGGTGGCCTTTGGCCTGGGCGCGCAGCGGCGGTTGGAACGGGACTGGGAGCTCCCGCCGCGAGCTTTGACGCGCGCGCCCGCGGGTCTATGATTGGAACGTTCGGTTCCCTTGCCCCGTTGCCCACCCCCAACCAATGCGCGTCATTCCGCTGCTGACTCCAGCCATGCCCCGCCGGGGAGCGCTCACGTGACCTGAGCGCAGGCCCCGCCCGCTGCACCCCATCCCGCGGATCTGGCATGGAACACGCCAAGCGATCCGCGGTTTTTTGTTTAACGCTCCCGAGGAACATGTCCATGTCTACCGCCGTGACCATCGACCACCTCTCCAAACGATTCGACCCCGCCGGATTCGGCGGCATCTGGCGGCGCGCGCTGCGCCGGCCGCTGAAGGACCCCGTCACGGCGCTGGACGACGTGAGCCTGCGCATTCGGCGCAACGAGGTCTACGGCATCGTTGGCTCCAACGGGTCGGGCAAGTCCACCCTGGCGCGCGTGGTCGCCACCTTGCTGCTGCCGGATGCGGGCGCCGTGCGCGTGTTTGGGCACGACGTCGTGCGCGAAGCCCGCACCGTGCGGCGCTTCATCAATCGGGTCTCGGTCGACGCGTCGTTCTTCAAGAAGCTCAGCCCGCTGGAAAACCTGACGTTCACCGCGCGCGTCTACGGCCTGGGCGCGGCCGCCGCCCGCGCGCGCATCTACGAAATCCTGCAGCGGCTGGGCGTCGAGGACGCGGCGGTGCGGCGGCCCATGGACCAGATGTCGCGCGGGCAGCAGCAGAAGGTCGCCGTGGCGCGCGCGCTGCTCACGGCGCCCGTGCTGCTCATTCTGGACGAGCCGACCACCGGCCTCGACCCGCGCTCCAAACGCGACGTGCAGCAGTTCGTGCAGGAAGTACGCGACAACCATGACGCCACGGTCGTCCTGATGACGCACGACATGGACGAAGCCGAGCAGCTCTGCGACCGCCTGGCCGTCATCGAGAAAGGCCGCATCCTCATCGAAGACCAGCCGCGCGCCCTGCGGCGCGCCGGCGAAACGCTGGAGGACGCGTTCATCCGGCTGACCGGGCACGCCGTCGCGGACGACGCGGCGGCCGCCGCCCCACGCGCGAACGGAGGCTGATCGTGGTTGCGCTGCGTCGTGAACTCAACGCCTCGTACGCGTTCGTGGAGCGGAACTTCCGCGGGGTGCGGCGCTACTGGGGCTGGGAGGTGGTGTTTTTCTTCTACTCCATCGTGAACGCGCTCACCGTGGCCTACATCGCGCCCGGCGGCGTGGTCGTCGCCGGCCAGCAGTTCGACGCCAACCGGCTGATCATGTACCTGGTCGTCGGCACGGTGGTCTGGGCCTATCTCAACAGCGTGTTCGACTCCGTGGCCTTCATGGTGTCGTGGGAACGCTGGGAAGGCACGATCGAAAGCACGTTCATGGCGCCGGTGCGGCGGCTGACGTTCATCGCCGGCAGCTCGGCCTTCGCCGTGCTGTATTCCTTCGTGCGCGCCGTCGGCATCTTCATCGTGGTGGCGCTGTTCTTCGATCTGGACATGGGCAGCGCCAACTGGCTGGGCGCGTTCGTCGTGCTGGCCGTCGGCAGCCTGGGACTGCTGGGCGTGGGGATTATGGCCGCGGCCCTGCCGCTGCTCTTCCTGGAACGCGGCTCGCAGATGACGGTGGTCGTGCAGGCGGCGCTGCTGTTGGTCTCCGGCGTGTATTACCCCGTCGCGGTGCTGCCCGACTGGCTGGAATGGATGTCGCACGGCTCGCCGGCCACTTACGTGTTGAACGCCATGCGCGCGGCCGTGCTGGACGGCGCGCCGCTGGGGGAGCTGACGCCGCACTTCTGGCCGCTGCTGCTGATCACGGCAGTGTCCCTGCCGCTGGGCGTCTGGGTCTTCACCGCCGCCGAACGGTACGCGCTGCGCCACGGCCGCCTGAAGCGCAGCGGCTGACGGCGCCGCACGGCTGACGCGCGGCCAGCCGGCCGCGCGTCAGCCCAGCTCCACCGCCCCCGTGTGGGCCAGGCGCTGCAGGGTCCCAACCACCAGCGGGCGCAGGTCGGGCGCCGCGCGCGTGCCGCCGTAGCGCGCCTGCAGCACCGCCAGCACGTCGTGGCCGCTGCGCGCGCCGTCGATCAGGTCCAGCACCGGCAGCGCCGCAATCGGCAGTTCCACGTGCGCCGGGCCGGCGTTTGGATGCAGCCGCGTGACCCGCGTGACGGGCCGCAGCGCGTCCCCGTGCTCGGCCATGTGCGCCCGGAAACTGACGGCGCCGCCCAGGCGCGGCCGCCCCAGCAAGACCGCCGTGGCCGACGGCGCACGCGCCAGTCCCTGGCCTTCGAAGCGGGTCTCGGCGTCGCTGATGTCCGTGCGCGCCTCGGCGTCCAGATCCGCGGCCAGGTTGTCGTAGATAAGTTCCAGCTGGCGCGGGCTGTAGCCGCCGGCCGACCGCAGCCGCCCCTGCGCACCTGAAGCCCCCGCCAGCCCGGAGGACAGGTGAACGAACGCCTGCCGAATGGAGTAATTCCGCGACGGGTCCGCCAGCCGCTTGGCGCGCCAGAACCACGCCTCGGAGTCCGCGTGCCCGTGGTACCAGTGCACGGCCAAGTCGGCGAAGTCCTGCGCCACGGCGCGGTACTCGGTTTCGTACCAGTCGTAGGCCAGCTCGCCCAGCCAGGGCGTGCCGCGCGCGGTGCGAATGGCGCGCGCGGCGCGCAGGGCGCCATTGACCGCCAGCGTCACGCCCGTGGACAGGATGGGGTCGATGAAGCAGGCCGCGTCACCCACCAGCAGGTAGCCCGGCCCGCGGAAGCTCGAACAGAAGAACGACCAGTCGCTCAGCGCCTGCACGCGCTCGCTGGTCCAGGCCGCGCCCTCCAGCAGCGCCGCAATTTCCGGGCAGGCGCGCACCTGGCGCAGATAATGCGCCGTGCGGTCGGCGGCGCTCAGACCGGCCACGGCCGCCGGATCGGTCACCAGGCCCACGCTGCGCATGGTGTGGGCAATTGGGATATGCCAGATCCACCCGTCGGGCACGGCGGCGATGATGATGTTGCCGGCATCGCTGGGGTCGCCGGACCCCAGCACCTCGTGCAGGCCGCGCCCGCCGCTCCAGTGGCCGTAGAGCGCCACGTGCCGCAGCGCCGCGTTGAACTCGCGCGTGCGGAAGTGCCGGCCGAACAGCGCGTCCTGCCCCGTGGCGTCGATGGTCAGGTCGGCCGCAACCGTGGTCTCGGACCCGTCGGCCAGCCGCACGCGCGCGCCTTCCACACGGCCGTCGGACCCGAGCGGCCCCAGGGCGGTGACGCCCTGATGCACCTCGACGCCTTCCGCCGCCGCATGGTCCAACAGCAGTTTGTCGAACGCCGCGCGGTCGACCTGCCAGGCGAAGGCCTGGTCGGGGTACACCTCGCTGAACTTGACCGTCCACGGTTCGCGCGTGCGCCCCCAGACGTAGGTCGCGCCGTATTTGCGCGTGAACCCGGCGCGTTCCACCTTCGGCAGCGCGCCGCTGGCGTCCAGCGCCGCCAACACGCCGGGAATCAGGGATTCGCCCACGTGCGGCCGCGGCATGCGCTCCTTTTCGAGCACCGCCGCGCGCAGTCCATCGCGCGCCAGCAAGGCCCCCAGCGTGGCGCCGGCGGGGCCGCCGCCCAGGATCAGCGCGTCGTAGGCGTCCGACGGACTGCTCACGCCGGACGCTCGGGCAGGCGCTGCGTCGGGGCGTCCGACGCCGCGTCGGCCGCGGCCTCCAGCTCGGCCGCGCGGGCGAAGCAGGCGTCGGCGCTGGGGTCGTCCATCAGATCGAGCGCGCGGCCGCGCGCCCGCCAGGCGCGCGCGGCCACCCACGGGGACGCGCCGTGGTCCAGAGCGTCCAGCGCCGCCTGCGCCAGCCTTGCGGCGGCCGGGGCCAGGCGCCGCGGGTCGCTGGACGGATGGTCGAGCACCAGGCCGCTCAACAGCGTCTGGCCGCGGGCGTGCGCCGCAGGGTCGACCTGCGGCGTCAGATCGCGCAGCGCGCGGCGCGCGTGCCCGACGGCCCGCTCGATCACGGGGCCGCGGTCGTCCGCGGGCAGTCGGGCCAGCGTCTCGGCAATTTCCAGGCTCGTGCGCGCCGACGCGAGCGTCTCGCCCGCCGCCGCGCGGAGTTGCACGGCCGTCAGCAGGTCGAGCGCCGACGCCTCCAGCGCGCGAACCGCCGCCGCGCGCGGGGCGTCGTTGGAGATTGCCGCGCGCTGCGCTGCGCCGCGGGCTTCCAGCCGGACGGCCCGCGCCGCGCGGTCGGCGTCGTTGGTGCGCTGCACCAGCAAATCCGCCGCTGCTACTGCGTCCACGGCGGTCGCGCGCGCCAGCGGCTGTCCGGCAAACACCAGGCGGCGCACGCCCAGCGCCAGCGCCTCGGCAGCGGCGGTCGTCAAGCCGGGCAGCATGTCCGCGTCCAGCACCGACCAGGCGCGCCGCCCCGCGTGCACCGCGCCGGCTGCGCCCGCCAGACCGCCGCCATCGCCATCGCCGCCGCACGTCCCGGCGGCGTTCAGGGCGGCCAGGGCAAACCCCAGCGGGTCGGTCTGCACCTGCACGCGCTCGGGTCGACGCGGCATCAACGTGTTGGCCGGCGGCGTGCGAACATAGGAGCATCGCCGCGCCGGCCCCGGCCGCCGCGGCTGGCCGGCGGCGCGGCGCTTCCACCGACGGAGGGATGCGACATGGTCACCCAGACACTTCGACGGCTCGCACCGGCGCAAGTCGATGCGTTCTGGGCCGATGGCTACCTTGTGCTGGACGACGTGCTCGGCCCGGACGACATCGTCACGCTGCGCGCCAGTATCGACGTGTTGGACGCCTGGGCGCAAACCCACGCGCACCACGACTTCCAGCGCGAACCGGCCTCCGCCAACCCCGACCGCATGATGCTGCGCAAGATTTCCAACATCCACGTGCACGGCGGCTCGCCCTGGGACGAGCTGATGCGGCGGGACGAGATTCTGGACCTGATGGAAGACCTGATCGGGCCGTCCGTCAGCTTCCACCACTCCAAGATGATGATGAAGCCGCCGCTGGAAGGCTCCGCCAAGCCCTGGCACCAGGACCTGCCCGAAGGCTTCGTCACCCCGGCCGAAGCCGACCGCCTGCGCGCGCTGGGCCCCGCGCTGCGGCCCGAACAGGCGCCGGTCGTCGCCATCCAGTACTACGTGGACGACTCCACGCTCGAGAACGGCTGTATCCAGGTCGTGCCGGGCAGCCACCGCCGCGGCCTGTTCGAAGACCCCTTGCACGAGTGGCGCATCGACCCGACCGAAGTCGAGGCGGCGGAAATCGAGGCCGGCGGCGCGCTGCTCTTCCACTGCCTGACCTGGCACTACTCCGCCCCCAACACTTCCAGCCTCTGGCGGCGCGGCGCTGTGATCGAATACATGGCCCCGGCCAACGGCGTGGAACTCTTCGACATGGGCGGCCGCAACCAGGGTTGGGGCGAACGACTGCGCGGCGGCGACTGAGCCAGCCGCCTGGAATCTCGTCGACCTGCCTCAAGGTCGGCACTGGCTGGGCGGTGCGGCGCAGGCATACCTGCGCGTTCGGAACACGGAGGGCGCCGGGGAATCTGCGCCGGCGACTTGCCCATCCGTGCAATGCTTGCCACCCTGCGCTGCACGTGCCGGCGGGAGACTGCGGAGAGAGATATGGCGAGCGAGCGGACCTATCGGGTTGCGCTGATCAGTTGCGCCATGCACCAGCCAACCAACTACGCGCCAGCGTTTGCCGACAATCCGCGCGTGGAGATTGCCTGCGTGGCCGACGACCCGGCGGAGATCGACACTTACGTTGCCGACACCAACCGTGCGGTGGCCCGGCAGTACGGCGTGCCCTACGTGGAGGACATCCAGGCCGTGGCGGACGACCCGACCATCGACATTTGCAGCGTGTGCGCCCAGCTGGAGCGGCGCGGCCGCATCTCGGCGCGGCTGGCCGCCGCCGGCAAGCACCTGTTCATGGACAAGCCCAACGCCATTGGTCTGGCGGAAGCGCGCGCCATCGTGGAGGCCGCGCGCGCCAGCGGCGTCAGCACCATCGTCTACGGCCGCCCGCTGTCGTCCACGCCGCAGCAGATCGAACGCGAGCTGGCGGCGGGGTCCATTGGCGAGCTGGCCGCCATCCACTGGGACCTCATCTTCGCCAAAGGGACGGCCGGCACGGTGCCCGACGCCTGGGCAACGCAAATCTCGGACGACCTGGCCCGGTTCACGTTCCGCGCGCACGGGGAGGACCCGTCGGGGTCGGGCCACGACGTGTGGGCCAAGCGCGAGCTGCACGAGATTGGGCTTTATCCCGTGGGACTGGTGCAATACCTGGCCGCGGCACCGGTGCGGACGGTGTACGCGCAGCTTGGCCAGTACTGGCTGGGGTCGCATGCCTCGCGGGGCGTGGAAGATTTCGCCGCCATGCACCTCACCTTTGCCAACGGCGTGACGGCCACCGTGACGACCGGGCGCTTCGGACGCACGACCGATCCGGGCAGCGGCGTGGACAAGGTGGCGGTGGTGGGCACGCGCGGCTCGATTGTGGTGGACGGCTCGCCGCCAGCGGCCGTGACCTACGGCCCGGCGGACGAATTCGGCAAGTCGGCCACGCGGCTGGAGGGGGCGAACGCCAGCGGCCTGGACGAACAGATCGCCGAGCTGGTGGCCTGCATCGACGCCGGCCGCGAAACCAGCAACAACGCCCACCACGGCTATGCGCAGGTCGAGACCCTGCTGGCCGGCTACGCCTCGTACTTCCAGGGCGCGCCCATCACGCTTCCTCTGGCCGAAGCCGCGGCATAGCCCAGCCGACGGCAACGCCTTCCTTTTTCCCCGCGGGACTCTCTTCCCCGCGCCCTGCGGGGCGGGGGAGTGTTCCGTGCGGGATCGAGGAGAATCGAGCATCTCTTCCCTGCGCCCCGCGGGGCGCGGGGACGCGCGCGCATCGCTCGCCGCGGCGAGGGGATGCGGCGGCCTCAGACCGACAAGTCGTCGGCGTCGGGGCGCTGTTTGCGGCGTTCGAGTTTGCCGTGCACGTGCAAGACGCGCTGCAGCGCCGTGAATTGCGTGGCGACCGCCATAAACCAGAGGCCGGCGCTCAGCAGCCAGGCAGGGCCGAGCAGCGCGAGGCCCAGAACCAGGAAGCGTTCCGGCCGCTGAAAAACGCCAACCGAGCACGTCACGCCCAGGCCTTCGGCGCGCGCGCGGGTGTAGCTGACCAGCATGGAGCCGACCAACGTGAGGATGGCCAGCACGAGTTCGACGCGCGCACCGCTGGCCGCGCACCACCAGGCCAGGCCAGTGAAGATAACGCCCTCGCCCCAGCGGTCGAGCGTGGAATCGAAGAACGCGCCGAACGTGGAGCCGCGCCCGCTCACGCGCGCCACGGCGCCATCCAGCATGTCGAACCCGCCGGTGACCAGCACCAGAATCCCGCCGGCGGCCAGCCAGCCCATGGCGATGCACACGGCGGTGGGCACGCTGAACAGCAGCCCGGCGATGGTGAGCGCGTTGGGGTCGATGCCGAGGCGCGCCAGCGGCGTCACCAGCTTTTCCGTCAGCCGCCGCGACGCCGCTTGCAGGCGGGGGGCAATCATGCGCGCCGCCCGGTTTCGAGCAGGTCGGCGTTCGAGGACCAATAGGCGCCGCCGATTTCGCCCTCGTTGAGCAGTTCTTCGTAGTAGGCGGTCACGCGGTCGGCAATCTTGCTCCAGGCGAAGTCCTGGGCGCGGTGCAGCCCCGCCTCGGCCATGCGCCGGCGTTTCTCGGGGCGGTCGGCCACGCGCATCAGCGCCCGCGCCAGCGCCGTGGAATCTTTGGGCGGCGTCAGGATGGCGGCGCCGCGGTCCACCAGCACGGTGCGAAAGCCGGGAATGTCGGACGCCACCACCGGCGTGCCGGCGGCCATGGCTTCCAGCAGAACGATGCCCTGGCTCTCGCCGCCGATGGCGGGCGAGCAGTAGACGTCGGCCGCTTGCAGGTAGCGGCGTTTTTCCTCGTCGGACACAAAGCCCTTGAACACCACGCCGCGCAGGCCCAGGTCGCGCACCTGGCGCTCGTAGGTGCGGCGCTGGGCGGGGCGAAACGCGCCAATCACGACCAGCCGCACCTGCGGGCGCATCTGCTGCACCAGCGCCATGGCGCGCAGCAGGTAGTCCAGCCCCTTGCGCTTGTCCAGCCGCCCCACGAACAGGATGTTGAACTTCCCGTCCGCCAGATCCTCCGCCGGCGGCTGCGGCGCGCCGTAGAAGTCCGCGTCGATGCCGTTGGGAATGATGCGGTAGGCGCCTTTGTAGGAGCGAAAGACCAGTTCCCGCGCCGCCTCCGAGACGGCGATCTTGCCGTGCAGCCGGCGCTGCAGCCGCCGGATCAGCGGGCGCGTGGTTCGATAGAACAAGGCCGAGTTGCGCGCGGCGTGAAAAGTGCCCACGTTGACGGCCGTGGAGTATTGCAGCACCGTCAGCGGCAGGGCGGGCACCAGCGGTTCTTGCAGGTGCACCACGTCGAAGTGCTCCCGGCGCAGATGGCGCCGCACGCGCAGCACGAGCTGCGGCGACAACGACAGCCGCGCCCGCGACTGATTCATGGGCAGCGGCACCACGCGCGACCCCACGCGAATGAAGCCGGGGAAGCGCGCTTCCACGTCGTCCGCCGTGCTGGGGGCCATGATCTTGACCTCGTGCCCGCGCGCGCGCAGTTCGCGGTCGAGGTTGATGACGTGCTGGGTCACCCCGCCGGGATACGGGAAGTCGTAGGGCGAGACTTGCAAGATCTTCATGCGGCGGTCGTGTCGGGCCACATGGGCCGAAACATGTACCACTGCGCCGGCGCCTTGCGGATCAGCTCCTCCACGTCCTGCATGACCTGCTGCATGGCCTGCTGGACGGCCTCGGCGGCCGGCGCGTCCTGATCGATCACGATGGGCGGCATGCCGTGCGCCGAGTAGGTGCGGTCGGGATGGCGGACGAGGCCGCCAACCAGCATGGGGCTGCCGGTGCGCCGCGCCAGGACGGCGGCGCCTTCGGGCACCCACACGGGGCGGCCGAAGAACTGCACCTGCACCCCCTTGCCCGGCGTGGGCCGGTCGGCCAGCAGCGCCGCGAATTCGCCGCGCCGCAGCACGCGCAGGATGGTGCGCGCCGCCCCGCCCAGCTGGATCGATCTGAGGTTCTTCCGCTGGCGCACGCTGTCCAGCAGCGCCGTGAACGAGCGGCTGCGGAACGTCTCCGCCACCGCATAGGTCGGCTGGTCCAGCGAGACCAGCCCGCCGCACCATTCCCAGTTGCCAAAGTGCGCCGTAATCATGATGCCGCCCCGCCCCATGGCCTGAAACGCGCGCAGATGGTGCAGGCCCTCGATGGCCGCCGTGTGCCGCAACAGCTCCTCGGTCGTCATGCGGTAGCTGCGCAAGAAGTCCACCAGGTGCTCGGCGTAGGAGACGACGGAGCGCATGGCCAGGCGCCGCGCGCGCGGGTCGTCAGGAGTCGTGCCCAGCACCACGGCCATGTTGGCGTTCGTGTTGCGCCGGATGCGCGGCACCAGCCAGTAGATCAGCATCCCGCAGAGCCGCGCCAGCCCAAACTTCAGCGGGCCGGGCGTCCAGCGCTCGGCGCGGGCGGCAAGCTCCACCAGTATGATCACGCGCTATGCGCCGCTCCATCGGCCGCGTCGTCCGACGCCGCGTCGATGAACGCTTCCGTCATCACCCGCGCCTCCTCGTCGGAGTGTTGCACGGGCGGCGACTTCATCAGATAGGCCGAGGGACCCTCGACCGCGCCGCTCAGCCCGCGGTCCAGCGCAATCTTGCAGCAGCGCACGGCGTCGACCACCACCCCGGCGGAATTGGGCGAGTCCACGACTTCCAGCTTCAGCTCGGCGGTCAGCGGCTGCCCGCCGAACGCCTCGCCCTCCATGCGGACGTAGACCCACTTGCGGTCTTCCAGCCAGGGCACGTAGTCGCTGGGGCCGATGTGCACGTTGTCCGCGCCGATGTCGTAGGGCAGCTGGCTGGTCACGGCGTCGGTCTTGGAAATCTTTTTCGACTCCAGCCGCGAGCGTTCCAGCATGTTCTTGAAGTCGGCGTTGCCGCCCACGTTCAGCTGGTAGGTGCGCAGCAGCTTGACGCCGCGTTCGCGGAAGAGGCGCGTGAGCACGCGGTGCGTGATGGTTGCGCCGACCTGCGACTTCACGTCGTCGCCGATGATGGGCGCGCCCGCGTCCCGAAAGCGCCGCTGCCAATAGGCCTCGCGCGCGATGAAGACCGGCATGCAGTTCACCATGGCGCAGCCGGCGTTGAGAATCTGTTCCACATACCACTTGGTGGCCTCTTCGCTGCCCACGGGCAGGAAGTTCACCACCACGTCCGTGCCGGTGTCTTGCAGCAGCTGCACGATGTTTTCCGTGGCGCCGTCGGCCTTGACCACGGTGTCGGCCATGTAAGCGCCGATGCCGTCGTGCGTCATGCCGCGGCTGACGGGCACGCCCAGGGCGTCGACGCCGCAGAAGCGCACGGTGTTGTTGGGCGGCGCGTGAATCGCGTCCGCCAGGTCCAGGCCGACTTTGCCGCGGTCGATGTCGATGGCGGCCGAGAACTCGACGTCGCCCACGTGGTACGGCCCCAGCTGCGGGTGCATGAGGCCGGGGACGAACTCGTCGGCGGCGGCTTCGCGGTAGTAGGCCACGCCCTGCACCAGCGACGCCGCGCAGTTCCCCACGCCGATGATCCCAACGCGAACCTTGGCCATGAACCTACCTCCTGTGGGTCTAGACGATGGCGCGCGCCGACGAGGGCGGCGCGCCGGCCGGCGCTGAGGCGTCCGGCGTGGTAAACGCTTCGATCAGCCTGGTGAGGTCGGCGTGGCGGGCGCCCAGCCCGGCGCGGTCGAGCCTATAGAGCACCTGCCGCCCCTGGCGCCGCGCGCGCGCCAGCTGCGCCTGCCGCAAGCGGCGCAAGTGCCACGACATCAGCGCCTGGCTCACGCCCAGCCGCCGCGAAAGCTCGCCCACGGTCAGCTCGTCCGCCGCCGCCAGCTCGCCCAGCGTGCGCAGCCGCGTCCGCGAGGCCAGCGCGCGCGCGTACGTGCGCATCGCCGCAAGGTCTTCGTCCACCAGTCGCTCAATCAAACCAAAGTTTTACAAAAGAAAGTTTATCAAATCCCGGCAGTGCGCGCACGCACGACTGGCGCGGGACGCTATCCCAGCCCCGCGCAAAGCTCCGCCCGCGGCCCGCGCGCATGCAGCCGGCGCGGCTATACCTCAAGGCCATGACAAGCCGTGACCCCGCGGCCCGCGCGCACGCCGCCGGCGCCTGCTGGGTTCGCGGTCGAGGCGGCCTCTGACCCCGCGTCCCGCACGCACGCCGCCGGTGCTCCGAATGCATCGGCGGCGGCGCTGGGCAGGTGGCCGCGGCCAGCGCGCACGCCGCCGGCGCGCACGGCCCAAGCTGCATGGCCGACGACCTGCGTCTCGGCCCCTGCGCCCACAGCCGCCGGCCTTCCCGCTCGTCTTAGCGCGCGTAGTCCACCGCGCGCGTCTCGCGAATGGTGGTGATCTTGATCTGGCCGGGGTACTCCAGCGACTCTTGCACGCGCTTGGCAATGGCGTTGGCCAGCCGCTGCACGCCGGCCTCGTCCACCTGGTCGGGGCTGATGAGCACGCGCAGCTCGCGTCCGGCCTGAATGGCGTAGCACGAGTCCACGCCGTCGAAGGACTTGGCGGTCTCCTCCAGCCGTTCCAGACGCTGCAGGTAGCGGGTGACGGTTTCGCGCCGCGCGCCGGGGCGCGAGGCCGAGATGGCGTCCGCCGCGGCCACGGCAAACGCCTCGAAGCTGCGCAGCTCCACCTCGAAGTGGTGCGCCTCCGCCGCGTGCGCCACGTCCTCGCGGATGCCGGAGCGCCGCAGCAGCTCGCCGCCAATCAGCGCGTGCGGGCCCTCCACCTCGTGGTCGATGGCCTTGCCAATGTCGTGCAGGAACCCGGCGTAGCGCGCCAGTTCCGCGTCGCCGCCCATCTCGGCGGTCATGGTGGCGGCCAGCAGCGAGACTTCCACCGAGTGGCTCAGCACGTTTTGCCCGTAGCTGGTGCGAAATCGGAGCCGGCCCATGTAGCGCAAGATGTCGCGCGGGAGCGTGGGCGCGCCGGCGTCGTAGGCGGCCTGCTCGCCTTCCCGCTCGATGATTTCCTCCACTTCGGAGCGCGCCTTGTTCACCGCGTCCTCGATGCGCGCCGGGTGAATGCGGCCGTCCACCGTCAGGCGCTGCAGCGCCACGCGCGCCACCTCGCGCCGCACGGGGTCGAAGCCGGACAGCACCACCGTCTCCGGCGTGTCGTCGATGATGATGTCCACCCCCGTGGCCGCTTCCAGAGCGCGGATGTTGCGGCCCTCGCGCCCGATGATGCGGCCTTTCAGTTCGTCGCTGCGCAGGTCGACGGTCGAGGTGGTGATCTCGGCGGCGTGCGAGGCCGCCACCCGCTGCAGCGAGAGCCCCACCAGCCAGCGCGCCTTGGCCTCGGCGGCTTCGGCGGCTTCGGCGGTCAGCTGGCGCACGCGCTGGTCGGCAATGTCCCGAACCTCGCGCTCGATCGAAGCCAGCAGCTGCGTTTTGGCCTCGTCGCGCGTCAGCGTGGAGACGGCCTCCAGCGCTTCGACCTGCCGCTGCCGCAGCTGCTCCACGTCGGCGGCGCGCTTGTCGAGGTCGGACGTGCGCTCGTCCAGCGCCTCGCCGCGCTGCACGAACGCGCGGTCGCGCTCGTCCAGCTCTTCCGTGCGCGTGTCCAGCGTGCGCTCCCGCTGCTGGAGCCGCCGCTCCTCCTGGCCCAGTTCGCGGCGGCGTTCGCGGACCTCACGCTCCGCGGCCGCGCGCGCCTCGCGCGTTCGTTCGGTGGTCTGTGTGATGCTGGCCCGTTGTCGGGCTTCGACTTCTTCCAGCTCCTGCTGCACGCGCCGGGCAAACTCGCGCCCGCGCGATCGGGACAGTCGAACCTGATAGAAGTAGCCCGCGCCGAGCCCCGCAGCAAGCGCCGCCATGCCGGCGACCGCCGCCAAAAGAGCTTCCACGGCTAATCTCCTCAGTGTGAAGTTGTGCGAACCAAGCGATGATCGTCATGAGAATCCACAGCGGACGCGAGCCGCGTCCGTCCTGGCGTCATGCTACTGAACAACAGAAAACGCGGTCAACGCGCCCGGCGGCGGTCGGCGGCGATGCAGACGGCTGTTGGATGTCGTCCACCGCCTGGAGGTCAACGCGCCCGGCGGCGGTGATCGGCGATCCAGGCGTCCACCGTGCGCCGCGCCAGGTCGCCGTCGAGCAGGAGATTCGCACTCTCCACGCGGTTGTCACCGCCGCCCAGTTTCCTGGTCGCGACGCCGATCACCTGGCCGCGCGCGTCGAAGGCCGGGCCGCCGCTGTTGCCCGGGTTGACCGCGGCGTCGGTCTGCAACCATCCCCGCAGGCGCGCCGACAGGACGCCGCGCGTGACGGTCAGCGTGTCGCCCATGAGCGGATAGCCCAGGATGACGATCTCGCCGCCCAGCTCCACGTCCGCCGAGCGCCCGAAGGTCACGAACGCATGCGGGCCGCCGCGCGTCAGTTCGAGCAGCGCCAGGTCCAGGTCGGGATCGTCCGCCACGACCTCCGCTGGAATCTCGCGGCCGTCATGGGTTCCGACCATCGCCCGCGGCGCGCCCTGGAGCACGTGGCTGTTCGTGACCACGTAGCCGTCCGCCGTCACCACGAAGGCACTGCCGCCGCTGCCGCCAACCGTCCGGACGTATCGAACGGCGTCTCTCGACCGCCGCACGATGTCGGCGACGGAAAGCTCGGCCGGCGCCCGCGTGGGCAGCGGCGCTGGACTAGGTGTTGGCGTCGGGCTGGGGGCTGGAGCGGTGGGTCAAGGGGGCGTCGGTGTCGGCGTAGGCTTCCATGAGGGGTCGGCCTGCCCGGCGTTGTTCCATCCCCAGCAGGCGAACGAGCCGTCGACCCGCACACCGCAGCTGTGGAGAGAGCCGGCGCTGACCGACTGGAACGCGCCCGCCGGCGGGTCGGCCTGCCCCACATAGCCGCCTTCCGGGACCTCGTTCCATCCCCAGCAGGCAACCGTCCCATCCACCCGCACCCCGCAGGTGTGGCCACCGCCGGCGCTGACCGTCTGGAATGCGCCCGACGGCGGGCCGGCCTGCCCGAAGTCGTTCGATCCCCAGCAGGCGAGCGTCCCATCCACCCGCACCCCGCAGCTGTGGAAAGCGCCGGCGCTGACCGTCTGGAATGCGCCCGACGGCGGGCCGGCCTGCCCGTACTCATTCGATCCCCAGCAGGCGAGCGTCCCGTCCACCCGCACCCCGCAGCTGTGGAGAGCGCCGGCGCTGACCGCCTGGAACTCGCCCAGCGGCGGGTCGGCCTGCCCGTACTGGTTCGATCCCCAGCAGGCGAGCGCCCCATCCACCTGCACCCCGCAGCTGTGGGGATCGCCGGCGCTGACCGCCTGGAACTCGCCCGACGGCGGCTCGGCCTGCCCCAAATAGCCGCCTCCCTGGTTCTCGTTCGATCCCCAGCAGGCGAGCGTCCCATTGACCCGCACCCCGCAGGTGTGGAAGCTGCCGGCGCTGACCGTCTGGAATACGCCCGCCGGCGGGTCGGCCTGCCCGGAGTAGTTCGACCCCCAGCAGGCGAGCGTCCCATCCATCCGCACTCCGCAGGTGTGGAACCCGCCGGCGCTGACCGCGGGCAGGCGATTCGTTTGCGGGGCCGGTCGCGGTGTTGGCGTGGGTCGAGGCGATGCCGTGGGGCTGCGGGCCGGAGCGGTGGATCGAGGAGGCGCCGGTGTCGGCGTAGGCTTCCGTGAGGGGCCGGCCTGCCCGTTATTGTTCCATCCCCAGCAGGCGAACGCGCCGTCGACCCGCACACCGCAGGTGTGGGAAAGACCGGCGCTGACCGTCTGGAACTCGCCCGATGGCGGGTCGGCCTGCCCGGCATAGCCGCCTTCCAGGTCCTCGTTCCATCCCCAGCAGGCGAGCGCCCCATCCACCCGCACTCCGCAGGTGTGAGCACTGCCGGCGCTGACCGTCTGGAACTCGCCCGGCGGCGGCTCGGCCTGCCCCGTATAGCCACCTTCCAGGTTCTCGTTCCATCCCCAGCAGGCGAGCGTCCCATCCACTCGCACACCGCAGGTGTGGAAAGCACCGGCGCTGACCGTCTGGAACGCGCCCAGCGGCGGGTCGGCCTGCCCGTAGGCATTCCATCCCCAGCAGGCGAGCGTCCCATCCACCCGCACCCCGCAGCTGTGGAGAGCGCCGGCGCTGACCGTCTGGAACTCACCCGCCGGCGGGTCGGCCTGCCCCACATAGCCACCTCCCTGGTTCTCGTTCGATCCCCAGCAGGCAAGCGTCCCGTCCACCCGCACACCGCAGGTGTGAGCACTGCCGGCGCTGACCGTCTGGAACTCGCCCGCCGGCGGGTCGGCCTGCCCCACATAGCCGCCGCCTCCCAGGTTCTCGTTCGACCCCCAGCAGGCGAGCGTCCCATCCACTCGCACCCCGCAGCTGTGGATACCGCCGGCGCTGACCGTCTGGAACTCGCCCGCCGGCGGGTTGGCCTGCCCCCGATGGTCCGACCCCCAGCAGGCGAGCGTCCCATTGACCCGCACTCCGCAGCTGTGTAAACCGCCAGCACTGACCGCGGGCAGGCGATTCGTTTGCGGGGACGGTCGCGGCGTGGGCGTGGGGCTAGGCGTTGACGTCGGTGTCGGCGTGGGGCTAGGCGTTGGCGTTGGCGTTGGCGTGGGGCTGGCCGTTGGCGTGGCGGGCCGAGCAGGGGATGTTCGCGGCGAAGCCGTCGGCGCTGGGGCGGGCGCCGCGGTCGGGGCGGCGGTCTGCGCCTCAGGCCGCGATTGCTGGATAGCCCAAACGAACAATGCCGCGCCGCCGACGGCCAGGCCGACCAGCGTCAGCAGGCCGACGCCCATCAGAAAAGTTTGGAACTTCGTCAGCGCGGCGTCCTATGGGTGCTGGAACGACGGGACGGATTCCCCCGTTCGCGCATTGCAGGCATGCATCGACAACGGCGCGTCGGCCACGGTGATTGTATAGACGCAGGAATCCGTCGAGCGTCGGCGGCCGCGGCGATTGTATAGACGCGGGAATCCGTCGAGCGCAGGCGGCCGCCGCGCCTGGTTCCGTGGGCGGGCGTTCCGCTGCCTATACTTGACGCAGACCCGCGCCGCGGAGGATGGGATGTGAGCACGACGGCAGCGCCCGGGCCGATGACGGGGCGCGAGCGATTTATGAACGCGCTGCTCGGCGCGCCGGTGGATCAGACGCCCGTGGCCAGCCCCACGTCGCTGGCCACCTACGAGGAAATGCGCCGCCTGGGCGTGGAGTGGCCGGCCGCGCACTACGAGGCCGAGCCGATTGCGCTGCTGGCCGAGCGCAGCTACACGACCCACGGCTACGACTCGATCATGCCCTACTTCAGCATCATCCTGGGCGCGGGCGCGCTGGGCGCCGAGATCGAGTGGGGCAAAGACCCCTGGGAGTTCGACAAGAGCACCGGCAAGATCATCTCCGGGCCGCGCATGCCGGCCGTCCAGCCGCCCAATCCCTGGAAGACTCCGGACGACATCGTCATTCCCAACGACTTCCTGGAGCGGCGCGACACCAAGGCGGTCATCGACGCCGTCAAGATCTTGCGCGAGCGCCACCCGGAGGCGGCCGTGGTTGGCAAGGTGATGGGGCCGTGGACGCTCTCCTACCACATGTTCGGGCCGCAGGAGTTTCTCATCAACGTGATTCTGGACCCGGACTACGTGCACGCCTGCCTGGAGCGGCTGATGCCGGCGTCGATTGCGTTTGCCAACGCCCAGATCGAGGCCGGCGCCGACGCCATCTGCCTGGCGGACCACTCGACCGGCGACCTGGTGCGCGCGGAGACCTACCGCGATTTCCTGATGCCGGTACACCAGACGATCACGCCGCAGATCGACGCGCCGGTGATCCTGCACTGCTGCGGCAAGACGCTGGACCGCATGCAGTACATCAAAGACGCGGGCTTCGAGGCCTTCCACTTTGCCACCGAGAACGACCCGCACGAGGCGAAAGCGGTGGTGGGCGACTTCAAGCTGGTGGGCAACGTCAGCAACTTCGTGACCCTGCTTATCGGGCGCCCGGAAGACGTGGCGGTGGAGGTGGAGGACATCGTGTCCGCGGGGGTGGACATCATCGCCCCGGAGTGCGCCATCCCTCCGCAGGTGACCAACGCCAACCTGGCGGCCGTGCCCGCGGCCGCGCGCGGCGCGTTCGAGCCGGACGCTTCGGTGACCGACGCGAAGAACCTGGCCGACGAATACCGCGCCCAGGTCGCCCAGCAAAGCGCGGCGGCGTCGGCCGGCCCGGCGCTCAGCCTGTAAGACCGACGGAAGCCTCCGCGCCCGCAGACGTCCGCCGGGCCGACCGCGCCGGGCGGCTCGTGAGGCCAACGTCGGGCGTGACGACGGGTTCACCGCGCACGCACGCGGCGGATTCGCCGCCGCCGCCCGACGGGTCCGGCCCGAGCGCCGCGGCGGTGCAGGGATGAGCGCGCCGCGGCCGCGCTGGCGCGAGGTCAACGGCATTGCGGTGGACGCCGCCTTCCTGCGCGCGCTGGAGGCGGCCGGCGGCCCCCAGGTGCTGGGCTATCCCATAACTCCCAGCGTGTTCGCCGGCGACACGCTGCAGCAGTACTTCGACCACGGGCGGCTGGACGCGCCCGGCCGCTCGACGCCGCATGCGGTGGGCGTGCCGCGGGTGGCCGAGCTGGGCCGCGCCCTGGCGCGCGCACTGCGCGCCCCGCCGGCGCAGGACGCGGACGACGGCGGCGGCGAGCGCTGGACCGACGAGTCGCGCCGCGCGGCGGCCGGCCGGCCGGTCAGCGCGCCGCTGCGCTGGCGGGGCTGGCGCATGCGCATCTTCGAGCGCGAGGTGGTGCGCTATCTGGAACGCTCGCCCGTGGACGCGCTGCCGCACCCGGGGCGGCTGGGCGAGCTCTTCGTTGCGCTGGACGACCAGCAGCGCCGCCGCGGCCAGGACGGGCCCGCGCCGGTCATGCGGCCGAGCGCCAGCGCCGCGGGCGAGGTGCACGCACCGATCCTGACCTATCACCTCACGCGCGGCGCGGCCGCGTTCCGCGCGCAGCTGGAGGGGCTGCTGGAGGCCGGGTTCACGCCGGTGTCGCTCGAGCACCTGGTGGCGGCGGTGGAGGGCTGGGCGGAACTGCCGCCGCGCGCCTGCGTGGTCAGCTTCGACGACGGCTGGGCGGTGCAGCTGGACGCCGCGCTGCCCGTGCTGCTGGACGTGCGCGTGCCCGCCGTCTTCTTCGTGCTGCCCGAGTTTCACCGCCACGGGCAGGGCCACATGACGGTGGACGATTTCCGCGGTCTGCGCGCGCAGGGGATCACGGTCGGCTCCCACACGTTCAACCACGCGCACCTGCCCAGCCTGGCCGCCAGCAACCTGAGCGCGGCGCAGGCCGAGGTCATCGAATCGCGCGCCTGGCTGGAGACGGAGGTGGACGGCGTCGACTTCTTTGCCTATCCGGGCGGGTCTTTCGACGACGGCGTGAAGGCGCTGGCGGCCGCGGCCGGGTACCGCGCGGCCGTGACCACCCTGCCCGGCATCGTGCATCGGCCGGAGCGCCTGCTGGAACTGCGCCGCGTGGCCGTGCAAGCCTGGTGGCCGCTGGCCGACGTGCTCCAGGCCATCCGCAACGCCGCGCAGGTCGACGGCGCGGCCGCGCCGATCTAAGGCGGCGGCGGACGGCCCGGCGCGGGCGCGGCAGGCCGCGCCCGGCCAGGCGTTTGCCCGTTGGGGGGCGCTGGTCGACGCCGGCGGCGGGCGCGCGCCGCGCTGGTCTTTAGGGGCGGGCGACGAACGCGAAGCCGAACGTGCCCGGCCCCGTGTGCGCGCCGATCACCGGGACAACGGCCAGGTCGTCGAACTTGTCGCCGTCGGCGTCCAGGCCGGCGGCCACCTCGCGGTGCATGCGGTCGCGCGCGTCGGGCGCCAGGGCGTGCAGGATGGCCCAGCTTTCCACGCCGTTCGGCGCCCGCTCGGCCACGCCGCTGCGGATGGCGGCGTAGGCCTTGTTCAACGTGCGCACGCGCGTCACCGGCTGCACGATGCCGTCGCGCAGCTCGATCACGGGCTTGAAGTTGAGCAGCGACCCCACGAACGCGGCCGCGCCGCCGATGCGGCCGCCGCGTTTGAGGTATTCCAGCGTCGTCACCACGGCCAGCAGGTGCGTCCGTTGGGCGCGGTCGTCGACCAGCGCCCGAATGTCGTCCACGCTGGCGCCGGCGCGCGCGGCGCGCGCGGCCGCAACGACGGTGAACGTCAGCGCCGCGGCGGCCAGCCGCGAGTCCAGCACCGCAATCTCGCGGCCCTCGATTTGCTTGGCGCCTTGCCGCGCCGACTCGACCGTCTTGCTCAGATCGGTGGAGACGTGCACCGAGACGATGGGATCGTCACCCGGAATCCCCGCGTAGATCTGGGCAAACTCGGCAGGGTTTGCCTGCGAGGTCTGCGGATGCACCGGCGACGTTTGCAGCCGGCGGTAAAATTCCTCGGTCGTGATGTCCACGCCGTCGCGGTAGGTCTCGGCGCCAAACTGCACGTGCAAGGGCACCACAGTGATGTCGAGGTCTGCCGCAATGTCCGGCGGGAGTGAGGCTGTGCTGTCGGTGACGATTCGGATTGGCATGGCAAACGTTCTCGGTGGAGCCGGCACACGATGAGCAGGCTAGTCCCGCGGACGCTCAAAGGCAAAATCCAGGCGGCGCTGTTTGCCCCGTGGGCGGCGCTGGCGGCGGCGCTCGTGCTGCTGGTCGTGTTCTGGCCGTGGTTGTCCTACGCGCTGGCGGCGCTCTTCGCGCTCGTCGGAGCGCTGGCGGCGCTGGCCGCGCTGGCGGCGGCGGGGTACGTCGTCTGGCGCCGCCGCAAGCTTGCCGCGCTGCGCGTCGACTGGAGCGACGCGGACGCGGAGACCTCGGGTCGCTGAACGAGTCGGCGAACGGACCTGCCCGCGCGGCGCCGGCGCACGCCCTGGGCACGCGCCGTGACGCAGGCGAGGCGCGGTCGTCCCGCGCCGCGCCGGCGCTCGGCGTCCACGCGGTGCACGCGCATGGGACGATGAGCGCCGCGGCTCCGAGGCTTGGGTGACCCCTGATGCACGTGCAGACGCTCGCATGCGCCAATGTGTCGAAAAACTCAGGGTAGGGATCCCTCGTGCGCGTGCAGACGCTCGACCTGACGAATTTCCGCAACTACCGCCGGCTGCGGTTGCGCCTCCCGGCGGGGCGCCTGGTGCTGATTGGCGGCAACGGGCAGGGCAAGACGAACCTGGTGGACGCCATCCACATCCTGGCGTCGGGCCGCAGCCTGCGGCCGGGACCCGAAGCGGCCTGGGTCAGGTTCGACGCGCCCGCGTCGGAAGGGTTCGCGCGCATGCGGGCCGAGCTGGCCGGCACCGAGGGGCCTGCGGAGGTCGAAATGATCGTGGCGCGCGCGCGGCCCGAGGCGGGCGAGGCGTCCGGCGTGCGCCGCCGCGTGCGCATCGGCGGCGCGCCCCGCCGCCTGGCCGACCTGCCCGGCCGCCTGCTGGCCATCGGGTTTGCGCCGGCCGACCTCGGCGTCTGGACCGGCCCGCCGGCGGGCCGGCGGCGCTGGCTGGACCTGGCGGTTGCGCAGCTCGACCGCGCCTACACGGCCGCGCTGGAAACCTACGAGGCGGTGCTCACGCGCCGCAACGCGCTGCTGCGCCGGCTGCAAGGCGGCGTGGGACGGCCCAGCGAGCTGGGATTTTGGGACGAAAAGCTGACGGAGCCGGCGCTGGCCATCACCGCGGCGCGGGCCGACTACCTGGCGCGCGCGCAGGCGCCGCTGCGCGCCGGGTTCCAGGCCATGCAGGGCGGCGCGCGCTTCGACCTGGACTACTGCCCCGCCGCCGCCCAGCCAACCGCCGCGGCGCTGCTGGCGGCGCTGCGCCAGCGGCGCGACCGCGACGTGCAGCGCGGCGCGTCGGGGCTGGGGCCGCACCGCGACGACCTGGCGCCGCTGATCGACGGGCGGCCGCTGGCGCACGTCGGCTCCCGCGGCCAACTGCGCATGGCGGCGCTGGCGCTCAAACTGGGGCAATATCAGCTTGCGCTGGAGGCCTTGGGCGAACGGGCCGTGTTGCTGCTGGACGACGTGGCCGCCGAGTTGGACGCGCAGAGGCGCCGACTGTTGATCGACCAGTTGCCGCCCCAAGCGCAGACGATTGTGACGGCGGCCGACGCCAGTCTGCTGGATGACTCGGCGCTGGCCGCAGCGCCCAGGTTCCACGTGGCGGACGGCCGCATCGAACCCGCCGATGCGTGAGCCGCGCGGCATTCGCGACGTCGTGCGGCGGCTGGCCGACCGCGCCGACCTGCGCTACGGCGCGCGGCGCGTGACGGCGGCGGACGCCCTGGCCGCCGCCCTGGCCGAGGTTCTGGGCGCCGAGCGGGCCGCGGGCTGCCGCGTGGGTGCGATGATTGGCGCGGAGGCGCGCATCGAATGCCGCGAGAACGCCACGGCCCAGCGCGTGCGGTTCCAGACGCCCCAGATTCTGGCGGCCGTGCAGGCCAGGCTGGACGCCGACGACGTGACGGCGCTGCGCGTGTCGGTGGCGACGGAAAGCTGGCCGGCGCACGAATGAGCCGCCGCCAGCCCGCATCGGTCGGCGGCAGGCCGTAGCCAATGCCAATCGTCGTCCCAATCATCTTCGTTGCCGCGCTCCTCGCGGCCTTCATGGGCACCGGCAGGCATGGACTTCGGCAGAGCTTTGTCTACGCCACGGTCGTCTACACCCTGGGCGTCGTGCTGACCAACGAGCTGCTTTCGATCTGGCGTCTGCTGAGATTCGAGGTGCTGCTTGGCGTCTGGACGGGTCTCACGGTCCTTGCCGCTTTGTATCTCAGGTTGCAAGGCGGCGGGCAGCAAATCCGCCAGGCTCTGGGAACGGCCAGAAAACGGTTTCTGGAATCGCGCGTCGAGTTGTTGGGCCTGGGCCTGGCGCTGGCAACCGTCCTGCTGATTGCGGTGGTCGCGCCGCCCAACAATTGGGACTCGATGGTGTATCACATGTCTCGGGTGGCGCGGTGGGTGCAGGAGGGGAGTATCGAGTTCTTTACGGCCATACACCGACAGAACTATTCCGCGCCGTTGGCCGAGTGGAACATCTTCCACTTGCAGGTCCTCTCCGGCGGCGATCGTTTCGCCAATACCGTCCAATGGATGGCACTCGTCGGCTGCGGCGTCGTCTCGAGCCTGACCGCCCGCGAGCTCGGGCAGTCCTTTCGAGTCCAGGTGCTGGCGGCCATCGCCGCGGTTACGCTGCCGATGGGACTGCTGCAAGCGTCCAGCACGCAGAACGACCTCTTCGCGGCGTTCTGGCTCGCGGCTTTTGCGCTGCTGGCGATCCAGTATCTGCACGAGCCTTCGCTCGGCCGCCTCGCATTCTGCGGCTGTGCGCTCGGCTTCGCCCTGCTGTCCAAAGGGACGGCCTACGTCGCCGCCCCGCCGCTCGCCGCCATGCTGCTCCTGTATGGAAGCGTCAAATTACGCGGGAGCGGCTATCGGCCGCAAATGAAGCTGGCGGGTGCGGCGGCGGCGGTTCTGGCGGTGGCGCTGTTGCTGAACGGCGGGCATTACGCGCGCACCGCCAGCCTGCATGGGTTCCCACTGTACGTCGGCGTGACAGCCCCCCACCACACAGAAGAGCACGTACGCAACGAGCGCGTGAACCTCATCGTCACGTCGGCGAACCTGATCCGGGGCGCCGCGCTGCACGTGCGCATTCCAAACCGCAAGGTGCAGGACATCGCGATGCGAGCCTTGCGGCGCGTCGTTGGGGAGATAGACGACATCGGCGGCGCGTCCGATGGCCACCGGCTCTTCGACCCCTCTTATTTTCGGATTCAGGAAGACAATACGGGAAACCCGCTGCACTTTGTGTTCCTGTCCGCCAGTCTGGTCGGGGTCGCGGCGTTCAGAAAGCGTCTGGGGCTCGGCGGTCTGACCGCCTGGCTCATGAGTGCCGTCGTGCTTGGCGTCATCAGCTATTCGGCGTTGCTGGCGTGGAATTTTTGGACCGTGCGCCATCACATCAGCTTCTTCATGCTGGGCGCGCCCGTCACGGCCGTATTTACGGCGCGCCTGGCGCTGGCGGCGGGAGCGCGCGCGGACGTGACGTCCGGCCGGTGTTTCGGCCGCCAACGGAAGATTGTATTGCGCTGGGCCGCGGCGCATGGAGTCCGCGCCGCGGCGTGGACGTTCCTGCTCCTAAGCGTTCCCTGGCTGCTCTTCAATGAGACTCGGCAAATATATGAGACCGACAGCGGCCCTGGCATACAGACGCGCGATGGGTCTATCTTTACCATGGATCGAACCGAGATGTATTTCAATGTCCGCCCCCATTCCTTGCAGCCCTATGTCGAAGCCGTCGACTATCTGGCGCAATTCGATCCAAAGGAGATTGGCCTACACATCGGCGGAAATGTCTACGAGTATCCGCTATGGGTCTTGCTGAAAGAAAGGACGACGGATATGCCGAGGTTGCGTCACATAGGGATTAGAAATACGTCGAGGATCCTTGCGGACCGCAATTTTGCGCCACAGTACATCATCTCCTCGTACCGACAATTTTCGACGTTCGAAGGCGAATCATGGCAACCCGTCCGTGTTTTTGGGGAGCTCGCAGTCTTGAAAAAGTCCGAGCAACCGGCTGCGCACGGCCGTCACGCCGGCGCAATCATCAGCATCGGCGCTCCGGTGGTGGGCCAGCCATTCCGCGTTAAGCTTCCATATTCACGCAGCGGCTCTGACCCGCAGCAGACAGACTGGCGATGGGAGCGCAGCGGCGGCGCGGAGAGTGAGGCATGGACCGCGATAGCCAAGAACGACGGCCGTTCCAATCGATATACGCCCACGGACGACGACGTCGGGCGCCGACTGCGGGCGTACACGTTCTATAAAGACGTCGAGGGGCGCTGGATCAAAACGATAACCGACGCCTCCGAACCTGTGCTGGCGCGATGAAGGCTGCGAACGTATTCTCTGGCACATATTGCTGCGGATTATCTGGAGCCGCGTCGACGGATTCGCCGCCGCCGTTGCCGCGCTGAGCGCTGCTGGACGGCGGGCCGTCGGCGCCCGGGAGCGGCTGGCGCCGCCCGCCGCAGGCGGACGCCGCTGGTTCGCGGCGCACCGATACGCAGGTAGAATCCGCGGCGTGCTTTCACCGGTGCGGACGCATGGAATACACCGCCAGCCTGGACGTTATTGCGCAGCCGGACGTGTTGGTCGTAGGCGCGGGGTGCGCCGGGACGGTTGCCGCCATTGCGGCCGCCCGCGCTGGGGCGTCGACCATGGTGGTGGAACGCGGCGGATTCGCCGGGGGCTACATCACCGGCGTGGTGGGCGCGTCGCTGGACGGCTTCGTCGACCTGCGCTCCGGGCTGCCGGTGGTCGGCGGCGTCGTCTTCGACCTGGCGCGCGCCGCGGCGACGACTGACGCGACCGGCGACCTAGCCTCCACACGATTCAGGTTCAACGCCGAAGTGGGGCAGTCGCTGTCCAACCTCGACCGCGCCGTCATCCACTTTGACGTCGAGCGCTTCAAGCTGGAAGCCGACCGCCTGATGCAGGAGGCCGGCGTGCGCGTGCTCTATCACTCAATGGTGGCCGACGCCATCCGCGAAGGCGACCGCGTGACCGGCGTCGTGACGGCCAACAAGGGCGGCCTGGGCGTCGTGCGCCCCCGCTGCGTGGTGGACGCCAGCGGCGACGCCGACGCGGCGGCCTTCGCCGGCGCGCCGTTCGACCAGGACCTGGACGCGCAACAGCCCATGAGCCTGCACTTCCGCGTGGCCGGGTTCGACGCCACGCCGCAGGTGCGCGCCCAGTGCGGGGCCGTGCTGCGGCAGGCGCTGGCGGACGGGCAGTTGCGGCTCTACGGCGGCCCCTGGATGGCGCCCTACGCCGAGCGCGACTACTACTTCAACGCCACCCGCTTCGCCGGCAACGGCGTCGACCCCAACGACCTGACGGCGGCGGAAATCCAGGGCCGCAAGGACGCGCGGCTGATGTTCGACCTGTTCAAGGAACACGTCCCGGCGTTCGAAGACGCCTACCTGGTCACCACGGGCCCGGTCGTGGGCGTGCGCGAGACGCGGCGCATCCGCGGCGACCGCACCTTGACGCTGGACGACATTCGCCGCTCGACCGCCTACGAGGACGCCGTGTGCCTGGGCGCCTGGTGGGTCGACCGCCACCCGGTGAACGCGTCCGGCTATCACGAACACGTCATCACGCGGCCCTACGACATTTCGTACGGCACGCTGGTGCCCCAGGGGCTGTCGAACGTCTGGGTGGCGGGCCGCTGCCACTCCGCCGCGTCGGCGGCGCTGGCGTCGAGCCGCGTGACCGTGACCTGCATGGGCATGGGCCAAGCGGCCGGCACGGCCGCGGCGCTGGCCGCGCGGCGGCGGCAAGACAGTCGGGAACTTGACATAACTGATTTGCAAGGCCACCTGCACCGCAACGGCGCCATCGTGGGTGCGCGCGCCGACGACGTTCGCGCCGTCGGCGACGCCATGACCCCCGACCAAATGCCCACCGCCGCCGCCAGCCGCTAGCCGCGGCAGCCTCTCTGGCCGCGAGCCATTGGCTCCCGGCCGGCGCCCTCCGTCTTAGTACGGCGCTCCCGCCGCCATGGCCGGCCGCGGCTTGCCCGCGGCGTCCAGCATCGCCAGCACGGCGTCGCGCGCCTCACGGAACAGGTCGAACTTGTCCCGGCCCTTGCCGTAGGCCGAGTTGTGCAGATGCGGTTCCAGCGCCAGGTCCTCGATCGCGGCGGGGTCGGCGGCGGCGATGATCTGGCGCAGCTGGCCGTCGCCCTGGCCCACCGGCACGATGGTCGTCGAGGCAGCCGCGTAGTCCTTGAGATGCAGCACGCGCACCCAGGGCTCGACCTGCGGCCAGACCTCGTCGTAGGGGCGCGCGCCGGCCACCACGCATGCGTGGGCGTCAAACGCCAGCGCCACGCGGCCCGGCGCGTAGTCGCCCAGCAGCGCCGCGGTCGAGGGGCCGTCGGACGCATACATGCGGTAGTTGTTCTCCAGCAGCGGCACGGCGCCGCAGCCCGACTGCTCGATAGCGGTGACCAGGCGCTCGAACGCCCGGTGAATGGCGTCGCGGTCTTCGCCGGCGCTGGCGCCGGCGCGCGGCGCGAAGGAGAAGACGCGGATGAACCGCGCCCCCAGCGCCTTCGCGGCGGCAATGGAGCCTTGCAGTTGCCGCTCCACCAACGCGGAATCGGTGTCCACGGGGTACTTGCCAACGGGCGGCGTCACGCAGTAGCCGCGCACGCCGGCGGCGTCCATCCGCCGTTGCAGCTCGGCCAGCTCGTCAGCGCCGAGTTGGTCGATCGAGCGCGCGGGCGCGTCGGGCGACAGCTGCAGCTTGGTCAGGTTGGCCCGGGCCACGCCCAGCTCCCGCAGCCTGGCCAGTTGTTCGTCGATGGGCTCGGCGATCTCGCCGCTCATGCCCGACATGCCCCAGCGCATCGGCGTTGCTCCCGTCATTGCGCGGCGGCGCGGCCCCCGATTGGAACCGCGCGGCCGGCGTGCAAGGCAGATCTGACGTCGACTACGTATATCTGCCGCGTCCCCTCGTGCGCCGAGTCTACGCAGAGAGCCGACCCGCTGCGATTCCAGCGCGGGTGCAGGTCCACGCGCAGCGGGCCGTCGAACCTGGCCGGCGCATGGAAGGCGGCCAGGTCGACGCGCAGACCGTCGGCGGCCCGCACGATCATCAGCCGCCGCAGGCCCTGCGCGTCCGGGTAGGTGTCGCACGCGACCCACGCGCGGTCGGGCGAAAACGAACAGTGGCCGTCTTCGGTCAACGTCTCGCCCGCGAACTGTATCGGCGCGGCGCCGCCGCCGAGCAGCCAGAAAGCGTTGGCCGCCACCGGTGCGCCGCCCCAGACCAGCAGCTCGTCGGCGCTGCGCCAGTCGTAATGCGACACGTGCCGCGCGCGCCAGGCGACCCGCGCATCCGAGCCGTCGGGATTTGCGGTGACGAGCCGCGTGCGCCGCCCGCCGCGCGCCGGCGCCCACCGATGCAGCACCGCCAGGCGCGAGCCGTCGGGGGCGATCTGGGCGTGGTTGAGCCACTGCGTGCAGCCGGCCAGCGAGGGGTCGGGATCGAGCGACGCAATCTCCGCCAGCGAGAGCGCCAGCCGCGCCCGCCCGCGGCGCACGTCGATCATCCATACCCCGTCGTGCGTCGGGGCGTCGTCGCCGCACCACGGGTCGCGCCCGCCGGCATAGCCGTACCCCGGCCGCTGCACGGCCAGCCGGGCGAAGTTAAGGCCAACGGCGTAGCGGCCCTGAGGATCGAGCGCGTAGACCGCGCGCTCCAGCTCGCGCGTGCGGTCCGAATCGAGGTCGTGCACCACGCCCACGAAGTCGTAGCCGCGCCGCGCGTTGTACACGACCGTGTTTCCGGCGCCCGGCAGCCATTGCAGCATCGTCCCCTGCTGCCAGCACCAGGCCGACGTGCGGGCAAAGGTCCGGAACGGGGCGCCGCCGCTGGGGTCGATGAGGCCAAGCTCGACGACGTCGTCCGGGCGCGGCTGCCGGTCCTCGAAGGCCGCCCGCATTCCCAGCAGGGCCGCGCCGTCGGGCGACCACGGCGTCTTGTCGTAATACCCAAAGAAATAGCACCCCGGCGGGTGCGTCACGCGCCGGATCGACACGTCGGCGGCGATGGCGTCTGGCACGGGCCGAGTCTACGCCGCGCGGCGGCGCCCGGCGTTCGGTATCCTCGCCCGTCCATCCCCAACGGCCGAACGCGGCCGAGGTCCCGCGTGCATCACATCGCAGTTATTCCCGGCGACGGTACTGGACCCGAGGTCATTGCCGAGGCGCGCAAGGTGCTGGCGGCTGCCAGCGCCTCGCTCGGCTTTTCCTACGACCTGACCGAGTTCGACGTTGGCGGCGACCGCTACCTGCGCACCGGCGAGACGCTGCCCGACGCGGCGCTGGAGGAGCTGCGCGGGTTCGACGCCATTCTGCTGGGCGCCATCGGCCACCCGGACGTTGCGCCGGGCATCCTGGAGAAGGGCATTCTGCTCAAAGCCCGCTTCGAACTCGACCAGTACATCAATCTGCGCCCGGTCAAGCTCTATCCCAACGTCGACACGCCGCTGAAGGACAAGGGGCCGAACGAGATCGACTTCGTGGTGGTGCGCGAGAACACGGAGGGCATGTACACCGGCATGGGGGGCGTGCAATACGCCGGCACCGAGCACGAGGTCTCGACCCAGATTCACTGCACCACCTACCGCGGCGCGGCGCGGGCCGTGCGCTACGCCTTCCAGCTCGCCCGCCGCCGCAACCAGCGGCGGCAGCTGCACCTGGTGGCCAAAACCAACGTGCTGACCAACGTGGGCGGCACCTGGTGGCGGGCGTTCAACGAGATTGGCGGCGCCGAGTTCCCCGACGTCACGCGCGAATACGCGCACGTGGACGCCGCCGCCATGTGGTTCGTCAAGAACCCCGAGTGGTTCGACGTGATCGTGACCGAAAACCTGTTCGGCGACATCATCACCGACATCGGCGCCATCATTTCCGGCGGCCTGGGCATCTCGGCGGGCGGCAACATCAACCCCGACGGCGTGTCGATGTTCGAACCGATCGGCGGCTCGGCGCCCAAATACCAGGGGCAAGGGGTCATCAACCCGCTGGCAGCCATCAACGCGCTGCACATGCTGCTGGAGCACCTGGGGGAGCCCGAGGCCTCGGCGCGGGTCGAAGGCGCCATGACGGCGGCGCTGGAAAGCGGCCGCATCGAGTCCATGAGCGCCGGCCGCATGGGCATGAGCACGGCCGAGGTCGGGGATCTGGTGGCGTCGCTGGTCTAACCCCGCCGCGCCGCCCGCGCGCCCGACAGGAACCCGACGCGGCGCGCCCCGACCGCACCGCAGGAGTGCCGACCACTGGCGGGCGGAGGGGCCATAGCCTGGGCCGTGTATGACCGTTCGAACCAGCGGCCGCCCCCTGGCGGGCTGAGGGGCCTGCCAGCGCGTAGGAATGGCCGTACAGCGGCCGCCCCCTGGCGGGCGGAGGGGCGCGCCTGCTAGGCGTAGCGGGCGGCCATGTCGTCCAGCGACACCACGGGCACGCCGCCGGCCTGGCCGGCCATGCCAAACGCTTCCATGCGGGCGGCGCACACCTCGGTCATGGCTTCGCGGGCGGGGGCCAGGTATTTGCGGGGGTCGAACTCGCCCCGATGCTCGACCAGCGCGCGGCGCACCGCGCCGGTCATGGCCAGGCGGTTGTCGGTGTCGACGTTGATCTTGCGCACGCCGTGGCGGATACCTTCCTGGATTTCCTCGATCGGCACGCCCCAGGTCTGCCGCATCTCGCCGCCATAGGCGTTGAACTCGTCCTGCAAGGCCTGCGGCACGCTGGAGCTGCCGTGCATCACGATGTGCGTGTCGGGCAGGCGGCGGTGGATTTCACGGATACAGTCCATCACCAGCACCCCGGCGTCTGGCTGGCGGCTGAACTTGTAAGCGCCGTGGCTGGTTCCAATCGCCACCGCCAGCGCGTCCACGCCAGTCTGGGCCACGAAGTCTTCGGCTTCTTCGGGGTCGGTCACCAGCTGGCCGCGGCTGAGCGTTCCCAGAGCGCCGTGCCCGTCTTCCTGCTCGCCGCTGCCCGTTTCCAGGCTGCCCAGCACGCCCAGCTCGCCCTCCACGCTCACGCCGCGCGCGTGGGCCATCGCCGCGACCTGCCGCGTCACGCGCACGTTGTAGTCGTAATCGGCCGGCGTGGCAGCGTCCTCGTGCAGCGAGCCGTCCATCATCACACTGGTGAATCCCTGGTCGATGGCGCTTTGGCAGGTTGCCGGGCTGTTGCCGTGGTCCTGGTGCATGACGATGGGGATGGACGGGTTCAATTCGACGGCCGCCAGCATCAGATGCCGCAGGTAGGCGTCGTTCGAATAGTCGCGCGCGCCGCGGCTGGCCTGCACGATCACCGGCGAGTCGGTGCGCGCGGCGGCTGCCATGATGGCCTGAATCTGTTCCATGTTGTTGACGTTGAACGCCGCCACGCCGTAGCCGTGCTCCGCGGCGTGATCCAGCAGCACCCGCATAGGAATCAGAGGCATGCGAGCATTCTCCTCCAGTCGGGCTGATCGGCGGCCCCGCGCCGGCGCCACAAGGATACGACCGCACGCGTCCAGCGCTGGCGGCGTTCAGGCCCATGGCCGCACCCCGCACGCGCAGGCGCCGCGCACGACCAACGCCAGCGGCACGGCCGCGCCCTCCGCACCCCACGCCGCCGCCCCTAATCCTCAATCCACAATTCACAATCCACAATCCACAATTCCCCCCATGCCCCGCTCGATCCATTTCCTGAACGTGAACGCCGCCAGCGGCGGGAAGCTGACGCGCGGCGTCAACGTCACCGTTGCCAACGGCCTCGTGGCCGAAATCTCGCGCGCGCCGCCCAGCCGCGGCGCGGCCGGCCTCCAGGTCTCAGGACCAGGAGTGCTGGCGCCGGGGTTCGTCGACACCCACGTCCACGGCCGCGCCGGCTGCGACGTCATGCGGCCCGGCGGCGTTGCACGGCTCTCGCTCGAACTGCTGGCCCAGGGCGTCACCAGTTTCTTGCCCACCATCGTGTCGGCGGCGCCGGAGACCATGCTGGCGGCGTTGGCCGCGGCGCGCGGCGACCCCGCCGGCGCCCGCGTGCCGGGTCTGCATCTCGAAGGGCCGTTCCTCGCGCCGCAGCAGCCAGGGATGTTCCCGCCCGAAATCTTCCGGGATTACGACCGCGGCTTGTGGCGCGGCCTGCGGCAGGCGGCGGCCGCTCCCATTCGCCTGCTGACGGTCGCGGCCGAACGCCTGACCCCGCGGCAGCTCGACGAACTTCGCAGCAGCGGCGCGGCTCTGAGCCTCGGCCACACGGCGGCGACCTACGAGCAGGCGTGCCAGGCCTTCGACGCCGGCGTCGCGCGCGTCACCCACGCCTACAACGCCATGCGCGGCTTTCACCACCGCGCGCCCGGCGCGGTTGGCGCGCTGCTGGACCGCGGGAACGTGGACGCCGAGCTGATTCTGGATGGTCTGCACGTTGCCGCGGCGCCCGCGCGGCTGCTGGCCGCCACGCGCACCTCGGGCTCGCTGGTCCTGATCACCGACAGCGTGCCGCTGGCCGGCTGGAACCGCCGCGAGAGCGTCTGGGCCGGCCGCCGCCTGCGCCGTGACGGCGGGGCCGTGCGCCTGTCCAGCGGTCAGCTCGCCGGCAGCGCCCTGGCCATGGACGACGCCGTCCGCCGCGCCGTCCGCTGGCTCCACGTCTCACCCGCGCACGCCCTGCGCATGGCCGCCGAAACTCCGTGCGCCTCGATCGGCCTGCCCTCCAGCGGCCTGCGCGTCGGCGCCCCCGCCGACCTGGTGCTCCTCACCCCCGACCTCCACCCCCGCATGACCCTCGTCGGCGGCGTCATCCGCTGGCGCCGCAGCCAGTGACACTGCGCAACGGCCGCAGCCCGCCCGTCCTCTCTCCGCTGCAAGAGAACCAGCGCGCAGCTCCGCAGCTGCTTCGGCAAATGGCAGCGCCAAGGAGCTGCTGCCCGCGAGCGCAATTGGCATGCCCAAACGGCGGCATGGCGGCTCCAGTCACGAACTCAGTACGATGCGCATTCGCTCTGTTGCAGCACGGAAACGCATTGTCATGGCTGACCAACGGGAGAGGCCAGCATCCGAGTTCATCCTCGGATTCCTAGCGCTCTTCGAAACCGAAGCCGGCGACGGGCGGTACGGCGCGGCGATGGTCACCGACGACCGCGGCGTCCCGCTCGAATTCCGAGCCAGTACGCCCGTGCGCCCGTCCGCCCTGCATCGAACGCTCTACGGAGAGAGCCTATGGCCCTTCGTCGAGGCGGAGCTTATCGCCCAGCGGTTGGTCGCTGAGCTGCGGATACCACCGCCGGTGGTACTCACAAACCGCATAGGGATACTCGACACTGCGATCGATGCCACGCTCTGCTTCATCGCCGACGCTGACGCATCCATCCCAGCGATAGGCTCAGAATTGTTCAGCCGTTATCTGGAGGCAACAGGGGCCACGCACGCAAAACTAACACTCGCCGCTGCTACCGATTCGGCGCTGGTCCATGGCGCCAAACAGGTGACAGCGTCGATGCGCCGCTTCGATCCCATCGAGGTATTCCGGCGCATCGACCAGGCATACGAACAACTCGCCGTCCTCGATGAACGCTACCGCTAGCGGCGCCCGCCCTCCCGGCTCTCGCTGGATGCGGCTTCTGGTCAGACTTCCACGCGCCGCGCGTACGGTGAGCGAGGACCTCGCAAGGGTCACGCCGCCCGGGATATTTGAGTCTTCTGTTGCACTCCGACCGCCGGCTCATTTCCTGGGGGCGGCGCTGGAATTGCACGCGCCTGGAGCGGTGAGCGGCGTCCTGATGGAGATCGCGTCCCCTGCGGTCATCAATTGCTCGGTCTCGATACCGCTCGATATCGAACCGATCGACGCCGCAATCTCCGCCCCAACCATCGAGGGGATGGTCTTCCTCCCGCAGCACCGCGCAAAGCCGTCCCGCAAGCCGTCGCTGTCGGAGCGTCCACATCACAAACAGCCGACTGACGCTCAGAAAGCGCGAGCGTCGGCGGCACTGTTTACGGCGCTGCGCGACTTGTTGTTCCCTCCCGCCCGCGACGAGCTGTTCGACCTCAAGCTGCCGCATCGGCTCTACAAGTTCCAGAGCGAAGGCGTGCAGTGGCTGTTGCAGCACACGCCAGGCGCGCTCTTGGCCGACGACATGGGGCTCGGAAAAACCGTGCAGGCAATCGTGGCGATGCGTCTGCTCTTCCGGCAGAGGAAGATTACCAACGCGCTCGTCGTGGCTCCGAAGTCCGTGCAGACCAGTTGGGAGCTCCACTTTGCAGACTGGGCGCCCGAACTGCGGGTGCGAACGCTTGCGGGAAACCCATACTCGCGGGCGATGACGTGGACGGCGCTTGCCAGCAGAACGATTCATGTGGGTGTCATCACCTATGAATCGTTCATGCGGGACTTCGAAGATGGCACGGCGCGGTTGGATCTAGGTCTCCTCGTCGCGGACGAGACGCAACGCATCAAGAATCCCGGGACGAAAACTCATCGCGCGTTATCGAACATGACGCCGCAACGACGCTGGGGACTGACGGGCACGCCGCTGGAGAACAGGCTGGAGGAACTGAGCACGATCCTCTACTTTCTCAGCCGCGACCCGCAGCTCCTGCCGTTTGTGCGGTCGAGAATGACGGGGCGCCGCCGCCAGCAGTTAGCCGATTGGTGCGGACCGACAGTTAGAAACGTCGCCGAGCGGATCATGCTCCGCCGCCGCAAGACCCAGGTGCTCGAGGATCTGCCAAAGCTCACCAGCCACGTCGAGTTCATCGAGCTTGGGTCCCGGCAGCGCCGCGCTTATGAGCGCGCTGAGAAGGAAGGCGTGGCCCGGCTGCGCCGCGGCGAGGTGCGGATTACAAATGTACTGAGCTTGATTACGAGGCTGAAGCAGCTCTGCAACGGCGCCTCTGGCGAGAACGCCAAACTCGACTGGTTGATCGACTATATCGAGAACGCGGTGGAGCACGGCGACAAGACGCTGATTTTTTCACAATTCGTGGACACGCTGCATGACATCGAACCCAAGCTGGCTCGATATGCGCCCCTGAAGTACACCGGGCGTATGTCTGGCCGACAGCGCGACCAGGTGATCAGGACGTTCCAGAGCGATTCGCGCCGTCGAGCCATGCTGGTTTCGCTTCGCGCTGGCGGCACCGGGTTGACGCTGACCGCGGCCAATCGTGTCGTGCACTTCGATGCATGGTGGAATCCCGCAGTTATGAGCCAGGCCACGGCTCGTACGCACCGCATCGGCCAGGCCAAGGGCGTGTTCGAGACGACGCTGGTTGCGGTGAACACGGTCGAAGAGCGAATTCAACGCATCCTCGAGAGCAAGCGCGCCTTGTTCAAGGAATACGTCGACGATCTCAGCACGAATAGCTTGCCCCGCATGCTGACCGAAGCCGAGATCTTCGGTCTTTTCGGTCTCGAAGTCCCGCGCCATCGCCGCAGCCGCGCCAGGCGCGCGGCCCGTCCGGCCGCTGTGGACACCGCCCACCGACGCCCTGCGCGTTCCCGGTCGCAGCGGCCCTGGAGGTCCCCGTCTCGAGGAAGCGGCTGAGTCGGCGCCGCCGGCGCTGAGCAGAGGGGGCGGCGGACTCATCCAGATCGAGAGCCTCCGCGCAAGACGCGGAGGATGCGTCCACGGCCGCAGGCGCGTCCGCTCGGGTATGCGCGGCGCGGGCGGGGTGCGGCGGCGGTGATGTTGCGCGTTGGGCGGGGATGCGGCACATTGGGGGTTCGGCGGATGCTCGGCGCAGAGGGGAAACGCAGTCGATGACCATTGGGCTTTGGGGGCGGATTCGCAGTTCCACGATCAGCTGGCTCGTCATCTCGGTGTTCTTCTTTGCGCTGGACGTGGTGGACGGCATGCCGTTTCCGTCGTGGTCGTTGATCCCCATCATGGTATTCATGCTGTGGCCGCTGTACTTTGCGGTCCGCTGGGTCGTGCGTGGATTCTGAGCGGGCGGGGAACAGCACGGACCATTCGCCATGACTGAATCCGACGGCGGCATTCCCCAGTTGCTGGGCCCTGGCGGGGAGCCGCTGGGCCCCGCGCCGGCGCCGGTCGACGCGCCGGCGGCGCCGGCGGGTGCTTCCCAGACGCCGCCCGCAGGGTCGAGCGGGGAATCCCCGGCCTCCGCGCCCGCGACTTCCGAACCCGGGCAGGCGGCGGAGCCGCAGGGGCCGGCGTTCGGCATGTCCACCATTCTGGCCGTGGACCCGCGCGTGATTCCGGCCACGCTCGTCGCGGTGATGAACCACGACCCCATCGAAGCGTACCGCCGCCGCGTCGAGGCGGCGCGGCCGCAGTTCGACCAGACGCGCGACGTGATGATTTCGGCCGCCGAGGCCCAGCTGATGCGGCACAGCCAGAAACCCCCGGAAGGCGGCCACCGCGCCATTGCCGCCCGTATCGTGGAACAGGGCTTCATGCGCACGATGTGGGACATGTGCTTCGAGACCGTCTCGGGCGCGCAGGTCTCGCTGATTTTCGCCGCCGGCATGGCCGGCCCCGAGCGCGTGGCCAGCACGCTGCTGTCATCCAACCAGGACGTGCCCACCGTCTGGGTCACCACGCGCGCCCTGACCATCGGCGGGCGCTTCGGCGCCTGGGCGGCGCCGGTGACGCGCGACCAACAGATGCCCGCGACCGTGGCCCTGACGGGGGACAACTTCCAGCAGCTGCGGCTGAGTTTCGCGAAGGTGCGCGTCTAGGCGGCCGGGGGCGATGGATTCCCGCGTTTGCGGGAATGTTCGGGGGCGCGCTGGGCCGTGACGTGTCTATGGCAGGCGGCAGCTCCCGGTCGACGACCCGCACGCTCACCTCGGACGACCCCGCCCGGTTGGCATCCCGGCCCCGTCCGCGCGAGGCGCGGCGTGACCTCAGGACGATTGGCCAGCAGCGCGTTGACCCGGCCCTGTCCGTGCGAGACGTGACGCTGCGCCTGTCCGCCTACGGCGACGGTCGAACACCCGGCCCTGCCTGCGCGAGTCCCGTCCGCGCGAGGCAACGCCAACGTGCGCAGCCGCAGCGCCCGGCCCTATCCGCGTGAGGCGCGCCGGACCTCGACCCGCCGCGCGAGTGCCTTGCCGCGCCCGGTCCATTCCGCGCGAGGATCGACGGTCTCCCCGCCTGGTTGACAACCCTCCGGCGCCCGGTGTACAAACCGACCGACTAGTCGGTTTGCCCCGAAAGGCGCGGGACCTTGGCGCTGCGACTTCCCGGACGAGCGCGCGACGGGCGCAAGGGCGCCACACGCCGCGCCTTGCTGGAAGCCGCCTTGAACGTGTTCGGCGAGAAGGGCTACCACGGCGCCGCCGTCGACGAGATCGTCAGCCGCGCCGGCCGCTCCAAAGGCGCGGCCTATTTTCACTTCGCCAGCAAAGAAGCCATCTTTCGGGCGCTGGTGCGCGAATTGGCGGGCCAGCTCGTGGGCCGCATCCAGCGGGAGATCGACGCGGCCAGCGCGCCGTCGGAACGTCTGGACGCGGCGCTTCTGGCGCTGATCGACATCTTCGTCAAGCACCGCATGCTGGCTCGCATCGTGCTGATCGAGGTCGCGGGCGCCGGGCGCGCGTTCAGCGAGGACCTGATCTTCGTGCGGCGGCAGTTTGCAGCCGTTATCGACCGCGAGCTGCACGCGGCTGCACGGTCTGGCGCGATTCCGCCGTGCGACACTACGCTCATCGCCACCGCGTGGTTCGGAGCCTTGAACGAAGTCGTGGTCCACTGGCTGCACAATCCCACCGCCGCCCCGCTGCACGCCAGCTACCCCAGTCTGCGGCGGCTGCTGTTGCAGAGCGTCGGCTTTCGCCTGGCCGAGGCGGAAGGCGCGGCCGTCCATGCTTGACGCGCCCGCCGCGCCGGCGCTGCGGTTTCAGGACGCCGAGCTGGAACGTGTCTGGGACAAGGTGCAGCGGCGTGAGCGCCTGTCCGAGGCGGACGGCCTGGCCTGCCTGCAGACGCGCGACCTGCTCGGCCTGGGGCGCATGGCCGACGCGGCCGCGCGGCGCGTCTCCGGCAACCGCGTGTATTTCACCTTCAACGTGCACGTCAACCCCACCAACATCTGCGTGCTCTCCTGCAAGTTCTGCGACTTTGCCGCCAAGGTGGGCGACGACCACGCCTACGAATACTCGATCGACGACATCCTGGGACAGATTCACCACGACGTGCACGAGGTGCACATCGTGGGCGGCCACCATCCCACTATCCCTTTCGAGTGGTACGAAGACCTGCTGCGCACTATCAAGGCCGAGCGGCCGCGCGTGCAGATCAAGGCCTTCACGGCGGCCGAGGTCGACTACTTCCACAAGCGCTTCAAGCTGGCCGACCAGGAGGTGTTGGAACGCCTGATCGCCGCCGGTCTGGACTCCATGCCCGGCGGCGGCGCCGAGGTCTTTTCCGAACGCGTGCGGCGCGAGCTGTTCCGCGGCAAGGCCGGCGCCGACCGCTGGCTCGAGATTCATCACCTGGCCCACGCCCTGGGCCTGCGCACCAACGCCACGCTGTTGTACGGACACATCGAAACCCACCAGGAGCGCGTGCGGCACCTGCGGCGGCTGCGCGAGGCGCAGGACGTGTCCGGCGGCTGGCTCTGCTTCATTCCGCTGGAATACCAGTTAGGCACCACGAACCTGGTGCCGCGCCACGCCTCGCCGCTGGACGACCTGCGCACGCTGGCCACCTCGCGGCTAATGCTGGATAACTTCCCGCACGTCAAGTCCTACTGGGTGATGAGCGGCGAAAGCACGGCCTCCATCGGCCTCAACTTCGGCGCCGACGACCTGGACGGGACGATCGGGACCGAGCGCATTGCCCACGCGGCCCTGGCGGACAGCCCGCTGGGCCTGGAACGCGAGCGCATGGTGCGCCTGATCCAATCCGCCGGGAAGACGCCGGTCGAACGCAACGCGACCTACGACGTCGTCAGGGTGTATGACGCCTAGGCTCGGGCGCATCCCGTACCTGAACACGGAGCCGTTCTTTGCCGACGACGCGGTGCGCGCGCAGGCGGTACCCGAGGCGCCCAGCCGCATGATCGAGCTGGCGCGCCGCGGGGTCGTGGACCTGGCGCCGCTGCCGGTGGTGGCCGCCTTCGACCATCCCGACGCCTTTCGCGCCGTGGGAGCGCTGGGCATTGCGGCCACGGGCGCGGCGCGCAGCGTGCTGCTGCGGTCCGAGGTTCCGGTCGAGCGGCTGTCCGGCGCGCGCATCGGCATCATCGACGAGACCGCCACTTCGGTGCGGCTGCTCAAGGTGCTGCTGGACCTGCGCTTCGACGTGGGCCAGGTCACCTTCACGTCCCTGGCGCGCGCCGGACGCGCCAAGTTGATCATTGGCGACCAGGCCCTTCTAGCGCGGCGCGGCGCGCCCGAACTCCCGTACGAACTCGATCTGGCCGCCGCGTGGAACGCCTGGACCGGCCTGCCGTTCGCGTTCGCCTGCTGGATGGCCCGGCGCGCCGTTGCCTCCGAGGCCTGGGACGCCGCCGGCGGCTATTTCGAGCAGAACCTCGACCGCAACCTGGCCGACCCGTCGGGGATTCACCGCCGGCGGCCGGACCTGGGACTGACGGCGGACGAGGTCGCGGCCTATCTGCGCACGTTCCAATATCGGTTCGACGACCGCATCTGGGCCGGGCTGGAACGCTTCCGCGAGCTGGACGCGCGGGTCAACGCCGCGGAGCGCGTGGCGTGATCGAGCGCATCGACGCCAAGCTGCGCCGCGGCGAACGGCTGGACCTGGACGACGCCCGCTGCCTGCTGGACGACGCGCCCTTGCTGGAAATCGGCGCACTTGCAAACGAGGTGCGGCGCGAGCGCCACCCGGGCGGCGTGGTGACGTACGTCGTGGACACCAACCTCAACTACACCAACCTCTGCGACGCCTACTGCTCCTTCTGCGCCTTCTACCGCCCGCACACCAGCACCGCGGACGACGCCTACACGCACACGGTGGACGACATGATGACGCAGATTGCCAGGGCGCAGGCGATGGGCTGCACCACGGTGCTGATGCAGGGCGGGCTGAACCCCGACCTGCCGCTGGACTACTACCTCGCGATGGTGCGCGAGACCCGCGCGCGCTTCCCGGGCATGACGCCGCACTACTGGTCGGCGCCCGAGATCTACGAGATGGCCAAGGTCTCTGGCCTTGGCTACCGCCAGGTGTTCGAGGCGCTGTGGGACGCCGGCCAGCGCACTTTGCCCGGCGGAGGCGCCGAGATTCTGACCAACGAGCAACGCCGCCGCATCAGCCCGCTCAAGATGGACGCCGACGAGTGGATCGCGGTGCACCGCGCCGCCCAGCGCGTCGGATTCCGCGGCACCGCCACCATGATGTACGGCCACGGCGAGTCGGTGGACGACCGTGTCGAACACTTTCAGCGCGTGCGGGACCTGCAAGACGAGGCGGGCGGGTTCTACGCCTTCGTGCCCTGGAGCTTTGCGCCCGGCGGCACGCCCCTGGGCCGCAAGCTGGGCGGCCTGCGCGCCCAGGCCAACGACTATCTGCGCATCATCGCCGCCGCCCGCCTGTTCTTCGACAACGTCGACCATATCGACGCCTCGTGGTTCAGCGAAGGTAAAAAGACCGGCCAGGTCGCGCTGCACTTCGGCGCCGACGACTTCGGCGGCACGCTCTTCGACGAAAACGTGATGCAGGAAGCCGGCCATTACGTGCGCACCTCGGTCGAGGAAATGCGCACGATGATCCGCGAGGCCGGCTTCACGCCCGCGCAGCGCAACACGCACTACGAGGTGCTGGAAGTCTTCGACGGCGCCCCGCTGCCTGCCTGAGACCCCGGTGACCGCCTCCGCCGCTCGCCCGACGCCCACCTCCGGCCGGCCCGTGCGCCGCTTCACCGCGGGGCACAGCCCCGACGCCGACGACGCCTTCATGTTCTACGCGCTCACGTCCGGCCGCGCGCCCATCCAGGGACCTGCGCCGGCGCGCGTGGAGGCCGCGCACGCCGACATTCAGACGCTCAACGAGCGCGCGGCGCACGGCGCCTACGACATGTCGCAGATTTCGGCCGCGGCCTATCCGTCCGTGGCCAAGCACTACCAGATCACGGCCTGCGGATCGTCGATGGGCGAAGGCTACGGCCCGGTGGTGGTGGCGCCGCGGCCGCTGGCCGCGGCGGCGCTGGCGGGGCGCCGCGTGGCCGTGCCTGGCCGCCAGACCACCGCGTTCTTGCTGGCGCAGATATACCTGCCGCAGTTCCAGCCGGTGCAGCTGCCCTTCGACCAGGCCTTCGAGGCCGTGCGCGGCGGCCGCGCCGACGCCGCGGTGGTCATCCACGAAGGCCAGCTGACCTACCAGGCCGCCGGCTTTGCGAAGGTGCTCGACCTGGGCGCGGCCTGGTTCGCCGACACGGGGCTGCCGCTGCCGCTGGGCATCAACGTGGTGCGCCGCGCGCTGAGCGAGCCCTGGCGCCGCGCGCTTACCGCGGCGCTGGCCGCCTCGATCGAATTCGCGCGCGGCCACCGCGCCGAGGCGCTGGCGCACGCCCGCGCGCTGAGCGGCGATCTGGACGCCGACGTCTCGGACCGGTTCACCGCCATGTACGTGACCGACCTGACCCGCGACATGGGCGGCCGCGGCCGCGCCGCGCTGGCCGAGCTCTATACACGCGCACCCGGCAACTCCGGCAACGTCCCGCTCGACGTAGCGCCCGCGCCCTGAAGCCGCAGACAGATCACCGCTCGCGAAGCCGTCCGGTTGCCGCGCTGGGGCGGCACGACAAGGAGAAGAAGCGCGGCGGCCCGAGCAACCGCGGCTGATCCTGGGCGGCGCGGGGCGCGCTCCCACGGCCCCGCGCCGCCCGCATTGTTCCCCTGCAACCGGATATCCTGTCTGTGCCGTCCGCTGGGGCGGCGTGGAGGGACGAGGCAGCGATGACACCGCTCGATTTCGGGGTGCCGGCCGGCAGCTTGCAGAACGCGACCGTCGAACTTTTTCGGCGCGCCGGCTGGCATATCGTCATCAGCCGCCGCAACTACTTCCCGGAAGTCGACGACGACGACCTGCGGCTGACGCTCATGCGCGCGCAGGAAATGTCGCGCTACGTCGAAAGCGGCACGCTGGACGCGGGCATCACCGGCCGCGATTGGACGCTGGAGAACCACTCCGACGTGGAGGTGATCCAGGAGCTGGCCTACTCGCGCGACAGCCACCGGCCCACGCGCGTGGTGCTGGCCGTGCCCCAGAACTCCCCCGTGCGCACGGTCGACGACCTGAACGGCACGACCATCGCCACCGAGATAGTGGGCGTGACGCGCCGCTACCTGCGCGACCGCGGCGTGAACGCGCAGGTGGAGTTTTCCTGGGGCGCAACCGAGGCCAAGGTGGCCGGCGGTCTGGTCGACGCCATCGTCGACCTCAGCGAAACTGGCTCCACGCTGCGCGCCAACGGCCTGCGCGAGGTCGCCACGCTGCTGTCCTCCTATCCGCAGATCATCGCCAACCGAACGGCCTACGCGGACCCGGGCAAGAAGGCCAAGATCGACCAGATCGCCATGCTCCTGAAGGCGGCGCTGGACGCCGGCACGCGCGTGGCGCTCAAGATGAACGTGCCGCAGGAGCGTTTGGACGACATCATTGCCCTGGTGCCCAGCGTGACCGCGCCAACCGTGGCAAACCTCTACGGGCAACCCTGGGCCAGCGTGGAGATCGTGGTGCAGGAACGCGAGGTGCGCGAGCTGATTCCCTGCCTGGCGCGCGCCGGCGCCGTGGGCATCATCGAGTTCCCGCTCAACAAGTTCATCTGATGGCTGACCGGCGCCTGCGTTTCGGCATCATCGGCACCGGCTCGCGCGGGATCGGCTCTTATGGCCGCGGCCTGCGCGAGGAGTTTGCCGACCAGGCCGACATCACGGCCCTTAGCGACGCCGACCCAGTGCGACTGCGGCTGGGGGCCGAGGCTCTGGAGGTGGAGCGCGCTTCCACCGACCCGGCCGTGGTGCTGGCGAACCCCGACGTGGACGCGGTCATCGTGACCACGCCGGACAGTACGCACGCCGACCTGGCCTGCGCGGCGCTGGCGGCCGGCAAGCACCTGCTGTGCGAGAAGCCGATTGCGACCACGGTCGAGGACTGCAACCGCATCCGCGCCGCCGCGCGAAGCTCCGCCGGCGGGTTCATGACCGGGTTCGTGCTGCGCTACGTGCCGTTCTTCCAGGACATGCACCGCGCCATCGGCGACGGCGAGATCGGAGCGCCGCAGGCGGCCGCCATCACCGACAACCGTGACGGCGCCGGGTACTTCCGCCGCTGGCACCGCCTGCGCGCCAACTCGGGCGGCCTGCTGGTGCACAAGAGTTGCCATGCGCTGGACATCGTGGGCTGGATGCTGGACGCGCGCCCGCGCAGCGTCAGCGCCAGCGGCGGCGTGGCGGTGTACACGCCCAAACCCTGGGCCGGCGAACGCTGCCTCACCTGCCAGGCCGCGGCGGACTGCCCCGAGTACGTGGACGTCACCGCCGGACGGCTCAAACAGCTCTACTACGACGCCGAAGCCACCAGCGGCTACGTAGCCGACACCTGCGTGTTCAACTCCGAGAAGGACACCGTGGACCACGCCAGCGCCGCTATCGAATACGAGGGCGGACGGCGCGCGGTCTACACCATGTGCCTGTTCTCGCCCTACACCGAACGCGAGATCGGCGTCTGGGGCGCCGACGGCAAAGTCGAAGGCCGCGATTCCGCGGGGGCCTACCGCCTGCGCGGGCGGCGCGACGGCCGCGACGAGGAGCGGGCCGCGGCGTGGCCGGCCGGGGGGCACGGCGGCGGCGACCGCCGCCTGCTGGCGGACGCGCTGGCGGTCTTTCGCGGCGAACGCGACCCCGTCGCGGACCTCGACGCCGCCTACTGGGCCGCCGTGCTGGGCATTGCCGCGGAAACATCGGCCGCGCGCGGCGGCCAGCGCCTGACCCTGGCCGAGCTTGGCGCGACGCCGTGAGCGACCACCCATGACCGGCCGCGCCGCCGTCGTATCTGCGGCCAACCAGGTGGCGGTCGAACCCATCGAGGTCCCGCGCGTGCTGGGGCCGCACGATGCGTTGGTGGAAACCGAAGCCACCTTCATCAGCACCGGCACCGAACTGGCCAACTTCACCGGCACGGACCCCGGCGTGCATCGGCCGGGCAGTTGGAACGCTTTTCCGGCGCGTCCGGGGTACGCGAACTGCGGCCGCATCGTGCGCTTGGGGTCGGAGGTGCACGACCGCGCGGTGGGCGAGCGCGTGTTCAGCATGGGGCCGCACGCCTCGCACCACGTGTTGGCGCTCGACGACCCGACGGTCCTGGCGGTTCGGGCACCCGACGAGATTCCCAGCGACCTGGCGGCAGCAGTACGCATGGGCCTGGTGTCCATAACGTCGCTGCACGTCGCCGACCTGGCCCTGAACGACTGGGTGGCGGTCTTCGGGCTCGGCCTGGTGGGCAACCTGGCCGCGCAGATGTTTGCCCTGGCAGGTGCGCGCGTGGTGGGTGTGGACCCGCTGCCCGCGCGCCGCGCGCTGGCGCGCCGCGTGGGAATCGAGCGGGTCGTCGGCGGTGACCCGGCCGAGGTCCTGGCGCAGCTGCGCGAGCTGACGGGCGGCGGCGTGCAGATTGCCGTCGAGGCCGTGGGGCACGCGGCCGTCGCCGCGCAGGCGATCCAGGCCGTGCGGCCGCGCGGCGAGCTGATTCTGCTCGGCTCACCGCGCGTGACGTTCGAGGCCGACCTGTACGAATTCCTGCGCCCGGTGCATTACACGTGGGTCACGATCAAAGGCGCGCTGGAGCACCGCGTGCCGCGCAACCCCACGCCAGGCGTCCGCCACACCATCGCCGACAACGCCGCGACCGTGCTGGACATGGTCACGGCCGGGCGCCTGCACCTGGCCGAGCTGATTTCGCACCGCCTGCCGGCCGCCGACATCGCCCGCGCCTACCACGGGCTGCTGAACGATCCCGAGCACTACTGGGGCGTGGCCCTGGACTGGCGCGAGCCTTAGGCGCCGCTGCTTCCTCGCTTTCTCCTGTCCCTGCCGGTGGGGGAAGTACTGGCGGGGGCAGGCGCCAACGGCCCGAGCGGGCCTTCAGACCCCAAGCGTGCGGCGCAGGCCGCGCATGGCCGCGGGGTCGGTGCAGGGGGCGTAGTGGCCGGGCAGCACCACCTGCGCACCCGAGCGCGCAAGGCGCCGCGCCGACGCCCGTTGCACGTCCAGGTCCATGGCCAGATGCGCAACGTTCTGGCGCAGGCGTCCGTTGCCGTACACCAGCGCATCGCCCACGATGCAGGTCTCGCCGCGCAGCAGGCTCAGGCTGCCGGGCGTGTGGCCGGGCGTGTGCATGACGCGCCAGCCGCCGAGCGCGTCGCCGTCCTCGAGAGTTTCGTCGGGCGTCAGCGGCGTCCAGCGCAGCAGCCGCGGGATTGGCGGATGGTAGAGCCAGCGGCGCAGCCCCGGGCTGGCCGCGGGCCGCGCCAGCAACGGCGCGTCGGCGGCGTGGACGGCCACGGGCGCGTTCAGCTGCAGCGCCAGATCCGCCGCGCTGCCCGAATGGTCGTAGTCGTAGTGCGTCAGCACGATGCGCTCGATGCCCGCCGGGTCGACGCCCGCCCTGAGCACGGCGTCCAGAATCTTGGGCGCATGCCCGGCCGGGCCGGTATCGACCAGCATCGTGGGGCGCCCCACGATCAGATAGACCAGCACGCCCCACCAGCGGCCGAGCGCGTACACGTCGTCGGCCACCAGGCGCGGATATCCGGGCGCGTCGATCAGCGCGATGCCAGCACCTGACGGCTCACGCGAGGACCGAGCCCAGCATCACGGGCCTGGAACGGCGCACGCGCAACACTAAGCGACGGCTGCCGAACCGGCCCCGAGCCAATGCGCGGCGTACGACGCCAGAGCGCGTTAGCTCGCCGGGCAGTCCAGGTTCGTCGAGCCGCGCCAGTAGAAGTCGCCCGGCAGCAGCATGGCGTCGCCGGCGCTGGTTTCCTTGTACCCCGTGCAGTAAAAGTCGCCCGGGTTGAGCTTGAATTCGCCGCTCTTCCTCGGTTCGCTGTCGCCGCATGCCGCCAGGGCCAGCGTCAGCGCCAGCACACCTCCGGCAAACACTCCGACCCGCGCTCGTCGCTTCTGCTGAGCCAACCTGGAGATCACTGCCCGTCTCCCTGGGCGGAAACGCCCTCGTCTGGTTCGCGATCGATGTTCACTGTGCATAATGCGGCTCCCAGCGCCAGAGGTCAACCCGCGGCGCGTCCGCGCGAACGGCGCGCCTGCGTTCGCCGCGGCGCCCCGGCGTTGGCCGGCGCCTTCCGAGCGCGCATACGGTAAGTTAACCGTGCGTGATCGTGCGGCGCATGAGGAGGAGGCGCGGATGCCTCTGGGGCGTTTGGTCAAGTCGATCCAGGGAAAGCGCGCAGCCAAAGCGCGGGCGGACGCCGCCGTGACACAGCTGCGGGACGCAGCGCGCCAGGCCATCCGCGACGGTCGGATCACCTCGAGCGACTTCCGAGACATATCCGAGCTGGCCGCCGGGCCGCACATCCCGCCGGAGCGCGCGGAACGGGAGCGCCGGCGCCTGGAAGAGCAGCGCGTCGAGGCGGCGCTGGCAAAGGTTCGCTCCGAGACCCAACAGGCCCTGGACGACGGCTGGGTCACGGAGGCCGAGTTCGCCAAGGTCAGCGCGCTGCCGCGCACGCTGAGCATTCCCCGCGCCAGCGTCAGCCCCGAGCTGACCCTGCTGGAAAAGCAGGTGCAGATCACCCGCATCATGGAAGGCGACCTGCCCGAAACCATCGCGACCGGCCTGGTGCTGCGCCGCAACGAGGTTTGTCACCTGGAGATGCCCACCAAGATGTACGAGGAGCGCGTCCGCCGCAAATACCGCTCCGGGCACAGCGGCGCGTCCGTGCGCGTGGCCAAAGGGGTGTACTGGCACGTCGGCGGGTCGCGCGGCTCCAGCGAGCCTGTCCTGGAGATGAGCGAGATAGACGCCGGCGATCTCACCATCACCTCGCGCCGCATCGTGTTCACGGGGCAGCGGCGCACCACCACGCTCGATCTGCGCAAGCTCGTGCGCATCGAGCCGCACAAGGACGCCGTGCAGGTGTACGTGGAGAATCGGCAGAAAGCGCCCGCGTTCATCGTGCGCGACCCCGACGTCGTGGGCGCCACGATCCTGGCGGCCGCGCAGAAACTCGCGGACGCCTGAGGCTTCCACCCAGCGCGCGGCGCGTGACTGCGCCGCGCCGCCCGCGCCTTTGGGGGTGCAGGTGGTTGGCTATGCTCGCGGCATGACGACGTCTGCGCCGATCGATGCGTTCGAGATCGAGGTGTTTCGGCACCTGTTCACGTCGGTGGCCGAAGAGATGGGCGTGACCGTGCAGCGCAGCGCGCACTCGCCCAACATCAAGGAACGGCGCGACCACTCCTGCGCGGTGTTCGACGCCGACGGCCGCATGGTGGCGCAGGCCGCGCACATCCCGGTGCATCTGGGCTCCATGCCCGCGTCGGTGGCGGCGGCCATCGAGGTCTACGGCGGCGGCGCGCCATCGCCCGGCGACGTGCTGATCGTCAACGACCCCTATCTGGGCGGCACCCATCTGCCCGACATCACCACGGTGTCGCCCGTCTACGTGGGCGCCAAGGGCCGCACGCATTGGGGGTGGGTGGCCACGCGCGCCCATCACGCCGACGTGGGCGGGCTGGCGCCCGGCTCCATGCCGCCCTCCACCGAGCTGTATCACGAGGGGCTGGTCATTCCGCCGCTCAAGCTGGTGGAGGCGGGGCGGTTGGACGAGCAGCTGGTCGAAATCATCTGCCGCAACGTGCGCACGCCCGAAGAGCGCCGCGGCGATCTGGACGCGCAGCTGGCCTCGCACCGCGTGGGCGAAGCGCGGCTGCAAGACTTTGCGCGGCGCTACGGCGCGGCCGCCCTGCGCCAACGCGCCGAGGCGCTGCTGGACTATTCGGCGCGCCTGGCGCAGGCGCGGCTGCGCGTGGTGCCCGACGGCGTGTATCGATATACCGACTACCTGGACGACGACGGCGCAGGCGGGCCGCCGCTGCCGATCACGGTCGCCATTCACGCGCGCGGCGGTCGTTTGCGGTTCGACTTCGAGGGCACGGCCCCGGCCGCGGCCGGGGCGCTGAACGCGCCCGAGGCCGTCACGCGCTCGGCCGCGGCCTACGTGGCCCGCTGCCTGATGGGCGCGGACGTTCCCGCCAACGACGGCGCAACCGAGCCGCTGGACATTGTGGTGCCCGAGGGGTCGGTGCTCAATCCGCCGCGGCCGCACGCGGTGGCGGCGGGCAACGTCGAAACGTCGCAGCGCGTGGTGGACGTGCTGTGGGGCGCGCTGGCCATCGCCGTACCCGCGCTGGCGCCCGCCGCCAGCCAGGGAACCATGAATAACCTCATCATCGGCGGGATCGACCCGCGCCGGAACCGCGCGTTCACCTACTACGAAACCATCGCCGGCGGGTCCGGGGCCGGGCCGACCGGCAACGGCGCGGACGCCGTGCAGGTGGCCATGACCAACACGCTCAACACGCCGATCGAGGCCATGGAACTGGCCTATCCGCTGGCCGCGCGGCGCTACGAGGTGCGGCGCGGCTCCGGTGGGCGCGGCCGCCACCGCGGCGGCGACGGCGTGATCCGCGAAATAGAGACGCTGGTTCCCGCCACCGCCACCATCGTCACCGAGCGCCGCCTCTACCAGCCGTGGGGCGCGGCCGGCGGCGGCCCGGGTCGGTCTGGCGCCAACGTCTTGGTCCTGGCCGGCGAGGAGCGTCGGCTGCCGGGCAAGGCCTCGCTCCAGCTGGCGGCCGGCGACCGCATCCGCATCGAAACGCCGGGCGGCGGCGGCTGGGGCGCGCCAGTCGGCGCCGAGGAATCCCGGCAGGGCCGCGCGTCCGCGCAGGTCGCGACAGGCGCGCCGCCCGGCGTGAAGTCCCCCGCCTAGAAGAACCCGAACCGTCGCTGGGGAGGCTCCGCGGGCGTGAAGTCCACCGTGAACACCTCTCGATGAACCGCGCCGTCGCTGGTCAGGTCGCTTTCGATCAGGCTGATCCCCTTGACCGTGAAGCGCCCCTGTCGGTCGAGTTCCATCGTCTCCAGGCTGCGCACGATGGCGGTGCGCGCCCAAGGAGTGGCCTGGCGTCCGATACGCGCCAGCGTGACGTGGGGGCTGAAGGGGCGCTGGTCTACGCGCAGGCCGATGCCGCGCATAGCCTCGGTCACCGCCGCCTGCACGTCGCGCAGCGCGCCGAGTTCGCCGTCGACCCCCGCCCAGGCCACGCGCGGTTCGCCCCGCGTGGGGAACGCGCCGCCGCTGTCGAACCCGATGCTGAACGGCCGCCGCCCCGCGGCCGCCGCCTGCATGGCCGAGCGCAGGCTGTCGATGCGCTGTGCCGGCACCTGGCCCAGAAAGGCCAGGGTCAGGTGCAGATTGTCCGGCGTGGCCGTGCGCACGTGGCGCGTGTGCGCGGCCAGCCCGGCGGCCTCGTCCGCCAACGCCGCGCGAATCGCCGGGGGAATCGTGATCGCCACGAATGCCCGCATAGGGGGCGAGTATAGTTGGCCTGCCCGTGTCAGGCGGCCGGGGGACAGCCACCGTGCTCATGCTGCGTTCGCCGGCGTTACGCCCACGGCTGTATCCGTGGTGACCTCCACAGTCGACGATCGAACAGCTGCGGACGCGGACGCCGAGGTTCACGCCGACCGCGAGCCCGTGGACGCGCGGCGTTCCCCTGGCAAGGCGCGCAGCGTTCCAGACGCCCCCGCGGCGGACGATCGGGCGGCGACCGTGGAGCGGCTGCGCCAGCGTCTTGCCGCGCACGTGCCGGCCGGTGCGCGCGCCATCGGCGGCGCGTGCGAACTGCCGGTCGTTATCGCGCGCTGCGTCAACGACCCGTGCGCCGACGTGTTCTGGGACCGCGCGGACCATGCGCTGGCTTACGACCTGCTGCTGAACCGCCGTCCGGAGGCTCGAGCCGCGCGCGCGCCGGGCCGTGCGGCGTCGGACGCGGCGGGCGCCGCGGTTGCACGCACGCTTCGCCGCCGCGCGCATCCAGTCGTGGCCGTGCTGGACGACGCGGGCCTGGGCACGGGGCTGGCGTTCGAGGCGGTCAACCACGTCGGGCACTTGCAGGTGCCCTACGTGCTGGTGCTGGTGGACACGCAAACGCCGCGCGGCCGCAACGCGGGGGCCATGGCCCGCTACCTCACACGGGTGCGCGGGCACGCCCGCTATACCGACGCCAAGCACCTGATCGAGGGCGCCCTGAGCCGCATGCCGGCCGGCGAACAAGCCGTGGAGGTCGTGCGCCGGCTGAAGAACTCCGTGCGCGAGCTGCTGGTGCCAACGGAGATGTGGGAAGAGCTGCTGGGCTTTATGTACCTGGGGCCGGTGGACGTGCACAACCTGGGGGCGCTGGGCGACGTGCTGCAGCTGGCGCTGCGGGCGCGGCGCCCGATCGTGCTGCACGTCACGCTGGACGGCGGGCCGGCGATGCGCGCCAGTCAGCGGGACGCCGCGGCGGCGCGCGGCGCGCGGCGGCGCGGGGCATTGCTCCAGGCGCTGGAAGCCCGCCTGGCAAGCGACGACCGCTGTCTGCTGGTGACCACCGACACCGAGGGCGCGTTCGACACGGCCGCGCTGGCGGAACAAGCGCCCGAACGACACTTCGACCTCGGCCGCAGCGGGGGGCACGCCGCGCTCTTTGCCGCCAGCCTGGCGGCCGAGGGCTACCGGCCGGTCGTCGTCCTGGGCGAATCGAGTTTCGCCTCGGCGCTGGCGGCCCTGATGCTGGATTCGGACGATTGGCGCGGTCCCGTGACCCTGGTACACGCCGGCAGCGGCCCCTCGCTGCGGCCGCCGGTGCGCGCCGCGCTGGAAGCTGCCGGCCTGGCCGTGTGCGAACCCGACGCGGCGGGCGCGTGGACGCAGGCGCTCGACACGGCCAGCGACCACGGACGCTGGACGGTCCTCACGGCCTACGAGTGGACCTAGCGCCGGCGCCTGCCCCCACGCCGGCGGGAGGCGCAGGAGCGCGGGGCGGCGGGCGGGCGGCCAGGAGACGTGCGGCACTCGCCTGACACCGACGCGCGCCTGGAGCGCCCGCCGCCGGCGCGGCCGCCGATCATCGACGCGCACACCCACGTCGTGCCGGCCGACGTGGCGAACGCGCGCGGCCGGCGCCGCCAGGCCGACCTGTGGTTCCGGCGGCTCTACCGCGACGACCGCCGCACCCTGGCCACGGCCGACGACCTGCGGCGCGGCATGCGGCGCAGCGGCGTGCAGGTCAGCGTGGCGTTCGGCTTCGCCTGGCGCGACCCCGGCATGTGCCGCGCCAACAACGACTACGTGCTGGACGCGGCCAGGGCCGCCGGCGGCAGGATCGTGCCGTTCTGCGTGGCGCCGCCCGGCGACCTGGACTTCGCCGCCGCGGAACTCCAGCGCTGCCGCGCCCTAGGCGCTGTTGGCGTGGGCGAGTTGTTTCCCGACGGGCAAGGCTGGAATCTGGCCGACCGCTCCGGCGTGACGGCGTTCGTGAACCTCGTGCGCGACTTGGGTCTCATCCTGAGCCTGCACACGAGCGAGCCGCTTGGCCACGCCTACCCTGGGAAAGACGGCACCACGCCGGCGGCGCTCTGGCCGCTGCTGGAGGCGGCGGAGGGCGCGGTACCCATCATTCTGGCGCACTGGGGCGGCGGGTTGGCCTTCTACGAGCTGATGCCCGAAGTCCACCAGCTGACCCGCAACGTGTTCTACGACTCGTCGGCCAGCCATCTGCTGTACCGCCCGGGGATCTACCGCCAGATGCAAGCGCTGGCGCCGGGGCGGGTGCTGTTCGGGAGCGACTACCCGCTGGTGCGTCAATCGCGCGCGCTGCGGCTGGCGCGCAGCGCCGGGCTGCCCGACGATGCGCTGGCGGACCTGCTGGGGGGCAACGCGGCGCGCGCGGGTCTGGGCGTCCCGTAGCGCGGGGCGTTTCGTCAGGCCTCGCGGGCCTTCTCGCGTTCTATTTCGGCCATCAGGCGGTCGATGTGCGTGGGGTTGTATCCGGCCGCGCGCGCCTGCTCGGTCAGCCCCTCGGCCTCCATCAGCCCGTCGGCGTGCGAGGCCGTGCCCGGCTCCTCGCGCACCGCCACCTGCAGGGCGTCGCGCGCTTGCAGGTAGAACGAGCGGCCGGCTTCTTCCAGGTCCTGCGTGTCGCCCAGCACGCCCAGCAGCCGCTTGGCCAGGATCACGGCCGAGGCGGCGTCCGCCGCGTAGCCGTCGGCGCCGATTTCGTCCGCGTACCGCTGCGTGACCGGCGCGCCGCCGATGATGCAGTGCACCTGGTCGGCCAGCCCTGCCGCTTCCACGGCCTCGATCGTGTTGCGCATGTTGGTCATGGTGGTGGTCAGCAGGGCCGACATGCCAACGATGTTGGCGCCGTTCGCGGTTGCGGTCTGCACGTATTCGTCCGGGTGGGTGTCGATGCCGGTGTCGTGCACGTCGAACCCGGCGCCTTCCAGCATCATGGCCACCAGGTTCTTGCCGATGTCGTGCAGGTCGCCCCGCACGGTGCCGATGACGACCTTGCCCACGGGTTCGACGCCCGACTCGGCCAGAATCGGGCGCAGGATGGCCATGCCCGCCTTCATGGCGCGCGCCGAGATGAGCACCTCGGGCACGTAGTACTGGTTGGTGCGGAACAGCTCCCCCACCACGTCCATGCCGGGGATCATGCCGTCGTTGATGATGTCCGAGGCACTCACGCCCGTCTCCAGGCATTGCCTCACGGTAGCGTCGACTGTCCCGGCGTCGCCTCGGATGATGGCGTTGCCCAAATCCTTGAACGCCTGGTCAACGTCGAACCTGGACATCACGCCTTCCTTGTCGTGCGGCGGCGGGGCCGGACATCTGGCGGGCGGCTGACCGTCCCGCTGGCAGCGATACTACAGGGCGAAAGCGCCGCCCGGCGCACAGTTACTCTAGCAGGGCGCGTCATGCAGCTTTCGAGGCCAGCGTGAGCGGTCGGCGCACGTCCGAAGCGCCCCTCACCCTGCCCTCTCCCACAGGAAGCGGGGAAAGCCGTCGGCGCGCGCCCGAGGAGCCCCCCATCCTGCCCTCTCCCTTGGGGAGAGGGGAAAAAAGCAGTCAGCACGCAGCCGAGGCGTCCTTCACCCTGCCTTCTCCTTTGGGGAAGGAGGAAAGCCGTCGGCGTGCGTCCGAGGCGCCGTTGGTGGTGTTGGCCAGCACCAGCGGCCACAAGCTGGCCGAATTCCAGCGCATCTTCGAGGGTTCGCCCCTGCGTCTGGTTGCGCCGCACGAGCTGGGCTGCGCCTGCCGCGTGGAGGAAACCGGCGCGACGTTCGAGGCCAACGCGCGGCTCAAAGCCGCGGCATACGCGCGCGCCTGCCAGGTCTGGGCGCTGGCGGACGACTCGGGTCTGGAGATCGACGCGCTGGACGGCCGGCCCGGCGTGCGCTCCAGCCGCTTCGCCGGCCCCGGAGCCAGCGACGGCGACCGCAATGCGCGCGTGTTGGCGCTGCTGCGCGCGGTCCCGGACGAACGGCGCAGCGCCCGCTACCGCTGCGCGGCCGCCGTGGCCGCGCCGGACGGCGCCATCGTCTTCGAGGGTGCGGCCGCGGTGGCCGGCGCCATCGGACGGGCGCCGTGCGGCGCGGGCGGGTTCGGCTACGACCCGCTCTTCGTGGTGGGGGATGGTCCGCACACGATGGCCGAACTCAGCGGCGCGGCGAAGGACCGCATCAGCCACCGCGGCCAGGCCGGGCGCGCAGCCCGCGCCTTTCTGGAGGCGCGGCTGCTGGGCTGACAACGCCGACCCGAGACGCCGCCCGCGGCGCGGCTGGTTCTGGGGCATCGAGGGTGAAGGTGGTTCTCGCCGACCCCCCCCTGCGCCGCGGCGCGGCGGAGCGCCGCCGGGACGCCCGCGCCCGCCGCTCCAGGGGCATGGGGCGGGTGCACGTGCGCCCTTTGCTAGGCTCGCCAACCACCATGACGCACGACGCACCTCGGAAACCGCTGGCCGGCCGCGCGGCGCTGGTCACCGGCGCCGGGTCCGGCTTCGGCCGCGCCATCAGCCAACGCCTGGCCGAGGACGGCGCGCGCATCGGCCTGGCCGACGTGGACGCCGCGGCGGCCGAGGCCACGCGCGCCGCCATCGCGGCCGACGGCGGGCAGGCGCTGGTCGTGCCCACCGACGTCACCGACTACGCCGCCGTCGAGCGGGCGGTGGCGGCGGTCGCCGCCACCTGGGGGCAGCTCGACATAATGGTCAACAACGCCGGCATCACCTTCCGCGAGCGGTTTCTCGACCTGACGATCGACGCGTTCGACAAGGTGATGGCGGTCAACCTGACCGGCGTCTTCCACGGCGTGCGCGCGGCCGGTGCGCGCATGACGCGGCAAGGCGGCGGCGTCATCATCAACATGTCGTCCATCCGCGAAGACGTGGGCGGGTTCATCCACACCAGCTACTGCGCCTCGAAGGGCGGCGTGCGCATGCTCACCAAAGCCGCCGCCGTGGAGCTGGGGCCGCACGGCGTGCGCGTCTGCGCCATCGGCCCGGGCGTTTCCGAAACGCCGCTGACCGAGTCGCTGCTGGCCGCCCCCCAGGCTCTCGACGAGCAGCTGCAGCGCATCCCCATGGGCCGTCTGGGGCAGCCTGCGGACATTGCCGACGCGGCCGCGTTCCTGGCCTCGGACGACGCGTCCTACGTCACCGGGGTGACCCTGATTGTGGACGGCGGAGAAATGACGCACTGATGCGGAAGGTTGCCATCGTGACCGGCGCCGCCCGCGGCATCGGCCGCGCCTGTGCGGCGCGGCTGGCGGCGGACGGCTACCAGGTCGCCGCCGTGGACCTGGACGACCAGGAACTCGGCGGCTGGGTCGACGGCGCTGGCCTGCGCGGCCGCGTGGAACCGCGCCGGCTCGACGTTGCCGACGCTCAGGCAGGCATGGATCTGGTGGCGGACGTTGCGGCTCGGCACGGCCGCGTCGACGCGCTGGCCTGCGTGGCCGGCTACACCAAGCGCGAAACGCTGGACGAGATCGACACCGCGGCCTGGAACGCCATGGTCGCCGTGCTGGTTCGCGGCCCGCTGTTCATGACCAAGGCGGCGGCCGCGGACATGATCCGGCGCGGCGAACCCGGCGCCATCGTGCACGTCAGCTCCATCCGCTCCGAGGCCGCCGAGGCGGGGCAGGCGCACTATTGCGCCGCCAAAGGCGCGCTTCGCACCGCCGCGCGCGCCGCGGCGCAGGAGCTGGCGCCGCACAATATTCGTGTCAACTGCGTGGGGCCCGGCCTCACCGCCACGCGCATGACCGCGGACGTACGCTCCAACCCCACGCTGCGCGCGCAGCGTGAATCGCTGGTGCCGCTGGGCCGCTACGCACGGCCGGAGGAAATCGCCGGCTGCGCGGCCTTTCTCCTGTCCAGCCGCGCGGCTTACGTCACCGGCGCCACGCTCTACGCCGATGGCGGATATCTGGCGCTCTGAGCGCGTCTGCCGCCGCGCGGCGGCGCGGCGCGGGTCTGACCCGCCGGCCCGCCCGGCGGCGCGGCGCGCGGTGTGATACTGGGGCGTGACCCAGCTGCTGCAGCCGGCCTTTCGGCCTTCGAGCCGACGCGGCCAGAACTTCCTGGTGGACCGTGCCGTGCAGCGGCGCATTGCCGCAGCGGCCGACCTGCCGCCAGGCTCGTCGGTGGTCGAAATCGGCGCGGGCACCGGCAACCTGACGACCGCGCTGCTGGCCCGCGGGCTGCGCGTGACCGCCATCGAGATCGAAGCCGCGCTGGTAACGCGCCTGCGCGAGCGCTTCCAGGGCGTGGAGCGTCTGAGCATCGTGGCCGGCGACGCGCGCCGCCTCTCGCTGCCCGATCTGGCCAGCGCCCCTTACCACGTGGTGGCCAACCTGCCCTACAGCGTGGGCACGCGGCTGGTCGTGACCCTGGTGACGTCGCCCGACCCGCCGCACAGCCTGACCGTCCTCTTGCAGCGGGAGGTGGCGCGCCGCCTGACCGCCGCGCCGGGCGAGATGGCGCTGCTCAGCGTCATCGTGCAGTCCCACGCGCACGTGCAGCGCTGTTTTGACGTGCCGCCGGAAGCGTTTCGTCCGCGGCCCAAGGTGACCTCCACGCTGGTGCGCATCGTTCCAACCTGCCCATCCGAGCGCGGCGCGGCCAGGGCGCAGGCGCGCATTGCCATGGCGCGGCACGGCTTCGCGCAAACGCGCAAGAAACTGCGCAACTCGCTGGCGGCGGGCCTGCAGCGCCGCGAAGCCGAGGTCGGCGCGGCGCTGGCCTCGGCCGGCGTCGACCCGGGGCGGCGTCCGCAGTCGCTGGCCCTGGCCGAGTGGGACCTGGTGGTGGGCGCGTTGCGCGCCGCTGCGCCCGCGCCGGCGTGAGACGTCTGATGCGGCGCTGGCGGCGCGGCGCCGACGTCTCGTTTGCGCCCGCGCGCCTGGTCGTGGGGCTGGGCAATCCCGGCCGCCGCTATGCCGGCACGCGGCACAACCTGGGGTTCGAGGTGTGCGACCTGCTCGCGCGGGAGAACCGCGGTCGCTGGGACGCCGCGCGCTTCCGCGCCGAGGTCTGGCAGGGAACCGTGGCCGAGCGCGCCGTCGCGCTGGTCAAGCCGCAGACATTCGTCAACGAGTCGGGGAGCGCCGTGCAGGCGGCGCTGGCCGCCTACGCCCTGCACCCCGCCGACCTGGTGGTGGTGTACGACGACATCGACCTGGCCTTCGGCCGCGTGCGGGTGCGTGCCAGCGGCGGCGCTGGCGGGCACAACGGCATGCGCTCGATCCTGGCGGCGCTTGGGTCCGACGAGATACCACGTGTCAAGATTGGGGTCGGGCGTCCGCCTGAATCGCAAGCGCCCGCCGACTACGTGCTCCAGCGGTTCGCTCCCCACGAACGCGCCGGCGTGGACGCCGCGCTGCACCGCGGCGCCGCCGCCGTGCGTGCGCTCATTGCAACGGACGTATCGACAGCCATGCAGCAATGCAACCAGGCCCCGCAGGCCGATCGGATCGATGGCGCTCAGCGGCCTGCGTGACCTGTTGGGCGGCGACCCGCTGCTCGACGCCGCGGCGTCGCGCGCCGCCGAGGGAGCGCATCCGCTCACGGTCGAGATTCGCGACGGCGCCAAGGCCGCGTTCGTCAGTCTGCTGGCGCGCCGCTGCGAGCGCCCCGTGCTGCTGGTGACCGCCGAGGACGGCCGCGCCGCCGAACTGGCGCACGACGTGGGCGCCTGGGCGCCCGAGCGTCCGGTGCTGCACTTTCCCGACCCCGATCAGCCGGCCTACTCCATGCTGGCCATCGGCGCGGACGTGCTGGCGCGGCGGGTGGCCGTGCTGGGCAAGCTGGCCCAGGGGCGCAGCGGGGGCGCAGCTCCGGCGCCGATCGTAGTGGCGTCCGTGCGCGCGCTCATGCGGCGGTTGATGCCGCCCGACGAGTTTCACACCCGCTTCCTGGCCCTGGCGCCCGGGTCGTCCGCCGATTTGTCCCAGGTGACCCGCCGCCTGGTCGCGCTGGGCTACAGCGCCACGCCGCTGGTGGAGCGGCCGGGCGAGTTTGCCCATCGCGGCGGCATCGTGGACATCTTTCCGCCCGACGCTCCGCTGCCGGTCCGCGTGGACTTCTTTGGCGACCAGGTCGACACGGTGCGCCACTTCGACCCGCAGACGCAGCGCTCGCTCGGCCCGGCCGCCGAGGTCACACTGACGCCGGCCACGGAAGTGCCCGTCTGGCTGGGCAGCGCGGTGGCGGCGCGGCTGCGCATGCTGGACCTGGCGTCGCTGCGCCGCGAGGACCGCGCGGTCTGGCAGCGGCACTTGGAACAGCTCGACGGCAACGAATACTTCGACGACGCCGCGTTCTACACCATGAGCCTGCTGCCCACTGCCGCCACGCTGTTCGACTACGCCCCCCACGCGCGCGTGGTGGTGGACGAACCGACCCAGATGGCCGCGGCGGTGCGCGACACGCACGCCCGCGCCGACGACAACCGGCAGCGGCTGATTGCCAACGGCGAGTTGCCCACAGATTTCCGCTCGCCGCTGATTGCGCCCGCCGCAATGAACGCGGCGCTCGACCGCGCCCAGGTGCGGCTGACCTTCGTGCCCGGATTGCCTGACGCGCAGGACTCGGCGCGGCAGGTGGTGGACGGCTTCCAGACACAGCCGCCTTACGGCGGCCGCCTGCAGCGGCTGACCGACGACCTGTCGGCGCTGCAAGCCGACCGCGCGCGCACGCTGCTGGTGAGCTATCAAGGCCGGCGGCTGCGCCATTTGCTGGCCGAGCAGGGCGTGGTGGCCGAGGTCACCGAGCGCGTCGACCAGCCGCCTGCGCCCGGCTCGCTCACCATCGTCACGGCCACGCTGGCCGAAGGCTGGCGGCATCCAGCCAGCGGCACGGTGCTCATTACCGACGCCGAGCTGTTCGGGCGCAAGCGCGTGCGGCGCATCCGCCGCGGCGCCCGCGGGGTCGACCGCTCGTTCCTGGCCGATCTGGAAAAGGGCGACTTCGTGGTGCACGTGGAACACGGCGTCGCCCGCTTCGAGGGCATCGTCCAGATGAGCGAGTCGTCGGGCGAGCGGGAATACCTGGCGCTGCGCTACCAGGGCAACGACCGGCTCTATGTGCCTGTGGACCAGATTGGCCGCGTGCAGAAATACGTAGGCATGAGCGAACGCGCACCCAAGCTCAGCCGTCTGGGCACGGCCGACTGGACGCGCGCCAAGAAGAAGGCGCAGCGGTCGGCCGAGGAAATCGCCGCCGAGCTGCTGGACATCTACGCCGCGCGCGAGCTGGCGGCCGGCTTCGCCTTTCCCGAGGATTCCGTCTGGCAGCGCGAGTTCGACGAGCGATTCCCGTATATGGAGACGCCGGACCAGCTCGACGCCATCCGCGCGGCCACCGCCGACATGGAGCACGTGCGGCCCATGGACCGCCTGGTCGCCGGCGACGTGGGCTACGGCAAGACCGAAGTCGCGCTGCGGGCGGCTTTCAAAGCCGCCATGGCGAACAAGCAGGTGGCCGTGCTGGTGCCCACCACCATCCTCGCCCAGCAGCATTTCGACACTTTCGTGTCGCGCATGCGCGAGTATCCGCTGCGGGTGGAGATGCTGAGCCGTTTCCGCACGCGCCCGGAACAGGACGACGTGTTGGCCGGCCTGGCCGCCGGCGACGTGAACGTGGTGATCGGCACGCACCGCCTCTTGCAGAAAGACGTGGTCTTTGCCGACCTGGGTCTGGTGGTGGTGGACGAAGAGCAGCGCTTCGGGGTCAAGCAAAAAGAGCGGCTGAAGTCCCTGCGGCGCAACGTGGACGTGCTGACGCTCACGGCTACGCCCATCCCCCGCACGCTGCACATGGCGCTGAGCGGTCTGCGCGAGATCAGCGTAATCGAGTCGCCGCCCGAACGCCGCCTGGCCGTCAAGACCTACGTGACGGGCTACAGCGACGACGTGGCCGCCGCCGCCATCCGGCGCGAACTGGCCCGCGGCGGCCAGGTGTATTTCCTGCACAACCGCATCCAGACCATCCACACCTGGCGCGAACGGCTGCGCCAGCTGCTGCCCGACGCGTCCATTGTGGTGGGCCACGGCCAGATGTCGGCGGCCGAGCTGGAAGACGTGATGTACCGCTTCGCGCGCGGCGACGCCCAGGTGCTGCTGTCCACCGCCATCATCGAAAACGGGCTGGACATTCCCAACGTCAACACCATCATCGTGAACGACGCGTGGCGCTTCGGCCTGGCCCAGCTCTATCAGCTGCGCGGCCGCGTTGGCCGCAGCGCCGCGCAAGCGTACGCCTACTTTCTCTATCACAAGAACCACCGGCTGACGGAAGAGGCGCAAAAGCGGCTGCAAGCCATCCTGGAGGCGGCCGAGCTTGGCGCCGGCTTCCGCATTGCGATGCGCGACCTGGAAATCCGCGGCGCGGGCAACCTGTTGGGCGCGGAGCAGCACGGACACGTGAGCGCCGTCGGCTTCGACCTGTATCTGCGCATGTTGGCCGCGGCCGTCGACCGGCAGCGGGGCGTGGAACCCGACGAACCCGACGACGCCCCCGTGGTGGTCGACCTGCCGCTGGACGCCTACCTGCCCGACGACTACATGGGGTCGTACGCGGCCAAGGTGCGCGAGTACCAGCGGCTGGCCCGGTTGCAATCGATTGCGGACGTGGACACTGCCATCGCCGACATCCGCGACCGGTTCGGCGACTTCCCGCGGCCGGTGGCGAACCTTGCCTACCTGCTGCGCGTGAAGGCGCGGGCGCTGGCGCTGGACATTCCCAGCATTACGACCTTCGGGTCCGAGCTCATCGTGCGGCTGCCCGACGGCCGGCACGTCAGCCGCACGCTCGTGGCCACGGAGATCGGCCGCGCGATGCGGCGCAACCAGCAGGGACTGATCTGGCCCGGCTTCGAACGCGACCGCCAATGGCAGGCCAAGCTGCTGGCATTCCTGGACGCGCTGCTACGCTGGCAGGCCGGGGAGCGTCCGCCGCGGCCCGCCGCCAGCCGGGACACCGACGTCCGCCGGCGCGCGTTCACGCTGCCCCGGGCCGCGCGCTAACGCCGACGGTCTATGCTGAATATCCGCATGCGCCTCCGCGCACCCACCTGAACTTTCGAGCATGGCCCCACGAACCCCCGCCGCGGCGGCGTCTCCACAGTCTCGGCTCGTCATCGTCGAGTCGCCCGCCAAGGCGCGCACAATCGAGCGCTTTCTGGGTTCGGGCTACCGCGTGACATCGTCCATCGGCCACGTGCGCGACCTGCCCGCCAAAGCCGCCGAGGTGCCCAAGAACCTGAAAGGCGCCAGCTGGGCCACGCTGGCCGTCAACATCGAAGACGATTTTACGCCGCTTTACATAATTCCGACGGACAGGAAAGACGTCGTCGCCCAGCTGCGGCGGCAACTCAAGACCGCCCGCGAACTGGTGCTCGCCACGGACGAAGACCGCGAAGGCGAGGCCATCGCCTGGCACCTGGTGCAGGTGCTCGAGCCGCGCGTGCCGGTGCGGCGGCTGGTGTTCCACGAAATCACGCGCCCGGCCATCCAGCACGCGCTGGAACACCCGCGCGGCATCGACGAGCAACTGGTTCGCGCGCAGGAGTCGCGCCGCGTCCTCGACCGCTTGATCGGGTATCTGGTTTCACCCGTCCTCTGGAAAAAGGTGCGCAGCGGGTTGTCCGCGGGCCGCGTGCAAACGCCTGCCCTGCGGCTGATCGTCGACCGCGAACGCGAACGCATGGCCTTCGTCAGCGGCGCCTACTGGAGTCTCACGGCCACGCTCGGCGCGGACGAGTCCAGCGGCACGTTCGAGGCGCGGCTCGTGCGGCTGGCCGAGCGGGACATTGCGGCGGGCGACGACTTCGACGCCTCGACCGGTGCGGTGAAGGAAGGCCGCAACGTCACGCGGTTGGACGAGGCCGCCGCGCAGCGGATATCCGAGACCCTGGCGCGGGCCGAGTTTCGCACGGCGTCGGTGGAGCGCCGCCCGCAAACCCGCCGTCCGCCGCCGCCGTTCATCACCTCCACGCTGCAACAAGCGGCGTCCGGTCGGCTGCGGTTCAACGCGCGCCGCACCATGCAGGTGGCGCAACAGCTCTATGAGAACGGCTATATCACCTATATGCGCACCGACTCGCCCGCGTTGTCCCAGCAGGCGGTGGACGCGGCTCGAGCCGACGTACGCGAGCTTGCCGGCGGCGAGTACCTGCCGGAACGTCCGCGGCGCTACCGCGCCAGCGCGGAGCGCGCGCAGGAAGCGCACGAGGCCATCCGCCCCGCCGGCGAACACTTTCGGCGCCCGGACGACCTGGGCGCCGACGTCAGCGCCGAAGGACGGCGGCTGTACGAGCTGATCTGGCGGCGCACGCTCGCCTCGCAGATGCGCGACGCCCAGCTGGAACGCACCCGCGTCCTGATCGAGGCCGACGCCGGCGCCGACGGCGCGGCAGTCTTTCAGGCCAACGGCCAGGTGGTGCTGTTCGACGGCTTCCTGCGGCTCTACGCCAGCGAGGGCGCCCGCGACAGCGAACGCGCGCTGCCGCAGCTGGCCGAGGACCAGCTGCTGCGCCTGGACGCGCTGGAGCCGACGGGCCACGAAACCAGGCCGCCCGACCGCTGGACCGAAGCCAGCCTCATTCGTGAGCTGGAACGGCTGAGCATTGGCCGCCCGTCCACGTACGCCGCCATTCTGGACACCATCGACACCAAGTACGTGGTGCGCAAAGGCTCGGCGCTGGTGCCTCAATGGCACGCCTTCGCCGTGATCCAGCTCATGACCTCGCACTTCCCCGAACTGGTGGACGCCGGGTTCACGGCTCGCATGGAGGATGGCCTGGATCAGGTCGCGGCCGGCGACCTCGACCCGCTGCCGTGGCTGCGCGCGTTCTATTTCGGCTCGAACGGCGACGCCAGCGGCGATGCCAGCGGCGCCGTGCTGCGCGAAGGGCTGGAGCGGCGCATCGATGCCAGCCAGGACGCCATCGACGCACGCAAGGTCTGCACCATTCCACTGGCCGACGGGAAAGACTCGTCCTTCGCCGTGCGCGTGGGGCGCTACGGCCCCTACCTGGAAGCGCCCGACCGGGACGTGCGCGCGCCCGTTCCCGACGACGTGGAGCCCGACCAGCTCACGGCGGCCCGCGCCGCCGACCTTATCGAGCAGGCCGCGCGCGGCGACCAGCCGCTGGGCGTCGATCCCGCCTCGGGCCTGCCCGTGCTCCTCCGCGACGGCCGGCTCGGCCGCTACTTGCAGCTGGGCGAAAGCCGCGCCGGCGGCAAACGGCCCAAAACCGCCAGCGTCTGGCCGACCATCCCGGCCGAGACGATCACCCTGGACCAGGCGCTGAAGCTGCTGGCCTATCCCCGTCTGCTCGGCGCCCACCCGGACAGCGGAACGCCGGTCACCGTGCAGGACGGCCCCTACGGTCCCTACGTGAAGTGCGGCAAGGAGAATCGCAGCCTGCCGGGCGAGGGCGACGCGCGCTACGACTGTCTGGCCTCCATCGAGCTGCCGGCGGCGCTGGCGCTGCTGCAAGCGCCGCGCCAGCGCCGCCGAAGCCAGCCGTCCGCCCCGCTGGCGGAACTGGGCGCCCATCCGTCCTCCGGAGCGCCCCTGGTGGTGCGCGACGGCCGCTTTGGGCCCTACGTCACCGACGGCGAGCTGAACGCCACGGTGCCCAGGGGGCGCGATCCTGCCTCGCTCACCCTGGACGAGGCGGTGGACTTGCTGGCCGCCCGCGCCGCGCGCGTGGCCGCGGGCGGCGGCCGGCGCCGACCGCGCGCCCGCCGTTCGCGGCGTTCGCGCTGATACGGGGAGCGGCGGAGAGGAGAGGAATCCCGCCGCGGCTGCGATATGCTGGGGTTCTGCCTGGATTTCTCTGGGCAAATACACACCTGCCTGACGCTGCGGGTCCTGCCGCGAAATGCGGTTCCGTACGTGGATGACGGCGGGGCGGAGCAACAAGGACCTAGGAAGAGGCGAGAATCGGCATGGCCGTAGCTTCAATGCGGGATCTTCTGGCCGCCGGCGTGCACTTTGGCCACCGCACGCCGCGCTGGAACCCGAAGATGCAGCCGTTCATCTTTGGCGCGCGCGGCGGCGTGCACATCATCGACTTGCAGCACACGGTGCGCGCGCTCGACCGCGCCACCTCCTTCTTGCGCGCCACGGCGGCCGAGGGCGGCGAGATCGTCTTCGTCGGCACCAAGCGCCAGGCGCAGGAAGTGGTGCGCGAGCAGGCGGAGCGCAGCGGCGTGCACTACGTGGAGCACCGCTGGCTGGGCGGCACGCTCACCAACTTCGATACGCTGCGCACCCGCCTGCAGCGCATGCGCGAACTCGAGGCGCGCGAGGCCGGCGGCGAGTTCGACGCGCTGTCCAAGAAAGACGCCCAGCGCCTGCGCGTCGAGTTGAACCGCCTGACCAAGAAGATGGGCGGCATCAAGCAGATGAACCGTCTGCCGGCCGCGCTGTTCGTCATCGACCCCAAACGCGAGTCCAACACCATCGCCGAAGCGCGCAAGCTGAGCATCCCCGTGGCCGCCATCGTGGACACCAACTGCGACCCCGAGGTGGTGGACTACGTGATTCCGGGCAACGACGACGCCATCCGCTCGATCACGGCGGTGACCACGATAATTGCGGACGCCTGCCTGGCCGGCCGCGAAGAGCTCGAAAAGCGCCGCGCCGAACAGGCCGCCCAGCTGGCGCGCGAAGCGCAGGCGGCGCTGGCCGCCGCGGCCGAAGCCGAGGCCGCCGGCGCGGCGTCGGAGGACATCGAGGCCGCCATGCTCACCGGCGCCGGTGCCGGGACCCCGGCGGCCGGCGCAGCTCGGTCGAGCGGCGGGCAGGGCGGCGCCCCCGGCCGGCGCCGCGCGTCCAGGGCGCGCGGCGGCCGCCGCCGGCCCGCCCAACGCGGCGCGCCCAGGTCGCGCGCCGCCGCCAATCCGCGGCCCGGCGCCAGACCCGCCGCCCGTCCCAGCGCACCGCCGGCCGGGCCGCCGCCCGCCAGCCCCCAACCCAACAGCCCCGCCCGCGCCGCGCAGGCGCCCACCCCCAAGCAGAGCGCTGATGGCAACTAACGTGTCGGTCGCGGACATCCGCGCCATTCGCGCCGAAACCGGCCTGGGCGTGATGGACATCAAACGCGCCATCCAGCAGGCGGACGGCGACCTGGCCAAAGCGCGCGAGCTGCTGGGGCAGCGCGGCGCGCGCGTCTCGGCCGCCAAGGCCGACCGCGAAACCAAGGAAGGCCTGATCGAGGCCTACGTGCACCCCGGCCGCCCCATTGGCGCGCTGCTGGAGCTCAACTGCGAAACGGACTTCGTGGCGCGCACGGAGGACTTCCGCACGCTGGCGCACGATCTGGTGATGCACGTGGCCGCCATGGCCCCGGCGCGCGTGGCCGACGACGCCGACCAGCCCGACGCCGAAGGCGAGGCGCTGCTTGCCCAGCCGTGGTTCCGCGACGGTTCGCAGACGGTGGAAGAGGTGATCCAGGCGACCATCGCCAAAGTCGGCGAAAATATTCAGGTCGGACGCTTCAGCCGCTTCGAAATCTGACTGACGCGCGCCGACGCCAGCGGGAGATGCGATGGCCACACCCAGCGTGAAATACCGCCGCGTGCTCTTGAAGATCGGCGGCGAGTCTCTGGCCGGCAGCCGCGGCGCCGGCATCGACCCCGACGCGGCGCGCGCGCTGGCCGCCCGCGTGGTCGAAGCCCATGGCCTCGGCGTGGAACTCGCCGTGGTGGTGGGCGGCGGCAACTTCTGGCGCGGCGGCGAACACACCGACATGAACCGCGCCACCGCCGACTACATCGGCATGCTGGGCACGGTGATGAACGCCTTGGCGCTACAGGAAGCCATCGAACGCCTGGACGTGCCCACGCGCGTCCAGACGGCCATCGAAATGCGCGCCGTGGCCGAACCCTACATCCGCCGCAAAGCCGTGGCGCACCTGCGGGACGGCCGCATCGTGATCTTCGCCGCCGGCTCCGGCAACCCCTACTTCACCACCGACACCGCCGGCGCGCTGCGCGCCATGGAAATCGGCGCCGACGCGCTGCTCAAAGCCACCAAGGTGGACGGCGCGTACACTGACGATCCAATGATCGACCCCAACGCCACCCGCATCGACCGCATCACCTACCTTCAGGCGCTCAACCGCGGGTTGAAGATTCTGGACGCCACCGCGTTTAGTCTGTGCATGGACAACAACCTGCCCATCATCGTCTTCCGTCTCGAAGACCACGAAAGCCTGGTGCGCGTGCTGCAAGGCGACCGCGTGGGCACGCTGGTGGCGGCCTGATCCGATGATCGACGACTTCCTGCAAGACGGCGAGCGCCGCATGAGCCAGGCGGTGGAGCATCTGCGCCGCGAGCTGGCCGGCATCCGCACCGGCCGCGCCTCGCCGGCGCTGGTCGAAAACCTGAGCGTGCAGTACTACGGCCAGCCAACCGCGCTCAAACAGATTGCGGGCATCTCGGCGCCCGAAACCCGGCTGCTGGTCATTCAGCCGTGGGACAAGGCGGCGGTCCCCGACATCGAACGGGCCATCATCGCGTCCGACCTCGGCGTCACGCCGTCCAACGACGGCGTGGTGATCCATCTGCCCATGCCGCCGCTGAGCGAAGACCGCCGCCGCGACCTGGTTCGCATCGTGCGCCAGCGCGCGGAGGACAGCCGCGTGGCCGTGCGCAACGTCCGCCGCGACGTGCACGACGGCTTGCGCGAGCTGGTGCGCGAAAAGGAAGCCTCGCAGGACGACCTGCGGCGCGCGGAGTCGCGCTTGCAGAACGTCACGGACCGCCACGTGGCCGCGATTCAGGGAGTAACCGAGCAAAAAGAAGCCGAGGTGATGCAGGTCTGAGCGGCGAATTGCGCACCGTGCCGGCGCACGCGGCCATCATCATGGACGGCAACGGCCGCTGGGCCGAGCAGCGCGGTCTGGAGCGGCGGGCGGGCCACCAGGAAGGCGCGCGCCGCGTGCGCGACATTGCCGCCGCCTGCATCGATCACGGCGTGGCCGTGCTGACCATCTACGCTTTTTCCACCGAGAACTGGGACCGCCCCGTCGACGAAGTCAGCTTCCTGATGGACCTGATTCCCGAGCGGCTGGAAGCCGAACGTTCCACCATCTTCGAGCAGCGCGTGCGCGTTCGGGTGCTGGGCGAGGTCGAAACCTTGCCGCTGATCGACCGCGTGGCCGTGCAGGACATCGTGCGGCAGACCGCGCACCACGACGCGCTGGACCTGAACATCGCCTTCAACTACGGCGGACGAGCCGAAATCATGCGCGCGCTGCGCAAGCTCATCCGCGAGGGCGTGCACCCGGACGACGTTACCGAATCGCTGATCAGCAGCGCCATGTACACGGCGGGCCAGCCTGACCCCGACCTGCTCATTCGCACCGGCGGCGACCAGCGGTCGAGCAACTTTCTGGTCTGGCAGTCGATCTACAGCGAGTTCTACTTCACCCCCACGCTCTGGCCGGACTTCACGCGCGCCGAGTTCGAACGCGCCCTGGCCGACTTTGCAACGCGCCGCCGCCGCTTTGGCCGCGTACCTGCGGCGGCGCAGGTCAGCGGCGCGTCCGTCGACGGCTGACGCCGCTGGCTGCCCGCATCGCCAGCGCGCTGGTTCTGGCGCCGGCGGCCGTGGCGCTGGCCTGGTGGCATCCGCTGGCGCTGGCCGCGCTGGCCGCGCTGGCGGCCGCGCTGATCGCTTTCGAGATGGGCACCATGTACGCCGCCAGCGGGCTGCGCGTCTCGCGCGGCGCCGGCGCGTTGCTGGCGGCCGGCCTGGTGGTGCGCTGGGCGGTCGCCCCCCCCAATCAAGCCTGGGTCGACCTGGCGCTGGGCGTGATTGCCGCCTACACGCTGCTCCGCCAGCTCTGGCACCCGCGCATGTACGGCCGCTTCACCAGCTGGGGCCTGGCTGCCGCAACGGGGCTGTACGCCGGCGGTCTGCTGGGGTTCGCCGTGTTGCTGCGCGGCCTGCCCAACGGGTTCTTGTGGATCGCGCTGACCTTTGCCGTCACCTGGGCGTACGACACGCTGGCCTACCTGGTCGGACGCACCTTGGGGCGGCGCGCGTTCATGGCGCACGTTTCCCCGCGCAAGACGTGGGAAGGCGTGGCCGGCGGGATGCTGGGGGCCATCGCCGCCGCGGCCGCCTTTGCCCCGTGGCTGGGCTACGCCTGGTGGCTGGCGATTCCGCTGGGCGTGCTGTGGGGCGCCGCCGCGCAGGCGGGCGACCTGACCGCCTCGATGCTCAAGCGCGACACCGGCCAAAAAGACTCCGGCCGCCTGATTCCCGGCCACGGCGGCGTGCTGGACCGGCTGGACGGCCTGCTATTCGTAGCGCCGGCCGTGTTTGCGTTCGCCTGGCTGGCGGGGTCGTAACGTTATGCGCGGCGCCGCCGATCAGCGCTCCGTGACGCCCCCCGCCGCGCGCCGCCGCACGCGCGTCGTGATTCTGGGGTGCACCGGCTCCATCGGCACGCAGACGCTGGACGTCATCCGCGCCAATCCCGACCGGTTCGAGGTGCTGGGGCTGGCCTGCGGCGCCAACGCCGAGCTGCTCTGCCGCCAACTGCGTGAATTCGGCGCCCGCGCCGCCTGCGTGCGCGACCTGGGCGCGAGCGCCGACGCCTGGCCGGCGGGCGTCGAACGGCTGCCCTATCCCGACGGCCTGGCGCACATGGCCGAACTGCCGGAGGCCGACCTGGTGGTGGTGGCCACGGTGGGAGACGCGGGGTTCGTGCCCACCGAACGCGCCCTGCGGGCGGGCAACACGGTGGCCCTGGCCAGCAAGGAGATGCTGGTGATGGGCGGCGGCCTCTTCCGCGATCTGGCCGACGCCGCCGACGCAGCCATTCTGCCCATCGACAGCGAACACAGCGCCATCTGGCAGTGTCTGGCGGGCGAATCTAGCGCGAACGTGCGGCGGCTCGTCCTGACGGCCTCCGGCGGCCCCTTCCGCACGTGGCCGCAGGCCAAAATCCGCGCCGCCGCGGCGCCGGCGGCGCTGGCGCATCCCAACTGGGACATGGGACCCAAGATCACCGTCGACTCGGCCAGCTTGCTGAACAAGGGGCTCGAAATCATCGAAGCGCACTGGCTGTTTCGCATGCCCTACGACGCCATCGACGTGATCGTGCATCCGGAATCGATCGTGCATTCCATGGTCGAGTTCTGCGACGGCTCGCTCATGGCGCAGCTGGGCGCGCCCGACATGCGCCTGCCGATTCAATATGCGCTGGGCTATCCCGAGCGGCTGCGCCAGGCGCATGCGCCGCTCGACCTGACGCAGCTTCGCCGGCTCACGTTCGAGCCGCCCGACGAGCGGCGCTTTCCGCTGTTGGCCGCGGCCCGCGCCGCAGGCATGGCTGGGGGCACGGCCCCCGCCGCGCTGTGCGGCGCCGACGACGCCGCCACGGCCTGGTTCATCCAGGGCGGCGGCTCGTTCGGGCGCATGGTGGACGCCGTGCTGGCGGCCATGGACGCAACGCCGCCCGCGCCTTTGGACAGTCTGGAAGCGGCGCTGGCGGCGCACGGCCGCGGGTTCGAGGCCGCCCGCCAGCGACTGGGCGGCGTGTGACGCCGCTATTCGTGGGTGAAAGGGTCGTGCTAGGCTCGTAGCCCTCGGCCCTGGGCTGACCCCCGCAGCCCATTGGCCAGTCCCCGTCGTTCGACGGTTTCTCGTGCATTGCCGTTCGATGGCCAAGGAATCAGCCCTTTGTGAACCCCATCGCGGCGCTTCTGGACAGCAACGCCAGCCTGCTGGTCACGCTGCCGCTGGCGCTTGCGCTGTTCACGCTGATCGTGCTGGTGCACGAGTTTGGCCACTTCTGGTTCGCGCGGCGCTTTGGGGTGCACGTCAAGGAATTCGCGCTGGGGTTCCCGCCGCGGCTGTGGTCGACGTGGCGCGGCGGCGCCGCGCATGCCGCCGCGCCCGTGACCTCCATCATGCGCTCGGTGAACGGGCCGCTGCACGCCGGGGCGGGCGCGGCGCCGGCGCAGGATCCGAACGGCGCGATTGCGGCGCTGGACGCCGACGACCCCGACCTGTCCCTGCACGCCGAGCAAGCCGCCGCGCGCAAGGCCGCGGCTGTGGTGCTGGCCGGGACCGCGCCGCCAGCGCACGCGGAACGCCTGGCCGCGCTGCCGCTGCCCGTGGTGTCCGTCGACCGCGGCGTCGGGCAGCAGTTGCTCGCCGCCGCGGCCGAGCCGCCGATGCAGGTGCGGATCGACGTCGGCCGCCGCGGCGCCGCGCGCCGGCGGCCCGTGGTGCGCGTGGGCGCAACCCGCTTCGCGCTCAACGTCATTCCGTTGGGCGGATACGTGCGCATGGCCGGCGAGAGCGGCGAGGCGGACGCGCCCGGCGCTTTGACCTCCCTCCCTCCCTGGAAACGCGCCGTGGTGCTGCTGGCGGGACCCTGCATGAACATCCTGCTGGTGCCCGTGCTGTTCGTCATCGCCTCGCTGATTGCCGACACGGTCGGCGCTCAGGTGAGCGCCGTCGTGCCCGGCGCGCCAGCCGAGCAGGCGGGAGTTCGGGTCGGAGATCGGCTGCTGCGGATTGGCGACCGCCCGATGACGTCGACCGTCGAGGTGCGCCGCGCGGTGGACGTGTACGCCGGGCGCGAAGTCTCGCTGGTCGTTCTGCGCGACGAGGTCGTCCACGTGCTCCATGCCGAACCGCGCGCCAACCCGCCGCCGGGCGAAGGCGCGCTGGGCGTGCAGGTGCAGTCGATTCGCGAACCCGCGTCTTTCCCCCTGGCGGTGCAGAACTCCCTGCAGCGCACCTGGCTCGCCTTGCGCCTGCTGCCCTCCGTGATCGTCGAAGCATTCAGAACCGGCCAGGGCGTGGAGGTCAGCGGACCCGTGGGCATCGTCAACACCGTCGGCCAGGCCGCTCGGCAAGGCCCGGAGGTGGTGTTCATCCTGGCAGGCTTTCTGACGGCGCAGATCGGCCTCTTCAATCTGGCGCCCTGGCCGGGGCTCGACGGCGGCCGGCTCGTCTTCGTGGGGTTCGAGCTGCTGACCCGCCGCCGCCCGCCGCAGCACTTCGAGGCCGTGTGCCACGTCGTGGGCATCGTCCTGCTGCTCATGCTGGTTGCCGCCATTACGGTGGGCGACGTGCAACGCGCGGTTGGGGGCTGACGCGCCGCCGATGGTCTTGGTTCGCCCTCGAATTCGGGGTACGCTGCCCGTGGCGAGATTCGCCCAGCCTACGGAGCGCAGACCGTGATCAAACGACGCGGCTCCTACCAGATCAACGTGCGCGGCGTGCCGATCGGCGGCGGCGCACCGGTGACCGTGCAGTCGATGACCATCACCGACACGCGCGACGTGGACGCCACCGTCGCGCAGATCGAGCGGCTGATGGAGGCCGGCTGCGACATCGTGCGCCTGGCCGTGCCAGACAAATACGCAGGCGCGGCGCTCCCGGACATCCGCGCCCGCACGGACGCGCCGCTGGTGGCCGACATCCACTTCGATTACCGCCTGGCGCTGATGGCGGCCGCGGCCGGCATCGACTGCCTGCGCATCAACCCGGGCAACATCGGGGGGCGCGAGAACGTCGAACGCGTGGTGACCGCCTGCAAAGAACGGGACATTCCCATCCGCATCGGGGTCAACGCCGGCTCGATTCAAGAGGCCTGGTCCAAGAAGTTCGACGGGCGGCCGGACGGCGACGCGCTGGTCGAACTCATGGTGGAAGACGCGCTGGAGCACGTGAAGATTCTGGAAGACATGAACTTCGACCAGATCAAAATCTCCATGAAGTCCTTCGAGGTCGACGTCACCATCAACGCCTACAAAGAACTGGCCCAGCAGGTGATGTATCCGTTCCACATCGGCATCACCGAGTCCGGGCCGCCCAGCACCGGCATCATCCGCTCCTCCGTGGGGCTGGGGTCGCTGCTCTGGGACGGCTACGGCGACACCATGCGCGTCTCGCTCACCACCGACCCGGTGGAGGAAGTGCGCGTTGCCAACGAGATTCTGAAGGTGCTGGGCCTCAAGACCGTCGGCCCCACCATGGTGTCCTGCCCCTCCTGCGGGCGCTGCGAAATCGACCTGTACGGCCTGGCCGACGACGTGGAAGACGTGATGAAGCGCGTCACGCAGCCCATGAAAGTGGCGGTGATGGGCTGCGTGGTCAACGGCCCGGGCGAGGCCATGGACGCCGACCTGGGCGTCGCCGGCGGCAAAGGCCGCGGGGTGATCTTCCGCAACGGCAAAATCCTGCGCACGGTGGACGAAGCGGAAATGCTGCCGGTGCTGACCGAGGAAATCGCCAAGCTCGAACTGGAGATGGCCGAAACCGCCGAGGCGTCCTGACGGCGCAGGCGGCGCCCGCGTCTTCCCTGCGTCCGTGGCTCCCGCGGCAGAGGGAGGCAGCCATTGACGAGACCTCCCGCCACTTATCCGTCTGGTGGTTCCCGCGGCGGACGGAAGCAGCTCCCCGCAGCCGGCGCCAGACGCGGCGGCGCCGCTGGTCGTCCAGGCGCCGCTGCCCAAGCGCATGCCGCAACACGGGCGCCACTCGCCGCACCAAGAAATACCGAGGGCGCCATACTTGACATAATTACTTTTCTCGCAGCACGATCCCATAGCCGCCGGTTCCATTGGCGCCCAGGAACGAGCGCCGGTGCCTGAACCATCCCCGCCGCCGCTGCTGGTCATCTGCGGGCCCACGGCCAGCGGCAAGACCTCGCTGGCGCTCGGGCTGGCTGCGTCGGCGCCCATCGAGGTGATCTCGGCCGATTCGCGGCAGGTCTACCGCGGCCTGGACGTGGGCACGGCCAAACCCACCGCCGCCGAACAGCGCCGCCTGCCGCACCACCTGATCGACGTGGTGGACCCCGATCAGACCTTCAGCGCCTACCAGTTCGTGCGCGGGGCGCGCGCGGCCCTGGCCGACGTGCGCGCCCGCGGCCGGATTCCGGTCGTGGTGGGCGGCAGCGGGTTCTACGTCGGCGCACTGCTCTCCGGCTCGCCGCTGGGCGCGGCCGCGCCCGACCCGAAGCTGCGCGAGCGGTTGGAGCGCGAGCTGCAGGCGGAGGGTCCCCACGCGCTCGTCCGCCGCCTGCACGAGCTCGACCCCGCGCGCGCCGCCGCCATCGACCCGCGCAACGCGCGCCGTCTGATTCGCGCCATCGAAGTGGCCAGCGCTCGGGTCCGCAGCGCAACCCAGCCGCGCCGGGACGCCGGCGGCGCGCCCGTGCCGGCCGTGACGATCGGGCTGGCGGTCGACCCGCACGACCTCGCGCGCCGCATCGCCCGGCGCGCGGAGCGCATGTTCGACGATGGGCTGCTCGACGAAGCGCAGGCCCTGCGCGAGCGCGGCTACGCCCCCGACCTCCCCGCGCTGAGCGGCGTTGGCTACCGCGAGGCGCTGGCCTGTCTGGACGGCGCGCTCACCCGTGCGCAAGCCGTCACGCGCACCGTGGAACGCACCCGTCAATACGCGCGCCGCCAGCGCACCTGGTTCCGGCATCAGCTCGCCGTGGACTGGCGCGCGCCCGACCACGCCGCCGACGCTGCCGCCACTTGGCTGCGGCGTGCGCACGAACGCTGAGACGACTCGCGCTTTCGATTCGCGCGCTACGCCGCGTCCCGCAAGAACTCGGCCAGGGCGCGCCAGTGCCGCGGGTCCCAGTGCGCCTGCGCCGCGCCGGAGGTGGAGGGCAGCACGAAGAGGGCTGTTCCTCCAAGCGCAGCCGGCTGCCGCCCGTAGTCCAATCGCCGCCTTCCGAAGAACGCTTGCGCCGCCCGCTTGCCGTTGAACGCCAGCGCCGCGGGGCCGAACTCCAGCATGCGGCGCCGCAGCCGGTCGGGGTCGAACGCCGCGGCTGGCAGCGACGCGTCGGAGCCGGACGCGGTCTTGACCACGTCCGTCAGCCCAATCCCATACCGCAGCACGGCGCGAAACTGGTGCGGCGCCAGACGGCGGGGCGTCAGGCCAACGTCGAACAGCATGTCCCAGAACTTGTTGCCGCGGCCGGCGTAGTACGCGCCCGCGCGCGCCGACGCGGCGCCCGCGGCGGTTCCGCAAAACACCACGCGCAGCCCAGGCGCCAGCATGTCGGGCAGGACGTTTGGTGCGGACATGCTCTCGCGTGCAGGTCGTGCAGGTCGGACGCGGCCCTTACGTTTTACACAACGCGGGACAGCCGCGCGCGCGGCGCCCGCCCGCCGACACCTCACCGGCCACTGCGAAGACCCGGCGGCTTCCCGTGTGCGCGAGAACGCGGGCAGCCGCGGCCAACGCGCGGGCATGAGCGCGGTGCGCAGGCCGCTGACGGCGCGGCGCTCGGCCGCCCGGCGCGGCGGCGCCCGGCTTCGACAGCCGGCCGCCGTCCGCTGCTGGTCACATTAGTAGAACTAATACACATTAGTTCTACTAATACTGTTCGACCGTCCGACCGCGTCCTCGTGCCCGCTGATGTCCGCCGCCCCGTGCCGCATGGGCATTGCCGCGGGGCACGTCGGCGCCGCGCCTGCCGCGCGCTGCTCGCCGGCCGTCGGCCATGCGGCGGCGTCCTGCATCCCGCACTCTCTGCGGGGCCGTTGCGCGGCTTCCACATGGGGACCCTCCATGCTCCTGCCAGGGACCTGGCGCCGGTCGAGCGCCCCCGCTCGCCACTGCGAGCCGCCGCTTTGGGGGTGGTCCTTCCGGATTCCAGTGTTCGCCGCCATGACGGGTCTCGAGACGTCCGGTGCGGCGCGACACCACGCTGCGAAGATTATGTAAAGTCGTGTTGGCGGGCGGAGCGTCTCGGCCTCACCGGGCAGAGGCGGGCAGGCGCAAAATTGGCGGGGGGATGGTTGCGAACAGTGTCCACGCGCCGCCATCTGTGACGTATGGTTAGGATTCCCTCGCGTTACAAGAAGTTGCAGAGCCATGGACGGCACGGTGCACGCAGCGGCGGCGGACTTCCTGGACGCGCTGCGCGCCAAGTCACCCAGCACGCGCGCCACGTACGCCACAGGGCTGCGTCGGTTCCTGGCCTGGTGCGGGCCCGAGGCGCCGCTGGCCGGTCTGGACGACGGCGTGCTGGAACGCTTCTACCTGAGCTTGATCGACGAGCTCGGCCGCGACCGCACGGCCACCGTGACGACCTACATGTCGGCCGTGCGCGCCTTCCTGCGCCACTGCCTGCGCCGCGGCCAGCTGGGCGGCATGGAGCTGGAACGCGCCGTGGAGCGCCTGCGCGCCGCGCGCGACGCGCCACCCTACCGCACGCCCAGAGTCGACACCAGCTTGGCGTTGATCGTTGATTATGTAAAGAACGAACTGCCCACGCTGGTTCCCGACACGGCGTCGGCCAACGCGCGCCTGCGCGTGCTGCGCGACCGCGCGCTGTTGCTGGTGCTCTTCGTTACCGGCATGCGGCGGCGCGAGGCGGCGCGGCTGAACCGCCGCGACGTCGACGACGGCCGCGCCGCCCAGGCGCTGATCGCCGGCAAGGGCAACCGCGAGCGCGTGGTCTTTTTCGACGACGCGACCCAGAGCGCGATCCGCGAGTACGTGCAGGCGCGCAACGACGCCTACGCGCCGCTGTTCGTTTCCCACCGCGGCATCAAGGACCCTGGCCGTGCCGGCGAGCGCCTGCGCTTGTCGCCGCAAACCGTCTGGAAGATCGTCAAGGCCCACGCCAAGGCCGTGGGCGTCCCCGCCACCACGCACGACTTTCGGCATCTGAAAGCCACGGCGCTGCTCAACCGAGGCGCCAACCTTTCCGAAGTGCAGGACATCTTGGGCCACGCCTCGCCCGACACGACCAAGCGCATCTATGCGCATTACGAGACGGCGAAGCTGCGCGAAGCGTTCGACCGCTACAGCCCGTCGGTGGAAGAGGCTGCGGCCTCGGCGCGGCGCGCGCGCGCGGCCGCGCCGCTGAGCTAACGGGAGACCCTGCCGTGACCCAGGCCCGCCCCACCTCGCCCCCGACACCCCGCGGCGCAGCCGGCGGCGTGTGGAGCTGCCGCTTGTGTCAGACGACCAACGACCCGGGCTGGCGGGTGTGCGGGGCTTGCGGCCGCGAGCGCCCGCCGCGCCGCGCCTGGATGCGCGCCCGGCCGCTCCGACTGCTGGCCGTGCTGTGCGGCGCCGTGGTGGGCGTCGCGCTCGGCGTTGCCACGCTCAGCGCCTGGGGCGCCGTGGTGGGCAGCGCCTGGGTGCTGCCGGCCGTGGCGGCCTGGGTGGTGCTGGTTGGCGTTGCGGCGCTGATCGCCGGTCTCCGCCGCCGCAGCGCCGGCTGACCCTGACTCCGCGTCAGGCCCGAAACGTCCGCGCCACCGCCGCGCACGCGGCGGCGCGCAGGTTGTCGCCGCTGACCGGGTCCCAGGCGGCCGGGTGACCGTACCAGCGGTGCGCGTCATCGACCTCATAGCCCCCGCTCTGCATGGCGCGGCGGGTGGGGGTGTAACCAACCAGGCCGTTGCTCCAGCCGGCCAGCATGAGCGACGGCGAACACGCGGTGCGGCGCAGCTCGGTGCCGTCGGCCGCGAAGAACTCGGAAGGAAGGGCGGCAACGGCCAGGTCACCGATGCGCAACGCCTGCACCTGCACGGTCAGGTCGGGCGCGGTTCCAGGCGTGTAACGCAGCACGCGCTCGGCAAACGCCACCTGATGCCAGGCGATGCGGCGCCGCTGCGCTGTGCCGTCGGCGGCCGCCAGGCGCTGGCGGCCGTCCTCCAGAATCCGCTGCGCCGCAGCCGCGTCGATCGGCGCGGCGTAGTGCAAGCCCGCCGGCCGCGAGGCGGCCGCGACCGTCCGCGTCTGCGAGCGCCGCAGGTGCGGCCGGACGGCCAGCGTCACGTCGGCCAGCTCTTCGCCGCGGCGGCGGGCGTTGGCCGCGCTGCGGCGGCCGCTGGGGTCGAACCGCTGGTTCACGTCGCCGCCGGCGCCGTTGACGAACATGCAGGGCGCGTCGGCCGCAGCCGAGACGACGCGGCGGCAATGGCCAGGGTAATCCGAGGTGCTGACGCACTCGCGCGAGCCGGTGGGGTGGCAGCCGTAGTTCACCAGCAGGGCGCGCGGCTTCTGGTTGGGGTCGCGAAACTCCGCCACGACCACGGTCGGGTCGATGTCGTCGATCTCGCCGTCGTGCGGGCCGCGCGGGTTGAATGCTGCCGAACGGCGGTTGGCGCCCATGAACGAGCGGCCGCAGCCCAGCCACAGCTCCACGGGCGACATGCCGACCAGGGCCACGCGGGCGGCGGTCAGCGCCTCGCCGCCGACGGATGCCAGATAGTCGTCGTCCACGCCGCCCATGCCGGGCAGCACGCCGGTTTCGGGCGCGCCGTGCGTGTGCGTGCAGGTCCACATCTGGTTGGCGGCGGGCACGCCGCTGATCTCGGCCATGCGCGCCCGCAGGTCGGCCAGGTGCTCCAGCGTCAGGCCCACCAGGTCCAGACTGAACAGCAGCGCGGTTTGGTTGCCGTCGGTGACGGCCAGCGCGCTCAGTTCCAGCGGTTCCAGCGTGCCCAGGCTGGCGCCGAAGCGAAAGCCGAACCCGCTCAGATCGATGCCAGGCGGCGGCGAAATATCGCGCCGCGCGAACCCGACGTAGAGATGCGGGGTCATCGGCCCGCCGCCGATCCCACGCGGAAAGACTCGAAGCGCGCGGCCAGGCTCGCGGGCAGCGCTCCGCGCAGCCGCGTGCCCTCGGGCCCGAAGGACTCCTGCGCAATGCTGCCGCGCGCGTGGAACAGCGCCACCATATCGCCGTCGGCATAGGGAATCTCTACTTCGATGTCGACGGTGCGCGCGCGGGCGATCTCCGCCAGCCGCCGCCGCAGCTGACCTATGCCCGCTCCGGTGCGGGCCGAGACCGCCACCGCGTTGGGGAAGTCGGCGGTGTCGGGCGGCTCGGCGACGTCGGATTTGTTGAGCGCCGTGACCACCGGACGGCGCCCGGCGCCGATTTCGTGCAGCGTCTCTTCGACCACGGCCACCTGCCGGTGGACGTCGGGGCTGGCCCCATCGACCACGTGAATCAGCACGTCGGCGTACAGGGCCTCTTCCAGCGTGGCGCGGAACGCCCGCACCAGGCGCAGCGGCAGCCGCTGGATGAAGCCTACGGTGTCCGTCGCCAGCACTGCGCCGCCGTCGGGCAGCGGGACGCGGCGGGTGATGGGGTCGAGCGTGGCGAAGAGTTTGTCCTCGGCATGCAGGCGCGCGCCGCTCAGCGCCGTGAGCAGGCTGCTCTTGCCGGCGTTGGTGTAGCCCACCAGCGCGGCGGTGAGCAGGCCGGTGCGGCGGCGATTGCCGCGATAGGCAGCGCGGCGCACGCGCACGGCCGCCAGGCGTTCGTCCAGGCTGGCCATGCGGGTGCGGTAGAGCCGGCGGTCGGTTTCGATCTGGGTTTCGCCCGGCCCTCGGAACGGCCCGATGCCGCCGCGCTGCCGCGAGAACTCGACCCACAGCTGTGAGAGCCGCGGCAGCAGGTATTCCAACTGGGCGCGCTCGACCTGCAAGCGGCCTTCCAGCGTCTGCGCACGGCCAGCGAAGATGTCCAGGATGACGCCGGTGCGGTCCAGCACTTTGCCGCGGAAAGCGTTTTCGACGTTGCGCTGCTGGCGGGGCAGCAGGTCGGCGTCCAGCGTCAGCAGATCGGCCTGATGGGCGCGGGCCAGGGCGATGAGGTGCTGGAGCTGCCCGGACCCAATCAGCGTGGCGGGCGTGGGGCGCCGCACGCGCAACAGCACGCGGCCGGCAACATCGGCGCCGGCGGTGCGCACCAGTTGGGCCAGTTCCTCCAGCGAGGCCTCGGCCGGCCAATCGCCCAGCTCCGGCAGGCCGTCCAGCCCAACCAGCAACGCGCGCTCGCGGCGCGCATCCAGCAGCCGGCCGGTGACGTCCGTATCGGCCGGGCCCGCCGGCGGCGCGGCGTTAGAAGCTGAGGGCGTCAATGCGCGCCAGCGCTTCGTCCAGGCGGTCGTCCGGCGTGGTGAGCGAGACGCGGAAGTAGCCCTCGCCCGCAGCGCCGAACCCCACGCCGGGCGTGACGATCACCCCCGCCTCGTCGATCAGCCGCGACGCGAAGTCCACCGACGACGCGCCGCCGGGCGTGGGGCTCCAGAGGTACAGGCTTGCCTTGGGGACTTCGGGTTCCAGACCACGGCGGCGCAGCGCCTGCACCACCCGGTCGCGGCGGTCTTGCAGGCGCGCGTTGCGCGCGTCTACCCATTCCTGCTCGACGTCCAGCGCGGCGACGGCGGCATGCTGCACGGCCTGAAAGATGCCCGAGTCCACGTTGGTCTTCACGCGGCCGAGCGCCTCCACCACCTGGGCGTTGCCGGCCATCCAGCCCACGCGCCAGCCGGTCATGTTGTAGGTCTTGGAGACGGAGTGGAACTCCACCGTGACGTCGCGGGCTTCGGGAATCTCCAGGATGCTGCGGCAGCGGTAGCCGTCGAACACCACCTCGGAATAGGCGGCGTCCTGCGCCAGCACCAGATTGTGGGCGCGGGCGAAGGCCACAGCCGTCTCGAAGAACTCGAAGGGCGCCACGGCCGCGGTGGGGTTGCCCGGATAGCAGAGCCACAGCAGCTGCGCCTGCGCCAGCGCGTCGGACGGGATGGCCTCCAGGTCCGGCAGCCAGCCGCGCGCGGCGGTGAGCGGCAGCGAATGCGCGCGCCCGCCAGCCAGCGCGGCGCCGATGGCGTACACCGGATAGCCCGGGTCCGTCATCAGCACGGTGTCGCCCGGATCGACGAGCGCCAGCGGCAAGTGCGCGATGCCCTCTTTGGACCCGATCAGCGGCACGATCTCGGTCGCAGGGTCCAGCGTCACCTCGAAGCGGCGTGCGTACCAGGCGGCGATGGCCTCGCGCAGCTCGTCCAGGCCGTAGTACTCGGGGTAGCGGTGGTTGGCCGGGTCGCGCGCCGCCCGTTCCAGCGCCGCGATCACCGGGTCGGGCGTCGGCAGGTCCGGGTCGCCGATGCCCAGGCTGATGACGTCCACGCCCTCGGCCCGCTTGCGGTCGCGCAGCTTGTCCAGTTCTGCGAACAGGTAGGGCGGAAGATTCGAGATGCGGTCGGCGAATCGAATGCGGGATGCGTCGGTCATGTCGGGTCCACCTGCGGGGCGCGCCCGGCCGCCTGCGGCCAGACGCCTTCGAAGACGGTGACGGCCGGGCCGCGCAAGATCAGCTCATGGTGCGGGCCGTGCCAGGTGACGTGCAGCCTCCCGCCCGGCATGTCCAGGGCAATGTCCCCCGGGGGCAGGCGGCCCGTGCGCACGGCTGCCGCGGCTGCGGCCGCCGCGCCCGTGCCGCAGGCCAGGGTAATTCCCGCGCCGCGTTCCCAGACGCGCGCGTGCAGGTGCCCGGGACCCGCGATGCGGGCGATCTCGAAATTGACCCGCTCCGGAAAGGCCGCGTCGTGCTCCACCAGCGGGCCAACGCGCTCCAGCGGAAACGCCTGCACGTCGTCCACGAACGCCACCGCGTGCGGGTTGCCCATCGAGACGCCGGTGACCTCCAACGTCATGCCGTCCGGCCGCAGCGTGGCGCGCGCGTCGGGCCCATCGCTGCGCATGGGCAGCGTGGCGGGGTCGAAGTCAGGCGCGCCCATGCCCACGGCGGCGGCGAAGGCTGCGCGCCGGTAGCCCGCGACCTCCACGCGCCGCGGCCCGCCGAGCGTCTCGATCTGGATGGGTCCGGTCCCGATCTCGCCGCGGTCGAAGAGCCACTTGGCGAAGCAGCGGATGCCGTTGCCGCACATCTCGGCTTGCGAGCCGTCGGCGTTCCAGATTTCCATGCCGTAGTCGTGCGCGCGGCCGCCGCGCACCACCAGCAGCTGGTCGAACCCGACGCCGGTGCGGCGGTCGCCGATGGCGCGGGCCAGGTCGGACAGGTCGGACGCCAGACCGCCGCGCCCGTCGAGCAGCACGAAGTCGTTGCCGGCCCCGTGCAGTTTGGTGAAGGGAAGATTCATCGGCAGGGAGACGCGGGATTTCCACCGGCGCGGGTCGGTCGGGTACGGGTCGGTTTGGCGCACGGGGGGTTCATTGGATGGTGCAGATTCCACAGTGCGGAACGGCTCGGGCGGGCGCCCGAGGCGGATCGCGCGCGTGTCGGTCGATACGCTCCCAGCCTACTTGGTCGAAGGCGCGGGCGTGCAGCACAGCCGCCGCGATATCATGAGCCGCCCCCCACCCCGCCCCTGGCGCCGCTTGCCCATGTCCGACGCGGAGTCCGCCGACGCTGCGGCGTCGACGGCGCCGTACAGCAATCTGCACGCGGTGCTGGCGTCGGGCGAGTTCGCCGTGACCTGCGAGCTGGGCCCGCCGCGCGGCCCCGACGCGGCGGACGTGCGCACGAAGGCCGCGCTGCTGCGCGGGTACGTGGACGCCGCCAGCTGCACCGACAACCAGGGCGCGGCGCTCAAGATGGCCAATTGGGGCGCGGCGCTGCTGTGCCGCCAGAGCGGCGTGGAACCCATCATGCAGCTGTCCTGCCGCGATCGGAACCGGCTGGCGATTCAGTCCGACGTGATCGCCGCGCAGGCGTTGGGGATTCGCAACTTTATGTCAATCAGCGGCGACTCGCTGGTGCTGGGCGATCACCCCATGGCCAAACCGGTGTTCGACGTGCAGGGGGTGCAGCTGGTTCGCCTGCTGCGGCGTCTGCGGGACGAGCGGCGCACGGCGGCGGGCGACCCGATCTCGGGCGACTTCGGCTACCTGATCGGCGGCGCGGCCAACCCGTTCGCGCCGCCTTACGGCTGGCGGCCGCTGCGCCTGCTCAAGAAGGCCGCGGCCGGCCAGGAATTCGCGCTGACGCAAATGATCTTCAACGTGGAGCGTTTCGCCGAGTGGATGTCGTACGTGCGCGACGAGGGTCTGCACGAGCGCGTGCACATCCTGGCGGGGGTGGGGCCGCTGAAGTCGGCGCGCATGGCCGAGTTCATGCGCTTCAAGATCGCCGGCATGGAAGTGCCGGATCACGTCGTGGAGCGCATGCGCTCCGCGCGCAAGCCGCGCAGGGAAGGCCTCGCCATCTGCCTGGAGATCATCCAGCAGGTGCGCGAGATCGAGGGCGTGCACGGCGTGCACGTCATGGCCATCGACTGGGAGCGCATGGTGCCGCGGCTGGTGGAGCGGGCCGGGCTGCGGCTGCCGCGGCCGCTGCCGGACGCCTCGGTTGCGCCGCGCGCAGCGGCGGGCGCGGCGTAGCGTGGCCGCGCCCGACCCGTCCGTGCGCGGCCAATCGCTGGACGACTTCCTGGCCGCGCTGGCCTCGGCGGACCCCACGCCGGGCGGCGGCGCGGGCGCGGGCGCGGCGCTGGGCATGGCGGCGGCGCTGGTGGCCATGACGGCGCGCCTGACCTGCGGCCGCCGGAAGTTCCGCGCGGTCGAGGCCGACATGCAGCGCGTGATCGCGCGCTGCGACGCCATCCGAACCGACGCCCTGCGCCTGGCCGCGGCCGACGCCGCGGCCTACGGCGGCGTCATGCGGGCTTACGCGCTGCCGCGCGCGACGGCGCAGGAACGCGGGCGGCGCCGCGCCGCGATTGCGTCGGCGGCCGCCGCGGCCTGCCGCGTCCCCTTGCGCGTGGCCGCGCGCGCCGCCGAAACGATCCGCCTCGCCGCCGAGACGGCCGCCGCTGGCAACCCCACCGTCGTCAGCGACGCCGGCGCGGGCGCGACCCTGGCCCGCGCGGCAATTCGCATCTGCGAAATGAATGTGCACGCCAACCTGGGGGCTATCGACGACGCGGCGCAGCGGGACGACCTGCTCGGCCAGCTCGCGGACGCGCTGCACGCGCGCGACGCCGCCGACGCGGTGGTGGACGCCGTGCTGGAGCGCGGCGCGGCGTGAGCGCGGCGGTCTGGAGCGGGAAAGCGGCGTCGCGCGCGGTGCGCGCGGAGGTTTGCGCGCGTGTGGACGCGCTGGCAGATCGAGGCGCGCCGCCGAGCCTGCGGGTGGTGCGCGTGGGAGACGACGCGTCGGCCGCGGGCTACGCCCGCGCGGTGCTACGCGCGGCCAGGCGCGTGGGCGTGCGCGCGCATTTGGACGCGCTGGACGCCGATTCCGACACCGACGCCGTGGTTGCGCACGTTCGAGACCTGAACGCGGACGCGAGCGTCCAGGGCATCGTGCTGGCGCTGCCGCTGGCGGACGGCGTGAACGACGCGGAGGTCATCGACGCCATCGACCCTGCGAAGGACGTGGATCGGGTCACGGCCAGCGCGCTGGGCGAATTGTTCGCCGGCCGCTCGGCGCTGGGGCCGGCCACGGCCGCCGCCGTCGTGGAGCTGCTGGACTTCCACGGCGAACCCATCGAGGGCCGCCGCGTGGTGATCGTGGGCCGCAGCAACGTGGTGGGAAAGCCGCTGGCGATGCTGCTGCTGGCGCGGCACGGCACGGTCACGCTGTGCCACTCGCGCACCCCGTGCCTGGCCGGTCAGACGTCGCGCGCCGAGATTCTGGTGGCGGCCGCAGGGCGGCCCGGGCTGATCGGCGCGGCGCACGTGGGGCCGGGCGCCGTGGTGATCGACGTCGGAACCACCTACGCCGCTGGCAAGGTTCTGGGCGACGTGGACGCCGCGGCCGCGGCGGAGCGCGCGCGGGCGCTGACGCCGGTGCCCGGCGGCGTTGGCCCGCTAACGAATTATTGTCTGATGCGCAACCTAGCGGCGCTTGCCGAGCGCCGCGTCCCAGCCTGTGAGACCGCATGACACCCGTGCAGCCCCCGGACATCGAAATTGCGCAGGCCGCCGCGCTGCGCCCCATGCAGGAGATCGCGGCGCGGGTGGGTCTGGCCGACGACGAGATCGAGCTCTACGGGCGCGCCAAGGCCAAGGTTACGCAGGCCGCCATTGCCGCGCGGCGGGACGCACCCGACGGCGACCTGGTGCTGGTCACGGCCATCACGCCCACCCCGGCGGGCGAGGGCAAGACCACCACCACCATCGGGCTGACGCAGGCCTTGCAGCGCCTGGGCCACCGCGCCATCAGCGCCACGCGCGAGCCTTCGCTCGGGCCCGTCTTCGGCGTGAAAGGCGGCGCGGCGGGCGGCGGATATGCGCAGGTCGTGCCGATGGACGACATCAACCTGCACTTCACCGGCGACTTCGCGGCGGTGAGCGCGGCGCACAACCTGCTGGCGGCCATGCTGGACAACCACCTGCACCAGGGCAACCGCCTGGGCATCGACGTGCGGCGCATTCTCTGGCGGCGCGTGCTGGACATGAACGACCGCACCCTGCACGGCGTGGTGGTGGGACTGGGCGGGCGGGCGCGCGGCGTCCCGCGGGAGACGGGGTTCGACATCACGCCGGCCTCCGAGGTGATGGCCATCCTGTGCCTGGCGCGCGATCTCCAGGACCTGAAGGCGCGGTTCGCGCGCATTGCGGTGGCCGACCGCGGGCGCGGCGCGTACGTGACCGCCGCCGACCTGGAGGCGCAGGGCGCCATGGCCGTCCTGATGCGCGATGCGGCCCTGCCCAACCTGGTGCAGAATCTGGAGGGCGGCCCGGCGCTGATTCACGGCGGCCCGTTCGGCAACATCGCGCACGGGTGCAACTCGCTGATCGCAACCCGGCTGGCGCTCAAGGTCGCCGACCTCGTGATTACGGAAGCCGGGTTCGGCGCCGACCTGGGCGCGGAGAAGTTCTTCGACATCAAGTGCCCGGCGGGAGGCCTCACCCCGCGGGCGGCGGTGCTGGTAGCCACGGTGCGGGCGCTCAAACTGCACGGCGGCGCCGACCGCCGCGCGTTGGGCGCCGAGGACCTGGCCGCCCTGCGCGCGGGGATGCCCAACCTGGAAGCGCACGTGGAGAACCTCCGCAGGTTCGGCCTGCCCGTCGTGGCGGCGGTCAACCGTTTCCCGACCGACACCGACGCGGAGGTGGACGCGGTGCTGGCGGCTGCCGACGCGCTGGGAGCGCCGGCGGCAGTGTCCACCGTGTTCGCCGACGGCGGCGCCGGCGGGGTGGACCTGGCGCGCCTGCTGCTGGACACGTTGGCCGCCGGCGGCGACCGCTTCCAGCCGCTGTACGAACCCGAGGCCGCGCTTACCGAGAAGATCGAGACCGTGGCGCGCACCATCTACGGCGCCGACGGCGTGGACTACGCCGCGGGCGTGGAACGGCGACTGCGGCGGCTGGACCGCGGCGCGGCGCGCGGGTTTCCGGTCTGCATGGCCAAAACGCAATATTCGCTGTCCGACGACCCCGCGCTGCCGGGCCGCCCGCGGGGATTCCGCATCACCGTGCGCGACGTGCGGCTGTCGGCCGGGGCCGGGTTCGTGGTTCCGCTCACCGGGAACATCCTGACCATGCCGGGCCTGCCGCGGCGGCCGTTTGCCGTGGACATGGACGTGACGGCGGACGGCCGGATTTCGGGGCTGGCGTAGACGGCGGCGCGGGAGCGGGGCTGGCGTAGACGGCGGCGCGGGAGCGGCGCTGGCTGCCCGTCATTCCCAGGGACGCGGATTGGCGTCGGCCTGGCGGCGAGGGCCGGCCGCCGTGTGACGCGCCGCCCTGGATGTGCTTAGATTCCCTCGATGTTTCGAACGACCAAGCGCGGCAAGGTCTGCGCCTGCTCCGGTCTGTTTCTGAGTCGGCGCCGGTTCATGGCCGCGGCCGCGGCGGCGGGCGCGGTCGGGTTTATTCCTGCCGAATCCGTGCAGCCGCCCCCCAACCCCGTGTTCGGCCTGCCGTTTGCCGGCGAGCCGTCGCTGGACGGCTGGTCCGTCAAGGAGTGGTATGGCAACACCACGTTCGCCTATCGCATGCGGCAGGAGTTCTACAGGTCCGGCCAGGGCTTGCACTTCGGGATCGACCTGACCGCCCACTGCGGCACGCCCGTGCTGGCCATCGGCGAGGGCGTGGTGCGTGAGGTGGACGGCCCTCGCCGCGCCTGGCCGCATCATCTGATCGTGGAACACACGGGCGGGGTGTATTCCCTGTACGGCCATCTGCACGAACGGTCGGCGCTGCGCGTTGGCGACCGGGTCGGACGCGGCGACCAGGTGGGGGTCAGCGGCGATTCCGCGACGGCGCAGTGCGAAGGCTCCCCGCACTTGCACCTGGAAATCCGCACGAACCACCTGCGCAGCGCCACCAACCCCGTGCCGTGGATCGAGGCCGACTGGCCGGCGGCGCCGCTGGGGTGGACGGGCGCGGCCTTCCAGGTGGACCTCGAGAACCCCACGCGCTGGCAATCGATCTACGACCAGCCCGACGTTCAGTTCTGGGGGGCGCCGCTCAACGACTATGCACGGCCGTGGCCGTAGAAGTCGCGCCGACCTCGGCGGCAACGCCGATCGGCCCCGCGCCGATGCCGCCGGCCTGGTTGTGGTCGCGCAGCGGCCGCGAGGTCTGGTTCTACCACCGCCCGAACGCCGTCGAGGCCGGCACCTGGGCCGAACACCTGACGACCAGACACCGGCGGCGCGTGACCAGACACTGGGGCCACTTTTCGCCCAGCCGGCGCTGGGCCGCCCAGCCGTCGACACGAACCCGCCGCGGCGCGGTGATCGACCTGCACGAGGGCGCGTCGTTCGACGTGGGCATGACCGGCCAGCTGCTCTTCCAACCGTCCGAAACTTTGCTGGCCACGACCATGCGGCGCCCGGGCGCAGACAATCCGCTCATGCGCCCGTCCGACGTGGAGGTGCTGCGGCTGGACGGCACGGAGCGGCGGCGCATTGGGACCATCATGGGCCGCGGGGCCGTGGGCTGGGTGGACGACGGGCGCATCGCGCTGCTCGGCCGCGCCAGCCCGAGCACTCCGACGGTGCTGCGCGTGGTGGACCTGGACGGACATCCCTGGCGCGAGTGGGCGCTGGGCGCGCGCGTGCGCGAGCTGCTGCTCTCGCCCAGCGGACGCTTTGCCGTGTACACGGCCATCCTGGGCGGGCCGGGCGAGAACGGCCAGTTCATCCTGGACATCGACAGCGGGCGTCGAACGGCTATCGCCGCCGACGCTCCGGCCAGCGTCCGCTGGATGCCCGACGAGTCGGGGCTGGTGCTGGCGCCCATGCGGCGCAACGCGGCCGGCGGGTTCGACTTCTGGCTGGCGCCGCTGCCCTGGCGCGGGCCGACGGTGCGGCTGACTGCCGGCGTGACGCCGCCCGTGCGCATGGAATTGTTCGACTGGCAGATCGATCCGCGCGGCAACGCCCTGGCCTACCGCGAAGAACGCACGCTGCGCCTGCACGTCCTTCGCTGGGCGCCAACGACGCCGATTTCGAGCTGAGCGCCCGTTGCTTCGACGAGGCACGGCACTCGTTCCCTCACAGCTCGACCGACTTCGGGCGTCGATCGAGTTTCCATATAGGTACATTCAAGGAAACTGCCGCAACAGTGCTTGCTATCACTAGAGTGCGGTCTTGACGTCTCGGCGCACGCGCGACGGAGAAACCCTTGGCCCGCAACACGGCGGACATGTCTCGATTGATTCGCCGCCGTGATGCGTTGGTCGATGCCGCACGTTAGCGCGGGCCGTCTAGGGACGCCCGCGACATGGGGCGGCCGCACGCTGCTTCTGACGGCAATTGTGTTCTGGTGGGGTGGAGTTGTCGCGCCGCGACTCTTCAGCCTGGCGTTCCCAACGCTGCTGCCTCCAGAAGCGATTCCAAACCAAATAGATCCAGATAACGATAGGGGGTTCGCAAACAGCGTATCCGGCCTGGCGCTGGCAACCGCGGCTCTCTTCACCGTCGCGGTATCCGTCGTCAGCTACCGCAGGTCGGCGGGCTGGTTTTCCATCGGGGGCTGGGCGGCGCTCTCCATCACCAGCACCATTTTGGCCGTCGAAGAGGTCGCCGAGTCCACCTTCATAGACCGAATTACCCTCGGAAGTTCGTTAGGACACATTACTTTGTGGCCGCTGTTAGTAAGCCCTTTGATTGCAGCATTCGTGTTAGCAATGATTATCTTCATTTGGAAGGGGATACATACGTGGGATATCCGTGTGCCGGCCTCCCTTGGGTTGATCGCCTGGATGCTTGCATTGGCGCAAGAGCTGGGGTACTTATCAATACTTGCCGGCCGCGCCGAAGATATTGGAATCTTGATCGAAGAGACCTCGGAGTTCAGCGGGGCGTTGCTTTTCTCTCTCAGCGCAAGCCGCGCACTACTACCCCCCCCCCCACCACACACACACTACAAACAAATACACAAGACGTTATTATAATCCTCGATTAGATATCTCTTTCAAATTGCTCTTGGAATTTGTAGCAGCCGTTGTAGTGCTTGGTGGGATATCCGTAGCATTTTTGTTCAGAGCCCCAATGATGGAGTCCAGGAGCTTCTCCTCGGTCGAGGCGTTTCATATAACGCTCACCGACGGGGAATCCGTCGCGCAGGAGCTGGGTGCGCCCATGGCGCCCATCTCACGTGTGGACATCCGCCTCTACGTTCGTAGTGCGGATAATCATGACGGGGCGGTGATATGGCGCGTTCGTGAAGGCGGTGTCGAAGGAGACATTCTCGCCCAGGGGCGGAGAGTAGTTCCCGCCGGTGACTTTTTGAGCTGGACGAGCCTTCACCTTCCTCGGCCGGTGCTCGGCGCTGACGGACAACCGCTGTTGCTGCAGTTGGCAGCCGACGTTGCTCGTGATGCTCGGGTCCGTATCGGCGCAACGAAAGACAACCGCTATGCGGATGGACGGCTGTGGGTCAACGGAACTCTGGGATGGCCCAATCAGAACTTGGATTTCATAGCCTACAGCTTGCGAGAACCGACGCCGAGCAAATCGCAGGCGATTCTCGCCCTTACATCCGACTGGCGCTGGATCGCCCTGACCGTGGATCTGGCGGTTTCTTTGACTCTCCTTACCTTAGCTCTGGCGGTCCTTCTCGATGGTGCGCTGCCAGGACGTTGTCCTGGGCCGCACGGGCGGCGGCTTCCGTTTCGAAGCGGCGCGCATCGTGCTTAGTTCTTCCGCCACGGCGACCGCAGCAATGCGCGAACTTCAGCGCTTGGTGCTCAGCAGCCGAACATCGAATTGTTCCAAGCCGCGGTTATCCACCGAACTCCGAGGCTAGGCGCACGTCCGGGCGGCGGTTGGCGGTGGCTTCGTCCAGGCGGCGCACTGGGGCGTTGACGGGCGCGGCTTTGAGGGTGTCTGGTTCTGTGGCGGCCTCGCGCGCGATCTGGCGCATCACCTCGACGAAGCGGTCGAGCGACTCGCGCGACTCGGTTTCGGTGGGTTCGATCATCAAGGCTTCGTCCACGATGGTGGGAAAGTAGATCGTGGGCGGGTGAATGCCGAAGTCGATCAGGCGTTTGGCGATGTCGAGCGTCCGCACGCCTTGCCGCCTCTGCCGCGTGCCGGCGAACACTACTTCATGCATGCAGGGGCGGTCGTAGGGCAGGTCGTAGTCATCGGCCAGCCGCGCGCGCAGGTAGTTGGCGTTGAGCACGGCGCCGTCGGCCGCCGCGCGCAGACCCGCAGCGCCCAGGGAACGGATGTAGGTGTAGGCGCGCACCAGATTGCCAAAGTTGCCGAGGTGGGCGTGGACGCGCCCGATGCTGTCGTCCGAGACGTCGGCCAGCGCATAGCCGCCGCCGCGCCGCACCACGCGCGGGCCGGGCAGGAACGCTTCCAGGAATGGCTGCACGCCGAGCGCGCCGGCGCCAGGACCGCCGCCGCCGTGGGGCGTGCTGAAGGTTTTATGGAGGTTCAAGTGCATGACGTCGATGCCCAGGTCGGCCGGCCGCACCCGCCCCAGCATGGCGTTCATGTTGGCGCCGTCGCAGTAGACCAACGCGCCGCTGGCGTGCACGCGCTCGACCACCTGCTGGATGCGGCGCTCGAACAGCCCCAGCGTGCTGGGCAGGGTCAGCATGAGCGCCGCCGCGTTCGGCCCCAGACGCTCGTCCAGGTCGCGCAGGTCGATCCCGCCGTCGGCCGCGGTGGGGAGGTTCACGACCTGGAGGCCGCTCATCGACCCGGTGGCCGGATTGGTGCCGTGCGCGGAATCCGGCACCAGCACCTGCGTGCGGGTCTGGCCGCGCGATTCGTGCCAGGCCAGGATGGCCAGCAGGCCGACCAGCTCGCCCTGCGAGCCGGCGGATGGCTGGGTGCTGACGGCGGAGAAACCCGTGATCTCCGCGAGCAGCGCCTCCAGCTCGAAAATCAGCGCCAGCGCGCCTTGCACGGTGTCTTCCGCCTGGTAGGGGTGAATGTCCGCCAGACCCGGCGTGCGCGCGGTCACCTCGTTCACCTTGGGGTTGTATTTCATGGTGCAGGAGCCGAGCGGATACATGGCCGTGTCCACGCTGTGGTTGCGGTGCGACAGGCGCAGAAAGTGCCGCATGACGTCGATCTCGGACACTTCGGGCAGCCGCAGGTCGGCGCGGATTTCGCTGGCCGGCAGCGCGTCGGCGGGGTCCACGGCCTGGAACTGCGGCAGCGGCGGCCGCACGCCGCGGCGCCCCGGGCTGGACAACTCGTGGACGAGCGGTTCGCTATCCATCGCGCAGGAGCTCCCAGGCGTCCGCCAGCGCGGCCACGTCCGCGGCGGTGGTGAGTTCGGTGGCCGAGGTCAACATCATGTCGTCCAGTCCGGGCAAAAAGCGCCCCAGGTCGACGCCGGCCAGCACGCCGCCCTGGCGGTGGAGGCGGTCGAGGGTCTGCCGCGCACCCTGGGGCGTGTGGACGACGAATTCGTTGACGTAGGGGCCGGCGGAGGCGATCGACGCCCCGGCGCGTTGCAGAGCCTCGGCGGCGCGGTGCGCGTTGGTGAGGGATTGCTGGGCCATCTGGCGCAGGCCGCGCGGTCCCAGCGCGCAGAGGGTCATGGCCGCGCCCAGCGCCACCAGCGCCTGGTTGGTGGTGATGTTGGAGGTGGCGCGCTCGCGGCGGATGTGCTGTTCACGGGTTTGCAGCGTGAGCACGAACCCTTGCCGGCCGTCCAGGTCTTTGGTGCGGCCCGCGATGCGCCCCGGCACGCGCCGGATGAGCTCCGCGCGCGTGGCGAACATGCCCGCGCCGGGGCCGCCGTAGGCCGGGGGACCCGCAAAGGCGCGTAGTTCTCCCACGGCGACGTCCGCGCCCAGCGCGCCCGGCGGCGTGAGCAATGCCATCGTCACGGGGTCGCCCACCACCACGACCACGCGCGCGCCGTGCAGTCGCGCCGCCTCCACGACCGGGTCGACGCCGCCGACCATGCCCAGCACGTCGGGGCGCTGCACGACCACGCAACTGGTGGCGTCGTCGACGGCGTCCGCCAGCGGCTGAAGGTCGGGCGTCAGGCGGGCGCCCTGGCGCCGATACGCCGACACCGTGCGCAGATCGACGTCCAGCGCGCGGGTGTAGGCGGCAACGACGGCGCGGTAGGCCGGGTGCACGGTGTCCGCCATGACCACGCCGGGCCGCCGCGTGAGGCCGCGGCACAGCAGCACCGCCTCGGCCAGCGCGGACGCGCCGTCGTACAGCGAGGCGTTCGACACGTCCAGCCCGGTCAGGTCGCAGACGAGCGTCTGGAACTCGTACATGGCCTGCAACGACCCTTGCGCCATTTCTGGCTGGTAGGGCGTGTAGGCCGTGTACCACTCCGACCGCAGCAGTTGCTGGTCGACCAGCGCGGGCACGAAGTGCCGATAGAAGCCGGCGCCGAGGAACATGGGCAGATCGAGGGAGGTGCGGTTGCGCGCGCCCAGCGCGTGCAGATGGCGAATGACGTCGGTTTCGGGCAGCGCCGGCGGCAGGTCGAGCTGCGGGTCGCGGTGCTGGGCGGGGATGTCGGCGAACAGGTCGTCGATGGACGCGGCGCCAATCGCCCGCAGCATGGCGGCGCGGTCGGCGTCGGTGTTAGGCGCGTAGCTCATTCACGAGCCGTCGATACGCCGCGGCGTCGAGCAGGTCGTCGAGTTCGCCCTCGCCGCTCGGCGCGACCTTGACCATCCAGCCCTGGCCGTAGGGCTCGTCGTTGATCAGTTCGGGCTGGGCCTCGAGCTGGGGATTGACCTCGACGATCTCTCCGTCGACCGGCAGATAGAGCGCGGACACGGCTTTGACGGACTCGACGACGCCGAACTCGTCGCCGGCGGCGAAGTGGGCGCCGACCGACGGCAGTTCGACGTAGACCACGTCGCCCAGCTCTTCTTGCGCGTAGTGGGTGATGCCCACGATCCACGGGCGCCCAGCGGCGCGCACCCACTCGTGCTCGCGGGTATAGCGGAGGTCGTCCGGGTACATGGGAGTCGCAGGCCAGCCAGTGGGAGAACGAGGCCTAGAATATCGCAGCCGCCGCCGCGCAGAGGTCGAATCGGCCGCCGCCTTATGCCCGCCGCCGTTCACGTGACGTTCGTCGGCCGTGGGAGCGGCGCCCGCCTCCGCGCCGCACTGGTGCGGGCCGCGCCGGAGCAACCAGCGGCGGCATGGGTTGCCCTGGCAGCGCCGATGGCGGCGCCCGCGATTGCAGAGCTTCCCGCGCCGCCGGACGCCGACCGCTGGGCGTGCGCGCTGGCTGCGCTGGGGGCCGCCCGGGTGCTGTATCTGGCGCCGGGCGCGGGCCGCGACGACGACCCGGGCGTGCATGCGCTGCGGCTGCTGGAGGAACGCGGCGCGGTCACGCTTGCCCTCGGGCCAGAATCCGCGCCGGCGAGCGACGGGCCCACGGTCAGCGGTCCCTCCTGGGCGGTCTGGCGGCCCGACGCGGCGCTGACCACGCTGGTGCGCGGGATTCCCGACGGGAAGTCGCTTGCCCGCTGGCGCGCGCGGCTGCGGACGGAATACGGGCCGGAGGCGGCGCTGGACGCTCGCTCCTGGTCGGCGCGCGCCTGGACGCCGGACGCGCCGGGCCAGACGCCGGCGTTTCCCTGCTCGCTGCGAGCCGAGCCGACGGCGCAGTCGCGCGCGCGTTCCGTGAGCCGGCTGCGCGACGTCGTGCAACGGCTGCGCGGGCCTGACGGGTGTCCCTGGGACCGTGCGCAAACGCACGAAAGCCTGCGGCCGTACCTGGTGGAGGAAGCGCACGAGGCGCTGGCGGCAATCGAGGGCGGCGGCGACGCCCAGATGACGGACGAGTTCGGCGACGTGTTGCTGCAAGTCGTCCTGCATGCCGAAATCGCGCGCCAGCGCGGCGGCTTCGCGTGGCCCGACGTGGTGGCGGCGATCAGCGACAAGATGGTGCGGCGCCATCCGCACGTCTTCGGCGGCCGGCCGGTGGAGGACATGGAGGAACTGAGCGCATCGTGGGCGCGGATCAAAGCCGCGGAAGCTCCTGCTCGGGGCGGGCCTCTGTGCACCTTGCCGGCCTCGCTGCCGAGTCTGGCCTATGCCCGCGCCGCGGCGCGGGCGCTGCGCCGCGCGGGCGCGCCGCTGGGACGCGATGCGGACACGGGCGCAATGCTGGCGGCGCTCGACGCGTGCGACGACCCGCACGCCGTGGGCGGCGCGCTGCTGTGGCTCGCCGGCCGCGCCGACGCCGCCGGCATCGACGTCGACCTCGCCCTGCGCGGCGCCAACGACCGCCTGCGGCGCGGCAGTCACGGGGAGTGATGCGGCGCGGGTTCTTTAGCTCGGGGGCCGACCCTCACCCTAACCCTCTCCCTGGAAGGGAGAGGGGACAGTGCCTGGATGGGAGAGGGGATCGTGCCTGGATGGGAGAGGGGATCGTGCCTGGCATGGAGCGGGGGTACTGCGGCTGTGCGGTCCGCTGGACCGCTCGGCCTCTGGCTGGGGGGATACCGCAGGGAGCAAGGGCACAGGGAGCACGGGTGCAGAGAGCAAAGGGTGCAGGCAGCAAGGGTGCAGGAAGGTGGGCGGGTGGTCAGGTGGGTGGTCAGGCGGGCGGGGAGGCGCTGAGGTCGTCCAGGACGTGCAGCGCGGCGGCGGTGATCTGGAAGGACTCGAGCAGCGCGTCCACGTCGATGGCGCTGGGGCCGCTGCGGGTGACGAAGACGTAGGGAATCCCGCGCGCCGCGAACACGTCGTGGTCGCCGCGGCCGATCCCGAAGCCTTCGCTGACGCGCAGGTCGGTTCCGACGGCCGTCAGGCGCGCGTCCAGCGGCCGGCGCAGCTCTGGCGAAGCGCCCACGCGCAACGGGCGCGGACGGCCGGGCCGCTCGAACGTGAGCACCGCGTCGATCGACGCAAGGTCGGCCTCGGACAGCGACGCCAGATACCAGCGGCTGCCCACATAGCCGCGGTGCGTGGCGTCGACCGCGATGAAGTCGATGGCATGCCGCGTGCCGGCGGCGGCGAAGCGCGCCAGTTCGAGCAGCAGCGCCAGGCCGTCGGCGTTGGCGCCCGGGTGTGGGGCGTCCGGCGGCGCGTCGGCCGGCGTGGCTACGACGATGCGGCGCCGCGATGCGCCCGCGTGATGCGCCACCACGTTGGCGCCGGCAAACGACCGGGGCGGCTGCGATACGTCCACACGCGCCTGCGCGTTCCCGCCGTCCGCCCGAACCGAGACTGCGGCGCCCGCCTCCTGGGTGATCGTGACGGCGGGAATCGACGACGGCCGGGTCAGCGTGGCGTATGGGAATCCCAGACGATTGTTGTAGACGATGACGGCCACGGCGCCGGCCTCCGCCAGAGCCTGCACGGTGACCCGAAACGGCGTGGTGCTGCGAGCGACCAGCGCCACGGCGCCGCGCAGGTTGGACCCGTGGACCCTGCCGTCACGCTCCACCTGCGCCGGACGGAGCGGGCCTTCGGCAGCGCCGACCGCCGAATAGAGCATCCCCGCCGCCAGCACGAATTCGCCGTCGACGCGCACGCTGACCGAAGGAAAATCGCGGCCGGTGGCCAGGAAGGGCCGCAGCGCGGCGTCGATGCCCACGGCGTCGAACGCGCGCACGAGCGCGCCGCCCAGCGCCGAGCCGCGCAACGACGACGCGGCGTCCAGGCGCGCAAATGCGGCCGCGTCGGCGCGCAGACGCGCCCGCCGCGGCGCCAGGCCGCCTGGCGGCGCGCTGGCCGCCTGACGGACGTCGGAGGCGCCGCTCCCGGCGGCCGGCGCCGGCACCCCGTGGGGTTCTGCTGGACCGCGGCGGACGCCGCACGCCGCAGTTACTACCGCGGCGGCCGCAACCGCCGCAACCGCGCGCCGCGGCAGTGGACGTCGCATGGGCGATTCTATGCAGCGCGGGTCGGGCGTCTGTGACAATCGTCCCGCCAAGACGACCGGGGGGCGCGGCGCGCGCGTGTCCGACGTGGATTCGACGGTGTCGGCGCCAAACCTGACGCTCAGCGCCCTGCCGGGGGTGCGCGTGGGCCACTGGACGCATCGCGCGGCTGGCACGGGGTGCACGGTCGTGCGCTTCGACCCGGCGGCGCAGGCCGCGGTGGTGGTGCGCGGCTCGGCCCCCGGCACGCGCGAAACGGACGCGCTGCACCCTGGCGGGCTGGCCGCGCGGGCCGACGCCCTGCTGCTCACGGGCGGAAGTGCGTTTGGTCTGGCGGCGGCGCACGGGGTGATGCAGCGGCTGGAAGCCGAGGGCCGCGGGTTTCCCACGACGGCCGGCCCCGTGCCTATCGTGCCCGCGGCCGTGATCTACGACCTTGCCGTGGGCGATCCGGCCGTGCGCCCTGACGCTGACGCGGGCGCCGCGGCCCTGGCCGCGGCCAGCGGCCAGCCCGTGCCGCAAGGCGCCATTGGCGCCGGGACCGGCGCCGCGGTTGGAACCGGCGCGCTGCGCGTGAAGGGCGGGCTGGGCAGTTCCCTGGGGCGCGTCGGCGGCGTGCTGGTGGGAGCGCTTGCGGTCGTCAATGCCGCCGGGGCGGTGTACGACCCGCGCACCGGACGCCGCGTGGGCGGCGGCTACGCGGGCGGCGCGGCCTCGTTCGGCCAGCACACGACCATTGGCGTGGTGGCGGTGAGCGCACGGCTGGAGCGCTGGCAGCTGCACAAGATTGCCGACATGGCGCACGACGGACTGGCGCGGGCGGTGCGTCCGGCGCACGGCATGTTCGACGGCGACGCCATCTTTGCCGCCGCGGTCGGCGACTCGGCGGTCGGCGAATCCGAGAGCGGCGTCGATATCACGACCCTGGGCGACGCCGCGGCTGCGGCCTTCGCCGACGCCGTACTGAATGGCGTGCGGCGCGCGCGGGCGGCCTACGGACTGCGGGCGGCCGCCTCGTGAGCCGGGTGGTGGCGTTGCTCACGGACTTCGGCCTCGGCGATCCGTATGCTGGCCAGGTCGAAGCTGTGCTAGCCGGAGCGAGCAACGCGCGGATTGTGCATCTCACGCATAGCGTCCCTGCCCACCAGATCGCGCTGGGCGCACACGTCGTCGATGCCTCGCTGGACCTGCTGCCGGCGGGCGCGGTGATGCTGGGGGTGGTCGACCCGGGGGTCGGAACCGAGCGGCGCGGGCTGATCGTGCGGCGCGGCGGACGCTGGCTGGTCGGCCCCGACAACGGGCTGCTGACGCCTGCGTGCGGGCCGGTGGAGGCCTGGGCGTTGCATCGACCCGAGGCCTGGCGTCCAACGGTTACGCCGACGTTCCATGCGCGGGACGTCTTTGCGCCCGTCGCGGCGCGTCTGGCGAACTACGCGCGCCCCGAGCAGCTTGGACGCGCCATCGACGATCCGCAACGGATCGACCGCCCGCGCGCCAGCATCGACGGCGGCGCGGCGCGAGGCGAGATCGTGCACGTCGATTCGTTCGGCAACCTGGTCTCCAACGTCCCGGCGTCGTTCGTGCGCGGGGCGTGGACGATCGAGACGCGGGTGGGCGGCCTTCGAATCGACGGCCTGTCCGTCACCTACGGCTCGGGCGGCGATGCGGTGGCGCTGGTCGGCAGTTGGAATCTGCTGGAAATCGCCGTCCCAGGCGCGTCGGCCGCCGCACGGCTGGGCTGCGGCGCGGGCGATTCCGTGATGGTTTCCCGCAGGCGGCGCTGAGCGGTGCGCAGGAACCCGGCGGCCGGCGCCGACGCTTCGCCGGCGGGCTCGACGTCCTGGCTTCGGCGGGCTGCTGCGGGCGGCCAGCGGCCGGCGAGACCCGTCTAGATGCTCCTGACCCTCGCGTCCGACCCGCAGCAGTTCCTGATCGTGGCCATCGCGTTCATCGCCGCGATCGTGCTGCACGAGGCCAGCCACGCGCTGGCGGCCACCTGGCTCGGCGACGACCTGCCGCGTCTGCAGGGCCGCGTGACGCTCAACCCGCTCAAGCATCTGGACCCGCTGGGCACCATCATGATCGTGATCGCCCCGTTCGGGTGGGGGCGGCCCGTGCTGGTGAACCCCTACCGGCTGCGCTACGGCCCGAACCGGGGGATGGCGCTGGTGGCGGCGGCGGGGCCGGCCTCGAACGTCGCGCTGGCGCTGGTGCTCGCCCCGCTGGTGCGGGCGCTGGGCGCCGACGCGGGACCGGACACGCTCTGGCTGGCGCTGGCGCTGGCGCAGATCGTCGCGCTCAACGTCTACCTGGCCGTGTTCAACATGCTGCCGCTGCCGCCGCTGGACGGCTTCAGCGTGCTGGTTGGGATCGTGTCGCCGGACAACGCGGCGCGGCTGAATACCCTGCGGTCGTACGGCCCCGGCTTCCTGATCGGGCTCTTCCTGCTGATCTCTTTCTTTCCCAGCCTGCGCGGTATCATCATCTTCCCCGCCAACTTGGCCGTGAGCCTGCTGCTTGGGAGTTAGGTACCGGCTGCGCCAGGGCCTGGCGTATTTCGATCCGCGCGTGCCGGCGGCGGAGCGCGCCGCGGCGCTGGCGCTGCTGAGCGACGACGAACAGACGCTGTTTCGTCGGCTGGCGCCGGTGGATCAGCGGCACTCGCTGGCCGTGTACCGCGCCGCCGCGGCCGAGCGCCCTGACGATTCCGCGCTGCAGGCCGCGGCGATGCTGCACGACGTGGGCAAGGGGCGGCCGGGGATTCTGGACCGCGCCCTGCTGACGCTGGTGGAGGAGAACGCGCCCTGGCTGCTGTTGCGCTGGCTGCGGCGGCCGGCCGCGTCGCGCCGAGGGCGTATCGCCCGGCTGGCGCGGCACACCGAGGCGAGCGCGCGCTTCGCCGAGCTGGCCCAGGCGCATCCCGCGGTGGTGGATACGCTGCGCAGCTACGGTTTCCGCGAGCATGCGCGGGGCCGATTGCTCGCCGAGCTCGACGCCGAGCGATGACCGCGTCCTGGGGGCGCGCGGGACAGCCGAGCGCGCTCGGCGGGTTTGCCATCGACATCGACGACTTCGAAGGCCCGTTCGACCTGTTGCTGCGCCTGATCGAGACGCAGGGCCTGGACATCACTGGCGTGTCCTTGCTGGCGGTTACCGATCAGTTCATCGCGTACACGGCGTCGATGCGCGATCGGTTCGCCGAGGCGGCCTCGGAGTTCCTGCTGGTCGCGTCGCGGCTGGCGCTGCTGAAGTCGCGCGCGCTGCTGCCGCGGCTCGCGCCCGAGGACGACGGCGAGACCCTGGACGACCTGGCCGAACGGCTGCGAGTCTATGCGGCGTTCAAGACGCTGGCCGCCCAGCTGGACGAGCAGCTGGACGCCGGACGCGCATCGTACGTACGCGCGGCCGCGGTGGACCTGCCCGACCCCGAGCCGGCGGCGGGCGAAGGCGACCTGGCGAAACTGCTCGCCGCCATGCAGCGCCTGGCGCAGGGCGCGCCCGCCCGTGAAGGATCGATCGCAGCGCCGGCGCGGGAATACCCGGTCCCTGCGAAAATCCGTCAGATCGAGGCGCTGCTCGCCGCGCGGCGGTCCGTCAGCTTCGAGGCGCTCGCCGCCGCCTGCGCGTCGCGCGCGGAGGTGGTGGCCACGTTCCTGGCCGTGTTGCACGTCGTCACGCACGGCACGGCGACCGTCCAGCAGGCCGAGCACTTTGGGCCCATCACGCTGACGGCGGCGCGGGCGTCCGCCCCAGCGTCGTGAACCAGCGCGCCGGTCCGAACGCCGCGCCCGACCCGACGGCGCCCGTGGACGACTTCGGGCTGACGCGCACGGTGGAAGCTTCGCTGTTCGTCGCCGACCGCGCCCTTTCGGCGGACGAGCTGGCGGACGCGGTCGGCGCTTCGCCGGCGGAGGTGCAGGGCGCCCTGCGGCTGCTGACCGAGCATTACCGCGCGCGGGGCGTGGTGGTGCTGGAGCACCGCGGGACGTTCCGCATGGCGTCGGCGCCGGATCTGGCCGACACGTGCCGCCGTCTGCTGGGACTTGGCCAGCGCACGCGCCTGTCGCAGGCGGCCCTGGAAACGCTGGGCATCGTGGCCTACCGGCAGAACGTCACGCGCGCCGACATCGACCGCATCCGCGGCGTCGACTCGGACAGCCCGCTGGCCACGCTGCTGGCACGCAACCTGATCCGCGAAGCGGGCCGCCTGGACGCGCCGGGCCGTCCCGCCATCTTCGAGACGACGGAAACGTTCCTGGCCTACTTCGGGGTAACGTCGCTGGACGAACTGCCGGCGCTGGAATTGCCGGCCGAGCGGCGCACCGCGGAGTAGCCGCGGCCGACGGCCGGCGCGGCTAACGCTTGGTGAACTGCTTGGCTTTGCGGGCGCGCACCAGGCCGGGCTTCTTGCGTTCCTTGGCGCGCGGGTCGCGGGTGAGCATGCCGGCTTGCTTGAGCTTGGGGCGGGTTTCCATGTCCATGGCCACCAGCGCGCGCGCGAGGCCGAGGCGAATGGCGCCGGCCTGCCCCTTGGTGCCGCCGCCCGTGACGCGCGCCGAAATCCCAACGGAGACTTCCTCCAGGATGCGCAGCGGCTCCAGCGCGTGAAAGCGATGGTCGGGCACGGCGAAGAATTCCTGGATCGGGCGGCCGTTGACCACGAACGCGCTGTGCCCCGGGTAGACCCGCACTTGCGCAATCGCGGCCTTGCGGCGCCCCAGTCCGTAGTGGTAGTTGCCTTCGAGCGTCATGCGCCAACCTCAATCGTATCGGGACGCTGGGCGTGATGGGTGTGCTCGGCGCCGGCGTAGACGCGCAGGCGTTTGAGGGCGCGGCGGCCGAGCGCGTTCTTGGGCAGCATGCCGCGCACGGCGTGCCGAATCACGTCTTCGGGCCGCGCGGCCAGCATGTCGTCCAGCCGGGTCTTGCGCAGCCCGCCGGGATAGCCGCTGTGCCGGTAGTAGAACTTCTGCTCCAGCTTGCGGCCGGTCAGGCGAATCTTTGCGGCGTTGAGGATGATGACGCCCGCGCCGTTGTCGACGTTCGGGGCGTACGTCGGCAGGTCTTTCCCGCGCAACACGTGCGCGACGCGCGTGGCCAAACGCCCCAGCACCTGCCCGGAGGCGTCCACGGTAACCCAACGTCGATCCTGCGGCATTACTCGCGCCCTGCGGCGCTCACGAGCGCCGGAAGCTGGGCGGCGTTTCCACCCAGCCGCTGATTGTACCGAGGCGCGTCGTCGGGATACACCACGGTTACGAGCGTCAACCCGTGGGCGGGCGCCGTGCCGCGCACGCGGGACCTGGGCGCCGGCTGCAGCAAATCGGCCACGGCCTGGGGCGCAAGCGTCCCCAAACCGACGCGCACCAGGGTGTCGACGATGCGGCGCACCATGCGGTAGAGAAACGCGTTGGCGGCGATGCGCACGAAGACCGACGACCCTTCACGCCAGACTTCGAGGGCGTAAACCTCGCGGCGCGTGCTGGTCTGAGGTCCGGCCGTGAACGCGTCGAAGTCGTGGCTGCCGACGAGCTGCGCGGCCGCGTCCCGCATGCGCTGCAGGTCGAGCGGCTGCGGCACGTGCCAGTCCCGGGCGCGGTCCAGCGCGGGGCGCGTTGGCCGTTGGTCGATGCGGTATTCGTACACGCGCGCGGCGGCGCGGCGGCGCGGGTCGAAGTCGGGCGCGGCCGCGGCGAGGTCGGTCACCACCACGTCGGCGGGGAGATGCGCGTTCAGCGCCCGCAGCAGCGCGGCGTCGTCCAGCCGCGTCGGCGTGCAAAAAGCGATGACCTGGCCGCGCGCGTGAACGCCGGCGTCGGTGCGCCCTGCGCCGTGGACCGCGGCGTCGGCGCCGGTGGCGGCGCGGATGGCCGCTTCCAGCACGCCTTGCACGCTGCGAGCCTGGCGCTGGCGCTGAAACCCCTTGAAGCCGGTCCCGTCGTATTCGACGGTGGCGCGGACGGTGCGGCGCGCGCTCACACCAGCTCCATGCGGGCGCGCGGCGCGCCGTCGCCAAGCCGGGCGCCCAGCCGGCGGATGCGCGTGTAGCCGCCCGCGCGCTCGGCGTATTGGTCGGCCAGGTCGTTGAAGAGCCGTTCGATGACTTCCGGGTCTGGCAGCCGGGCGATGGCCTGCCGCCGCGCGTGCAGGTCGCCGCGCTTGGCCAGGGTTATCAGCCGGTCGACGTCCGGCCGGATTTCCTTGGCGCGCGCCAGGGTCGTCTCGATCTGGCTGTGCAGGATCAGGGAGCGGACCAGGCCGCGTTTGAGCGCGCGGCGCTGGGTCGGGCTGCGGCCCAGGTGGCGTCCGCGCCGTCGGTGGCGCACGGCGCTACTCCTCCGCGCTCGCTGGCGCGGCGGCGGCCAGCGCCAGGCCGCGCCCGTCCAGCGCCGTCCGAATTTCGTCCACCAGCCGCTGCCCCATGCCGCGCAGCTCGTAAAGTTCGTCCTCGGTCTTCGCGGCCACGTCCTGAACGGTTTCGATGCCGTGGCGCTTGAGACAGTTCAGGGCGCGGTTGGAGAGCTGGAGGTCTTCGAGCGGATCGCCTTCGCCTTCGGCTTCGCGCAGGGTCGGCACGGAGATTGCGGCGGCCACGTCCGTGGCTTCGTCCACCCCAGCCACCAGCGAGAACGAGTCGACCAACTGGCTGGCGGCGCCGCGCAGCGCGTCCAGGGGTGTGGCGGTGCCGTCCGTCCAGATCTTGATGACCAGGCGGTCGTACTCCGATTCGCGCCCGACGCGCGCGGACTCGCCGTGGTATTCGACCTTGGTGACCGGGCTGAACACCATGTCCAGCGGGATGACGCCGATGGGCAGGCCGGTACGCTCTTCGCTGCCGACGTAGCCCGACCCGTTTTCGACGGTGAACTCGACCCGCAGGCTTCCGTTGTCCGTGAGCGTGGCCAGGGGGTGCTCCGGGTTGACGATCTCGACGCCGCTGGGCAGTACGATGTCGCCGGCCGTGACCTCGGCCGGGCCTTCGACCTCCAGGTAGCAGACGGACGACTCGGCCTCATGGGACCGGAGCCGGATGCCTTTGACGTTGAGCAAGAACTCCACCAGGTCTTCGCGCATGTAGTCCAGCGTGCTGAACTCGTGCAGCGCGTTGTCCACGCGGGCGGTGGCAATGGCCGCGCCCGGCAGCGCCGCCAGGAGCGTGCGGCGCAGCGGGTTGCCCAGGGTGTGGGCGAAGCCGCGGCGCAGCGGCTCGATTTGGAAGTGCCCAAAGTCGTCACCCGTCTCCACGGTTTGCACCGCAGGCTGCAGCTCGGCTTCGGACTGCGCCGATTCAACCGGTCCAAGAAACACTGCTGACCCTTACCTTCCTGTCCGCGATGGTGGAATCCCGCGTCTGGCGTTTGCTAGCGCGAGTAAAACTCGACGATGAGCTGTTCGTTGAGCGTGGCGTCGATCTGGTCCCGCGCGGGAATCGCGTTGACGCGGCCTTCGAAGGCCTCGACGTCGACGGTCAGCCAGGGCGGGCGGATGAGCGCTTCGGCGCGGTCCATGGCGTTCTTCACGGCGTCGATGTTGCGGCTCTTGGCGCGCAGGCGAATGGTGTCGCCAACGCTGAGCACCGCCGACGGGATGTCGTGCTTGCGGTTGTTGAGCTCGACGTGGCCGTGCTGGATGAGCTGGCGGGCGTGCGCGCGGCTGAGGCCCAGGCCCATGCGAAAGGCCACGTTGTCAGCGCGCAGCTCGAGCTGCTGAAGCAGGCGCTCGCCGCGCGGGCCGCCCAGCTTGCCGGCGTCGCGGTAGTGGCGGCGGAACTGGCGCTCCAGCACGCCGTAAATGCGGCGCGCCTTCTGCTTTTCGCGCAGCTGAATGGCGTATTCCGTCGGACGGCGGCGGCTGAAGGAGCGCGCGCCGGGCCCGCCGCGGTCGCCGCGGCGTTCGATGGCGCACTTCGGCGTGTGGCAGCGGTCGCCTTTGAGGAAGAGTTTTTCGCCTTCGCGCCGGCAGAGGCGGCAGACGGGACCGGTGTATCGAGCCATGCTAGTGCAGCTCCCTATGCCCGCGGCCTAGACCCGCCGCCGCTTGGGCGGCCGTGGGCCGTTGTGGGGGATTGGCGTGACGTCCGAGATGCTGGCCACGGTGAGGCCCACGGCCTGCAAGGCGCGCACGGCGGCGTCGCGGCCCGACCCTGGGCCTTTGACGAACACGTCGATCTCGCGCATGCCGGCGTCCATGGCGCGCTGCGCCGCCTGTTCGGCGGCCTGCTGCGCCGCGAAGGGCGTGCTCTTGCGCGACCCGCGCACGCCCGTCGTGCCGCCGCTGGCGGTGGCCACGGTGTCGCCAGCCGGGTCGGTGATGGTGATGAGGGTGTTGTTGAACGAGGCGCGAATGTGGGCCGCCCCTTTGGGCACGGGGACGCGCTGGCGGGACCGGGAACGAGATCTCTCTGCCATGCCGTCAGCCCCGTTTGATGACGCGCTTGCGAATGCCGACGGTGCGCCGCGGCCCCTTGCGCGTGCGGGCGTTGGTGCGGGTGCGCTGCCCGCGCACGGGCAAGCCAATGCGGTGCCGCAGGCCGCGGTAGGAGCCGATCTCGCGCAGGCGCGCAATGTTGGTTTGCACGACGCGCCGCAGGTCGCCTTCGACCTGGCAGCGGCCGACTTGCTGGCGAATGCGGCTCAGCTCGGCCTCGGTCAGGTCGATGATGCGCGTTTGCGGGTTGACGTCGGCCTCGCGCACGATATCGGCGCTGGTGGCGCGGCCGATGCCAAAGATGTAGGTCAGCGCGACGACCACCGCCTTGTCGCGCGGGATGTCAACGCCGGCAATTCGAGCCACGGGTCCTCGTTTCTATCCTTGCCGCTGCTTGCACTTGGGGTTGGAACAGATCACCATCACCCGCCGCCGGCGGCGGATGACCCGGCAGCGGTCGCAACGCGGCTTGACCGATGCTGATACGCGCATTCGCGGTTATCGCTCCATACGTTCGGGGCGCAGCCGCCAGGTGATGCGGCCGCGGGACAGATCGTAGGGCGACAGCTGGAGACGCACGCGGTCGCCCACGCCGATCCGAATGAATCGCAGCCGCATTTTACCTGCCAGATGCGCCAATATCGCCTTCGGTTCGTCGTCGCTGTCGCCGGTCTGAATGCGCAGCGGCTTGCCGTCCGGGCCCAGCGGTTTGACCAGGAACATGGTGTTGGGCAGCGAGTCGACGACTTCGCCCTCGATTTCAATGACGGGAGACTTGGCGGATTTTTCCTTCGGCGTGGAGTCCGTCCGCCGGCCGCGTTGGCGCGCCATGCCGGGGCTCAGGATCCGTCCGTCAGGACGAGCGGGCCGTCGTCGCTGATGGCCACGGTGTGCTCGAAGTGCGCCGACAGCGACCCGTCAATGGTGCGCGCCGTCCAGCCGTCGTCGTCGAACTGCACGTCGGCCGCACCGACGTTGACCATGGGTTCGACGGCGAGCGTCATGCCGGGCGCGAGCACAGGCCCGCTGCCCGCCGGCCCGAAGTTCGGCACTTGGGGCGGCTCATGCATGGTTCGTCCGATGCCGTGCCCGACAAATCGCCGCACGATGGTAAATCCGTCCTCCTCGACCGTCGTTTGGACGGCCGCGCTAATGTCTCCGATGTGACGTCCCGCCAGCGCCGCAGCTATAGCGGCACCGAGGGCGGCCTGGGTGACCTGGAGCAGGCGGAAGGTCTCGGGAGACACGTCCGCAACCGCGAGGGTCCGAGCCGAATCGGAGTGCCAGCCGTCTAGAATCACTCCGCAGTCAATGCCTATGATATCGCCAACCGTCAGGACTTCGCCACCCGGAATTCCGTGCACGATGACATCGTTGACCGACGCGCAGATCGCGCCGGGAAACGGCTCGACGCCAGCGGCGGCGGCGGGAACGCCGAGGAACGAGGGAATCCCGCCGTGGTCGCGGATGTATTCCTGGGCAATGGCGTCGAGCTCCGAGGTGCGCACGCCGGGCGCCACGGCGGCCTCGACCGCGTCCAGGGCGCCGGCCAACACGCGGCCCGACGCCCGCATGGCTTCCAGCTGCTCGGGCGTCTTCAGCTCGGCCTTGCCGGACATCACGTGAGTGACTGCCTGACCGCGCGCCAGACGCGCGCCGCAACCTCGTCGGTCCGGCCGGTCCCGTCGACCTCGGCCAGCGCGCCCGCCGCGCCGTAGTAGTCGATCAACGGCGCGGTGTCCTGGCGGTAGACCTGGAGCCGATAGCGCGCCGTCTCCTCGGTGTCGTCCGAGCGCCCGCGCAGGAGCAGGCGGCGCAGCGCCTCCTGGTCGGGCACCGAAATATGAATGGCCGCGGTGACGTCCAGGCCGAACTGGGCGAGCAGGTCGTCGAGCGTGGCCGCCTGGTTGTAGGTGCGCGGGAAGCCGTCGAAACAGATGTCGCGGCGCCCAACGCTGGCCAGGTATTCCTCGATCACCTGCAGCACGACCTGGTCGGGCACCAGCTGGCCGCTGCGCAGGTAGGACTCGGCGCGCACACCGGCGGGGGTTCCATTCTTGACGGCCGTGCGGAACAGGTCGCCGGTGGAGACGTGTTCGAGCTGCACGCGCTGGGCCAGCCGCGCGCCCTGCGTGCCTTTGCCCGCACCCGGCGGGCCGAGCAGCACCACGACCGCCGGACGTTCACTCACCGGACCTACCGGATGAACCCTTCGTAGTTGCGCATCATGAGCTGGGACTCGAGCTGGCGCATGGTGTCCAGCACCACGCCCACCACGATCAGCAAGCCCGTGCTGCTGATGGCCAGGGCCTGCGCACCTGTCACGGTCTGGGCGATGAACGGGACGACGGCAATGAATCCCAGGAACACCGCGCCGGCCAGCGTGATGCGGTTGACGACGCTGGACAGGTAACGGTGCGTGGGGCGCCCCGGACGAATGCCGGGGATGAACCCGCCGTTCTTCTGCAGGTTCTCCGCCAGGTTCTGCTGCTGGAACACGACCAGGGTGTAGACGTAGGTGAACACGATGACGAGCAGGAAGGTGAAGACCCAGTAGAGGCCGTTGGTGGGGCTCATGGCCGCAGCAATGGCGCCGGCGGCGTTTGCCAGCCAGTTGACGTCGACCGTCTCGAAGTAGCTGGCGATGGTGCCCGGCAGCAGCATCAGGGAGAAGGCGAAGATGAGGGGAATCATCCCGGCCGAGTTGACCTTGAGCGGGATGTGCGTGCTCTGGCCGCCGTACATGCGGGTTCCGCGGATGCGCTTGGCATATTGAACGGGGATGCGGCGCTGCGCCTCCTGCACGAACACGATGGCGGCGATCATCAGCACGCCGATGATGACCACGGCGATGAACCCGCCGATGTTCTCGCCGGCGAACAGCGCCTGCCCCAGCGCCGCCGGCGCCCCGGCCACGATGCCGGCGAAGATGATGACGGAGACGCCGTTGCCAATGCCGTTTTCGGTGATGAGTTCGCCGATCCACAGCAGGAACATGGTGCCGCCGGTCATCACGATCAGCATGACGAAGATGTCGAAGAACCCCAGCGAGGGCGACAGCAGGTTCTGCTGGGCCGAGCGCAGCAGCTGCAGCTGGCCGAAGCCTTGCAGCATGGCGAAGGGGATGGTGGCCAGGCGCGTCCACTGCGCAATCTTGCGCCGACCGGCTTCGCCTTCGCGCGAGAGTTCCTGCAGGCGCGGAATCAGGGGCACCAGCACGGTGGACGCGATGTTGGCCGTCACGTAGGGATAGACCCCCAGCGCCACGATGGAGAAGTTCTCCAACGCGCCGCCCGAGAGCAGGTTCATGAACCCCAGCAGCTGGTTCCCCGCAAAGAAGTCCGACAACAGCTCGGTGTTGACGCCGGGCAGCGGAATGTGGGCGACCAGCCGAAAGACGAGCAGCAGGCCGATGGTGAAGAGGATCTTGCGTCGAACGTCGGGGAGTTGAAACGCCGAGATCGCCGTCTCGATCACGCGTGCAGCTCCTCGACGGCGCCGCCGGCGTCTTCGATCTTCGCCTTGGCCGCCGCCGAGAATTTGGGCGCGCGCACGGTCAGCGGGTGCTCCAGCTCGCCGTGCGCAAGAATCTTGAACAGGCCGGGCTCGATCAGGCCGCGGCCGCGCAGCTCGTCAGGCCCGACCACCGAGCCGGCGGGAAACACGTTGAGCGACCCGACGTTGACGGGCTGATAGTCGCGCTTGAAACGGGCGTTCGTGAAACCGCGGCGGCCGGGGAAGCGCATGAGCAGGCGCGTCTGGCCGCCTTCGAACCCCGGGTAGGCGTTGGTTCCGCTGCGCGCGCCCTGGCCCAGCGTGCCGCGGCCGCTGGTCTTGCCCTTGCCGGCGCCTTCGCCGCGGCCGACGCGCTGTCGTCGCTTGCGCCTGGGCGCCTGGGCGGAAATCTGATGCGGTTTCACGGCGCGCCGCCCGCGTCGTGGGTGGACTCGACCTGGACCAGATGCCGCACCGCGCGCACCATGGCGCGCATGTCAGCCGTGTCCGGCCGCGACGATTGGCGGCCGACGCCGCCCAGCCCCAGCGCGCGCAGCGTGTCGCGCTGCGGCGCGCGGCACCCGATGGAGCTGCGGACCTGGCGCAGCAGGAGTTCAGCCATCGGGCGACCCGGCCGCGGTCTGGCGGCGGCGCGCCACGGCTTCTTCGGGCACTTGCAGCTGCGCCAGGCCGTTGATGGTGGCGCGCACGACGTTCACGGCGTTGGTGGAGCCAATCATCTTGGTCAACAGGTTGCGCACGCCGGCCAGTTCCAGCACGGCGCGCACGGCGCCGCCGGCGATGACGCCGGTTCCCGGACGCGCGGGGCGCAGCACGACTTTGGAAGCGCGGAAGCTGTGTTCGATGTAGTGCGGAATCGAGCCGTCGTCGGTCAGCGGCACTTCGATGAGCGAGCGGCGCGCGCGTTCCTGGCCCTTGCGGATGGCGTCCACGACCTCGTTGGCGCGCCCGATGCCAACGCCCACGCGCCCGCGGCGGTCGCCGACGACGACGATGGCGTTGAACCCGAAGCGGCGGCCGCCCTTGACGACTTTGGCGACGCGCTTGATGCGCACGACGCGGTCTTCGAGCCGCGGCGCGTCGCTGTCGCGGCCGCGCGGCCCGTCGTCGCGGCGGCCGAGATCTCTGTCCCGCCTCATACGGCGATTCCTCCCGTGCGCACGGCGTCTGCCAGCGCTTTGACGCGGCCGTGGTATTTGTGGCCGCCGCGATCGAAGACCACCGCGGTTATGTCAAGTTCCTGCATGCGCGCAGCCAGGCGCTGGCCGACGTCCACGGCGCACTCGGTCTTGCCGGCGCCTTGCGCCGCCGCTTCGCGCGAGGACGCGGCAGCCAGCGTGCGGCCGGCGTCGTCGTCGATGACTTGCGCGTAGATGTGCTTCAGGCTCCGAAACACGGCCAGGCGCGGCCGTTGGGGGCGGCCAACCACGCGGCGGCGCAGCCGCCGGTGGCGGCGCTGGCGCGCGGCGCGTCGGGTTATGGTTGCCATCCAAGCCTCTCGTCTAGCCAACCGCGCCACTGGCGACGGCCGTCTTGCCGGGCTTACGCCGCACGACTTCGCCTTCGTAGCGCAGGCCGTGGCCCTTGTAGGGGTCGGCGGGGCGGATGGCGCGCAATTCGGCGGCCACTTGCCCCACACGCTGCTTGTCGATGCCTTTCACGACGACGTGGGTGGCGTCGGGTACTTCGATGTCGATGCCTGCCGGCGCTTCGCGGCGCTGGGGGTGCGTGAACCCCAGTTGAAAGTCGAGCGTCCGGCCCTGGAGCAGCACGCGGTAGCCGGTGCCTCGAATCTCCAGCCGCTTCTCGAATCCTTGGGTGACGCCCGTCACCATGTTGGCCAGCAATTGGCGCGCCAGGCCGTGCATCGCGCGCGTGCGGTGTTCGTCGTCGGGCCGCGCGGCCGTGACCTGGCCGTTCGCCTGCGTGAACGTAATCATGGGCGGCAGGGCCTGGGTCAGTTCGCCCTTGGGACCCGCCACGGTCGCGACGTTGTGCGCGTCGAAGCTGACCGACACCGAGTCGGGAACGGGAACGGGCGAGAGGCCAACGCGCGACATGGGGCTACCAGACGAAGCAGAGCACTTCGCCGCCCAGGCGAAGTCGCGCGGCGTCCTGGCCGGTCATTACACCCTGCGAGGTCGAAAGAATGGCCGTGCCGATCCCGCCCATCACGCGCGGAATCTCGCGCGCGCGGGTGTAGATGCGCAGGCCTGGACGGCTCACGCGCTTGGCGCCGGCGAACATCGGGCGGCTGTCCAGGTAGCGCAAGGTCACGTCCAGCCAGACGCGCTGCCCGTCGTCCACGACCTCGGCCGAGGCGACATAGCCTTCGTCGACCAGAATGGTGGCCAGCCGCTCTTTGACGCTGGAGTGCGGCATGCGCACGGTGGTGTGGCGGGCCATGGCCGCGTTGCGCAGGCGCGTGAGCATGTCGGCAATCGGGTCGGTCATCGGGGGCTTACCAGCTGGCTTTCGTCACGCCGGGGATGTGGCCTTTGACGGCCAGCTCGCGGAAACAGATGCGGCACAGCCCGAACTGGCGGAGGTAAGCGCGCGGGCGTCCGCAGATGCGGCAGCGGTGGCGGTAGCGGCCTTTGTAGCGGAGCTTGCGCCCGCGCAGCGAGGTGGAATCGAAGTCCGGGCGCAGCCATGCCTGCCGCTCGCGCTTCCACTTCTCGATTTTGCATTTCTTGGCCATGTCGAAACCTCAGGCTGCCAGGTCGAGCCGCTCGAACGGCATGCCCAGCAGCTCCAGGAGCCGCAGGCCTTCCGCGTCGCTGGCCGCCGTGGTCACGATCACGACTTGCAGGCCTCGAATGCGGTCGATCTGGTCGTAGTCGATCTCGGGAAAGATGAGTTGTTCGGGCACGCCCAGCGCATAGTTGCCGCGGCCGTCGAACGCCGAGCGCGAGACGCCGCGGAAGTCGCGCAGGCGGGGCAGCGCGATGGTGACCAGCCGGTCCAAGAACTCGTAGCTGCGTGCGCCGCGCAGGGTGCACTTGACGCCGATGCGCTGGCCCTCGCGCAGCTTGAAGGCCGCCACGCTCTTGCGCGCGCGGGTAACCACGGGCCGCTGGCCGGTGATGGTGGCGACGTCCCGCACGGCGTGGTCGACGGCGGCGTCATCGCTCAGCGCCTCGCCCAGACCCACGTTGACGATGATGCGGTCGAGCCGCGGCACGGCCAGGGGGTTGGCGTGGCCAAACTCGCGCATGAGGCGCGGGCGGACGTCGTCGCGGTATCGCGTCAGCAAACGGTTCATCAGTCGCCGATCGGCTCGTTGCTCCTGCGGGCGTAGCGCCGCTTCACTCCATCGTCGTCGAATCGGTAGCCCACACGCTCGCGCTTGCCGCTGGCCGGGCACACCAGCATGACGTTGGACACGTCGAGCGGCGCGTTGAACTCAATGATACCCGCCGGTTGCCCGATGGCGCGCGGTTTGGCGTGCCGCTTGCGGACGTTTACGCCTTCGACGACGACGCGCCCGGTCTCCGGAACCACGCGTTCCACCACGCCGCGGCGTCCGGCGTCGCGGCCGTGCAGGACTTCGACGGTGTCGCCCTTGCGGATGCGGAAGCGGCGCGGCACGGCTACAAGACCTCCGGCGCCAGGGACACGATGCGCATGAAGCGGCGGTCGCGCAGTTCACGCCCGACGGGGCCAAAGATGCGGGTGCCGCGCGGCGCTTCGCCTTCCAGCAAGACCGCTGCGTTGTCGTCGAACCGAATGCGCGAGCCGTCCGGCCGTCCGTATTCCTTCTTGACGCGCACGATCACCGCGCGCACGACGGAGCCTTTGGGCACGGGGCTGTTGGGCGCGGCCTGCTTGACGCTGCCCACGATGATGTCGCCCACGCGGCCGTACCGGCGCGACGACCCGCCCAGCACGCGGATGCACATGATTTCGCGGGCGCCGGTGTTGTCGGCCACCTTCAGGCGGCTTTGCTGCTGCACCATGCTTACGCTTCTTCGCCAGCCTGGCGCTGGTCAGCGCCGCCGTCGGCGTCGGCGTCGGCGGTTGCCAGCGCGCTCGCCGCCGCGTGTTCCTCGGCCGTGAGCTGGGCGCGTTCGACCACGTCGATCAAGCGCCAGCGCTTGCGCCGGCTGAGCGGGCGCGACTCTTCGATTTCGACCTGGTCGCCGATGCGGCAGGTGTTGTGCGGGTCGTGCGCCATGAGCGTGCGCCGCACGCGCACCGGCTTGCGGTAGATCGCGTGGCGCCGAATGGACTCCACTTCCACGATGATGGTCTTGTCGGCGCGGTCGCTGGTGACGCGGCCGACGCGCCGCGCTCGTGTGCGAGGCATGTGCTAGGCCTCCTCTCCGCCGGCGGCCGCCAGCGCGCGTTCGCGCTCGATCGTCAGCATGCGCGCCACGCCGCGGCGCACGTGGCGCAGCTGCGAGGTGTCCGTGAGCTGCAAGGTGGCGTGCTGCACGCGCAGGCGGAAGAGTTCTTCCTTGGTTTCGGCAATGCGCGCCGTCAATTCCTCGTCGCTGAGGCTGCGGTACTGATCGGCCTTACCCAACGGTCACCTCCGCAACGCGCGACACCACGCGCGTCTGTACCGAGAGCTTGTGGGAGGCGAGGCGCATGGCTTCGCGCGCCATGGACTCTTCCACCCCAGAGAGTTCGAACAGGATACGTCCCGGCTTGACGACAGCGACCCAGCGCTCGACGTTGCCCTTGCCGCTGCCCATGCGGACTTCGGCCGGTTTCTGGGTGATGGGCTTGTCGGGAAACACGCGGATCCAGACTTGGCCGCTGCGTTTGATGGCGTGGGTGATGGCGCGCCGCGCAGCCTCGATCTGGCGGCTGTCCACCCAGCCCACCGTGGTGGCTTGCAGGCCGAACTCGCCGGACGCCAGCCGGTTGCCGCGCGATGCGCGGCCGCGGCGGCGGCCGCGGTGCATCTTGCGGTACTTGGTCCGCTTGGGCATCAGCATGGGTCAGGTCCGATTGGGCGCGCGGCGCCCTCGGGTCGCGGGTCGGGAGACGGATTCGCCCAACAGCCGCTCGGCGTCCCGCGCGTTTCCGCGGTGCACCCAGCCTTTGACGCCAATGCGGCCGGCCGTCGTGCGCGCTTCGGTGGCGCCGTAGTCGATGTCGGCGTCGAGGGTCTGGAGCGGCACGGTGCCGAGCAGTTCGAATTCGCTGCGCGACATTTCGCGCCCGCCCAACCGGCCGCTGACCATGATCTTGACGCCCAGGGCGCCCGCCCGCATGGTGCGCTCGGCGGTCATCTTGATGGCGCGCCGGAACGAGACGCGGCGTTCGAGCTGGTCGGCGACGTTGCGCACCACCAGGAAGGCGTCCAGTTCCGGCTGGCCGATTTCCTCCACGTCCACGTCCACGCGCTTGCCGGTGCGGCGTTCGATGCGGTTCTGAATTTCTTCGCGGTTGCTGCCGCCGCGCCCGATCACAATGCCCGGGCGAGCGGTGTGGATGACCACGCGCACGCGGCTGACCTGGCGTTCGATTTCGATCTTGGAGACGCCGGCGCCGTAGCTGCCGCGCCGCCGACCGCCGCGGCGCGAATCCTGGCGCGAGTCGCGCGCGCTGGGCGACTCGAGGTAGCTCCGGATCAGCCCGCGAATTTCCAGGTCTTCCAGCAGCAGCTCGGTGTAGTCGCGGTCGGCGTACCAGGTGCTTTCCCAGCGCGTGGTGTGGCCCAGCCGGTAGCCCATGGGGTGAACTTTGCGTCCCATGGCTATGCCGACCCGTCGTCCACGGTCACGGTGATGTGCCCGGAGCGCTTGAGATACGTCCCGACCCGCCCTCGCGAACGGAACCGAAAGCGTTTGAGCGACGGCCCATCGTTCACCTCCACCGCGCTGAGCCGCAGGGTGTCGCGGTCCAGCGCGTAGTTGTGTTCCGCGTTGGCCGCGGCTGACTTGACCACTTTGGCAATCTCGGCCGCGGCGCGGTTGGGCATGAAGGCCAGGGCGGCCAGCGCCTCGTCGATGCGCAGGCCGGCCAGCTCGCGCGCGACGGCGCGCGCGCGTTGGGGCGACATGCGCACGAACTTTGCGGTGGCCGACACTTCCATCGTCAGCGTCCCATCGGTGCGGACGAGCGCCCGCCGGCGTGGCTGCGAAACGTGCGCGTGGGGGCGAACTCGCCGAGGCGGTGCCCCACCATGTTCTCGGAAATGTAGATGGGCACGTGGCGGCGGCCGTCGTGCACGGCGATCGTCAAGCCCACCATGTCGGGATGGATGACGCTGGCGCGGCTCCACGTGCGCACGACCTGCTTCTGCCGGCTGCGGGCGGCCTCGGCAACCCGCTTTTCGAGCTTCGGGTGGATGTACCAGCCCTTCTTAGTGCTGCGTGACATGAGGGGACCTACCTGCGGTTCCGGCGGCGCACGATGAACTTGTCGCTGGGGCGGCGGCCCACGCGCGTGCGGCGGCCTTGCGCGGGCAGGCCCCAGGGCGTCTTGGGCCCGGGCATTCCGACTGGCGCCTTGCCTTCGCCGCCGCCGTGCGGATGGTCGGCCGGGTTCATGGCGGCGCCGCGCACCTGGGGGCGGCGGCGGCGCCAGCGGACGCGGCCCGCCTTGCCCGCCGACTGGTTGCTGTGGTCCACGTTGCCCACACGCCCCACGGTGGCCATGCAGGTGTCGGCCACCAGCCGCGTCTCGCCGGAGGGCAGCCGCAGCGTGACCATGCCGCGGTCTTTGGCCATGAGCTGGCAGCCCATGCCGGCCGACCGCACGAGCTGGGCGCCGCGGCCGGGCGTCATCTCCACGGCGTGGATTTCGGTGCCGGACGGGATGCGCGCCAACGGCAGGGCATTGCCCGGCCGCGGCTCGACGTCCGGGCCGGACACCAGTTCGCTGCCCACCTCCACGCTCAGCGGCGCCAGGATGTAGCGCTTCTCGCCGTCGCGGTAGTGCAGCAGCGCAATGTGCGCGGAGCGGTTGGGGTCGTATTCGATGCTCGCCACCACGGCGGGCACGCCGGTCTTGTCCCGGCGCCAGTCGATCAGGCGGTACCGCCGCTTGGCCCCGCCGCCGCGGTGCCGCACCGTGATGCGGCCGGTGTTGTTGCGCCCGGCGTGGCGCGCCAGCGGCCGCAGCAGCTTCTTGAGCGGCCGGTGGCCGGACAGTTCCATGTTGTCCACGGCCACGTAGCCGCGACGGCCCGGCGAGGTTGGGTTGAAGGTGCGCAAGCCCATGGGTCAGGTTCCCGGGAAGATTTCGATGCTGTGGCCCTCGCCCAGCGTTACCACGGCTTTGCGCCAATCTGCGCGGTGCCCCTGGAAACGGCCGAACCTGCGCGGTTTGCCGCGCACGTTCATAACGTTCACCCGGTTCACCTCCACGTGAAACATGGCTTCGACGGCGCGCGCCACGGCGTGTTTCGACGCGCCGCGGGTCACTTCGAAGACGTACTGCCCCAGCTCGCCCAAGGCCGTGGATTTTTCGGTGACGATGGGGCGCACGATGACGTCGGCCGGATTCATGCGCCCACCCGCGCGCGCAAGGCGTCCAACGCCGGCGGGCTGGTGACGACGTGGTCGGCCGCGGCGATGTCGTAGAAGCCGAGCGAGTCGGCGCGCGCCACGCTCAGGTTGGGGATGTTGCGGGAGGAGCGGCGCAGGTCATCGGGCGGGTCGACGTCCACCAGCAGCACCCGGCCGTGCAGCCCGGTGCGCTGCAGCCAGGCGGCGCGGTCGCGCGTCTTGGGCGAGTCGCCCCAGTCGTCCGCAATGCTCAGCCGCTGCTCGGCCGCCATGGCGGCCAGCAGGCCGCGCACTGCCTGGCGGCGTTCTTTCTTGTTCATGGAGGCGCGGCGCCGGCCCGGCGTGGGGCCGAAGGCGACGCCGCCGCCGCGGCGCACGGGCGAGCTGCTGCTGCCGGCGCGCGCGCGGCCCGTGCCCTTTTGCCGGTAGAGCTTGGCCGTGCTGGCGGTCACCTCGCCGCGGCTCTTGGTCGCCGCGGTGCCCTGGCTCTGGTTGACGGCGTGCGTGAGCAGGGCGCGCTGCATGAGTTCCGGCGAGACGTCGGGAGCGCCGAACTGGTCGTGGGCGACCGGCGCAATCGCCGCGGGCTCGTGCGCAGCGGTCATCGGTCCGCGCTCCGCGTTCCGGCGCGCGCCGGGCGGATTTCGACCAGGGCGTTGCGCGGGCCGGGCACCGCGCCCAGCACCAGCAGCAGGCCGCGCGCGGCGTCGATCTTGGCCACGGTCAGGTTGCGCGCGGTCGTGCGCGCCGCGCCCATGCGCCCCGCCATGCGGGTGCCCTTGAACACGCGGCTGGGCGAATTGCCCGCGCCCACCGACCCCGGCGCGCGCAGACGGTCGGACTGCCCGTGCGTGCGAGGCCCGCCGCGGAAGCCGTGGCGCTTGACCACGCCGGCGAAACCTTTGCCTTTGGATACGCCAACGACGTCGACCCTGGCGCCGAACTCCACGTTGGCGACGGTGAGCTCGTCGCCGACGGCCAGGCCGCTGGTGTCGGCGGTGCGGAACTCGCGCAGCGCCCGATAGGGGGGCAAGCTCCCCAGGTGGCCGCGCTCGGCGCGCGTCAGACGCCGCGGCTGGCCCGGGTCGAAACCCAGCTGCACGGCGGTGTAGCCGTCGCGGTCAGCGCCGCGCACCTGGGTAACGCGGCAGGGCCCGGCCTGGATGACGGACACGCCCAGGGCGCGCCCGCGGTCGTCGAAGATCTGGGTCATGCCCAGCTTGCGTCCGATCAGTCCCACGGCCATGGCTAGGACTTGAGCTCGATGTCGACGCCCGCGGCGAGTTGCAGCCGCAGGAGCTCGTCCATCGTCTGTTGGGTGGGGTCGATCACGTCGATGAGGCGTTTGTGCGTGCGCATCTCGAACTGCTCGCGCGAGTCCTTGTCGATGAAGGGCGAGCGGATGACGGTCCAGGTCTTGCGTTCGGTCGGCAGCGGAATCGGGCCGCGCACGTCCGCACCCGTGCGCCCGGCGGTGTCGATGATGCGCCGCGCGGCGTCGTCCAGCACCCGATGGTCGTAGGACTTGAGGTGAATACGAATCCGCTGTGTGGGCGATTGGCGGCGCGAGCGCGCGGGTGGGCGGGGCCGCCCCGAGGGCGGGGCGGGCCTGGGCCGCTGGGTCGGTCGCGCGCGCGCTCGGGCCATGGGATTACGTGACGATCGAGGTGACGATGCCGGCGCCGACGGTCACGCCGCCTTCACGGATGGCGAAGTTCACGCCGTCTTCCAGCGCGATGGGCTGGTGGAGGCGCACGGTCATTTCCACGTTGTCGCCCGGAACGACCATCTCGGCGCCGTCCGGCAAGTCGATTTCGCCGGTGACGTCGGTGGTGCGGATGTAGAACTGCGGGCGGTAGCCCTTGAAGAAGGGGGTGTGGCGCCCGCCTTCGTCCTTGGTCAGCACGTAGACCTGCGCTTTGAACTCGGTGTGCGGGGTGATGGAGCCGCGCGCCGCCAGCACCATGCCGCGCTGGACGTGGTCGCGTTCGACGCCGCGCAGCAGGCAGCCCACGTTGTCGCCGGCCACGCCCTCGTCCAGGGTCTTGCGGAACATTTCCACGCCGGTCACGACGCGTTGGTCGATCTCGTTGCGCATGCCCACGATGTCGATGACATCGCCGGTGAGCACCTTGCCGCGCTCGATGCGGCCCGTGACGACGGTACCGCGGCCCTTGATGCCGAAGACGTCTTCCACCGGCATGAGGAAGGGCTGGTCGACCGGGCGTTCGGGCTGCGGGATGTAGGAGTCCACGGCCTCCATGAGTTCGAGAATCGGCTGGTATTCGGGCGCGTCGATGTCGGTGCTGTCGCTCTCCAGCGCCGCCAGGGCGCTGCCCTGGATGATGGGCGCCTCGTCGCCGTCGAACTCGTACTTGTTGAGCAGGTCGCGCAGTTCGAGCTCCGAGAGCTCCAGCAGCTCTTCGTCGTCCACCAGGTCCACCTTGTTCAGGAAGACCGTGACGGCGGGGACGTCCACCTGGCGGGCCAGCAGGACGTGCTCGAACGTCTGGGGCATGGGGCCGTCGTCGGCGCCTACGACCAGGATTGCGCCGTCCATTTGGGCGGCGCCGGTGATCATGTTCTTGATGTAGTCGCGGTGGCCTGGCGCGTCGATGTGCGCGTAGTGCCGCTTCTCGGTTTCGTACTCGGCGTGGGTGATGGAGATGGTGATCCCGCGTTCCTTCTCCTCCGGCGCGCGGTCGATCTCGTCGAAGGCCATGAAGTCGGCCAGGCCCTTGAGCGCCAGCACCTTGGTGATGGCTGCCGTCAGGGTGGTCTTGCCGTGGTCGACGTGGCCAATCGTGCCGACGTTGAGATGCGGCTTGGTTCGCTCGAAATGTTCGCGTGCCATTCGCTCCTGAGCTCCTGGGAAGGCGCGGTTACGAAACCGGCGCCAGTGGTCTCCCTGCGGCGTCCGTCTGAGTGGACGCCGCGTAATGCGAAAACTCCATCGAAAACGTTCCGCGCCCCTGCGTCGAGGAACGCAACTCGTTAGCGTACCCGAACATGGAGGCAAGCGGTACCTCAGCTTCGACAATGTGCGAGCCGCCGCGCAGGTCGGTGCCCAGAATCGTGCCGCGCTTGGCGGCCAGCCCGGCCAGCACCTCGCCCACGTAGTCTTCGGGCACGACCGCCTGCACGGACATCAGCGGCTCCATCACGTCGGTGCGCGCGCGCTGCAGCGCGTCGGCAACCGCCATGGCGCCGGCAATCTCGAAGGCAATGTCGGACGAGTCGACGTCGTGGAAGGAGCCGTCGACGATGGTGATGCGCACGTCGGTGACGGGCATGCCGTGCAGGCCGCTGGTGAGACCGCGGCGCGCGCCGCGCTCGGCGGACGGGATGAACTGCACGGGGATGGCGCCGCCCACGATGCGCTGCTCGACTTCGACGCCGCTGCCGACCGGCAAGGGCTCCAGTTCCGCGACCACGTCGCCGTACTGCCCGCGGCCGCCGCTCTGGCGGACGAAGCGCCCGCGGCCTCTGGAGGCTTTGCGGGGCCGCTCGCGGTAGGACACCTGCGGGCGGCCGATGTTGGCGCCGACGCGGTATTCGCGCAGCAGCCGGTCCACGATGACTTCGAGGTGCAGCTCGCCCATGCCGGCGATCAGCGTTTGCCCTGTTTCTTCGTCGGCGCTGATCTGGAAGGTGGGGTCTTCGTCGCCCAGCCGGCGCAGCGCGTCGATGATCTTGTCCTGATCGACGCGGCTCTTGGGCTCGATTGCGATGGTGACGACGGGGTCCGGGAAGGTGATGGACTCCAGCTGGATGGGATATCTGGGGTCGGTGAGCGTGTCGCCGGTGTTGGCGCCGCGCACGCCCACGGCGGCCAGGATGTCGCCGTACTGGATGGTGCCCTTGACCTCTTCGCGTTTGTCGGCGTGCATGCGCAGCACGCGCGTCAGGCGCTCGCGCTTGCCCGAGGCGGCGTTGAGCACCGTGCCGCCCGGCTCGATCGAGCCGGAGTAGACGCGGAAGTAGGCCAGCTTGCCAGCGTGCGGGTCGGCAACGATCTTGAAGGCGATGGCCGAGAACGGGTCGTCGAGCGACGGGCGGCGTTGTTCCTCGTCGCCGGTCTTGGGGTTGACCCCGGTCACGGCCGGGACGTCCAGCGGCGAGGGGAGATAGGCGGTGATGGCGTTCAACAGGGGTTCGACGCCTTTGTTGCGCAGCGCCGACCCCATGAGCACCGGCACGCCCTGCGCCGACACGGTCATCTGGCGCAGCGCCGCGCGCAGCTCGTCGGCGGAAAGCTCCTGGCCGTCGAGAAACTTGACGGCAACGTCGTCGTCCAGCTCGGCCAGCGCTTCGACGAGTCGGTCGCGCGCGGCGGCGGCATCCGCTGCCAGGTCGGCCGGAATGGGGATAGTTTCGGGCTCGCCCTGCCGATCCGCGGGCCAGCGAAGGGCCCGCATGTCGACCAGGTCCACCACGCCTTCGAAGTCTGTCTCGAACCCGATGGGCATCTGCACCGGGACGGGGTTGCCGCCCAGCTGGTCGCGGATGGAGTCCACGGCGTCCTGGAAGCTGGCGCCGCGCCGGTCCATCTTGTTGATGAAAGCCACGCGCGGGACGCTGTGGCGGTCGGCCTGCCGCCAGACGGTTTCGGACTGAGGCTCGACGCCGTTGACGGCGTCGAAGACCACCACACCGCCGTCGAGCACGCGCAGCGAGCGTTCCACTTCGGCGGTGAAGTCCACGTGGCCGGGGGTGTCGATAATGTTGATGCGGTGGCCGTTCCAGAAGGCGGTGGTGGCGGCGGCCACGATGGTGATGCCGCGTTCGCGCTCCTGCGCCATCCAGTCCATCTGGGCGTTGCCGTCGTGGACCTCGCCCACGCGGTGAATGCGCCCGCAGAAGAAGAGGATGCGCTCGGTGGTGGTGGTTTTGCCGGCGTCGATATGCGCAATGATTCCAATATTGCGCGTACGAGCGATATCCATCGGGTCCATGGCGGGGTCTTTTCGGGGGTCAGCGGCTAGTAGGCGTAGATCGCGAACGCGCGGTTCGCCTCCGCCATGCGGTGCATTTCGTCGCGGCGCCGCACGGCGCCGCCCTGCCCCTGGGAGGCTTCCAGCAGCTCGGCGGCCAGGCGTTCGCGCATAGAGCGCCCACCGCGGCGGCACGCGGCGTCGATGAGCCAGCGCACGGCCAGCGAGTAGCGCCGGTCGCCGCGAATCTCGACCGGCACCTGGTAGTTGGCCCCCCCGACGCGGCGCGGCTTGACTTCGACCTGCGGCATGGCGTTGCGCACCGCTTCCTCGAACGCCTCGAGGGCGGGCGCGCCGGTGCGGGATTCCATGATGTCGAACGCGCCGTACACGGTGCGCTGGGCCAGCGACTTCTTGCCGTCGCGCATGACCTTGTTGATGAAGCGCTGCACGGTGCGGTTGTTGAAGCGCGGGTCAGGAGGAATGAGGCGCCGTTCGGGGCGCTTGCGCCGCGGCATCAGGCGCGGCCCGTCCGCAGGTCAACGCCGCCCGCAACGCCCGTCCTCCACACAGCCATGGTTGCGTCTCGCCGGCGCTATCCGCCGCGCTTGGTTCCGTACTTGGAACGGCGGCGGCGGCGGCCTTCGACGCCGTCGGCGTCCAGGGTGCCTCGCACGATGTGGTAGCGGACGCCGGGCAGGTCGCGCACGCGCCCGCCGCGGATCAGCACCACCGAGTGCTCTTGCAGCCGGTGGCCTTCGCCCGGGATGTAGGCGGTGACCTCGATGCCGTTGGACAGGCGCACGCGCGCGACCTTGCGCAGCGCCGAGTTGGGCTTCTTGGGAGTAACCGTGCGAACCAGCGTGCAGACGCCGCGCTTCTGCGGCGCGCCGTCGTCCCGCTGCATGCGCCGGCGCAGGCCGTTGTACCTGAAGTGCAAGGCCGGCGCCGAGAGCTTGCCGCGGCGTTTGCGGCGGCCCTTGCGGACGAGCTGGTTGATGGTGGGCACGCTGAATCCTAGGGGATGCCGTTGGTCACAGACACACGGGGCAAGGCACACCTTGCCCACGTGCGGACGGTAGCACGGCGCAGGCGGCGCGTCAACGGTCGCTCTCGCGATCCGCGCCGGCCGTAAAGACGCTGGACTCTTCGACGCCTGGGTCGTCGGACACCTTCAGGAAGTCGGTGCGCGCGTCCGGCGTCTCCGCGGGCGCTTCGACCCCGGCCAGCAGCTCGTCGTCCACCGCGGCGTCCATCAGCGGCGCGGGGTCGGCCGCGTCCACGGCGGCGTCGGCACCGTTGGTCGGCGCCAGCAGCTCGTCCATGGGCAGACCATCGGCCATGGGCATCGCCTCGGTGTCCACCAGCGACTCCGGCTGCTCGGAGTCCTCCAGCACCGGGCCGTGGTAGCGGGCCCAGCCGGTCCCCGCCGGAATGAGCTTGCCGATGATGACGTTCTCCTTCAGCCCGTGCAGGCTGTCGGTCTTGCCCTCCACCACGGCCTCCGTCAGCACGCGGGTCGTGTCCTGGAACGAGGCGGCGGCCAGGAAGCTCTCGTTGCTGAGCGAGGCCTTGGTCACCCCCAGCAGCACCGGATGCGACGCGGCCTGTTGCTTGCCGTCCTCCGCCGCCTCGCGGTTCCGCTCGGCGAGCACCGCGCGGTCCACCAGCTCGCCGGGCAGAAAGCCCGTGTCGCCGGGGTGGTCGACCATGTCGCGCCTGAGCATCTGGCGGATGATGACCTCGATGTGCTTGTCGTGCACCGCCACGCCCACCATGCGGTAGACGCGCTGCACTTCTTTGACAATGTACTGCTGCAGCGCTTCCGGGCCGCGCAGCTCCAGGATGTCGTGCGGGTTCAGCGCGCCTTCGGTGAGCTGTTGCCCCGCCTCGACGTGCTCGCCGTTGCGCACGAGCAGGTTCGTGGCCGGCGAGATGGGGAACTCGTTTTGCTCGCGCTCTTCGGCGCGCAGCACGATATGGCCGTCGCGCAGCGACACCACGCCAGCGGCTTCCGCCGTGACGCCGGCCCCGGCGACCTTGGTCAGCGCGCGCTTGCTGATGGTCTTGGTCTTGCTGCGCGCCTTGCGCGCCAGCAGGTCCTCGGCCAGCTCCGGCGGCAGCGCCAGCGGCGTGCCCCGCTCGACCTCCGCTCCCTCGTCGACGATGGGCGTCAGACGAACGTCGAGGAGGTGCTCGCTGACCGCGGTCTCTTCGGCGCCCTCGGCGGCTTCAGCGCGCACCACGATGCGGTCGTCCCGCACCTCGACCATGCCGGCGGCCTTGGCCAGCGGATAGCTGCCGGCGGCCGCGGTCTCCAGCGCCGGCGGGTCCGCGGCGAGATGGTCCGGCAGCGCCAGCTGGGCGCCCTGCTCGACTTCCGCTCCGTCGCCGACGATCGGTGTCAGGCGAACGTCGAGGGGATACGTGTAGTCGTGCACGTGCGCCGAGGTCACCCGCACGCGCCGCTGCTCGTCCTCCTCCACGATCTCGACGGTGCCTTCGATGTCGCTGATCACAGCGACGCCCTTCGGCCGGCGCACCTCGAAGAGCTCCTGCACGCGCGGCAGCCCCTGCTCGGTGTCGACGATGTCGACGCCGGCGACGACGCCGCCCAGGTGGCGCGTGCGCATGGTGAGCTGCGTGGCCGGTTCGCCCATGGACTGGGCGGCGATGACGCCCACCGCCGCGCCTTCCACCACCAGCTCGTGCCGCGCCAGGTCCATGCCGTAGCAGGTCCGGCACAGTCCGCGCGGGTTGGCGCAGGTCATGGGCGACCGCATCTCCGCGTATTCGACGTTGGCGCGGTCGATGGCCTGCGACAGATCGTGATCGATCAGCGTGCCCAGCGGCGCCAGAATCTCGCCCGTGGCGGGATCCACGATCGGCTCGGCCGGATAGCGCCCGAAGCAACGTTCGCCAACGGTTCCCAGCACTTCGTCCGCGCTGCCCGCCTCGACGGGAATCCCGGCCTCGGTTCCGCAGTCGTCGCCGGTGATGATGACGTCCTGCGCCACGTCGACCAGGCGGCGGGTGAGATAGCCGCTTTCGGCCGTGCGCAGCGCGGTGTCGGTCAGCCCTTTGCGCCCGCCGTGCGTGGAGATGAAGTATTCCAGCACCGACATGCCCTCGCGGAAGTTGGCGCGCACCGGCGTTTCGATGATCTTGCCGGTGGGGTCGGACATCAGCCCGCGCATGCCGGTGATCTGGCGAATCTGGTCGAAGTCGCCCTTGGCCGCGCCAGAGTTGCCCAACATGTAGACGGGGCTCAGCTCGTCAAAGGTTTTCTCCACCTCGCTGGACACTTTGGCCGTTGCGTCCAGCCAGGTTTTGACCGTCTCGGCGTACCGCTCGGTGTCGGTCAACAGCCCTTGCGCAAAGTAGTCTTCGATTTTGTCCACGCTGGCGTGGGTGTCCGCCAGAATCTTGGGCTTGTCGCTGGGAATCTCGAGGTCCCAGGTGCCCATCGTCACGCCGGAGCGCGTGGCCCATTCCATACCCAGCGTCTGGATGCGGTCGGTGACGTCGCCGGTGGCGTCCAGTCCCTCGCTGTAGAACACGGCCTCGATCACGCGGCGCAGCCCGTTCTTTTCCAGGCGTTCGTTGACGGGCCGCAACCGGCGCGGCAGCGCCTGGTTCAGCATCACGCGGCCCGCCGTGGTTTCCAGGAAGGCCTGGTCGCCGCGGCCGGGTTCGTCCACCGGGAAGTCTTCCGGCGTCACGCGCACCTGAATCTTGGCGTGCAGGTCCACCGCCCCGTGCTCGTAGGCCAGCACGGCGTCGGCGAAGGTAGCGAACTTCTTCCCCTCGCCCTTGCGCCCGTCGGCCATCTCCGTCAGGTAGTAGCAGCCCAACACCATGTCCTTGGTGGGGGTGATGATGGGCGTGCCGTCGGCGGGCGACAGGATGTTGCGCGTGCTCTTCATGATCTCGCGCGCTTCGTCCTGCGCCGCACGGCTCAGCGGCACGTGCACCGCCATCTGGTCCCCGTCGAAGTCCGCGTTGAACGCGGTGCACACCAGCGGGTGAATCTGGATGGCGCTGCCCCGCACCAGCACGATGTCGAACGCCTGGATGCCCAGCCGGTGCAGCGTTGGCGCACGGTTCAGCAGCACCGGGTGGTTGCGCGTCACCTCTTCCAGCGCGTCCCACACCACCGGCTCCGGGTGTTCCACCATGCGCTTGGCGCTCTTGATGTTGCTGGCGTAGCCGTAGTCCACCAGCTTGCGCATCACGAAGGGCTTGAACAGCTCCAGCGCCATCTTGGTGGGCAACCCGCACTGGTTCAGCTTCAGGTGCGGGCCCACCACGATGACCGAGCGCCCCGAGTAGTCCACGCGCTTGCCCAGCAGGTTCTGCCGGAAGCGCCCCTGCTTGCCGCGCAGCAGATCGCTGAGCGACTTGTAGGGGTGGTTGGAGGAGCCGGTCACGGCGCGGCCGCGCCGCCCGTTGTCGATCAGCGCGTCCACGGCTTCCTGCAGCATGCGTTTTTCGTTGCGCACGATGATTTCGGGCGCGCCCAGGTCTTGCAGCCGCTTGAGCCGGTTGTTGCGGTTGATGACTCGCCGGTAGAGGTCGTTCAGGTCGCTGGTGGCAAAGCGGCCGCCGTCCAGCTGCACCATGGGCCGCAGCTCCGGCGGCAGCACCGGCAGCACGGTCAGAATCATGGCGCGCAGCTTGAGCCACTCGGGGCCTTGGTCGGAGCGGCGGAAGGACTCGACGACCTTCAGGCGCTTGACGGCCTTGCTGCGCTTCTGTTTGGAGTTGGCGGCGGCGTTCAGCTCGACGCGCAGTTCCTCCGCCAGCTGGTCCAGATCGATGCGTTGAATCAGGTCGAGCACCGCTTCGGCGCCGATGCCTGCCTCGAACACGTCGCCGCAGGTGTGCTGGAACTGCTGGTACTGCGGTTCGGTGAGGAGCTTGTGCAGTTCCAGCGACTCCAGGTCGGCGCGGCGCTGTTCGAAGAAGTCGCGCGCGTCGGCGGTGAGCTGCACCGCTTCCTGCTCCAGCCGGGCGGTTTCCTGGTCGGTGTCGCGGCGTTCGGCGGCCTTGGCGTGGTCGAAACGGTCGTGGGCGGTCTGCTTCTCCGCCTCGGCGCGGCCGTTCACAGCCTCGATCTCCGCCGCCACGGCCGCGTCCAGCTGGTCCAGCGCGTCTTTGGGCGGCGCGGCGCCGGCGGAAAACAACGGCTTGTCCAGCCAGTCCAGGGCAACGTCGTCTTCCAGCGGACGCCGCCCCACGGCCGCCAGCAGCTTGCGCGGGCCGGCGGCGGCGTCACGCGCCGCCACGCGGTTGGCCTCGGCCTCGTCGTCCAGCCGCGCCAGCTCCGCAGCGAGTTGCTCGTCGAACTGGCGGGTCTGGTCGTCCAGCCGCTCGGCCGCGGCGTCCACGTGCGCGTTCGTGTCGTCGGTGATTTCCTGGATGCGCGCCTCCAGGTCGTGCTGGATCCGCCCCAGGGCGTCGTCACGCTCTTCCTCGTCGAGGTCGGTGACGATGAAGGAGGCGAAGTAGACGATTTTTTCCAGGTCGCGCGGGGTGACGTCCAGAATCTGCCCGATGCGGCTGGGCGTGCCTTTGAGGAACCAGATGTGCGTGACCGGAGCGGCCAGTTCGATGTGGCCCATGCGCTCGCGCCGGATGCGCGAGCGGGTCACTTCCACGCCGCACTTGTCGCAGATGATGCCGCGGTAGCGGATGCGCTTGTACTTGCCGCAGGCGCATTCCCAGTCCTTGGTGGGGCCGAAGATGCGCTCGCAGAACAGGCCGTCGCGCTCGGGCTTCAGGGTGCGGTAGTTGATGGTCTCGGGCTTGACCACTTCCCCGTACGACCACGAGCGAATCTGGTCCGGCGAGGCCAGGTGGATCCGAATGGCGCTGAACTTGTTGACTTCATGCATTCGTTCGGGGCCTCCCCTAGAAGCTGCGCTCGCGGCCCTGGATGTTGATCCCGTCCAGGTCAGGCGACAGGTCGTGCGTGTGCTCGATGGCAAGAGCGACTTCTTCCTGCGCGTCGTCCAGGATGTCCACCGCCACGCCCAGGCTTTGCAGCTCTTTGACGAGCACGCGGAAGGATTCGGGAATGCCCGGCTCCAGGATGGACTCGCCCTTGACGATGGCCTCGTAGGTCTTCACGCGGCCCAGGATGTCGTCGGACTTGACCGTCAACATTTCCTGGAGCGTGTGGGCCGCGCCGTAGGCCTCCAGCGCCCAGACTTCCATCTCGCCAAAGCGCTGCCCGCCCATCTGCGCCTTGCCGCCCAGCGGCTGCTGCGTGATGAGCGAGTACGGCCCCGTGGAGCGGGCGTGAATCTTGTCGTCCACCATGTGGCCGAGCTTCATCATGTAGATGACGCCCACGGTGACGTCCTGGTCGAACGGTTCGCCGGTGCGGCCGTCGTACAACACGGTCTTGCCGTTCTCGGGCAAGCCGGCGTCTTTGAGTTCCTGCTCGATTTCGCGCTCCGTGGCGCTGTCGAACACCGGCGTGACGGCGCGAAAGCCGCGCGTCTGCGCGGCCCAGCCCAGGTGGGTCTCGAACATTTGGCCCATGTTCATGCGGGAGGCGACGCCCAACGGGTTGAGGATGATGTCGACCGGTGTGCCGTCGGCCAGGAAGGGCATGTCTTCCTGGGGCAGGATCATGGAGATCACGCCCTTGTTGCCGTGGCGGCCGGCCATCTTGTCGCCAACCATGAGCTTGCGCTTGGAGGCCACGCTGACCCGCACCATTTCGGTGACGCCGGCCTGCAGGTCGTCGTCGTTGTCCAGCGAGAAGCGGTCGACCTTGATGACGCGGCCGTACTCGCCGGCGGGGACGTGCTTGGAGGTGTCTTTCACCTCGCGCGCGTCGCGGCCGAAGATGGCGCGCAACAGCCGGTCTTCGCCGGAAAGCTCCGTCTCGCCCTTGGGCGTGATCTTGCCCACCAGCACGTCGTCGGGGCCGACGTCCGCGCCGACGTAAACCACGCCGGTGTCGTCCAGGTTGCGCAGCGCCTCTTCGTTCTGGTTGGGAATGTCGCGCGTGATTTCTTCGGGGCCCAGCTTGGTGTCGCGGGCCTCCACCTCGTATTTCTCGATGTGGATGGAGGTGAACACGTCGTCCTCGAGCAGGCGCTCGCTGACCACGATGGCGTCTTCGTAGTTGCCGCCTTCCCAGAACATGAAGGCCACCACGATGTTTTGCCCCAGCGCCAGCATGCCGTCGGCGGTGGCCATGCTCTCGGCGATGACCTGGCCGGCCTCGACCTCGTCGCCGACAGCCACGACGGGCCGCTGGCTGATGCAGGTGGAGGTGTTGGAGCGTTCGAACTTGCGCAGGCGGTAGGGCCGTTTCTTGTGGTCGATCACCATCTTGCGGGCGCCGACCTGCGTGACCAGGCCGTCGTCCTTGGCCTGAACCGTGCGGCCGGACTCGCCCTTGGCGATCACTTGGCCGGCGGTGACGGTGTCGCCAACCGCGGCGAGCGGCGGCATGCTGGAAGCGGCGGCGCTGGCGCGGTCGGGCTCGCGCAGGGCGTAGGTCTTCTTGTCTTCGCCGTGGTCGATCAGGATTTCGTGCGCGGTGACCCGCATGACCGAACCGCGGTCCGACGCGTGGACCATGTGGCCGGAGTCGCGCGCGCCGATGGTTTCCATGCCGGTTGCCACTAGGGGCGCGCTGGGCTTGATGAGGGGCACGGCCTGCCGCTGCATATTGGCGCCCATCAGCGCGCGGTTGGCGTCGTCGTGTTCCAGGAACGGAATCATGGCCGCCAGCATGCTGACGATCTGCTGCGGCGAGGCGTCCACGAAGTCGACCTCGGAAGCGCTGACCTCGTGAATGCGCGGCCCGGCGCCTCGGGCGAGCTCGGGGTCGAACTCCCGCACCAGCACGCGCTCGGCGGCGATTTCATTGCAGTCGTTGAGCTGCACCGAAGCCTGCGCAATCGTGAAGCGCTCTTCCTCGTCCGCCGTCATGTAGACGGTCTCGGGGCTGACGTAGGGGCGGACCGCAACCTTGCGGTCTGCAGCGCCTGGCGCGGAGGCAATGGCGTTCGCCAGCGCCTCGTCGATCGGGTCGCCGGCCTTCCCGACAGTCTCGTCACCGCCTGGCCCCGGATAGTCTTCGGCCAGCGTGCGGCCCACGAGGGCCTCGCGGTCCACGGCAGGGACAGAGGCGCGCACGCGGCGGTACGGCGTTTCGATGAAGCCGTATTCGTTGACGCGGCCGAGGGTGGCGAGGGTGTTGATGAGGCCGATGCTGGGCCCTTCCGGCGTTTCGATGGGGCAAACGCGCCCGTAGTGGCTGTAGTGCACGTCGCGCACTTCGGCGCCGGCGCGTTCGCGGGAGAGGCCGCCCGGGCCCATGGCGCTGAGGCGGCGCTTGTGCGCCAGCTCGGCGGCCGGGTTGGCCTGGTCCATGAACTGCGAGAGCTGGCTGCCGCCGAAGAACTCTTTGACGGCGGCGGTCACGGGGCGGGTGTTGATGAGCCCGGAGGGGGTGGCCTCGGCCGCGTCCTGGATGCTCATGCGCTCTTTGATGACGCGCTCCATGCGCAGCAGGCCGACGCGGAACTGGTCGGCCAACAGCTCGCCAACGGCGCGCACGCGCCGGTTGCCCAGGTGGTCGATGTGGTCGGGCACGCCCTGGGTGACGTTGAGGCGCACGATCTCGCGCACGATGGCCAGCAGGTCGTCCGGCTGCAGCGTGCGGGTGGTGTCGTTGGCGTCGAGTCCCAGCCGTTTGTTGAGCTTGTAGCGGCCCACCGGCCCAAGATCGTAGCGGCGGCTGTTGAAGAACGTCTGCTCGATCAGCGAACGCGCGTTGTCCGCGGTGGCCGGGTCGCCCGGACGCAGCCGGTGATAGAGCTCGATCAGCGCGTCCTCGGTGCTGGCCACGTCCAGACGCTTGTCGGGCGGGCCGATGGTGGACTGGATGTAGGGGTGTTCGGGGTCGTTGTCGACGTCGGCAAAGGCCTTCAACAGCGCGTTGTCGTTGCCCAGCTCGGGATCGACGGCGCGCAGGAAGGTGGTGGCGGGCATCTTGCGCTTGCGGTCGACCTTGACGCTGACGACGGACTGGGCGCTGGTGTCGAACTCGAGCCAGGCGCCGCGCTTGGGAATGAGCTTGGCGCCGAAGCGGCGGCGGCCGGTGGCGGGGCCGTCCTCGGCGGAGAAATACACGCCGGGCGAGCGCATCAGCTGGCTGACCACCACGCGCTCCGCGCCGTTGTAGATGAACGTGCCCTGCGTCGTCATGAGCGGGAAGTCGCCAATGTAGACGTCCATCTCCTTGATTTCGCCGGTCTGCTTGTTGTGCAGGCGCGCTTTGACGCGCAGGGCGGCCTGGTAGGTGCGGTCCTGCTCGCGGCACTGCTTTTCGTCGAACTTGGGGTCGTCAAACGGCTTGTCGGGCACCTCGAAGTGCAGCTCGAGGTTGCGGCCGGTGAAGTCCTGGATGGGCGAGATTTCGGCGAAGAGTTCGCGGATGTACTCGTTCTTGAACCGGTCGAACGATTCGGTCTGCGTGGTGACCAGGTGCGGCATGTCCAGCACGCTGGGGGTGTTGCCGTAGCGCCGCTCGACCAAGCCCGACGTCGCGCCGTTTGAACTCATGCAGTGCCTGCTCCTTTGTCCTTAGGACGAACGTGCGCCGCGGCGGCCAGGACGACCAGCGCGGCTGGGAATGGCGGGGGCGCGTGACGTCTGTGCGGCCGCGCACGCGCGAGGCGCGCAAACAGAGACGATGCGACGGCCAAGGCTGCCGGCGGCGACAAGTAACGTCAGCGCGGAGAGTCCGTTCCGAACATGTGGCAGCCGGACGCAAGACTAGCCAGCCAGCTCGGACAGATCGGCTGGCTGGCGTCTCTACAGAGGCGGGCCCGCGGCCGCGAAGCTATCGGGATTTCCTCACGTCGCGGCGAGTGTAGCACGCCGCCGGGGGCGGGCAAGGGGGTTTTTCTCGACGCGGCGGTTCTTTATCGGACTGTGGCCGCGCGGGGGACGCGGGATGATCGGCGGGGGCCGATGCCGCCAGAGCGGGATGCCGCCTGCGGGGGGAGTGAGGACTACAACACGGGCAGCCAGAGCAAGGGAGCGCGGGATTCCGCCTGCGGGGGTGAGGGTGACTGGGTCGGCGCCGTTCGTCGGTGCCACCCGGGATTCCGCCTGCGGGGGGAGTGAGGCGGCTCCTGCCCATCGCCCGCTGGGATGATTGTCGGGATTCCGCCTGCGGGGGGAGTGAGGGGCGGCGGCGGCGCTAGGCTAGTGGCATGGCCGGGAACCATCCGCGCGCGACGTTCAGCGCCAACCAGCTGCCGACGCCCAGCGGCCGCACCCCTGAGGATTTGGACGCGTGGGTGGCGCTGGGCGCGGTGCCGGGGCTGGGGTCGGCGACGCTGTGGAACCTGATTCGCGCGTTTGGCGACCTGCGGTTGGCCTGGGAGGCCAGCCAGAACGACCTGGAAGCGGCGGGGGCGCCGCCCGCCGCGGCGCGCGGCGTGGCGGAGGCGCGGCGGCGCACCTCCCCGGCGGCTGCCATGGAGAAGCTGGCGGAATACGAGGGGCGGGCTCTGGCCTGGCACGACCCGGGCTACCCCGCGCAGCTGCGCGAGATTCCCGACCCGCCGCCGTTGCTGTACGTCAAAGGCGACCTGGCCTGCGCCGACTACGAGCGCACCGCGGCCATTGTGGGCACGCGGCGCATGACGGCCTACGGCCGGCAGGTGACGGACCAGCTGGCGGGCAAACTCGCCCGCGCCGGCCTGTGCATCGTGAGCGGCATGGCGGCGGGCATCGACAGCGCCGCGCATCGGGCCACGCTGGAAGCGGGCGGCGCCACGGTGGCGGTCTGGGGCACGGGGCTGCACGAGGTGTATCCGCGCTCCAATCGACGTCTGGCGCCGCAAATCCTGGAACGCGGGGCCGTAGTGACCGAATACCCGGTCGGGGTGCGCGGGTTGCCCGAGCACTTTCCGCAGCGAAACCGCATCATCAGCGGCCTGTCGCGCGCCGTCATCGTGGTGGAGGCCCCGCTGACCAGCGGCGCGCTGCACACCGCCCGTTACGCGATCGAGCAGAACCGCGACATTCTGGCGGTGCCGGGCAGCGTGTTCATGGAGGGGAGCCGCGGAACCAACCGCCTGATCAACCGCGGCGAGGCGCGGGCCGTCGCTTCGGCGGAAGACGTGCTGGAGGCGATGCAGATTTCGGTGAGCGCCGAACAGCTGGCCATGCCGCCGCTGGTGAAACCCACCCGCGAGGAACGGGCGCTCCTGCAGCACCTGACCACCGACCCGCTGCACATCGACGAGCTGTCGCGCCTGCTCCAGCGCCCGGCCTCCCAGGTTTCGGCGCTGCTGGCCGTGATGGAGATCAAGGGCCTGGTGCGCCACCTGGGAAGCGCGCACTACGTCACGGCGCAGCCCGCATGACGGAGGATCGGCTGCACGGCGCTCGGGTCCGGGCGCGGCGCCCTGCCCTGCACGGAGCGCCGCAGCGCACGCGCGGCGAGCGGCAGACGCCGACGCGCCGCGCGGCCTCACCAGCACACGACCTCACCATCGGACGCGGCGGCGCGCGCGGCCATCGGCGCGCGGCGCGTATGATCGGCGCTCCCATCCACCCGAGGCCGTAGGACATCGTGCGCATCCGCCACTGGGCCACGCTGAGCGTCATTGCCGTGCTCTTCGCGTTCTGCGCCTATCTGGCGTTTCCGGGCACGCCGGGGCTGCCGCTGGAGATTGCCGGGCGCGACCTGGCGAATCTGCGCTTCCGGCAGGGGCTGGACCTGCAAGGCGGGCTGCACGTGCGTTTCGAAGCGCGGCCGGCCGCCGGCCAGGAACTGCGCGACGGCGACATGGAGGCGGTGCGGCAAATCATCGAAAACCGTGTGAACGCGCTGGGCGTGGCCGAGCCGCTGATCCAGGTCGAAGGCGCCAACCGCCTGATCGTAGAGCTGCCGGGGGCGGAGAACCCGGACGACGCTATCCGGCTGTTTCGCCAGACGGGTCGGCTGCTGATCCTGAACACCGGCAGCCAGTTCGTGCCGGAAGGGATCACGCTGGAACCCGCGCCGGAGCAGACGGTGCTCACGGGCCGCGACCTGGCGGACGCGCGGGTGGGCTTCGACGAGTTCGGCGCGCCGCGCATCGAGTTCGACCTGCGGCCGGACGCCGCCGACCGGTTCGAGGCCTACACCGCGGCGCACATTGGCGAGGTCTTGACCATCACGGTGGACGACGTGGTCGTCAGTTCGGCGTCCATCGCCGCCGCCATCCGCGAGCAGGGCGTGATCCGCGGGTCGTTCACGCCGGAGCAGGCGCGCACCGTGGCCATCCAGTTGCGCTACGGCGCGCTGCCGGTGCCGCTGGAGGTGGTGGAAAACCTGACCGTCCGCCCCACGCTGGGGCGCGCGTCGCTGGAGGCCAGCCTGCGGGCCGGCGTGGTGGGCGCGGTGCTGGTGCTGATCTTCATGGTGGTGGTGTACCGCCTGCCGGGCGTGGTGGCGGCCGCGGCGCTGGTGGTGTACGCCTGCATCGTCTTCGCGGTCTTCAAGCTGGTCCCGGTCACGCTGACGCTGTCGGGTCTGGCCGGATTCATCCTGTCGGTGGGCGTGGCGGTGGACGCCAACATTTTGATCTTCGAGCGCACGCGCGAGGAGCTGCGCGCCGGCCGGGTGCTGCGGGGGGCAGTCGAGTCAGGGTTCAACCGCGCCTGGCCGTCGATTCGCGACTCCAACATCTCCACGCTCATCATCTGCGCGGTGCTCTTCGGGCTGGGCAGCGGCGGCGTGCGCGGGTTTGCCATCACGCTGGCCATTGGCGTGGTGGTCAGCATGTTCAGCGCCATTACGGTCAGCCGCAACCTGCTGCGGCTGGCGGTCAGCTGGCCGCGGCTGGCGCGCCCGCGGCTCTTCGGCGCCGGCGCGGCGGCGCGGGCCGAGACCTGATGTTCGCCATCATGGCGCGCCGCCGCTGGTGGTACCTGCTGTCGCTGGCGCTGCTGCTGCCGGGCGTGATCGCGCTGCTGACGGGCGGGCTGCGGCCCGGCATCGACTTCACCGGCGGCACGTTGATCCACCTGCGCTTCGAGCAGCCGGCCAGCCAGGCCGCCATCCTGTCCGCAGCCGCCGACGCCGGCTTCGCGAACGCAACGGTGCAGCTGACGGACGACGGCGCACTGCTGCGGGTGCGCCCGCTGGAGCTGGACGAGAAGGACGCGCTGACCGCGGCGGTGTTCGAGCGCGCGGGGGCCGGGGAGGAGCTGAGCGTCTCGACCATCGGGCCCGTGGTGGGCGCCGAACTCACCCGCGCGGCGGCCATCGCCGTGGTGCTGGCCTCGGCGCTGATTTTGCTTTACGTCACCTGGGCATTCCGGCGCATGGAGCGGCCCGCGGTGCTGGGATTGGCCGCCATTGGTGCGCTGCTGCACGACGCGCTCTTTCTGGTGGGGCTGTTCGCGCTGCTGGGCCACGCGGCAGGCGTGCAGGTGGACGCTTTGTTCGTGACCGCGGTGCTGACGGTCATCGGGTTTTCGGTCAACGACACCATCGTGGTGTTCGACCGTATTCGCGAAAACCGCCAGCGCCACCTGCGCCTGGCGGAACCGCAGCGGCCCACGTTCGAACAGACGGTGAACTTCAGCGTGAACCAAAGCCTGACGCGCTCACTGAACACGTCGCTCACGGCGCTGGTGGTGCTGTTTGCGCTGATCATGCTGGGCGGGCCGACGATTCGGCTGTTCGTGACGGCGCTGGCGGCGGGCTTTTTGATCGGGACCTATTCGTCGATCTTCGCCGCCGCGTCGATGCTGGTGTCGTGGGACCAGGGCGATCCGGCGCGCGTCTGGCGGCGGCTGCGCCAGCGCGTGCGGCCGACGGAATAACCCCCGCGGCGGCTGGGCCGAACCGGCGGTCGGCCTAATCTGCGGCGGCGGCGCCCCGCAGCTCGGCGAGCGGCTGGCCGTATTCGACCACCTCGCCATCGCGCACCAGGAAGCGTTCGACCACGCCGTCGGCGGGCGCGTAGACGTCGTGCGCGACGCCCAGCACGTCCACGACGCCAATCGCCTGCGCCTCTTCGACGCTGTCGCCGGCCTGCACGCCGCTGCTGATGAACACGCCGACCTGCTCGGAGGTCACGCGTGTCGGCCCGTCGGGCGTTTCGGCGGGGGCGGGGTCCAGCCGCGCCTCGACCTGGACGGTCTCGGCGCGGGGAATGCGGCGCACGCGAATGGTGCGCGCGTCGTCGCCGATTTCGATCTCTTCGGCCCCGGTCTCGCGCAGCAGCGCGGCCAGGCGCGGCACGTCGCGCGCCAGCGCGTCGTCCCAGTCGCCGTCCGCGCTCATGGGCGCACGTTCCGCGGGCTGCCCGACTGGCTGGGGCGCCTATACAGGCCGCGGGCTCCGCTCATCGGCGCGTGTCGTGCGGGGTCACGCGCGGGTTTGATACGCGCCGGTGCGCGTGTCGATTCTGAGCACGTCGCCCACGTTGACAAACAGCGGCACCTGCACGGTGAGTCCGGTGGCCATGCGGGCCTGCTTGGTGGCGCCGGTGGCGGTGTCGCCGCGCACGCCCGGTTCGGTTTCGAGCACCTCGATATCCACCGTCACCGGCAGCTCGACGCCGATGGGAGAGCCTTCGAAAGCCACGACTTCGAGTTCGAGGCTGTCGGCCATATACTTCGCGGCGCCGCCAACCGCGGCGGCGCTGAGCGTCATGTCGTCGAAGGTCTCGGTGTCCATGAAGTGATAGCCGGCGTCGTCGCTGTAGAGAAATTGCACGCGGTGGCTGTCCAGAATCACGCGCTCGAAACGCCGCGAGGCCTGGAAGGTGCGGTCGGTGGTGGACCCGCCGCGGAGGTCGCGCAGCCGCAGGCGCACGTTGGCCGACCCGCGGCCGATCTTCTGGTGCTGGAACGACACAATTTGATACAGCGCGCCGTCGATCCGCAGCACCCAGCCTCGTCGAAGTTCGCCGGCGTCGATCACGGTCTCAAACCTTCCTGTCGAATCCGGCCGCGGCGCCGGTCACTTGGGGGCCTGGGTCAGCACCTGGACACCTGCAGCGCCAATCACGACGAGGTCCTCGATGCGCACGCCTCCCCAGCCGGGCAGGTAGACGCCCGGCTCGACCGAGGTCACGGCGCCGGCGGGCAAGGCGTCGGCGGCGCGGGGGGAGAGGGTGGGCGCCTCGTGAATCTCGAGCCCCACGCCGTGGCCGGTCCCGTGGCCAAAGCGGTCGGCGAAGCCTGCCTCGGCGATGACCTGGCGCGCCAGCGCGTCCGCCTCGCGGCCAGTCATGCCGGCGCGCGTCCCGGCTTCGGCCGCGGTTTGCGCCGCGAGCACGATCGAGTAGACCTCGCGAAAGCGGTCGTCGGGCGGCCCGACGCTGAACGAGCGGGTGATGTCGGAGCAATACCCGTCCAGCCGCACGCCCAAGTCCACGATCACGGGCTCGCCCGTCTGCATGGGACGCTCGGACGGCGTGTGGTGCGCCATTGCCGCGTTGGGGCCGGCGGCCACGATGGTGGGAAACGACGGCTCGTCGCCGCCGAGTTCGCGCATGAAGCGTTCGAGGTCGTTCGCCAGGGTGCGCTCGCGCAGGCCGTCCGTCAGCGCGTCCGCCGCACGCGCCATCACGTCGTCAGCCATGCGCACGGCCTCGCGCAGCAGGGCAAGCTCGGCCTCGTCCTTGACGACGCGCTGCTGTTCGACCACGGCGTCCAGCGGAACGACGTCGGGCGGGCTCGGCGCGTCGGCCAGACGGTCCAGCAGGTCCCGATGCTGTTTGATGGAGGTGTGTTCGGACTCGACGCCGATCCGCTGGACGGCGCGCTCCTGCGCCCAGTCGGCCAGGGCCCCGCGCAGGTCGACGTTTTCGATCACGTCGTACGCCGGCGCCTGCCGCCCCGCCTGTTCGGTGTAGCGGGCGTCGGTGACCAGGCGGCGGTCCTGCGGTGACACGAGCAGGGCGGCGGACGTGCCGGTGAATCCGCTGAGGTAGCGTCGATTGGCTTGGCCGACGACCAGCATGGCGTCCACCCCCAGGTCGTCGAGGCGGTCGACCAGCCGCTGAGTGCGGGCGGCCGTCAGCGCAGATAGCGTTGAATGTTGCGTGTGTGTTCCTCCAACGTCTCGGAAAAGGCGTGGGATCCGTCCCCGCGCGCCACGAAGAACAGGTGGGTGGTTGCCTCGGGGTTCGCCGCCGCCTCGATCGACATGCGGCCGGGGGCGGCGATGGGTCCGGGGGGCAACCCGGTGGTGACGTAGGTATTGTACGGAGACGGCGTGCGCAAGTCCTCGTTGGTGATGTCGGGCTTCCACCAGCGCCCGCCCGTCTCGGTGCGGCCCACGACGTATTGCACCGTGGGGTCGGCTTGCAGCGGAATGCCGCGCGTGAGCCGGTTGTGAAACACGCCGGCGATGAGCGGGCGCTCCTCGTCGAGCACTGCCTCGCGCTCGATGATCGAGGCCAGGACGAGCAGCTCGTGCACGGACAACCCCACGGCGGCGGCGGCCGCGCGGGTGCGGTCGTTCACGATCTCCCCAAACCGCTGCAGCATGCGTCGGATGAGGTTGCTGGGGGTGGTGGTGGCGTCGACGTTGTAGGTATCGGGAAACAGATAGCCTTCGAGCGATTGGCCGTCGGGCAGGCTGGCGAGGAAGTCGAAGCTGCCGGCGAACTCAGGCGCGCCGCTGCGGGCCAGCCGCAGAAACTCGGCGTCGTCGACGTTGGTCTGCTCGGCCAGCCGCTCGGCCATTTCTTCCAGACGCCAACCCTCGGGGAAGGTGACGGTCTGATCGACCACCGTGGACACGCTGAGCGTGCGCACGATTTCGTCCAGCGACATGTCCGAGCGGATCAGAAAGGTTCCCTGCCGCAGCTGGCCTTCCAGCCCGCGGCGCTCCACCAGCAGTTGAAACAGCACGTCGCTGCGAATCAGGCCGGCCTCGCGCAAACTGCGCGCGACGTCGGCGGTGGTGGCCCCGCTGGGAATCGTGAAGGGCACGGTGCGCTCGGCGACCGGGGTGGGCGAATCGGCGAAGCGAAAGGCCACGGAATAGGCCAGGAACAACGCGCCCGCCAGACTGACGAGCCCAATGACCAGCGCCTGCGTCACGGCAATCACGCGCCCAATCACGCGGGACGGCTCCGGAGGTAGTCGAGGAGGATGAGTTCGGCGGCGCGGGCGTCGAGGTCGGCGGGGGCGGCGCCGGCGCTTTGGGCGGCTTGGGTGGTCAAGTGTTCGTTCCACCAGACGATGGGCTCGGGGCGCCCGTGCAGCAGAGTGTCGGCCCAGCGGCGGGTGCGGGCCGTCTGATTGTTGTCGGTTGCATCGGCATTCAACGGTAGCCCGATAACGAGCGTTGCGCCGGCGTTGGCGTCCAGCAGCTGGTGCAGGGCGCGGCGGTCACGGCTGGAGCCGCCGCGGTGCACGACCTGGCGCGCGGCCACGAACGACCCGCCGGGGTCGGTCACCGCGACGCCGATGCGGCGTTCGCCCAGATCGAGCGCCGCGACGCGGCGGCCGAGCGGCGGCGGCAGCCGTTCGGGCTCAGCCGGCAACGGGGTGTGCCGGCGACTCGACCTGGACATCGATGCGGAACCCCAGCCGGGGGAAGTTGGCGGTGTCGGGGGGATCGTGGGCGACGCTGACGTCGCGCACGCCCGGCACGTCGCGCAAGGAGCGCAAGCCGTCGATCAGCTCGCGGCCCGCAACCGCGTCGCGCACCTGGCCGTGATCGACGTGGGCGTGGGCCTCGGCAACCGCCAGCACGCGGATGTCGAGCACGCCCTGGCGCTCGCCCAGGACTTCTGTGTTCGTGATCCGAATGTCGTCGACGTGCGTCCCACCGTCGGGTGCGGCGGCTTCCACGCGCCGCAGCAACACGGCGCGCAGGTCTTCGGTGGCGAAAGCCGTGCCCTGGGCGCGGATGGCCATGCCCAGGGTGACGGCGTTGGCGCGCTGGCCGAGGTCGGCGCTGAACTCGCGTTGCAGCACCTGAGGGTTGCCCGCGGCCGGCGACCACACGATGAGGGTTTGATTGGCCGACCGATCGCGCCGCAGCCGTTCCACGGCCGAACTCAGCAGCCGTTCGGTCAGCACGTTGTCCAGTTCGTCGAGGTCCCGCTGGTCCACCAGAGAGACCTCGCGTTCGGTGCCGCCTTGCAGCGGCTGCGGATTGAACGCTTCCAGGGCCGCGCCGACGTCGCCGTCGACGGCAATGATGGCCAGCGCGGGAGCGTTGCCCTCGATGCCCGGCAGCTCGGCCGTCACGGCCACGACGGCCTCCCCTGGCACGTCGCGGCCGCCAACCTGCAAGGTTGGCGGCACCAGAATCTCGGCGTCGGTCAGGAATCCCGTGCGGTCTGCCGCCAGCACGCGCGACCCCGCGGGCAGCACCACGGCCTGGCGGGTGCGGTTGCGGATCGTGACGAAGCCGGTCGCCACCGTCTGCGCGACGCGCCGCCGGCCGGAGGTGGGCTTTTGCAGCGCGCCCTCCGCCGTGGCGTCCACAATCGTGGCCGGCACCAGGCCGCGCTCCAGGTCGACCGAGCCGATGTCGGGGTCGATGCGCACGGTGACGTCGATGGGGAACTCTTCGACGTTCGGGGCCACCACCACGGTGCTGGACGGCGCCACGAAGAATTGACACGCCGCGGCCAGCAGCACGACGGCCGCCAGCAGGCCGCCCGCGGCGGCGGCCTTGGGCTTCCACTGCGGCGGGGCCGCCGGCAGCCGCACGGGCAGGCCGGCGGTTCGCGGGCGCTGCGCGCCGGGGGAGACGCGCTCGAACACCACCGAGGAGCGGCTGGCCGGCGCGCCGCGCCAGGCGGTCGACGCGCTGGCGGCGCGGACGCCGCGCCAGTCACGTTCGAACGCCGCCCCGGGCGGGTCGGGCCGCTGGCGCTCGACGCGGCCGGCGGGCTGGGCCGGGCGCCGGATGGTGACGGTGCGCCGGGCGTTCACGCTGGGACGCCCACGCCGTCGACGTAGTCGCGGCCGGCGCGCAGGGCAGCGTCGATCTTGGAGGGGTCCTTGCCGCCGGCCATGGCCAGCTCCGGCCGCCCGCCGCCGCCGCCGCCGGTGACCTCGGCCACGGCGCGGGCCAGCGTGCCGGCGTGCACGCCGGCGGCGACGGCTTGCGGCGACGCGGCCGCCACGAACGACGGCCGCCCGCCGCTGACCGCCGCCAGCACGATCACCCACGGCTCGGGCAGGCGCTGCCGCACGTCGGCGGTCAAGTCGCGCAGAGCGCCGCGGTTGCTGACCGGCACCTGCACGGCCAACAGCGACACGCCGCCCACGGCCTGGGCCTGAGACGCGAGCCCGGCGGCCAGGCGGCGCGCCTCGGCCCGTTCGGCGGCCTGCATCGAGCGCCGCAACCCGTCCAGCTGTTCCTGGAGCCGCTGCACGCGCTCCGGCGCCTGGGCGGGCGAGGCGTCCACCTGGCGGGCAACGCTGGCCAGCAGTTGCTGATTGCGTTCCACCGCGGCCACGGCGGCGTGGCCAGTGACGGCTTCGATGCGCCGCACGCCGGCGGCGATGCCCGATTCCTGCTCGATGGCAAACAACCCGATCTGGCTGGTGGAGCTGCAATGCGTGCCGCCGCAGAGCTCGCGGCTGATGCCGCCCATCGAGACCATGCGCACGACTTCCCCGTACTTTTCGCCGAACAGCGCCATGGCGCCCGCCTGGACGGCGGCCTGGACCTCGGTGCGTTCGGTCGTCAGCGGGCGTCCGTGCAGCACTTGCTCGTTCACCCAGCGCTGGATGCCGCGCAGTTCGTCGTCGGAGACGGGCGACGGGTGCGTGAAGTCGAACCGCAGACGGTCGGGCGCCACCAGGGACCCGGCCTGGCGCACGTGCGAGCCGAGGATGCGGCGCAGCGCGGCATGCAGAAGATGCGTGGCCGTGTGGTTGCGCATGATGCCGAGCCGCCGCTCGCGGTCGACCTGCGCGCGCACGCGCTGGCCGGTGGCCAAGCTGCCGCGCACGATTGCGGCCACGGCCGCGATCGTGCCTTCGGGCGTCTTGAGCGTGTCCAGCACCTGGGCTGCGCCGTCGGGACCTTCCAGCGTCCCCACGTCGCCCACCTGGCCGCCGGACTCGCCGTAGAACGGCGTCTGGTCCAGCACGACTACGACCTCGTCCCCCGCCTGCGCGGCGGCGACGAGCTGGTCGCCGCGGGCCAGCGCCACGACCGTGCCCTCGCCCTCCGTCACGAAGTCGTAGCCGAGGAAGACGGTTTCGCCGAAGCCGCTGGGCAGCGTGCGGCCGTCGCCGTCGGCATGCGCCGCGCGGCTGCGCGCTTGCTGTTGCGCCAAGGCTTCGTGGAACGCGGTCTCGTCCACGCTGAATCCGCGGGCCGCCGCAACGTCTTTGGTTATGTCAAGTGGAAAGCCGAACGTGTCGTACAGCTCGAAGGCGCGCGCTCCGTCCACCTGCCCGCCGGCCGGCGCGGCGGCCAGCATGTCGTCGAGCCGGGCCATGCCCGAGTCCAGCGTGCGCCGAAAGCGCCGCTCCTCGTCGCTGACCACGCTGCGGATGAAGTCAGCGCGCGGGAGCAGGTCGTCGTAGCCCTCTTCGGCCATGACGTCGATCGCGGCCTCGACCACCGGGGCGAGCGCGTCGGCCTCCACGCCAAGCTGGCGGGCGTGGCGCACGGCCTGGCGGATGCTGCGGCGCAGGATGTAGCCGCGGCCCTCGTTGCCCGGCATCACCCCGTCACCAATCAGGAACGCGGCGGCGCGCCCGTGTTGCGCAACGACCCGCAGGGAACGGTCCTGGGGGCGGTCGGCCTGGTATTCGATCCCTGCGCCCCCCGCGGCCGCGTGAATCAGCGGCCGCCAGATGTCGGTGTCGTAGATCGAGTCGACGCCTTGCAGCACCACGGCCCAGCGCTCCAGGCCGGCGCCGGTATCGACCCCGACCTGATCCAGCGGCGTCAGCCCGCCGTCGGCGGCGCGGAAGTACTGGTTGAAGACGAGGTTCCAGATTTCCAGGTATTGGTCGGGCGCGCGCAGCGGCCCCGGGTCGGGCAGGTCGGGGCGCAGGTTCACGTGCAGCTCGGTGGTCGGCCCGCAGGGGCCGCTGTCGCCGGTCGGCCCCCAGAAGTTGTCGGCGCCGGCGTAGGCAATGCGTTCGCGCGGGTGGCCCAGATCGGCCCAGATGTCCGCCGACTCTTCGTCGCGCGGGACGCCTGGGCCGCCTTCGTACACCGTGACCCAGATGCGCCGCGGGTCGATGCCAACGGCGTCCTGCACCAGCTCGCGCGCCCAGGCGATGGACTCGGCCTTGAAGTAGTCGCCGAAGCTGAAGTTCCCCAGCATCTCGAAGAACGTCAGGTGGCTGTGATCGCCCACCTCGTCGATGTCGGTGGTGCGGAAGCACTTTTGCACCGTGGCGATGCGGGGGTAGGGCGAGACGCGCTCGCCGCTGTAATAGGGCTTGAACTGCTGCATGCCGGCGGACGTGAGCAGCACGCTGGGATCGCCGACCGGCACCAGGGAGGCGCTGGGCAGCACGGCGTGGCCGCGCGCGGCGAAGAAGTCGAGGAAGAGCTGGCGAATGTCGGCTGAAGTCATGTTGCATGGCACCCAGGTGAGCCGGAGTCGGCCAAAAAAGAAAAGGCTGATGGAAGGACGCCTCCCAATCAGCCTGGCTTGTCCCGCCTCGCGCTGCTTACGCTATGGGATGTCCTCCGCCGGCCGATCGGGCGCCGCTGCCGCCGCAGGCGGCATGGCGCGCACCGCAAGTCCGGCCGCCATGCCGATCACCAACCCCACGACAAGCTTTACGAGCCACATCTGACGCCGCACGATTTCTTTACGGACTCAGTTCTTCAACCTACCACGGCGGCTTCCCGCGCGGCAATGCATTTGCGCGCTGCGCCCGACGGGGCCGGCGCGGCGGCTCAGGTCAGCACCAGATGCGCGATGAGCAGGCCGATCAGGCACCCGACCAACCCGCCCAGCACCGGCAGGCCGCCCAACGCCAGGTAGGTGGCGCCCAGCGGCGTGGCCGCCAGCGCGCCGGCGGCAAACCCCGCCAGCCCGAACGGCCAGTAGACCACGCCCGACCGCTGACGGCGGCCCAGCACGGTGTGAAACGTAAAGCTGGCGAACGTGGCGAGCACCAGCCCCAGAAACACCGACGGCGGAATGACCAACAGCACGTCCACGTCAATCGACCTCCGTTCTGGCGGCGGCAAGCTCGTGCAGCGCCTGCGCGTGGCGCACGATGGCGTCGCCGGCGCGCTGCATTTCTTCGTCGGTGTTGCCCAAGCCAACCGTGCAGCGCAGGGCGCCGCGCCGGTAGGCCGCGGGAAGGCCGAGCGCCTGGATCACGTGGGACGGCTCCAGCGATCCCGACGTGCAGGCGGCGCCGGTGGACACTTCGACCCCGTCCAGGTCCAGGCGGATCAGCAAGGACGTTGCGTCGACGTTGGGAAACGCCAGGGGCGCAAACGACGGCAGCGTGCGGCCGGGGGGTCCCGTAAGCCGCGCGCCCAGCCCGGCGTGCAGCACGCGCGCGGCCAGCGCCGAGCTGAGGCGCCGGTACGTTGCGGTGCGCTCGGCGCGCCGGTCGCGCGCCCGCGTCAATGCCGCTCCCAGCCCCACAATGCCTGGCACGTTCTCCGTTCCCGCGCGCCGGTCGCGTTCCTGCGCCCCGCCAAAGGCGAGCCGCGCCAGCGCCACGCCGCCGCGCACGTAGAGCGCGCCGACGGCCTTGGGTCCATACAGCTTGTGCGCGGACAAACTTAGCAAGTCCACGTCGAGCCGATCGACGTTTATGTCGAGTTGGCCGGCGGCCTGCACGGCGTCCGTATGCATCCAGGCGCCGGCGGCGTGCGCGATGCGGGACAGCGCGGGGATGTCCTGGATCGTTCCGGTTTCGTTGTTGGCCAGGCCGATGCTGACCAGCACGGTATCGGGCCGCAGGGCATTGGCCAGGGCGTCGGGCGCGACGCGGCCCGTCGGGTCGACGCCCAGCTCGGTGACCTCGAAGCCGTGCGCCCGCAGCGACCGCGCCGCAAACAGCACGGCGTGATGTTCGATGGCGCAGGTCACCACGTGGCGGCCGCGTCTGGCCGCGGCCAGGGCCGCGCCGATGACGGCCAGGTTGTCCGCCTCGGTGCCGCCGCTGGTGAAGACGATCTCGCTTGGGCCGCAGCCAAGCACGTCGGCCACCTGGCGGCGCGCCGCGTCGAGCGCGGCGCGCGCGCGGCGGCCGGCGCAGTGCACGCTGGACGGGTTGCCGGGCGCCAGCCACAGGTAGGGCCGCATGGCCTCGAACACCGCGGGGTCGAGCGGCGTGGCGGCGGCGTGGTCCAGGTAGATGCGCGGCGGGGCGGCGGGCATTAGGGGAAGTATGCCGGGGTGGACGGTGGGCAGCAGCGAAGAACCCTCACCCTAACCCTCTCCCGCACGCGGGAGAGGGGAAAGAAAGGGGAGTCCGCGCCAGCTGGGCGGCGGTGGCCCGCGTTGCAGCGGCTGATCTGGCGGCCGAAGGGGGTCCGCGCCGGCTGGGCGGCGGTGACCCGCGTTGCAGCGGCTGATTTGGCGGCCAAAGGGGGCCGCGCCGGCTGGGCGGCGGTGACTCGCGTTGCAGCGGCTGATTTGGCGGCCGAAGAGGGTCCATGCCGGCTGGGCGGCGGTGACCCGCGTTGCAGCGGCTGATTTGGCGGCCGAAAGGGGGTCCACGCCGGCTGGGCGGCGGGCGAGCGGCCGGGGATTCAGCGTCATCCGCTCTCTTCCAAAGACCTTTGCGGAATTCTCCGTCGGCGCAGGAAGCTGCCGTAGCACGAGGGCTGCCGAACCCGCTCGTCTCATACTCGCTCGTCTCATGTTCTGAACGCTTCTTTTCCCTCTCCCTGGAGGGAGAGGGCAGGGTGAGGGTGGGGAAGCTCGATGAACACGGCACCGCCTGCCATGTCCCTGGGAGAGGGCAGGGTGAGGGTGGGGAAGCTGGGGTTATACTTGCGGCGTCGCTGTGTTGGCTTGGGATGGCATGCCGAAGAGTTGGCAGGACGAAGTCCGAGAAATCCTGCAGCAGTCCGACACGCGCCGGCCGCAGGGCGCGCGCCCTCGGGGCGGTGCGCCGCGTCCGCCGCGCGCCGCCGGCAATCTGCTCGAGGTCGTGGGCGCGTGGACGCGGCGGCGCTTTGCCACCACCAGCGAGATGCTGATCACGGCGGCCGTGCTGGTGGTGCTGGCACTGTTCCTTTCGATTTTCCTGCGGCAGATTGCGTCCATCGCCGCCGTCGCCGCGGGGGTGATCTTCGCGGCGGCGCTGGTGCGCGGCATCCTGGAACGGCGGCGGGGCGGCGCCTATGGAACCGCGAACCGGCCGGTGATGTGGCGCGGCCAGGTGATCGAGTTGCACGAACGCCGCCCGTCGCTGCTCGAACGGCTGCGCGGGGCGCTGCGCCGGCGGAAATAGCCGTCGCTGACGCCAGACCTCACAGGCGCCGTCGGCGCCGCCAGGGCGCTGCGCCGATGGAATTAGCCGCCTCCGAAATCCGGCCGTGTTCGCTCGGCACGGCCGGCGCTGGCGCGCCGCTGGGTAGGATGGCCCGCGGACAGCGCCCCATGGGAGCAGGGTTTCGTTGAACGTCGCGGATATTCAGCCTGGCCGCTCCATCGACGCCGTGTTCCTGGTGTCGACGTGCGACGTGCGCGAGACGCGCACCGGCAACGCCTATCTGCGCCTCACCCTGCGCGACCGCACGGGCGACACAACCGACGCGGTGTGGTTTGGCGTGACGGAGGCCGACGTCGCCGCGGTGCGGGTCGGCGAGCCCTACGAGGTCATGGGCCGGGGCGACAGCTACAACAACCGCGTCAACGTCAAGATCACGGCAATGCGGCCGTCCGACGAAACGTGGGAGGCGGGCGCGCACCTGCCCCAGTCGCAGCAGAACGTCGACGGTCTGATTGGAGCGCTGCGCGACGCGGTGGAATCGATTGCGGCCGCGGACGTGCGCGCCGTGCTGCGCGCGGTCATCGCCGACCCGCTGGTCAAGGAGCGGCTGCCAACCTGGCCGGCGGCCAAGACCCGCCACCACGCCTGGATCGGCGGCCTGGCCGAGCACACGGTGGAGATGCTGCGCATCGCCGAACGGGTGGCCGAGGTCTTTCCGCAGCTCGACCGGGACCTGCTGATCGCGGGCGTGGTGCTGCACGACCTGGGCAAGATCGAGGAGATCGAGGTGGGCGCGGACTTTGCCTACACGCCGTCCGGCAACCTGGAAGGCCACATGGTGCAGGGCGTGCACGTCCTGGACCGCGCCCTGGCAACCGCCGGTTGCGAGGGGGAGACGGCCATGCTGCTGCGCCATCTGGTGTTGAGCCACCAGGGCCAGCTCGACTTTTCGGCCGTGGTCGAGCCGCAGACTCCGGAGGCCATCGCCCTGCACTTCATCGACCAGCTGTCGTCGCAGGTGCGTCCCGCCATCGAGGACACGGCGGCGGCCGCCCGGCGCGGCGTGCGCGGGGTGTTCGTGCGCGGGCCAACGGCCATGCGCCAGCTGTACGTGCGCGGCAACGCCAGCGCAGACCCTACGGCGCGTCCCTCCACGCCCGCAGACACCCGTCGATCGGCCGGGTCGGGACCCGCGTCGCTACTGATCTAGCGCGGCCTGGCGCTCCGAAATCTGCGCCATGCGCTCGCGCGCGGCGGCCGCGCGCTCCCGTTCCTTGTCGACCACGGCCGGCGGCGCGCGCTGGACGAAGCCGGCGTTGGCCAGCAGCTGCTCGGCGCGCGCCAGGGCGCCTTCGGCCTGCGCCAGTTCGCGCGCCAGGCGTTCGCGTTCGGCGGCCAGGTCCACCAGCCCGGCCAGCGGCAGCACGACCTCGACGCCGCCCGCGCGCACGGTCACGGCCGGGTCGTCGAACGCGGCGTCGGCGGGATGGAACGTCAGCGGCTCGGCGCGCGCCAGCTTCTGGATGAAGGCGCGCGCGGCCTCCAGTTCGGGAGCGGCCCCAAGGACGCGCGCTTCGACGAACCTGCCGGGTTCGACGTTGGACTCGTGCCGCGCGTTGCGGATGCCTTGCACGATGTCGATCAAGGCGCGCACGTGCGCAATGGCGTCGGCGTCGACGTCGGACGGCGGGTCGGGAATATCGGCCTGCATCAAGAGTTCGGGCGCGTCGGGCGCGTCGGCGGCGGCGCGGAAGTAGCGCCAGATTTCCTCCGTCACGAACGGCATAAAGGGATGCAGCAGACGCAGTGAGCCGTCGAGCACGGTTTGCAGGGTGTGGGCGGCGCGCGCGGCGCGCGCCGCACCGCCGCCGCCGTACAGGCGGATTTTGGCCGCTTCCACGTACCAGTCGAAGAACTCGGTCCACAAGAAGTCGTGCAGCGCCCGCCCCGCCTCGCCAAAGCGGAAGCGGTCGACGTCGCGCGACGTCTGGGCGTGCACCTGCGCCAGCCGGCCGAGAATCCAGCGGTCAACGAGCTCCGGCTCGCCCGGCTGGTCGGCGCGCGTGCGCTCCATGGCGCCAATCACGAACTTGGCGCCGTTCCACAGCTTGTTGGCGAAGCGCGCGCTGCGCTCCACGCTGCGCACGTCAAAGCGGATGTCGTTGCCGGGCGCGCCGGAGGTGACGAACGTGAAGCGCATCGCGTCGGCGCCGTAGGCCGCAATGGTTTCGAGCGGGTCGTCGCCGGGCTGATAGTTCGACTTGCTGACCTTGGTGCCGTCCAGGTGGCGCACCAGGCCGTGCAGGTACACGTCGCGAAACGGCACGTCGTCCGCGAGTTCGAGGCCCAGCATCACCATGCGTGCGACCCAGAAGAAGATGATGTCGTAGCCGGTTTCCAGCACGTCGGTGGGATAGAACCGCTGCATGTCCGGGGTGTCGTCGGGCCAGCCCAGGGTCGAAAACGGCCAGAGGCCGGAGCTGAACCAGGTGTCCAGCACGTCCGGGTCTTGCTGGAGGTCCGCGGCGCCGCAGCGCGGGCAGGCGCTGGGGTCCTGGCGCTCCACCAGGACCTCGCCGCACGCCTGGCAATACCAGACCGGCAGACGATGGCCCAGCCAGAGCTGGCGCGAGATGCACCAGGGCTGAATCTCGTCCATCCAGCGCAGGAACTCTTTGGTGAAGCGTTCGGGATGGAAGCGCACGCGGCCCTCGCGCACGGCCTGGACGGAGGCGTCGGCCAGCGGGCGCACGTTCACGAACCACTGCTCGGACACCAGCGGCTCGATCACGGCGCCGTCGCGCGAGCAATGGCCCACGGCGTGCGTGTGCGGCTCGACGCGGTGCAGCAAACCTTCCGACTCCAGGAACTGGACGTAGGCCGCGCGCGCCTGGAACCGCTCGACCCCGGCCCAGGGCCCTGCATTGTCGTTGAGCGTGCCGTCGCCGTTCATGATGTCGATGATTTCCAACGAATGCCGCTGGCCCATGGCCCAGTCGTTGGGGTCGTGGCCGGGGGTGATCTTGACCGCGCCGGTGCCGAAGGCCGGGTCCACGGCGTCGTCGGCGATGACGGGGATTTCGCGGCCGATGCCGGGCACGACCGCGCGCGCGCCCACCAGGTCTCGGTAGCGCTGGTCGTCGGGATGCACGGCGATGGCGGTGTCGCCCAGCATGGTTTCGGGGCGGGTGGTGGCCACCGTCAGCCGCCCGCCGCCGCGCAGCGGATAGTGGACGTGCCAGAGCGAGCCGTCGGTTTCCAGGTGGTCGACTTCCAGGTCGCTGATGGCCGACTGGTCGGCGGGGCACCAGTTGACCAGGTATTGCCCGCGGTAGATCAGGCCTTTCTCATAGAGGCGCACGAATGCTTCGCGCACCGCGCGCGAGAGCTGGTCGTCCAGCGTGAAGCACTCGCGGGTCCAGTCGACCGAGGCGCCCAGACGCCGCAGCTGGTCGCTGATGCTCTCGCCGATCTCGTCCTTCCAGCGCCAGAACCGTTCCTCGAAGGCCTGGCGCCCGATGGCGTGGCGCGAGGCGCCTTCCTTGGCCAGCTCGCGCTCGATCACGTTCTGGGTGGCGATGGCGGCGTGGTCGGTGCCCGGCACCCACAAGGCCGCGCGCCCGCGCATGCGGTTCCAGCGAATCATCAGGTCCTGATAGGCCACGAACAGCACGTGGCCGTTGTGCAGCTGGCCCGTGATGTTGGGCGGGGGAATCGCAATGGTGAACGGCGTCCGCGACGGGTCGTCGGACGGCTGAAACGCACCCGACTCCTCCCACACGTCGTACAGCCGGACCTCGACGGCGGACGGGTCGTAGGGACCTGCCATGCCGTCCAGCACGGAGGCGGGGCGCTCGTGATTCATGGGAGGGCTCGGAAGGACGTGACCGGCTGGGCGTCATCGTAACCGTTGCGGCCGGCCTGGGGCGGCGGAGATTGCGCGTGCCGGCGGGGGCGTCCCGTCGCTCGGAATGCGCCGCGCTGACGTGGGCCGGATTGCGCGTGCCGGCGGGGGCGTCCCCCTCGCCTTTCGAGAGACCTTTGCGCAACTCCCGGGCGGGGGGGCGGTGTCGACGAACCAGTGCCCGCCGCAGGGTCCTTGGCCCCTGCTGGACTCCGGCGTTCGCTAGAACGACGGGGGCGGGCGTTCGCTAGAACGACGGGGTTTGCCAAGGGTCTCTTCGAGGGAGCGGAGGCCGAGGGCGGGCGGGTCAGGTCGAGGGGCGCTGCTCGTCGGCTGGGGTGTCGAATTGGGCGGCGTGCAGGTTGCGGTAGGGGCCGGGTCGAGCGATCAGGTCGTCGTGCGCGCCGCGCTGCACGATGCGGCCCTCGTCCAGCACCACGATGAGGTCGGCGCTGCGGATGGTGGACAGCCGATGCGCAATGACGAAGCTGGTGCGCCCGCGCAGCACGTCCACCAGGGCTTGCTGAATTTCGAACTCGGACTCGGTGTCAATGTCCGAGGTGGCTTCGTCCAGCACCAGCACGGCGGGGTCGGCCAGGATGGCGCGCGCCAGCGCGATGCGCTGCTGCTGCCCGCGCGAGAGTCGAAAGCCCCCGTCGCCGACTATGGTCTCGTAGCCGCTGGCCAGCCGGGCAACGAACTCGTCGGCGCGGGCCAGCGCGGCCGCGCGCGCCACGGCCTCGTCGGAGGCCTCGGGGTCGCCGTAGCGAATGTTGTCCGCGATGGTGCCGCTGAAGAGCATGGTTTCCTGCGGCACGAACGCCAGACGGCTGCGCACGCTGCCCAGGCGCAGGCGCCGCAGATCGTGGCCGTCGATCAGAATCCGGCCGCGCACGGGGTCGTAGAAGCGCGCCAGCAGGCTCACGAGCGTGGTCTTGCCCGAGCCCGTCGCGCCGACCAGCGCCACGGTCTGGCCGGGTTCGGCAATCAGCTGAATGTCCTGCAGCACGAAGGTATGGCCGTCGTAACTGAAGCTCAGGTCTTGAAACTCGACGCGCCCGCGCGGCGCGCGCAGCTCGACGGCGTCGGGCGCGTCCACAATGTCGCGCGGGATGTCCAGGAAGTTGAAGATGCGGTCGGCGGCCGCCAGCCCGGACTGCACCACGTAGTTCACCCGCACGAGTTCGGTGAGCGGCTGATGGAAGATTTGCAGGAAGACCAGGAAGCCGATCAGGGTGCCCGGCGACATTTCGCCCAGCGTGATCTGCCAGCCGCCATAGGCCAGCAAGCCAGCCACGCTCAGCGCGCTGAGGCCTTCGATGACCGGGTGGGCGATGGATTCGATCATGGTGGTTTGCAAGTTGGCTTGCAGGTTGGCGCGGTTTTCGGTCTGGAAGCGGCGCATGTCGGCGTCCTCGCGGGCGAAGGCGCGGCTGACGCGCACGCCGCTGACGTTTTCCTCGATGGCGGTGTTGATGTTCGCGATCGATTCCTGCACGCGCCGGTAACGCACGCGCAGCATGCGCCCCGTGACCAGACTGACCAGCACCATCAGCGGCACCACGGACAGGGCCACCAGCGTCAAGCGCCACTCGAAGGTGAACATCACGGCCAGGTAGAGCAGCATGGTCACCAGGCCGGCGCCGGCGGTGAGCACCTGGCCCTGCATGGCCTGTTGCAGCGCGTTCACGTCGGCGGTGAGGTGCGAGACGGTCTCGCCCGTGCGCTGGCTTTCGAAAAAGCGCATGGAGTGGCGCACCAGACGGGCGAACATGTCGCGGGCCACCTCGTAGACGATCGTCTGGCTGGTGCGCGCGAACAGATAGAAGTTCACGTACCCCAGCACGGCGCGCAGGAGATAGGCCAACACCAGCGCGCCGGCGATGCGGATGGCCCCGGCCGCGTCCGACTGCGCAACGAAGTCGTCCACGGCGATCTTCATGGCCCAGGGAGGAGCGGCGTTGATGAGCGCCGCGGCGACGAGCGCCGCGGCGCCCAGGCTCACAGGCCGCCGGTGGGACGCGACGTAGCCCATAAAGCGCCGCAGGGTGCCGGCCACGTTGCGGCCGCTCAGGTTCGAGGTGTCGACGTAGGGCATGCGCATGGCCGTCAGCTCTCCTCGTCGTCGTTGGCGTCCATGGCACGCATGCCTTCTTCCTGCAAACGGAATTGCAGGTCGTAGATGGCTCGATATTCATCGCTGGAGGCCAGCAACTCCGCGTGAGTGCCGCGGGCCGTGATGCGGCCCTGGTCCAGCACGATGATCTGGTCGACGCGCTGGATGGTGGAAAGCCGATGGGCGATGACGATGGTGGTGCGCTCGCGCATGAGTTGTTCGAGCGCCTGTTGAATCGCGCGGTCCGTGCGCGTGTCGACGCTGGAGGTGGCCTCGTCCAGCACCAGCAGCGCGGGCCGCACCAGCAGCGCGCGGGCGATGGCGATGCGCTGCCGCTGCCCGCCGGACAGGCGGACCCCGCGGTCGCCGATCAGCGTGTCGTAGCCCTGCGGGAGTTCGGCAATGAACTCGTGCGCCGCCGCCAGGCGCGCCGCGGCTTCGACCTCGGCGTCCGTCGCGCCCTGGTGGCCGAACCGGAGGTTCTCGGCAACCGTCATGTTGAACAGGAAGGTCTCCTGCATCACGATGCCGGTGCGCGAGCGCAGGTCGTGCAAGCGGATGTCGCGCAGGTCGTGCCCGTCGATGCGGATCACGCCGGCGGAGGGGTCGTAAAAGCGCGGCAGCAGGTTGGCCACCGTGCTCTTGCCCGACCCGCTGCGCCCCACAATGGCCAGCGAGCCGCCGGCCGGGATGTGGAAGGAGATGTCGCGCAAGATCGGCTCGCCGCCGCCGTAGTTGAACGTCACGTGGTCGAACTCGACGCCGCCGCGCACGTCGGCCAGCGGCTGCGCGCCGGGGCGTTCCTGCACGTCGAGCGGCGTGTCGATGATCTGGAATACGCGCTCGCCGGAGGTGATGGCCTGCTGCGTCATCTGCACGGCAAACCCCAGGAAGCGCGTGGGGGCCAGCATCAGCAGCAGCAATCCCTGAAACGCGACCAGGTCGCCCAACGAAAAGTCGCCGGCACTGGTCACGACCCGCCACGACCCCAACCCCAGAATGAGCGCCGTGGCGCCGCCGGCCAGGAACTCCACGCCCTGCATGTAGAGGCCGAAGGTGCGCAGCACGCGCGTGCGCAGGTCGCGCAGCTTCCAGTTCTCGCGGTCGAAACGCGCTTCCTGATGCGCCTCGCGCCCGAACGCCTGAACGATCTTGATGCCGGCGATGGCTTCGCGAATCTCGACGTTCACCACGCCCATCTGCTGGTTCGAGCGCCGAAACAGCGGCACGACGCGGCGCGCCACCGATTGCAGCATCACGAAGAAGGGCGTCAACGCCAGCAGCGCCAGCGCCATGACCCAGTCCAGCGCAAACATGAAGACGAGGTTGAACCCCACCAGGGCGATGGACGACAGGATGACGGTGCCGGCCATGTTGAAGAAGAACTGGATCATGTTGACGTCGTTGGTCACGCGCGACATCAGGTCGCCGGTCTGGTGGCGGTCGAAGAAGCTCATGGACTTGGCGCTGAGGTGCTGGTAAAGGTCGTTGCGCACGTCGTGGATGACCTTCTGGGAGCTGTAGCGGGCGGCGTAGAGCCGCGCGGCCATGAACAGATTGGCGAACACCACCGCCCCCACGAAAAGCCCCACGGTGGCAAACAGCACCTCCAGGTTTTCGTCGCGCACGCCGTCGTCGATGGCGATCTTGCTGAGCACCGGCGGCAGGGTGCGGAGCAGCGACCCGACGGCCAGCGTGAGCAGCAGCACGGACACCAGCAGCTTCTGGTGACGCAGATACAGGAGCAGGCGCCAGAGGATGGGAATGGGTCAGACCCCGTTGCGGCGGTTGGGGCGCCAATCGCCCGTTCGCGTGCCGCAGGTCGATTGTCACACGGCGCGGCGGCGCGCGCTGGACGCGCGGCGGTCATGGTTCGAGCCGGGCGTTGTTACCGGGGCCAGTGTGCGAGCACCTGGGCGCGCGGCGGTCATGGCGTTCCAGCCGATGGGCCTGTCCTGCCAGCCGCGGCCGCGCGCCGGCGCGCGAGGCGATTCCGGCGCGCGGCTATACTTCTGGCGCGCATCGGCGAGGACGCGCCGCGTCCCGGGATCGATCGAGGCGGAGGCCGCAGCATGTCGACAGGCGATGGACTGACCAGCGCCGAGCTGAACAGCGGTGAGTTCCCGCGCGCCGGGCTTGGCCGTCTCACCCGCGGCGCGCCGGACCCGAACCAGTTCACCCTGCTGTTCTGGGACGACAACTATCTCAACCGCTGGAACAACCTGACGCGCAGGCTGGGACGGCCCACACTGGCGCCCGAAGCCACCTTCGAGGAACCGGGCTTCTGGCTCGGTTCCGGCTATCCCACCATCTTCCGCAGCGACGACGGCGTCTGGCGGATGCTCTACAACGGCAAGTCCACGGTGCCCGCGGAACAGCCCGACAGCTTTGCCCTGGTGGCCGAAAGCTCCGACGGCGTGCACTGGCGCGCCCCGGACCTGACGGAGCGTTCGCCGCTGCCGGGCCGCGTCTACCCCCACCAGGTGCTGCGCAAAGACGAAGACTTTCACCAATGGGACTGCTACTACGACGAGCTGGCCGAGGATCCGCAGGAGCGTCTCAAGGGCTTGGCCGTGGGCAAGGGCAACCACCTGTGGACCTCGCCCGACGGGCTGCAGTGGACGCGCAAAGCGGGCGTGGAATGGCGCACGCACAGCCCCGACCCGCCCAGCACCATGTTTTGGAACCACGTGCGCGGGTCGTACGTGCTCAGCGCCCGCCCCGCGCCGCACGCGCACCCGCGGCGGGTGGCCCTCTCCGAGACCAACAACTGGCAATCGTTCAGCGCCCCCGAACTGGTGCTGGCCACCGACGCGCTGGACACGCCGCTGGCCGAAATCTACGGCATGGTGGCGTTTCCTTACGCCGGCAAGTTCGTGGGGCTGACCTGGATCTTTCACACCGAACCGCAAAGCCTGGTCAAGTATTGGGAAGGCAAAACGGACTGCCATCTGGCCTACAGCTACAACGGCTGGCACTTCAACCGCTCGCTGCGCACGCCGTTCGTGCCCAACGAGCCGACCGGCGTGTTCGGGGCCGGCACCGTGCGGCCGCACTGCCTGCTGGTGGACGACGACGCCCGCATCCGCATCTATTCCAGCGCGGCCAAGGTGGAACACGGCTACCACATCAACCCCTACCGCGGCCGCGAGCGGCTGCCGACGGGAACGGCCGACGGCTGCGACCTGGGCGCGCTGATTCTGCACACGCTGCGGCTGGACGGGTTCTACTACCTGGAATCCAACGCCGGGCGCGGCATGTTCGGCACGCGGGCGCTGTACTGGCGCGGCGGCGAGGCCCGCTTCAACGTGCAGTCGGACCACGAAATCCGCGTGCGGGTCACGGATGCGCAGGGCGCCGTGGCCGAGGGCTACGACTACGCCGACTGCATCCCGTTCCGCGGCGACGCGCTGGACTGGTCGCCCCGCTGGGTCGGCCAACCCGGCCTGCGCGCCTTCGCCGGCCAAGCCATCCGCCTGGAAGTGGAACTGAACGCCGCCCGTATCTACGCTATCCGCGGCAACTTCCTGCCCCTCTCCGGCCGCGAAACCCGCGACTTTCTGAGCACGGGCACCCAGCCAATCCCGCGGCCCGGGTTCTGATCTCTCGGCCTTCCCCCTATCCTTTTCAGGCCGAAGACCGCCAACCGCCGGCGGCGCGCAAGCGCGGTGTACGCCGTGTCCCCATACACCGCCGGTTCGTCCCCCGCAACGAGCGCGTCCGCCGCCGCCGTTTCGTTCACGGTTGCCGGTGTCGGCACGGCCCCCTCCCGCACCAGCAGCGCCTCGACCGTGGCCAGCGGCGGGTCGCTGGAGTGCCCGCGCGGTGCGGCATGGATGTCCGTCTCCAGGGCGGCATTGCGCTCCAGTCGGCGACGGCGGCTAGGGGTGGTAGGTCTGGCCGGGGGCTAGGGGCGCGGCGGGCGCGAAGGCGTCGAGTGTGCGCCAGGTCTCGTCTGGGTAGCGGCGCTCCCGCACCAGATCGCCCAGCAGCACTAGTTTCACCGGTTGGGCCGGGTCGCCCGGGTGGTACTCCAGCACTCCCGCCTGGAAGTATTGCCGCACGAACCCCGCCGCCGCCCCAGGCAGCCGCAGCTCCGCCTGCGGGTGCGCGTCGGTGCGCGCGTCGGTCTTCGGATAGCCGAAGAACGCTACGCCGCCGGCCATGTGGAAGAAGTCCCGGAAGCCCGTCCAGCTCCCATCCACGGCGTAGTTCGACACGCGGTGACCCCAGGGGCCGAGCGCCGCGCCGGTCTGCTCGCTCACCAGCCCGGGCTCCACCCCCAGGTCGGGTGCGCCGGCCAGGCCGCCGCCGAGCTCGTCCCACACCAACCGGCGTTCGATCACCCAGCCGTCCCCCTGCGGGCGGCAGTCGATCACGCCGCGCTGGTAGTACTGGCTCAGCACGCCGGGCCGTTCCACGAAGACTTCCGAGATGGCATGCCCCCAGCAGGGCAGCCCGCCGGTGGCGTCGTAGTGCGCCAGAAACCCGCAGGGCGACGCGCGGCCGTCGGGGGTGTCCACGCGCAGGTCGGGGATGTTGTGCGCCAGATGGACGTCCGGAACGCTGTGGCGGACGCGCTCGACGACCAAGGTCCAGGCGGGCGGCGGCGCAGGCGTCGGAGCAGGCGTGGGCGTCGGGGTCGGGGTCGGTTCGACCGCCGCGGCCGCGGCCGCGGCCAGCGTGGTCAGGTGCACGGCGGAGGGGTCGTCCGTCTGGTCGCTGTCGCCGTAGAACGTGACCTGCAGCGGGCCGGGCAGCTGCTCCGCCGTAACCGTCAGGCCGGTCGTGACCACGGCTTCCGCGCCCGGCGCCAGCGCGCCGCTGCCGACGTCCCGGCGGGCTACCCCCAACTCCGGCGAGCGCCAGAACACGCCCGTCAGCGGCACGTTGCCGCTGTTGCGCAGGGTGAACGTATACCCAATCCGCCCGCCCACCGCCACCGGCCCGGCGTCGCCGCTCAGCTCCACGGCCAGGCGGGGATGTTTGGCCGGCGGCGGCGCGGCGCGCCGCACGACCTGCACGATCACGTCGATGCTGACGGTCGTCACGCCGTCGAAGGCGCTGATCGTGACCTCGTAGCGGTTGTCGCCGTCCGCGTCGGCCGGCGCGTCGCCGGACAGCGCGTTCACGGGGCGCAGGTAACCCGTGGCCGCGGCGAAGGTGAAGGCGGCGGCGTCGGGACCGCTCAAGGTGTAGGTGAGCGTCTGCGTCCCGGACAGCGGCTGGTTGTCCGGGTCGATCGCGGCGAACGGACCGCCCAGGTCTTCTCCGGCCGCAACCGCGTCCATGACCGTGACCGCCGCCGCGGCGGGGGCGAACACCGGCGGGCCGCACCAGGAAGCGGCGGGGAGGTGGCCGCTGCGCGCCGCGCCGGTCAGCCGCACGCGGCCGGTCAGGCTGGCGTCCAGCGGCGTGGTGATGGGGTTGCCCTGCAGCCAGACCTGCACGCCGGCCGGCAGGCTGGCCAGGCTGGTGGGCACCGCGCCGCTCAGGCGGTTGCACTGCAGGCCGAGTGGCTGGCTCGCGCTCAGCGACGACAGGTTGCCGAGCTCCATGGGGATGCCGCCGCTCAACTGGTTGTGGCCCAGAAAGAGGATTCGGAGACTCGACAGGCTGCCTAATTGTGCGGGAATGGCCCCGCTCAACTGGTTCTGACTGAGATAGAGCCGCCGGAGATTCGTCAGGCTGCCTAATTGCGCGGGAATAGCTCCACTCAACTGGTTCTGACGGAGGTCGATCTCCACAAGATGCGTCAGACTGCCGAGCTGGGGCAGGATAGTGCCCCTGAGCGCATTGCCATCGAGCCGGATCTGCCGGAGATTCGAGAGGTTCCCAAGCTGTGAAGGAATCGGTCCGCTCAAATCATTGTTGGAGAGGACGAGGTCCCTGAGATTCGAGAGGTTGCCGAGCTGTGACGGGATCTGTCCGCTCAAATTATTGTCGCCGAGATAGAGGTTCACGAGATTCGAGAGGCTGCCGAGTTGTGACGGGATCTGTCCGCTCAAATTATTGTGGCGGAGATCGAGGGTCTGGAGACTCGAGAGGTTCCCAAGGTCTGACGGAATCTGTCCGCTCAAATTATTGTGGCGGAGATCGAGGGTCTGGAGACTCGAGAGGTTCCCAAGGTCTGACGGAATCTGTCCGCTCAAATTATTGCCGTTGAGACCGAGACGCTCGAGATTCGAGAGGTTGCCGAGTTGTGACGGGATCTGTCCGCTCAAATTATTTCTGGTGAGAGAGAGGTGCTTGAGGTTCGAAAGACTGCCGAGCTCGGGCGGGATAGCGCCCCTGAGCGCATTGCTATCGAGCCGGAGCTCCTGGAGATTCGAGAGGTTCCCAAGGTCTGACGGGATCTGTCCGCTCAAATTATTGTTGAAGAACCAGAGATTATGGAGATTCGAGAGGCTGCCGAGTTGTGATGGGATCGATCCGTTCAAGCTATTGTCGTAGAGATAGAGCGACTGGAGATTCGAGAGATTGCCGAGTTGTGACGGGATCGATCCGCTCAACGTATTGCCGTTGAGAGAGAGATATTGGAGATTCGAGAGGCTGCCCAGTTCGGCGGGGATGCTCCCGGTCAGTTGATTATTATCGAGCTGGAGGTACGTGAGATTCGCCAGACTGCCCAGCTGCTTGGGAATAGACCCGCTCAGCTGGTTGCGCGAGAGCCCGAGCGACGTGAGGTTCGACAGATTGCCCAGCTCTGTGGGGATCGTGCCGCTCAGCTGGTTCGTCGAGATCCCGAGGTGCGTGAGATTCGCCAGGCTGCCCAACTCTTTGGGAATGCCGCCGCTCAATTGGTTGATGAAGAGCTGGAGGCTTACGAGATTCGTCAGACCGCCCAGCTCTTTGGGGATCGTGCCGCTCAACCGGTTGACCCCGAGGTTGAGGTGCGTGAGTTCGGACAAACCGCTCAGCGCGGACGGCACCACGCCGGTCAGCGACTTGTTGCGGAGGAGGAGTCTCCTGACGCCTTTGCTGGAATCGACGGTCACGCTGTCCCAGCTGCCCATGGCACTGCCCACCGCCCAGTTCAGCGTGGCCGTGCCGCGCAGATCGTCCATGAGATTCAGCAGCGTTTCGCAGTCGCGCGCCACGTTGGCGTGCGCACCGCTGGCCGAGGCGGTGGGGTTCGAGGCCGCGCAGCCGTGCGTCACCGTCACCGCCATGGCCTGATCCACGCTGTCGCTGGCGTCGCTGGCGGTGACGGTGACCGCGGCGCTGCCCGTGCCGGCGGGCGTGAGCGTGACGGTCGAACCGCTGACGCCGACGGTGACGACGTCGGTGTCGCCGGAAGTGGCCGCGTAGGTCAGCGTGTCCATGTCGGCGTCGGTGAAATAGGCGGCGACGTCTACGGTGGCGGCGCTGCCGCCGATGACCAGCGCCTGGGCGGGGATGGTTCCCACGGCCGTCGGCGCGGCGGCAAAGGCGCGGCCCAGACCGAGGACGGCAAGGAGCGCAAGCAGCAGCAGCGCCGGTACCGCGCGGCGCATCAGACGCGCCCGCGGACGCACGTTGCTGGCCATGGGCGTATATCTTATTGCACGCGGGGCGCCTCCCCCCACCCTCTCCACCCGAGAGACCTGTGCATAACCCCGTCATTCCAGCGCACGCCGGAATCCATCGTCATCGTCGACAGGTTCAACGAGCCTTCGGGCTGGGCGCAGCCCGCCCCGGCGATGATGTATGCAAAGGTCTCGCCCAGAGAGCGGGGAAAGAACTACCTGCGCCCCGCCGCCGCGCCCCACGCTCCTTCGAGGGAGTGGGGAAAGAATGAAGAGCGTGAAGAAAACGTGCCGCAAGACGCCGGGGCGCACGGGCGGGTCCGTCGAGGCGGCGTTGGACGTGGGACGTGGTGACGCATGAGGGTCGACCCGGCGGTGGTTCCCGGCTTGCTGCTGCTGGCGGCGGAGCTTTGTGCGCTGGCCGCGGTTGGGTTCGTCATCGTGCGCACGGCCCTGCGTCAGAACGACGACGCCATGGCGCTGGCGCAGGGGCTTGTCGTGGGGCCGGCGCTGTGGGGGCTGCTGGTCAACTTCGTCATGTACGCGGTTCCCGGCCGCGCCGGCGCGGCCGTTGGCTGGGCGGTCATGCTGGCGCTGGGCGCCGCGCTGGCCTGGCGCGCGCGGCGCAGCCGCACGCGCCTTCTGCCGCAGCCGCGCGTTGCGGCCGGGTTCGCCGCGGCCGCGCTGGCGCTTTTCTGGATCGCCCTAGCCGCGCGTCAGCAGTTGCTCACTCCCGACAGTCACATCCATTTCGGGCTGACCGCTTCGATCCGCGCGGGGACGTTTCCGCCGGAATTGCCCTGGACGCCGGGACAGCCGGCGTTCTATCACCACGGCGTCGATCTGCTGCTCGGCGTGTTGACGCCGCCGTTCGGGCCGGACATGGCGTTCACGATGGAACTGCTGAGCGCCTATGTCTGGACGGGCCTCGTCCTGGCGGCGGCGACGGCGCTGCTGCGGCTCGGGGGATGGCCCGCCGCGCTGATTGCGTCGCCGTTGCTGCTCACCTTCGGCGCCTGGACGCTGGTATTCGTCACTCCGCCGCCTGTGGTGCAGGCGCCCGTCCCCACGGGGCTGCCATCCGCCGGGCTGCGCGCCTCGCTGCTCGAACTCTATTGGCCAGACGCGGCCGGGCCGACGGATTGGGAAGCCTCCTGTGCTGGCCGCGGGTGCGCATCGCCGCCAAACATCTACAAGCCGCTCTTCACGCTGGCCTACGCCCTGGCCTTCGTGGTGCTGGAGCGGGCCGCGGCCGGCCAGCGCGGGCGCGCGGCGGTCAGCGGCGGCGGCGCATCGAGCGACGCGGCTAACGCGCACGCGCGCTGGCCGGCCGCGGTCACGCTGGCGGCGCTGGTCGGGTTCCTGGGGCTCACCGACGAAGTCGTCGCACTCGTCGTGCTGGTGGTCTGGGCCGGCCTGGAAGCGGCCGCGCTCTGGGCGGCGCGGCGCGCACGCGCCCCGCGCGTGCGCGCGGCGCTGCGCGCCGCCGCTGGCCCAACGCTCGCGGCCCTGCTGCTGGCCGCGGGCGGCGGCGTGCTCACCGGCGCCGCGACCGACGCGGCCGGCTCGGGCCTTTCCCTTGGCTGGACGCAGGACCCCGGCGGTCGGGGGATTATCGGGTCGCTAGAGTCGATGCCCGGTGGGCTTGGCGCGCTGGGCTTCGGTCCCGTCGCCGTGGCTGCCGCCGCGCTCCTGCTCGCCTGGCGCCACCGACCCGTGCTCGCCCTGGCCGCCGGCGGCGGGCTGTTCCTGCTCGGCACGCTCCTGCTGCGGTACGACTTCGCGCAGCATGACCTGACTCGATTCGACGGGCATGCGCGCAACTTTGCCGTGCTGGCGTTCATGGTTGCGCTCAGCGCCCGGCTGCATACCCTGCGCCCCCGTTGGCGCTTCGCCGTTGGCGCGCTGGTCGTCCTCTTCATCGTTTGGCCAACCGCGGCAGGGCCGGTTCGCATGCTGGGGCCGGCCCTTGCGCAGGGAGTGCAGGCTGCCAACGCCCGGCCGGAGCTGCCCCAGGTCCTGTCGGCGCCGCGAGGGCGCTCAGTGATCGAGCCTTTTGCGCCCCCTGCCGTCAGCGCCTACGTGCGCGACCACACGGCCGGCGGCGCGCGCGTCCTCTCGCCGCTGCCCATGGAAATGTCCCTGGCCACCGGGCGCCCCAACGCGGCCGGCTTCGTCGGGCGCATCCACCTCTTTTGGAACCGCGGCGCATCCTATCTGGACGCCATCGAGCATCTGGAACCGGCCGCCCTGCGGCGGCTGGGCATCGACTACGTGCACGCGCCGGACGACTGGGTAAACGAGCTGCCAGCGCGGGCAGCGCGCTGGCTCCAGGACCCCAAACTCTTCGACCTGCTCGTGCGCGAGGGCGCCGACGCGCTCTACCACGTGCGCCCCGAGTTCGTGCAGCTCGACGCGGCGCCAGCGCCCACTTCGTTCGAGGCGCTGCGGCGGGCCGTGCCGGCGGGCGCCACGGTCTATCTGCCGGAAATATTCGACTTGAAGGTCATGGCGCGCGCCGCGGCGTCGCTGCCGCATGCCCGGCTGCTTGGCTATCGCGACCATCGGAGGCTGCACCTGCGGACGCCATTTCGAACCGAACCGCTCGGCGCGCAGACGCCCGACTACCTCGTGGTTCTGCGGCCGTACCTGTCCTGGGTGGCGCCGGCTGGCGACCGTCGGCCGGTCTGGTGGAACGACGAGGTCGTCGTGATGGCGCTGAACGACGCCGCCGCGCCGACACGGCCGCCGCCGCTGCGGGACGCCCGCGTGCTGGTATCCTACGCGCGCGTTGTCGACGAACGCATCGAGTTCACCGCAACCTTGGCGGACGCTCGGGCGCCCGCGGCGTGGACCGGGCAGGATTGGGTCGTGACGGCCGTGGACGACGCGCTGCCCTGGAACATGCCTCGCAAGACCCACGCCGATGGCCGCCTGCGTCACGCGGCCTGGTTTGGCGGCCACATCTGGCCAGACGCGAAGACGACGACCCGCACGTACGAGTTCGACGCACGCGCGTCCCGGCTGGCCGTTCGAAACGACCGCGGCGCGTTCGACGCGGCCGCGTCGGCCGGCGGTTTGCAGGGTCCCGGCGTCTGGGTGTTGGGCATGCGCCTGCAGAGCGAGAGGCGGCCGGGCGACTGGCGAGACGCCGCCTATCTCCCGGTGCTGAAGATCAGGGTCTCCGACGCCGGCCGCGTGTCTTTTCAGGTCTATGAGGCCGAGAGCGGCGCGTGGTTGGCTCCGTAGACCCGGCGGTGGTTCCCGGCTTGCTGCTGTTGGCGGTGGAGCTTTGTGCGCTGGCGGCCGTGGGGTTCGTGGTCGTGCGCATGGCGGCTTACCGGGAGTACGACGACCCGTCTGCTGCCAAGCCTCCGCCGTAGGTTCACGCGGCGCATCGTCGGTGACTGGGCGGGCGCGGCACGCGGCGCGGCGGTGAGTTACACCGCGCTGGCGGCGGGTTCGACTAGGACGCCGGCGCGGGCGGCTTTGGTCCAGCGGGCGTGGAACGCGGGGCTGCCGTCGTCGTCGTCGGTGGCGAGGGACACGCCGGGCTCGAAGAGGGGGCGGTTGCCGGCCAGGAAGTCGTTTTCCAGCTCGACGTAGTCGGTGTAGGCCGCGCTGGCGCCGTCGGCCCAGCGCACGGTGTGGAGCATGCGCGGGAGCTGCTGCGGGGAGGTGTCGGGGCGCCGCAGGCGCTCCAGCGCGTCTTCGTCCACGTCGACCCCCAGGCCCGGCGCTTCCGGAACGCGCAGGTAGCCGCGCTGGATGCGGAGGGGGCGGCGGATCAGGTCGTCTCGATAGACGTTCAGGCAGGTGATGGCGGGCCATTGCGCCGCCTTCAGCGCCGCGCCCAGGTGCGCGGTGAAGGCGGTGGTGATTCCCGTCCCCACGAACTGGAGCCACACGGGCATGCCGGCCTCGGCCGCCAGGGCGGCCTGATGCAGGGTGAGCGCCGCGCCGCGGTTGAGCACCCAGCCGTCGCACACGCCTTCCTTGACGGCGGTCAGGAACGGCGGGTCGTCGAAGTGCATGGCCACGGGGCGGCGCAGCTTGGCGCGCAGCGCGCGGTTGCCTTCGACGTCGCGCTGCGGGATGGGCGTCTCGAAAAACGCGATCTTGGGGAAGGCTTCCAGGTCGGCCAGCACCTGCTGCGCGCGGCCGGTGGAGACCAGGAAGCTGTTGAAGTCGAGGTCGAAGGCGCAGTGGTCGGGCGTGGCGCCGCTGAGCGCCTGCATGGCGGCGCGCAGGTCTTGCCAGGGCCGCGCTTTCAGCTTGAAGCTGGTGTAGCCGGCGGTCAGGGCGTCCTGGGTCTGGCGCACCCAGGCGTCGGTCGGCATGTCCCAGCACCACCAGGCGATGGGGCACCAGTCGCGCACTTTGCGGCCGACGAGCCGGTAGGCCGGCACGCCCAGCGCTTGGCCGGCCAGGTCGAACATGGCCTGCTGCAAGCCCGCGCCCAGGCTGTCGTCCCACAGCAGGTCGGCCGGATTGCGCCCGATGACGCGCTCCACGGCTGCGTCGGTGACTTGGCCCCAGGTGTAATGGGGAATGGTTTCGCCCCAGCCGACGAGTCCGCTGTCGGTGGTGACTTTGCAGACCTCGACGATTGACCAGTCCACGACTTTGCGGCGCATATAGGGCGCGGCGCTGGAGACAAAGCCGGCGTCCACCGGAATACGCTCGACTGACGTGATCTTCATGGCATCTGCCCCGCCGCCACCTGCGCGGCGGCAGTGTCGCACGCAACGGCCGCCGCATGGAACGGCGGCGCGGGGCCGGGGCGCGGCCTGACCTTGCCGATGCGCGGCCGGCGCGTGCCCGAGGCGGGCGGCGCGGCTCGTCGGTGAGGGTCCACGTTTGCCGCGACTCGGCGTGCCCGAGGCGGGGGGCGCGGCGGTTCCGACGCCGGCTGCGCCGCGCCGGCCGCGGCCTGCGCCGGAATGCGCTTGACCCGACCGCGCAGCTTGACAATAATCTGCGCACGCGCGGCTCGCTGGGAGGCGTTTGGCGTCGGTCGCTCGTCGCGGTCAATTTGCGTCATCGCGGAGAAACACCGACGAACGAAATCAGCGCCCTGGAGCTGGCCCGGCAGATGTACGAGCTGGGCGGCATCCGCTTTGGCCGGTACACGCTGGGCCGGTCCACGGTCGACTCGCCTGTGTACGTGGACCCGAAGCGTCTGATTGCCGTGCCCGCGGCCCTGCGGACGGCGGCGGCGCTGGTGCGCGACGCGGCCGAACTGGCGCAGGCGCGCCGCCACCACCAGGCGGAACCGTTCGAGCTGGTGGCGGGCGTGCCGCTGGGCGGTCTGCATCTGGCCACGGCGTATTCGCTGTCGACCGACTGCCCGCTGATTTATGTCAAGCCGGAGCCGGAGCCGGACCAGTACGAGATTGTGGGCCGCTTTCTGCCCGGGCAGCACGTGCTGCTGCTGGACGACCTGATAACCAGCGGCGGCTCCATCATTCAGACCGCCCAGGCGCTGCGCGGCGAAGGGCTGCGCGTGCGCGACGTGATTGTGCTGGTCGACCGCGACGTGGGCGCCGCGCGCCGCCTGGAACACCACGGCCTGCGCCTGATCTCGATCGTCACGCTGCCCGCCATGCTGAACCACTACATGAGCGAGCGGCTGATTGGCGAGGACGAATACCGGCGCAGCCTGGAGTATCTCGAGGCGCAAAAGCCGTGAGCCGCCGCGGCGTCCAGCGGCGTCCAGCGGTTCCGGACGGCTGGCGCCAGGATGCGATGTTCGGCGAAACGGCGCGCGTGCGGCAGCGCGCACCGCAGCGGCGGCGCGCGGAGCAGCAGGCCGACGGCTGGCAGCAGGACACGATGCTCGGCGCGGCGGCGCGCGCGGCGCGGCGGTCGCCAACGGTTCCGGCGCCGATCTATCACGCGCGGCTGCGCGACCGATCCGCCGCGGCGCGCTCGCGGCGCGCGCAGCGGCAGCGGCTGCGGCAGACCACGCAGCTGCTGCTGGTGGGGCTGGGCGCGGTGATGGGCACGCTGCTGGTGGTGCGGCTGCTGGCCTCGGTGGAGCCGCCGCAGCCCGACCGCGGCCGCGTGATGAACCTGCTGGCGCCGGACGCGTCGTCGGCCGACGCGCCGCGCGCGCCGACGGCGACGGCCCCCTTTATCGAAAGCCCGTTCAACCGCCCGGTCGACTCGCCGCCGATCTCGGCGCAGGCCGCGCTGCTGGTGGACATGGGCGAACGCACGGTCATGTTTGCCAAGAACCCGACCGAACGGCGGCCGCCCGGCAGCCTGACCAAGCTGGCCACCGCGATCGTGGCTCTGGAACAAGCCCTGCCGGACACGAAGATCCAAGTGCCCGACGACGCCCCGGCGCAGCCGGCGGCGCTGGCCGGGCTGCGGGCGGGCGACGTGTTTACGCTCCAGGACCTGCTGTACGCCATGCTGCTGCCGGCGGCGAACGACGCGGCGGTGGCCGTGGTGGACGGCGTGGGCGGGCGCGACTACATCGTGGCGCAAATGAACGACCTGGCGCGGCGGCTGGACCTGAACGACACGCAGTTCGTCGACCCGCTGGGCCTCGACGCGGAGGGGCAGTACAGCACGGCCTTCGATCTGGCCGTGCTGGCCTCCGACGCCATCGACCGGTTTCCGCTGCTGGCGCGCATCGTGCGCACGCCCTCGCACGCCATCACCGACGGCCCCAGCGAGCGCTCGCACGGCCTGAGCAACCGCAACAGCTTGCTGTGGTCTTACGACGGCGCGTTTGGCGTGATGACGGGCGGCGCGGCGGAGGGCGGCGGCAACTTCGTAGCGGCGGCGAAGCGCGGCGCGCGGCGGCTGATGGTGGTGGTGCTGGACAGCAGCGACAGCATGGCGGACGCCACCACCTTGCTGGACTTCGGCTTCCGCGCGCTGGCCGCGCGTGGATAGGCCGAGTGACACGTCTCCGTATCCGTAACGGCGCCCGGGGCTGGCTGCGCGCGGCCGAGCCGAGGATCGGTAGGCCAGCGCTTGCCGCCGCGCCCTGCACGGGAACGATGGCCGCGCGGGTCGGGCCGAGGGGAACGGACCCGAACCGCGGGGCGGTGGCCCCCGCAACGGCGCCGGGCGGCGGGATGGTTGGGTTTGCCGCGGCGGATTCCGGTTGACAGCGCCCTGGGGATGGCACAATTGCGTATCGTAGCTGTGGCCGGTGCGTCGCTCCGGCGACCTTGCGTGGGGCGCGCGCTGCGGCCGTTCCCCTGATTCGCCGTGCGGTGCGCCGGCTGTCTGCGCGCCGCTGACGGACGAACCCGCAGGGCGCCGCGCGGCTTGTCGTTCGCAAGAAAGAGGCGGGAGATGCCCTTCAACGTTGGACCGATCGAACTGATCATCATTCTGGTCATCGTGATTGCGCTCTTTGGCGCCGGCCGCATTGCCGGGGTCGGGCGGGCGCTGGGAACGAGCGTGCGCGAGTTCCGCCAAGAAGCCCGCCCGGAAGACGAGGAGGAGGCCGAGACGACGGCGAGCGACGGCGAGGCCGAGGCTTCCACCACCGAGGCCAGCGCCGCGAAGGACGCGGACGACATGCGCGGCAGCGGGGACCGAGGACGGACGGCGTAGGGAAGCGCTCGAACGTCAGGCGCGACCCTCACCCTGCCCTCTCCCTCCAGGGAGAGGGAAAGAATTGGGAACCCCGCTCTCTCCCTTCGGGGGGGAGCGGGGTCTCTCGTTAGCGTGACGGAGCTTCGTCGGCCTGGAGCGCTGCTGCTGCCTGGCGGCCGCGGTCGGAGTCCGGGTCGCGGCGCAGTGCGCGTTCCAGGTGCAGCCGCGCGTCGGCGTCGCCGCGTTTGGCGCGCGCCAGGGCGTCGGCAAACCCGCGGTCGCTGTAGCTGGTGTCGCGCGGGACTACCGGGCCGCCGCGCTCCGTCCAGTAGTACTGCAAGCGGTCGTCCGTCCAATCCGCGTACACGTCGTCCCACGTAATCGCGCCGGGCGCGTCCTGCGTCAGGTGCGGAGCGAGCATGTGTTCGGCGATCGGCGCGTCGGCGGCCTGGTAGCGGTTGTCGAGCGACACGCGCAAGCGGTCTTCCGTCAGGTTGGGCAGCGCCTTGTGCAGCGTCAGGCTGTGGAACAGCAGCGCGTCGCCCGGCTCGTAGTCGGTCGTGAGCCAGGGGACGTCCTGCGCGTCGGCTTGCAGCTGGCCGGCGCCGAGGGAGAAGCGGTGGTCGACCACCGCGCCGACGTTGTGCGTGCCCGGCGCCACGGCCAGCCCGCCCAGCTCGACCGGGCAGTCCCCCACCGGCGCCCAGCAGGTGTAGGTGTCGAACGATCCCTGAAAGTGCACGAAGTCCTGGTGCACGGGCGTGGTGTGGCGGGTGAACTTGGGAAACCAGAGGCGCGCGATCTTCTGCGGGTGCGGCAAGACCGGCGCGTCGATGATCTTGCCCATCACGTCCAGAATCTGCGGCCAGTGCCCGGCTTCGTGAAAGGCCTGGAGCTTGTAGACCTCGTGGTAGACCTGGGGGTACTCCGGGTCGCCTTCGGTGCACTGGCGCGACACGTCGGCGATGCCGTCCATGGGGTCGGTGCCCGCCGCCAGCCAGCCGCCGGCCTGCATGACCTGGAGCATCTCGCGCCGCAGGTCGAGCACGGCGTCGGGGTCGAACAGCCGCCTGATGAACACGTAGCCGTCGTCGGCCATGCGGGCGCGCAATTCGGCGCCGTCGTCCAGCGCGTCGTTCGAGACTCGCAGCGGGTGGAGGGTGTCCGACATGTCATTCGCTCCCGCAGGGGAGGGCTGGAGGTCGCGCGCGGGTCCCGCGCATGGTAACGCGCACGGCTGGCGCCGGCGCCGTGTCCAGCTTCCTGCGGCGGGCGCCGCATGACGGCCGCCGTCGGGTTTGGAGTCTTCGAAGGCGCCCCGGCGCTTTGGTGACGACGCCGCGGTCACGACGCGGGACAGGCAGGCGGCCGTCGTTTCGGCGCCGTTGGTAGACTTTGCCCGAGTCGTGCTGCGCTCGGTGCGCTGACAGGCAAAGGCGCTCCACATGACGGCAACGCTTCAGCCGCTGCGGGTTTCGAACGACGCCCTGGACGACGCAGACGAGCTGCGCGCGCGCATGGGCGCCGAGGGCTACCTGTTCATCGAACGGCTGTTCGACCCCGACGCCGTCCTGGCGCTGCGGCGCGAGATGCTGCACGTCATGCAGGCCGGCGGCTGGCTGGCGGCGGGCACCGACCCGATGGACGGCGTGGCCGACGTGTCGCGCCGCTGCAGCGAGAACGATATCGGCTACACGGACGTCTATCACGAGGTCTACAAGCTCCAGGCCTTTCACGAAGCGGGGCACTGGCCCGAAGTCTTGGGCCTGATGCAGCAGCTGATCGACGGGCCGGTCTTCCCGCACCCGATCAAGATTGCGCGCCTCTGGTTTCCCCAGTACACCGACCACACGACCCCGGCGCACCAGGACTACGTCCACAACCAGGGGGCGTACGAGACTTTCACCTGCTGGGCGCCGGTGGGAGAATGCCCGCTCGAGCTGGGCGGGTTGGCGGTGCTGCCCTGTTCGCCGAAAACGACCGACGTGATCGACCACCACTTCTCCCTGGGCGCCGGCGGGCTGTCGCTGGAAGAATCGCTCGACCGACCGGAGTGGCGCAGCACGAACTACGAGCCGGGCGACGCGCTCGTGTTCCACAGCCTGACCCCGCACAAGGCGCTGCCCAACGTCACCGAAAACCGGCTGCGCGTGTCGCTGGACAACCGCTACCAGTCGACCCACGCTCCCATCGCCGAGGGCCTGCTGCGGCCGCACCTCAACAAGATGGGGTCCGACGGCGAGGACCTGGGGCCAATGTCCTGGGACGAGGTGTACGCCGGCTGGACGGACGACCGCTTGCAGTATTACTGGCGCGACCGCGAAGGCCCGACGGTGCCGAAGGATCAGCGCTACGCCGACGCGGCGCTGGAGGAAGCGTTCGAACTGGCGCGGCAGGGCGACCCCGCCGCCCGCCTCCGCCTGGAACGTCTGCGGCGCCGCGAGCCGAACTCGGCGCGGGGACTCGAGGCCGCCGCCGTTCTGGACGGCGCGAGCTAACACAGGAGCAAGTGCCATGACGACCGACCGTCCCTCGCCAACGGCCGCAGCCCGCCGGCTGTTCGACCAGGCCATTGTGATCGACGGCCTGGATACCAGCGCGTTCGGCAGCGCGCAGGTGTTTCGCGAATTGCGCGACGGCGGCGTGACGGCGCTCAACGCCACCTCGGCCATCTGGGAAGGGTTTGCCGACACCCTGGACAACATCACCCGCTGGCTGGAGTGGTTCCGGGAGTACGACGCCTACATCCGCCCCGTGCGCTGCGTGGCCGACATCCACGCCGCCAAGGCCGAAGGCCGCGCCGGCATCATTCTGGGCTGGCAAAACACGACGCCGGTCGAAAACGACGTGCGCCGCTTCGCGCTGTTTCACGCCTTGGGCGTGCGGGTCGCGCAGCTGACCTACAACGAGCGCAACCTGTTCGGCAACGGCTGCTGGGAGCGGCGCGACGACGGCCTGAGCCATATCGGCCTGGCCGCGGTGCGTGAACTGAACCGCCTGGGGATACTGATCGACCTCTCGCACGTTGGTGACCGCACGGTGCTGGACACCATCGAGCACTCGGAACAGCCGGTGGCCTTCACGCATGCCAACGCGCGCTCGCAGATCGACTATCCGCGCAACAAGACGGACGAAGCCATCCGCGCGCTGGTTGCCAACGGCGGGGTGGTGGGCGCCAACGCCTTCCCGAACCACCATCCGGACCACTACGACTCGACGCTGGACCAGTACGTGGACGCCGTCGACTATCTGGTGCAGATGGTGGGGCCGGACCACGTGGCCATCGGCACCGACTTTTGCATGGGCCGCACGCGCGAGTGGTTTGCCTGGATCGGGTCCTCGCACGGGTTCGAGCCGCTGCTGCAGGCCGGCAACGTGCCCCAGCCCTACCGCCACCTCCGAGGCTTCGCCGGACCGCTGGAGTTCGTGAACGTGGCCGACGCCCTGCTGCGGCGCGGATACAGCGACGACGACGCGCACAAGATTCTGGGCGGCAACTGGCTGCGGCTCTTCGGCAAGGTCTGGCGCGAAGACTGAGACCTGCCGGCGGCGGGCTGCGCCGTGCGCCGACGAAACCCTTTCCTCTCGCCCGGCACGCGGCTTTCGAATGCATCACCGGCGGGGCGGAGCGGGGTTACCAGTGTTCGACGACGGGGGAAGGCGTGCGGTCGAGGCGGAACCGGCTCAGGTCCCAGCTGGAGGCGCCCCGCATGGCCAGGTCAGCCAGGATTTGGCCGATCAGGATGCCGAACTTGAACCCGTGCCCAGAAAACCCCGCCGCGGCCACGGCGTTCGCGCGCCCCGGCAGGAAGCCAATGGCAAAGTCCGAGTCCTGCGTCATGGCGTAGGTGCAGGTCTTGCTGTAGACCACCTCGGCGTCGGCCAGGGCCGGCAGGTGCGCGCGCAGAAACGCCCGCAGTTTCGCCAGCGCCGCGGGGTCGGAATGCTCGCGGTCGTCGTCGGGGTCGAACGGCGCCCCGATCGCGTCGTCGGCCACTTTCACACACTCGCGCCAGTGCACAGGAAAGCCGTAGAACTGCGTGTCCATCACGGAAAACGGCCGGAAGCGCGGAAACGCATAGGCGGCGCGGTCGCGCGGGCGCAGGTAATGCAGCCGCGCCGCCGTGGGCTGCACGCGCAGGGGAAAATCGGGCAACAGCTGCGCCGTCCACGAGCCGACGGCGATGACGAACGTCTCGGCTTCGAAGGCGCGGCCGCCGCGCGCGACCGCCGCCGCCACGCGCCCGCCCGACTCGCGCAGCTCCACGACGTCCGTCCCCAAGTGGACCTCCGCCCCAAGGTCGCGCGCAGCGTCGGCCAGCGCCTGCGTCGCCGCGCCGGCGGCCAGATAGCCGCCCACGCCGTCCATCAGGAACCCCGCATCCACGTTTGCAAACTGCGGGAAGCGCCGCCGCAGATCGGCCGCGTCCAGCCATTGCGGGCGGTACCCCAGCTGCCGCAAGCCCTCGTAGCCGTCCAGCAACGGCGCGTGGCCGGGGTTGGCTTGCATGCTCAGCACGCCATGCTCCCGATAGACGTCGGCGCCGTGCCGCTGGTCGAACTCCTTCCACAGCTCGACGGCGCGCGCGGCCATCTGGGTGTACGCGGCCTGGCCGCGGTACTGCACGCGGATGGTGCGCGAATGGTCGCCCGAGGCCGCGCCGACGTGGGCCGGCGCGTGCTTTTCCAGCAACGCCGCGCGTTTGCCCGCGCGGCTCAACCAGTACGCCGCGGCGCTGCCCATCACGCCCGCGCCCACGATGACGACGTCGTATGTCATCGACGGCTCGCAGCGGCGGCAGGCGCGGACGTCATCATAAGGTTTCTCGAGTTCGACGCCGGGGGCAATGGTCCGGCTGGGGATATCGAGCCAGGCGAGCGACCGTTATCTGCGTTCCCATCGCGTTGTTGGCAGCCCGAATCTTCGCGCAGCGAATCTGGCGGCGCCTGACGATGGATGCCCGCCGCGTATCGAGGATGGAGCGAGCCGTTCGCCGGAAACGACGGGGATTGCCGGGACGCCGGCGTTTGCCGCCGGACGATCACGGCGCGGCCTGGGATGGTTGGGGCGCGGCGTTTGCCGCCCCTTCGCGGATCTGTTTGTCCAGGGCTTCGATCTCGGCAAGGAATCCGGGGCGTTGGCGCAGCACCCGCAGCGGGCCCGGGCACTCGCGCTGCATGGCCTGCATGAGGTCGTCCAGATCGGCGCCGCGGTCCGCCGCGAAGCTCACGGCCTCCACAAACAGGCCGGGCGTATCCATCAGCAGGCTGTTTTCCAGCGCGTCGCAGCCGCGCAAGGCGACGTCGGTCTGCCGCTCCCAGAGGGTGGGCGTCGCCCCACGGGCAGGCGCTGGCGGCGGGGAGGACGGCGGGGCCGCGGCCGGCGCGCCGGCCGCGGTTGGCGGCGCGGCTTCCGGCGTCAGGGTTGGGGCCGGCGCCGCGGGCGCGGCGGGGGGTTGCCCGGCAGCGCCTGGCGGCGGGCTGGAAGCCGCGCCAAGGCCGCCGCACGCCCCAAAGGTCAGCAGCGCCAGCAGTCCCAGCAGTCCCAGCGCAAGGGAGCGTCGAATCCCCGTCACGTGTGTACTCCGCCGCAGCCAGCGGCCATGTTTGCACCGCGCATCCGTCGGGCACAGCATATGCAGCCGATTGGCGCGCCCGAAACACAAGCGGCCGCGGGCGCTATCCTTTCATCCCGGTGAGGGCGATGCCACGGATGAACTGCTTCTGGGCGAAGAAGAACGCCACCAGAATCGGCGTCACGGCGATGATCGAAATCCCCATCTGCAAGTGCAGCTGCGGCTGATCGTAAAGCCCGGCCTGGAAGAAGCGGACGCCAACCGCCAGCGTCATACGCTCGGGGGTGTTCAGATAGATGAACGGCTCGAAGAAGTCGTTCCAATTAGTAATGAAGGAGAAGACCGCCACCGTGGCCAATGCGGGCTTCGAGAGCGGAAAGATGATTGTAAACATCACACGCAGACGCGAGGCCCCATCGATCTCGGCTGCGTCGTCCAGCTCGCGCGGAATCGTACGGAAGAACTGCCGCAAGATGAAAATAAAGAACGCCGACCCGCCAATCATCGGCACCGTGAGGGGGAGCAAGGTGTCCAGCCAGCCAACGTCACGGAAAATGATGACCTTTGGAATGATCGTGACGTGGCCGGGCAGCATCATGGTCGATATCACCAGGATGAACAACACGTCACGTAACGGGTAATACGTGCGCGCGAATCCAAAAGCGACCAGTGCGCTTACGAAGGTCAGAACGACGACGCCGAGGAACGTCACAATCGAGGAATTGATGATCCAGGCCAGCACAGGGCCGGTGTTCCAGACCTCCGCGTAGTTTTCCCAGCGCGGCTCGGTCGGGAAGAGGGGGGGCGGGTCGTCATAGAACTGATCGATCGACATCAGGGACGACCGAATCATCCAGGCAAAGGGAAATCCGTACGCCGCGCTGCCGCCGATGAGCAACAGATAGACAACGGCGCGCCCGGCGGGTCGCAACAGCCGCGCCCGCACGGTGCGGATGGTTGCGGACGACTCCACAGCGGCCGCACGCGCGGTTTTGGTCGGGCCTGTCAGTGCGCGACTCATCGGCGGCTACTCCGCTTCTTCATATTCGTAATACACCCAGCGCCGCGCAATCACGAACTGCATGAGCGTGAAGATCAGAATGATCACGAAGAGAATCCAAGCGATGGCGGAGGCATAGCCCATTTGGAACGTCAGAAACGCTTTGCGGTACAGGTACAACAGCACGAAGAGCGTGGAGTTGGCCGGGCCGCCGCTGGTCACAATCAAGGCTGCGATGAACACTTGGAACGAGCCAATGATGTTCAGCACCAGCGTCAGAAAGATCGTGGGCGTCATCATAGGAACGGTGACGTGCCACATACGGCGAACGTGTCCGGCGCCGTCGATGGCGGCCGCCTCATAGAGATGCTGCGGAATGCCCTGCAAGCCGGCCAGATACAGAATCATGGTGGTGCCGACGGTCCAGAAACTCATGATGATGAGTCCGGGCATGGCGAAAGCCGTGCTGGTGAGCCAGCGCGGGCCGGGGATGCCGACAAGACCGAGCCCCTGATTCAACAGGCCGTTGGGCTGCAAGATGACGAGCCACAGCATGGCCGTGGCCACGCCGGCCGTAACCGATGGGAGATAGAACAGCGTGCGGAACAACGCCATGCCGCGCACGTTCTGATTGAGCAGTATTGCGATAAAGAAGGATATGATCATCACGCCTGGAACATGCACGACCGTGTAATAGATGGTATTGACGATACTGCGAATGAAGACGCTGTCGTCCGTGAACAGGTCCAGGTAGTTCTCCAGCCCGATGAACCTCGGCGCTCCACGGAAGCGGTAGTCGGTGAGGCTGAGGTAGAACGACCCGCCGAAGGGGATGATGATGAAGAAGACAAACTGAAGCAGCCACGGGACGGCAAAGAGAATCCCGCTCCAGCGCTGCCATTCAGTTCGCCGCATATGGTCCTCCGCGTGCGGGATGGGCGCCGCCCGGATGCGGGGACCCTCCCGCCGCAGGCCCGCGCGTTCCCGCGCGGGCCTGCGCCAGGGCTATTACGGCCTTACGTCTCGAGCAGGCTCTGGGCGTAGTCGGTCGTGCTGCGCGCCAGGTCGAGCAGCGTGTCGGCCGGCGGCTTCTCGCCGATCCAGGCGTTCTCCGTCTCGGCCGAGACGATGTTCCAGAACCACTCCGACCAGCCGTCGAAGCAGTGGTTGCCATAGACGTTGGGGGCGAAGAGGTTGTCGTTGATGATGTGCATGTTGTTGGGCAGCCGCCGACCGGCGATGGGCTTCAGCCAGTCATCGCTGTTGATGACTTCCTTGGTGGTCGGCACCGCGCCGCGCCAGGTGGACACCAGGCTCTGGAACTCGGAGCCGGAGAGGAAGGCCGCCAGAATGACGGTGTTCTCTTCCGAGCCGCGGTGCTGCGAGTAGCGCGTGACGAAGTGGCCGAGCTGGTTGTTGATGTGCCAGTTGTCGCCGCCGGGCGGCTTGGGCGTGGGCATGATCTCAAAGGTGAAGCGGTCCTTGATGGTCGCCTCGTAGTTGCCGGGGGTGTGGATGCCGCCCGCCACCATGCCGATGCGGCCGGCCATGAAGGGGTTGGAAACGCCTTCGAGCCCCAAGGACGCGATCTCGGCCGGCGGGGGCGACACGCCGTCGACGTGGATGAAGTTCATCCAGCGCTCGAAGGCGGCGACGCTGCCGTCGGTGTCGAAGCCCGCGTGCACGTACGGGCGGTCGACCTCGCGGAAGTGCTTGCCGCCCATTTCGGCGATGCGCTCGAACATCTGCACTTCGGTGTTGTTGCGGTTCCAGGTGCCGAACTGCGGCTTCTCGGCGTCCGTCAGCTGCATGAGCGCGTCGTCTTGCGTGTCATGCGTCCAGTCGGCGGTCGGGTGCCCCACGCCGGCCTCGTCGAACATATCGACGTTGTAATACCAGCCGCCCACGCTGCCGATCATGAACGGGAACGCGTAGTACGTGCCCCCGATGGCGATGGTCCAGACGCTGGGCCGCTCGGCGTGGATGTCTTCGAGCACCACGTAGTCGTTGAAGTTCACGCCCAGCTTCGGCGCAATGTCGTTCAGCGGCAGCAGGTTGCCCTCGAACTGGAACATCTGGCCGCCGTTCATCACCAGCAGGTCGCCAACCGTGCCGGCGGCGAACATGATGGCGCTCTTCTCCTGGTAGAAGCGCGGGGGCAGCGGCTCCAGGTCGTACTGAATCTCCGGGTGCTTCTTGTCGAAGATCTCGAGACCGCGCTGCATGGTTTCCCAGCGGTTGCCCCGCGACCAGTAGTTCATGAATCGAATGGGCGGCGCCGGCGCTTTCTGCGGGGCCACCTCGCGCACGACCTCGACCTGGACGGGGACTTCCTTCTCGACCACCTTCTCGACCACGCGGTCGACGGGGACTTCCTTGACGACCACCCGCTCGGAGGGGACTTCCCTTTCGACGATCTTCTCGACGGTGACGACCTGGGATTCGCCGCAGGCGGCCAGCGCGAGCGCGGACACTCCCAGACTTCCGACCCCCATGGCGCGGATCATGGTGCGGCGTGTCATGTGCGTTCTCATCGCTTCCCTCCCCCGTGACGACTGGCTGCTAGTCGTGCCCGCGCGGCCGGGCGCCATCGGCCCGGCCAGGGCATGCGCCCGTATGCCTAGCACAAGCGCCTCGGACGTGTCAACGCGGGCCGCGCGGGGCGCTAGGCGTCGGTGATGGGGAGTTCCACGCGCACGTTGCCGCCGGCCTGGGATTGCAAGGCGGCGAGCAGGACTTCCAGGGCTTGCCGCGCCTGGCGGCCGTCGGACGTGGGCGTCCCTCCGGTGCGGATCAGGCCAACCAGCTCGGTGACCAGCCCGGCGATGTGGCCTTGCGTGTAGTGCGGGCACATGATCGGCGCGCCGCGCAGCCCTTGCTGGGGGTCGTCGTAGAGGATGGCGCGGGCGTTGGTGATGTTGATGCGGCCCTTGGTCCCCCAAATGTCGATCGGCCCGATGTAGCGGCCGGGCATGGTCTTGCAGGCGTTCCAGAAGGCGCGCACGTCGTTGTCGAACTCGATCAGGATGCTCAGGGCGGGGTCGGTGTCGGGGTCGTGCCCGCCGTCGCTGGCGTAGCGCGGGCCGTAGTTTTCGAACCCTTTTTCGGCCACGGCGTAGACGGCCACCGGTTTGCCGGTGGCATACCAGATCAGCGTGTCGCACACGTGGGTGCCGTTGCGGAAGAGCATGGCGCGCGGCCCGCCCTGGTTGCCCATGATGCGCACCACGTCGCCAATGGCGCCGTCCTCAATCAGGCGCCCGACCTCGGCCCAGGGGAACCACCAGCGGTAGACGTGGTCGACCAGCATGGGGATGCCGGCGGATTCCACGGCTTCGATCATGCGGTCGGCGTCCGCCAGCGTGGTGGCGATGGGCTTTTCGCAGACGATGCCTTTCACGCCGGCCGCGGCGGCGTCGATCACGATCTGGGCGTGCGCGTCGTCGCCGGTGACCACGCTGATGACGTCCAGGTCTTCGCGCGCCAGCATCTCGCGGTAGTCGGTGTAGGCGTTGACGCCGGGCTGGTACGCGCGCCAGTTGGCGTGGAACTGGTCGATGGCTTCCTGGCGCAGGTCGCACACCGCCGCGAGTTCGGTGCCTTCGGCGAAGTGATAGGCGGAAGCGTGCCCGTGCGGAATCTCATCGCCCCAGCCGGGCTTGGGGGCAGGCAGCGGCGGGCGGCCTCCGATGGGCGTCAGACCGACGACGCCGGCGCGCAGTGCGGAACCCATGGCGCGGTCCTCTCGACCTGGCCGCCGCGCGGCGCAGGCAGGGCGTGGCATGCGGCCCAATTGTAGGGCGCGGCGGGGATAAGGAAGTTGCGGTCTCCGCAACTCCCGCGCACGCGGCGTTTCGGGGGACGCGGGCGGACCGCGCTCGTGCTCGACCGCAACTCCCGAACTCCCGCGCGCGGCGTTTTGGTCCCTCGGTCCGACATAGCACTCCCTCGGCCCCTGCAACTCCCGCGCACACGGCGTTTCGGTGCACCGCGCCCGGCAGTTGGCCGAGCCGCTGCTGCACTCCCGCGCACGCGGCGTTTCGTCTACGCTCACGGCGAACCGTCCGCGGCGGGGAGGGACACCGGCATGGGTCGAAAGCTGAAGGTCGGATTCATTGGCTGCGGGAGCATCTCGCGGCTGTACACGGACATCTACGCCGGCATGACGGATCTGGCGCAGGTGGTGGCCACCGCCGACATCGCGCCGCAGCTGGCGCGGGACCGCGCGGCGGCGCTGAGCGAGGCCTACACGGCCGAGGCGGCGCGCCAGCGGGCCCTGGCGATCAACGCGCGCAGCGACGACGACCGCGCGCAGGCGCGCCAGCTGGCGGCGGACGCCGCCGAAGCCGCCAGCAACGAGATTCGCAGCTACGACGGGCACGAGGCACTGCTGCGTGACCCCGAGGTCGACGCCGTGGTGGTGCTGACCACGCCGCCCGTGCGCGGCGTGCCCGTGGTGGCAGCCGCCGAGGCCGGCAAGCACGTCTTTACCGAAGGCCCAATGGCCAAGAGCGTGCAGGAAGCCGACGAGATGCTGGCCGCCGCCGCCGCGGCCGGCGTCACCTACGTCTCCCAATGCGGCGGACGCTATACGCGCGGGCTGGCGCACGCGCGGCGGGCCATTGCCAGCGGCCTGATGGGTCCGCTGGCCGCGGCCAAGCTGGAGATCAACTGGTATCACCAGCAGACCTACTACAAGGGCTGGCACGGCACGTTCGACAGTGAGGGCGGCGGCGCCGTGTTCCACCACGGGCGCTACGTGATCGAGCCGTTCCTGTACGCCCTGGGGTCGGAGATCGTGGAGGTCACGGCCTATTCGGGACCCTTCCTGCGCGACATCGAGCACGACAGCTACAGCCTGGCGCTGGTGCGTTACGCCAACGGGGCCGTGGGGATCATTCAAGGCTCCCTGCTGCACCACGCGCATCCCAAAACCGAGCAGGCGCGCATGGAGTTCGTGGGGCAGAACGCCTCGATGGTGGTCGTCCACGAACACCTGGGCTGGGGCGGGCCGACGGTGCTGCTGGAAACCGGGCGCGAGAGCGTGTTCCAGCACACCGTGTCGTTCGGTTCGTCCAACACGCCCGGCGCGGCGTCCGCGTTGGACGCGCTGGTGGACGAGGTGCGGGACTTGCCGCCCGCGCCCAGTCAGCGCGATCAGAGCCGTTTGTGGGCCAGCTGCGTGCTGGAAGGCCGCCCGCTGCCGGTGCCGCAGCACGTGGGCCGCCAGCACGTGGAACTGGTGCGGGCGATCTACAAGTCGGCCAGCATCGGCGGGCCGGTGCAGCTGCCGCTGGACAAGGACGACCCGTTCTACAGCTTCGAGGGACGCCTGCCGGCGCGGCCCGCCTGGATGCCGCGGCTGCCTGACGCCTGATCCAGCGCCCCGCGCGGGGGCAGCCGCCTGGGCTGGCGCGGGGGGGGCGGCAATCGGCCCCCCTCGAGAACCCGGCCGCGGCTCTCGTGCGGGCGCCGACCCGCCGCGCGGGTTGGCGGCATGACGCGCCCGCTGCGGCCGGCGGGGCTGGTTTCCAACCCGCCCCGCGCGGGGTCGTGCGCACAGGCCTCGGCGAGTCACGCGGCTGACGGCCGGCGCACGCCGCCCGCGCGTCACAGATCGATGACGGACCCCTCCTGACTGGAGCGCAGGATGGCGTCCAACACCCGCATCGTCGGCAAGTTGTTGCGGCCCGAGCATTCGTCGTCGGCGCCCAGCACCGCGTGGTCCCAGAACGCCGTCCACATCGAACGCTCGATTTCGGCCCAGTGGATATGGCGCTCCGACGCGCCGAAGGGGAAGACTTCGGCGCGGGGGTAGCGATTGCCCGGCTGCCGCGGGGTCACGCGCAGGATGCAGTCGGTCGAGTTCGTGGAGGTTCCGTGCACGGTCAGCGCCGCCTGCGCGCATTCCACGCGCACGTACATCTCATACGCCTGCGCGTCGGACGTGGCCGTGTAGGACACGACGACGGGGCCGTCGAACTCGATGATGGCGCAGACGTGCGGCTCGGCGTGCCAGGCGCTGTGCTGCGGTGTGACGTTGACGCCCCGCACACGGCGCGGCGGCAGCTGCACCATGGACAGCAGCGTGTCGACCTGGTGCGAGGCCTGATGCCAGAGGTGCATGGGCGGTTCGCCGTTGTTGAAGGGAACCCCGCGCGCGTTGTGGTGCACCATGGTGATTGCGCCCAGCGCGCCGTAGCGCCGCTGGGCAATGGCCTCCCGCAACCAGGGGTAGGGGTGAAACAGGCGGTCGTTCTGGGTCACCACGAGTTTCACGCCGCGGGCGTCCGCCAGGTCGACGACGCGCTCGGCTTCGGCCAGGTCGCACGTGAACGGCTTCTCGACCACGACGTGTTTGCCAGCCGCGATGGCTTCCTCCATATATGACGTGTGCAGATGGCCGGGCGTGAAGACGCCCACCACGTCGCACTCGATGGCCGCCAGAGCCTCGGTCAGGGACCCGAAGCAGGCCGCGTCAGTCAGCCCGGTGATCTGGCGCGCGACGTGAAACGCCGGTTCCACGACGTCGACCAGCCCCACCGACTGAAACTTCTCCGGAAGCGCGGCCAGGGCGTTCAGATGCGAACGGGCGCGGCCGCCCACGCCCACCGAAATCACTCGCAGCACTTGATCGGTCATGTGTGCGTCCTCCACGTGTGTGCCGCGCCCGGCGGGCGGCGATGCCGTCCCTGGTCGGCGCGGCGGCGGGTTTACTCGACCTGCGGGATGCCGATCGGTTGGGTTTGGCCGCTGTCGGAGGCGGCGTAGGCAGCGGTGATGCATTCGTTCACCCACATGCCGTCTTCCGGTTGCAGCGGCGGGGGGGCCTTGCCCTGGCAGGCGCGGAAGAACTCCTTGACGACCAGGCGGTAGGGGTCGGCCGTGCCGCCGGTCCTGTCGAACGTCCAGGACTTGAGCGGCGCGCTGGCGTGCACGCCCTTGTGGGACGACCACTGCAAGGGGACGCCGTTGGCGTCTCCGCCCGGATTGAAGCGCAGCCAGCCGTCGCGGCCCCAGAACATGATGCCGTTGTGCCGTCCGGAGCCGTATTCGGCGCTGCTGGTGTAGTAGCCGGAGTTGAGACTGCCGATCATGCCGTTGTCGAACTCGATGGTCAGGGAAGCCGCGTCCTCGGCCGTGATGGCCTCGCCGCCCACGTTGCGGCACATGGCGGACACCGCGGTGAAGTTGGCGCCGCTGAGGTAACGCACGAGGTCGACGTAGTGGCAGCCGAGAATCGTCAGATGCCCGCCGCCGCCTTTCTCCTTGGAGAAGAACCAGCCGCCGGCGGCGTGGTCGTATTCATGCCTGGACGGTGCGCGCTGGAGCGTGCGCTCGTGGTCGGCGATGAACCAGGCCTGGAAGGAAAACAGGTCGCCCAGCAGACCGTCGGCGATCAGGCGGCGCGCTTCCTGCACCAGCGGGTACATGCGCGAGACGTAGGCAATGTTGAGGTGCAGGCCGCGGCTGCGCGCCCGCTGGTAGATGGCGCGGTAGTCCTGGATGTCGACGAAGCCGGGTTTCTCGTGAAAGACGTGTACGCCGGCGTCCAGCGCCTGCAGGATCGGCGCCGGCATGCGCCAGGGCTCCATGCTGATCAGCGCCGCGTGGGGCTGGAACTCGCGGTACATCTGCGCCGGGTCGGTGAAGGTGGCGCGCAGCTTGCCGCCGGCGCCGTCGCGCACCTCGTCGAAGGTGGCGCCGGTCGTGTCCACGGCGGCCACCGCGCCGACTTCATCGTTGAGCAGCGCGTCGATCAACGCGCCGCGGTGCCAGGCCGTCGGCTCGGTAACGACGGCGACGCGAAGCGAGTCACTCATGATCGGACGCCTCCATCTACGCAGGTCTGGAACTGCCGCTGCCGCCGGGCGGCCAGCGGCGGGGCCGCAGGGCGGCCGCGGCGGGCGCGCGGCTTGCAGGGAGCCTAGCGCGGCCGCGGGGCGGCGCGCCACGCAGGGACGGGCCGGCCGCGCCGTTCCCGGCGCAAACGCGGCCTCGCGGCCCAGGCAGCGCCGCGGCCGGCCGCAGCGCACCTTGCTCGTGCGGCCTGGATATAATCCGACTCGCGAGCGACTCGGGTTGCCAGATGTACGCCGCACGGCCTGACGAAGTGACGGGCCAGCGCGCGCCGGGAGCGCGCGCTGCGGCGGAGGTCTGCGGCGCGGCGCCGCTCGGCGGGCTCGCCCGACCCGCGCGCGTGAGAGCGCCGGCGCGGCCCTGAAAGGACATGGACGATGACGACGCTGGAGTTTTCACGCCGACGGCTCCTGGTGGGCATGACCGGGCTGGGGCTGGGCGCGCTGGCGGCCGCCTGCGGCGAGGGCGCGCAAGATGCGGCCACAGCCGAGGGCGGCGGCGCTCGAGGCGACACCGGCGAGCTGCTGCTCTTCAGCAACACCTCGCCCCACGTCACCGCCATCGACATCCTCACGGAAGAAATCGTGCGCACGTCCGACCTGGAGGGGCTGACCTCCTGGGCCTGGAACGACGACAACAACTACTTCGACGGCACGAACCTGTGGCTGGGGATGCTGAACGAATCCAGCGGGCAGGCCGAACTGGTCACGCTGAACGTGGACACGCTCACGATCGAGACGCGCGTGCCGCTGGGCAGCGAGACCATGGGCGTATTCCTGGGCAAGGCCAGCAGCGGCGGCTCGCTGCTGGTCAGCAAGATGGGCGCCGGCGAGGTGGTGTCGGTCGACACGGCCAGCGGCGAGGTGCGCGCCACCTTCGACAACCTGCCGGCCAACGGCGGCATGATTGCCGACGCCGACCTTTCCACCGACCTGGAGGGCGTGGAGCGCTTCGCGTATCCCACGGGCGACGGCAACACGGTCGTCACCATCGACCCCGCCAGCGGCGATGTGCTGACCTCGATCGACACGGTGAAGGGGGCCGCGCCCACGCGCCTGACCGCCGCGCCGGACGGCACCATCTGGGTGCAAGAGACCGGCAAGCACCGCGTGGCGGTGTACGAGCCAACCGGCCTGGAGCTGATCAAGCGCATCGAAGCCGGCGATCAGCCCATCGTGGGCGCCTTCACCACCGACGGCTCCTACGCCTACACCGGCCACTCCGAGGGCGAGTTCGTGCAGGTGGTGCAAGCCGCCACGCTGAAGCCGCTGGCGCACATCCGCACGGGCGGCAGTCCGCACATGGTGGCCGTGCGCCCCGACTTCACCCGCATCTACGCCATGCTGCCCACCGAGCAGTCGGTGGCCGTGATCTACCAGCAGGACTGGGACGTCAACAGCTCGACCATCACCTCGAGCGTGGAAAACACCATTCCTCTGGGCGTCACGCCGGTCGGCCTCTTCCTGCGCATGACCTCCGTCGGCGCGCGCCTGCGGGACGAGGAGGAACGCTACAAGGGCTGCACGCTGTCGTACTCCTGCGACCAGTCGCTGGGCACGAAGCGCTAGACGCCGTCCGTTCGCCCGGACGGATCGGACGGATCCGCGCCTGCCCCGCCCCCATGCGTGGGAGCGGGGCAGGCGATCCTTCTTAAAGGCCGCGAGGAAGGCTTTCTGGGTGTGATGCGGATGGGTATGCCCACGGCCGCGGGCATGACGGCGGGGGAGCGCGGGAATCGACGAGGGCGGCCTGGCGAGGTTGCGGTCGCCGAACTTCCGGCGGTTGGCGGTGCCGAGGCTGCGACATCCGGGCCATTGCTCCGCGCGCCCGCCGAGCCCCACGGTCGCACGGAAGCATTGACAGATGTTTTCTGCTGGTGATATACAGGACGCCCAGCCAGATGGGCAGTTCCGCAGGCGCGTGGCCCGCGGAGCATTGGTCGAGCGTCCGGCAGGAGGCGCGCAGGTGCGCGCTTCACGGCTGCCCGACGCAAGGGAGGAAAACTGCATGAAAGGTCCCATGACCCGGCGCCGCATGATCCGCGCGCTGGGCCTCGGTTCGCTCGGCGTCTCCGCCGCGGCCCTCGCCGCCTGCGGCGAAACCCAGGTCGTCACGGTCGAAAAGATCGTCACCCAGGAAGTCGCCGTCGAGAAGGTCGTCGAGAAGGAAGTCCCCGTCGAGCGGGTCGTCGAGAAGGTCGTCACCCGCGAGGTCGCCGTCGAGAAGATCGTCGTCCAAGAGGCCGCGCCGCAGATGGAGGCCAGCGTCCCCATCCGCTTCATGAACTACTGGGCGTCCGGCACTCGCTGGGAGACCATGAAGGCCGGCCTCGAAGAGTTCAACAAGCAGTACCCCCACATCAGGTACACCCTCGAAGCCATCCCGCCCGGCTTCTACCGCGACAAGGTCAACATCCTCTTCGCCGCCGGCACCGTCGGCGACGTCGTCGTGCTCAACGGCGCCCGCATGCGCGAGTTCGAAGGCTCGCTGGTGCCCATCGGCGACCTCGCCGCTTCCATCGGCGTCGACCTGGACGACTACCTGATCCTCGCGCGCGAGAATCCGGACAGCCCGGACCTGGAGAACCTGAGCATCGACGGCGAGCTGTTCGGCATGCCGTTCATGTCCGGCGTCAACGGCTACGTCTACAACATCGACAAGTTCGACAACGACGGCGTCGAGTCCCCCACGGCGGACTGGACCTGGGACACGCAGCTGGAAGCCGCCCGCCAGCTCACCAACGCCGAGACCGACGAGTTCGGCCTGCATCACAGCACCGGCGGCGAGTTCCGCTGGCTGCCCCTGATCAGCGCCAACGGCGGCTGGCTCTTCACCGACAAGGAGCGCCCCGCCAGCGCTTCCGGCTTCGCCACCGAAGGCGGCCACGAGGCCTTCGCCTGGTACGTCAACTCCGTCTACGAGGATGGCGTGGGCGTTCCCCTGGGCGAAATCCCCTCCCTGCTCTTCGAAGGCGTCACCCAGCCGTTCGCCACCGGCAAGATCGGCATGGAGCCGGGCGGCATTCACAGCCCCGGCGGCCGCAAGCTGCAGGTCGCGGACCGCTTCGCCTGGGACAACATGCCGTCGCCGGCGTCGCCGCTCGGTCAGGCGCGCTACTCCACCAACGAGCTGGGGCACTTCATCACGTCCCAGGCCGAAGAGCACGGCACCGTCGAGACCTCCATGGAACTCATCGCCTTCATCGGCGGCGAGTACTTCCAGGGTCTGGTCGCCGACGGCCGCGGTGCCATCCCCATGTTCCGCTCCGTGATCAACAGCGACCGCTACCTCGGCTTCCAGCCGGGCATGCCGCGCAGCATGAACATCATCCGGGACAACTTCCTCAGCCCGGACGCCTACGGCCTGCACTTCTTCGACGGCTGGGCGCAGTGGTGGAACATCCTCCACGACGAGACCCAGCCCGCCATCATCGGCGAGACGCCGCCGGCCGAAGCGCTCGAAAACGCGCGCGCGGCCTGCGACAAGCACCTGGCGACGCTGCAATAGACGCCACTCCGCGCGGGTCGACGCTGTCGACCCGCGCGGAGTCGTCGCCGGGCGGCCGCCCCAACGACCGCCCGCATGGCGACCGGCTGATACCTGCAACCCGCGGCGACCGTGCGCACAATCGCGCGGCAACGTTGGACACGCGGACTGCGCAGGTGATATACAGGGTGCTCAGTCAGACAGGCCGTTCCGCAGGCGCGTGGCCCGCGGAGCATTGGTTGAGCGTCCGGCAGGAGGCGCGCAGGTGCGCGTTTCGTGGCTGCCCGACGCAAGGAAGGGAAACTGCATGAAAGGTCCCATGACCCGGCGTCGCATGATCCGCGCGCTGGGCCTCGGCTCGCTCGGCGTCTCCGCTGCGGCACTCGCCGCCTGCGGCGAAGCCCAGGTCGTCACGGTCGAAAAGATCGTCACCCAGGAAGTCGCCGTCGAGAAGATCGTCGAGAAGGAAGTCCCTGTCGAGCGGGTCGTCGAGAAGGTCGTCACCCGCGAGGTCGCCGTCGAGAAGATCGTCGTCCAAGAGGCCGCGCCGCAGATGGAGGCCAGCGTCCCCATCCGCTTCATGAACTACTGGGCGTCCGGCACCCGCTGGGAGACCATGAAGGCCGGCCTCGAAGAGTTCAACAAGCAGTACCCCCACATCAGGTACACCCTCGAAGCCATCCCGCCCGGCTTCTACCGCGACAAGGTCAACATCCTCTTCGCCGCCGGCACCGTCGGCGACGTCGTCGTGCTCAACGGCGCCCGCATGCGCGAGTTCGAAGGCTCGCTGGTGCCCATCGGCGACCTCGCCGCCTCGATCGGCGTCGACCTGGACGACTACCTGATCCTGGCGCGTGAAAACCCGGGCAATCCGGACCTGGAGAACCTGAGCATCGACGGCGAGCTGTTCGGCATGCCGTTCATGTCCGCCGTCAACGGCTACGTCTACAACATCGACAAGTTCGACAACGACGGCGTCGAGTCCCCCACGGCGGACTGGACCTGGGACACGCAGCTGGAAGCCTCCCGCCAGCTCACCAACGCCGAGACCGACGAGTTCGGCCTGCATCACAGCACCGGCGGCGAGTTCCGCTGGCTGCCCCTGATCAGCGCCAACGGCGGCTGGCTCTTCACCGACAAGGAGCGCCCCGCCAGCGCCTCCGGCTTCGCCACCGAAGGCGGCCACGAGGCCTTCGCCTGGTACGTCAACTCCGTCTACGAGGATGGCGTGGGCGTTCCCCTGGGCGAAATCCCCTCCCTGCTCTTCGAAGGCGTCACCCAGCCGTTCGCCACCGGCAAGATCGGCATGGAGCCGGGCGGCATTCACGGCCCCGGCAGCCGCAAGCTGCAGGTCGCGGACCGCTTCGCCTGGGACAACATGCCGTCGCCGACGTCGCCGCTCGGTCAGGCGCGCTACTCCACCAACGAGCTGGGGCACTTCATCACGTCCCAGGCCGAGGAGCACGGCACCGTCGAGGCCTCCATGGAACTCATCGCCTTCATCGGCGGCGAGTACTTCCAGGGTCTGGTCGCCGACGGCCGCGGCGCCATCCCCATGTTCCGCTCCGTGATCAACAGCGACCGCTACCTCGGCTTCCAGCCGGGCATGCCGCGCAGCATGAACATCATCCGGGACAACTTCCTCAGCCCGGACGCCTACGGCCTGCACTTCTTTGACGGCTGGGCGCAGTGGTGGAACATCCTCCACGACGAAACCCAGCCCGCCATCATCGGCGAGACGCCGCCGGCCGAAGCGCTCGAAAACGCGCGCGCGGCCTGCGACAAGCACCTGGCGACGTTGCAGTAGGCAACCCTCCGCGCTGCTCGACCCCGCGAGCGGCACGGAGTCGTCGGGCGGGCGCCGCTCCGCGGCGCCCGCCCGACGGCCACTGAGACCAGAAACCCGAGGCAATCGTGCAGACAAGAGCAAGAGCATGGCAGCGCTGGAGCGGCATGTTGTTCGTCGCTCCCTGGCTCATCACGTTCATCTGGTTCACGCTGGGCCCGTTTATCGCCTCCTTCTACCTGAGCTTCACGTCATACCGCTTTCATGACTTCCCCACCTGGATAGGTTTTGAAAATTACACCCGGCTCTTCACCGACGACGCCAAGTTCGTCCGCAGCGTTCTGAACACGCTCTATTACACGGCCGTGCACGTGCCGGGCATCATGCTGCTGGCGTTCTTCGTGGCGCTGCTGCTGAATCAGAAAGTGCGCGGGCAGCCGATCTTCCGCACGGCGTTCTACTTGCCCTCGGTCACCGCGGGTGTGGCCACGGCCTTCCTGTGGATCGTGCTGCTGCAGCCCAACGGCCTCATCAACCAGGCGCTGGGGCTGGTCGGCATCGAAGGCCCCCGCTGGCTCACCAGCACGGCCTGGGCCATGCCGGCGCTGATTCTGATGAGCTTCTGGGGCCTTGGCACCACCATGATCATCTACCTGGCGGCGCTGCAAGGCATCCCGCAGCACTTGTACGAAGCGGCCAGCGTGGACGGCGCCGGGGTGGTGCGCAAGATGTGGCACGTGACCGTGCCCATGATGACTCCGGCCATTTTCCTCACCGCCGTCTTGCAGATCATCGGGTCGTGGCAAGTCTTCACCCAGGCGCTCATCGTCACGAACGGCGGCCCGCGCGACTCCACGCTCTTCATCCTGCTGCACCTCTACCGCACGGGGTTCGAGTACTTCCAGATGGGCTACGCCTCGGCCATTGCCTGGATTCTCTTCGTCATCATTCTGATCTTCACGATCATTCAGTTCGGTTTCGCCCGGCGCTGGGTTTACTACGAGGGCGCCAATGAGCGCTAAGCCGCGGCCGCGGCCACTCGGGGAGCTGCCGTGAGCGCCGTCACGGCCCCTGTCGGCGGCACGACGATCCGTTCGCGCCGCGTGCGCTCCATCCGGGGGCTCGTCCGCCTGCTGACCTACGCCCTGCTGGCCGGCGGCAGCATCGTGTACGCCATCCCGTTCTTCTGGATGGTGCGGGCGTCGGTGATGAGCATCGGCATGTTCTTCGAGGACCCGCCGCCGCTGATTCCCAACCCGCCGGCCTTCGAGAACTACGTCGAGGTCTGGAACGTCGGGCCGGTGCACTGGTGGATCGCCAACAGCGTCATCGTGTCGTTCCTCGGCGTCACTATCGGCACGCTGGTCAGCGCGCTGGTCGCCTTCGGCTTTGCCCGCACCAGTTTCCCGGGCAGCCGCGTGCTGTTCCTGCTGGTCATTTCGACCATGATGCTGCCGCAGCACGTGACGATCATTCCGCAGGTGATCCTGTTCCGCGAGCTGAACTGGCTCGACTCGCTGCTGCCGCTTACGGTCCCGCTGCTGGGCGGCGCGCCGTTCTACATCTTCATCCTGCGGCAGTTCTTCATGACCATCCCCACAGAGCTGGACGAAGCCGCTTCCATCGACGGCGCGTCACGCCTGCGCGTGTTCTGGACCATCATCGTGCCGCTCTCCAAGCCGGCCACCGCCACCGTGGCCGTGTTCTCGTTCATCAACCACTGGAACGACTTCTTCTTCCCCTTCATCGTCTTGCAGTCGGCCGATCGTCTGACCCTCTCGGTTGGCATGCGCTGGCTGCAGGCCGGGCAGTACGAAGCCCAGAAGCTGCACCTGCAAATGGCCATCGCCGTCGTCGCGGTCGCGCCGATCGTGGTCGCGTTCTTCCTGGCGCAGAAGCACTTCATTCGCGGGATCGCGCTCACCGGCATCAAGGGCTAATAGCACGTGGCTCGATGGTCCTGCCCGCCCTTGCCTTCTTCGACGCTCGCTCGAGAGCGGGGACGGAGTGCTGGAACGCGGCCAGCGTGTGCGCGGGGTGCGGACGGGGCGCAGGTCGAAGCGTCGTCCCATCCAACCCTGCGGGCGGCCCCTCACCCTAGCCCTCCCGCCGAGGCGCGGGGAGAGGGGAACGAAGGAAGCCGCCGCCGACCATGGTGAGCACCGAGCCCATCACCATTCGGTCGACCTCGGCGCGCGTATTCAAGACGCTGGTCCGCATACTGGTCTACCTGCTGCTGATCGGCGGCAGCTTGATGTACGCCATCCCCTTCGTGTTCATGGTGCGCTGGTCGGTCATGACCATCGGGCAGTTCTACGAACCAGGTCTGATCTGGCCCATCCCGATGGCCTGGGAGAACTATTCCACCGTCTGGAACACGGGGCCGCTGCTGTGGTGGATTCTCAATTCCACCATCGTGACCTTCACGGCGTCCACGGTTGGGGTGCTGGCCGCCTGCCTGGTGGCCTACGGCTTTTCGCGCGTGGAGTTTCCCGGCAACCGCATCCTGTTCATGGTGCTGCTCTCCACCATGATGCTGCCCGGGCACGTCACCATCATTCCGCAGGTCATCATCTTTCGGGAGCTGGGATGGCTGGATTCGATCGTGGCGCTGATCGTGCCCGGGCTGGGCGGCGGCGCGTTCTACATCTTCATCCTGCGCCAGTTCTTCATGACGATTCCCATCGAGCTGGACGAAGCCGCGCGTACGGACGGCGCCTCGCGCCTGGGCATTCTGTTCCGCGTCATCATGCCGCTGTCCAAGCCGGCCATCGCCACGGTGGCAGTGTTTTCGTTCATCGGCAACTGGAACGAGTTCTTCCTGCCGCTGGTCATCCTCAACTCGCCGGACCGCCTGACGCTGGCGGTGGGCATGCGCTACTTTTCAGCCGGGCAATACGGGGCGCAGATGCACAACCTGCAAATGGCGATTTCCGTCATTGCCGTGGGTCCCATCATCGTGGCCTTCTTCCTGGCCCAACGCCACTTCATCCGCGGCATTACCCTCACCGGCATCAAAGGCTAGACCTAGACCCCGCACCCCGACGATTTCTCTCTGCCCTTCCTTCTTTCCCAGAATCTCCCTCCTCAGCGCCGCGGTCGCCCCCTCACCCTAACCCTCTCCCCGCGGCGCGGGGAGAGGGGACCCGACCGCGGCGCCGAGGTCGATTTCGCGGCCAGCCCTCCCTGAGGTGCGGGGAGAGGGGAGAGGGGCGGGGGCGTTCAGGGCGTCAGCGCTGCTGTGTGGTGGCGCACTTTGTCTGCGGCTTCGACGATTTCTTCCATCGCCTCGCGGCCGTCCAGCATGACGATCTGCGGAACCCAGATGGCTTCCACCTGGCAGGCGCGTTCGGCGGCAGGGCAGCGCATGGCGGCGTAGTCCACGTCCGGCCCGTCATCGCCGCGCGGCCACACCAGCGAGAGTTCGCCGTTCAGGTCGCCGAACAGGTCGGCCTGGTGCATGGGGCGCACGTAGCCGGGCCGGATGTCGACGCCTTCCGCCCGCATGGCCTCGACGAAGCATTCCCGCGGCAGGCCGCCGAAGCCGTCGGCGTCGTAGCGAATGATGTGCAGATGGTTGGCGTTGCGCGTGACGTAGGCGTCCTCGCGGCGCGACGACAGGCCGTCCACGTCCTCCAGCAACTCGCTCAGGTATTGGCCATGCGCGGCGCGCCGCCGCGTCTGACCCTCCAGGCGGCCAAGCTGCGCGCCGGCCAGCGCCGCCAGCACGCCGCCCAGGCGGCGGTTGCCGGCGCTGTAGGGGAACCATTCGCCCGGGGCCGCCGGCGCCGCATCGATCCCCAGCTCGTCGAAGCGGCTGTGCCGCGGTCCGGCGTCGAGCTCGGCGTAGGCGATGGCGTGCTTGAAGATGTCCAGGTCGTTGGTCGTCACCGCGCCGCCAATGCCCGGCGTCAGGTTCTTGCCGAACCCCAGGCTGAAGCAACCCACGTCGCCAATGGTGCCCAGGCCGCGCTCGTTCCAGGTCGAGCCGTGTGCGTGCGCCGCGTCTTCGATCACGCGCAGACCGCGGCGCCGCGCAATCTCCAGAATGGACTCCAGGTCGCAGGCCAGCCCGCCGAAGTGCACGGTCATCACGGCGCGCGTGCGCTCGGTGATGGCCGGCTCGATCAGGCGCGGGTCGATGTTGTAGGTCTCCGGGTCCATGTCCACGAACACCGGCACCAGACCAGTGTTCAGCACCGCGGTGGCGCTGGCCATGTAGGTGTAGGGCGCCAGCAGGACTTCCGACCCGCGCGGCAACCGCAAGGCGCGCAGGGCCACCTCCAGCGCGCTGGTGCCGCTGTTGACCGACAGGCAGTAGGCCGCGCCTTGATAGGCGGCAAAGTTTCGTTCGAACCCGATCAGGCTATTCTCGCCGGCGCCAGCGGACCACTGGCCCGAGCGCAGCGCGTCGGCCACGGCCTCGACGTCCGTCTCGTCGAACTCCGGCCAGGCGCCGTACGGCCGCGAGCGCGTGGGTGTCCCGCCATGCAGGGCAAGCGCTGTCATTCCTCAAATCCTCCCAGGCGTCCGCCGCCGGCCTGTCGCACTGCGCGCATACTACGACCGTCGCCGAATTCGGCGCAGGCGGCGGCGCGCCAGTTGGCGCAGCGCCGCCTGCGCGCGCATAATTCAGCGCAGCCGCCGCACGCGAAACGAACGAGAGACGAATTGACCGCGCAGCGCCGCAACGGCCCTGGAACGATCCGCGAAGAGGGCGTCAACGTTTTGTTGGCGGAGATGCTTCGCGAGCGAGGCTTGTCGGCTCGGGCGGAGCGCAGGAGCCTGATGGGGACTCCCGACGTCCGGGTCGAGTTGCAGGGCGGCGGCCTCGTCATCCTGGAATGCAAGTGGGGTGGCTCCGCCAAGCCCCTGGAAGACCAGCTCGAACGCCGTCTGGGAGATTTTCCCGACGCGCTGGGGGTAGTCGGCGTTCTCTACCCGAGCGAGCTTCAGCACGCAGAGGACACGAACGCCGGGCTTGCTGCGGCACCCTTGCAGTGGTGGGTCCACGGCTTGCGCGGTGTCGCACTGTCGGAGCGGCGGGTCAGGCTGGGCGCTGTGGACGAGCTCGCCGACCATCTGCGGACCCTGCCGTTGCAGTTGGAAGGCGTCGATCGGGTGGCCGCCGCCGCCAACGTGGTGAGCTACGCGCTGGAACAGTCGGCGGCGCGCCTGGTCAAGCACGAGCGGACGTCCCGCCGCATCGCCGACATCATCGCCAATACCGACCAGGAACGAAATCAGGCCGCGGCGATTCGCATCGGCTGTTTGGTGCTCTTCAACGCGCTTGCGTTTCAGGACCGTCTATCCGCCGTCGCCGAGAATGTCCCCACCGTCAAGGAAACGTTGCACCGGGGTATCTCCGGGTTCCGTGATGATTGGCGCTTCATCTGCGAGCACATCGACTACGTGCCGGTCTTCGAGCTGGCCGTCAGTATCCTCGACGTCCTTTCCGACGCATCGAGTGAGCTCCAACGGCCGGTGATCGACGTCCTGGTGCGGGCCGTGCAACATACCAGCCATCTGAAAGGCCACGACTTGTCGGGGCGGCTGTTCCACACCCTGTTGTCCGAGGCAAAATTCACAGGTGCGTATTACACATCAGTACCAGCTGCCACGCTACTGGCTCGACTGGTGTTTCACGACTGGCCTCCCAAGGTGGACTGGGGCGACCACGAATTTCCGGCCTCACTGAACGTTGCCGACCTTGCCTGTGGGACCGGCACGCTGCTGCTAGCCGTTGCTTCTGAAGCGGAACGACGGCATAAAGAAGCTGGCGGAACGAACTCCACCCACTTACATAAGGCGATGGTGGAGCAAGCCTTGTACGGCTACGACGTACAGTTGTCCGCCGTACACTTCGCTGCCACCAGCTTGGCGATGCTCAATCCCGAGATCGAATTCGACCGAATGAACTTCTATGTCATGCCCTTCGGAGCAGAGGGGTCACATGTGTCCCTCGGATCACTGGACTTCTTGGGCGCAGACTCGGTCCCTGTTCAGTTCGCACTCTCACCTATGGGCGCGAACATCGGCACCTTGGATCCGGCGCGCGTGTCTGGCGGTGGTACGCAGAGTTCGGCCGAAGGGGAGTCAGCCACACTTCCTAACCTGGACCTGGCCATCATGAATCCGCCGTATACTCGTCCCAACCTCATGTTCGGCAGCTTGCCGAAGGCGGATCGACAGAAGATTCAAAAGGAAATGACACGCCGTCTAAAATCAGTCCAAGCATCAGCAACAGCAGGTATGGGCGCAGCGTTCGTGGCGGCGGCCGCCCCCAGGCTACAGCCTGGAGAGGGGCGACTGGGCCTCGTACTTCCACTCACTGTATGTACGGGTCGATCTTGGGAACAAACACGCTCACTCATCGAACATAATTTTACACTCGATATCGTGATAACATCGCATGATCCACGGCGATGGAGTTTCTCGGATAGCACGGACCTCTCAGAGGCACTGCTGATTGCAACGCGTCGTCCACTGAAGCATATAAGTCCCCCCCCCCCCCCCCCCCCCCCCGCGCAGGACAACGTTCGTAAATCTCTGGGAGAACCCGGATGGAGTTCTGGAAGCGCACCTCGCCGCCCGCGCTGTCGCAATGACGGAACCAGCGAAATTTGAAGATGCGGGTACGTCCCTGCTGGAAGTCGATGGTCGTCATATAGGCGAAGTGTTTTCGCTGTCTGAATCGATTCTTATCGGTAAGAAGTGGTCAGGCGTACAGTTCGCCCGCGCCGACGTAACGCGCAGCGCCTTGAAGTTGTTGGACAACAGCAAGGTTTGGGTGCCTGGTGAAGAATCAATAGCGCGTATCCTGCTATGTCGACTGGATGAACTCGCTAAGATTGGCCCTGATCGCCGCGACATACTAGATGGATTTGAACGAACCGACACTGTCACGGCCTATCCGATGGTAGAGGGTCATAACACCGAGCAGAGAAAAAGCTTGACTACTGTGCCCGACAGATACCTTGCACCTCTGTCACAACCGCGGCCAGGCCGACGCCTCAAGAAGGTTAGCCAACTGTGGCCACGAGCAGGACGGCTGCTGATCGCCGAACGCCTGCGGCTCAACACTGCAAGAGTTGTCGCCCTGTGGATAGAGAAACGTGTGTTGTCCAATGTATGGTGGGAAATTCAGGCTGATAATTCATTGAGTGAAAAAGCGCTTGCAGTCTGGCTGAACTCATCCCTCGGTGTAATGACGATCCTGGCTCAGAGGACCAGCACTGAGGGTGGATGGGTCGCCATGAAAAAGGCCGACCTACAAGACCTGCCCGTGCTCGACGTGCGCAAAGTAACAGCCGAACAGCTTCGAGGACTGGCGGACCTGTTTGACGCGATGGCAGATGCCGAGTTCGAACGCTTGCCGGGCATGGCGCAATGCGCGGCGCGGCGCGAGTTGGACGCGGGCGTGTCCACCATTCTGGGTCTTCCGGACCTGAGCACGCTCCGCGCCCTGCTGGCCTCCGAACCCGTCGTATCCAACCGCCCGCTTTAGTGGACTTAAGTCTGGCCTGACGCTTCGTCCAGCACGGCGCGCAGTTGCCGCGCAAGGTTGGGAACATATTCACGGACGATCGTCCAGACAGCGTCGTCGTCGATGTCGAGGTAGCCGTGAATGATGCGGTTGCGCGCGCCGATGACGGCGCGCCAGGGGATGTCGGCGTGCGCACTTCGCACGGCGTCGGGAACGTGGGTTGCCGCTTCGCCAATGACTTCCAGATTGCGCAGCACTGCGTCGTAGGTGCGCTCGTCGGCGGCAACCGCCGCCTGGTCAAGGCCGTGCGTATAGGCCGCGACTTTTTCGCAGGCGGCCAGCATGTCACGCAGGTAGAAGTCCCAGCGGCGCGGAAGGGAACGGGGAGCGGTCGTCGATACCTCGGCTTCGACGTTGGGGCGGATTTCGGGACGCAGGGTTTTGTCGGTCACCAGGTCGATGGGGCGCCCCAGCAGGTCCTCGAGGTAGTGCCACACGCCGAAGTAGCGTTGCGCGGTGGCGGGGCCGTCGAAGCCGACCAGCACGTCCACGTCGCTGTCGGGAGTGGACTCGCCGCGCGCGACGGAGCCGAAGAGGGCAAGGCTGGTGACGCCGAAGCGGGCGGCCAGCTCGGGTTGGTGCTCCCGCAGCACGGCCAGGGCCTGGCCGCGCGTCAGCATGCGGTCAGGCGGCGCGCCGCCGCTGGCCGCCAACGCTGGGCGGTCCGCGTTTGCAGGCATGGCGGGCGCAGGACGCGCTCAGGCGCCGTTTGCGCGTTCCCGCACGACCATTGCCCGCGGCTGGGCGGCCGCGTCCGGCCGCAGGCCGGCCGCTGCGAGCGGGCGCAGGCGGAGGCCCAGAGCGCGCACGACCTTCAGGCTGGCGGCGAACTCCGGGGCGCCGCTGGAGGAGAGAGCCTTGTCGAGGCTTTCGCGGTCCAGGCCGGCCTCCACGGGGTTCCACGGACAGGTCGGTGTCTTTGGCGCCGCTGATTCTGGCACATGCATCGCGCGCGGCCGTGTCTGACGGGGTGGGGGCGCCCCCGGCAGGATTCGAACCTGCGGCCCGCGGCTTAGAAGGCCGCCGCTCTGTCCGCTGAGCTACGGGGGCTGGGGGGCGAGTGTGGCACGCGGGGGCGGCGGTTGGGGATTGGGGGGTTGGGATTGGCAGGGGAATCCACTTCCCTCACCGTGGGGCGACCCTTCCCCCCTCGGCCTCCCGTTCACCCTCACCCTAACCCTCTCCCTCAAGGGAGAGGGGATAAGAGTGTGGGAGGGGGCGGCGTCAGCGGGCGGGGCACCCTAACCCTCTCCCTCGAGGGAGAGGGGGAGATACGAGGGGAGGAAAGGGGGTTAGCGGTAGGCGTCTTGGAGGGGGGTGATGTCGTGGCCGGGGGCGGTGAGGTCGACGAGGCTGGCGGTTTCGAGCTGGGGCTGGCGCTGGGCCAGGCCGTCTTCGTAGGTGGGGGCGTCCACCTGGTAGAGCACGCCTGCCAACTCAAGGGGCAGATTGACATGGGGCTAAGTAAGCGAACCAGCTTGGTCCGCCCAGGGGCGCGAGACTAGCGCGGCTGCACTATTCACGGCCTCGGACATGCCTTGCATCGCCGCAAGCGTCGCCACGGCGTGGGCGTCTTGCTCATTGCCCGGTTCAATAGGATCGGTGACACGCAAGATAGTAGTGGCGGCCCGTACGCCGATACGCGCGAGTGCGCCGCCGGCGGTGTGGGCTGCCACGCTCACGTCGGCCGCGTCGACGCTCTGGGTGATCGGTACGAACGCTTCGCAGGCGCGGATCACCGCCTTCACTTTTACTTCCTTGTTGGGGTCTTCGCTGGTGAAAGGCGCAGCAGCAGGAGGTATAACAGAGGCTGCAATTGTGTGGGATAGAGTCGCGAGATCGTGTACGGCATCAGGAGCAACAGATTCAATCAAAGTGGGCCCTGACGCGCCTCTCACAACGCGATCGAGATCATCCATCAACTGTGAACTGAGTCGTTCAAGTGCGTCGACGGCATCCACGGCAGTGGTCGCGATAGCGATGATGGCGTTCAGGGCTGCCAACGTGTCCAGGGTATTTGGATCAATGGAACCGCCTACGTTGCGGCGTTGCACGCCGCGTACAGCGCGAGCAGCAGCGTCCGCGGTACCGAGAGTGGTGATTGCCAGCGCGCTGGTGACAAGGGACCCCATGCCCAGCGCCGCGTTTGTAGCAGCCAAAGCACGCAGGGACGCCGTAGGTCCCACAAGGACCTCCGGGCTCTTGTCAGCGGCATAGTCTGAAACGGCCAGTACGCCCGCCTTCACGAGGGCCAAACCAGCATCGTCTTCGAGTAGGTCGGTGTCGGCAACGTTCATATTGGTGGGATGTACGGCGACTGCACCGAGAGCGCTTGCAAGGTTCTGGAGCGCACTCGAAGCCGTGCTCTTGATGTCGTCCCGTTCAGGATCCTGTCCTCTGGGGACACTCACAGCAACGAGCCTAGCCAGGATCTTCGCGCCAACAGAAACTAACCACAGGCCGGCACGAATGGAGAGCGCGACAGCAGCGAAGGTGATCCATTATCGGTAGGCGTCTTGGAGGGGGGTGATGTCGTGGCCGGGGGCGGTGAGGTCGACGAGGCTGGCGGTTTCGAGCTGGGGCTGGCGCTGGGCCAGGCCGTCTTCGTAGGTGGGGGCGTCCACCTGGTAGAGCACGCCGGTGGGGATGTAGTCGCCCCATTCGAACGACTTGGCGATGGCGGCCTGTTGCCTGGCGACGATCTCGTCGAGGTTGGAGGGGTCGTGCACGCGGCCGTCGTAGCCTTCGTCGGCGAGTTTGTAGACGCGCTGGTGGCCGACGTCTTTGCCGCGGAAGAAGTCGACGGTCATCAAGTCGTTGTAGATGGGGCAGGGCTGCAGGATGTCCAGCAGCGCGGTGCCGCGGTGGTGGATGGCCTGCACGATCAGGTCGACCAGGTCGGCCTGCGCCATGGAATAGCCGCGCGCCACGAAGGTGTAGCCCGAGGCGATGGCCAGGCCAATGGGGTTGACGCTTTCCTGAATGGCGGCTTCGGCCATGCCTTTGGTCTGCATGCCGCGGCGCATGGTGGGGGCGGCCTGGCCTTTGGTCAGACCGTAGACGCCGTTGTTGTGCACCAGGTAGGCGATGTCGAGGTTGCGGCGGCCGGAGTTGACGAAGTAGCCGGCGCCGATGCCGTAGCCGTCGCCGTCGCCGCCGGCCACGAGGACTTCGAGGTTCTGGTTGGCGAGCTTGACGCCGGTGGCCACGTTCAGGGCGCGGCCGTGCAGGCTGTGCAGCCCGTAGGTGCCGATGTAGTGCGGCAGCTTGCCGGAGCAGCCGATGCCGGAGATGACGGCGATTTCGTGCGGCTGGCGGCCGAGTCGGGCCAGGGCCTGCTTGACGGCGCTGAGGATGCCGAAGTCGCCGCATCCGCCGCACCAGTCGGGATGCGAGTCTTCGACGCCAAAGGTCCTGGCCGTCAATTTTTCTTCGGGCTTTGCAACGTCAATAACGGCCACAGTTATCGATATCCTCTCTAGGGGTGGGAAAGCACCAGCCGGCCGGCGCCGGCCGTGCGCTGCGCCAGCACGGCCTGGACGACCTCGTCTTGCGAGAAGGGGCGGCCGTCGTATTTCAAGGCCTGGCGCTCGAGTTTGACGCCTGTCTGTTCGGCGACCAGCAAGCCCAGCTGGCCCGAGTAATTGTCCTCGATGAGCAGGGGGCATGCGGCGCGCGCCAGGATGTCGGCGACGCGCTCGGCGGGGAAGGGGCGCAGCAAGCGGATTTGCAGGTAGTTGGCGGTGACGCCGTGCTCGGCCTGGAGCACGGGCAGGGCGTCCACGATCGGCCCGCGGGTGGAACCCCAGGCCACGATGGTGACGTCGGCGGTCTCTGGCCCGACGAGCTCGAACTGCCATTCCTGGGGGATTTCGCGCGCGGCCAGCTCCAGCTTGCGCATGCGCTTGTCCATCTGCGCCATGCGGTTTTCGACTTGCTCGTCGATGCGCCCGCGTTCGGTGTGTTCGTCGCTGGTGGTGACGAACTGGCCGCCGGGCGTGCCGAAGATGGCGCGCGGGCTGATGCCGGACTCGGTGACGCGGTGGCGTCGGTAGGGTTCGGCGCCGTTCATCTCCTTGGTCCACAGCTCGCCGCGGTCGACGGGCAGGCCGTCCAGCCCCAGGTCGTCCAGGGTGACGAGCGAGTTGGCGATGAACTTGTCGGCCAGCACGACCACGGGCATCTGGTAACGGTCGCCCCAGTTGAAGGCCATGTGGGTCATGCGGGCGGCTTCGCGGGCGTCGCCCGGGGCGATGACGATGTGCGGAAATTCGCCGTGGGCGGGCTGCAAGGCGAAGCGCAGGTCCTGCTGCGACTGCCGCGTGGGCAGTCCGGTGCTGGGGCCGCCGCGCTGCCAGAGGATGACCACGGGGCCGGGCGCCTCGGTGATGGCGGCGAAGCCGATGCCTTCGGCCATGAGGCTGAAGCCGGGCCCGGCCGTGGAGGTGCTGGCGCGCACGCCGGCGTGCGCCGCGCCGACGGCCATGTTCATGGAGGCGATTTCGTCTTCGGCCTGCAAGACCACGATCGGATATTCGCTCTGATGCTTTTCGAGCATCACGCTTTCGTCCGAGGCGGGAGCGATGGGGTAGTAGGTCTGGAAGGCGCAGCCGGCGTGCACTTTGGCGATGCCGACGGCGTCCACGCCTTTGATGAACATCTGGCCGCGGCGCTGCGGGCGGGGCCGCAGGGTGACGTAGAACTGGTCTTTGGCGTAGGCCTCGCGGGCCTGCGCCGCGGCCAGCTGCAGCACGCCGCGGTTCATTTCCACCATGTCCTGGTGGCGGGCGGGCAGCACTTCGGCCACCAGGGCCAGCACGTGGGCCACGTCGAAGTGGAGCAGCGCGCAGCTGGCGCCGATGGGCACCATGTTGCGCATCACGTTGTGGCGGCGGGCGTTGTAGGCGACGCCCAGGGACTCGACCGACTGGCGCACGATGTCGTCGTAGGCCAGCGCCAGCACGTGGATGTCGCCGCGGTCGATGGCGTCCACGTCGATGCGGGCGTGCGTGTCCAGAATCACCACGCCGTCGGGCGCCACGCGGTGCAGGTGCCCGCCGTGGCGCTGGTAATCCTGGTGGTCGTCGGTGCCGAAGAGGGTCTCGCCGTCCAGCGACAGCAGCATGTCCACGTGTTCGACGTGGGAGTGGATGGGCGCGTCGCTGGTGCGGACGCGGTAGCTGATGTGGCGGCCCATGATGTTGGAGTGGTACTCGATGTTCGAGAACACGAAGAGCCCGGCGCGCACGCAGGCCTTGGCGAAGACCTCGGTCGAGCTGTTGACGCCGCCGGTCAGGGCGGGGCCGCCCATCATCCAGGAGAGTTGGTTTTCAATCATTGCCGCACTTCATTGGGCGACTGCGGCCAGCAGGCCGACACCGCCTCGTCGTGATGTCCACTGCGCACTGCCGCAAGTATGGCGCATCATACACGATTGTCCTAAGGAAGCCTGGCCGCCAGCAGCCGCGCGGCGTGTTCGGGGGTCTCGCCAACCATGACGCCGGCGCTGCGCAGGGCGGCTTCCTTGGCGGGCGCCGACCCCGACGCGCCGGACACAATTGCCCCGGCATGCCCCATGCGGCGCTCCGGCGGGGCGGTCTTGCCGGCGATGAAGGCGCTGACGGGTTTGGTCATCCGCTGCTGAATATACGCGGCCGCGCGCTCTTCGTCGTCGCCGCCGATTTCGCCCAGCAGCACCACGCCGCGGGTGTCGGGGTCGGCCTCGAACAGGGCGAGCACGTCGGTGAAGCGTTCGCCGATGATGGGGTCGCCGCCGATGCCGACGGTGGTGCTCTGGCCGGCGCCGAGGTTGGTCAGATGCTGCACGACCTCGTAGGTCAGCGTGCCGCTGCGGCTGACCACGCCCACGGGGCCGGGGGTGTGCACGTTCCAGGGCATGACGCCGACCTTGACGCGGTCGCCCGGGGTGGTCACGCCGGGGCAGTTGGGGCCGATCAGTCGCGAGCCGGAGGCGCGCACGCGCGGCATGACGCGCAGCATGTCGAGGATGGGGATGCCCTCGGTCAGGCAGACGATGACGTCCAGCCCGGCCGCCGCGTCTTCCAGGATGGCGTCGGCGGCGAAGGGGGCGGGGACGAAGATGCAGGCGGCGTTGGCGTCGGCGGCGCGCACGGCGTCCGCCACGGTGTCGAACACGGGCACGTCGTCCAGGCCTTCGACCTGGGCGCCGGCGCGTCCGGGCGTGACGCCGGCCACGATGGCCGTGCCGGCCTCGCGCATCAGGCGGGTGTGATAGGACCCCTGGCCGCCGGTCATGCCTTGCACCAGCACGCGGGCGGAGGCGTCCAGCAGAATGCTCATCGCGCCGCCTCCACCACGCGGGCCGCGGCCTCGTCCATGGAGTCGAGCGCGCCGATGCCGGCGTCGTGGAGCAGCCGCAGCGCCTGGGCTTCGTTGGTGCCTGCCACGCGCACCACCAGCGGGACCTGGCGCGAGAGGCGGGCGCGCGCCTGGATGACGCCCGCGGCCACGTCGTCGGCGCGGGTGATGCCGCCGAAGATGTTGACCAACACGGCGCGCACGCGCGGGTCCTCCAGAATGATTTCGAAGGCGGCCAGAATCTTGGCCACGCCCGCGCCGCCGCCCACGTCCAAGAAGTTGGCCGGCTGGCCGCCGTGGTGCTGAATGACGTCCATGGTGGCCATGGCCAGGCCTGCGCCGTTGACCAGGCAGCCGATGGTTCCGTCGAGCCTGATGTAGCTGAGCCCGGCCGCGCGCGCGCGCTGTTCCGCCGGGCTTTCGGCGTCGCCGCTGCGCAGGTCGGCCAGGGCTGGCTGGCGGGGCAGGGCGTTGTCGTCGATGTTCAGCTTGGCGTCCAGGGCCTTGCAGGTCCCCTGCCGCGTCGATTACGAGGGGATTGACTTCAGCCAGGGATGCGTCCACGTCCAGAAACGCGGCCAGCAGTCCTTGCGCGACGCGCACGAACTGCCGCACCTGCGCCGCGGTGAGTCCCAGCTGGAACCCCAGCTGCCGCGCCTGCCAGTCGGGAAGGCCGACCGTGGGGTCCACGCGCACGCGGAGCACGGCGTCGGGGTTGCTGGCGGCGACCTCTTCGATATCGACCCCGCCCTGGGCGCTCGCCATGAGGGTCAGGGCCTGCGCCGCGCGGTCGACCACGATGCCCAGGTAAAACTCGCGGGCGATGTCGACGGCCGGCGCGACCAGAACGCGGCGGACGGTCTCGCCGCGGATGTCCAGGCCCAGGATGTGCTGGGCGGCGGCGCGCGCGTCGTCGTTGGAGGCGGCCAGGCGCACGCCGCCGGCTTTGCCGCGGCCGCCGGCCAGCACCTGCGCCTTGACCACCACAGGCACGCCAAAGGCCGAGGCCGTCGCGGCGGCCTCGGCGGCGGTAGACGCCAGCCGTTCGGCAGGCACCGGCAGGCCGTGGCGGCGGAAGATGCGGCGGGCGTCGACCTCGTGAATCTTCATGCGCGCAGGCTGGCGGCGGCGGGCGGGCGGCTAGGCGGTCTCATATATCCACCGGTCGAGCGGTCGGTCGTAGTCCACCAGCTCGTCGGGGTCGAACCAGTGGGCAATCTCGCGCGCGGCAGTCGCCGGCGCATCCGAGGCGTGCACCAGGTTACGCAGGCCGGCCAGGGCAAAGTCGCCGCGAATCGTGCCCGGCGCCGCTTCGTGGGGGCGCGTGGCGCCCACCATGGCGCGCACCACGGCGATGGCCTGCGGACCTTCCAGCACGGCCGCCACGATGGGGCCGCTGTGCAGGTGCTGCACCAGATCGTCGAAGAAGAACTTGCCCTGGTGTTCGGCGTAGTGCTGCCGCGCCTGCGCGCGGCTGGCGGCCGCGAGTTTCAAGCCGACCAGCCGCAGGCCGCGCTGCTCGAAGCGCTGCATGATCTGCATGGCAATCCCGCGCTGCAGGGCGTCGGGCTTCAAGAGGATGAGCGTACGTTCCATGGCGTTCCTTCCGCGCATGCGGTCACTCCGGGGAATCTCCGGCACGCGCGTCGATCAGTAAGTCCGCGAGCGCGTCGCGGACGGCGTCCACGTCGAGGTCCAGATGGCCGATCACCACGGCCTGCCAGGCGCCGGAGCGCACGGCCAAGCATTGGATGTCGGACGTCATGAACCACATGTCCTCGATCTGTCCCAGTCCAATCGTCGCAATCACGTGCTCCAGGCTGCCAATGCCGGCGGACAGCAACCCCGGTCCGGCGGGGCCGCCGCGGCCGCCCAGATCACCGACGGGGACTTCACCAGCTTTCCACACCGCGGCGCCCAGCACGCCGGGCAGGCGCTGGATGGCCGCCTGCAGGTCGTCCGCGCGCGTCACGGCGCAGCGTCTGCGTCATCGCGGGCGGCGCGCAGGTAGGCGTCCGCCGCCGCCTGCGGTCGGCCCGTGCGCATGTAGTGATCGCCCAGCAGCTTCCAGACCGCAGCGCGGCGCGGGAATCGCTCGGTTGCCAGGATAAGCAATTCGTCGACGCGCTCGACGGCGGCGGCGCGGTCGGCCGCGACGTCGGCCAGCACATGTTCGGCCTCGGTCCAATCGCCGCGCTCCAGCAAAGCGCGCGCCCAATCAAGTGTTGTTAACGACGCGGCGGGCGAAACGTTGCGCGGCGGCTCGGGCTGGCCGCGCGGCGGCGCGGGCGGTCCGCCGTCGGCGCTGGCTGGGATGCTGGCGGAAGCCGCCTGGTCCTGGGGCGGTTGCTGCGTCGATGCCGCGTCGGCGGCTGCGGGCGCCGGTGTGCGCGTCTCGGGCGGCGTGGCGGCGGGGGCATCAGCGGCCGGCGGCGGCGTTTCGGAGCCTTGGTCGAGTTCCGACGCTGCCGCCGAGGCAGCAGCCGATGCTGATGCTTGCGCGGCGGGAGTGTCCACGGCCGGCAGCGCGGCTGGAGCGGCCGCGGGCGGCGGCGTTTCGGGGCCTTGGTCGAGTTCCGACGCTGCCGCCGAGGCAGCAGCCGACGCTGATGCTTGCGCGGCGGGAGTATCCACGGCCGGCGGCGCGGCTGGAGCGGCCGCGGGCGGCGGCACGGCTGGAGCGGGCGCGGGCGGCGCGGCCGCGTCGGCGGGCGCGGCCGCGTCGGCGGGAACGGCCGCGACTGGCGGCGCGGGCGGCGCGGCCTCGGGCGTGAGCGGCTCGGCAGGCGGGGACTCCTCGACGCCGTTTGTTATGTCAAGCAGCTCCGACGGCAGCGCAAAAGGCGGCGGGTCGGGCAAGACCAGGCGGTGGATTTCCAGCGTGCCCAGCAGTTCGCGCGCCTCCAGGAACTCCGGGTCGATGCGGCCGATGCGTTCCAGCAGTTCCTGGCCTTCGGCGGTGCGTCCGCGTTCCGACAAGATGTGGGCGCGCATCACGGCGGCGCGCACGCACTCTTCGGCGTGGTCGGCCACCACGCGGCACTCGGCTTCGCAGGCGGACAGGCGGCCCAGGCGCCAGAGGGCCTCGGCCAGGGTGAGGCGCACGTCCACGCGCTGCGGGCTTTCCTGCACGGCCGCGCGCGCGTGGCGTTCGGCCAGGGCCGGCCAGCCGCAGTTGAGATGGATGCGCGCCAGCACCACTTCGGTGGGCTCCAGCGCGTCGGCGTCGACGTTCAGGTCGTCCAGGGCCGACTCGAGCACGGCGGAGTCGGTTGGGATCAGCTCCACGGCCTGCCGCGCGGCGGTCTTGGCGCGGTCGGTGTCGCCGCGGCGTCGGAAGAGGCGGGCTTGCAGCGCGCGCGCCTCGGCGTTGCCCGGTTCGGCGGAGGTCACGGCGCGCAGGTCGTCCAACGCGGCGTCGATATTGCCGGCCTGCTCGGCCAGCAGCGCGCGAACGAGCAGCGCCGGCGGGTAGAGCTCGAACTGGTCGAGCAGCAGGGCGGCGATGGATCGCGCCGTGTCTGGGTCGCCCGCAGCCAGCGCGGCGCGGGCGCGCACCGCGGCCGCGTGCGGCGGGACGTCAGTGAGCGCCATCGAGCGCCAACCTGTGCGGCAGCTGCAGTGCGGCGTCCAGCGGTCCGGCCACCGCCGCGACGGGCCATTCGGGATGCAAGTGGGCGCGCGCCGCCGCGCTTACTTCGGCGCGCGACGCGGCGCGCAGGCGGTGGAGCAGGGCGTTCGGGGTCGTCTGGTGCGACTCCAGGACATACTCGCGCGCGTGCCAGGCGGCCACGGCTGCCGAATCTTCCACCGAGCGCACCAGCGCGCCGATGACGAAAGCGCGGGCGCGCTCCAGGTCGTCCTCGCTCACGCCGCGGCGCGCAACGTCGGCCAGCAATTCCAGCACCAGGCCAACGGACCGCTGGATGGCGTCGGGTTCGCTGGCGCCGTAGATCAGCAGGACGCCGTCCTGACCCACGTGGTCAACGTCCGCGCCGATGTCGTAGGCCAGGCCGCGCCGCTCGCGCACCTCTACGACCAGCCGCGCGCCAAAGCCGGCGCCCAGGACGGCGCCCAACAGCTCCACGGCGCAGCGGTCGGGGCTGGCGCGGCCGGGCACGAACCCGCCGATGCAAAAGTAGGCCTGCTCGGCGTCCCGCGAAATGACCCGCGCGCCCCGCGGCGCTCGGCCGTTGCGGTGAAACGCGGGGTAGACCTCGCGCGCGCCGCGCTCGGCGGTCTGAAAGGCGTCCTGGAGGGCGTCCAGCGCGGCGTCGGGATCGACGGCGCCGGCCACGGCCGCCACGGTATTCCTCCCCGTGAACATGGCGCGCGCGCGGGCGGCCAGCACGCCGCGGGTCAGTGCTCGCACGCTGGCCGTCGTACCGGCGATTTCGCGTCCGAAACCGTGGTCCGGCCAGAGGTCCTGCAGCACCGCGCGCCGCGCCGACTCTTCGGGCAAGTCCTCGATCATGGCGAGCTCGTCCAGAATGACCGCGCGTTCCTTCTCGATTTCTTCCGGGTCCATGACGGGGGCGCGCACCATGTCGGCGACGACGTCGAGGGCCGCGCGCCACGCTTCGGCCGGCACTTTGGCGCCGACCGCGGTCAGTTCCGGCTCGGTGGCGGCGTTGACGTGGCCGCCCAGCCGTTCGATGGCGCTGGCGTAAGCGCCCGGCGCGGCGGCGTGCTGGCGAAACAGCATGTGTTCCACAAAGTGCGTTGCGCCGCTGTGTTCGAGCGGCTCGCTGCCGGACCCTGCCCGCGAGGCGACGTGCAGGCTGACCGCGGCGGTGTGCGGCATGTGGACGGCCAACAGCTCCGCACCGTTGGCCAACGTGCGGCGGCGGGCCGCCGAAGCCGAGCAAAGCGCGCCCGTCACTGCGCGGTGCTGGGTATGCGCGCGGCGCTTATGACGTGTCGCGCGTCCGCCGGCGGGCGGGGGCGTTGCCGGCGGCGCGCTCGGCCTTGCGGCGCAAACGGCCTTGCTTCTTGGTGCGGCGGCGCTTGCGCCAGGCAACGCGTTTTCGCTTGTTCACGAGAGGGCGGACGACCATTTCTGCAACTGCGGGACCTGGCGCCATGATAGCAGCGGGCGGGGGCGGCTCTGCTAGGCTGCATGGCCGGGACCAAAGAGGCTTTGGCGCGGCCCGGCGGAATCCCTCACCTTTTCTCGTCCAGGTGGAGCGGCAACGATGGGGTGTGCGCGGGTCTCGTCGAGGGGGTGCGCTTCGTGAAGCTGGCCGCGCAGATTCGACTTGCGCCTGGCGCGTCGGTTGCCGAGCGCGCCGCCGCGCTTGCCGAGGCGGGGTTCGAGGCCGCCGAGCTGCACACCGACGCGGCAGACCGCGTGGCGGAATACCGCCAGGCCCTGCGCGGCGCCGGCCTGCCGGCGCTCAGCATGTGCCCCGCCGGGTCCGACCTCGACCTGGTGGCGGACGAATACTCGCAGCGCCGCCGCGTGGAACGCACGCGGAGCATCCTGGACGCCTGCCAGGAGCTGGGGGTTCGTACGCTCATTTCCGTGCCGGTGCGCGGGCCGCTCCCGGCAGGGGTCGCGCCGGAGGACGAGATCGACAGCTACGTGCGCGCGCTGGAGCTGCTGGCGCCGCATGCCGAAGCCAGCGGCGCGTCCATCGCGGTCGAGCCGCTCAACCGCTACGAGACGCATCTGGTCAACACGCTGGCCGACGCGGCAGCCATCGCCGCGCGCGTGCAGAGTCCGGGCGTGCGGATTCTGGCGGACGTGTTCCACATGAACATCGAAGAAGACGACCTGGGGGCCAGCATCCGCGCGGCGGGGGCGTGGATTGCGCACGTGCATCTGGCCGACAACCAGCGCGCGCAGCCTGGCGCGGGAACGCTGGACTTCGGCGCTGTCTTTGCGGCGCTGCGCGGCGTTGGGTACGCGGGGTCCGCCGCGCTGGAGTGCCGCCTGCGGGGCGAGCCGGCCGCGGCGTTGCGCCGGTCGGCCGCACACCTGCGCGCCGCGCGCGGCTGAGCCATGCCGGCGGCGGGCGCCACGGTAGCACCGGCGCGCGCGGCCCAGATTCTGGAACGCGCCGCCCAGGCGCGCGCCGTGGTGCTGGGCGACATGATGGTGGACGAGCACCTCATCGGCGAGGTGCGGCGCCTGGCGCGCGAGGCGCCGCTGCCCGTCATCGAAGAACGCGAGCGCCGCCTGGTGCCCGGCGGCGCCACCAACACGGCGGCCAACCTGCGCGGGCTGGGATGCTCCGCGGCCGTGGCCGGCGTGGTGGGCGCCGACGCCATGGCGGAGCGCCTGGGCGCGGAACTGACGCGGCGCGGCATCCAGGCCGACGGCCTCGTCCGCGACCCCTCGCGCACCACCGCGGTCAAGCTGCGCGTGTGGGCCGGCGGCGACCGGCAGCGCACGCAACACATGGTGGCGCGGATCGACTCGCTGGACAGTTCCGAGGTCTCCCCGCACGCCGCCGCGCAGCTGACCACCTACCTGGCGCATGCCGTGCCGGCCGCCGACGCGCTGATCATTTCGGACTACGAGGCCGGCGTCCTGAGTCCGCCGGTTCTGTCGGCGGCGCTGACCGCCGCGCGCGCGGCGGACCTCATCGTTACGGCGGACGCGCACGGCGGCCTGGCGCGCTTTGGCGGCGCCACGCTGCTGACGCCGAACCAGCCCGAGGCCGAGGCCGAACTGGGGCGCACGATCGATTCGACCGCCGACGCGCTGGACGCCGCCGCCGAGCTGCGGCGCCGCGTGGGCGTGGACGCCGTGCTGATCACGCTGGGGGAAGCGGGGATGGCGCTCGACGCCGCGGACGGCGCGCGGATCGTGGTTCCGGCCGACCGCAGCATCCGCGTGGCCGACCCGACCGGCGCCGGCGACACCGTGGCGGCGGCAATGACGGCGGCGCTGCTGGGCGGCGCGTCGCCCGCCGAGGCCGCGGCCCTGGCGGGGCTGGCCGCGCGGATCGTGGTGCGTCAGCTCGGCGCGGCCGTGGTGACCAGCGGCGAACTCGTGCGCGAGGCCCATGGCGCGCACGTCTGAGTCCAGCATCGTCCACGCCAGCGATCTGGGGGAGCTGCGCTCACGGGAAGCCGCGGCCGGGCGCTCCGTGGTGCTGACCAACGGCTGTTTCGACCTGATCCACCCGGGGCACCTGCACGTGCTGCGCGCGGCGGCGCAGCTGGGAGACACCCTGGTCGTGGGCGTGAACAGCGACGCCAGCGTGCGGCGGCTCAAGGGGCCGGAGCGTCCGGTGATGTCCCTGCATGACCGCGCGGCGGTGGTGGGCGCGCTGCGCTGGGTCGACGTGGTGACGCCGTTCGACGACGACACGGCCGCGGGCCTGATCGAGCGGCTGCGGCCGCAACATTATGTCAAGGGCGCGGACTACGACCCGGCGGCTGGGGGGCGGCGGTTGCCGGAGGCCGACGCGCTGCGGCGGCTGGGCATTGCCGCGGCCTTCGTGCCGCTGGCGCCCGGCCACGCCTCCACCGACCTGATAGCCCGGCGCCGCGGCGCGACGTGAACGCGGCCACGACCCGGCGCGTGGCCATTGCCGCCGCGCTGGTGGCCGCGGGCAACGTGCTGAGCCGCCTGCTCGGCTTTGTGCGCGAACCAGTGATTGCGGCGCTCTTTGGCGCGTCGGGCACGGCCGACGCCTTCGAGGTGGCCACGCGCCTGCCGCAACTGGTGCACGAGCTGGTGATCGGGGGCGCAATCTCGGGCGTGCTGATCCCGCTGTTCAGCGAAATGGCCGACGACGAGCGGCGGCTGGGGCAGCTATTCAGCTCGCTGCTGGCGTCGGTGGGCGCGGCGCTGCTGGGCGTGACCGCGGTGCTGGTGGTGTTCGCCGAGCCGCTGGTGGCGGCGGCGGCGCCGGGCCTTCCCGCGGCCACGCAGGCCCAGGCGGTTGCGATGACGCGCGTGACGCTGCCGGCCGTGCTCTTGCTGGGGATATCGGCGGTGACGGCGGCGCGGCTCTACGCGCGCGACCGCTTCGCCGCGCCGGCGTTCGGGGCGGCCAGTCTGAACGGGACCATGATCGTGCTGGCGCTGGCGCTCACGCCCGTGGTGGGGCCGATCGGCGTGGCGATCGGGTATCTGGCCGGGGCGGGCGCGCATCTGCTGGTGCAGGTGCCGGCGCTGCTGCGCGACCGTGCGCGGCTGGCGCGCCCCGCGTGGCGCGGCAACGACGACCTGACGCGCGCGCGGCGGCTCTACCTGCCCATCGCGGCGGGGCTGTTGTTTGCGCAGGCGCTGGTGATCGTGGACACCAACCTGGCCTCGCGCACGGGCGAGGGCAGCCTGGCGGTGATGCGCTTCGCCACGCGCGTGCAGCAGTTCCCGCTGGGGCTCATCGGCAGCGCCATCGCACTGGCGTTCTTGCCGGTGCTGGCGCGCACCGCGCCCGAGCGGCCGCGCGACTTTGCGCGCGCGGTCGAGTTCAAGTCCACTCTGACGGCCGGGGCGCGCGCGGCGTTCGTGCTGATCGTTCCGGTGACCGTGGTCTTGACGGTGCTGAGCGCGCCGGTCATCCGCGTGGTCTACGAGCGGGGCGCGTTCGACGCGGCGGCCACCGACCTGACGGCGGCGGCGCTGGTGATCTACGCCGTGCAGCTGCCGCTCACCGTGCTCGACCAGGTGTTCTTGGCCGCGTTCTACGCCACGCGCAACACCGTCGTCCCGGTGCTGGTGGGGGTGGGCGGCGGGCTTGCCTATCTGGCAGCGGCCGCGGCGCTGGTGGAGCCGTTCGGCGTGCTGGGGCTGGTGGCGGCCAACAGCGTGCAGAACAGCCTGCACGGCCTGGTGCTGGGCTGGCTGCTGTGGCGGCGCGTCGGCGGCTTTGGCGACCCGAGCCTGTGGGGGTTTGGCGTGCGCGTAGGGGCGGCCGGCGCCCTGGCGGCGGCGGCGGCGCTGGCGCTGCGGGTGACCGCCGGCGGCGCGCTTGCCCCGAACGGCGCGGCCGGCTGGGGCGCGCTGCTGGCCGGCGGGGCCACGGTCAGCGCGGTCTACGCCGCCTCGCTCGCGCTGCTGCGCGTGCCCGAAGTCTCGCTGGCCGCGCGCTTCGTGCGCCGGCGGCTCGGCTGGGGCGCGCCGGGCGCCGCCGGGTAGGTCGGCTAGGATTTACGTTCGCGTGCGCCGCGCAGGGGTCGTGGAATGCCAGTGATGAGCGGGTCCGAAGCTGTCGTCCAGAGTTTGATCGCCGAGGGCGTGGACCTGGTGTTTGGAATCCCCGGCTATCACAGCGAGCACCTGTACGGGCGATTGATGCGGCAGGACACGATTCGCCACGTGCTGGTGCGCCACGAGCAGGGGGCCGGCTACATGGCCATCGGCGCCGCACGCGTGACGGGGCGGCCCGCCACGCTGCTGAGCACCGCGGGGCCGGGGGCGCTGAACGCGGCCACGCCCATGGGCGAAGCCTACGGCGACAGCGTGCCCCTGCTGAACGTGATGGCGGAGGACATGTCGCCCTACCTGTATCAGGACCGCGGCATCGTGCACGAGAGCAAGGATCAGTTCGGCGTCTTCAGCCGCCTGAGCCAGTGGAGCGCGCAGGCGCTCTCGCCCGGCGAGATTCCCGGCGCCATTCACGAGGGTCTGCGGCGCATGCAGGTCAACCGCCCGCGTCCGGTGGTGGTGGAGATTCCCATCGACGTGTTTCAGGGCGAAGGCGAGGTCACGCTGCTGGAGCGCGAGACGCACCAGCCGCCGCAGGGCGACGCGGCCGACCTGGAACGCATTGCCGCGATGCTGGTGGAGGCGGAACGCCCGCTGCTGTGGGCCGGCGGCGGGGTGATGTCGGCGGGCGCGTCCGCCGAACTGCGCGCCCTGGCCGAGGCGCTGGACATTCCGGTCATGCTCACCACCACCAGCAAAGGCGCCATGCCCGAAGACCATCCGCTGGTGGTGGGCAATCTCAGCAGCCACGGCCCGGTGCGGCGCTTCATGCAGCAGGCCGACGTGATGCTGGCGGTTGGGGCTAAGTTTTCGTATCTCTCCAGCGGCAAGTGGACGCTGCCGGTGCCCAAGAAGCTGCTGCACGTCGACATCGACCCCACGCAGCCGGGCAAGAACTTTCCGGCTGAGATTGGCGTGCACGCCGACGCGCGCGCGGCGCTGGCGGCGCTGGGGGCGGCGACCGCCGACGCGCCCGCGGTCGACCGCGGCGCCTGGGTGGACGCCGGACGCGAGGCGCGGGCGCAGGTGCGCGCGGAGCTGGCCCGGCGCGCGCCGCTGGAGTGGGGCCTGATGCAGTCGCTGCGCAACGCGCTGCCGCGCGACGCCATCGTGGCCTGCGACCCGCACCTGCTGGGGTACTGGAGCCGCGAGCACCTGCCTTTCTACGAACCGCGCACCTGGCTCTACGGCCTGGCCTTCGGCACGCTGGGGTACTCCTACCCGGCGGCGCTGGGCGCCAAGCTGGCGGCGCCGGAGCGTGCGGTGGTCTCTATCACCGGCGACGGCGGGTTCCTGTTTACGGCGCAGGAAATGGCCACGGCCGTGCAGCTGGGGCTGCCGGTGCCGGTGGTGATCTTCAACGACCACGCGTACGGGGCCATCAAGGAAGACTTCCTGCGCGACTACGGCCGCGCCTACGAGGTGAACCTGCACAACCCCGACTTCGTGAAATTTGCGGGGTCGTTCGGCGCGGTGGGTCTGCGCGCCACGCCGGAGACGCTGGAGGCCGTGCTGCGTGAAGCCTTGCGGCTGGACCGCCCGTCGCTGATCGACGTGCAGGTGCAGTTGCGGCGGCCGCTGCAGGCGGCGTAGCCGCCGGACGATGGACATGGTTCCACGCAGGGCGCGCAGGGACGCCAGGGAACGCGGGAGCTTAGGGGCCGGGGCGAGCGCCGACGGGTGACGGCGCAGACGGCGGGAATCCGCGGGGGACGCCGGGCGCCGTCTCGGTTATGCTTGGGGCGCACGGGGCTGCACGGGCATAGGTCCATGCCAAAACATTTCCACCCCATGCTTGGAAGGCGCCGCCTGCTGGGAGCGCTGCTTGGCGCGCCGCTGCTGCTGGGGCTGAGCGCGTGCGCCGATAGCGATTCGTTCGACTTTCGGCCCTCGGGCCGTTGCGGCCGCGGCTGCGTTGGCGCCACCGATCACGCGGACGACGCGCAGAAACGCCGCGAAGGGTTGTCCAAGGCCGAGAACTGACCGCGCGGAGGCAGCGCCAGGCAAGGTCGGCGGCGGACCGAGCGCTGGGCACCTGCGAGATCGAGGAGCGTCGATGGAACTTACGAACCGATTGGCTCGGATCGCTGGCGGCACGTGGAGGATCGGTCGCGCCACCGCGACGAGGTGCATCCGCATAGGCGCGCTGGTGGTGCTGATCGTGCGCTATCGGTCTCGGGCGAATGCCATCGACGCCAGGCTCGGGGCGCTGACTCCCAGGTCGACGTCGGCGGCGGCCGCGCCGGCGCCCGACGGCGGCAATCCATTGGCCAAACGCCGGGTGAGCAACGCCCAGGCGCAGCAGCCGGAGCGCGCGCCGGTGCGGCAGCCGGAGCGCACGTCGGTGCGTTCGACGCCGCGCCCCACGGCCGACACGGCCGCACCACCGCCGCCGCCGCCATTCACGGTCGTGTCGCGCAAAGACGCCGCCGTGGGCGCGACCTTGCGCCGGCCTGACGGCGCTGACGGCGCAGATCGGGCGGACCGCCAGCGCCGTCACGGGGCAGGGGCGGGCGCGTCGTCCCAGGTCGGCGGCCCGCACGCCCACGCCAGCCCAGGCCCGCGTCCACTTCGACTTGCGGGGCCGCACGTCGTCGATCCTGGCCTGGACGACACGCACGTGGACGAGGACGACGGGAAACCGATTGGCGAGATGCTGGACGACCTGGAAGACCGGGTGGACGTGCTGGAAAGCCAGATGGACGAACTGGAATACCAGGTCGAAGCCATCGAACGCGTGGAACGCGCAAACGCCGCGCCGCGGACGGCCGCCGATGGGCTCGACAACCTGGCGCTGCAGGAAAGCACGCGCACGTGCCTGCGGTGGAACAACATCACGTCCATTCCGCAGGTCACGCAGTTGGCCTGGAACGACGTCATCAAGCTGCGCGGCATGGATCTGCGGTCGATGAACGACCTGCACCGCGCACTGGCCGAGCAAGGCCTGGCCTTTGCCCACGACCCGCGGGACGGACCGGAGGAGCAGCACTCGGCCTCCGGGTGACGCTCACGCCCGGTTCACGCCCGACCGACACGGAGCGGCATGGGGGGCGTGGAAATCCCGTGCTCGCCGGCGTTCGCTAGCATGAGCCGCTCGTTTCACACGCGGCTCATTGCGAGGGACGCAGATGCAAGCACCAGAACACGCGAGGCTGGGTGCCATAGAGACCCGAATGGAATCGCAGGAGAGGCGAATGTCGTTCATGGAGGCCCGTATTACGGATCTCGAACGCCAAATCCGAAACCACAGCGTGCTCCTGGAGGGCAAGACGGAACGCGCCTCGACAAGCCATGAACCTACGTCGACACCCCACAGCGACAGTGACCCGATTGAAAATCTCAATCTGCGGAATCGTACGCGCAATTGCCTGCTAAGGCACGAGATCACGACCATCCAGCAGGTCACTCGGATGAGGTGGGATGAGCTCTACGAACTGCGCGGCATGGGGCTGCGGTTAATGGATGACCTGCAGAACGCACTAGCTGCGCGCGGCCTTGCCCTTATTGACAGCGAGCCAAAGGTCGAGACGAAGTAGTTGCACTTAGCCATCACAGGCTGTTTTCGACCCGGTTTCCAGTAGGCTGCTGGTCCGATTCGAGAGACCTCGTCTGCAGGGGTCGTCTCCGCGGGTATGGGGAACACGACAAGATGAGCGGCGCGGCGGGCGGCGGCAAGCGTCGTCTCCGCAGGTAGGAGGAACACGATGGGTCTTGTGAATCGCATCACCCTGGTCACCGGCGCCAGTCGGGGGATCGGGCGGGAGGTTGCGTTGGGGTTTGCGCGCGCCGGGGCGCTGGTGGTGCTGGCCGCGCGCGACCGGGCGCGGCTGGACGGCGTGGCCGCGGAGATCGACGCGCTGCCGTCGGGGGCGGCGGACGTGGTGGAGCTCGACGTCAGCGACCCCGCGGCCGTGCGTCGGGCGATCGACGGCGTCGTGCGCCGGCATGGGCGGCTGGACGCCCTGTGCAACAACGCCGGGGTGAGTTCGGCGCCGGGGCCGGTGGCCGAGGTCGCGCCCGCAGCGTTTGCGGCCGTGCAGCAGGTCAACCTGATCGGGTTGTACGCCTGCTGCCACGCCGCGCTGCCCCACATGCAGCGCGCCGGGTATGGGCGCATCGTCAACGTTTCGTCAGGCGCGGCCATCATGTGCAACGCGGAACAGTCGGCCTACGCCGCCTCCAAGGCGGCGGTCAACGCGCTGACCGCCGCCATGGCCAAAGAGGTGCGCACGGCCAACGTGCTGGTGAACGCCATGAGCCCGGGGTCGGTGCGCACCGACATGAACCCGACGTCCAGCGTGCCGCCGTCCGAGGCCGTGCCCACGGCCGTCTGGCTGGCCTCGCTGCCGGACGACGGCCCGACGGGGCGCTTCTTCCGCTTCATGCAGGAACTGCCGATGCTGCCGGACATCGACCTGGACTGGTCGAGCCGCTGAGGGCGCGGGCGGCGATCGACCCTCACCCTAGCCCTCTCCCTGCCAGGGAGAGGGAACAGCACGAACGCGGGTGGCGATACGCCGGCACCGTCATGCCCTCTGCCTGCCTGACGGTGCCGGGCACGCGCGGCGCGGGCGGCGATCGACCCTCACCCTAACCCTCTCCCTGCCTGGGAGAGGGGACGCAGCGAACGCGGGTGGCGATACGCCGGCGCCGTCGCGCCCTCTGCCTGCCTGACGGTGCCGGGCGCGCGCGGCGCGGGCGGCGATCGACCCCCACCCTAGCCCTCTCCCTGCCTGGGAGAGGGAACAGCGCGAACGCGGGTGGCGATACGCCGGCGTTGTCGCGCCCTCTGCCTGCCTGACGGTGCCGGGCGCGGGGGCGCGCGCGGCGATCGACCCTCACCCTAGCCCTCTCCCTGCCTGGGAGAGGGGGCAGGAGGGAGAGGGGACGGGAGAGAGGGAACGGGGTGTGGTTAGTCGTTCCAGATGGAGGCCATGGTCCAGGCGTCTAGTGAGCGGAGCAGGCTGGGGGCGCCTTGGGAGCGCAGGGAAACGCCTGTGCTGTCGCCGCGGTCGGGGTAGACACGCACGGCCAGCGCCTGTTGGCCGTTCACGAACACTTCCACCACGCTGCGGTCTACAAAGACGCGCAGCCGCAGCGGCTCGTCGTCGTCCAGCCAGAACGGCGCGGTTTCGGGCGCGCGGGAAAGCGCGTCGGGGGCGGTGGACGAGTAGGAGGTGTCGATGGAGACCAAGCTTTGGCGGCTGCCGGGTCTGAGCACGCGGCCTTTCATCCAGGTGGTGGCGCGGAAGCCGCGTTCCTTGTAGAAGCAAATGCGGGTGACTTCGTCGCGCTGGGGCGAACGCAGCACGTTCAGCTCCACCATGGGCGCGGTGCGCAGGTCGAGCTCGGCCTCAATCTCCAGCGCGCTGCCCTCCACGCCGCGCAGCACCACCTCGCGGTTGGCCGGCAGCTCCAGCGGCCCGAGGCGCTGATGCCCGCGGCGCAGCGCCGCGAGCGCCGCAACGGGTTCGATGGACAGGTCGTCGCCGTCCACCGTCAGCCGCCGGGGCAGGGTCATGATCTGGTTCCAGTCGCGCGTGGGCTTGCCGGGGTTCATGTTGAAGATCACGATCACGCCGCCCTGGCCGTCTGGCGTGGCCGACGGCGCGTGCACGCCGCTGGGCGTGGACGCGCCGAAGTTGAATTTGGCCCCGTGCGTGACCACGAACTTGTCGCGCTCGGTGTCGTAATCCCCAAGCAGATACTGGCCGCCGCTCATGTGGCTGAAGAACAGCAGCACGTGGCGGTTGCCGATGGGCCAAAAATAGGGGCAGGCGCCGTCGTCGCCGACCAGCGAGTAGCGGTCGTCTTCCACAAACGGGTGCAGGTATTCCCAGTGCACCAGGTCGGGCGACCGCAGCAAGTAATTGGCCCGCACGGCCTTGCCCGCGGGCCCTTCGTCCTTCACGCCCGCCGAGAGCGCGTAATAGACCCCGTCCTTCTTCCAGATGCAGGGGTCGAACACCGAGGGCGGCCAGGGGGCGTCGTCGGGCGCGGCGATGGGAATGACGGGCTTCCCGGTGACCTTCTCCCAGTTCAACAGCAGCGGGTCGCTGGACACGGCCACCATGTTGCCGACCTCGGTGCCGTGATAGATGGCGATCACGCGGTCGTCTTCGACCAGCGTGGACCCGGAGAAGCAGTCGCGCTCGGGGTTGGGGTAGATGGCGTAGGGCAAGTCGCGCCAGTGCACCAGGTCGTCGGAGACGGCGTGGCCCCAGTGCTGCCGCGGGTCTTCGGGGGGATAGCCCTGGTAGAACAGGTGCCAGCGCCCTTGCCAGCGGCAGAGGCCGTTGGGGTCGTTCAGCATGGATTCGGGGTTCACGTAGTGATAGGCGGGGCGGTGGCGGTCGCCGGCGTAGGACGCGCGGTATTCGATCAACCGCCGCATCAGCGGGTTGGCGGCCAACGCGGCTTCCTGCTCCTCCAGCGTGGTGGGAAATGTGTAGGCGGGAACACGCGACGTTCGGTCGGTCATGCCGTCCCCCGGGATGCAGTGCGGCCGGCGCGCGGCGGCCGTCTGAGCAGGAGAATCTACGCGGCGAGCGTCACGGAGACAAGCGCCGCGCGGTCGGCGGCGGGCGGTCGGCGGCGGGCGGTCGGCGGCGGGTGGGCGGCCATGGCCGCCGCTGCCGGCGCGGTGCGCACGCGGCGGCGCTGGCGCCCGCCGGTATGCCGCGCGCCGAGCGCGCCGGGCCTGGGACGGCGGGGTCAGGGGCGCGCCGGGACTATCAGCGCGCCGGCGCGAACTACGGCCGCCGCGCTCCAGATCGGCCCGCGGCGCACAGCGCCCGACACGTCCCGCAGGGCGTGGTCGGATGCCGAGCGCGTCAGCACGACGGCATCGGCGCTGGCGCCGGGGGCCAGCGTGCCCACCTCGCCGGCCAGTCCCAACAGTTCGGCCGGGCGCGAGGTCACGCGCGGCCAGGCGTCTTCCTCGCGCATGCCGGCCGCCAGCAGTTTGGAAACGGTCAGCGGCAGGTCGTGCTGAGGGGTCGAGCCGACGTGCCGCTGGTATTGGTCCGTGGAGATGGTGTCAGGCAGGAAGCCGTCGGCAATGGCCGTTTCGGCGACCTGGAAGTCGAACGACCCCATGCCGTGCCCGGTGTCGAAGAGTACGCCGCGCTCGCGCGCCTGCCAGACGCAGTCCAGCACGCGCCCGCCGCGCACGATGCGGTCGCTCAGCCCGTGCAGGCAATAGGTCACCACGTCGCCGGGCCGCAGCATGGCCAGCAGCTCGTCCAGCGGAAAGTCGTCGTCGTGCCGCGTGCCCACCAGCAGGGGCTTGCCGGTGCGCTCGCCGGCCTGGATGGCACGGCGCAGCATGGCGCGCGGGTCGCAGGTTCCGCAGACCGCCGCCGCGGTGTTGATGGCAACGCCCCAGATCAGATCGCCGCCGCCGCGGATCGCGTGGACGCAGGCGTCCACGTCCGCCTCGGCCGCGTCGCCCAGGCTGGGGCCTGGGCTGGACTCGCCGGACGCGGCCAGGTTGACGGCCAGGCGCACGCGGGTGGCGGCGCGCTCGATGACCCGCCGCCGGTATTGCGGCCAGTTGTTCGCGCCGGCGTCGCCTTGCGACAGCACCGTGGTGACGCCGCGGGGCAGGAAGTGCTGGTCCGGATCGACGCCGTATTTGGAGTCTTCGACGGCCGGGTGCGCGTGCAGGTCCACCAGGCCGGGGAGCAGAACGCCGTCGGGAACGTCGAGCCGTTGGGCCGGCGGCGGGGCGGCGGCGGCCGCCGCGGCTTTGCCAATCACCGCCGCGGCCATGCGGTCGCCGCGCATGGCCGCGTAACCCGGCCCTTCCAGCCCGCGGGCTGGGTCGATCACGCGGCCGGCGCTAAGCAGCAGATCGAACGGTTCCGGCGCCGACGTCGCTCGCATGATGAAATCTCCAACCTGCCGGGCTTGCCGTGCGCATTCTTATCGTACGGAATGAAGGACGTGCGCAGGAAGCCGTAATGCGTGTGCGCATGCGATGCGTCAGTGCCCTGATCGGCATGGCCGCCGCTATGTTTGCTCTGGCGGGGGTAGGTGGGTAAAGCTGGGCAGTGAAAGGACGTAGCCGCATGGACGCCATAAGCTACCTCGTCATCGTTGAGGAAACGGCGACGCTTTGGGCACAGGCTGTCTGGGCCGTCTTGGCGGCGGTGCTGTTCTGGGAGCTTCCGAGTCTGCTGCGCGAGATTCGCGTGTGGCTGCGCAATAAGAAGGCGTCCCCTCAGGCAAGGCGCGGGCCGAGCCGATGATCGATCTGTTGGGCCTGTTGGATTCGCAGCTGACGCTCGCCCTCGGGGCCGCGGGGAGGCTCGTCCTGGCGCTCGCCTGGGGCGGGCTGGGGATGGTGCTGCTCTGGCGGCTCCCCAGCCTGCTGCGCGAGGCGCGAGCGTGGCTGCGTCGTGAGAATGAGACCATGTCCACGAACTCCCCGGATCCGCCCATGCCCCAGGGCCCGCCCTAGGTCTCGTGCCGCCCACGAGAGCTGGGGCGGGCCTCGCGTGAGACGCCGCACCGTCGGCTCCTCTCGCGTCGGGCATCGCGCCGATCGCCGCGTGCCGTTCGAGCCCCGAAGCGCGTACGATAGGCGCGCCCGGAGCACTCAGGAGACTGGTATGGCGGCCAGGCGTCCACAACGACTCGTTGCGCGGCGGCGGGTTGCGGCGCTGCTTGCGGCGAGCCTGCTGCTGGCAGCCTGCGGCGGCGAAGAACGGAAGAGCGGCGCGTTCAAGATCCACAAGACCATTGGTGACGGCCCTGGGATGTAGCGCCCGCGCCGCTGCGCCGCCTCCGAACGGCCGCGGCGCCGCCCGCGCGCGCCCCATGAGCGCAGACGTCCATGCACGCCGTCGTCCATAGCTGCTCGCTCACCGGCCTGGACGGCGTCGTCATCGACGTCGAGGTGGACATCAGCAACGGGCTGCCGAAGCACACCGTGGTGGGGCTGCCGGATACCGCGGTGCAGGAGGCGCGCGAACGCACCAAGAGCGCCATCCGCAACAGCGGCGCGGTCTTTCCCGACCGCCGGCTGACGGTGAACCTGGCGCCGGCGGACATCCGCAAGGAAGGCCCGATCCACGACCTTTCCATGGCCGTGGGGATTCTGCTGGCCTCGGGACAGCTGGACGGCTTCACCGACGGGACGGCGGTGTTCCTGGGCGAACTCTCGCTCGACGGCGGCGTGCGCCATGCCGACGGCGTGCTGCCGATGGTGGCTCTGGCGCGCGACGCCGGCATGGACAAGGCCTTCGTGCCGCACGCGGACGGCGTGGAAGCAGCGATCGTGGAGGGGATTCAGGTCTACCCGGTGGAATCGCTGCAGCAGCTCATCGCGCATTACATGGGCACGATTCGGATCGACCCGCTGCCCGTGACCGAAATGTCCAGCACGGACACCAAGTATCCGGTGGATTTTGCGGACATTCGCGGCCAAGACCACGTCAAGCGGGCGCTGGAAGTGGCCGCGGCCGGCGCGCACAACGTGCTGATGATCGGCCCGCCCGGGTCGGGCAAGACGCTGCTGGCGCGCGCATTGCCTTCCATCCTGCCGGCCATGAGCCTGGACGAGGCCATCGAGGTCACCAAGATTTACAGCGTCGCCGGCCAACTGTCCGACGGCCGGGCGCTGATGTCGGCGCGGCCGTTTCGCTCCCCGCACCACACCGTTACCTACGCCGGTCTGGTGGGCGGCGGCAGCACGCCGCGGCCGGGCGAAATCAGCCTGGCGCACCGCGGCGTGCTGTTCCTGGACGAACTGCCGGAGTTTGGCCGCCAGAGTCTGGAATCGCTGCGGCAGCCGCTGGAGGACGGGGTGATAACCATCACCCGCGCCGCCTACAGCGTGGAAATGCCGGCGCGCGTGATGATGGTGGCCGCCATGAATCCGTCGCCGTCCGGATTTGCGGACACGGACGCCGCGGATCAACGCTTCAGCTCCCGCGCGGCGCAGCGATACCGCCAGCGCATCTCTGGCCCGCTGCTGGACCGCATCGACGTGCACGTGGACGTGCCGCGCCTGGACTACGCCAGCATGGCCGGCCCGGCCGTCAGCGACTCGTCCGCCGACATCCAGACGCGCGTTGCGGAGGCGCGCGAGCGCCAGTCCATGCGCTTGCAGTCCCACGACCTGCACGTCAACGCCGAACTGACCGCGCGGCTGGTTCCCCGCATCTGCACGCTGGACGAGCCGGCCGAAACCCTGCTGCGCCAGGCGCACGACCGCCTGGGGTTGAGCGGGCGCGGCCATCACCGCGTGCTCAAGCTGGCGCGCACCATCGCCGACCTGGCTGCCAGCGAGTCGATTCAGACCCAACACCTGGCCGAGGCGCTGAACTATCGGCCGCAGCTGGACGACGAGGGGTAAGGCGATTGCGGACTGCGGATTGCTGACGCGGCTGGCGGACTGGGATGGGTGCGCGGCGGTGCGCGGCCCCCGGGTGGGGCGTTGCGGGCGGGCGTGGGGGACGCGATGCGCGGGCGGCATGGGCGCGGACAGGCGCGGGGGCGCTGACGTGCGTGTGGGCGTGACCAGCCTCGCCGCACGTCCAGCTCCACGCGCCTCGGGGCGCTGACGTGCGCGTGGGGGTGACTGGCGCGGGCCGCATTGGGCGGCCGCACGCCGCGCGGCTGGCGGCCATGCCCGAGGTGGCGGAGGTCGTGGTGCACGACGTGGACACGGCGCTGGCGGCCGCGGTCGCGCGAGACCTGGGGGCGCGCGCCGCCGCGTCGCTCGACGAGCTGCTGTCGTCCGTCGACGCCGTGGTCATTGCCGCCACGACGACCGCGCACGCCGACCTGCTGCGCGCCGCGGTGGACGCCCGCCTGCCGGTGATGTGCGAAAAGCCCATTTCGCACGACCTGGAGCGCTCGCGCGAGCTTGCGGCGCACGTGCACGAACTGAACGCGCCCGTGCTGATGGGGTTTCAACGCCGCTTCGACGCCGGCTACACGGCCGCCCGGGACCTGGTGGCCTCGGGCGGGTTGGGCACGCTCTACGTCGTGCGCACCGCGGGGCACGATCCCGAGCCGGCGTCCGAGGCCTACATCGCCGGGTCGGGCGGCATGTTCCGCGACTTCGCCGTGCACGACTTCGACGCGATTCGGTTCGTCACCGGGCAGGAGGTGGTGCGCGTCTACGCCAACGCCGCCGTGCGCGCATTCCCCATCTACGCGCGCTACGACGACGCCGATACCGCGGCCGCGGCGCTGACGCTTTCGGACGGCACGCTGGCGGTGATGACCTATGCCCGGCACAACCCGCGGGGCTACGACGTGCGCATGGAACTGTTCGGGTCCAGCGACAGCGTGGTGGTGGGCTGGGACGCGCGCGCGCCCTTGCGGTCGCTCGAACCTGGGGCGCCGCCGCTGCATCCGCGGCCGTACCCGGACTTCCACGACAGGTTCGGCGACGCCTACGAGCGCGAGCTGGCGGTGTTTCTGGACGTGGCCCGCGGGCGCAGGTCTTCGCCCTGCACCGTGGACGACGCGGTGCAGGCGCTGCGCGCGGCGGCGGCCTGCGACCGCTCGCTGCGCGAAAGCCGCCCGGTCGATCTATCCGAGATTCCCTGACGGCCGCGGACGAGGCGGCTGGACGGCGCCATCTGGCAGAAAAAGGAGGGAACCTTTGGAATCGCGCTTGTGGATCGCACCAAAAGGTGCGATATTGAGAACGTGAAAGGCAGGGAGTTCGCGAGAAAGGCCAGACGATACGCCAGACGGACAAAGCTGAGGTACGCCTACGACACCACGCGAGGCAAAGGCAGCCACGCGCTGGTCACCGTTGGCAACCGGCGCACGACAGTTCCCTACGGAGAAATTGGGACTGGCCTGCTGGCGGCCATGCTGAAAGACCTGGGCATTCGACGCGAGGAGTTTTGAGATGAGATACGCCTACCCGTGCACCCTCGACCCCGAGGAGGGCGGAGGGTTCTACGTCAGGTTTCCTGACGTTCCCGGCGCGCTGACGAGCGGCGCCACGCGCGCCGAGGCGTTGGAGCTTGCCCAAGACGCCCTGGGAATCATGCTGGGGACGTATATCGACGACCGCGCCGAGATTCCGGCGCCCAGCCGGCTCGCCGCCGGCCAGGCGCTGGTGCCCGTGCCGCCGGTCATTGCGGCCAAGCTCATGCTCTACAAGGCCATGCGCGAACAGCGCATCACGAAGGTCGCTCTCGGCAAGCGTCTGGGCGTCAGCGAATCTGCCGTGCGCAAGCTCTGCGACCCCAGCCGCCGCTCCCACGTCGGCCAGGTCGAGAAAGCGCTGCGGGCCGTTGGGCGCAGCCTGGTGGTGGAAGACCACGCGCGCAGCGCCGGGATCGCATGGGCCGCGGAGGAAAGCCCGGAGTGGCCGCGGCCGCGTTCCACCACGGACTGACCCGCCGCGCGCATTCTCGGTGGGCGGCGCTTGGCGCGGACGCCGGGCTCAGCCCGCGAAGCCGAGCTCGGCCAGCACGGACTTCCTGACCTTGCAGACCATCGTGTAGGCCGGGTCGTACATGTTCCCCAAGTCGTATTCGACGACGCGGCCCAGCAGCATGTGCGCCTCGCGCGTGGTCAGGCCGTAGCCGTCTTCCAGCCAGCGCACCATGGCTGTGGTGGCGTGCTGCACGGCTTGATCCAGCGGGCGGGCGTTGCCGCAGGTCATCAAGAACGTGTCGTCTTCGGCCCGCGGCCAGTCGATGGTCCGCCCCTCGATCAGGTCCAACGTGAAGCGCACGTCCATGGAAATTTCCACGCCGGTGCCGTCGATTTCGCCGTCGCCTTGCAGCGCGTGGCCGTCGCCCAGAAAGAACAGCGCGCCCTGGGTGAAGACGGGAAATTCCACGCGCACGCCAGGCGCGATGCGGTTGTAGTCCATGTTCCCGCCGTGCGGCCCGGAGGTCATGGTGGAGATGGCTTCGCCAATGTCCGGCGCCACGCCCACCGTGCCCAACATGGGCGCCAGCGGCAGCGGCTGGCCGGTCAGGCGGTTGACGGGCGATTCCAGGGTCACCGTGCCGGCGCTCACGTCCACAGCCCACGAGGCCAGCTCGATCTCCCGGGCGAATCCCGCCTCGTAGCCGAAGTCCAGCACGTTCGGCGCCAGCCGCGCGGTGGTCCAGCCTCGGGCGCGGTTGGGGCGCGCCTCGTGCAGCAGCAGCACCAGCGTGTCACCAGGCTCGGCGCCGCGCACGGCGAAGGGGCCAGTCTGCGGATTGGGCCGCCCGGCGCGCGCGGCGTCGTGACGGTCGAACCCGCGCGCGTCCACGGTGGTGGTGGCAATCGTGTCGCCGGGGTCGACCTCCAGCACCGGGGCGTGGCTGCCGAAGGTGTTGTGGTAGGTGGTGGGCGCGAAATCGTGGTGGGCCATGAGCGTTCCTCGCTGCAGCGGGACGGCCGGGTCGGCGGGCGCGTCATAGCATCCCGCCGCCGGTCTGTCACTTCCAGCCGCGCCCGACGTCTGCATGCACGGGCATGACGATCAGGCGCAGGCCTCGCACGCGGACGGGGTAGGGTGAAAGCGTCTTGACTTTCGCCCGCCGCTGCCCGAGAGCCACGTGACCCTCCACCCTGCGCCGGCCCGTCATCTGTCTCGAGCCGTGCCGGACGACCGCCGTGGGTCTGAGGATCACGCGCCCGACGGCGGGTTCGTCAACGTGCACAAGCCGATTGGCATGCGCTCTACGCAGGCCGTGGGGCGCGTGCGGCGCGCCACGGGGTTCCGCCGCGTGGGGCACTGCGGCACGCTCGATCCGCTGGCCTGGGGCGTGCTTCCGCTGGCGCTAGGGCGCGCCACCCGGCTGAGCCGCTATGTGCTGACGATGCCCAAGACCTACGCCGCGGTCATGCTGTGCGGCGTGGACACCCCGTCGCACGATCTGGAAACCGACCCGATCGGCGCGCCGCGCACGCCGCCGCCGCCGCGCGCGCTGGAACAGGCGCTTGCCTCGTTTCGGGGCGAGGTCGAGCAGCTTCCGCCCGACTATTCGGCCGTGCAGGTCGGCGGCGTGCGCGCCTACCGCCTGGTGCGCCGCGGGGAGCGCCCAGACCTGCGGCCGCGGCGCGTGCGGATCGTCTCGCTGGAACTCATCGCGGCGGGCCGCATCGGCGCGGCGGTCGTCGACGGGCGTCTGCGCTTCGGTTCGGGACCCGGAGCGGCCGACCTGCTGGCGGCGGGACTGCATATCGAATGCTCCTCGGGCACTTACGTGCGCTCGCTGGTGCGCGACCTGGGGGCAGCCCTGGGCTGCGGAGCGACCCTGCTGGGACTGGCGCGCACGCGCGTGGGGCCGTTCGGCATTGGCGCAGCCACAGAAATCTGGCAGCTGGGCAGCGCCGCGCGCGAGGACTACCTGCCCACGCTGCTCTACCATCCCGACGTTGCCGTCGAACACCTGCCGGCCGTGGTGCTGGGCGAACACGACCGCGCCGACTTCAGCCACGGCCGCCGCGTGCCCGCCGCCAACGCCGCCGGCTTGCATCGGCTCTACGACGGCGCGGGCGCGTTTCTGGGGCTGGCCACCGGCGCGGCGGGGGAGTGGACGCCGCAGATCGTGTGGAAACCCGCGGCGTGACCCGACAAGCAGCGCCGTGAGGCCGCCAAACGCGCGCCGCGAGGTTCGCGTGTTTCGCGAGTGCCAGCCGTTTCGTCCGCTGGGCGGCGCGGCCGTCACCGTGGGGCGCTTCGACGGGGTGCACCGCGGCCACCGCGCCCTGCTGATCGCCGCACGGCGCGCGGCGGCCAGCATCGACGGCGGCCGCGCCGTGGCGGTCACCTTCTGGCCGCCGCCGGAATGGGTGCTGCGGCCCCACGAACCCAAACGCCTGCTCACCACGCTGGACGACCGGATCGAGTTGCTGGCCGCGTCGGGCGTGGACGACGTGGTGGTGATGCGCTTCGACCTGGAGCTTTCGCAGCACTCGGCCGAGCGGTTCTTGCGCGGCCTGGGGGAGCGGCTGGACATGCGCGCGTTGGTGACAGGTCCAAACGCGGCCATCGGCCGCAACCGCGAAGGCACCCCGGAGGTCATCCGCCGCCTGGCGCCGCGGCTGGGGTTTCGGCACATCCCCGTGCAGTACGAGGGCCGGCCCGGCGAGATTGCCAGCCGGAAGGCGCGCCGCGCCCTGCAGGACGGCGACGCCGCGCGGCTGCGCACAATTCTGGGGCGCGCGCACAGTCTGGCGGGCGAGGTGGCGACCGGCGACGGCCGCGGCCGCGCGCTGGGATTCCCCACCGCCAACGTGCAGCTGCCCGCCTGGCTGGCGCGCCCGGCAGACGGGGTCTACGTTGGGTTCGCCGCAACCGACGGCGACCCCGCGCCGCGCCCGGCGCTGGTGAGCGCAGGCTCGCGGCCGACCTTCGGCGCGGGGGAACGGCTCTTCGAGGTTCATCTGCTGGACGCGGAACGCGACCTCTACGGCCAGCGCCTGCGCACCTTCCTGTGGGCCTGGCTGCGCGGCCAGGAAGCGTTTGCGTCGGTGGACGACCTGGTGCGCGCCATGCAGCGCGACCGCCAGGCGGCCGCGGCGCTGGCCGCGCCCGCGTCCGGCGCATTCGCCCCGTTCGCGGCCGCCGTCCGCTGACCGCCGCTCGTCCGTCCGCAGCGCTCACCCGTCAGCACCTGTTCCGCCATGTGCCCGCCACCCATAGCTGGGGGCGCGCTGGCCAAGCGCTGGTCGATCGAGACGTCCCAGAGGTGCGAATGCGTCCGCGCACGGAGCCTATGGAAACTAAAGCGTCGACGAATACGCTCGGCGGCGGAGGGCGGACCGCGCCCCAGCCGCCGCTGTGCCAGCATGGGCGCGGACTATCGGAGGCGTGCCTACCCGCGCGTCCAGCGCGCCGTGCCGGACACCCAGGCGCGGGCACGAGAAAGAACCAAAGGGGGCCGCACGTGAACCAGCGCGCCGCGTCGGCGGCTGCGGGCGGGCGGCGGGGCCGTGCGCCGCTCGACGCTGCGGCGGCCAGACGCCGCCAGCTGCAGCACGTGGATATCTTCCGCGACCTGAACGAGGCGCAACTGCGCGAGGTCGAACGCAGCATGCGCGAAACGCGGGTCGGCGCCGGGCGCGCGGTCTATCAGCCCGACGAAATCCCCGAGGCGCTGTTCCTGCTCAAGACCGGCTCGGTGCAAATCTCCCGCATCTCGCCCGACGGCAAGCGCTTCGTGATTGCCAACATCGAGCCGGGCGCGCTGTTTGGCGAGATGGCCTTGCTGGGGCAGTCCGCGTCCGAAACGTTTGCCGAGGCTCTGGAAGACTCCACGCTCGGCGTGCTGCGCCGGCAGGACGTGGAACGCATCATCGTGCGCTTCCCGCTGGTGGGGGTGCGCATCATGCAGACCTTGGCCGAGCGGCTCAGCGAGGCCGAGACGCAGCTGGAAGACCTGGCGCTCAAGTCGCTGACCGCACGCCTGGCCGCCTTGATTTTGCGGCTCACGTCCGCGGCGAACGCGCAGCTGAGCGGCCTGACCCACAACGACCTGGCCGAGCGCGTGGGCACCTCGCGCGAGACGGCCACGCAGGCGCTCAACGAGCTGAAAGCCGCGGGGCTGATTCGCATCGGCCGCAAGCGCATCGACGTCGTGGACCGCGCGGGTCTGCGCGGCGTTGCCGAGACGTATTGAGCCGCGGCCGCGGCCTGCGCGCATCTGCCGTGCGCCGGTCTCGCCGCGATTGGGGCGGGCGCGGTGACGCCGCGGGGCGTTCGCGCCTGACACAAGCGCCGAAACCGCGCATCATGCAGACCGACGACGCGCACAGGAGCTGACGGCCCGTGTTTGGACGGCGTCCCAGCGTAACCTCGCGCCGCGGCATGGCGGCGGCGGCGCACCCCGTTGCCGCGCAGGCGGGCGCGCGCATGTTGGCCAGCGGCGGCAACGCCTTCGATGCGGCCGCAGCCACGGCCGCCGCGCTCAACGTGGCCGAGCCCTACATGTCCGGTCTGGCGGGCATGGGCGTGGCCGTGTGCTACGTGGCCGCGGAACGGCGCGTGCGGTGTCTGGACTTCATCGCCAACGTGCCGCTGGCCTTCGACCCGGTCGCGCGCCGCGGCGACGAGCTGTACAAAGGGCCGCACGGGGTGGGGCCGCCGGGCAGCCTGGCCGGATGGCTGGCGCTGCTGGATACCTACGGCACGCGCTCGCGGGCCGACGTGTTCGCCGACGCCATCGAGCTGGCTCGCGAGGGCTTCCCCATCAGCGAGGGCAACGCCCACATGATCGCCGGGCAGATGGCCTCCGCGGCCGTCAATCCCGGCTGGGCGGAAATCTTTCTGGACGACGGCCGGCAACCCGCCCAAGGCTGGATGCTGCGCCAGCACGATCTGGCCGATACGTTCGAGGCCATCGTGCGCGACGGCGCGGCCTATCTCTACGACGGACCGCTGGGGCAGGCCATGGTGCGCGAGATTCAAGACCTGGGCGGCGCCCTGTCCCTGCAAGACCTGGCGGCCGTGGAGGCGCGCTGGGTCGATCCCATCCAGGCGGAGTACCGCGGCCTGGCCGTGCACACGCCGCCGCCGCCCGCCGAAGGCTTTCAGATGCTGCTGGCGCTGGGGCTGCTGGCCCCCGCCGACCTGGGCGCGCTGGAGCGCAACGGCGCGGACCACCTGGACGCGGTCATCCGCGCCACGCGCCTCTCGGCGCGCGAGCGCTTCCGGCACGCCAACGCGCCGCCGGACGTCATTGCCGACGTGCTGGCGCCCGCGAACCTGGAACGGCTGGGCGCTCTGATGAAAGGCCCGGCCGCCGTGCGCGGGCCGACCGAGCAGATCGGGCGCCCGCTGCCGGTTGGCGCGCGGCCCGACCCGGACCGCGAACACACCACCTCGTTCTCGGTGATGGACGCCGAGGGCAACGCGGTCTGCGTGACGCAGAGCCTGGGCGCGGGGTTCGGCTCTGGCATTGTGGTGCGCGGCTTTGGCGTGGTGACCAACGACTTCCTCTACTGGGGCGACCTGGACCCCACCAGTCCCAACCACCTGTACGCGGGCGCGCCGCTCTCGCTGCCGATTGCGCCCACGCTCTCGCTGCGCGGCGGCCAGCCGGCGCTGGCGCTGGGCACGCCGGGCAGCTACGGCATCTGCCAGACCCAGACGCAGGCGCTGGTGCAGCACGTGGACTTCGGCCTGGACGTGCAGGCCGCCATCGAAGCGCCGCGCCTGCGCGTGCTGGACGGCGCAGACGTGCTGGTCGAGTCGCGGATTCGGCCCGACGTGATTCAGTCGCTGCGCGCCCGCGGCCACGGCGCCGAAGCCACCGACGCCTGGACGATGACCGTGGGCGGCATGCAAGGCGTCTGGCGCAACCCAGCCAGCGGCGCCCTGCAAGGCGGCGCCGACCCGCGGCGCGACGGCTACGCGGTCGGCGTTTGACCTGGATGCGGACGTTCATGCCGCCCGTCGGCTGAGGCGCACCCGCGTTCCTCCAGCATGAGCGCTCCCTTCAAGCTCGTCCACGCCGCCGACGTGCATCTGGACACGCGCTACCGGCGGCGTGGCGACGCGCTGCGCGAGCGCTTGCAGGAGGCCGGGCGTGCGGCCTTTGCCGCGCTGGTGGATCTGGCCATCGAGGAGCGCGCGGACGCGCTGCTGATTGCCGGCGACCTGTTCGACAACGAATGGCTGACCGTGGCCACCGAGCGCGCGCTGACCGAGGACCTGGCGCGATTGACCGCGGCCGGGGTGACGGCGGTGTACGCCACGGGCAACCACGACCCCGGCCGCGCCAACTACCGCGCCGCGAACATCGCCTGGCCGGCCGAAGGCTTTCACCTCGTACGCTCGCGGCAGGCGGAGCGCATCCCCATCGAGCGCGGCGGCGAGACCGTGGGCTGGGTCGTGGCCGCGGGCCACGTGACGCAGCACGAAACGGAGAACCTGGCCGCCGAGTTTCCGCCTGCGCCGGGACCGCAGCCGGCCGCCGCGCTGCTGCACGCCGACGTGCAGGGAACGGCGGGCGCGCCCGACGACGAATCCGGGCGCGTCTACGCGCCGGCGCAGCGCGCCGACCTCGGCCGCGGCTACGCTTACTGGGCGCTGGGCCACATCCACCAGCGCCAGCAGGTCAACGACGATCCGCCGGCCTGGTATGCGGGCAATCTGCAGGGCCGCGACTTTGGCGAGACCGGTGCCAAAGGCGCGCTGGTGGTCGAACTGTCGCCGCCCGCGCCGCCCCAGATTCGCTTCCACCCGCTGGCGCGCGTGCGCTGGGAGACGCTGACCGCGGCAAACCTCGGCCATGCAAGCTCCATCAGCGACGTCCAGACCGCAGTGCGGGCCGAGGTCGAGTGCATGCGCGCCGACGACCGTCTCGCGCTGCCCGACCAGGAGTGGATCGTGCGCGTGGAACTCCGCGGCCCCTGTCCGCTGGCCGAGCTGCTGCGCGACGAGGCCGAACGCGACGACCTGGCGGACTACCTGCGCCAGTCGCTGGGCGCGCTGGACGTCGAGGTGCGCGACGCCGGGCTGCATCCGCCCATCGAGCTGGAACGCTACGCAGGCCAACGACACGTGCTGGGCGTGGCGCTGGCGCTGATCGAGCAGGCGCGCTGCGACGACTCGCAGCTGGCGCAGCTCACGCCCCAGACCCTGGCGCTGGGTGACGCGCACCCGGACGGGCCCGAACGGCGGGCGTATCTGCGCCAGCTGCTGGACGGTCTGGACGCCGCCGCCGCGGAACGGCTGCTGCGCAAGGACGCGACGTGAGAATCGACGGCTGGTCCATCACCGCGTTCGGCCCGCTGGCGCTGTGGCAGATGGAGGACCTGTCCCGTCACAACGTGCTGGTCGTGCTGGGGCCGAACGAGTCGGGCAAGAGCGCCCTGTTCGAGTTTTTTGCCAGCGCGCTGTTCGGGTTTGCGCCCGCGCGGGCCGACCGGCACCCCTACAAGCCTTGGGACGGCCGCTTTCTCGAGGGCAGCCTGGACGTGATGCTGCGCGACGGCGTCCAGGCGCGCCTGTCCCGGCGGCTCACCAGCCGCCCCGAGGGGCAGGTCTCGGCCAACGGCCGCACGGAGCGGCTGGGCAATCAGCCAGTCCCCTGGGTCGGGCTGATGAACCGCGGCGTGTTCACGAACGTCTACGCGCTGACCCAGGAAGAAGCCCTGCAACTGGACCACCACGCCTGGCGGCAGGTGCAGGACCGCGTGCTGGGCGGCAGCTCGTTCGACTTCCTGCGGCCCTCGCGCGAGGTGGTGAGCGCGCTGGACACCGAACGCGCGCGCCTCTGGCGCCCCGACCGCCGCGGCAAGCCGCAGGAGCGGGAGATCACCGCTTCGATCCGTCAGCTGCGCGATGGTTTGCACGAAGCCAGCGGGCGGCGCGCGCGCATCGAGGCGTCGGACGGGCGTTTGGCGGAAATCGAGGCTGAACTTTCCGACAACATCCACGAGTTGCAGCGCATCGAGCTGGCGTTGGAACGCGACGCAACTCTGGCGCCGCTGGTGCGGCGCGCGCAGCGCATGGACGAGTCGAACGCCCAGGCCGACACCCTGGTCCCAGCCGGCGCGTTGCCGGACGACACGCCGCAACGGCGCACGGAACTCACCGAGCGGCTGGCGGAGCTGCAGGAGCAGCGCGGCGACCTGCAGCGCAGCATCGAGCAGCGCCTGGCCGCGCAGAACATCGACGACCCCACGCGCTTTCTGCTGGAGGCTCGGGACACCATCGAACGCTTGGACAGCGAGCTTTCGCGCGCGCGGGAAGATCAAGCTCGCGTCGAGAGTATGACCGCCGAGTCGCTGCTTCGCGCCGGCACCTTGCGCGAGCTGGCTGGGCGCACGCTGGCGTCCGAGCAGATCGACGAAAGCGCCCGCGCCGCGCTGCTCGAACTCCCGGTGCGCGAATTGGAAGGGCGCTTCGACGCGTGGCAAGAGTCACATCTGCGGCTTGCGGATGCTCACAACCGCCGCCGTGAACTTCAGGGACGGCAGCAGGAAATCCGGCAGACGATTGCGGAGCGCGAGCCGTCGCTTGAAATCGAAGCCTCGATGCAGCTGCTGCTCGGTGCCCGCGCCGACATCGAGCGCCTCGACCGTGAACACTCACGCGCACAGGAAAACGAAGACCGACTTGCGGGCATGGACGCCGACTTGGAGCGAACCGCCGGTGCCCTGGACGAACTGACCAGGCGCGTGCTGGCGTCCGAGCACGTCGACGACACCGTCCGCAACGACGTTCTCGGACTTTCAATGGACGAGGTGCACGAACGCTTCGCCGCCTGGCGCGCGGCGCGGCAGCAGGTGGACACTGCAGACGCCGGCGCGGCTGCCGCCGCGGCCGAACGCGCGCGGCTGGAGCAATGGCTGGCCGACCATCCGTCCGCGCAGGACCGCGCGGAGCTGGACGAGCGCTTGCGCAACCTCCGCCGGATCGAGCGCGCCGGCGCGCCGCGGCAGCAACCCGCGGCGCAGGCGTTCTCCGCCTGGATACTGCTGGGCGCGGCACTCGCGGCCGCGGGCGCCTTCGCGTTCGCGTTCGGCGCTCCTCCCGGCACGCTCGCCGCCGCGGCAATCGTCGGCGTGCTGGTCATCGTGGGCGCAATTGCCGCGGCGTACCGGCGGTCACAGCAGGCGCGGCGGGCCAGCGACGACTGGAATCAGCGTCTCCGCAAGCTTGGCCTGGACCCTGCCAGCGACGTCAGCGAGGAAATCGAACGCGTGCAGGCCAGCCGCGACGCCGCCTTGCGGCGCGAAGCCGAGCTGGAACGGCTGGCGCTCGCCTCGGAGGTCGAATCCAAGGCGCGCGAGCATCTGCAGGCCAGCGAAGCCGAGGCCAGCAACGCGCGCGACGAATTCCTGGCGGTGACCGCCCGCGTCCCCATAGCGCCGACTCGACTGGAAGCTCCCACCGAAGGCTTGGTTCGCAATCTGGAAGCCATGCGGCAGGCGGTCGAAAGCAAGCACGATCTGTGCCGCGACCGGGATGACGTGACCGCGCGGCTGTCCGGGTGGCGCGACGAGGTCGAGCGTCTGTGTCAAACACTCAGTATCGACCTGCCGACGGAGCCGTTCGAGGCGGCACCGGCCGCACGGCGCGCGCTGTCTGAGGCCTTGAATGTCGAGCGCGCTGCCAAGGCGGCCGCGGCTGACATCCACAGGCTGCGCCAGCAGCTAGCGGCGGGCAAGGACGACATGGACGCTGCGGAAACCGAGCACCAACAGAGTGAGACGGCCGCGCGCACTGCGCAGGCCGACTTCCTGGCCGTGATCGCAGACATTCCGGTGACGCCGATTCAGCGTGAGAAACCCGGCGGGGGACTCGTCCGTGACTTGAGTGATATGCGCCAGACGCTCACATATGATCGCCGCCTGCGTCGCAACCGCGCCGACGTGGCCAAGCGGCTCGACGCCTGGCGCGCGGAGGTCGAGGGGCTGCGCGGCGCGCTGCAGCTCGATCTGCCGGCCGACCCGTTCGAAGCCGCGCCAGCCGCGCGGCGCGCCTTGCCGGACGCCCTGGAAATCGAACGCGCCGCCAAAGCCGCCGAAGCCGACCTGCCGCAGCTGCGCCAGGACCTGGAAACCTGCGGGCAAGACGCCGACGCCGCAGCGTTGGAACTGGAAAGGCTCGACGCCGCGCTGGCCCGCCTCGACCCCGGCCAGACCGACCCGCTGGCCGGGCTGGCAACGCTGACGCAGGCGCAGGAACTGCGCGGCGAGGCCCGCCGCATTCGCGCCGAGCTGGACCGCGAACGCCCCGACTGGTCGACGCGCACGGCCGAGGCCCGCCGCCTGGCCGCCGCCGGCAAATCGGTTGGCTTGAGCGACGACGATCGCGTCGCCCATCGCCTGCGCGCGGACGAGTTGCGCGCGCGCGGGCAGGAGCTGGCAGACGAGCGCGGCCGGCTGGCGGCGGAACGCGAGCAGCTGACGCGCGAACCCGGGCCCGCGCACGTCAGCGGCGCCATCCAGGCGGCCGAAGAACGGCTCGACCTGGTGCGGCGCCAGCACGATCGGCTGGCGCTGCTGCGGCAGGTGATCTTGACGGCGGAGCGCTCCTACCGCGAGCGCTATCAGGCGCCGCTGCTGACGGCCGCGGGCCGCCACCTGCGCCGCTTCACCAACGGGCGCTACGACCTGCTGACCATGGACGACGTGGCGTCGACCGAAGTCGAGCTCCAGGTGCGGCGCACGGGCGAGGACTTTCCGACGACGGTGGATACGCCGCTGAGCCGCGGGACGATTCAGCAGATTTACTTTGCGCTGCGGCTGGCCATGGTGGACCTGATCGAGGGCGACGAGCCGCTGCCGCTGTTCCTGGACGAAATGTTCGTGAACTGGGACCCCGAGCGCACCAGCAGCGGCCTGGAAGCCCTGGCCGCAATGCCCGGCGACCGCCAGGTCTTCCTCTTCACCGCCGACCCCTACTGGGCCGAACGCGCCGCCGCCGCCGTCCCCACGGCGCACGTCGTACGCACGCCGCAATGAGCTGAAACGGCCGCGTATAATTACAGTGCACGTTGGTTTATTGTTCTCGAGGAATGAATGATGGACGACTCCGACGGTGGAAAGAATGATCTGAAGAAATACGCGGACCGACTGGAGCAATCTGACAGACGTCAAGCAGAGCTCCAGGATCGCTGGGTTGTCACAACATCCGGCGTTGCACTGGGTATCACTTTATCCTTCATCCGGGAACTTGATAGACCAATCGAGCCTGCTTGGATGCTTTGGGCCAGTTGGCTATGCCTCGCGATTAGCGTATCGTCTGCATTGTTTTCAATAGCTTTTGGACGTATTTCTTTGCGAAGCATGCTCAAACAAGTACGCGAGAATCCAACCCAAACACCCCCACCAGAAACTGCAACGGTTTGGTCTCACGTAACTAACGTCCTGAATTGGACCGCTCTATTTTCTCTTGCGCTTGGGCTAGTCTTCATAGTAGTATTCGGTGCTACGAGTCTGGGAGGTTCTTGATGAGCGACAAATCCACAACGCCGGGGAAGCTTGGCAAAGAGCGCGATCCAACGAGGATTCAGAAACATGGGTTGACGCCAACGACGCCTCCGCAGGTGCCAAAAAAGGGGATGACTGTTACCGAGGGCTACACGCCTCCTCCGCCACCAGCAGCTCCAGCATCCGGGCCAGCATCCAAGCCTCCTCGCGCCAGCCCGAGCGAAAGTGGAAAGAGCAATGCCGGCGAGGGATCGAGCGAGCGTGGTGGCGGGAACTCCGGCGACTCCGACTGATCAGTACCGTTACGGGCGTCGAACGAACGCTGAAGCCCTGCACGGCGCTGTAGCGCCCACCCATCGGGCCACGGATGTCCGCGTCTCAATTATCCGCCCGGCAGTCTGGACTCCGGCCTACGCCGGGATCACAGGGTGTTGCTCAGCCGCCCTTCGCCGTCCCCACCATCATTCTGGCCCTTCCCCACCTCGTCATTCCCGCCAGCGGAGGATTTGCAGCCGGCGCAGACCGGAATCCGGCCTTCCATGCCCCGGAGCACCCAGTCCGCGAATCGCCCTGCCTATGTTCCGGCGCAGGCCGCGGCTTAGGGCGTGAAGTCGTCGGTTGGGGTCAGGCGGTTGGCGAATTCGGCGAGGAGGGCGGCGGCGTTGTTGGCGTCGGCGAGGGCGACGACTTCTGCGGGGGTGTGCATGTAGCGGAGGGGGACGCTGACGAGGCCGGTGGGCACGCCGGCGCGGGAGAGCTGAATTGCGTTGGCGTCGGTGCCGGTGCCGCGCGCGGCGGCTTCGAGCTGCCAGGGCATGTCCAGCGCCTCGGCGGCTTCGATCAGTTTGTCCACCACCACGGGATTGAAGTTGGGGCCGCGCGAGATGGTGGGGCCGCCGCCCAGGGTGACGTCGCCGGCGGTCTTCTTGTCCACGTTGGGGTGGTCGGTGGCGTGGGTGACGTCGACGGCGACGGCGACCTGCGGGGCGAGGCCGTAGGCGCTGGTTTCGGCGCCGCGCAGGCCGATTTCTTCCTGCACCGTGGCCACGGCATGCACGGAAGCCTGGAGTCTGGCGGAGTCGACACGCCGCAGCGCCTCGCCCACGACCCAGGTTCCGACTTTGTTGTCCAGCGCGCGGCCGGCCACCACGCCGTTGCGCAGGTCTTGCAGGGCTACGTCGTAGGTGACGGGGTCGCCGACGCGCACCAGCTTTTCGGCTTCTTCCTTGTCGCGCACGGCCGCGTCGATCCAGATGTTGTCGATCTTGGCGGGCTTGCCGCGCTCGCTGGCGGGGGTGAGGTGGATGGCGCGGCGGCCGGTGACGCCGGGCACCGGCCCGTTGGCGCTGTGGATGACGACGCGGCGGCCGGGCACCAGGCCGGCGTCGTGGCCGCCGATGGTGTTGAAGTAGATGTAGCCCCGGTCGTCGATGTAGTTGACCTGGAAGCCCAGCTCGTCGCAGTGGCCGGCGAACATCAGCCGCGGCGCGCCGTCGGAGTTGCGCACGGCGATGACGTTGCCGTGCGTGTCGGAACGCACGGCGTCGGCAAAGCCTGCCGTGTAGTCGGCGTAGACCTTGCGCACTGGTTGCTCGTAGCCAGAGGGGCTGGGCGCTGACGTGAGCGCCTCCAGAAATGCGCGTTGCGCCTGGTCCATGGCGGGATATCCGTTTCGACGAGCGGCGCGGGCGGCGCCGGGCGCTAGCCGCCGGCCTCGCGGCGCCGGGCGGCCAGGGTCACGATCTGATCCTGGACGTTGGGGGGAACTTCCTCGTAGCGCACGAAAGCGCGTGTGAAGCGTCCGCGCCCCTGGGTGATGGAGCGCAGGTCGGTGGCGTAGCGCTGGACTTCGGCTTCGGGCGCTTCCACTTCGACCACGGTGAAGCCTTCGGCGGTCTCGGTGGCGCCCATGCCCAGCACCTGGCCGCGCTTGGCGCTGATGTCGCCGATCACGTCGCCGGTGTTGGTGTCGGGGATCACGATGTCCAGTTTGAGGATGGGTTCCAGGATCACGGGGTTGGCCTGGAGGATGCCCTGGTCGTAGGCCAGGCGCGCGGCGATGCGGAAGGACTCGTCGGACGAGTCCACCGAGTGGTACTGCCCGTCAAAGAGCGCGGCTTTGAAGTCGACCATGGGATAGCCGGCCAGCGTGCCGCGCGCAAGGGTTTCGACCAGGCCCTTTTCCACGGCGGGAATGTACTGGCGCGGCACGCGGCCGCCCACCACGCGGTCTTCGAACACGAACCCTGACCCGCGCGGCAGCGGGGAGAACTCGATTCGCACGTCGCCGAACTGCCCATGGCCGCCGGACTGCCGTTTGTGGCGGCCGTGGGCGTTCACGGTCGTGCGGATGGTTTCGCGGTAGGCCACGCGGGGCACGTCGGCCGTGAGGCCCACGCCGAACTTGCGGCGCGCGCGTTCCAGGCTGATCTGCACGTGCGACTCGCCCAGGCCGGCCAGGATGGTTTCGGACGTCTCTTCGTTGCGGTAGGTCTGCAGCGAGGGGTCTTCGTCCACCAGCCGCGCCAACGCCGAGCCCATCTTGTCCAGGTCGGCCGTGGTTTCGGGCGAGATGGAGGCTTCGAACAGCGGCGCGGGCAGCTGGAAGGCCGGCAGCTGGATGGTCTGGCCGCTGACGGCGAGGGTGTCGCCGGTGGACACGCCGTCGAGCTTGGTGACGAAGGCGATGTCGCCCGCGGCTACGTGCGCGGCGGGTTCGCCCGTCTTGCCGACGGCGAACTGAATGTTGGCCAGACGCTCGGTCTTGCCGGTGCGCTGGTTGACGAGCTGGGCGTCGCCGTCGATCTGGCCGGCGACCATGCGGAACACGGAGATCTTGCCGACGAAGGGGTCGGCCAGGGTCTTGACGACCTGCGCAACCGCCGGGCCGTCGATCGCGGGCGTCTGTCCGTCCACCGCAGCCGTCACGGCTTCGTCCGGCGAGGGGACGAGGGCGGTCAGCGCGTCCAAGGCTTCGCGCACGCCGCGCAGGTCGGTTGCGGCCGTGAAGAGCACGGGATAGATGCTGCCGTCGGCCACGCCGGCGCGCAGCGCGCGCTCCAGGTCGGCGCGCGCCAGGTCTTCGCCTTCCAGGTATTGCTCCAGCAAGTCGTCGTCGGTGGCGGCCACGGCGTCGATGAGCTGCTCGCGCGCGGCTTCCACGTCGTCGGCCAGGTCGTCGGGGACTTCGCCCTGGGTCGATGCGCCGCCGCCGAACATGCGGGCGGCGCCGTCCAGCAGGTCCACCACGCCGCGGAAGTCCGCGCCGTTGCCTATGGGCAGCTGGATGGGGGCAACGTTGGCGCCGAAGCGCTGGCGCAACCCGTCCACGACCGTCTCGGCATCGGCGTTGTCGCGGTCCATGCGGCTGACGACCAGGATGCGCGGGCGGTTCAGGTCGGCGGCGGCGCCCCAGACGATCTCGGTGCCGACCTCGATGCCGGCCGTGGCGTCCACCAGCACGGCGGCGGCGTCTGCGGCGTGCAAGCCCGAGATGACCTCGCCCACGAAGTCGGGATAGCCCGGCGTGTCGATCACGTTGACCTTCACGCCCGACCATTCGCAGGCCAGGACGGCCAGGTTGATGGACATCCCGCGCGCGTGCTCGTCGGGGTCGTAGTCGCTGATCGTGTTGTGCTCTTCGACGCGGCCCAGTCGGGAGGACTTGCCGGTGACGAAGTACAGCGCTTCGGCGAGCGAGGTTTTGCCCGCGCCGCTGTGAGCGGCGAGCGCGACGTTGCGGATGTGCGTGGTGTCGTATCGGTCCATCGCGAGGCCTGTCTCCGGCGGCCCGACGGCCATGGCGGCGCATATTGCCGCCGCCGGCGGTCATTATAGGCGTTGACGCGGCGGAGGGCGCGGCCGGGGCGCGGGGGCTTCGCGGCCCACGCCCGCGAGGGCGGGCGCCGGGCGTGGGAGGGGAGCCTGCCTGTGGCATGGGCGTCATCGATACCATCCCCGGAGCGGCGCAGGCGCGGGGACGGGGGAACCAACCGGGCGGCGGCGCTGGTCTAGGGACGCTTACAATTCCGGGCGTGTGTGCCTGTGCGGTTTGCGAGGCTGGGGGATCGATGGCGTCCGGTTCTCGGCGCATCGTGGTGAAGTGCGGCACCGGGCTGCTGGCGGACGCGGCCGGGGTCAATGACGGCTTCATTGCCAACATCGCGCGGCAGGTCGGGCGCATCCGGGCGCAGGGGGTGGACGTGGCGCTGGTGACGTCGGGCGCGGTGGCGGCGGGGCGCTCGATCGTGCCCCTGCGCGGCCAGGAGCTGGTCACGCGGCAGGTGCTGGCGGCCATTGGCCAAGCGCCGCTGATAGCGCGCTACGCGGAACACTTCGCCCGCCAGGGCATGACGGTGGCGCAGGCGCTGGTGTCGCGCGCGGACCTGGACTCCCGCTCGGGCTATCTGAACGCGCGCAACGCCCTCATCGGGCTGCTGGACAACGGCGTGGTGCCCATCACCAACGAGAACGACGTGGTGGCAACCGAGGAACTGCGCTTCGGCGACAACGACACGCTGTCGGTGCTGATTGCCAAGCTGGTGGGGGCGGACCGGCTGTGCATCCTGTCCACCATCGGCGGGCTGTTCACCTCCGACCCGCGGCGCAACGCGGATGCTCGACTGATTGCCGAGGCCGGCGGCTTGCCGCGCGCCGATCTGGCGCGCATGGCCGGCGGCGCGTCGGACGGCGGTTCGGGGGGCATGCGCTCCAAGGTGCAGGCGGCCGCGGACGCCGCTGCCGACGGCATCGACGTGGTGATTGCGGACGGCACGGCGCCAGACGTGTTGGTGCGCATCGAGACCGGCGAGCGGCTGGGGACGCACTTCGCCGGGCGCGGGCCGCTGCGCTCCAGCCGGGCGCGCTGGCTCAGCTCCGGGCTGACTCAACGCGGCGCGGTGATGGTGGACCAGGGCGCGCGCCGCGCCGTGGAGCGGCAGGGCCGCAGCCTGCTGCCGGCCGGGATCGTGCGCGTGGAGGGCGCGTTCGAACGCGGCGACCTGGTGGGGGTGCTCGACCCGGGGCGCGAGGTGTTTGCCCGCGGCCTCGTAAACTATGACGCGCCCGACCTGGCGCGCATCTGCGGGCTGGGGTCGGGCGCGATCAAGACCGCGCTTGGATACTCGAACGGCGACGAGGCCATCCACCGCAACAACCTGGTGGTGATGGGCCGCGGCGCCAGCCACGGTGAGGACGACCTGTGACGACGGCCACTGACGCATCCCCGTCTGTCGATCTGGCAGCGATCGGCGCCGCGGCGCGCGAAGCCGCCCACGGCCTGGCCGCCGCGTCGACCGACGTCAAGAACGGCGCGCTTGCGGCGATGGCCGACGGGCTGCGCTCGCATGCCGACGAGATTCTGTCCGCCAACGCGCTGGACGTGCAGGCGGCGGAACGCACGGGCACGAGCGCCTCGCTGCTCGACCGGCTGACGCTGACGCCCGCGCGCCTGGCCGACATCGCGGGGGCGGTGGAGACCGTGATCGACCTGCCCGACCCGGTGGGCGCGATGGACGACGTGCGGCGTTTGCCGAACGGCATGGAGGTGGGCCGCCGCCGCGTGCCGCTGGGGGTGCTGGCGGTCATCTTCGAAGCGCGCCCCAACGTGACGGTGGACATTTCGGCGCTCTGTCTGAAGGCGGGCAACGCCGTGATCCTGCGCGGCGGGCGCGAGGCGCTGCGCGGCAACACGGCGATGGCCGCGGTGATCGGCCAGGCGGCTGAGCGGGCGGGCGCGCCGCGCGATTCGATTCAGCTGATTACCGACCCGGACCGCGCGCTGCTGCGCGACCTGCTGCGCGACCGGGCGCACGTGGACGTGGTGGTGCCGCGCGGCGGCGCGGGCCTCATCGAGTTCGTGGCCGCCAACGCGACGGTGCCGGTGATCGAGACTGGGTGGGGCGTGTGCCACACGTTTGTGGACGACCCCGCCGACCTGGCCATGGCCGAGCGCATTGTGGTGAACGCCAAAACGCGGCGGCCGTCGATTTGCAACGCGCTGGACACGCTGCTGGTCCACCGCGGAGTTGCCGCGGAGTTCGTGCCGGCCGTGGCGCGCGCGCTGACCGAGCGCGGCGTGGAGATTCACGCCGGCGGCGACGCGGCGCGCGCGCTGGACGGGGTCGTGGATACGGCGCCGCTGGGACCGGAGGACCTGGACACGGAGTGGCTCTCGCTGCGCATGTCGTTATGTCTGGTCGACGACCTGGACGCGGCGCTGGCGCACATCCGCGCGCATGGCAACGGGCATTCGGAAGCTATCGTCACCAACTCGCACGTCAATGCACGGCGCTTCACGGACGACGTGGACGCCGCCGCCGTCTACGTCAACGCCTCCACGCAGTTCACGGACGGGGGGGAGTTCGGTCTGGGCGCCGAGGTGGGCATCAGCACGCAGAAGCTGCACGCGCGCGGCCCTATGGGGCTGCGCGAGATGACCACCTACAAGTGGGTCGTCACGGGCGACGGCCACATCCGACCGCGCTAACGTCCGGGCGCGGCGTTCCAGCAGCGGCGCGGGCGGGCAGACCGTGACGGACCCGAAGCCGCCCGCCTGGACGGTGCAGATCCGCCTGCCCCGGCCGCCGCTGCCGCATCCCGGCCCGGCCGCGCGGCCGCTGGCGGCCGCGGCATTGCTTGTCGTCATTGCTCTGGTGGTGTTGGGGCAGGCGTTTGGCGGACCGCCGGGGCGCCGCGCGCCGCTGCCGCTGCCGGGCGATCAGCTGGAGATGCGCGCGTTCGACGTGGGGCAGGGCGACGCCGTCCTGCTGCGCTTCGACGGCCGCGCGGTGCTGGTCGACACGGGACCCGACCAGGACACCGCGCGGACGGCGCTGGTCGAGGGGCTTGCGCGGCTGGGAGTGGCGCGGCTGGACGCGCTGGTGCTGACGCATTCGGACGCCGACCACGTGGGGGGCGCGCTGGAGATTCTGCGGTCCGTGCCCGTAACCGCGCTGTGGACCGCGCCGCCGAACGGCATTCAGATTTTGGAAGCCATCGAAGCCGCGGCCGCGCGGGCAGGCGCCGTCGTCGAACGGCCGGCCGACGGCCTGGAGCTGCCCTGGCACCCGGCCATTGCCACGCGCATCCTCCTGCTGGGTCCCAACGACGTGCGCGGGGACAACAACCAGTCGGTGATGCTGGAGGTGCGCTACGGCGACGCGGAGTTCCTGCTGACCGGCGACATCGAGCGGCCCGCGGAACGCGCGCTGCTGGCGGCGGGCGCGCTGGGCGAGGCGGACGTCTTGAAAGTCGCGCACCACGGCGCGGCCACGTCCAGCACCACCGAGCTGCTGGAGGTCGTACGCCCCCAGGTGGCGGTGGTTTCCAGCGGTCTGGGCAATCGGTTCGGGCACCCGCGCGGCGAAGCGCTGCAGCGGCTGCGCACGGCTGGCGCACAGGTCTTTCGCACCGACCTTGCGGGCGACGTGGCGGTGCGCACGGACGGCTGGGAGATCACGGTGGCGCTGGAACGGGGCTAGGCGCGGCCGGCGCCCCGCGTCTGGCGCCCCGCGGCCGGCGGCGCGTCTGGCGTGACGGCGCGGCGAGCGCCGTCACGCCAGGGCAATCATGACCACGCCGGCAGCGATGCATGCGGCGCCGACCAGGCGTTCGCGGCGGGCGGGTTCGCCCAGCAGCCACACGCCGAAGACTGCGCCCAGCACGATGCTTATTTCGCGCGCGGCGGCCACGTAGGGCGCGGGTTCGCGTTCCAGCGCCGCCAGCACCAGCGCGTAGGCCGCCACCCACAGGACGGCCACCAGCGCGGCGCGGCCCCAGCCGTGCCGCGTGCGCAGCGCGGACCTGGCCCGGGGCCGGGCCAGCAGCGCCGCGGTTACGCCCGCCGTGGACAGCACGAAGAGCAGATAGACGTACACGAGCGGATGCACCACCTGCACGCCTTGCTTGTCCACCAGGGTGTAGGCGGCAATCAGTACGCCCGTGGCCGCGGCGTAGCGCCCGTGCGGGTGCGCCAGCCGTCTGAGCGGCCCGAGCCACGGGTCTGGCGCGTCGATTCTGACGTTGACGACGTAGACGCCGACAATGACGGCCAGCACGCCGGCCAATCCGAGACCCGCGATTCGTTCGCCCAACACAACGATGCTGACGACCAGCACCAACGCCGGCCCCAGCCCGCGGGCGATGGGATAGACCAGCGACAAGTCGCCCCGGCGGTAGGCCGCGCCCAGCGTATGAAAGTAGAGCGTGTGCAGCGCGCCGGTGGCGGCGATCCAACCCCATCCCTGCGGCGGGATGGGGTTGCGCGCCAGCAGCACCAGGAAGGGAACGAGAAACGCTGCGGACGAGACCACCAGCGCTTGCCAGAGAAAGACCTCGCTGCCGCGGCTGCGCTTGGCCAGCAGGTTCCAGCTGGCGTGCAGCACGGCCGAGGCCAACACGAGCGCCAACGCAGGCGTCGACACCCGCGGACCTCCGCATCGCTTTGGCCTGTTTCGACCGTAGCACGAATGCTGCGGCGCGCGGACGTCCGCGCGCCTGTGAAGCGCTGCCGCGTTCCCGCCTGCGCAGGCGCGCCGGTGGGGAACGCGGACCGGGGGGACGCGGCCGCGCCGAAGTTACGCAGCCGCGCAGCGGTTCGACCGCCCCGCGGCGTTTGCCTGACGGCGTCCCGCCCCCTGCCTTTCGAGGCAGGGGGCGGGGACGAACGCTCAGGCGGACGTCATCCGCACCTGGCTAGTCGCCGTGGAAGATGGACAAGAGCATCCGGTCGACGTGCCGTGGGAACGCCGTGTCGTAGTTGCTCCAGTCCTGGTACTTCGGGAGCTTCAGCGTCTGCGACAGCGTGCCCTGCAGCATGAACGCCCCGAATGGGCCGCTCTGAGCAACCGCGGCTGCCAACTCCTCGTACACGGCGTCGTACAGGTCGTTGTAGTACTCCACGTTCTCATACAGGTCGATCGGGTCCGTGCCCAGCGAGTGGGCGTTGACCGCGTGCTTCAGCGGCCACTGACTGATCGTGTTGAGAATGTGGCGCACGCCGGTGAAGTTCTTGTCGTCCACGAAGGCCCCACCCGTGAGGCCTCTCGGCTCGTACAGGTCCGACGTGACCACGATCTGCTCTTCCGGCAGGTAGATGATCGTCGTCGCCTCGCCGTCGCCCGGCCCGAGGTGATGCAGCTCGACGTCGATGCCGCCCACGTCGATGCGCAGCAGGTCCTGGAACGTCTGGTCCACTTCAGGCACGTCGCCGGTTGGCGACGTGAACAGGTCGAAGATGGGCTGGCAATTCACGTGGCAGATGACGCTGGCGTCGGCAAACACGCTGGTGCCGCCCGCGTGGTCGTAATGCTCGTGCGTCAGCACGATGGTCGAGACCGGGGCGTCGGTCAGCTCGGCGATGGCTTCCTTCAGGGCCTGCGCCCGCAGGTCGAACGAGGGGTCCGTAATCAGAACCTCGCCGCCCGAGATCACCACCAGGCTGACGTACCCGAAGCCAATGTACTGATACACGCCGTCGGTCAGCTTCGTCATCGCCGCCGGCGGGGATTGCATCCCCTGCTGTTCGTCAGCGTCCTGACCGTCCGCGGCCATGGCGTCAGCGTCCTGGCCGTCAGACGCCGCGGCGTCAGCGTCGGCCACCAGACTTCCCAGTGCGCTCAGGTCGCCGCGGTGCTCGTTTCGGCAGGCTTGCTCCGCCTGGTCGCCGAACTCGCGCTGGTAGATGCCGACGTTGCGGTGGTTCCCTTGACTCATCTCGATCGCGTCGTTGAGTCCGACGCAGGTCGTCGGCCACGGCGCGGGTTTTTCCGAACGCCCATCGGCGCTGACGAACGCAGCCAAGGCCGCGGCGCCAACCACGGCCAGCAGGACCGCGCGCAGCGGCACTGCCCAAGGTTTCCCTCTCACGTCGAACCTCCCTGCGGGGACCTGCGGCGGCCCTCGCGTGTCGATGCACCGGGTCACCCGGCGCACGCCTATCCTTGCATACCGCGGCAGAAAGCCGCGATTGGCGCTGCGGCGCGCCCCCGCGCGCCGGCGCGGCTCAGCCCTCCCAGGGGTTGCCGCGCGCGTGCAGCGGCAGGCTCAGCCGCCGGCCCTCCAGATGGCTCCGCTGCGGACCGACGATCATGTCCACGGTCACGGCGGCGTCGTGCAGCCCGCTCGCGTCCACGGGCGCGCGGTCTTCGCGCAGGCAGCGCACCAGCTCGGCCCCGATGGTTCGGTTGCTGGCGCTGGTGGCGTCGCCGGCAATCCAATCGGCCCAATAGGGCGCGGCCGGATCGTCGGCCGGCGGTTCCCAGTCGGGCGGCAGCAGCGGCGCCCAGGCGCCGACCTCTGGCTGGGCGAAGATGGAACCTTCCGGGAAGACGTGAATCTGGGCGTCTGGCTTGGCGCGCGTGGTGACGACCGCGTGCTGGTAGTACAGGTCGCAGCCCAGCGCGAAGTTCGCGTTGGCGCCGGCGCCCACCGGCAGCGACTCGTACGAGCCGATCACGCCGTTGGGAAAGGTGTAGACCGCGAAGATGCGGTCGCCGCACATGGGGCCGGCGTCGTACATCGCGTCGTCCCGCGCGTCGCCGCGCTGCGCGGGCGCGCCGTTGGTCAGGACGGTTCCCCAGCACGACGCCGGGTCGGCGTCGGTGAAGAACTGCATCGTGTTGAGTTCGTGCGTGCCCAGCACCAGGGCGTCGACGGCGCCGGCGCGGTGATCGCCTTTGCCGTGGGCCTTGACTTGGATCAGCGGCCCCCAGTCGCCGCGGTCGGCGCGCCGCTTGACCTCGCGCACGGCGGGGTTCTCGCGCCCGCGGTGCGCCAACACCACGCGCGCGCCGGCGGCGGCGGCGGCCGCCGCCATCTGGTCGGCATGCGCCGGTTGGGCGGCCAGCGGCTTTTCGATCACCACACCGCGCACACCCGCCGCGATAACGTCCAGGAACGTCTGCACGCGCGCCTCGTCGTAGCGGTGGACGGCGATGACCGCAATGTCCGGCGCTTGGTCGGCCAGCATGCGGCGGTAGTCCGCGTAGGCGGCGGCCGCGCCGCTTTCCTGCGCCCAGCGCGCGCGGTCGGTCTCGCTCGGGTCGGCCAACGCCGCCAGCTCCACGTCGGGGTTCTTGTCGAACGTGCGGTGCAGGCCGTGCGACGGCCCGCCGCGGCCGCGGGTGCTGTCGGTAATCACGACGGCTCGGAACTGGGACATGGGGCATCGGCGAGGAATGCGCGCGGCGCGATTCTAGGCGCCGCTGCGCGTACGCGCAGCGGGGAGGGGCCGCCTCTCGTACGCTGCGGGTGGTTGGGAGCTGGGGGATCGGCATGACGGGCCGCGCGTATTTGCCTGTCGCCGTCAACATGCGGGGGCGCTCCGCCCTGGTGGTTGGCAGCGGCGAAGCGGCGTATTTCAAGGCGCTGCTGCTGGTCGACTTTGGAGTGCCGACCACGGTCATCGCGCCGCCGGACGGCGCGGACGACTTCGACCCGCGGCTGTGCGACTTGCAGCGCGGCGGGAGCGTCAGCCTTCACCGCCGCGCCTATGCGCCGTCGGATTTGGACGGGCATACCCTGGCGATCGTCGCTACGGGCAACCGCGCGGCGGACTATGCCGTGGAAGCGGACGCGCGCGCGCGCGGCGTGCTGGTGAACGTGGTGGACGACCCGGACCATTGCGATTTCTTCGCCTCGGCCTACGTACGGCACGGGCCGGTGTCCATTGCCGTGAACAGCGGCGGCGCCAGCCCGGGATTCACGGCGGCGCTCAAGGACGATCTGGCGGAGCGCTACGGACCCGAGGTCGAGGAGCACGTGGGGCACTACCTGCGCTGGCGGCGGCTGGTGCGCGAGCGCATCGACACGGCGCGCGAGCGCGAGCTGTTCTGGCGCGGCCTGCGCGCGGCCGGCCTCTATGCAGTGCTGCGCGGCGAGGGGCCCGAGGCGGCCTGGCGGCTTATCGAAGCGCGGCTGGCGCGGCGCACGGCCGACGACGGCGCGGCGGGCGGGTAGTTCCAGCCCTCCGCGCGGCTCAGATCACCGCGTCTTCGCTGCGCATCGCCGGCGCCAGCACCGCCTCCGGGGTGCCGTGAATCACCTTCGCCGCCGCCGGCACCACCGTCACCAACACCCCGCACAGCCGCGCCTGGCCGTCGATCACCAGGTAATAGGGCGTAATCCGCGCGCGGCCGTCCATGTGCCGCTCGGCCCCGCTGGCCGCATCCACCCAGGTCACGGGCACGCGGCGGCTCTGGACGTAGGGCTGCAGCACGTGCGGCGTGGTTGCGTACTGATCCAAGGCCTGCGACACCGCGGCCTCCCAGGCTTCCTGGCTCACGTCGTGGCCGATGGTCACGCCGCGCGCGCCCCAGGCCAGAGGTGAGAAACCGGAGGGCTTGAGCACCAGGCGCCGCTCGCGCTGCGTCAGCCCCTGCACGTCGGCCCAGGTGCGCACACGGCGCGCCCCCGCCCGCAGCTCCGGGTCAATGGCTGCCGTGGGCGGGATGGGGCTGGGATCCAGCAGCCAGGTCGGCAGCAGCACGCGCCGCAGCCGCGCCAGCACGTCCGCCGCCAACTGCGCGCGCCAGAACGCCGCCAGCGCGGGGTGATGAAACAGCCAGAACAGCAGCTTCTCTTCCAGGTACGTCTTCAACGGCGGCGTCACCGCCGTCCGCCGCTGTTTCAGCGCGTACACCAGCAGGTCCAGCTTTGGAATGTTGGGCAGGTCGTGCAGTTCCAGGAAGCGGTACACCACGTCCACCGAACGCCAGCCGTCGGGCGTTGGCATCTGCATGGTCTCGTCGTGCAGCCGCAGCGCGCGCGGGTGCACCTGCCGCGCCTCCAGCCCTTGGGCGCGCAGCGCTCCCGCAATCCACGTCATCTCGGGCCGGTAGTCCTCGGACTCGTCGGCCACGACGATGGCCGCCGTCGGGTCGCCGCCGCCTGCCAGCCCGCGCAGCGCCGCCGCCATCCCTGCCGGGATGCCGTCGCGCCCGCCCAGCAGGTCGTACCCCAGATCGGCGTAAACCTCGCTCATGGCCGCCAGCGCGCCGAAGCCTCCCGGCACGGCGTCCAGTTCGGTGGCGGCGAACCCGCCCTCCGCCAGCGCCAGCAGGTCGGGGCGGATGACGAGCGGCAGCGCCGTGCGCGTGCGCCGCAGCCGCCCCAGTTCGCGCACACGCTCGGGCTTGCCTTGGTCCAGGCGCTCCAGCACCCACCCCGGCAGGGCGCCGCGCACCGCCTGCGCATAGAGCCGGTTGGCGGCGGTGTAGAAGTCGAGCAGGTCCGCGCCCAGTTGCTCCAGTTCCGCAACCGCGGCCGGCGACAGCGGGAACGGCGCGGGGGAAATGCGCCAGGGCGCCGGGGGAAACTCGGTCTCGGCGCGGGGCGGCTCAGGCTGATTGGAGTCCGCTCGCTCCGGGGCGGCCGCCGCGCGCGGAATCGCCGCCGCCACCCGCCGCGCCGCCTCGCGCGGGTCGGCGCGCGGCGCAGCGTCAGACAAGGTCACTCCGCAGGCCAGCATCCGCGCAACACGACGCGAAGTCTACCAACCCGCCGCGGACGATCCACACCCTCGGCCGTCCTTCCACGCGAGCATCCCCTCTCCTCCGCAGGGGGAGAGGCTCCTGGGCGCGCAGGCGACAAGGTGTGCGGCAGTTCCCTCTCCCCCTGCAGGGGGAGGCAGCACGGTGACGGTGACATCCTGGCCGTGGCGTTCCCTCTCCCCCTGCAGGGGGAGGCAGCACGGTGACGGTGACATCCTGGCCGTGGCGTTCCCTCTCCCACTGCGGGGGGAGAGGGTTAGGGTGAGGGGGGTGCGGGGGCGAAGACTTCGAACTCTTGCCAGGTCTCGGCCGGGTAGAGCAGGTCACGCACCGCGTCGCCTAGCAGCGCCAGCTTCACTGGCTGGTCGGGGTCGCCGGGGTGGTACTCGAACACCGCCGCCTGGAAGTACTGACGGATGAACCCGGGCGCGGCGCCCGGCAGCGCCAGCACCGCCTCCGGGTGCATGTCGGCGCGCGCGTCCGTCTTCGGATAGCCGAACGCGGCCACGCCGCCCAGACGCTCGAACACGTCCAGGAAGCCGGTGTAGGTCCCGTCTACCGCAACGTTGGACACGCGGTGCCCCCAGGGCCCCAGCGCCTGGCCGGGCTGCTCGGAGGTCAACTCCGGCTCCACGCCCAGGTCGGGCGAGCCGGCCAGACCGCCGCCCAGGTAATCCCAGATCAGCCGCCGCTCCATGCGCCACACGCCTTCGCGCTGCTGACAGTCGACGATGCCGCGTTGGTAGTACTGCGTGAAGACCCTGGGCTGTTCCACCATGACTTCGGAGATCGGCCAACCCCAGCGCTCCAGGCCGCCGGTGGCGTCGTAATGCCCCAGGAAGTCGCAGACCGCGGCGTCGGCGGGCGCAGCGCCCGCCGCGTCGCTGGTGAAGGTGGCGCGCAGCGTGGGGATGGTGTGGGCCAGGTGGGGGACCGGCACGGCGTAGCGGACCGTTTCCACCACCACGCGGCGGCCGGCGCCCTGCGCGGGTTCGGGAGAGAACCGCGGCGTCGGCGTCGGCGTGGGTGTGGGTGCGGGCGCGGCAGCAGCCCCGGGCGCTGGCGCGGCTGAGGATCCGGGCGCGGCGGCAGCCCCAGGCGCCGGCGCGGCCCCAGGCGCGGGGGTGGCCGTCGGCGCGCCGGCCGCCGCCACTGCGGCGCTCCAGGCCGCGCTCGGGTCGTCCGTCTGGTCGCTGTCGCCGTGGAAGGTCACTTCCAGCGGCCCCGGCAGGTGCGCCGCCGTCACCGTCAGGCTGGCCGTCACCTCCGCCTTTGCTCCCACTGCCAACGTGCCGTCGCCCACGGTCTGGCGCGCGACGCCCAGCTGCGGCGAGCGCCAGAACACCCCGGTCAGGGGCACGGTGCCCGTGTTGCGGATGGTGAAGCGCCACTCGATCGTCTCGCCCACCTGCAGCGGGCCGGGCGGGCCGGCCACCTCCACCGCCAGCCGCGGGTGTTTCGCCGGCGGCGGTGCCGGCGGCGCTTCCCCGCAGTTGCCGTCGAGTTTGGCCACGGGGTTCCCGTCGCTGTCGGTCAAGGCGGCCAGGCTGTCGGGCAGCGGCAGCTCGAGGTCCGCGTTGCGCCACAGCTCCAGGCTGGACAGGCTGGACAACGTGCTCAGCGCGGCCGGCACGGGCCCGCTCAGTTGGTTGCAGCTGAGGCCAAGGACTATCAGGTTGGAGAGTTGGCTGAGTTCGGTCGGGATGGGGCCGCTCAACTGGTTCCGGCTAACCCGCACGTACAGCACGTTCGTCATGCCGCCGAGCTCGGGCGGGATGGGTCCGGTGAGCTGGTTCTGGTATAGGTAGATGCCATAGGCACTGGTCAACATGCCGAGTTGGGGCGGGATGGACCCGCTCAAGCGGTTCTCTTGCAGGTCGAGCCATCGCAGGATGGACAGGCTGCCGAGCTCGGGCGGAATAGGCCCGGACAGTTGGTTCTGATTCAGACTCAGGCTGCGGAGGCTCGTCAGGTTGCCGAGTTCGGATGGGATGGGTCCGCTGAGCTGGTTGCCTGCCAGCGCGAGCACGATAAGGCTCGTCATGCTGCCCAATTCGGATGGGATGGGTCCGCTGAGCTGGTTGTCGGCGAACCAGAGGTACTCGAGGCTCGTCATGCCGCTGATCGAGGGCGGAATGCTGCGTATCTTGTTGCCCTCCAGCGAGAGGTACGTGACGCCCGTCATGGTGGTCAGCGCGACGGGAAACTCGGTCAGCAGGTTGTCTTGGAGATGGACGTGCGTGACCCAGGTCATGGCGCCGATTCCGGCCGGAAGCGAGGTCAAGCGGTTGCCTTCGAGGATGAGCCGCTTGAGGCCCGTCAGGTTGGCCAGCTCGCCAGGAATGCTGGTCAGCTTGTTGAACGCCAACACGAGGCCCTCGGAGGTGATGCTCGACAGCTGACCCAATTGGGCGGGGACGGCGCCTTCCAGGTTGTTGTAGTTAAGCCTGAGGTACCGGAGGTTCGACAGGGATCCCAGCGCGGCCGGAATCTCGCCGCTCAACTCGTTGTAACTGAGGTTGAGATTGGTGAGGCTGGTCAGATTGCCGAGTTCGGGCGGAATGGGCCCGCCCACGTCGTTGAAGGAGAGCCGCAGGTCCGTGAGGGCGGTGAGGTTGCCGAGTTCTTTCGGGAGGGGGCCGGTCAGCTTGTTTGTGTAGAGATAGAGCTTAGTGAGGGCGGTGAGGTTGCCGAGTTCTTTCGGGAGGGGGCCGGTCAGCTTGTTCGTGTTGAGATAGAGCTTGGTGAGGGCGGTGAGATTGCCCAGTTCTTTGGGGATGCGCCCTTCCAGGTCAAGGTTTCTTTGCAGCTGGAGGTCGGTGAGGGCGGTGAGGCTGCCGAGTTCCTTGGGGATGGCGCCGCTCAGCCGGTTGCTGCTGAGGTTCAGGGTGGTGAGGGCGGTGAGGCTGCCGAGTTCTTTGGGGATGGCGCTGCTCAGCCGGTTGCTGCTGAGGTTCAGGGTGGTGAGGGCGGTGAGGTTGCCGAGTTCTTTGGGGATGGCGCCGGTGAAGTAGCTGTTGCTGCTGAGGTTTGCTGCTGAGGTTCAGGCTGGTGAGGGCGGTGAGGCTGCCCAGCTGGGTCGGGAGGCTGCCGGACATGCGGTTGTTGCTGATGTCCAGGCTGGTGAGCTTCGTGAGGCTGCCCAGCTGGGTGGGGAGGCTGCCGGTCATGCGGTTGTTGCCGAGGTCCAGGGTGGTGAGTTCGGAGAGGCTGCCGATGGCGGCTGGCAGGGTGCCGAGCAGGCGGTTGCTGGACGTGGGGCGGAGGTTCAGCGCCGTGACGCCTTTGGCGGTGTCGACGGTGACGCCGGTCCAGCCGGTCATGGCGCTGGACGGGGACCAGTTGAGAAAGCTGGTCGTGCCCGACGCGGAGCTGATGATGGTTCTGAGGGCGAGCAGGGTCTCGCAGTCGCGGGCGACGTTGGCGTGGGCGCCGGCGCTCATGGCGGTGGGGTTGACGCCGGAGCAGTTGAAGGCGGCGGCGGCCGGGCTGGCGGTGGCCCAGAGCATGGCAGCCAGCAGCGCGCCGACCGCGGCGCTGCGCGTCAGGCGCTGTGTACTCAATTGGAGCACGGGGGGGGTAATTGCAAGGACGGCCAAGCGCCCCGAACGAACGATCTCGCTGCGTCGCATTGGATCCCGTTTCGGTGCGGTTCGACAGGCAGCGAGTGGCGGATGTTACCCAACAGGCGGCGGGACGCGCAAGAGGATTCGAGGGCAGCGCCGCCCCTCCCCCCTCACCCCAACCCTCTCTCCCTAGGGGGAGAGGGGGAAGAGCAGCGCGTTCTTGCGGTTCGACCCCTGGCCCCGGCCCTCCCCTGGGGGAGAGGGGGAAGAGCAGCGCGGCGCCCGCCTGGAGGCCCAGCCAGCGGGAAGCTCCAGGGGGAGGGGGAAGAGGTTGTGCACCGACGTAGCACCGCCCCAAGGCGCCGGAGGCTCCAGGAGAGCAGCGGGGAAGAGGGCGGCCAGCCGTGCGCCCAGGGCTGGCGGGCAGGGAAGCTCCAAGGGAACGGGGAAGCGGCGGTTCGACTGGACGGCGGAGACCGACCGATGTGGAAGCTCCAGGGGAGTGGGGGAAGCGGCGTACGAGTCCAGCGGCTCGGCGTCGTGCGTGAGGAGGCTCCAGAGGAGAGGGAAGAGGTCTTTGCGCGCCACGCCCCGCGCAAAGGGAAGCTCCAGGGGAGCGGGGGAAGAGGGGCCAGGCTGCGCCAGGCGCTGGCTGCCTTACGCCCCTCTCTCAGAGGGGAGGGGACTGAGGGGTCGGGTCGTCTCAGCATGTCCGCGCTCTTCGTGACGACACATCTCAGAGGGGGGGAGGGGCCAGGTCGCCGCCGCCGGCGCAGGGCGCGGTGGGCGGGGCGGGGGTGATGGGGTGTTTGTGTGCGGCGGGCGTTACGCGGGGGCGTTGGCGTGTGAAACAATAGGCGAGGCCCGCCGGTTTGGATGCGGGCGCTGGTGTCGATCCCTTTCATGCAGCCTGGAACCCCATGAGCCACTTTCCATTCACGCCATCCATCAGGCCGAACGTCGTGCGTCGCTTTCCGTTTGCGCCGTCGAGCGTGCGGCGCGCGGTGCGGCGCGGCGCGGCGCTGGCCGTGCTGGCCGCCGCGGGCGCGCTGCTGGGCGCATGCGACGCGGCCTTCATTCAGACCGTGGAGCCCACGCCCACGCTCATCACGCGCACCGAGTCGGTGCGGCAGCGGCCCATGGCGCCGGTGACGCGCGGGCAGCTGATCGAGGCGATTCGCACCACGGCGCGCGTGGAGGCGCTGGAGCGCGCCGAGCTGTTCTTCAAGACCGACGGACGGCTGAAGGTCTTGCGCGTGACGCAGGGCGACGTGGTGGAGGAAGGCGACGTGCTGGCGGAGCTGGAAACGGGGCGGCTGGAGTCGGACATCGAGAGTTCGCAGGAGTCGCTGAGCAATGCCGAGCTGCGGCTGGACGCCGCGCGCACGCGCGCCCGCGACGAACGCGCGGCGGCGCAGCGGGCGGTGGCAAACGCCGAGCTGTCGCTGGAAGAACGGCGCACGGAGTTCGACCGGCTGCTGCGCCGCGCCACGCCCGAACAGACCGAGGCGCTGAACGTCGACCTGGAGGCGCGCGAGCTGGCGGACAGGGTGGATCTGCAGGAGGTGCAGAGCGAGGCGGCGCTGTTCCGCGCGCAACGCGCCGTCATCCAGGCCGAGCAACAGCTGGCCGAGATCGAGGCGGCGGGCGTGGTCACCCGCGCGCAGGCCGTGGCGCAGGCGCGGGCGGACCTGAACGCGCTGCGCGCCGCGCTGGCCACGGCCGAGGAAAGCCTGCGCGCCCGCGAAGCGGGCACGGCGTCGACCGCGGCGTCGCCGCAGGCCGAAGCCCAACAGCAGGTGGACGCGGCGGTGACGGCGGTGTCGACCGCGGAGGCCGCCCTGGCCGCGGCGCAGCGCGCGCATCAGGACGCGCTGGACGCGCTGGACGAGAGCGGCGCCGCGGCCCGCGCGGACACGCTGGAGCGCCTGGCGACCCTGCGCCTGGACATCGGCGCCAAGCAGGCGCAGATCCTGCGCCTGGAAGAAATCCTGCACGAGGTGGTGCACCGCCCCACGCCCTCGCAGATGCTGGAAGCCGAGCAGGCGCTGGAAAGCGCGGGGCTCGCGCGCGACGACGTCGTGCGCAGCAGCTCCCGCGCCTCCACGCAGGCGAAGCAGCGCGCCGAACTGGACTATCAGGCGGCGCAGCGGCAGTTCAACGAGGCGATTCAGCCAGCCACGCCAGCCGAGATTGCGACGGCGCGGGCCAACCTGGACCGCGCCCGCGCGGAGCTGACAGGGCTGCAGCGCGACCTGACCGACCTGCTGGCGGGCGAGACGGACGAGCAGGCCGCCGCGCGGCTGGCGCAGGAGGCAAGCGCCGCGGCCGAGGCCAAGGTCACCACGGCGGCGGCCAATCTGGCGCAGGCGGACCAGCGGCTGCGCGACGCCCGCTCCACGCTGGCCGAGCTGTTGCGCGGCGGCAGCGCCGCCCAGGCGGTGCAACGCCTGGCGGCCGCCATCCGGGTGGATCAGGGCAGCGGGTTGGCGGCGGCGCGGGCGCGGGTGCAGGCGGCCAACGCCGCAATCGACCAGTTTCTGCGCGGGCAGGGCGAGGACGAGGCCATCGAACGGCACGCCGCCGAAACCCTGGCCAGCCGCCTGAACGCGCTGCCGGCCGCCCAGGCCGCCCTGCGCGCGGCCCAGGCCGACGTGCAGGCGGCGCAGGGGCGCCTGGACGAGGTGACCAGACCTCCCTCGGACGCCGAACTGCGGGTGGCGCTCAACAACGAGGTTGCGGCGCAGCTGGAATTCGAGGCCGCGGTGGAGAACTTCGGCCGCATCGAACGGGGCGAATCCGCCACGGACTTCGAGCTGCAGATTCTGGAAAACGACGTGGAGCGCAGCCGCATTGCGCTGGACGCGCTGCTGTCGCAGTCGGAAGACAACGTGATCCGCGCGCCCTTCGACGGCGAAATAACCTTTACGCGCGGGCGCACCGGCTCGCAGGTGCGGGCGTTCAACGAGATCATCGGCATTTCCGACCCCTCGCAACTGATCGTGGAGGTGCGGGTGGCGGAAGAGGACTTCGCCAAGATGTCGGTCGGCCAGCGCGCCGAGGTGGCGCTGGACGCCTTCCCCGGCGTCAAGTTCGAGGGCAGCATCAGTTCCATTCCGCGGACGATCGTCACGCAGACGGGGCAGACGGTGCGGATTCCGAACGCCACGATCGACGCGGACTTCGCGCGCGAGGGCATCCGCATGGGCATGCTGGCGCGGGTCAACATCACGCTGCAGGTCAAGGAAGACGTGATGAAAATCCCGCTGACGGCGCTGCGCAGTCTGAACGAGCGCACGTTCGTGGAAACCATCGTGAACGAACAGCGCCGCAGCCTGCCCATCGTGACCGGCATCCGCAGCGACAGCGAGATCGAAGTCATCTCCGGGCTCGACGAGGGCCAGATGATCTTTGCCTCGCCGTAAGCCGGGGGCCGCGAGCATGCCGCGACTGGACGGGACGCCGCCGTGCCGTTAGCCATCATTCGCTTCGTCGCGAAAAGGCTCTTCAGCAACCGGGCGCTGGTTGGCTCCACGGCCGTGGGGCTGCTGGTGACAGTGACGCTGGTGACGTCGGTGCCGCTGTACGCGGAGGGCATCAGCGGTCTGCTGTTGCAGCGTGAGCTGCGCAGACCGATTCCCCAGGCGCAGCCCTCGTCCAGCGTCTTCATCCGGCACAAAGATACCGACGCGACGACGCCCACCCCGGCCGAGGAGTATCTGGCCTACGACGTCTTCTTCCGCCAGCTGATTCCGGAGGCGGTGGGGCTGCCCACGACGCAGCTGCTGAGCTACCTCTCGACGGGCCGCCGCGGCATGTTGGACCTGCGGCCGCCGAAGGAGGTGGATCTGGCCGCGCCGCCGCGACGCTTCGGCTTTGCGTTCATGTTCAGCATGAACGACTACTTCGACAACGTGGTGGTGGTGGAGGGTCGGCGTCCCAGCGGCGAGGCGAGCACGTTCGTGGGGCCGGCGGGCGCGTCCATGCCGCTGCTGGAAGGCGCCATGAGCAGCCGCGCGCTGGACAAGCTGGGCATCCTGGTCGGCGACGTGGTCGGCATGCAGTTCCCCGACCCAAACACCGGCGAGCCGGTCATCGTGGCGGTTCGCATCGTGGCGCGCACGCTGCCGCGCGACGTGGACAGCAACTACTGGCTGTACCCGCCGCGGGCGGCGTTCGACGAGGGGGGCGTCTACATCGAGCGCACGGCGTATCTGAACGACCTGCTGGATGCCGCGCCGACCGCCTTCAGCGAGGCGACCTGGTACGCCGACTTCGAGATCGACGCCATCCGCGCCTCGAATTACCGCCGCATTACCGGCGGGCTGGTCACCATCCGCATCAACGCCAACGCCGTGTGGGTGGACACGCGGCTGGAGAACTCGCCCGAGCCGATCTTCTTCGACTTCGAGCAAAAGCTCTTCTTCCTGACCCTGCTGCTGCTGATCTTGAGCGCGCCGATCGTGGCCATTTCGCTGTACTACATCGCCTTGACCTCGGGCATGGTGGTGGATCGGCAGCGCAACGAAATTGCCATCCTCAAGAGTCGGGGGGTGGGCACGGTGCAGATTGTGGGCATCTACGTGCTGGAAGGCGCGCTGATCGGGGGCGCGGCGGCGGCGGCCGGGCCGTTCCTGGGCGCGGGACTGGCGCAGCTGATTGGCAAGACGTTCACGTTCCTGGTGTTCACCAACCGCGACCCGCTGCCGATCGAGATCACGGGCACCCACTTCGCCTGGGCGGGCGGCGCGGCAGCGCTGGCCATCCTGGCCACGCTGCTGCCCGCCGTCGGCGCCGCGCGCCACAGCATCGTGACCTACAAGCAAGAAGTCTCGCGCACCACGCGGCGGCCCTGGTTCCAGCGCTACTTCATCGACGTGATCGTCTTTGCCGCCGCCGTGTACGGCTACGTGACGCTCAGCCAGCGCGAGGAGCTGGTGAGCCTGGGGGACACGGGCGGGCTGTTTTCCGACCCGCTGCTGGTGATCGTGCCCATCGCCTTCATGTTCGCGATCGCGCTGCTGTTCGTGCGCTTCTTTCCCTGGCTGGTGGCGGGGCTGTCTTTTCTGGGGAACCGCTACCTGGGGGTGTCGATGCACCTGGGGCTGCGGCAGATTGCGCGGGAGCCGCAGCAGTTCACGCGGCTGGTCTTCCTGCTGGTGCTCACGCTGGCCATCGGGTCGTTCAGCGCCTCGATGGCGGCCACGCTGGACCGGAACTTCGACGACCGGGTGTTCTATGCGGTGGGGTCGGAGGCGAACTTCCTGGAAATCGGCGACTACAACGACGAGACGCAACAGTGGTCGTTCCTGCCGGTGGAGCGGCACCTGGAAGTTCCGCAGATTCTGCGCATCGCGCGCCTGTGGGAAAACGAGGACTCCGGGTTCCGGCGCCCCGGCGAGGCGCTGCGCGTGGACACGCGCACCTACGGGGTCGACCCGCTGGACTTTGCGCGCACGGTGTGGTGGCGCGACGACTTCAGCCCCTGGCCGCTGAACACGCTGATGAACCAACTGGCGCTGGACGAGCAGGCGCTGATTGCCTCGCGCACGCCGTATCAGACCGAACTGGGGCTGAACCTGGGCGACCCGCTGCGGGTGGAGTTCGCGGGCGGGCCGACGATGGAGTTCTTCATCGCGGGCTGGGCCGATCTGTTCCCGACGCATTATCCCGAGGACGGTCCGTTCGTGGTGGTGAATCTGGATTACGTGGAACGGAGCCTGGGGCAAACGCCGTGGGTGGTGCTGGCGCACACGGACCCGCAGGTCCACGCGCTGGAGCTGCGCGAGACGCTGCTCTACAAGCGCTTCAAACCGCTGGACGCGCGCGACGCGCGCGCCGAGATTGCGGCCGCGCGCGACGACGCCACGCGCGTGGGCATCTTCGGCATCCTCTCCATCGGGTTCCTGATTGCGGCGGTGCTGACCATCATGGGGTTCTTGATGTACTCCTACATGTCGTTCCGCCGCCGCATGCAGCAGCTGGGCATCCTGCGCGCCATGGGGCTCTCGGTGCGCCAGCTGGTGGGCATCTACGCGTTCGAGAACGGGTTCCTGATCCTGCTAGGGGTCATCCTGGGGACGGCGCTGGGGGTGCTGACGGGGAACCTGTTCATCCCGCTGATGCAGCTGAGCGTGGACCGCTTTGGCGACACGCCGCCGTTCGTCATCATCACGGCCTGGAACGACGTGGCGAAGATTTACATTCTCTTCGGGGCCGTGGTGGCGGTGGCGTTTCCGGTCAGCGCCTGGCTGCTCTCGAAGATTCGCATCAACGAGGCCGTGAAGTTCGGCGAGGAGCAGGGATGAGCGCCGCCGACGCCCCCGCCGCCCCCGACAACACTGCCGCCGGCGCGCAGCCGTACATCGTCTGCGACAACCTGGTGAAGATCTACAAGACCGAGGATCTGGAGGTCGTGGCGCTGCAAGGGCTGGACCTGGTGGTGCAGCGCGGCGAGATCATGGCCATCATCGGCAACAGCGGCTCCGGCAAGTCCAGCTTGCTCAACGTGCTGGGCGGCCTGGACCGGCCCACGGCCGGGCAGTGCCGGGTGGGCGACCTGGACATCCTGCAAGCGTCGGAGTCGGACCTGGTGGACTACAAGCGCTACCAGGTGGGATTCGTCTGGCAGCAAAGCTCGCGCAATCTGGTGCCGTATCTGACGGCATTCGAAAACGTGCGTCTGCCCATGCTGTTCGGCAACATGCGCAAGGCCTCGCAGCGGGCGCGGGCGCTGCTGACCTCGGTGGGGCTGGAAGACCGCATGCACCACAAGCTGAGCCAACTGTCGGGCGGGCAGCAGCAGCGCGTGGCCATTGCTATTGCGCTGGCCAACGATCCGGATCTGCTGCTGGCCGACGAACCGACCGGCGAGGTGGACACGCAGACGGCGGGACAGATTTACGACATCCTGCGCTACCTCAACCGCGAGCGCGGCCTGACCATCATCATCGTCAGCCACGACCGCAACATTGCGCGGCAGGTGGATCGGGTCGTGGCCATCCGCGACGGCCGCACCAGCACCGAGACGGTGCGCCGGGTCAGCGTGCACGAGGACGGCGACGACCACACGCACGACGAGTTCGTGATCGTGGACGACACCGGCCGGCTGCAAGTGCCGAGCGAAATGCTGGAGCAGCTCAGCATTCGCGGCCGCGCCGTGGTGGACATGGAAGGCGACCGCATTGTGATCCGCTCGAGTTCTTCGTCGATTTCGACCGTGGAGCCGACGCGCACCGACGGGGCCGAGGCGCCGGCGGGGCGGGAGGCTCCACGGATTTCACGGGTGGAAGCGCACTTGGACCGAACCTTGTCGGCGCCGCGGCCAGACGACGAATCGCCGCGGCCAGACGACGAGGCCCCGCGGCCAGACGACGGCCCGCCGCGGCGGCCGGCAGCGCGGCCGTCGAGCGGCGCGACGGACGCGGCTGACGCGGCAGCGCCGCCGGACTCGGCAGCGCCCCGCATCGTGCCCACGGAGCAGCGCGTGGTTCCAGCGGCGCCGTCGGACGCGCGCGGCGACCGGGAGGCGCCGAACGCGCCGCGGCGCGCGCGGCTTTCGGCCGGCCGGCCGCGGCCAGCCGCGCCGGACGTGCCCGCCGAGCACCTCCCGTTCGCGCCGCCCCGCCGGGAGAGCGGCGATGACTGACCAGAGCCTGGCGCCGGAGCCGCCCGACGCAAACGGCGGCGAGGTGCTGCTGGACGCGCGCGACATTTCGCGCGTCTTCCGCCTGGGGTCGGAAGAAATCCGCGCCGTAGACCACGTGTCCTGCGAGGTGCGCGCCGGGCGGCTGGTCACCGTGCGCGGTCGTTCCGGCTCGGGGAAAACCACGCTGCTGAACCAGTTGGGCGCGCTGGACACGCCGGACGAGGGCGAGGTGTTCTTTCGCGGCCGCCCGCTGAAGCGCCTGCGGGAGTCGGAGCTGACCCGCCTGCGCCGTCATAACTTCGGGTTCATCTTTCAGTCGTTCGCGCTGCTGCCGGTGCTGTCGGCGTTCGAAAACGTGGAACTGACGATGCGCATCGCGGGGCGGCCGCAGCGGGAGCGCGCGGAGCGCACGCGCGAGGTGCTGGACATGGTGGGCCTGTCGCCACGCGCCGGGCACCGCCCGTTCGAACTGAGCGGCGGGGAGCAGCAGCGGGTGTCCATCGCCCGCGCCATCTCCAACAAACCCTCGGTGCTGATTGCGGACGAGCCGACGGGCGAGCTGGACAGCATCACCGGCCTGGAAATCATGCTGCTGTTCCGCCGCATTGTGGACGCCGAGGGGCTGACCATCATCATGGCCACGCACGACCCGGCGCTGAGCCAGTTCGCCGACGAGTCGTGGCTGATGGAGGACGGCCGCCTGTCGCTGGCGGAAGGCGACCTGGACATCGACATCCCCGAGCTGCGCCAGCGGATCGAGTTCGTCGAGGAATAAGCGCGTCTCAGCCCTGCGGCGCCTGCTCCTCGGCCAGGTGGCGCCGCATGACGTGCAGGCCCCACACCGCCGCGGCGGCGTACACCAGCGCCAGCACCAGACCAACCGCGCCGAACCCGGCCGCGGCCAGCAGCAGCCCCAGCAGCGGGGTCAGCCCCAGTCCCACGCCGTCCACCAGAAATTGCGTGACGCCAATCGCGCGGCCCAGGCGCCGCCGGGGCGCGCGCTCGCTGAGCAGCATGATGACGATCGGCGAGCTGACGCCGGTGAAGGTGTACGCCACGACCAGCGCCGCGGAGACTCCGTGGCCGGGCGGCGCGAACATCAGCAGAGTGCCGACCACGCCCGCTCCCGCGGCAACCAGCAGCGAGGCGGTCATGCCCAGGCGGTTCACCATAGCGCCGCTGACGTAGGTCAAGACGGCGCGGCCGCCCGTGGCCAGGCCCAGCAGCAGGCCGCGCCCGCCCGGGTCCAGCCCCAGCGCCTCGCTGCTGTAGACGGGCAGCACGTAGCCGCGGGCGGCGTTGTTCCAGCCCCAGAGCAGCACGGCCAGCACGGAGACTTCCAGCACGACCCAGCCGATGCCGAGCCGGGGCAGGCGCAGGCGCGCGGGCCGGCCGCGGCGCGGCGCGGCGTCGGCGGGGGCGGGCGGCGCGGACGATTCCAGGGACCGCACGGACGCGACCAGCGCGGCCGCGGCCAGCGCCAACGCCGCCGTCAGCAAGAACGCCGCGCGCCATCCCAGCCAGCCGGCCAGCGCGCCCACCGCGATGGGGGCGACGAACGCGCCGAACGTGCCGCCCGACATGACGCGCGCAATGTTGCGGCGGCGCTCGCGCGGCGCGCCGCGGCGCGCCAGATGCACCTGTCCGCCCGGCGCCACCAGGCCCGACCCCGCGCCGGCGGCCACCATGCCCGCGGCAAATACCCAGCCCACCGGCGCGGCCGCCGCCACCAGCGAGGCCGCGCCGGTGACCAGCAACCCCAGCGGCAGCAGCCGCCGCGGCGACACGCGGTCCGCCAGCGGCCCCAACAGCAGCGTGAACCCGCCCCGCCCCATCCCCTGCGCGCCCACCAACAGCCCGACCTCGGGAAAGCTCCAGGCGAACTCGACCCGCACGTCGCCCAACACCGGCCCCAGGGCGGCCATGGAAAACAGCATCAACCCATAGGCCACCCACAACGCCTGCAAATCGGCGCCGTCCAGCGCCGCCCGCAGGCGCGGCGCCAGCGCGGAGACGCTCACCGACGCCTACGCCGCATGACCGACATCTCCGGACACGTCCGCCTTCGCCGTGGTCACGGCGTCGTGTCTACGGCGTCCATGTGGTCACTCAGTCACGTCCTGTCATGCATGCCGCGGCGCCGCGCGACGCGCCGGCCGCGGGCGGGGAGGGGAACCAGCTTATAGGGCAAGCGGCGGCGGGGCGCGTGTAGGCTGAGGGTTGACGAGTCGAGAGCAGCAGCGGGGACGACGGGAATGCCGCCGGCCGGCCCTGTGCGCGCGTATCTGAACGAGCTGCGCGGGAATCTGGCGCACGGCGGCGCCACGGAGCACACGCACCGGCCGGCGCTGCAGCGCCTGTTGGAAGCCATGGACTCGCAGGCGCAGATCACCAACGAGCCGCGGCGCATCGAGTGCGGGGCGCCCGACATGGCCGTCACGCGCGCCAGCGCCGGCAACGCCGCCGTCGGCTATCTGGAAGCCAAGGACGTGGGCGTCGACCTGGAAGCGGTCGAGCAGGACAGCGGCCGCCGCCAGCCGGCCACTGACAACGGGCGCCAGTTCAAGCGCTATCGACGGAATCTGTCCAATCTGGTGCTGACCAACTACGTCGAGTTCCGCTGGTACGTGGACGGCGAAACGAAGCTGTCCGCGCGGCTGGCGGCGGAATCCACGGGCGGGCTGGAACTGGACGGCCACGGCGCCGAGAAAGTTCGCGCGCTGCTTGGCGGGTTTCTTCATCACGCCGCCGAACCGGCCGCCAGCGCCGCGGAGCTGGCGGAACGCATGGCGCGGGTCACGCACATGATCCGCGCCATGGTGGAGCAGAGCTTCGAGCGCGGTCACGTTTCCCCAAGCCTGCGCGACCTCTTCGACGCCACGCGCGCAGCGCTGGTTCCAGACCTGGAACCCGCCGATTTTGCCGACATGTTTGCGCAGACGCTGGCCTACGGGCTGTTCGCGGCGCGCGTGAACCATGGGGTCGGCCCGTTCCACTGGCAGGCGGCCGCCCGCGGCATCCCAACCACCAACCCGTTCATGCGGCAGATGTTCCACGCCGTGGCCGGGCCGGACCTGGGCGACGAACCATTTGCCAGCTTCGTGGACGACCTGGCGCAGTTGCTGGCCGCCGCCGAGATGGATCAGGTGCTGGCGGACTTCGGCGCGCTCGGCGCGCGCCAGGACCCGATCATGCACTTCTACGAGACGTTCCTGGCCGCCTACGACCCTACCCAGCGCGAACGGCGCGGCGTCTACTACACGCCGGAACCGGTGATTTCTTACATCGTGCGCTCGGTCGACCATCTGCTGCGCGAGCAGTTCGACTGTCCGGACGGGCTGGCCGATACCTCCATGACCACCTATCGGGACCATACGGGCACGGTGCACGAATCGCACCGCGTGCTGGTGCTGGACCCGGCCTGCGGCACGGGCTCGTTTCTCTATGCGGTGGTGCGGCACGTGCGCGAGCAGGTGCAGGCCAGCGGACGCGCGGGGCAGTGGCGCGGCTACGTCCATCGGCACCTGCTGCCCCGGCTGTTTGGCTTCGAGCTGCTGATGGCGGCCTACGCCATGGCGCAGCTGAAACTGGGGCTGGAACTGGAGGCGCGCGACCTGCCGGACGACGAGCGCGCGGCCTGGGCCTACCAGTTCGAGCCGGGCGAGCGGCTGGGGGTGTATCTGACCAACGCGCTGGAACCGGGCGAGGGGCAGGCGCACCCCATGTTCGGCTCGCTGATGCGCGCCCTGGCGGAGGAGGCGGACGCCGCGACCGGCGTCAAGCGCGACCTGCCCATCATGGTGGTGCTGGGCAATCCGCCCTATTCGGGGCACTCGGCAAACGCCAGCCGCCGGGACGGCGCGCTCACCTGGATCGGCAAGCTGATCGAGGACTACAAGAAAGTGGACGGGCGCCCGCTGGCGGAACGCAACCCGAGGTGGCTGCAAGACGATTATGTAAAGTTCATCCGCTTCGGCCAGCAGCGCATCCAGCAATCCGGCGCGGGCGTCCTGGCCTTCGTCACCAACCATGCCTACCTGAACAACCCGACGTTCCGCGGCATGCGCCAGCAGCTGCTGAAGACCTTCAGCGACATCTACTTGCTGGACCTGCACGGCAACGTCAAGCTGCGCGAGCGCGCGCCCGACGGAGGCAAGGACGAGAATGTCTTCGACATACAGCAGGGCGCGGCCATCGGAATCTTCGTCAAGGCGCCAGGCGCAACCGGCCCGGCGCGCGTGCACCATGCCGACCTGTGGGGCGGGCGGGAGGGCAAGTACGCGGCGCTGACCGAGACGGACGTCTCGACGACGGCATGGGAGTTGCTGAAGCCCCAGTCGCCCGCCTATTTGTTCAAGCCCTGGGACGCGCGGCTGGAACGGGCGTATCGGCAGTGGCCCGCCATCACGGACATCATGCCGACTAACTCGGTGGGAGTAGTCACGGCGCGCGACAAACTGACTATTCAGTGGACGCCGGACGACGTGATGAACGTCGTGCGCGACTTTGCGTCGCTGGACTCCGAAACTGCGCGGCGCAAATACCGGCTGGGGCGGGACGCGCAGGATTGGAAAGTTCGTCTGGCGCAGCTCGACTTGAACGAATCGGGAATCCGTGACGAGCTCGTTGTACCGATTTTATACCGACCATTTGACGTGCGGTATACCTACTATACGGGAGCAAGCCGCGGGTTCATCTGCAGACCGCGCAACGATGTGATGCGGAATATGATCGATGGAAATAATCTCGCATTGTCGACGACGAGATCAATTGAGATCCAAGGTGGATTCGAGCATGTCTTTGTGAGCAAATACATAACGCAACATCACACCGTATCTATCAAAGAAGTCAATTATCTGTTTCCACTTTATACGTATCCAAAAGAAGAAGAGGTCGAAAACGGACACTCCACGCCTGGCGACCGAACGCCGAACATCGATTCGTCGTTCCGGGAGGCCTTGGAACAGCGTCTGGGCCTGCGCTGCACGGGCGGCGGGCGGGGCGACCTGGCGTCCACCTTCGGTCCCGAGGACGCGCTGCATTACATCTATGCGGTCTTGCACTCGCCGACGTACCGGCGGCGCTACGCGCAGTTCCTGCGCGCCGACTTTCCGCGCGTGCCGCCGCCGGACGGTTTGGAGCGCTTCCGCGCTCTGGCCGCGCTGGGGCGGGAATTGACCGAGCTGCACCTGCTGGAATCGCCGACGATCGACGCTGCGGACATCGGGTATCCCATTTCGGGCGACGACGTGGTGGAGGCGGGACACCCCAAATACGTGGCGCCCGGCGAGACGCCGTTTGGCGATACCAAGCCGGCGGCCGAAGGCCGGGTGTACATCAGCCGCAGCTCGCCGCCGCGGCGGGCGAACGGCCGGAATCGTTCGAACGATCGACGCTACGGCCAATACTTCTCGAATATTGCGCCCGAGGTCTGGGCGTTTCGCATCGGCGGGTATCAGCCGCTGGAGAAGTGGCTCAAAGACCGCAAAGGCCGCGAACTGAGCTTCGACGACATGGAGCACTACTCGCGCATGGCCGCCGCGCTGCGCGAGACGCTGCGCGTGATGGCGGACATCGACGCGGCGGGCCTGCCGGACGCATGACGGCGGGGTCGTGTTGGGTCTGGACGGCGTGACGAGGCCGCGAGGTCGTCGTGGCTGAGAGGGCGAACGGGGCGGCTGAGGTCGATATTCGCCGGGTGCTGAAGGCTCGGTTTGGGTATGACGAGTTTCGGCCGTTGCAGGCGGAGATTATCGAGAACGTGCTGGCGGGGCGGGACTCGCTGGTGTTGATGCCCACGGGCGGGGGGAAGTCGTTGTGCTACCAGCTGCCGGCGCTGTGTCAGAGGGAGCTGACGCTGGTGGTGTCGCCGCTGATTTCGCTGATGAAGGATCAGGTGGACGCGCTGCAGGCCAACGGGGCGGCGGCGGCGTACGTCAACAGCTCGGTGCCGGCACGCGAGGTGGAGCGCATCTTCGCGCAGGCGCGCGCGGGGCGGCTGGCGCTGCTCTACATCGCGCCCGAACGTCTGGCCGCGCCGGGATTCGCCCGCTTCCTGCGCGCGGTGCGCGTGGGGCTGATCGCGATCGACGAGGCGCACTGCATCTCCGAGTGGGGGCACGACTTCCGACCCGATTACCGCAACCTGCACCTGCTGCGCGAGCGGTTCCCGCAGGCGCCGGTGATCGCCCTGACCGCCACGGCCACGGCGCGCGTCCGCGACGACATCGTGCAGCAGCTGGGGATCCTCGACGCGCAGCGCTTCGTGTCGAGTTTCGACCGCGAGAACCTGATCTACGTCGTGCGCAGCAAACGCCAGCGCTTCGACGCACTGGTCGGTCTGCTGTACGAACACGCGAACCAGGCAGCCATCGTCTACTGCTTCTCGCGCAAAGACGCCGATAATCTGGCGGACAGCCTGCGGCAGGCAGGGTTCCAGGCGCTGCCCTATCACGCGGGGTTGGACGCGGACACACGCAAACGCACGCAGGATAGGTTCATTCACGACGAAACGCCCATCGTGACGGCCACTATCGCCTTCGGCATGGGCATCGACAAACCCGACGTGCGGCTGATCGTGCATTACGACCTGCCCAAGACGCTGGAAGGCTATTACCAGGAAACCGGACGGGCGGGGCGCGACGGACTGCCCAGCGAGTGCGTGCTGTTCTTTTCCGCCGGCGACCGCCGCAAGCACGAGTATTTCATCAAAGAAATCGAGGATCCCGACGAACAGGCGCGGGCGGAGCAGCAGCTGGACCAGATGATCGCCTACGCCGAGGCGCGCACCTGCCGCCGGGCGTTGATCTTGCGCTATTTCGGCGAGGACTACGCACAGCCAACCTGCGGCGGCTGCGACGTGTGCCTGACCGAGCGGGAGCCGTTCGACGCGACCGAAGTTGCGCAGAAGGTGCTGTCGGCGATCATCCGCACGGGCGAACGCTTCGGGGCATTGCACGTGATCGCCGTCCTGCGCGGCTCGCGGGCGCGCCGCGTCCTGGCACTGGGGCACGACCGACTGTCGGTGTACGGCATCGTGCGCGACCTCGACCGTGACAGCCTGCGGGAGATCGTGGGGCTGCTGGTCGACGAGGGGTTGCTGCGGCTGAGCGGGGACAAGTACCGAGTGCCTTCGGTGACGGCAGCCGGGCGGGCGTTCCTGCAGGAGCGCCAGCCGCTGACGCTCAGGCGCGCTGTGCGCGAAACCGAGACACCCGAACCCGAGGCGCACGAACCCGCCGAACACAAACCCGCGGCAGCGTACCCTCAACCGAGCGGCGCACGGCCGCGCCAGCGCGAGCGCGTCGAACACGTACCCGCGGCGGCGCGCCCGCAACGCGGCGGACGCGCACAGCGGGCGACCGAGGGGCCGGCCGATTTCGACCTGGCGCTGTTCGAACTCCTGCGGCAGGTGCGGCTAGAGCTGGCCAGGGAGCGCGAGGTTCCACCGTACGTTATTTTCGGCGACCGGACGCTGCGCGAGATGGCCTCGTCGTTCCCGCAAGACCACCCGAGCTTCGAGCGCATCTTTGGCGTAGGACGCGTGAAGCTGGCGGAGTTCGCCGACGACTTCCTACCCGTCATTCGAGCGTACGTAGAGTCGAACGAGGCGCAGGGCCAGGGTTATTCTTGACTTGGTTTGGCTTGGTGCGCCGGGTTCAGCGTCGGCGCTGCCGACGTCGACTGCACGTCCGCGGGTTCCTGCCTTGTTGGATTGACGGGGGGACGATAGCGGGAGCACGGAGCCTCGTCCCGCCCTCTGCCTGGAAGGACGCGGGTACCGACACCGGAATCATGGGGGCGGCTAAGCGGGGGCGCCGCTGACTTCGATCAGGAGGCGGCAGTGGTCGCTGGGTCCCCAGTCGTCGCCGCCGTTCAGGGCGCGCACGCCCACGCTCTGGTGGAACCCGCGCGACGCGAACGCGAAATCCATCTGCCGGTTGGCCGTTGCCGGCGTTTGGCTGGAGGTGTAGAACGTCGGGACGTTGTTGGTGTCCGACGGTTCCCACGGCGGTAGTGTATGCGCCTTGCGGCCGGCCGGATATTGCGGCCCCATGAACTCCAGGTCGAGCGCTTGCATGCGCTCGAAGACGGTGTGGTCGCGCTCGACCTTCCACAGGGGATCGTCTTTGACTTTGTAGGACATGTTGAGATCACCGGCCGCCAGAATGCGGTGCGTTGCGGGATCGATGCTTCCGATGAACGCGGACAAATCGGAGATGATGCGGTGCGCAGACGCGTCGGCGTGGCCGACGCGCCACTTCGTCCCGGTCGACGGGTGCGGCAGCATCCAACGCGCGTACATCGACACGGCGATGAATGCTGGATCGCCGTTGCGCGGGATGATGCGGGCGGCCGCGATGGTGCCGATGCCGCTGACGGCGATCTGGTGGTCCTGCAGCTCACGGATTGTGCTGACTTGCTCGAACCACTCGACGTCGACGCGGTCGGACAGCTTCACGACTTTGGGCCAGCGGTCGTACAGGCGGTTCCAGCGGTCCTTGTACCACTCCGAGTTCCAGACGTGCGAGTCCCAATGCTGGCGGGGGCCGGTCTCGACCTGATCGAGCACGTCGCGCGGCGGGGTTCCCGCTTCCTGGAGCAATGCGACGTCGGCGTCCATACGCACCAGCTCCCGCCAGGGCGCGTGCAATTTGGCGACGTTCCAGCAGACGACCGTAGTCATTCAGGGGTGACCTTCAGGCTTGTGGGGAGGTGGAGTGTAGCAGAAGGAGTGAGAAGCGCTGCGCTCCTATCACCGCTGGTGGGTACGGCCGCAATCGACCCTCTCCCGGCACGCGCCCTGGCTGGGCGAGGGGGAAGAAAAAGGAATGTGCGAGAGGCCCAAGGCTCGCCGTCGTGGAGTTCGACGCGGCTGGCGGCTAATCCTCGCTGTGGCGCAGCTCCACCTGGCCGCCGCGGGCGGTGTGTTCGTCGAGGCCGAGTTGGAGGGTGTTCCAACTGAGGACGGCGCACTTGATGCGGACGGGGAACTTGCGCACGCCTTCCAGCGCCACGCCGTCGCCGAGCAAGGTTTCGTCCGGCTCGGCACCTTGCAGCATCATGGCGCGGAAACCGTCGATGACGCCGCGCAGGTCGTCGACCGAAGCGCCGACGGCCGCGGCGGTCATGATGGAGGTGGAGGCTTGGCTGATGGAGCAGCCGTGGCCGGTGAAGGCGGCGTCTTGCACGACGCCCTGGTCGTCGATGCGCAGCCAGAGCTTGACCTCGTCGCCGCAGAGCGGGTTGAAGCCTTCGATCACCACGTTGGCGTTGGCCAGCTCGCCCTTGCGCCGCGGGCGCTTGTAGTGGTCCATGATGACGTCGCGGTAGAGGTCGTCAATGCTCATCGAAGAAGGCCTTGGCGCGGGCCACGCCCTCGGCCAGGGCGTCGACCTCGTGCGGGGAGTTGTACAGGTACAGGCTGGCGCGCACGGTGGCGGCGACGCCCAACTTGCGCATGAGAGGCTGGGCGCAATGGTGCCCGGCGCGCACGGCGATGCCATCGGCGTCGAGCAGCGTGCCCACGTCGTGGGGGTGCACGCCGTCCACGGTGAACGAGATGACGCCGCCGCGGTCGGTGGTGTCCTGGGGTCCCAGCACGCGCACGCCGTCCAGGTCGCTCAGCATGGCCAGGGCGCGTTCGGTCAGCGCGTCTTCGTGGGCGGTGACGGCGTCGATGCCCACGTTTTGCACGTAGTCCACGGCCGCGCCCAGGCCGATGGCGCCGGCAATGTTGGGCGTGCCGCCTTCGAACTTCTCGGGCAGGCCGGCCCAGCTGGACTCGTGCAGTTCGACGGTGCGAATCATGCTGCCGCCGCCGAACAGGGGGTCCATGGCCTCCAGCCAGGCTTCTTTGGCGTAGAGCGCGCCGATGCCGGTTGGCCCCAGCACTTTGTGGCCGGAGAAGGCCACGAAGTCGGCGTCCAGGGCTTGCACGTCCACCGCCAGGTGCGGCACGGACTGGGCAGCGTCCAGCAGCACGGGGACGCCGTTGGCGCGGGCAATCTGGACGATCCGCGCAGCCGGGGTGATGACGCCCAGGACGTTGGACATGTGAGTGACGGCCACCAGGCGCGTGCGGGGGCCGAACATGCGCGCGTAGGCCTCCAGGTCGATGCGGCCTTCGGGGCTGATGGGCACATAGCGCAACGTTGCCCCGCGGCGTTTGGCCAGCATTTGCCAGGGGACCAGGTTGCTGTGGTGCTCCAGCTCGGTGAGCAGGATGTCGTCGCCTGCGTTCACGTGCGCGTCCCCCCAGGAGCGCGCGACCAGGTTGACGGCTTCGGTGGTTCCGCGCGTGAAAATGACTTCGTGCGCGTGCGCGGCGTTGACGAAGCCCGCCACACGGCGGCGGGCGGCTTCGTACTCGGCCGTGGCGCGCTCGCTCAGCACGTGCAGGCCGCGGTGGATGTTGGCGTTGTAGGTCTCGTAATAGGTTCGCAGGGTGTCGATGACGGCGCTGGGGGTTTGCGACGTGGCGGCGTTGTCCAGGTAGACCAGCGGCCGATCGTGCACGCGCTGGCACAGCACCGGAAAGTCTGCGCGAATCGCGGTCAGGTCGAGCGCGGGGGGCGGGGCGGACATGGGCTGCCCTACGTGTCGATGAAAATCAGCACGCGCCCGCCCTCGATTTTTGCCGGGTAGGTGCGCACCGGCCGAATGGCGGGCAGCGTGCGCGGCCGGCCGGTGGTCAGGTCGAAGGTCGAGGTGTGCTTGGGGCAGCGCACGGTGCGCGCCTGGGGGTCGAACTGTCCTTCGGAGAGCCAGGCGCTGTCGTGGCTGCAAAGGTCGTCCATGGCGTAGACCTCGCCATCCACGTTGTAGACCCCGATGCGGCGGTTGGCCACGGTGACGTGCATGGCGGCTCCGGGCGGCAGGTCGGCGGCGGGGGCAGCGTCGGTGAAGTCGGCCATGCGCGGTCAGGCGCCGCCGTGCAGCTTGGTGCTCACCGCGCGGCGGAGCACGCCGCGGACGTCCTGGTTGGGCACACGGTCGAGCACCGGCTCGAACGTGCCGTCCACGATCAGCGAGCGCGCCTGCGCACGGTCCACCCCGCGCGACCCCAGGTAGTACATGTGCATGGGGTCGATGGTGGAGGTGGTGGCGCCGTGGGTGCAGCGCACGTCGTCGGCCATGATTTCCAAGCGCGGGATGGAGTCGGCGCGCGGGCCGCCGTGCAGCATCAGGTTGCGGTTTTGCTGGTAGGCGTTGGAGCGCTGGGCGTGCGGCTGCACCACGATGGTGCCGGCATAGACCGAGCGCGCGGCGTTTTCCAGCACGTTGACGAACAACAGATCGCTCTCGCCGTCGGTGGTGCAGTGGTCTTGCAGCGTGTGGTGATCGGCGAACTGCCGCTGGGACAGGTAGGTCAACCCGTTGAGGCGCACGTTGGCGCCGGGGCCGGTCAGGGAGGCGGTGATGGCGCCCTTGTGGAAACGGCCGCCCAGCGCGGCGTTGGTGGTTACCAGGGCGGCGCCACGTTCCACGCGCGCAGCTTGGGCGAGAAACCCGCCGCCGGCAGCGTTCCAGTCTTGCACGTGGGTGTAGGAGAGTCTGGCGCCGTGTTCGACGAAGATCTCGACGCAGCCGCTGGCGAACTGGGGGGAGGCCGACGCGCCGCCGCCCCACCATTCGAGCACGTCGGCGGACGACCCTGGGCCGGCCAGCACCAGGGTGCGGGGATAGAGGACGGGACCGTCGGCGGCCACCGCGATGACGATGGGCGCGGACAGCTCGACGCCGGCCGGCAGGTGCACGAACGCGCCGGAGGACCAGAGCGCGCCGTTGAGCGCCTGCGGCTTGCCGGCCGCGGGCGCGGCCAGCTCGACGCCCAGGCGTTCGGCGACGGCGCCGACGCCCTGACCAGCCGCCTCGGTGAGGCTGCCGACGATGACGCCGGCCGCGCGCGCCTCGTCCGACGTGTGCAGGACGTGCGTGACAGCCCCGCACTGGCGCAGCAGCACGCTGGCTGCGGGCAGCTTCGGGGGCGCGGCGGCGGCGGCCTGCGCGGCGCCTGGCGCCGCAGTCTGCCCGTTGGCCGCGGGCGCCATGGCCGCCCAGTCGACCCAGCTGGTGTCGGTGCGCCGCCACTCCTCATCGCTGGACGAGGGCGCCGGGGTGGCCTCGTAAACGCGCCAGGCGTCCAGGCGGCGCTCGCGCAGCCACGCGGGCTCCGAGCGCGCCTGGGACAGCGCGACGATGGCACCGGGGGCGTCGGCGGTCATGCGCACGAGTCCGGCAGGAGCGGCGCGCGGCAACGAGCGAGGCAAACGAGCGACGAGGCGTTCAATGGCTCGCTAGCCGATCGAGCCTTCCATCTGCAGCTCGATGAGGCGGTTCATCTCCACCGCGTACTCCATCGGCAGCTCCTTGACGATGGGTTCGATGAAGCCGCTGATGACCAACGCCATGGCCTGTTCTTCCGTGAGGCCGCGGCTCATCAGGTAGTAGACCTGCTGGTCGCTGACCTTGCTGACCGTGGCCTCGTGCTGGATGGTGACGTTGCTTTCTTCGATGTCCATGTAGGGGTAGGTGTCGGAACGGGAGCGGTCGTCGATGAGGAGCGCGTCGCACTCCACGTTGGCGCGGCATCGCTCGGCCTCCGGCAGGACCTGCACATAGCCGCGGTAGGCGGTGCGCCCGCCGTTGCGGCTGATGGACTTGGAGGTAATCAGCGAGGAGGTGTCGGGCGCGGCGTGCACCATCTTGGCACCGGCGTCCTGGTGCTGGCCGCTGCCGGCGAAGGCGATGGAGAGCACCTCGCCGTGCGCGCCCGGCTCCATCAGGTAGACCGCCGGGTACTTCATGGTGACCTTGCTGCCCAGGTTGCCGTCCACCCACTCCATGGTGGCGTCGCGGTAAGCCACGGCGCGCTTGGTGACCAGGTTGAAAACGTCGGAGGACCAATTCTGGATGGTGGTGTAGCGGCAGCGGGCGCCTTCCTTGACGATGATCTCCACCACCGCGGAGTGCAGCGCGTCGCTGGCGTAGACAGGCGCGGTGCAGCCTTCCACGTAATGCACGTAGGCACCCGGCTCCACGATGATGAGGGTGCGCTCGAACTGGCCCATGTTCTGGGTGTTGATGCGGAAATAGGCTTGCAGCGGGATGTCCACCGAGACGCCTGCGGGCACGTAGACGAAGCTGCCGCCGCTCCAGACCGCGCTGTTGAGGGCGGCAAATTTGTTGTCGCCGTTGGGGATAATGGTGCCGAAGTGCTGGCGCACCAGGTCTTCGTGCTCGCGCAGGCCGGAGTCCATGTCCAGGAACACGACGCCCTGCTTCTCCAGGTCCTCGCGGATGCTGTGATAGACGACTTCGGAGTCGTACTGCGCGCCGACGCCGGCCAGGAACTTGCGCTCGGCTTGGGGGATGCCCAGCTTGTCAAAGGTGGACTTGATGTCGTCGGGGACGTCGTCCCAGGAGCGGGCCTGGCGGTCCTGGGGGCGGATGTAGTAGTGGATGTCGTCGAAGTCGATGCGCGAGAGGTCGGCGCCCCAGGTGGGCATGGGCTTGCGCTCGAACTGGCGCAGGGACTCCAGGCGGAAGTCGAGCATCCAGGCCGGCTCGTCCTTCTGGCGCGAAATCTCGCGCACCACGGCCTCGCTGAGACCCTTGGGCGAGGTGTAGACCGGCTTGATGTCGTCGTGGAAGCCGAACTTGTAGGTGTCCAGGCCGACGTGGTCGACGCTCGTGACGGCCACGGTCAGGCCTCCTGCCGCGAGACGGCGTCTTCGTAGCGCTCGTAGCCCTCGGCTTCCAGCCGATGGACGAGCTCCTTGCCGCCGGATTCGACGACGCGCCCGTCGATGAGGACGTGGACGCGGTCGGGCACGATGTAGTTCAGCAGCCGCTGGTAATGAGTAATCACAAGCACTCCAAGGTTGGATGCGCGCAGCGTGTTCACGCCGTCGGCCACGATTCGCAGCGCATCGATGTCCAGGCCGGAATCCGTCTCGTCAAGTATCGCAAGGTCCGGCTGCAACACCGCAAGCTGAAGAATCTCGTTGCGCTTCTTTTCGCCGCCGGAGAAGCCCTCGTTGAGGTAGCGCTCGGCGAACCTGGGGGCCATCTTCAGCATCTTCATCTTGTCCAGCAGCAGCCGGCGGAAGGCCATGACCGAGATTTCCTCGCTGCGGCGCGCGTTGAGCGCCATGCGCAGAAAGCTGGCGACGCGCACGCCGGGGATCTCGGCAGGGTATTGAAAGGCGAGAAAGAGGCCCAGACGCGCGCGTTCGTCGGTTTCCAGGTCCAGCACGGCCTGGCCCTTGAAGTGGACGCTGCCGGCCGTGACCTCGTAGTCCGGGTGGCCCATGAGTGCATTGGCCAGCGTGCTCTTGCCGGAGCCGTTGGGGCCCATCAGCGCGTGAACCTCGCCACAGGGAACGTCCAGGTCCAGCCCGCGCAGGATTTCGACGTCGCCGACGGCAACGTGCAAGCCGCGAATGCTGAGCGTGGGCTGACCGTTGGCCGCGGACATCTGGCCGTTGGTTGCGGACATTCGGCGGTTGGTTACTCCCTGTGGCGGCGTCCATGGCACACCAGGCCATGGGTCTGCGGGCGCGGCGCACGAACCACGGGAACGCTCTGCCGCACACTTGAACCTAGCACCTCGAACCGCGTCAAGCTAGCGCGGCTTGCGGCGGCGGCCCCTGCGGCGAGCCGGCCGCGGCCGCGCCATGGCACTGCGAACAGTTGGCGTCGAACGACTCGGCGCCCGCGCGGGCAGTGTCGGATAGCAGAGGCTGGGGGCGCGCGGCGCGGCGGCTTCGGCCGGTCGGATGGCGGCAGCGGCGGCAAAGCGGCAGCGCAGCTCGAAAAATGGCTTGCGGGGCGTACGGTGCTGCCGTACACTGCGAGGCGTGACTATTCGTTCGGTACGCCATCGGGGATTGCGCCGTCTGCTCGAGGACGACAACCCTCGGTTCTTGCAGCGCACCCTGGCGGGCCGTGTGCGAAGGATTCTGACCGTGCTGGTTCTGTCCGAGGACATCGACGACTTCATCGCCAACGCGCCGTCCGGCTGGCGCGTGCATCGGCTGGCGGGCGCCCGCAAGGGCGAGTGGAGCGTGTCAGTGTCTGGCAACTGGCGGATCACCTTTCGCAGCACCGATGGCATCGTCGAGCGATTGAACCTGGAGGACTATCACTGATGGCTGCGAACGACATTCGGGTCAGCATGACGCCTCCGCACCCGGGCGCGTTCGTCCGCGCGGAGATCATCGAGCCGCTGGGGCTGAGCGTAACCAAGGCGGCCGAGGCGTTGGGTGTGCGCCGGGCGACGTTGTCGGACGTGCTCAACGGCAAGGCGTCGGTGTCGCCGGAGATGGCGCTGCGGCTGGAGTCGGCCTTCGACGTGCGCATGGACCTGCTGCTGAAGATGCAGGTGTGGCACGACACCGTGCGCATGCGCGCCCGGGCGGACACCATCCAGGTCGGGCGCTACGCACCGACGGTGCCCACGGCCGTGCACGCGCACGAGGAACCGCCGGAGTACACCGCGGGCAAAGCGGCGGAGTAGCCCCGGCCTTCGACGGCCGGTCGGCTGCGGGCCGGCGGCTGCGGGCCGGCGGCTGCGAGGTCGTATCATGGGCAACCCATCGAGAGTCGGCCAGCACATGCCCCACAACGTTCGCCGCCCGCGCGCGGAATGGCAGGAGCAATTGGCCCAGGGCGTGCGCGACGTGCGCGCGATTCCCGGGCTGAGCGACGAGCAATACCAGCGCCTGGAAGCCATCGCCAAGGAGTACCCCTTCTTCACCACGCCCTACTACCTGGGGCTGATTGAGACGATGGACCCCAGCGACCCGATCTTCCTGCAGCAGATGCCCGACGTGCGGGAGTTCGAGAACCCGGACTTCCTGGAAGACGACCCGCTGGACGAAGAAGACGACATGCCGGTGCGGCACCTGACGCACCGCTACCCGGACCGGGTGCTGTTCGTGGTGACGCACACCTGCGCCATGTACTGCCGGTTCTGCACGCGCAAGCGCAAGGTGGGCAAGAACCCCGTGCCGCCGCCGCACGAGCTGCAGGCGGTGTTCGATTACATCGCGGCGCACCCAGAAATCCGCGACGTGCTGCTCAGCGGCGGCGACCCGCTGACGCTCACGGACGGCGCGCTGGAATGGATCATCGCCAACCTGCACGAGATTCCGCACGTGGAGCTGATCCGCATCGGCAGCAAGATTCCCTGCGTGAATCCGGCGCGGGTGACCGACGAGCTCTGCCAAATGCTGGCGCGCTATCAGCCGTTCTACATGAACACGCACTTCAACCACCCGCGCGAACTGACGCCGGAAGCGCGCGCCGCCTGCGCCCGGCTAGTGGACCACGGCATCCCCGTGGGCTGCCAGACGGTGCTGCTGCGGGGCGTGAACGACGACCCCGAGACCATGACGCAGCTGATGCACGAGCTGCTGAAGGCGCGCGTGCGGCCCTACTACATCTATCAGGCCGATCTGGTGAAGGGCACCAACTACTTTCGCACCTCGGTGCAGAAGGGCCTGGAGATCATGGAGGCGCTGCAAGGGCACACCACCGGCTTCGGCGTGCCGCAGTACATCATCGACGCGCCCGGCGGCGGCGGAAAGATTCCGGTGACCCCGCAGCGCATCGTGGAACTGACCGACGACCGCATCGTGCTGCGCAACTACGAGGGCGGGGTCTACGAGTACCCCACGGCCGGCTATGACGTCGTCGGCGCCGGCGCCGACGCGCCGGGGGCGATTCCGGACTACTTCCCCGAGTTTCGCGAGTAGCCGCCGTTCGGCGGCCGCGCGATCTTCAGGAGGCTGGCGAACGCTGCGCGGCGCGCATGAGCGCTTGCGATCGGATCTACGGCTGCTCCGTGGGGCGAGCCGCGCGGCGCACACGGGTCGGCCCGGTTCTGGTCCCGGATTGGCCGCGGGCAGGCGCGCGCGGGTCAGCCGGAAACGCCCGGCAGCAGCGGCTGGGTGCGCGGCTCTAGGGGGAACAGGTCGTGCAGCTCGCGCCACTCGGCGCGCGACATGCCGGAGTCGCGGCGGCTGACCCGTTCGCCGCGCAGACGGCGGCGTAGGACGTCCACTCCCCGGGCGGAAACCGAAGCGCCGTTCACGCGGTATTCCATGAAGGCGTCGTAGGTCAGCGGCGTCCAGCGCTGCACGACCTTCAGCATCTCCTTCGCGTAGGCGCGAATTTCGTATTGAGCGTGGGCGTCGCCGCGCAGCCTGAGGAAATGCAGCAGGTTGTGCAGATTCACCTTCCAGTACCACTGGGTGTAGACGTTCAGGGAGAGATTCATGCGGGCCAGCTCGCGCGCCAGCCCGCGGCGGGAGGGGTCGCGCACGGCGCCTGCCGCGTCTTCGTTCAGCATCTCTTCGTAGTGCGCATAGGCCTGCGCGGCGTCCGCGCGCAGCAGCTCGGTCACGCGTTCGGCCTCCGCGCGCAGCAGCGCGGCCACGCGTTCGGCCTCGCGGCCGTCCAGCACGCCGCCGCGGCCCTGCCTATTGCTGGTCGACTGCGCGGCCAGGTGCTGGGGCGCCGGAACGTAGAACTCGTTGTCCAGAATCGAGTAGCGCGCGGAGTATTCGTTCACGCTGGCGGTGCGGTGCCGAATCCACTGGCGGGCGACGAAGATGGGCAGCTTGACGTGGAGCTTGATTTCGCACATTTCGAACGGGGTGGTGTGCGCGTGCCGCATCAGGTAGCGAATCAGGGCCGCGTCCTCGCGGGTGCGCCTGGTGCCTGCGCCGTAGGACACCCGCGCCGCCTGCACCACGGCGCCGTCGCCGCCCATGTAGTCCACCACCCGCACAAAGCCGTGGTCCAGCACCGGCAGGGCCTTGTAGAGCATGGCCTCCAGATCGGGCACGGTCGAGCGGCGGGTCGGCGCGCTGGCCGCGCGCAGCGCGTCGACGTCCTGCTGCTCGGACGTGCTGAGCGGCACAGCGCGTCTAGGGCGGCAGCAGGCCGCGGGCGCGCAGGAGTTCGGTGCCCACGTCGGCCAGCTGCACGTTTTGGCCGGAGGGCGCGTCGGGGGCCCAGACGAGGCGCGCGCGTTGGAAGTGCTGCACGGTGCGCCCGTTTTCCACCACTTCCTGCGAGATCGGATAGCCAAAGCGGTCCAAGCCGCCCTGCGTCTCCCAAAACTGGAGAAAGCCGTAGTGCACGCTGTGCCCGGTCTCAGGGAAGTAGCGGTGCTGGGGCACGCTGGGGAAAGGTTCGTCGCCGTCGAACGGCCGGCGCGGCGCGGTCAGCGTGTCGTTGATGAGTCCCAGCTGCGTTTCGTACGGCGTGCCCGCCAGCTCGGGGTGATACTCGAAGCGCGCGCGCTCGAAGTACTGCACGACGCGCCCGTTTTCCACGAATTCCTCGGTCAGCGGACGGCCGAAGGCCGCCTGGCCGCCGCGCGCGTTGAAGTACTTCAGGAACCCGTGGCGCACGTTATGGCCGGTGTCCGCAAAGTAGATCGACTGCCCGTCGGGCAGGTCGAGCGGCTCCACGGAGCGGGTCAACGGGTAGGCGAACACCAGGATGAACCGGGTGCTGTACATCGGGCCGATCTCGATGGCCGTGCGGCGGTTGAAACGCGCGACGAAGTCCCAGGCGCCGATGCGGCGCGACCCTTGGGGACCCTCGACCCCCACGTCGATCATGCGGCCGCTGGCGGTGCGGCGGCCGAAGTCCAGCGACCGGATATCGCCCACGGGTGCGTCGCCGGGTCCCGGCACCAGCGTGCGCAGGACGCCCAGGGGAAACTCCGCCGTGGACCAGGTGCTCAAGGGCGAATCGGCGTCCCAGGGGCGGCCGCTCGGGTCGAGGTCGACCACGGGGCGCAGGTAAGGCTGCGGGGCGTCGCCGAACACGTCCTCGTTGGCTTCGGTGTGGCCGTTGGCCGTGCTGAAGAAGTAGGAGCGGATGGGCGCGTTCTGGTAAGCAATCACGCGCCGCGCCGTGGCCTGCACGGCCGCCGTGGTCTCCGGCGCCTCGTGGTTGACGCCCAGATAGACCTGATCCTGCGTGGTGTCGACCACGTCCCAGACGGGATGGTCGGGGCGGAGACTGGTCAAGGCATAGGTGCGGGCGGCCATTGCCTGAGCCTTCAGCGCCTCGGCCGGCCAGTGCCGCGGCATTTCCGCCGGGACCACACCCAGCAGATAGTCCTCCAGCGAGAGGACGTTCACGGTGTCGATCAGCCCTTCGGCATTGACGTAGACGCGCATCGACCCGCGGTAGAGATCGAAGTGCTGCCCGGGGGTGTCTTGGTCGGGCGGCGTGACCTTGTACTGCACCAGCAGCCGGGTTTCGGGTTGCAGGGGGACGACTTCGATCTGGCCGGGCAGGTCGAAGTCGAGCATGTGCTGCCCGGCGGCGTCGAGCAGGCGCACGGTGACGCGCCGCTCGCCAGGGTGGTGCAGCAGGCGCAGGCGCGCGCCCGGAGGCAGCGCGTCGGTGGCGCCGCTGATGGCCCACGCACCGCCGACGCCGATGATGTCGCCCTGTTCCAGGTTGGACGAGGAAACCGCGCCGTCGAAGGAGGCCGGTTGATAGCCGTTGCTGATGAGCACGCGAATCGGCGTCTGGTCGGTGGGGGCGTCGATGACGTCGACGCCGGTGTAGTAGGTCAGCACGATTTGGTCGGCGGTCTGCCCCGCCAGCGCGCGGCCGCGGGCGCCCCACTGCGACATGCCCACGCCGTGCCCCCAGCCCTGGCCTTCGATGCGGATGATCTGGTCGGGCTGGAAGGGCACCACTTCCGCCAGCGAGGGACTGGGGTGCGGAACGGCCAGCAGCAGCGCCAGCACCGCGGCAAGCGCCGCCGCGGCGGCGAGCGTCAGCATCCGCAGCCGCGGACGCCAGCCGGGGCGGCGGCGGGTCAAAACCATGGCGTCGAGTTTCCCACGCGATTCGTCTCGCGCATACGGCGTTGCCTCGCTGGTAGAAGCTGCCTCGCTGGTAGAAAGCGTGCGGGACGCCTGCGGCGTAACGCTGTTCACTGCATTCGTTGGTAGGCGCAGTAATCGATGGGCAGCTCGATCACGGTTGGATGGTCGGCCGCCAGCCCGGCGCACACCAGCTCGGCAGCCTGGGCGCCCGTGGACGCGAGCGCGCCGTGCAGGCCGAAGCTGCGCGCCAGCGCGGCAAAGTCCGGCGGGGCAAAGTCGTTGGGCGTCGGGTCGTGTTCGAGTTCTTCCGCCTTCAAGCGAATCAGGGCCAGGGAAGCGTCGACCAGCACAAGGTACACCAGCCCCGCCGGCCGCAGCCGCGCCAGAGTTCCCAACTCGCCGGCGAACATCAGCGCGCCGCCGTCGCCGGCCACGGCCAGCACTGGGAGGCCGGGCCGCGCCAGCTTCAGCCCCAGGGCGCCGGGCAGCGCGCCGCCCATGCCCGACAGGCCGTTGGCGACGAAGTACGTGTGGGGGGCGGGCGCGTCCCAGTACTGCGCCAGATAGAGCTTGTGCATGCCCACGTCGGAGACGAGCGCGGTTGCGTCCGGCGCTGCCGCGCGGATCGCGCGAAAGGCGTCGTGGATTGCCGCGGCCTGGGTCGGCGACCCTGCCGGGGCGTCATGGCCGGCGGCACCGCTGGTCAGGTCGTCGAGGGCCCGACGGCGCGCCTGGGCCGCGCGGGCGCGGCCGCCGCCGCGGTCGGCCGGCCGGCCGGTGCGCGCCAGGCAGTCGAGCATGGCCGCAACGTCACCAACGACCGGCGCGTGCGGCAGCGAGCCGTCGTGCCGGTTGCGCGCCGTCAAGTTGACGCCCGCCGTTCCTTCCCAGGGCCAGATCAGATCCACGCCGTCCATGCCCACCCCCAGCACGAGATCGGCCTGGCGCAACAACTCCAGCACGCCGTGCGAGCCGTGGGCGGCCAGCGTGCCGGCGTGCAGCGGATGCGCGCCGGGGAACCAGCCGCGCGCTTTGACCTGCGTGACGACGGGAATGTCGCCGGAGACGGCCAACTGCGCGAATCCGGCGGCGATCGCGGCGGTTCGGCCTTCCAGCCCCAACACCGCGACCGGGCGTCTGGCGGCTGCGAGGCGTTGGACGACCTCGTCCAGCTCCGGCGGCTCGACGGGCGGCGCCTCTGGCGCGGCAAGCCGCAACGGCGCAGCTCCCCGCAGCCGGGCCGCGGCAACCGAGCCGGGCACGGACAAGTGCGCCGCGCCCGGCATGCCGTCGGTCGCGGCCGCCCAGGCGGCGGGCAGCACCGCGCCCAGGTTGTGCGGGCTGACGCGCGCGCTGTACTTGACCGCCGGCGCGAACGCGCCCGTGATATCGAACACCTGATGCCGCTGCGCCGCCGCCTCGGCCGGCGTCACGTCGGCCGTGACGCCGAGCAGCGGCGAGCGTTCCAGCGTGGCCTGCGCCAGCCCCGCAAACAAATTGGCCGCCCCGGGCCCCAGCGTGCTCAGGCACACACCCGGCCGGCCGCTGCTCTGGGCTTCGGTCTCGGCCATGCCGGCGGCGGCCGTTTCGTGATGCGTGAGCACGAACTCGATGCCGCGGCGCTGGAGCGCGTCCAGCACGGGCAACATCTCGCCGCCCGTCACGCCGTACACGCGCGTCACGCCTTCCTGCCGCAGGAAGTCGGCCAGGGCGTCGGCAACCGTCATGTTCACGTCGACGCGGGGGTGGAGGGGCGCAGAGCGCCGTCAGTATGCCTACTGCCCCAGCACCGGGCGCGGCAAGCACCGCTTCTATAATGCGGCGTCCGTCCTGACGCAGCCTGCCGGGTCCGCGCGTTTCATGCCAGCGCCAATTGTCACCATCGACGGCCCCGTCGGGTCGGGCAAGAGCACCGTCGGCGGCCTGCTCGCCGCGCGCCGCGGGTACGTGTGTCTGGACAGCGGGCTGTTCTACCGGGCGGCGGCGCTGGCCGTGCTGCGCGCCGGGGCGAATCCCGCGGACGAAGCGGCGGTAGTGCGCGCAGTGCGGTCACTCGACCTGGAGTTCCGCGCCGACCCCGGCGGCCAGTATGGAACGCGCGTGTACCACGCCGGCGAGGACATTAGCGGCGAGGTCTACGGCGCACGGGTGGAAGGGATCGTCTCCAGCGTGTCCGAGCTGCCGCAGGTGCGCGCGCAGCTGCTGGAGCAGCAGCGGCGCGTGATCCGCCGGGGCGGCGTGGTGGCGATGGGCCGCGACCTCGGCACGGTGGTGTGGCCGCAGGCCGAGCTCAAGGTCTATCTCGACGCCGCGCTTGCCACGCGCGCCGCGCGCAAGTGGCGGCAAGGCCGTGCGGCCGGGCGTCCGAGCGACCGCGCCGAGGTGCAGCGCCTGTTGGAATCGCGCGACCGCATCGACAGCTCGCGGCGGCACGCGCCGCTGAAGCCCGCCGACGACGCGGTTCGCATCGACTCCGACGCCCGCACCCCCGCCGAGATCGTGGATGAGATCGAGGCGCTGCTGCACGCGCGCCTCGCGCCGCGCGCGCCGCCGCATGGCTGAGCGGCGCGGCTGGCGGCCGGGGCCGCCAGTGACCTGGGTCTACCGGGCGGGACAGGTGTTCGGCCAGACCGTTATGTTCCCGCCGCTGTTTCGCGTGCGGCTGCTCGGCGCTGCGCAGGTGCCGGCTACGGGCGCAGGCATTCTGGTCTCCAACCACTTCAGCCGCTTCGACCCCATCGTCATGGGCGCGTACGTCCCGCGGTTCGTCACCTTCGCGGCCAAGCGGGAACTGGTGAACGCGCCGGTGCTGGGGGCGCTCATTCGACTGTGGGGCGTGGTGCCGCTCACGCGCGACGGCATGGACATGCCGGCCGTGCGGCAGCTCCTGCGCGTCCTGCGCAGCGGGCACCTGGTGGTGATGTATCCCGAAGGCACGCGCAGCAAAGACGGGGTGCTGCACCGCCCGCGGCCGGGCGCGGCCTACCTGGCGCTCAAGGTCGGCGTGCCGGTGTATCCGGTGTCGATCTGGGGCCCCGAACGGCTATCCATACAGCGGCGCCTGCGGCGCGGCCGGCTGCCGGTGACGATCAGCATCGGCCAACCGCTGACGTTCGAGCCGCGGCGCGGCCGTATCGCGCCGGCCGAGCTGGAGGACGCGGGCGAGACCATCATGCGCGCCATCGCGGCCGGTCTGCCGGAACGCTGCCGGGGGCCGTATGCCTGACCGCGAAGCCGCGGCGACCCCGCCCGAGACGGCACGAGTCCCCGCGGCCGCGGAGGGGAGCGCAGCGACCAGCGCCGCGCCGCTGGTCGCCATCATCGGGCGGCCGAACGTGGGCAAGTCCACGTTGTTCAACCGCCTGATGGGGTCGCGCGTGGCGGTGGTGGAAAACCAGCCGGGCACCACGCGCGACCGCATCTACGGCGAGATCGAATGGCGCGGGCGCGGGCTGGCGCTGGTGGACACGGCCGGCCTGGCCTGGCGCGACCCGGCCCCGGTGGCCGCGCGCGCCGAAGCGCAGGCGCGCATGGCCGCGGCCGACGCCGACCTGTCCCTGCTGGTGACCGACGCCATGACCGGCCCAACCGAGCTGGACCGCGCGGTTGCGCGCGAGGTGCTGCGCGCCGGCCGCAACTGCCTGCTGGTCGTCAACAAAGTGGACGCGCCGCCGCAGCGCGAGCGCGTGCCGGAGTTCTACACGCTGGGGCTGGGCGAGCCGCTGGCGGTCTCCGCCGTGCACGGCACGGCCAGCGGCGACCTGCTGGACGCAATCCTGGCGCGGCTGCCCGCGGCCACGCGCCCCTCGACGCCTGACGCGCATCCCCGCTTCGCCATCATCGGCCGGCCCAATGTGGGCAAGTCGTCGCTGCTCAACGCGCTGCTGGGCGAGGCGCGCACGCTGGTGCACGACGCGCCGGGCACCACGCGCGACAGCGTGGACACGCTGCTGGCCTGGGAGGGCCGCCCGGTCTGGCTGGTGGACACGGCCGGCATTCGACGCCGCGGCCACGTCGAGCGCGGCGTGGAGCACCACAGCGTGCTGCGCGCCTTGCGGTCGATCCAGCATGCCGACGTGGGGATCGTGGTGGTGGACGCCCACGAAGGCCCCACCGCGCAAGACGCGCACGTGGCAGGGTACGTGCTGGACGCCGGCAAGGGCGTGACCATCGCCGCCAACAAGTGGGACCTGGTGCGCGGGAAAGAGGCCGCAGCCCGCATCGACCACCACCTGCGCCGCATCTTCCACTTCCTGCCCGAGAGCCCGATGGCGCGCATCTCGGCCGTGACGCAGCGCAACCTCGACCACGTGATACCGATGGCGCTGGAGGTCTACGATGCGCGGCAGCAGCGGATTCCGACGTCGCGCCTGAATCTGTTCTTGCGCGAATGGGTCGGCCGCCGCGATCCGCCCTCGCGCCGCGGACGCCCCGCGCGCTTCAAGTACGCCACGCAGACCGGCGCGTCGCCGCCCGAATTCGCGCTGTTCTTTTCCAATCCGGACCACGTCCACCGCAGCTACCTGCGCTATCTGGAAAACGGCCTGCGGGCGACGTTTGGGTTCAACGGCACGCCCGTGCACCTGACCCTGCGCGCGTCGTAGCTGCGGCGGCGCCCCGAAAGCGCCGCGCGCGGCCCCCAGGTCGTCACCGGCCCGTCAGGTTGACAGGCGCAGCGGCGCCGACGATGCTGGCGTATCACCTGCGGGGTCTGGACTCGATGCCGTGACCACGATGCAGATCGTGCTGGCCGGCGCCCTCATCGTCGGCGCGTATCTGTTTGGCGCCGTGCCGGTTGGCTGGTTGGTGTGTCGGGTCGGCTTTGGCGTCAACATCTTCGACCACGGCAGCGGCCGCGCGGGCGCGACGAACGTGCTGCGCACGGTTGGCGGCGGCGCCGCAGGGATCGTGTTGCTTGGCGACGTGCTGAAAGGGCTCGTTCCGGCGCTGGCCGCACGTGTGGTGCTGGGCGACTTGCAGCTGGTGCCCATCCTGGCGGCGCTGGCGGCCGCGGCCGGCCACAACTGGTCGCTGTTCACCCGCATGCGCGGCGGGCGCGGCGTGGCCACCAGCGCAGGGTCCGTGGCCGCGCTGGCGCCGCTGACGGTGCTTATCGGCTTGCTGATCGGCGTGACCGTCGTGGCCGTCTTTCGCTACGTCTCGCTGGGGTCGCTGATGGGTGCGCTTGGATCCCTGGTGAGCGGCATCGTGCTGTATGCGCTGGGCTGGGGCGTGACCGGGTTCCACGTGAGCCTGATTGCCATCTTCACGCTCTTCCTGGTCAGCCAGCACATCGACAACGTGCAGCGGCTGTTCGCCGGCAAGGAGCGGCGGCTGGCGCCGTGGCCGGAGCTGATCGGAAACCGCGGGCCCGGCGACCAGAACTCGAACTGACCGCGCCCGGCGTATGCCCCCAGGCCGCGGGCCGCGCTCCGATCCGATGGCGGCCGCCCTGCGTTTCCTGGCCTCGCGGTCACGCTCGGAAGCCGAGGTGCGCGCGCGTTTGACCTCGCGCGGCGTCAGCGCCGACGACGTGGACGCCACGCTGCGCCGTCTGCGCGAGCTTGGCTACGTGGACGACGCCGACTTTGCTCAGGCGCTGATCCGCGCCCGCAGCGGGGCGAGAGCGCGCGGGCGCAGCCTGATCGCCGAGGAACTGCGCGCCAAAGGCGTAGACGACGAGCTTGCCCGCGCGACGCTGGACGCCTGCTACGGAGACGAGATCGACACCGCCCGCACGGCGGCCCTGCGGCAGGCGCGGCGCTTGCACGGACGCCCGTTCCCGGAGTTTCGCCAAAAGCTGGGCGCGTTTCTGGTTCGCCGCGGTTTCGAGCACGCCACCGCGGAGTCGCTGGTCACCGAGCTGTGGGACGCCTACGGCGTGCCGGACTGAGCGGGCGCGCTTGCAACGCAGCGATCGGGAAGCAGCGGCGCGGCGCCAGACGCGGCGGACACGCCAAGCTCGCCGGACGACCTCTGAACCTCGCCCGCCGCACGGCGCACTCGCCGTCAGTTCTCGGTGCGCCCGACCTAGGTGATTCCCCGGTGGGCGAGTTCGCCAGGCGGGTCGGCCGCGGCGGGCGTTGCGTGGGCGCTGCCGTCGATCAGGGCAGCGTTCCCGCGCAGATAGCCGTTCATCGTTGCGATTGCCTCGCCGTTCCGATTGACGTCCGCCCGCAGACCGCGGATTTCGGACCGCTGGTCACGGAGCTCGGACCTCAGGTCCCGAACGTCGGCCCGCAGCCAGGCAACCAGCCCGCTCGTCAACAGGGCAAGGGAGATGCCGACCGCGATCACGGTCCAGTCGACCAAAGCTGTCTCCCAATTCCCCGAACGGCGCTCCTGCCGCGCCAGTTACGACAAGTGTAGCGCACGAAACGCCGCGCAGGTCGGGCGCGCGGGCGGGTTCGAACCCGCCTTGATCAGCGTAACTCGTTGACCGCCGGGCGGACGGCGTCGGCGATGGACTCGATGGGCACGCCGCGGTCGTCGCCGGCGGCGGCCAGGCGGGCCGCGCGGCTGTGCAGCCAGACGCCGAGGCGCGCCGCGGCCGGCGGCGGCGCGCCCTGCGCCAGCAGCGCGGCGATGACGCCGGCCAGCACGTCTCCCGACCCCGCGGCGGCCAGCGCCGGGTTGGGGCGGGCCAGCACCCACACGCGCCCGTTCGCGCACACGAACGTCGGCGACCCCTTGGCCACGACGACGGCCGGCGTGCGGCGCGCCAGGTCGGCGGCGGCGGCCAGACGGTCGCGGCCCTCTGGCGCCCGCGGGAGATTCAGCAGCCGGGCCAGTTCCCCCGGATGCGGCGTAAGCACCGCGCCGCGGCCCAGCGCCTCCAGCGCGCCGCGCCGTTCGGCCAGGGCGTTCGCGCCGTCGGCGTCCACCACCATGGGCAGGTCTCGCCACGCGTCGAGCAGGCCGTGGACGAGCGCGTCCGTGGATTCGCTGCGGCCCAGGCCTGGGCCAACCAGCACGGCGGCGGGAGCTCCAACCGCGTGTGCAACGCCGCGCGCGGAAGCGTCGATCTGGCCGCCAGCCGCGGCGGGCAGCGGCGCAAACGTGGCGGCCGGCGCCAGCGGCGCGGCGGCGGCGCAGGCCGCGTCGACGGAGGCCAGCGTGACCAGGCCGGCTCCGGCGCGCAGCGCCGCCAGCACCGCCAACGCAGCCGCGCCGCGGTAACGCGCAGACCCCGCCACCACGGCCAGCCGTCCGAACGTCCCCTTGTGCCCGCCCGCTGGGCGGGCGGGCAGCAGGCCGCGCACCGTGGGCGCGTCGACGAGCGCGGTCGGGACGGCCTCGTACGCCGCCGCGTCGATCCCGATGTCCAGCGCCGCCTGTTCGCCGGCGAACTCCACCGCCGGATGCAGCAGCGCGCCAAGCTTGATAGGCCCGGTGGCCAGCGTCAGGCTGGCGCGAAACGCGCACGGGTCGGCCGCGCCGACGTCGGCGTCCACACCGGAGGGGACGTCGATGGCGGCGCGCGTCTGGCCGTCGACCTGGGGCAGCGCGGCCAGCATGCGGCTGACCGCGCCGCGCAGCGGCGGCGCGCTGCCGATGCCCAACAAGCCGTCGACCACGCAGTCCGCCTGCCGCACGTCGTGCACGAACGGGTCCGGATCGCCGCTCCAGACTCGCCAGCGGACGCCGCGCGCGCGCGCGGCGTCCGCCAGAGGATCGCCGCGTTCACGCGACGCCCAGGCCGTAACCGAAGCGCCCGCGTCCGCCAGCAGCGCGGCCGCGATCAGCGCGTCGCCCCCATTGTCGCCCGGGCCGATCAGCATCACGAACGAGCGGGCGGGCGCAGCGCCGCGGCGGCGCAGCAGCGCGGCCGCGACGGCGCGGCCGGCGTTGTGCATCAGGTCCACGTCGGGCGGGGCCGCAGCCTCCAGCGCGCGCATGCCGGCCGTGTCCAGCACGCGGTCGAAGATCGGGCCAAGCGCCGCGGCCCGCGCCCCCGGCATGGCTCAGTCGGCCGTGGCGACCACGAACGCAATGGCCAGGTCGCGGCTGTGCGTCAGGCTGATTTCGAACGCCGTCAGCCCCAGGTCCTGCGCGCGCGCGGCGGCGGCGCCGTGCAGCCGCACCCGCGGCTTGCCGCGGCGGTCGTTCACTATTTCGAGTTCACGCCAGAGCACCCCGCGCATGCCGGTGCCCAGCGCCTTGGAAATTGCCTCCTTGCCGGCGAAGCGCGCGGCCAGTTCCTCGGCGCGCCCGCGGCTGTAGCGCCGTTCGCGCTCCGTGTAGATGCGGCGCAGGAAGCGGTCGCCGAAGCGGTCCAGCGCCGCCTGAATGCGGGCAATCTCGATGGCGTCCACGCCGGCGGTCAGGCGCGCGCGCGGCTCGGGGGACATGGAGCTAATGGCCGGTCAACTCCACGCGCCGCACGGCGGATCGGTATTCCCAGCCGCTGCCCAGCACCTCCACCCTGAGCAGGCGCACGGGCGCCGGTCGGATTTCCTGCAAGAGCCTGGGGTTGTCGTAGGTAATCCAGGCCCCCGCCGGAATCTCCTGGCCCAGGTTGACGCTCAGGCCGGCGTCGTTCTGGTGATAGAAGCCCGTGGCCCAGATTTGCTCGTGCCCGTCGGCGTCCAGATAGTTCAGCCGCAGCATCAGCGGGTACTCGGTGCCCGCCGTGCCGCCGCCCGAGAGGGTCTGGACTTCGGTGCGCACGTCCGCGCGCAGCCGCAGCTGCACGTAATCGCGCACGTCGCGGTCCAGCTCCTGCACCAGGCCGCTTTCGCCATGGCGATCCGTGCCGCCGTCGGGCGTGCGGCGTTCGAATCGCACGCCGTCGGGCGTTTGGGCGACCGAGCCGGCGGCGCCGGCCTCGGTCACCACGAATTGACTCCAGGGCGAGCCGTCTACGCGGCGCTCGAAAAGCGGGTCGCGCACCAGGTCGCGCTCCAACGGCAGGGGGCCGGTGATGCGCGCGTCGCGGGTGAGCACCGCGCGCTGGCCCGTGGGCACCTCCAGCACGCGGCTGCCCGACCAGAGCTTGGCCGCGCCCTGGCGCACGCTCAGATGCGTGGACCCGTCGGCTTCCAGTTCGATGCGGTAGCTGCCCTCGCCCAGGTCGATGCGCCCCTGGCCGGCCAGCAGGCTGATTTCGCGGCCGGGCGCTTCCGAGTGCAGCGCCACGCCAATCTGCACACGGCCGCGGAAGAGGCGGAACACGGTGTCCTGCACGGCCGGGTTGAAGCGCCCATACTGCATGCGCTGCACGGCCAGCTCGGTTTCGTTGTACAGCAGCACGGTGGAGCCTTCGCGCGTTTGCAGGAAGACGCGCGAGCGGTCGTCCGTGCGCAGGCGCGTGCCTTCGGCCAGATTGGCGCGCCCGGCCAACCTCTGCCAGGTAGCAATGGCCGGCGGCTGGAAGAGCACGGTGCCTTCGATGACTTCGGCAACGGTGGCGCGCGGTTCGCTGACGCCGCTGAACAGCGCGCCGGCCGCGCGCGGCAGCAGCGCCGCCACCGCCACGAGCACGGCCAGGGCGGCAACCAGCGAGCCCCAGGCCAGCGCCTGCATGCCCCGATAGCGGTCGCGCGCGGGCGCCGCGCGGGCCGATGCGCGGGAGGAACGGGCCAAGAACTGCCGCATCACCTCATCCCCAGGCGCGAATCGTGAAATTCGGAAGACCGCCCGTGGCCGGACACCACGCCACGTTAACGGATTCGACCTCGGCCAGCGGCGGACCCTGGCGCAGCGCGCGCACCAGGTCGTCCAACGCCGGGCGCTCGCCCTCGGCGACGACCTCCACGCCGGAGCGGTCGGGCAGATTGCGCACCTGGCCGCGCAGGTCGAGCCTGCGCGCCGCCGCGGCCGCGAAAAAGCGGAACCCCACGCCCTGCACCCGGCCGCGCACCACGGCGCGCATCCGCTGGCGGCCCTCCGGCGGCTCGGGGGCGCGCGGCGCGCGAACGTCAGCGTCCATCCGTCAGAGCAGCGGCCGTTGCGGCGAGAGCGGCGGCGGCGGTTCTCTGTTCAGATGCTCGTAGGCGCGCTGGGTGACGACGCGGCCGCGCGGCGTGCGGGCGATGAAGCCGGCCTGCAACAGGAACGGCTCGTAGTACGACTCCAGCGTCGGCACGTCTTCGGCCAGCGTGGCCGCCAGCGCCTGCAATCCGGCGGGCCCGCCGTTGAACGCGTCCATCAAGGTGGTCAGGATGCGGCGGTCCATGGCGTCCAGCCCCGCGTGGTCCACGTCCAGCTCGGCCAACGCGTCCGCGGCCACGGTGTCGGTGATGGTGCCGTCGGACTCCACCTCGGCGTAATCGCGCACGCGCCGCAGCAGGCGGTTGCACACGCGCGCCGTGCCGCGGGCGCGCAGGGCGACCGCCCGCGCGCCCGCGTCGGTGATCGGCACCTGCAGGATGGCGGCGGAGCGCTGCACGATCCGCGTGCAGTCGTCCACGGTGTAGAACGCCAGCCGGTGCACGGCGCCGAAACGGTCGCGCAGCGCCGAGGTCAGCGACCCGGCGCTGGTGGTGGCGCCGATGACCGTGAAGTGCGGCAGGGCCAGCCGGTAGGTGCGCGCGTTGGCTTTGCCCGCGCCCACCACGATGTCGAGCGCAAAGTCTTCCATCGCCGGGTAGAGAATCTCTTCCACGGTGACGCCCAGGCGGTGAATCTCGTCGATGAAGAGCACTTCGCTGGCATCCAGACTGCTGAGCGTGGCGGCCAGGTCGCCCGGACGCTCCAGCGCCGGCCCGGAGGTCACGCGCAGCCGCCCGCCCACGGCGTTGGCCACGATGTGCGCCAGGGTGGTCTTGCCCAGGCCGGGCGGGCCGCCGAGCAGAATGTGGTCCACCGGCTCGCCGCGTTTGCGGGCGGCCTGAATCATCAGGGTGAGCGCGCGCTTGACGCCGTCCTGCCCGATGAACTCGTCGTCGGACAGGTCGCGCGGCCGCAGCGCCCGGTCCATGCGCTGGTCCGGCGGCGCCGCCTCGGCCGCGACAATGCGCTCCGTCATGGCCGGGGGGCATGGCGCGCGGTGATTTCTCGCCCTGGAAAGGAGCCGTCACTCCCCGCTCCCTCGAAGGGGACAGAGATGACGCCCGCCGGCGGACGCCTCGCCTGAACGCGCGCCACGGTCATCGTGCGCCGCCGGGCTGGCGGCCGCCGCGGCCCAGGTCGCGCAGGGCGGCCGCGATGCGCGCTTCGACGGGCAGGTCGCCGCCCACGGTTTGATTCAGCGCCACCGTCGCCTCGGCGCGCGAATAGCCCAGGCCCAACAGCGCGTCCAGCGCCTCCTGCGCGGCGGCGTCGGCCGGCGCCTGGCCGGGCGCGCGGTCTTCGGGCACCAGCTTGCCGCGCAGTTCCAGAATGATGCGGTTGGCCGTCTTGGCCCCGATGCCGGTCACGGCGCGAAACGGCTTGGGGTCTTCCTGGTCCAGCGCCTCGAAGATGCGGCGGGCCGGATGGGTGGACAACACGCGCACGGCGGTGCGCGGGCCGACGCCGTTGACACCGAGCAGCGCCTCGAACACGCGCAGCTCTTCGGCCGTCTCGAATCCGGCCAGGAACGCGCCGTCCGTCCCCATGCGCAGCGAGGTGACGAGGTGCACGCTGGTTCCCGGCTCGGCCAGGGCGCGCGCGGGCGCCACGACGTCCAGGCCGAGGCCCGTACCGTCCACCAGCACGACCATCGACTCCTCGCGCTGCTGCGCCACCACGCCGTGCAGTTCCGCAATCACCGCACGCCGACCTTGCGTTCCAGCGCGCGCGTTTCGTACGAGTTGACGTGGCAGAGCGCCGCGGCCAGGGCGTCGGCGGCGTGGTCGGGGCGCGGCAGCGCCTCGAGGTCGAGCATGCGCTGCACCATGGCCTGCACGCCGGCTTTGTCGGCCGCGCCGTATCCCGCCACGGCCAGCTTGATCTCGCGCGGGGCGTATTCCTCCACGGGCACGGCGTGGTCCGCCGCCAGCAGGTGCACCACGGCGATGGCGTGCGAAACGTCGACCGCCGACGTGAGCCGGCGCGCGTAGCCCAAACGCTCGACCGCCACGGCGGTGACGGCGTGGCGCTCGAACAGCGGCTGCAGGCCGTCGCGCAGACGCGCCAGCCGCTGGCCCAGAGGCGTTCCCGCGCGCGTGGTCAGGCAGCCGTGCTCGACGTGGCGCGGCGCGCGGTCGCCAGCGACCAGGCCGAACCCCAGGCGCGCCGTGCCCGGGTCCACGCCCAGCGTCAGCATGGGCGCGCCCACTTACGACCCGACGCGCGCCAGCAGCGCGTCACTGATTTCCACGTTCGTATGCACGCGGCGCACGTCGTCCAGCTCTTCGATGGACTCGACGATTTCCAGCACGCGCGCGGCGCGGCGGTCGTCCAGCTGCATCGTGGCCGTGGGCGTCATGGTCAGTTCGGCGGATTCCACCGCGAAGCCCTGCGATTGCAGGTCGGTTTTGACCCGCGCCAGGTCGCGCGCGCCGGTGGACACGTGCACGAAGCCGTCGCTGCGCTCCACGTCCAGCGCGCCCAGGTCGATGGCGGTGAGTTCGATGTCGTCGGCGTCGTGCCCGCCGATGGGCACGTCGATTGCGCCGCGCGTCTCGAACTGCCAGGCCACGGCGCCGGCCGCCGCCAGGGTTCCGCCCAGACGGTTCAGGGCGTTCCTGACCTCGGCCACCGAGCGGTTGCGGTTGTCGGTGACCACTTCGATCAGGAGGCCGGCGCCGTCGGAGGCGTAGCCTTCGTAGACCAGCTCTTCCAGCCGGCCGCCGTCGGCGCCGCCCCCCGCACCGCGCTGGATGGCGCGGTCGATGGTGGGTCGGGGCATGTTGGCGGCCTTGGCGCGGCCGACGGCCTGCTCCAGCCGCACGTTGGCGGACGGGTCGGGGCCGCCCTGCTGGGCCGCAATGGTCAGCTCGCGCCCCAGCTTGGTGAAGAGGCGCCCGCGCTTGGCGTCGGTTACGGCCTTCTGGCGCTTGATCTGCGCCCACTTGGAGTGGCCGGCCATCAGGCCCGAGGCGTATAGCGTCGCATGCAGCGACGAGTATATGACAGACCGAAGCGCCGCCGCCTGGGATGCCGGATCGGGGCGCGCCCTCGTTCCCTTTTCTCCCGATGGCGCGGGCCGGAGACCATCGGCCCGTCGGCGTTGTCCTCCGCATCTGCCCTCTACCTGGAGGGAGAGGGCAGTCCGCATCTTTCCCTCTCCCTAGAGGGAGAGGGCAGGGTGAGGGGAAATGCGCGGGGGACGCGCTGCGCCACTCCGACGCGGCACCTCACCCTAACCCTCTCCCCGCGGCGCGGGGAGAGGGGAAAGAAAGCGGCCTCACGGCCTTTGCATGCACCATGACGGCCTGCGCACGCGGGCTCGACGCCGATGCGCGTGGGCCCGAGCTATGTCAGCGCTCGGCTTGGACGTGTACGACTCTCGACGCCGATGCACGTGGGCGCGCGCCCATTGCGCTGGACGGCTGGACGCCCGTCGCGCTCGACGCCGATGCACGTGGAGGCGCGGCCATTGCGCTGGACGGCTGGACGCCCGTCGCGCTCGACGCCGATGCGCGTGGGCGCGCGGCTTGTGTGTGCGCTTCTGCGGTGGTCTGGTCTTGCTTCGGGCGCGGGATGGGTGCGCGGGGGCTTCTGATAGCATCGGGGCGCTGGCTTGGGGCTAGGGGAGCGGCGCTTCTGGACGCGGGGGGTGCCGGGCAGTTTGGCGCGGTGGCGCTGGTGGCCGTCATCTACGCCGTCATGGTGGCGGGCGCCTACAACCCTTGGGCGCGTCCGCCTCCGGGCCGCGAGCTGCAGCAGGTGCGCACGACGCTGCGCGCGCGGCTGCTGATCTACCGCTGGCCCGCGCTGTCGATCCTTGGCATCCTGATCGTGGGTCGGCTGGCGCCGGGCGCCTGGATTCCTGACGGGCTGGACCTCCTGGCGCTGCTGCTGGTGATTGGCTGGCTGCTGTTTCCGGTCAGGTATTCCTTCACCGACCAGGGGTGCGCGCTGCACTCCGGGCGGTTCTGGCCCTGGGAGGAGTTTCACACCTACCGGCGGGCCGGCAGCACCTTGCAGCTGCGCCGCATGCAGGGCCGCGACGTGTCACTGTTCTTGACCAATCCCCAGCAGCAATCCGTCCTGCCGCTGCTGCGCCGCCACATCTCGCAGCGGGGGAGCGAGCGGCCCAGGCTCTGAGCGGCCTTCGCACAGCTCGTCATTGCGGCGAAACGCCCGCCTCTGTCTGCCCCGTAGGTGCTTCGGGGTGCTCGATGCGGGGCCGGAATCCAAGAGGCGCCCGGGAACGACGTGGGCCTGCGCCGGGGAGCGCGGCTCAGGCGGGGGCGGGGTGTTGGCGGGCGTACATGCCGCGGACTTCGGCCACGGTGGTGGCGTCGGCGGGGTCTTTGTCGCCGCGCACGAAGCCGATCACGCGCGGGAAGCGCAGGGCCAGGCCGGGCTCGGTCTCGGTGCGGCCGGCCACGTGCATGGGGCTGCGGGTGAGTTCGTCGGCCAGGACTTCTACCACGATCTGCGGCGCGGTCCACACGTCGGGAACCACGCCCGACTCGACGTTGGGCGGGCATTCGGGGACGGCGGCGGCGTCCAGCAGCTCGCGGACGCGCACCCACTCGGCGTCGGAATAGCCGGTGCCGATGCGGGCGATGGACTTGAAGACCTGCGCGTCCTGGTCCCAGACGGCGCTCAGCAGCGCGCCGATGCCCCAGGCGGCGCGCTTGCCCTGGCCCCGCCAGTAGCCGATCAGCACGCAGTCGAGGGTGTCGGTCAGCGCGGAGGCGTAGCTGGCTTTGTACTTGATCCAGTTGAAGTTGCGCTGCCCGGCCTGGTAGGGAGAATCGGGGCGCTTGGCCATCACGCCTTCCAGCCCGGCGTCGACCTGCTGGGCAAAGAACGCGTCGATGGCTTCGGGGTCGTCGGTGGTGATGCATTCCGAGACCTGCACGCCGCCGCCGGGGCCCACCAGAGCTTCCAGCCGTTCGCGCCGCGCGGTCCAGGGCAGGTCGATAACGTCCTCGCCGTCGTAGAGCAGATCGAAGGCGTGCACTTGCAAGGGGATGGCCTGGGCCTGTTCCTCGACGTTGTGGCGGCGGCGGCGCGAGGACGTGACCTGGAAGGGCAGGAACCGTCCGGTGGCCGGGTCGACGCCCATGGCTTCGCCTTCGATGATGGCCTGCGGTTTGGCGAGCTGGGCCAGCACGGCGGCGGACACCTCGGGAAACATGCCCGACATGTCTTCGAGGTTGCGGCTGAAGACGCGCACCTGGCCGCCGTCACGATGGATCTGGACGCGGAACCCGTCCAGCTTGGGTTCCACAGCGGCCTGGCCGATCTTGTCCACGATTTCCTGGCCGCTGGACAGGCGCGCGGCCTGGGCCATGCGCACGGGGTAGCCGAGACGCACGCGGGCCTGCAGGACGGCCTCGGCGCCGCCCTGGATATAGTCGCGCGCCACCAGGCCCAGATCGCTGGTGCGGTTGTAGGCGCGTTCGATGGCTTTGCGGTCGGCCTTTTCGCCGGTGCGCGCCACGGAGAGGGCGTCCATGAAGGTCGGGTCGCCCACGCCCAGCCGCAAGCGGCCGATGGGAATGCGGGGCAGGTAGCGGTTGGCCAGCGGGCCGAGGTCGCGCAGCAGGGCGGCAATGCCCTGAATCTTGCGTTCCTGCGAATCCGCGCCCTCGGCCGCGGCGACGCCGCGCAGACGTTCGAACACGACGCCCACGTCGAGGTCGAGGCCGGGCGCGCGGGTCAAGCGTTCGGCGGCCAGTCCCACGTCGCCGGTGTCGCGCACCGCGGCCTGCACCTCGTCCGGCTCGACGTCGAACGCCTGGGCCATGGCGCGCATCATCAGGCGGCTGGCCACGCCGAACTCCAGGTCCACGAACTTGGGGGCCAGGCGCCCTTGCATCAGATAGGTGATCTGGCGCGCTTCGTCGGGCGACACGCCGGCGTAGATCTCGGCCAGGATGTCGATCATGGCGTTGCGGGCGGAGGTTTCGTCGATCCGCTGGAACACGCGCGCCAGGTCGGGGAACGTCATGGGTCAGCGGCCGCCTGCTTCGGGGGTGAGATTGGCGCGCACCCAGGCGTGGATGCCGCGCATGTCGGCAAAGGCATGGTAGGCGATGCCGCGCGCGCCGCAGCAGGCGGCCAAGGAGGCGCGCGCGAAGAGCAGATCGGCGCAGCTCGCCGCGGCCAGGTCGCTGTAGCCGTCCCCGGCATAGGCCGCGCGCAACCCCTGCGCCTGAACCGCGCGCACCGCGCGGGCCTTCCAGCCGCCGCGGGGGTCGTCGCCCGGGCGCTCGTGGGGAAACGCGAGCCTGATGCGGCCGTTGCGGAACTCCAAGTGGTTGGACTGCACGGGCAGGTCGGCCAGCCCCGCCGCGGCCAGCATGGGGCGCACGTAGGCGTCGAAGCCGTCGCTGACCACGCACGGCTGGATGCCGCGCGCGCGCAGGTCGGCCACCAGGGGCGGGAAGGCCGGGTCGACGCGGTAGCGGTCGATCAGCTCCCGAAACTGCCGCGGGCTGGCGCGGACGAGCTGGAACTGGCGGCGGGCGCGTTCGCTGGTGGGGATGCCGCCGCGGATCCAGACGTCGTCAATCGCGCGCCACTCGGGGCTGGCGAAGGCCTCGAAGATGACGTGGCCCATGTCGTGCGGCGAGATAGTGCCGTCGAAGTCGAAGATGAAGGCCCAGGTGGTTTGCCCTTCTTTCCGGTTCACGGCAGCCGGACACGCGGGGGCCGGGGGGCGAGCGCCGGCGGAGGTTGGCGGGTCAGGTCAGCGCCTGCAGCTTGGCAAAGCTGACGGCGAGTTTCTTGAGTCCCACGTCGTCGAACATGACGGTGACTTCCTCGTCGAAGCTGGTGATCTGGCCGGCCACGATCAGGCCCTCGCCGAAGACGGCGTGGCGCACGCGCTGGCCGTCGCGGTAGGTGCGCTCGCGCGGCGGCGCCGCGGCTGGTTCGTCGGCGACGGCGGCGGCGGCGGCGCCCAGGGTCGGGATGCCGGGGTGCGCGTCCAGGCGTCGGCGGTAGGTCAGCAGCTCGGCGGGGACGTCCTGCAGGAAGCGCGACGGGAACCGCACCGGCGCGCCCCAGCCGCTGCGGTGGCGGGTGTAGGTGACGAACAGGCGGTCTTTGGCGCGGGTCAGCGCCACGTAGGCCAGGCGGCGCTCCTCGTCCATCTGGGCCGGGTCGTCGTAGCTGCGCACGTGCGGGAAGAGTTCTTCTTCCAGGCCGGCCACGATCACGACGCCGTATTCCAGGCCCTTGGCGGCGTGGGCGGTGAGCAGGGTGACGGCGTCGGCGTCCGAGGCCAGGTTGTCCACTTCCGACACCAGGGCGGCCTCGCCGAGATAGCGGGTCAGGCTCTCGCGCGGGCCGAAGTGGTCGAACTTGGACGCGGCGGCCTGGAGTTCGACCACGTTTTCCCAGCGCTCCTCGGGGCGGTCGGGGTCGGCGTCCAGCACCTCGTCGTAGCCGGATTCGCGCACCACGGTGTTGACCAGCGCGCCGACGGGCGCCTCGTTGGCGCGCTCGTCCAGCCGGCGCAGCAGCCGCCCCAGCTCGGTGAGCGCGCGGAAGGCGCGGGCGGCGAACGGGGTCTCGCCGGGGGGGCGGGTCGGATCGTCGGCGGCGGCGGCCATCCAGCGCACGACCTCGCCGGGCGCGCGGCTGGTGCGTTCGGCCCATTCGCGCAGGGTTTGCAAGGTCTTGGCGCCAATGCCGCGGCGCGGCACGTTGGCAATGCGCTCGAAACTGACCAGGTCGCGCGGGTTGGCAATGGCGCGCAGGTAAGCCAGCACGTCGCGCACTTCGCGCCGCGCATAGAACGCCGTGGCGCCCACGATCTGGTAGGGCAGACCCTGGCGCACGAACAGCTCCTCGAAGGGCCGGGACTGCGCGTTGGTGCGGTAGAGAATGGCAATCTCGCGGCGGGCGACGCGCTGGCCGCGCAGCTCGCGGATGAGCGTGGCGACCTGGACGGCTTCGTCCTCCTCGTCGAGGGCTTCGATAACGCCGACCGGCTCGCCGTCCTCGCGCTCGGTCCAGAGGGACTTCTCGGCGCGGCTGGCAACTTTGGCGATGACGGCGTTGGCCGCACCCAGGATGGCGCCGGTGGAGCGGTAGTTGCGCTCCAGTTTGACGACCCTGGCGGACTCGAACTGGTCTTCGAAGCCGAGGATGTTGCCGATGTCGGCGCCGCGCCAGGAATAGATGCTCTGGTCGTCGTCGCCCACCACGCAGACGTTGCCGTGGCCCGCGCCGAGCTCGCGCACGAAGGTGTATTGGGCGCGGTTGGTGTCCTGGTATTCGTCCACCAGAATGAAGCGGAAGCGGTCCTGGTAATAGGCGCGCAGGTCGGGGAACTCGCGCAGCAGGCGCACGCAGAAGGCGATCATGTCGCCAAAGTCCACGCCGTTGGCGTTGGCCAGCAGGCGCTGGTAGCGGTGGTAGACCTGCGCGGTGACGTCCTGCGCATAGCCCTCGGCGCGCTCGGCGTATTCGTAGGGCGAGGCGAGGTCGTCCTTGGCGCGCGAAATATCGTTGCGGATGGCGCCCGGGTTGATGGTGGTGAGACCCACGCCGACGTCGCTCATGGCCTGCTTGACGAGCCGCAGCTGGTCGTCGGCGTCGTAGATGGTGAAGTCGGCTTCGCGGTCGAGATAGCCGATGTGGCGGCGCAGGATGCGCAGCGCCTGGCTGTGGAAAGTGCCGACGTTGACGCCGCCGGCGCTTGCGCCGGCCAGGTCCACAATGCGCTCGCGCATCTCGTTGGCGGCTTTGTTGGTGAACGTGACGGCCAGGATGTTCCACGGCGCAACGCCCGCCTCGATGAGCCGCGCCGTGCGGTAGGTGATGACGCGGGTCTTGCCCGACCCCGCGCCCGCAAACACCAGCAGCGGGCCGTGCGTGTGCTCGGCGGCCGCGCGCTGCTCCTGGTTGAGCGCGCCCAGGTCGAGCGGCCGGCGCAGGCGCGAGGTCGGCGGATGGTTGGACGTGGTCACGCCAGATTCTAAGCGCCGCGGCCATCCCGCGCCGCCGCGCGCTTCCCCCATCCACGCGCGGCCCGCCACAATCCGCCAGTACGCGAAACAGGGGAAGGCCGTGGACGAGCTGCACGTTCGCGAGGTGGACGCCTCCCGCTGGCCGGACCTGGAACGGCTGTTCGACGGGCGCGGCGGGCCCAAGAACTGCTGGTGCATGCTGTTCCGCACGGACGAGTCTGGCCGGTCGCCGCGCGGCAAAGCGGCGCGCAAGGCGGCCATGCGGCGCACGATCGAGGGCGGCGGACGGGTCGGCCTGCTGGCCTATCTGGACGGGGCGCCTGCGGCCTGGTGCTCGGTTGCGCCGCGCCCCACGCTGCGGCGGCAACGCGGCGTAGATTATTCCGACGCCGACCCCGCGTCGGTGTGGTCGATCAGCTGCTTCTACGTGCGGCGGGCGCTGCGGCGGCAAGGGGTAATGCGGCGGCTGCTGGACGCGGCCATCGACCACGCGCGGGCCAACGGCGCAGCAGTGGTGGAGGCCTACCCGGTTGCGCCGGACTCGCCCACCTACCGCTATTGCGGCTTCGTCCCGGATTTTGCCGCGCGAGGGTTCGAGGAAGTCGGCCGCGCCGGCCTGCGCCGCCGCGTGATGCGGCTGCGGACGCCGGAAGCGCCCCCTCACCCCGACCCTCTCCCCCTCGCAGGGGGAGAGGGGGGAAGATAGAGCGGCTGCAGCGGGCGCACGAACGCCGTGCGCCTCTGCCTCATGCCCCGGCGTCAAGCACTCCCTGATGCTTCAGACGGGCGATCAGCATCTCCTGCGTATCTGCGCCCTTCGTCGAGTTGCACGCGCCGCAGAGCAGCTGAAGGTTGTCCAGGTGGCCGCTGACGCCCGGTGACGCGGAGAACGCGCGGCGCTTTCTTGCAGGGACACTAGAGGGTTTGTGGCTCCCTGCCTACGCCTCAAACGCTTTACTTTCCGTCACCTCGACCTTCCCGCCTAGATGGGGCCCCACCTGTCGCCCACGCCTCACGAACACCACCAGGGCGAGGCTTACTACATAAACGGTAGATAGGAGCAGTTACCACAGCCGCAAGAAAAGTCCCAGAAACAGCCCCTAACAGGACCGTGGACATCCTGCAATGCCGCCAAGTCTCTGACGGATCATCTTCGTTTAGTCTTGTCATTGCGTCCATGCAAACTCTGAACGTGTATACACCACCACCGGTCCACAGAGCCGTCATGTTTACAATCGCAGCCATACCCAGAGCATATTCAGACCAAGTCATCCAATCACCTCCAACTCACTCAATACGTGGCAATTTTACCACAAGACCGCGACCGCGCGGCCGGCTCCCCGCCCAGGGCATATCTGCCCTGGGCGGGGATAGGAGGACTAGGCTACGAAGTGATAGCCCACGCTACAGTCACGACCGCGGTCAAAGCAGACGCAACTGATGCGATTTCAAGGGTGCTGACATAGTAGCCGAGCACCTGACTCCATTTGCTGACGTACATTCTGTCATAGCGATACGCCCTCGGGAGTTTGGCTAAGCCCGGCCCCAACCGTTCTCCGACGTGGATCGCGTACCCCGTGAACAGCGCCTTTTGCGGCATTCGGTAGATGAGCCCCAGGAATGGGATTACCGCGCAAGCAAGCGCTATCCACACAAGGCTATCGTACGGGTAGGACACTTCGGTGTAGACGGCGGGAAGAACCAGTCCGCCCGTAGTAACGCCGGCACTCCACTTGAAGAGTCGAATTGACCCCTCCCGCTCGCGATCGTCTATCTCCTCCTTCAGAGCCTCTTTCTGGAGTCTCTGGATGGCCCTCGTGTCGCCTTGATTCACCACATTCACCTCCACTCAATCAGCGCGGCAAACTCGCCGCTCCGTGCCCCGCCACGGACTCGAACCGCAGTGCACGCCTTGTGCGGGGCTGTGGTCTATCACAGCGGTTAGCTGCTGTTGCAGGTGTCCAACACATTCTGCAAGAGAGCGTCGGGCGCTGACACTTGGAATGAGTCCTCGTGACGCTCGCCACCGTCCTCGGTGATCCGAACCCTCAAGACGGTGGCACCGATCAGGGCCTCAGTGATGCGACGAGCCTGCATCTGGCTAGTCGCGAACACCGCCTCATTGTTGGCCGAGACGTCCCAGGTAGGCCCCTTGAAGGGAGAGCCGTCGATCAGGATCTCGACGGGGAGACGATCATCGTAGGCCAAGAGATGCTTCCCCGTGCCGAAGTACGCGCTCAGGGTCAGATTCCTGCAACGAATGACCAAAGCCAGGTTCCTGTTCTCTCCAAGGATCTGGGCTCCCATGTTGCGAATGCCGTTGAAATCGTCCACCTTGTCGAAGGTCTCCCAGCCTCCTTGGGGCTCAGGCGTGGGCTGCGGAGTCGCGGGCGCAGCCGCTTGCGCCATCATCCGCGCTTGCGCGGCATCGACTTGTGGCGAGCGCGCGGGCGGCGGAGCTTCCCCACACGCGGCCACCGCCACGACTGCCAGCGCAACTGCGCCGGCCGCTATCAACCTCTTCATCCAACACCTCCAACACCAACAGCGCGGCAAACTCGCCGCTCGGTGCCCCGCTGCGGACTTGAACCGCAGTGCACGCCTTGTACGGGGCTGTAGTCATCGCAGTCGTCTGTTGCCCCCAGGCTGATACGCTCGCAAGAAGCGCTCCTGGGCGTCATCGGGATCCTGAGCGCTCATGAAACCCTCGCAGACGTTGTATGGGGTCTGGTGTCGTGGATTCACTATCCGAACGTTCTCCACGCACGCATGCACCCAATCCGTGTAGTCCACTTTGGTCGCTGTGCCGTCCTCTGCTATCGTCCGCAGAATGAAGCGTTGCTTCTCGATCGGGACAGGCGTCGGCGTGGGCGTGGGCTTCGGGGGCGGGGTCGGGGCAGGCGCGAGCGCGTGGTCCATCCAGGGACGATGCACCTTGCCGTGCGCATACACACGAATCTGCCCAGTCTGATTACAAGTGGCATTGTGGCCTGGGTGGGCATTCCAGGCGCGAGCAGTCTCCAAGCATGCCTTCCAGAGCACATTGTTCGCGGCCCGGAGTTCCGCCCGCTCGGACGATTCCCGCTCCCTCCGGAACGTCTCCACGCCGGAGACGGCCGCGAAGATCACGGCCACAACAGCCACGCAAGCGAGGACAATGCCGATCACAGCGAACACAGCCTTCAGAGGCCCTGACGTGTTCACCGATACGAGTTCGCTGCGACGGCGAACAGAGCCGCCCAGATCAGCAAACCCACCAGCCCTGCCGAGATCGACCACGCCCACAGCGCGTAGAACACCTGCCAGAACACCGAGCTGGACTCCTTGCCTTCCGCCTGCGCCTTGTGCGCCTCACGGATGGACTTCTCATAGTCCGACTGCTCGCGTTCCTCGCGCCGCTGCCGCTCCTTCGCGGCATCCACCTTCGCCTTCTCAGTCGCCATCCAGTCCCTCCAACACCAACAGCGCAGCAAACTTGCTGCTCGGCTCCCCGCCACGGACTCGAACCGTGGTGCACGCCTCGTGCGGGGATGCGGTCTAGCTCTACTGAGCCTCCAATTCCTCAGAGACCTCTTGAGCAGCAGCCCTCAGCACTGCCAGCCCAACCAGGCAGATCCTGATCGAGTGGAAGCGGTCATCGCCACCATGCCACTCCACACCGTCACGCATCTGGGGCTTGCACATCTCCTCGTACTCCAGGTAGAGCACGTCCTCGATCCGATGCGTCGCCTCCGCGATCTTCCCCGCCCTGCTTTTCGGCAGGATGGTCGTCTTCCACACGTCAATCGCAGACCGTGCGATGTTCGCCTCGGCGTCCTTGATGTGCGCGTCAAACCCATCGCGACCTGGCAAAGCCATAGTCACTGAGAACTTGGCCATACACCCACCTCCAACTCCAACAGCGCAGCAAACTCGCCGCTCGGATCCCCGCCACGGACTCGAACCGTGGTGCACGCCTTGTGCGGGGATGCGGGGATGCGAGCCTTAGCCCCCTTCGACTTGAACACTCACCACGCGAGACGCTTCTCCCGTGTCGATGAGCGTAGAATCCGAGTAGGTCTTGGTCCCGCCCGCTGGAACAACGACGTTGTAGGCAGAATGGTCGTCTACCACAAACCCATCACTGTCAAGGAATTTGATCTCGAAGTCGGCCTCAATGGGTCTGCTCGAGCTATTCACCAGCGTGAACTGGTAACTGAACTTCCACCAGGTCGAGTTCCTCTCGCCCACTCGATAGCTGACGTCCGTCAGCGTCAGCGGATTGGATGGGCGCGTGGAGCTAGGCTCTGGCGTGGGCTCTCGGGGGCCGGCGGGGAAGGCCAGGGGCATGCCCGCTTTTTCTCGGGCAATGTCGAGGTTGACCTTGACAGAAAACCACTTGGCCTCTGCATCGTTCAGCGCGCCTTGCACCAAATAGTCGGGCTGTTGAGCCGCGAACGCGCCTAAGCCCTGGATGATCAGCTCCATCCAGGAATCGACCAGGACGTAGACGCCAACGCACCCTTGCTCCGGGCGTAGCTCAAACAGAGAGCTGCGCTGTTGGCCTAGCTGGGCCAGAACGGTCGGCAGCGAGATCCTCGGGGTTGAGCTGGCGATGTCCCTCAAGATCTGAAACGAATTGACCCTCCCAGTAATCTCGTTCAGATAGGTCTGGCCCTGCTCCAGGCATTCCTCGGGAGTCGAACCCTCCGGAACCTTGGTGAACCCTTCGGGCTCAGGCGTCACCTCGACGGTGACGGTCTTGATCACCTCGACAGGCACCTCCACCGTCACGGTCTTGATCACCTCGACAGGCACCTCGACGGTGACCGTCTTGATCACTTCCACCGTGACGACCTTCGCGGTCACCGCAGCGGGCGGCGACGGTGCACCGCACGCGGCCACCACAGCCGTCACCAGCGCCATCGCGCCGGCCGCTATCAACTTCTTCATCCAACACCTCCAACTCCAACAGCGCAGCAAACTTGCTGCTAAGTGCCCCACTAAGAGGTCGGGAACTTGCTAACGGCAAGCCGAATGAGGAAGTTCCCCAAAGGTAGAACTCTCTCCTTGTCGTTTCGACCCTGATTGAAGACCACCTCGCAGGACCGCTCGGGATTTTCGTACTCAGGGTCAATCTCCAGGACAGCCTGGACACATGCACGCTTCCACAGCTCATCAGGGGCCGCGGGCGCGTACTTCACAGGCGGGACGATCCAAGCGTCTTGCCACGGATCGGGGATGGGAAGTTCCATGTCCCAGAACGACGGCCCAGACGCCAGCACCCCTCCCACCATGATCGCCATCGCCGCAATCGCGACGATCAGCGACCGAATCAACTTGCGCATAAAACGCATATTCCTTTCGTTGTCCGCGCAGCCTTTAGCACACGGACTAGATTGGGTAAAATCGCCCCCGGACGCCACAGGCTGACCAAGAATCTAACTTCCGTCCGGCAATTGGGATAACCCGTGTCCATCCATGTATTTCCCTGCGAGATCCGAGCGTCCTTGTCAAGTGAGTTTTACCGTCAGACGGCTCGGTGCTTCCAGCGGGTCGTCTGGCTTGCGGCAGGCTCTCGTCCTTGCGCCACTGCGGTTGCTCTCGATGTAATCTCGAATCTGCCGTGCAATACAGGCGTTCGACGCGGCGCACGTGTTCGGCCGCTATCCGCTGCTGGCGCGGGACGCGGACGGAGTCAGCGTGCCGGTTGTGGCGGGCAGCAGCGGCTAGCGCTGCGTGGGGCGCCCCCTCACCCCGATCCTCTCCCCCCTCGGTTTGTGGGAGAGGGAGAGAATCCGCGCCGTTGACCACGTGCACTGCGAGGCTCTCCCCCTGAGGAGGGAGAAGGAAGTGCGGGGCAATGCCGGGATACGGCTCGGCGCGCGGGACGACTGGCATGTGGTACGGATATCATACCGTGAATTCGGCGGGCTGCCATTGGAACGGATGCGGCGGTGCGTGGGGAGGGTGTCGTGACGGCGTTGTTCGGCGGCTGGCGCAGTGGGCGGGCGGGGCTGCTGGCGCTGATGCTGCTGCTGGGCGCGGGGGCGTGCACGCCGCGCGATCTGTTGTCCGGCGGCGCGGCGATCGGCTCGGAGGCCGCGGCGGGTGCGGAGCGGACGGCCGCGCCCGCGCCGCGTACGACGCCGGCAGGCCCTGCCCCAACACCCAGCGCCAGCCGCGCGTCAGCGCCTGCCGCCGCGCCGACGCCCAGGGCCAGCCGCGCGGGGGCGGCGGCGGTGCCGACGCAGGCGCTTGCGTTCAGCTTGACCATCCTGCACAGCAGTGACGGCGAATCGCGGCTGCTGGGCGGAGACGACGGCTTTGGCGGTGCGGCTCGCTTCGCCTCGCTGGTGCAGCGGCTGCGCGCGGAGGCGGCCGCCGAGTCCGACGGCGTGATCGTGGTGTCGGCCGGCGACAACTTCTTGTCCGGGCCGGAGTTCGACGCCAGCCTGGCGCACGGCCGCCACTACGACGCCGCGGTTCTGGACATCGCGGGCTACGACGCCATTGCGCTGGGCAACCACGAATTCGATTACGGCCCGGAGGTCGCCGCCGACTTCATCGCCAGCTTTCGGTCGGGCACGCCGTTCCTGAGCGCCAATCTGGACGTCAGCGCCGAACCCCGGCTGGCCGCGCTGGCGGCCGAAGGCCGGCTGTCCGGCCGCACGGTTCTGGACGTGAACGGCGAGGCCGTTGGCGTTATCGGCGTGACCACCCCGGACCTGCCCTTCCTCGCCAGTCCGCGCCGGGCGGCGGTCAGCCGCGATCTGGCCGGCGTGATTCAGGCGGAGGTGCAGGCGCTGACCGCGGCCGGGGTGAACAAGATCGTGCTGCTCAGCCACCTGCAATCGGTGCGGAAAAGTCTGGAGCTGGCGGCGGAGCTGCGGGGCGTGGACGTGATTGTGTCGGGCGGCGGCGTGGGGGCGCTGGCGAACCCCGGCGACCGACTGATTCCCGGCGACGAGGCGCACGTGTTCGGCCGCTATCCGCTGCTGGCGCGGGACGCGGACGGCGTCAGCGTGCCGGTGGCGGCAGGCATCGGCGGCTACCGCTACGTGGGGCGCCTGGTGGTGACGTTCGACGCGGCTGGCCGGCTGCTGACCATCGACACGGCCTCGGGGCCGGTGCGGGTGGCGGGCGAGCCGCACGCCGACGCATCGGCGCAGCATGCGCGCGTGCTGGCCGAGGTGATCGAGCCGGTGCGGCAGTTCCAGGCCGACCTGAGCGCGGCGGTCGTTGCGCGGCTGGGGGTTCCCCTGGACGGGCAGCGGCACGCCATCCGCATGGGCGAGACTAACCAGGGCAACCTGATTGCCGACGCCATGCGCTGGCAAGCCGCGCAGTCGGCCGCCGCCTACGGCGCGCCCGCGGCAACCGTGGCGCTGCAGAACAGCGGCGGCATTCGCAACGACGCCGTGATTCCGCCCGGCGAGCTGACCGCGCTGGACGTCTACGCCATGCTGCCGTTCCCCGACTTTGTGACCATCGCGGCCGGGCTGAGCGCCGCCGATTTCAAGGCGGTGATGGAGAACGCGGTGTCGCGGGTGGAGTTCGTCGACGGCAGGTTCCCGCAGATTTCCGGGTTCCGCGTGGTGTATGACCCCGACGCCGAGCCGCGGGTGGTGGACGAGAACGGCGTCGTGACCTCCGCCGGTTCCCGCATCGTGTCCATCACGCTGGACGACGGAACTCCGATTGTGGTGGACGGCGAGGCGGTGGACGGCGCGCCCGTCATCCACGCAGCCACGGTCAACTTCCTGGCGCGCGGCGGCGACCAGTACCCCTATGAAGGCTTCGAGTTAACCGTGCTGGGGGTGCGCGCCACCAGCGCCCTGACCAACTACGTGCGCGAGGTGCTGGGCGGGAGTGTGACCGCTGACCGCTATCCGGCAGGCGGCGACGGCCGCATGCGCACGCTGGCGGAGGCCGCGGCGGAGTAGCCGGGCCGGCGGGCTTCCGGGCGCGCCGGCCCTGGGCGGGCTGCGCGGGGATGCGATTCGGTCGACCCGCGTCGTTCCCGCGCGCGCGGCCACCCCCTCACCCTGCCCTCTCCCTCCAGGGAGAGGGGAAGAGGCCTTAGCGTCCTCTGCGCATGGGGCGGATGGCGCACACGGGGCGCGATCTTGTCGTAGAATGCTGCGGCGTAGGCGTCGGGCGCTTGGCGGTCTGGCTGCTGCGCGGGCTCTTAGCTCAGTCGGTTAGAGCGCGCCTCTGATAAGGGCGAGGTCCGTGGTTCGAATCCACGAGGGCCCACCAAGCCGCATGATTTGCACGGTGTGCACCGCGCCGCCAGGCGGGACCGCGTCAGTCGCGGCCGTCTGGCGTATGCGCCGGACGAACGCTCCCGCCCTGCGTATCCGGCGTGGGTTCTCGTGTCTTCGCCCGCGCCGCGCCGATTCCAGCGGCGCGGCGGCTTTAGAATCGACCGCCGGGGACGTGGCTCAACTGGTAGAGCACCGCCTTTGCAAGGCGGGGGTTGGGGGTTCGAGTCCCCCCGTCTCCACCTCCGCGCCGGCGCTCACGCCGGCGGGCAGCGTTTCTCCTGTTTCATCCTGTCCCGCTCGTGTTCCCAAGCAAAGAGCACGGGGGAGCAGGCAGCGCGGGCGGCGAGGCATAGCTAGTACCCCTCGTGTTCCCATGCAACGAGCACGGGGGAGCAGGGGGCGGGGGCGTGGGTGACAGTATCGAGCGGCAAGGAGGCGGGACGATGGCTCGGGCAATTGGGATTGGCGGGGTGTTCGTCAAGGCCAGGGACCCCGAAGGGCTGGCGGCGTGGTATCGGCAGCACCTGGGACTTGCGCCCGGCGAGGGGCCGGTGGTGGGCTTTCGCGCGGCCGACGCGCCGCCGGACGGGTTTGCGATCTGGTCGGCGTTCGAGGAGGGCACCGACTACTTCGAGCCGAGCCGCCAGCGGTTCATGGTCAACTTCACGGTGGACGACCTGGACGGCGTGCTGGCGCAGCTGCGGGAAGGCGGCGCGCAGGTGGACGAGCGTATCGAGGATCACGCGTTCGGGCGCTTTGGGTGGTTCATGGACCCCGAAGGCAACCGCGTGGAGCTGTGGGAGCCGAACGGCGCCGCGCCCTGGACGGCGTCCGACGCCGACGAGTAACCGCATCCCCGCAGCGGCCCTGGCATAGTTCGGCGCTCCCGCGAATGCGGGGGCGAGCGCATCTATGTCGAAGCCTTGGGGCGTACACGCAGGGCGCTCCCGCGAATGCGGGGGCGAGCGTCCTTGTCGACCCTCGACCTGGGAGCGAGCGGGGCGCGGGCGCTCCAGGGCGCGGCACGAGGAAGGATCGTTCCGTGCTACCCTGGCGCATTCAGCCGTCCACCGGTGGGAGCGGATGATCGTCGTTCAGAGGATAATCATCGTTCAGACAGGCGCTGGCGTTGGACGCCTGGGAGCGCGCCGTGGCTGATCTGGTGATTCGAACCGACGAGCTGACCAAGCGCTACGGGCGCGTGCTGGCCGTGGACAAGCTGTCGTTGCAGGTCGAACGCGGCCACGTGTTTGGTCTGCTGGGACCCAACGGCTCGGGCAAAACCACGTTCATGAGTCTGCTGCTTGGGCTGGTGCGGCCCACGTCGGGCAGCTTTCAGTTGTTCGGCGCCGACACCCCGCACCGCGACGCGCTGCAGCGCACCGGGGCGATTGTGGAAGTGCCCTCGTTCTACCCCTATTTATCGGGACGCAAGAACCTCGCCTATTTTCAAGGTCTGTTGGGCCGAGGCTCTGCCCAGGAGATCGACGACCTGCTCGAACAAGTGGGGCTGGCCGAGCGCGCCACGGACGCCTTTCACACCTATTCGCTGGGCATGAAACAGCGGCTGGGCATCGCCAGCACGCTGCTGGGCGACCCCGAGCTGCTGTTTCTGGACGAGCCGACCAACGGCATGGACCCGGCGGGCATGGCCGAGATTCGCGACCTGATCCGCAGCCTGGGCACGGAACGCCGCACCGTGCTGTTGTCCAGCCACCTGCTGCACGAGGTGGAGCAGGTGTGCGACAGCGTGGCGATTCTGTCCAAGGGCAAGGTGATCGTCCAGGGCGCGGTGGACGACCTGGTGTACACGCAGGAACAGGTGCTGCTGGACACGACCGACAACACCGCGGCCGCGGCCATTCTGGAACGACTGGACTGGGTCGAGGCGGTCACCACCGAGAACGGCACGCTGGTGGTCACCGCGCCTGACGACCGCTCGTCGGAGCTGAGCGCCGTGCTGGGCAGGTCCGAGGTGTACGTCACGCAAATGACGCGGCGGCGGGCGTCGCTGGAAGAGTATTTCCTGGACGTGACGGGCGGCGAAGAGGCGGCGGCGTCATGATCGCGTCGATTCCCCGCCTGGCCCGCTGGGAATGGTTCAAGCTGCGCTCGCGCCGCATGCCGTGGGTCATGCTGCTGGTCGCAGCGCTGGTCGTGCAACTCATGTTCTGGGGCGTCTTCGCGTTCTACGCCTCGGGCGTCTTGCTGCAGTCAATGTCGAGCTCGTACAGCTCGGAGCGCCTCGACCTCGAAATCTCCTTGACCTGCGCCGACCTGCAGGGCGAGGGCATTGCGTACGACGACTATGCACCTGAGGCCCAGGCTGAACTGCGGCAGATGGTCGACGACATGAGTCTCGCATGCGATGCGGCGCTGCAACAGCACCGGGCACTGCGGGAAGCACTCACGCTGCCGGGCAGCCTCGTAGTGCCGTGGGTGCTTATTCAGGGCTTCTGGGTGGTTCTGCTGATGATCCTGTCCGCTTCCACGGTGGGCGTGGAGTACGGCTGGGGCACGCTGCGGATGGTGCTGGCCAAGGGCGTCAACCGCAGCGCGTTCATGGCCGCCAAGTTCTTGACGCTGGCCGGCATGAACATTGCCGGGATGCTGGCCGTGGCGGCCAGCCTGGCGGTGAGCAGTCTGATCGCCACGGCGCTCACGGCCAACGACGGCGACGGGGCGGCGGTGGCGGCCGCGCCCGGAGCGCCTGCCATCGACTGGGGCACCGTCGCCCGCATGTTGGGCGGGGCCATGTACGGCTGGCTGCCCTATATCTTGCTGGGTATGTTCCTGGCGGCGGTGACGCGCTCGTCAGCCACCGCCATTTCCCTCGCGCTGGGGTATTACATCCTGGGCGAACAGGTGCTGGCGACGGTGCTGAGCGGCCTGTTCGAGTGGTACGAGACCATCCGGCCCTATGTGCTGGTGCACGCCGTCGACGACTGGCTGGCCGACGCCGCCATGCAGCTCAGCATAGGGATCGGCGGAGACGGCGGTCCGTCCTTGTTCATCGAACCGGACCGCCTGCGCGCGTTCCTGGTGCTGCTGGGCTACATCGTGGTTCTGGGCAGCGCCACGCTATGGGCGTTCCGGCGGCAGGACATGGCGGGCGCGCGGGACGCCTAAACGCGGGCAGGCGTCTGTGGACGGTGCGACTTGTTTTGAGCAGTGGGAGCGGGACGCCTGAGCGCGGGCGGGCGTTTGCTCGCCGAGGTCGAAGTCGAACACGTCGGTACGCCTAAGCGCGGGCGGGCGTCTGCGCCCTCGTGATACGGTCACGGGGCAGCCCACCTGAGTTGGAGCCCTGAATGGATCTGATCGACGGCGTGCCGCGCAGCCCTTACGACAAGCTGGGCGGCGTCAGCTTCCTGCCGCGCTCGATCGACAAGGCGCGCGCGGAGATTGCCGGGCGGATGGGGGAATACGTCTGGCGCATCGGGCGGACGCAGCGCATGCTGGAGTTTCTGGGCATCGACGTGGACGACTTCATCCAGGCGCTGCGCGAACGCGCGACCGACGCCGAGGCGCTGGCCTGGGTGCAGGCGCGCATGACGCCGCGCACGGCCGCGGAGATCGACGCATTCAACCGAGCGATGGCCGAGGACGAACCGCGCGAGGGTTCGACCTGGGACTGGCCGCGCTTCCGCGCGTTTCTGGAGGAGTGCGGCCAGGGGCATCGGACGGATATCCGGCGCCACTACGACCGCCTGGACCTGGACGAGGGCCGGGAAGTTCCGCACGGCGGCCGCACGGACTGGTAGGCGGCCCCCGCGTCTTTCGCTCTCCCTCGAAGGGCGCCATCGGCTGCCGACCGCGCGTGACGCGGGCGGCCTTTCACATCTTTCCTTCTCCCTCGACACGACGGCGAGCGGCGCAGCATTGGGTTGTAGGCGCTCCGCGTCTTTCCCTCTCCCTCGAGGGAGAGGGGAAAGAAGCGCTCCGCGGCTTTCGCACACGCCCCCACGGCCTTCGCCGAGCACGCGCTGCATCGGCGCTCCTCCACAGGCTTCGCTCCGCGCCCCCCTTGGCTTTCGCACCGCCGCCCGCGGCCTGTGCGCGTGCGCCTGCGGGTTATGCATGGGCGCCTGCGGACTATGATTTGACAGCCTGACTCGGAGACTGCCACCCGCTGCTGGACGCGACGTTCTTCGACCGGCCCGTGCGCGCGGCGGCGCGGGATTTGATTGGCTGTGTGCTGCGGCGGCGGCTGAGCGGCCTGTGGCTGGGCGCGAGGATCGTGGAGACCGAGGCCTACGGCGACGGCGACGCCGCCAGCCATGCGTTTCTGGGCCGCACTCCCAGCCGCGAGCCGATGTGGGCGCCGCCGGGCACGATATATATGTATCACTCCCGCGCCGGACCCTCGCTGAACGTGAGCTGCGGCGGCGGGCCCGCGGCCGTGCTGATCAAGGCCGCGCTGGCCGTGGTGGACCGGCAATCGCCGCGCGCGGCGCTGGACGCCATGCATCGGCTGAACCCGGCGCCCGACGGACGCGCGCGGCGGCCGGACGCGCGCCTGTGCTCGGGCCAGACGCTGCTGTGCCGCGCGCTGGGCCTGACGGTGGCCGACTGGACCGGCCGCACGTTCGACCCGGCGCGGTTCTACGTGCAGGCGTGCGGGGACGCGCCGCGGATCATCGCCGCGCGGCGCCTGGGGATCCCGCCCGAGCGCGACGACGGCCGGCTGGCGCGCTTTCTGGACGCCGAGCGGGCCTTCGCGGCCACCAGCGATCCGCGGCGGCGGCGGGGCGCCCAAGCGGGGCGGGATTATCTGGAACTGGAAGACGGGGGCTGCAACTCGTAACGGCCGCGGCCCGAGCCGCCGTTCCAGGCCGCGCAGACGCGCGGCGCCCCACGGCCGATCGGGGTCTCCACCTGGTTCGCCGTTGTCGTCGCGAGGCCTGGGTCGGACGCTGCGCCTAGCCGCGCGTGCTGCGCGGTGTCACTCGCCGACGTGCCAATCGCAATGAAAAGCCGCGCCTAGCCGCGCGTGCTGCGCGGCTAGGCGGGCGGAGCGATGGCGCGGAGCGCGGCCAGCTCGTCGTCGGAAAGCTGCAGGTCGGCCGCGGCCGCGTTTTCGCGCGCCTGTTGGGGCGAGCGCGCGCCGGGGATTGCGCAGGTGGCGCCCGGGTGCGCGATGGCGAAGGCCAGCGCCACCTGCGCCAGGGTGCGGCCGGCGCCAGTCAGCGGGCGCAGCGCCTCGGCGGCGGCCACGCGCGCCTGGAAGCGCCGGCGCGCCGCGCCGCGGTTCCAGCCCGACCGTGTGGGGTCGTCGAACCGATGGTCGGGCGCAAACTTGCCCGACAGCACGCCCTGCGCCAGCGGGCCGCGGATGAGCGTGCCGATGTTGCGCTCGCGGCAGAGCGGCAGCGCGTCGGTCTCGTGGGCGCGGTCGAGCACGCTGTAGGGCAGCTGCACGACCTGGCAGCGGCCATGGCGGTCGAACAGCTCGATCTCCTGCGGGAAGAACGAGGATGTCCCATAGGCGCGGATCTTGCCGGCCTCGAGCAGCCGCTCGAAGGCTTCCAGGATGACGTCGAGATGCGGATGCTCGCGGACGTGGCATTGGTAGAAGTCGATGTAGTCCGTCCCCAGCCGGTGCAGGCTGGCGTCGCAGCAGGCGTAGACGTGCTCGGGCGTTGCGTAGCTGAAGGGGTGGCCGTCCGCGCTGGCCAGGTTGCCGACCTTGGTGGCAATGAAGACGTGCGGGCGGCGGCCGCCGTCCAGGGCGCGGCCCAGCAGCTCCTCGCTGCGGCGCGGGCCGTAGGCATCCGCCGTGTCGAACAGGTTGATGCCGGCCTCGATGGCGGCGTGCACCGCGGCCACGCCGTCGGCCGTGGACACCGGTCCCCATTGGCCGCCCAGCGCCCAGCAGCCCATGCCGATGGCCGACACCCGCCAGCCAGTGCGGCCGAACACGCGGTATTGCATGGCCCTCGTCCTTTCCAAGCGCGGGAGCGTTCCCCGCGGCGCCACTGTACCGAGCGCGGGCCGGCGGCGGGGCGGCGCGGCCGGCTGGCGAGGGCCGAGCGGTTCACGGGTGGGCCGCGTACCTGGAATGGCCGGGGGAGCACGCGAACGGGCGGCGCAGGCGCCCGTGCATAGGACGCGGGGTGCGCGGAAGCCGCCGCGCCTTTGCGCCGAGGCGGGCCTGGCAGGGGGCCCGGCGCGCGCAAAAAAACTTGCCGGCCGTGGGGTTGACCCGCGGCGCGGGGCTGCGTATGCTTGTTCGGCCGCGTGCGGTGTAGGCCGCCGCGGACACGCGCGCCCCGGCGGAGGGGCGCGACGGAACCTTGACAAGTGAAGATTTACGCGAAAAGCGTAAAGCTGCAGTTTTGCCGGCCAAACAGAGACCAAGCTACAAAGGGCGCTTGGTGGATGCCTTGGCGCTAGGAACCGACGAAGGGCGCAGCAGGCTGCGAAAAGCCACGGGGAGCCGCGAGCAGGCATCGATCCGTGGATACCCGAATGGGGAAACCCGGCGGGGGTAATGCCCCGTCACCCGCGACTGAAGGCCTTCGGGCTGTAGTAGGTCACGGGAGGGCACCGGGGGAACTGAAACATCTAAGTACCCCGAGGAGCAGAAATCAAACGAGATTCCCTGAGTAGTGGCGAGCGAAAGGGGAAAAGCCCAAACCTTGCTCGTGGAAGGCCCACGCCGTTGCGAGCGAGGGGTTGTAGGACCCGATGGACATCCGTGGGGGTGTCGCACAGTTACCAAGCCGCGCGTTAGCCGAAGGGGCTGGAACGCCCCACCAGAGACGGTGAGAGTCCAGTAGGCGAAAGCGGAGCGGCCTGTGATCGGTGTTCCTGAGTACCACGGGACACGTGTAACCCTGTGGGAACCTGGGAGGCCCACCTTCCAAGGCTGAATATTCCTGGCGACCGATAGTGAACGAGTACCGTGAGGGAAAGGTGAAAAGAACCCCGGAAGGGGAGTGAAATAGAACCTGAAACCACGCGCCCACAAGCAGTCAGAGCGCTATGCCGACCAGAGGCGCCGGCGCGCGCGGCGAGGCGCAGGCGGAGGTCTTCGGATCGATGCCTGCGCAGCAAAGCGCGAGTCGGAGCCTCGTATTGGCGGAATGCGTGATGGCGTGCCTTTTGGAGTATGAACCGGCGAGTTACGCTGCGCGGCAAGGCTAAGGGCCTCCGGTCCGGAGCCGTAGGGAAACCGAGTCTGAACAGGGCGTCCAGTCGCGCGGAGTAGACCCGAAACCAGGTGAGCTACCCGTGGCCAGGATGAAGCGGAAGTAACATTTCGTGGAGGTCCGAACCCACCAGAGTTGCAATTCTGGGGGATGAGTTGCGGGTAGGGGTGAAATGCTAAACGAACCTGGAGATAGCTGGTTCTCCCCGAAATAGCTCTCGGGCTAGCGTCGGGTTTTAGTGTCGTGGAGGTAGAGCACTGACTGAATGCGGGTCCTAACCGGATACCTATTTCTATCAAACTCCGAATGCCACGGCACGTGCCCGGCAGTCAGACTGTGGGGGCTAATCTCCATAGTCAAGAGGGAAACAACCCAGACCGTCGGCTAAGGTCCCCAAGTTCTTGCTAAGTGGGAAAGGAAGTGGGGTTGCAGAGACAGCCAGGATGTTGGCTTAGAAGCAGCCATCATTGAAAGAGTGCGTAACTGCTCACTGGTTTAGGAACCCTGCACCGAAGATGTAACGGGGCTCAAGCAAGACACCGAAGCCACGGATCCGCCAATGGCGGATGGTAGGGGAGCGTTGTACAGGCGGCGAAGGTCGAGCGTGAGCACGGCTGGAGCGTGTACAAGCGAGAATGCCGGTATGAGTAGCGACAATGCAGGTGAGAATCCTGCACCCCGTAAGTCTAAGGGTTCCTGAGGAAGGTTACTCCGCTCAGGGTTAGTCGGGCCTAAGCCGAGGCCGAAAGGCGTAGGCGATGGACAACAGGTTTATATTCCTGTACCACCTGATTAGCGTTAACAGCGAAGGGGGGACCCGGGACGGTACGTCGAGCGTGCTGATGGCTATGCACGTCCAAGCGCGTAGGGAGGCGCCGCAGGTAAATCCACGGCGCTAGTTCTGAGACGTGATGGGAAGCTCAAGGGCAACCGCGAGCAACTCGATGGAGCCGACCCGGCAAGAAAAGCCTCGTAGCGAGCTAGTCTGGTGCCCGTACCGCAAACCGACACTGGTAGACGCCGGCGAAGACCGGAAGGGGATCGGGACACGGTCTGCTAAGGAACTCGGCAAATTGGCCCCGTAACTTTGGGAGAAGGGGCGCCTCGGTAGGGTGAAGGCGACATGCGCGCCTGAGCTCGAGGAGGTCGCAGTGAACAGGCTCAATCGACTGTTTATCAAAAACACAGGTCCCTGCGAAACCGAAAGGTGATGTATAGGGGCTGACGCCTGCCCAGTGCCGGAAGGTTAAGGCAACGGGTTCACGCCCGGAACTGAAGCCCCGGTGAACGGCGGCCGTAACTCTAACGGTCCTAAGGTAGCGAAATTCCTTGTCGGGTAATTTCCGACCCGCACGAATGGCGCAACGAATTGAGCACTGTCTCGGCAGGCCACCCGGCGAAATTGCAATGCCCGTGAAGATGCGGGCGTCCTGTGGCAGGACAAAAAGACCCCGTGGAGCTTTACTGCATCCTGGGATTGAGTCGCGTCTGTGCATGTGAAGGATAGGTGGGAGACGGAGAAGCTGGAGCGCTAGCTTCGGTGGAGTCGCCCTTGGGATACCACCCGTGCACAGCTGCGTCCCTAACCCGCGACCGTTACCCGGCGCGGGAACAGTCTCAGGTGGGCAGTTTGACTGGGGCGGTCGCCTCCTAAAATGTAACGGAGGCGCCCAAAGGTTCCCTCAGGCTGGATGGCAATCAGCCGCAGAGTGCAAAGGCACAAGGGAGCTTGACTGCGAGACATACACGTCGAGCAGAGACGAAAGTCGGGCTTAGCGACCCTGCGGTTCCGAGTGGAAGGGCCGTGGTCAGCGGATAAAAGTTACCCCGGGGATAACAGGCTAGTTGCGCCCAATAGTTCACATAGACGGCGCAGTTCGGCACCTCGATGTCGGCTCGTCACATCCTGGGGCTGAAGAAGGTCCCAAGGGTTGGGCTGTCCGCCCATTAAAGTGGCACGCGAGCTGGGTTCAGAACGTCGTGAGACAGTTCGGACTCTATCCGCCACAGGTGTAGGAGGCTTGAGAGGGTCTGTCCGAAGTACGAGAGGAGCCGGATGGACGGACCGCTAGTGCACGAGTTGTCGCGCCTGCGGCATTGCTCGGTAGCTATGTCCGGTTGGGATAAGCGCTGAAAGCATCTAAGCGCGAAGCCCGCCTCAAAACTAGGCCTCCCACTGGGTCAACCAGGTAAGACCCCAGCGAGATCAGCTGGTCGATAGGCGGCATGTGTAAGCGGTGAGAGCCGCTCAGCAGAGCCGTACTAATGGTCGAGGGCTTGGTAGCTGTTTGGTCGGCAAAAGTGCAGCTTTACGCAGAGACGCGGCTGGGTTTCCCGGTGACCTATGCGGTGAGGCCACACCTGTTCCCATCCCGAACACAGCCGTTAAGTTCGCCAGCAGCGACAATACTGCCGGGGCAACCTGGTGGGAAGATAGCCCGTTGCCGGGAAACCCAGCCGCGTCTCCGCGTATCTTCACTCGTCTCCAGGCCTCGAACCTCCGCGTTGTCTGCCAGCGCCGCCTGCGCGCTGCCGCCGTTCGAGACCTGCGCATACCTCCCCGTGCGGGCGGGGTTCGCACCCGCGCGCGCCGACCCTGCTTTGCTGCGGCGTCGGGATTCCGGCCGCCGCTGGATCGACAGAGCGGCGCATATCGACAGGGCGGCACATGACGGAGGGGGCGCCGACAGGCATGACGACAACGCACCGCCCGCTCGACGGTCAGGTGGCCGTCGTGGCCGGGGCGACGCGCGGCTGCGGCCGCGGCATTGCGGTGGAGCTGGGCGCCGCGGGCGCCGTCGTCTACTGCACCGGCCGCACCACGCGCCAGCAGGCATCACCCATGAACCGTCCGGAAACGATCGAGGAAACCGCCGCGCTGGTGGATGCCGCCGGCGGCCGCGGCATCGCCGTGCGCGTGGACCACTCGGTCCCGGCACAGGTCGAACGCCTGTTTGCGCGCGTCGACCGCGAGCAGCAGGGCCGCCTGGACATTCTGGTCAACGACATCTGGGGCGGCGACGACCTGGTGACCTGGGGCCGCCGGTTCTGGGAGCAATCGCTGGACGACGGGCTGCTCCTGCTCCGTCAGGCTATCCACACGCACGTCATCACCAGCTATTACGCGCGGCGGCGGGCGGTCACTCGCACCGGCGGCGCCGCCTGGCCGGCGCGGGAGGCGGCGGCCGTGCGGGGGGCGCGGTGGAGTTGCCATACTTGGCACGTTCGCAGCGCGGTGGTGCATTGGTGGCAGAAGCTCGTCCCCGTGAATCCGTCGACTTGCACGTGTTCTACAAGCGCATGGCGGAATCGGCCGGCAGCCTGCCCGACCTGTATGCGGCGATGGAGAGCTGGTCGGCGCTGGTGGTCAAGGAGAACCCGATTCTGGAATGCCAGCAGGGCTGCGCGCGCTGCTGTATGCATCAGGTGCTGGCGGGAGAGACGGAATGGGCGCTGATTCACGCCTGGATGCGGGACAGCCTTTCGAAGGATCAACGTCAGACGATCATCGGGCGCGTGATCGAGCAGCGGGAGCGCCTGGGCAACCCGCTGGGGCGCTGGCTGGGTATGCGCAACAAGCATCCGCGGGCGTTCGTGCGCGCGGTGGGGCAAGGGTTCCGCGCCGAGTCGACGCGCTGCCCGATGCTCGGCCCTGACAACCGCTGCGAAATCTATCCGGTGCGCCCCTTCGTCTGCCGCGCCTACGGCCGCGCGCGCATGCCCAGCGGCAACGCCATGATCTGCGAGGTGTTTGCGGGGCGCTTCCGCCAGCAGGAGCGCTCGACCGCCGACGTGCAGCTGGAGGACATGTCGGTCATGTCGCCGAAATACTTCGCGCTGGGCGGGCGCGCGACGTCGGACGACGGTCTCTTCACGCTGCTGGCGGTGCACCTGCTGCGCAACCGCACCTCGTCGGGCGATCTGGCCAAGCAGCCGACCCCGCTGAGCGCCGAGAAGACCTACCCGGTGGTGACGAAGGAGGACTTCCCGACGCGGCGGTAGCGGGGGGTGGACGCGGCGAGCTTAGAAGCCGCGCGCGGGGTTGCGGCGCTGGAGGTTGCGCTGTTTGGCGTAGCCGTCCAGGTCGAACCCGGGGGCGAGGTAGCTCTGGCGGGTGGCTTCTTCGGCTTCCAAGATTTGCTTGGCTACGGCGGCCACTTTGTCGGCGACTTCCAGCGGGATGGTGCAGAGGCCGTTTTCGTCGCCGTGCACCAGGTCGCCGGGGTTGACGTCCATGCCGTCGATGGTGACGGGCACCTGGGCGCGGACGATGCGGTTGTTGGCGTGGGAGGGCGCCAGGCCGCGCGCGAAGGGCTTGATGCCGGCGTGCTTGATGCCTTCCAGGTCGCGCAGGGCGGCGTCGGTCACGATGCCGTCGGCGCCCAGCACCTTGGCGAACGTGGCCATGCCGTCGCCGGCGTGGACGGCGTGCGTGGGGTCGTCGCTGAAGTCTTTGATGACCAGCACCACCGGGTTGGGCGTTTCGTCCACGGCTTCCCACATCTGGAACATGCCGTCGGGGCTCTTGGGGGCGGCCTCGCTCATGGTGTCGCCGAGCGCCGTGGCCGCGTATCCCAACAGCACGCCCATGTCGGGCGCCAGGTAGCGGACGTTGGTGCCGGTGAAGCCGAGCGTGTTGGGCCGCACGCCGAACGTTTCGATGGCGTTGAGGATGGTGGGCGTGTCGATGGAGCGCAGTTCGTCGAGCTGAGCCTGCGTCAGGGCCACGGGAGCCTCCGCATGGGTGATGGGCGGAGCCCGAGGATATCCGACGGCGGGGCGCTGGTGCGGCTCAGCCGAGGTCGGCGTAGGCGTCGGGCGTGAAACCGGCGATGCGCCGCTCGCCGACGGCCAGCACCGGCCGGCGGATGAGGTTCTGGTTCTCCAGCATCAGCGCCAGCGCCTGGTCGTCGGCCAGGGTGGCCGCGTCCACGCCCAGAGCGCGGACCGCGGGGCTGCGCGGGTTGACGGCTTCGCGCGGCGCGCGGGGGCCGACCAGGTCCAACAGCTCGGCCCGGGTCAGCGGTCGGCGCGCGTAGTTGCGCGGGGTGTAGGCCAGGCCGGTCGAGTCCAAGGCCGCACGGGCCTTGCGGCAGCTCGTTCAGGTTCCCTTGAAGTAGAACCGCGGCGGTTTCATGCGGCGTCTCCCTCGTCGTTCCAGCGCAGCACCATGGACATCCAGCCCTGGGGGCCGCGTTGGATCATGGCGTACAACTCGGCGGCCTCGGCATAGGATGCGCGGTGCGAGATGAGGTGGGACACCTGGAACTCGCCACGCTGCATGGCTTCGAAAATGTAGCGCCGGTTGGCCTCGCGCGTCCACTGAAAGAAGTGGTACGGCTGGCGCGGGTATAGACCCTGATGGGTGCCGATGATGGTGAGCTCCTTGCGCAGCAGCTCTTCCTGCAAGCCGATGGCCACGCGGCCGGGCGGGCTGCCCGACATGGACACCGTGCCGCCGGGGGCGGCGGCGCGCAGACAGTGGGGCAAGACCGCGGGCGTGCGCGTGACCATGAAGACCACGCGCGCGCCGCCGCCGGTGAGGCTGCGGACGGCGTCGACGGGGTCCTGGCGCTGGGCGTTGACCGCGTGCGTGGCGCCCGAGGTCATGGCCAGGTCGAGCCGCTCGTCGAGCAGGTCGACGGCGATGACGGGGTAGGCGCCGGCCATGCGCGCGAACTGCGCGAGCATTTGCCCCACGGCGCCCTGGCCGAAGACGGCCACGGAATCTCCCAGGCCCGGGCGCGCCCGGCGCACGGCGTGGAGCGATACGTCGGCCAGCACGACGAACGACGCGTCGTCGTCGCTGACGTCGTCCGGAATATGGCCGGCGTAGGCGGGGGTGTCGGGCAGGTCGGGATCGATGGTGATCAGCCCGGCGCCCTGGTGCGGCAGACAGGTGAGCACGCGGTCGCCGGCGCGGTAGCCGCGCACGCCGCGGCCGACCTGTTCGACGACGCCGACCCAGGAATAGTCGGGCAGACGCCGGGCGTCCACGGCGCTGTCCCGGATGTTGCGCTCGGTGCCTGCGCTGATGAGCGTGCGCGCGGCGCGCACCAGAATCTGGTTGGGCGCGGGGTCGGGAACTTCGATCTGTTCGACCGCGACCGCGCCGCCCTGCTGGAAGGCGATCTGAGGCGTTTGGGTCGGGATGGCTGGGGGTCTCCGCGGGGCGGACGGCTGACGGGCAGCATGCCGCACGCGGCGCGTTGCCCCAAGCTGCTTGCGATACCATGGAGGCGATGCGTTGCCCGGTGCGAGGTCCGTTGTGAGAGAGACGAAGACGCAAAGCCACCGCGGCGTGGTTGCCCGCGTCGGGCTGGACCGCCGCCGGGTGCTGGCCCTGGGCGGCGCACTTGCGGCCGCCGCGGCGCTGGCCGCCTGCGGCGACGACGCCAAGGGCTCGCGGGACGACCCGTTCCCCTATCAGGATCCGCGCAGCCGCAACACGCGCTTGTAACCACGCGCTCGTAACGCTGGTGTGCGCCGCGCCTTCTCGGTGCGGCGCACGAGGCGGTCTTCCAGCACGGCGCCTCTCTGTCGGCGGCTGTTTCTTCGATCTGCCGCGCCGTGCGGCGTGACGCGGCCGCTGCGCGTCCGAAGCATTTTTCGTTCGCTGCCGTCGTGAACGCCGCGGCCTGCGGCGATGCACAGCGTGCGCCGTGACATGGTCTTGGCAAAGCCCCTGGAGCGGCGGGGGCGAACTGGCCCGCGCGCACGCCGAACCTGCGAGCTGCCGACGATGGATTTCTGCGAACGCGGGAATGGCGGTGGGCGCCATAGGCGGCGCCATGCGGAGCGGCGGCGCAGGGCCGGGATTCGTTCACGGGAATGCGGGCGCATGGTCTCCGTGCAGGAACGGCCAGGCGCCGCGCCGGGGATTAACGGACGAAGCCCGGCGCTTGCGCGCCGGGCTTCGCCGTGCGATCCAGGTCGATCGCGAACGGCCTGGCGGCCGTTTAGAGCGGAGTGAACCCGAACGTGGTGCGCGCGTTGTTCAGGTTGTCCCGCTGGCCTTCCAGCGCGTCAGCCACCCACTTCTTGGCGCCGTCGATGGATTCGTCCACCGTCTTGTCGCCGAGGTAGGCGCTGGTGATGAAGGCGTTGCGCCACTCGTTCATCTCCCACCAGTTGGGCAGCGCCATCATCAGGTGGCGAGCCTCTGGCGTGTCGGCGTAGTCCTTCAGCCACTCCATGCCCTCGGGCGGCGCGTTGGTGGCCTCGGGGGTCTCCAGCGCGGCCTTGTACATGGGCAGGTGGCCGCGGTCGATGGACACGCGGCCCTGGTACTCGGCGCCGCCGAGGAAGATGACGAGGTCCACGGCCTGCTCGAGATTCCCCATCCGCTGCGCGCCGTTGGTGATGAGGTTCGGCTGGTCGTTCCAGTCGTGCAGGGCGGTGCCGCCCAGCGGGCCGACCGGCATGGGGCCGAGCGACCAGCCAAAGCGTTCCTTGATGCGCGGGATGTGGAACCCGGACGAGTACACGCCCGACCCCAGCCACGACCAGACCTTGCCCGACGCGAAGGGGTTGCCGAACTCGCCGGAGACGCGCTTGCTCTCACTGTCGGGGAACGACACGGCGTCGTCGTGGATGAGGCCCACGGAGAACTTCAAGCCCCAGTCGCCGCCGTCGTCGAAGATGGCCAGGCCGGTCTCGTCGGCGTTGCGGTAGGCAGGGCCGCCGGCGCCGAAGCACATGGGCGCCCACTGGAACTCGTAGTCGTTGCGCGCCCAGGTGCCCCACTGGTCGGTGTCGGGGTCGGTGGCCATCATGGACGCTTCCAGGAACTCGCCGGCGTACGTCCAGCCCTTGCTGGGGAACTCAATGCCGGCCTGGTCGGCCAGCGTCGTGTTCATCAAGATGCCGCCGGTCGCGCCCTGGAAGGGCAAGCCAAACTGGTCACCCTCGATCACCGTCGGCACCGACTCGCCGCGGGCGTGGGTGCTGTCGAAGTTGACGGTGTAGAGGTCGGGGATGAAGTAGTAGTCGCTCGGGTCGTAGTCGTCCCGCTTGTCCAGCACGTCGTTGATCTGGGTGAAGCCGCCGTCGGCCACGAAGGCGCCGAGCATGCCGCCGTCCAACATGGCCACTTCGGCCTGCGTGCCGGCGGCCATCTGGAGCGGGAAGGTCTCGCGGTAGTCGGCCGGCTGCGGCTCGAACCGAACGTTGATGTTCGGGCGCATCGAGGCGTACTGCCGCAGACCCCACTGCATGGCCGCGCCGCGCGGGCCGGAGGTGTGGTCGCTGACGTAGCGGATGGTGACGGACTGCTGCTGCGGCATGGCCGTCATGGCGGGCGCGGCGGTCATGGCGGGCGCAGCGGTCGTGGCAGGCGCGGCGGTTGCGGCCGGGGCGGCGGTTGCGGCCGGCGCGGCCGGTTGCGACTCTCCGCACGCGGCCAGAACGGCCGCGGCGCCGGTGCCAACGGCCCCAGCGCCAGCCGCGCGCAGCATCACGCGCCGGCTCAATCGCTTGCTCATAGAAACCTCCCCCTGCTCTCAGCGGCAACGCGCCGCGAGGCCCTATTGATAACGCGCATAATACCTGACGCGGCGCATCCTTATAAAACATCCCGGCGCACTTCTGAGAGCCGGCGGCCCGCGGCTGGCGCCGCACACCGCCGGGTTTCCTTTGCATTTCGAGTCGACGGCGGGAAAGGCGCACGGGGGCGCCTCGGGCGGCGGAGTCGGCGGGGCGTCACCCGTTCCAACGGCGTAGACTTCGCACGACCCGCCGGGCGAGCAGCCCGCTGGCAAGCCTGGGACGCCATGCACCTGTCACCCGCAGAAGCCTTACAGAAACGCGATCAGCTCGTGGCCGAGGGCTACACCGTGGTGCCCGACGTGGCCGACGCGGCGCTGCTGCGCGAGATGCGCGCATGGGCCGAGGACTACTTTGCGCGCACCGTGGTCGACCACAAGTACCGCTACCAGGGCAGCGACGTGCACGTGCGGCAGCCGTCGCGCTGGGACGAGCTGGGCAAAGAAGCCGACGAGCGGATGTTTCCCGACCCGTTTGCCGACCGCGTGCTGACCTATCCGGGCCTGACGGCGGCGTGCGCGGCGCTGCAACTGGAGGGTCTGCATCCCAGCGGGGCGCTGACCATCATTTCCAAACCGCCGCACGGGCCGCCGCTGTATTGGCACCAGGACTACATGGACTGGAACAACCCGTCGGCCGCGACGCCGTGGCCGACGAAGGTGTTCCTGTCTATCTATCTGACCGACACCACGGTGGCCAACGGCTGCCTGCGGGTCATTCCCGGCACGCACCGCACGCGGGTCGAGCTGCACGACACCCTGCCGGACGCGCACGAGCGCGAGATTCAAGCGGTGGACGACCACCAGAGCCACCCGGCGTTTCAGGATCATCCGGACGCCGTGGATCTGCCCGTGCGGGCGGGCGATCTGGTGATTGCCGACGCGCGCGTGATGCACGCCGCGCACGCCAACACGACCGACCAGCGCCGCACGCTGGTGCTGATGTGGCACGACGTGTTCCCGTTCCCCGCGCCGCCCAGCTGGTGGACGGGACCCGTCCCGAAGGAAGTGCGCACGGCGGACCCCACGGCCGCGTTCGAACGCCGTCGCACGCCGTCGGCGTACATCTAGCGGCGCCGGGGCCAGGGTCTAGCCGCCGGAACCACGGAGCGCCCGCGGCCGCGGCGGCCGCCCGGCCGACGGCGTGAACGGCGCGCGCAGCGTCCACGGCTCGACGGCGGGCACGGGCGTGCGCGCCGTCGAGCTTGTTGCGTCACACAGATAGCAGCGTGCCCGCCGCGTCTGGTTCGAATTGGGAGCCGACGGTCAGACTCGAACTGACGACCTGAGCTTTACGAAAGCCCTGCTCTACCAACTGAGCTACGTCGGCGCGTGACGGCAAATCGTAGCACCGACCGCCAGCGCTTGGGGAGTTATGTCAACCCATGGCGCAGCTCGGCAGCGGATTCCACGGGCTTCAGTGCATGCGCCGGGTCCCTCCCTGACGGTTTGCAAGCGGCCAGTCGCCGTGGCCGCACCGAAACTGGTCGAGCAGCTCGCCTTCGAATGCTTCCTCCCGTCCCGCCGGGCAGGTCTGAACCAACACCTGCGCGGAGTCGATCTGCTCGATCTGCCACATCCACTCGCCGCCTTTGTGGTTGGCGGCGCGCCCAACGCCAAAACGGGCGAGCTGGCGCACGCGCTTACGCAGGTTGGCACCTTTGCCGACGTACACGATATCGGTCGGCGCGTCCGCCTGAATTCGTTCCCACTTCTGCTGCAGGAATTCCTGGAGCTCCGTTTCCGCGTGCCTCGCCTCAGCAGCGGTCGCCGAGAACGTCAGGCCTGCGCTTCCCTCCACGTGGACGACGTAGATTCCGGGGTTTGCCGGAATGTCCGTCCAAGACGCCCTCCCAGGCCCTGCCGCTCTGCGCAAAAGGCCGCTGAGCCCATAGCTTTCTCTGCGCTCTCCCTGGAGCGCCGCGATATCCCTGCTCGTCATTCCTGCTCTCCTGTCTCGCGGGGGTCTGCGAGCCACACCCACCCGTTGGTCTGGATCTCGAACATATCCGCGTAGTTGCGTACGCGAGCTGCAACTTGCGAGGTTCCGACAGGCTGGCCGTCTCGCCGCACGTACAGCCCCTGCCTGTTCACAGCGTCGCAAATCTCGCCGCTTGCCATGGGCTGCCCGCGCACCGAGCCGTGCATCGACCATTCGCCGCCTTGGGCTATCACGGCGCGGCAGGGCCGATCACCCTTGCCGGCGCGAACGATGTTTGGGGGTCAGTCGTCCTGAGCTTCCGCCAGCGACTTAAGCAGGCGGGGCAGGGCGTGGGGGGTGTTGGGGAGGGTCTGGTCGGCGGCTTGGCGCAGGGGGGCGGGTGCGCCGTGCACGGCGAGGGCGCGGCCGGCCCATTGGAGCATTTCCAGGTCGTTCAGATCGTCGCCGACGGCCAGGGCGTTGCGGGCGTGGACGCCCAGGCTGGCGGCCAGGCTGGCCACGGCGGCGCCTTTGGTGACGCCCGGCGGCAGCACCTCGAAACCTGCGGACTGCAAGCGGCGGCTTTGCCAGGCCACCACGGAGGCGCGCCCGTGCAGCTCGGCGCGCAGGCGGCGCTCGAAGCCGTCGGCCTGTTCCAGGGGCAGGAGGCCGAAGAGCTGCGCCGGCGGCGGGGCGAGCACGGGGTTCGGCAGCCGGCAGACGCGCGCGCCTTTCGGTTCCAGGTAGCGGCGGTAGGCCTCGTGCGACTCCCAGGCGCCGTCCACCAGGTAGCGGTCGCCGGAGTTGGCCGACTCGATCCAGATGGCGGGGCGCCCCGCCGCGCCGAACAGGGCGCGGGCGCGGTTGGCCGTCTCGAAGGGAATCTCGTGCGCGGCCAGCAGGCGCCCGTCGGCCGCGCGCGTGGTCGAGCCGTTGTTGAGCACCAGGAAAGCGGACGGGGGCAGCCGTCTGGCGAGGCCGCGCATCCCAATCCAGCCGCGGCCCGTGGCCAGCACCACCACCAGGCCGCGCCGGGCAACCTGGTGCAGGGCGTGCAGCGCGCCGCGCTCGACCTGGCGCGCGTGCGCGGCGAGCGTGCCGTCGACGTCCAGGGCAACGAGCCGCGGGTTAGTCGTCGTCGGTGTCCAGCGCGCCGCCGTCGTCGGGTTCCACGGCGTCGAACTCCTCGTCCGAGGGCATCTCGCCGCCTTCCATGCGGCGCAGCACGCCTTCGTAGGCGTCGGGGATGTCCTCGCCCATTTCTTCGGACATGCGGCGCGTCATGCGCGCAAGGCTGCGGGGGTCGCCGGTTTCGAGACCGGGCATGAGGTCGGCCATCAGGTCGTCCTCCGAGCCGCCGCCGTGGTCATCGCCGTGGTCGTCGGCATGGCCGCCGCCGCCGCCGCGCCGCAGCAGCGTGGGGCGCGAGATCAGGCGTTGCAGCGCCGAGGCGCCGCAATGCGGGCAGTCGGGCGTCGACACGGCCGCCAGCGTTTTGAACAACCGCGACGAGCGGCGGCCGCAGACGGAGCAGGAGTATTCGTAGACGGGCACGCGCGGAGGCTGATGGAACCAGGTCGAGCGGTCGATTGTAAGCGGCTGGGGCAGGGCGGGAGACGTTGCGCGGGGCGGGGCGCGGCGCGCTGGGTGCGGGCGCAGGCGCGAGGCTCGGATAGACCCTGGACGGGGGCGGGGAACGCGCGCGGAGCGGCGCGGCGGCGCGGCTGGCGGGCTTGGGACCGGTGGTAGGCTAGGCTGGCTCGTGCCTTCAGCGCCCCCATGAGCAGCCTCTCACTGCGACGGTCCGGCGGCGGCTGGCGTCGGCAGACGGGGCCGCGCGCGGCGGCCATAACGCTGGCGTGCTGGCTCGCGCGGCTGGCCATCCGCCCCCGAGCACCCACCCACGGCCCGCTGCCGTCCAACATTGGGATGTCGGTGTTGGTCGTCAAGCCGCTGGCGCTGGGCGACGTGCTGCGCGCCACCTGGTTCACGCGGGCGCTGCGCCGCGGGCTGCCGCAGGCCCACGTCGCGTTTGCGGTGGGTGACTACGCCGCCCCGGCGCTGGCGAACAACCCGGATCTGGACGAGATCGTGCCCATGGGCATGCTGGGAACGCCGGGGCGTTCCAAAGCCGGCGCGTACGTGGGGTTCGTGCGGGAGTTGCGCCGCCGAGGGTTCGACGCGGCGTTCGTGTTGGACCGCTCGCCGCTGATGGCGCTGCTGCCCTATCTGGCGCGGATTCCCTATCGGGTCGGGTTGGACAGCCGGCGGCGGGGGTTCCCCCACACCACGCGCGTGGCCATGGACCGCGACGACAACGAGGTCGAGACGTATCGGCGCGCGGCGGCGGCGGCCGGCCTGGACCCGCGGGAGGCGGCCGGGGTGTTTCGGCCCACCGCCAACGACGCGGCCGCGGCGCGGCGGCTGGCGGAGGAATTCGACCTGGCGGCAGCCGAGCTGCGCGTGGTGATGGCGCCGGGCGGCGGCGTCAATCCGGGCGCGGTTGACGTGACGAAACGCTGGCCGGCGGAACGCTTCGCCGCGGCGGCGGACTGGCTGATCCGCACGCACCGGGCTCGCGTGTGCCTGGTCGGCGCCGCTGGCGACGCGTCCTCCATTGCAGCCGTGCGCCGGGCGATGACGGAAACCGCCGTCAACCTGGGCGGCCGCACCACGTTCGGGCAGCTGGGCGCGTTGACCGCGGCCAGCGATCTGTTCGTGGGCAACGACTCCGCCAGCAGCGCTCTGGCGGCCTGTGTCGGCACGCCAACCGTCACGATCTTTACCTCCACGGAGCCGTGGATCTACGGCGTGGACGCGGCGCACGCCGTGTCGGTCTCCACCGGCAGCAAGACGCAGGGGCTGGGCGACGCGCCCACGGTTGCCCAGGTTTGCCAGGCGGTTGGCCGCATGCTGGCGCGGCGGCGGCAGCCGAGCCGGCTAATCGAGTGACGGCTCGTTGGCGGGCGGCGGCGGGCGCACGGGCCTGGTTGCGCCAACGCGGTAGCCGACGGTTCGCTCCGCCGCCATGGCCGCGCCGTGTTCGCGCCAGACGGCCGCGGGCGGGCCGCCCGCGGCGGCGCGGCACGTGCGGCGCAGGGGACAGCGCGGGCAGCGGGCGCGCGCGCCAGAGGGAAGGCCGCGGCCAGCGCGCCGGTACCAACGCACGACGCGGTCTTGAAAGGCGCGGCGGAAGTCCGGATCGACCTCGACCTGGCTCGCGCTGGCGGCTGCGGGCGTCACGCGGGGGCCTTTAGTTCCGATAGTTCATGCGACGGGCGGTCGGCGCCGGCGATACTCGCCGGCGCATACAACGTTTGGCAGCCCCCCTGGCGCATCGACTCGTGACAGCTTGAATCGCAGCGTACGCCAGGCCGCGGCGGCGCTCACGCTGGGGCTGGCGCTGGCGCTGGCGGCGTGCGGCGGCGATGCGGCTGACGGCGCGGGGCAACGGCCCGCGGCACCGACGGCCGCGGCTGCGCCGCGGCCAATCGCCGCGCCGCGGGCGACGGCCGCAGCAACGGCCGCCGCCGCGCCGACCTCGACGGCGCGGCCCACGGCCGCCCCTGCGCCGCGGGTCGAACCCGAGCGCCCCGCGCTTACGCCCGCGCCCGCGGCGACGACCGAACCCGTCGCGCCGACCGAGCCTGCGCCGACGCCCACGCCGGAAGCCGCGCCCGCCGCGGCGCGGCTCACGCTGCTGCTGTTGGGCGTGGACCAGGCCGAGTCGTTCCAGGGGAACACGGACGTCATCATGCTGATGAGCATCGACGCGGCTTCGAAGTCCGTCTTCGTGCTTTCGGTGCCGCGCGACCTGTGCCTGGGGCCGTGCGACGGGCACGGCTCGCGCATCAACGAGGTGCTGCGCCGCCAGGACATCGAGGCGCTCAAGCAGACCATCCGCAACGTTACCGGTCTGCACGTGGATTTCTGGATGCTGGTGAATTTCCACGGCGTGGAAGCCATCATCAACCGTCTGGGCGGGATCAGGGTCTGGTCGAACCGCGAGTTCGACGAGCGGTTCGTGTATCTGGATACGGAGGAAGAAATACGGCTGATTCTGGAGGAAGGCTGGAACACGCTCAACGGGCGCGAGGCGGTGGCCTACGGGCGCTCGCGCAAGTACGACGCTGCGGACGACTTCGCCCGGATTTGCCGCCAGCAGCAGGTAGTGCGGGCGTTGCACGACCAGGCGCTGTCGCCGGCGCTGCTGGTGAACGCGCCTGGCGTGCTGGCCAGTCTGGACGGCGCGTTCAAGACCGACGTGCCCTTCGGCAGCGTGCCCGCGCTGGGCCAATTGCTGCTGTCGATTCCTCAGGACCGCATCAATTCATGGGCCGTGCACAGCCGCGGGCACGACCTGCTGACGCCGCTGCAGGCGCCGGACGGAGCGGCGCTGTACCGCCCGGACATCCACGCCATTCGCGACTTCGTGCAGGACGCGCTGCTGGCGTCGACGGAGGCGCACGCGGACCAGGAAGGCAACCCCACGTTCGTGCGCGACAACTGCGAGGAGTATTTCCCGTAGCGCGTGCGGCAGTGCTTTCCCGCGCCCGTGCAACGGCCGCGGCGGCGGCTAACGTTGCAGGGTTTGCAGCGGCGTTGTCTCGCCGACCTGGACGGCCGCGGGGGCGAAGGACGGCAGGTTGGCCCAGGCGGGGTACCAGCGGTTGCGCAGGGACTCGCCGATCAGGCGCAGGCGCACCGGCTCGGCGGTGGTGGGCGCGAACTCGAGCACGGCGTTTTGGAAGTACTGGCGGATCGGGCCTGCGGGGGCGTCGGGGTCGAAGACCGTGCCGTCGGCGCCCGTGTCGGCGCGCGCTTCGGTGCGCGGCGCTCCGAACTGCGGCTCGCCGCCATAGGCAAGGAAAAAGTCCAGGAAGCCGGTGCGCGTGCCGTCCACGGCAACGTTCGACACGCGATGCCCCCAGGTTCCAACCAGCTGGCCTGGCCGTGTGGAGCGGCGGTCGGATTCCGCGCCCAGGTTCGGCGCACCGCCCAGCCCGCCGCCCAGGTAGTCCCACACGGGCCGCGGGAACAGGGCGCGGCCGTTGCGGCCGTCGTCGGCCCAGTCCATCACGCCGCGCTGGAAGTACTGGGACACCACGCCGGGAAACTCGACCAGCGGCTCGGAGATCGGCCACCCCCAGCGGGCCGCGCCGCCGGTTGCCTGGAAGTAGGCGGCAACGGGAACGACCCAGAGGCGGCCCTCGAACCGCACCTGCCAGTTCGTCAGGCTGTGCGCGGTGGGCGCTTCGAGCAGCGGCCCGGCGGCGGCCGCCGCGCTCAAGTCGGCGGCCGTTGGCGGGAGGGGCTGCGGCAGGTCGGTCGAAAAAGCCAGAACGCGGTGGTTGAAGCTGTCGGCCACGTAGACGCGGCCGTCAGCGTCCACGGCAAGACCGCGCGGGAACTGGAACTGGCCCGCGCGCGCGCCCTCGGTTCCAAACGCGCCGACGGGCACGCCCGAGCTTTCGACGACCACGACCCGATGGTCGATGTCTTCTGTCACGTAGACGCGCTCGGACGGATCGACGGCGACGCCGATGGGATTGCGGATGGCCGGCGCCTGCGTCAGCACGCGGACGAACGAGCCGTCGGTCCGGAACGCCTGGATGCGGTCGCGGTAGGTGTCGGCCACGTAGACCGTCTGGGAGGGGCCGACCGCCACGCCGATGGGAGCGCTGAACTGGCCGGGCGCCCGCCCGCGCGATCCCCAGGCCAGCAGGAACGTGCCGCTGCGGTCGAACTTCTGCACGCGGTCGTTGAACCCGTCGGCCACGTAGACGTGGCCGAGCGCGTCGAGCGCGGCGCCGCGCGGCGCGTCGAATTCGCCCGGCGCAGATCCGCGGCGCCCCCAGGCGCGCCGAAACTCGCCGTCCGGCCCAAAGACCTGCACGCGGCGGTTGCCGCCGTCCACGACATACAGCTCGCCGTCGGGCGCAACGGCCAGGCCTTGCGGACGGCGGAGCCGGCCGGGGCCGCTGCCTGGCGTTGCCAACACGCGCAGCGAGCCCTCTTCAGGCGAAAACACCGACAACCGATGCAGACGCGAGTCGGTCACGTAAACCAGACCGCCGCGGCCAATGGCCACGCCCCAGGGCGCGCTGCGGATGCCATGGGGCAACGCCGGCAGCAGCTGAAAGGCTGCGTCGGCGCTGGCCGGGGCGGGAACGGCGGCGCCTGCGGCCGCGAGCGCGAGCGCAGCCTGGAGCGCGCGCCGGCGTGTGAGCTGCTTCATGGGAGACACGTTCATGGGGCCATGCGTCATGGGACCAACGGGACCGCGCGGTGCGCCAGTGTGACGGGGAACTACCAATGGTGCGCAACGAGTTCGCCTGCATAACGCGCGGACGCCGGGGGTGTGACGCATGGCGCGGCGGCGCGGCCGCTTTGTGCGTGTCCTGAGTGGGCCGGGTCTCGTGTGATGCATGCGCGCGGCGCGCGGCGGCGCGGCGTGCGCAGATACAATCCAGGCGCGGCGAGGCTGGGGGATGCGCGAAGGGTGTCGGTGGTTCGGCTGGCGCTGGTTGGGTGCGGCGCGAACGCTGCGGCGCTCGCGCAGGCGGCGGCGGACTCGCGCGAGTGCGAGCTGGCCGCGGCAGTCGACGCCGACCCGCGCGCCGCGCGCGGCGCGGCGCGGGCGTGGGGGGGCGAACCTCACGCGGGCACGCTGCGCTCGCTGCTGGACGCCGATCCGGAAGGGTTTTCGGCCGTGATCGTCAACACGCCCATCGCCGCGCACGCGGAGACCGCATCGCTGGCAATCGCGGCGGGCAAGCACGCGCTGGTCGAAGCGCCGCTGGCGCTTGCGGCGGAACGCGCCGCCGAGCTGGACCAGCAGGCGCGGGCCGCGGACGTGCGGCTGATGGCCGCGCATCCGCTGCGCTTCATGCCGGCCAACGTGCACGTGCGCCAGGCGCTGGACGGCGGCGAGCTGGGCCGGCCGGGCATGCTGCGCAGCCACCGCTGGATGCCGCGGCGCGCGGCGGCGGACGGCCAACGCCGCGACCACGGGCCGCAAGCGCCGCTGGCCGTGCGGGAAGGCGTGCACGACCTGGATCAGGCCTGCTGGCTCATGGGCGAAGCGCCGGCGCAGATTCACGCCGCGGGCGGCGCGGAGCTGCTGCACGTTCACCTGGGGTTTGACTCCGGGGCAATGGCGGTGTGCGGCGTGTCGACCGGGCTGCCGCCCGGCGAGGGCTACTCCTCGCTGACCGTCATCGGGTCGCTTGGCGCGGCGTACGCCGACGACCATCACAACGTGCAGCTCGTCTACCGCGGCGGGCGGCCGCAGGCGCTGGTCGCCGACCAGCGGGCGCTGAGTTTGCGGGCGCAGCTGGACGAGTTCGCCAACGCCATTCAGCAGCAGCGCGACCCGTCCCCGTCGGGCGCCGACGCCCTTGCGGCGCTGCGCGCGGCGGAAGCCGCGCAAGCGTCACTGGCGTCAGGGCGCACCGCGCACGCAACGGCCAACGGCTATGTCCTCGTCTGAGACTTCGCGCACGACCTACCGCGTGCTTGCGCTCAGCGCGGCCAAGCACGACTACGTGGCGCTGGCGTTCAAGGATCATCCGCGCTTCGAGGTGGTGGGCGTGGCCGACGAACCGGACGCGGCCGGCTGGGTGCACGAGCGCAACCGGCGCCTGGCCAGCGATCTGGGCACGGCGTACGAACCCGATATCGACGCGGCCATCGCCCGCCGCGCGCCCAACGTGGCCGTGGTGTCGCCCGAGGCGGCCCGGCATGCGCGGCTCAGCGTGCGCGCGGCGCAGGCGGGGCTGCACGTGGTGCAGGACAAGCCCATGGCCCCCAACGTGGCGGATTGCGACGCCATCGTGGCGGCGGTGGAGCGCGCCGGGGTGCAGTTCCTGCTCTGGAACCGCAACACGCATCCCGCGATCGAGGACGCGCGGCGGATCGTGCAGGCCGGCGAGATCGGCGAGCCGCGGGCCGTGCACGTGGACTTCTTCTTTTGCAAAGACGCCGGCGTGCTGCTGGATTCGGACGAGGACGAAGACGTGCCGGACTCGTGGCTCGGCGAGGGCGAGCTGCGCGTGGAAGGCATCTATCCGCTGGCATACATCCGCCACGTGCTGAACCTGGACGCCACGCGGGTGTTCGCGCGCACGGCCAGCCACTTCTTCCAGCGGCACGCGGCGCGCGGGGTTGAGGACCTCGCCTCGCTTACGTTCGACCTTGCCGGCGGCGCGGTCGGCTCGCTGTGCATCGGGCGCATCGGACGGCCCAGCCACCCAAACCTGGGCGAGATTCGTCTGCATTTGTTGGGGTCGAGCGGCTCGCTGGTGGTGGCCGAACCGCGGCCGGAGATTGCCGTGTACACGCGCGGGCTGGCGCCGGACGACTTCCGCAACCGCCGCACGGACACCGAGCACGACCGGCGGCAGGTGGACCTGCTGGCCGAGGCGCTGGACAGCGGCGGCGACACGCTGCTGACGGCGCGGCAGGGGCGCCACATTGCGGCCATCGTGGAAGCGGCGCTGGCCTCGGCCAGGTCGGGGCGGGCGGAGGCCGTGCCGCGCCCCAGCTAGCTGGCGGGCGGCGTGGCCGTGGGCGTCAGCATGGCGCGCAGCAGCACGTCCAACGCCTGGCGCGCGTGGGCGGTGAGGTCTTCGAACCCGCTGAAGGTGCGGCCGTCCGCCACGAACACCCCGCAGCCGGGCCGGAGGCCCTGAGGGCATTGCTCCTCGCCCTTGGCCAGCAGGGTGTAAAACGGCGCGCGCAGAGGTTCGGTGACCGTGGCGACGCTGGCGATGCCCGGGTCGATCAGCGGGGCCAGGTCGTCCGGCGTCATGTCGACCGCAATCACCACCAGGCCGCGCTGAAACTCCGTGCGGATGGCGTCGAAGTCCAGCTCGCCGCGCGCGTCGCCGTGCACCATGAGCACCGTGGGACTGCGGTCGATGGCCTGCTGGAAGGTTTGCACCGTGCGAATGGCGAACTCGGGGTTGCCGCGGTCGGCCTGCGGCAGGCGGCGGTCGGCGGCCACGCTGTCCGGCTCGACGTAGACGATGAAGTCGATGCCGAACTGGCTGGACGACCGGTCGAGAAGCAGGAACAGCAGCACCACGGCCGCCGCAACCGCCAGCATCCAGGCGATGCGGTGCAGGGGCGCGGCCAGGCTGTGGGACATCTCGACGGGCAGCGGCGCGGGTCCCCAATTGTACGGACGGAGAAACGCCTGCGGCGCTCGGGCGGCGGGCGCGGCGCGGGCGGGGGGCGCGGCGGCGCTGCGATGGCCCGCGCGCCCCGGTCAGGCGTCGTCGCTGATGTCCAGAATCTGGCTCGTGAGCGCGCCGGGCACGCCGGCGGGGCCGGAGACCAGTCAGGCGGTGCTGTAGCTCAGGAACGCGTCGCGAATCAGCGCGAACGCCCCGCGGCGGCGGCGGCGGTGACGGCTGCCGCAGCTCGGACATCCGCGGTCACCTGGGCCGCGGCCCGTCTCAAGCACGCGCAGCGGCGCGTGATAGCGCCGCCCGCAGTCGAGACAGTCGTACGCTTTGTCGGTCAATGCCTGCATGGGCTTGCTTCAGGATACTCCAACGTTCGAACGGGGCGGCGGGCGGCGGGGCCGCGGGTCTGTCGGCGGGCGGCGGACTCGAGGCGGACTCGAGGCGGGCGCGCGGCCGGTCGGCGCACCGGCGGCGGTCGGTCGAGCCGGAGACGGGAAGCGCGCGGCGCGGCGGAGCGTCGAGCGGAAAGGCCTGCCCTTCGTACCTGACATGCGTCACGTTTTGGCGGCCGGCGCGATTTATAGAGCGGCGGGCCCAATGGGTCGGGGCGGTGGTCCTGCTCCTGGCCTGGGCCCGCCCCCCTCCCTTCCGCCTGTTCCCGCGCTGGCCGGCGGCGGACCCTCACCCTGCCCTCTCCCTTCCAGGGAGAGGGAAAAGACGCGCACGGACAGGGAGGGGGAGAAGACGTGCGGCTGCCCGGCTTGCCCTCCGCCTTGCTGGGAGATGGGAATGACGTGCGGCCCTGGGGCCAGCGACGACCTACCGCCCTTGCGGCGCGCTCGGGCGGGAAAGACGCGCACGGACAGGGAGGGGGAGAAGACGTGCGGCCGCTCGGCCTGCCTTCCGCCTTGCTGGGAGCTGGGAATGACGTGCGGCCCTGGGGCCTGCGACGACCTACCGCCCTTGCGGCGCGCTCGGGCGGAAAAGACGCGCACGGACAGGGAAGGGGGAACGACGCGCGGCGCCTGGGCTTGCCACACATCTTTCTGGGCGAGGGGAACGACGTCTGAACGCTCGTCCGACTCGACCGCTTGCTGGGAGGGAAAAACTGCGCGCGGCCGCTGCCAGTGGGGATGTCACTCGCGGGCGGCGAAGTCTTGCTGGGAGAGGAACATTGCGCGCGGCCGTTGCCTGCTTGCTGCATGGGGGCAGGGCGATAGGGAGCGCGCGGGAGCGTTCGGCTGGTGACGGCGGATCTTTCGGGCCCGATCCTCGTCGGCGTCGGCGCCGTGATTGCGGTCGCGGCGTTGGCGTATCTGGCGGTGCTCAGCGGGCGTCCGGTCGGCGCGCCGCGCCGCCGCACGGAGGCGGCTGCGCAGGGGCGCTTTACCCGCAACACGCTGACGTCGCTGGCGGCCAGCGGGTTCGACCGCGCCGTGTTCTGGGTCTTCTGGATCGCGGCGCTGCGCATCCTGGGTCCCGAGCGCAACGGCGAATACGCCTTTGCGACGAACCTGCTGACCTACTTTGCGGCGCTGACGGACTTCGGGCTGGGCACGGTGCTGACGCGGGACATCGCGCGGCAGGGCGGGGACGCGCGGCGGCTGTTCGGCGCGGGGCTGGCCATTCGGCTGCGCCTGGCGGCGGTCGGCGCGCCGCTCATGCTGGGCGCGGCGCTGCTCTACCGGGCGGCGGGCGCCGTGTCCACCACCACGGTGATTGCCGTGGCCGTGCTGGCCGTCGGACTGTTTCCGTCGGCGCTGGGGCAGGCGTACGCCTCGATATACGGGGCCTGGGAGCGCATGGACCGCCGCGCGTACGCGGCGGCCGGCGCCTCCGCGCTGACGGTGGGGCTGGGCTTGCTGCTGCTGGGGCTGGGCGCGGGGGTGGCGGGACTGGCGGCCGCCGGGGTGGCGTCCGGCGCGGCGTCGGCGCTGGCGCTGGCGCGGCCGGTGGGGTTCGGCCTGCTGCGGGGCGCGCGCGGCGCGCGCGCCCCGCAGCGTCCGCTGCTGGCCGCGGGGCTGCCGCTGATGCTCAACGGCCTGCTGGCCACGGCCTTCGTGCAGGTCGACATCCTGATCCTGCAGCCGCTGCAAGGCGCGGCGGTGGTGGGCCATTACAACGCGGCCACCAAGTTCATCAACGCGCTGAACGTCGTGCCCGCAGCGGTGGTGCTGGCGGCTTTCCCGCTCATGGCGCGCGCCGGGCGCGACCCCGACGTCTTGGGGCGCTGGGCCGCGCGCTCCTGGCGCGTGCTGTTCACACTGGCAGCGCCGGCCGTGATTGTGCTGTTCACGTTCGCCGCGCCGATCGTGGAGCTGCTGCTGGACCGGGAGTTTTTGCCCTTCACCGCCCAGGCGCTGGCGATTCTGGTCTGGTTCGCGCCGCTCAGCTATCTGAACGGGACGCTGCAATACGTGGTGATCGCGCTGGACCGGCAGTGGTGGCTGACGCCGGCCTTCCTGACGACCACGGTGTTCAACGTGGCGGCGAATCTGGCGCTGGTTCCCGCGTTCGGCTTCCACGCGGCGGCGGCCACGACCATCGCCAGCGAGGTGGTGCTGCTGGCAATGCTGGCCTGGCTGCTGCGCGGGGAGCGGGTGCTGCGGCGGCTGGCGGAGCCGACGCTGCGGCCGGCGCTGGCGGCCGCGGCCATGGTGCTGGCGCTGTGGCTGCTGCGCGGCCTGCCCTGGCTGGCCGCGGCGGCCGCGGGGCTGGCCGTGTATGCGGCCGCGCTGGCGGCCGTTGGCGGTTTGCGGCGCTCGGCGTTTGGCGCGCACGGGGGCGGCCTGGGGCCGCCGGGAGCGGACGCGCCAACGCGCGCGCCCCCAGACCGCTAACGGATGGGGCCGCCGATCAGCTCCCGCATCGCCGCTTCGTGGACCAGCGGGACCGACGGCGGCACGATGGCCACCGGGCCGAGCCAGAGGTAGCTCACGCCGGGGTGCGGGATTTTGGCGAGCTTGCCGCGGGCTTCCAGCGCGCCGCCGTCGGGCGTGAGAAAGGCCGCGAAGGCCTGATATTCACCAGGCTCGGCCTCGGCGGGCACCCAGAGGGCAGTGCGGATCTGACGGCGTTCGCCCGGCGGCCAGGCGGACGTGGGATGGCCTGCGCGGTCACGCGCGAGGAGGTCTTTGGCAATGATCTCGCCGCCGGGCGTGCGCAGCCACACGCGCAGCCGCAGGTCGTAATCCAACGGGCGCTCGGCGCGGATGAACACCGTGAAGCGAACTCCGTCGCCCGCTTCACGCGGGCCCTGGTCGGCGCGCCAGCCGCTGTACTGGATGAGGTCGATCTCGAAGTCGCCGCCCAGCTCGACGCGGCCGCGCCGATCGACCAGGTCCAGCTCGTTGGTCATGTAGAGCTGCAACACGCCGTTGCGGTAGACCTCGGAGCGCGCCTGCCACTGCGAGGTGAGCCAGGACTCGGTATACCCCTGGGGGTCGGCTTGCTCCAGGCCCGCCAGCACGACCCAGAGGCGCCGATGGTTATCGGCCGCGCGGCCGAGCTTCTCGTTGACTTCCTGCGCGGTGACGGCCGGCGGGACTTCGTCGGGCAGGAACCAGACGTCCACCTTGTCCAGGAAGTCGGGGAAGTAATGCCGCCAGTACCAGCCTTGCCAGGGACCGGCCAGGATGACGGCGTCGCGGTACTTGCCGCCGTCGCGAGCTGGGCGGGACGGCCGGGCCAGACCTTCGATGGTGGTGGTGATGTTTCGGTAATCGCCGCGGCGGTAGTCCTCGTAATAGCTCCGCGCGGCGTAGACCGGGCCGGCCAGGGCCGCCGCCGCCAGGACCGCGGCGGGCAGCGCGGCCCAGGCGCGGCGCGGCGCGGCGTCGAACGGAACCGCCGCCAGGACGGCCAGCGCGGGGATAGCCGGCAGGAGGTATCTGGGCTGGTAGTCCTTGGCAAAGACGAGCAGCAGCAGCAGGAACCCCAGCACGGCGGCCACCTGCGCCAGCAGCAGCCCCGCGGTTCGCCGCGCAAACGCCAGAACGACGCCGGCCGCAACCAGCGCGGCAAGCGTCCAGGCAACGATCTCGCCGGCGCGCCCACCGCCGCGCACGGCGGCGTCGCCCACGAAAAGGTCCAGACGGGCGCTCGCCGCCACCTCTCGAATCAAGTCGGCGCTGAGGACGCCGGCGCCGAAGGCCGGCAGGCTGTCTTGGACGCCGCGGGCCAGCAGCACCCAGGGCGCCACCAGCGCAAGCGCCGCAAGCTCGATGGCCGCGAAGCCCAGCGCACGGCGGCGGTGCGTTCGGAACCGCCAGAGCAGGGACACGTTCATGGCGACGACGGAGAGCGCCGCGGTGTAGTCCACATAAGCGCCGGCCACCACGGTGAGCGCCAGCGCGGCCCAGTCGCGGCGGCGGCCGCGGCGCATGGCGCGCTCGAACAGCCACAGCGCCAGCGTGCCGAACAGCGCGGCGGCCGCATACATGCGGGCCTCGCGGCTGAAGAAAATCAGCAGCGGCGAACAGGCCGCGATGCCCGCGGCCAGCACGGACGGCCAGGGCCGCAGATACATGCGCGCCAGCTGGTAAGTAGCCGGGACGAGCAGCACGCCGAACGGAACCGACATCCAGCGCACCAGCGGTTCGTACTCGCCGAACCAGGTGGTCCAGTAGTGCAGCCCCACGTAATAGAGCGGCGGGTGCTCGAAGGGCGCCTCGGCGATGGCGGCGATGACGTCGCCCGGCGCGGCGCGCGCGTACCAGGCGGACGCGACCTCGTCGAAGTCGAAGTCGCCCAGCTGCTCCAGACGCACGCTGCGCAGGAGCGCGCCAACCGCCACAACAGCCGTGAGCGCGGCGGTGGGCGTGATTCGGCGCCGCCAGCGCGCCGCGAATCCGAGCCGGGCGGGGCGCGGCGCGGGCGCGTTAGCAGCCATAGGCGGCCAGGGTACGGCGGGCGATTTCCGTCCAGGCATGCCGCGCGGCCACGGCGCGCGCGCCGGCGGCCAGTTCGCGCCGCCGCCCGGGGCTGTCGCGCACGACGGCCAGCGCCTGCGCCAGCGCCGCCGCGTCATTGCGGGGGACAAAACACACCTCGCCGGGGCGTACGTCCACGAGGCCGGCGTGCGGGGGGCGCGTGGTGACGATGGGCGCGCCGTGCGCCGCGGCGTTCATGAACGAGCCGCGCCGCGTCGACAGCCCGGCCAGGAACGGCAGCGCGACGACGTCGCAGGCCGTGAGCCAGCGCGAGACCGCCGCCGTGGGCAACGCGCCCGTGTCGATCACGCGCAGCCCGTCGAACGTGCGCGCCGGCGCCGCGGGTTCGGCGCGGCGCGCCGGCAGGGGCGGGGCCGCCGCGCCGATCAGCGCCAGGCGCGTGTCGGGCCGCCGCAGGTGCGGCGCCCGCATGGCCTCGGCCAGCACGCCGACGCCTTTGCTGCGCTGGCGAAACCCAAAGAACCCCACCACGAACAGGCCGGCGTCCAGCCCCAGCGCCGCGCGGGCGGCCAGCCGCCCGCCGGTGGCCTGGGTCGGCTCGATGCCGGGGCCGGTTGGAATCCAGTGGGCGCGCGGCAGGCCGCCGCAGGCGGCAACGGCCGCGCGCCGGTCGAGCTCGTCCACGAAGATGGCCGCGTCTGCCGCCCGCGCCAGGCGGCGCACCAGCGCCGAGCGCAGCGGCCCGGCCTTGGGAAACAGGTAGGGCGCGCCCAGGTCATGGAAGGTGACGGCCAGGCGGGCGCGCGCCAACAGCAGGCGCGGCAGCAACGCCAGGCCCGCGATTTCGCCCGGACGCTGGAACGCGCCCGCCTGGAACTGGAGATGTACGACGTCCGGCCGCAGCCGCCGGGCGGTCCGCGCGGTTGCCAGCGCCGCCTGCAGCGGGAGGCGGCCCGCCGCCGCGTGGACGCGCGCCGCCGGCTCGTCGACGCGCCGCGACTCGGTGGCCACGTGGCAGACGACGCCGGCGGCCTGCATGGCCGCGGCCAGTTTGGCCGTGTGGTCGGCAATGCCGCCCATGCGCGGGGCAAACTCGCCGCTGACGAACAGCACGCGCGGCCGCCCGGCGCCGCGAACGCCCGGCGTCAGTTCCTTCGTGCGGTCCACGCCAGAACGTCACTCCCTGTCCGTTGCGCCTATGACGACAGACGTCCACGTCAGCGCCCGCCGGGTCCACGGCCCGATAATCCGCGCGCCCGTCATGCCCGCGCCGGCGGAGTGCGGGTCAGCGGCCCCATCCGGTCCACTGCCAGAGTGTCACGGCGGAAATCTGGCGCAGCTCGCGCCGCGCGTGCGGACGCGCGGCGGGGCGCAGCAGGCGCAGCGCCTGTTCCAGCATGCGCAACAGACCGCTGGCGGCCACGAACACGCGCAAGACGGCCGCGGCCGGCCAGCCCCAGGTCTTGGCCACGTACCGGTAGCGGCTGCGAAAGAACCGGCGCTCGCGCGCGACCGGGTCGTGGGACGAGCTTGCGCCGCCGCGGTGCCGAATGCAGGCATCGGCAGCCACGGCGCAGCGCCAGCCGCGCCGCCGCAGCTCTCGCAGCAGGTCCGTTTCTTCCGCGTACATGAAATAGCCGGGGTCGAAGCCGCCGGCCGCGCGCAGCGCGGCGCGGCGAAAACACAGGCAGGCGCCGGTGAGCCATTCCGGTTCCGCGTGGGGCGCGTCGCGCAGGTAATAGCGCCGCAGCGCGGGCGCCTCCGGCGCGAACCGCTGGATGAGCGTGCCGTCGGCGAAGGCCGCGCCGAGGGTGGGCAAGCGGCGCGCGGGCGACGCGGGCGCGCGCCCGTCCGCCGCGTGCATGGGAGCCACGCACCCCAGATCGGGCGCGCGGTGGAGGCGCCGCAGCATGGCGCCCAGCGCGCCCGGCGCCAGTTCGGCGTCAGGATTGAGAATCAGGACGGCGTCCCCCTCGGCGCGCGCGATGCCGATGTTGGCGGCGGCGCCGAAACCCAGGTTGCGGGGCGCTTGGATCAGGTGCGCCTCGGGGCAGACCTCCCGCACCAGGTCGGGCGTCGCGTCGCGGGAGGCGTTGTCGATGACCGTTATGTCAAGCTGCCCGGGAACTTCGGGCGCTGCGGCCAGCACCGACCGCAGGCAGGCCGCAACGTCCGCGCGCGAGTTCCAGGTCACCACCACGACCGAGACGGACGCCAGCGCCGCGGGGTTCACTGCGCGGCCTCCCGCGCGTCCGCGGCCCAGCAGGCGCGCAGGCCGCGCTGCACGCGCCACTCGAACTCGGCCATCAGCAGCGCCAGCAGCAGGCCAACCGCGCCGTCGCGGTAACCTCGCAGCCGCACCAGCCGCCGCCAGAATTCGCGCAGGGGTTGCAGCGCCACGGCGCTGGGGCGGCGCCTGACGCCAGCCTGGTGCAGGCCGCGCACGGCCAGGGCGGCGTACGTGCGCTGGCGCGCGCGGAACTCGCGGACGCTGGGATAGCTGAGATGGTCGAGCCGCTGCTTCATGCGGCCGACCTTCCCGTCTACCTGGGCAAGCTCGTGGACGAGCCGCTGGCGCTGGTAGCGCGCGCGGCGGCGGTCCATGACGCGCAGTTGGAAATCCGGCGCCCAGCCGCCGCCGCGCAGCCACCGGCCAAACATGCGGTTGCGGCGCGGCACCCAATAGCCGGCGTAGGGCTCGACGCCGACGCGGGCGCGGATTTCCCGACCGAGCGCCGCCGGAACCCGTTCGTCGTCGTCGACGAAGGCCACCCAATCGTTGACCGCCAACCGCAGCGCGGCGTCACGTTTGTCGGCGAAGTCGGTCCAGCGGCGTTCCACCACGCGGACGCCGCGCAGCAGCGCGGGCGCGGCGTTTTCGCCGCGCGAGTCGTCCAGCACGACCAGGCGTTCGTCGGCCCAGGCCAGCGTCTGGAGGCAGGCGGGCAGCGAGTCCGAAGCGCCGCGGGCCAGGACGACGGCGCTGATTGGCGCGGGGGTCATTGGCCGCGCCGCAGGGCGGCGCGCGCCGCGGCGTACGCCTGACGGCGCGGCCCCGGCAGACCCGCGCGCAGGGAGAGCAGCAGCCACATGAGACCCAGCGCGGCCGACGCCATCGGTTTGGCATGGTGGCGCCGATACCAGCGTGCGCGGCTCTGGTAGAGCCGCGGCAGCAGCTCGCCGCCCGAGGTGCTGGCCGCGCGAATGTGGGTGACGCGCGCGGCCGGCACGTGCAGCACGCGCCAGCCGTCGTCCCAGCAGCGGCGGCACAGGTCGATTTCCTCGGCGTACATCCAATAGTCCGTCGAAAACGCGCCCACCAGGTCCAGCGCCCGCCGGCGCAGCAGCATGAACGCGCCCAGCACGTAGCCGACGGTGCGCGGAGCGCCGCGCGACCACAAGCGTCCGTTCAGACGCGAGCCGCGCAGACGGTCGGGCAGCGGCAGCAAGTCGCCCACGGCCTGGCCAATGCCCGGAAAGGCGAAGGCGCAATCCTGGGGCGACCCGTCGGGGTCGAGCAGCAGCGGCCCCGCGCAGGCAGCGTCGGGATGCTGGTCGAGCGCGTGCGCGAGCTCCGCAAGCGCGTCGGGGTCGGCCCAGACGTCGGAGTTGGCAACCAGCGCTAGCGGCGCCTCACCAACGTCGACCCCGACGTTTGCCGCGGCGCCGTAGCCCGGGTTGTCCGGCAGCAGGATGACGCGCGCATCGAGCGCGGCGTCGTCGGCCAGCGCCGCTACCTGCGGGTCGCCGGCGGTGTCCACGATGGTCAGCGAGGCAAGCTGCGCGGTGGAGCCGCGCAGGCTGAGCGCCGCGCGCGCCGTCATCACCGCATGGCCGTGCGACACGATGACGGCGTCGATCATGGCGTCCCGGCCGCCGGGGGGAACGGGTGCGCGCCTGTCACGCGGGCGGCCGAGACGTTGTATTTCTCCTTCGACGCCTCCAGCAGCTCCGCCAGCTCCAGCACGGTCATGCTGACGCGCCGCGGCGGTCGGCCATGGTCGGGGTCACGATCGGACGTCGTCAGCCGCGGCGCGCCGGCGCGCAGACGCGCCAACCTCGGACGCCTGCCGGCGCGGAAAGAGCCGGGCGGCGCGCGGCTGTCCGACGGCGCACGACCTCCCGTCGGCGCGGGCAGGGCGGGGCCGCGGCTGAATATCCGCCGCCGGGCGGGGGGCGGCGCTGGCCGAGCGGCGCGCGGCTGCCCGCGGACGCTGGCTGCGTCCGCGGGCGTGGCCGGCCGCGCCCGGGCGGGCGCTACTTGACGACGGCGGTGGCGCCGACGTCGTCCAGGCGCGAAACGATCGCGTCGGCTTCCTCGCGCGACAAGCCCTCTTTGATGACTTTCGGGGCCGCATCGACCACCCCTTTTGCTTCGCGGAGACCGAGGCCGGTGATTTCGCGCACCACCTTGATGACCTGGATTTTCTGCTGGCCGGCCGTGGAGATTTCGACGGAAAACTCCGTCTGCTCCTCTTCGACCGCCACCGCACCGTTGCCGACCGGCGCGGCCACGGCCACCGGCGCGGCCGAGACGTTGTATTTCTCCTTCAACGCCTCCACCAGCTCCGCCAGCTCCAGCACGGTCATGCTGTCCAGCGCGGACAGAATGTCGTCTTTGGTGATGGTTGCCATCACGATCCTCCTTCGGCGCCAGCTTCGTGCAGCTGGTCGAGGCGCCCTTGCAGGGCGTACACCAAACCTGAAATCAAACTGTCCAAGGCGTGCACGATGCCGGCGATGGGCGCGTTGATGGCCCACACCAGCTCGGCGTTGAGTTGCTCGCGCCCCATGATGGCGGCGAGCTTGAGCACGCGGTCGGCGTTCAGCAGCTCGCCGTCGAGCACGCCGCCGCGAATGTCCACGGAGGGATGCGCGGCGGCGAAGTCGCGCAGCGCCCGCGCGGCGGCGGGAACGTCCTCGCCGCCGAACGTCAGCGCCGACTGCCCGTTCAGAAACTCGCCCAGGCCGGGCGCCCCGACCTGCGACGCGGCGCGAACGGCCAGACTGTTCTTGACCACGCGGAACGTGGCGCCGGCGCCGCGAATGCGCGCCCGCAGTTCCTGCTGCTCCGTGACCGAGAGGTCACGATACCCCGACACGATGCTGATGGGGGCGGATTGCAGCTGGGCGGTCAGCTCCTCGACGACGGCGGCTTTTTGTGCCCGGGTCGGCACGGGGGTTCCTCCTTCTGGGGTGCAGGCAAACGAAAAAATCGAGCGGCGCGCCTGACCGGCGGGTTCGCTCGATCGTCAGTTCGCGCCTCGGCGGGCTCTCTCGTCCTGAGAGATTTTGGGCCCGCGGTCTCGGGCATTGGCAGTGTGGGGGGTGGGCGGGGTCGAACTCCTGGATCAGGTCGCGGCGGCGGCGGCCTCGGTCACCGCGGCCTGGGGGTCGAGGCGAATGCCCGGCCCCATGCTGGAACAGATGCTGAGCGTGCGGATGTACGCGCCGCGGGCGGCGCTGGGGCGCGCGCGCGAGACGGCGTCGATGAGCGTCAGCAGATTCTCCTTGAGCGCCTCGCGGCCCATGGAGACCTTGCCGGCGGGAATGTGCAGGTTGGACAGCCGGTCCACGCGGAACTCCACGCGCCCGGCCTTCAGTTCGCGCACGACGCGCGCCACGTCTTGCGTGACGGTGCCGGCGCGGGCGTTAGGCATCAGGCCCCGCGGCCCCAGGATGCGGCCCAGCGGGCCGATGATGCGCATGTGGTCGGGCGTGGCGACGGCCGCGTCGAAGTCCAGCCAGCCGCCGCGGATGCGCTGCGCCAGGTCGTCGGCGCCGACCTCGTGGGCGCCGGCTTCGTGCGCTTCGCGCGCGCTGTCGCCGCTGGCAAAGACGATCACGCGCACGTCGCGCCCCGTGCCGTGGGGGAGGCTGACCGTGCTGCGCACCTGCTGGTCGGCGTGCGTGGGGTCCACGCCCAGACGCGCGTGGAGTTCGACGGACTCGTCGAACTTTGCGGCCGGCAGCGCCAGCAGCACGTCAACCGCGTCGGTCACCGCGAGGCGGGCGCTGCGGTCTACAGCCTCCCGCGCCTGTCGATATCGTCGTCCGCGCCGCGCCACGATTACCCCTCGATCTGAATGCCCATGCTGCGGGCGGTGCCGGCGACGATGCGCATCGCCGCCTCGACGTCGTAAGCGTTGAGGTCGGGCATCTTGATTTCGGCAATTTCGCGCACCTGGGCCTGGGTGACCGCGCCGACCTTCTCGCGGTTCGGCTCGCCCGACCCATTCTCCACGCCGGCGGCCTTGCGCAACAGGTCGGCGGCCGGCGGGGTCTTGGTGACGAAGGTGAAGGAGCGGTCTTCGTAGATCGTGATTTCCGCGGGGATCACGGAGCCGACCTGGTCGCGCGTGCGCTCGTTGTAGGTCTTGGTGAACTCGACGATGTTGACGCCGTAGCTGCCCAGCGCGGGGCCTACCGGCGGGGCCGGCGTGGCCTGGCCCGCGGCTAGCTGGAGCGTGATTTTGGCGAGGACGGTGCGTGCCATAGGTGCTCGATCCGCAGGCTAGACGATGGACCCGCCGCCGGACTTCTCGACCTGGAGAAAGTCCAGCTCTACCGGGGTGTCGCGGCCGAAGAACGAAACGAGGACTCGCAAGCGCTCTTTGTCCTCCATGACTTCGTCCACCGTGCCAAAGAAGTCGGTGAACGGCCCGTCGATGATCTTGACGCGCTCGCCGATCTGAATGCGCACCTCGGGCCGCGGAGCGTCGCCTTCCATCTGCCGAAAGATGGTGCTGGCCTCGCTCGGCGGCAGCGGGGTGGGCTGGTTCCCCGACCCCACGAAGTTGACCACGCCCGGCGTGTTGCGCACCACCATCCAGGAGTCGTCTTCGAGGATCATGCGCACGAGCACGTAGCCGGGATACATCTTGCGCTGCACGGTGCGGCGCTGCCCGTGGCGGGATTCTTCGACTTCCTCGGTGGGGACCACGACGTCGAAGACCTTCTCGGAGGCTTCCATGGAGCGGATGCGCTGCTCCATGTTCTTTTTAACCTTGGCTTCGTAGCCCGAGTAGGTGTTGACGACGTACCACTTGGCGTTGTCCGGCGCTTCGCCCGGGGGGGCGGCCTGCTCCGTCGCGGCCGCCGCGCTGGCGCTCTCAGCCGTCATGCTCGTGCACCTTCCCTCAGGACGTGATCAGGTTGAACAGGCGGTCGAAGCCCATGTCGGCCAGGCCGAGGATGATGGCCATGAGCAGGCTGATGGCCAGCACCAGGGCGGTGAGGCGCGCGGTCTGCTCGGGGGTGGGCCACTGGCACTTGCGCAGCTCGAGGTAGGCGTCGCGGGCGAAGCGGGTCGCTCGCGCCCTGCGGACGGTCTGGCGTACGGTGCGTGAGGACAACATGGGCAGCCACTCGCTAACGCGTTTCGCGGTGCAGCCGATGGCCGCGGCAGGCGCGGCAGAATTTGCGCGCCTGCAGGCGGTCGGGGCTGTTGCGCCGGTTCTTGCTGCTCACGTAGCCGCGTGAGCCGCAATCCGTGCACTCGAGCGTGATCACGATTCGGTCGCCTTTGCGGGGCATTCGGACTCCGCGGCCGCGTCAGGCCGCATGCGCCGCGGCCGCGCCGTGTAGGCAGCGCCCGCGGAAACGTTCACCATGCACAAGAAGACCCCGCCGGTCGCCCGCGCGGGACGGTCAAGTATACGACGCCAGAGCGGGGCGCGCCTGCGCACGGACGGCAATTGCGGACGCCGCGGGTTCCCGCGGGCGCCGCGCGGCGCCCGCCCGGTCTGCGCCCGCTTCGCCGGCGCAGGGGCCGCTGGAACGGGGACCGGCGGCCGCGGGGATTGATTCGCGCCGGTTTGCGTCGCAGCATGGAGAAACGGGTCGGCGGGAAAGGCGGCGGCATGCGAACGAACGGCAAGGTGCTGGCGGGGCGGCTGGACGACCTCGACCCCGGACAGTGCCGCGGCGTGCGCATCGGCCATCGGTCGCTGGTGCTCGTGCGCGTGGGAGACGCCGTGCACGCGCTGGACAACCGCTGTCCGCACATGGGGTTTCCGCTCGACCGCGGCAGTGTGGACGACGGCATCTTGACCTGCCACTGGCACCACGCGCGGTTCGACGTGACGACGGGCGGCGCGTTCGACCTGTGGGCCGACGACGCGCGGTCGTTTCCAACCGAGGTGGTGGACGGCGAGGTGTGGGTGGACCTTAGCGACCGCCGTGACGAACAGGGGCATCAGCGGCGGCGGCTGCGCGACGGGCTGGAACAGAACCTGCCGCTGGTGATGGCCAAGGCGGCCATCGGGCTGCACGACGCGGGCGCGGACGCGCGCGAGGCGTTTCGCATCGCCCTGGAGTTCGGGGCGCGCTACCGCACGGAAGGCTGGGGGCCGGGGCTGACCGTGATGACCTGCATGATGAACCTGCTGCCGCACCTGCCGCCCGGCGAACACGCCCGCGCGCTCTACCACGGCTTGTCCAACGTGGCCGGCGACTGCGCCGGGTCGCCGCCGCGGTTCGACGTGGGGCCGCTGCCGGACGCGCCCGCCGACGCCGCCACCCTGAAACGCTGGTTCCGCCGCTTCGTGGAGGTGCGGGACGCGGCCGGGGCGGAGCGCTGCCTGCTCACGGCCGTGCGGGCCGGGCTGGGGCCAACGGCCGCCGCCGACATGCTGTTCGCGGCGGCAACCGACCACCGCTACCTGTCCACGGGGCACGTGCTGGATTTCACGAACAAGGCGCTGGAAGCGCTGGACCTGGCGGGCTGGGACCTGGCGGGTCCCGTGCTGGGCTCGCTGGCGGCCAACTACGCCTCGGCGCAGCGCATGGAAGAATCCAACGCCTGGCGCAACCCGCGCGACCTGGTAGCGATTCTGCACGCGGCGTTCGACGAGCTGCCGCAGGAGCTGGGCGGCGGCGGGCGCCCCCTGGACGCCGGCGCGCGCGCCGATCTGATCGATACCGTGCTGGGGGAGGATCCGCAGGCCATCGCGAACGCGCTGGCGGCGGCGTTGCGCGGCGGCGTGGACCCCGTGGCCGTGGCCGACGCGGTCGTGCAGGCGGCGGTCACCCGCATGGCGCGCTTCCACGACAGCAACGAGTTCGGCGACTGGGACCGCACGCTGCACACGCTGTCGTTTGCGCACGCCGTGCGCCGCGGGCTGACGCGGGCGCCCTCGCGCGAGCTGGCGCGCGGCATCTTCGACGCCGCCATGAGCGTGTACTTGGACCGCTTTCTCAACGTGCCGCCGGCGCGGCTGCCGCGCGTCAGCGGGCAGCCGCCGTCGCCGGTCGATGACGCAGCCGAGCGGCTCCTGGACATCCTGGACCGCCGCCAACGCTCGAACGAGGCGGCGGAACTCGTGGCCGAGGTTCGCGCCGGGGGCGGGTCGGACGACCGCCTGCTGGCCGCGCTGGGCCAGGCGCTGCTGCGCGAAGACCGCGACTTCCACACCATCCAAACCATCGAGGCCAGCGTGCAGCACTTCGGGCTGAGCCAGGATGCGGACGACGCCACGCTGGCGCTGGTTGCCGGCGCGCGCTACCTGGCCGCGCACGCGCCGACGGTGCGTTCGCAAGGCCAGACGTTCGACATGGCGCTGCGCCTGCACCGCGGCGAACGCATCCACGAGGACGCGCCGACGGAGGCCGCGTGAGCGCCGAACGGCCGGGCGCGCCGCGCCGCTGTCATCCCCGCGCAGGCGGGAATTACGGTCGGTTGGTGCGCGGGGGCGTGCGCGGGAACGGCGCCGTTCGTTGGGTTGGCGGGGGCGGGGCATGAGCGCCGAGGGTCTGACGGCGCTGTTTCACGGGGTTCGCCAGCCGTTCGACTTTCGCACCTACCCGGCGCCCGACCCGCGGCCCGGCGCGGCCGTGCTGCGCATGCGGCTGTCCAACGTCTGCGGCTCCGACATGCACTACTGGCGCGGCGACGCCGACCTGGCGGGGCGGGGCTTTCAGTTTCCCTACACGCTGGGGCACGAAGGCGTGGGCGAGGTCTTTCGCCTGGGCGCGGGCGTGACGGTGGATGCGGCCGGGCGGCGCGTTCGGGAAGGCGACCGGGTCGTCTTTCGCTACTTCGACCCCTGCGGCGCCTGCCCGACCTGCCTGAAGGGGCATCCCTACGCCTGCCCGTTTCGGCAGAAGGAGCGCCTGCGCGGGGTCGACCACTGGCCGCATTTTCGCGGCACGTTTGCGCAGTTCTACTACCTCTATCCCGGCCACACCATGTTCCGGGTGCCCGATCACGTGTCGGACGCGGAGGTGGCCAGCGTGAACTGCGCGGTGGCGCAGGTGGTGTCGGGGCTGCGCCGGGCACGGCTGGGTGCGGGCGAAACGGTGGTCGTTCAAGGCGCCGGCGGGCTGGGGCTGTACGCCGCGGCGGTGGCCAAGGCGCGCGGGGCCGGCCGGGTGATCGCCATCGACGGCATCGCCGAGCGGCTGGCGTTGGCGCGGGACTTCGGGGCCGACCACTGCATCGACCTGCGCGCGGCCGACTCGCCGCAGCTCCGCGTGCAGGCGGTGCTCGACCTCACCGGCGGGCTGGGCGCCGACGTCACGCTGGAACTGGTCGGCAGCGCGGCGGTGGTGGCCGAAGGTATCGAGATGACGGCGCCGGGCGGTCGGTTCGTGGAGATCGGCAACGTCAACGTGGGCAGCGCCGCGTCGTTCGACCCGTCGCGCGTGGTGATGCGCAGCGTCACGATGCTGGGCGTGGCGCACTACCACGCCCACGACCTGGCGCAGGCGCTGCGTTTCGTGGCCGAGCAGACGGAGCGCCTGCCCATGGAGCGCGTGCTGGCGCAGCGATTCCCCCTGACGGACATCAACGACGCTTTCGAGCAGCAAGACGCCGGCCTGATCACTCGCAGCGCCCTGGTTCCTCTCGCACCCTAACCCCGCCCCGCCCTCGAAGCTCTCACCCCGCGCCTCGGCCTCGTCTCCCAATCTCTCGAGGGGGCGGGCGGCGGTGGTCCCTCGAGGGAGCGGGCGGCGGCGGTCTCCCGCCCTGCCGTTCTCCGCAGGCGCGGGGAACGGCTGACGCCATCGCCCGCGCCCTCGAAAGCGGCTGTCCTTTCTCCGCAGATGCGGGAAACGGCAGCCGGGATGGCCGTGTCCACGGCGCAGAGAGCGCCAGGGCCAGGGGAGACGTCTGGGTAGAGGTTGGTTCTCACCAGTGCCCGCCCGCTCGATCTGCGCCGCCAGGGGAGACCTCTGGGCGGGGGTTAGGCTTCGGGAAGTGGCTGCCGGGAGTGCTTGGGTGCGGGTTGCGTTGGTGGGGTGGGGGGAGGCTGGGCAAGCGTTGGCCGCGGTAGTTCGAGAGGCGCCGGGGGCTTCGGTGGCTTGGGTGGTCGACGGGGACGCGCGGCGGGCGCGGGCGGCGGCGCAGCAGTTGGGGGCGGCCTGGGGAACCGACGTCGAGGAAGCGCTGCTGGGAGGCGTGGACGCCGTGGCGGCGGCGCCGCAGGCCGGGCGCGCCGCCGCGAGGAACCTGGCGCTGGTGACCGAGACGGCGCTGGCGCGGGGCGTGCACGTGTTCGTGCAGCCGCCGCTGGCGCTGCGGTGGCCGGACGCGGCGCGCTTGCAGGCGCGCGCGTTGCAATCCGAAGCCATGGCCGCGGTCGACTTCTGGGCGCGCGGGGCCGACGGCGTGCGCGTGCTGCGGGGTCGGCTGCCGCGGCCGCGGTTCGTGCAGATCGAGGCGCTGACGGATCCGCTGCACGGCCGCCGGGAGGGCCGGGCCTCACATGGCGGCGTGCTGGCGTTCTTGGGGAGCCAGGCGTTCGACCTGGCCTGCTATCTGGCAGGGTCGCGGCCGCTGCACGTGCAGGCGTCGGGCGGGCGGCACACGCGCCGCGCGGATCTGGCCGACACGGCCAGCGCGGCCATCTGCTTTGCCAGCGGCGCGCTGGCGCGCGTGGTGGTGGGCGAGTTCGGCGGTGTGCCCGCGGGGTCGGCCTGGAGGGTGACGGCCACGGACGGCGCCGAGACGGTGAGCCTCAGCCACAACCTCCAACGCGCCGAGGTGCACCGGCAGGGCCGCGCCCCACGGGTGTACGACCACGCGGACGCGGAGACAGACGCGCCGCAGGCGCGCGCCCTGCGGGCGTTCCTGGCGGCGGCGGCAGGCGAGGGGCGCCCGCTGGCGGGCTTCGACGACGGCGCGCGGGCGGTGCAGCTCGCGGACGCGGTGTACGAGGCCATGCGCGAGCGCGCGCGCGTCCCGCTGGCGGAAACGCCGTCAGGCTTCGGCGGGCGGGGACTCTACGCTTATGATCCCGTCGCGAACCGCCGCAATCGCGGCCTCGGTTCGTGAACGCACGCCGAGCTTGCCGTAAACGCTGCTGAGGTGGGCCTCCACGGTCTTGGCCGAAACGTCCAGCTGGGCGGCGGCCTCACGGTTGGATGCGCCTTCCGCCACCAGCCGCAGCACGTCCAGTTCGCGCATGGTCAGCGGGGCGGCCAGGGTGCGCGCGGCGGCAGTCTGCGAAGCGGCGCGGGCGTCGGACGCGGGGGGAAACACGGCGCCGCCGGCGTGCACGCGCCGCACGGCGTCGGCCAGTTCCTGCACGTCGGCGTTCTTGAGGATGTAGCCCGCCGCGCCGGCCTGGCGCATGGACTGCACGTAGCCTGCCTGGCCGTAGGCCGACACGACCAGAATGCGGGTGGCGGGCGCCACGTGGGCCAGGCGGCGGGCGAGCACGGGGCCGCCGTTGGGGATGCGGAAGTCCAGCAGGCACACGTCGGGCGCCAGGCGGCGGCAGGCGCGTTCCGCGGCCGTGCCGTCGCCAACGGCGCCCACCACCTCGATGCCGGGCACGCCGGCCAGCACGGCGCGGGTGCCTTCGCGCACCATCACGTGGTCTTCGACCAGCAGCACGCGGATGGAGCGGCGGCGGGTCATCTGGAAGCCGCCGCGGGCAGACGGCGCGGCGTCTCCACGGTGACGGAGGTGGGCCCGCCGGGCGTGGAGCGGACGCGCACGGCGCCGCCCATGCGCGCGAAGCGTTCGTGCAGCCCGGCCAATCCCAGGTGGCCGGTGGCCGAGTAGGCCGCCACGTCGGGGGCAACGCTGAACCCGTGGCCGTCGTCCCAGACCGAGAGCCGAATCGCATCGGCCGCGCGCGTGAGGCGCACGCGCACGCGGGCGGCGTGGGCGTGGCGCAGCACGTTGTTCAGCGCCTCCTGCGCGGCGCGGTAGACGTTCGTTTCCACGTCCGCGTCGGGCCGCTGGCGGTCGGGCGTGCCGTCTATGGTGAGCGTGACCTGGAACGGCGCGGCGCGGCTGGTTTCGTCCACCAGCCAGCGCAGGGCGGCTTCCAGGCCCAGGTCGTCCAGCACCGGCGGGCGCAGCCGCTCGCAGATTTCGCGCAGGTCGGCGGCCGCCGTGTCCACCAGCTGCAAGAGCGCATCGCGGCTGCGGTATGGCCCTGGCGCGGCCGAGCGCAAGGCGCGCTGCAGCAGCACCAGCTTTTGCAGCGGCTCGTCGTGCAGGTCGCGGGAAATGCGCCGCCGTTCGGCCTCCAGCATGGCGTTCACCTGGTCGTACAGGTCGCTCAGCGTCTGCTGGCTGTCGCGCAGGCGTTCGGCGGTGGCGTCCAACTGCCGCAGGCGGTCTTGCAGCTGCCGCCAGAGGTCCACGCGCACCATGAAGCTGGCCAGCTGGCTGGCCAGCGCACTGAGCAAGCCGGCGTCGGCCAGGCTGAGGCCAAAGGACTCGTCGCGAATGGAGGCCACGACGTGGGCAACCACGGCGTCATCCAGCTCGCAGGGCACGACCACGGCGGTGATGTCCGAAGACCGCCGGCCCTCCGCCGCGGCCACGGCGGACTCGACCTGGGCGTCGTCCGGCGCCGGGGCCAGAGGGTTGTAGGCGATGGCCGCCAGCTCGCGCGGGGCGCGGGCGCGCGTGAGCGCGATCCAGTCCAGGCCCACGGCGCGGCGCACGGGTTCCAGCACGGCGGCCGGCAACTGCTCGACCGAGGTGGTGGAAGCAAGCGCGGCACTCACGGTGCGCAGGACGCGCTGCGGGTCGTAGCTGTCGCGGTAGACCCAGCGCGAAAGCGCCGCCAACACGACGCGGCGCGCGAACGGCACGGTGACGCCGATGCCCACCAACGCCGCCGCCAGCGCGCCGGGCAGGAGCGCGCTGTCGGCGCTGGCGACATAGCGCCCCAGCACGCCGGTCAGCAGCGCGTAGACGGTGAAGAGCCCGGTCCAGGCCGCGCCGTGCATGAACGCGGGGCGCAGCGCGCGCTGCAGGCGGATCTTCCAGGTGGGGACCGCGGCGTGCGCCACCCCCAGCGGCGCGGCGGCCAGCGCCAGCAGCGAGACGGCATACGGCAGCAGCTCCGCGCCGCTGACCACGGCGGGCGCCAGCGACAGGACCGTGGGCGGCAGGGCGGCCGTGAGGAACGTGGCCAGCAGCACGCGGGCCACGCGCCGATCGCGCGGGAAGGTGATGTCCAGCAAGGTCACCACGCACTTGGCCAGCAGCGCCGTCAGCCCCAGCGCCGGCAGGATGGCCACGGTGACCCAGGCGGCGTTGTACAGCTCGGCCTGTCCCGCCAGGGCCGCGGCCAGCACGGCGATGGGCCCGCCGAAGAGCGCCGCGGCCGCCGCCGGGCCGTAACGCACGGCCAACGGGGGACCGCGCGTGGGGAACACCGCCGCCAGGGACAGCAGCGCCACGCCGGCCAGGCCGGTGGCCCCGAAGACGAGGATCGAGACGATGCCGGCGCCGTCGGGCGCGACGGACCCGAGGATGAGCGCCGCTGCCGCGGCGAAGAGCGCCGCCGCGGCCGGCAGCAGCACGCGGCGGCGGCCGAACAGGGCCACCAGACTGGCGCCGCCGGCGAAGGCGGCGGCCACGGCCAGCATGCCGGCCGTCATCAGCGGGTCGCGGCCGGGGACGCGGATTTCTTGGCCGCTGCGGGGGTCGATGAGGACGGAGGCGGCGGGGACGCGCAGGGGGAAAAGACCCTCACCCTGCCCTCTCCCAGAGGGAGAGGGGAAAGAGGGGTGGTCGCTGCCAGCGGGAGAGGGGAAAGAAGAAGGGTGCGCTCTCCCAGAGGGAGAGGGGAAAGATGGTGCAGCGATTGTGGGGGGAGGGGGCGAGGAGAGGTGTTCGCGCTCAGCGGGCGCGTGGAGCGGGGGCGCTGTTGGGGGATTGGTCAGGACGGCTGGGGGATTGGTTGGGGTGGCTGAGAGGTTAGGCAGGGCGGCTGGGAGGTTCGTTGGGGCGGCTGGGGGATTGGTTGGGGCGGCTGAGAGGTTAAGCGGGGCGGCTAGGGGATTGGGCGATACGGCTGGGAGGTTCGTTGGGGCGGCTGAGAGGTTAGGCGGGGCAGCTAGGAGGTTCGTCGGGGCGGCTGGGGGATTGGTCGGGGCGGTGCGCCAGGCGATGGGGTCGCCTGGGTGGAGGCCGGCGCGCCAGGCGGGGCCGCCGGGTGTGATCTGCTGGATGCGCCAGCCGCCGCCGGCGGCGGGTTGCACCGCGGCGCCGTAATCGAAGGGCGGCGCGGCGAGGGCGGCCGCCAGAAACAGCGCCGCGCCGCAGACGGCCAGGCCCGCGCTGGCGCAAGCGGCGCGCCAGGGCCAGATACGCGCGCCGCCGCCCCGCCGTCTGGTCTCGGCCGCCAGCCAGGCGCCCAGGCTCTGGCGCGGCGTGCGCCTGGGCCGCGTCACCGGCACCCCCGTGTGTCAGGTCGCGTGGATCGCTTGCCGTCAGCATAAGGCCCGCGCGGGGCTGCTGAGCCGCGCAGCGCACGGGATGCAAGCCGACACGCTTTCCCCGGGCCGCTCTGGACCGGGCCGCCCCGTGCAGCGCACGGGATGCAAGCCGACACGCTTTCCCCGGGCCGCTCTGGACCGGGCCGCCCCGCGCAGCGCGCGGGATGCATGCTGACGTGCTTCCCTGCGGGCAGCTCTGGACCAGGGCGCCCCGTGCAGCGCATGGGATGCAGCGCTGGCGGCCGGGGCTGCACCGCCACGGGGCGGTTCGCCCGCGCGAGCTGCTGGCCTACGACGGACCGCAGCCGCGAAATCTGCGGGCGGGCGGGCGAGCCGCGCAGGGCATGGGGACGGGCGGTTAGACGGCGGCGGCCAGCGCCTCGGCGGGGGAGGCGTCGCCGCCCGCAAAGCCGCAAAACTCCTCGTAGTCGATCAGGTCGGTGACCGTCGGGTGGTCGCCGCAGACGGGGCAGGCGGGGTCGCGGCGGAGCTTCAGTTCGCGGAACTCCATGGTCATGGCGTCGATCAGCAGCAGGCGCCCGACCAGCGGCGAGCCAATGCCGACGATGTGTTTGAGCGTCTCGGTGGCCTGAATCAACCCCACCAGGCCGGGCAGTACGCCCAGCACGCCGGCCTCGGCGCAGCTGGGCGCCATTTCCGGCGGGGGCGGGGCGGGATAGAGGCAGCGGTAGCAGCCCTGGCCCGGTTCGAAGACGGTGGCCATGCCCTCGAACCGCATGATGCTGCCATCCACCAGCGTTTTGCCCAGGAAGTAGGCGGCGTCGTTGGCCAGGTAGCGCGTGGGGAAGTTGTCGCAGCCGTTCACCACAATGTCGTAGGGCGCAAAGACGTCCAGGGCGTTGTCCGAGGTCAGCGGTTCGTCGTGACGCACGACGGTCACGTCCGGGTTCAGCCCGGTGAGCGTCAGCGCGGCGGACTCGGTCTTGGGCATGCCCACGCGGTCGTCGCGGTGCAGAATCTGGCGCTGCAGGTTGGAGCGGTCCACGGTGTCGAAGTCCACCGCGCCCAGGGTTCCAACGCCGGCGGCGGCCAGGTAGTAGAGCACCGGCGAGCCCAAGCCGCCCGCGCCGATGGCAAGCACTTTGGCGTCGAGAATCTTCTGCTGTCCCGCCGGACCGACTTCCGGCAGCAGCATGTGGCGGCTGTAGCGCTGAACTTGCTCAACGGTGAACACGGCGAGATTCCTTCAGGCGCGGCGCACGCTCAATGCGCGGCGGGCGGGTCTTCGGTTTGGTAGCCGGCTTCGGCCCAGGCGGTCATGCCGCCCTGCATGTTGTAGGCGTCCACCACGTCGAGCGCTTTGGCCATCTGCGTGGCGACGCTGCTGGTCTGGCCGACGTTGCAAATGAACAACACGGGCGTCCCGGTCGGGATCGCCTCGGCGGGGCGGGACAGGATGTCGTCCAGCGGGACGTAGGAAACGCCGGGCATGGCGGGCGCGCTGAACTGGGTGCGCACGTCGATCACGCGCACCTCGCCCTTGTCGATCATGGCCTTGGCCTGATGCACGTCGACGTCGTAGTCCGGGGTTCCGGGCAGACTCATGGCGGACTCGTTCGATGCGAGAGCCTCGGGACGCTCCAAGCATCGCGCCGGCGGGCGGCCGCGTCAACGGAGACTCTGGGGCGGAGGTGCGAGGGTGCGAGGTTTGCTACGGACCGATGGCGGCGCGGCGGCAACGATATGATCGGGGCGAGCGCTCGACGGGCGGGGACTTTGTGGATACGACCGACCTGACGTCACGGCTGGAGCAGACGGCGATTCCCAGCGGCGCGGCGGAGGTCTTGCGCCAGCGGCTGGCGCAGGCGTCCGGCGCGCAGGATTTGGCGCGGCTGCGGCGCGCGCTGGACTTGCCCTGGGACGGCGCCGCGGCCGAGCGCCCGCGGCTGGACGAGCTGCACGACAGCCTGGTGAGCGGCGCGGCGCTGCCCGAGTCGGCGGCCGATCTCATCATCGATTATCTGGCCGTGCGCGAGCGCCAGCTGGCGGCGGGCGCGGAGGCCGCAGGGCCGCGGCCGCTGCTCTGCCTGGCGGGGCCGTCCGGCGTGGGGAAGTCGCACGTGGCCCGCCGCGTGGCGGCCTCGCTTGGGTTGCCGCTGGAGATCGTGGCGCTGGATCGGCTGGCCAGCAAGGAGCGCCTCTTCGGCGGCGCGGAGGCGCCAGGCGCCATCATGCGCGCCGTGGAGCGCCGCGGCAGCGGCGAGATTGCCCTGCTGCTGGAAAATCTGGGCGGCGAGAAAGGCGGCTCGGCGTCTCCGCTGGCGCTGTCCAACGCGCTGACCGACGCGGAGGCGCTGCGCCAGTTCCGCGACCGATTCTTCGACGTGCCGTTCGACCTCTCGCGCATGCTGGTCATGGCCACCACGCGCTGGCTGCCCGACGTCGACCCGGTCTGGCGCGAGCGGCTGGACGTGGTGGAGCTGGCGGGCTATCTGGACGACGACAAGGTCGAGATCGCGCGCGATTCGCTGCTGCCGGCCGTCCTGGCCGAGTATCAGGCGCCGCCGGACGATCTGATTATCGAGGACGAGGCGCTGAGCGCACTGGTGCGCAGCTACACCGAGGAACCAGGCGTGGCCGCGCTGGACGGCCTGGTGCGCCGCCTGGTGCGCCGCGCGCTGAGCCGCCGCGCCATGGACGGCGGCGCGGACGGCCAGGTCATCGCCATCGAAAACCTGGCCGCCACGATTGGCCGCCCGGCGCGGCTGAGCCTGCGGCGGCGCGGTCGGGACGTGCCCGGCCTGGCGGCGGCGGCGGTGGTGCGCAGCAGCGGCGGGGTGCTGGGCCGGCTGGAAGCCGTGCAAATGCCGGGCCGCGGGGTCATCCGCGTGCTGGACACTGCCGGCGCGGACGTGAGCCGGCAATACGCCATCATGCCCTCCTACGTGCGCTCGCGGCTGTCGGCGCTGGAGGTGTCGGCGCGGTCGCTGGAAGAGTTCGACACCGACCTGCTGCTGCCGGCCAACCAGCTGCCGGGCGACGAAGGGTCGCTGGCCATTGCCGCGGCCATTGCCATGGTGTCGCTGATGCGCGACCGGCCCGCGGACGCCGAACTGCTGGCCATTGGCGGGATGTCGGCGCACGGGCGCGTGCGGAGCGCGCGCGGCGTGCACGCCAAAGTCCTGGCCGCGCACCGCGGCGGCATCCGCCGCGTGCTGCTGCCGCGCCAGAACGAGCACGACCTGGACAGCCTGCCGGCGCGGCTGCACGACGCAATTACCTTCATTCCCATCGAAGACGCCGGCCAGGCCATCAACGTGGCGCTGCGGTAGCTGGGGGCTGCCTGGTCTCTTTTCTCGCCCTGCGAGGCGGGGGCTGAGGGACGGCCGCGGGTAGGTGTGGGCGGGCACGCGCTTGACGTAGCGCCCTGCGAGGCGGGAGGAGAGGGACGGCCCCGCGGGGTTTGGGTGGACGCCTGACCCTGACCTGGCGGCGGACGTCTCGCCGTCCGCCGGGGTTTGGGTGGACGGGTGTTGCCCGCAGCGCAGAGCTTCGTTCTGGCGCTTTGCGGTAGCCGCGCTTCTCACCCTCACCCTGCCCTCTCCCTGAGGGAGAGGGGAAGAAAATTCCCTGGGGACGAGGGGGAACCCTGCTCACGCTCAAGCCCACGCTCCGCCGCAGGGAAAACTCCCTGAGGACGAGGGGGAACCGCGGCGTCAGCGCGCAGACGGTGTTCTGGAAGGGAAAACTCCCTGGGGGCGAGGGGGAACCTTGGTCATCTCTGCTGATATCCCTGTCGCTCCGGAAAACTCCCTGGGGACGAGGGGGAACCGCATCCCCCGCCCCGCCAGCTGGTGGGCGGAAAACTCCCTGGGGGCGAGGGGGAACCCTGCTGGCCGCGAGCGGGCGCCCAACATGCGAGAAGACTCCCTGGGGGCGGGGAAGAGAGGAAGGGCGTGGGGGGTTAGCCGGCGAAGGGGTTGGGGGGTTGGCCTTGGGGGCCGGGGCGGAGGCGGTGGAGGCTGCCGGCGGTTGGCTCGGCGGAGGCGGAGATGCCGCGGGCGGCGGAGGTGACGTAGAGGTCGCGCAGGTCAGCACCGCCGAAGGCGCAGCTGGACGTTTGGCTGACGGGGAAACGCACGACGCCCCGCTCGGTTCCGTCGGGCGCAAACCGCACCACGCGCGCGCCGCCCCAGACCGCCACCCACAGATCGCCGTCGGCGTCCACCGTCATGCCGTCGGGAAGTCCCACGCTCGGCTCGAAAGTCACGAGCACGCGCCGGTTGGAAATCTCGCCGCGGTCGAGGTCGAAGTCGAACACGTCCACGGATTGTGCGCGGCTGTCGATGAAGTACATCCGCGTGTCGTCGGGGCTCCAGTCGATCCCGTTCGAAATGGATACGCCGCGGAGCATAGGATGCACGCTGAGGTCGGGGTCGAGCCGGTAGAGCGTGCCGAGGCCGGCGGGGCCGGCCTCGTCGTAGGCCATGGTGCCGGCCCAGAAACGTCCGCGGCGGTCGCACTTGCCGTCGTTCATGCGCAGGGTCGGGTCGTCGGCGCCGACGGCGGCCAGCAGGCGGTGCGAGCCGTCGGGTTCCAGCGCCCGAAAGCCGTCGGCGGCGGCCATCACCACGCCGCCCGAGGCGCGCACGGCCACGGCGCCAACGTCGACGCCAACGTCGAGCGCCGTATCGCGGCCCGCGGCCGGGTCGAAGCGGTGCACGGCTCGGCCGGTGATGTCCACCCAGAGCAGGGTCGAGGTGGTCGGGTCCCAGATTGGACCTTCGCCGACCTCGGCTCGGGTCTGTACGACAAGCTCCGGGTTCATGCTGCACGCCTCCGCCGCGCGGGTCGGCGCATTCTAAAGCGGCGCGGCGCGGGCGGCGGCTGAGCCGCCGGCCGTGGGCGGCCTAGAATTGGCGGCGGCGCGGCTGTGCGCGGCGCCGCGGGCTGTTTCTCAGGAGCGACTTGTCCCGCATGAGTATCGAGACCGTCCGCTCGACCATCGAAGGCAAGCTGGCGGGCCTGCCCGACGCGCCCGGCGTGTATCTGATGCGCAGCGCCCGCGGGCGGGTGCTGTACGTGGGCAAGGCGCGTTCGCTGCGCAGCCGCGTGCGGAGCTACTTCCGCCGCGGGGGGCATTCCTACAAGACGCGCGCGCTGGTGGCGCGCATTACCGACTTCGAGGTCATCGTCACCGATTCCGAAGTCGAGGCGCTGGTGCTGGAAAACAATCTCATCAAGGAGCACCGCCCCCGATTCAACCTGACGTTCCGCGACGACAAGCAATACCTCTATCTGAAGGTCACCGTGCAGGAAACTTATCCGCGCGTGGCCACAACACGGCGGATTCTCAAGGACGGCGCGCTTTACTTCGGCCCCTACACCAGCGCCAAAGCGCTGCGGCAAACGCTGAAGCTGCTGAACCGGCTGTTTCCATACCGCACCTGCACGATCGACATGTCCCGGCCCATCCCGCGGCCATGTTTGAAATACGATCTGGGGCTGTGCAACGCGCCGTGCACCCGCTTTGTCTCGGTGGAGGAGTACCGCGAGGTGGTGGACGGCGCCGTGCGGTTCCTGCGCGGCGAGTACGAGCGCGCGGCGGCCTGGCTGACCGAGCAGATGTGGGCGGCGGCCGACGGCGAGGACTACGAAACTGCGGCGAAGTTCCGCGACCGTCTCCGGGACATGGACAAGGTGGTGGCGGAACAGAAGGTGTCCGACCCCGACGCGCGCGACCGGGAGATCGACGTGCTTGCCGCCGCGCGCGAGGGCCGCGACGCCATGGCGGCGGTCTTCCGCATCCGCGGCGGCAAGCTGATCGGCCACCAGACCTACGGCCTGCGCGTGACCGGCGAGGAAACCAACGCGGAGATGCTGAACGACTTCGTGCGCGAGTACTACGACCGCGCGGCCGAGGTCCCGCGGCTGGTGCTGGTGCCCGAAGACCTGGCGGACCTGGAGGTCTTGCAGGTCTGGCTGACGTCATTGCGGGGCGCCTCGGTTGCGGTGCGGCGGCCGCGCCGCGGCCCCAAACGCCGCCTGGCGGCCATGGCCGAGCGCAACGCGGCGGAAGCCCTGCAGCTGGAACGCACCACCTGGCTGAACAGCGAACGCAAGCGCCGCCAGGCGCTGCTCGACGTTGGCACGCACCTGAACTTGCCGCGGCTGCCGCGGCGCATCGAGTGTTACGACATCTCGCACATTCAGGGCTCGCTGACCGTCGGCTCGATGGTGGTGTTCGACGACGGCCTGGCCAAGAAGGGCAAGTACCGGCGCTTCAAAGTGCGGGGCGTGCACGGCAATGACGACTTCGCCTCGCTGCGCGAGGTGCTGACGCGCCGCTTTCGGCGCTACGCGGATGAGCAGCAGAGCAGTGCGGCGAGCGGTGGCGCGGCGTCCGACTCCTGCGCGATCGCCCCAGGCGACTTCGACCCCGACGACGACCTGCCGGCCGCGCGCGAGCCTTCCGTCGGCTCCAACAAGGAATGGGGCCGCACGCCGGACCTGGTGCTGATCGACGGCGGCAAGGGCCAGCTGGGCGCGGCGCTGGACGTCTTCTCGGCGCTGAACCTGGACCCGGCCCGCATCCCCGTGGCGGCCATCGCAAAGCGGCGGGACGAGGTGTTCGTGCCTGGCCGCGCTCGGCCCGCAGGTCTGCCGTTCGACAGCAACGGCCTGCACCTGGTCCAACAGGTGCGCGACGAGGCCCACCGCTTCGCAGTCAGCTTCCACGTCAAGCTGCGCACCGCCCGCGGTCGACGCTCGATTCTGGACGAAATCCCCGGCATCGGCCCCAAACGCAAACGCAACCTGCTGCGCCGCTTCGGCTCGTTGAAAAAAATCCGCCAAGCCTCGCTGGACGACCTGGCCGCCGTCGACGGCATGACCACAGCCACGGCCAAGGCGCTGAAGGAGGCGCTGTGACGGGCGAAAGATTTTTTTGTCGAATCTGCCCCGTGTACCGCGCTCTGCACGGCGAGCCCTAGCGGCGCATTCTCATCCGTCTGAGCCGAAGCACTGGCGTCGGTCGGCGCGTCGGACCGCAAGAACGTGGGCGGTTTCCTCGATCACACGCACCGCCCCAGGCCGTCCAACCCAGCTATTCGCGCGGAACCTACGTTTTCCGCGACTCACTCGCCGGGCTCTAGGCTCGCTCAGTCTCTATGCGGGTTTGGGAATAGCGGCCAGGTTGTGGGTCGATCCCAAAGAGGCTATGTCCCAGATGGGCCGTCTTATCAGCAAAGCAAATGCCTGTGGGGTCTCATAGCCACGCGGCGTGTGGGGTTGTTCAGACACGCCCTACCCTCGGTTCTTCCCGCCTACCCGCTCTCGCTGCCGGCGGGCACTCTGGGCAGGCGAGTGGTTGCGGCAGCCGAAAGCTCCTCATCGTCGAGCTGGCCGGCCTGCCCGCGCAGGTAGCCTTCGATCGCAGCAATCGCCTCGCCGTTCCGTCTCACGTCAGCCTGCAGCGCGAATCTCGTGCCGCTGGTCGCGGAAAGCACCGCGCAAGTCGCGAACTTCGCTCCGAAGGCCGTCAACTTCGCTCCGAAGGCCGCTGACTTCGACTTGCAGGCCGCGGACCTCGCCCTGCAGGCTGCGGACTTCACTCCGAAGGCTGCTGATTTCGACCTGCAGGCCCTGGATTTCGTCCTTCATGCCACGGACTTCGACCTGCACACCGAGGAGGGTGTCCCGCATGCCGTGGAACTCCCCTTGCAGGCCGTGGAGCGCCCCCTGTATGTCGCGGATTTCGCCCCGCATGCCGCGGTTCTCAGATTGGAGGGTGCGAAAGTCGGCTCGCATCCATGCGAACAACCCGATCATGAGCAGCGCCAGGGATACGCCAACCGCGATCACGGTCAACTCAACCACCGCATCACCCGATACGTGCAACGGCGGAACCCTCGCGTCCGCCTACGGGAGCGTAGCGCACAACGCACCGTCAGATGAACTACCGCGCGAGCGGCGCGCCGCCTGCGTTCTGCTCCCACAATGGCAGGATGGCCAGCAGGTCCAGATAGCCCACGGGGCAGCGCTGGGCGTCGACGACCGGCAGACCGTCCTGGCCGGAGCGGTGCACGGCGATGAAGGCGTCGTGCAGGGTGTCCGTCAGCGCCACGGATTGGGCGGGCAGCATGATTTCGCGGGCGGTTGCATGACCCATCTGGCCGCCGACGCGCATGGCGCTGCTGACCGACCCGACGTTTCCGATCACGGCTTCGGGATAGACGTCGGCCATGAGTGCGCCGTAAAACGTGCGCAACGGAATCATGCCGGCGAGCGCGCCGCCCTGGTCGGTCACCGCTACCGTGCGCACGTTGGAATGGGCGCACACCGCGCGGACGACGGTCTCGAATCCGGCGTCAAGGCTCACCGCGCTGAAGGGGTCCAGCAGGCCGCGCGCGCGCAGGTCGGCAACGCACGGCGCCTCATCACCACGCGGGGATTGGCCGCTCGGGTTCATGGACGCCTCCCACCTTTCGAGCCTAGCTGAATGCCAGGTAGCGAATCCACACCCACAACGTACCGACGATGAGCACGACCACGGTCACCGGAACGCCGTAACGCATGAATTCGACGAAGCGGATCTTGTGGCCTTCGCGTTCGGAGATGCCGGCCAGAATCACGTTGGCCGAGGCGCCGATGATGGTGGCGTTGCCGCCGAAGTCTGCGCCGATGGCCAGCGACCACCAGAGCACGTTGTCGGGGTTGAGGCCTTCCGCCGTCAGACGCTGCACCACGGGCAGCATGGTAGCCGTGTAGGGAATGTTGTCTACCACGGCGGAGAGGATGGCGCTGAGCCAGATGATAAGGAACGACGTGGCTGCGACGTTGCCCTGGGTGAGGTCGATGGTGAAGTCGGCCACCGCGTCCAACACGCCCAGCTCGACCAGGCCGCCCACCATCATGAAGAGGCCGACGAAGAACAGCACGCTGGCCCATTCGACTTCGTTGTAGATCTCGTGCACGTCGGGCCGCGTGAGCAGCATCAGCAGCGCCGCCCCGGCGATCGCGACGGTGGCCGGCTCCCAGCCGAGCGCGCCGTGAATCAAGAATCCGAAGATCGTCAAGCCCAGCACGCCCAGCCCGACGTACATGCCGCGGCGGTCGGTGATGGCGTCGCCGGGGTCGAGGGACGCCAGGGCCTGCGCGCGCGCCGGGTCGGTGGCCAGCCGCGGTCCGAACAGCCATTTTGCCGCAACCAGAAACAGCGCCAGTGACAGCACGGCCGGCGGCGTCATGTGCGCCGCGAAGACCGCAAAGTCCAGGTCGGCGGCGCTGGCGATCAGGATGTTGGGCGGGTCGCCAATCAACGTCGCGGCGCCGCCGATGTTGGAGGCCAGGATTTCCACGATGAAGAGCGGCACCGGGTTCAGGCCAAGGCGCGACGCCACGAAGATGGTGACGGGAGCGATCAGGATGACCGTGGTGACGTTGTCCAGAAACGCCGACAGCACGGCGGTGATGAGCGCGAGCGCCAGCATCAGTTTTACGCCGTCGCCGCCCGTCCAGCGCGCCGACAGGATGGCCAGGGACTGAAACGCGCCGGTCTGCCGCACGATGGCGGCCAGCACCATCATGCCCACCAGCAGCAGGATCACGTTCAGGTCGATGTGATGGAACGCTTCCTCTTGGTTGAGGATGCCGACCAGGATCATGAGCGCGCCGCCGCCCAGGGCAACCGCCGATTTGGGGACGCGGTCGGTTGCGATCAGGGCGTAGGCCAGCACGAAGATCACGACGCCGGCTACGAGGAGACCTGTACCTACCGCGGCGTGTTCATCCATAAATCGTCATTCACTGGTTCGTGCACGGCCCGCATGCCGGGCCGCAAAGGGTACACCTCAGCGGCGCGGCGTCGCTCCGCGACCGCCGCGCCCCCGCGATGGTACGCCACGGTCCCCGCGGGACAAAACATGGGGGCGGAGCCTTGGGAGCGGGTACGACCATTCACGGGGGCGGGGCCGATCTTCGCCCGCCATGCTCCGTTCGAAGCTCCTCGTCCCTGGAAACAACGACCTGGGGTGCGGGTACGGCCGCGCCTGCATTGCCGCGGGCGGGTGGGCGTGGGGCTTCGAGCTCGCCGGGCAGCCAGAGCGCATAACTTCATCGCCGCGGGCGGGCGGGCGGGCGTGGGATTCGACCAGCTTCCGGACCCCGCCCATCCAGGGAGCAGGAACGAAAGGGAGGGGGTGAGAACACCAGGGCGCGACAAGGGAAACGCTGAGGGTGCTATGGGACACGTACCGAGGGGGAGCGGGAAACGGCTCGTTCTTCTGCGGCCTGGTCGATAGCTCGAACGGCCAGCGGCGCGGCGGCGCGCAGGGCGCGCAGGGCCGTGCGCAGGTCGCGTACGAAGCGGATGGCCGCGCGCAGTTCCAGCGGCAGGCGGCCCAGACCCAGGATCTCCGGCCACAGCCGCCCGCCCTGCAGGGCGCCCAGCGCGGCCACGGCGCGGGGGATTCCGCGGCCTGGAGGGTCCAGCACGACCCGCAGGCCAACCGCGGGAACGCCCGCCGACCGCGCGCCGGCCAGCACGGCGTGCGTTTCCATGTCCACGCCCACAAACCCCGCGCGGCCCAGCCGGCGCTTGTCGTCGGCGTCCGCCAGCTGGTCGACGTGCGCCAGCGCGCCTGCCTGGGGCGGCGGGCCGCGCTCGTTCAGCGCCTGCATGACGGCCGCGGCCAGCCGCGGACAGGCGGGCGCGGGTGCGGCGAACGGCGGCCCCGCGCCGCTGGCGACCAGCACGCGGCCAGGCGCCTGGCCGGGTTGGGTTCCCCCCGCCAGTCCGGCAACGAGCACCGCACGCAGGGGCCGGCGGTCGAGCGTCTGCTCCAGCGCGGCCGCGGCCCGCGCGGCGCCCTGGCCCGTCACCACGGCGACGGTCTCCACGCCGTCGAAGCGCCAGCGGCGCGCGCCCGCCTCGGGCACGCTGAAGCCGGCGGCGGCCGCGCCCGTCGCGGCGCTCAACTCGGCGCGCGTGGCGGCCAGGATGCCGATCGGGAGGCATTCGCCGCTCATCTGGACACCCGTGCAGGCGGGAATGACGGACGAGCAGCGGCCACGAACGCCGCCGGCCAGGTGACACCCGCCTGGACTCCCGCTGGCGCAGGAACGACGGCGGGGGGAGTGGTCGGTGACGCCGCCGGGCGGTGGACGTTCACCGGAGTTCCCTCATGCGCGGGAATGGCGGGGTACGCCGGCCGCGGTCGAGCGGCGCCGGGCCGCCCAGCACCGCCGCCGCGGCAGCGCCTCAACCAGCGGCGAAGAACCGGTGGCGGGCTGGCTGGGCGACGACGTGTTGGTAATCCTCGATCTGGCCGACCGTGCGGCCGTCCACCACGAACGGCGTCGGCCCCCGCAGCACGTATTCCGCCCGGTCGAAGCGGTTGAACACCGTGTGCGCCAGCCGCAGCCAGGTCATGGGGTCGGCGTCGGCCGCGTCCAGATCGGCCCAGAGCATCGGCCCCGTGTCGATTTGAAACAAGACACGTTCGGGATGGAAGTTGAACGTCTTGACGGGGTATTCCAGCGTCGCCCGGCGCGTGTCGTCGGCGTTCCGGATGTCGGTCTGGATCACGACAGGCGCATCGGAGAGGGCCGCGGCCACCAGCGCCGCGTTGTCCGCGGCGGGCCGTGGGTCCGGCAACGGCGTCAGCGTGTAGTCCAGGTCGAGGTAGTGCTCGCCAATCGGCATCATCACTGGCCGCGGGTCGGGGTCCGCCAGCGAATGGCTGAAGCGCAGCATGCGGTCCTTGCGCTGGGCCCAGGCCAGCCGGTATTCGCCGCTCGGTTGCTGGATGCAGGAGTCGTCACGGTACATCCACTCCGTGCGGCAGGGCGCGATCAGGTAGAACTCCTCGCTCGCGCCGGACGCCTGGTCGACGACGCGTGCACGCGCATCGAACAGGATACGCACGCTGTTGCCGTAGGGCATGTGGCCCGGCGTGCGCGTGTCCGAGGTCGACGGCGCGGTCGTCCAGCGCAGATACGAACGGCTGTAGTCCAGCGGCTGCATGCGAATTTCCTCGACACCGCGGTGCACCGCCATTGTGCCTGCGGCGGCGCTCCGCGGCACGCGGGCCTGGGCGTCTGGGGGGCAACTTCGGGCGGCTGGCGCCGCTCCGCGGCACGCGGGCCTGGGTCTAGACGCTCACGGACGCAGCAGGCCGGTTGCCGGACGGCCGCGCACGGCCTGGGTCAGACGCCGCCCGGCGAGCGGCGGCGAGGCATTCTCAACGGCCGCCCGCGCACGCTCTGGGTCAGACGCTCACGGGTGCAGCTCTTGCAGCACCGCGTCGACGTCCACGCTGCACGCCGAGCCGCGCCAGTCGCCTCGGTAGTGGACGCACTGCAACTGCTGCACGACGGTGCCGCGCAGGTTGCAGGTCTCGAACAACCCGGGCGACGCGCGGCTGCGCGGGGCGGTGGGCATGCCCAGGAACGCGCCCTGGAAATAGGCGCAGGATTCCTGCAGCTCGGCCACCGTGGGCGGGCGCGACCGCAACCGCCGCTCCTCGCCTTCGAACTCGGCGTTCTCGACCTGAAAGCGCACGCCAATGATGACTAGCACCAGAATGCCCACCACGGCCACGATGCTAAAGATGCGCAGGCCGTTGCGGATCAGGAATGGTTCTCGTTCAATCATGCGGGCGCGCTCCAACCGCAGCTCGACAGGCAGCGGACCTGTCCACCATAAGCGATTATGCCCCCAAACTTCCAGTCCCCGCCTGCACGACGGCAGGACCGGCCGCCGTCCTCACCTGCCGCGCCCTCCCGTGGGCGCCCTTTTTCTGGATGGGAGCGGGCGAGGCAAGGGTCAGCGGCGGCGACCAGACGCCCCGCCGCGCCCGTAACACTCGCCCGCGCCCCGGTCATCCCCGCATCCATGCCCCGCGTCCGCGCCGCGAGCCGTGCGTGCGCCCGGAGCGCCTGGGGCGGTGCGGCGGCGCGGCGCGTGCGGCACAATATCCGGCGTGACACCCAACACCGTTGGACTCGTCGGCCTTGCGGTCATGGGCCGCAATCTGGCGCGCAACATCGCGCGGCAGGGGTTTGCGGTCACCGTGTACAACCGCACGCAAGCGCGCACGGATGCATTTCTGGCCGGCGAGGCTGCCGGCAGCACGATTCGCGGCGCGCACACGCTGCCGGCGTTGGTGGAGGCGCTGGCGCGGCCGCGACGGGTGATTCTGATGGTGCAGGCGGGCGGCGGCGTGGACGCCGTGCTCGACCAGCTGCTGCCGCTGCTGGCACCGGGCGACGTGGTGATGGACGGCGGCAACTCGCACTTTCACGACACCAACCGCCGCGGCGCGCGCGTGGAAGCCGCCGGGCTGCATTTCCTGGGCACCGGCGTCAGCGGCGGCGAGGCGGGGGCGCTGCTCGGCCCGTCCATCATGCCCGGCGGCCCCGCGGCGGCCTATCAGGCCATGCGCCCCGTGCTGGAACGCATCGCGGCGCAGGCCGACGACGGCCCCTGCACGGCCTACTGCGGCACCTCCAGCGCCGGGCATTATGTCAAGATGGCGCACAACGGCATCGAATACGGCGACATGCAGCTCATCGCCGAGGCCTACGCCGTGCTCCAGGCCGCCGGGCTGACCCCGCCCGAACTGGCCGACGTCTTCAGCGCCTGGAACGAGGGCGAGCTGGCATCGTTCCTGATCGAAATTACAGCCGACATCTTTCGCGTCCGCGACGACGGCGGCGGGGGGGCGTACCTGGTCGACCGGATTCTGGACGCCGCCGGACAGAAGGGCACCGGCCGCTGGATGTCGCAGGACGCGCTGGAGCTGGGAGTACCCATTCCCACCATCGACGCCGCCGTGTGGTCACGCAACATCTCGGCGCGCAAGCGCGAGCGGGTTGCGGCGGCGGGGACCCGCCCGGCGCCCAGTCTGGAACGAACGCCCGACCTGGCGGCGCATGTGCAGCAGGCGTTGTACGCGGCCAAAATCTGCTCCTACGCCCAAGGCATGGCGCTGCTGCGCACGGCCTCGGAGGCCTACGCCTACGGCATCGACCTGGCCGAGATGGCGCGCATCTGGAAGGCCGGGTGCATCATCCGCGCGCGGCTGCTGGGACGCATTCAAGGCGCGTTCCAGGACGACCCCGATTTGCCGAATCTGATGCGCGACCCGTCGTTCGCCGCACGGCTGGCCGAGGCGGAACCGGCCTGGCGCTCCGTGGTCGGCGCCGCCAAGCGCGCCGGGATACCCTGCCCCGCAATGAGCGCGTCGCTGGACTACTACGACGCTTACCACGCGGCCCGGCTTCCAGCCAACTTGATTCAAGCCCAACGCGACTACTTCGGCGCCCACACCTACCAGCGCACGGACCGCAGCGGCGTCTTCCACACCCGCTGGGAAGCCGGCGCCTCAGCCGGCCGCGCCGTAAGCATACCCGTCGACAACGGCTGACGCCCGCCAACGTTCCCGCTGTTTTACGCTCCCTCACGGGAGGCCTTGGCATGTGTGACCGCAAGGTGCGGGGAGTATCCGACGCGCATGCACGCCGAATCCGATTGCGGCTGCGGATGGACGACAGCTCCGGAGAAATTCGCAGGCGCGCCGTCTTCACGACGGGTCCAGTCCTACACAGACTCCCGGCCGCTATCTTCCAGGCAATTCATATCGAACGTCCAAGATCCCCAGCTCCGCAATCGGGTCTTCGACGAACCGCGCCGCCTGGTCGTCTCCCTTGAGGTAGTAGTCGAACCAGTTCTTCGTGTAGTAGTTGCGAATAAACGTCGGCATGAAGACGTCGACGCCGTCGACCACACCCCAGGCGAGCGGGGTGAACGACTCGCCGCGGAAGGACGGGTCCAGAACGTCCGCACCAACCGCTTTGCGGCTGCGGGCCGCGGAGGAGAATTCGCCCAGCAGCGCGTCGTGATCGAGGTCTTTCACCAGGACGATCACCTTGTCGCCCGTGGCGCGGGTATAGGCGTTGCGCGCGATGGGCTGCGGGTTCTGGTCGCTGGGCAGCTCGCGTTCCGCCTCCAGCACCCAGATATCTTCGGGATTGCCGCCGGCGGCGCTGAGGGTGTTCCACATCAACCCGCGGAAAACCCCTTGCACGAAGTCGTCTTCGGAGCCGTGAATCTGCATGACCGGTTGGGAGTTCCCGGCCGGCTGGCCGTCGGCCGCCAGTCCACCGCCGAAAATCCCGGGCGGTTCCCAATAGCGCGGCGGCCCGTTGTTGTAGCCCACGGCCGCAACCAGAGCGTCGATGCGCTCCACGGCAAACTGCGCCGTCATCGAGCCGAGCGAGTGCCCGGCAATGCCGATGCGGTCCAGGTCGAGCGCCCCGCTGAACAGGCCGCACACGTCAGCGCCGTGGATCGGCTGCCCGCGCGCGGTGTATTCGGCGAGGCACGTTGCTTTCCCCGCATTCAAGCTGCGAAGGCCGTCGATAACCGACGCCACGTCGTCCACGCGCTGCGTGAAGAACTCTCCCATCATCTCGCCGACTTTGTTCCCGCCGCCTGGAACCGCGCGCAAACCCTCGCTCGCGCGCGCGCCGGCGCGCGTCGATCCTTCCGGCTCGAAGAAGTAGGCGTAGAAGCGGGGAATCACTTTGGGCTCGCCTTGGATGGTTCGATACACGCGGTCGAGCGTTTGGGCGTCAGCGGTTTGCGCGAATCTGGAGTCGGGACTTTCGAACACGCGCGGCTGCGAACTGTCCGAGACGAAGCTGGGCGCAACGACCACGTAGCCGTGGCTGGCCAGATACTCGGCAAACCCATCCCAGAGCAGGGAATACCCGCCCAACCCATGCGCCAAGACGACGATGGGAAACCGTCCATCCGCCGCGGGCGTCTGGGAGCGCGCATCATCACCCGCGGCCGGATACCACACGTGCGCGGCCACAATCTGCCGCTCGCCGGCCGCGCCGATCTCGCGCGACGCCGCCAAGTAACCATCGGACCCGTGCCGAGCGTTCCACCAGTCGAACGGTCGGTCCGGGTCGTGAAAAAAGAGCGGCCGCATACCGACGTCGTACGTTCCGCGCTGGGTATATTCCTGCGTCCACGACGCGGCGTCTCTCGACCAGAAGCAGCCGGTCAACGCCATGCCAACGCTTCCGACGATGAGGACTGCGGGCAGAAAGAATCGCATCGTGGTTCAGTATGCGTCGGTCGTTTCCGCCCGGCAACCCTGGGCGCTGCCCGGGTTTCGATCCGGACGCCGCGCCGCCGTGTCGAGTCTGGCGTGCCTGGCACCGCGCGCGGGGCGCAGGCGTCAGGCAAGGGGGAGCGCGACGGGTCGGCCGCGGGCGGCGGAAAGGTCGGCGGCCAGGCAGGCTTCGTGGGTGTTGACGCTGTTGGCCAGGCTGACGTGGGACTCCTGGCCGCGTTCGATACAGTCCAGCAGGTGGGCGGCCTGGCCGCGGAAGGGGTGGTGGGACACGTCGCCGCTGTCGGGCAGCACGGTTGGGATTTCGGCGTAGTCGGTCTGGCCGCGGACGGTCTGGCTGAAGATGCGGTTGTCGAGCATGGTGCCGCGGTCGCCGTAGAGAGAAATCCTGAACTTGTAGGGCGCGTCGTCGTCGAGGTTGGAGAGCGCCTTGCCCAGGGCGCCGTTGGCGAACGTGCAGATCATGACGGTGGTGCCGGGGTATTCGAACCGGTCGCTGCCCGAGACGGCGTAGGCGCTGACTTCGGTGATGTCGCTGTCGGTGAAATAGCGCAGGGCGTCTACGGCGTGGCAGCCGGCGTTGAGGAAGGAAGAGCGTCCCTGGGCGGCGGTGCGCGACCAGGCGTATTGGGCGTACCAGGGTCCCAGGCCGTGGACGTAGTCGACTTCGGCCATGAAGAGGCGGCCGAGCGCGCCGTTGGCGAGCTGGGCCTTGACGAGGTCGAAGAGCGGGTTCCAGCGCAGCACGAAGCTGACGACGGACTGGACGCCGGCGGCCTGCACGGCCGTGCGCATGGCGTGGAGGCTGTCGAGGTCCAGCGCGGCCGGCTTTTCGATCAGCACGTGCTTGCCCGCCGCGGCGGCGGCGATGGTGTTGGCGGGGTGCAGGTCGTGCGGGGTGCAGATGGCAACGACGTCGACGTCGGGGCGTTGCAGGACGGCGTCGAGGTCGGTTTCGACGGCGGCGTGGGTCTGGCCGGTTTCGGCGGCCACGCGGCGGGCGGATTCGGCGCGGCGGCTGGAGATGACGGTCACGCGGGCCTGGGGATGGGCGGCAAAGGCGCGCACGTGCTCAGCCGCCACCCAGCCGGCGCCGTGAACGGCGACGCCGTATGTGCGCATGGTTCGAGGCTCGCAGGGGGAGGGACGGCGGGAGATTTTACGAGGTTGGCGAGCTCGGTTTGGCGGGGCATGGGCGGCTGGAGGTTCGCGGTGGAAGCGCGCACGGGGGGAAGGCGAGGGACGCTTACACTGCGCGGAGGGCGGGGAAGGGGTTGCGGTGTTCGAGGACGAGTTTCGGGTGTACGACCTGGACACACCCGAGGTGCGGGCGTTGCAGCGGGTGTTTCCGGCGGAGACCTTTGCGCTGGTGGAAGGGTTGCTGGCGCTGTGGCAGCAGGCGGGGATGCCGCTGCGTCCGGCGGCGCGGGGGTTTGCGCTGCAAGCGCCGCACGGGGAGCGGCTGACGACGGTGGCGTGGGTGTACGCGCCCGACCGCCGGCATCCGGTCGGGCGGCTGGAGGTGGCGCTGGACCTGTTGCGGCGGCGCGGGGTGACGCCTGACCACATCGACGCGCTGCGCGACGACCTGACGCGGTTTCCCACGCACGAGGCGGGCGAGCACGCGGCGCTGGTGCAACTGCCGCTGCGGTCGGACCTGAGCAGCAGCGACGTGGAGCGCGTGGCCGCGGCACTGGTGCGCTTTGGGCTGTCGCTGGCTTGATTCGAACGCTGCGGGCGGGGAAGCGGTCGGCGCCGCCGCAGCGCTGGGCCACGATGGCGGTGGTGGCCAGCGGGGTGTTCATGGCCACGCTGGACGCCAGCATCGTGAACGTCTCGCTGCCGACGCTGGTGCGCGAGCTGGACGCGCCGTTTGCCAGCGTGCAGTGGGTGACGCTGTCCTATCTGCTGGTGATTACGGTGCTGCTGCTGCCGGCGGGGCGGCTGGCGCAAATGCTGGGGCCGCGGCGGATGTTCCTGGCCGGGTTCGCGGTCTTCACGCTCGGCTCGCTGCTGGCCGGGCTTGCGCCGAACGTGTGGGCGCTGGTGGGGGCGCGCGTGGTGCAGGGTTTGGGGGGCTCGATCACGCAAGCGCTGGGGCCGGGGCTGGTGGTGGACGCTTTTCCCGAGCGGGAGCGGGGCAAAGCGATCGGCCTCATTCTGGCGGCGGTGTCCACGGGGCTGGTGAGCGGGCCGGTGCTGGGCGGGCTGATTCTGGGGACGCTGGGCTGGCCGTTCATCTTTCTGGTGAACGTGCCGGTGGGCCTGGCGGCGCTGGCGCTGGGGGCGCGCGTGCTGCCGGCGCGCCGGCCGCAGCGCGGCGGGTTCGACTGGCCGGGCGCCGCGCTGCTGATTGGCGGGTTGTCGGCGCTGCTGCTGGGGTTCAACCGCATCCAGACGCTGGGGCTGGGCGCGCCGCCGGTGCTGGCGCTGATCGCGGCAGGACTGACGTTGCTGGCCGGGTTTGCCTGGTGGCAGCGGCGCACGCCCACGCCGACGATCGACCCGGCCATGTTTCGCGTGGCGGACTTTACGGCGGCCAGCCTGGCGGGGTATCTGGCGTTTGCGGGGATGGCGACCAACATTCTGCTGCTGCCGTTCTACTTGCAGCGCGTGCTGGAGCTGCCGGTGCAGCAGGTGGGGCTGCTGATGGTGGTCGTGCCGGCGCTGATGGGGGTGCTGGGCACGCCTGCGGGGATGCTGGCGGACCGCACCAGCGCGCGGGCCGTGGGCGCGGCGGGCATCGTGCTGTCGGCGGCCGGCCTTGCCATGCTGACGCTGGCGGCGGCGGACACGCACCCGCTGGCGGTGATGATTCCGCAAGCGGTGATCGGGGTGGGTTACGCCTTGTTCAATAGCGGCAACGCCAGCCTGCTGATGGGCGCGGCGGCGCCGGCGCACCGCAACCAGGCCAGCGCGGTGCTGGCGCTGGCGCGCAACATGGCGCAGGCCACGGGCCAAGCGCTGTGGGGAGCCGTCTGGGGCGCGCTGGTGATGCTGCAAGCGGGAGTCTCTGGACCGGAAGCGGCGGCGGGGGCGGACACGGTGGGAGCGTTTCGGCTGGTGTTTGGCGCGGCCAGCGTGGTGGTGCTGGTCGGGGCGGGGGTGTCGGTGTGGCCGGTGGCGGCGGCGCGGCGGAGGGCGGCGGGGCGGTAGGAGTTCTGGCGCCGGAAGAGCGCCGGGGTGCGGGGCGGGGCTTGGCCGAGTGTGGGGGAAAGCGGCGGGGTTTCGTCTGCTTCGACGGGCTGGACGGGCTGGGCCGGGGATTTCTGGGCTTTGTCCTGATGGTCGTTGCGTTGGCGTGCACACGCCCTAGAGGACGAGGTCCAGGTCGATGATTTTGGTGGACGCGGCGGGTTTGGCGGTGGGGGCGGCGCTGGGGTCTGGCGGGGCGTCGGGGCGAAGAGGGTCGGGGGAACCGTTGGAAGGGACGTTGCGGAGGCGGCGCAGAAGGGCCAGGCCTTTGCGGGTGTCGCTGGCGATGCGCGGCTGGACCTGCGTGCGCAGCCGCAGGCGGAAGCGCCAGTAGGTGAAGTCTTTCCACACGTCCCAGCGCACGCGGGCGGGCGGGCGCATGCCGCGCTCGGCCAGGTAAGCGGCCCAGAGGTCGGCAAGGGAATACCCGTAAACGGCGCGGTAGGCGCTGCCGCGGGCGCGGTCCAGCACGTGGGCCTTGGCCTGTTCCAGCTCGACGGCGTGCAGCAGCGCCTCTTCGACGTCGACGCCGTAAAAGTGGTTCAGATAGGCCTTGTGGCGGGCGGGGCCCAGGGCGCGTGCAAAGGCGGCGGCGGGCACGCGCAGGGGTGGGCGCCCCTGAAAGCGCAGAGCGTTGCGCTCGCGGCGCGGGGCGGCGTCGGGGCGGGCGGCGGCCAGGCGGTCGAGCAGCAGGATCAGGTCGAGCGCCTGGCCGGCCACGAGGTAGGTGCGCCGGCGGCCGTGGCGCACTTCGGAGGCCAGGCGCCACTGTCCGGCGGCGAGGAGGGCGGCGAGGTACCAGTGGCGGCCGGCGGCCAGCTCGTCGTCGAAGCGGCGGAACGGGTCCGCGGGCGGCTGGGGCGGGTCGGCGGGGGGGGTGGACGGCTGGGGCGCGCGGGGGTGGGACAGGCGGGATCTTTCGGTGGGGGCGCGCACGTTCATACTATGGTGCGCAGTGTTGGCGGCGGGGCGCTTTGCCTAGCTTTCTCCCCTCACCCTGCCCTCTCCCCGCTGGGGAGAGGGTAAGACGATGCGCCCGCTCCAGCTGGGGTGAGGGGATGACGGCGCGCCTGCTCCCGGCTGGGGCGAGGGTAGGACGATCTGCCCGCTCCCGGCTGGGGCGAGGATAGGACGATATGCCCGCTCGCCGCGGGGGCGAGGGGATGAGGACTCGGGAACGGCTGAGGCGGATGGGAGGAGTTGGGCGTTGCGGTATTTCGTGCATTGCGACGGGGCATGCCGGGGGAATCCGGGGCCGGCGGCGGCCGGGGTGGTGGTCTACGACGCGGACGGGGGAGTGGCGGGACGGGTTGCCGTGCGCCTGGGCGTGATGACCAACAACCAGGCGGAATACCACGCCGTGCTGGCGGGGATGCGGCTGGTGGAGCAGCTGGCGCCGAGCGCGGTGGAGTTTCGGCTGGACAGCCAGCTGACGGTGCGCCAGCTGAGCGGTGCGTGGAAGATCAAGCACGAGCGGCTGAGGGCGCTGGCGGCGCAGGTGCACGCGGCCGCGCCGGAGGGGGTGCCGGTGCGCTTCACGCACGTGCCGCGCGGACGGAACGCGGCGTCCGACCGGCTGGCCAACTGGGCGCTGGATCACGCCGCGCCCTCCGAGGGCGATCTCCCGCTGTAGGTCTCGGCTCGGGCGGCCCCGCCGGCGAGCCTTGGACGCGGGCGCGCCGGACCGGCGCACTATATACATGCGTGCGCCGCAAGCGGCGGACGCGGTTCGGCCTGGTGACGTCACGCCGACGATGCGTCCCACCTTCGCCGCGGGCGGCGGGCGGGGGGAACCCTCGCAGTCAGCGGGCCGCGCCGTGGAATCGAGGCAGCCGGCAGCGGGCGCGGCGCCGTGCGCAAACCTGAAAATCGCGCCTGCGGCCGCGGCCGAGCCGCCGCGCGTGCGGCCCAGGGCGGCGCGGGCGCGCGCTGGAGGCCGCCGGCGGCGGCGGTGGTCAGGCGTCTGGATGCGGCCTCCAAAAAATCTTCCGACTTTTTCCGTTTTTTCGCTGATTTCGTGTTGACACGCCGGTGGGGAGTATGGTTCACTTCTTGCGCTGAATCACCTCATCCGTGGTGGATAGTGGGTTGTCGTGGGGAGCGAAAGGGCCAACGTCGGCTTAGGCACGGACCATGGCGAGCTTCAAAGGCACCTATGTTCACCAGCTGGACGCCAAGGGGCGTCTGGCCATTCCCAGTCGATTGCGGGCGCAGATGGAACAGGGCGGCACCTTGACCGTGGACGCCGAGGAGTGTCTGACGCTGTATCCCGCGGGGCGCTGGCAGGAGAGGGAACACGAGATCAGCACGCTGGACCCGTTCAACCCCGATGCGCGCGACATCAAGCGGCGCATCTTCGGGTCGGCGGAGGACGTGGCGTTCGACCGGCAAGGTCGAATCGCCATTGCCGCCCACCTGCGCGATCACGCGGGCTTGACCAAAGAAGTGGTCGTGATGGGTGTGGGTGACGTCATCGAATTATGGGACGCAGCGGCCTGGCAGGAGCGGCACGTTCGCATCGCCGCCGATGCGTCCAACATCATGCGGCGCGCCCGCGGAGGCGTTCCGCTCTCAACCTAGGGTGTTCTGTGTGGGACGCGGTGCCTCCCCCGCGTCCCACACACACCGATTCCCATGCGCGCCGCAACGGCCCACCATCAGCCAGTGCTCGCGGCGGCCGTGGTGGAGCTGCTGCGCCCCTGTCTGGACGGGCTGATCGTGGACGGGACGGCGGGGCTGGGCGGACACACGACGGCGCTGCTGACCGCCGGCGCGCAGCGGATGCTGGCGCTGGATCTGGACCCGGAGGCCGCGCGGCTGCTGAGCGAGCGCATGCGCGCCGAGGCGCGCGTGCGGGTGCTGCACGCAAGCTTTGCCGACCTGGGCGCGCACGTGCCGGCGGGCGGCGCGGCGGGGGTGGTGCTGGACCTGGGGGTCTCCTCGCTGCAACTGGACACGGCGGCGCGCGGGTTTTCGTTTCGCCTGGACGGGCCGATTGACATGCGGTTCGACCCGACGAGCGGCGCGCCGGCCGCGCAGATCGTGAACCGCATGCCGGAGCCCGAGCTGGCGGCGCTGTTGCGGACGCTGGGCGAGGAGCGGCGGGCGCGGGCGGTGGCGCGGCGCATTGCGGCGGCGCGGCCGCTGCATTCCACGGCGGCGCTGGCGCGGGTGGTGGCGGGCGCGTTTGCGGGGCGCCAGCGGCGGCACCCGGCCACGCGCACGTTTCAAGCGCTGCGCATGGCCGCGAACGCGGAACTGGAGACGCTGCGGCAGGGCTTGGACGCGGCGCGCTTGGCGCTGCGCGGGGGCGGGCGGCTGGCGGCGATTGCGTTTCACAGCCTGGAAGACCGCGAGGTGAAGCAGACGTTCAACGCCTGGGCGGGCGCGGGGTTGGGCCGCGTGGTGACGCGGCGGCCGATTCGGCCGGAGCGCGCGGAAACGCAGTCGAACCCACGGGCGCGCAGCGCGCGGCTGCGGGGGTTCGAGGTGGATTCGGGCGTCGACCCTCACCCTAACCATCTCCCTCGAAGGGAGTGGGGACCGGAAGAGCCGAGCGGCTGGGATGCCTCCCACGCGCCCGACCATCTCCCTCGGAGGGAGCGGGGACCGGAAGAGCCGACCGGCTGGGATGCCTCCCACGCGCCCGACCATCTCCCTCGGAGGGAGCGGGGATCACAAGAGCCGAGGGGGTCGAGGGGACCAAGTGAGCTGCGGGGATCGAATGGATCGAGGGAATCGAGGGGGCCGCGTGGACCGGGGGAGTCGTGATGGCGCTGCGGCAGGTTCCGATGGTGTTGCGGCGGGCGCCGTGGCATTCGGAGGCGTTGCGCTGGGTGCCGGCGGCGGCGCCGGCCTCGCGGATCGTGCTGGCGGTGATCGTGGCGGCGTTCGTGATCTCCATGGTGTGGATTCAGCAAACGCAGACGCTGGTGCGGCTGGGGGGCGAGATTCAGCGGCTGGAGATCGAGCTGGAGCGGGTGGAGCTGGAGCGGCAGAGCATTCTGGCGGAGCTGGCGCTGCTGAACGACCTGACCACCGCGCAGCGTCTGGCCTACACCCAGCTGGAAATGCGCCTGCCGCGGCGGCCCGTGTTCACGCGGGCGCAGCCGCTGCCGCCCGGCGTGTCGTTCGACCTGCCGCTGTGGGCGGCGCCCACGCAACCGTTGCGCGAACCTCCCTGGTGGGAAGAGCTGGCCCGTGAAGTCAGTACGCGGATTACTCGGCTCGCGGAATAAGCGCGCCGCGGACGTGGACGCCGGCGAGCCGCCGGACCCGTCGCGGCGTCTGATTCTGATGCTGCTGGGCGGGGTGGGCGCGGCGGGCGCGCTGGGCTGGCGGCTGTTCGACTGGCACGTGAACCAGGCAGCGGCGCTGGCCGCGCGCGGGTCGAGCGCGCTGCTGACGCGCAGCGAGATCAACCCGCGGCGCGGGAACATCGTGGACCGCAGCGGCGACGTGCTGGCAATCAGCCGCAGCGCGGTGCGCGTGGTGGCCGACCCGTCGGAGCTGCACCACGACGCGGACCCGTTCGAGGTGGCCGACCGGCTGGCGGAGCTGTTGGGCGTGGACGCGGCGGTCATCGCCGAACGGCTGGGCAACCCGACCTCGCGCTACGCGGAAATCCAGCGCGAGGTGATCGGCGAACCGGCGGACGCCGTGGCCGCGGCGATCGAGGACGGCCAGCTGCCCGGCGTGCGGCTCGACCCGGACCGCATGCGCACGTATCCCAACCGCGAACTGGCCGCGCACGTGCTGGGGTTCGTGGGCGAGAACACGTCGCGGCCGGGCGACGTGGTGGGCCAGGCCGGCATCGAGGCGTGGTACGACGACATTCTGGGCGGGCAGCCGGGGATCGTGAGTTCCGACATCGACCGGCTGGGGCGCCGCATTCCCATCGGGCGGTATGCGCACCAGCCGCCGCAGCACGGCTCGCACGTGACGCTGACGATCGACCGAACGATTCAGCACATTGCCGAGCAGGAACTGGACGCGGCCATCGACGAGTTCAGCGCCGCGTCGGGCACGATCTTGATCACCAATCCCAAGACCGGCGAGGTGCTGGGGCTGGCGAACCGCCCGGCCTACGACCCGGGGCGCATGCACGAGTACCGCACGTTTGGCCCCGAATTTTCCAACCGCGCCAGCGGGCTGATCTTCGAGCCGGGCAGCACCTTCAAGCTGATCACGATGGCGGCGGGGCTGGACACGGGCGCGGTGCGGCCGGAGACCACGCACGATCTGCCGGGGATCATGACCTACTACGGGCAGGAGTTCAAGAACTGGGACGAGCGCACCCATCCGGAGCAGACCATGGTGAGCGTGTTGCAGCACTCCAGCAACACGGGGGCGATCTTCGTGGCCGACACCATCGGGGCGGACCGGTTCTACAGCTACCTGGACGCCTTCGGGTTCGGGTCGCGCACGGGCATCGATCTGGCCGGCGAGGTGTCTGGCATCGTGCGCCGCCGCGGGGATCCGATGTGGTTTCTGCCCGACCTGGCGGCCAACTCGTTTGGCCAGGGCATCTCCGTCACGCCGGTGCAGCTGGCAACGGCGGTTGGGGCGATTGCCAACGACGGGGTGATGATGCGGCCGCGCGTGGCGCGGGCGGTGACGCACCCCGACGGCCGCCACGAAACGATCGAGCCGCAGTCCATCCGGCGGGTGCTTTCGACCGAGACGGCCCGCACGCTGGTGCAGATGATGGAAGCGGCGGAGTCAGCCGTGACGGGCAACCTGGCCCGCATTCCGGGCTACCGAACGGCTGGCAAGACGGGCACCGCCGAGATTCCCTCCGGCGGGAAACTGCTGGAAGACACGGCCATCGCGTCGTACGTCGGCTTTGGCCCGATCGAGCATCCGCACGTGCTGGTGCTGGTCATCATCGAGCGGCCGCAGACGGCGTTCTTTGGCGCGCAGGTGGCTTCGCCGACCTACGCGCGGGTGATGAGCCGCGTGGCGACGTACATGAAAATCCCACCGCGCGAGCGGCGGGATCTGAACGCGGCGCGCACGTGAGCGCGGAACACGGCGCGCACGTGAGCGCGGCACGCGGCGCGCGCGCGCTGAGACGTCCGACCAGCTGGCCGGCGCGGGACCCGTATCTGCTGATTCTCACCGTGGTGCTGCCGCTGGGGGGCGTGGTGCTGGTGGCCAGCGCGCGCATCCCGGCGGTGCTGGGCGAAAGCTCGCTGCTGGAACGGGTGACGGTGCAGCAGATGGTGTTCGCGGTGGCCGGGGTGGTGCTGGCGCTGGGGTTGAGCGCGGTGGACTACCACCGCTACGCGCGGATTGCGCTGCCGGCGCTGGCCGCGGCGTGGGTGTCGCTGATCGGGGTGTTGTTCGTGGCGGACGCCACCGACCTGTTTGCGGCGCGGCGCTGGTTCCGCATTGGCGATCTGACGGTGCAGCCGAGCGAGTTCGCCAAGATTGCCATGATCATGGCGCTGGCCGCCCTGGCGCAGAAGTACGGGGGCGCGGTGCACTCCTGGCGCGTGTCCATCCTGCGCCTGGGCGGCGTGATGGTGCTGACGGTGCTGCCGATTCTGCTGGAACCCGACCTGGGCACGGCGATCACCGTGGGCGTGGTGGGGTTCGTGATGATCTTTGCGGCGGGCGCGCGCCTCCACCACCTGCTGATCTGGCCTGCGGTGCTGGTTCCCGCAGCCATGCTGTCGATCATGCGCAACGCGTATCAGCGGGAACGCCTGTTCACGTTTCTGAGCGGCGACCCCGACCTGGCGCGCACGGGCTATCAGGCGGCACAGGCGCAAATCGCCATGGGGTCGGGCGGCGTCACCGGGCGCGGCCTGGGCCTGGGCACGCAGAAGTTCCTGCTGCCGATTCCCGACTCCGACGCCATTTTCGCCGTGCTGGGCGAAGAGTTCGGCCTGGTCGGCACGGGCACCGTGTTGGTGCTGTTCCTGGCGTTGTTCGTGCGCGGCATCCAGATTGCAGCCGCCAGCCCGGACGTGTTTGGGCGTCTGCTGGCGGTTGGCATCGTGACGCAACTGGCGTTCCAGGCGTTCGTGAACATGGCGGTTGTGACGGGTCTGGTGCCGGTGACCGGCATCACGCTGCCCTTCATCAGCCGCGGCGGCTCGTCGCTGCTGGCGTCGCTGGTGATGATGGGGATTTTGCTGAACGTGGCGCGCCACGCCGACTTGCGGCGGAAAGCGTGAGCTTCGTGCTGGTGGGCGGCGGAACCGCCGGGCATATCTTCCCCACCATCGCGGTGGCGCGGCGGCTGGCGGAGCTGGCGCCGCAGAGCGCCCAGCTGATCGTGTGCGGCTCGCGGGAGCTGGACCGGCTGTTGTACCGGGACGTGGGGGTCGACCTGCTGGAACTGCCGGCGCGCGGCGTGATCGGTGCGCCCTGGGCGCAGATTCCCTGGCGGGTGTGGCTGCTGCTGCGCTCGTTCCTGCGCGTCTGGCGCGCCTTTGGGCGGCTGCGGCCCAGCGCGGTGATCGCCAGCGGCGGCTACGTGAGCGTGCCGGTGCTGCTGGTGAGCTGGCTGCGGCGGGTGCCGTCGGTGATCTTTTCCGGCGACGCCGCGCTTGGCTGGGCCACGCGGGTCATGGCGCCGCTGACGTCCACGGCCACCATTTCGTTCGACGAGGCGCGGGGCCAGATCTGGCGCGCGCCGGTGGAGCTGACCGGGTATCCAATCCGCGCCTCGTTCCGCTCGCCCGATCCGGCGGCGGGGCGGGCGGCGCTGGGTCTGGCGGCGGACCGCCCTGCAGTTGTGGTGATGGGCGGCAGCCAGGGCGCGCACGCCATCAACCAGGCGCTGCGGGCGGACCTGCCGCGCCTGCTGGCGCGCGCCTCGGTGGTGCACGTGAGCGGCCGCGGCGACTACCGCGCGCTGACGGCGGAGCGCGACCGTCTGCCGCCGGAGCTGCGCGCGGCGTATCACGTGCACGACTTCATTGCGGAAGGGTTTGCCAACCTGCTGGCCGCGGCCGACGTGGTGGTCAGCCGCGCGGGGGCGACGTCGGTGGCCGAGTTGGGCGCGGTGGGCGCGGCGGCCGTGCTGATTCCGGGGCAGTTCGGCGCCGGCCATCAGGTGGCAACGGCGCAGGCGGTGGCCGCCACCGGCGCGGCGGTCACCGTGCGCGAGCGCGAGCTGGCGTCGGGGCGGCTGGGCGACGTGCTGCTGGAGATTCTGGACGACCCGCAGCGCTTGCGCGCGATGCGCGCGGCCTCCCGCGCGCGCGGACGGCCAGATGCGGCGGCCGAGGTGGCGCGCCTTGGCCTGCGGCTGGCCGCCCGCGGCGCGAACGGCGGCGCCTGATGCCGCCGCAGGTGACCGACGCCGACGTGCGCCGCGTGCACGTGGTGGGCGTGGGCGGCAAGGGCATGAGCGCCATCGCGGCGGCGCTGCTGGACCTGGAAAAGACCGTGTCGGGCAGCGACCTGGACCTCTCGCCGCAAGCCCTGCGGCTGCAACGCCGCGGGGCGCACGTCGTGCGCGGCCACGACGCCGCCAACCCGCTGGGCGCCGACATCGTGGTGCACTCGTCCGCCGTGCCCGCCAGCAACCCGGAACTGGCGGCGGCGCGCGCGGCCGGGATTCCCATCGGCACGCGGGCGGAGGCCGTGGCGGCGCTGTTCAACCATCGGCGCGGCATCGCCATCGCCGGCACGCACGGCAAGACCACCACCGCCGCCATGACCGCCACCATCCTGCACGAGGCGGGGCTGTCGCCCTCGTTTCTAATTGGCGCAGACGTGCCGACCTTGGACGGCGACAACGGCCGCATCGGGCGCGGGTCCTGGATGGTGCTGGAAGCCGACGAGTTCGACGACGCGTTTCTGGCCTATCGGCCGCACGTGGCGGTGTTGACGCACCTGGAGCCCGACCATCTGGACCACTTTGGGACCGTGGAACGGATGACGGCGGCGTTCGAGCAGTTCGCGGCGCGGTCGGCCGCGCAGGCGACGCTGATCGCGCGGCGCGACGTGGCGGCGCTGCGGCGCGCGGCGGCGGCGCACGCGCGCCCGGTGGTGTGGTTCGGCCCTGGCGGCGACTGGCGCATCGAGCACTACACCCCCGGCGCGCCGGGGCCGACCCTGGAGATTGCCGGCCCCGCGGGGCCGGTGGGCGTGCGTCTGCGCGTGCCCGGACGGCACAACGCCATGAACGCGCTGGCGGCCATGGCCGCCGCCGCGGAGGCCGGGGTGGACGCCTCGGAGGCCGCGCGCTCGCTGGAACGCTTCCAGGGCTCCGAGCGGCGCATGCAGCGGCGCGCGGCGGCGCACGGCGTGCAGGTGTTCGAGGACTACGCGCATCACCCCACGGCCGTGCGCGCCAGCCTGCAGGCGGCGCGCGAGCTGCAGCCGCGGCGGGTGATTGCGGTGTTCCAGCCCTTGCTGCAATCGCGCACGCGCGACCTGTTCGACGACTATCTGGACGCTTTCGTAGACGCCGACCGCGTGATTCTGGGCGACATCCACTCGCCGCCGGGGCGCGAGCCAGAGCTGGGCGTCCGATCCGCCGATCTGGCCGACGCGCTGCAGGGCCCCGACGTGGAGGTCGTCACGCCGCTGGACGCGATTGCGGACCGGGTGCTGGCCGGCCTGGCGGAGGGCGACCTGGTGCTGGTGATGGGTCCCGAGTCGGTGACCGGCGTGGCCGACCGCCTGGCGGCGGCCGTGGAACGCGGGGGCGCGGCATGACGTCGGCGCCGCCCTTTCCGCCGCGGCTGCACGTGCGCGCGCAGGAGCCCATGGCGCGGCACACGTCGTTTGGCGTGGGCGGGCCTGCCGATTACTGGGTGGAGGTTCGCCGCCTGGACACGCTGCGGCTGGCGCTGGCCAGCGCCGAGGCGCTGGGGATGCCGCGCACGGTGATGGGGCACGGCACCAACGCGCTGGTGGCCGACGCCGGGGTGGAAGGCCTGGTGATTTACAACCGCTGCTCCGGGTTCGACCCGCGCCGCGCCGCGGGCATGGTGCTGGTGGAGTCGGGCCACGGCATGGCCCGGCTGGCCGGCCGCTGCGCGCAGCTGGGACTGGGCGGGCTGGGGTTTGCCATTGGCGTGCCGGGCACCGTTGGCGGCGCGGTGTTCGGCAACGCGGGCGCGTTTGGGTCCGACGTGGCGGCGGTGCTGCACTCGGCCCTGGTCTGGCTGCCCGGCGGTGAAGGCGAACGGCCGGCGCGCGCGTTCGAGTTCGGCTATCGGCGCAGCCGCTTGCAGACGGAGGCGGGAGCGCCCGTGGTGCTGCGCGCGGCGCTGCGCGTGGAACCCGCCGCCGTGGACGACCTGCGGCGCGAGCTGGACGCCCTGGTGCAGCGGCGGCGCGCCACGCAGCCGCGGGGCCGCAACGCCGGGTCGTTCTTTGCCAACCCGGAGGGCGATTTTGCAGGCCGCCTGATCGACGCGCTTGGCATGCGGGGGCTGGCCGTCGGCGGGGCCTTCGTGTCCAGGCTGCACGCCAACTTCCTGTCCACCCGCAACGGCGCAACCGCCCGCGACGTGCTGGAACTGGCGCTGCAGGTCAAGCGCCGCGTGGCCGACGCCTGCGGCGTGCGGCTGACGCCCGAAGTCCGCCTGCTTGGCCGCTGGAACGCCAGCGCGCAGGAGTTGTTCGCATGACGCCCCCCAGTGAGTACGTGCTCATGCGGACGTTTTCGCTCGTCATCGCCGGGCTGGCCGCCAGCGTGCTGATCTGGATGCTGCATTCGCCCGTGTTCGACGTGCGCAACGTGTCGGTGCACCGCGCCGACTCGTCGCCGCCGCCGGCCGTGGATCTGGAGGACATCGACGCGGCGGCGCAGCGCCTGGTTGGGCACAACGTGTTCCAGATCGACACCAACCGCATGCGTGAGGAACTGCGCGAGCTGCCGGGCGTGGCCGACGCGCTGGTGCAGGTGCGGCTGGACGGCCGCGCCGTCGTGACCGTGGCGTACGAAGCGCCGGTGGCCAACTGGGTCGTGGACGGGAAGAGCTTCCTGGTCAACGCCTCTGGCGAGGTGCTGGCGCCGCATTTCGAGCCGGACTTGCAGCTGACGGTGGAAGACACCTCGCACGACCGCGTAGTCGTGGGCGACCTGATCGACGTGGGCGCGCTGTTCGCCGCGCACCAGCTGCAGAGCAACCTGCCGCTGCTGCGCGTGATTCCGAGCCGCATTCGGTACACGTCCAGCGGACTGACGGTGGTCGATCACGCCGGCCGCGAGCTGGAGTTTGGCGACACCGCGCAGCTGAGCGCCAAGCTCACGGCGCTGCACGCCGTGCTGGAACAGGCGAACCGCCTGGGCGAGCGGATTGCCAGCGTGGATCTGCGGCCGGTGGAACGCCCGACGTATCGAACCGTGGGCGCGCCGCCGTTGATCACGAACATAGACGTCACGCAAGCAGCCGCGGACGCCGCGGCCGAGGCCGAGGCCGCCGCCGAAGCCGACGAAGCTCTGACCGGCGAGGCGCCCTAGCCCGATGACGACCTGGATGCCGCGGGCGGGACAAGCCAGGGCGCGCCGCGCGGCCGCGGCAGGGAGCACAGCCGCGGCAGGGAGCACGGCCACGGCAGGGAGCACGGCCGCGGCAAGGAGCGCCGCCCCGTGAAAGGTGGACGCACGCTGGTTGGCCTGGACGTGGGCACCACCAAGACCTGCGCCGTGATCGGGCAGGAATACCGCGACGCGCAGCTGCACGTGCTGGGAATGGGCACCGCGCCGTCGTACGGGCTGAAGGGCGGCCAGATCGTCGACGTCGTGCTGACGGTCAAGGCCATCGACGAAGCCATCTACCGCGCCGAGCAGGCGGCCCGCGTGCGCGTGTCGAGCATTGTGGCCGGCATTGCCGGCGGCCATCTGCAATCTCACAGCCAGCGCAGCGAGCTGCGCCTGATGCCAAACGAGCGCGAGGTGGGCAACCGCCACATCAGCGCCGTGGTTCGCGGCGCCGCGGTGCTGAGCCTGCCGGACGACCGCGAGGTGGTGGCGGTGATTCCCAAGACCTTCAGCGCCGACCACCTGAGCGACGTGCTCGACCCGCGCGGGCTGGCGGCGCGGCGGCTGGCGGTGGAGGCGCACGTGGTGACCGGGGCGACCAACGCCGTGGCCAACCTGCATCGCTGCATCGACCAGGCCGGCCTGGCCTCGGAGGGGGCCGTGCTGCAGCCGCTGGCCTCGGCGCGCGCCTGCCTGACGCACGAGCAGCGGCGCGAGGGGGTGGTGCTGATCGACATCGGCGGCGGCACCACCGACGTGGCCGTGTTCGTGGACGACGCCTGCTGGCACATTGCGGTTATCCCGCTGGGCGGCTCGATTGTGACGGCGGACATTGCGCGCGGATTGCGGCTGCCCACCAAGGCCGCCGAGGCGCTGAAAGTGCAGCACGGGCGCGTGGACCCCTGGATTGCCAGCGACGACTCCACCGTGGACGTGCCGGGGTTCGACCACGGCGCACCGGTGGCCGTACGCCGCCGCGACCTGGGCGAGGTGGTCACCAGCCGCATGGAAGAGCTGCTGACCTTGGTGCGCAGCGAGATCGTGCGCAGCGGCTATTACGACATTCTGCCGGCCGGCGCCGTGCTCACCGGCGGGGGGTCGCGCGTGGCCGGGCTGCCCGCGCTGGCCAGCGAACTGCTGGGCATGCCCGTGGGCCTGGGCCGCCCGCAGCCGCTGCACGGGCTGGACGACGACCTGCGGTCGCCGGAGTTCAGCACCGGCGTGGGTCTGGTGCTGATGGCGGCCCAGCACTCGGATGCGGACGGCTGGGTAACCACCAGCGTGCGCCCGCGCCAAGGCGTCCTGAGCCGCCTGGGCGATTGGATGCGCTCGGTTGTCACCCCGCCCGCGACGTGACGGGGCCGCGGGGGGCTTGAACGTCGGCGCGCCGCCGCGCTTTTGTTCGCCCGCCGCGCCGGCGCGGGGCGAAGCCATCGCACGCCTGGGGCCGAACGGTGAAAGCGCCGCTCACCGCGCCGGCGCGGAGTCTTTTCCGACTTTTTTATTATGTCAACTCGGCCCGCTCACCGCGCCGGCGCAGGGCGGAGGGTTGGGGCGAGGGGAAAAAGTGGGCGCCATGCGGAGGGTTTTCGTGGGCATAATGGCGCGATTGCCGCGGCGTTTCCGATGCGGACGATCTGGCCGCCGTGCTGCTGCGTGAGAAGGAAGATTGCGTATGGCCGAGACTGAAGGCCGCGGTGGCAGTCGGATTACGAGATTGACCCCGACCGATCACGACGCCCGCACGCCAAGCGGCGGGGACGCGGTGGCCGAGCTGCGCGTGATTGGGATTGGCGGCGGCGGCAGCAACGCTGTCGAACGCATGGTCGAAGAACACGTGCAGGGCGTCGACTTCATCGCGGTGAACACCGACGCGCAGGCGCTGGTGCGGTCGAGCGCACACCAGCGCATCCGCATCGGCGACAAGGCCACGCGCGGCCTGGGGTCCGGCGGGCAGCCCGTGATGGGCCAGAAAGCCGCCGAAGAGTCAATTGACGCCATTCGCGAGGCGGTGGACGGCGCGGACATGGTGTTCATCGCCGCCGGCATGGGCGGCGGTACCGGCACCGGCGGCGCGCCGGTGGTGGCGGACATCGCCCGCGAGGCCGGCGCCTTGACCGTGGGGGTGGTCACGCGCCCGTTCGACTTCGAAGGCAGCACCCGCGCGCGCTACGCCGAGGAGGGCATCCGCCACCTGCAAGAGCGGGTGGACACGCTGGTGATCATTCCCAACCAGCGCCTGCTGGCCGTGGCCGACGCCAAGACCTCGATCAACGAGGCCTTTGCGCTGGCCGACGACATTCTGCGGCAGGCGATTCAGGGCGTGTCGGATCTGATTACGCAGCCCGGCCTCATCAACCTGGACTTCAACGACGTGCGCACGGTGATGAGCCAGTCGGGCAGCGCTCTGATGGCGATCGGGCAAGGGCAGGGTGAAGACCGCGCGCGCGACGCGATTACGCAGGCGCTGAACAGCCCGCTGCTGGACGTGTCCATCGACGGCGCGCGCGGCGTGCTGCTGAACTTCACCGGCGGCATGGACATGACGCTGCACGAGGTGAACGAGGCCGCCGAGATCGTGGCCGAGGCCGCCGAGCGCGACGCCAACATCATCTTCGGCACCGTAATCGACGAGAGCATGGACGGCCGCATGCAGGTGACGGTGATTGCCACGGGCTTCCAGGACCAGAGCGCCGAGGCGCGGCCGGCGGCGCGCCGCCGCGTGTCGCGGCCCGCGTCCGCCAGCCCGGTGGTGCGGGAGCTGGACTTCTCGCGGCCGGCGGACGACGGCGGCGAGATCGAGATTCCCACCTTCCTGCGCCGCCGCTCGGAAGGCCGCTGAGCCGGGTCGAGCACCCTGCAATGACGGATGCGAGCGCCGGCGGGGACCTGGCCGGGCGCGTGAGTGCCGTGCGGGCGCGCATCGCGTCGGCCTGCCGCGCCGCGGGGCGCACGCCGGATGAGGTGACGCTGGTGGCCGTGGCCAAGACGTTCGACGCGGCCGCGGTGCGCCAGGGGCTGGCCGCCGGGCTGACGGATTTTGGCGAGAACCGCGTCCAGGAAGCGCAGGCCAAGATTCCCCAGGTGGGCGGCGGGCGCTGGCACATGGTGGGCCGCGTGCAGCGCAACAAGGCGCGCGCCGCGGCGGCGCTGTTTGCGCTCATCCACTCCGTCGACTCGGAGCGCCTGGCGCGCCGCCTGGAGCAGGTGCGCGGCGGCCGCGCCTGCGAGGCGCTGCTGCAAGTCAACCTGATCGAGGCGGCCGCGCACGGCGGCGTGGGCGCGGCCGAGCTTCCCGCGCTGGCCGCCTCTATCGACCGCGAGACGGGGCTGACCCTGCGCGGCTTGATGACCATCGGGCCGCTGGGCGGGAGCGCGACGGACGTGCGCGCCTGTTACAGACGCCTGCGCGGCCTGCGCGACGAGCTGCGGCCGCGCCTGCCCAACCAGCCGCTGCACGAGCTGTCCATGGGCATGACCGACGATTTCGAGCTGGCGATTGCCGAAGGCGCCACGATCGTGCGCGTCGGCCGCGCTATCTTTGGCGAGCGCCCCTCTGCCGCACGTGTAAACGCCGCGTGAACCCCGTCCTTCAACTCCTCGACTGGCTGGTGAACATCGTGATGTTCGCCATCATCGGCCGCGCCATCCTGTCCTGGTTCGTGCGGGACCCGTCGCATCCCGCCATGCGGCTGTTGATCGACGTGACGGAACCCATCCTGGGGCCCATTCGGCGCGCGCTGCCGGCGTCCTGGACGATCGACCTCTCGCCGTTGATCGCGATTCTGCTGATTCAGGTGCTGTGGCAACTTATTCTGTCCATTATTGTCTCGTGACCAGCCGCGCCGCGCCCGACGAGCCTGCCCATGCCTGCCGTGGTCTACGTGAACGTGCGCACCGCGCCGCGCGCGCGGGGCGCCAGCCTGCGGCGGCGGTCTGACGGAACGCTGGCGGCCCGGGTCGGCGCGCCTGCGGTTGGCGGGCGGGCCAACGCGGCCGTGCTGACGCTGCTGGCGGAGCGCCTGGGCGTGCCGGTGGGCAGCCTGGCCATTGCGCGGGGCCGCGGCAGCCGCGCGAAGCGCGTGGCCGTGACCACCAACGACCCGGACGCCCTGCGCGCGGCTATCGCCAGACTGGCGGCGTCCACGTGATCCAGCGTCCGCGCGGCACGGCCGACCGGCTGCCCGACGCCGCGCCCGCCTGGCGGGCGGTCATCGAGGCCTTCGAGCGCGAGTGCGGGCTGCGCGGGTTCCAGCCCATCAGCACGCCCACCATCGAACGCACCGAATTGTTCACGCGCACCACCGGCGCGGCCACGGACATCGTGCAAAAGGAGATGTACAGCTTCGACGACCGCGGCGGCGACGCGCTGACGCTGCGCGCCGAGGGAACCGCGCCGGTGGTGCGCGCCTATCTGCAAAACGGCATGCACAACCTGCCGCAGCCGGTCAAGCTCTGCTACGTCGTCTCGGTGTTCCGCTACGACCGCCCGCAGGCGGGGCGTTACCGCGAGCACCACCAGATTGGCGCGGAGGCGCTGGGCGACGAGAGCCCGGCGGTGGACGCCGAATTGATCGACCTGCTCTGGTCGACCTACCGCGCGTTGGGGCTGCACGACCTGCGGCTGGAACTGAACTCGCTGGGCGACGCGGACACACGCCCGGCCTATCGGCAGGCGCTGGTGGACTACTTCACGCCGCTGGCCGACCGGCTGGATCACGAGAGCCGCGCGCGGCTGTCCACGAACCCGCTGCGCATTCTGGATTCGAAGCACCCGGACACGGCGCGGCTGTGCGAGGGCGCGCCGCGGCCGATCGAGTATCTGGGCGGCCCGGCGCGCGCGCACTTCCAGGAGCTGCGCAGCCTGCTGGGCGCGCTGGAGATTCCGTTCCAGATCAACCACAGGCTGGTGCGCGGGTTGGACTACTACAACCGCACGGTCTTCGAGTTCGTGCCGCCTGGCGAGGGGGCGCAACGCACCGTGGGCGGCGGCGGACGCTACGACGATCTGGCGGAACTGCTTGGCGGGGCGCGCGTGCCGGGGGTGGGGTTCGGCAGCGGGATCGAACGCATCCTGCTCGGCCTGGAGCGTCTGGAGCGCATGCCGGACGGCGCGCCGTCCGTGGCCGCCTACGTCGCGCCGCTGACGGCGGCGGCGCTGCCGGAAGCGCTGCGCACGGCCCGCCGCCTGCGCCAGGCCGGCGTGGCCGCGGCCTGCGGGTTCAGCGCCGCCAGTCCGCGCTCGCACCTGCGCCGCGCCAACGGCATGCAGGCGCGCGCCGCCATTCTGATCGGCGCGCGCGAACTGGAACGCGGGATGGTGGCCGTCAAACCGCTGGACGGGGGCCGGCAGGAGGAAGTGCCGCGCGATCGGGCCGCGGCGGCGGTTCGCGCGATCGTGCAGGCCGCTCCATGATTGCCGTGGTGGACTACGGGGCGGGGAACATCCACAGCGTGGCGCGGGCGCTGGCGCACGTGGGGGCGGACTTCGAGGTTACGAGCGACCCGTCCGCGGTTGCCGCGGCATGCGGGGTGGTGCTGCCCGGCGTGGGGGCGGCGGCCGACACGATGCGCGGGTTGCGCGCGGCGCGCGTCGACGACCCCGTGGTGTCCGCCATCCAGCGCGGCGTTCCCTATCTGGGTGTCTGCATGGGGCTGCACGTGCTGTTCGACCACAGCGACGAGGACGGCGGCACGCCCTGCCTGGGCGTGCTGCCGGGGGTGGTGACGCGGTTTCCGGACGGCCTGGCCGTGCCGCACATGGGCTGGAACCAGGTGCGCCCGACGGCCGACTCGGAGCTGCTGGCCGGCATTCCCCCCGGCGCCAACTTCTACTTCGTGCACTCCTATTTCCCGCAGCCGTCCGAGGCCTCGTGCGTGCTCGCTACCACGGATTACGGACTGACTTTCACCAGCGCGGTGCAGCGCGGAAGTCTGTTCGCCACGCAGTTTCACCCCGAAAAGAGCGGGCGTCTGGGGTTGCGCGTCTACGCCAACTTCACGCGCCTGGCCGGCCAGACGCCTGCGGCGGAGTTCGCCTGATCCATGCAGGTTTATCCGGCCATCGACATTCGCGGCGGCACGTGCGTGAACCTGGTGCAGGGAGACTTCGGCCGCGAGACGGTCTACCACGAGGACCCGCGCGAGGCGGCGCGCATCTTTCTGGCGCAGGGGGCGGATTGGCTGCACGTGGTGGATCTGGACGCGGCGCGCAGCGCCGAACGCACGCACGCGGCGCTGGTGCGCGAGATCATTCAGCTGGCCGCCGGCGTGCCGGTGCAGGTCGGCGGGGGGCTTCGCACGCTGGACGACGTGCGCGCGGCGCTGGACGACGGGGCGGCGCGCGCGGTGCTGGGCACCGCCGCCGTGCGCGACCCCGACCTGCTGCGCCGCGCGGCGGCGGCCTTCCCCGGCGCCGTGGCCGTGGGCGTGGACGCGCGCGGCGGGCGCGTGGTGGTGGACGCCTGGGAAACGGACGGCACGCTATCGCCCCTGGAGCTGTCGGAACGGGCGGTGGACGCCGGCGCGGCCGCGCTGGTGCACACCGACGTGGCGCGCGACGGCATGCTGGGCCAGCCAAACTTTGCGGCGACGGAGGACCTGGTGCGGCGCTACGGCGCGCGCGTGGACGTGATTGCCTCCGGCGGCGTGCACAGCGCCGACGACGTGCGGCGGCTGGCGGCGCTGGGCGCGGACGGCGTCATCATCGGCCGGGCGCTCTACACGGGCGCGGTTACGCTGGCCGAGGCCATCGCGGCAGCGCGCGGCTGACCATGCTCACCCGCCGCATCATCCCCTGTCTGGACGTCAAGAACGGCCGCAACGTGCGCGGCGTGCGCTTTTCGGCCGACGTGGACGCCGGCGACCCGGTGGAGCTGGCCGCGCGTTACGACGCGGAAGGCGCGGACGAGCTGGTGTTCTACGACATCACGGCCTCGGCGGAAGGCCGCGGCATCATGGTGGAGCTGGTGGAGCGCGTGGCTTCGCAGGTCTTCATCCCGCTGTCGGTCGGCGGCGGGCTGCGCAGCGCGGACGACATGCACCGCATGTTGCGCAGCGGCGCGGAAAAGGTCTCGGTGAACAGCGCGGCGCACCTGAACCCCGACTTGATTCGCGAAGGCGCGGACCGGTTCGGCTCGCAGTGCGTGGTGCTGTCCATCGACGCGCTGCGCGACCCCGGCAGCGACCCGCCGCGCTGGACGGTCTATCTGAACGGCGGGCGCACGCGCACGGAGCTGGACGCCGTGGCGACGGCGCAGCGCGGCGCGGAGCTGGGCGCGGGCGAGATCGTGCTGAACAGCATCGACGCCGACGGCACGCGCGACGGCTATGACCTGCAGCTGCTGCGCGCGGTGACCGACGCCGTGTCGATTCCGGTGATTGCCTCAGGCGGCGCCGGCACGCTGGCGCACCTGCGCGACGCGGTGACGATCGGGCACGCGCACGCGGTGCTGGCGGCCTCGATCTTTCACTTCGAGGTGTTCAGCATCCAGGAGGCCAAAACGTTCATGGCCGCCGCCGGCATTCCGATGCGCATGGACCCCTATCCCCAGGTCCCGGCGGCGGACCGCGTCTAGGAGCGGCGGGCCGCGTCTAGGAGTCGTCCGACGAGCCGCGAATGAGGCTGTAAATCCAGTACAGCAGTCCGAGGGTGAGGCCCCCGAACGAGATCCCGATCACGAGGTAGAAAACGACGGTTTGCATTCCGGACTGCCTCCAGTTTGGCTCGTGTGCGCTGTAAACCCCTGCCGGCTCGGACGCTCGCGCCGCGGCGCCTGCCCAGCGCCGCAACGCCGAATTATGCCTAACATCGCGCCTGCGCGCATACCGCCCGCCGCCGCGCCGGGCGCTGCCGCGTCCGCGGTTGGATTGCGCCCGCGCGCATGCCGCCCGCCGCCTGTGCGCGGGCGGCGGTGATTCCCGCGCCGGTTCCTCGCGTCCCCGCTCCATGCCTGCCCGCGCCTTCGCTCCCTTCAGAGAGCTGGGGCCGAACTCTTGCGGTGGGTGGGCGCAGGTTAGGGATCAACGGGGCGGGCGGGAGTCTGGGGTCAGGGCGGGGGTGTCGGCCTTTGGTTGGAGGCGCGAGCGCACCACGGCCAAGCCTCCCAGGCTCAGCAGGAAGTACACGCCCATCATGGCGAAGGCCGCGCGGTAGCCCAGGCCTGGCTCGATGCGGTTCACCACGTCCAGCGCCACGCCCGCCGAGAGCGTGGCCAGGGCGTCGCCCCCGGCCGTGGCCACGTTGGTCAGTCCCATGTAGAGCCCCGCCGCGCGCAGGTCTGGCACCAGGTCGATGGCCGCGGCCCAGTCGGCGGCGGTGAACAGGCCCAGGCCAACGCCGAGCACGCTGGCGAAGAGCACGACCTGCACGAAGGATTGCGCGAACAGCAGCAGCACGGCGGAGGCTGCGCCCAGCAAGGCCGCGGCCGCCACCAGCCGCAAGCGCCCGAAGCGGTCGGCCGCCCAGCCGGCCGGCAGGCTGCTGAGCACGGCCAGCATCAACACCGCGCCCAGCACCACGGTGGTCTTGTTCTGGGGGTCGGCTTCGCCCAGGCCGCGCCCCAGGAAGAGCTGGATGAAGTTGTCCATGGCCTGCAAGCCCATGAAGAAGAGCAGGCGCGAGAGCATCAGCCAGGCGAAGGCTGGGTTGGCGCGCAGTTCGGCGAGGCGCCGCCGCACTTCTACGCGCAGGCCGGGCATGGGTTGCGGCGGCGGCGGCGGCGGCTCGCGCACGAAGACCCACGACGCCAGCGCACTCGCACCGAGCACCGCCACGATTGCGGCCAGCGCCGCCAGCACCTGGCCCTGGGCCAGCAACATGCCGGCCACCCCGGCGCCCAGCAAGGTGCCTATAAGGTTGGCCAGACCAAAGAACCCCGACGCGCGCCCGCGCGCCGACGGCTCGACCAGGTCGGGGATCACGCCCTGATAAGGCCCGTGCGCGCTGTTGGCGCCGATCTGCAACCCCACCACGGCCGCGAAGAGCAGCCAGTAGAACGGCGAGACGCCGATGAGGATCAGGAACGGGACGCACGCCAGCACGCCCCCCAGCATGAACGGGCGCCGGCGGCCGATGCGGAAGCGCGCGCGGTCGCTCAGCGCGCCGGCGAGGGGCTGCACCAGGATGGCGATGGCCAGCCCTACGAACACCAGAGCGCCGATGGCCGTGCCCTGCACCTCGGGGCCGACCAGCTGGGGCACGAGCGTGGGAAACACCTGGATGTTCAGGCCGCCCCACATGAACGACAGGCCGACCCAGAACAGGCTGATGCGCAGGAAGAACCAGCGCGAGCGCGAGGCCTGGAACAAGCGGTTGGCGCTCATGCCGGCAGGCCCGGCGGCGCGCGGCGCACGGACGGCAGGCCCGCCGCCCGCCGCCGGCGGGGTGGGCGGGGCGGGCGGCGCCCGCTGGGCGGGGCCGCTCGATCCAAGTCGCGCATTGCCGCTTCGCCTGTCCGTGTCATGCGCGAGTGTGCCGACCGCGGGCGCGGCGGTCGAATCGACCGCGGCGCCGCGGCGGCGCCGCGGGGCAGTGCAGGTGCGCCTGCTCGTATAGACTTCGCGCGGGATTGCGCGGGAGGCTTGCGGTGGCTGCCGATCCGATCACGTTTCTGGTGCTGGGCACGGGGCGCATGGCGCACCGGCACGCGGCGGCGCTGGCCAAGATTCGCGCCGCCCCCGAGCGCGTGGACGGCGAACCCGTCCCCGTCATCCTGGGAGTTTACGGGCGCACGCCCGCACGGCTGCGGGAGATGTTCGAGGAACACGGCGCGGACTTTACGAGCGACCACCTGGAAGGCTCGATCGCGCGCTACGACGTGGACGTGGTGGACAACTGCCTGGTGAACCGTTTGCACCACGGCCCGCTGATGCAAGCCGTGGCGGCGGGCAAGCACGTGTTCACGGACAAGCCGCTGGGCGCGACCCTGGCGGAGTCCGAAGACCTGTGCGCGGCGGTGCTGGCGTCCGGCGCGCGCCACGGCATCGTGCAGAACATGCGCTTCCAGGGCGGGCCGCAGGCGGCCAAGGCCATCCTGGCCAGCGGCGAGCTGGGCCGGGTGTTTCACGCGCGCGTGGTGTTTGGCTACTACGTGCCGGCGCGCGTGACCAACCGTCCGCCGTGGTTCTTCAAGCACGAGGAGGCCGCGGGCGGCGTGGTGCACGACATGATGGCGCACTTCTACGACCTGCTGGAGTGGCTGATCGGCCCGGCGGCGAGCACGCACTGCCTGACGTTCGACGGCATTGCCGAGCGCGAGGATCCGGCCAGCGGCCCGTTCCGCAGCGAGGTGGAGGAGTCGTGCAGCGTCAACCTGCGCTTCCAGAACGGCGCAATCGGGCAGGTTTTTTCCAGCTGGGTGCGCCGCCGCCACGAGGACGTGCCCACCATCAGCATCGACTGCGAAGACGGCGGCCTGCTGATTACGGCCAACCGCTGCTGGGTGCAGCGCGGCGGCGGCCCGCTGTTTTTTTACGACCCGGCCGCGGAACAGGGCGACCCGATGGACGGCTGGACGCCGGTGCCGACGACGCCTCGTGACCCGTTCGAGGTGCAGCTGCGCGCCTTCGTGCGCTGCGCGGCCACCGGCGCGGACTATTCGCCGGACTGGACCGAGGCCGTGCGCACGCACCGCTGGGTGGAGGCCGCCTACGAGTCGGCGGCCAGCGGCCGCGAGGTGTCGATCGACGGCGCGTAGACGGCGCCTAGACGGCGGCGTCAGGCGTGGGCGGGGATGCGTTCGACGGGGTCGCCGGGAAGGACGACGCCGCCGCGGGCAACGACGGCCAGCATGCCGCGGCGGCCCTGCAGTTCGGCCTGGAGACCGGAGCGCAGCGCGTCCATCTTGCGGCAGGGGGCGCAGGGATGCGAGATCAAGAGCTCGGCGCGCGGTCCCAGGCGCAGGCGGTCGCCTTCCCGCAGCGCGGCCACGTCCAAGCCGCGCGTAGCGATGTTTTCGCGCACGTCGCCGGCGCGCAGGCGCAGGGCGTCCAGCGTTTCCGTGTCCATCACCAGCACCTGGTTGCGCGCGTCGGGTTTGGCGTGGCGGTCGCCTTCCACGCCCAGACCATCCAGCAGGTTGAGGCTGGCAACCTCTTCGTTGCGTCCGGGGGCGGGCGACACCCGCACCCAGGCGACGTGTCCGGCGGGGCTCACAGCAACGCCAGCAGGCGCACGAGCGCGGCATGCGCCTGGCGCCAGGCGGCTTCGCGGCCGCGCCCGCGCCAGGCGGCGGTCTGCGCCAGGTGGGGTTCGAGGGACAGATAGGCCACCGACGCCGGGTCGCAGGCGCGCAGCAGGTCGGGAAGCTGGCCGCCGCCCGCGCCCGCCGGCGCCCAGTCGCCCGCGTCCGTATCGAAGTCTTTGACGTGCAGCATGCAGGTGCGGGCGCCCAGCAGCGGCCAGGCCTGGTCGAACGGCCGCACGCCTCCGCGCACGAAGTTGCCCGGGTCGAGGCACATGCCGACGGAGACGCCCGGCAGGTCTAAGAACTCGGCGCAGGCGGCCGGGGTGTCGTTGTAGAGATCGTGCTCGTTCTCCAGGCTGAGCGTGATGGACGCGTCAATGGCCGCGGCGCGCTCGCCTACGCGCCGAAAGGCCTCCAGGGCAGCGGGGCGGTCACGTGCGCGGGGCATGCCGTGGTCGGGCTGAAAGCCGAACACCCGCACGTAGGCCGCGTCCAGCGCGTGCGCGGCGCGGATGGCGCCCTCGACCTGGCGGAACTGCACCTGGATGTCGGCGCTCAGCGGCGCCTTGCCCACCGGCGAGCCGATTTGGGAGCAGCGCAGGCCGTGGTCGTCCAGCATGCGCCGCATGACCGCCAGCTCGGCGTCGGACATGTCCACGATGTTTTGGGTCTGGCCGCCCGGCAGCCGCACGCGCCGCGGCTCGAGGGCGTCCACCCCCAGCGCGGACATGACGGCCAGCTGCGTGGACAGGTCGTCGGCAATCTCGTCGCCGAAGCCTGAAATCTCAAAGGGCATGCCTGCATTGTGGCATTGCGCGCGGGCCGCGGCGATACTGACGGGTCGCACCACCTGGGCGGACGCATGGGTATGACCGCGGTGATTGGCGTGGCGGCCGGCGACGCGCTGCATGCCGCGTCCGCGGAAGGCGCGCCCGGCCGGCCCCACGCGGCGCTGAAGCAGGAATACCTGGACGCCGTGGTTGCCCAGGGCGCCGCCCCGCTGGTGATCACGCCCGACGCGGCGGCGGCGGCCGCGGCCGTGACGGCGCGCATCGACGGCTTGCTGCTGGTGGGCGGCGCGGACGTGGACCCGGCGCGCTACGGCGAAACGCCGCTCAACGATAGCGTGTCGCCCGGCCCCGCGCGGGACGCGCTGGAGCTGGCGCTGCTGGCAAGCGTCCAGACGCGCGGCCTGCCCATCCTGTCCATCTGCCGCGGGCATCAGCTGCTGAACGTATCCCGCGGCGGCACGCTGTGGCAGGACCTGCCGGCGCAGCGGCCCGACGCGCTGCGGCATGGGCAGTGCGGCCCGCCGGACGCGGACGGCCACGAGGTGCGCGTGGCGCCCGGCAGTCTGCTGCACCGCATCGTGGGGGCGGAACGGCTGGCGGCCAACTCGTTTCATCACCAGAGCGTGCGGCGGCTGGGCCGCGGGTTGCAGGCCAGCGCCTGGAGCGCCGACGGGATGGTGGAGGCGCTGGAAGACCCGGCGCAGCGGTTCGTGCTGGGCGTGCAGTGGCACCCGGAGGAGTTGCTGGCCCGCCCGCCGCACCGCGCGCTGTTCCAGGCGTTCGTCCACGAGGCCGAGCGGCGCACGACGGGATAACGGGGGACAAGGCCAGGCGGGAACGAGAGGCGCGCGGCCATTGGGACGCGGGCCGAGCGGCGCGGGCAGGACAGAGCGTGACTGGTGGTACGGGTTGGACGTGCCAGGCGTGACGGCGGCTTCACGCGCCGCACGTTTTCGGGACACCGAACGCGGGGACCGACCCCGTCCAGGACAGATAAGGGCTTCACACGCCGCACGTTTTCGGGACGCCGAACGCGGCGAACATCCCAAAACGCTCGTGATACGCTGCGGGACCGTTGACGGCAGGGCTTTGACAGATGCGCGACGGTGCGCTGCTTCGAGTTCGCCGGTTGGCGCCGACCCGGCTGGCCGCCGACGTGCGGCGGGAAGTCCGCGGCGCGGCGCTGGCGCTGTCCGACGCCATCGCGCAGCAGTTCCCAGGGGTAACCGTCGAGGTGGACATGCACAGCGTGGACGGCGAGGACGCCATCCTCTGGATTCGGGACGGGCAGAGGGTGCGCGGCGACGGGCTGGCGCATTTCGTGGATGGGGTGTGTCGGCGGCAGACCCGCCGCACCGGTTTCTGGATCGTGCCCCGCATCCTGCCCGGCGCGGCGTCGCCCGACGACCGCCAGGAGAGCTTCGATCTGGCGAGTTCGGCCTACCGGCGTTTGCGCTCGGTGAGCGGCATCCCGCTGCGCGCGCGCTGATAGTCGGCGGGCGTGTTGAGGTTCTGAAACGAGCGTAAGTCGGGGCTGACGGCGCGCAGCTGGCGCTCGTCCACCCGCACGGCGGCCAGGTCGTCGAAGACGGGCGCGATCTTGAGCCGGCGGCGCACGATGCGCGCGCGCATGGCGCGCAGGGCGGTTTTGCGGTAGACGGCGTGCAGCGGCTCGGGATAGCCGTCGATCATGGGCACGACCGCGTCCGCCGCGCCGACGCGCCCCACCAGGTCGAGAATCAGCGCGCGGTCCAGAAAAGGCATGTCGGCCGCAGCCACGAACGCCAGGTCGTGCGCCGCCGCGGCCAGGCCGCTGTAGACGCCTCCCAGACTGCCGGCATTTGGAAACAGGTCGCCCACGATGCGCGCGCCGTCTACCTGGGGATGGTCGTTGGCCACCAGCAGCAGGTCGTCGGTGACGGCCCGCACCGAGGCGGCCACATGGTGCAGCAAGGTGGCGCCGTCCGTCTGGGCGGCGGACGGCCAGGGCAGGGCGCGCTTGTCGCGGCCCATGCGGCGGCTGCGGCCTCCGGCCAGGATCACGACCGACAGCCGCGCGGGCGCGCCGCCGATCATGCGTCGTTGACGCGCGGGTTCGCGCTGCCTAGGCTCAATCGACCCGTGACGTTCCATCTCATGCGTAAGGACCTCTGATGGCCGCACCCGAAGCCGTGACGGACGGCGACTTCCACGCCAAGGTAATCGAATCGCCGCTGCCCGTGCTGGTGGACTTTTGGGCCGAGTGGTGCGGCCCCTGCAAGATGATTGCGCCGCTGGTGGACGAGCTGGCCGAGGAATACGACGGGCGCGCGGCCTTCGCCAAGGTGGACGTGGACGCGAACCCGCAGACGCCGGGCGCCTACGGCATTCGCGGCATTCCGACCTTGCTGGTGTTCAGCGGCGGGGCCGAGGTGGAGCGGCTGGTCGGCTTTCGACCCAAGGCGGACCTGGCGGCGGCGCTGGACAAGGCGCTGGCGGGGGCGTAAGCGCGCGCTTGGGGCGGCTTCTCGGGCGATTGACGGTTTGGCCGCCGCCCCGTGGGGCGAGTGTTGGGAGTTGCGGGGGCTTTGCTTGGGAGGGCGCTCCGGGACTCACCCTCACCCTGCCCTCTCCCTGAGGGAGAGGGGAAGAGTCTGTTCGCTCCCTGAGGGAGAAGGGAAGAATCTGTGCTCTCCCTGGGGGAGAGGGGAAGAATCTGTTCGCTCCCTGAAGGGGAGTGGAAGAACCTGTGCTTTCCCTGGGCAGGAACGTCTCCGGACCAACCGCGTAGCTCTGGAGGAGAGAGGGGCGAGGGGGTTAGTGGGGGGTTAGGGGGCGGGTGCCGAGGTGTTCTTGCATGGCGCCGGCCACGCTGAGGCGTTCGTTCCAGAGGGCGTTGAGGCGGGCGGCGATTTGCTGGTCGGACTCGGCGCCGCCGCCGGCGGCGAGTCGGGCTTCTTCGATTTCGGCGTCGATGCGGCGGCCGCGCAGGCGCAGGGTGAGTTCCTGCAGCTTGACGTGCACGTCGATTGCGCCGTCGCCGATCTGATCGGCGGCGGTTCGGACGGCGGTCAGGCAGCGCTGCGAGGCGGGGTCGAGCTCGGCGTGCACGCGCTCCCAGTCGATAGCGCGGTGATCGGCGGCTTCCTGCACGATGCGCCGCAGCAGATGCTGGGCGGCCGGGTCGCGCAGCAAGGCGGGGTCCAGACGGCCCACCAGGTCCACGGCGCTGGCGTCGGCGCGGGCGGCGCAGGTCAGCAGTTCTTCTTCCAGCGGGTCGAGGGGTAGATCGCCGCTGGCGGCGGGTTGGTCGGGGGGCGGCTGGTTGGCCGCGGCGCGCGGCGCGCCGCGGCGGCCGGAGCGGCTGGCCAGGCGCCGCAGCTCGTCCACCGGCACGCCGCTGGCGCGCGACAGCCGCTCGAAGTAGTGGCCGCGCACGACCTCGTCGCGAATCTCGGCCACGATGGGCAGCAGCTCGCGCATGGCGGCGCGGCGGCCGCGCAGGCTGTCCAAATCGTGCTCCTGGGCGGCCCAGCGGAAGGCAAAGTCGGCCAGCGGCGTGGGGGATTGGATCAGCTCGCGCCAGCGGTCGGGGCTGGCGCGCACGAGCGAATCCGGGTCTTCGCCCTGGGGGAGTTCGGCGATGCCTATGTCGGTGGCCAGGCGGTCTTCGTGGCGGACCAGGCCGCGCAGGTCCACGTTAGTTCCTGACTCGTACACGGCCTGGCCGCGCACCACGTCCAGCCCGCGGCGCGCGGCGGCGGCGCCGGCCGCGTCGGCGTCCAGGGCGATGACGATGCGCATGGCGCCGGAGGTGGTGAGCATGCGGGCCTGTTGCGGGGTGAGCGAGGTGCCCATGGAGGCCACGGTGTTGGCAAACCCGGCCTCGTGCGCCGCGATGGCGTCCATGTAGCCCTCCACGATGACGGCCGTCCCCGCCGCACGAACGGCGTCGCGGGCCAGGTGGAAGCCGTACAGCAGGTGGCCCTTGGTAAAGACTTCGGAGTCGCGCGTGTTGAGGTACTTCGGCTCCACGTCGCGCAGCGTGCGGCCGCCGAAGCCCACCACGGCGCCCGTACGGTCCCAGATGGGGAAGATGAGACGGTCGAACAGGTAATCGCGCACGCCGCGGTCGTCGGCGCGCGTGAGGCCGGACGTGTCGATGTCTTCGAGCGCGAACCCCTGGGCGCGCAGCCGGCCGAGCAGCGGCGAGCCGCGGGCGGCGGCCCAGCCCAGGGCGAAGCGTTCGACGCTGGCCGCGGCGAGGCCGCGGGCGCGCAGGTAGTCGCGCGCCGGGGCGGCCTCGGGCGATTCCAGGAGCTGGCGGTGCAGGAAGTCGCGCGCCGAGGCCAGCACGCCGAGCAGTTTGTCGCGGCGGCGGCGGCGTCCGGGGTCGGCCGCGGCCGCGCCGACCTCGATGCCGGCCTCGCGGCCCAGTTCGCGCAGCGCGTCGGGGAACTCCACGCGGTCGCGGCGCATGACGTAGGTGAGCAGGTCGCCGCCCGCGCCGCAGCCGAAGCACTTGAAGCTGCCGCGGTCGGGGAACACGAAGAAGGAGGGGGTCTTTTCTTCGTGGAAGGGGCAGCGCGCCTTCCAGTTGCGCCCGGCGCGCAGCAGCCGCAGGTCGCGGCCGATGTACTCGACCGCGTCGAGCCGGGCTTTGACGTCCTCGACGGGGGTGGCCATGACGAGACGATCCTACGACGGGAGGGGATTGTGGATTGGGGATTGGGGGCTGGGGCGGGGCGTTCGTGGGAATGATGGATATGGCGGCGGTCTCTGGGAGGGGCAGGGGCGATGGCTGGCCGCTGACTCTTCGCGCGTGACTACCGGGCGGGCGTACGGCGAGGCGGCGTTGGAGGCGATGCTTTGACTCTTCGCGCGTGACTATCAGACGGGCGCTTGTTGGCTAGCGGTCGCGGAAGCTTTGTTCCAGTCGGGCGTGAGCGGCGGCGATGCGGGCGACGGGAACTCGGTAGGGGGAGGCGCTGACGTAGTCGAGGCCCAGGGATTCGCAGAAGTCGATGGAAGCCGGGTCGCCGCCGTGTTCGCCGCAGATGCCGACTTCGATGTCGGGGCGGGCGGCGCGGCCCTGGTCGGCGGCGATGCGCATGAGCGCGCCCACACCCTCGCGGTCCAGCACGCCGAAGGGGTTGTCGGCCAGGATGCCGTCGTCCACGTACTTGAGCAGGAAGCGGCCTTCGGCGTCGTCGCGGCTGATGCCAAAGGTGGTCTGGGTGAGGTCGTTGGTGCCGAAGCTGAAGAACTCGGCCACGCCGGCGATGTCGGCGGCGGTGAGACAGGCGCGCGGCACTTCCAGCATGGTGCCGAACTTGAACTCCACACGCTCGCCGGCGCCGTGCTGCACGTGTTCGGCCGCGGCGCGCAGGCGGGCCTCGATGGTGGTGAGTTCGGTGACGTGGCCGATGAGGGGGATCATGATTTCGGGCAGGGTGGGGACGGCCTCGGCCTGGAGGTGCAGCGCGGCTTCCACGATGGCGCGCACCTGCATTTCGTAGATCTCGGGGTGCATGAGGCCGAGGCGGCAGCCGCGCAGCCCCAGCATGGGGTTGGCTTCGTGCAGCTCGGCGGCGCGGGCGACTTTGCGGCGCGCCAGGGCCAGCTCGGCTTCGGAGGCGCCGCGGCGCTCCAGGTCGGTCAGCTCGTCGTCGACGCCGCTCAAGAACTCGTGCAGCGGCGGGTCCAGCAGCCGAATGATGACGGGGAGCCCCTGCATGGCGCGCAGGATGCCGATGAAGTCCTGCCGCTGGATGGGCAGCAGGCGGTCGAGTGCGCGGCGGCGCTCGGTCTCGGTTTCGGCCAGGATCATGTCTTGCACGATGGGCAGGCGGTCGCCTTCGCGGAACATGTGCTCGGTGCGGCAGAGGCCAATGCCCTGCGCGCCGTAGGAGCGCGCCAGCTCGGCTTCGGCGGGGGTGTCGGCGTTGGCCCAGACTTCCAGCCGCCGCAGCTCGTCGGCCCAGCCGAGCAGTTCGAGCAGCTGGGGGGTCATTTCGCCTGGAATCAGCGGCGTCTCGCCCAAGATGACGTCGCCCTGGGTGCCGTCGATGGTGAGGACGTCGCCGGCGGCGACGACTGCGTCGCCGACGCGGAACTGCCGGGCGGCCAGGTCGATCTCCAGGGTTTCGCAGCCGACCACGGCGGGCAGGCCCAGCTGGCGGGCGACGATGGCGGCGTGGCTGGTTGCGCCGCCGCGGGAGGTGAGGATGGCGCGCGAGGCGGCCATGCCGTGGAAGTCGTCGGGCGAGGTTTCGGGCCGCACCAGGATCACGTCACGGCCCTGGGCGGCCAGGTCGGCGGCTTCGTCGGCGGTGAAGACGGCCTGGCCGCTGGCGGCGCCGGGCGAAGCGTTCAAGCCGCGCGTGAGAGCGTCCACGGGGGCGGAGCGGTCGATGCGGTCGTGCAGCAGCGCGGCCACTTGTTCCGCTTCGACCCGCCGCACGGCCTCGGCGCGGTCGATCTTGCCTTCGTGCACCATGTCCACGGCGATGCGCACGGCGGCGGCGGGGCTGCGCTTGCCGGCGCGTGTTTGCAGCATGTAGAGGCGGCCGTCTTCGATGGTGAATTCCAGGTCCTGCATCTCGGCGTAGTGGGCTTCCAGGGTTTGGGCGTAGGCCTGGAACTCGCCGTAGACCTCCGGCAGGGTTTCGCGCAGGGCGCTGATGGGCGAGGGCGTGCGCACGCCGGCCACCACGTCTTCGCCCTGGGCGTTGAGCAGGTATTCGCCAAAGAGTTCGTGCACGCCGTCGTTGGGGTTGCGGGTGAAGGCCACGCCGGTGCCGGAGCGTTCGCCCATGTTGCCGAAGACCATGGTCTGCACGTTGCAGGCCGTGCCCCAGTCGTGCGGCAGGCGGTGGAAGTTGCGGTAATCCACGGCGCGGCGGCCATGCCACGAGTCGAAGACGGCTTTGATGGCGCGGTCGAGCTGTTCGTGCGGGTCTCGAGGGAAGCGCTGGCCGGTTTCGCGCATGATGAGACGCTCGAAGTCGGCCGCGACGTTTTCCCAATCGCCGGCGGTGAGGTCGAGATCGTGGGTCTTGCCCAGGCGCTGCTTGTGGCGGTGGATGACGTCCTCGAAGGCGCGGCTGTCCACGCCCAGCACGATGGCGCCGAAGCCCTGCACGAAGCGGCGGTAGGCGTCGCGGCTGAAGCGCGCGTCGCCGGTCAGGGCGGTGAGGCCGTCCAACGTGCGGCTGTTCAGCCCCAGGTTGAGCACGGTGTCCATCATGCCGGGCATGGAGACGCGCGCGCCGGAGCGGACGGAGACGAGCAGGGGGTTGGCCGGGTCGCCGAAGCGTTTGCCGGTCTGTGTTTCGACGTCGACGAGGGCGGTTTCGAGCTGCTGCTGCAGGCCGGCGGGAAAGACGCGGTCGTTGGCGAAGTAGGCCAGGCAGGCTTCGGTGGTGATGGTGAGGCCGGGCGGCACGGGCATGCCGGCGCGGGTCATTTCGGCGGATCCTGCGCCTTTGCCGCCCAGCAAATTGCGCATGGACTCGGCGCCTTCGCGAAACAGGTAGACCCACTTGACGGCGGCGGCAGACATGCGCGGGCAACTCCGGGTGGGGATCAGGCGCTCGGTGGAGGCGCGGGAGTGCTCGAACTGTACCATCGCGCTCGCGTGTGGCAGCTGGACGGAAGGCCGCGGCATCTCCTGGTTGAGCGCCGCCCGTCGGTGGGTGGCGACCGTGGCGCTGGGCCACTTTGCCGTGGACTTCACGGCGCAGCTGCCCACCATGATGTATCCCTACCTGATCCAGCGGTTCGAGCTGTCGAATTTTCTGGTGGGGGTGATCGCCACGGCGTGGGCAGTGACCTCGTCGATCTCACAGCCGCCGTTTGGCTATCTGGGCGACCGGGTGGGGCGCCGCTGGCTGGCGGCGGGCTGCATTGCGGCGATGGCGGGGCTGGTGGCCGCGATTCCCCTGGCGCCGTCGTACGGCCTGGTGGTGGCGCTGGCGGCGCTGGCGGGAATTGTGGTGGGCGGGTTCCATCCGCAAGGGGGGTCCATCGCCAACGAAGCGGCGGCGCGGAACAAAGGCGCCAGCGTTTCGACGTTTTTTCTGGGCGGGCACCTGGGGTTTGCCGCCGCGCCGCTGACGGCCGGGGTGGTGCTGGCCGCCAGCGGGCTGGCGGGGGCGCCCTGGCTGGCGCTGCCGGCGCTGCTGGTGGCGGCGCTGCTGCCGCTGGGGCTGCGGGGCGCGGGCACGGCGGCGGCGGCGGCGCGCGCGGCCGCGCGCACCACGCGCGCCGCGCCGGCCGCGGTGGGCAGCGCGGTTGCGGCGCTGCTGGTTGCGGCGGTGGTGCGGGGCTGGGCCTATGCCAGTCTCAACGTCTTCACGCCCCTGTTCGTTTCACCCGACACGCCCAACCCCACGCTGTACGGCGCGCTGCTGACGACGTACCTGGGGTTTCACGCCGCGGGCGCGTTCAGCGGCGGCCTGCTGGCGGACCGCGTGGGGGCGCGGCGCATCATCGGGGCGTCGTCCGTGCTGCTGGCGCCGTGCGTGGCCGTCTACGCGTTGGCGCCGGTGGGTTGGGCGTCGTTCGTGTTTCTGGGCGCCGCGGGGGCGCTGATCGGGGCGGGATTCACGCCAACGGTGCTGCTGATGCAACGGCTGATGCGCCACCGCATGGGCTTGGGCACTGGCATCGTTCTGGGCGTGTCGTTCGGCGCCGCGGCGCCCGGCAACATGCTCACGGGGTGGGTGGGAGACGCGGCGGGGCTGCACGTAGCTTTCCTGCTGCTGGCCGCAGCGCAGGCGGCGGTGCTGATAGCGTTGCGCTGGATTCCCGCGGGCCGGCAGCCGGTCGACGCCTAGGCACGGCCCGCGCACGGCGGCCGAGGCGGGAAGGAGCGCGAGGATGACGGAGATCGAACGGCTGCGCACCACGCTGGCGGACGAACTGACGCAGCGGGACGAGGAGGGCTGCGACGTTGCAGACCTGCGGGGCGAGGTGGAGGCGCAGGGACTCGCTGCGCTGTCGGCGGCGGAGGTCACGGCGTATCTGGATCGGCTGGCTGCGCTGCCCGTGCGGCCGGGGTTTGCCTACCGCGAACCCAGCGGCCTGGCGTCCATCCAGGCGGCGCGGCCGGCCGCGCCGCCGCTGCCGGCGGCGGACATGGCGGAGTACGAGCAGCGGCTGCGCGGGGCCTGGCTGGGGCGCTGCGCGGGGTGCTGCCTGGGCAAGCCGGTGGAGCTGTGGCCGCGGCAGGAGATTCGCCGCTATCTGGACGCCGCGGGCGTGGGCGAGCTGCGCGACTACCTGCCGCTGCTGGACCCCAACCCGGCGGCTCGGCCGCTGCACCCCTCGGCGCTGGTGTCCACGCGGGGCAACATCGACGGCATGCCGCGGGACGACGACATCGACTACTGCATCCTGGCGCTGCTGGTGCTGGAAGCGCACGGGCTGGAGGCTTCCACCGAGGACTGGGCGGCCGCCTGGCTGGAGCGTCTGCCCTTCATGCAGGTCTACACGGCCGAACGGGCGGCCTACCGCAATCTGGTGCTGGGGGTTCCGCCTGGCGAGGCGGCCAGGGTGCAAAACCCCTACCGCGAGTGGATCGGGGCGCAGATTCGGGCCGACGTGTTGGGCTACGTGTCGCCAGGGCTTCCCGCGCAGGCCGCCGAGCTTGCCTACCGCGACGCGGCGCTGTCGCACGTCAAGAATGGGATATACGGGGAGATGTGGGCGGCGGCCAGCGTGGCGGCCGCGTTCAGCCTGGACGACCCGGTGGAGGCGGTCGGCGCGGGGCTGGCGCAGATTCCGGCCGCCAGTCGGCTGCACGAGGCGCTGACGCAGACGCTGGCCTGGAGCCGCGAGCTGCCCGCCTGGGAACAGGCCTGGGAGCGGGTGGAGGCGGCCTACGGCGGCTATCACACCGTGCACACCATCAACAACGCCTGCTACACGGTGCTGGGGCTGGCCTACGGCCGCGGAGATTTTGGCGCCACGGTGGGGATTGCGGTGGCGTGCGGCGAGGACACGGATTGCAACGGCGCCACGGCCGGCTCGATTTTCGGCGCGGCGCACGGCGCGGCGGCGGTGCCGGACGCCTGGACGGCGCCGTTCCACGACCGCGCGGCCACCAGGGTGAGCGGCGCGGGCGAACCGAGGATTAGCGGGCTGATCGAGCGGACGGCCAGGCTGGAGCGGAAGTTTCGGGGCGGGTGAAAAAGATTGTGGATTGGGGATTGGGGAATTGTGGATTGGGGATTGCCGAAGGTTGGGGGAGGCGAAGCGGCGCGAAGTTTTTGGGTGAGGGGATCGTTGGCGTCTTCGTTGCGCGGGCTGGGGCGGAGCGTTCTGCGTCCCCAGCTTCGGTTCGCCAGTGACCGCCTGAGACTCGCGGGTCGTGGGAGCGCTTGGCGCCAGGCGCTATCGACTCGCGCCGCCGCCGCTCTCTAGCAGGCCGCGGATTTCGTTGGCCGAGGGCATGGAAGGTTGGGCGCCGCGGCGGGAGGCGGCCAGGGCGCCGGCGGCCTGTCCCCAGCGCAGGGCGTCGGGCGCGGAGCGCCCGGCGGCGAGGGCGGCCGTGAACACGCCGCAGAAAGCGTCGCCGGCGCCGGTGGTGTCCACGACCTGCACGGCGAAGGCGGGCTGCGCGCAGCGCTGACCGTCGAGGCGGGCCACCAGCCCCTGCGCGCCCAGCGTGACCACGCAGCCGCGGCGGGTTCGGGAGGCCAGCAGGTCGGCCAGGGCGCCGGGGCCGCCGGGGTCGATCGCCTGGCCGGCCAGCTGGGCGGCTTCGATCTCGTTGACGACCACCACGTCCACGTGCGCCGCGTCGACGCCGCCGTGCGCGTCGACCGGCGAGGCGTTGAAGACGCGCAGAGCGGTGGGCGGCGCGGCCTGGAAGGCGGCGGCGGTGACCTGGGCGGAGATTTCGCCCTGGCCGATGACGGCGCGCGGCTGCAGGCGGGCCACGGCGGCGGCGGCCTGGTGCGGGCGGGCGCTGAGGTTGGCGCCTTCGGCCACGGCGATGGCGTTGGCGCCGGCGGCGTCCACGAAAATGAGCGCGGCGCCGGTGGCGTCGGCCTGGCTGCGCGTGACGTGGGTCACGTCGACGCCGCTGGCGCGCAGGCCGTCCAGCAGGCCGCGGCCGGCGTCGTCGTCGCCCACCGCGCCCAGCATGCTGACGGTTGCTCCGGCGCGGGCGGCGGCCACAGCCTGGTTGGCGCCTTTGCCGCCCGCGTACCGCGCCAGACGGCCGTGGTGCACGGTCTCGCCCACGGCGGGGATGCGCGGCACGCGGATCACCAGGTCGAGGTTGAGGCCGCCCACGACGGCGACATCGGTCACGGCGGCGGCAGGACGCGCGCGGCGGCGCGGCTCGGCAGGCTCAGGCAGCGGCGGCGCCGCAGGGCGCCGCCGCCGGCCCGGGCGGCCGTGCTGCTAGGCAGTTGCGGCGGCGTTGACGCTGGCCTCGTCGGCGTCGCCGAAGACGCCGAAGGGGTTGAGCGAGCGCGGCGGGTCGTAGATGTCCATGCCCTCGGTGCGCTTCAGCCAGCCGACCACCGCGTACGTCAGCGGCAGGGCGATGATTTCGTAGACGGTCTTGACCAGCCAGGCAAAGATCATGGCGCTGAGAACGTCGGCCATGGGCCACAAGCCGGACAGGCCGAAGGCAATGACGTAGAAGATGATCGAGTCGACGCCCTGCCCGAAGAACGTGGACGAAATTGCGCGCACCCAGAGGAAGCGGCCCTTGGTTTTGTTCTTGAGCACCACCATCACCACGGCGTTGACGAACTCGCCCACGATGTAGGCAACGAACCCGCCCAGCAGGAGCCAGCCGGTGGTGCCGAGGATGGTCTGGTAGGCCTCCTGGTCGCCGTAGAAGGACGGCGCCGGGATGGCGCTGGCGATCATGAAGAGGATGACCATCAGCAGGTTGCAGGCAAAACCCAGCCAGATGACGCCGCGCGCGACGCGGAAGCCGTACACCTCGGTCAGCACGTCGCTAATGATGTAGCCGATCGGGAAGCAGACGACGGAGACGGACACCACCACGCTGGTAGCGCCCAGGAACTCGAAGGGAAGGTCGAAGAGCGATAGCGGCTTGGAGGCGACGATGTTGCTGACGAGCAGCACGGTGACCGCAAGGGCGGTGATGATGACGAGCTTGCCGGAGAAGCGCACGCGGTCCCTCGCAATCGCCCGTGTGGGCGCACGCTACGAATCGCGGGATGCTGCCACACGTCGATTGACGGCGGCAACCGCCGCGCCCCGGACGAGGCGGTATTCGGACCGTCCGGGCGCTCCATGCGCTGCTGCGCGCGGGGCGGCCTTCCCAGGTTGGGGCCGCTGGCGGGGCGGCCTGGGGGCGGGTCAGCCGCGGCGGCGTTCGGCGGCGGCCTCGCGCAAGGCGAGCCAGGCGAAGCGGGGCAGCGCGCGCATGCGGCGCCAGCGCCAGGGCTGACGCGCCAGGCGGAAGGCCCACTCCAGGCCGAGGGCGCGCAGAGGCGCGGGGGCGCGCCGCACCCGGCCGGCGATGAAGTCGAACGTGCCGCCCACACCCACGCCCACGACGCCTGGGACGTGGGCAAGGTTGCGCTCGAGCCAGTGTTCCTGCTGGGGCGCGCCGTAGGCCGCCAGCACGAGGTGGGGGCGGACGCGGGCGATGGCCTGGCGGGCCTGGGCGTCGCCTGCGGGGCGGGGCGTGCCCACCCACGCGGCGGGGAGGATGAGCGCGGGGTGGCGGGCGGTGAGCGCGCGCGCCGCCGCGGCCGCCACCCCGGGCGCCGCGCCCACCAGCATGAGTCGGTAGCCGCGCGCGGCGGCCAGCGCAGCCAGGTCGTCGACCAGGTCCACGCCGGTCACGCGCTGGGGCATGCGCCGGCCGCGCAGGCGCGCGGCGGCCACCACGCCCGCGCCGTCGGGCACGTTGAGCTGCGTGCGCTGCAGCAGGGCGCGGAAGCTGGCGTCGCGGCGGGCGCGCATGACGAGTTCGGGGTTGACGGTGGCCACGTGCGCGCGGCGGCCGGCGCTGAGTCGGGCGTCGATCCAGGCCACGGCTTGGGCGCGGGTGACGCCGTGCACGCGCACGCCCAGCACGCGGGTCTCCAGGGCGCGCAGATCGTCCGGGTCGGCGCTGGTCACGGCAGCAGGTCCAGCACGGCGCGCAGGACGACCTGCGGCTGGAGCCAGCGCATGCAGAGCGCGTCGCCGTAGATGCATTCGGCGGGGCGGTCGAAGGCGTAGCACGGGCCGCAGGGCAAATCGACGCGCAGGGCGCGGGCGCGCGGGCCGCCGGGGCCGTGCACGGCAACGTCGGTGGGCCCGTGCAGCATGACGACAGACCGCCCCAGGGCGCGGGCGAGATGGCCGGGGCCGCTGTCGGTGGACACGACCACGTCGGCGCTGGCCAGCAGGCGGATGAGGTCGTCCAGCGAGGTCGCGCCGGTGTGATCGGCGGCGTTGGGCGCGGCGGCGGCGACGCGCCTGGCCAGGGGGCGCGCGTCGGCCAGGCCGACCATGCCAAGCGCGCCGACGCGGGGCGCCAGCAACGCCGCCAGGGCGGCCCAGTGCCGGTCCGGCCAGCGCTTGGCGCTGCCGTGGCTGGCGCCGGGATGCAGAACGACCAGCGGGCGGGACTGGGCGGGCGCAGGGCGCGGTCGGGCGGGCGGCGGCGCGGCGCAGGTGTGCCAGACGACCGGGCCGCCAACGAGCCGCGCGGCCAGCTCGGCTTCGTGCGGGCCGCCGTTGCGCCGGCGTCCGGGGAGCGCGCGGTCGAAGCTCCAGCGCGGGGCTTCGGCGCGGTATCCCACGCACCAGCGCGCGCCGCTGAGCGCCGCGGCCACGCCGGCGATGGGGCCGTAGACGCTGACTGCCAGGTCGAACCGGCGCGCGCGAATCTTGCGCAGCACGCGCAGGGCCTGCCGCCAGGCGCGCGGGTCGACGACGCCGGGCCAGTGCGTGACGCGGCCGCCGTCGAAGCCGATGCCCTCGTCCACGGCCGGGCAGCTGCGGACGATGGGCTGCCACTGCGGCGGCGCCGCGACGACGATGCGCGCGGCGGGCCAGCGGGCGCGGGCGGCGGCGGCGGCCGACAGCGCGTTGACGACGTCGCCCATGAGGTCGAAGCGCACGATGAGGACGGAGCGCGGCGGCCGGCGCGGGGCGCGGCGGCCCTGCGCCAGGCGGCGCAACGCGAACACCGCAGTCAACCCAACGGCCAGGACGCGCCCGCTCCAGACGCGCAGCCGGTATTTCATTGCGTGGACGCGCCGCCCCGGGCGCGCCCCTGCAACCGTCTCGCAGCCGCTGCGGCTTGCCCGTCGACAGCGCCGCCCCGGGCGCGCCTTTGCGCCCTTTGCGCAACTCCCAGGCGAAGGGGGCGCTGTGGACACACCAGTTCCCGCACAGGTGTCTCTCGAGCCTCCTGGATTCCGGCCGCGTATCGAGCACGGGGCGGGCTTTTCGCTGGAACGACGGTTGTTGCAAAGGTCTCCCAGGGCCAGAGCGCGTCGAAGCGCCGCAGCGCGGCGGAGGCGCGGAAGGCCGCGCGCGGCGCGCCCCCTGGCGCCGAACTGTCGTAGCGGTCGACGTCGCGCTGAACCTGGCGCGCGCGGCGGGCGAACTCGCCGCGCGCGGCGGCGTGCGCGGCCCGCGCGGCTCGAAACTCGGTCTTGAAGGCGTCGGCGCGCACCTGCGCCAGCCGGGCGCGGAGCGCGCGCATGCGGCGTTCGTGCCGGGCGAAGCTGCGGCGCAGATCGTCCAGCCCGCGCCGCACGTCCTTGCCGGTCTCGATCCAGGCCGGCGCCGCGTTGGCGCCGCGCAGGACGTGGTAGGCCAGCCGCCATTCGGGGGGCGTGTTGGGATCGTCGGGCGTCAGGTCGAGCGGTTGGCCGCGGCTGGAGGGTCGGTCGAACTCGCCGGCCGCGGCGGCTTCGTCCAGCAGGCGGCGGGCGCGGCGTTCGAGCAGCGTTTCCATCAGGCGGCGGGGCGCGGCAGCGGCGGCGGCGGCGCGGGTGTGGTCGGTCGCATGGTCGGCCAGGGTGTGACGCGCCCGATCCTAAGCCTTCGGCGGTGCCGTTTGCGCGCCTCGGCCTTCCGAGGCGCTTTCTGTGCGCGGCCGCCCGGCGCCGGGCAGCGGCACGGGCGGGTCGACGTGCTCGGCCAGGCCAAGCGCAGCGCGCACGTCGGCGGCGACGGCCAGGCTGCCGGTGGCGAGCACGGCGCCGTCGGGCCGGCAGGCGGCGCGGGCCAGGTGGAGCGCCTGCGCAGCGTCGGCGGCGGTGACGGCGCTGACTGGGGCGACGGAGGCGTGGACGTGCGCCAGCGTCGCGTCGGCCGCCGCGCCGCGCGGGTGGCGGGGGGCAATCACGATCAGGTGGGTGGCGTAGCCGCGCAGGGCGGCGGCCATACGCGCGGCGGGTTTGTCGCGCAGCGCGCCGAAGACGACGGGGCCGCGGGGCAGGCCGAGCCAGGTTTGCAGGGTGGTGACGACCGCCTGGACGGCTTCCACGGTGTGCGCGCCGTCGACGACGACCGCGGGGCCGCGCGCGGCCAGTTCCAGCCGCGCGGGCCAGCGCACGGCGCCGAAGCCGCGCCGGACGGCGGCCGGCGGGATGGGAACGCCGCGCGCATCGAGTTCCCGGCAGACGGCATAGGCCAGGCCCGCATTGCGCGCCTGATGCGGGCCGGCCAGTCCCAGCTGGAACTCGACGTCCGCGCGGGGGTCGTGCGCCGTCGCAACGGCGCGCCTGCCGCGCCAGACGGCGGCGCCTTTGGTGCGCAGCGCCTGGGCAACGTGGACGGGCGCCCCCCGGGCGTGGGCGGCCTGGCGGACGGCCTGCAGCACGTCGGGCGCCTGGTCGCTGACCAGCATGGGAACGCCCGGTTTGGCGATGCCGGCCTTCTCGCGCGCGATCTGCGGCAGGGCGCCGCCCAGCACGGCGGTGTGCTCGCGCGCGATGGTGGTGACGGCCGTGACCGCGGGCGTGACCACGTTGGTGGCATCGAGGCGGCCGCCCAGACCGGTTTCCAGCACGACCAGGTCGACGTCCTGCGCCCGAAACCAATCCAGCGCCATGGCGGTGCTGATCTCGAAGGTGGTGAGCGCGCCCAGGTCAGGGTCGCGCGGCAGGCGGTCGACGGCGGCGCGCGCGCGCGCGGCCAGGCGCGTCAGGGCCTTGGGGTCGATGGGGCGGCCGTCGATCTGGAAGCGTTCGCGGTAGCTGTGCAGGTGCGGCTGGGTGTACATGCCCGTGCGCCGGCCGGCGGCGCGGGCGGCCGCGGCGACCAGCGCGCAGACGCTGCCTTTCCCCTTGCTGCCGGCCACGTGCAGGATGCGCAGGCGCAGGTGGGGATTGCCGAGTTCGCGCAGCAGGCGCGCCGTGCGCTGGACGCCGCGCTCGAAGGGGGCGTCGGGTCGGTAGCCCACGCCGCGCTCGAAGTCGGCGTGGCTGTACAGCCAGGCGAGGGCGTCGGCGTCGGTGCGGAACATGGCGGAGGTCAGGGTGCGCGCAGCAGCGCCGAGGGCGGGTGCGCGCGCGCGACGCCGGTCAGGTCGATCTGGCGCGCCATGACCTGGAGCGCAACGTCCGCGCCGGGCGGCACGACCTCCGGCGCGACGTCGGCCAGGGGCGCCAGCACGAAGGCGCGGCGGGCGTAGGCCGCGTGGGGAACCGTCAGGCGCGGCGTTTCGGCGCGCGCGCCGCCGAAGACGATGACGTCCAGGTCCAGCGGGCGCGGGCCCAGGCGCGGCCCCGGGCGGCGTCCGGCGGCGAACTCGAGGGTCTTGGCAACGAAGAAGAGCCGCCGCATGCCCAGGCCGGTTGCGCCGCGCACGGCCGCGTTCAGGAAGGGCGCCTGGTGCACGAATCCCGCCGGTTCGGTTTCGTAGACGTGCGAGACGCGGAGGTCCGCCAGCACCAGGCGCAGGCCTTCGACGGCGCGGCGCAGGTTGGCCAGACGGTCGCCCATGTTGGCGCCGAGGGCGATGAGGACGTCGGTCGCGGCAGTAGGCGCGGCAGTCGGGTGCAGGACGATAGCGGCGGGTGGATGGCGGCGGGCGCCGATTATCGTCGATGCAACGCCGCGCGCACGGTCCGCGCAGCACGGCCGCCTCGACCTGGCGCCTCGGATCATGGCCTCGGTCCTTCCGCGCCATGGGGAACTGGCTCGGCGCCAGCCTCGACCGCGGCAGCGGGGCGGCCCCAGACCGGCGGCGGACAGGCCGCATCCCAGCGGCGCCGGGCAGGCTCTCGGCTCTTGCCACCCTGACTATCACGTCCAGGTTGGCGAGCACGGAGCGCGGCACGATCCGACGCATGCGCATCTTCACGGGCTCGTCCCGCCCGAACCGGGGACGCGACGCGGCCGGCGCTGGTGAGGGGCGCGCCGGAGGCTGCATGGGACAGCGGGCGCGTCTTCCTCGGCAAGTGCATCGTTGACGGGCGCGCCCGAGGCTGCATGGGACAGCGTTTCCACGCGCGCGGCTGCCTTCGCCCACACAACACCGAGGGTCACCCCCCTCACCCTGCCCTCTCCCTCCAGGGAGAGGGGAAGAACTGCAGCCGATCTGGGGGTGGGCTGCGCGGCCCGCTCTCTCCAGGGCGCGGGGGGGGGAGCGGTTTGGGCCTGCAACCACGACTTCTACAAGGCCTGCAACCGCGGTCTGTGCAAGCGCCGGAATGTGTTCGAACGTCTGGGTCGGCGGTGGCAAGGACAGCGGCGGGGGCGTTGGGTGTAGGGGTAGCGGCGGGGGCGTTGGGTGGAGGGGTGGCGGCGGGGGCGTTGGGTGAGGGAGTCGTGGCTGGGTCGTCGGGTAAACGGAGTGATGTCTGGGTCGTCGGGCGGCCGGGGCGGCGGGGGGTCTCGTCCGCTTGGGTGCGCTGGACGGGCTGGATCTGGGCTTTCTGGTCTGTGTCCTGATCGTCGATGCGTTACGTTCGTGTGCACGCGCCCTAGATTCACGCTGGCGCGGTTGCCGACCGGGGCGTGGGGTGAGCCGATAATGTCGTGACGCTTGCACGCCCCCTGGAACCCGGCCCTTGCGAAACGTTCGGTCTCAGCGTGAGAGCGCCGGCGCGGCACTGGCGCTCCTCTCGGCATCGACACGCGCTGGGCTTGGGCGGCAGCGCGGGGACGGCGGCGGCGCCGCGGCCCCGGCGCTCCCCTCGGCGTCGACACGCGCTGCCGCCCAAGCCCCAGCGCGGGGGCGGCTCGTGCCGGCGGCGAGCTGGCAGGCCCTGCGGGTTCGGCGGCGGCGCGTGGGGCGGCCTGGGCGCGGGGGGCGGCGATGACGGCGCGGGTCTGGCCGCGGGGGTTGGCGCGGGCCGCCGCCTGGCGCGGGGCGTTGGCGGCGGCGGTGGTTGCGGTTGGGTGCGCCGTTTTGCTGGTGGCCATGTTTGCGGATGCGAGCCTGGCGCGGCGCCTGGCGCCCTGGATGGTGGGGGCGCTGGCCGCGCCGGCGGCGCTGTGGGCGCGGCGGGCGGCGCGGCCTGGGGAACGCGCGGCCGCGGCTGGGGTCGGCGCGGCGGCGCTGACCGCGGCGATCGGCGGGACGCTGATGCAGCTGGGGTCGACTGCGGCCACGGGTTTGGCCGTGCTGGCCGCGGCGGCGGCGGGCGCGGCGGCGGTCACGGCTTACGTGCACAGGGGCGGCGCAGCCGTGGGTCATGCCGGGAACACGCGGCGCATCGCGGCGGGGGTGAGCGTTCGTTCCGATGGCTGGGTGCTGGCCGCCGCCGCGGTCGCGGCGGCGGTTGCGGCCGCTGCCGCAGTGGTCGGCGGGCGCACCACGGGAGTGGCGCTGGCGGCGCTGCTGACGGCGGGCGGCGCGCTTATCGCGTGGCGCATGGCCGCGCCGCGGATTTCTACGCGCGCGCTGACGGCCGCGCTGGCCGCGCTGGCCGTGGCGGCGGCGCCGTTTCGCCAGGTCAGCGAAATCCAGGTGGGCGGCGTGGCGGTTGGCGTCAGCGACGCGCTGCTGGCCGCCGCGCTGCTGCTGTGGCTGGGGGGGCGGGGTCGGCGCGCGGGGGCGCGCGTCCCCGTCTACGCCTGGGCCGTGCTGATCTTTACCGCCTGGCTGGGGCTGACGTCGCTGGCGGCGGCGGCGCCGGCGCTGGCGCTGAAGGAGGTGCTGAAGTGGCTGCAAGTAGCGGCGGGGGTGGCGCTGCTGGCGGACGTGATGCGCGGCCGGCGCGAGCGCCGCACGGTGTTCGTGCTGGTCGGCGCGTCCTTGCTGGCGCAGGCCGTGCTGGGCCTGGTGCAGACCGCGGCGCAGCTGGGGCCGGCAGGGTTGGTGGTGGGCGGCGTGCTGCGGGCCTACGGCACGTTCGACCAGCCAAACCCATACGGCGGCTATCTGGCGCTGCATCTGCCGGTGGTGCTGGCGGCGGCGGTCTACGCGCGCGGCTCGCGGCGGCGCTGGCTGCTGCTGCTGGGCCTGCTGATGCTGGCGGCGCTGCTGGTCAGCCGCTCGCGCGGGGCCTGGCTGGGGTTCGGCGCGGGGACGCTGACGGTGGTGCTGGCGGCCGGGGCGCGCACGGCGCCCGCGGCGCGGGCGGCCATGGCGGCGCTGGCGCTGGGCGCGCTGGCGCTGGCGGGCGCGCTGCTGGCGGGCGTGTTCGACGGCGTGTTGGCGCCGGACATCGATCAGGCGCTGGGCGGCGCGCATCCGGTGGCGGACGTGGTGCGGGCGCGCGCGCTAGACGACTTCGCCGTGGCGCAGCGCGTGGCGCATTGGGCGGCGGGATGGCGTATGTTGCTGGACTGGCCGCTGTTGGGCGTGGGGGCGGGCAATTTCGACGCGGCGTATCGGTTCTACGCGCTGCCTCCGTTCGACGAACCCTTGGGCCACGCCCATAACGTGGTGCTGAATTTTGGCGCGGAGGCCGGATTGGCAGGCATGCTGGCGTTTGCGGGCCTTAGTCTGTGGGCTTTGTGGATTGCCGCGTCCGCGGTGCGGCGCTCGCGCGGCGCCGCGCTGGAGTGGCTGCCGGTGGGGGCCTGCGGCGGATTGGCGGCAATCGTCACGCAGAACATGGTGGACAGCCTCTTTGTGAGCGGGATGGGATCGATCTTCGCGTTGCTGGTGGGCGCGTGTCTGGCGGCCACGCCGGCGCGCCGGCGCGCCGGCGCGCCGGCGGCGCAGCCATGACGGAGGAGCGTCCCGCAGCCGCCGGGGCCGCGCCGCGCGACGCGGCGCTGGCGCAAGACGCGGTTCGACAGAAGTTTTTGAGCTGGCGCACGCTGGCCAGCTTTGCGGCGGCCGGGGCGCTGCTGGCGCTGACCTGGGTGCTGGCCGATCTGCAGCTGGAAGACATTGCGGCGCGCATCCGGTCGGCGAACCCCTGGCTGATTCTGGCGGCGTACGGGGTGTTTGGGTTGACCTTTCCGATCCGCACGCTGCGCTGGCGGGCGCTGCTGCTGAACACGGCGCACCGCGAGAACGTGGATCCGCAGTACCGCGCGCTGGATCTGTTCCAAATCCTCTACATCTCGTTCTTCGTGAACGGCGTGGCGCCGGCCAAGCTGGGCGACATTTATCGGGGCTACATGGCACGCGCGAACTACGGCACCTCGCTGACGCGCACGCTGGGCACGGTGGTGTCCGAGCGGGTGCTGGACGTGGGCACGCTGATCGCGCTGGTGCTGGGGTCGGCGGCGCTGCTGATACGGGCGCCGGAGACCAGCGAGGACGTGGGGCGCGTGCTGGTGATCGCGGCGGCGGCGATGGGCGTGCTGGCGCTGGGGGTGGCGTTCCTGCTGTTCTTTGGCACGCCGATCTTTGCGCGGCTGCCGCGGCGCGCGGCGGAGGTCTACGAGCGATTCCACAGCGGCGTGTTCGACAGCTGGACCTGGCGCAGCGGGCCGCTGCTGCTGCTGGCCAGCCTGGCGATCTGGCTGCTGGAAATGGCGCGGCTGGCGCTGGTAATGCAGGCGCTGGGGCTGTCGCTGAGCGCGGAGGCGGTGATCTTCGTGGGCACGGCGTCCTCGCTGCTGCTGGCCGTGCCCACGCCGGGGGGGCTGGGGGCCGTGGAAGGCGGGTTGCTGGGGCTGATGCGTCTGATGGGCGTGGGCTTCGGCGCGGCCGGCACGGTGGCGATCGTGGACCGCGTGATCACGTATTGGTCGGTCGTCTTTACCAGCGGGCTGCTGTTCGTGCTGACGCGGCTGAAACGCAAGTAGCGCGCATGCGGGTTGCGATCGACGTGACGGCCGCGGCCACGCAACATGCGGGGATCGGCCGCGCGGTGCGCGAGCTGGTGGGCGCGCTGCTGCGCGAACCCGAGCGGCCCGACCTGACGCTGGTGTATACGCGGCGCGGCCCGGCGCGCGAGATCGACGGGCTGGCGGTGTACGAGCGTGTGCGGGTGCGCCGGCTGCCGCTGTCGCCGCGCGCGGCGCTGGCGGCCTGGCACAAGGCGCGCCTGCCGCTGCCGATCGAGGCGCTGATCGGCGCCGCGCAGGTGTTTCACGGGCCGGACTTCACGCTGCCGCCGCTGGCGCTGGCGCGCGGGGTGCTGACGGTGCACGACCTTTCCTACCTGACGCGCCCGCAGGACGCGCATCCGGCGCAACGCAGATTCCTGGAATCGGCGGTGCCGCGGTCGATCGGGCGGGCGCGGTCGATCGTGGCCGTGTCGGAAGCCACGAAGCGCGACTTGATGGAGCATTACGGCCTGCGCGCGGAGCGGATTCACGTCGTGCCGAACGCCGTGCCGGCCTGGTTCGGCGCGATAACCGACGCCGAGGAGCTGGCGGCCGTGCGGCGGCGGCTGGAATTGCCGGCCACGTTCGTGCTGTCGGTGGGCACGATTCACCCGCGCAAGAACATTGCGGGACTGGCACAAGCGGCGGCGCTGGCCGCGCGGCGGCTGGGCGACCCGCTCGAACACCTGCACGTGGGCAGCGAGGGCTGGCGGCACGATGAGGTGTACGCGGACATCGCGCGGGCCGGCGCGCGCGTGCGTTTCCTGGGGTTTCTGGACGACCGCACGCTGCGGGCGCTCTATACGCTGGCGGCGGCGACGGCGTTTCCCAGCCACGCCGAGGGATTCGGCATTCCGGTGCTGGAGGCCTTTGCGTGCGGCTGCCCGGTGGTGGCGTCGGACACTCCGGCCGTGCGCGAGGTGGCCGGCGAGGCGGCCGTGTTCGTCGACCCCGCACGGCCGGAGGCTATCGCGGACGGCTTGGTGCGCGTCGTGGGCGACCGCGCGCGCCGCGAGGCGCTGGTGCAGCGCGGACACCAGCGCCGACGAGCGTTTTCATGGGCGCAGGCGGCGCAGGCGCAGCTGGAGGTGTATCGGCGAACGGCGCGGGGAGGTTGAGGGCGGAGATGGAGCGAGGGAACCAGCGCGGAGGGAGACGGCAGGCCGAGCGCGCGGGGACGCGGGCTCGACGACGTTGCCCTGGATCAGCGGCTGCTCCGACGGGCCGAGCGCGGGGGGACGCGGGGGCCTGGGGCTGCGCTCGGACGCGAATGTTCGCTGGTGGACTGGCGAACGACGCGGGCGCAGTGGCTAGAATGCGGCGGAGGTTGCGGTGAACCCTGAGCTGCTTCAGATCTACGGCATCATTGGCGGGGCGTCGTACCTGGTCGGCAGCGTGCCGATGGCGCTGATCGTCACGGCGCTGTTCAAGCGGGTGGACCTGCGCAGCACGGGGTCGGGCAGCCTGGGCATCTACAACACCTTTTTCCGGGCGGGCAAGCTGCCGGGGGTGACGGCGCTGCTGTGGAACCTGGCGGCGGCCACCTGTGTGATCCTGCTGGCGCGCGTGCTGGCGCCGGGCGATGCGGTTGCCGAGCTGATTGCGGTGACCGCGGTGGTGGCGGGCAGCATGTGGCAGCTTTTTGCACGGTTCCGGGGCAGCCGCGGGACCACCACGCTGGGGTTCGCGCTGCTGGTGGGGAACCCGCCGCTGTGGGCCGCGTGTTTCGGCGTCTGGCTGCTGGCGCTGTTGCCGCGGCGGCGCACCACGGACGCCACGCCGGCGCTGCATCTGATGCTGCCGGCCATCTTTGGGCTGATGGCCTGGTCGTGGAGCTACGCGGTTGCCGGCGCGGTGCTGGGCGTGCTGCTGGAGGCGAAGCGCCGCTCCAGTCCCGACGACGCGCTGGCGCTGGGCTTGTATCGGCGCTTCGGCATCAACACCAACAGCTAGACCGCGAGAGGCCGCGCCCTGCGGATTGCGTTCAACGCCTGGTTCCGCCGCCACCCCGCCACGGGTTCCGGCCAATATCTGGACGCGCTGGCGCGGGCGCTGCGGGCGGGGTACCCCGACCTGGCAATCATCGAGCACACGCCTGCGGCGCGGCTGCGCGGCGCGGCGGCGAAGGTGTGCTGGGAACAGGCGCTCTGGCCCTGGCGGGCGCGCGGCGCGCTGGGCCACGCGCCGTATCTGGCGCCGCCAGTCGCCGGCGGGCCGTGGGTGGTGACGGTGCACGACATGATCCCGTTCGTGCTGCCGGCCTACGGGGCCGGCGCGGGGGCCACGCTGTACCGCTGGCTGGTGCGGGCGGGGCTGCGGCGGGCGGCGGCGCTGATCGCCGATTCGGAATGGACGCGGCGCGACCTGGTTCGCATTGGCGGCGTTCCGCCAGCGCGGGTGCGCGTGACGCCGTTGGGCGTGGAGGATCGGTTCTCGCCTGGCAGTACGACGGAACGGGCCGCCGCGCGCCAACGGCTTGGGCTGCCCGAGCGGTATGGGCTGTACCTGGGCACGCGCGACCTGCGCAAGAACTTGCAGGTGGCGCTGGCGGCCTGGCCGGCCGTGTGGCGGGCGAGCGGACTGCCGCTGGTGATTGCGGGACGAGCGCCGCGCAGCGGCAGCCGGGTGTTCGTGGACTGGTTCGCCAACCTCGACCCGCAGGCGGCGGCCTGGCTGCACGTGATTGGCCCGGTGGCCGAACGCGACAAGCCGGACCTCTACCGCGCGGCCGAGGTTTTTGTGTTTCCATCGCGCTACGAAGGCTTTGGGCTGGACCCGCTGGAAGCGATGGCCAGCGGCGCGCCGGTGGTTGCGGCCGACGCGACGTCGCTGCCCGAGGTCGTGGGCGACGCGGGTCGTCTGGTAGAACCCAACGACCCACGCGCCTGGAGCGACGCCGTGCTGGAGATCGTGCAACATCCGACCGTTGCCAATGACCTGCGCGACCGCGGGCTGGCGCGCGCGGCGGCCTTCACCTGGGCGCGCACGGCGGAGCTGACGTATGCGGTGTATCGGGCGGTTGGCGCATGAGGCCGCCGGGTCGATTGGTGGTTTACGAGCGTTGCGCCGCGGCGGCGCCTGCGCCGCCTGGGGGCGCGGCAGGCAAGGGCGGCTGAGCAATGCGCGTGCTGATGATCTCGAAAGCGCTGGTGGCGGGGGCGCATCACGACAAGCTGCGGGCGCTGGGCGCGCACGCCGACCTGGAGCTGCTGGCGGTGTCGCCGGACCAGTGGATCGAGGACGGCCGCCGCGTGGTTGCGGAACGCCCCGCGCCGCGCGGCTACGAGATGGCCTACACGCCGCTGCGGCTGAACGGGCGCTACCACCTGTATTGGTTCCGCGGTCTGCGCCGGCTGCTGCGCAGCTATCGGCCCCAGGTGCTGCACGTGGACGAGGAACCGTACAACCTGTCGGCGGCCATTGCCTGCCGCGACGCGGCCGCCTTTGGGGTGCGGCCGGTGGTGTTCGCCTGGCAGAACCTGACGCGGCGCTACCCGCCGCCGTTTCGCTGGCTGGAGCGCTACGTGCTGGAGCGCGCGGACGCGATCGCCGGCACCAATGCGGCGGCCGAGGTGCTGCGGCACAAGGGCCACCGGCGGCGGATTGCCGTGATTCCGCAGTTTGGCGTGGATCCCGAGGTCTTTGCGCCGCGGCCCGAACCTCGGGACGCCGAGCGGTTCGTGGTGGGTTACGCCGGGCGGCTGGTGGCGGCCAAGGGCGTGGACGTGTTGATCCGCGCGGTTGGCGCCATAGGCGGCGGCGCGGAACTGGCCATTGCGGGCAGCGGTCCGGCGGCGCCGGATCTGCGTCGCATTGCGGCCAGCATGCGCGGCGTGACCTTCGAGGGCGTAATGGCCAGCGCGGCCATGCCGGCGTTCTACCGACGGCTGGACGCGTTCGTGCTGCCCACCGTGGGGCGGCGCGGCTGGACGGAGCAGTTTGGCCGCGCGGCCGTGGAGGCCATGGCCTGCGGGACGCCCACGGTGGTGACGGACAGCGGCGAGCTTCCGCACGTGGTGGGCGGCGCGGGCGAGATCGTGCCGGCGGGCGACGTGCACGCGCTGGCCGACACGCTGGCGCGGCTGCGCCGCGACCCCGAACGGCGGGCGCAGCTGGCGGCAGCAGGACGCGCCCGAGTGCTGGACGCATTCACGACCGAGCGCGTGGCGGCGGCAACCGCCGCGTTCTACCGCGAGGTGGCCGCCGACGGCGGCTGAGCCGCCAGCGCGAGCGGGAGGACGCGCACCCGCGGCTGGCCAGGCGGCCGTCGACGGGCCGCGGTCCGAGCCGCCGCCCAGACGGGAGGCCGCGCCATGGTTCGCGGCGGCGGCGTGGTGGACAATAGCGTAGGTTGACGCCCTGGGCCCGCGGCGCAACGCACGCGGGGCTTGGCAGCGCCAACGACGACCGAAGCGCCGCGGCCAGCGGCGCGCTGCAAAGGAGTGGGGTATTGGCCTCCAGACGACGCGTCTCGCTGAGCGACTTGTATGCGGAAGCCTGCCGGCGCATGGACATCACGCCGGAGGAGGCGCTGGGCTGCGAACGCCAGTCCGACCGCCTGCGCCTGATGATTGCCCAGGATCGCTGGACGGATTTCGAGCTGATCGACGACCCGGAAAACGACCGCCTGGTGCTGGGCGCGGAGATGGAGTCCTAAGCCGCCGGCGCACGCCGGGGGCGGCGGGCAGGGTTCCGCCGTTCGCGCATCCGCGGCGGCGGGCGCGGGCGGGCGGCTAGCCGCCGGCTTAGCTGCCGGCTTCGCCGCCGAACTGCAAGATTGCCCAGCAGGCCGCCACCCACACGACCAGCGAGGCCAGAATCCCGCGGTCGCGCCAGAGCAGCCGTTCCGGCGCCTCGCCGTCGCCGCGCGCCAGCAGCGCGTCAAGGTAGCGCAAGATTCCGTACAGCGCGATGGGCGCGGTGAGCATCATCAGGTGGTTGGCCGGCAGGTTGGGCGCGGAAAACGTGTAGAGCGTGTAGCTGAGCACGCTGGTGGAGGCGGCGAGCATGACCAGCGTGCGCAGAAACTCCGGCGTGTAACGGGCCAGCACCGGCCGCGCGCTGGCGGCCTGCGGCCCGCGGCTGAGTTCGGCCCAGCGCTTGCCCACGGCCAGGAACAGCGCCAGCGAGAAGACGCAGCAGTACAGCCAGGGCGAGACGGCCACCCCAATGGCCAACGCGCCGCTCACCGCGCGCACGACGAACCCGCCGGCGATGACCAGCAGTTCGATGATGGCCGCGTGCTTGAGCCAGAGCGAATAGCCCAGCAGAAGCGCGGCAAACAGCGCCAGCGCCAGCGCCAGCGGCCGCGACAGGAGGAACGCCAGCGCCAGCGCCCCGGCCACGGCCAGCAGCCCGGCAGGCAGGGCTGCGCGGGCCGGGAGGCGCCCGTCGGCAATCGGGCGGCGGCGCTTGCTGGGATGGCGGCGGTCGAGCGGCGCATCGATCACGTCGTTGATGACGTACGACCCCGCCGAGACCAGCGTGACGAGAGCGCAGGCGGCCGCGGCCAGCAGCACGCTGTCGGCGTTGCGGAACTCCAGCGCGAACAGCAGCGCGGCCAGCACCACCAGGTTCTTGGGCCACTGCTGCGGCCGTCCGCTCTCCAGCAACGCGGCCGCCCCCGCCGCCAGGCCGCGCCGCGTCATGGGCGCTCGCGGCCGCCAGGCGCGGCGCCGGTTGCCACCGCTCCCCGCCGGGCCAGGGCTCAGCGGTCGAAGCGCCGGTCGAGCAGCGCGTTGGCCAGGCGCACCGTCCCGGCAAAGGCCAGCAGCAGGCCGACCAGCATGCCCACCGTGGTCCAGGCCTGGCTGGCCGACGCCCAGCTCAGCAACGCGAACACGCCCCAGGCCGACGCCGCCAGTCCCAGCATGATGAGGGGAAAGACCAGGCCCACGGCCACGACGGTGTAGCCCGGCGTCTGCCGCACCGCGCCGGCATCCAGCACCCGAAACGCGCGTCGGCTGGTTCGGTCCAGGTGATAGGCGGCGGTGAACCAGAACACGCCCAGCACCAACGGCGCGCCCACCCAGGCTGCGGCGGCGAGGTTCGTTGCGCCGGCCACGCGCGGATCGTCCGGGGGCGGCAGCGGCGTCCAGGGCAAGTCCAGCGCCAGCAACCCCTGCACCGACCCCACCACGCCGCCCTCGGCCCACGGCAAGGCCACGGACACCACGGCCCAGCCCAGCAGTCCCAGCACGGCCACGGCCAGGACCGTGAACCCAAGCTCGCGCCGCGTGCCCTGGATGCGGTGCAGGTAGGCGCGTATCAGGTCGAGGGTCTCCTGCAAGGTCAGCGGGCGGTCGTCCGCGGGCGGCGGCTTGGAGCGCGCCGAGGGCCGAATGATCAAGTCCTGCGCGGGCGTTTCGCCGTCGGGGTCCTGCTCGACGGTCCGCGCGGCGTTCCTGCGCGGCGAAGGTTCGTCTACGTCGTCACCGGACGCCGGGCGTCCGGCGGCGGGCGGCGAGCGACGGGATATGCGCACGGCCGCGGCGCGCCGCGGCTCAGGGGCGCGCGCGCCGTCCGTGTCGTCCCGCGCGCCGCGCTGCGGAGCGCGGGGGGCCGGGCGAAGGTCGTCGGCGGGCGGCGTCGGGCCCTCGGGGGGAGCGGCGCGGGCTGGGTCTGCGTCGTCTCGAGCGGCGCGGCCGCGCCGGGAGCGGGGCGGCCGCGGTCGGTGCTGGATCGTTCGCGCCTCCGGGCCAGTCGCGGCAACGATTCTACGCGGGTGGACGGGTTGGTGAGCGGGCGCCTGCGCGGAATTGCATGCGCCTTCGTTCCTCCCCGCCCAGGAAGAGACGTTTGCATCCATCACTGCCGGGGCAGGCCGCGACCTGTCCAAACGCTCGTCGAACCTGTCGACGGTGACGCTGGGGTCCGGGACTGGCTCGAGGGCGGGGCGGGCTTGCGCCGGCGCGGCGAGGCTTTGCCCAAGTCTCAGGAAGGGTGACGGCGTTCGAGGGGCGGCGTGCCCGCTACCGCCCAGGGAGAAGGAACGAGCGGTACGCGGGGGCGCGAGAGCGGCGGGGGACGCGGGCGCGCAGTCATAATTGGCATGCCTGGGTTTGCGGGAGATCAGGTTGTGTCCCTGCCAAATGTGTTGATCGTGACTACGCATGACACCGGGCGGTTCATCCAGCCTTACGGCGTGACCACGGTGGAGACGCCGACCTTGAACCGGCTGGCGGCGGAGGGAGCGCGGTTCGACGCGTACACGACGGCGCCGCAGTGCTCGCCCAGCCGCGCCAGTCTGACCACGGGGCGCTATCCGCACGCCAACGGAACCATGGGACTGACGCACAACGAGTTCCGCTGGGACCTGCACCCGGGCGAGCGCACCATTCCGCAGGTGCTGCGCACGGCTGGCTACCGCAGCGGGCATTGGGGCGTGGAGCACGCGGCGCGCGACCCGCGGCGCATTGGCAACGACGTCTACGAGGCGGCGCGCGACATCGAGGCGATTGCGCCGGCGCTGGCGGCGTTCATCGACGCCGAGCCTGGGCGGCCGTTCGCGGCGCAGGTTGGGTTTGGCCAGACGCATCGGGTCAGCGGCGGCTTCGGGTTTGGCGGCCAGCCGTTCGACGCGCACGGCGTGACCACGCCGCCGTATCTGGCGGACGCGCCGGCCACGCGCGCCGACCTGGCGGACTTCCAGGCTTGCGTCAACCACGCCGACGCCATGATCGGCCGGCTGCTGCGGGTGGTGGAAGACCGCGGCCTGCTGGACCGGACGCTGGTGGTGTACGTGAGCGACCACGGCATCGCCTTCCCGCGCGCGAAGTGCACGCTCTACGACCCGGGCATCGAAATCTCGTTGATCGCCAGGCTGCCGGGCACGGCGCTCAGCGGCGGGGCGGCGCCGGCGGGCATGGCCAGCATCATGGACGTGCTGCCCACGCTGATCGAGCTGACCGGCGCGGACGCGCCGCCGGATTTGCACGGCGCGTCGCTGCTGCCGCTGGCGGCCGGCCAAGCCGCGGGCCGCGACGAGCTGTTCGTGGAAAAGACGTATCACAGCTACTACGACCCCATGCGCGGGGTTCGCACGGCGGGCTGGAAATACATCCGCAATTTCGAGCCTGGCCTGGGGGTCGAGATTCCCAGCGACATTGCCGCCAGCGGGGCCTACCGCGATCTGGCGGGGCGTCTGCATCCCTCGCACCACGCGCCGGTGGAGCTGTACGACCTGTGCGCCGACCCCGCCGAACGCACCAACCTGGCCGGCCAGCCTCGGCACGCGGCAGTTCAGGCCGAACTGGAAGGCAAGGTGCTGCGCTGGATGCGCGACACCGGCGACCCGCTGCTGGAGGGGCCGATCGAGTCGCCGTTCTATCGGGAGACGCTGGCGGAATTCGTCACATAGCCCGCGGGCGGCGCTTCGGCGCTCGCTATTCGCCGAAGGGGAACGAGGAAAAGACGTACAGTTAGCCGTCTCGCCACGGGAATCAGGCGCAACGCATGGACCACACCAGCAAGATTTCGGACCATCTGCAGCAACGCCTCGCGGACGAAGGGATGAGTGAAGTCAGCGCCGTGGAGGCTGCCCGGTGGTTGGATGAAGCCAGATTGCTCAGGGACAGTCCATCGCGTCCTGGAAAGCCCCTTCGAGACATCCTGCGCAAACATCGGGGAATGCAGGCCATCGCAGGCGCATATCAGGACCCGCCACAACCTCATGGCCGCTGGTTCATTCGGCGCGTAACGGCCTCGGACGACGCGCCGCCCGAACCGCAGCGGCGCGGCGGCCAGAGAGCCTCATCTCGCCCGTCGGCCAACAGGCCGGCGCACGCAACCGAAGGGCCGGCACACGCCATCGACACGGTCGAGGCCGCAGAAGCCGCCGGGTTCTCGGGCTTCGTGTCCGTTGGCGAGTGCATCGAGCGAGGGTTGCCTCGCAATCAGCCTTCCCTCAACCAACCGGGTGTTTATCTGATTTGCGCCCCGCCGAGCTATCTGCCTGAATTCATCCCACCGGACGAAGCGCGCATCGCAAGAAACGTGCACTTTCCTTGGACGCTGGCCCGTCTGAGGGAAAAATGGGTCGAGGGAGTCGATGTGCTGTACGTCGGAAAGTCGACGCAGCTCCGACAGCGGTTGAGAACTCTGCTCAGACACTGTCAGGGCCGCAGCGTCAACCACACGGGCGGGGAGATCATCTGGCAGCTGCGAGGGTATGAGTCCTTCCTTCTTTGCTGGCGGCCTACCGAGCCGCCACCCGCGCCGCGCAATCTGGAAACGCGGCTCATCCAGGCGTTCATGCGGGCACACCGAGGGCGCTTGCCCTTTGCGAACCGGCAGACGTAGGAGCTTGCGGCTCAGCGGTCAGACGGACGCGCGAGTCGTGCGGGAGGGTTCAGGGTTTTTTCGCCTCGGGACTGTGCGCCGCGGTCGTCGGGTTCCCAGACCTGCTAAGTACGGTCGAATTCGGTAGGCGTTGGTTCGTCCAACAGAACGCCCGCGCCCCGCAGCCGGGGCGCGGCGGTCGAAACCGCGCGCGCCCGGGCTGGGGGAAATCAGGCGGCGTGGGCGTGTCGTTCCAGCCAGACTTTGAGGGGGACGTCGGCGTCGGAGGGGGAGGAGCGGCCGAATTCGTTGGTGGAGTGGCCCATCATCTGCTGGAGGATGGGGTGCGATTCGTCGTACCAGGCCTGGGGGAACTCCATTTCGTCGCGCGTGCGGATCCAGCGGTAGCCGTAGCCGTAGAAGAGCACTTTGCGCACGTAGTCGGAGTAGTTGGGAGTGGCGGTGTGCCAGATGCGGCGGTCGAAGAGCACGGCGGTTCCTTCGTCGACCAGCACGGGCACGGCGTTTTTGGGCTGGCCCATACCGTTGGCGGGCCGGACGAGCTCGTTGTTCAGATGGCTGCCTGGAATGACCCAGAAGTTGCCGCGGCCTTCCTCGCTGACGTCGGTGAGGAAGTAGCCGACCTTGAGGGAAATGCGGGGGCGCGGGTCGGTTTCCAGGTCCTGGTTCATGCGGCCGGAGTCCTGGTGCCAGCCCCAGGTGGGGCCGTTGGGGTCGTAGGACCCTTCGGGCTGCTTGCCGGTGACGGCCAGGTGGGTGTGGTAGAGGTAGATGTTCCAGCCCAGAGCGCCCCAGACCTTGGGCAGGGTGCGTTCGTAGGCGGCCAGGTCGAAGAACTGGCGGTCCATGCCCGTGAAGCCCAGCTTGTTGATGCGCATGGAGATGGTGGCGTCGGTGCGGCCTTCTTCCAGGACGCCGCTGGCGTGGAGCCGGTCGATGGTGTCGATCAGGCTCAGGCGCTTCTCGTCCGGCAGCGCGTTCTCCACGATGAGGTAGCCGTCGCGCTCGAAGGTCTCGCGCTCGTCGTCGGTCAAGGCGTACTTCAGGCAGCCAGCGTCCATGGTGGGCCTCGGTGACTCAACCCAGGGCGGTTCCAGTATATGGAATTGTGGATTGTGGGGATTGTGGATTTGGCGCGGCGCGTCGTTCTGAAGGGCGGGGGCCTGGATCGGGGGGGGGTAGGCCATGGACGCCTTCCCCCCGTTCCCAGGGGGAAGGCCCGCCAGGCGGGCGCGGCGCGCGCGCGCCGCCGCCCATCCCAGGCAGGGAGGGCCGCCCGCCATGCCCTGCGCCGCCGGGCCCCGCTCGTCCGCGGCGGGGCGGCTCTTGGTGCTAGGTGTCGGCGACGACGGGGTTGCGCAGGGTGCCATTCCCTTCGAGTTCGACCTCCACGACGTCGCCGGGGCTCATCATGCGGGTGGTGCCGGAGGTGCCGGTGAAGATGGCGTCGCCGGGTTCCAGCGTCATGACGGCGGAGACGAACGCGATGATGGCGTCCACGCCGTGGATGAGTTGGGAGGTGTTGGTGTCCTGCACGACCTCGCCGTTGAGGCGCGTGACCAGGTCGAGATTGTTGTAATCCAGGCCGGTGGTGATCCAGGGGCCGAAGGGCGAGAAGGTGTCGGCGCCTTTGCCGCGCCACCATTGCACGTCCTTGTCGGCGCCGCCTTGCCAGCTGCGGGCGCTGATGTCGTTGGCGGCGCAGACGCCCAGGACGTAGGCGGGGGCCTCGGCTTCGCTGACGCGGGCGCAGCGTTTGCCGATGATGACGGCCATTTCGCCTTCGTAGTGGGTGTTGGGGTCGCCGGCGGGAATGACGACGGGGCCGCCGGGGTCTTGCACGGAGGAGGGCGGGGCCAGGAAAGGCTGGGGCCGCGGGGAGGGCGCGCGGCCGCCGATGTGGCTTTGGTAGTTGCCGGCCAGGTTGATGATCTTGGTGGGGCTGCTGGGGGCTTTGAGCGTGACGTCGGCCAGCGCCGCGCTCTCCCCCGTGCGCTGCAGATCGCCGAAGAAGCCGCCGGCGATCTGGGCGATGCGGTCGCCTTCCAGAATCCCGTGGCCAATGACGCCGCCGCGCTCGAAGCGCACCAGGTGCATGGATTGGTTCACGATGCGGCCGGGCCTACGCGGGGAAGCCGACGGGGTTGGACAGCGTGCCGCAGCCTTCCAGCTCGACTTCGGTCACGTCGCCGCTCTGCATGGCCTCGGTGTCGCCGGAGGTGCCGGTGAAGATGGCGTCGCCGGGTTCCAGCGTCATGGCCTGGGAGATGAAGCTGATGAGGGTGTCCACGCCGAAGATGAGCTCGCTGGTGTTGGTGCGCTGGACTTCCTTGCCGTTGACGCGGGTGATGAGGTCGAGGTTGCTGTAGTCCAGCCCGGTGGCGATCCAAGGGCCGAAGGGGGAGTAGGTATCGGCGCCTTTGCCGCGCCACCATTGCGCGTCGGCGTCGTTGGTGGTGGCGCCGTTTTGCCATTCGCGCTCGCTGATGTCGTTGGCGGCGCAAACGCCCAGCACGTAGTCCTTGGCCTCGGCTTCGCTGACGCGGGCGCAGCGCTTGCCGATGATGACGGCCATCTCGCCTTCGTAGTGCAGGTTGGTGCAGCCCTGGAGCCAGGCGATGGTTCCGCCGGGGTCCAGCACGGAGGAGGGCGGGGCCAGGAAGGGCTGGGGGCGCGTGAAGGGCGGGGCGTCGCCCATGTGGCTGAGGTAGTTCCCGGCCAGGTTGAGAATCTTGGTGGGGGTGGTGGGGGCCAGCAGCTGGACGTCCGCGAGGGCGACCATGGCGCCGGTGCGCTCCAGATCTCCGAAGAGGTCGCCGGCGATCTCGGCGATGACGTCGCCTTCCACGATTCCGTGCGCCACCTTGCCGCCGTGGCGGTACCGCGCGAGGTGCATTGTCTGTCTCCTGGGTGCTGCAAACGACTCGTCGGGGGGCAGGATACTCGGCGCGGGGGTGTTTGGCGATTCGTGCGGGGTGGGGGCGGGGGTCCGAAGGAGAGGGGCCTGAGGGGCGGGGCGGAGAGGGGCGGGGCGGAGAGCCTTTGCTCTGGCCGCTCCGTTCCCTGGCGGTGGGGATCGGAACCCTCACCCTAACCCTCTCCCTCGAAGGGAGAGGGGACCCGAGGGCTCGAAGGGAGAGTAGGGGCGAGGGGCGGGGCGGGGGGCGGGGCGGGGGTTAGGTGGGCCAGAGGTCGATGCGGCGCATGGCGGCGTAGATTTCTAGCTGCTGGCGTTCCAGGTGTTCCCAGTGGGCGGCGAAGTCGACCTGGGACCAGTCGAGGAACCCGCGGCCGGTCTTGAGGCCGAAGTGGCCGCCGCGCACCAAGTCGCGCAAGGTCTGGTGGCCGCGGTCGGCGTTGCAGAGGTCGGGCCAGACACTGTCTGCGCCGCTGAGGGCGATTTCCAGGCCGGCCAGGTCGCGGTCGCGGATGACGCCCATCAGGGGCATGCGGGGGGAGAACGAGAAGGCGGCCAGCTCGTCGAGGTCCTCGGCGGAGATTACGCCGCGGTCCACCAGGTCCAGCGCCTCGCGGAAGAGGGCCTGGCGCAGGCGGTTGGCAACTTGGCCGGGCAGGTCCTGGTTGATGCGCACGGGCCGCAGGCCGGCGCCGCGCAGCAGGGCCAGCACGGCCTCGACGGTGGCTTCGCTGGTGGCCTCGCCTTTGGTGACCTCGACCATGGGGCACAGATAGGCGGGACGGAAGAAGTGGGTGGTGGTGAAGCGGTCGGGGCGCCCGGTGGCGTCGGCCATGGCGCGGATGGGGATGCTGGACGTGTTGGAGGCCAGCAACGCGCCGGGTTCCAGATGCTGGGCTAGTTCGGCGTAGACGGCGCGCTTGACGTCCAGCGACTCGGTGACGGCCTCGATGACGAGCGCCGCGCCGCCGAGCTGGGCCAGGGTCGTCGTGAAGGTGATGCGCTCCAGGACGGGCGCGGCCTGCGCCTCGCTGACCAGCGCGTATTCCTGCATCAGTTCCAGGTTGCGCGTGATCTTGCGCCGGGCCGCCTGGAACGCGGCGGGCTCCGTGTCGACGACGGTGACGAGATGGCCGGCCAGGGCGAACACCTGGGCGATGCCGTGGCCCATGAGACCTGCGCCGAGAATGCCGATGGGCGCGCGTGGTTCTGCGATGGGTCGTGCTCCGTGACGGGGGTACGGCTGCGGCCATGCTAGGCGCGCGCGCCGGCCGCGACAATGGACGGCGGCGCATTTCGTAGAATTGCGTGGTACCCTTTCGCTTCCAGCGAGGCCCCAGAGGGGTTATGAGCACCACGACCGCGAGCCTACCGACTGAGGTAAAGGAAGCGCGCCTGGAGAGGACCCGCGCTCGACCCTTCGTCAAATGGGCTGGTGGTAAGCGCTCCTTGATTTCGGAGATCATGCGACGCTTGCCTGCGAGTATCGACGAGAGGGAATATTGGGAGCCCTTCGTGGGCGGCGGCGCACTGTTCTTTGCATTGGAGAACAGAATTCGTCAAGCGCATCTATCGGACGTGAACCAGGACCTCGTCCTGACATACAACATGGTGCGCAAGGAACCAGAGAAAGTCATCGCGCTTCTTGCAGAACACGAGCGTCGTCACCATGATCGTCATTACTACTATACGGTTCGCAGCAGAGACAAGTCGCCAGATCCTATTGAGGCAGCAGCGAGGTTCATCTACCTAAACAAGACCTGCTACAACGGTCTCTACCGCGTTAACAGACAAGGGCAATTCAACGTTCCACGCGGGAGCTATAAGAATCCAACGATATGCGACGAAGATAACCTTCACGCTGCAAGCGAAGCGCTCAAAAAAGCTAAGATGATCGTGCGAGATTTCAGCAGTATCAAGCCCGGAGATGGTGATTTCGTGTACTGCGACCCACCATACGACGGCACCTTTGCCGGCTATGCCTCCGACGGCTTCGCAGACCACGACCAGAACCGCCTTCGCGATGCGGCGCTGAGATGGCACGATATAGGTGCGCACGTAATGATATCGAATTCAGATACACCTCTCGTGCGAGACCTTTACGACGGATGTGACCCCTTTGTCATCCGCGAAGTCGCCGCACCACGAAACATCAACTCCAACGGCAACGGCCGTGGTCCTACTTCTGAGCTCATCATCACGACATACGGAGGTATCCCCGGATGACTACCGGAGGCCAGCGCGCCAATCGAAGAGGTCAATTCCTTGAAAGCTTTGTCGGCGAGCTTCTTGAAGATGCCGGGTATGTGCAAGTGCTCCCTTCGTCTTCATTCTTCGCCAAGCGGGAGTTGGATCAGCCGATCTATGCAACCCAATGCGAGGCAGGGCGCGACATCTATGGGATCTCCAGACGAGTCGACTACATCCTCTATCACCCGCGCAAATGGCCACAGTGCCTTGTGATTCAATGCAAGTGGCAGGCAGCCAGGGGAAGCGTGGATCAAAAATTTCCATACGAAGTGCTAACTATTCGACAGAACGAGTCTCCTACAATCATCTTGCTGGATGGTGGCGGATACTCTCCTGGCGCAGAACAATGGCTTCGGAGTCAAGCTGGCAAGGATAATTTGAAGCACGTCTTCAATCAAGGAGAGCTTCAACGTTTCATGGCTAGTGGGTTTCTGTGAGACTGTGTACATCGTGCGACAGACCATTGAAAGATTCGCTGCATCTTGATGCGGGCGATGGGGTTGAGTACAAGAGCTGTCCAGAGTGTTCCCGTCAATGTGGACGGCACGCCTTTTTTCCCTTGGACGCATTTGGTGAACGCACAATGAACGGCGGAACGATCCGCATCCAGTCTTGGTGTAAGTGGTGCCGATCAGATCCGGGAAGCGGGGAACCTGTTAGGTACTGCTGAGCCCTCGTTTCTGCGGCTTCCGCAGGGGCAGCAGGACCAAGGTGACGACAGGCGCGCGCCGGCGGGGCGGGATGCCGTGCGCGCGCGCGGTCAGGTGGAGGCGGCGGGCAGGTATTCGCGGAGGAAGCGGACGCCGAGGGGGATGGCTTGGATCGGGTCGTCGCGGCCTTCGTAAACCAGGCTGACCCAGCCGTTGTAGCGCACGGCGCGCAGGGCGGCGAAGATCTGGTCGTAGTCGAGCCATGCTTCGCGGCCGCTGGCCACGCGGTAGAGCTTGGCGCGCACGTAGGTGGCCAGCGGGGCGGTGAGGCGGATGCTGGCCAGGTAGTCATGCCGTTCGCGCTGGGCGTCGTCGGTGAACCCGGAGGCGCCGGGCGAGCCGGCGTATTGGCCGGTGTCGAGCACGTGGCCCAGGTTGGGGTGGTCGACCTGCCGGATCAGGCGCAGCACGTCCTGGCCGTCTGGCGCGATTTGCAGGTGGTTGTGGTTTTGCAGCGACACCACCACGCCGAGCTCGGCGCCGAAAGCGGCGCACTCGCGCAAGGCGTCGGCGCAGCGGTTCCAGGAGGCCGCGCGGTCGGCTTCGTCGGCGGGGCGGCCGCTGAACACGCGGACTTGCGGAGCGCCCAGCAGGGCGGCGCGTTCGATCCAGGCTTTGGTGCGCTGCACGTCGGCGGGCAGCTCGTCCGCCGGCCGCGCGAAGTTGTTGGAGACGGCCACGTTGGGAATGTCCAAGCCGCGGTCGAGGCAGGCGCGTTTGACGTCCAGCAAGGCGGCGCGCGCCACGGATGGGAACGCGGCCTCGTGCAGGTCGGCGCCTTCCACGCCCAGCTCGCGGCAGGTGTCCAGGAAGCGCCACATGTCCATGCGGCCATCGTCGAACGCCTGGCGGTAGGACAGCGTGAGGATGCTGAGCTTGAGCACGATGGAGGCTCCATGCGGCGGGTCTGCGTCGTCAGCCTAAGCCCATCGATCGATTTGGTCGACCCAGGCGGCCGGGCCCGACGCGCATGCCGCGCCGGGCTCTGGAAGGGGCAAGAGCCGACGCCGCTGGCAGCCGCCCCGATCGGGTTTCAGGCGCGCGCCGACTGGGCGCCGCTCGACGAGGACCTGCGAGCCTGCGGCACAAAGCCTTGAAGGGTGCCACGACGCGACCATCGTAGTGACGGAGGCTTTGGGTTTCCCCGCGCGGGAAGCTCACTGCCTTCTCTTTTTTTCTTAGGCGCGGCGCTCGTGCCGTGGGCGATGGTCGTCGAACACGATGATCCCTGCTCGTCACGGTGCCTGCTTCTATGCCAACAGCAACTAAACCATGCAGCCTATCCTGGGCCGCAGCGGCGAGCATCGCCGCTTGCAAAAACTATCTACGGGTCAGGCTGAGCACGCGTTGGATTTGGGCGCCCAGGCCGGCGGCGATGGCGGCGAAGCCTTGGTCGTTTGGGTGGACGTGGTCGGCCAGCAGGTCGCCTTGGCCGGGGCCGATGAGGCCGTGGCCTTCCAGCAGGAGCAGGTTGGCGTCGCCAAAGCTTTGGCGGCGGTAGACGACTTCGCGGATGACGCGGCGATATTCTTCCAGCTTTGCGCCGCCGCGCGTGGTTTGTGCGAACTCCTGGCTGTGGAACAAGGGCGTGACCATCAGGATGGGAACTTCGGGCTGCCGTCCGCGCAGAATGGCCAGAAAGCCTTCGTAGGTGCGTTCGAAGGCGCGCGGTTCTTCGACGCTGGCGCCGAAGGTGTTGACCCCGTAGGCCAGCACGATAACGTCGGCGTTCAGGGTGGCCACCAACTGCGCCATGGCCGGTTCGCCGCGCGCGGATCCGCCGACGCCCAGGTTGACGAAGTCGGCGTCGACCTGCCGCGCAATTCGTGCCGGGTAGGTGGTGCCCGGCCTGACGGTGGTGCTGCCGTGGGTGATGGAGTCGCCGTAGAACACCAGCCGCGGGCGCTGCGTCTGGGGCGGGGGTTCGACGCTGGCCTGGTCGGCCACGCCGATCCCAGCCAGGCGAATTTCGGCGTAGGTCGGCATGTAGAGCTCGACGAGGCGGCGGCGGGAGGAGCCGTCGACCACCACGGCCTCGGCCGCGCCGAGACCGCCGCAGGTCAGCTGGGACGTGAACTCGCCGTTCAGGTAGACGTCGACCGCGGCGATGCGGTCGAGCTGGTACGAGACCCATTCCACGCGCACGGCCACGACCGGGCTGTTGGTGCAGAACGCGACGCGGACGCCGGAGGCGGTGCACAGCCGCCCCCAGGTGTCGGCCGGCAGGCGCGCGCGCCATGCGTTCGGGACGCGCCGCAGGAGGGCGCGGCGTTCGCCAACGAGGCCGCGAACGTCCAGCTGGGGGGCGAGGGCGTCCAACCATTGCATGGAAAGGACATACTACGCGCTGCGCAGCCGCGGGACATTCAGTCACAATGCAGGCGTCCAACGCGCAAGGACTTCCCCAATGCTGAACAAAGCGGCTTCCGAACTGCTGCAAGGGTTTGCCGACGCCCTGGAAATCCGCGGCGCCAACACGTTTCGCGTGCGCGCCTTTCGCAACGCGGCCCGCCGGGTGGACGCGCTGACGACCGACATCGGCGAGCTGGTCGAAAGCGGCGAGATTCAGAACGTCAAGGGCATTGGCAAGGCCATTGCGGGGCTGCTGCGCGAGTTCGTCGACCAGGGGCGCGTGGAGGAGTTCGACCAGATGCGCGCCGAGATTCCGGCGAGCGTCTTCGAGATGCTGCGGGTGCCGGGAGTGGGTCCCAAGACCGTGGCCGCGCTGTACAACGATCACGGGATCGACAGCGTGGACGCGCTGGAAGCGGCGGCGCGGGAGGGGCGGCTGGCTTCGATCAAGGCCGTGGGGCCCAAACGGCAGGAGCGCCTGGTGAAGGAACTGCCCAGGTTCCGCGAGCGCACGGCGCGGCGGCCGCTGGGGGAGGTGCTGCCGATTGCGGAACGGCTGGCGGCGCACGCGGCAGCGGCGCCGGGCGTGGAGGCGGCGCAGTACGCGGGCAGTCTGCGGCGCGGCCGCGAGACGATTGGCGACGTGGACATCCTGGCCGCCGCGCGCGACCCGGCGCCGGTGATGCGGCACTTTCTGGCGTCGGCGGAGGTGGACGACGTCGTTGGCAGCGGCCACACCAAGACGTCCGTGCTGGTGGGCGGCGGGCTGCAGGTGGACCTGCTGGTAGTGGCGCCGGAGGAGTTCGGCGCCGCGCTGGCGTATTTCACTGGCTCCAAGGAGCACAACATCGAGATTCGCGCGCGGGCGCAACAGCGGGGGTTGTCGCTGAACGAGCGCGGCTTTCTGGACGCGGCCGGGGTGCGCCGTCCGGCCGCGACCGAGGCGGACGTCTACGCAACGGTGGGGATGCCCTGGATTGCGCCGGAGATGCGTGAGAACCGCGGCGAGCTGGCGGCCGCCGACGAGGGCGCGCTGCCCGCGCTGATAGAGCTGGGCGACATTCGCGGCGAGCTGCACGGACATTCGCTCTGGAGCGACGGGGCAGGGTCCATTGCCGACATGGTGGCCGCCGCGCGGGCGCGGGGGCTGGAGTACTTCACCGTCACCGACCATTCCCACGGGCAGCGGGTGGCCAACGGGCTGAGCGCGGAGCGGCTGGCCGCGCAGGCCGAGGAGGTCGAGCGCGAACGCGAGGCGTCGTGCGGCCTGCGCGTGCTGCACGGCAGCGAGGTGGAGATTCTGCCAGACGGCAGTCTGGACTTCAGCGACGAGATTCTGGCCGGGCTGGACGTGGTGGTGGCCTCGATTCACAGCCACTTCACCCTGCCGCCCGAGCAGATGACGCGGCGGCTGATTGCGGCCATCGAACATCCGCACGTGGACATCATCGGGCACCCGACCGGGCGCATGCTGGGGCGGCGCGACGGCTATGTATTCGACGTGGAGGCCGTGCTGCGCGCCGCGGCCGCCAGCGGCACGGCGCTGGAGATCAACGCGGCGCCGGAGCGTCTGGACGTGAACGACGTGACCGCGCGGCGCGCGGCCGAGCTGGGCGCGCCGATTTCGATCAACAGCGACGCGCACCATCCGAACGACCTGGCCTCCATGCGCTACGGCATTCTGACCGCGCGCCGCGCCTGGCTGCGCGCCGCCGACGTGCTGAACACGCTGCCCGTGGACGACCTGCTGGCCTGGCTGGCGCAGCCCAAACCGCGGCAATGGTCGGCGAGGTGAGCGGCGGCGGCGCGACCTCGACCGCGATGGCCATCGACACCGTGCCTGCCGTTGTACGCACGGCTGCCGGCGACCAAAACAAGCTGCGGCCCGAAGACGCGGCCGTGCACGACTGGTATCGGTTTGTCCTATCGTTTCCGCCTCATTTGGTTCGAACGTATATCGAACGATTCGGGCTTCGACCCGCGGATACGGTGCTCGACCCGTTTTGCGGGACAGGTACGACACTGGTCGAGTGCAAGAAACTCGGCGTTCGCAGTGTGGGCGTCGAGTCGAATCCAATGGCGCACTTCGCCAGCTCGGTGAAGGCCGATTGGTCCATCGAACCAGCGCCGCTGTTGGCGTTCTCCGACCAAGCTGCGGCGTCAGCGCATCGCGAGCTCGAACGCAGCGGCGTCGGCCCATGGGATTCGTATCCGTTGTTCACGACGGAAGAGCATTCCCACGGTCCACTGCGGGAACTTCCGCCCGAACAAGCACGGCTGCTGCTCAAGGACTCGATAAGCCCGCTGCCGCTGCATAAGTCGCTGGTCCTTTTGGAGGCGATCGATCGATATGGGGACAACCAGACGATCCGATACGGACGGCTGGCGCTTGCGCAAGTGCTGGTTCGCAACGTTGGCAACCTCAAATTCGGCCCCGAGGTGGGCATCGGCCGCATCAAACACGACGCTCCGGTGGTGGAAGTTTGGCACGACGCCATGCGCGCCATTGCACGCGATATTGCCCTGGTCGACAACAGAGCCGCCGTGTCTGCGCGGTCGGTCAGAGGCGACGCGCGTAGCATCGACATCGTGTTGGAACCGACGTCTATAGACGCTGTCATCACCTCTCCGCCGTATCCGAATGAAAAAGACTACACGCGAACGACGCGGCTGGAGTCCGTTATCCTTGGCTTTATTCGCGATCGTCTTGAGCTGCGCGCACTCAAACAGGGGTTGGTGCGTTCCAACACACGCGGCGTATACAAGCGTGACACCGACGATCGGGAAGTCGCCGCCCATGCTGGCATCCGGGAGATTGCAAACACCATCGAAAAGCGCCGTGTGGCGATGGGGAAAACATCAGGCTTCGAACGAATGTATCCCCGAGTAACACGGCTGTATTTCGGCGGCATGTTCAGGCATCTCGCCTCGCTGCGTCTCGCACTAAAGCCTAGCGCACGTCTTGCCTACGTGGTTGGCGATCAAGCGTCGTACTTGCGCGTGATGATTCGCACGGGGCAAATCCTGGCCGATCTTGCCGAGTCGCTGGGCTACCGTGTGCAAGGCATCGACCTGTTTCGAACGCGGCCATCGACTGTTACCGGAGAGCAGCTGCGGGAAGAAGTCGTCGTCCTCGAGTGGCCGGGGACCTGAGCACCAGTGGAGCAGACCATGCCTGCACGGAACCGCTATACGGCGATCATCGAGACGATCTTTCGTGCCCGGCATGCGCCCGGTCAACGCTCTGTGGATTTCGAACGTGAGGACATCATTCGCTACGCAGAAGCGTTGGGTGTCGAACTGCCTAAGAATCTCGGTGATCTTATTTATAGCTTTCGGTACCGAACAGAACTCCCCTCGAGCATTCTTGACACAGCGCCTCCTGGTGAAACTTGGATTATCCGACCTGCAGGGCGGAGCAGGTACCGATTCGTCCTGGTCACCGACGCTCCATTAGCGCCCAATCCAAACCTTGCCATAATAAAGATACCTGAATCGACGCCCGGAATCATCGCCAAGTACGCGTTCAGCGACGAGCAAGGCTTACTAGCTCGGGTACGCTACAACCGCTTGATCGACATATTCCTTGGCATTGCTTGCTACTCGCTGCAGAATCACCTGCGGACGACTGCGCCCGGCATGGGTCAGGTGGAGACCGACGAGATTTACATTGGCGTTGACAAACGCGGTTGTCACTTCGTTGTTCCCGTCCAAGCCAAAGGCGGAAGGGACCGGCTCAACCGAGTTCAGGTGGAACAAGACATTGCGGTTTGCAGAGACAAACTTCCGGCACTCATCTGCCGTCCAGTTGGAGCGCAATTCGTGCGCGGCGACCTGATTGCACTGTTCGAATTCGAGCAGGACGGCGACGAAATCAACGTGGTTTCCGAGCGTCACTATCGACTCTCTCCCCCGGACGCAGTGCGCGAGGAGGACCTCATCCGGTATCGACGGCGGTTGTCTGGCGGCGAATGAGTAGGGATGGGTGTTGGCCTCAGCAAGCAAAAGGCGCAGCTACGAGGCTTGCGTCGGCTGGCTGAAGGCCGACCTCCGTCCCCTGCGCGACGACATGAATCAGCGGGGACGCCGGGTGCGCGCCGAATTCGCGCAACGGGTCGACCGACTGCGCACAGAGACTCGCGCGGCGCGACCGGCGCGGCCGCTGGTGCTTGCCGAAGCCGCCAGAGCGTATATGCTGGCGCTTGCAGACTTGGCGTACGACGGCCTGGAGCGAACGCGGGAGGAGCGGGAGCGGGGTGCTGGAAACGATCGGCGTGATGTCGGGCATTGGCGCGGCGATGCTCGCGACGCTAGTTGCGGTCTACGCCGCGTTGCGCGCGGACTTGCGCGCCCAGCGCGCCGACCTGACACAGGGTGACGACCAGCTCCGCGCCGACCTGAGCAATCTGCGCTCTGAGCTGCACGCCGACTTGACGCAGCGTGACGACCAGCTCCGCGCCGACTTGCGCGCCCTGCACGCCGACCTGACGCAGCGTGACGACCAGCTCCGCGCCGACCTGAGCAATCTGCGCTCTGAGCTGCATGCCGACTTGACGCAGCGTGACGACCAGCTCCGCGCCGACTTGCGCGAGGTGCACGCCGACCTGACACAGCGTGACGACCAGCTCCGCACCGACCTGAGCAATCTGCGCTCTGAGCTGCACGCCGACTTGACGCAGCGTGACGACCAGATGCGCGCTGAGTTACGGGCCGACCTGAGCGACTTGCGGGCCGACTTGCGCGATATGCGCGCGGACCTGCGGCAGGTCGGCTCACGTCTGCATGAGGTGGGCGACCGGCTGGCGCGAAGCGAGGGGGACCGCAGCCGCGGCGACGAGGCCGACGCCCAGCCGCACCCCGTCACCGCGCCAGCCGCCAGCGCCGCGGGCCAGGCGGCACCGATCTCTGCATGATTGACAGCCATGGTCTCGCCGAACACTGCCGGCCTGATCGTCGAACGTTGGCCGGCGCCTGGCCCGTGACGGCCGTGGAGGTCCGGTACGCATGACAAGCTTCCAACAGCGCCTGCACGGCGTGATGCCTGCGTTGCTCACGCCGCTGACTTCTGCGTTCGACGTGGACGCGCCGGCGATGCGGCGGCTGGTGCGGCGTGTGGTGGACGCCGGGTGCCACGGCGTGGTGGTGATGGGCACGACGGGCGAGTTTGCGTCGATCGACGACGACCAGCGCGCACTTGCCACGCGCACGGCAGCGGACGAAGCGAACGGCGCGGTTCCGGTCATCACGGCTTGCGGGCAGCCCAACGTGCGGCGCGTGCACGAGCAGGCGGCGCAGGCGGCGGATCAGGGCGCCGACGGTCTGCTGGTGAACCCGCCGTTTTACTTTCCGATGAGCAACGACGAGGTGGTGCGGTACTTCGCCGGCGTGGTGGACGCGTCGCCGGTCCCGGTGCTGCTGTACAACATTCCGGGCATGACCAAGGTGTCGGTGAACGCGGCCACGCTGGTGCGGCTGCGCGACGTGGGCGTGCAGGGCACCAAGGACAGTTCGGGCGACGCGCAGAACCTGCTGGCCTACCTGCACGCGATGCGCGGCGACGCGTTTCGGGTGATCGTGGGGGGCGACGGGCAGCTGGTGCACGCGCTGCTGTCGGGCGCCTGCGGGACCACCGGGCCGGCGCCCAACGTCGCGCCGCAGCTGGTCACGGCGATTTACGAAGCCTGGCGCGCGGGGGATCTGGCGGGGGCGGCGGAGGCGCAGAACCGTCAGAACGACTTCCTGCGGGCGCTGACCGGCGGTTCGCCCTTCGTGCAAGCCACGGCGAAGGGTGTGCTGAGCTGGGTGGGCGTGATGGAGCCCTGGGTGGCGCCGCCCAAGACTACGCTGGACGACGCCGCGATCGAGCGGGTCTACGCGGCCGTGCGCGAGTACCTGCCCGAACACGCCCCCGCCGCCGGCTAGGACCGGGCGCCGCGCGGCGGTGCGCGACGCCGGCAGGGCCGCTGGCAGCGGGGAGGCTGGCGGCGGGCGCGGGAATCGATTCCCGCGTAGCGGCGCGCCGCAACAGGTAGCATGCGGCACACGCGGCGGGAGCGCGCCGCCACGAGGCGGCGGCCGCCGGCTCTCAACGAAGGATCGACCCCGTGGATCGACCGCCCGAGGCTTATATGCACGTCGGGATCGTGCAGTTCATGCTGCACCCCGAGCTCCAGAGCGGCGACGGCAACGCCGCGGCGGCGGCGGAGGCGCTGGCGGCGGACGGGTTCTTCCACGCCTTGGAGATCGCGCGCATCAACGATGCGGGGCAGCGGGCGGCCATGCGCCGGCTGGCCGAATCGGCGCATCTGACGCTGGGCTACGGGGCGCACCCGCAGATTCTGAGCGGGGGACTGAACCTGGCCTCGCCCGACGCGGAGACGCGCGCGCGGGCCGTGGCCGAGGTCAAAGCGGCCGTGGACCAGGCGGCCGAGCTGGGCGTGACGATGGTGACGCTGCTGGACGGCCCCAACTCCGCGTCCCAGGGTGACGAGGAGGCGGCGGTGGCAGCGGTGGTGCGCTCGCTGACGGAGCTCTGCGACTACGCGGCGCGGTCCGGCATCTGGATTGCGCTGGAGCAGTTCGACCGCGCGATCGAAAAGCGCTCGCTGCTGGGCCCGATCGACCTGTGCGTGCGGGTGAGCGAACAGGTGCGCGCGTCTACGCCGAACTTTGGCCTGTGCCTGGATCTGAGCCATCTGCCGCTGCTGGACGAGGACCCGCCGTCCTCACTGCGGGCGGCGGGCGAGCATTTGATTCAGGCGCACGTCGGCAACTGCATCATGCGCGACCGGACGCATCCGCAATACGGCGATCAGCACCCGGTGTTCGGCGATCCGGCGGGCGAAAACGACGTGACGGAACTGGCCGCGTATCTGCGCACGCTGATGGAGATTGGATACTTCGAGCGCCAGCTGCCGACGCCGATGCCGCTGGTGTCGTTCGAAATGAAGCCGGCGCCCGACCAGTCGGCGGCCGCGGTGATCGGCAACTGCAAGCGCACGTTCAACCTCGCCTGGGCGCAGGTGTAGACCTGGGCGAATCGTCGAGGGAGCTCTACGACATGCGAATCGGGTATATCGGGCTTGGAAAAATGGGTCTGCCCATGGCCCGCAACCTGCGGGCGGCGGGGCACGAGCTGATTGTGCACAACCGCAGCCGCGCCAAGGTGGACGCCTTCGCCGCGGACGGCGGCACGGCCGCCGGCACGCCGGCCGAGGTGTCCAGCCTGGCGGACGTGGTGTGTGTGAACGTGCCGATGCCGGAGGATTCGCTGGAGCTGCTTCTGGGCGCGGACGGCGCCTTGGAGACCGCGCGCGCGGGGCAACTGTGGATCGACTTTGGCACCAACGGCCCCGATACGGCGCGCAGGTGCGCCGAGGCCGGGATGACGAAGGGCGTGGAATATCTGGACGCGCCCGTGAGCGGCGGGCCGAGCGGCGCCGAGGCGGGCACGCTGGCCGTGTTCGTGGGCGGCACGCCGGAAGCTTTCGCGCAGGGGCGCGAGGTTCTGGACGTGATTGGCGGCAAAATCGAGCACTTTGGGCCCGCCGGGTCCGGCTGCATTGCCAAGCTGACCAACCAGATGATTATCGCCAGCGTGCGCGCCGCCAACGCGGAAGCCTTCGTCCTGGCGGTCAAGCACGGGCTGAACCCGCGCCAGTTGTACGAAACGCTGATGGGCGCGTTTGCCGCAAGCCGTTGCATGGAGGTGGACCTTCCCAACCTGGTGCTGCCGCGCGACTTCAGCGCCCGCTTTGCCGTGGACTTGCTGCTCAAGGACCTGGGGCTGGCGCTGGAGGTGGGGCGGCAGAGCGGCGTGCCGCTGCTGGCCACCGCGCAGGCCGACGCGATCTATCAGGAAATCCGCGCCAAGGGGTGGGGCGGTTTGGACGCGGCGGCGACGTTCAAGCGTCTGGAGGAGATCGTGGGCGTCGAGGTCGTGGAGCCGGCCGACGGGTAGCCGATACGTTTGGGTGTGAGTGCAAACCCGCTGGCATGGAGGTGTTGAGCCGCGAAATCCGCTTTTTGCTGGCGCGGCTGGTTACCAACTTCTTTGCCGTGCTGCTGGCGGCGCAGGTGCTGGACGACGGGATCGAGCTGCCAGCGCAGGGCAGCCAGCCGTTCTGGGCAACCACCCTGGCGTTGGCGGCGGTGCTGGCGGTGCTCAATTCCTACGTGCGGCCGGTCGTGGAGCTGGTGCTCAAGCCCATCGGTTGCCTGCTGAGCCTGCTGACTTTTGGCCTTTCACACTTCGTGATCAGCGCGCTGGTGTTCTGGGGAGCCACGCTGCTGGTGGATGACATTACGATTAACGGCGTCAGCGCCGCGTTGGTGGGAACGGTGATCGTGGCGGTGGTGGGCGCGTTTGGGTCGTTCGCGTTTGGCGGGCGGGCGGAGCGCGAATGACCAGCGCACCGCCCGCCGCCGCGCCGGACAGCACCGCGCCGGTCAGGCGGAACGCGCTGGTGGAAGCGGCGGTGGAGGCGCTGCGCGCGGCGGGCCGCCCGATGACGATTCAGCGGCTGGCGCGCGACGTGCTGCACGTGGAGGCGAGCGGAGCGCACGTGGCCGTGCGCGTGCTGACGCCGCTGCTGGAGGGCGACGAACGGCTGGCGGCCGCGGACGCGGGGCACTGGGGGCTGGCCGCCTGGACGCAGGACGCGGAGCGGCTGGACGAGGTTGAGTTCGTGGTGTTCGACATCGAGACCAACGGCGGCCGCAGCGGCCGCCACCGCGTGCTGGAAGTCGGGGCGCTGCGCGTGCGCGCGGGGCAGGTGCTGGAAACGTTCGCCTCGCTGGTGCGGCTGCCCAGCCGGGTGTCGAAGTTCGTGACCCGCTACACCGGTATCACCGACGAGATGCTGACGGACGCCCCGGCGATTACCGACGTGCTGGACGACTTTCGTCGGTTTCAGTCTGGCAGCGTGCTGGTGGCGCACAACTTGCCCACGGACCTGGGCTATCTGAACCGTGAATGCGTGTGGTTGGGGCGCGCGCTTTTTCCGGGGAACGGCGTGGACACGATGGAATTGAGCGCCGCCCTGATGCCGGACTTGCCGGGGGGCGGCCTGGCCACGGTGCTGGCGGCAGCCGACATTCAGGACGCGCCCACGCATCGGGCGCTGGACGACGCGGGCGTGACGGCGGAACTTTTTCGCTATCTGCTGGAGCGGGCGGCTGCGGGCGGGGCGCGCACGCTGGCGGACCTGCGGCGGCTGGCCGCCGCGGGCGGCCCCGAAGGCAAGCTGCCGCGGCGCGCGCGGGAACTGGCGCGCTGGTCGTCGCGCAACCTGCCGCCGTCGCCGGGGGTGTACGTCTTTCGGGATCCTGGCGGGCAGGCGCTGTACGTGGGCAAGTCGGTGTCGCTGCAACGCCGCGTGCGCAGTCACTTCACCGATTCGGCCGGCCCGGTGCGGCGGCGCGACGGGATGCTGGACCGCATCGAGGCCATCGAGTGGGAGTCCACGGGTTCGGAGCTGCGCGCGCTGGTGCGCGAGGCCGAACTGATCACGTCGGCGGGGCCCGAGTACAACGTGCAGCGGCGCTGGCGCTTTGGACGGCGCTTCGTGCGCATCGGGCCGCCCACGTCCGCGGCCGTGCACACCGCCGCGCATCCACGTGACGACGGGGCCGCGTATCTGGGGCCGTTCCGCACGGCGCGCGACGCGCGGCTGGCCAGCACGTCGCTGCGCCGCATCTTTGCGCTGCCGTCGCTGCGGTCGGCCGACAAGACCGCGGCGGCCTGGCGGTGCGACGCGGCCGTGCTGTTTCTGGGCCAGGGGAAGGATGCGGCGCTGCACGCCGTGGAGACCTGCAGCGCACCCGAGGACGAGCGGGCCGAGGTGCAGCGCCGCATCCGCCGCGCGCGCGTGCTGCGGCATCCGGCGCCTGGAGGTCTGGGCGCGGCGCCGGCCTTGGTGCTGGCGCCGGGCGCGGCGCCGGGTGAGGTGGAGCTGGCGCGCGTGGACGCCGGGTTGATCACGGCCGTGGAATCGATCACGCGGCCGCGGCCGCGCTCGGTCTGCCAGGTGCTGGCGCGGCTGCGCGGCGCGCAGCCGCGCTCGGCCGGCGAGGACAGCAACGAACGCCGCGTCGTGCTGGCCTGGCTGCACACACACGCCGAGTCTCCGGAGGTCGTGCCCTGGCCGCGCGGCGCGCCGCGCGAGTTCGCGGCGCAGGTGTACAAGTGCGCGCGGCGGCTGGCTGCAACCGGGTAACGCCGCCGGGTCGAGCTGCGGCGGGGCCGCCTGGAGGCCAGGGAGCATTTCAGGCCTGCGGCGCCCAGACCATTGCCTGGACGGGATCCACGCGCCGGCGGGCGTCTGAACGGAGGCGCGCCCTGGGACGCGGCTCACCGAGGGGCGGCGCGCGCACCGACCACGCGCCGGGGGGACCGACAAAAAATCAGTGGATCGTAGCTCGCGAGGAGCGCATATCAACCACGCGCCGGGATCCCCCAGCCTGGAGGCGACGCTGGGAATCGAACCCAGGATAGGGGTTTTGCAGACCCCCGCCTTACCACTTGGCTACGTCGCCGGATGCCGCGCGGCGCATCCGCGCTGCTTCTTAGGATATCGGCAGCGGGGCGGTGCGGCCAACTGTCGGCGGCAGCGCACGCGCCGATGTCGTCGAAATGGCGGTGGAAATTGCGGGGCGGCGCGGCGGGCCTATCCCACGGGGGCGCGCTGCGTGACCCGCCAGCGGTCGTCCGCGCTGCGGCTCAATACGAAACCGACGGCGCGGTCCATCTGGCCGCGCTGGATGGTCTGCCCGTCGGACGTGCGGCGCGTCATGATCTCGCCGCTCTGCCGCACCAGAATCCCGGCCTGGTCGCCCTGGATGCGCGAATCCAGCACCTGGTGGTTCAGATCGCCTTCCAGATGCACGCCGCGCACGCGCAGCTCCTGCGTCTGGGCTTCGATGGCCTGCGCCAGCGTTTCGTCGAAGACCGTGCGCAAGCCGCCGGTTTCCAGGGTGCGGTAGACATCGAATTCGAGACGGGAGGCTTGCAGCGCCACGTCGGCGGCCTGGTCGAGGCTGGCTTGCTCGGCGCTTTGAAACAGGCGCGCGCCGAAGATGACGATCAGAACGCCCAGCACGGCGAGCAGGGCAATGCCGCCGCGCAGGCGGCGCAAGCGCCGCCGCTCGGCTTCTTCGAAGGCCTGCTCCTCTTCGAACAGACGCTCGTGCGCTTCCACGTTGGAGGTCACCGTGGAGGGCATCTCGTCGCCGGCCGCTGGCCGCTGCGGGGCGCCGCCGACGTCCCAGACGCTCGGATTGTCGACGCGGCCGGCGTCTTCGCCGCCGCGGTCCGTGGGCATCTGGTCGAGGTTGGCCGGCAGCACGTCGCCGTCGTCGGGGCCGAAGCTCGATTCGGGTTCGGCGGGCACGTCCGCAGGCGGCGCGACGGGCAAGGTGGTAAAGCGCGCGTGGGTCTGCTGCGCCGCGAGCTTGAAGCGCAGGGCCTGGCCAAACGACCAGCGGCCTTCCAGCAACAGCGCCAGGTCGCGGCCGTCCAGCAGCACCAGCCGCGCGGCCAGATCGTCGGCCAGCGTCAATTCGTAGGGGAACCCCTGGACGACGATCAGCACGTCGACCTGACGCTCCAGCGCGGCCTGCGCCAGGGCGGGGGCGTCACCGCTGGCCCACCACAGCTCGATCTGGCGGCGCGCGCTCTCCAGCACAATGGCGCCCGCGGCGTGGTCGGCCTGCACAGTCAGCGGCGAAAGAATGCGGCCCTGGGCGGCGGTGACCAGCGCTTCCACGACGTTGGCGAGCTTGGCCAGGCGGTCCTGCGGGTCGCTCAGTGCGTCGTTGAACAGTTCTGCGTGCGCCTGCAGGGCGTTCCGCCGCCGCACGCCGTCATCGCCGCCGCGCGCAGGATTCATGGCTGCCATGGACCTCGGACCAGGGTGCGCTGGGCGCCGCGGGGGCGCCGGCCTCTGGGTTCATCGTACGACAGACCGACCACCGCCTGTGACCGGCCGCGGAGCAAGCCGCGGTTAGAGCGCCAGAACAACGCCGATGGGAATGGCCGAGGCGAGCAGGGGCATGAGGTTGGTAAAAACCACCACGCCCAGCGCCACCATGAGCGCGCCGCCGCCCACGGTGACGACCTGGAGCGCGCGGCCACCGCGCCGCAGCAGCGCCTGCGTCCAGCCGGAGAAGACGCCCGCCAGCAGGAACGGCATCATCAGGCCCACGGCGTAGGCCGTGAGCAGCGCGGCGCCGGCTTGGGCGGAGCCAGAGGTTCCGGCCAGCACCAGAATGGCGGCCAGGATCGGTCCCACGCAGGGGGTCCAGCTGACGGCGAACGCGCCGCCGATGACGAACGCGCCGGCGAAACGCATGCGGCGCGCGAACTTGGGTTCGACCGTGAATCCGCGCTCGAAAGCCGGTACGCGCAGAAGTCCCATGGCCGCCAGGCCAAACACGATGATGAGCACACCGCCCACGCGGTTGAGCCAGACCGCCTGCCCACCCACCAGGCTGGATAGGGCGCCCAGCGAAGCGCCGAGCGCCACGAACACGGTCGTGAAACCCAGGGCGAACAGCGCCGCGTTGAGGGTCGAGGCGGCGCGGGCCTGCCCGGCGGGGGGAGCGCCGCGCTCCGCCGCGGTGACGCCTGCCATATAGACCATGTAGGCCGGCACGAGCGCCAGCGTGCAGGGGGCGGCGAAAGATACGACCCCCGCCAGGAAGGCGACGCCGGCGTTGAGGGTCTGGTCCACGTCAGCTGCGCCGCCGGGACGCTCGCCTGGGGGTCACGCCAGCGAGAGGGAATAGAGCGCTAGTCCATCCGACGGGAATTCGAGCGCCAGCTCGCCGGCGCTCGCCTGGCGGCCGTGGAGGAGGCTGTAGAGCCTGAACTCGTCTACCAGCAGATAGGTCTCGCCGTTCGGCGCGGTCTGCACGTCGGCGCCGCGGCGGTCGGCGGGGAGCGGCGCGCCGTCCAGGGTAACGCGCACGCGGCCCGTCTGGCCGTCGGATGGCCCAAGGGTGGCGCGGGCGGTGCGTGCGTGGAAGGGCGCCAGCACGCGCGCCGGACCGCCGCCGTCGGGCCGTGCCAGCACGGCGTTGGGGGTCCAGGCCCAGCGGCCGTCCAGGTAGAAGCGGCCGGGCGTGCGCTCGGCCGGGTGCTCGAACACGCGCGCGCCGGCACCGGACGCGCCAACGCCATTGCCCAGGAACGCGCCAAACGCGAACCCGCGGCCGGCAAAGAGGTCGAGCGCCTGCGGCCCTGCGGCCGAGGCGGCGTCGTCGGCCGCGGCCGGCGCGGCCATCGCCAGGTCGGCGGGATTGGCGCCGCCTTCGGCCAGCAGAGCGCGAATGGCCTGCTCGGTTTCGGCATAGGCCCCTTCGCCGATGTGGTGGTAGCGAATGCGGCCCTGCTGGTCGATCAGGAACTTGTGGGGCCAGTAGCGATTCTGGTAGGCGCGCCAGGTGCGGTAGCCGTTGTCCATCGCTACCGACCAGGTGACGCCGCGCTTGGTCAGCGCCTCGCGCACGTTGGCCTCATCATGTTCGAAGGCGAACTCTGGCGTGTGCACGCCCACCACCGTGAGGCCGTGCGGCCCGTAGGCGTCGTGCCAGGCGCGCACGTAAGGCAGCGTGCGGATGCAGTTGATGCAGCTGTAGGTCCAGAAGTCCACCAGCACCACGCGCCCGCGCAGGTCGGCAAGCGCGAGCGGTTCGCTGTTGAGCCAGGCGGTGACGCCGGTGAAGTCCGGCGCCGCGCCCATGACCGGCAGCGGCGGGGCAGGTTCGGCGGCGGGTTCGGGCGGGGGGCTCGCGGCTTCGGAGGGCGAAGGAGCGGACGGCTCGGCCGGCGCCAGCAGGGTGGTGTCGATGGTCGGTTCGGGCGGATCGACCACGATCTGAACGACCACGATGGCGGCGACGGTCAGCGCGACCGCGCCGACAAGCGCCGCGGTGCGGCGACGCGCGCTCACGGCTGCCGGACCGCTGCCGAGGCGCTCCGCTGGTGCGGCGGTCGGTCACTCGTCAGCAAGAGTCCGCCCGCGGGCCCGACGTCCGCCGGCGCCGCGTTCCGGGCGGTTCGACCTGGCTGTGCATTGCCTCCGACCTCCGAATTCGCCGGTCTCTGGTTCGAGGGCGCAGACGCCGCTGCCCATGTATACCTGTACCACCGCTGGGGGGCGCCGCCGTCGGGTTTCATACGGCGCGTCAGGCCGTGCGCTTGCGCTTTTGGCCGCGCACGATCAGGCCGTCGCGGCCCAGGCCCTGGCCGGCGGTCTGCACGTTGTCGGGGTCGCGGTAACCAAAGCGCACCAGCCGCCGCCACTGGTCCGTACGGTTGGGCGCCGAGCCGTGCACGGTGTAGTAGCTGAAGAACACCACGTCTCCCGCATCCGCCGGCACCGAGACGGCGTCTTCCAGGCGGTATTGGTCGGTGGGCAGGTGGGGCGAGCTTTCGGGGCCGCGGATGTGCGGGAGCGGGCCCTGGGTGTGGCTGGCCTCCAGGAACTGCAGGCAGCCGTTCGCCTCGGCGGCCGCGTCGACGTGGACGATGGCGTCCACGTAGGCCGGGCCTTCGTGCTCGTAGAACGGGTGGTCCTGGTGCATGGGAAACGGCGTGCCCATGCCGGGCGCCTTGGCGTGCAGGGTGGTGTGATGCAGCTCCACGTTGGGGCCGATCAGGTCGGCCACCGCGCCGGTGAGCCTGTCGTTGACCACCGCGCGCATGAAGGCTTCGGAGTAGTTCTGCAACTCGTGCATGGCGGCCAGCTGCGTGCGCGCGTCGTCTTCGGCCGACATGTAGGCCTTGCGCCAGGGTCCGCGCCAGCCGACGCCGTGCTGGGCCCATTCGTCGATCAGCCGTTCCAGTTCCAGGGATTGGAACTCGACCTCGGCGGGCGAGAACACGCCGGGCAGCCGGAGATATCCGCGCTCGTTGTAGAACGCGACCTGGTCGTCAGTAAGCACGTGCATGGGCGGGCGCCTCGTCGACTCTCCGCGTACCCATTATTGCGCGGATTCGGCGGTTTGGGGTCTGCAGGGCGCGGCGCGCGCATTCCGAGACGATCAGTCAGACATGCGCGCCGAGTTTCGCACCGACCTGAAGGCCGTCGACACCCGCGTCGGTAACCTCGAACAGCAAGTCGCGCGGCTGACGGGCGCGGTGGAAGTCTTTGCCGGCCTGACCAACGGCCGCGCCGCCGCCCGCGAAACGGAGCGCGTCGGCTAAGCTGCGGCACGACGGCGTGGAGCGCAGGCTTCACGCCCTTGGGTACGGACGATGCGATGGCCCCAGAACTGATCGGCATCCTGAGCGCGTTCGGGGCGCTCCTGGTCGGACTCGCCGGCCTACAAATTGCCCTGTACCGCGGCATTCGAGCCGACCTGGCCGCCATGCGCGCCGAGTTCCGCGAGGAGCAGGCGGCAATGCGGGCGGAGTTTCGCGAGGAGCAGGCCGCCATGCGGGCGGAGTTCCGCACCGACCTGAAGGCGGTCGATACCCGCGTCGGCAATCTCGAACAGCAAGTCGCGCGGCTGACGGGCGCGGTGGAAGTCTTTGCCGGCCTGACCAATGGCCGCGCCGCCGCCCGCGAAACGGAGCGCGTCGGCTAAGCTGCGGCACGACGGCGTGGAGCGCAGGCTCCACGCCCTTGGGAACGGACGATGCGATGGCTCCAGAACTGATTGGCATCTTGAGCGCGTTCGGGGCGCTCCTGGTCGGGCTTGCCGGCCTGCAAATTGCCCTGTACCGCGGCATTCGGGCCGACCTGGCCGCCATGCGCGCCGAGTTCCGCGAGGAACAAGCGGCCATGCGGGCGGAGTTCCGCGCCGATCAGGCGGCTATGCGCGAGGAGCAGGCGGCAATGCGGGCGGAGTTCCGCACCGACCTGAAGGCCGTCGACACCCGCGTCGGCAATCTCGAACAGCAAGTCGCGCGGCTGACGGGCGCGGTGGAAGTCTTTGCCGGCCTGACCAACGGCCGCGCCGCCGCCCGCGAAACGGAGCGCGTCGGCTAAGCTGCGGCACGACGGCGTGGAGCGCAGGCTCCACGCCCTTGGGTACGGACGATGCGATGGCTCCGGAACTGATTGGCATCCTGAGCGCGTTCGGGGCGCTCCTGGTCGGACTTGCCGGCCTGCAAATTGCCCTGTACCGCGGCATTCGGGCCGACTTGGCCGCCATGCGCGCCGAGTTCCGCGAGGAGCAGGCGGCAATGCGGGCGGAGTTCCGCACCGACCTGAAGGCCGTCGACACCCGCGTCGGCAATCTCGAACAGCAAGTCGCGCGGCTGACGGGCGCGGTGGAAGTCTTTGCCGGTCTGACCAACGGCCGCGCCGCCGCCCGCGAAACGGAGCGCGTCGGCTAAGCTGCGGCACGACGGCGTGGACCTGCACTCCACGCCCTTGGGAACGGACGATGCGATGGCCCCAGAACTGATTGGCATCTTGAGCGCGTTCGGGGCGCTCCTGGTCGGGCTTGCTGGCCTGCAAATCGCCCTGTACCGCGGCATTCGGGCCGACCTGGCCGCCATGCGCGCCGAGTTCCGCGAGGAACAGGCGGCAATGCGGGCGGAGTTTCGCGAGGAGCAGGCCGCCATGCGTGCAGAGTTTCGCGAAGAGCAGGCCGCCATGCGCGCGGAGTTTCGCGCTGATCAGGCGGCAATGCGCGAGGAGTTCCACACCGACCTGAAGGCGATCGACACCCGCGTCGGCAATCTCGAACAGCAAGTCGCGCGGCTGACGGGCGCGGTGGAAGTCTTTGCCGGCCTGACCAATGGCCGCGCCGCCGCCCGCGAAACGGAGCGCGTCGGCTAAGCTGATGCACGGTGGCGTGGACCTGCGCTCCATGCCCTTGGGAGCGGCCGTCCGGCGGACGTTTCCGTCATGCTGGCCGCGGCGGCGGCGCGGGAGCGCGCCGCAACCGCCGGTTGCCTTGGGTGACGCGGGGGTACCATGCACCTTGCAGAGGTTGCCGCAGGCCAGCAGGCGCGAGCCGCGGGGGATTAGGAAATGTCGTCAGCCCGGCAGCAGGTTTTGATTTTGCATCTGACGTCGGGCGATCTGGCCTCGCCGACGGTGGCCTGGGCGCTGTACGACGGCGCGCTGGAGGCGGACGCGGTGCAGATGCAGAGCGGCAGCGAGCTGGAACCGCCCTACGATTCTGTGCTGGCGGCCATGCGCGACGGGTGGCGCGTGTTCCAGGCCAGCCCCTTGCCGGAGCGCAGCGCCGCGACGGGCACCGGGCAGCTGGCCAACGAGTTCTGGTTGGAGCGCATTGTGCAAACGACGGGCCGGCAGTGAGCGCCGGCGGGGAAAGGGGGCCATCGATGGCAGTTGCAGACGCCCGCGTGCTTCCAAAGCACCAGCTGCTGGACGTGCGCCAGATGGCGCAGTTCGTGCTGGACGGCTACCTGGAGTTCGACGACCTCATCCCCGACGAGCTGAACGAGGCGGTCTACGCCGACCAGCAGCGCGCCGTGGACGAGGGCGGGACGAAAACCGAGTTCCGCTGGCACATCACCGACAACCCGCACGGGTTCTACGAGTACTCCGGCGCCGTGCGCCAGGTGCACGACCTGCCCGGCGTGCAAGCCGTCGTGCAGAGCCTGCTGGGGCCGGGTCACGTGGCCAGCCACTCGGCGCTGCACGTCACGGCGCCGCGCATGCAGACGGCGCAGCAGTGGCACGTGGACGCCGGCGGGCGCCGCCAGGTGCGCCTGCCGGGGGTGCATCCCTTCTCGTTCGACATCCTGACGGCCTACTTCGCGCACGACACGCCGTACGAGATGGGACCCACGCTGGTCTTGCCTGGTTCGCACATGCGCTCGGTGCTGGGCCCGGACCTGGCGCGCTACAAGAACATCAGCGGGCAAAAGCGCCTGGCCGGCAAGGCGGGGCGCATCGTCTTCATGCACGAGGGGCTCTGGCACTGCGCCCAGACGAACGAGACCGACCAGTGGCGCTTCATGTTCAAGATTCGCTACAACCCGCGCGTGCCGCAGCGGGGGCTGTTCGACACCGACGGCTGGGACAGTGACGAGATGCGCCGCTTCTTCCGCATGAACAAGGGGGCGCACTGCCTGACGGGCGAATCGTCGGCCGTGGCGACGGAGCGCGCCGCGTGGTGGCGCTATCTCTGCGGGGCCGACGAGCTGGTGGACCCCAGCGGCACCGGCGCGCACGGGGATTACGCGTAGGTCCTGCACGCGCGCCGCACTGACTGGGGCCGCGGGCCGCGTTCCTCGGCGGCGCGCCGTCACTCGACCCAGGGAGCGGGGAACGACCCGCGCCGCCGGTGTTCGAACCGCGAGGGCCCGAAACCCGCGCTGCGGCGCCCTGCCGCCAGGACGAGGCCTGACGCCAGCGTTGTTGGCTTCCTGGGCAAGCTTGCGCCGGCGGCGACAATGTACTACTGTTGGGATCTAGCCTATACGCGAAATGAGGCTTCGCATGGTGACGATGAATCGTCGACGTGTGGCGGCCCTGAGCGCCAGCGCCGCTCTTGCCGCGCTGATTGCAGCTGTAGCGATCGTGGCGGCCGAGGGGCCGAACATCGTTCGGACACGAACGGGACCCCACACAGAATCCGTCCAAATTACGACGGCGGAAGGCGTCGAGACGTACACCGTCACGGACCAGAGCGGAGGGACGCCGCCCACGACGGAGCAGTTGCTCGTTCTGGCAGCAGTCTGGAAACAGGTTCGAGCCGAACGGGCCTCGCAGGTCGGAGGAGGTGTCACGTCTGTCGTCGAGATCGAGAAAGTGGTCGAGGTCGAGGACGTGATCGATTCGAGGCCGCCCGCTGGAGCGCCATAGACCAGCGGCCTTGCATCGACCGCCTACACGTACTGTAGCCCGGCGCCGCGGCGCCGGGCGCCGTTTCCGCACCCAGGTCGGTGTGCGCTGGCAGCCCGTCGGCAAACAGCGGCGGCGGCGCAGGTCTGCGCGGAATCGCGCGTACAATCCAGGCCATGCACGGGCAGGGGTCGGCGGCGCGCGTCGACAAGCACTTCACGGCCACCGGGTTCCTGGTGCGCGGCGGCCAAGTGCTGCTGCTGAACCACCGCAAGCTGCGGATGTGGCTGCCGTTTGGCGGGCACGTCGACCCGGGCGAAGACCCGATCGAGGCGCTGTACCGCGAGGCGCGCGAGGAAACGGGGTTCGAGGTGGACGTGGTGGGCGAAACGCTGCCGCTGGACATGGACGGCGTGCGCGCGCTGCCGGCGCCGGAGACGATCTTGCTGGAGGACATCGAGCCAGGCCACGTGCACATCGACCTGATCTACTTCGTGCGGGCGGTGGGCGGCGCGCCGCGGCTGGCGCCGGCCGAGCACAGCGAGCTGCGGTGGTTCGACCGCGAGGCCTTGCACAGTTCGCAGATCACCGAGGACGTGCGCGCGTTGGGCCTGCGCGCCATCGAGCGCCTGGCACGCTGCGATGGCGCCTGACCCCGGCGCCGGACACGCGGCCGCCGCCGCGCCGCCCGCCGCACGGGTTCGGCCGACCAGCCGCGCCGCGCCGCCGGCGAGCCGCCGTGGGGTCTGACCCCGCCGCCCCCAGCGGCGGCGCTCCCCGCTGGGCATTGCAGACCGGCGTGGACCGCAACGCGCTGTATCTGATTGCCGGCGGCGTGTCGATGCTGGCGTTCTTTGCGATGGTGCGCGCCATGGGCAACCCGGACGACTCCGTGGGCCGCACGGTCAACATGGCCACGGCGCTGGCGCTGTTCGCGCTGGTCCCGTTCATCGTGGCCGTCTACATGGCCGCGCGGGAAGGATTCGCGGCGCTGCTGGCCGAGGGACTCCATCTGCGCGTGGGGTTCCTGGTGAACGTGACGATTCCCTACGAGGCCATCGACCTGGTGGGCGGCCCCGCGCCGCGCCCGCGCTCCACCTACGGCGTCTCGCCGTCCTACCGGCGGCGCGAGCTGAGCCTGGGCCGGCTGGAGCGCGCCGTGGAGATAACACTGCACCGGCGCATGCGCATGGGCACGCCGCTGCTCTTTCCCTTCCTGCGCGTGGAACGCCTGTGGCTGGGGGTGGCGGAACCCGAGCGTCTGCTGCAGGAACTGCGGCAGCGCATGCAGAAGCGCGCCGCGTGAGGCGGCGGTTGGCGGTGGTCGGCGGGGCGGCGCTGCTGGGAGCGGCGCTGACCTTTGGGGCGGCGCGGGCGCTGACCGACGCGCAAGCCGCGCGCGGCGCCCTGGCCTACGCGCAGTCCTGCGCGAGCTGCCACGGGCCGCGCGGCGACGACGGGTTCGCCCCGGCGCTGGTGGGCGCCGACAGCCTGCGCCGCTTTGCCGGGACGCGCGAGCTTTACGCCTACACGCGCGGCACCATGCCGCTGGCGGCGCCTGGGTCGCTGTCAGCGCAGGTCTATCTGGACCTCACGGCCTGGATGCTGCAGCAACGCGGCGCGGCCGCGGACGGCGCGGAGCTGACGGCGGCCACGCTGGACGCAACGCCGCTCGACCCCGCGCGCGCGTCCACGCCGGCGGCGGCCGAGGCCGACGGCCGGCGCAGCCTGCGCGTGGTGCGCAGCAGCTTTTCCGAGCCCGCGCCGCACCTGGCCCACAACCTGCCCGACCTGCGCGCGACGATCGACGGCCAGACCGCGGCGTGCGACTTTCTGGCCCATTACCACGCCACCGGCGGCCTGAGACGCTGGGGGTTCCCCACCTCCGAGGTGCTGGAAGAACGCCCCAATGCCTTCACGCAGTACTACCAGCGCGGCGTGGTGGACTGCCACCAGCGCGCCGGCGCCTGGCGGATGGAGCGGCGGCTGGCCTGGGACTACCTGGGCGGCGGCGTGGGCGGCGCGCCCGACCTAGGCGTGGAGCCCGAGCTGCTGAGCGGCCAGCCCGGCGAACGGCTCGGGCCCTGGGGGCACCGGGTTTCCAACGCTGCCGTCGACGGAACGCCCATCGGGTTCCTGGACTTCTTCCAGGCGCTGGGCGGCGTGGCCTCCTTTGGATTCCCCAAGACCGAGGCGCGCCGCGACGACGACCCGCGCGCCGTTCTGGGCGTGCCGGGCGCGTCGCCCGGGTTCATCCGGCAGTACTTCCAGTCCAGCGTGCTCGAATATCACCCGGGCGACCCCGAACCAGTGAAGCTGCGGCTGCTGGGCGACGACCTGCGCAACCGGCTTTATCCGCAGCAGGCCTACCGGGCCTTCGCCAGCTTTGGCCCGGCGCGGCCGCTCGGCGCAGGCGCGGCCTATGCGCCGGAACGCGTTACCGTTCCGTCGGCGGCGTGAGGGCGGGCGCGGGGCGGACGGGCGGGACGGCGTTCGTGCGTCCGAGGCGGGGGGGAGCCGGAGTGGGCAGACCATTGCCCCCTGGGGAGCTCGACGTGCAGGGGGAAAGACCCTCACCCCAACCCTCTCCCAGAGGGAGATGGGGAAGAGGCTGAGGCTCTCGCCCTATGGGTTGATGACGGTGGACCGGGCGACCCAGAGGGAGAGGGGGAAGAGGCTGAGGGTCTCGGCCTGAGGGAGAAGAGGCAGGGGGACTCGCCCTGGGATGGGGCGCGGGGCTGTGGCGGCTGCCCGCGCGGCGGCAAATGCTTACGGAGCCTTGGGCACGGGAGATGGGGGACGGGGGCGATTGTTGGTGGGGGCAATGTCTGCGGATTGTTGGCAACGGCGCGGGGCGTGCGCTACACTCGGTGAGTTAGACCGTTGCTCTTCCGAGCCTGGAACTCGCCTCCGTCAATGGCTGATGGGGGCTTGGACAATGTGGTCGAGGTCCTTTTCGGGAAATCGATGTCGTCCTTGGCAAGGCGGTGGTCGGTCAAAGTTTGTTGTCCATTACTCACAGGGGCAGTAACTTGCATACAGCCGAGCCGCGCAGTCAGGCGACGCCATGAGTGTGCCAATCACCGATCTGGGGTCCAGCGTGTTTGCGCTCGTGAACGTGGTTGCCAAGGGGATGGAAGAAGAGCTCGACCCCTTCGACCTGCAGCCCCTGGAGTTCTCGCTGCTGCGGTTTTGCCTGGGCTCGGAGTGGACCACGTCCCGCGACTTGGTCAAAGTGCTGCCGGTGGACAGCTCCCGTATCAGTCGCGTGGTGGAAAAGATGCGCGCGCGCGGGCTGCTGAGCCGACGGCGCCATCCCGACGACCGGCGCGTGGTGCGGCTGCGGCTGACCGAGGACGGGCGCAACCTGGCCATGGAACTCTCGCTGCGCGTGCAGACGCGCGAGTCCAAACTGATGGAGGGCGTCAGCGAGGCAGAGCGAAACGCGTTCCTGTCCGTGACGGGCAAGATTCTGTCCAATTACTCGACCGACGGCTGAGCCGCCCAGGCGACTCGACCGGAACCGGCAGCCGGCAAGAGGCGTGGTAGGAGCGTGACACGGCGCTCAGAACGACCGGCGCCCCACGCGGCAGCACCCTCACCCATGCGTGAGTCTCACCTGAGTCTCCGTGAGCCTCACCGTGCAATTCGCACGGGGGGCGTTACGCGCGCGCGAACCCCGCCCTAGGAAGTCGACCACACGAGCAACGCGGAGGGACCGTTACGCGCGCGCGTGAACCCCGCGCTCAGGGCAGGTGTCGGCGGACAGGCGGCCAGCGCGTTCATAGCCGCCGCGTGCACGACCCTGGCAAACGCCGCGGCCGCAGAGAGCGGTTGCGAAGGTAGTAGCGTGGACTCGCGCTGGCTGGATTCCGGCGTTCGCCGGAATGACGGGGGGCGTGGCGTGTGAGGGTCTTGCTCGTTGGGCCGCTGCCAAGTGAGCGGCGCAGCATTGGCGGTTCCCGGGTGAGGACCAGGGAAATCGTTCGGGGGCTGGAGAGGCGCGGCTTCGAGCTGGACACCGTGGACACCGCGGTTTGGAACGTTGGCGTGGGCGTCGGGCTACGGAGCGCCCGCCGCCTTGCCGCGTTTGCGCGGGTGATGCTGCTGGTTGCGCTGAAGGTCTGGCGCTGCCAGCTGGTGCTTCTCAGCCTGTCGACGTACTCCCCCGCCCCGCTGCTGCTGGCCGCCTGGGCCGTCTGCGCGGCCGCGCGGCGGCCGTTGGCGGTTTCCTTCTCTGGCGGAGGTCTGCACCGGCTCGTGCTCGGACACGTTCTGACCGGGTCGCGGCCTGGGCATGGGTCGGTTGGGCGGTGGGCCACTGGGCGCGTCCTTCCGCGGTTTGCACGGGTGTACGTTCAAACGCAGTACCTCATGGGTGACTTCGGGCATCCGGCCAACTTCCGCTGGCTGCCCAATACGCGAGACCTCCCCCCACCAGCGACCGAGACCAGACCTCCGCCTCGAAAGCTCGTCTTCCTTTCCCGTCTGAGCGCTGACAAGGGACTGACCGAAGCGCTGGAGGTCTGCCGCCGGCTGCCTGACGGCGTCATCTGCGGGTTTTTGGCCCGACCATGCCTGGAGGCGTGGACCCCGCCCTGATCGACAGCCACCCCAGGGCATCCTATGGCGGCGTCCTGACGCGCACCCAGGCTCCGCGCGCGCTGAGCGAGCACGACCTGCTGCTCCATCCGAGTTATCGGGAACAGGAGGGCTACCCGGGGGCCATCATCGAAGCCTTCCAATGCGGGGTGCCGGTCATTGCCGCCCGCTGCGGCGGGGTGGCCGAACTGGTCGAACACGAAAAGAGCGGGTTGCTGGTGGCGCCGCGCGACGCCGCGGGCGGTTGGCTGGGGTGCTGGGGGGCATACTGCGGGCAAGGGAGCGTTGCGCGGCACGCGAGGTTTGCGATGGGGACCGGGTGAGCCAGGCGGGCACGGCGCAAGCGCCGCGGCTGCTGAGCGTGGGCAGCGTGGTGGCGGACGTGAGCATTCAGGGGCTGCGGCGCTTTCCGCGGCCGGACGTGGAGTTCACCGCGGCGAGCGACGTGACCCACGAGCAGCCGGCGCGGCTGCTGCTGGGCGGCACGGCGGCCAACACGGCGATGGTCTATGCGGCGCTGGGCGGGTCGTGTCAGTTGGGCGGGGTGATTGGCGCGGACCCGTTTGGCGATTTTCTGGCCGACGGGCTGGCGGCGCGCGGGGTGGCGGCGCTGGGACGCCGCGCGGGCGCCACGGCCACGCACACCATTGCCCTGGGGGTGGACGGGCGGCGGCAGGCCTATTGGTATGCAGGCGCGCCGCTGGACGTGGGGGCGCTGCTGGACGCCTGGACGCCGGGGCACGTGTATCTGACGGGCATCAACCTGTGTCTGCCGCGGCCGCTGGTGGACGCGGCGCGGTCGCTGGGTCGGGCCGCGCACGCGGCGGGCGCGCGCGCCGTGCTGGATATTGGCCAGGGCGGGCCGGGCGCGTTGACCTTCGACGAGATTGCGGCCATTGCCGCGGACGTGGATCTGGTTATCGGCAGCCGCGCCGAGTTTGCCGCGGCGCTCGGCTGTGACTACCGCGGCGGACGGGCGCGGCTGCGGCGGCGATTTGGCGGCCCGGTGGTGCTGAAGCTGGGCGCGGCGGGCGTGCTGCTGGACCTGGGTCCGGAGACGCAGCCGCGGCTGGTGCCTGGCTTTCGGGCGGCGGAAGTCAACCCGATTGGCGCCGGCGACGCGTTCGCCGGCGGGCTTTTGCACGCCTGGCTGTGCGGCGCCGACCTGGCGGCGGCCTGTCGGCGCGGCAACGCGGCCGGCGCCGTCTCGGTAAGCTCTGCGGGAGGTCCGCAAGATGTCACACGGTCCGCGGTGGACCGGCTCGAACGGGAGGGCGCTTCCGATGCCGAATCTTGAGCTGGTGGCCTACGCCACCGTTGACGAACTGGCCGAGGCCGTGCGGCGGGACGGGTTTGCGTTCATGCCGGGCGTTCTGGACGGGGACGAGGTTGCGGAGCTGCGCCGCCGCATCGACGGGCTGGAACCCAACCTGCGCGCCAACGACCGGCGCGGCCAGTCGGAGCGGCGGGTGGCCGCAGCCGCCGAGGGCGAGTCCGACACTTTCTACCAGGCGCACACCAAGGTGCTCTTCAATCGTTCGGCCTACTTCTTGCAGTTTCTGGACCGCGCGCCGGTGGCGGAGGTGGCGGACGCCGTGATGGGCGAGGATTGCCACAGCATTGGCATGACTGGCTGGGTGACCGGCCCGGGGCGCGTGGATCAGCACCTGCACGCGGATTATCAGCCCCTGGAGCTGCCGGCGGACGTGATGGCCGATCCGCGCGTGGAGATTCCGGTGTTCGTGGCCACCGCGCACTATTACCTGTCGGACATCGACGAGCCGCTGGGGCCGACGCAGTTCATCCCGGGCAGCCACCGCGCCGGCCGCCCGCCAACGGAGGCCGACGTCGAGTGGCACGGGGTGGCGCCGCACAACATTCTCTGCAAGGCGGGGGACGTGGTGTTGTTCCGCTCGGACGTGTGGCACCGCGGCACGGCCAACACCAGCGGCCGCACGCGCTACCTGCTGCAGGTGCACTACGGGCGCCGCATGGTGGTGCAGAAGTTTCCGCCCTATCTGGACTTTCACTTCGACCCGGACATCCTGGCGCAGGCCACGCCCAGGCAGCGGAGGTATCTGGGGGAGCACGCGTTCTCGAATTACGACTGAGGCGGCGGGGTCGAGTTTCGGCCTGAGAGGCGCGGGTTTGCGCGCACGCGGTGTTTGCGTGCGCCACCGTTAGCGATGGGCATGGACGACGGCGCGGGTTCGCACGCGCGGGGTGTCAGGCGGCCAGCATGGCCGTGCGCAGCAGCACTGCCCGGTGTTTGTGCGCGCAGGGCGTAAAGACGGTAGGCGCGCTGGGGCAGCGCGGCGCGTGCAGTGTCTGCGCGCGCGGGGTGTCAGGTAGGTCGTACTCGGTGAACGCATCGGCGAACGAGCAGTGTCTGCGCGCGCGGGGCGTCAGGGCGGCGGGCGCGGGGTGGCGGCAATGTACCAGTAGCGGGCGCGGCGCTGGCGGGCGTCGACGTCCATCAGGCCAATCAGCTCGTGCAGCACCAGCAGGCCGCGCATGGCTTTGGAGACCTCGGCGCCGGTCAAGCTGCGGTCGGCTCGATCGTTGCGCCGGAAATCGGCCAGGGTGCCGAGCACGGCCACGCCGGACGGGTGGACGACGCGCCGCAGCTCCTGCATGAGGCGGCGGATGGGCGCGTCGCCGCCGCGTCCCAGCGCCTGCAGCAGGCCGAAGCTGTAGGCGGCCTGCGCCGCGGCGGCGGCGAGCGGCAGACGGGCGGCGTCGGCCCGCACGAAGAGCACGTTGGCGCGTTTGGGCGCGGCGGCCAGTGCCTGCGGGTCGGTGTCGACGGCGATCACGCGCACGCCGGGCAGGGCGGCCAGCGCGGAGGTCTCGCGGCCGGGGCCACAGCCCAGGTCGAGCACGATCTGCGGGCCGAGCGCCCAGAGCACGGGCAGGGCGCGTTGCAAGACTTCGGTCGTCATCGGCTCAGCGTCGGGCCGTCCAGGCGCCGCAGGCGTACCGCACGCGCACCAGAACGTCACGCCGGCGGCGCTCGGCCGCGCTGAGAGCGCCGGGCCGCAGCGCGGCGCCGAGCGCGTCGGCAACGCCGGCGGCCAGCGCCTCGATCAGCGCGCCTACGGTTGGCGCGGGCGACAGCAGCTGGCGCAGACCCGGCAGCGGCGCGGGCCGCGGCTGGCGCAGCAGGTCGAAGACGGCTGGGTCGTGGCGGAAGGGGACGCTGCCGTGCTGCAGCAGCACTCCGTCCACGCGGGTTTGGGCGCTGCCCAGCAGCTTGACGCCGGCGGCGGAGAGTTCGTGCGCGCCAGTCGCTGCAAAGCACAGCGGCCCCGCGGCGGCGGCGGACGCCGGGCGTTCGACGCCGCGGTCGACGCGCAGGCCGAGCGCCGCAAACCCCTGCACGAACCCGCGGTGCAGCCGCTGGTAGGACGCTAGCACCCCGCCAGCCGCCAGCGGGTGGCCGGCAGGCAGCATGACGGCGTAGGTCAACTCGTCGTCGTGCAGGATGGCCTGGCCGCCGGTGGGACGGCGCACCACGTCGATCCCGCGGCGGCGGGCCAGGTCCCGGTCCACCAGCGCCAGGGGCTGGCCGCGGCCCAGGCTGAGCGCCGGGGGGCGCCAGGTGTAAAAGCGCAGGGTGGGCGGCGCTGCGCCGTCGCGCACGGACTCCGCCACGGCGTGGTCGGCGGCCAGGTTGCGGGCTGCGCGGTCGGCGGGCGAGACCAGCAGGCGCCAGGGTTCCATGCCGCCCAGGGTATGCGACGCCGCTCTGGCGATTAGAATGCCGCGCATGCCCCCGTAGCTCAGTGGATAGAGCACCGGCCTCCGGAGCCGGGTGCGCGCGTTCGAATCGCGCCGGGGGTACCGGTGGGCGGGAAGCGCTCGGCGCTCGCGGACGGATATCGCCGGCGTCGGCCGCCGAAGGCTGACGCTGAGGAAGCGCTCGGTGCTCGCGGACGGGTCTCTCACTTCCGACTCCTGCTACGAGCTGCTCACGGAGGCTTTCGGCGCTCGCGGACGGGTCTCGCCGGCGTCGGCCGCCGAAGGCTGACGCTGAGGAGGCGCTCGGCGCTCGCGGACGGATCCCTCACTTCCGACTCCTGCTACGAGCTGCTCACGGAGGCTTTCGGCGCTCGCGGACGGGTCTCGCCGGCGTCGGCCGCCGAAGGCTGACGCTGAGGAGGCGCTCGCGGACGGGTCTTCTGCCGAACTCTTTCAGTGAATTGTTGCTTCGGTTGTGGCCGGCGGGGGGGGGGCGGCCGGCGCGCGTGGTTGTCGAATCCGATCTCTGCTGACGATGGCTTCCTGCCCGATATCGAGGGGCTCGGATCGTGTATGGGCTGGCTGTTCGCGGGGATGGTGGATGGCGCCTGGGTCTCTTCGAAGGAGACTGGCGGAAGCGCGGGGAACCTCCGCCAATGTGCAGAAGGTTGTGCAGAAGATGTTGCCTGGGTCTCTTCGGGGGAGAGGGCCGGGTGACGGCTGGGGTGACGCTGGTGGTTGGGCGTGGGGGCGGCGCAGCGGGGGGAGGGCGTCGGTCCGCGCAACGCCGTGGGCGCCCCTCACCCTAACCCTCTCCCCGCGCCGCGGGGAGAGGGGAAAGAAAAGAAAAAGAAAAGAGGGGATGTGACCCTCTTACTACGGTGCAGGGCGGGGGCGAACCGTTGCGGGTGCCGCTCTCCTTGCCCCGTGGCGCGGGGGGGGGGGGGAGAAAAGAGGGGACGGGGCGGTGAGGGGCGTGGGGCGGTTGCGGGGGTTGGCGGGGGGCTAGGGGTCGTCGGGGGTGGGGGTGCGGGCGAAGGCGTAGAAGCCGGAGGCCAGGTCTTCGGCTGCAGGGCGGTCGGCGACGAGGCGGTCTAGGAACTTGATTGGCGTGGTGACCCAGGCGGCGGCGAATTCGGCCAGGCGTTCGCGGGTGCGGTTGCGGGCGAAGCCGCTGAGCATGCCTTTCAGATAGCCGCGCAGGACCCAGCTCAGGGCCGAGCTGGGGCCCACGCACACCCCGACGTCGACGTCCTGGAAATCGCGCAGCAGTTCGGCCACGCCGCTGCTGGTGTAGCGCTGGTAGTCGTGCGGGGAGGCGTGGTAGCCCTGCAGAAAGGGCACTTCGACGTACAGCAGCGCGCCGGGCGCGCTGACGCGGGCGATTTCGGCAACGGCCTGGGCGGGTTGGCGCACGTGCTCCAACACGGCGGTGGAGAGCGCGCCGGCAAAGGTGTTGGAGGCGAACGGCAGCCGCGCCGCGTCCGCCAGACAGTGCACGCCGGGATGCCGCTGGACGTCAATGTTCACCATGGCCTGCCGCACGAACACGTCCAGCGTGTTGGGCGGGAACTGACGCCCGCCGCCGCCCACGTTGAGCACGGGGCGTCCGCCGCGGCGCGTCGGCAGCGCTAACGCGGCGCCAAAGCGCCGCAGGTTGCGCCGCGAGGCGTGGTTGTAGGTGGGGCTGGGCAGGCGGTATACGCGCCGCGCTGCCCGCCGCAGATGTGCGCGCCACACGCCGCTCACGCGCCGCGTCCCGCCAGGTTAGACGGCGCGGCAGGGGCGGATTGACCGCTGCCAGGCGCGGCGAACGCAGCCACCGGCGCGGCCGGCGGCGCGCCCAGGTCGAAGAACATCCTGCGAATCGTCATCCCGCGCGAGTCTACGCTGGCGCACGCGGCGGCGGCACGGCGAGCGGCCGGTCGGTGGAATAGCGGAGCGTCTACGCTGGCACGCGGCGGCGCTGCGTCTGGCCCCGGGCGGACGCGCCGGGCGCGCGGCGGAACCTGCGCTCTCCGATTCTCATATTCAGGTGGGATACTGCAACGGGGCAGCGCACGTTCATGGACCTGCGGGGAGCATCGTCTTGAGGCACGGCGGCGACGATCGACGCGATGTGCCCGACCGTGACGAAGACGGGGAGCGCGAGCCAGCGGGCGAGGCCAACGGCGACACGCCGGCATCCGCGGACGGCGACCGCCGCGACCTGGCGCGCCGTGAATCTGCGCACGGCCAGCCGCCCGAGGACGATGGGCCGGCGCCGAACTCCTGGCCGCAGCCGGCCCCGCCGTCCGAGCGGGACGATGCCGCGCCGTCCGTGCGCCCCGCCACGGACATGGGCTACGTCATGCGCCGCGTGGGGGCGTATCTCATCGACTCGATCCTGATTGCCATCGTGGCCGTGCTGGTGGGTTCCGCCACGGGCGCAGTGTCGGCGGGACCTGGCGAGTTGACGGTCGACCCGGCCTTTACGCTGTGGGTGCTGGTGCTGGAAGCGCTGTACCGCTGGGCGCTGCAGTCCGCCTTCGGGTTCACGCTGGGCAAGCTGGCGCTGGGGCTGCGCGTGGTGCGCGCCTACGGCGGGCGCGCCGGGCCGATTCGGGTCTTGATTCGCGAGTTCGTTCTGGCCGCAATCCTGGGCATTGCCCAAAGCACCGGCCAGCTGATGCTGCCCGCCATCGTGCAGGTGGTGCTGCTGTTCTTCGTCATCCAGCGGACCGACAACCGCAGCCTGCACGACATCCCGGGCATCACCCGCGTCGTGCGCGCGTCCTCGGTGGACAGCGCGGACTTCCCGCTCGAACGCGCCTGAGCCGCCGAGCGGCTCGCTCTGCCAGGGCGAAGGGGGCGACGCTGCGGGCGGAGGGGCTGCTCAGGTTCCCGCGTCTTTCAGCCCGCTGCCGGTGGCGGCAATCAGGACCGACTCGTGCGGCTGGACGACGCCGGTTGCGCGCAAGCGCGCCGCCGCCGCGAAGGCCACGGCCGTGGTGTATTCGACGTCCAGACCTTCCAGATGGGCCAGGTCGCGGCGGGCGGCGCGGGCCTCGGCGTCGGTCACGCGCACGGCGGAGCCGCCCGAAGCGCGCAGCGCGGCCAGGACGGCGGCGCCGCGGGCGGGCCGCCCCACGGCCACGCCGCCAGCCAGCGTTGGCCGCGCCTGGACGGGGAGCGGGTCGTCAGCGCCGGCCGCGAAGGCGGCGGCCAGCGGAGCGCAGGCGTCGGCCTGCGCCGCGTGCAGCCGTGGACAGGTCACCCCGAACCCGGCCGCGGCCAGTTCCTGGTAGGCCTTGGCCGCGCCCAGCAGCAGGCCGCCGTTGCCCACGGGCAGCACCAGATGCCGCGGCGGGTCGGCGCGCAGCTGCGCGGCCACTTCCAGGCCAAAGGTCTTGGTTCCCTCCACGAAAGCCGGGTGGCGGGCGTGCGAGGCGTAGGCCGCGTCCTGGTCGGCGGCGGCTTCTTCGGCGGCCCGCGCCACGTCCTCGCGCGTGCCCGCCACGGCCACGACCTGCGCGCCGTAGCCGCCGATCTGGTCGCGTTTGGCCTGGGGGGCCGAGGCCGGCACGAAGATGCGCGCCGCCAGCCCCGCCCGCGCGGCGTAAGCCGCCATGGCCGCGCCGGCGTTGCCCGACGAGTCCTCGACGATGGACGCGGCCCCCTGATGCAGCAGCGCGGCGATCACGGCGGCCGCGCCGCGGTCTTTGAACGAGCCGGTCGGCCCCAGGTATTCCAGCTTGACCAGCGCCCGCGGCAGGCCGTGGGCGGCGCCCCAGCGCGGCAGCGCCGCGACTGGCGTATGGCCTTCGCCCAGCGTGATTTCGGGAATGTCCGCGGCCAGGCCCAGCGCGGGGCGCCAGCGCCAAATGCCCGTTCGCACGTCATCCCGCAGCGCCGCCCATCCCTGGGACGCCCGGGGCAGCTCCACCGGCCGCAGCGGCGGCGGCGCGTCCATCTAGGCCGCCCCCAGTCGTTCCAGGTCGGCGTCCGACAGCCCGAAGAAGTGGGCGAACTCGTGGATCACCGTGGCGCGAATCTCGGCGCGCAGCTCCGCGGGGTCGTCGAAGGCATCCAGCAGCGGCCCGCGGTAAATGGCAATGCGGTCGGGCAGCACCATGTGATAGCCGGACGTTCGTTCCGTGAGCGGGACCCCCGTGTACAGCCCGAAGAGGGTATACCCGCGCGGGACCCCGGACGCCTCCAGGTCCGCGGCGCTGGGCCAGTCTTCGATGACGATGTCCACGTTCGACAGCCGCGCGCGCAGCGCCTCCGGAATCGAGTCCACCGCCTGCGCCACCACCCGCTCGAAAGCTTTCGGCGTCATCGCGGCGGCCATGCTGCGGTGTGGGAATCGAGCGGCACGCAAAAGTCCCCCTTCGCCCATCCGCGCCGCAGCATCCCACGAATCCGCCCGCCGCGCCGCGCCGCACGCACGGGTCTACGCAACGTCGGCGAGCTTCGATCGGGCAGTGTCAGGGTCGAGGAAGCGGCGCAGGGCCGCCAGCACCGCGTCCGGATCGCGCAGCTCGCATTCCCAGATCGTCAGCACGCGCCAGCGCAGCGCGGCCAGGGCGCGCGCGTGCTCGCGGTCGCGCGCCCGCGTTCTGGCCAGCTTGGGCGCCCAGTAGTCCAGGTTCGACTTGGGCAACCCCGCAATGGGGCAGGGCGGGGATTCGTGCCAGTGCCAGAAACAGCCGTGGACGAAGATCACGGCGCGGCGGCGCGGAAAGACCAGATCTGGCGCACCCGGCAAATCGCGGCGGTGCAGCCTGAAGCGGTAGCCGGCGCGGTGCGCCATCGAGCGCACGGCCAGTTCCGGTTTCATGCCGCGCGAGCGAATTCGCGACATACAGCGGGCGCGGTCTGCCGGCCGCAGGTTGTCAGCCACCCTCGGCCTCAATCGCGTCATCCGCCTCGGTGCGCAACAGCCGCAGCAACGCGTCTTCCGGCACGGCATCCAGCAAGACAAAACCACCTTGGCGGTTGAGGGTCATCATCCACGCGCGGAACGTCTTGCGACGGAACAACGCTCTCTCGCCCTCCCAATGCTCGAGCATCACCATAAATATCAACTGAAGTACTGGGATGTTCATCGACACGGACGGCCGCTCAAGCAGTGCGGAACGCACGTCCTGCCGATGCAAGACAACCTCCAGAAACAATCCGGGGTCGGCCGGACGGACATCGTGCGCAATTTTGCCCAACCACCACAAGCGCGACAGCCCATGGTCGCGAATCACCGCTCGCGTGTCCCGCGCAAAGAAATGATTGCGCACTCTTACCGCGGCTTTCTCAGCGTCTGTAGGCCTTTTGCGCAACCACCGTGCAGCCACGTAGTCCGCGCATTCAAAATGGCTCAAATACACCCACAACCGCTCATCCACAGCCTGCTGTGGCGTTAAATCAGACATTGATTGAAACACCAACATCGCATGATCCGCGTCGCACTCAGAAGGCTTCGGACGATCAGCGTTCAAGCGACCACCAAGCGGCGTCGCAACAACTTTGGATTCGCGCCACGCGCCAGAGGGCATATACCGCGGACACACTTGTCCCTGCGGTGCGTAATACCAATCCAAGAGATCTGCCACGTTGTCTCTCAAATCACCAACAGTGCGGCGCGTGAAGTAGCGGAGATTGGACATGTGACTAGCCTATTCGTCCTCACTCATCAATGGCAGCTCTGCGAACGGCTGCTCCAGCAACAGCTGCGCGTCGACGAGCCGACTGGAAGATTCGGAACCCAGTGGCCGACACTCACAATCATCAAGCCTCTTGTCAAGCGATCGGTACCAGCGACGATCGGCGTACTCTGCCACGCCTCGATCGGCCTCCTGCAGCACGTAGATCAGCGCCGGGAGATAGACCGCATTCTTGATGTACGCCGCGTCTTTCGTGCCATCAAGTCGAGTGCGTGCGTTTTCGAAGCGCTTGTAATCTTGCAGTGATAGCAGGACAGTCACACGCTCACCGTCCAGCTGGCATTCCCAAGCACCGTCGGCTGCACTCGCGTTGGACCGAATCTGGATAATGGATCCGATCGGGGCCTCTTCCGCAGTGTCAACCCAATACTCCTTTGGAACGTCCTGAGCCAGCACTGACCCAGCCGGAATGTCAAAGTGAAGCCCGGCGTAATCGTCGTGCCAACTCTCCGCACGGAAACCAGGCAAGTGATCCATCGCCACTAAGAATCCCCATATCTCCGTCCGACCATGCAGTTGCCCGTCGTAGAACACTCGGCTTATCTCCGATGTGAATGAACAGCAAACGGAGCGGTGACGAGTGGCCGGAGCTCGGATACGCAATGCATACGTTGCAACACCACTATCCACCAAGGACAACAAATCGGGGTCGCTGAGATAGAACTCAGCAGAAACACGCAGAGATGTTGTACCGGAAATACGCTCGGGATCGTAAATCTCCACCTCAAACGCTGTACGCGGGTAATCCGTGCTGCTTGGACGCAACACTGGGTACAGATACGTCTTATTCGGGTCGTATCGCATCAGCTCGTCTGCTTGACTGCGGAGACAATCCATGCACGCTCACCAATCGGCAAGTCAGCTGTGATCTCAAACATCACGCGCTCACCGGGCTGCAACGCCAATCCTCGCAACGAAAAGTTCGAGCCATCAAGTGCATGTGCACGCACGTCTCTTCGAGGTACGTACGAAGAATCACCGGACTCCGAGAATTCCAGGTCAACCAATCCGCCTTCAACTGCCGAGAAACTTACGCGGTATCGTCCGGTCTGACCTGCAATCGGGGACAGTCGAACATCGTTGATTTTCAACCGTTGCCGTTGTTTCCGAGTGGAAGAATTCACTCCGCTTCCATCTGTCCCGCCACCACCGTTGCCACTACCAACACCGCCGCCGCCACCGTTAGACGTGCCGCCGCCTCCGTTCTCATCGCCACCACCTCCGTCATCTCCGGCCGAGTCAATCAATGACGTAGTGGAAGAAGAATCGCGACGGGGCTTGAGCCGGATAAGCGACAAGCCGTCAAACTGCGGCTCCCGGCCTTGATTGCCCTCCCCGTTCTCACCACCGAACAGGTCCTCAGGCTCCAGGTCAGGCAACAGCCGTGCCAATTCTGTAGCGTTGATCGTACCGGTCACAGTCTGAACGCGCGCCTGTTTCAACAACTCGTCGCGAATCCACTTCACAGCCTGATTGAGCGCTCTCTTTCCCTGCGCTTTTTGTGCAGGTGGCAAGTGGTCAGGCTCGAATTGATCATGGCGCGGATTTTCCATCTTACGCAAGAATTCATTACCATCGTCTCCTTCAAATCGGCAGATTGCAATAAAATCTTGTAAGCCTCGAAACCGAATCAAACCTCGTTGCTGGGTAGTGATCAACATACCAGTCTTACGCATTAGGGCAACTCGGTTCGGCAATCCGTCCGCAACTGAAACCCATAATTTACAGAATCCCAAGTCAGGAAATTGACGCTCTGCTGTTGAATCCTCGCGGATTAACTCCCAGTACATTCGAGCATGTTCAACGTCCTGTTGATCTTCCGTATCAATGGCCTCAGTTTCTACGCCTTGACTGAGATAGTCAAACCAAAGACCAATAGTGCCCTGATTTATTTCAAAAAGATCATTGCGCTCCATCTCAGCGCTTGGCTCAATCAACACGGACAGCTCACCGTCCTGGATAGCGCCAAAGAAGCTTGTAAGCACGCTACGCGCAATGCGTGTTTGCCAGCCATCCCCGCCTTGGAATCCAGCAATCCAAAGCGAGGTGCCGAACGAGGTGTCCATATTCATCTCGGCGTCGCGAATCTGGACCGGAATGTCCGTCCGTGTCAGTTCACTGCAGTTGTGGGTGCGGCCCCAATAACCGGTGCCTTGCCGTACCTCGCCACCGGTTGTGTGCGACATCAGGATTGAGCGACCTTGGAAGGCTTCACGCGGGACCTCTTCGCTATCGGTCCGCGTCCAGTAGAAGACCGTGCGCAATGGGGACACGGTGTAGGGCGCAAACTTTCCGATACCATGCGAGCCACCGGCACCAGGTCCTCGCTTGACGCTGGTACCCCGCGCCTTGACGAGCGCGTCCCATTGAGACCCGCGCAGTCCCGTCGTGTGTCGATCCGCGATTCTGAGACACGTCAATTGCTGCTCCTGCGACAATGTCAGCGCCTCCGTGAGCGCCAGCTCGTCTTTTTCGCGCAGCTCGGGTTCCTTCAGACACGCCTCAATGGCGGCACTGAGCTGTGGCAGTTGCACGGTGGCGCTGTCGAGCGTCCGTACGTCAAACTCGACTTCAACCGGCTTGCCGCTGTCATCGCGCGCGTCGAGCGAGTTCTGAATCGTCTCCCGCGCCAGACTCTTATCGTGCGCGCCGTCGAATTGGGCGACGCCGGCGTCGTTCCAGCCGTCGTAGGTGCCGCCACCGGTGGGCGGAAAGCGCCATCCAATCGCGCCGCTCATCGCCGCTCCTCCGCGTGCAAGGCGCTGGCGCAGGCCGTCGCCGCCAGCTGCGCCAGCTTGACACACACGGCGTTGCCCAGCAGCCGGTATTGTTCGTGCTCCTGAACGTCCGCTGGTAGCTCCGCCGGTTCGAACCCTTGGAATTGCGCAACCTCCGCCACGCTCAGGCGACGGATGCCCCACTGGTCGCGGACGAAGGGCACGTTGTGCCCGCCGACGCCCATGTTGGCCGTGAGCGTGGGGCACAGTCCGTCTTTCTTTTCGCGGACGTAGGAGCGGCGCAGCTGGTAGATGTTTCGCTTCGACTCGCCACGGTCCATCGTGCGCTCGATCATCCGGTAGTAACGGTTGTCGGACGGCAGGTACGCCGCCGGGTCGCCCGGCGCGCTACGATCGATGATCGCGTCAAGGTGGATGCGTCCATTGGTACGTGGCAGTGGCGGCGAGAACGGATTGTAGGCAAAGTACTCGCGCAAGGCGGCCGCCATGAACAGACGCTCGCGGTCTTGCGGCAGGTCAGTGGCATCCTTGACGTTCACCGTCCAGCAAGCCGATTCGTGAAACCAATAGCCCGCCCCTCGCAGTTCCCGTCGCACCGTATCGAACCACGCTCCATCTGCACCGTACATCAGGTGCGGCACGTTTTCCAGCAGCACAACGCGCGGCTTGGCGTTCATCTCGCCCAGCAGGCGCGGGATCTCGAAGAACAGACCACCGCGGGGGTCGTTGAACCCGAGACGGCTGCCCGCCTGCGAAAAGCTCTGGCAGGGAAATCCTGCTGCGAGCAGGTCCACCTGGCCGAGACTCTCTCCCGCCAGCGTGCGCACGTCTTGCTCGATCAGCTGCACGTTTGGGAACCGGCGGCGGAAGGCGGCGCAGGCGTGGGGGTCGTTGTCGTTCGCCCACTGAATGTCGAAGCCGGCCGCCGCCAGCCCTGCTGCAAATCCGCCCATGCCGCTGAACAGGCAGCCGGCGGTCAGCGGCGCGGCGGTCATGGCTGCAGCGGCCGGGGAGTCGAGGGCGGCATCTGGCGAGCGGCGGCTCTGGCGGGGCCGCGCAGCGTTCCTGCGAGACTGCGCGGGGGCGCGGTGTGTCTGCCGGTACACAAAGACGGCTGCACGGCATCTCCAGGCACGGCACGCTCCCGACCCGACTGGCGCGGGCGGATTCTATTACGCCGCAGGCGGCTTGCCGCTCCGCTTCTTGCCGATGGGGCTGGCGGGGCTCCGTGATAGCATCCCGCGATTCTTGGGGTGGTGGGGTGTGTGGGCGTGGATGACGTGCGGGAGCATGGGCTGGCGAATGGGCTGGCGGTGTTGACCCGTGAGGTGCGCACGGCGCCGATTGTCACGTTCTTTGTGTGGTACCGCGTGGGGGCGCGCAACGAGCCGGCGGGGATGAGCGGGGCGTCGCACTGGGTGGAGCACATGATGTTCAAGCGTACCGAGCGGCTGGCGCCGGGGGACATCGGGCGCATGGTGGAGGGGGTGGGCGGCACGTTCAACGCGTTCACGTACGAGGACGCCACGGCCTACCACGAGACGCTGCCGGTGGAACACGTCGATCTGGCGCTGGCTATCGAGTCGGACCGCATGGCCAACGCGGTGTTCGACCCTGGCGACGTGGAGTCGGAACGCACGGTCATCATCTCGGAGCGCGAGGGGAACGAGGCGTCGCCGATGTTCCTGCTGATGGAGGCGCTGGAAGCGGAGGCTTTCCGCGTGCATCCCTACGGGCACGGGGTGATTGGCAGCAAGGCGGATCTGCGCGCGATGTCGCGCGATGACCTTTTCGAGCATTACCGGCGCTATTACGGCCCCAACAACGCGGTTGTCGTGATGGTGGGGGACATTGCGGCGGACGACGCGCTGGCGCGGGTCGAGCGCAGCTTTGGCGGGCTGCCGGCTATCGAGCCGCCGCCGCCGATGGCGGTGCGCGAGCCGCGGCAGCGGGCGGCGCGCCGCGTGGAGGTGCGGCATCCGGGGCCGTTTCCGATGCTGGCGCTCTGCCACCACGTGCCCGAACGGGCGCACGCCGACTACGCCGCGCTGCTGGTGCTGAACGCGCTGTTGTCGGGGCCGCCCAGCGGGCCGTTCGGCGGCGGGGGCACGCTGCACACCTCGCGGCTGTATCGGCGCTTCGTGGCCTCTGGCCTGGCGGCGGCCGTGCATGCGGACGTGGGGTCGAACATCGACCCCGCGCTGCACCGCATTCTGGTGGTGCTGAAACCCGGCGGCGCGCCGGACCCTGTCGAGGCGGCGGTGCTGGACGAAGTCCGGCGGCTGCACGACGAAGCTCCCGGCGAGGACGAGCTGGCGCGGGTGATTCGACAAACGCGCGCCAAGCGCGCGATTGCGCTGGAAAGCGTGACGGCGCAGGCCGTGCAGCTGGGCATGCTGGAAATGTGCGCCGGCTGGCGGCGGGCGTTGACGCTGGCCGACGACATGCAACGGGTGACGCCGGCGGACGTGCAGCGGGCGGCGCGCACCTATCTGTGCGAGCCGCAGCGCGTGACGGGCTGGTTCCTGCCGGCGGCGGGCCCCGGGGCGGCGGCTGGCAACGGGGCGCCTGCCCGGCGGCGGGCGGCGGGCGCGCGCGCCGTGTCTGGGTGAGCGGCGCAGCGTGAGCTCTGCCCGGCGGCATCCGGTCAACGCCGCCAGCGTGACGCGCCAGGTGTTGCCCAACGGCGTGACGCTGCTGGTTTATCCCAACCCGGCCTCGCCTTCGGTGGCGGTGGGCGGCTATCACGCCGCCGGGTCGGTGCTGGAAACTCGCGGCGCGGCCGGGCTGGCCAGTCTGACGGCGGAAGCGCTGACCCGCGGCACGGCGGGGCGCACGTTTCTGGAGTTCAGCCAGGCGCTGGACAACGTGGGCGCGTCGCTGTCGTTCCACGCGCTGACCGAGTTCGCCGCGCTGGGGGGCAGCGCGCTGGCGGAGGATCTGGGTCTGCTGCTGGACCTGATGGCGGACGCGCTGCACAACCCGACGTTCCCTGACGAGGAGGTCGAGCGCCTTCGGGACCAGACGCTGACGGCGATTGCGCAGGTCGAGGACCGCCCGTCGGCGCGCGCGGCGCGGCGGTTCCGCGAACTGCTCTACGGGCCGGACACGCCCAACGGCTGGCCGGAGGAAGGCTACGCGCGCACCGTGGCCAGGCTGACGGCCGGCGACCTGCGCGACTTCCACGCGCGCGCCTACGCGCCGGCCACGCTGACGCTGGCGGTGGTTGGCGCCGTCGATCCGGAGCGCGCGGCGGAGCTGGCGGCCGCAACGGTCGGCACCTGGAACGCGGCGCCCGCGGCGGTGTCACGCGAGGGCTGGGGCCGGGCGCTGCGCGGCGCCGACGGCGCATCTGCGCCCGCCGAACCTCAGCGCGACGACCTGACCATTGCCGGCAAGACGCAGACCGAGTTTCTCCTGGGCTGGCTGGGGCTGCGGCGCGCGGACCCGACGTACTACGCGGCCATTGCGGCCAACTTCATCCTGGGGCAGCTGGGGCTGGGCGGGCGCATTGGCGACAACGTGCGCGACACGCAGGGGCTGGCCTATCACGCTTCCAGCTACATGGACGCCGGCCTGACGCGCCAGCCCTGGACGCTGCGCGCGGGCGTCAACCCGGCCAACGTCGACCGCGCCATCGCCGCCTGCCGCCACGAAGTGCAGCGGCTGATGGACACGCCGCCCGGCGCCGACGAACTCCAGCTGACCAAGCGCGCGCTGATCGGCTCTCTTCCGCTGCGCCTGGAGCGCAACAGCGGGGTGGCGCGCACGCTGCTGGGCATGGAACGCCACGGTCTGGGACTCGATTATCTGGACGAATTCCCGGCCCGCGTCGAATCGCTCACGCCCGAAGCCGTGCGCCAGGCGCTGGTCACCGTTATGTCAAGCCCAAACAGCACGCTGGTAACCGCCGGCCCTGACTTGGCGGCGTCTGGCTGACACGCGGCCGGGCCGGATCGGCGCCTGGCGGCGGCCGGCCGCGGGTGCGGGCGGCGGGGGTCAGTAGGAGGACACGCGCGGGGGGCCGGGGTCGGCGGCGAGCATGGCGGCGTCGAAGCTGCGTTCGAGCAGGTCGAGCTTGACGTCCTGGTGCTGGGGGCTGTCCCAAAGGCTGTGGTGTTCGTGCGGGTCGGCGTCCAGGTCGAACAGTTCGCCGACGGCGTGGCCGTGGTAGACGTTGAGTTTCCAGCGGCGGTCGCGGTACATGGTGGCGAAGGTGTGGTCGGGCAGGGCGACGGCGTCCAGGTATTCGCAGCGGACGAAGTCGCGGTGATGGGCGGGGTTTGCGGTTCCGTTCAGGATGCCGAGGAGCGAGCGGCCTTGCATGGCCTGGGGCACGGGCAGCCCGGCCAGCTCCAGCAGGGTGGGGGCGATGTCGGTCAGCTCCACGAGCGCCTGGCTGCGCCGGCCGGGCGCGGCCTGGCCGGGCAGCCGCCAGATCAGGGGAACGCGCGTGAGGCCGTCGAAGAAGCGGCAGCCTTTGGCCGTCAGCCCATAGTCGCCGGCCGACTCGCCGTGGTCGCTGGTGAAGATCACGACGGTTCGCTCGGCCTGGCCGGAGGCTTCCAGCGCCGCCAGGAGGCGGCCGAAGTGGTCGTCGACCTGTTCGATCATGGCGTAGTAGGCCGCCTGCACCTTGTGGGCGTCGAACGCTTCCGGCGGCTGCGCCTGGCTCTGGAAGTCGATGCCGGAGGCGGTCAGCGCGCGCTGGTGCTCCAGGTCGGACGGCTGGAAGTGGGGGCCGGGCAGCGCGTCGGGGTCGTAGCGGCGGTAGTACTCCCAGGGCGGGTTGTAGGGCGGGTGCGGGTCGTAGACGTTGACGCTGAGGAACCACGGCTGTGCGGCGGGGCGCTGCTGGGTGATGAAGTCGATGGCCGTGTCGGTGGCCCAGGTGGTCTGGTGCAGGTGCGGCGGCGTGTTGTCCTGGTCGGGCGTGGGGACCATGAGCGACCCCAGGAAGTGGCGCGGGTCGTCGTTGCTCAGCAGCACCGAGGCGGGGTCGACGCCCTGGGCGGCCACCCAGGCGGCGTAGTCGTGCTGGTCCAGGGGCCAGTCGTGCCGGGGGGCGTGGCTGAACTGGAAGAAGCGGTAGCCGTCGTTCACGCGCGGTTCGCGGGCGTTGGCGGCGCCGGCCAGGTGCAGCTTGCCGACCAGCCCGCCGTCGTAGCCGGCGTCCGCCAGCCGCCGCGTGACCAGGTTGCTGGCGGTTTCCGGGTGCACCCAGCCGTTGCCGTTGCGCGGGTTGTGCACGCGGCTGGGGTACATGCCGGTCAGAAAACTGGCGCGGCTGGGGGTGCAGATGGGGCTCTGGCAGTAGGCATGGGTGAACGCGACGCCCGCGGCCGCGAAGGCGTCCAGGTTTGGCGTGCGCACGTGGGGATTGCCCAGCGCCCCGATGGTGTCGAAGCGCTGCTGGTCGGTGCAGTACCAGAGGATGTTGAGCCGCTGCTGCGCCATGGGTGGGGAGCCTGGGGGATGGTGGAAAGCTGCGGGGACCCTACCGTACTGGGGGAATGGTCGACGTCGAGCGCGCCAGGGGGGCGCAGCCTCGGGGCTGACCTCCGTGTAGTAAGGCGCTGTCGGCGTCGCGCGCGTCTGTGGGGCGCGCTTCTGTTCTTCTCTGGTTCTCTGCGCCTGGCAGGGCAGGAATGCGGCCGGGCGTCCAGCTCGGCCGTGAGGCGGGGCATCGATCCGACCCTCACCCCAACCCTCTCCCTGGAAGGGAGAGGGAGAGAAGCGCAGCGCGGAGCCGCCTTGCTTCGCTTGCCCTCGATTCTCTCCCTCGAAGGGAGAGGGGGAGAAGCGCAGCGGGGCGCCGCCTTGTCTCGCTTGCCCTCGACTCTCTCTCCCTGGAAGGGAGAGGGAGAGAAGCGTGGCGGGGCGCCCACTTGTCTCGCTTGCCCTCGACTCTCTCCCTCGGAGGGAGAGGGAGCGAAGAGAGGGAAGGGCAAGGGAAGAGAGCGAGCGTGCGCGCTGCCCGGCTCCGTGTGATTGGCCGTTGACTGGGGAGGCGCGGGACGGGTGCGCGTGTTCGGGGAGCAGGGGGCGGGCGGAAAGATTCGGCGGCTGGGGTCAAAAAACTCCCGCGCGAGGGGCCGGGCGTGCTAGATTGAGCGCGGTGCCCAGGTACCGAATCTTCCGTCTGCCGCCGTCAGCGAGGTCCCGTTCGCCCAAGCCTTTCGACCTTCGAACGGCGTGATCGAACGAGCCACGATGACTTTGGGTTCTGCGGCGCACATGACAGAGGACGGATGGTTTCAAGCCCCCAGCGTGTTGGTGGGTCTAGTTGGGCGGATGCCCGCGGTGGCTACGCCTAGGAACAGTTCTTGATGAATATCTATGTCGGCAACCTGCCGTTCAATACCAGCGAAGACGACTTGCGTCAACGCGCTTCCCAGTACGGCGAGATCTCGTCGTGCACCGTCATCACCGACCGCGACACGGGACGCTCGCGTGGGTTTGGCTTCATCGAGATGCCGAACGACGACGAGGCCATGGCGCTGATCGAGGGCCTGAACGGGACTGACATGGGCGGTCGCACGCTCACGGTCAACAAGGCCCGGCCCCGCACCTACGGTGGCGGCGGCGGCGGTGGCGGCGGACGCGGCGGCGGCGGCTACGGTGGCGGCGGCGGCGGCTACGGCGGCGGCGGCGGCGGCGGCTACGGCGGCGGCGGCGGGCGCTACTAGCCCCGACGCCCGGGACGCGGCAGTGCCGCGAAGTCCCGGCCCCGCAGGTTTTTGATCACGCGCGGGATTGGTGGGCCTCGGCTCGCCAATCCCGCGCGTGCTGCGTTGGCGCTGCGCGCGGCGGCAGCCGCCGGCGTGCCCGTGCGCGCGGCGGCCGCACGCTGGCGAGAAGCCGCCCCGGGCGGCCAGGCGCTGGCGCGGCCGGCCTGACGGCTCGAGGCTCGTGAGCGGCCATACCTCTAGCTCTGGCGCACGCCGCGGCGCGGCGCGGTTATCCCGCTGCGGCGGGAAGCTCGACGCTGCCGCCGGCGGCGCTGGAGACACCGAGGAGCGCGCTGAGGCGCCTGGGGTCCGCGGCGTCCGACAACGGACGCTCGGCTGCCGGGGGCGGCCGGTCTGGCTTTAGCCGATGCCGAGCTCCGCCAGCCGCTCTGGTTCGCCCAGGTAGTAGCCGGCCGCCACCAGGGCGCGCTGCAGGGTGCGGATGTCCATCTGGCGCGCCGGCGCGCCGGCGCTGGCCGCGACGGCGGCCGTCAGCCCTGCCACGCCGCCGGTGACCTTGGCAATCCAGCGCCAGCGCAGGCTGGCGGTGCGTTCCCGGCCAATCGAGCGTCCGGCCGCCACCATGCCGTCCAGGCCCTGGGGCAGGAACTGCCGCAGGGGGATGTCGAAGTTGTGGCCTTCTTCGCGGTTCTTCAAGTCGACCAGCCGCCGCGTGCGCCCGGCCTGCTGCGCCGTCTCGTCGTAGCGGTACAGCGTGGTGAGGACGTGCACCACGTCGTCGAACTTGCGCTCGGCCACGATGTCCTCTTTGGTGAGCGTGTAGTCCGGCACGATGGTGCGGCTCCAGCGGTTGCCCATGTAGGGCGCGGTCTGGCTGACCCTGGCCTGTTCGAACCCGGGCACGTGGCGGCAGTAGAAGTCGATGGTGTCGTAGGCGTGCTGCCGCGCGGACGCCTCGATGGTGGAGCGGTTCAGGGCGTTCAGCACCGAGAGCTTGTCGGGCGGCCAGCGCACTTCGATGGTGGTGACGTCCTGGTCGTGCGTGGCGAAGGGGATTTTGTAGGCGTAGGCGCCGCCGGGCACCGGCGCCACGTATCGAAACGCGCCGGACGCCCAGTCGGCCATGATGAAGGGAAGCAGCTCGCGGGGGTAGTTTTTCCACACCATGTCCATGGCGGGGACCAGCACCTCGTCGACCCAGCGCTGCTCGGCGCGCGCGAGGGGTTTGCCGCGCTCGGCCGCGCGGAAGGCCTCGTAGCGCTCCCAGTCCACGCCTTCCACGCGGAAGAACAGGCCCATGCCGGCCTCGGTGCCGGCGTGGCTGGCGTCGACGTCCGCGCCGGCCGCGGCGGCCACGTCGGCTTCGCCGGTGGTATCCACGACGACCTGGGCGCGGACGGCGCGCCGGCCGTCGGGGGTCTCGACGAACACGCCGCCCACCGCGCCGTTCTGCACGACGGCGCCCGCCACGGTGGTGGACAGCAGCAGCGCCACGTCCAACTCGCGCAGGCGCTGCAAGGCCAAGCGCTGAAACTCGTTGCGGTCGATGACGGGAATGGGCGCCATGCCCTGCCAGCGCCAGGGGACGTTGTCGCCGCCGCTGATGAAGTCGAAGGTCTTGATCCCGCCGCGGCGCTCCAGCTCGCGCAGAAATGCGCCAACCTGCCCGCCCAGGCCGCGGTCGCGGAAGGTGGGGCTTTGCCACAGGTCGTGGCGCGACCCCAGGCCGGGGCCGTAGTTGCCGCCCACCATGGAATACTCGTCGACCAGCGTGGTGCGCGCGCCCTGGGCGGCGGACTCCAGGGCTGCGAATAGCCCTGCGATGCCCGCGCCGGCCACCAGCACCTCGGTCTCGTGCAGGACCGGAACCGCGCGCGCTGGCTCGTGAATGACTTCAGTCATTGCCGTTCGACCTCACCCTGGCCGTCGTCTGCCGCCACGGTACCAAGTGGGGCGCCAGGGCGTCCCATCCGAGGATGCGTGTCAGCGGTCCAGTTGGCGCGGGCGGTCGCCGGCGAGTTCCCACGTCTGGATCTCGTCGACGCCGGGCGGCAGGTGCTTTGCGACGATGTCCATCACGACGCCGTAGCGGCGCGTGACCTCCGGGCTTCGGGTGTCGCAGCCAAAGCCGATGGCCGCCCGCAAGCCGCCGCTGAGCTTGGGAACGCCCCGCGGCGTCAACCCCACGGCCACGCGGGCGTCGAGCAGCTTTTGCACGCCGCCCCGTACCGCGCCCAGCGCGCTGTGCCATTGCCACACGTAATTCAACAACTGGAGCGGCGTGTAGTAGTCCTTCGAGCTGCTCGGCCCCTTGAGTTCGACGATCACCAAGCGTCCGTCTGAATCGACCGCGAGCTGGTCGACCTCTCTGCCGTTATCCTTGGGCTTCGACCAGCGATCCCGCCCGCGCGCTTTCTTGTTTATTGACTCGGACACGCCAGTCAACTCCGCGTGCGCGGCTCGCACTTCCGAATGCTGCGCTGGCGCATGGGCCAGCACGGCCTCGCGGTCGAAGGGTACCCAGGGTTTCGTCACCCGCGCCCATTGCATTTGGACCGCGCCTTCGCCGCTGGTCCAGCGGCAGCCGACCCGCACATTGCGCAGGTAGGCATGAAGCGCATTGCGAAAGTCCGACTCCGACTCGCCGCCGCCCCATGACCGGGTGAGTCCCTTCGCGCACGGCTGCGAGCGGTACTTCTCATCCGACGCGGCTTTCACGCCCTCCTGCCAGGAATGTTTGACAGTCAGCAACCGCGTTCCCCCGCGGTAGACGTGGACCTCGTCACTGTGGCGGAGATGCACGTCGTGTTCGTGGCCGCCGACGTTTCGGGTGTCGAGGTCGATCAACGGCCGGAGGAATCCATTCCGCAGAAGGTCTTGCAGCGCCGGCGACGGCGCGCGGTCGTAGCCAGGTTGCGGCATTGTCGTGAACCTCCTCAGAGCCGGTAGCGGGCGCGCATGTACGCCGCCCAATCGGTCAGCCCCTCGGCTTCGCCGGCGGCGACCACCTCGGAGGCGGGGAGCCTGGGGGCCATGGACGGGTCGGGCAACAGACGCGCCCACTGCGCCCAGTGCGCGCGGACGTCAGGGTTGTCGTCGTGTGCGCACAGCGCGAACCAAGCCTGTCGGACCGTTCTCGCCTGCTCGATCCCGCGGGCGATGGCTAGATTTCGCATGGGCTGCTGCATGTCGAACGCAAAGGGGCAGGGTCCATCAGGGTCGGCGTGCGGAAAGGCCGCGCGTACGCTGCCGTGGCTCCGCGAAAATATATCCCAGTAGCGGCGGTCCCGCGTTGCACGTTTCGTTCTTCGCAGGTAGCAGGCGTTGGGGTCGGCGAAGAAGCGGTTGGCGGACGCGCAGACGTCCGTGCGTTGGTTGCCCGGGCTGGTGCGCCCGTTGCAATGCGTGAACGCGCCTTCGCTGAGTTTGACTTCGAGCAGGACGGCGGCGCGGCGGCGGCGGGGCAGCCGCCCCCACAGCACCACGTCGGCGGCCGTTGCGGGTTCGCGGCCGGCGGGCCGCTCCCCGGCGATCTCGCCCAGCAATCCGCCGGGCGGCACCCACTCGAAACTCACCTGGTCGACGGTCAGCCGCGCGCCCACGGCGCCGCTCACGAGCTGGGATAGGCGCGCGCGGCGGCCCTCCCGAAACGGCAGGAACAGGTTGAACGCAAAGACCTGGGAGCTGGGCAGGAAACTGGCGTGGCTGTGCAGCTTCACCGCGTCGGCGTGCCGCACCATCTCGGCCAGACGGCGGTAGGCCGGATAAATCCCGTCCGTCCAGCGGCGCCACTGGAGCGAGCGCACACCGTCGTACCGCGCCCGCCACGCGTACATGTGCGCGTACAGGCGGCGGGCAAAGGCCGACGGTTGGAAGTCGGACGGGCTGCGGCGCATGGGTTCCTGGACGGGCCGCCGCGGCTACCGCTGGAGCGTGACCACGCGCCCCTCGGCGGCCGAGGCGTAGGCGGCGTCGATCACGCGCTGCACTTCCAAGCCTCCCGTCCCTGGCAGCACGTGCTCGCCGCGGCCGTGCAGGGCGTGCACGAAGTCGTCGATCAGGGGCAGGTCGTGCAGCTCGTGTTCGGGCAGCGTCACGGTTTCCGAGCGGTCCGGCCGGTTGACCGTGTATGTCGTGCCGCGCGCGTAGGGCACGTTGACGTGGCCTTTGGTGCACCAGACCTCGTAGTCGCCGCGCGCCGGGTCGACCGACCAGAGCGCCGACAGCGTGGCCTGCACGCCGGAGTCGTACTGCACGATCACCGAGGCGGTGTCTTCCACGTCGCCCGGGATCACACGGCGGTCGCTGAAGGCGGCCACGCGCGCGGCCGTGCCGGCCAGGCTGTAGAAAATGTCCAGCCGGTGGCTCCCCAGGTCCATGAGCGGGCCGCCGCCGCTTTGCGCGTGGTCGACGCGCCAGAACTTGGGGTCGTCTGGCGTCATGCCAAACGGGCCCGACGTGTTGGCGTGCAGCGCGATCAATTCGCCCAGCTCGCCCGACTGCACGAGCTGGCGCACGCGCAGGTTGATGGGGTACAAGCGGTGATAGAACGCGATGCCCAGGGTCAGGCCGGCGCGGTCGGCGGCGTCCACCATGGCGGCTGCTTGGCCCGCGTGCATGGCCATGGGTTTTTCGACCAGCACGTGCAAGCCGCGCTCCAGCGCGGCCAACGTTTGGGGCGCGTGCAGGTCGACCGGCGAGGCCACGTAGACGGCGTCCAACCCGCCGGCGGCCAGCATGGCGTCGTAGCTGGTGTATGCGTGCGGAACCTCGAACTCGCGCGCGTATTGCTCCAGCAGCCCCGGATTGCGGCGGCAAATGGCCGTCAGTTCGCTGGACCCGTGCGCGCGGATGGCGGGGGCCACGGCCTTTGCGGCGATGTCTCCAAAACCCACGATCCCCCAGCGCACCATCGGCGGTTCCCCCACGGCTTGGTTTCAGGCGTTACGGTACCCGGCCGCGGCGGCCGGCGGCAATCCGGGCGGACGGGGCGAGCCCACCCTCGCGGCCTGTACGCCGCCGCCGTACACGGGCAATCCGGGCGGACAGGAGCGCGCCGCGCCGACGCGCCTGTGGGTCGGGCTGCGCCAGCCCGCGGTTCAGTCGGAGGGTCGTGCGCGAGGCGCCGCGGGGTCGTCCGCCGCGTCCGCCGCGTCGGCTGCGGCCAGACGCTGGACGGTCTCGTCCAGCCCCAGCGTCTGGTCGGCGCCGCGCGCTCCCAGCGCCGCGTCGACCAGACGGAACGTCCAGGCCGCGCCGGTGTGGAAGTCGGGGGTGACTCCCACGTGGTCGAACGCGGCGGCGATTTCCTCCATCTCGCCAATCCAGCGATGGGCCACGGCGGGCAAGCGCGCGGCGCTGCCGGCAGCGCTGGCCAGGGGGCCGGCCTGGCTGTGCTCGCATTCGGCGATCAGCTCGTCGTACACGTCCATGCGCCGCGCGGCCACCAGCAGCGCCGTGCGCAGGGCCGCGGTTCCCTTGGTCATGGCCGCGTAACACATCTTGACGGCCGAGGCCTTCCCGATGGCCGCGCCGACGGGAACGACCGTGATGCCGCGGCCGTCCAGTTCGGCCAGCGCGGACGCCTGTGGGCCGGAGGCGTAGATCCGCGGCCCGCGGCCGCCGCGCGGCGGCCCGCCGATGATGCCGCCGTCCACCAGGGTCACGCCGCTGCCCGCCAGGTCGGCGTGGATGGCCTGCACGGTCTGGGGGGCAATGGCGTTGCAGTCGGCCAGGATGGTCTGGGCGCCGCAGACGCGCGCCGCGGCGCCAACCTCGGCGGCCAGCCGCCGCGCATGGGCCGGAACCAAAATCGACAAGATCAGGTCGCAGCGCTGCGTCAGGTCGGACAGGTCGGGCGCCTCCGTCAACCCGGCGTCACGCGAGCGCTCGCGCGTGGCGCGGCTGCGTCCCGCCAGGCAGGTCACGACCTGGAGGCCGCTGTCCCGCAGGGCGCCGCCCACGGCCGCCCCCATCTCGCCCGGGCTCAGGATTCCAACGGTTTGGATCGACATACGCACACCTTGCCTGGTAACGACGGATGGACAGCGTCAGCGTGAATGCTGGCGTTCGCGCGAGCGCCAGCGCTCACGCATCTGGCGGGTTACGCCGGCATCGGCATCGCCGGGTGCATCTCGATCTCGCAGCCCTCGGCCCACGCCAGGTGCGGGTGGGCGCGCAGCAGCGCTTCTGCCGCGTCGTCATCTTCGGCCTGGATGATCGAGTAGCCCATCGCGCCCCGGCTGCTGGGCGAGCTGCCCGCCGCCGTCACGCTCTGCCCGCCGCTCAACACCGCGCCCTTGTCCACCAACTGCTCGCCGCACCGCTCGAACCACGCCGCCCAGGCCGCCATCCCCGCCTGCATCTCGTCCGGCGACATCTCCTGCGTCTTTTGCATGGCCTCCGGCGTCGCGTGATAGGTCACGAGGTAGGTGTTCATTGTCAATCCGAATCTCTGGGCGATGAAAAAGCTCATTGCCGCTGGGGCTGGACCACAGCAGGCGATGGAGCAATCTACCAGCAGCGCGTCCGGGCGTCGGCACCGACCCGCGCGGGCGGTGCGGGGTCTGCGGCGGATCGGCGGGGTTGGCGGGTCTGGGGGGAGGCCCCGCCCGGACTCGAACCGGGGCGCATGGTTTAGGAAACCACCGCTCTATCCACTGAGCTACGGGGCCGGGGCGGCCTGGGCCGCGGGGAAAGGATAGTTGACGCGGAGCGGCGTCTCGGGCTGGCGGCTTCCCTGCGGGCGCAAGTGAAGCGTCGGCGGGTTTCTCGCCCCTCGGGGCAGGGGAGGGAGCAGTGGGAGCGGCGTGGGGCCGGCGGGTTTCGGTGGTGAGGGCCGCTTGGTTCGGGGTTGTCAGAGGTCCAGAGGGACGCCGAGGCAGAGGCCGATGTCGCGGGCGGCGGCGACCCAGGGATGGTCGAGGGGAACGGTTTTGCGTTGGCCGGCGACCTGGTGCAGGGGGACGAGATCGGTGCTTTCGCCGCGGGCGGCGACCATGACGCCGGTGGTTCCGTTGGCCAGGGCGTCGGCGCAGGCGGCGCCCAAGCGGGTGGCGAGCACGCGGTCGAAGGCGGAGGGCGTGCCGCCGCGCTGCAGGTAGCCCAGGATGGTGAGCCGCGCTTCCAGGCGGGTCAGTTCTTCCAGGCGGCGGGTGAGCGCCAGGGTGGTGCCGGCGTATTCGAAGGTCGGCTCGTCGATGGGCAGGGCGCCGTCGATGCTCAGGTCGTCGGGGTTGTGCGGTTTGGCGCTTTCGGACACGGCCACGATGCTGAAGCCGCGGCCGCCCAGGCTGCGCTGGCGAATGGATTCGGCGATGAATTCGAGGTCGTAGGGCAGTTCGGGGATGAGCACGACGTCGGCGCCGCCGGCCAGGCCAGCGCCGAGGGTGAGCCAGCCGGCGTTATGGCCCATGATCTGCACGACGATGATGCGGTGATGGCTGTGGGCGGTGCTGTGCAGACGGTCGATAGATTCGGTGGCCACGGATAGGGCGGTGTCGAACCCGATGGTGGTGTCGGTGAGGGCGATGTCGTTGTCGATGGTCTTGGGCAGGGTGACGACGTTCAGCCCGGCCTTGAGCAGGCGGTTGGCGCTGGCGTGGCCGCCGCCGCCGCCCATGCAGACCAGGGCATCGAGGTGCATGTTGTGGTAGTTCTCGCGGGCGCGCTCGGTCATGTCGATGGTGCGCTCGCCCATTTCCATGCGGTGAGGTTTGTCGCGGCTGGTGCCCAGGATGGTGCCGCCGCGGGTGAGGATGCCGGCCAGCGAATCGGAGTCCAGGCTGACGACGCGGCCGTCGACCAGACCGCGAAAGCCGTCGCGGATGCCGACGACGTGCATGCCGTGGCGGGTGATGACGGCTTTGCCCACGGCGCGGATGGCGGCGTTGAGCCCTGGGCTGTCGCCGCCGGCGGTGAGGATGCCGACGCGCCGGACGTTCATGGCGCGCGGCTGGGGAAGAGTTCGCGCCGCATGCGAGGGCTCCGATGCGCGCGGCATGGGGAATGGCTGTTCAATGGTAATGCTCCCGCGGCGGGGCGGCGGCGCGCGCGTACAATGTAGCCAACCACCCCGGCGATAGCATCGCTGGGCCGACGCCCCTAGGGGGTCTGGTTGGTGCGTGTGATGTTGGCTCACCCCAGCGCAGCGACTCGATCGAACCGCCGCAGAGCGAGATCACGTGCGCTTTGCCGCTGGGTAGCTCCAGCAGCAGCGCCGTCCGGATCCGCCAGGGGCGTCTCTTTGTGCTCGGGGCGGGCGGCGCGGACGGCGTTGCGCTGTTTGCGGGCGCGGGGCGTTCCTGTGCCGCCGCGCGGTGCGACTCCCGGCAGTTTGCGGCGCGGCCGCGCCGGGAGCGCTTGGCCGCGGGTGACGGGTGGACGCTGGCATGGCTGACGGGCTGCGGAATACGCCCAGGGTCTTGCAAGGCGCGTATGCCTGCGACCTGGCGGCGGACGGAGCGGGGCGGGCGTTTGGGGCGTGGGTTGGCAGCGACTGGGCCGAGGAGGCCTTGTTCGGGCAGCGCACCTACCACGACGGCGGGCATTGGCAGTTTGCGCCGGGCCGCGGCGAGCGGGACTTCATGGCGCGGCTGGGCGCGGGGCGGTTTCGGCTGTACGCCGGCGTGCTGCACGGCGGGGCGTTCGAGCCTGTGGTGCTGGCCGAGAGTCCGACCGCGCTGCAAGACCCGGCGGCGGCCGCGCGCGGTGATGGGCGCCTGGTGGTCTGGGGCGAGCGGATCGACGACCGCTTTGTGGTGCGCGCCTGGCTGGGAGCGGCGGTGGAAACCGTGGCGCGTGCGCCGGCGTCGCTGACGCGGCCCGCGGCGGCGATCGATGCGCAGGGGCGGGCGTGGGCGGCCTGGCAGGCGTTTGCCGGCGACGGCTGCGCCGTGGTGGTGAGCCGGCGGGAAGCCGAGGGATGGACGCCGCCCGAGACGGTCTCGGTTGCGGGGCATTCCGCGTGGCGTCCGGCCATGTGCGCGGCGGCCGACGGCGGCGTCTGGCTGGCCTGGGACGCCTGGACGGGGCGGCACTTTCACGTCTTCGTGCGGCGCATCGCCCCCGACGGCGCGCTTGGCGCGGCCGCGCAGCTGAGCGACCAGCCGCTGCTGGCGATGGACGCGGATCTGGCGGTGGACGACGACGGGGCCGTCTGGGCGGCCTGGGAGCAGTCGCCGCCCTGGGGCGCCGACCACCGCTTCAATGCGGCGCGGCAGCTTGCGCTGGCCGCCATGACGTCTGACGGGCAGCAGTTTCTGGCCGTCAGCCCGTGGGGCGGCGGCCAAGCGCCGCTCCCAATCGAGAGTTTCACGCACAGTCAATCTGCGGAGTACATCGTGCCCGTGTCGCCGCGGCTGCTGGCGGGGCGCGATGGGGTGGAACTTTTCTTCCAGCGGTTCCGCAGCACGCACCGAAAGGACTTCGGCTGGCGGCTGGAACGCATGGTGTACGCCGGGTCGGCCTGGTCCGAACCTGCGGTGGTCAGCCCGTTCCAGGGCATGCCCGACACGCGCTACGGCGTGGCCGCGCTGGGGGACGGGCGGCGCGCGGTTGCGCACAACGCCATGGAGTACTCGCCCATGCAGACAGAGGCGCGGGAGGCGGCTGGACGTCCGCCCCTGCGCCGCGGCAGTTCGCCGGTGGCCTGGGAACGGATCGAAGTCGTGACCATCGACCCACCGCCGGCGGCGCCCGCGCCCCCGCGGCGCGCGGCGTTCAGGCGCTACGAAGGTTCGCGCACGGACTACCCGCAGGCGCGGCGGGACGGGCGCACGCTCACGCTGGGCGGGCGGACCTATCGGCTGCTGTGGGGCGACATGCACCGGCATTCGCACCTCTCAAAGTGCCTGGCGCCCAACGACGGGTCTCCGCTGCATAACTTCCGCTGGGCGGTGGATCACAACCGCATGGACTGGTGGGCGCTGACGGAGCACCTGGAATACATGAGCTACAACGAGTGGCGGCGCGTGGAGGAAACGGTGGCGGCGTTTACCAACACGGGGCGGTTCGAGCCGCTGTTCGGGTTCGAGTGGGGCAACAATCCCGGCCACACCAACATCTTCTACCGAAACCAGCAGCTGGGCGAAGAGCTGCGCGCGCTGGCGCTGACGTCGCCGAGCCTGGAAGCGCTGATGGAACGCTGGGACGCGCGCATTCCGTCCGGCGAAGTGCTGGCCGCCCGTCACTATCAGGGGCACCGGCAGCCGGACGTGGCCGAGGGTTACCGCGCCGCCTGGGAGCCCTGCATGGAGATCATGCAGAGCCGCGGCGAGCAGCGGGCGTGGGTCGAGACGTTCCTGCGCGAAGGGGCGCGGATTGGCTTCGTGGGCGCCACCGATCACGCGCGGCACTGGCACTTTGCCTACTGTATGACCGGCGTGTGGGCCGAGGCGCCGACGCGCGACGCCGTGTTCGAGGCTGTTTGGAACCGGCGCACCGTGGCGGCCTCGGCCAAGATTCTGCTGCACACCGAGGTGTCGGGCGTGCCCATGGGCGGCGAGGGCGAGATTCACGGCGACGCGCGCGTGCGCGTGCTGGCGGAATCCGTCCAGCCGCTGCGCGAGGTGGAGGTGTACCGCAACGGGTCGCTTGCCCACTGCGAACCTGTGGACACGACCGAGCTGGACTGGGTCTGGACGGACCGCGGCAACCCGCGCAGCGAGAACTATTACTACGTGCGCGTCGCCGCGGAACCGGCGCTGCCGCAGGCGACGCCGGCGGTTGCCTACGCCTCGCCGGTGTGGGTACGGCGCAGACGGGACTGAGCGCCGCCGCTGGACGCGCCCACGGCGGCGGGCGCCTGGCCGCGGCGGATGGGGGCGGGACGGCCTTTTCGTTCGCTGCGCGCGAACGGGAGGCGGCGGGCGCGGGATTAGCCGGCGGTGGCTTGGATAAGGCCGCGCAGGTAGCCCACGCACCAGGCGCGGGAGCGTTCGTGCGCCGGGTCGTCGCCCAACAGGCCGGGGTAGTGGTCGGGCATTACGAAGCCGTCGTAGCCCACCTCGTGCAGCGTGCGCATCTGCGCGGCGGCGTCGTAGTCGCCTTCGTCCTGAAAGACTTCCTCGAAGCGGGGGATGACGCCGCGCACGTTGCGGAAGTGGATGGCGAACAGCTTGCCGCGCTGGCCGAACGCGCGCAGGGCCGCGGGCATGTCGGCGCCGGATTCCTGCATGGTGCCCAGGCAAAAGAGCAGGCCGACGTTGGGGCTCTCGTAGCGCCGCAGCAGTTCGTCCAGGCCTTCGGGCCGCACGAACGGCTGTTCGACGCCGCGGTAGAGCGGCAGGGGCGGGTCGTTGGGATGGAAGGCCAGGCGCACGCCGGACGCCTCGGCGGCGGGGAGCACGCGCTCCATGAAGCGGTCCATGCGCCGCCACACTTCGGCCAGCGGCACGCGCGGCGCCGGGTCGGCGCTGGCGTCGCCCCAGTCGACGAGGTCGGCGTCCTGCAGCCAGGCGGCGTCGAAGGTGCGGAGCACGGTACCGGCGCGGCCGCCCGGCAGGTCCTGGTAGCCGCGCCAGGGCTGCACGTGCTCGTCGGCGTGGGCCACGGCGAAGCCGCAGGTGACCAGCGGAGCGCCCTCGCCGCCCAGCACCTGGATGGACGCGCAGAGGTCGTCCAGTTCGCGCGCGCCGCCAGCCTCGCCGCGCAGCACGCCGGCAATGCGGGCGCGGCGCAGTTCCATGCCGGCCAGCTGCAAGCCAAACCCGTCCAACCGCCGCATCAAGGCGCGCAGCCCGGCGGGGTCCACCCGCCCGCGCTCGGCCACGCCCGGCAAGTCGTCGGTGCGCAGCGTGCCGCCGTCCACGCCCAGCTGGGCGACGTACTGCAAGTGCTCCGTGGAAACGTCCACGAACCGCAGGCCGAGCTTGATCATGCGGGCAGGGTACCTGCGGACAAGGGCGGCTGGCTATGCGGCGGAACGGCGGGGGCTGGACGGCGCGCGGCGGCCCAAGCTCCCGCTAACGAAACAGCCGCAACAGTTTGGCCAGGAACGTGAGGCCGAACGCGGTCAGGCAGCCGCTTTGCTTGGAGACCGCAGCCTGGGATACCTAGGGGTTGGAATCGCTGGCGCCAGCAATCGGCCTGGGGTGATGGCCGTTCCAGGGCGGGTCCAGCTCGTCGATCAGCCGCGACTCGATCGGCTTGGGCGCCGCAGTTTCGTACATCCACAGATCGACGCGGCGCTCCTGGCGTGCGGCCTGCAGGATCAGGTGGTTCACTTTGCAGTTCGTCGATTGGCCGCCCACGAAGCAATTTCGAGGGGAAATTCTGGCGTAACCCCTCGGTCCCCACCGCCGTTCGAGGTCCGTGGAAATGCCAACATACGCCAGGATGCCGCCCACGGTCACGGCGTAGACGCCGGGCCTGGGCGGAAGGCCCTCGACGTCGAATCGACAGAATGGGCCTTTGCCCCAGCGGTTGAGCGGCGTCGTGTCGGCGGCGTCGTACCGAGATTGCGGCCTGAACTCCAACAGTGCGCCGTCGGGTCCTCGGTCCGGCTGGATGGCGGCGGCGTGGACAAACTTGTATTCCAACAGGGTCGCGGCGCCCGTACTCGCTACGAATGGAGCTTGGGCCTTGTGAGGGGCCGCGCCGCTTCGACGCGCCGGCGCAGCCCTGGCGCTTCGCCCCCGAGCCGAGCTGCGCGTACGTACGAATACGAGGGACTCGCCGTAGATGTCGACGCTGCGGGTCTCCCAGCCCGCATCCATCCACGCTTGCGCCTGACCGCGGCCGTCGTTTCCCCACCAGGGTCGATGCCTGCGCGCTGAGGCGGGCAAGCTACAGCCGATAACTCGCTCGACGTAGGCGAACGTGGCCGGCCACTCGTCTGCGTCACGGCTGCTGAGGAACCGAGTGAGAGGGGCGTATTTGCTCACGGCTGGGGACTATCCGACTTCACGCCGTGCGTGCGCACGAACACGAGGCATTGCCGGTCCATTTTCACGTCCTGGGTTTCCCAGCCTGCGCTCAGCCACGCCTTGGCCTGGACGCGGCGTCGGTTTCTGCTGTTCGCCCACCACGTTCGATCCGAATACGCGGAGGCCGGCAGATGTTCTCCCGGCCGAAGAGTTTGCTCGACGTCGGCGAACGTCGCGTGCCACTTGTTTTCTTCGCGTTCTTGAAGGAACCATCGCAGCGGGTCGTATTTGCTTCCCATGTCTCACCTGTCAGCGCAAAGATGCCAAGCGGCACTCGCACTCACATCGACCCTTGTCTAGTGTCGCGGTGTATACATCGCTCAGTCGAAAATCTCGGGAAGCTCGGCCAAGGTAGTGATTGTGGCGGTGGGATGCGGGGCGTCGGGCGGGCGGGGCGCTCTCGAGCGGTCGAGCCATAAGGCGTGCCAGCCGGCGGCGAGGGCGCCGACCACGTCATGATCGAGGGAGTTGCCAACGTAGGCGCAGTGGCCGGCGGGAACGCCCAGGCCATGGATAGCGGCGGCGAAGATGCGCGGGTCGGGTTTGTAGGCGCCCACGTCGCCGGCCACGATGACGCGGTCGACGCGGTGGTGCAGGCCCACGGCGCGTACTTCGCCCCACTGCACGTCGCTGGGGCCGTTGGTGATGACGCCGACGGTCTCGAACCGCTCGGCGGCCCAGCGCAGCGCCGCGTCGGAGTCCGGGTAGAACTGGAGCCGCCGCCGCGTGAGCACGTCGTGACGCTCGACCAACGCGGCGGGGTCGGCGCACCCCGCAGCGCCCAGGTCGGCCAGCAGCTCGGCCCAGACGCGGGCGCGGGCGCGCGAGAGGTCGTCGTTTTGCGGGAAGCCGGAGCGCCGGTTGCGCTCGGCCACGATGCGGCCGCGGGTTTCCAGCACCTGCGCCTCTGACCGATGCGGGATGCGCGCCGCCAGCTCGGCCGCCAGGTCGTGCAGCGCCGCCTGCCGAGCCGCCTCGAAGTCCACCAACGTGTCGTCCAGGTCGAAGAAAAACGCCCGGACGCTGCGTGCCACCATCATCGGGACCGCGGGTGCGCGGGATCGAGCCACGTCATGCAAATCTTCCGAGTCATACGCATCACGCTCTCTCGGTGCGGCCGGCGGTAATCAGACATCAATGAGCAACACATTGACGGGCACGGCGGAAAACTTCCTGCTGAAGACTGCGGCCGAGGCTGACAGTTTGGGGCGGGACGTTGGCCGTGGGATTGGCTGGGTCGTACACCTGCCGCGACATTGGCCGCATGCGCAGCGTGCCCGCTTCGGCGGCGCGCAGACGATCCCGGGCAATGTCGAGGTACGTCTCGTCGGTCTCGGCGCCAACTGCGCGGCGGCCGTGCATGAGCGCCGCAATCGCCGTGGATCCAACACCCAGGAACGGGTCGAGCACTACACCGGCGGGCGGACTCATTGCCAGCACCAGACGCTCGACGAGTTCTATCGGAAACTGGCAGGGGTGCTCGGTTTTCTCTACGTGGTTGGCCTTGACGTTGGGGATAGCCCAAACGTCAGTGGGATTCTTGCCGAGCGGATGGCCAGACAACTGTCCGGCCTTCGGGCCTTTGAAATGCTTCTTGTTTGGATACTTCTGCGGGACGCGGACAGGGTCGAGGTCAAAGTAATACTGGTCCGACTTCGTGAACCAGAGGATAACTTCATACCGGCCGGAAAAACGATGCGACGCGTGCAGGCCGTGTCCGAAGTGCCAGACGATTCTGTTGCGAAGCCGAAGACCAAGACTCTCGAATATCGGATACAGCTTGACATCCAGCGGAATGATCTTTCGATTCTCCACATAGTTGCCAACCTGCCAGCAAATGCTGCCGCTCGGCTTGAGCACGCGGACGCACTCTTCGATGACGATCTGCTGCTGGCGCAGGTATTCCTGAATGTGCAGCCGAGGCTCGTAAGGCTTGCCCAGGTTATAGGGAGGCGAGGTCACAACAAGGTCTACGAACGCTGCGGGCATGTGTTCGAGCAGCCGACGACAGTCGCCGTGGTGCAGCACGACGTCGGCGTCGTGCTGCAGCGACTCTTGGACGTCCATAGGAGCGCTCATTGTAGCGAGGGCGGCGGAAACGGTCTAGGTTCGGCGCGGGTGGCGGCGCTGGGCACGGCCTCACTCGGCGCGGCAGCGCCAGAGGACGCCGCCGGCGTTGGGGATGACGAGGCGGTCGTCGTGGATGGTGTTGGGAGGGGCGGCGGCGATTTCCTGGGCGACGGCGGCGGGGTCTTCGTAGCCGATGTTCATGCGGGCGCATTCGTCGGGCGGGATGGCCGTGGCGATGCGCACGTCGATGCGGGGGTGTTCGCGGCCGTCGACCATGCGGCCTTCGCCTTTCATGAGCGCGCTGCCGTTGAGGGCCAGGGGTGTGGCGTTGGCGGCTTGCCAGGCGGCGGGTTTGGACAGGAAGTAGGCGTAGGTGTGGTAACCGATGCGTCGGATCAGTTCGCCGTGGGCGTCGGAGATGCTGGTGATGTTGGGGGCCCAGACGACGAGTTCGCCGCCGTCGGCCACGGCGTCCTCGGTTTTGAGCACGCCTTTGGCGCCGGTCCAGAGGTCTGGGTAGAGCCAGCTGCCGTCTTTGCGGCGGGGCAGGGCGGCGATCAGCCGACGGACGCGGCGGTGGACGCGGCGGATGTTGACCTGGGCGCTCAGCTGGGCGGCCAGCTGCACGCAGGCGCGCCACCCGTTGGGCTGCACGAACGCGCCGCGGAGGGCGTCGCCGTCGTCGTCGATGACCAGCCCGATGGTGGTGATGGGCACGGGCACGTTCAGCGCCATGTCGTCGATCAGGCCGCGCACTGGATTTGGCATGACGCCGTGGATGCCGCGGTTGGTGCGCAGGCTGCCGATGGCGTGCAGCAGGCTGATCATTTCGGGGCCGGACACGCCGGGGAAGATTTGCTTGGCGCCGCCCGCGAAGCCGGCGACTTCGTGGGGCTGCACGCGCGTGAGCAGCACCAGCCGATGGTATTTCAGCAGCGCGGCGTTCACGCGGATGCGGATGTCGGACGTGAAGCCGAGCAGGGCGGCGGATTGGCGGTGTTCGCCGAAGCGTTCGAGCTGGTCGTCCAGCGGCACGACGCCGATGGGGGTCAGAGCGTCGGGGTCGTCCCAGGCGTGGTCGAAGACCTGGCTGCGGAGATAGCGGGCGCCGCCGAACACCCAGGCGCGCTTGGCGGCGCGGCTCATGGGCGCGTGGGTGCCTTGGGCGATCATGGCGTCGACCTGCTCCGCGCGGCCTTGGACGGCGGCGTGGATGGCCGCGAACACGTCGGCCACCGGCGCTTTGCGGGTGTCGTCGGGGACGATGACCAGGACGCGGCGCTCGGCGGCTGGGGTGCGGCTCAGCGCGTCGCCCACCAGCGCGGCCGTGTCGCTGGGGCCGAGCGCCGGTGCGCCAACGGCTTGCAGCACGGGTTCCTCGATCATGACCCGAGCTCCTGGCTGGCCAACGCTTCGGCCTCCGTGACCAGACCGCCGAGGGTCTGCACGCCCTGCGCCCAGAAGCCGGGATCGCCCAGGTCGATGCCGAAGGGGGCTACCAGATCGTTGGGACTGACGGCGCCGCCTTTGGAGAGCATCTCGACGTAGCGGGGTTCGAAGTCGGCGCCGTCTTCCTGGAAGCGCTGCAGCAGGCCCAGCACCAGCAGGTCGCCGAAGGCGTAGGCGTGCACGTAGAACGGCGAGCCGATGAAGTGCGGGATGTAGCTCCACCAGATGCGGTAGTCGCCGCGCAGGGTTACGGCGCCTTCGAACATCTCGCCGTTGGCCTGCATCCAGAGGTCGCTGAGGCGTTCGGCCGAGAGTTCGCCGTCGGCGCGGCGGGCCTGATGCGCGCGGAACTCGAAGTTGTGCATGGCGATTTGCCGAAAGACGGTGGCGAAATGGTCTTCGATCTTGCTGGCCAGCAGCCCCAGGCGGGCCGCGGGGGACGTTTGCGCGTCCAGCAGGCGGCGGAAGACGATCATCTCGCCGAATACCGACGCGGTTTCAGCCGTGGTCAGGGGCGTGTGCGCTTGCAAGTAACCAACGCCGTAGGACAGGAACTGGTGCACGGTGTGGCCCAGCTCGTGGGCGATGGTCATGACGTCGCGCACGGTGTCGGTGTAGTTGGCCAGGATGTAGGGGTGGGTGCGGGGCGTGCCGCCCATGCTGAAAGCGCCGCCGCGCTTGGCCGAGCGCAGCTCGGCGTCGATCCAGCACTCGTCGAAGGCTCGTTTGGCAATGCCGCCCAGCGTGCTGGAAAAGTCGTGATAACTGTCGAGAACGATGTCCCTGGCGGTGGTCCAGTCGTAGGATGGAAGCTCGCTGTTGAGAGGCGCGTAGCGGTCGTAGTCGAACAGTTCGTCCAGACCCAGCAGGCGGCGCTTGAGCCGGTAATAGCGCGCCACGATGGAGAAGCCGCTGACGCAGGCTTCCACCAGGGCGTCGACCGACGCCTGGTCGATCTGGTTGGCCAGGTTGCGGGAGGCCATGGCGCTGGGATAGCTGCGCAGGCGGTCGTCGGCGGCGTGGTCTTGCAGGCGCACGTTGAAGACGTAGGTCAGCGGGTGCAGGCTGGCGTTCAAGGCGGCAGTCATACCGTCGGCGGCGGATTTGCGGGTTGCGCGGTCGGGGTGGTAGCCGAGCGCCAGGGTCTCGGCTTCGGTGAGGGTCTTTGTCTGGCCGTCGATGGTGACCTCGCAGGTCAGGCGGCTGGTCAGCTCGTCGAACAGGCGGCTCCAGGCGCGGCTGCCGGTGTTGGCCTTTTCGTCCATGAGCTTTTCTTCGCCTTCGGCCAGGCGGTGGGGTTTGTAGCGGCGTTCGAGCCGCAGCAGATAGGCGAAGTCTTGCAGGACGGGATCGGTCAGCAGCGCCTCGGCGCGGGCGTCGTCCACCTGAATCCACTCCAGTTCGAAGAAGATCAGATGGCGGTTGATGGCGGTGCCGCGTTCCTGCGTCAGGGCCACCAGGCGCCCGTGTTCGGGCGCGTCGGTCTTGGCGGCGTGGCAGAGGTGGGCGTAGATGGCGGGGGTGTCCATCGATTCGTGCAGGTCTTGCAGCTCGGCCACGGCCTGGCGCAGGGCGGCCGCGTCCAGCTCGGCCACGCGCCCGCGGTAGCGCTGTTCGAACGCCTGCGCTCGTTCCAGCGCCGCGTCCAGGTCCTGGGTGAGCTTGGGATCGTCGGGCGAGGCGTAGAGGACGCTGAGGTCCCAGGTCACGCCGTCGGCGCTGCTGCTGGGCGCGGCCGCGGGTATGGTCATTCGAGGTGTCCGCCGGTCGAGGAGCGTTCGGGCGGGCCCATTATGAGACCTTGGGCGCGGCGGTATCCCACGGGCAGGGACAGACGGGGATTGGGCGGCGGAGCGCCGGCACGTGGGCGGGCGGTGCGGCTACGCGCCGGCCTGTTCCGCGCGCAGGCTGTCGACGATGGCGCGCATGCCCTCGCTGGGCGACTGGCCGCCGAACACGACGCCGCCAATCAGGCCGTTGGTAATCAGCACCACCTCGCGGCGGCTGAGGTTGGGGTAGGCGGCGTTAGCCATCAGGTCTTCGACCAGCGGGGCGGCGTCCGGCGGCAGGTCGGGCACGCGCGCCGCGATGCCTTCCGCCGACAGCCGCGTGGCCGGCAGCAGCGCGTGCGAGCGCAGGCCGGCGTCCAGATGGCGCAAGGCGTCGAAGGCAAGCTCCGGGTCCTTGGCGCTCTTCAGCACGCCGAGCACGACGTGGGCAAACGCCGGGTTGCGCCCCGAGCCGAAGTTGGGGAATGGATAGAGGCTGCGCTCGCCGCTGACGAAGGTGTTGGGCGGCATGAACGCCAGGACGGTCTGCTCGAACCCCACGCGGCCTTGCCGCCGAAACGCGCGCGTGGAACTGCCGTCGGTGATTGCCAGCCGGTGGTCGTTAACCCAGGCGTGCATGAAGCGGGCGGTCTCGACGGCCGGTTCGGAAGTGAGCGGCTGGAAGTCGTCGTTCGGCCCCCGCACGTCGCCAAGCGCTGCCAGCAAGAGGTCGTGCGGCCAGGGGACGGCAAAATAGTTGCCCTGCTGGTCGGGTTCGGACGTGGCGATGGACAGCATGCCCAGCGAGCCGATGCCGCCGCTGGCCGGCGCCTCCGTGTGCAGCTGGATGGCCGCGTCCAGCAACACTGCGGACGTGAACTCGCGCGGGTCCGCGGTCGGCGGGTCCACGTGCAACTCCCGCGCCAGGGCCTGGTCGAACACCAACAGGGTGGGCGAGGCCGCCACGGGCAGCCCGTGCTGCACGCCGTGCGAGCGTCCGACGTCCAACAGGTTCGGCCAGTAGGCCGCGGGGTCGAAGGCCGTGTCCGACGTCAAGAAGTCGTGCAGCGGCAGCAGCTTGTCGTGCTGGACGAGGTCGGCTTGGTCCACCTGCAGATACAGCACCAGGTCGGGTTCTTCGACGGCCACGGCGTCCAGCGCGCTGCTGAGGCCGAGGTCGAGGTCGCTGAGCGAGACGTCGAGCGCGGTCTCGCGGTAGGCGTAGCGGCGCTCGGAACTTTCGTGCGCGGCCAGCAGCCCGTTGACCAGCTGGCCGAAGACGCGCCCGCCCATTTGGTTGGACGGGAACATGGCCACGGTGACGGGATGCCGGGCGTCGGGCGCGGGCAGGCGGGGGCGCTGCGGCGCGCGGGCTTCGGGCGCCGTGCGCGCCTGCACGCGCGCGCGCGCCAGGTCCTGTTGGAGCCGCTCGCTCAGGCCTTGGGGCGGGGCGGGGGCCTCGCTCTCGGCTTCGCCGCAGGCCGCCAGGGCCAGCGCCGCCAGCGAGCCGCCGGCCGCGGCCAACGCCCGCCGCCGCGGCAGACGGCGCGAGAGCACGTCTACACGCCTTTCCGCAGGCGCGGACGCACGTCGTTCGGACCGCGGGCGCTGGCCCACTGGCCGCTGCTTGGCCCTCGACGCATGGGTGACTTCGATCCAACGCGCATCGTGCCGGACACTCCATTATCGACCATGTCAGCCGCTACGGCCCGGCGGCGAGCGTCGACGCACGGTCACACGCTTTCCAGATAGCGGGCGTAGACCCAGGTTACTCCCACGCCGACGGCGACTCCGACGACGAAGCCCACCGCCTCGACCGCCGGATCGACGGCGGTCGAGGCCTGCACGGGCGATCGATACCCGACCCATGCAACGCCGCTGGACATGGAAACCATCCAACTCGTCAAGCGCCACACCACAAGGCTGACGAGCCCGCCGATCAGCACATACCGCAGCCGCCGCATGGGAACATACTGCCACGTCTCTCTGATTCCCCGGTGTCGAGTAGCGAACGTGCAGAAGCGGCTGTCCTGCGCTGCTAGTGAGCCGCGGGCATGGCGGCGGGGGTGAGGGCGGCCAGGGCTTGGGCGTGGGCTTGGTGGACGGCTTGGGCGGCTTGGGCGCGGGGGATGGATGTGCGGTCGGGGGAGGTGCGGGGTTTGAACTCCACGTTGCGGGCGTTCAGGGTGCGTTTGCTGACGGTTAGGCGGAAGGGCACGCCGATCAGGTCGGCGTCGTTGAACTTGACGCCGGCGCGGTCGGCGCGGTCGTCGAGCAGTACCGACAGCCCGACGGCTTCGAGTTCCTGGCTGAGACGTTCGGCGTCGGCGGCCACGTCGCCGCTGCCCAGTTGCACGACGTGCACGTCGAAGGGCGCGGCGCTGACCGGCCAGATGATGCCGGCGTCGTCGTGGTAGCGCTCGACGATGGCGGCGGCCAGGCGGCCGATGCCGATGCCGTACGACCCCATCACAATGGGGCGGCGTTGGCCGTCGGCGGCCAGGTAGCGGGCGTCCAGCTTCTCGCTGTAATAGGCGCCGAGCTTGAAGGTGTTGCCGATTTCGATGCCGGGGCGCAGGGTCAGCGGCTCGTCGGTATCCAGCGTGCGGTCGCCGGCGCGGACTTGGGCGATGTCGCCAACGTGGTCGGCCTGGAAGTCGCGGGGGAAGTTGACGTTGGTCAGGTGGTAGCCGGGGGTGTTGGCGCCGGCCACCAGGTTGGTTGCGCCTTGCAGCGAATCGTCGGCCACCACCAGCACGCCGTCCACGCCCACCGGTGAGGCGTAGCCGGCCACCAGCCCGGCGGCGTCCAGTTCCTGGTCGGCCGCCAGGCGGATTTCGGGCACGTCCAGCAGGCGGCGGAGCTTGGATTCGTTGACCTCCAGGTCGCCGCGGATCGCCACGAAGACGAGCTGCTGGCCGGTCCAGTAGAAGACGGCCTTGAGGGTCTGGTGGGTGGGCACGCCCAGGAACGCGGCCACGGCCTGGATGGTTTCCTGGCCCGGCGTGGCGACTTTCTGGATGGGCCGCGGGGGGCCGTGGTCGAACGCGGGCTTGCGGGCGGCGGCGATGTCCTGGTTGGCGGCGTAAGCGCCGGAGGCGCTGACCACCAGCGTGTCTTCACCGGCGTCGGTCAGGCAGTGGAACTCGTGCGCCGCCGAGCCTTGCATGTCGCCGGCGTCGGATTCGACCACGGTGGGCTCGATGCCGCAGCGGCGGAAGGCGCGCGTGTAGGCGGTCAGGAAGTTCTGGTAGGCGGCCTCTAGCGCTTCGGGGTCGGTGTCGAAGCTGTAGGCGTCTTTCATGGTGAACTCGCGCACGCGCAGCAGGCCGCCGCGCGGGCGGGGTTCGTCGCGGAACTTGGTTTGAAAGTGGTAGATGACGGCGGGGAGCTGGCGGTAGGACGAGGCGAACCACTTGCCCAGGTCGGTGGCGACTTCTTCGTGGGTCATGGCCAGCACCAAGTCGCGCCCCCAGCGGTCCTCGAACCGCGCCAGCTCGGGGCCAACCGAATGGAAACGCCCGGAGCGCTCCCACAAGTCGGCGGGCTGCACGACGGGCATGTGGACTTCCTGGCCGCCGATGGCGTCCATTTCCTCGCGGATGATCTGTTCCAGCCGGCGCTGCACGCGCCAGCCCAGCGGCAGCATGCTGTAGATCCCGGCGCCCAGCGGCCGCACGTACCCCGCCCGCAAGAGCAGGCGGTGGGAGGCGAGCGTGGCTTCGGCGGGGTCGTCGCGAAGCGTGCGGCCGAACAGCCGCGACATGCGTTGCATGGGGAACCTGGGCGCGTTGGCGGGGGTGGGCAACGCTTGCAGTGTATCGCCAGCGGGGGACCTTTGCGTAAGTCACCGTCGGGGCGGGCTGCGACCCGCCCGCAGGCGGCGGCCCGCGGGGTGCAGGCGGCTGGGGCGTTGGTCGGGGGCGCGGGGGCGGCGCCCACGGGGTTCGGTGGATTATGTAAAGCTTGCGGGGCGGGCGCGGCGCTGGTGTAGGCTGGGCGTGTTGTGCTGTTGCTGTGGCGAGGAGGGCGGACGTGGCCCAGGTGGAGAGCTATCCCGTTTCGCTGACGGTGGACTACCCGGACCGGCTGGACCGCTTCAGCACCTTGTTTCGCTTGCTGCTCGTTATCCCTATCCTAATCGTGGCTGGCCTGGTCGTCGGCGCGCTGTCGGGCGCCGACGACGGGTCGGGAAACAACTGGCGCTACGCCTTCGCTACCGGGGGACTGCTGGTGCTCCCAACGGTGCTGATGATTCTGTTCCGGCGGAAATACCCGCGCTGGTGGTTCGACTGGAACCGCGAGCTGCTGTCCTTCTTCATCCGCATCGAAGCCTACCTGTCGCTGCTGACGGACCAGTACCCCTCCACCGACGAGGAGCAGGCCGTGCACGTGCAGTTGCCCTATCCGGACGTCGAGACCGACCTCAACCGCTGGCTGCCGCTGGTGAAGTGGCTGCTGGCCATTCCGCACTACGTGGTGCTGGCGTTTCTCAACATTGCGGCGTTTGTGGTGATCATCATTGCGTGGTTTGCGATTCTGATTACCGGGCGCTATCCGCGCGACCTTTTCAATTTCGTCCTCGGCGTCATGCGCTACGAGACGCGGGTCGTGGCGTACGCCTTATTGCTGGTGACCGACCGCTACCCGCCGTTCCGACTGGGCGCATAAGCCCGCGGGGAGCAGAGCAACCGCGGGGCGCGCGCCTGGATTTCTGGTTTCGGCGGCCCGACAGGCGCCGCGTGGACTGGCGCGGAGGGGCGGGCTGGCGTCCGCCCCTTGCGCCGTCCTTAGTACTTGTAGAAGTGGTGCCGGATTTCGAACTCGGCGTCGTGCTGGGAGAAGAGGTCCCAGTCGGCCTGCTTGACGGCCAGGTATGACGTGGTGAGCTGCGGTCCCAAGGCGTCGGTCAGCATGGTGTCGGCGCGCAGCAACTGCGTGGATTCTTGCAGCGTCTGGGGCAGGCGCTGGATGCCGCGGCGCTCCAGCTCCTCCGGCGGCACGTGGGCGGGGTCCACGTCGATCCACTGGCCGCCGCTGGGCCGCAGGCCGCGTTCTACGCCGTCCAGCCCGGCGGCGATGATGCCGCCCAGCGCAATGTAGGGGTTTGCGCTGGAGTCCACGGGGCGGAACTCCAGGTTGGTGGAGGCCATTTCCGCCCCCCAGAAGAGCGAGGGCATGCGCAGCGCCGCTTCGCGGTTGTCCGGCCCGTAACAGGTGTAGGCCGTGCTCCAGGAGCCGGGCGACAACCGACGATAACTGTTCATGCTGGGGCAGGTGAGGGCAATGAGCGCCGGCAGGTGCGCCATAACGCCGCCGATGAACTGGTAGGCAAGCGCACTGAGGTTTTGCCGGTCGGCGGGGTCGTAGAAGAGGTTGGCGGTTCCGTCTGCGTTCCAGGCGCTGAGATGGATGTGGCAGCCGTTGCCCGCCTGGTCGGGAAACGGCTTGGGGGCGAACGAGGCGTACAGGCCGTGCTTCCAGGCGACGTTGCGCACCGTTTCGCGGTAGATCAGGTGGTTGTCGGCGGCGCGCAGCGCCGCGGCGTGGCGGATGCTCAGTTCCTGCTGGCCGTGCCCCAGTTCGGGGTAGTACTGCTCCACGCGCAGACCTTGCGCTTCCAGCGCCTCCACCACGTCGTCGATCACGTCGAGGGCGAAGGTCGATCCGATGCTGGAGTTGTCCAGACTTTCGTCCAACGGGGCGAACCGATCGCCATGTTTGGTTGCCAGGAACCACTCGGGTTCCATGACCGCCTGAAAGGTGAGTCCCAGGGCTTCGGCGCGGGCCAGCATGCGTTTCAGGAAGTCCCTGGGGCAGGCGCCCCAAGGGCGGCGGTCGACGGTGATCAGGTCCGTCAGCATCAGGGCGCGCGCTGGCGCGTAGGGCAGCACCTCGAACGTGGCGGGGTCGGGCGCCAGCCTGACTTCACCCACGGGCCCCATGCCCTCCACGACTTGCAGCTCGTCCATGCTGCTCATGGCCTGCATGGCCACCGTCAGCCCGATGCCGCTGCGCAGCCGCTGCTCCAGACCGGACACGTGGGTGGTCTTGCCGCGAATGACGCCGTTGTTGTCGCAGTAATACAACGACACGAGCTTGACGCCGGCGGCTGCGGCCTGGCGGAGCACGTCGGCGTGGTCCATGCCAATTCTCCTTGGGAAAGCTTGCGCGAAGGGAGAGGGAGTGACCTGGAAACGCTGGCGCGCTCCGTGCGCCGATTGTGCCAAAGCCCGCCCGTCGGCGGGGGGCGCAGCAGGTAGGCTGAACGCCGACGTTGCTGGTGGACGCTGGCGATGCTTTTGGAGCCGCAGGTCCCAGGGATGCGCCGCGCATGCGCGCGGCGGGCCGAGCTCGATGATCTTGTGCACGTGCACACAGAGGATGCGCCGCGCGTGTGCGCCGGGGGCGCGCTCGCGGCGGGCAGCTGGTGCGGGCGCGCCGCGCGGGGGGCGTGAGCGGCGTGGAGCGCTTGTTTGGCGCGCGGGCGGCGGACGCGGACCCTCCCGAGCTGGCGGCGCTGGCGCGGGAGCTGCCCGACGGCGTGGAGGCCGCCCTGGCGTTCGCACGGCCGCTGCTGGAAGCCTACGCGCGCGCACCGGCCACGCCCGAGTCCGCGCGGGCCTGGGGCGCGTTGGGCCATTACCGGCTGGCCGCGCTGGCGGGCGCGCTGGCCGTCCAGGCCGACCCGGCCGCGGCCGAGTTCGACCTGCTGGCGGGCGCGGCGCTGCGCCACACGGCGGACAGCGCGGCGCAGGCCGGCCGCTGGCTGGCGGAAGCCTTCGACCTGCGCCTGCCGCCGCGGGTGCGCCCCGACCCTGCCGGCCGCGACCTGATCGGCCGCCTGAGCTTCTTGGATCCCGCGCTGGGCGGCGCGCTGCGCGACCGCCGTCTCTGGCTGGCCGACATCCAAGGCATCGGCCGCCGCGCGGCGCAGGAACCGGTGACGTTCCGCGGCGGCGGCGGCGACTGCCTCCCAGGAGCGCGCGGCCGCGCCCCCGCCGCGCAGGCGCTGCCGGAACATCTGGCCGAGCTGCGCGGCTTCTTGCAGGCCGTCAGCTCGGCCGTGGAACGAATCCGCGCCGCCGGCGGCCGCCCCCGCGAAGAACCCGACGCCGCCTGGCTCGACGACTAACGCCCGAAGCGTCTGCCGCAGCTGCAGCGACGTGGATGACGCGGGATCGACGTGGATATACAGGATTTGCAGGATTGGACATGCATCTGGCGCCATGCGTCGAGCGGACGCAGACACGTTCGAGGAGACTGGAAAATGAGCCGTGGTGGTGACACCGATGCCTAAACCGAATTGGATAAACCGCACACTGTGGACGGGTGACAATCTGGACGTGATGCGCGGCATGAACAGCGACTCGGTCGACCTGATCTACCTCGACCCGCCGTTCAACAGCAACCGGCTGTATGCAGCGCCAATTGGCAGCGAAGCCGCGGGTGCGGCGTTCAAGGACACCTGGACGCTGAGCGACGTGGACGACGCCTGGCACGGGGAAGTCGCCGAACGGCACCCGGCGATGTACCGCGTGATCGACGCGGCGGGGTTGACGCACGGCGACAGCATGAAGTCGTATCTGATAATGATGGCGGTGCGGCTGCTGGAAATGCGGCGTCTGCTGAAGTCGACCGGCAGTCTCTACCTGCACTGCGACCCGACGGCCAGCCACTACTTGAAGACACTGCTGGACGCGGTGTTCGGCAATGACAACTTCCGGAGTGAAATCGTCTGGAAGCGCACCAGTGCGCATAGCTCCGCCCGAAGATTCGGGCCTGCGCACGACATGTTGATCTTCTACTCGAAGTCGGAAAAATATACATGGAATCGAGTATTCCAGCCCTATGACCAAAGCTATGTGAACTCGTTCTACCGCTACACCGATGCACACGGGCGCTACAGGGTTGGGGACTTGACCGGCGCCGGCGTGAGACGCGGCGAGTCGGGCGCGTCGTGGCGCGGGCACGACCCCACGATAAAAGGCCGTCACTGGGCTCCTCCACGCCGATTTCCAGGCGGTGACGCGGTCCCAGCTGGCGTCCTAGACGCTCTGGACTATTTGGATGGTATCGGGCGAATTCACTGGCCGTCGCGAGCCGGTGGCGTCCCTGGGTTCAAGCGCTACTTGAACGAAATGCAAGGGATGGTGGCACAGGACGTCATCACCGACATTCCGCCAGTTTCGCCAAAGAGCCGCGAGCTTACCGGATACCCGACGCAGAAGCCTCTGGCGCTGTTGCAGAGAATCATCGAAGCGTCCTCGAATGAAGGCGACATGGTTCTCGACCCCTTCTGCGGATGCGCGACGACGTTGGTTGCTGCGGACCGGCTCGGTCGTCAGTGGGCCGGCATCGATCTGTCGGAAACAGCCGTGCGCCTCGTGAAGATGCGGTTGTCCAAGGAAAGCGAGTCGCTCGGCCCGGTGCACGTGTACGCACGCTCGGACATTCCGATTCGCGCTGACATGGGCGACGCGCCGGACTACCGCACGCAGAAGCATCTGCTGTACGGCCGGCAGGAAGGCAAGTGCGCCGGCTGCCTGGAGTTGTTCCCGTTCAGAAACATGACGATCGACCACATTGTGGCGCGGGCGCGCGGCGGGAGCGACTATCTGCCGAATTTGCAGCTTCTTTGCGGCGCCTGCAATTCGACCAAAGGCGCGGGGACGCAAGAAGCGCTGATCGTGAAGCTGCGGCAGCAAGGCGTGCGCTGATGGATATTTCTTTTGTGCGCGTTCGTCTGACTGGCGCGTGATATTGCGTTCACACCCCGCGGGCGATGAGGTGCAGCCAGGGGCGGGTGTCGGCGGCGGGCCAGGTGTGGCACTCGATGGGGGTGAAGCTGGCGGTTTGGAGGTCGGCGGTCAGGCGGTCGAGGGTGAAGTCGGTGAGGTAGCGGGGCAGCGAGCCGTCCCAGGCGGCTGTGCGCACGCCGCGGCCTTTGCGCACGACCAGGTAGAGCCAGCCGCCGCGTTGGACGAGGCGGCGGAACTCCTGGAGCGCGGCGGGGACGGCGGCAGGCGGCAGGTGGCCGAGGGCGGCGAAGCACCAGACGGCCTGGAAGGATTTGCTGGCCAGCGGCAGGCGGCGCAGGTCGGCCTGGCAGAGGCGCTCCACGTCCAACGTCCGGGCTTCGCGCAGCATGGCGCGGGCCAGGTCGAGGCCGACGACGTCGGCGCCGGCCAGGCGCAGCAGGCAGGCGTCGCGGCCGGGGCCGCAGCCGGCGTCCAGGATGCGGGGTTCGGCCGGCGGGGACTGGAACTCTGCCGAGCCGTGCGCGCCATCGACCAGCCCAGCCCGGACGGCCGGCGGGGCGTGGAGCTCTGGGTCGAGCGGCGGCGGGGCGTGGGCGTCGTTCGGATGCGCGGCGGCGTTGGCGTCCGGCGTGCAGGGCTCGGTCAGCGGCTGTGCGGCCAGGCGCACGAAGCGCTGGGCTTCGTCTGCGGCCGCGTAGTCGTCGATGCGGCGCGCGTAGTCGGCCGCCATGCGCTCGTAGGTCGCGCGGTTGGTGCGCACCCAGGCGTCGGGGTCGGGCGGGGGATCTAGCTGGCGGCGGCCGCGGATGCGCCCTCGATTGCGCGGATGGTGCGGTAGGCCGCGGCGGCGGGGATGGACGGCGTGGTGCGGAGCGTGACGGTGTCCGGGTAGCGCACCACGTGCGTGCCGCCCCCGACCCAGGCCCAGTTTTTGCCGTAGGCGTTGAAGGTATGGCGCGGGGCGGCGAGCGTGAGCGTGTGGGCGCCGAGGCCGAGCGTGCGCTCGGCGCCGGCGTGGTTGGAGAGATGGATGGACGGGGCGGAGGCGTCGGCGCCGGCGGCGCTGGCGAAGGTGAGCGTCAGATCGAGCGGCTGGCGCTGGCGGTTGTAGAACACGCTGGTGACGAAGCCGGGGCCGGGCAGGTCGATGCGCACCGGGCCGGCGTAGGCGTTGGCCGCCTGTTCGCCGCGGATGTTTGGCCGCTTGGCGATGCCGGGATGCTGGCGGGTGACGTGTGACATGTAGCGCACGGCGACGCGCGCGCCTTTGCCTGCGTCGCTGGACATTGGATAGTCGGCCAGCTTGTGCAGGGCAAGCTCGTCGGCGCCGGCCGCCAGCGCGTTGGCCATGGTCTGGATGATGAAGTGGGCGGTGTCGGTGTCGTCGAAGTGCGCGCCCAGGCCGGGGTCGTCCTCCAAGCCCGCCTCCATGACGATGAGTCGGCGGCTGCCGGCCAGCGGGTCCGTTGCGCCCACGGACGCGGCGAGGCCGTCCAGCGCCTGGCGGTAGTTGGCCACCATCTCGTATACCCGTTCGGGTTCTTTGTGCAGGGCCAGGGAGACGTCGTGGAAGAAAAAGCCGTTGGCGACCAGGGCCGCGCGGTTCTGCTGGCTGGCCAGGAAGCGCACCCAGCCGTCCCAGAGCTTCATCTGCCGCGGCGTGTCGTCGCAGCTGCGGTCGACGAGGCCGAGGGTGGGAAAGATCAGGCGCGCCTGGGGGTCGGCGGCGATCATGGCGTCGAAGGCGACCTGGACCAGGCGGAAGAGGGCCTGCTCGCGTCCGGCGTCGTCGAGCTCGCCGTCGAGCGGCGCGCCGCTGCCGCCGGTGCGGTCCACCCAGCGCTTGTGCGGCACGCCGCCCCAGGCGTAACCGGGCATGGAGGGGCGGCAGATGTCTGGCTCGTTCCAGGGAATCCAGCGCGAGATTGGGTTTAGCCCCGACGCCGACGCGCGCGGCGACGAGTTGGGGATGGGCTTGCGGCTTTCCACCACCCCGCGGACGAAACGGCCGAAGTGGTTCGACGAGTGCGCGGCCGGGAGGTGCAACCCGGAGGGCGGGTTGTACTTCTGCGGCTCGGACGGGCCGCCGCCGGCGTAGGCGGGGGTGAACTGCAGCAGTCCCACGACCTGCTTGGAGACGCGGAAGTTGCGGTCGGTGGCGATGGCGGGCAAGGCGGCGCCGCTGTAGTCGGTCATGGCGCCCCACAGGAACTGTTCGCGGTCCCACCAGAGTCCCAGGCGGTTCATGTGGTCGATGCCGGCGGCCACGCCTTCCTCGCTGGCCAGCGTGCAGCCGAAGCCGCGGTCGGCGCCCTTGACCGTGCCGGGCAGGTCGTCGGAAATGCCGGCCGTCTGGTCGCCGAGTTCGAACGATTCCAACGCGAGCGCGTCCGAGGGCAGGCGGCTGGCGCGGCCCTGGAAGTAGTGCTTGTAGCGCTGGCCCAACGCGCCCAGTCGAACGTGCGAGCCCGAGCGTTCGAGGCCGACGTTGGCGAAGAGATTGCGCACTTTGCCGGCAACCGAGCGCGGCGCGGAGCGCGCGGCGCCGGTTTGCAGCGCGGGGTTGGCGCCGACGAAAGTTCGAATCGCGTCGTCGACCGACGGGCCGGCGCCGTGCTTGGGCCAGCCGTCGAATTCGAGTTTGGTTGCGTTGGAGAAGCTGCTGGACACGGGCGGCCCTGTGACGATCAGCTCCACCATGGGGGCCAGCCCGGCCGCACCGCCGCTCTTGGGCTGGCTGAACAGGGCGTTGGCAAAGAGCTGGTACCAGGCGTTGGCGTCGCTCCACGCGCGGCTGAGGGGCGGGCCGTACCAGGAGTGGCCGCCGGCCGCATCGTAGAACGACCAGAACTGCGGCCCGTTGGGAACGTTGCGGACGTAAAATCCCGTCAGCCCGCCGCCGTGCGGGAAAAATGCGCCGTCAGCGGTTTCGATGGCCTCCGGCGGCAGCGTCTGCCGGGCGCCCGACGCCAGCCGCGGCGCCGGAAGGCGCGCGAGACCCGCCGCGGCCAACGCTGCGAGCAGCGCCAACACGCGCCGCCGACCAATCTGCGCCGCCCAGCTGGTCACGAGCATCCGACTTCTCCCTCTCCAGGCGCCGCGCCACCTCGTCCCGCGACGGCACCAAAGAATACGCCGCTGCCGTGCGAGCTGCATCCCCGCGCCTGGCCTATCCACGGCGCCGGCGCAGGGTCCAGCGCGCGAGGCGGCCGCAGCGCGGCGCAGGCCGCGTCTGTGGAAGCGCCCGGGACTCGGAAGCGGCGCGGGCGGGTCAGCCGTCCGCGGTCACCGTCCCGACCTCCATGCGGGCGGGCCACCAGTTCCAGCGGCGGAGGAGGATGACGATGCTGGGGACCAGAAGGGCGCGCACGACGAAGGTGTCGAGCAGGACGCCGAGCATGACGGCGAAGCCGAGCTGGAAGATGTCGCGCAGGGGGAACGTGGCCAGGATGGAGAAGGTGCCGGCCAGGATCAGGCCGGCCGAGGTGATGACGCCGCCCGTGCGCGCCACGGCGCGGCGCGTGCCTTCGGCCAGGCCGCGCGCGCGGATTTCCTCGCGCAGGCGCGACATGATGAGAATGTTGTAATCCGCGCCCAGCGCGGACAGAAAGATGAACATCCAGATCGCGTTTTGATAGCCCACGCCGGGGTGGCCCAGGATGTTTTGGAAGATGACGACCGAAAGGCCGAGCGCGGCCAGGAAGCTGAGCAGCACGCTGGCCACCAGGTAGGTGGCCGCCACCAGGCTGCGCAGCAGCACCAGCAGGATGACCCAGATGAGGGCGGCGACCAGCGGCCCGACCACGGCGGCATCGCGGGCCACGGCGTTGCGGGAGTCGGTTTGCACGGCGGTGGGCCCGCCGACCAGCAGCTCGGCGCTTTGCAAGGAGGTGCCGGCCGCGGCCGCGCGCGCCTGGGCGCGAATCTCGCCGATGCGGTCGATGGCGGGCGGGCCGTAGGGGTCGTCGGCCATCACCACGTCCAGCCGCGCGGTGGTGCCGTCGGGCGAGACGAAGCGCCGCCCGGCGGCGTAGGTCTGCATGAGCGCCTGCGCGCCGGGGTCGATGCGGATGGACGCGAGCGACGGGTCGGGGGGCGCGGGTCCGAGCGCCGCGGCCAGCCGGGGGGCGGCGGCTTGCAGCGCCGCGGGGCTGACCGCGGGCGGCTCGCCGCCGGGCCGCGTGGGGCCGCTGACGCGCGCCACGCCGGGCAGGGCGGCAATGGCGGCGCTCAGGCCGTCCAGCGCCGCCAGGTTCTGGTCGACGGCGTCGGTGAGCACGTAGAGGTTGGTTGGGGCGACGTCGCCGGCGCCGAAGCTGTCGTCCAGGATTTGGGCGCCGATCTTCGATTCGGCGTCGTCGGGAAAGCTGTCGATGAAGCTGAAGCTGGGGTTGATGGTGGGGGCGCCGGCCGCGAAGACCAGCAGCACCGCCGCGGTTGCAGCGAAGGTGACCATCGGGCGCCGGGCCACGAAACCGGCCACGGCCGACCAGAGGCGCGAGCTGGGAGCGCCGCTCACGCGCATGCGCCCGGGCCAGAATGCGGCGGGTCCAAGCGCCACGGTCAGCGCGGGGATGAGGGTCAGGCCGCTGAGCAGCATCAGGGCGATGGCCAGCGCCAGCGCCGGCCCCATGGTTTGGAACGCGCCGTAGGCGGCCAGCATGAGCGCCAGCATGGCGGCGATGGTGGTGCCGGCGCTGGACGCGATGGCCGGCGCGACTTTCTGCAGCGTGACTTGCATTGCCTGCCAGCGCGTGGGCTGCCGCCCTAATTCTTCGCGGTAGCGCGAGACGATGAAGAGGGTGAAGTCCGTGCCCGCGCCGAACATGAGCACCGACATAAGCGAGGTGACCTGCAGGTTGAAGGTCAACCCAGCGGTGGAGGCCAGGATGGCGGCCACGGATTGCGCCACCAGCAGCGTCCAGCCCACGCCTACCACCGGCAACAGGGCCAGCACGGGCGAGCGGTAGATCAGCAGCAGCAGCGCCAGCACCAGCGCCACGGTGAGCAGGGTGACCCGAACGTCGATGTTGCGGAACACGTCCAGCGTGTCGGACACGATGCCGCCGGGTCCGGTGACGGCCGCGGTCAGCCCGGCGCCTTGCGCGGCGTGGTGGGCCTGGGCGCGCACCCAGGCGACGGTCTGCGAGAACGACTCGTCCGCCGGCGAGCCGGCGATGGCCACGACGGTCATGAGGGTGGTTCTGTCCGGCGCCAGCAGCGCGGCGGCCAGCTCCGGCGCGGTGCTGAGGGCGAGCACCGACTCGACGTCGGGCGGCGCGTCGTCGGCTTGCAGCCGCGCGGCCAACTGTGCGGCGGTTTCCAGGTCCCGGGCCAAGAGGCCCTGCGGCCGATGGAGCACGACGATGGCCGGGGCGCCCTGGCTGTCCGGGAACTTTTCCGCCAGCAGATCGAGCGCGCGGCGCGATTCGGACCCGGCCGGCAGGAAGGTTTCCTGCTCGTTGCTCGTGACGCTGGAGAGCGGCGGGGCGGCCGCGACGACGACCGCGCCCACCACGACCCACGCGGTGACGACCGCCCCCGCACGACGCCAGTTTGCGGCCAGGCTGGCCACGACTCGGAACATCGAGTTCAGCATCAGGCCGCGGGGCGCGCGGCGTGGTGCGATTCGTCACAGACGGGAGGCGGGACCGGGGGAACCGCGCGGCGCGGGCCGCACGTGGACGGCGCAAACCTCAGCGCGGCCAGGCGCGCGCGGGGCAGCCTGTTCCTCGGCGTTTTCGCGGTGGCGCATCACGAGCGCGGCCAGGCGCGTGCGGGGCGGGCGCCTCGCCTTGGGTGTACGGTAACACCGTACAGGGCGCGGCCAGGCGCGTGCGGGGCGGGCGGCTTCGATACGGGCAGGGTTGGCGCGCTTGCGGCGGCCGGGCGCGCGCAGGGCGGCGGGGGCTACGCGGGCGGACCGAGGGACTCGCCCAGGGCGGACTCCAGCAGCGGGCGGTAGCGGCGCTTGAGTTGGCGCCAGCGCGGGCTGTCCGCCTGGTGGGGCGTCCCTGCGCCGTCGAGGTGGCATTCGAGGTCTTCCAGCCAAACGTGCCAGCCGGCGGGCAGGCCCTCCTCGTCGGGGATGCCGCGCGGGTTCTGGCCGTGGTGGACGAACCGGTAGCGGCAGCCGCCGCCGTGCGGCTCGAGCTCCCAGCCGACCACCGCGAGGCCCCAGACGTAACGAAGCGTCCGTTCGCACTCGACGCGGGTGATGACGCCGTCCAGGCCGCCTTTGCCGGGTCCCTCGAAGTCGACGACGTATTGGCCGCCGACGCGCAGGTCGATGCGCGCCGGATAGCCCATCCAGCGCGCCACGCCGCGGGGGTCGGTGACGGCTTGCCAGACGCGCGCCGGCGCGTGAGGCGTGCACCGCTGGAAGGTCACCGAATAACAGCGGCCGATGGCGCCCAGGCCGAGCATTGGCGTCTCCTTCATGCGCGGCTGTCGCCGCCCTGTCACGCCGGCATGCGGCCGGCCCCGTTTCGATGCGGGGGCGGCGAGGTCCGGCGGGGGATGGTTCCTGGGGGCGGACGTACCGCCGCGGCGCGCCGCGGCGGGGTTCGCGCGTGCGGCGGCTGGGCGTTGTGTGGTGCCGAGGGCGGGAGTCGAACCCGCACGAGCCGAAGCTCACAGCCTCCTGAGGACTGCGTGTCTACCAGTTTCACCACCTCGGCAAGGCCGGTAGCGGAGGCAGGATTCGAACCTGCGGCCAAGGGCTTATGAGTCCCCTGCTCTACCTCTGAGCTACTCCGCCGTGTCCGACGCCCGCTCCAGCGCGCGTGAGGTGAGCCGCGCGCCTGGCGGCCACGCGCGCGACGCTCCTGACGCGATGCCCCGACGGCCGCCAGTTGCAGGCACGCGCCCAGCGTACGGGACGACTCGAAACATAGCATACGCCGCGTCTGCGTCCCGCGTCTGCGTCCCGCGCCTGCGTCCCGCGCCTGCGTCCCGCGTCTGCGTCCCGTGCCTGCGTCCCGCGCGGGCGGGCCTTCGACGGCTTGCTGACGGGTGGCGGCCAGGTCAGCCGCGCCTCGGCCTGCGCGGATAGGAGGCGGCGCGGCCAACAGACGGGCACACGCCGTCCTGGCTGCGTCTCGGCCTGCGGGGCGGGGCGGCCTGTCGACGTGCCGCGCGGTCGGCGGCGTTACACTGCTGGCGGCGGGGCGGCTTGGGCGCGGCCCGCGCCACTGACGGCGGTTTGCCGTGCGCCGCGTGCAGAAAGCGAGACGATGGACATGGCCGGAACGGTGCGGAAGCTCGTGGGCGGTCTGATAGGGGCGATCGCGGTTGCGGTGGGGCTGCACTTCGTGCTCGGCCCGTTCTACACCAAAGGCGCGGGCGTGGACGACGGCGCGGTGTGGGGCGTGCTGAACTGGTTCATGGCGTTTGGCGCGCTGGCCACGCTGCTGGTCTTCTTCGTGAGCAAGCGCCAGCTGGACGCCAGCGGCGAAGAGGGAATCACGCGGCGCTACCTGGAAGCGAACGTCGGTCTCCTGGCGGCCTCGTTGCTCGCGATCTGGTTCTTCTGGAACTGGTTCGACGGCCTGACGGACGCCTGGTTCACCGATCCGACGTCCACGGACGGCCAGGGGGAAACGCGCCTGCTGTTCTGGGGATTCATCGACCCGATGTACGTGCTGGTGACGTGCGCCGGGGCGCGCCTGTTCTGGCGGCGGGGGTCGCAGCAAGCCTGATTCGAGGCCGCGGGCGCGGCGGGCTGTGTGTCGGCCTTCGTGCCCTGCGTTTCCATCACGCTTAAAAGGCCGCGCGCGCCGACGGGCTGTGTCTGTGAGTCAGGGCTGTGCCTGTGAGTTAGGCGCGTGCGCGCCAGCGGCTTGCCCCGAGGCAGGGCGCGGCGGGCGGCGCCAGTCAGGCGGCTGCGGTCACCGCCGCCATTCGGCAACGTTCCACATCAGGCTGTCCCAGCCGTTGGCCTGCACCCCGAGCAGCGAATGCAGCGCGACGCTGACGTACGCGCGGTTGACGAGCGGGATTTCGTAGTACTGCTGCACGCTGATGTCGTTGAGCTGCTCGACCAGCGCCTCCCGTTCGGGGCCGAGCGGCGTCTGGGTCAGCCGGGCGAACGCCTGGTCGTACTCGGCGTTGCACGAGCGCGCGTTGTTGCCGCTGGCCCAGCCGTTGGCGCGGGTCTGGACGTTGCCGCACAGGCCGTTGGCCAGCGCCTGCTGGGGATCGACGCCGGAGCCGTTGGTGTACATCTGCACGTCGGCGAAGAAGCGGCGGTAATTCATGGCCGCATCGGCGACCGGATCGCCGCCGAAGAACGTGCCGGCGTCGTGTTGCAGCAGCTCGGTTTCGATGCCGATGGCTTGCCACCAGCCTCGAATCAAGGCCTGCGTTTGCTCTCGAATTTCGTTGGCGGTGGTTTGATAGGTGATTCGCAGTGGAACGCCCTGGTACTCGCGTACGCCGTCGCCGTCGCTGTCGACCACACCGTGCTCGTCCAACAGCCGGGCGGCGCCCTCGATATCCTGCCTGAGGCAGCCGTCGTTCGCGGTGGACACGTAGGCCGCGGGCGCCGCGACAAGATTGCAGGTCGGCTCGCCGGTAAACCCGTACAACTGCTCGGCGATGGCGTGGCGGTCGATTGCCATCGACATGGCCTGCGGGATGGGCGTGAAGGTCAGGAACGGATGCGGATTCGCGCCGTCCTGGTATTCGGAGCGGCCGCCGCCCAGGGCGGGATCGGGATTGGTTTGATTGACGACGATGCGCTCGACCTGGCTGGCAAAGGCCAGGTGCACCGCGCCCAGCCCGCGGGCTTGCGCCTCGGCCAGCGCGTCGGGCTCGATCTGCGCGTTCCAGGCCAGGTCTGCGGCGCCGTCCACCAGCACCGCCGCCACTGCGCTGGCCGCGTCGCCGCCGCCGTGCAGGATCACGCGGTCGAACCAGGCCGGCGCGCCGCGGTAATGCGGGTTTCGTTCGTAGACGCCGCCTTCGTTGGGCGTAAACTCCACTACGCGGTAGGGGCCGGTGCCCAGCGGCGTCTGGGTGCTGGCGGCGCAGCCCGCCGCGGCCGCGCCCACGCAGTCGGCGAATTGCGCCTGGCTGATGATTGGCGTCACCGAACCGACGAACACGCTGTAGGGATAGGGCGTGGGTTTCTCGAAGGTTATCTCGATGGTGAGGTCGTCCACGGCTTCGACCGACGCCAGCTCGGTAAAGCGGTCGCGGCTGGTGCAGCCCGTGTCCTGATGCGAGCAATAGCGCCAGGTGAACACGGCGTCATGGGCGGTGACCGCGCTGCCGTCCGACCACTGCACGCCGTCTCGCAGCCGCCAGGTTATGGACAACAGGTCTGACGAGACGCCGCCGTTGTCCAGCGTGGGGATGTCGACGGCCAGCTTGGGGACGAGGTTGCCGTCGGGGTCGTAATTTGCCAGCGGCTCCAGCGTCAGCGCGCCCGCGTCCACGTCTTTGTCGCCGCCGGATAGATACGGGAACGGGACTGTGGGCGCTTGCCAATAGCGCAGCGTAAGCACGCGTTCGGCGGCGGCGGTCGGTTCCGGCGTTGGCGTTTCGGTCGGGTCAGGCGATGGCGTTGGCGTCGGCCTGGGGGCAGCCGCGGTTCGCTGCGCGGGGGTCGCCGCACGCGGCGCGGGGGTGGCCGTTGGCCGCGCAGGGGCCGGCGTCGACGGCGCTGGGGCAGCGGCCGGCGTTTGCCGGGCGGCGGTTTGCGCAGCGGGAGCGGCCGCGGCCTGTGCGGGGGCGGCGGTTTGCACGGCGGGCGGGGCGGCCGTTGGTGCCGCGCCCTCGGGAGGCCCGCAGGCGGCCAGAACGAGCGCGGCCGCGGCGGCGAGACACAGTTTCAGCAACGACGGCATGGGTTCTGCCTTGGAATGGGTGTGCTCGTGCAGGGGTGGGCTGGCGTGAGGAACGGCGCGGCTGCCAGGGCGCACCGCGGGGTTCAGTTTACACAGCCGCGCGTGGTGGTTGGCGGCGGCAGAGGCGCGGCGCGAGGGGAGTCTCCAGGCGGTGGGGCGCGGGGATGAACGGAATGGCTCGGGCCGCGCCTGGCGCGGGAGTTTCGAGGCGGTGGGACGCGGGGATCGGCGTTCACGCGCCCGACCCGGCGCTTGCGGGAGGCCCACAGCGGCGGGGTGGGCCCACCTGGAATCGAACCAGGGACCTACCGGTTATGAGCCGGCTGCTCTGACCGCTGAGCTATGGGCCCGACGGCGGGCGCAGAGGTCTGGGCGGTCCCGACCGGATTCGAACCGGCGATCTCCTCCTTGACAGGGAGGTATGCTAGGCCGCTGCACCACGGGACCACGGACGCCGGGCGCTTGGCACCTGATAGTAGCGTATTCCGCCACGCTCGGCACCGGTGGGCCGGGTAGGATTCGAACCTACGTAGCCGTAAAGGCGCCAGATTTACAGTCTGGTGGTTTTAACCACTCACCCACCGACCCGCGCCGCCCTACGCTCCAGCAGTCCGCTTGCCAACACGCACGCGGACTGCGGCGCAATGCCTCCAGGCCCGCGAGCGTTCCCTATCGTAACAGCCCGCACCGTCGGCGAGGGAGGAATGCGCAGGTCGGCGGCGGCCGTTGCCGTCCCCGCGCTCGCGTCCAGGATGCGCGGGGCCTGGACGCGGCGCTTGCCTGCCAATCGTGCGGCCGGCGGACGCCGGGCCGCGGAACCGCGCCATCGACGCACTGAATCTTCCGGCTGACCCGCTGGGCGCGTATCTGACGGCGCCGCATCCGGTGGCGGCGGCGGCGGCGCTGGCGTTTGTGCTGTTTTGGGCGCGCGCCGGCGCGCCGCTGCGGTTGGGGCAGCCGGGGGCGTGGTTTGGGGTGCTGCTGGGCGCCGCGGCGTATCCCTTCGCGCACGTCTGGCTGCGCGACATCCCCACGCAGGCGGTGCTGGACGTCCTGCGGGACAACGTTGGAGCGGACGCGCTGGCAAACGCGACCGCGCTGACGAGCCTGGCGGCGGCTATCGTGGCGGCCTACGCGGACGAAGCCGCCAAGCTGCTGATGCTGGCCGCGGTGATGCTGGCGATGCGCTGGCCGTCCGACCCCAGAGCGATTACGGCAGCCGCCATCGGGCCGGCGGCCGGGTACGTGTTGTTCGACGCGCAGCTGCAGCTGACGCAGGCGCTGGACGCGGGCGGGGGCTGGGAGGCGCTGCTGTTTCCGTTCGTTCAGGCGTGGGCCTGGGCGGCGCTGCAGTTTGGCACGGCCTATCTGCTGGCGCGGGGCTGGATGACGGGGCGTCTGGCGGCCTACGTGCTGGGGGCTGGCGTGCTGCACACGGGCGCGGTCTACCTGAGCACGCTGACGACGCTGGGGTGGCACCCTGGGATAGCGACGCTGGGCCTGGCGGCGGTCGGGCTGCTGGCCTTCAGCTGGGGGGCCTCGGTGATTCCGGCCAGCCGCCGCTGACGCGGCGGCGCAGCTCCAGGCCCACGGACCCGGCCAGCAGGGCGGCCCAGGCCGCCAGCGCCGCCGCGCCCATCCAGTCGCCGGTGGCCGTGTAGAGCGTGCCTGGCGCCTGGGGGATGACGTCGGCCAGCAGCACGGCCGCCTGCGGCTCTCGCAGCGGCGCGGCGGCGATGACCTGGCCGTGGGCGTCGATCACGACCGAGCCGTAGCGCCAGTCGGCTTTGACCAGCGTCAGGCGGTGTTCGGCCGCCCGCAGGCGCAAGTGCCTGACGTGCTGGGAGGTAAACGCGGCCCAGTCGTGTGTGGGAATGGCGACCAGCGAGGCGCCCCGCGCCGCCAGCCGCGCCAGCGTGTCGGTGTAGGTGCCGTCGGGTCCGGCCGCCAGCCCGACGCGCAGGCCGCGCAGCTGGTAGACGGGATGCAGGCCGGACGTCACGCTGCGTTCGCGGATGGCGTAGACCGGGTGGTCCTTGGTCGTGGGAGCGCTCAGGCGTCCGTCGGGGGTTGCCAGCACGATTTCGTTGCGCGTGCGGTTGGGGTCGATGCGGATGAAGTAGGGCCAGACGATGGCGGCGCCGGCCTGGCGGGCGGTGTCGAGCACGCGCTGGAGCTGGGGTTCCGCGCTGGGGTCGTCTGGCGCCACCCAGCCGGAAGCTTCGGGCCAGACCACCAGCTGGGCGCCGCGTCGGCCGGCGTCGATGGTTGCGGGCGCATGCAGCCCGGTGATGACGTCGGTGAGGGCGGCGTATTGCACCGTCTCGATGAGCGGCTTGGTTTGCGGGTGCGCGGGCACGTGCTCGCCGGTCTGGATGACGGCCACGCGCAGGGGCGGGGGCAAGATGGTGCGCGGCGCCGCGGTGAATGCCAGCCCAACCAGCCAGAACACAGCAGCCGCACCAATGGCGGCCGCCAGACCGCGCGTCATGGCCAGACGGCCCGCGGCAGCCAGCAGCAACGCGGCGATGGATTGGCCCGCGGCCACGGTTGCCAGCGTGACGGGCCACATGCCGGCCAACGGCAGCCAGGCGCGCAGCGGGGCGGCGTCGACCTGCGCGGCGGCCAGCATCCCCCACTGGTGGCCCGCGGTGGTGACGAGCCGCAGGTACTCGATGCCGGTCCAGATCAGCGCCGGCGCCCAAATCCACGTCCAGGCGCCCAGGGCGCGGGTGAGGCGCTGCGGCCCGAAGGGCGCCGCGAGCAGGACGGCCGCCGCGAAGGCCGCGGCGCCGACGGCAAGCGACACGCCGACCCACGCCGCGCCGGTGACGACTTCCGGCGGGTCGACGCTGGCAGCCAGCAGTCCGTACAGCACGCCGACGAACAACCCGCCCAGCAAGCGCTGCAGCCGCGGCGAGGCGCCGGCGCGGGCGAACGCCAGCGGGGTCCAGGCGGCAAACGCCAGCCCCGTCCACTCCAGGGGCGGAAACGCGGCGGCCAGCAACAGCGCGGACGCGGCGGCCGCGCCGACGCGCCAGACGACTGACCAGAACGCGCGCCCCGAACCTGCCCGAGGCGCTCGGCGTCGAAGAGCGGCTACCATGCCGGCGGCATTTCCAGCGCGCGGATGCGTCCCAACAGCATGGCGGAAGTCTGGCAAGCAGCGCCCACGGCGCTCGACCCACGGCGCCAGGATAACCACCGGAGCGCTGGCCGCCGCGCCTACGCCGGTTCGCCCGGCTGGCCGTCCAGGTCGCTCTGGAGCACGGGCTGGCCGCGGCGCCGACGCCGGTTCGCCGCCCCCCGTCGGCCGGTCGCCAGCGCAACGAAGCGCGGCATGATGCAGGGATGACTTCGGACACCTCCTCCGCCGGGGCCGCGGCGTCGACCGACCGCCGCGCCGACGACTCGGACGCTTCTACGTCAGCGCGCCTGACGACGCGCCAGGACGAACGGCGCTTTCACCAGCTCGCGACCGCGGCTGGCTTTGGGCTGGCGCTGATGATGGCCTGGGCGCTGGCCGCGCCGTGGGTGGTGACGGTGGTGATGCTGACGCAGGTGGCAGGCTCGATCAGCGCCGACTGGAGCCTCACGCGCCGCTTCCACCGCGCCTTCGCCGCGCCGCTGACGCCGGACGCCGCGCACGAAGACGCCGCGCCGTTCCTGCGCGCCGACGCGCTGACGGGAACCGCGGCCTTCGCCGGCGCCGTGTTCGTCGTCGCCGGCATCCCCCCGCTCGGCTGGTCCCTGGTCGGCCTCAGCACGCTCAGCCTCCTCCTGGACGGCCTGGCCAACCGCGGCCCTCTGCGTTTGCTGCTGGAGCGGGCGTTTGCCTGGGCCGAACGCAACCGGCCATCCCACGCGCCGTGATCGTTCCGGAACACCGCGCGCCAGCAGCTGGGGCAGGCGGGCGCGTGCACGACGCGGCCACGCTGCATCGCGGCGTGAGCGTTCACGCGAACGCGGCCACGACGGCGAGTTGACGCGGGCCGACGGGTTGCGTGCGTCCCTGCGCGCAGGCGAGGGCCGTTCTGGCCGCGACATAGGACGCGCGGCGGCGCTGATGTTGCTTGCCGGTCTTGTCTACCTGCTCTCGTCCGGAGCGCATGCCTACAGCGTGGATGAGATTACGCATTACGCATCCGCTCGAGCGTTCGTGGAAACAGGCAGCCCTGACCTCGCGGGCGGGCGTCCGTTTCCGCAGGAACAATTGCTGACGCTGGCGCATCCGACGTCGGAGCGCGTCACCAGCCGCTACGGCCTGCTGTCGTGGGCGGCGATCACACCGGCGTATGCCATAGCACGCGCGGCTGGCTCGACGGCGCCTCCGCCGTCAGCGTCGTTTCCGCAGCCCAGCTTCGTGCGGCCGCTGGCCGTGCTGCTCTATGGCCCGCTGGTCGCTGCCGGGGTGGTGGCGGCGACGTTCGTGCTGGGCCGCAACCTCGGGCTGCGCCCGCGCAACGCTGCTACCGCCGCGCTGGTGCTGGCATTTGCAAGCCCCCTCTGGGTCTACGCCCAGGGACTGGCCAACATTCCGCTCGCCGCGCTTTTGGGCGTGCTTGGGTTCGTCTTCGCCACACGGCCGCAGGCTGTCGCGCGACACTGGGCCGCCGCCGGCGTGTCATGCGGCCTTGCCGCGGCGACGCGGCCAGAGTTCATCGTTCTGGGCGCGGGCGTTGGCGTGTTGTGTCTGCTTGGCCAAGGACGGCGGCCATGGGCCCGATGGCCCCACGCGCTGGTGTTTGCCTTCGCCTGGACTGCCATCGTCATTCCAAGCCTCGGCTTCTGGAATCTGTATCGCACGGGGAGCTTCCTTGACGTGGGCTATCGAACGGCTTCGATTCTCTGGCAGACGGACCGGGCCTACATCGGCGTGTTTGGCGCGCTGGCAAGTCCGAGTTTCGGGTTGTTCGTGTTCATGCCAGTGGCTGCCGTCGGGCTGTGGGGGTTGCTCAACGCACCAACGCGCCGGACTGCCTGGCTGGTGATGCTGAGTCTGACGCTGTTGGCAGTCGTGGGGTACGGCTCGTTCCGCGACTGGGCCGGCGGGGTGTCGTGGGGTCCACGCTATCTCACCGCCGCAGCGCCGTTCCTGGCGCTGGGCGTAGGGGTGGTCTTGCAGGCGAGGGCTACGACGCCTGTCATGCGCCTGGTGACATTCGGGTTGGCCGCGTGGTCGATGGGCCTCTCGGTCTTGGGCGTGCTCTTCGACTATCAGGCTGGCTGGCGGAACCTTTGGGACCATGGCGCGAACCCTGAACAGATCACGTGGAACCCGCATTTTTCGCTGATCGGTGCGCACATGCGACTTGCCCGCCAGTGGGTGGACGGACTGATCGGGCCGGATTTGTACGTTATTCACAGGATGGGCGCGTGGGCGCTGGTCGTGATCGTGGTGGGAGTGATGGCTTCTTTTGGACTGCTCATCGCTGCTGAAACACGCGGATGGACACGCGGTTTATTCAGGCTGCGACCGCGCAGCAGCTCCGGGTGAACTGGCGCTGGCGCTTGCCTCCTCACGCGCACGACTGGCCTTGGCGTCTGGCGGCGTGGTCCGGACGCCTGCTGCTCCTCAGCGCGATTGCATATTGGTGGGGCGGTTACGTCGTTACCCACCTTTTCAGTTTGGCGTTTCCTGACTTGCTTCCGTCATGGAACAACGTTCTGGGCAGGTTGGATGCCACTCAAGAGGGCACGATTACAAATACAGTGTCCGCTATCACCTTGGCTAGCGTGACTTTACTTGCGGGGACGGCTGCCGTATTGAATTATCGGCGCTTTGCGGGGTACATCGCGATTGGAGGGTGGATGACAATTGCAGTGACGACAGCGTTATTGACGTTCGAAGAACTTGCCGAATTCAAGAGGTTTGGGCAGATTTCAATCGTCGAACACTCGGCGCGCTTGGGCATCCCATGGCCAGTTCTGGCAAGCCCTGCCGCCGTCGCGTTCATAGCGGCAATGTGGGTCTTCGCCCGCAAAGGCCTGGGAACGGCAGCCGCGCGCGCGCCGCTGTTGCTCGGGACCTCGTGCTGGGCGTTTGCGCTCGTCCACGAAACCCTCGACCCACTCGTGTTCGCATATCGGGCATGGGAGCTGTCATACGTGCTCGAGGAGACCCTGGAATACAGCGGTACCTTGTGTATTGGGATGACCGCGGCCATCTCGATGCGCCGCGAACGTCATCCTCCCCCGGCATTCCAAGACCGCTGGCACGGACTCCTGCTTGGGGCAATCGTCGTGACCACCGTGCTGGGCGGACTCGTGATTGCCTTGCTCTTCCGTGCGCCGTTGGTGGAAACTCTGGCTCCGCATACGCGCGCGGGGACGTTTGGCGTAACCCTGCAACGGCAGGAATCCGTGGTGCAAGAATTCCGCATGCCCGCCACACCCGTGCAGAGCCTCAGACTGCTGCTGTCGAATTGCGACCCGAGCGGGCGTGCGGCGATGGCCGCCGTTCGCGTCACGCCCCTCGGCGCGCCGGATGTCACGCTTGCCCAGGGGTCGGTGGAGGTTCCGGTTCGAGACTGCCCGCGCTGGCGGGATATCGAGCTGCTGCCGCCGATCACCGCGGAGGAAAGCCAGTCGTTGGCTCTGCACGTTGCAGCACACGTCGAACCAGGCGCCGAGCTTCGTGTTGGCGCAACGAAGGGTGACCTCTATCCGGATGGGAAATTCTGGGTCAACGGCGCTTTGGCTTGGCCGGATCAGAATCTCGAATTCGTGCTTTACGGCGCGTCCGAGCCGACGCTGAGCAAGCTGCACGGCATCTGGCAATTGTTCACGTCTGACTGGCGCTGGTGGGCGTTGGCGGCTGACGTTTTCATTGCGCTGATAGTAATCACGCTGATTCCGGCGTTGCTGGCGGCCTGTGTGCTGCAGCGGCATGTTGCGCCGCGGCAGCACGGTTGAGACGCCCGTGCATCTGGCGCCGAGCGATGCGCCGTGGGCGGAAACGCTTTGGGCCACGGGAGTCTGCCTGTGGGTTGCAGCGATTGGGGCGCCGCTGGCGCAGGCGGTATTCGGAGGCCGGGAGCGTCGGGTGTGGCCGTTCTTTGCGCCGGTCGTTGGCCTGGCAGCGGTGCTGCTGGTCACCAATCTGGCCGCCTATGTCGTGCCGGGTGCGCCGGCGGCGTGGGTTGGGTTGGCGCTGCCGTCCGCGGGTGCAGCCGCGCTGGTCTGGCGGCGGGACGGGGTCGGTCGGCCGGCGCGCGGCGCGCCGCACCCGTCCACGGACGCCCGAACGACCCGGGCAAACCTCCTCGATTGCGCCCACCCGATATATCCCCACCCGTCTACGGGTCCTCGAACGTTTCGGTGGCCGCGGCGCGGGACGCTGGGGTGGGCGCTGGGGTTCGCGCTAGCGTCGGGAGGGGCGTTCGTTTTCCTGCTTGCGGTGCGGACGCAGGTGTGGTTCGTGGACGAAACCTGGCACTTCCCACTAGCGCTGCGGATGGCTCGCGGGGAGTTTCCGCCGCTGACGCCGTACGGGCCGGACGCCGGGATTGGCTATCACTACGGCGCGGACTTGCTGGCGGCGTCGGTCGTCAGCGTTGCTCCGGTTCCAGTGTGGACGGCGTTTTACACGCTGCTGGCGTTTCTGGTGCTGGCCATGCTGTTGGCCGCGGTGGGGCTTGCGCGGGACGTCGGCGCGCCGCTGCCGCTGGCGGTTTGCGCGGGGGCAGTCGTTGCGCTGTACTCGCGGGGCTTCTGGGTCGGAGTTCCGCAGCTCGTCGACCCGCCGCAGGGGCGATTCGATTGGCTGGCGTCGCCGCCGCACCAGCCGCTGGCGGCCGCAATCGCCATCCTGATTGCGGCGGCGCTGCAGCAGAAGCCCGGCGCGCGGCCGGCGGCGTTGATCGCCGTGGCGGCCGGGGTCTCCGCACTTGCGGAGGCGTCGGTGATGATTTTTGCCGGCGCGGCGCTGGCGGTGGTGGGAAGCGCGCGCCTGACGAAACTGCGTGGGAGCGACCGGGGGGTGTTGGCCGCAGCACTGACGGCCGGTGCGGCGTTGGCCGTGTTTGCCGGCGGCCCGGTCTCGGACGAGCTGCTGGGGCGCGGCGGCACGACGGGGATGGTGCGCCTGGAGTTCGACCGGGCCGGGGTCGACCTAGCGCCGTTCGACACAATGGGCGTGGGGCTGGCGCGGGTTGGGATACTCCCGCTGCTTGCGGTCGGCGGGGCAGCGGCAGTGCTCCTGCGGAGCTGGGGGGTGGGATTCCTGACGCTGGCAGGCGCCGTTGGTCTGCTGGAGGCACTGGTCTTACAGACGGCGCTGCCGCAAAACGAAGCGCGCATTCTCTGGCTGGCGACGGCGCTGGCGGGGTTGGCGGCGCTGGCCGGCATTGGGGCGCTCATCAGCCGGCTGCCCGGGACGGCGGCGCGACCTGTGGCGGGACTGGCGGCGAGCGTGTTGGTGATGCTGCCAACGGCGCTGCCGCAGGCCGTGTGGGCCGCGCAGACGGCGTCGCGCGGGCTGGAGCTGGGACCGCCGTCAGCCAGCGATGCAACCAACCGTTACCACAACCGCTCGCAGCTCGGCGCGGAGCTTGCGGCCAACGGGGACTTCTATGCCTGGCTGGCGCAGAAGCTGCCCGTCGAAGCGCGGCTGCTGACGCCGCATCCGTCCGCAGCCGCCTCGCTTGCGGGCGTTACGTCGCCGACGTCTGGCCATGGCTTGCAGGTTCTGGGACCGATGGTTACGCCGGTGTATGAAGACGCGCTGCGGTTCCTGCATCGGGACGACCTGTCGGCCATGGGGATCACGCATCTGCACGTGACGGAGCGCCTGGCCGACACCTGGCCGCCGCAGGTCCGACGTATGCTGAACGATCCGCGCCACTTCAAAATGCTGGCGGATTTGCGCTCGACGTCTGGCCAGCGACATCGCGTGTTCGCGGTTCGGCGCGGGGCAGGGACGACATACACGGCCCCCTCTAGCTACCGTGCTCTGCGCGCCGTCGTCTATCCCGGCGCGCCCATCGCGCTGGCGGGCGGGTTGTCGATCTATCAGCGCCGCATGCTGCTCTTGACGTTTGCCGAGCGAGACGCATTGTTCACAGTGACGCCTACGATCTTCGAGCGGGCAACCCGCCTCCCACGCCATCGGGCGCTTACGACCATGCCAACCGATGGCGTGGTGATCCTGCCAGAGTCCCTGGAACCGGGCGCGCTTGGCATGTCGCGCGACGACGCCCTGTGGCGCGGATACGGGGTGCGGGCCTACGACCTGTCGGCGCCGGCGTGGTCCCCCGTGTGGCGGGTCGGGCAGGCTACGGCCGGACTGCCTGAACGCCAACGCGCCGTGTGCGAGGCGGCGGTACGGCACGACCTGGAGCTGCGCGTGCTGGGAGAACCCGGGGGATCGATCACAGTGGATGGGAACGAAGTGCAGCTGACCGGGATTCCGCAGCACGTGCGGCTGGCGGGTTCGGATTGCGCCGCCAGCGCCAGCGCGGCGCACACGGACTCGGCGCCGTTTGCCCAGGTACGGCCGAGCCGGGCGGCACCTCCCTCGGTACAAGCGATCGCCGCGGCCGGCCTTGGCTTCGACGGCGGCGTAGCCGGCGATCGGGTGGTCGTGAACTTGTGGTACCGAAACCCGCAGGGCTTACCCTTCGAGACCGGCGTCGAGCTGCGGCTATATGCCGCCGACGCCCTCGGCATCGCTCCGGAGGACCCGGGCTCACACGCTTCGATTCGCTGGTGGCGAGGGCCGCTGGCGCTGGCGCCGGACGCACAAATAGCCCGTCTGGAGTTCGACCCGCGACGTCTCGAAATCGACGGGAAAGCGGGGGCGGGGACGGCGTCCCATCTGACGCCGGGCGCAGTGTATCTGCTGACGCTGAACGTGGCCGGCGCTGATCAGCGGAGCGGCTCGCTGGACACGCAGCACGTCATCCCGCTGGCGCGCGTAAGGCTCGATGGCGACGCCGTCGCCGCTGAGGTGTTTGCTGGCATCGCCGCGATCGAGCCGCGGGCGCCGCAATCGGGGCCGCTGGACCGGAACTCGGGACTGGACGGATGGCTTGGCATGGTTCTCGACCGCACGCCCTGATGCACGGCGGACGGGTTGGACAGCGATGGGGTGCGCGCGCCGCCGGTGTACGGGCATGCGCCTGCGCTGGGCTGGCGGCGGTGGTTGCCTCGCCGCTGCGGCTTGGCAACGCCTCGGCTGCACGAGCTCTCAGTACCGAAGCTTCGCCGACGCCGGCCGGGTCGGCGGGCGGGGATGTGGGGGTGGTGCTGGTGGCGGTGGTGGTTCCGGTGATGATCGTTGCGCTGGTCTGGCTGGGATACATCTTCTGGCTGATCTTTCACGAGGGAGAAAACGTTGGCGCCGGCGGTCGGCCTGGGGGTGCGGAACGCGGACGGCGGAACGACCGCCAGGGCACGCGGGAGGACTGAGGGTGCGGATTCGCCCCGCCGGCGGCTTTGCGTGGCGTAGGCTCAGGCAGCGAACGGCGCAGCTGCGCACTCTTTGCGAGGTCGGATGACGGATTCGGCGGTCACGATCACGATCGATGGCCGCGCCGTGACCGTGCCTGCGGGCACGACCATCTACCACGCAGCCGCTCAGGCGGGGATCGAGATTCCCACGCTCTGCTACCTCCCCGGCATCGAGGCGTCGGCGAACTGTCGGTTGTGCCTGGTGGAGCAGGCCGCCGACGGGGCCAGCGCGCCGCCCGCGCCGGATGCCTCGCTGAGCGACGAGTCACGGCTGCTGTCGGCCTGCCGCGCGCTGGTGGAGCCGGGGCAGGTGCTGTTCAGCAACAGCGACGGCGTGCGGCGGTCGCGCACGGGGTCGCTGCGGCTGCTGCTGGCCGGTGTGGATCTCAGCGAGGCGCCCGAGCTGGCGGCGCTGCTGCGCGAATACGAGGTGTCGGCCAACGGCGCGGCGGCGCGCGCCGAGCTGCCGGTGATCGACGACAACCCCTACTACATCCGCGATTACGCCAAGTGCGTGATGTGCTGGCGCTGCGTGGATGTGTGCGGCGATCAGGTGCAGATGACGTATGCCATCGAACCCGGCGAACGCGGCTTTCACGTGCGCATTTCGACGCGCGAGTACGACGGAATCATGGACACTACCTGCGTCTACTGCGGCAACTGCGTGCAGGTGTGTCCGTCGGGCGCGCTCAAGGGCCGGGCGCAGTGGGAGCTGGAGCGGCAGGGGTTCGTGCATGACGACCGCGTGGTGGAGACGACCTGTTCGTTCTGCGGCGTGGGCTGCGGGCTGGAGGTGCATGTGCGCAACGGCCAGATTGCCCACGCCTCCTCGCCGCCCGACCATCCGGTCAACCAGGGCTGGCTGTGCGTAAAAGGCAGGTTCGGCTGGGATTACGTGCACAGCGGCGACCGCCTGACGACGCCGCTGATTCGCACGGGCGCGCGCGGGTCGGACCAGTGGCGGCGGGCCGGATGGGACGAGGCGCTGGACCTGGCGGCGCGGCGCCTGGCCGAGCTGCGCGACGCCCACGGCTCGGACTCGCTGGCGGTGTACGGATCGTCCAAGTGCACGAACGAAGACAACTACCTGCTGCAGAAGTTCACGCGCGTGGTGCTGGGCACCAACAACATCGACAACTGCACGCGGCTCTGCCACGCCTCGTCCGTGGCGGCGCTGGGCATGAGCCTGGGGACGGGCGCGTTTACCAATTCATTGGACGAAATTGCCGAAAACGACGTGATCTACGTCACCGGCTCCAACACGACCGAGACTCACCCGATCACGGCGCTGAAGATGAAGGCAGCCATTCGGAACGGTGCGAAATTAATCGTGGCGGACCCGCGGGAGATAGAACTGACCCGCTGGGCGGACGTGCACCTGCAGTTCCGCACGGGCACGGACGTGCCGATGTACAACGCACTGCTGCACGTCATCGTGCGCGACGGGCTGGTGGACGAGGACTTCATCGCGCGCCGCGTCAACAACTTTGCGGAGGTTGCGCGGTCGGTGCGCGCGTGGACGCCCGAGCGGCAAGAGGCTCTGACGGGGATTCCCGCGGCGGACATCGAACGTGCGGCGCATCTGATCGGCCGCGCCGGCACCACCGCTTTCTACTGGGGCATTGGGATTTCCGAACACACCCACGGCACCGACGCATGCCTGACGCTGATCAACCTGTGCCTGGCGACCGGCAACGTGGGGCGCCGCGGCACGGGCCTCAACCCTTTGCGCGGCCAGAACAACGTGCAGGGCACCAGCGACGTGGGCGCTGTCCCGATGCACTTCACCGACTACCGCTCGGTGGAAGACGCCGAGGTGCGCGGGATTTTCGAGCAGGCCTGGGGCGTCAGGCTGCCGGCGGCACCCGGGCTGACGACCATCGAAATTGGGGACGCCGCCGGCCGGGGCGAGGTGCGGGGCATGTACATCATGGGCGAAAACCCGCTGATGTCCGACCCCGACTTGCACGCTGCGCGGGAGCACTTCGAGAATCTGGACTTTCTGGTCGTGCAAGACATTTTTATGACCGAGACGGCCGCGATTGCCGACGTGGTGTTGCCGGCGTCCAGTTGGGCGGAAAAGGACGGGACGTACACCAACACCGACCGCCGCGTGCAGCGCGTGCGCCCGGCCCTGCCGCCGCCCGGCCAGGCGCGGCAGGATTGGGCCATCGTTGCGGACCTTGCGCACCGCATGGGACGCGATCTGCGCCTGGACAGCCCGGCGGAAATCTTCGACGAAATCGCGCGCCTGACGCCCAGCCACGCGGGTCTCAGCCACGAGCGGCTCGACCGCGAGGGCGGTCTCCGCTGGCCGTGCCTGACGCCAACCGATCCGGGCGCGCTGTGGTTGTTCGGGGACCGGTTCCCCACGGCCGACGGCAAAGCCACGATGCACGCGGTGGATTGGCTGGAGAACGTGGAAGTTCCTGACGACGAATATCCATTGATCTTCAACACCGGGCGGGTGCTGTATCACTGGCACACCGGCTCCATGTCGCGCCGCTCGCGGCTGAACGACGCCTATCCCGAACCGCTGGTCGAAATCGCGCCCGAAGACGCGGAGCGGCTGGGCGTGCCCAAGAGCGGCCTGGTCAGGGTGAGCAGTCGGCGCGGGTCGGTGGACGCGCGCGCCTGGATCACGCGGCGCGTGGCGCCCGGCACCGTCTATATGAGCTGGCACTTTGCGGAAGCCGCCGCCAACCTGCTCACCATCAACGCGCTGGACCCGATCTCGAAGATTCCCGAATACAAAATCTGCGCCTGCCGCGTGGCGCCGCTGGAACGACGGGCAAGCCGGCAGGCAAGGTCGCTGACGAGCGCAGAGGCGTAGGCGCGGTGACGCAAGATGACCTCTGGAGCACGGAGGCCTTGCTGTGCGGGCCGCCGGCGCATCGTCCGACCTCGTTCATCACCCCCGGGCACCCCTGCCGCCGGGGGCGGACCGCCCGATGGTGTAGAGTGAGCGCATGGTAGTCGTACTCGACACGCTCAGAGCCTCGCAGCGGCTGCAAGACTAGGGCGGCTTTGACGAGGCGCAGGCCCGTGCGCTGGTGACCATCGTCGCCGAAGGTATCGGCGAGAACGTCGCGACGAAAGACGACCTCCGGAACACGGAGGATCGTCTCCTCCGGGAGATTGGGGCGCTGCGCACCGAAACGCAAAGCGAGCTCGGTTCCCTGCGCGCCGAAACGCAAAGCGAGCTCGGTTCTCTGCGCACCGAGATGAACAACGGGTTCGACGCACTCCGCACCGAAATGCAAAGCGAGCTCGGTTCCCTGCGCACCGAGACGCACAACGGGTTCGACGCCCTCCGCGCCGAGATGCATAGCGAGATCGGTTCCCTGCGCGCCGAGGCGCACAATGGGCTTGACGCCCTCCGCGCCGAGATGCATAGCGAGCTCGGTTCTCTGCGCACCGAGATGAACAACGGGTTCGACGCACTCCGCACCGAGATGCACAGCGCGAACCAGCTGTTGCGCGCGGAGATGCAGGAGCGCGAACAGCGGATTTACGTACGTATCGGGGCGATGATCGCGGGCGGGGCTGTCTTTCTCACCGCCGCCATGGGGATTGCCACCGCCGTTCTGCTGAACTCCCTCTAGCCTTCTTCGCTGGGCCGCGCACGGCCCGGACGAGTGCGAGCGCTGTCAGACGCGAGCGCCAAACGACCCTGGACGATGGCTCCCTGGCCAGTGCGCCGCCGCATACGGTTGCGCCAATCTCGTCTTCCGATCGAAGCAGTCGCTCGGCTGTGTTACGACGCTTCGGAGCGCGCAACTCCGCGTCGCCTGGCCGTCGAATGGGTTGGGCGGGTCGAGGTCGTCCGGCGGCGGCGGGTGCAGCCACGTCGCCACCCGGCAGCCGTCGGACCTGAGGTAGAGCAAACGCTCCGCACCCGTCGAACGGGCTGGATGGGTCGAGGTCGTCCGCCGTGGGCAAGCATCACCATCCGGCTGCGTTGCCAACCATACTCTTCCCAGCAGCGCGCGGCATTACCTCCCGGACGGCTGCGAGTGCGAATATCTGGGTCAGGGTGATAATCACAGTGGGTATGTAATAAAAATGAGCAAGAAAGGCAACAAATAAGATTTACAAGATCGCTGTATATTTGCACTTGCATTTTGTATTTACTCTATCTTTTTGCATAATATATATATGTTTTATCTTGATATAATTCTTCCAATATACCGGGGGGAGACGACAAAATACGCTTGACCCAGGCGCCGGGACGGCATACGATGACCCTGCGGATAGGTTCTAGAAGTCCGCATGGATAAGACGGCCATTGGGTTCGTCAAGCACGGGAGTGAGCGCCATGGATCGACATGAACAAGTCCACATCTTCCTGGACAACTCGAACATCTTCGTCTCGGCCAGGCAAGTAGCCGAGGAAAGGGATTGGCTGCTTGCCCCAGCGGACACCCGGCTCCACGTCGAGAATCTGCACCGGCTTGCGCGCAGTGGACGCGACGTAGCGAAGGCTGTCTGTGGAGGGTCGCCCCCGATGCCGCACCGGCGGCGCCTCGAGTCGCTTGGGTATCTGGTCGAGGAGTATCCGCGCCACCGGGTGTCACGTCGAGAGGTCGCGGTCGACCATGCGATCCAGACTCACATGCGTCGGTCGCTCCGCGACTCGGCACCGGCGGTCGCCGTGCTGCTGAGCGGCGACGGGAATGGCTATCTGGAAAACCGCGGATTTCTCTCGACCCTCAAAGACATGCGGAGCGCAGGATGGGGCGTGGAGGTCCTGGCCTGGGACCACTCGTGCAACAAGGCGCTACAGACGTGGGCCCGCTCATACGGGGCATACATCCCGCTGGACGATTACTACGAGACCGTCACCTTCATCGAAGGGTCTCGCCGCGCCATGCCGCTGTCTCTGACCCGAAGGCAAACCGCCGTACCGCGGCGGCCCCCTCCACAGCTTGCGGCCTAGCGCGCGCCCTTCTAATCGTCTCGGTTCCTGGCGCCGCGCGCGCGTCCGGCACTCGTCGAGACCGAGAGCTTTCGCACTACGCCGGCGTGGTTCCTGATGTTTCCGTATCGAGTTCGCAGCGCCTGACGTCCTGGCCGTCGAATGGGTTGGGCGGGTCGAGGTCGTCTGCCGTGGGCGGGCGCAGCCAGATGGTTGTCTGGCGGCCGTCGAAGCTGAGGTAGCGGGTGCGCTCTGGTCCGAGGCCCGGCTCGACGAGTTCGAAAACCGCGCGCCGTTCGTCGATGGTCGCCGTCCCGTTCGTGACCGCGGCCAGTCCAACGCGCTGCACGGGCTGCACCGCCCAGCGCTGCGCTGCGCGCCGCACGAACCAGAAGTCGTTGGCCGGCGGGCCGACGATGCGCGCGCTGTTGCGGGGGAGCGACACGACTGCCTCGGGTATTTCGTCACCGTCCAGGTCGCCAACGGCGGCCGCGCGCACCTGGACGCCCCGGGATTCGAGTGCGCGGACGATGGCGTCGGCCGTCAGCGCCTGGGGCTGGATCTCGCGCAGCGCCAGTTCGACGGCCTTGCCCAGCGCCAGCGTAAGCGCAGGGTCGGCCACGGGGCCCAGGGAGCCGCGGCTCCCTGGCGGCGGGGGCGCGTTCAGGTTCGCGCGTTGCAGCGCGGCGAATGCCTGGAGCGGGTCGTCATGCTGGAACGCCGCCTGGATGGCCTGGCCGATCAACCCGATCGCCCCGCCCCGTTCGGCCACGGCGCGCAGCGCCTCGGTCTCGGGAACGCCGCCCGCCAGCAACGTCAGCTGCACCAGACGCAGGCGGGCCACGCCTTCCCAGTCGGTGGTGGTGTCGTGCCCGGGCTGTGCGGGGACCGGCGCGGCGATCACGGCCTGGTAGGCGGCGGCGGCGGCGGCATAGTCGCCCGCCCAAAACGCCGCCTCGCCGCGGTTGACCTGATCGTGCAGCGACACGGGGGCGTCCACGCGGCGCGCAATCTCCGCAAACCAGGCGCCATCCCAGGCGAAGATGCGCAGCAGCCCGGGGTGCGGCAGGAGCTGGGCGTCGAACGACCCCAAGACCGCGCAGGTGACCTCGATAGCCGGCCGCGCTGACGCACTTCGCGCCCGCCAGCCCGCCGGCGCGGCCCAATAGTCCACCGTCACGTCGAAGACGCGGCGCGGGCCGATGACGGCTGGCTCGTCCGCCGTCGGCAGGGCGGGCGTCTCGGCGGCGGCAGGCGCGGGCGGCGCTGCCTCCCAGACGTAGACCCGCAGCGTTTCGGTCAGCGCGCCAGCGCCGGTGGTGGTGCTGACCAACAGCGCGTCGGCAACGCCGTCGCCCGTCCAGTCGGCGACGGAGTGCACCGCGGCCATGCTCGATTCCTCGCCAGAGGCCGCGGCGGTTGGAAACGGGCGGGCGGTGAACTTGCCGCCGGCGCCGTCGAACCAGAGCGGCGGGACGCCCAGGATGTTGAAGGCGGCGATCAGTTCCTGCTGAGCGTCGCCGTCGACGTCGGCTGCGGCGATGCGGGCGCCCTTGGGTACGACGTCGTACACGTGCGGCGGGAGGTCTGCGACGGCGGCTTCCAGCAATGCCGCCGAGCCGGCGTCCACGCCGCGGCGCTCCAGAACCGTGCGGACCGCTTCCTCCAGGATGGCCGCCAGATCGGGCCCGGCGCGCAGGGCATCGGAAGACCCGGCCACGTTCCGAATCAGGCGCGCGGCCTCGCGGAACTTCGATCTCGCCACGGCGTTCATGGGGGACGGCGTGGGGGTGGGCGTAGGGGCGGCGGTGGGAGGCGGCGGGGAAGTTGCGCGCTCGGGCGGGTCGGGCGTTGCCGCGGCGCTCGTTTCTGCAGTGCTCGGCGACGCACTGGGCGAGGATTGCGACGGCGCGGTGGCCGCGGCGGCGCGCGCGGTCTCGGGCGTGTTGGTTCGAGGCGCCGGACTGGCCGGGTTCGCCGGCTGCGCGCCGCACGCCGCGGCCAGGATCGCTAGCGCCGCCAGCGCCGCTCCCAGCCAGCTGCGCCCGCGCACGGGGCGCTCGCAGGGCAGTCGATACCGAACCATGCCGTCATGTTACGGATGGCCGCATCGCGGGCGGGCAGGAGGCGGGGCGCCGCTCTGGTCGAGCGAATCTACCCAACCGCCGCCGATGGACGCGCCGCCGCCAGTTGCGGCCGGTGTGCGCAGCAGTCACCATGCGGGTTTCGCGGAACGGAGGTCGCCGTGCGCATCGATCGTCTGGACGTCTACTACGTCAGCATGCCGCTGATCTATCCCTGGCGGACGGCGTACGGCGAGGATCACGCCATCGACTCGGTGCTCGTGCGCGCCTCGTCGGGCGGCGTGTGCGCCTGGTCCGAGGCCACGCCCTTCCGCGCACCGCATTACGTGCCCGAGTCGGCAGGCACCGTGTTCCACCTCGTCTCAGAAATCTTTGGCCCCCTGGTCGTTGGCCGCGACTTCGAGACTGCCGCCGATCTGGACGCGCACCTGGCCTCCTTCAAAGGCAACGGCTTTGCCAAGGCTTCCATCGAAATCCTCTGGTGGACGCTGGAAAGCCAACGCACCGGCACACCCGTGCACATGCTGCTGGGCGGGTCGGATCAGGAGGTGCTGGCCGGCGCCGACTTTGGCGTGCTGGACTCGTTCGACGACCTGCTGGCCGACATCCAGCAGGCGGTAGACGCCGGGTTCCCGCGCATCAAGCTCAAGGCGCGGCCCGGCTGGGACACCGAGATGCTGCGCGCGGTGCGCGGGTCGTTCCCCAACGAGATGTTTCACATCGACTGCAACGGCGGCTACACGCTGGACGACCTGGACACGTTTCGCGAAATCGACCAGTTCCGCCTGGCCTTCATCGAGCAGCCGCTGGGGTGGGACGACGTGCTGGACCACGCCGAGCTGGCGCGCGCGATCGAGACGCCCATTTGCCTGGACGAGTCGGCGCGCGAGCTGCGCGCGGTGGAGCAAGCCCTGCAGATTGGGGCGTGCCAGTACGTCAACATCAAGCCGGGACGCTCCGGCGGCTTCACGCGGTCGCGCAAGATTCACGACCTGTGCCACGATCACGGCGTTCCGGTCTGGATCGGCGGCATGCTGGAGAGCTCCGTCGGCGCGTCGCTCTGCGTGGAACTGGCCACCCTGCCCAACTTCACCTACCCGGGCGACCTGTTTCCCTCGTCCAAGTTCTATGTGGACGACCTGGCCGAGCCGGCGTTGGAACTGACGGAGAACCTGACCTTTGCGCCCAGCGCCGGGACGCTGCCGGCGCCGAACCCCGACCGCTTGCGCGCCATGACGGTCAAGTCCGCCTCCGTCACGCTGGACGACGCAGTGCCCGACAGGCCGTAGGCCTTCGCGGGCTTTGCCGCCCGCGGGGAAGGTCGTTTGGCCGCTGCCGGGACTGGGCGGCGATGGAGGCGCGGGGCTGTGCAGCGTGGTTCGCCACGTCGGGGCGGCGCCCCTGCGGCCGGCGGGAGAGCGTTCTGCCGCGCCGCTCCTTGGCGGGAATACGCGAGGGTGTCTCTGCGCCAGTGAGGGGGCGCCACTGTCAACGGGGCCGCGCGGCGGCGTTCGAGGTGCCGAGGGCGGGACTCGAACCCGCACAGCCCGTAGGCCACTAGCCCCTCAAGCTAGCGCGTCTACCAAATTCCGCCACCTCGGCCTGGGCCTGCATTGTAGACGGGATTGGCCGCTCGGTGGCAGCGGACGGCGCCGTGGGGAGCAGGGTGCAGTGATTGCCTCGGGGGCAGGGCAGGGTAGGTAGTTGCCTCCGGCGGGGCGGGTGCGCCGGGGGAGCGCGGGGCGGCCTGGGTGCGGGGGTGAATCGCCTAGACTGGAGAAGACGTGCTGTGGTGGGGCGGCCTGTGTCTGGGTTGGACCTGACGACGTTTCGACTGCGCATCCACGATGCGGCGGCGCGGCCGTTGCGCGTGAACCGCGACGAGTCGGGGTCGCTGGTCGAAATCCTGCGCACGGACTGGGCCGACGTCTACCACCGCGAGCGGCGGCCCTTCGCACAGACCTATTACTCGATCACGCCGGGCGGGCTGGCGCGCGACGAGACGGTCTGGCACGTGCATCGGTTGCAGGAGGACCGGTTCGTGGTGGCCGCCGGCGACATCCTGCTGGCGCTGTGGGACGGCCGCCCGGCATCGCCCACGCGGGGAACGCTGGACCTGCTGCCGCTGGGCCATTCGCAGCCGGACGACGCGCAATATTCGGTGCTGATTCCCCAGCAGGTGCATCACGGGTTCATGGTGCGCGGGAGCCGCCCGGCGATTCTGTTGAACTCGCCCACGCGGCTCTACGACCCCGACGACGAAGGCCGCGACCCGTTCGACCAGGTGGACGCCCGGTTCGACGACGGCCGCCGCTTCAGCTGGGCTGCGGTGCGGGAGGCGCTGGGCGAAGAGCGCGGGGAGGGATAGACGGCGGGCCGGCGCGGCGGGCGGCGGGACGACGCGACGCGAGGCTCGTTGCTCGGATCGAGACCGGCGCCTGACCCCGGCGCCGACCCGCACCCTGTCCGCTCCCTGGAAGGGCGCGGGGAACGAGCGGCCGTGCGCGCCGCCGCCAGGCTCACAGCCGACGGCCCTCGCTCTGGGAGGGAACGGGTCGAGCTGGATGCGGGGGCGGGCGGCGAAAGCGGCTGCTAGGGATAGATACCGCGCAGCCTGGTGGCCTCGGCCACGCGCGCGATGGCAATCTGGTAGGCCGCCTCGCGCAGGGAGACGCGCTGCGCCTCGGCCAAGTCCCAAACGGATTGGACGGCGGTGCGCATGTGGCGGGACAGGCGGCGGGTGATCTGGTCGGAGCTCCAGAAAAACTGTTGCAAGTCCTGCACCCACTCGAAGTAAGAGACGGTCACGCCGCCGGCGTTGGCCAGAATGTCGGGCACGATGGTCACGCCGCGGTCGTGCAGGTGCGCGTCGGCTTCGGGGGTGATGGGGCCGTTGGCGCCTTCCACAATCAGGGGCGCGCGCACGTTGGCGGCGTTGCCCGCGTGGATTTGCCCCTCCACGGCGGCGGGGGTCAGCACGTCCACGTCCAGCTGCAACAGCTCCGCGTTGGAGATCGGGTCGCCGACGCCTTCGCACGCCGACACCCAGCCGCCGTCCCGCAGGTGGGCGCTGAGCCGGGCGGCATCGAGCCCGCGCGGGTTGTACAAGCCGCCCCGATGGTCGCTGATGGCCGTGATCTGGAATCCCGCCGCGCTGAAGAGCTCCAGCACGCCGCGGCCCACGTTCCCGGCGCCCTGCACGGCCACCGTGCCGCCCAGCGGGCGCCCCAGGCGGCGCAGCACCTCGCGGGTGGCCACCAGCATCCCCATGGCGGTGGCCTGGGCGCGGCCTTCCGAGCCTCCGATGGCCACCGGCTTGCCCGTCACCACGGCGGGGACGGAATAGCCCTTGTGCATGGAGTAGGTGTCCATGATCCAGGCCATCACCTGCTCGTTGGTGCCGATGTCGGGCGCGGGCACGTCGCTGTCCGGCCCCATCAGTGGAATGATCTCGGTGGCGTAGCGGCGGGTCAGGTTTTCCAGCTCGTGACGGCTCAGCGCGCGCGGGTCCACGGTCACGCCGCCCTTGGCGCCGCCGTAGGGCAGGTTAATCACCGCGCACTTCCAAGTCATCCACATGGCCAGAGCGCGCACCTCGTCCAGGTCGGTGCTGGGGTAGTAGCGAATCCCGCCCTTGGCCGGCCCGCGCGTCAGGTTGTGCTGCACGCGGTAGCCCGTGAACACGTGGATGGAGCCGTCGTCCATCTCGACCGGAAAGTTGACCGTCAACTCCCGCTTGGGCACCCGCAGCACCGCGCGCAGGTTCGGCTCCAGCCCGATCTGATCCGCCGCCCGATCGAACTGCGCCAACGCCGCCGCGTACGGCCCACCGACCTCCGCAACCGCCGCCGAGCTCATGCTCATCGCATCGACCTCATCGTCCCTGTCACGCCCGCCAGACAAACCGAGCGAGCCGTCGCTTCAATCCTATGACGCTGAACGGCGGCGGGACGCCGGTCATGCAACGGAGCGGCGACCAGCGCACCACGGGATGGCCAGCGCACCACGGGATGGGTGGGGCTGCGCATCGCATTAGGTTTGTACTGGCTGACACCCACATCGCGCATCGCTTGTCTGATCACTCGTTGTTGGCCGCTAACGGCATACACCGTAAACCTCTTGCCACGACCCAAGTGGTGAACGTCGTTTCTCAGAATATCGAGTGCCTGTCCGTAAAAAGTACCAAGATGCATTCTGTTGCTGGTCGGCTTTCCGACCGCCTCGGCAATGCGTGTCTCCATTTCCTTTGCTGCTTTGGACGCAGACGAGCCTTGGCTGTCGGCGCCTGCGGCACTCTCTACCGCAGGAGCGGTGGCAGCGGCAATTTGGAATGGGCGAACGGGTCGATGAGGGCTGGAACGCTCAGGCATTCGGGGCCGTTCTGGCCGCTGATCGACAATTGCACGCAAGGGCGGCGAATCCTACGGCGGTCATCCCGTTCCGCCCAATTCCTGCTCGATGAGCGCGCTCACTGCGCCGGGGTTGGCTTTGCCTCGGGTGAGGCGCATGACTTGTCCCATGAGGTATTGGAGAGCGCGTTGTTTGCCGGCGTGGTAATCGCTGACGGCTTGGGGGTTTTCTTGGATGACTTGGCGGGCGATGGCGAGGAGTTGGTCGGCGGCGCTGATTTGGGGGCCGCGGGCGTGGACGATGGCGGCGGCGGGTTTGCCGGTGGCGAACATTTCGTCCAGGACGTCGGCGGCCATGGTGCTGCTGACGGACCCGTTGGCGCGCAGCTGGAGGAGCGCGGCGAGTTCGGGGGGCGGGATGGGGATGGCGTCGGCGGCGAGGCCGCGGGCGTTGAGGACGCGGCGCAGGTCGTGGACGATCCAGGTCACCGCGGCGGGGACGTCGGCGCCGGCCTGGATGACGGCCTGGGCGTAGTCGGTGAGCGCGCGGTCGTGGAGCAGTTCGGCCACGTCGGCTGAGGGCGCGCCTTGGCTGGTCAGGTCGGCGGCCACGTCGTCGGGCATGCGGGGCAGCTGGGCGCGCAGTTGGTCGACGCGGGCGCGGGTGACGTGCAGCGGGGGGAGGTCGGGCTCTGGGAAGTAGCGGTAGTCGTGCGCCTCTTCCTTGGTGCGCTGGACGAGGGTCGTGCCCGAGGCTTCGTCCCAGCCGCGCGTTTCCTGGACCAGCGCGCCGCCGCGTCGGCGCAGTTCGGTCTGGCGCTCGATTTCGTAGGCAAGTGCGCGGCTCAAGGCGCGGAAGGAGTTCATGTTCTTGATTTCGACCTTGGCTGCGCCGACGGGATGGTCGGCGGGCCAGACGGAGACGTTGGCGTCGATGCGCAGGGCGCCTTCGTCCATGTTGGCGGTGGAGACGCCAATCCAGCGCAGCAGGCCGCGCAGCTGCTCGCCAAAGGCGGCGGCCTGGGCGGGAGTTTTGATGTCGGGTTCGGTGACGACTTCCATGAGCGGGGCGCCGGAGCGGTTGACGTCGATAAGACTGGCTGGCGCGCCGTCGCTGGCGGTGACGTGGGTGAGTTTGGCAGTGTCTTCTTCCAGATGCACGCGCCGAATGCGCACGCGGTCGGCGCTGCCGTCGATCGTGACGTCGAGATGGCCGTTGACGCAGAGCGGCAGGTCGTATTGGGAGATCTGGTACCACTTCATCAGGTCGGGGTAGGCGTAGTTTTTGCGGTCGAACTTGGCGTGTTCGGGGATGCGGCAGTCGAGGACCAGCCCGGTGAGGATGGTGAGGTCGACGGCGCGGCGGTTGATGACGGGCAGCACGCCGGGCATGCCGAGGCAGACGGGGCATACGCGGGTGTTGGGTTCGGCGTTGGCATAGTCGGCGGGACAGGCGCAGAACATTTTGCTGCGGGTCTTGAGTTGGACGTGGGCTTCCAGGCCGATGACGACGCGGAATCCTGGGGCGGCGGAGGTCATGGGACGTCCACCTGGCGCACGGGCGCGGCCAGTGTGCCGCGCGCGCGTTCGTAGGCGCGCGCGGCTTGCAGGAGCCGACGCTCGGCGAAGGGCGGGGCAATGAGTTGCAGGCCAACCGGCAGATCGTCGACGAAGCCGCAGGGAATGCTCAGGCACGGCAGACCGGCAAGCGAGGCCGGCAGGGTCATCACGTCGGAGCGGTACATGGCGACGGGGTCGTCCAGTTTGGCGCCCAGGTCGAAGGCGGGCGCGGGCGCGGTGGGCGCGGCAATGATGTCGACGTCCTGAAACGCGGTTTCGAAGTCGTTTTTGATGAGGGTGCGCACTTGTTGGGCTTTGAGGTAGTAGGCGTCGTAATAGCCGGACGAAAGCGCATAGGTCCCCAGCATGATGCGGCGTTTGACTTCGGAGCCGAACCCTTGGGCGCGGACGCGGGACATCATCTCGTCCACGTCGGTGGCCTGGGGGTCGGAGCGGCCGTATTTGACGCCGTTGTACCGCGCCAGGTTGGCGCTGGCTTCGGACGGGGCGATGACGTAGTAGACGGGCAGGGCGTATTTGGTGTGGGGCAGGGAGACGGGGCGCTGGACAGCGCCAGCGGTCTGCAGGGCGTCGATTGCCTGGCGGACGCAGCGCTCGACGTCTGGATGCAGCCCCGCGCCGAAATACTGCGGGGCGACGCCGACGCGCAGACCGTCGACGCCACGGTCCAGACCAGCAGGATAGTCGGGGACGGGAACGTTGGCCGAGGTGGAGTCGCGCGGGTCTCGGCCGGCCAGCACGTGCAGCAGCAGGGCCGCGTCGGGAACGTCTTTGGTCAGGACGCCGATCTGGTCGAGCGAGGAGGCGAAGGCGATGAGGCCGTAACGCGAGATGCGTCCGTAGGTGGGTTTGAGTCCCACACAGCCGCAGAGGGCGGCGGGTTGACGTACGGAGCCGCCGGTGTCGCTGCCGAGGGCGGCCAGACATTCGTCGGCCGCCACAGCCGCGGCCGAGCCGCCGCTGGAGCCGCCGGGCGCCTTGGCCAGGTTCCAGGGGTTGCGCACGGGCTTGACGGCGGAATGTTCGTTGGACGAGCCCATGGCGAACTCGTCCATATTGGTCTTGCCCAGCATAACGGCGCCGGCGGCGTTCAGGCGGGCCACGGCGGTGGCGTCGTAGGGCGGGACGAAGCCTTCCAACATGCGCGAGGCGCAGGTGGTGGGGACGCCTTGCGTGGTCAGCACGTCTTTGATGGCCAGGGGAAGTCCCAGGAGGGGTCCGTCCTGGCCGGCGGCGCGGCGCTGGTCGGCGGCCTGGGCCTGGGCCAGCGCCCGGTCGGCGGTGACGGTGAGGTAGGCGCCGACGCGGGCGTCCAGGGCCTGAATGCGGTCGAGCAGCGCCTGGGTGAGGTCGACCGAGGTGAACTGGCCCGCGCGCAGACCGTCGGCCGCGGCGCGCAGGGTCAGGCGGCAGAGGGCGTCGGCGGCCACGGGTCTAGGACTCGTCCAGGACGGGCGGCACGCGAATCTGGCCGTCCTCGACCCGCGGGGCGTTGCGCAGCACCTGGCCGCGCGGCAGCGGGTCGGCAACCGTATCGCCGCGCTCGACGTTGCCCAGCGGGATGACCTGCGCGGTGGGGGGGATGCCGCTGGTGTCCAGGGTATCGAGGACCTGGAAGGCTTCGAGGATACGCCCCAACTCGCCGCGCAGCCGCTCGCGCTCGGCATCGGTGAGATCGAGGCGCGCAAGCGCAGCCACGTGGTCGACCTGCTGGCGCTCGATGGACACGGGATAGCCCTGCCGGGGTGGATGGGGGGCGATTATATGAAGACGGCTGCGGGGCGTAGGATCGGGCGGGCTGTTGGCGATGCGGGGAGCGCTGGTGACTGCGGGTGCGCCGGATCTTGTCGACGACGCGCCGATTGCGGTGACGTGCGCGCGGCGGCTGTTGGGCGGGGGCGCGCCGCACATCCATCACATGGCCAGCCTGGCGCGGCTGTCGACGGGACGCCTGGTCTTGACGTTCAGCCGCATCGTGGGAACCCGCCGGCGCAACAACGGGGCGCTGATGGCGTCGCGCTCGGACGATGACGGTGTGTCCTGGACGCCGCCCGACGCGCTGTACGCCGTGCCGGGCTGGGATTGCCTCAATTTGGGCGGGCTGACGCCGTTCAGCGACGCGCGTCTGCTGCTGGCGCTGGGGCGCTTGCAGACCGACCCGATGCTGCCCGACGGGGAGTCGTGTACGGGCTGGCGCCTGACCACCACGACCTCGGCCGACGGCGGCGAGACCTGGGCGCCGGGCGGGCCGGAGGTGCGCCTGTTCCCGGCTTGGACGGAGTTTTACGGCGCCAGCAATCCGCACCGCCTGGCCGACGGGCGCCACATGCTGGCGGTGATTGGCACGACGGGCCGCGACAGCGGCTGGCAGGCCGGCGTGTGCTTCACGGAGGACCAGGGCGCAACGTTTTCGCCGCCGGTGATCGTGGCCGCGCATCCCACGCTGGGGTTCGGCGACATGGACGCGGCCAGACTGGACGACGGGCGGTTTCTGGCGGTGGCGCGGGTGTTCGGCGGGCATCCCAGCGTGTGCTCGGTCTCGAACGACGAGGGTCGAACCTGGAGCGAGCCGCGCCCCCTGGAGTTTTGCGGCGCCAACGTCAAACTGCAGCGGCTGCGCGGCGGCCAGCTGCTGTGCGCCTACCGCGACGAACGCGGCGGCGGCGCCGGGGTGGCGTGCAGCGTGAGCGAGGACGCGGGCGCAACCTGGCGGCGCCTGGGGTGGCTGGCGCGGCCGCCCGACGGTGCGCCGCCCGCGGCGTTCATGGTGCGCTGCGGTTATCCGGACATGGCGCCGCTGCGTTCCGGGTTGCTGGGATGCGTGCTGGCGCCGGCGCCGGATGCGGACGGGACGGTGGACCTGCGCTGGCTGGAGCTGGAGGATCGAACCTAGGCGCCAGACAGCCGCGCTGCGCGTCCGTTAGTACTGGTAGACCCAGCCGCCGTCGGCCGGGATTACGACGCCGGTGACGTACGAGGCGGCGTCGGAGGCCAGGAACTGGGTGACGGCGGCCAGCTCGTCGACGCGGCCCACGCGGGCGAGACCGACGCGGCTGCGCAGCGCGCGCGAGAAGTCTTCGCTGGCGATCATGTGGGCGGTCATGTCGGTGTCGATGACGCCGGGCGCGATGGCCAGCGCGCGGATGCCCTGGGGTCCCCAGTCACGGGCCAGGCCGACGGTGTAGGACGACAAGGCGGCTTTGCAGGAGCCGTAAGGGCTGAGGCCGCCCAGCCTGGCCGCAACGGAGGACATGTTGACGACGACCGGCGCGGGCGATTTGCGCAGGAAGGGATGGGCAGCCTGCGCGGCGTACACAGGCGCGCGCAGGTTGACGTGCAGCAGGCGGCGGTAGGCCTGGACGGTCAGCGGCGACGCGGCCGCGCCCCCGATCCCGGCGTTGTTGACCAGGATGTCCAGGCCGCCCAGCGCGGCGGCGGCCTGGCGGACCAGACGCGCCGGCGCTTCTGCGTCTGCCAGGTCGGCGCCGAAGGCATGGGACTGCACGCCGTGCGCGCGCACGGTCTGCATCACGGGGTCCAGATGGCCGACCTGGCGCGCGGCCAGAGCCAGGCTGGCGCCGGCGCGGGCGAACGCCTGAGCCGCGGCGCGCCCGATCCCGCGGCTGGCGCCGGTGATCAGCGCGCGGCGGCCGTCCAGGCGGAAGCTGCCGGGCCGCGCCGCGCCGCCGGGCGGCGGCCGTTCGACCTGCGCGGCGGGTGCGGCGTTCTGGGGTGAAGCTTCGTCGGGGCGCGGCGGCATGTAGTCGCGTCCGCCGTCGATGGCGATGACGGCGCCGCTGATGAAGTCGGCGGCCGGCGAGGCGGCAAAGACCACCGCCGCGGCGATTTCCCACGGGGAAGCGGCGCGCCGCCGGGCGGTGTGATGCAGCAGGCGGCGGCGCTCGTCCACGTCGGCGCGGGCGCGCGCGGTCATGTCGGTGTCGACCTGGCCGGGCGCCAGCGCCACGCTGCGGATGCCCTCGTCGGCGTACTCGCGGCTCATCCCGCGGGTCAGGGAGTGGACGGCGGCTTTGCTGGCGCCGTAAATCCCCACGCCTTTGGGCGCGGCGATGGAGCCGATGTTGACGACCACGCCCGCGGGCGAGGCGGCCAGCCAGGGCCGCGCCGCCTGCGCGGCGAAGATCACCGCGCCGAGGTTGGTGTCGAAGACGCGGTCGAACTCGGCGGGGTCGGGCGCGCCCGTTCGGACGCGGCTGGTGACGCCGGCGTTGTTGACCAGGATGTCCAGTCCGCCCAATGCCTCGGCCGCGCGGTCGACCGCCGGGCCAATGGCTTCGAGCCGGCTGACGTCCAGCTCGCACACGTGGGCGCGGCGGCCCAGCGAGCGGACGTGCGCGGCCACGGCCTCCAAGGCCGTACGGTCCCGCGCCGCCAGCGCCACGTCCGCCCCCGCCTCGGCCAGCGCCGCGGCAATCGCCCGCCCGATGCCGCGGCTGGCGCCGGTGACAAAGGCGCGGCGGCCGTCCAGGCGGAACTGGTGGAGGATGGACATTGGCCGCCTATCGTACGGACCGGCGCCGACAGCCCCAAGCGCCGGCGCGACGGTGCCGGCGGGGCGATGCGGCCAGCGGCTCGCGGCTCGTGGCTCATGGACGGCGGTCGGCGGCCAGCGGCCAGCGACGCTGACGGCGGATGTCGGGGGCGTTGCTAGACTCGCGCGTTCGCCGGCACGAACGGCACACGGGAGAGGCCTCGGCGTGGCGCGCTTCGTTCTGGCGGGTCTCTTGGCTGTCGCCGCCGCGTTTGCGCTGGCAGTTCCGGCGCTGGCGCAATGGCCTACGACCTGCGTGGAACTCAACGACATCGTCGAGGCGCACCTGGGCAACCACGGCAACGCGGGCATCTATCAGCGCGCCTTCGGCGCGCAGGCGGAGGCGGCCTGCCAGAACGATCACCGCCAGGACGTGCGCAGCGTGTTCGCCTGGGCGTTCGACGGCGCCGCGCCGGCCGTGGTCGGCCCCAACCCGCAGGTGCAGGTCTGGCCCACCACCTGCGTGGAGCTCAACGACATCGTGGAAACTCACCTGGGCAACCACGGCAACGTGGGCATCTACCAGCGCGCCTTCGGCGCGGGGGCCGAAACGGGCTGCCGCAACGACCACCGCAACGACGTACGCGGCGTCTTTGCCTGGGCGTTCGACGCCGCGACCGCCACTGCCGTCGGGCCGCGGCTGTCCGTCGCCGAACTGGTCGCTCGAACGCAGGCGGCCGTGCGCTACGTGCGCACGGCCGACGACGGCTGCGGCAGCGCCTTCGTGCTCACGGCGGACGGCTACGCGGTGACCAACAGCCACGTGCTGGGCGGCGCGCGCCAGGTGGTGGTGGGAACACACGACGGCCGCGAGGAACAGGCGGCGGTGGTGGCCAACGACGCCGACGCCGACCTGGCGCTGCTCAAGCTGCCCGGCGGCGGACCCTATCCGTTCCTGGCCTTCGGCCGCGCCGCGGACCTGCGGCTGGGCGAAGACCTGGTCATCCTGGGCTACCCGCTCTGCCTGCAAACCATCACCGTCACGCGCGGCGTGCTATCGGCCCGCCATCCCGGCTGGCTGCAAACCGACGCCACGGCCAACCCGGGCAACAGCGGCGGGCCGGGCCTGGACCCGCGCGGCGGCGTGATTGGGGTCGCGACCGCGAAGCTGGGCGGCGGCGCGGTGGAGGGGGTGGAAAGCGCGAACTTCCTGATCGACGGCGACGCGGCGCGGCGGACGCTCGACGACTGGATCACGCGCCATCGGGCAGGCAGTTTTCCTGAACCTGTGTTTCGTACTCGATGGCTGTCCGTCAGCGCCGTCTTTTACCATACTTGTGGGGTGCGAGCCGACGGGACGCTCGCCTGCTGGGGAGACAATGACTTCGGGCAGGCCGACCCGCCGCCGGGTGCGTTCCAGTCGGTCAGCGCCGGTAATTTCCTCACCTGTGGCGTGCGGACCGACGGAACGCTCGCCTGCTGGGGAGACAATGACTTCGGGCAGGCTGACCCACCGCCGGGCATGTTCCAGTCGGTCAGCGCCGGCCATGACCACACCTGCGGGGTGCGGACCGACGGAACGCTCGCCTGCTGGGGAAACAATGACTACGGGCAGGCCGACCCACCGCCGGGCGCGTTCCAGTCGGTCAGCGCCCACTTTTCCTACACCTGTGGGGTGCGGGTCGATGGGACGCTCGCCTGCTGGGGAAACAATGACTACGGGCAGGCCGACCCACCGCCGGGCGCGTTCCAGTCGGTCAGCGCCCACTTTTCCTACACCTGTGGGGTGCGGGTCGATGGGACGCTCGCCTGCTGGGGAGTGCACGGTAGCGGGCAGGCCGACCCACCGCCGGGCATGTTCCAGTCGGTCAGCGCCGGCGCGTACCACACCTGTGGGGTGCGGATCGATGGCACGCTCGCCTGCTGGGGGTCGAACAACGACGGGCAGGCCGACCCACCGCCGGGCATGTTCCAGTCGGTCAGCGCCGGCGCGTACCACACCTGCGGGGTGCGGGTCGGCGGGATGCTCGCCTGCTGGGGAAGCAATGAGCATGGGAATGCTGATCCACCGGCATGACCGAGCGGGCAACAGAACTCCCCAGGCCACACGCCCCACACATTCGGCCGACGGTGTACGAGACGTCGCAGGCGGTAGCCGCGCGCCGAACTCAGGATGCCGCGCGTCACCCCGGCTCTGGTATAACAAGGCGATGAGAAACGTTGCAATGGCTGCCCGTTCCATGCCTGTCAGGAAGCAAGCGCGGAAGCTCAGCGGTCGTGCGGTCACTTTGCCGCCGACGACGTGCAGGTGCGCCGAGCCCCCGGAGACGACGCCGTGACAGCGGAACTGATCGGAATCTTGGGTGTGGGAGCAGCGCTGCTCGTCGGCCTCGGCGGGCTCGCGGGCTTGCAACTCGCCTTGTACCGAGGCTTGCGCGCAGACCTGGCGAACCACCGTGCCGAGTTCCGAGCCGGCCTGTCGGAGGCGCGCGCCGAGTTCCGAGCCGGCCTGTCGGAGGCGCGCGCCGAGTCCCGAGAGGGAGAGGCGAGCCTGCGCGCAGAGATTCGGGCGGGCCAGGAGGAACTCCGCGCTGAGCTTCAGGCGGGCCAGAAGGAACTCCGCGCTGAGTTGCGGGTGGTCCAGGAAGAACTCCGCGCTGAGCTTCAGGCGGGCCAGAAGGAACTCCGCGCTGAGTTGCGGGTGGTCCAGGAGGAACTCCGCGCTGAGTTGCGGGCGGGCCAGGAGGAACTCCGTGCTGAGCTTCAGGCGGGCCAGAAGGAACTCCGCGCTGAGTTGCGGGTGGTCCAGGAGGAACTCCGCGCTGACGTGGCGGAGGCGCGCATCGAGTTTCGGACGGGCCTCGCTGACGTCCGAGCCGACCTGAAGGCGCTGGACACCCGCGTCGGCAGTCTGGAACAGCAAGTCGCGCGCCTGACCGGCGCGGTCGAGGTCTTCGCCGGCATGAGCAACGGACGCCCGGCCCCTGCCCGCGAGCCGGAAAGCGTCCTGTAAGCCGCGCCCGCCGGACTCGCGCCGCGACGGTCACAAGCCCGTCGCACCAGCGCGAGAGGCCAGAGTCCCGTGCGAGTATCGTCGCCGTGGAGATGTTGCGCTGCCGTTGGGCGCCTCGCACTGGCCCGCGACGGCTCGAACAGCTACGAGGGCCGCCGCACCGAAGGTCTTCACGGTTCCTGTCAGCAATCGTCCGCACAGGGATCTGTGGGACGGCACGCGTACGCGATCCGATACGTGTTGACATGCACTTTCGCGTACGCTACCGTCGTCTCACGGAGACCCCAATCAGATGCACCCCATGCTTTCGACGTTTGGCGATGACGTTGTCAGCGTCACCAACCTGCGCAGAGACCTGCCGGCCATGCTGGAGCGCGTTCGCGGCGGCGTTCCCGTCACCATCATGCAGGGCGACCGGGCCGACCTGGCGATCATCAAGCGCACCGACGTCGCCGCGCTCAGCGGTGAAGTTCAGACGCTGCGGAAGCAGCTGGCGGACCTGGCCGGTGAATTGGAAACGCTCGAGATCCTCAGCGACCAGCGCCTGATGGCGTCCATCCGCGCCGGCGTCCACGACCTCGAGGAGGGCCGTACTATCGCGCTCGCAGACCTGGACGAATACGACTGATTCCACAACCCATATACGAAGTATCACATATACGAGTTTTTAGTTTCTGTAGTGCCCTCACGAGGGGACAGGAGGCTTCATCATGCTTGAGGTACGCCTGAGCATTCACGTCCGCGACGTCGACCTTCCAGCTCTGAACCAGGCGGAATGGCAGCGCGTCCGCAAGAAAATGGCCGAGCTGGGCATTCAGCCGGATCGTCACCCTATGCTGCGCGACGAGCTCGCCGGCTATCGCAGCGTTCGATGCGGCCAAATACGGATCGTCCTCGTGGTCGACGACGAGCACTGCACTGTAACCATCGTGGCCGTTGGGCGGCGGCGCGCGGGCAATCGCCGCGACGTCTATGCGGAGTTCAGCCGGCGCCTGGAACGCGAGCGCTTATAGGCTGACCAACCCTGGCTGTAGCGCAGCCTCAAACAAGCACGGCCGCACTTGCCGCTTTGCGCGCGGGTGCGGCCGTGCCCGTGGACGACACCGGCGCACGCGAAATCACCAGTTCTCCAATCGTAGCGTGGTGCGTGTTTTTCATCATCACCCGGACGGCGTGGAAGCGGTGGCGGCGGATCAGGGCGGCGATTTCGGGGGCGTGGTCGTAGGTGAGGAGAAAGTCGGCGGGGGTGTGCGTCAGGAGGTGGAAGAGGCGGGGGTGGTCGATCTGGTGGTGGGCGTAGAGCCGCTGGCCGGCGCGTTTGCCGCCGGCGGTGTAGGGCGGGTCGGCGAAGACGAAGGCGCCGGGCGTTGCGGCGGTTCGTTCGAGCAGGTGCATGCCGTCGGTTTCGCGGAAGTCGACTCGGTGGGCGTGGGCGCTGATCTGCTGCAGGCGCGCGATGAGCGTTTGCGGGTACCAGCGGGAGGCGAGGCCTTTGCCGCTTTCGCCGGCGCGGCTGAGCGAGGCGCCGGGCGCCAGGATACCGCCGCGGCGCGTGCGGTTGAGCACCAGCGCTCGGAAGCCGCGCTCCAATGGATTGGCAGGCTGCGTATGGGCCAGCGCTTCTACGGCCTGGCGTGTCGGCTCGAAGCTGGCGACCAGCTCGCAGAGTTCAGGGCCGCGGCGCAGAGCGGCATGCCAGAAGGCGGCGACGTCGGGGTCGAGCTCGGCCAGCAGGCAGCGGTCGACCAGGTTTTCCATCACGGCGGTCAGGGAGACGACGGCGCCGCCGGCGAAGGGCTCGATCAGCAGGCGCGGCTTGGGGTCGCGTCCGTGCAGCCAGGCGCGGATATGCGGGATCAGCCAGGTCTTGCCGCCCGGATAGCGCAGCGGGCTGCGCTGGGGAACCGACGCGACGTTGGCCGCGGGGATGGGCGAGACGGGGAATTCGTCCATGGCCGGCAAGGGTACGCCATGCCAGCACCCGAGCGGCGCACCAACGCGCGCCGCGTCAGGCGCTGGCGTTCTCCAGATTCTGGCGCAGCTCCCGGATGCGGTCGCGGCAGAGGGCGGCTTTTTCGAATTCCAGACCGTCGGCGGCCAGGCGCATCTGGCGTTCGAGGTCTTTGATGACTTGGGCGATTTCGAGTTTGGAAAGGCCGTCCATGCGGCGGAAGCCCCGCCCGTATTCGGGCGACTCCTCGGCCGCGACAGCCAGGCCTTCGCTGGCCGAGTCTTCCGCGACGCGTTCCGTGAGGTCGCGCAGGCCCTTGATGATGGAGACCGGCGTAATGCCGTGCTCCTCGTTGTAGGCGACCTGGAGGCTGCGGCGGCGGTAGGTTTCGTCGATGGCGCGCTTCATGCTGCGCGTGACCACGTCGGCGTACATGATGACCTGGCCGTGGATGTGGCGGGCGGCGCGGCCGACGGTCTGGACCAGCGAGGTTTCGGAGCGCAAGAAGCCCTCTTTGTCGGCGTCCAAGATGGCCACCAGACTGACTTCGGGCAGATCCAGCCCTTCGCGCAGAAGGTTGATGCCCACTACCACGTCGTAGACCCCGCGGCGCAGGTCGCTGAGGATTTCGACGCGCTCCAGGGTGTCGATTTCCGAGTGCAGATAATGCACTTTCGTGCCGATTTCGGCCAGATACTCGGCCAGGTCTTCGGCCATGCGCTTGGTGAGGGTGGTGACGAGCACGCGCTCGCGCCGGTCCACGCGCTTGACGATTTCCCCGATCAGGTCGTCGATTTGCCCTCCGGTCGCGCGGACTTCGATGGCCGGGTCCACCAGTCCGGTGGGACGCACGATTTGCTCCACGATCTGCTGGCTGTGCTCGTATTCATAGGGCCCGGGCGTTGCGGACATAAAGACGGCGGTCTTGACGTACTGTTCGAACTCGGCGAACGAGAGCGGTCGGTTGTCGAACGCGGAGGGCAGTCGGAATCCGTATTCGACCAGCGCTTCTTTGCGGGCGCGGTCGCCGGCCAGCATGCCGCGCACTTGGGGCAGGGTGACGTGGGACTCGTCCACGACCAGCAGATAGTCTTCCGGCATGTAATTGAGCAGAACCCAGGGCGGTTCGCCGGGCGCACGCGGGTTGAGGTGGCGGCTGTAGTTTTCGATACCGGCGCAGGTACCGGTCTCGCGCAGCATCTCCATGTCGAAGTTGGTGCGCTGACGCAGCCGGGCCGCTTCCAACACGTTGCCGCGCGCTTCCAGCTGTGCCAGCCGCTCGTTCAGCTCGACGCGAATGGTGGAGATCGCCTGCTCCAAACGTTCGGCCGGCGTCACGTAAAAACGCGCGGGGAAGATGGTGGCGTTGTCGATTTCGTCCAGGATTTCGCCGGTGAGCGGTTCCAGCTTGACCAGGCGCTCCAACTCGTCGCCGAAGAACTGCAAGCGCAGCACGAAGTCGTCGTAGGTTGGAAAGATTTCCACGACTTCGCCGCGCACGCGGAAGCGGCCGTGGTCGAGCGAGGCCGAGGTGCGGGCATATTGCAGACCCACCAGCGTGCGCAGAAGGCGCAGGCGGTCGTATTCGCCGCCCACCACCAGCGACAGGCTCATGTCGCCGTAGTCCTCTGGCGGCGTGATGCCGTAGATGCAGGACACCGTGGCCACGACGATCACGTCGCGCCGCTCGAACAGGGAGCGCGTGGTGGAGTAGCGGAGCTTTTCTATCTCCGCGTTGATGTCGGTCTCTTTTTCGATGTAGGTGTCGGTGCGCGCGATGTAGGCTTCGGGTTGGTAGTAGTCGTAATAGCTGACGAAGTATTCCACGGCGTTGCGGGGGAAGAACTCTTTGAACTCGGTGGCGAGCTGGGCGGCCAGCGTCTTGTTATGGGCCAGGACCAGCGCGGGGCGCTGGATGTTTTGAATCACGTTGGCGATGGTGAAAGTCTTGCCGGAGCCGGTGACGCCCAGCAGGGTCTGGGAAGACTGTCCGGCGTGGATGGCGCCCACGAGCTGCGCAACGGCGCGCGGCTGGTCGCCGGCGGGCAGGAAGTCGGCGTCCAGCTGGAAGCCGGCGCGTTCGCCGCTGCGGGGGAGGGTGGCCATAGGTGTAATTCTAGACGGCGGGCGGGTCGACCCGGCCAGGGCCCCGGTCAGGCCGACTGGGTCAGAATCTCGGTCAGGCGGCGGGCGATGATTTCGGGTTCGCCGGGCTGCAGGTTGGCGGCATAGGCTTCCAGCTGGCGGCGGGCGGGGTCGACGCGCACGAAGATGGGCGGGTCGCCGGCCAACAGCGCGTCGCTGACCGCCTCGACGCCGGGGCCGCGCCAGTCGGCGTCCAAGGCGATGACCGCGGTGGGCACGAAGAAGCGGTCGTCGAACTCGACGGTTGCGCGCAGGCCGTCGAGCTCGCCCACGTCGTCGACGATGATGCTGACCAGCTCGTGGAACTCCCGCAGCATGGCGGCTTCGTCGCTGTCCATGTAGCTGCGCAGCGCGGCGTAGAGTCCCACCATTTCTTCCTTGGACACCTTGGAGGGCCGCCCGATGGCGTGGTTGGGGCTGCTGTTGAGACGCGCCGCCTCGACGAGGTCGGCGCGTCCGTACAGAAGGCCGGACGCCTGGGGGCCGCGGATAATCTTGCCGCCGCTCATGACGACGAGGTCGGCGCCTTCGCGGATGAAGCGTTGGAGGTTGTCGCGCGGCGGCACCGTCATGGCCGCGTCGACGATGACCGGCACGCCGCGCGCGTGGGCAATCTCAACCACCTGCGGCAGGGTCAAACCGCCGCGGGGGGTGCCGGGCGCGAAGAGAAACGCCGCCGCCGCCGTGCGTTCGCTCAGCGCGGCCTGGAGTTCTTCGGGGATGCAGGTCATGACGTTGCCGACTTCCACCAGACGCGCGCCTGTGAAGCCGTACATGTGGCTGTAGGGGCCGCGGTGCATCTTCTGGATGACCAGCTCGTCCCTGAGGCCGGTCGTGTCCGGCAGGCGGCGGACGGCCGCGACGTCCGACCCCGTCATGCAGGCGGCCAGCGAGACGACCATGCCGGCGGCGGCGCCGCCGACCACCATGCCCGCCTCGGCGCCGGTGATTTCGGCGATGTAGGCGCCGACGCGGCGGTCGAGCTGCTCGATCGAGACGAACGCGCGCCCGGCTTCGGCCATGGCCTGGAACGTGTCCGGGCGCATCAGCGAGCCGCCGTAATTCGTGGTGGGACCGCCGGCGTGGATGACCAGCGGGACGCCCAGCTCGGCGTAGATGCGGTTCGTTGCTCGCGTTGCAGCCATCGCGTTGCCCTCCGCCGCGGCCGCAACCTGTATAGCACGCGCCGAGCGCCGCTGGGCATCCGCACGCCGCTGGGTGTATGGCGGGTATATAGTTCGCTGTCTAAGGTCCTCCCTCGACGCGGAGCGCCGGCATGAGCATCGATGGTCGATACCCTGGCCTGGTGACGCCGCTGCCCGCGGCGTTGGGCTATCACCCGTTTGTCGATACGCGCTTCATCCACCCGGGGCGGCCGCACTGGGTGGACGACGCGGGGCGCTTTCACAGCGCCTGGGGTCTGGAGCATCCGACCTCGATTCACGCCGAGTTCATCGCCGTGCCGCGCGGCGTGGAGCTGCGGGCGGAACCCGCCCAGCGCACCGACCCGGTCGTCACGGCCAGCGAACCCTGGGAGAAGCTGGTCTGGTGGCCGAAGGTGCTGCACGTGGACGGGCGGTACCGTCTGTGGTACGAAGCCGTGCCGCCCGACCATTGGGACCCGGCGGTCGGCCCCGCGCTGGCCTGGCCGAACCCGGTCTTCGGCGGGCTGCTCTGCTACGCGGAGTCGGACGACGGGTTTGCCTGGACGAAACCGCGGCTGGGCATCGGCGCGTGGCAGGGGTCCACCGCCACCAACATCTCGCTGGGCCGCGAGACGGTTGGGCCGATGGGGCTGCACGGCGCGAGCGTGTTCGTGGACGCCGAAGCGCCGCCGGATGCCCGCTACAAGGCGTTTTGGTACGGCAATGCCACGCGCGAGGTGGTGGAAGCGGTGCGGCGCGAGCGGCCGGCGGCCGTCGACCCGCGCAGCGCCGACAGCCAGCACGTGCGCGCCATGTACGCGGCCATGTCGCCCGACGGCTTGCGCTGGACCGTGCAGCGCGAGCCGGCGGTCGCGTTCAACAGCGACACCCTGCAAGTGGCGGAATGGGACGCGCTGCGGCGGCGCTACGTCTGGTATGGGCGCGGCTGGTCGTGGGGGCGGCGCACCATCGCGCGGGCCGAAACCGACGACTTCAGCCGCTGGCCGTTGCCGCAGGACGTCTTGACCGCGGCGCCCGTCGGGCTGGAACACACGGACCTCTACACCAACGGCAAGACCCGCTATCCAGGCGACCCCACAACGCACTTGATGTTCCCGACGCTCTACGACCGGGCGACCGACCAGACCTCGATCGGGATGGCGGCCAGCGTGGACGGTGTGCAGTGGACCTGGGCGCCCGGCAACCCGGTGCTGCCCGTGGGGCCGTCCGGCAGCGTGGACGAGGGCAGCATGTTCGTAGGTACGGGGCTGGTGGAGCTGCCTGGCGACCGCGTGGGGCTGCCGTACGGCGGCTACACCTATCCTCACAAGTTCCCGGCCAACCTGGCCGACAGCGGCATTTGCTGGTGCACCTGGACCCGCGGGCGTCTGGCGGGCGTGCACGCCGCGGCCGAGGGTGAGTTTTGGACGCCGCCCCTGCGCCTGGCCGGCGGCGGTCTGCAGATCAACTGCCGGGTCCAGCCTGGGGGCCGTCTGCGCGTTGGCATCGAGGACGACGGAGGGAACTCGCTGCCAGGGTTGGACGTTTCGGAGTGTCGGCCACTGATCGGCGACCGACTGGACGCGCCCGTCGTGTGGAACGGCGGAGGGCAGCCGCCCGTCGACCGCGCCGTGGTTCTGCGGTTCAGCCTGCGTACGGCATCCGTGTACGGATTCGAGGTCGTGGAGCGAACGTGAGGTGACGGTCGGTCGGCACCTGGCGGGCAGCGTCTGGCCGACGCGGCACGCGTTCACCTGGCCGTTCGACCTGGCTCGCATTGCGCGTTTCCGGGTCAGCGAGAGCTACCCGACGCCGACCGCCGCATGATCGCCATCCGGCCAGCAACGACCTCGGACGCCGACGCGGAGATCGTCGGCCGGCTGTTGCTGGACGCCTTTCCCAAGACGTTCACCTACATCTTTGGCGAGCGGGACCGCCAAGCCGCTCGGGCGGTTGGGCATGGGCTGCGGGCGTTTGGCTCGATGCCCAACGCGCGCCTTGCCGGAGACGGCGCGACCTTTGTGGGCGTGGTGCTGCTGCGCTGGGACAACCGCGCAACGCCAGCGGCCGGGCTGCGCGCGCTGCTGGCCATGGCGCGCGTGCTTGGTCCCTGGCGCGCGCTGCGCGTGGCCGTGCACATTCCGCCGCTGCCGCCCCACTGGCTGCATGCGCACGAGGCGTATATCAGCGCGCTTGCCGTGGTGCCCTGGCAGCGCGGGCGCGGCTACGGCTCGGCGCTGATCGACCACGCGGTCAAGCTGGCCCGCAGCCGCGGCTTCCACCAGATGACGCTGCGGGTCGAGGCCGACAACACCGCCGCGTACGCCCTGTTCCACAAGCACGGATTCGCGGCCGACCGGCGCCGATTCCAATGGTTCTTCGACCTGGTGCGGCGGCACTTCGGCGAAGTCGTGATGACGCGGTGGTTGGATTAGTCCGGCGACGTGCACCAAAGCCGGGGCGGGTCTGGACGCACCGAGGAACGCTGACCCCTCAGGCCGCAGCAATGCGGGGCTGCCTTGATCGCCCGCACGGTGACGGGAACGCCGGGCCCTCAGGCCGCAGCAATGCGGGGCCGCCCGTGGCGGCCCTGCCGCGCAGCGGCGCCGCCCACGCCCTCCGCGGCTTCAGTGCCGCCGCCGGGCGGGACGTCCGCTACTCGTCCTTCTTCGACTCGCCCAGCCGGTCCGACAGCGACCCCAGCACGTCGGTGACTTGCAGGGGCAGCACGAACTTGGAGGCGGGGCTGGCGCCGATGGACTTCAGCATTTCCAGGTATTGCAAGCGCATTGTGTTGCCGTCCACGGTGCGGGCCGTTTCGAAGATGCGCGCCAGGGCGTCGGCAAAGCCTTCCGCCCGCAGCACCGCGGCTTGCTTGTCGCCTTCCGCCTGCAGGATTTCGGCCTGGCGGCCGCCTTCGGCCTTGAGGATGGCCGCCTGCTTTTGGCCTTCGGCCACGGTGATGTCGGACTGCCGCGTGCCTTCGGCTTCCAGAATGACGGAGCGGCGCACGCGTTCGGCGGACATCTGCCGGTTCATCGCCTCCTGAATCTCGCGCGGCGGGTCGATCTCGCGGATTTCCACGTTGGTGACCTTGATGCCCCAGCGCTCGGTTTCGGAGTCCAGCTTGGCGCGAATCAACTCGTTGATGCGTTCGCGCTGCGAGAGCACGTCGTCCAGGGCAATGTCGCCGATCACCGCCCGCAGCGTGGTGGTGGCCAGCCCGACGACCGCCTGGTGGTAGTTCTCCACTTCCAGCACGGCGCGTTGGGCGTCGTTCACGTTCACGCGCATGTAGACCAGGAAATCGATCTCGATGGGCGCGTTGTCCCGCGTGATGTTGGTCTGCCGCGGGATGTCCAGCACCTCGGTGCGCGTGTCGAGCCGCGCGATCTGGTGAATGATGGGGACGGCAAACACGATGCCGGGTCCCAGCATTCCCTCGAAGCGCCCGAACCTGAAGCGGGCCAGACGCTCGTAATCCCGCACAAAGTTGATGATGGCCATGGTCAGCCTCCCTGCTCGTCAGTCCGCGGCACGGGCGCCGCGCGCTGTGTCTCGTCCGTAGCTTCGCCGACGGGTTCGACCTGTAGCGTACCGCCAACCACGCCCGTCACCGCCACGGCGCCGCCCTCGTCAATGGGACGGCCGCCGCTGGCGCGCGCGCGCCAGAACTCGCCCAGCATGCTCACCTGGCCCTCGGGATCGAGCCGGCGCGTCACTTGCGCCTGCTGGCCGATCATCGCGGCGCGGGCGTAGGGGCTGCGGTACGGTCTGGGCTTGCCCAAGTTTGCCAGCACGATCAGCGCCAGGACCGCCGCGCCCAGCACCGCGCCAACGGCGGCCACCAGCCAGACGCTGACGGTCAGCGTCTCGGCGCCTGGAAAGTCCAGTTCCACCGGCCGCAGCCAGCCGCCCGCCAGCAGCACCGCCGCCACCGCAAAGGTTGCCAACGCGCCCGCGCCGTAGACGCTGGCGCCCGGCGCTTGCAGCTCCATGTAGAGCAGACCCAGGCTGATCAACAACAGCGCCACGCCCAGCCAGTTCACCGGCAGTTGCCCCAACCCGACGAAGCCCAGCCCCAACGCAATGACGCCCAACACGCCGGGCACGACTAGCCCGGGGCTGGACAGCTCGATGAGCAAGGCAACGCCGCCCAGCGCCAGCAGAACGAACGCCAGGTTCGGCGAGGCCACCACCGCCAGGAAGTTCTCCAGCAAGGTGCGGTCCACGGGGCGCACGTCCGCCTCGGCAAGGTTTAGCGTCACGTCACCGTTGGCGGTGGGCACATCCGTGCCGTCGATCTGCCGCAGCAGGTCGGGCAGATCGTCCGCCAGCAGGTCCACGACGCCCAGGTCCAGCGCCTCGGCCCCCGAGTACGAGCGCGCCTCGGTTATTGTGGCTTCCAGCGGCGCGGGGTCGCGCCCGCGCGCGTCGGCAATGCTGCGGGCGAAGGCTTGGGCGTCCTGCACCACCTTGGCCGCCAGCGTTTCCGGCATTTCCTGCCCGCTGGCGTCGATTGGGGTCGCGGCGCCGACGTTCGTGCCCGGACTCATGGCCGCCACACCGCCAGCCGCCAGCAGGAAGGTACCCGCCGAGGCCGCCTGCGCCCCGCGCGGCGTCACGAACACGGCCACGGGCAGCGGCGCGTCCAAGATCGAACTCACGATCTCGCGCGTGGAGGTGCTCAATCCGCCTGGCGTGTTCAGCTGGACGACCAGCAGCTCGGCGCCGGCGTCCTCGGCCTCCGCAATCGCCCGCGCCACGTAGCGCGCGGCGTTGGGGTCGATGAATCCATCCAGGTCGGCCGTCAGCACCAGCGGCGACTGTGCGGACGCCGCCGACGGAAGCAGCGCCAGCATGACCGCGGCCAGCGCAAGCCAGCGCGCCAGAACCGCGGCGATTCGCTTCCTGCCCCGTCGCACCATCGCCCTCCGCCTGACGACCTCGATCCAGCTCGGCGCACGCGGCGCGGCTGGAGACCGCGAACCAATTGTCGCGCGGTTCATCGCCCGCACCTAACTGTAGCGCCGCGCATCCCGACAAACGCACGCTTCCTTACATTCACGCGCCGCCCGGGTCACGGTCAGCCATGCGCCAGTCCACAATTCATCGCCAACCATCCACAATGGCCGCATGTTGACCGTCCAGAACGTGTCGTTTGCCTGGGGACCCCAGGAAGTGCTGCGCGGCGCGTCGTTGTTCGTGGGGCGCGGCGAGAAGGTGGGCCTGGCCGGGGTGAACGGCGCCGGCAAGTCCACGCTCTTGCAAATCGCCGGCGGCGAGCTGCGGCCCGAGGCCGGGCGCGTCACCCGCCCGCGGCGCGTGGGCTGGCTGCCGCAGGAACCCGACGTCAGCGGCGCAGCGGCGCCGGACACGCCGGCGATCGAGGTGGTGCTGGCCAGCAGTCCGACGGCGCCGTTGGCCGCGCGGCTGGCGCAAGCCGAGCGCGCGCTCAGCGCCGCGACCGACGCCGACCTGACCAACGCCGTCGAAACCTATAGCCGGCTGGAAGAAGAGTTCCGCGACGCGGGCGGCTACGCGGCCCAATCCGACGCGGCCGCCATGCTCGCTGGGCTTGGTCTGCCCGCAAACCTTGCCGACCAGCCCGTGCGCGCGCTCTCGGCAGGCCAGCGCACGCGCCTGGAAATGGCGCGCGTGCTGGCCAGCGGCGCCGACCTGCTGCTGCTGGACGAACCGACCAACCACCTCGACGCCAGCGCCGCGCGCTGGCTGATGGAGTTCCTGGCCCGCACCGAGGCGTCGGTGCTGATCGTGTCCCACGACCTGCGCCTGCTCGATCACGCCATTTCGCGCGTCTACGAGCTGGACGGCAGGTCGCGCGCGCTGACGGAATTCAAGGGCACCTATTCCCAATACTTGGCCTGGCGCCAGACGCGGCGCGCCGCGCTGGAAACGACGCACGCGCGGCAGCAGCGCACGATCGAGCGGCTGCAGGCCACCACCAACCGCCTGCGCGTCCACGCCTCCAAGAGCACCAAGCTCGCGCGGCGGGTCAAGGTCATCGACCGCCGCCTGGACCGCATGCGCGCGGAGGTTGTGGAGCTGCCCCTCACGCCGGGCGAGATTGGCATGCGCGTCGGGCAAGCCCCGCGCTGCGGGCGCATAGCGCTGGACGTGCAAGATATCGCGCACGCCTACGGGCCGACGCCGGTGCTGCGCAGCGTATCGCTCACGCTGGAACGCGGGCAGCGGCTGGCGGTGGCGGGCCCCAACGGCGCCGGTAAATCCACGCTGCTCAATATCATGGCCGGCACGCTCACGCCGGCGCGGGGCGCGGTGACGCACGGACACAACGTAGCGCCGGCGCATTTCACGCACAGCCTGGACCCGGCGCTGGCCTCGCAAACCGCGTACGACGTGGTTCGGTCGCTCACCAGCCCCAACGAGACGGCCATTCGCGCCTTTCTCGCCACGCTGTTGTTCCACGACGACCACGTCTTTCGGCCGCTGCGGACCCTGTCCGCCGGTGAACGCGCCCGTCTGGCCATCGCCGCGCTCATGCTCCGGCGGCGCAACCTGCTGCTGCTGGACGAACCCAACAGCAATCTCGACCAGACCACCCAAGCCTGGCTCACCGAAGCGCTGCGCAGCTACGCCGCCGCCCTGGTGGTCGTCTCCCACGACGTGGACTTCGTAGCCGGCCTGTCCCCCGACCTGGTCCTGCTCATGCCCGAGGAGCACCTGGAACCATTCGAGGAGCGGCATCTGGAACGCATAGCGCTGGTGTAGCCGCTGGCTGCTAGTGACTCGTAGTCCGGGGCTAGTGAAGAGGACATTCCCACTGAAAATGCCTCCAGAGCAGGGTCGGATTCCCGCCCCCACACCATGTACCCATATCGCGTGTGGAGCACGCTGGGGCAACCACTGCATGGAAGTGACAGGAGATGCGCTCGCCATTTCAGCGACAACAAGAATCCGCCGATCCAATCATGTTGGGCAAACAAGTACCGCGCATGGGGTATCATCTTGCTTGGCCGGCCATTGAGAGAACTACATGCGCGCGCTCCGACTGGCAATGATCGCGCTGTCTGTCATTCTGGCGACGGCCGCTTGTGGCGGCCCCGACGAAGCAACGATCGCCGCTGACGAATTCTGCGAAGAACTCAAGTACCTGCTGCGTGAAAAACGCCTTGGGCGTGTAAAAGACGCGCAACTCAGACACGCAACACTAGACACTCTCGAGTCGCTCGCTGCAACGAGCAAGCGACTCGGACGTCAACTCGGTCCTTCTATCAAGAGAGAGTGCCCAACGGCATGGGATGAGACTGTTTCAGCCAATCTAGGAGATCTTGGCATCGCTAAAGCAGTCCAGGCAGCAATAACAACTGACATCCCTGAGACAAACAAGGCTGGCGTTCAAGGAAGTATTCTCTTCCACAACTATGGCTTGGACTCTACAGGCCATATTTTAGAATCTACCGGCCTGTATACGATATCAACTAGTTCTGGATTGCTCAACAAATTAGATTTGACAGATAAACTCAAATCTGTTGGGTTTACTCCCGACTATTTCGGATTTAGATCCGAATCAAAATTCGACTTGTCATCAGATAAAAAATATATTGTTATGATGGCTCTTAGAGATAGTAAAAGCAGTCTATTTACTGTCAATATTTCGACCCTGGAGTTGGAACGCTTGACCATACCTCCAAACAAATGCTCAGATTCTAATCCCGTATGGTCTCCAACTGGCAGCATGGTACTGATTGAAGAAATATGCCCAGGTGCTGAAGGTGGCTTAAGGGAGATAGTTGTTATAGACATTGATAGTAAGAAGCGAATATACATCCAGCGTGACAGAGATTTCCATATCCCTGCATATGGTCTAGAGTTCTCCCCGGATGAAAAGCACATTGTCGGGCGCATTCACGGATATGTCGGAGGGGAGCATAGCACTATCTATCCAGATTATATTGTCGTCTATAATTTTGATTCAATGGAGTGGAGAAGGATCAAAATCAAAGGGAGTGAGGCGCTTAGTCAGCATTCAAGCTCTGCGGAATTTTCTGACGCAGAGTTGTATTTCAATCTTGACCAGCATTCTATATCCCCGAACGGACTTTACATGGCGCTTCATGGTAAAATCACTGCTTACCGTCGCACTGCTGCTATTCCTAAGAATGTTTTTACTCCCGTTCTTGAGATTATGATCGTTGTTGATATAGATAGCGGAAGTGTTGTGCAAAAAATTTTCAATCCAGAGGCAGTTTTTGATCCTGACGGTCAAGCCAAGTCAAGGTTCAATGGCAAACCAAGCTGGTCGCCTGACAGTAAGTTTATTGCCATGCATACAGAAGATCCTGGGATCTACGCCTATATTTTCGACATTGATGAGATGACAGTGAGGAGCCTATCAAGTGAGGACAGGGACTTATCATCCGGAATATTTACCGAGGGTCCCACATGGTCAACGGATGGCAACTACTTGCTAGTAGATGTTTGTATTCCTAACTGCTATAGTGCCGATCAAAAGTCGTCCATTCATGTAGTGCACGTTGCGAGCGGGGAGCATGAAGCAGTCTCCTCGGAACTTCTTGGGACCCTGTCTGGACTTCATTGGATTCCTGAAAATTCATAACCCGCCGCATCCGCACTCACGACCTGGTAGCGCTGCGCGAGATTGCCAGCGCGGTCGCCGATGCGTTCCCGCCCCGTATCACGTACCCCGCATCACGTAGGGGACAGGCTGTGTGCGGGAATGGCGGCGTATTGCCGCGTGGTCGCCCGCGGGTGCACTGGCGCCGCGAACAGCGCCAACAAACCTGTTGGACGCTGCGGCTTGTGCGCTCCGACTCCTGGTGTGCTGGGCGGTCCCATCCGGTCAGGGCGTGCGGTCACGCGGCCTGACGGGACGGAGGTCGGGGGACGCCTCCCGCGCTTAGCGCCCTCCGGCCGTTCCCAGCTTCAGCACGGCGGAAAAGGCTTCCTGGGGGATGTCCACGCGGCCTACGCGTTTGAGGCGCTGTTTGCCGGATTTTTGGGATTCCAGCAGTTTCTTCTTGCGGGACACGTCGCGGCCGTAGCACTTGGCCAGCACGTCTTTGCGTTGGGCGCGCACGGTTTCGCGGGCGACGATGCGGGCGCCGATGGCGGCTTGCACGGCCACCTCGAATAGTTGGCGCGGGATTTCGCGTTTGATGCGCAGCGCCAGGTCGCGGCCAATCACGGCGGCTCGCTGGCGCAGCACGATGGTGGAGAGCGCGTCCACCACCTGGCCGTTCACCCGGATATCCAGCCGCACCAGGTCGGCCGGCCGGTATCCCAGGAAGGTGTAGTCCAGCGAGGCGTAGCCGCGGCTGACGGACTTCAGCGCATCCACGAACCCGGTCAACATCTCGGCCAGCGGCAGGTCGTATTCGATCAGCACGCGCGTGGGTTCCACGTGCTCCATGCGGTGATGCTGGCCGCGGCGGTTGGCCAGCAGCTCGTTGACCGCGCCGATGTGCGCGGTTGGCGTGATGACGCTGAGCCGCATCCAGGGTTCGCGGATTTCGGCGATCTGGGAGGAGTCGGGGAAGTCGGCCGGGCTGTCCAGCTGGGAGACCGACCCATCCCGCGCTTCCACCTCGAACTCCACCTGCGGGGTGGTGATGACCAGTTCCAGGTCGAACTCGCGTTCCAGCCGCTCGCGCACGATATCCATGTGCAGCACGCCCAAGAACCCGGCGCGGAACCCGAACCCCAGCGCCAGCGACTTCTCGGGCTGGAAGGTCAGGGCCGGGTCGTTGAGCCGCAGGCGCTCCAGCGCGCCGCGCAGGTCGTGGTAGGCATCGGAGTCCGTGGGGTAGAGGCCGGCGAACACCAGCGGCTTGGGCTGGCGGTAGCCGGGCAGCGGGTCGACGTCCGCGGCGTCGCCGGTGGACACGGTGTCGCCGGCGGGCACGTCGTGGGCGTCTTTGAGACCGGTGGCCACGAAGCCCACCTCGCCGGCGTGCAGCACGTCTTTGCGCTGGCGCGTGGGCACGAAGACGCCAACCTCGACGGCTTCGGCGCGGGTGCCCGCCTGCACCAGCCGCAGGCGTGCGCCGCGTTCCAGGCGGCCGTCCACCACGCGCACGTAGGCCACCACGCCGCGGTGCTGGTCGTACGACGAGTCGAACACCAGCGCGCGCAGCGGCGCAGCGGCCCGTCCGGGCGGCGGCGGGGTTTCGGCCACCACGTGGTCCAGCAGCTCCATAACCCCGCGGCCGGTCTTGGCCGACACGCGCAGCACCTCGGACGGGTCGACGCCGATGAAGTCCGCCAGCTCGCGGGACACCTCGTCGGTGCGCGCGGTTGGCAGGTCGGTCTTGTTGACCACCGGGACGATTGTCAGGTCCAGCTCGATGGCCGCGTAGGCGTTGGCCAGGGTTTGCGCTTCGATGCCCTGCGTGGCGTCCACCAGCAGCACCGCTCCCTCGCAGGCGGCCAGCGAGCGCGAGACTTCGTAGCTGAAATCCGCGTGGCCGGGCGTGTCGATCAGGTTCAGAGCGTAGGTCTGGCCGTCCACCTCGTGCAGCATGCGCACGGGATGCGCCTTGATGGTGATGCCGCGCTCGCGCTCCAGGTCCATGGAGTCCAGCACCTGATCCCGCATCTCGCGCTGGCTGAGCGTGGCGGTCAGTTCCAGCATGCGGTCGGCCAGCGTGGACTTGCCGTGATCGATGTGCGCAATCACGCAAAAGTTGCGCGTGCGCGCCTGCACGGGCGCCGAGACCTGGATCATGGATTGCAACGCGGGAGCCATTCGACACACAACACGGTTTGGCCAAGCATGACAGATTGACGGCCGCCGCACGTTCGCTGCACGTGTGACGAGCGGCTAACGGTGCGCACGTGCATGGCGGAGGCCGCCGCGGGCAGATCGGGCACGGAGACTCCGCTCAGCGGCGGCGGCGCAGCCGGCGGGTGAGTTCTGCCAGTTCCTGGCTTTCCAGCAGGGCGGCCACGCCCAGGTAGGACAGGGCGGCGGCGGCCAGGTAGGCCGCCAGCAGCAGCGCCGATCCTGCGCCGATCTCGCCGTCCGACCAGGTCGTGACCCGCAGCACCGCAACGAGCAGCCCCATCATCAGCGCCGCGCTGAGGCTCAGGGCGGCGGCGGCGGCTTCGGGTTCGCCCATCCGCAGGCCGCCGCGGCGCCGCAAGACCTCGCCCAGCGCCAGCGCCTCCAGCAACACGCCAACCGACAGGCCCAGCGCAATGCCGGCCAGCCCCATCCATTGGCCGAACATCCACGACAGCAGCGCGTGCAGCAGCAGCGCCAGCGCGGCGATTGCCACGGGCGTGCGGGTGTCCTGCATGGCGTAGAACCCGCGCACCAGGATTTCCACGGCCGCGTGCCCCACCAGGCCGAGGGAAAAGAAACGCAGGGCGTCGGCGGTGAGTTCGGTGGCGCGCGCGTCGAACGCGCCGCGCTGAAAGAGCACGGCCACCAGCGGCTCGGCCAGCACGATCAACACGACGGCGGCGGGCACGTTGAGGAACACCACGTGCCGGGCGACGCCGCTGACTCGCGCGGCAAACACGCGGCGGTCGCGCTCGGCCCAGCGGCTGGCCAGCTCGGGCAGCGCCGCTTCGCCCAAGGCCATGGCGAACAGGCCCAGCGGCAGCAGCATCAGCAGGAAGCCGTTGTTGATGGCCGCCACGGTGGAGGGGCCTTGCAGCGAGGCCAGGATGTTCACGTACACCAGACTGGCCTGCAACACCGCCACGCCCAGCAGGCGCGGCAGCATAAGCGCAATCACGCGCCGCACGTCGGGGTTGCCGAGTCCGTGGGAAATCCGCGCCGCGGGCCAGGGTTTGAGGCCCGGCGCCTGCACGGCCAGGTGCAGCACCACGCCGATCAGGGCGCCCCACGCCAACCCGCGCACCCCGAACAGCCGCGCCAGCACCAGCGCGCCGACGATGATGCCCAGGTTGTAGACGATGGGTCCCAGGGCGGGGCGTACGAAGCGGCGTTCGGACTGCAGCGACGCCTTGGCCACGGCGCTGAGCGCCAGAACCACCGGCGAGAGCATCAGCCAGCGCGAGGCGTCCGCGGCCAGCGCGCGCGTGGAGGGCGCGAAGCCGGGCGCAATGGCGGCCATCAGCGGTTCCGCCAGCAGCGCGCCCACCGCCGCCGCCGCCGCGCTGGCCAGGAACACCAGCCAGGCCACGCCGCCGACCAGCCGCCGCAGCGCCTCGGGATCGTTGCGGGCCTTGACGTCGGCGTAGACGGGGATCAGCGCCGAGACCAGCGCGCCTCCCGCCAGCAGCATGAAGATCGTGTCGGGCACGCGAAACGCCGCATACCAGGCGTCGGCTTCCGGGCTCACGCCGAAGTGCGCGTTGATGGCGGCCTGGCGCACGAAGCCGAGCACGCGGCTGACCGCCACCGAGGCCAGCACGATGCTGGCGGCCGCAAAGATGCCGCCGCCCAAGGCGTCGCCGGCGCGGTCGGCAGAGCGTTCGCTCATCGCCGCGCCGCGCTCGGCCCCGCCGCCGTTACCATGGGGCGACTACCAACGTCCTCACGCGGCGCGGCGTTTGCCCGCCCGCCATGCTCACGCACGCACCCATGCCGCACACGTTCACGCCCGACAATCTCGAGATCGTCTTTCTGTCTTTCGAGGGACCCGACCAACCGTACTCGCAAGCCGGGGGGCTTGGCGTGCGCGTGGCGCATTTCTCGCGCTCGCTGGCGCGTCAGGGCTTTCGCACCCACGTGGTCTTCGTGGGCGACCCCAGCCTGCCGGGCCACGAGGTGCAGGAACACGGCCGCCTGCGTCTGCACCGCTGGTGCCAGTGGCTCAGCGCCCATTATCCGGGCGGCGTCTACGAGGCCGAGGTCGCGAAAGTGAACGACTATCAGGAATCGGTCCCGGCCTTCGTCACGTTCGAGATCGCGGCGCCGGCGGCGGCCGAGGGGCGCACCGTGGCCGTGATTGCCGAAGAATGGCACACGGCCGACGCGCTGGCGCGCCTGAGCGACTCGCTGCACTTCAACGGCCTGCGCAGCCGGGCCGTGCTGGTCTGGAACGCCAATAACGACATGTCGTTCGAGCGGGTCAACTGGGGGCGCCTGGGCTACGCCGCCGACTTTTCGGCCGTGTCGAAATACGTCAAACACCAGATGTGGACGCACGGCGTCAACCCGGTGGTGGTGTCGAACGGGATTCCCGCCGACATGCTGGCGCCGGTAGACCCGCACGCCGCGGCCGCCATTCGGCGCGCGCTGGACTGCGACCTGTGGTTCTTCAAGCTCGGCCGCACCGACCCCGACAAAGGCTGGCGCGAGGCCGTGGAAGCCATCCACCGCCTGCGCGCGCAGGGCGTCGACGCGCGCCTGGTCATCAAGCCCGGTGCGCACGAAGCCTTCGCGGGCGAGGTTTACGGCCACATGGCCTGGCGCGGGCTCGACCACGCCGAGGTGACGACCGACGACCGCACGGCGTCCGGCATCGCCACCGCGCTGGGGTCGGAGCCGCACGCGCCCGTGCTGGACCTGCGCTTCTTCGTGCCCGACGACCTTCTGCCGGTGTTCTACCAGGCCGCCGACGGAGTGCTGGCCAACAGCGGCTACGAACCCTTTGGCCTGGTGGGGCTGGAAGCCATGGCCGCCGGCGGCGTGGCCTACGTGGGCTCCACCGGCGAGGACTACGCCCTGCCGCTGCAAAACTGCGTGGTGCTGGACGACGTGGCCAACCCGGACGAAATCGTGCGCACGGCGCTGATGCTGCGCACGGACCCCGACCTGAACGCCGCCATCCGCGCCAACGCCCGCCGCTCGGCCGCGCAGTTCACCTGGGAGGCCGTCACCCCGCTCTTCCTCACCAAACTTGCCGGCCTCGCCGCCGCCCGCAGCGCGGCGGCGGAGTAAATCGACGCCCAGCCTGCCATCCAGCGCTGCGGCCGCGCACTCGGCAACGCGCCGCGCCCACAGTTTGCTACGCTGGCGCCGATAGCAGCGAGGCGCGGAGCATGGCCGCAACGACCCAAGAGAAACCTGGACAGCGGCCCGAGTGGCTGCCCGACGAGTACGAGCACGTCGAAGTCACGCGCGACGAGGTTCGCCAGGCGCTGGACGACGAAGCGCAACGCCTCTTCGGCCTGACGGCCGACGAGTTCCTGCGCATCTACAAAAATCCGCCCGAGCGGTACCACGGCGACACGGCGTTCCGCTCGCTGACCTATCTGGCCCACCTCCTTGCCGAGCCGAGCGACACCTAAAAGCCGCAAGACTGCCGGCGAATTCCTGCGCCGCGTCCGCGAGGTCTACAGTCTCGTTGCCGTGACGAGTCTTGGCGACGTGTGGGCGGGCGCCGATACGCTGATCGTCGGCCACCGCATGGCGCCGCGCCCTCCCTACCTCGGCCACCCGACGCTGCTCAGCAACGGGATGTACCTGAACGTCCAGATCGCGCTGCAAGTGATCCAGAAACCCGTGCGTCTCGAAACGACGCGCGCCACGTTCACCTACCAGGCCGGCGCCGACCGCGACGATCCGCGCCCGATCTTCGAATATCACTACGACCGGGATTCCCGCACCGGGTATCCCATCTGCCACCTGCACGTGTACGCCGCGCCACAGCACTACACGCCCGAGAGGCCGTTCTCCCGCCTGCACCTCCCAACACGGCGGCTCACGCTGGAGCAAATCGTCTGGCACCTGATCCAGGAACACGGCGTCGAACCCCGCCGCCCCAACTGGCGCAAGGTCCTGTGGAACCACGAACAATGGTTCCGCGACATCCAGAAGGAGAAGGATTGGCCCTACGATCGGCCGTTCGACTCTCCGAGGGAGAAATACACTTAGCAGACCAAGCACATATCTCCGCCTCGCCGTGTAGAGTATATTACCGATCAGCGTCTGTGGCTCAGGCGTAGTCCGAGGATCCGATGGTAAATCGGCAGTCGAACGGCTTGTGGCATCGCAGATTTTGAGGTAGTCTCTGGGGACCAGCGCTCGCACAGGAGAAGACGGCGTGGGAAACGAGTCCGTCGACGGGGCAGCAAAATCGGCACGTCAAGCCAAATCGGTGCCACGTGGCCAGTTCCCAAATGTCGACCTTGATGCGTCAACGGATGGTCGCGAGGGCGATTCAAGAGAAGGGAGAGGGACAGCAGACCGTGTTCACCTCGCATCGCTACAGCCGATCCAGAGTGGATTGATTTAGGGATACTATGCAAGAATCACAGATTCGACGCTGCTTCGTAGCCATTCCAATTGGCGAGCCTGGATCAGAAGAGAGGATTCACTCAGACTCTGTATTCCATGGGATCATTAAACCGGCAGCTAAAAATGCTGGATTTAAAGCCTATAGGGCAATAGATGATCCAAAGCCGGGAACGATCACACACCACATCATTAGAAGCGTGATTGACTCCGAAGCGATGATTGCCGACTTATCATATCATAACCCCAATGTCTATTATGAATTGGCAATCAGACATTCTTTCAATAAGCCAGTTGTCTTGATTTGCAGAGAGGACCATACTCCTGCAAAATTTGACATTGACTCCGAGTACATTATATTCCTTCCATCCAATCCGACATATGCTGACCCATTGCGTATCCAAAACATGATTACGAAACAGATTGATGAGGCTAGATTTGGAGAATCAAAGTCTCCAAACCCAATCCGTGCTGCGTCTCGAGCTACAAGCGACGAGTATGTAAGAATCATTGCGGCAAACTTACTAACTTTGAAGCTAGACCTTCTGAAACAGAACAGCCGATGGAATTTAGCCCTAGATATTCTTAGCGCAATCCCTGACAATGATAAGTCCATACGCAGGTTAGAAACTTTGCGTGAAAAGATGATAGAGGACCTCTTTCGAAGATTCAATGGCATTCAAGAGTCAATGGAGCTCGTTGAAGCTGGAAACGTACTTGCGCAGCTTCGGGGTCAAGTGGAGTCCGAGATAAATATACTGCGGTCTGAAGAATCCAAAGGGATTTCTATCAACTTTCAACACATCGCAAACATTGATTCACAACTAATGCTTCTTGAGGAGGAGATATACAAGGCGCTTGTGTCAAAAGGGTATAGAATGTCAAACAAACCTGCTCCATTGTTAATTCATGCTCTTGGTAGGTTCACTTTAGGTCAATATCAATAATTGAGTTTCCTGCCGATGCATTGTTTATACAACACGCAGCTCTTATGGCTATGATATGCTAGAAATAATCCACCGTAGAGTCTCGTATGATTTTATCATATCGGTGCATGTTTGAATGGCTTCCAAGCCGTGATTATATTGACTGCGTCTGTACTTGCTGATCGCTTCGTTTGGAGACGAGTCAAGCGAACTCATGCTGAGGCTAGCAAATGCGGGGGTGCTCAGAAGCGATATGCGGCTTTGGAGGCTGACGCTCGTTATTGGTCGGGTGTGGAAGAGTGGCGGCAGGGAGGGTGGGGGATTGGGTGATTTGTTCTAGGAGAGGTTCGAGGGTGGGGTGGAGGGCGCAGGTGGCTTCGAGGGTCCAGAGGAGTTCCAGGAGTTCGCGGGTGAATTGGGCGGTCCAGCGGGTGGGGCGGATGTCGTCCAGGGGAGACGACGTGCGGCCGGCGCCGGCGCGCATGCGGTAGGCGAGCCAGGAGCGCAGCACCTGGAAACCGGAGACGGCGAACTGCCAGACCTGAGGGTCGACCGGGGCGAACACGCCGGCGCCGACGCGCAAGGTGCGCTGGGGTTCGTCGTACTGGAAGCGTTCGGGGTAGGCGTTGGGCGTTTCGCCGACAGGTTTCAGGCAGCGCGCGGCGCCTTGCAGCGGCGCACGGGCGGCACCGGCGGCGGCGGGCGGCGATGGACGCTCCGCGCCGGGCGGCGAGGCGGCCGCGGCTGCGTCAGGCGGCGCGGCTGCCGCGGCTGTGGTTGCGTCGGACAGCGGGGCGGGCGCGGCAGTGGGGGTTTCGTTGGGCGACGGGGTGGGGAGCGCGGGGCTGGCGGCGGGGGCGGTGAATCTTTGGCCGTAGGTGTGCAGCCAGACGAGTTCCGCGCCCAGGGCGGCGGCGCGGCGGAACAGGGCGGGGTCCTGGGTGAGGGGGATGCGGGGGCCGGGGATGGTGAGTTCGTCGCTGAAGCGTTCCACGTAGGCCGGCGAGGCGAGCAGCGCGTAGGCATAGGCGAACAGGTCGTCGGGCCGAACTTCGAATCCGTAGGTCTGCGCCAGCGCCTCCAGCAGGCCGCGCGTGACGTTGGGCTCGGTTGCGGCGGCGTCGCGCCAGAGGGGGATGGTGTCTTTGCCGCCGTATGACCCACGAAAGTGGTGATAGTCAGGAATGTACGAGGTCACGGTCGCCGCCGGCCCCGAACCAAGCACTCCAGTGAGCAAGCTGGTCATGAAGACCTGCCGATCGCCGTAGACACGCCAGAGCGGTGGTCGCGGCCGGTCTAGCACGCGAGCGTCGGCTAGCAGCCACTGGCGGTCGAACGATCGGTAGGCGTAGGGAACGATGGCTGTAGGCTTTTCTCCAGCCGGAACTTCCCCAAGAGGTTTCAGGGCTTGACCGGTCAGCAGGTCGGGAGGTGATCGGTCAAGTGCGTTTCGTTCAACCGCGCGCATCGCACTGTATCGATCACCCGCACCCAACAACGCACGCCACCGCGACGCTAGCGACGCCGCATCCGGCGCGATGGGCCACGTTCGCTTGGCTTGCAGACCTGAGTACTGCCAGGGAAACAAATCCGTCAGCAGCGGCCAGTCGAAGTAATCGCCGCGGCGTTTCGGCAGCAGAGGGCGCTGCCAGTCGGTGAAGCACGTTTCCCAGTCCAGGTCGTCGAAGCGGCGCACCTCGGCCAGCCGCGCCAGCTTCTGCTCGGCGGTTCCGGTCAGGCGGGTGTAGCGAACCTGCGCCGGCTGGTCGGGCGCGGGCGGGCCGCGGCGCACGCCGACGGCGATGGCGACGGGCGTGCGGATGGCGAAGACGTTCTCGGTCTTGCGCGCGCCCAGCGCGTCGCCTTCCAGATCGATGATCCAGAGGTCGTCGAAGGTGCGGCGCAGCATTTCGCGCATGCCCACGAAGCCGGGGCCGCGCAGGTAGGAGGCGGCGGTGATGAAGGACACGACGCCTGGCCCCCCGGTGCTGTCGAAGACTTTCCAGAGCGCCCAGCGCCAGAAGTAGACGTAGTCGTTGTAGAGGTTTTTCAGATGCACGCCCGCGCCGGCCTGGCGGGCGGGTTCGAGGAAGTCGTCCAGCAGCGGCGGACGCGGGGAGTTTTCGGCCGCCTGTTCCCCGTTTGCGTCGTCGCGGTCGCCGTGGCGCACCCAGCCGCCCTTGCGCCGCGTGGCGGGGTCGTCGGGGTCGATGACCTGGCGGTCGTAGGGCGGATTGCCCAGGCAGACCAGCACGCGGGCGCGGGACTTGACGCGGCGGGCACGTTCGTGTTCGACGGCCAGGGCGCGCAGGGACAGCGCCATGTGGCCGGGGGGTTCGGCGTGCGGCGATTCGAGGGTGTCGCTCAGGTAGACGTGGGCGCCGTCGGGGGGCAGTTCGCCGCCGTGGGCCTGGATGCGTTCGCTGACGCGCAGATGCGCCACGGCGTAGGCGCCCACCAGCAGCTCGAAGGCGTGCACGTTGCGGGCCAGGGCCGAGGCGTAACCGGGCACGGCGCCCGTTCCCAGCTGTTCCTCCACCACGGCCAACGCGTGCTCGACGGCGGCCAGGGGATAGGCGCCGGTGCCGGCGGCCGGGTCCAGGGTGACCACGTCCTCGTCGGCGTAGGTCAGCGGTTTGCCGAAGCGTTCGCTCAGCAGCTGGCCGACGAGGCGCACCTGGGCGCGGACGACCTGGACGGGCGTGTAGTAGACGCCGCGGTTGCGGCGCAGCGCGGGGTCGTAGGCGGAGAGGAAGTCTTCGTAGAAATAGAGCCAGGGGTCGGCGTCGGCGCGGCGCAGGCGGGTGACGTCCACCGCGCCGATCACGCGTTCCAGCAGGTCGACGGGGGTGTCGATTTCCTGGCGGGCCTGGGGATCGACCAGGGTGCGCAGCACGTCGGCCAGCAGGGCGTGGCCGCGGCGCCGCAGCAGGTCTTGAGCGGCGTCGCCGGCGCCCACGGTTGGCAGACCGTCCAGCCGTGCCAGCAGGAGCGCGTAGGTCAGGGTTTGCGCGTAGGCGTCGGCAAATTGCGGCGGGTCGGCGTCGGCAAAGAGGGCCGAGCGCCAGTCGCCGCGCAGCTGGGCGATGGCGGAGGCGGGGTCGTCCAGCGCTTCCAGCACCTCGCGGCGCAGCAGGCGGGCGAGCGGCGCCAGCGCTTCGGCCAACTGCTTGGGCGCGGCGGGGGTGACGGGCTGCCAGGAGAAGAACGCGTGCCACAGGTAGGTGACGTTCCAGGCGTTGGCCTGGGTGGCGACGCCGGCGCCGTCGGTGGTGGGGTCGCCGTCCAGACGGAATCGATGCACGCGCCGGCCGGTGCGGAACAGCGCCCACTCGAGGCCGTCGGTGTAGATCAGGTTGGGCAGGTTCTTGAAGTTGTCCCACTGGCCGCGGTCATGGGCTCGAAAGCGGGTGGGGTTGGCGCCGCGGCCGGGGGCTTTGAGTTCGACGTGGCCGGTGAGCGCGCCGCGCACGGCAACGCCCAGGTCGGGGCGACCGCCGACCTCGACGTAGCGGGACTCGGTTTTGGCCACGACGGGCACGAACCCCAGCGCCTGGGCGCACGCTTCGACGAAGGGCCGCAGGTGGGACTTGAGCTGGTCTTCGGGGTCGCCGGCGACCGGGCTGGCGAAGGCCTGCGTGAGGCCCCAGCCCAGCTCGACCAGGGCGCGGCGGACGGCCTCGGTCTGTGCGTCGGCTGGGTCGGGGGGCATGGCGGGGGATGGACGGCGGGCGGGGATAAGGATAAGCGACGAGGGCGACGGGAGGGGGGGCGGGGACGGGTATGGACCGCGGCGGCCGGCCGGGTGCAGCATCAGCGTGGGGAAAGGGCTGCGGGGATGGGGTGGGCGCTTCGTGGGGCGGCGCTTCGTATGGCGGGGGCGGGGACGCACCGCGTCGACCTTATCGTCGTGCACGCCGGCGGCGTTTCGTATGGCGGGGGACGGGGATTCTGGCGGACGGCGCGCACCTGTTTATCGAGGGCGGCGTTTCGTATGGGGGCGGGGCTGGGCGCGGGTGAGGGTGAAGGGGCAGCGGTCGGGTAGCATCGACGCTACGGCGGCTGGGTAGTCCAGCCAGGGGAGCAAAGACGCAGCCATCGCCGACACTCTGGTCATCTACACGCTGATCCATCAGCCGCGGCGGGTGCGGATTCCGGCGGTTCCGATCCCGCGCGGGGCTGCGGCGTCGGCGATTGCGCCGTTGATCTTCGACGACGCGCTGAACCGGCATTACTTCGCCAAGGTGGCGCGCTGGTGCTATAGGCCGGCGCTGCGGCTGTGGCCGGCGCTGTTGGACCGCGGCCTGGCGCTGGGACTGGGCATCCCGCTGTCCACGCTGCCGCAGTTCGAGGCCTGGGCGCCAGAGCTGCTGGACGATCTGCACGCGCTGCTGCGCCACGAGCGCTGCGAGCCGGTGGCAACCGAGCCGCAGCATGCCGTGAGCATGCTGCTGGATCTGCCGGCCTTCGCCGAGGGGATGACGCAGGCGGCGGACGAATTGGGGCGGGTCTTCGGGCGGCGGCCGCGCGTGGCCGACACCACCGAGATGCTGATGTCGTCGGACATTGCGCGGGCGTTGGCGCGGGCCGGGTTTCTGGCCGGGTTCATGGACGGGCGGCCCTGGGTCATGCAGGGGCGCAGCGCCGCCTATCTCTACCGCGACGGCGAGGGGCTGCCGCTGCTGGTGCGGCACTTCGACCTGAGCGACGACGTGGGGTACCGGTTTTCGAACCGCCAGTGGAGCGGCTGGCCGCTGATGGCCGACCGCTACGCGGACTGGATTGCGGCCACGCCGGGCGACCTGATTACGCTGGCCTGGGACTTCGAGACGTTCGGCGAACATCACAACGTGGACACGGGTATCTTCCAGTTTCTGGAGGCGCTGCCGCAGGCGCTGGCCGAGCGCGGGGTGGGGTGTCTGACGCCGGGCGAGGCCGTGGACAAGTTTGGCGGCCGCGCCTTCGACCTGCCCGTGTCGCCGTTTCCGGTGACCTGGGCGGGGCAGCACGGCAGCCTGGACTTCTTTCTGGGCAACCAGGCGCAGCAGGCGGTGTTTCGGCTGATGACCGCCGCATACGGCAGCGCGCGCCTGAGCGGCGACCCCGAGCTGCTGCAGCTGGCGCGGCTGCTGATGCAGTCGGACAATCTGCACTGGCTGCAATGGGTGGACCGCGAGGGTTCGGAAGCCGACGTGTCGGCCTATTTCACGCCGCAGGAGTGGATGAGCCTGGGGCCGGAGCGCCTGCTGTGGGAGCACCAGCGCGTGTACGTGAACTTCATCGACGCCATCAGCTAGGACGCTGGACGTGGAACAGACGCGGCTGGGACGGACGCCAACGCTGGTGCCCACGATTGGCCTGGGAACCGCGCGCTACGTGGGCGGGCGCGGGGTGCTGGTGCGCGGGATAGACGCGGGCCTGCGGCTGATCGACACGGCCGAGTCCTACAACGCCCTGGGCGACGAGCCGGGCTGGGCCGAAACGCTGGTGGGGCGGGAGCTGGCCGGCCGGCGCGGCGAGGCCTTCGTCGCCACCAAGATTTCGCCGCGCAACCTGTCGGCGCGCGACGTCCCGGCGCATGCCCGCGCCAGCGCGCGGCGGCTGCAGGTGGACGTGATCGACCTCTATCAGATTCACGCGCCCAATCCGTCGATCCCCATCGCCGAAACCATGGCGGCGCTGGAGCGGCTGGTGGACGAGGGCGTGATTCGCTACATCGGCGTGAGCAATTTCTCGGCGGAGCAGCTGAAGGCGGCGCAGGACGCGGCGCGCACGCATGCGATCGTGTCCAACCAGGTGCGCTACAACCTGTTCGAGCGGGCCGCGGCCGACGAGGTGCTGGCGCTGTGTCGGTCTAGCGGGGTGACGCTGATTGCGCACACGCCGCTGGCGCTGGGGCGCTTCGAGGGTCGGCGCGGCGCGCGCACGCTGCTGGAGGTGTGCCGGGACGTTGGGAAATCTCCCGCGCAGGTGATGCTGAACTGGCTGGCGGGGCAGGCGGGCGTGATTGCCATTCCGAAGACCGACCGGCCCGAGCGCGTGCCCGAACTGGCCGCCTCGGTTGGCTGGGAGCTGGCGCCGGAGCAGCGGGCGGCGCTGGACGGATGCGCGGCGCGCGCGTGAGCGGCAACGGGGCGAACGCCCCGCAGCGCGCGCCTTTCCCTCAGGCGGATGTCTGGGTTGGGCGTGAGCGGCGGCGAGCCGAGCGCCTGCGGGCGCGCAGCTGAGGAGGCGGAGCTATGCGCATTGCCATGTTGGTGTGGGAATACCCGCCGCACGTGGTGGGCGGTCTGGGCACCTATGCGGGCGGCCTGGCGCCGGCGATGCGCGCCGCCGGGCACGACGTGCAGGTCTTTGCCGCACTGCGCGAGGGCGAGGCGCCTGCGTCCGACGGCGTCCACTGGGTGCGCCCGCTGGACGTCAGCCCGACGTACGCCGGCGTGTTCACGGCCGAGGCGGCCAGCTGGGGGGCGTTTCTGGGCGAGCTTTACACCACGAACGTGCTGTGGGCCGACGCGGTGCGCGCGGAGCACGAGCGCCAGCCGTTCGACCTAGTGGCCGTGCACGACTGGCTGGCGGCGCCGGCCGGCCTGACCCTGCCCCGGCACGTGCCGGCGCCGATGGTGCTGCACGTGCACAGCGCCGAGTGGGGGCGGCAGCCGGGCGGGCCGTCGCCCATCGTCTGCGGCTGGGAATGGGCGGCGGGCCAGGCGGCCGACGCCACCATCACCGTCAGCCAGGCCATGCGCGACGACCTGATCGAGCACGGCTGGGACGCGGAGCGCGTCCACGCCGTCTGGAACGGGGTGGACACCCGCCGCTACGCGCCCGACGCGCCGGGCGGCCCGGCCGTGCGCGCGCGCTACGACGTGCCCGACGACGCGCCGCTGGTCTTCTTCGTGGGGCGGCTGACGGGCGTGAAAGGAGTGCAGCCGCTGCTGGACGCCTGGCCGCAGGTGCTGGCCGAACACCCTCAGGCGCGGTTGGTGGTGCTGGGCACCGGCGACCTGGACGACGAGGTGCGCCGGCGCGTGGACGACCTGGGGATCGCCGACTCGGCGGCGCTGCGCATCGTCTGGGTGCCCGAAGCCGAACGCATCGGGCACTTCATGGCCGCGGACCTGGTGGTGCTGCCGTCCACCTACGAACCGTTTGGCATCGTCAGCCTGGAAGCCATGGCTTGCGGGAAACCGGTGGTGGTGGGCGCGCGCGGCGTGGTGGGCTTTCGCGAGCAGGTGATCAACCACGGGCCCGACCAGTGCGGCCTGCACGTGAACGGCGCGGACGCGGCGGACATTGCCTGGGGAATCGGGGAAGCGCTGCGCGACCGCCAGCGCATGCGGCAGTGGGGTGCCAACGGCCGCCGCCGCGCGGCCAGCACGTTCGACTGGGAGCAGTGCGCGGCGCGGACGCTGGAGGTGTACGCAGGCGTCGTCTGACGCCGCAGAGCGGCGCCCCGCAGCGCGGCGCGCGTGACGCCTGCGGCACGGCGCCGGCTGTGGTGGACAGACATTGTGACTGGTCGTTATAATGTGTCCATGTTTCTCAGGGGAGTATCTGGCATGAAGACCGTTGGCGCGGCGGCGTTCAAAGCGCAGTGCCTGTCGCTGCTCGACCGGCTGGACGACGAGGGGCTGGTCGTCACGAAGCACGGCACGCCGGTGGCGCGCGTGGTGCGCTACGCCGAGAGCGACGGCGACCTGATCGGCAGTCTGCAGGGCACGATCGAAGTCCGGGGCGACGTCTTCAGCACCGGCGCGCACTGGAACGCCTCCGCATCTATCGAGTGCGCATCTCTCGAGTGAGAGAGACCGGGGTTGCTTCGGCACCGGCGCGCGCAAGAACGCCCATGCTGAATCTCGATACGCACATACTGATCTTCGCGCTGCAGGGCTCGCTGCGGGCAGGCGAGCAGGCGCTGCTGGAACGACGGCGATGGTCGGTGTCGGCCATTGTCTTGTGGGAGCTTGCCAAGCTCGTCCAGATCGGGCGGGTGGAGGTCGACCTGGACAATCGGACGGTGAGGCGCGCGCTGCACCGCCTGCACGTGTGGCCCATCGACCTGGCGGTCGCGCGCGCCTCGACACGGATGGACTTCCGCGGCGACCCGGCGGACGAGCTGATTGCGGCGACCAGCGTGGTGCACGGCGCGCCGCTGGTGACGCGCGACCGCACCATACTCGGCTCCCGCCAAACGCCGATTGCCGCCATTGCGCGCCCGTGAGGCAGCGCGGCGGGACTACGCGATTGGCACCGGCGGCGGCTGGGCGATTGGCTCGAGCGAGGCCGTGGGGACGCCGGCCAGGTGCGCAAGCTTCCACAGCGTGACCTGGTTGGCGCTGAGGACGGGTTTGGCCAAGGCCTGCTGCATGGGGGCGAGGATGTCCGCCGTGCACATGCCGGTGCAGCTGATGAAAACGGCGTCACTGTCGGGCGTGTCGACCTGCGTTTCGACGATGGTCTGTGTTTCGGCGGGGTCGATGCGCTCGATGCCGACCAGGCGGCCCAGACCCACCATGGCGGTCACGTCGAAGCCCGAGGTTTCCAGGTAGGAGCGCAGGCGGTCGTTGATCTCGTCGACGTAAGGAGTGAGCACGGCGACGCGGCGGGCGTCGAGCAGGCGCAGCGCCGCGACCAGGGCCGTCGAGGTCGTCGTGGCGGGGAGGCCGCTGGCTTCCTGCATGCGCGCCGTGATGGCGGCGTCGACGTCGGGTCCCCGCGAAAAGCTACCGGAGGTGCAGCCGTATGCCAGCGCCTGCGCGCCGCGCGCGGCCATCCGTTGCGCCACACGTTCGATGCTGGGATCGACGGCCAGTTGCTCGACGAACCGCAGCGTGACGCCGGGCCCGAACGATGGGCCGAGGTCCATCGCCTCGACGTCCAGCTGGAGCTCTGGGGCGGCCAGGCGCTCCAGTTCCTCCACGTGCACGGGCTGGACGGGTTCGGGCCAAATCACGCCGACCTGTCGCGTGTTCATGCAGCTACCTCTCGATCAGGGCGCGTTCGCCGCGGGTCAGGATTTCACAACCGTCGTCGGTAATCACGCTGGTTTCGCTGAACGCGACGCCGAACTCGCCCAGGCGGCGGACGGCGACGGGGTGGTGGAACAGCATGCCGGGTTCCAGCACGGTGTCCTGGTCGCTGCGGATGAACCCGCTGCCATCGGCCCAGTTGGGCGGGAAGCCGGCGCCGATGCCGTAGCCAAAGGTGCCGTGGAACACCAGGCCGCCGCCTGCGGCGGCCAGTTCGCGCCAGCCGGCGTTGGCCGCGTCGCTTGCAACTGCACCCGGCCGCAGCGCGTCGAGCACGGCGTTCAGGGCGGCGAGGCAGGCGTCGGCCGCCCTGCGGACCTCGTCGGCCGGCGGGCCGATGGTCAGCGTGCGCATCTGCGGCGCGGTGTAGCGCTGCACGCAGGCGCCGATTTCCAGCAGGACGGCGTCGCCGCGCTGGAGCGCGGCGCGCTTGTGCGTGGTGTGCAGGATGCCGGAGCGGCGGCCGCTGGTGACGATGGGCGCCAGGCAGGGATATTCGCCGCCGGCGCGGGCCATGGCGGCAGCGGCGGCGGCGGCCAGGTCGCCGTCGGCCGCGCCGGCGGCTGCGGCGGCCACCGCGGCTTCCACGGCGGCCTGGGTGGCGAGCGCCGCCTGGCGGACGTGCGCAAGCTCCGCGGCGGACTTGCAGCGCTTGAGGTCGACCACGAGCTGGGTGGCGTCCACGAACTCGGCCTGCGGCAGCTCCTGGCGCAGCTGGCCGTGGAAGGCCGGCGTGTGGCCCCAGACGGCGCCGTCGCTTCCAATGCGTCCCCGCTGCGCTCCGCGCTCGGCCAGCATGCGGGCCGCGTAGGCGGGCCGTTCCACGCCGGGCGGGTAGCCGTGCAGGTCGTCGAACCAGACACCCAGCAGCGCGCCGCCGAATTCCGGCGGGTCCATGACCAGCGCCGGGTCGCCGCCGTGTGTGACCAGCAGGCAGGCGCCGCCGTCCACGGCGAAGGTTTGGTAGCCGGACAGATAGAACACGCTGGCGGGGTTCGCCAGCAGCAGCGCGTCGAGTCCTGCGGCGTGCATGCCGGCGCGGGCGCGCTGGAGGCGCCGCCGGTATTCGCTGGTGGAAAACGCCGGCTCGCGGGCAAGCCCGGCCACGGCGGTGGGCGGGAAGCGTCCGCCGCTCAGACTGGCATGCAGGCGCATTGCGGGTCGGCTCATCGAACCGTGCGCGGTCCCCAGGCGCCTTCATAATAGGGGGCGATGGCGCGTCCGGGCGGCGCGGCGGCGTCGAGCCGCGCGCGGTCGTCGTCGGTCACCGCCACGTCCAGCGCGCCCAGGTTGTCCTGCCAGTGTTGGAGCGTGCGCGGCCCCACGATCGGACTGGTGACGCCGGGCTGCGCCATGTTCCAGGCCAGGGCGAGCTGGCCTGGGGAGCAGCCTTTGGCGGCGGCGATGGCCTCGACTTCGTCCAGCACCGCAAAGGCCGCCTCGTCGTGCATCTTTCGCTGCCGCTGGGTTTCGGGATTTCGGGCGAAGCGGGTACCGGCGGGCGGCGCCTGGCCGCGCCGATAGATGCCCGTCAGGAATCCGCTGGCCAGCGGCGCCCAGGGGATGATGCCGATGCCGTAGGTCAGCGCCATGGGCACCAACTCGCGCTCGATGCGGCGGTCCAGCAAGTGGTACGGAGGCTGTTCGCAGACGGGGCGGTTCAGCCCCAGGTCGTGCGCCGTCCACAGGGCTTCCACCACCTGCCAGGCGGGGAACGTGCTGGTGCCGACGTAGCGCACCTTGCCCGCGCGCACCAGGTCGTCCAGCGCCCGCAGCGTTTCGTCGATGGGCACGTCGGGGGACGGGCGGTGGATTTGGTAGAGGTCGATGTAGTCGGTTTGCAGGCGGCGCAGCGAGGCCTCGCACTGCTCCAGCACGTGGCGGCGGCTGTTGCCCTGGGCGTTGGGGTCATTGCTCATGGCGAAGTGGACTTTGGTGGCCAGCACCACGCGCTGCCGGCGCGCCGACCCGCGCAGCGCCTGTCCCACAATGGTTTCGCTGGCGCCGCGGCCGTACGAATTGGCCGTGTCGATGAAGTTGACGCCGGCATCCAGCGCGTGGTCGATGATGGCCAGCGAGCTGTCGCGGTCGGCGGCGCTGCCGAAGTTCCAGGTTCCGAGACAGAGCGGACTGACTTTGACGCCGGTGCGGCCGAGGGTTCGATAGTGCATTGCACCTGCTCCGCGCCCGTTGCATGAGCGAACGCCGCGAGTGTGTCACGTCAGCGGCGGACCGCGCGCCCGCATGCGCGCGGCAGCCCTCTCGCAGCCGGGCGGCGGGGTAGGCGTGCTGGCGCGCGCCCGTATGCGCGCGGCGGCCACCTCCAGCCGTGTACGCGCCGCGCTGATCGCCGCGCGGGTCGCGCGCCGCTAGTCCCTGAACGGGTCGATCACGTCTGCGCCGGCCATGGCCACGCCGATTGGGCGCAGGCGGTGTTTCGTGCGCACCGTGCCCGCGTGGTGCGCCAGCACGGTGTCCAGGTCTTTGTAGGCCTGCGGCGCTTCGTCGGCGGCGCCGCCGCGCAGCTCCAGGCCCTGCCGGCGCAGCGCGGCGCGCACCGTGGACCAGTCCACCACGCCGGGCGAGGTTTGCACCCAACATTTCCGCTTGCGGTTGTAGCGGCGTCGTCCGGCCGCCTTGCGGCGGGAGAGCACGCGGCCCGCGCCGTGCACGGTGCTGTAAAGCGCGAGCCTGGAAGCGCGGGACTCGATGCCTTCCAGGATGACCGAGGTTCCGCCCATGGTGGCGCCAACGAACCCCTGCTGGCCGGGAAACGCGGGCGTGGCGCCTTTGCGCACGACCCAGTAGGTCTGGCCAAAGTGCTGCTCGCGCCAGGCAAAGTTGTGGTGGTTGTGCACGGTGGCCGCGGCGCGCGTGTTCAGCAGCCGCAGGATGCGCCGCACCACCCAGCGGCGGCCGGCGTGGGCGTAGGCGCCGGCCAGCTGCATGGCCGCGACGTAGGCCTGGCCCAGCTCGGAATCGGCCTGGAACAGCACTGGCGGCGCGTCCATGCTGCCGCCGCGCGGTCGGTCGGTGAACGCGCCGCCCTCGGCCATGGCCAGGAACCCGGTGGCGGTGCGGTGCCCAAACCCGCGGCTGCCGAAGTGCACGCCCACCCACAGCCGCCCGCGTTCGTCCTCGAACAGGTCCACGTAGTGGTTGCCGGCGCCCACCGTGCCCAGCTGGCGCTCGGCCAGACCCAGCAGCCGCCGCTGCGGCGCAAAGTCGGCCGTGCGGATGCGTTCCAGCACCGGGTCGGCGGCGGGCTCTTTGTTGACCCGGCCAACGCCGAAACTGATGGTGTCGACGATGGCGTCCATCACCGCGGGCACGTCGATCGCGCGCGCCCGCAGCTCGGTGCGCACCGCCAGGTTGCCGCAGCCGATGTCGTAGCCCACGCCCGACGGCGAGACGTGGTTGGGATAGGCGATGACCGCGCCGATCGGCGCCGAATAGCCCACGTGGTGATCGGCGCACAGCACGCCATAGTCCGCCCGCGCCATGCAGCGCTCTATTTGTGCGTAGGCGCGCGGGTCGCTCTGGCCGAAGACGTGGATGCGGGGTCGTGGCATAGGTCAACAGTACTGCCCCGCCGACCCCGCCAATGACGCCTATGAAAGGGAGCGCGGGGAAGAACGCTCCTCGCCGTATTCCATCGTCCTGGCCGCGTGGAGGCGCCCCCCGCGTCAGAAACCCAGCGCGACGAATGCCTTCGGCTCGGTGAGTGACAGCCCTCCGCGTCAGAGACCCAGCACGCCGCGGATGTTCTGACTGAAGATCTTGCGTTTCTCGGCTTCGCTGAGGTCCGCGTGGGCCACGTTGCCGAGCTGCCAGGTTTGGCTCAGGACGGGGTAGTCGGAGCCGAAGACGGCGCTTTCGATGCCGGCCACGCGCACGAAGGCCTCGATCTGGCCGCGGCGGTTGCCGGAGCCGGCCATTTCGCAGAAGACGTTGGGCAAGTCGCGCACGGTCATGGCCAGGTCGGGATCGCGGACGTGCGCGCCGATGGCGTGCGCCCAGATGAAGCGCGCGTTGGGGTAGCGCGCGGCCAGTTCTTTCAGGCGCGCGGGCGAGTCGAAGGTGTGGCTCAGGATGGGCAGCCGGTGGTCGTCGGCAAACTCGAACACGGGCGCGTAGTTCGGGCCGTGGATGGGGTAGGCGTGGTTGGTGGAGTGGATTTTGATGCCGCGGAACCCCTGGTCGTCCACGCGCCGGATCAGTTCTTCTTTGGCCAGCTCGGGGTAGTTGGGATTGGGAACGGCGAAGCCGACCACGCGCGCGGGGTGCGCGCGGACGGCGCCGGCCACCAGCGCGTTCCCGCGCACGAAGTCGGGGCCGATGGCGGTGTGGGCGCTGAAGCAGGAAACGTCGACGCCGGTGCGGTCCATAACGCGCAGCAGGTCGTCCACGCCGCCGCCCAGATAATGATGGTTGAATCCCTGATGGCCGCTATCCGGTCCCGGGTGGCTGTGGACGTCGATCACGAACTCTTCTATCGGGTCTCCTTCGATGGCGTTGGCGGCGAAGACGTCTCGCGGATGGCGGTGGGCATGGGGCGCGTGGTGGCGCCAGAGGGTTCCAAACATTGCGCTACCAGGCGGCCATGGCCAGCAGCCGTTCCAGGTTATCGGCGGCAATCGCGCGGCGCGCGGCGCCGCTCACGTCGGCGTACGCCAGTTCGGCGTGCGGCTGCCCCAGGGCCTGCCAGGGGAGCTTGGATCCAAACACCATGCGGTCGTGTCCAACGGCTGTTGCCATGAACTCTATCCCGCGGTGGGTGCGGTAGCCGCCGGTTTCCAGCCAGAGGTTGGGCAGCTGGCGCATGAGGGGCGTCATGGTGCGGTTGATCATCTTGTCCACGTCGCAGATCACCACCTGCAAGGTGGGATGCGCGCAGCAGACGCGGTGGATGTCGCGCGCGGTCGGCGCGTTCAGCCGCTCGATGTGCCAGAACAGCGGCACGCGCCCGGCCAGCGCCGCAAAAAAGTCGCCCATGACCCAGTCGTCGGTCAGGAAGCGCTGATGGTCGGGAAAGATGCGCACCGCGCGCACGCCCGCCGACCGCAGCTCGTCCACGAACGTTGCCGGGGCGGGAAACTCGCCGGTGTGGTGCGGCAGGGCAAGCCAGGACGGCTGCAGCGTGTCGCAGTCGGCGATGGCCTCCGTGAGCAGCGCGTTGCCCACGGCTGGATGCTCTTCCAGGGCCAGCGTGTGGTAGACCAACCCGCGGCTGACGCCGAAACGCGCCTGGTGGTCGACGAGCTGGGCGGCGGACAAGAACGCCCCGGCCGGGCTGGGCCGCCCCACCATGCCCAGCGCGCAGTTGGCGTCGAAGAGGTCCAGCATGGATGGGATGGTACGCGAGCACGGGCGGCGGAGGAAGCGGCGGCTTCTCCTGCGGCTCGGGCGTGGATGGCGGGGCGTTGGCCGCAGGCGGCAGCCGAGACTGCGCGCCGCCTACACGTACCAGGGCAGCAACGGCTCCACGGCCAGGGTCAGAAACAGCAGCGCCAGATGCAGCAGCGAGAACTTGTAGGCGGCAAGGGTTTGGCGCGGGTCGGCGCCGCCCAGCAGGGGCCGGGCGGCGCGCAGCCACAGGGCGCCGAGCAGCGTGCCAACCAAGGCAAACGTTAGTCCGCCGTAGCCAGCAGCAAGCGGCAGCCAGGTCAGCGCGGTTACCAGCAGGACGTACAGCACGACCTGCACGCCGGTGTCCCGCGGGCTGGCGATTGCGCCCAGCATGGGGATGTTCACGGCGGCGTAGTCGGTGCGCAGCAACAGGGAAAGCGTCCAGAAATGGGGCGGCGTCCAAAAGAAGATCAACGTGAACATGTACACGCCCAGCGCGTCGACACGGCCCGTGACGGCGGCCGCGCCGATGAGCGGCGGGAACGCTCCCGCGGCGCCGCCGATGACGATGTTGTTCCAGGAGCGGCGCTTGAGTGCGAGGGTGTACACGAACACGTAGACCGCCGCGGCGGCCAGGGTCAGCCCCGCTGCCAGGACGTTGGCGGCGAGGGCCAGCGCCGCAGCGGCCGCCGCCGCCAGCCCGAGGCCGGCGGCAATGGCCGTGGATGCGCTGACGCGGCGCGCGGCCACCGGACGCCCGCGGGTGCGGCGCATGGCCGCGTCTACGTCGGCTTCCAGCCCCTGGTTGATGATGTTGGCTCCGGCCGCGGCCGCCGCACCTGCCAGCACCACGGCCAGCAGCGTCCCCAGGTCGGGGCGGCCGGCGGCGGCTTTCATCACGCCGGCAGCGGCGGTGAACACCAGCAGCAGCACGATGCGGGGCTTGGCCAGCACGAACAGGTGGCGCGCGAGGCCGGAGATCACCGCGTTTCGCCGCGCAGCGCGAGGCTGAACTGGATCACGACGACCCACCACAGCAGCGCGGCGAGCGTCAGGTGCAGCACGCGCAGTTCCGGGCGCAACCCCACGGCGATGGACGCGACGCCGACGCTGAATTGCGCGATGGTCACCAGGGCGGCGGCCAGGCTGAGGTGAAAGGCCGCGCCGCGCCCCTCGCGCCGCCATACCTGCCAGGCGGTGAACACGAACGCCAGCAGCAAGAGCGAGGCCGCGGCGCGGTGCAGGGTGTGCAGGCCAAAAGCTTCGGCGCCGACGTCGACCCCGCAGACCGGCAGCGTGGGGCAGCCGGCGCTGGCGTTGGTTCCCACGATGGAACCGCCGGCCAGCACCACGAACGCGGTGGCGGCCAGCATGGCGCGCGTGCGCCGCATGCCGGGAAGCGCAACGCCGGGAACGTTCAGCGCGCGCAGGGCGCCGCCGGTCAGCAGCGCCAGGGTCAGCAGGGAAAACGTCAGATGCGCCAGCCGCACCATGCCGTGCAGCTCGGTCAGCACGGTGACGCCGCCGAGCACGGCCTGGACGATGATGACTGCCAGCGCGGCGGCCATCAGCCGGGCGGTCTGCGGGTCGGCGGCCCTCCCGCGCAGCGCGTACCACGCTGACGCCGCCACGGCCAGCATGGTGACGCCGGCGTAGAGGCGGTGGCCGAACTCGATGGCGGTTGCGCCTTCCAGCCGCGGAACCACCATGCCTTCGCAGAGCGGCCAGTCAGGGCAGCCGAGGCCCGCGCCGGTCACGCGCACCCATGAGCCGTAGGCAATGAGGCCAACGGTCAGCACGGCCGCGGCCAGCGCCCATTGGCCGGCGCGGCGCACGCGGCCGGCCGCGGCGGGATTGGAGTCGGGCAACGGCGCAGTCCGCGTCAGCGCGCCGGCAGAGACATGACGATCAGCGCGGCCAGCAGCAGCGCCGGGAGCAGCGTCCACACGACTTCCGCCGGCCGCGCGCCGACCAGGCCGCGCGCCTCCGCAGGGCGCACGCGCATGCGCAGCGCGGTGACGATTACGGCGGCCTGCACGATGACCAGCACCGCGGCGGCGAGCCAGAAGCCGATGGAGGGCATAGGGCAAGCGTAGCGCGCAGGGGGTGACGCCAGCGGTGCCCAGCCAGGCAGTCGACAGCCGCTTCTACCTGAAGGACGGCGGGGAACCCAGAGGCTCGCGGCCAGGGGGCCGAAGCCCGGGGGCGCTGGGCTGGAGCCCGGGGCCGTTGGGCTGGAGCCTGGGGGCGCTGTGCTGGACCGTCCCCATGCGATAGCGCGGCTTCGGGCGCAGCGGGCGGGCGGGCGCGGTCTGGACACTCGCGGCGGAGCGTTCGGGCAGCGTCCATCCACACCGGGGGCACTGGGACGAGGCAAGGGGCAAGGACGGCGTCCATCCACACCGGGGCACTTGAAGCTGGCGCGCTGGTTCTTCACACTGCGTGCCGCGAGCGTCCCGCGGCCGCGCCCCGCGCGCGGCCGCGCCGGACCCTGACCATGAGGAGTCCCGCATGGCGTCGATGCAAGGCCCCGCCATCCTGCTGGCGCAGTTTCTGCGCGACGAACCGCCCTACGACAGCCTGGAAAACATCGGCGCCTGGGTCGCCGGTCTGGGCTACAAGGGCGTGCAAGTCCCCACTTGGGACCCGCGCGTCATCGACCTGGACAAGGCCGCCGAGTCCAAGACCTATGCCGACGAATACCGCGGCGCGCTGGCCGAGCTGGGGCTGGACGTCACGGAGGTCGCGGCGCATCTGCAAGGCCAGGTGCTGGCCGTGCATCCCGCCTACGAGGATGGGTTCCAGGTCTTTCACCCGCCCGGGCTGCGCGGCCAGGAACGCACCGCCTGGGCCGCGGGTGAGCTGCTGAAGGCCGTCGAGGCGGCGGCCAATCTTGGAACGACGGCCGTGCCGGTGATGTCCGGCGGGTTCGCCTGGCACATGATCTATCCCTGGCCGCAGCGCCCGCCGGGCGTGATCGAGCTGGCCTTCCAGGAGCTGGCCCGCCGCTGGCGGCCGATCCTGGACGCGGCCAGCGACCACGGCGTCACGATCGCCTACGAGCTGCACCCGGGTTCCGACCTCTACGACGGCGCCACCTTCGAGATGTTCCTGAACGCCGTCGACGACCACCCGGCGGCCTGCATCAATTACGACCCCAGCCACTTCGTCTTGCAGCAGCTCGACTATCTGGACTTCATCCGCCGCTACGCCGACCGCATCACGGCCTTTCACGTCAAGGACGCCGAGTTCAGGCCCGACGGCCGCGTGGGGATATACGGCGGCTACCAGCCGTGGGCCGGGCGCGCGGGCCGCTTCCGCTCGCTGGGCGACGGCCAGGTGGACTTCACGCGCGTCTTCACGCTGCTCACCGAAGCCGGCTACCGCGGCTGGGCCGTGCTGGAGTGGGAATGCTGCGTGAAAAGCCCCGAACAAGGCGCGGCCGAAGGCGCCCCCTTCATCGAACGTCATCTGATCGATGCGGCGGACGTGGCCTTCGACGACTTCGCCGGCGGAGAATCCGACCCCGCGGCCAACCGCAACCTGCTGGGACTCGACTGACGCGCGGCCCGCCGCCGCACGCAGGAACATATAAAAGGGCCTACCCAAGGACGCACGTAAGGAAAGGACACCGGCATGGACACGTGGACGCGCAAGCTGCGCATGGGCATGGTGGGCGGCGGGCAGGGGTCGTTCATCGGCGGCGTGCACCGCATGGCGGCGGCGTTGGAACAGCAGACGGAGCTGGCGGCCGGCGTGTTTTCGCGCGACGCCGACAACAACCGCGCCACCGGCGCGCAGTTGTACCTCGACCCCGCGCGGGTCTACGACTCCTACACTGACATGGCCGCGTCCGAAGCCGCGCTGCCCGCTGACCAGCGCATCGACTTCGTCAGTATCGTCACGCCCAACGTCTCCCACTTCGACATTGCACGTACGTTCCTGCAAGCCGGCGTTCACGTCGTCTGCGACAAGCCCATGACCTATACGCTGGACGAGGCCGAGGAACTGGTGCGAATCGTCGAGGACGCGGGCCTCGTCTTTGCGTTGACGCACAATTACACCGGCCACCCAATGGTCAGGCAGGCCCGTGCGCTGTTCCGATCCGGCCAGATGGGGCCGGTCCGCAAGGTCATCGTGGAATACCTGCAAGACTTCCTGGCCACGCCGCACGAAAAGCTGGGGATGAAGCAGGCCGAATGGCGCACGGACCCTGAGCAGTCGGGCATTGGCGGCACCATCGGCGACGTGGGCACGCACGCCTTCAACCTGCTGGAATACGTGACCGGCGATCCAGTGCGCGAGATGTGCGCGGACCTGAGCACCTTCCTGCCCGACCGCACGCTGGACGAAGACGTGAACGCGCTGCTGCGCCTGGAAGGCGGCGGCAAAGGTCTGCTAACCGCCAGCCAGATTGCCACCGGCGAGGAAAACGGCATTACGCTGCGCGTCTACGCCGAACACGGCGCCATCCGCTGGGCGCAGGAAAACCCGAACTACCTGGACTTTTGGCGCGTCGACGAGCCGCGCCAAACTCTCACCCGCGCGCAGGGATATCTGGACGCGCACGCCGCCGAATCGGGCCGCATCCCTCCCGGCCATCCCGAAGGCTATCTGGAAGCCTTCGCCCAAATCTACGTGGGCGCAATCACCGCCATCCGCCGCCACCTCGACGGCCGTCCACTGCCGATCGACGCCTACGATTTTCCCACCGTCCACGACGGACTGCGCGCCATGCAGTTCATCTACAAAGCCGTGGAATCGTCGCAGAAGGGCGCGGCGTGGGTGGCGCTGTGAGCAGGATTCAGACGCAGTGTCGTTCCGGAGCAGGACGGAAGGGGACTCGCTGCTACTCCGGACCGAGTCCTTTTACCATCAGGAGCTGCATGCATGAACGTGAGTGAGCTTGGGCGGCTCGAACCAGTCGACTTGCGGGAAGCGTGGCAGCGTGAGGACGGCGACTTCACACCTTGGCTGGCCGAGCCGGACAACATCAAATTGTTGGGAGACACGCTTGGCCTCGATCTCGATGTCGAAACGACCGAGGCCGGCGTCGGCTCCCTCCGCGCCGACATCGTCTGCCGCGACGCCAGCGACGCCAGCGACGAATCCCTGGTTCTCATCGAAAACCAGTTGGAGCGGACGAATCACGTTCACCTGGGCCAGTTACTGACCTACGCGGCCGGGCTGGACGCAGTGACCGTCGTCTGGATTGCCGCGTCCTTCACGGACGACCACCGCGCGGCGCTCGATTGGCTCAATCAGAAAACCGAGCAAGGCGTAAACTTCTTCGGGCTGGAGATCGAACTCTGGAAGATCGGTGAATCGGCAACCGCGCCAAAATTCAACGTGGTTGCCAAGCCGAACGACTGGAATGCATCCATCCGCGGCGTGACGGCTCAAGGCCGCGATCTATCTGAAACAAAGCGCCAACAGCTTGAGTTCTGGACGAAGTTCAAAGAGTGTTTGGAATCGCGCGATGATCGCATCCGATTCCAAACACCAAAGCCGCAGCATTGGATGAACTATTCCCTTGGTAGATCAGGGATGGTTTTTTCATCTGTGATCTCAACACTCACTCCTCCGAGCGTGAGAGTGCAATTGAATCTTGGGGGAGATAATGCAAAAGATTGGTTTTCATCGCTCGAGGCCGAGAAGGATTCTATCGAAGCAGAGATCAATGAAGAATTGATCTGGCACAATCCTCAAAATAAAAAGGGGGCCAGCATTCGGGTCGAGAAAGAGCTTGACTTTCGCAGTCCATCTCAGCGTCAGGAAGCCATTGAGTGGCTCTACGAGCAGCTGAAGAAGTTCCACGAGGTTTTGAAGCCGCGCGCGCTGGAGCTGACTTCTCTGGAGCCTCCGGAGCCGTCAGAAGAAGAAGTGGAGTCCTGACAAGTAGGCCACATGCCAATCGATGTCTACGATTTTTTCCACCAGCCACGACGGCCTGCGCGCCATGCGGTTCGTCTACAAGGCCGTGGAATCGTCGCAGAAGGGCGTGGCGTGGGTGACGCCGTGAAGCAGTATTCAGGCGCCGTGTCGTTCCGGCGTGGGCCGGAATCCGGGAGAGCGTGCGCCGCCGTGAATCACAACCTGCGACACCTGGGAGAACGCGCACACCGCCGCAGACGACTGCATGGAGACGATGCATGAGCACACATCGGCTTGGAAGTTTGACTCCGATCAGCGTTCGGCGCATGTGGCCGAACGAAGGACACGATTTCACGCCCTGGCTCGCCGCGCCGGTCAACCTCCAGTTGCTTGGCCATGCGTTGGGCCTCGACCTCGCCGACGCAAAGAGGGAAGTGAGCGTCGATCAGTTGAGCGCGGATATCCTCTGCCGCAATCGAGACGACGGCGCACGCGTCCTGATCGAGAACCAATTCGGATGGGCAGACGCCGACCATCTTGGCCGGCTGTTGATGTACGCGGCCGGTCTCGACGCAACCACCATCGTCTGGGTTGCCGAGCAGTTCTCTCGCACGCACCGCGAGGCGCTCAACTGGCTCAACCAGACAAGCGCCGACGGAATCCGCTTCTTCGGTGTCACAATCGAATGCTGGCAGATTGGTCAGTCCGACGTAGCGCCGCAGTTCACCGTGGTCGCCTATCCCAAAGACTGGCGGCCGATGGCGCGTAACGATCAGCAGCGTGAAACGAGCCGGCAATACTTGGAGTTCTGGACTGCCTTTCATGCGTACATGCAGTCCAACAGCCGCGTGAACTGTTCTGAACCAAAGCAGCATTGGATGATTCATGAGTTCGGAGGATCTGCAACTGTATTTGCATCCAACTTGGCTCATCCGTTAAGCCGGTACAACGACGACGAAGCGTTCCGCGGCGGTCCGAAGGTGTTCGTCGCCCTGAACCTTTACGATCTTCACGGAAATACGGCGAATCAGCGCCGCTCGAAGCTCGCAGCAGACAAAGACGACATTCACCAGGAGTTGGGTGCAGAGTTGATCTGGACGAATGTCGCCTGGAAAGGGCTGAGCCGCGTCTACACGGAAAAGTTCATTGACTGGCGCGACCCGTCGCAACGCGAGACGGCGATGGCTTGGATGCGCGAGCAGTTGGAGAAGTTCACCGAAGTCTTGAAGCCGCGGGTGCTGGCGCTGACCTCTCAGGAAGCTCAGGAGTTGCCGGAAGAGCTGGACTCCTGACGGGTAGGCCGCAGGCCGATCCTGGATTCCGATCTTTCGCCGGAATGACAGAGGGGCGTGGGGAATGACGGTGGGGTGGGGTTTGACTTTGGCTTTGTAACCCGGGCTGTGCACGGCCTGAGGCGACAGGCTTTGCAGCATCTGGCGGAAGCCCTCACCCTACCCTCTCCCTCAGGGAGAGGGGAAGAGGCTCGATTCGTGGGCGACCTAGAGGGGAGAGGCGACAAATTATCTACGTCGGCCGCGATCGATGACAACTCCAATAGTCACCAATCCTCGCCAGCGCTTCCCACGGTCGCACGAAGCCGTGATCGATGACGACTCCGATTGTCACCAATCCGGCCGTGGTCGGTGAGCGCCACCGCGTTCAGTCGCTATCGATGACGATTCCGCTTGTCACCTATCCACAATCCACCTATCCACAATCCACAATCCACAATCACAGATTCTTCAGGATGTCTCCCTCGATGCGTTGGAACTTGCCGGCGACCGCTGCGTCGTCTAGTTCGATGCCCAGGCCGGGGCGTTCGGGGAGGGTGAGATAGCCGTTGGCGGGCAGCAGCGGGTCGGTTACCAGGTCGTCCATCAGGCGGTTCTGGATGGTTTGGTATTCCAGCGTGTAGCGGTTGGGGGTGGCGGCCACGAAGTGGGCGGTGGCGGCGAATCCGATGGCGGTGGTCCAGCTGTGCGGGATGCAGCGGCGGCCGCGGGCGCGCAGCCAGCGGGCCATGCGGCGCGCCTGATGCAGTCCCACCCAGGTCACGTCCAGGTTCACGATGTCCAGCGCGTCGGCGTCGACCAGGCGCCGCACTACGCGCGGGTCGAAGGTGGTTTCGCCGCCGGAGATGGCCATGCCCGACTCCTCACGCAGCCGCCGATACACCGCAGCGCTGTCGGCCTGCGTGGCCTCGGCGGTGATGCCGCGGTACGCGTCGTCGTCTTCGGCGCGCATGATCGGGTCTTCGAACCAGCGGAAGTCCAGCTCGCGCAGCCCGACGGCGAGCTGGGTCACATCGCCGGCTTCGTCGGGGCTGAAGCGCATGTTGGCATCCAGCATCAGCTCGAATTCGGGCCCGACCGCGGCGCGCAGGCGTGTCAGCAGGTCGAGAAAGCGCGGAACCGTGACGCCGGCGCGTTCCCACGAGGTGCCGACGCGCAGCTTCATGGCGGTGAAGCCGTTGGCCTGGTGCTGGAGCGCCTCGTCGATGAGCTGTTCGGGACGGTCGAACCAGGCCCAGCGCACGCCGCCGCTGGCGTAACAGCGCAGGCGCGGCTCGGCCAGGCCCTCGGTGTCCAGCAGCCGGTAGAGCGGCGTGTCCGCCGCTTTGCCCACGATGTCCCAGCAGGCCACGTTGGCGGCGGCCAGCGCCAGGTTGACGTGCAGGTCGGTTCCGAACACGGTCAGCAAGTCGGCGTCGAACGGGCTGCGGCCCCGCAGGCGCGGCGCAACGACCTCGCGCACGGCGCGCACGCGCGCGTCGATATCCGACCAGGGCATAACCTCGCCGAGGCCCGTAAGCCCCTCGTCGGTGAGCACGCGGATGACGATGGCGTTGAAATGCGTGGCCAGGGGCTCGCGCTGGCCGCGGCCGCCGGCATACCAGCGGTCGGCCTCAGGAAACGCATAGCTGCACACGAAGGTTTGCACGTCGGTTATGCGCATGAGCGTCAGGCTCCTTGGTTAGAGGCGGAACTTGCGGGCGGGCGGTTCGCGCCCTTGCGCGCGCATCCAGGCCTCGAACTCGGCCAGCACTGCGGGGGTGGGCGGGTAGTGCGTGTGCAGGCTGGCGCGCCCGGCGCTGATTTCCTGTCGAATCCAGACTTCCATGTCCTCGTGCGCGGCGGCTTCGTCGATCACGCCCCGCACGGCCTGGGGCGGCAGCACCACCACGCCGTCCGCGTCGCCCAACACCACGTCGCCGGGGATGACGGCCACGTTGGCGATTTGTACCGGTTCCTGCGACCCCACGGACATGAGCCGCCGGTCGATGCCCTGGCCGTGCACGCCGCGGGCGTAGAGCGGCAGGCCAACGCCGCGGATGGCGTCGATATCGCGGCAGACGCCGTCGATCACGATGCCGCGCCCGCCCAGCGCCTGCACGCGGCGCGTGAAGATGTCGCCCACCACCGCCGCCTGGCGGCAGCCGCGCGCGTCGATCACCATCACCTCGCCGGGTTCGACCGACTCCAGCGCGCTGCGATGCGGCGACGACGCCAGGTCGGCGTATTGCGCGCGCACCAGGTCTTCGCGCAGCTGGATGAAGCGCAGCGTGCGGGCGCGCCCCACCATGCGGCCGCCGGTTGGCGGCGCCATTGGCTGGATGCCGGCGGCGTAGGTGTAGTCGAAGCCGAGCTTGGCCAGCGCGGCCGTGACGGTCGGCACCGCCAGCTCGGCCAGCTCGGTCAGCGCGGCGTCGTCGATAGGGTCGGCTGCGGGCATGGGCGAAGAGTCCCACTCGGCGGGCGCCCCCCGATTGTGCTCGTTCTGCACGGTGAGCACATAGCGTTTTGCGGCGGACGGGGTCGTTGCGTCTCGGGCCGTGGACGCGGCCGGCGCTCGGAGCCGCTGCCCGCTGCGGCCTGGGCCGCGAGCGTCAGGCCAGTGACGGGCGCGCGGTTGCGGGTCTGGAGCGGCGCCCGCACAATTGGCCTCGCGCGCGCGAAGCTGGAAACCACGCCGCCATGGCTGCATTCAATGGGCTCGACCTGCATCTCGGCAACCTGCCGCGGCTGTCCTCGGCGCGGACGCGCTCTATTTCGGCCGAGAACCCCGACGGCGCCCCAGGCGGGGGCGCGCGGGCGGACGCCGACCCCACCGGACCCGCCCGGCGCCTGGGGCGCGGCTGGAAGTGCCGCCCCGCCATCTGGCTGGAACCGGCCGAAACAGTCGCGCTGGCCGACATCGACGGACCCGGTGCGGTGCAGAGCATCTGGATCACCGGGTCCATCACGCGCAATCTGATCGTGCGCATGTACTGGGACGGCCAGGCGCAGCCGTCGGTGGAAGCGCCGCTGCCCGACTTCTTCGCCGTTCCCTGGGCGCTGCAAGGCGTGGACCGGCAGGGGCCGTTCGCGCAGATCAGCGCCCTGCCCATCGCCGTCAATCCCAACCGCGGGCTGAACTGCTTCTGGCAAATGCCGTTCCGGCGGCATTGCCGCATTACGGTGGAAAACACGCATCCCGCCGAGCGGCAGCGGTGCTTCTATCAGATCAACTACACGCTGACCGACGTGCCCGACGACGCGGCCTATTTCCACGCGCAATTCCGCCGCACGAACCCTCTGCCGCTTGGCGAGGTGTACACGATCCTGGACGGCATCCAGGGGCGCGGGCATTACGTGGGGACGTCCATGGGCTGGGGCGTGCTGGACGACCGCTGGTGGGGCGAAGGCGAGATCAAGTTCTATCTGGACGGCGACCAGGAGTTCCCCACCATCTGCGGAACGGGCGTGGAGGATTACTTCGGCGGCGCGTTCGACTGGGCCGTGGGTGACCGGTACGTCACCTATACCACGCCGTTTCTGGGCATGCCGCAGGTGATCGAACCCGACGGCCGTTTCCTGGCCAAGCACCGCCACGCCATGTACCGCTTTCACGTGCTGGATCCGATCAGGTTCGACCGCGGCCTGCGCGTCACGATTCAGGCCTTGGGCTGGCACGCCGACCGCAATTTCGACGGGCACGGCCGGCTGTTTGCGCCGCGGCAGGACGACATCTGCTCGGTTGCCTACTGGTATCAGTCCCTGCCCACCGCACCGTTCCCCCAGCTGCCGGAGCGTTTCTCGCTGGTTAGCTCCTAACCCCGTCAACCCACAGCGACAATCCCCGTTCCCCGCGCCTCCCGCTCCATGGGAGCGGCCATTTGCGTCACTCCCAGACGGGGGATCGGTGTCGACGAACCAGTTCCCGCACAGGCGTACCTCGCGCCTCCTGGATTTCGGCGTTCGCCGCAATGGCGGGGCGCGCAAAGGTCTCTGGTAGGGAGCGCGGCACGGACGGAAGGCGACGGGGAGCGACGGGCGAAGGGCATGCGCCGTGCACGAGAATCTATGTATGCGAACCTCGCGCCTGGATACACTCGACGGGCGAAACACGGTGGTTCCGCCGTGGGAACGACGCGAGCGAGAAACGACGTGAGCAGGGGAGCTTGAGCGAACGTTTGGCCACTGGCGGCGGCGCGGCGGCTTCGCAGGAGGCTGACGGCCCCGCCGACGGCGCCGACACGCGCTGCCAGTGCCGCGGGCGCTGCGACGCTGCGCTGCACAGCGTACCCGGGCTGCGGCTGGCATCGCGCCGCGGCTTTTTGCGCGCCGCGCTGGCCGGCGCGGCGGCGGCGGCGGCCTCGCCGCTCATCGTGCGAGCCGTCACCGAAGACGAGATCGCGGCAGCGGAACGCCAGCGCGACGAGCTGGAGCAGCGCGCCAAGGAAGAGGAAACCCTGCTGGCCGCCGCGCAGGCGCGCGAGTCGGCGCTGCACCAGCAACTGGCCGTCATCGACCGGCAGCGCTACGCGGCGGTCGACCGCCTGCGCGACGTGCAGCGCGAGCTCGAAACCGTGGAGCTCGAGGTCTTCGACATCAACGCCTCCATCGCCAATCTGAACCGGGCGCTGGCGCGCGAAACTGGCAGCCTGGGGGCGCGCGTGCGCTCGCTCTACAAGGCCGGGCGCACCAGCATGTTGGAAACCGTGCTGTCCTCCGCGTCGTTTTCGGACGCGCTGGACCGCGTGACGTCGCTGGAGCGGGCGCTGGCGCAGGACCTGGAAGAGATCGAGGCGCTGCGCGGCAGCCGCTTGACCGTGCAGCTGCGCACGGCGGACCTGGCCGCGCGGCTGCAGCGCATGGACGAGCTGCGCACGCAAGCCACCACCATCGAAGCCGAGCTGCAGCGCCGCTCGCAGGAACAGCAGGACCTGATCTTCGGCGTCCAGCAGGAAGGGTCCGCGCTGCAGGCCGGCATCGACGCATTCCAGGCGGAGGCGCTGGTGGTGGGCAGCCGCATCGCGGTCCTGCGCGACATCCGCGAGCGCGAGCTGGCGCAGCTGGAACGCATCCGCCGCCTGCAGCAGGCGCAGGAACAGTCGCGCGAACTCGCCCGCCAGGTGGCCGAGTCGCAAGGCAACACTGTCGTCGGCGCCTATTCGTGGCCGCTGTACGGGCTGATTACGACCGAGTTCGGCGGCTGCACCTTCGGCCAATGCCCGCACATTGGCATCGACGTCGCCGGGGACATGCTGATGCCCATCGTGGCCGCCAACGACGGCATCGTGCTGGCGGCGGATTACGTGGTGCCCGACAACCGCAACGCCTCGTACGGGATGATCGTGGTCATTGCGCACAGCCAGAGCGTGGAAACGCTGTACGCACACCTGGACGACTACACCGCCCCGCCGCCGGTGTCGGCGGGCGACTTCGTCAGCCGCGGGCAGGTGATCGGGTTCGTGGGACTCACGGGCTGGACCACCGGACCCCACCTGCACTTCGAATACCGCGTCAACGGCGTTGCCAACAACCCGCGCGACGTGCTGCCCTGACGCGCCCTGAACGCCACTGACCCACGCCGACTGCCGCAGCTATGAAAGACCCGTCCATGACCCAACTACCAGAAGACCTGACCTTCGATGCCGCGGGCCTGATTCCCGCCGTCTGTCAGGACGACGCCAGCGGCGACGTTCTCATGTTGGGCTACATGAACACCGAAGCCCTGGCGCGCACCCTGGATTCCGGCGACGTGTGGTTCTTCAGCCGCAGCCGCGAGCAGCTCTGGCACAAGGGCGCATCGTCGGGCAACTTCTTGCGCGTCGTTTCGGTGACTGCGGACTGCGACCGCGACACCGTGCTCGTCCGCGTCGATCCCGAGGGCCCCACCTGTCACACCGGCGCGCGCACGTGTTTCCACCACCCGCTGCACGCATGACGGCAGCGCACGGACGGCTTGGATCAGCACTGGCCTGCGTCGGCGGCGGCTGATGTCCGCGGACGCCATCGGCGGCTATTTCGCAGCGCTGAGGCGCTGCATGGGGATGCTCGACCCTGCGGCGATCGTCCCGCTGGCCGCGGCCGTGGAGGAGGCCTGGCGCGCCGACCGCACGGTGTTCACCGCCGGCAACGGCGGCAGCGCGGCCACGGCCTCGCACTTCGCCGCCGACCTGGCCAAGACCACGCGCCTGGGCGCTGGCGCGGCGCGCGGAGTCCGCGCCCTGGCGCTGGGCGACAATGCGTCCCTGCTCACAGCGTGGGCGAACGACCAATCCTTTGTCGACGTCTTTGCCGAGCAGCTGCGCACCCTGGCCGGCACCGGCGACGTGCTGGTGTGCTTGAGCACGAGCGGCGAGTCGCCCAACCTCGCCGCCGCCGCCTCGGCGGCGGCGGCGAGCGGCGTGCACTCCCTGGCCGTGGCCCCCGCCCGCTCCACCTTGGCATCGCGCTGTGACGTCACGATCCCCGTCCAGGCCGAATCGATCCAAATGGCCGAAGACCTGCACCTGGCCGTGTGCCACGCCGTCACCATGCACGTGGCGGCGGCGATCGCCGCGTCGTAGCTCGGCGCAGCACCATCGAGCCGTGACTCGCTCCACCAGCCTCGACCGCCGCCAAGCCTGGGCGCACGCGCGGAGCCCAGCGATCGGCCGGCCGCCGCCACCGGCGTTGTTCGGGTCTCACGCGCACGCGCGGCGCCCAGCCAGACCCTGCGCATGATCGTCACCCAGACTCCGTTGCGCGTCAGCTTCGTCGGCGGCGGCACGGACTTCCCCGACTATTTCCGGTGCGCGGGCGGGGCCGTGCTGACGACTGCGATCGACAAGTACGTCTACGTCATCGTCAAAGAGCGCTTCGACAGCGACATTTACGTCAATTACTCGGCCAAAGAAATCGTGGCCGTGGTGGACGACATCCGCCACGATCTGGTGCGCGAAGCCATGCGCGCAACCGGCGTCGACTGCGGCATCGAAATCACGACGCTGGCCGACGTGCCGAGCACTGGCACCGGCCTGGGATCGTCCAGCGCCGTGACGGTTGGACTGCTGCACGCGCTGCACGCCTATCGGGGGCGGCTGGTGGACGCCAAGACCCTTGCCGAACAGGCCTGCCGCATCGAACTGGAGACCCTGGGGCGACCCATCGGAAAACAGGATCAATACATCGCGGCTTACGGTGGAATGCGCGCTATTCGATTCGAGCCTGACGATACCGTCGTGGTCGATCCGGCCGGCGTCGATCCCGCGGTGATGCGCCGCCTGCAGCAGCGCATCCAAATGTACTTCACCGGGCGCACCCGAGCGTCCGACTCGATTCTGTCCCAGCAGCGTCAGCGCATCGAGCAAACACGGCCGCAACTGGACCGGCTCAAGCTCCGCGTGGAGCAGGCGCGCGCACTCCTGACGGAGGGGAACCTCGACGAATTTGGCGCGTTGCTCGACGCCGCCTGGCAGGACAAGAAAACGCTGGCCGAAAGCGTGTCGGATTCCGTTATCGACGACCTCTACGCCCGCGCCCTGGCGGCCGGGGCTTTGGGCGGCAAGATTGCGGGCGCCGGCGGCGGCGGGTTTCTGGTGCTCTACGTCCCGCCGCCGCGCCACGACGACGTGCGCGACGCGCTGGCGTCCCTGCGCGAACTTCCCGTCGCGTTCGAGGCTGGCGGCAGCAAGGTCGTATTCAATATCCATGCGTGACTCGTGCGCAATATCCGTGTGCAATCCAATGACGTATTCGTTCCCATGCACGTCCTCGTAACCGGAGGCGCTGGATTCATCGGGTCGCACGTGGTGGATGCGCTCGTTGCGCGCGGGGATACCGTCACGGTGCTCGACAACCTGACGGAACGCGTGCATCCCACGCGCGCCTGGCCGCAGCACCTGACCGACGCCTGCCGGCGCGTCCGCGGCGACGTGACCGAGCGCGACGACTGGCTGGCGGCGCTGCACGACGCGCACGCGGTGGTGCACCTGGCGGCCTATCAGGACTATCAGGCCGACTTCAGCCGCTTTGCCCACGTCAACGACGTCGGAACGGCGCTCTTGTACGAGCTGCTGGTGGAACGCGGCCAGCCGCTGCACTGCGTGGTCGCGGCCAGCTCGCAGGCAGTCTACGGCGAGGGCGCGTACACCTGCCCGGAGCACGGCCGGCAATATCCGCCGCTCCGCTCCCCCAAACGTCTGGCGCGGGGGCTGTGGGACCCTGTGTGCTTCGCGTGCGGCGGACCGCTCGACCCGCAGGCTTCCACGGAAGACCGACCAGCGCCGACCAATGCGTACGGCATCTCCAAGCTGGCCGCCGAAGCGTACGCGCTCACGCTAGGCGCGCGCTACGAGATTCCAACCGTTGCCCTGCGCTTTAGCATCATCCAAGGTCCGCGGCAAAGTCCGGCCAACGCCTACTCCGGCGTGCTGCGCGCGTTCGTTGGCCACGTCCAGCACGGAGGGCGGCCCGTGGTGTTCGAAGACGGACGCCAACGGCGCGACTACACGCACGTGCGCGACGCGGTGTCGGCCGTGCTTACGGCCTTGGATCGTCCCGACGCCGTGGGCCGCGCGTTCAACGTTGGCAGCGGCCAGGTGACGTCGGTGCTGGACTACGCGCGCGCGCTGCTGGACGCGCTGGGGTCAAGCCTGGAACCGGACGTCAGCGGCCGCTACCGCGTTGGCGACACCCGCCACGTATGGTCCGACACCTCCCGCCTCCGAACGCTCGGCTGGCGTCCCAGCGGCACGCTGCCCGAGATCATCCACGACTACCTGGCCTGGCCCGGCGCCGCCCCCAACTTCCGCAACTGGTCGTCCCGCGCGCTCCAACGCATGGAATCCACCGGCGCCGTCCTCCGTGCCGACTCACGATGAACGCTGCGATCGTCCGAAATACCGTCGACAACGGAAGCTTCAACCAAGCGGCTTCGCTTCCATTCGAATTGCGATTGTTGGATTTTCAGACAGCGATCCACGATATCTACGATTTCTTCTACGATGTCAACACGCATTTGCTGAGCAAGGGGCTTCAGCGTCTTGACGATATGTTAAGGCCAGCAATCATGTCTGGCATGGTCTCGGATATGCTGACGGCCAGCCTTGCGCGGCATTCTCGCACGCTTACCGAGAACCACTACCACAATGGCCATCCCGACCTGATCGTCCAAGGCAGGTATCCCAACAACGTTGTCAAAGCTGGAACCGACGGTGTCGAGATCAAGACGACGCGCAAAGCCGGAGGTGCGGTCGATACGCACGGCGCTCGCGAGCAGTGGATGTGCGTCTTCGTCTATCGCGTGGATACGAAGTCCGAACCAGCGCGCGACCGAGCACCCATGACGTTCACGGAGGTCTATCTCGGCCGCGTTGGGCTGGACGATTTCCGAAGAAACCCCCGCGGGGAACTTGGCACGCGCACAGCCACGCTGCACAAGGAAGGAATTCGGAGGTTTCGAGAAAGCTGGGTTTACCGCCTCGGCTGATGCTCAGTTACGGCGAGACGGGAAAGCTTGGGGATTGCCTTCCGCGCCATATCGAAGTATTGCTCGTCCTTTTCGACGCCGACGCTGCTATAGCCTACCGCTTCGGCGGCAGCCAGCGTCGACCCGGCACCTGCGAATGGGTCGAGAACGACGCCTTCCCCCAGCGGCAAGGCGGACCGAACAAGCCGCCGGAGGAACGCCTGCGGTTTGAGGCTCGGGTGCGGCGCAAGGTCCCGTTCCGACGGGCGAGTCGGCGCGGACGGGATGACGTCGCCAAACGGCTTGTCCTGCGACGGGCGGCGAAACCCGCCGGTTTTCCATCGCCGCAAGTTGTCCTGAACTCGCCCCTCGATTGGCTTCCGATACACGACCCAGGGTTCCCACATCGAGCGCGGCATGACGCTGACGTCAGGAAACTCGTTATGCGCGGCTTTGGGACGGTCACCACCGCGCATGGTCATGGTGAGCCGCACGATTTCGCCCCGCCGCTCCAGCCCGGCATCCGCCAGTGCGCTGGATACCAGATATGACACGAGCGGATTCGAGGCGACGACGACGTGCGCGCCTGGGACCAGCGTTGGAAGCAACAGCCGCGTCCATACGAAGAAGAAGGTCTTGATATGCCGCAGCTGCTCGGGCGTGAGGGTCGTGAACCGCGGCAGAGGCGAGCGCGTATGTCCGTCGTACGATGGGGGGAGCCGCCATACCCCTCCTCTGCCGCGGCGAAGTTTGGATTGTTGCTCACGCGTGTACTCGTGCAATCCGTACGGAGGGTCGGTCACGACCGCGTGGATGCTTGCATCGTCTCGCTGTCGCAGCCAGTCGAAACAGTCGGCATGATGCAAGGTCGCGTGACCAAACGAAACCGGCGCTTCCCACGCGCGAACGGACGGCATCTCGGACTGTGCGCCAACGGTCGAGGCCGACCGCAGCGTGTATACCCCGCGGCGTTCACGCGAAAACATCTGCGGCGTATTCAGCCTGAGGTACGAGCGAACCGAGGACCCCTGCGTGGGTCCTACGACTTGCGAGACGCGCTCCTCGATCTCCTTGACAGAAAGAGGTCTCGAGGTCAGCGACATCACCTGTAGGATGCCGTCTCTGACCTGTCCGGGCGCGTAGCGCGGCTTGTTCCCTGACATCATGGCAACAGTTTCGACGTCTCGACGTCAAGGGTCAAGAGGCGCGCACCCCCGGCGCCGCGCGGCTACGGCCCTGCAAGCGCTCGCCGCAGTGCGGCCAGGCGGCTTACCGCGGACGCGCGGCGCCCTCTGTGTCGGCGGTATCGAGACTTGCCGCGCCGCCGATCTTGAATAGCCGCGCTGCGTTGCCGCCGTAGATTCGGGCGCGTTCCTCGTCTGTGACCGGCAGCTCGTCCACGATGGACGTGATGACGTCCGGTTCCACCCAGGGATGGTCGCTGGCGAACATCAACTGGTTGGGGCCGACCATCTCCAGGCCGTAGCGCACGGCGGCCGGCCAGGGGGAGACGGTGTCGAACCACACCTGGCGCAGGTATTCGCTGGGCGGGCGGGTCAGGTTTTCGGCGCCGCGTCCGAGCACCATGGTCTGGTGGTCGAGCCGGCCGATGAGGTAGGGCAGCGCGCCGCCGACGTGCGGGCACACGATGGGCGCGTCTGGGTAGCGGTCCATCAGTCCGCTCACGATGATGCGGGCAAGCGCGATGGTGGTGTCGAACATCAGGCCCAGCGCGCCCACCAGGTTGCGGCCTTCCACCTGCGCGTAGGTCACCGGACAGGCCGGGTGCAGGTACAGCGGCAGGCGCAGCTGGTCGGCGCGTTGGAACAGCCACTCGAAGTCCGGCTCGTCGGGATGGCGGCCGTCCAGGTTGGCGTACAGCAGCACGCCGCGCATGTCCAGCTCGTGCACGGCGCGTTCCAGCTCCTGGCGGGACTCGGGTTCGTGGTGCAGCGGCAGCACGCAGAGGCCCAGGAAGCGGTCAGGATGCGCGCGGGTCTGCGCCGCCACGTAGTCGTTCAACATGCGCGCCGCACGCGGGCCGTCGCTCCCAAAGCGCTCCGGGCCGGGGTCGTTGGGCGAGAGCACGGTGACGTCAATGCCGTTGCGGTCCATGGTGCGCAGCTTGGCCGCCACGTCGGAGTGTCCGGGCATCGCCCGCCGCCGCCACCTGGCCGTGTCGATGAACAGCGCCGCGCCGTCTCGAAACGCGAGCGGCTCCTGCTCGCGCGATTGCAAGTAGTCGAGAAACGGCTGGGGCCACACGTGGCTCTGAGCGTCGATGCGCATGTTCGGGCCTGAATTCGACACGCGGCCACCGCGCGGCCGCGCCGGGCGCCGGCGCGAGTCGGCGACTCTGCCGGCAGGTCGAGCAACGCCAATTATGCGGTTTTGCGATGCACGGCGCGCGGACGGGCGGCCGCCGCGCCCTCGTATTCCCGACTCCGTCCGGGGGTCTCGCCGCCGATTTGCCGCCGCGCACGCAAACGGGCAGCATCCTCGCGACGTGCGCAGGGCGCCGAGGAAAACATGGACCCAACCGAACTGGCCTCGATCGTAGGCAAGCAAGTGTTCGACCTGGGCACATCCATGGCGCCGGGCATCCCCGTGCATCCCTCGCACCCGCCCTACGTCTTCACCCTGCAGCGGCGGCACGGCGACACGCCGCGGCCCGGCGGCCTGAGTTCGGCCAACGAGCTGATCGTCATGTGCGGGCACACGGGCACGCATCTGGACGCGCTGGGCCACTTCGCGCGCGACGGCGTGATGTGCTGCGGCCTGCAGGCGGCGGACGTGCAAACCGGCGGCAAGGGCCTGCGCAACCTCGGCGTGGAGCGCGTGGACCCCATCGTGCGCCGCGGAATCCTGTTGGACGTGGCCGGGGCGGAAGGCGTGGACGTGCTGCCCAACGACTTTGCGATCACGGCCGACATTGCACAGGCCGTGGCGCGCGCGCAGGGGGTGGAGGTGCGCGCGGGCGACGCCGTGCTGGTGCGCACCGGCCTCATGCGCCGCTGGCTGGACCCGGCCTTCTTGGACCTGACCAACGGCCAGCCCGGCGTGACCGCCGACTGCGCGGAATGGCTGGCCGAGGTTGGGGTGTTTCTGGGCGGGGCCGACACCATGACGTTCGAGTTCATCCCGGCGCACAAGGACGACCTGCCGGTGCACGGTCTGTTTCTGGTGGACCACGGGATTTACATCCTCGAAAACGCCGATCTGGAATCCCTGGCGGCGGCGGGCGCGCATGAGTTCGTGCTGGTTACGTCGCCGCTCAAGTTCGTGGGCGCCACCGCCTCACCGGTGCGTCCCCTGGCGCTGGTCTGAGGCGCGGCAGTGACCATCCCCGCAAGGCCTGGCGCGTGAAAGCCGCCTACCTGGAATCTGCGCTGCGGGTGCGCACGCGCGACGTGCCCGAGCCGCACCCCGGCCCCGGCGAGGTGCTGGTGCGCGTGCAATCGGTGGGTGTCTGCGCCTCGGACGTGCACTACTACGAACATGGCCGCATCGGGCGCTACGTGGTGCGCGAGCCGCTGATCCTGGGGCACGAACCGGCGGGTGAGATCGTCGAGGTCGGCCCCGGCGTCACCACCAGGGCGGTCGGCAACCGCGTCTCCATCGAGCCCGGCGTGCCTTGCCGCACCTGCGCGCACTGCCGGGCCGGCGATTACAACCTCTGCAGCGACGTGGTGTTCATGGCCACGCCGCCGGTGCACGGCGCGTTCGTGGAGTACGCGGCGCATCCGGCCGACTTCACCTATCCCATTCCCGCGCACGTATCGATGGACGAGGCGGCGCTGATCGAACCGTTGTCCGTTGGCCTCTTTGCCGCCCGGCGCGGACGCGCGCGTCTGGGCGACCGCGCGGTCATCTTGGGCGCCGGTCCCATTGGGCTGATGACCCTGCTGGCGCTGCGCAGCCAGGGTGTGCCGGACGTGACGCTGGTGGACGTGGAACCGTTCCGGCTGGCCAAGGCCAACAAGCTGGGCGCGGCCGACGCCGTCGACGCCCGCAGCGAGGACGTTGGCATCACCCGCGCCGGTCAGTTCGACCTCGTGTTCGAGACCGCCGGCAACCCCGTCACACTGACCCAGACCACACGTCTCGCCCGCCGCGGCGGGCGCGTGGTGCTGGTGGGCATGACCGCCGACGCCCTGACGCCCATCGACACCAACGAGGTCGTGGACAAGGCGCTGGACGTGGCCGGCGTGTTCCGCTACGCCAACACCTGGCCCGTGGCCGTCGATCTGCTGACCCGCGGCCTGGTGGACCTCAAACCCCTGGTCACGGCCCATTTCGACCTGAAGGACGCCGGCCACGCCCTGGAAGCCGCCCGCACCCGCAAGGACACACACGTCAAAGTGATGGTCAGGCCCTAGCGAGAGCCTTGCATCATCGCCATCCCCGTTCCTTCCGCCATTCCTGACCGCGCCTTCATTCCCAATCCCTCGACCGGGAGCAATCCAGCCGGCGGGCTGCTGATTCGCTGGAGGCTGCGATGAACGTGTGGAACGCGGCAACGGCCGAGTGGTACGCCCGCCGGCACGGGGAATCCGCCGCGAGCCGGCTGGCCGTGGATGCGCTGGAGCTGGCGCCGGGGTCGGTGATCGTGGACGTTGGCTGCGGGACTGGCGCTGCGCTGCGGCATGCCGCGGCTCGGGCCGCGCTTGGCGTTCTGATCGGCATCGACCCCGTGCCGCGCATGCTCGAAATTGCGCAGGAGCGGGCAGCGCCCCATCCCCACGCGGGTCTGATCGAGTTTGGCATCGGCGCGGCCGAGGCTCTGCCTGTCGAGGACGCCGCGGCCGACGTGGTGTTCGCCTTCGATTCGTTCGACCATTGGAGCAACCAGGCGCACGGCCTGGCCGAGATTCGCCGTGTGCTTCGCCCCGAGGGGCGCCTCGTTGTGACCAAGGACGCCGGCGTCCCCGACGCGCGCCAGGGGCGTCAGACCCTTGCCCGGGCGCTGGCGCGCGCCGGCTTTTCTGTGTCGCGGCAGGACGACATCCACGCACGCGGCGTGTCGTTCACGTTGTTCGAATGCGCAGCCGCCGACCAGCTGGAGACACGGCCGCTCCGTTGACCGGACCCGGCCCTGCAGCAGGCAGGGCCGGGTCCCCAGAACTGATGCGGGCCAGGGTGGCGGCCTCTTCCGACCCCGCCGTCCGGCGCCCGGAGCCGCGCGGCCTGCGGCGCATCAGCGCGGCCGCTCGCCGCGGCGCATCGCCGCCCGGAGCAGCTCGACAAGGTGGAGCGCCCGACCGGCGCCTGGCGGCCGCGGGCCTTCGCGCAGGTGCAGCAGGCAGCCTGGGTTGTCGACGCAGACCTGTTCGGCGCCAGTATCGGCGAAGGCTTCCAGCTTGCGGGCGCGCATGCGCTGGGCCACCTCGGGATGGTCGAACGAGAACGAGCCGCCGAAGCCGCAGCATTCGCCGGCGTCCGGCGCCTCCACCACCGTATAGCCGGCCTGCGTCAGGAGCGCGCGGGCTTCGGGACCCAGGCCCAGGCCGTGTTTCGACTGGCAGGCGTCGTGGATCGTGACCGTGCCCTGTGCGCCCGCGCCCAGGCCCTGGCTCGGCCCGCGTTCGGCGGCGAAGCTGGCAAAGTCCCGCACCTTTGCCGCGGCGTCCGCGGCCCGTCTGGCCCAAGCCGCGTCGCCGTCGACGAGCCGCTGGTAGTCGTGCTGGATCGCCCCGACGCAACTGGTGGAGGTGCTGACGACCACGTCCACGTCCAGCGCTTCGATGCGCTCGATCGTCTGCCGCATCATGCGCGCGGCGGCCGCGCGGTCGCCGGCATTGATGGCCGGCAGCCCGCAGCAGGAGGGGAACGCGGCCGGCGCCACCTGCGCGCCGAGAGCCGTCAGCACCTCCACCGCCGCCTCGCCAATGTCGGGCGCCAGCCAGTCCGTCAGGCAGCCGGGGAAGTAGGCGGCGCGCGTGGGCTTTTCGGCCGCAGCCTGCGGGGGGCGTTCGGCCGCGGCCTGCGCAAGCGCCTGGATGCGGTCGCGGAACGGGCGCCGCGCGATGGGCGGCAGCGGGCGGCGCTGGAGCGGCGAGCCGGGCAGCCGCCGCGCCAGGGACTGCGCGCCTGGGACGGCCGCCGCCAGCCGCAGGCTGCGTTCCGTCAGCCGCTCGTTGGCCAGCACCGTCAGCGCGCGCTGCTTGAGGCGGCTTCGCGCGTGGCCCGCGGCCGCGGCGCGTTCGCGCACGTCCAGAATCAGATCGGGGATGGGAATGTGCGCCGGGCAGACGCTGGCGCAAGCGCCGCAGCTCGTACACAGCGACTGCGGCCCCGCCGCGTGTTCCAGCCCGTGGTGAAACGGCGTGAGCAGCAACCCGATCGGCCCCGTGTAGACGTGCCCCATGGCGTGTCCGCCCACCTGCTGATAGGACGGGCAGACGTTCGAACAGGCCCCGCAGCGCACGCATTGCAGCGCCTCCCGCATGCGCGGGTCCTGCCGCAGCGCCTCGCGTCCGTTGTCCAGCAGCACGATATGCACGTGCTTGGGGCCGTGGACGCCCATCGACAGCGACATTTCGATGTCGGCGCTGCGGCTGGGTCCCGAGATGAACGAGACGTAGGTCGAAATCGGCTGACCGGTGGCGCTGCGCGGCAGCATTTCCAGCATGGCCGCGGCGTCCCGCAGACGCGGCACCAGCTTGTCGATGCCGGCAATCACGACGTGCAGCGGCGGCAGGGCGCTGGCCAGCCGGGCGTTGCCCTCGTTGCTGACCAGCATGACCGTGCCCGTCTCGGCCACCAGCGCGTTGGCGCCGGTGATTCCCGCGCCCGCCGCGATGAAGCGTTCCCGCAGATAGCGGCGCGCAGCCGCCACCAGCGTGTCGGGGTCCGCGGGCAGCGGCTCGCCGGTGGCGGCGCCGATCAGCTCGGCGGCCCGCTCGCGGGTGACGTGCATTGCCGGGGCGATGATGTGCGACGGCCGCTCGCCGGCGATCTGCACCAGAAACTCGCCCAGGTCCGTCTCCACCACCTCGATATCGCGGGCTTCCAGCGCCTGATTGAGGCCAATCTCCTCGGTGGCCATCGACTTGCTCTTGACCACCATCGAGACGGCGTGGGTTTGCAGCACCTGGAGCACCGCCGCGACGGCTCCGGCCGCGTCGGTGGGCGCGTGCACCACGGCGCCTGCCGCCTCGGCGGCGTCCGTGAACTCGCGCACGAGCTGCGGCAGCCGCTCCAGCGCCGCTCGCCGCTGCGCGCCCAGCGCGGCCTGCGCCTGGGTGAAATTCCCGTCGGCGTAGGCCGCCTGGCGGCGCGCGTTCATGGTCGGCAGCGTGCGGCCCAGCGCCACCGGCAGCGAGGACGAGTCCAGCGCCTCGCGCAGGCGCGTCTCGAACGGCGGGATCGCGTGCCCCGTGCTGCCGGACGCCATCAGCGGGTCATCGTTCGACGCGGCTCTCGCACGAATGCCCGTCCGAGCGCCGCGGCGTTCGCCCGCACCCAGGCCGAGAGCTCGATGCGGCCCATGGGTTCGGCGGTCGAGTCGAGGCGGTTGCGCGCCAGCCCGACGAGTTCGTCGGACGTGAGCACCGTTTCGCGCAGGCAGAGCGACGCGGCCGCGTACAGGCCTCGGCAGGCCGCCATCGGAAGCCGCACCACGCGGGCGGGTCGGCCGGTGAGCGCCAGCCCGGTCTGGCGCACGAACGCGCCGAACTCCGGGCGCTCCGGCCCCGTCGCGTCGCGGGCGAAGCTGTCGCTCGACTCGATCGCGGCAACCACGGCCTGGGCGAAGTCGTCCACGTGGATGGGGCGGATGCGGTAGGCCGGGCCGGCCGGGATTGGGACCACGGGCATGCGGCGGGCGGCCCAGGCGATGTTCTCGACCAAGATCCCGCCGCCCCCGAAGAAGCAGGCCGGACGCAGGATTGCATAGGGGATGCCGCAGGAACGCACGCTTGCCTCGACGGCCGCCTTGCCTGCGTAGTAGGGCAGGTCGGGGTCGAGACCCGGGTTGGCAATCGACGTCCACACCAGCCGGCGGACGCCCGCCTCGACAGCCGCCGCCGCGAGCGCCCGCGAGCGCTCGACGGCCAGTTGGTGCGACGTCCAGGGACCCCGGTGGCCGATCGGCGGCCGGTCGTGCCGGGTCCAGTACCCGCAGTAGAGGGCGTCGACGCCGCGCAGGGAACGCGCCAGCGAGCGCACGTCGAATGCGCCGTACGGCGCGGCTTCGACCTGCCCGCCGTGGGGGTCAGGGTCGGGGACCGGGCGCGACGTGAGCGACCTTACGGCGTATCCCCGCTCCAGCAACCGGGCCGCGACGACGCGGCCCGAGTACGACCAGGCGCCGGTGACGGCGACCGCCGCCCGCGCAGTCACGCGCCAGCGCACCCCGCGGGACCGTCGCCGCCGGACGCCGTCAGCGGATCACTCCCCGCCCTCGACCCGCTCACCACGGCAGGCGGTGATAGTCGGTCAGGTGCACTTCGCGGCCCGTGATGCTGGACTCCTCGGCGGCGACCAGGATTTCCAGAATGTGGCGGCCGTAGTGGCTGCTGGTTTGCGGCCGGATGCCCATGGCCGCGGCCTCGGCAAAGTGCCGGTACTGCTCGGCGAAGCCGTGCTTGCCGTCGTGCTCCACCTCGCGCCATTGGTTGTTCGCGCCGATCCGCAGCGAGCCGCGCACGTTGTATTGAATCTCGCCCAGCGCACAGTGCGCCTCGATGCCGTCCGTGGCGCAGCCGTGCGCGCTGCCGACCACCACCACCAGACCGGGGACGCCGTTGGCAAACTGCACGAACGCGGTGGTGGCGTCGTCGGCGCCCTGATAGTGCATGGAGGTGCTCTGCCGCGCCTTCACGGCCACCGCCTTGGCGCCCACGCAGTGCACCAGCCAGTCCACGGCGTGCACGCCGTTGCCCATCCACATGCCGCCGCCCATCCAGCGCGAGCGGTACTGGTAGCGGCGTCCGCCGTAGCCCCAGTTCTTGTTGAACCTGGAAAGCGCCGTGACCACCGGCCCCAGCTCGTTGGTATCCAGAATCTCGCGCGCCTTGCGCACGGCGGGATGGAAACGGCCCGTCAGCCCGATTTGCAGGATTTTCCCGGCGGCGCGTTCGGCCTCGATCATGCGGTCGCACTCGTCCAGCGTGATTGCCATCGGCTTTTCCACCAGCACGTGGCGGCCCGCGTTCAGCGCGTCGATGGTCAGGTCGGCGTGCAGGTGGTGCCCCAGCACGATGGCCACCGCGTCCACGTTGGGGTCCTCCAGCAGCTTGTGGTGGTTCTCGTAGACCGCCGGGATCTCCCAATCCTTGCGGTGCGACTCCCGCAGGTCCTCCACCAGGTCCGCCGCCGCAACACAGCGCGCAAACCCCTCGTCCTCGGCAACCTTCAGCGCGGTCAGGTGCTGCCGCGCAATCCCCCCCAAGCCAACGATCCCAATGCCCAACATTCCGCTGCTCCCCATTCCGACGCCTGGCGCCGCCTCCTATGGTGCCAGCGCAAACGCACGTCCGCGCCCGCGGCCGCCGCGCGGCAGATATGACGATGCCGCCCGTGACTGTGACAGCGGTCGACCGAGACAGCGGCGCCCGCCCCCGAGGACCGCGCGCCGCACGTGGCCGCTGCGCCGGCACGTCATCGGTGGGGTCGATGACGCACCTGCGCCGCACCGCTGACGGGATAGAAACCAACCCGCGCCCATCGCCGCACCGCAGCGGCTATACTGCCAATCGGCGTTTGCGCGCCGCCCGTGTCTGTTTTCACTTCAACAGCGATTTCCTTGCGCTTCCGCCTGAGATTCCCACGCCATTCAGGAGCAATGCCGTGTACCAGACTGCCGAAACGATTCGAGCTACGCTCGACCAAATCCAGCAGAACCAACTGGTATTGCCTGCAATCCAGCGCGAGTTCGTATGGCGCCCCGAGCAAGTCTGCCGATTGTTCGACAGCATCATGCAAGGATACCCGTTTGGAGCCTTCCTCTACTGGCAGGTCGATCCCAAGAACAGCAATAAGTTCAAGTTTTACGACTTTGTGCTTAATTATCACCAACGGGACAACCCCCATTGCCCGCCGCTGCCTTCGATGCACGACAAACAACTGATCGCGGTGTTGGATGGGCAGCAGCGGCCTGGACACTCTGCTGACCGCCCTGCGGCGAGTCATCGAAGAACATGGGAGCGAATCGTTTCCTGTCGACCGGATACACGAACAAATGACGCGGCGAGGCAAGACGCTGGTCTTCGAGGAGGAAGAGATCGAGGAGCTGGTCGACATGCAGGTCGGCAACAGAATGACCTTCGCTCTGCTGTCGCTGCTTTTTCCGTTCGTCGATATGCGCTATCAGTTCCACCTCGACCACGTCTTCCCCTCGGCGCGACTCACCGAACGTCAGCTTCAGCGAGCCGGTGTGCCAGACGATCGAATCAGTGAATTCACGCTCCGCAAGAACGGGCTCGCCAATCTGCAGCTGCTGGATGGCGCGGAGAATGCCGAAAAGAGCGCCTCTATGCCGGCGGACTGGCTTACCCGGTCGTTCCCCGACCCCGCAAGCAGGCGGGACTACCAAGACCGCCACCTGCTGGGTGACGTTCCCGCGTCGATCACGGAGTTCGTCGAATTCTATGATGCGCGGAGGGAACGGTTGAAGGAGCAAATCACGCACTTGCTGGGTTCGTAACTTCGGCCCTCCGTCCAGACGCGTGATCGAGACGCTGGCGGGGCGGCGCGCCAATCTCGAGTGTGTGGTACCGTTGCGGCGCGGTCGACAAAGGTTGTCCCGCGGGTAACGTTGCAGGTCCATGCGTTGGATATTGAAGTCCACGGCCGCGCCCGTGAGTGACGGCTGACGTGCCGCCGCCTGCGTTGTGCCCCGCGCTGCTGAGCAAAGAGCGCAGCGTTGCACCGCCGAACTACAACCGCTGGCTGACCCCGACGGCGGCGGTCGCCGTGCATCTGTGCATCGGCTCGGTGTATTCCTGGAGCATCTTCAACCCCGTGCTGGTCAAGGAGCTGGGCGTGGCGGCCAGCGCGGCGGACGACTGGAGCCTCGGCTCGGTGGTGTGGATTTTCTCCATCGCCATCCTGGTCCTGGGCGGCGCCGCCACGGTGGTTGGACGCTGGTCCACGGATCTCGGCCCCCGCTGCATCGGCGTGGCGGCCGCGTGTTTCTGGGGCGGAGGGCTGGCGGTCGCGGCCGCGGGCATTTATCTGCATCAGTTGTGGCTGCTGTATCTGGGCTACGGCGTGCTGGGCGGGTGCGGGTTGGGCATGGGCTACATCATGCCGGTGCCCACGCTCATCAGCTGGTTTCCGCACCGGCGGGGCATGGCCACCGGGCTGGCGATCATGGGATTCGGCGGCGGCGCCATGATCGGCGCTCCCTTGCAGGAATTCTTGATTCGAACCTTCTACCAGGCGCCGCAATATTTGGGCGCCGCGGATGCGGTTCCATTGGTTACCCAGGGCGGGCGGCGGTTCGCCGAGGTTTCCGGGCGCATGGTGGAGGTGGTAGCCGCCAACGCGGCTGACGCGGCCAACATGATCGTGCCCGGTCTCGAGGGGGTCTACGTGGTCGGCAGCGGCGCCACCGGCGCCGCCCAGACGTTTCTCGTCTTGGGCGCGGGCTATTTCCTGGTGATGCTGGCCGCTTCGTTCATCATTCGCACCCCAGCGCCCGGCTGGGCGCCCGACGCGGACCAGCCGGGCGCATCCACGGAAGCCCGCGGGCCGCGCCGCACGCCGGCGCCCGACGTCCACGTCAACCAGGCAGTCAAGACGCCGCAGTTTTACCTGCTGTGGCTGCTGCTGTGCCTGAACGTCACGGCTGGCATCGGCGTGCTGGGCGTGGCCAGCACCATGATGACGGACATCTTTGGCTCGTCCCTCCCCGGCGTCGTCACCCCCGCATTCGCAGGTTTCTACGTCCTGATGATCAGCGCGTTCAACATGGCCGGGCGCTTCTTTTGGTCGTCCATCTCGGATTACATCGGCAGAAAACTCACCTATACGTGCTTCTTCGCGCTGGGCGGACTGCTCTATTTGTCAGTGCCGTTCACCGCGCGCATGATCAGCGTCGACGCCGCCATCGTCTGGCTTGTCTTGTTCTACGTCATCACCATGCTCATCTTCACCATGTACGGCGGCGGGTTCGCCACTATTCCGGCCTATATCACCGACGTGTTCGGCACGATGCACGTTGCGGCGATTCACGGGCGGCTGTTGACGGCCTGGAGCGCGGCGGGCGTGCTGGGGCCGCTCGTGCTGACCAGTCTGCGCAACGCGGCCATCGACCGCTCGATTCACGACGTGGCGCGCACCGTCGACCCTGACACGTTCAGCGCCAAGTTCGGCGCGCCCATCAGCCAGTTGAACGAATTGATCGAAGCCAGGACCGTCACGATCGCCCAGCTCATGGACATAGCGCCGCCGGGCACGACCGACCCGACGACGGGGCTGTACGACACGACCATGTTCGCCATGGCGGCGCTGCTGGCCGTGGCGTTTGCGGCCAACCTGTTCGTGCGGCCTGCGGGCGCGCGGCGGCGGGCGGGCGCCGCCCCGCAGGCCGCCGAGGCGTGACAGCCGCCGCCGGGCTAGAATCCGGCGCCGGTCGCGGACGGACCCGCCGCTCATGACGCTGACCCACCGCCAGCCGCTCGGCCTCGACGACGTCGTGGTCGTGGACTGCGACGTGCACGTCGACGACCCGCCGCAGGCGCTGGCGCCCTACGTCGACATGCCCTGGCGCCGCTCGCTGGAACTGCTGGGGCGCGCCCCGCAGCGCTACCTGGACATCCCGGGCTACGCGCCCACGCTGAACATCGACCCGCCCGTCCCCGACCGCAGCGTCAGCACGCGCTCGGTGCACACGGCGCGGCAGATGCGCGAGGAGCTGGACGAGCTGTCCGTCGACCTCGGCGTGTTGTTCCCCGACAACCTCTTGCGCATCGCCGTGTTCCCGCAGGCCGACTACGCCGCGGCGCTGGGGCGCGCCTACAACGCCTGGCTGGCCGACGTCTGGGTGCAGCGCGAGCGCGGCCTCTACGGGGCCGTGCTGGCCGTGCCGCAGGATCCGCGGGACGCGGCGGCGCAGATTCGACGCTACGGGGCGGACGACGGCTTCGTGGGCGTCTATCTGCCAGTCGCCGGCCTGCGCCCCTTGTGGGGCGAACGCTGTTACGACCCCATCTTCGAAGCCGCCGAGGAGATGGGCCTGCCGGTCATGCTGCACAGCGTGGGGCTCATCCATCCAAACTTCCCGTTCAACCTGGACCACATGACCTCGCGCCTGGTGCGGCATCCCATCCAGCACGAGTTCGCGCTGATGGCCAACTTGTTCACCATGATCGGCTCCGGCGTGCCGGTGCGCTATCCCGACCTGGACATCGTGTTCACCGAGGGCGGCGTGTCCTGGGTGCCGTTCGTGATGTGGCGGCTGGACAAGGAGTTTGCCGAAAACCCCACCGGCGCCCCGCTGCTGGAACGCCCGCCCAGCAGTTATGTCAAACAGATGTATTTCTGCACGCAGCCCGTGGAAGAACCCGAGCGCCCGCGCGACCTGGCCGCGATGATCGACCTGTTCGACGGACGCGCGCAGGTGCTGTTTGCCTCCGACTGGCCGCACCATGACTTCGACCACCCGCGCAAGGTGCTGCACATGCCGTTCGACGCGGACCTCAAGCGCAAGATCATGGGCGAGAACGCGCTGCGGCTGCTGAAGCTGCCCGCGCCCGTGCCCGTCTGATGCCAGGACTTCGCGGTGGGCCGCCGGGTCCAGCGCCGCCCCGCGCGCCCCGCGCGCCCTGCCCGGCGCGCCCCGCCTGATGCCGCGCATCCGCGTCGGGACGGAAGACTCGATCCAGCCGGGCGCGCCTGCGCTGGTGCGCCACGGCGGCGTGGAGGTTGGCGTGTTCCAGGTCGACGGCGAGTTCCGCGCCTACCTGAACCGCTGCCCCCACCAGCAAGGCCCGGTCTGCACCGGCCCGACCACCGGCACCCTGGCCGCCGCGCGCGCCACCGGCTGGAAACTGGCCTGGGTGCTGGACGGCCGCGTGCTGCTGTGCCCCTGGCACACCATGGAGTTCGACCTTCTGACCGGCCAACGCATCCGCGGCCGCGGCGAACGCCTGCGCGCCTACCCGGTCGAGGTCAGCGGCGGCGAGGTCTTCGTCACCATCGGCCGCCCGCAGGTCGAACCATCGCAGGGCCGCCAGTGTGTAGGCTGAACGCGCGGGGTGACGGGTGACTGGACGGCGAGGTTCGGAGCAGATGCAGTTCGTTTCCGCCGTCTCGCTCGAAACCGAGCCGGAGCGCATCGTGCAGGACGTGCGCGACCAGCTGGGGCCGGCGCTGGGGTTCGACCTGGCGGCGGCCTTCGTTCGACCCGAGCGCGGAGACGCGGCCGCGCGGGTGCTGGAGGAGCTGCGCGGCGGGGTGGAAGCGAGCCACTTCATCGGCTGCACGGCGGGCGGGGTCATCGGCGCCGGGCGCGAGATCGAGACGGGCGCCGCCGCGACGGTGTTGGCGGCGCGGCTGCCCGGCGTGGAGATCGAGCCGCTGTCCGCGCTCTATGCCGGGGAGTCCGCGCGCAGCCCCGACGACATCCGCGCGTGCCTGGCGTTGCTCGACCCGTTCTCCACCTCGGCCGAGGCGCTGCTGCGGCGGCTGGAGCGCGCCGCGCCGGGCGTGAAAGTGGTTGGCGGCGTGGCGAGCTGGGGGCAGGCGCCAGGGCAAAACCGCCTGGCGCAGAATGACGTCGTCACCGACGCCGGCGCCGTGGGCGTAACGCTGCGCGGCGGCGTGCAGGTCAGCACCGTCGTCTCGCAGGGCTGCCGCCCCGTCGGCGACTGGTTCACGGTCACCAGCAGCCAGGGCAACGTGATCCACGCGCTGGACGACGAGCCGCCGCTGGCGGCGCTGGAACGCGTGTTCACCCAAGCCAGCCGCGCCGACCAGGAGCGCATGCAGGCGGGCATCCTGATCGGACGCGCCATTTCCAGCAGCCCCGACCAGCTGGGCCACGGCTCGTTCGTGGTGCGCGGCGTGCTGGGGGCCATCAAAGACTCCGGCGCGATCAGCGTGGCCGACCGCGTGCGCGAGGGCGCGGTGGTGCAGTTTCACGTGCGCGACGCGCAAAGCGCGCGCGACGACCTGGAAATGCTGCTGACCCCGCAAGCATTCGAAGACCCGGCCGCCGGCGCCTTGCTGTTCACCTGCAACGGCCGCGGCGAACACTTCTTCGGCCGCCGCGACGTGGACGCCTCCATCGCGGCCAGCGCCCTGGGCGACAGCGTTCCCGTGGCCGGCTTCTTCTGCGCGGGCGAACTCGGCCCCATCGGCGCCGCCAACTTCGTCCACGGCTACACCGCCAGCATGGCCGTCTTCCGCCCCCTGCCGCCCCGCCGCGCCGTGTGACTCGCGCCGCCCAGCGCATTGCCGCGGCGGCGCGCGCGCCGTTCCCGGCGCTGGTGCTGGCCGCGGCGCTGCTGTTTGCCGCCGCGGGCGCGCTCGTCCTGGACGACTACGGGATGGGGATCGACGAATGGGCGCAGCGCCAGATCGCCATCGACGTCGCGGACTTCGTCGCGGGCGACGACGCCGCCGTGCCCGCCAACGACGTCGTCCGCTTCTACGGCGTGGCCTTCGAGCTGCCGCTGCTGCTGGCCGAGCGCGCGCTGGGTCTTCAGGACAGCCGCGCCATCTTCCTGCTGCGCCGCGCCCTGTCGCATCTGGTCTTCATCGCCGGCGGGGTCGTTGGCGCTCTGCTGGCCTGGCGTCTGTTCGGCAGCCGCTGGCTGGGTCTGCTGACCATGCTGCTGTTCCTGCTGCATCCGCGCATCTACGCGCATTCCTTCTTCAACACCAAGGACCCGGCGTTTGCGGCCGCGTTCATGCTGGCGCTCTATCTGGTCCACCGCGCGTTTCGCCGCGGCGCGCCGGGCGCGTTTGCGCTGTGCGGCGTGGGCGTGGGGCTGGCGGTCAACCTGCGCGTTTTCGGTCTGATCTTGCTGCCGGCCGTGCTGGCGCTGCTGGCGCTGGACGTCTGGCAAGCCGCCGACGCGGGAGCGCGGCGGCGCACGCTGCTCGGCGGCGGGGCTTTCGCCGCCGCCGCGCTGCTGACGACCTACGCCCTGCACCCCTACTACTGGGAAGACCCGCTGCGGATGCTCGACATGGTTACGACGTTTGCCCGGCATCCAAGTATCTTCAGGTCACGGTTTCTGGGCGAGATGATCTGGGCGGACGCGGTTCCGCCGCATTACATCCCGACGTGGTTCGCCGTCACGGCGCCGCCGGTCACGCTGCTGCTGGGGGCGCTGGGCGCGGCGGTGGTCCTGGGCCGCGCCGCGCGCCGCCCGCGGGCCGCGGCGGCCAACGGCGCCGCGCGCTTCCAGCTGCTGCTGCTGGGCTGCGTCGTGCTGCCGGTGCTCGTCGTCATCGTGATCCAGGCGCACGTCTATGGCGGCTGGAAGCACATGTACTTCTTGTGGGCGCCTTTCAGCCTGCTGGCGGCGGCCGGCGCGCAATGGCTGGCCGGGACGCCGGCCATGGCGGGGGCGGCGGACGCGGCTTCGTACACAAACAGTGCACGGGGGGGGGTCCACGCGCACGGCGCGCACCTGGCCTCGATTAAGTGCTTCGACGAGGTGCTGGGGGGCCAGGCGCGCGCGCCCGCTGCGGCGGGCGGCCGTGGTCGGGGCGGCGGGCCTGGGCGCGCTCAGCACCGTCGTTTCCATGGCCGCGCTGCACCCCCACGAACAGGTCTACTTCAGCCCGCTCCTGCAGCCGTCCAGCGCCGTGGCGCAAGACTTTTCCCTGAATGATCCCTTCCAGTCACGCCGCCAGGGCTTGGAGCATCTGCTCCAGCGCTACCCTGACGACTTGTTGTTCGTCACGGACACGACGAACGCGGAGGCGGCCATACTGCCCGAGGCGCAACGTCGACGATTGCTATTGATACTGGGCGTCCAGCTCGGCATCGCGCCCCTCGACGGCGGCGGCTGGACGCCCCTGCCCCCCGGGACGCGGCCGCCGGTCGTGCACCAGCTGCGGGCGTACGGCGGCGTGCTCGCCAGCACCCGCGCGCCCGCGCGGTTTCACGACGTGGCCGCGGCCGCCGACGCCGGCGTCTTCGGGCCCCCGGTGGCGCGCGCAGACTTCGACGTCTACCTCACCGACACCGCGCTGGTCTATCGCAAGCAACCCTGCGGCGCCGACGACCTCGCCGCCGCGCGCTTCTTCCTGCACGTCGTCCCCGCGAACCCGGCCGACCTGCCCGACTACCGCGCGCAATCCCGCTTCGACAATCTGGACAGCCGCTTCGACCACCGCTACGCTGCCGCCCACGGGGTGTGTCTGGCAGTCGTCCCGCTCCCCGACTACGCCCTGGCGCACGTCCGCACCGGCCAATACGCCCCTGGCGGCGGGGAGGTCTGGGCCGCGGAGTTCGCCGTTGCCGAGTCCCCGCTCGGCGGCGTGCGGCGCTCGACGTTCGACGTCGAGCTGGACGGCGCGGCGCACCAGCTGCAAGCGTACGGCGGCGTGATCGGCGCAACCCGCGCGCCTGCGCGGTTTCGCGACGTGGCCGCAGCAGCCGCCTCCGGCGTCTTCGGGCCCCCGGCCGCGCGAGCGGCGTTCGACGTCTATCTCACCGACACCGCGCTGGTCTACCGCAAACACCCCTGCGACGCCGACGACCTCGACGCCGCGCAGTTCTTCCTGCACTTCGTCCCCGCGAACCCGGCCGACCTGCCCCCCGCGCGCGCGCCGCACGGCTTCGACAATCTGGACTCCCAATTCGACGGCAACAGCGGCGCCGCCGACGGGGTGTGTCTGGCGGTCGTCCCGCTCCCCGACTACGCCCTGGCGCACGTCCGCACCGGCCAATACGCCCCCGGCGGCGGGGTCGTCTGGGAAGCGGCGTTCGCAGTCGAGCTGGACGTCGCGACGCTGACCTACCGCAAGACGCCTTGCACGGCGGACGACGTGCGCCAGCGCTTCTTCCTGCGCGTCACGCCGGTCCACGCGGCCGACCTGTCCGACGACCGCGCGCCGTACGGCGCCGAGAGGCTCGACTTCGACTTCGCCGAGCACGGGGCGTTCGTGGACGGCGGCTGCCGCGCGCGCCTCACGCTCCCCGCCTGGCCCATCACCCGCATCGTCACGGGGCAGCGCGCCCCGAACTGGGAGCGGACGTGGGAAGTGTCCTTCGTAAAGACCCGCACGGCGTACGCAGCCCGCTGAGCGGGCACGCCCGCCGCCGCCCGCCGCCACCCCCCACGCGGCCCCCGCCCCTTCTTCCCCTCTCCCTGAGGGAGAGGGCAGGGTGAGGGGGAGCGCCAGCCGCCATGACTGCGCCGCCGCCGCGGGCAGCCTCAGCTGCGGCGGCCCTGCTTGCAGGCGCGCTCGACGTCCACGGTCGAGGTCGTGACGCCGGAAGCGAGCGGCATCCTGGGCGGCGCATGGCAGACTGCGGCCGGTCCCATGCCTTGGCATTCCGTCACCTTGCCGCGCCTTGTGATGCGCGCCGCCCAGCGCGTTGCCGCGGCGGCGGCGCGCGCGCCGTTCCCGGCGCTGGTGTTGGCCGCGGCGCTGCTGTTTGCCGCCGTGGGCGCGCTGGTCCTGGACGACTACGGGATAGGAGTGGACGACTGGGCGCAGCGCCAGATCGCCATCGACGTCGCGGACTTCGTCGCGGGCGACGACGACGCCCTGCCCGCCAACGACGTCGTCAGCTTCTACGGCGCGGCCTTCGAGCTGCCGCTGCTGCTGGCCGAGCGCGCGCTGGGTCTTCAGGACAGCCGCGCCGTCTTCCTGCTGCGCCACGCCCTGTCGCATCTGGTCTTCATCGCCGGCGGAGTGGTTGGCGCTCTGCTGGCCTGGCGCATGTTCGGCAGCCGCTGGCTGGGTCTGCTGACCATGCTGCTGTTCCTGCTGCATCCGCGCATCTACGCGCATTCCTTCTTCAACACCAAGGACCCGTCGTTTGCGGCCGCGTTCATGCTGGCGCTGTATCTCGTCCACCGCGCGTTTCGCCGCGGCACGCCCGGCGCGTTCGCGCTGTGCGGCGCTGCCGTCGGCCTGGCCGTCAACCTGCGCGTCTTCGGCCTGCTCTTGCTGCCGGCCGTGCTGGCGCTGCTGGCGCTGGACGTCTGGCAGGCCGCCGACGCCAGAGCGCGGCGGCGCGCGCTGCTCAGCGGCGCGCTCTTCGCGGCCGCCGCGCTGCTGACGACCTACGCCCTGCACCCCTACTACTGGGAAAACCCGCTGCGGATGCTCGAGGCGGTTACGACGCTTGCCCGGCATCCAGCGATCTTCAGGTCACGGTTTCTGGGCGAGACGTTCTGGTCGGACGCGGTTCCGCCGCATTACATCCCGACGTGGTTCGCCGTCACGGCGCCGCCGGTCACGCTGCTGCTGGGGGCGCTGGGCGCGGCGGTGGTCCTGGGGCGCGGCGCGCGCCGCCCGCGGGCGGCGGCGGCCAACGGCGCCTTGCGCTTCCAGCTGCTGCTGCTGGGCTGCGTCGTGCTGCCGGTGCTCGTCGTAGCCGTGACTCAGGCGCACGTCTATGACGACTGGCGGCAGATGTTTTTCCTGTGGGCGCCTTTCAGCCTGCTGGCGGCGGCCGGCGCGCAATGGCTGGCCGGGACGCCGGCCATGGCGGGGGCGGCGCACGCGGCCCAGACCCGCGTCCGCACGGCGCCCGCGGCTCCGTACACAAACAGTGCACGGGGGGGGTACAGGCGCACGGCGCGCACGCTGCGGCAGGCGGCCGCGGTCGGGGCGGCGGGCCTGGGCGCGCTCAGCACCGTCGTCTCCATGGCCGCGCTGCACCCCCACGAACAGGTCTACTTCAGTCCGCTCCTGCAGCCGGCCAGCGCCGTGTCCCAGAATTTTTCCCTGGGTGACCCCACCCCGTCACGCCGCCAGGGCTTCGAGTATCTGCTCCGCCGCTACCCTGACGACTTGTTGCTCGTCCCGGACGGGGCAGGCCGCGGGGATGCGCCCCTGCTGCCCGAAGCGCAGCGTCGGCGATTGCTGGCGCTGACGGGCGTCCAGATTGGCATCGTGTCCCTCGACGACGGCGGCTGGACGCCCCTGCCCCCCGGGACGCGGCCGCCGGTCGTGCACCAGGTGCGGGCGTACGGCGGCGTGGTTACCGCAACCCGCGCGCCCACGCGGTTTCGCGACGTGGCCGCGGCCGCCGACGCCGGCGTCTTCGGCCCCCCGGTGGCGCGCGCAGACTTCGACGTCTATCTCACCGACACCGCGCTCATCTATCGCAAGCAACCCTGCGGCGACGACGACCTCGCCGCCGCGCGCTTCTTCCTGCACGTCGTCCCAGTGAACCCGGCCGACCTGCCCGCCTACCGCGCGCCGCACGGCTTCGACAATCTGGACCTCGCCTTCGACCACAGCAGCGCCGCCGCCCACGGGGTGTGTCTGGCGGTCGTTCCGCTTCCCGTCTACGCCCTGGCCCACGTCCGCACCGGCCAATACGCCCCCGGCGGCGGGGAGGTCTGGGCCGCGGCGTTCGCCGTTGCCGAGGCCCCGCTCGGCGGCGTGCGGCGCTCGACGTTCGACGTCGAGCTGGAGGGCGCCGCGCACCAGCTGCAAGCGTACGGCGGCGTGATCGGCGCAACCCGCGCGCCCGCGCGGTTTCGCGACGTGGCCGCAGCAGCCGCCGCCGGCGTCTTCGGGCCCCCGGCCGCGCGCGCGGCCTTCGACGTCTATCTCACCGACACCGCGCTCATCTATCACAAGAACCCCTGCGACGCCGACGACCTCGACGCCGCGCAGTTCTTCCTGCACGTCGTCCCCGCGAACCCGGCCGACCTGCCCGCCGCGCGCGCACCGCACGGCTTCGACAATCTGGACTCCCAATTCGACGGCAACAGCGGCGCCGCCGACGGGGTGTGTCTGGCGGTCGTCCCGCTCCCCGACTACGCCCTGGCGCACGTCCGCACCGGCCAATACGCCCCCGGCGGCGGGGTCGTCTGGGAAGCGGCGTTCGACGCCGCCGAGGTCCTTCCGCGCAGCGGCGTGCGGCGCTCGACGTTCGGCGGCGAGCTGGACGGCGCGGCGCTGACCTACCGCAAGACGCCTTGCACGGCGGACGACGTGCGCCAGCGCTTCTTCCTGCGCGTCACGCCCGTCCACGCGGCCGACTTGTCTGACGACCGCGCACGGTACGGCGGCGAGGCGCTCAACTTCGACTTCGCCGAGCACGGGGCGTTCGTGGACGGCGGCTGCCGGGCGCGCGTCGCGCTCCCCGCCTGGCCCATCGCCCGCATCGTCACGGGGCAGCAGACCCCGAACTGGGAGCGGACGTGGGAAGTGTCCTTCGTAAAGACCCGCACGGCGCACGCAGCCCGCTGAGCGGGCACGGGCGCAGCCGCCCGCCGCCGCCGCCCACGCGGCCCCCGCCCCTTCTTCCCTCTCCCTGAGGGAGAGGGCAGGGTGAGGGGGAGCGCCAGCCGCCATGACTGCGCAGCCGCCGCGGGCCGCAGCGGCTGCGGCGGTCCTCCCGCACGCGCGCCCGGCGTCCACGGTCGAGGTCGTGACGCCGGAATCGAGCGGCATCCTGGGCGGCGCATGGCAGACTGCGGCCGGTCCCATGCCTTGGCATTCCGTCACCTTGCCGCGCCCTGTGACTCGCGCCGCCCAGAGCGTTGCCGCGGCGGCGGCGCGTGCGCCGTTCCCGGCGATGGTGCTGGCCGCAGCGCTGCTGTTTGCCGCCGTGGGCGCGGTCGTCCTGGACGACTACGGGGTAGGGCCGGACGAATGGATGCAGCGCTATATCGCCACCGGCGTCGCGAACTTCATCGCAGGCGACGCCTACGTCATACCCCCCGTCGACGCCGACCGCTTCTACGGCGTGGCCTTCGAGCTGCCGCTGCTGCTGGCCGAGCGCGCGCTGGGGCTCCAGGACATCCGCGACGTCCACCTGCTGCGCCACGCGCTGTCGCATCTGGTCTTCATCGCCGGCGGAGCCGTTGGCGCCCTGCTGGCCTGGCGCATGTTCGGCAGCCGCTGGCTGGGTCTGTTGACGATGCTGCTGTTCCTGCTGCATCCCCGCATCTACGCGCATTCCTTCTTCAACACCAAGGACCCGCCGTTTGCGGCCGCGTTCATGCTGGCGCTGTATCTCATCCACCGCGCGTTTCGCCGCGGCACGCCGGGCGCGTTTGCGCTGTGCGGCGTGGGCGTGGGGTTGGCGGTCAACCTGCGCGTCTTCGGCCTGGTCTTGATCCCGGCCGTGCTGGCGCTGCTGGCGCTGGACGTCTGGCAGGCCGCCGACGCCAGAGCGCGGCGGCGCGCGCTGTTCAGCGGCGCGCTCTTCGCGGCCGCCGCGCTGCTGACGACCTACGCCCTGCACCCCTACTACTGGGAAGACCCGCTGCGGATGCTCGACCTGGTTACGACGCTTGCCTGGCATCCAGTGCTCTTCGAGTTACGGTTTCTGGGCGAGACGTTCTGGTCGGACGCGGTTCCGCCGCATTACATCCCGACGTGGTTCGCCGTCACGGCGCCGCCGGTCACGCTGCTGCTGGGAATGGTGGGCGCGGCGGTGGCCGCGGTCCGCGCGGTGCGGCGCCCGCGGGCGGCGGCTGCCAACGGCGCCTTGCGCTTCCAGCTGCTGCTGCTGGGCTGCGTCGTGCTGCCGGTGCTCGTCGTCGCCGCGATCCAGGCGCACGTCCATGACGGCTGGCGGCACATGTGGTTCTTGTGGGCGCCTTTCAGCCTGCTGGCGGCGGCCGGCGCGCAGTGGCTGGCCGGGACGCCGGCCGTGTCCCCGACCCGCGGCCGCACGGTGCCCGCGGCTCCGTACACAATCAGTGCACGGGGGGGGTCCACGCGAACGCTGCGGCGGGCGGCCGCGGCCGGGGCGGCGGGCCTGGGCGCGCTCAGCACCGTCGCCTCCATGGCCGCGCTGCACCCCCACGAAGCCGTCTACTTCAGCCCGCTCGTGCAGCCGGCCAGCGCCGTGGCTCAGAACTTTTCCCTGCCGGAGCACGCGCTATGCTGCCAGGGCTTGGAGAATCTGCTCCAGCGCTACCCCGACGACTTGTTGTTCGTCCCGGGCATTGCACACCGCGGGGATGCGCCCATGCTGCCCGAAGCGCAGCGGCGGCGATTGCTGGTGGGCGGCCAGGTCGGCGTCGTGTCCCTCGACGACGGCGGCTGGGCGCCCCTGCCCCCCGGGACACGGCCGCCGGTCGTGCACCAGCTGCAGGCGTACGGCGGCGTGGTCGCCAGAACCCGCGCGCCCACGCGGTTTCGCGACGTGGCCGCGGCAGCCGCCGCCGGCGTCTTCGGCCCCCCGGTGGCGCGCGCAGACTTCGACGTCTATCTCATCGAAACCGCGCTGATCTATCGCAAGCAACCCTGCGACGCCGACGACCTCGCCGCCGCGCGCTTCTTCCTGCACGTCGTCCCCGCGAACCCGGCCGACCTGCCCGCCGACCGCGCACAGCACTCCCACTTCGACAATCTGGATCTCGCCTTCGACCACAGCAGCGCCGCCGCGCACGGGGTGTGTCTGGCGGTCGTCCCACTCCCAACCTACGCCCTGGCGCACGTCCGCACCGGCCAATACGCCCCCGGCGGCGGGGAGGTCTGGGCCGCGGCGTTCGCCGTCGCCGAGGTCCTTCCACGCAGCGGTGTGCGGCGCTCGACGTTCGACGTCGAGCTGGACGGCGCGGCGCTGACCTACCGCAAGACGCCCTGCACGGTGGACGACGTGCGCCAGCGCTTCTTCCTGCGCGTCACGCCGGTCGACGCGGCCGACCTGCCCAACGACCGCGGACGGCACGGCGCCGAGAGGCTCGACTTCGACTTCGACTTCGCCGAGCACGGGGCGTTCGTGGACGGCGGCTGCCGGGCGCGCCTCACGCTCCCCGCCTGGCCCATCGCCCGCATCTCCACGGGGCAGCGCGCCCTGAACAGGGAGCGGACGTGGGAAGTGTCTTTCGTGAAAACCCGCACGGCGCAGGTCGACCGCTGAGCGGGCACGGGCGCAGCCGCCGCTGGCAGCAGCGGCTGCGGCGGTCCTCCCGCACGCGCGCCTGACGTCCACAGTCGATGTCCGGCGGCGCCGATTGGCGGGCGTGACGGGGCGGAGGATTGCTGGGACAATTGGGCGGCGGGACGTGGTGGAAGGGCTGGGCATGCGCCTGGATGCCGAACAGTTGGCGTTTTTCCGACGTGAGGGCTATCTGGTCGTGCCGGACGCACTCGACCCGGCAGGCTTGCAGCCGGCCATCGACGAGATAACCGAGTCTATTCACGCGCTGGCGGTCGAGGCCGCGGCGCGCGGAAACCTGAGCCGCACGTATGCCAACGAGCCGTTCGAGACGCGCCTCTGGAAGATTCATCAGGAGTACGAAGACCTCTACTGGTCGGTGATCTTCGGCCGCTTGCAAGGGCGCGGCATCTTTGCGCTGGTGACCAACGACGAGCTGCTGGACCTGGCAGAGTCGATTGTGGGGCCGGAAATCATCGGGTCGGCGGTGTACCGCTTGCGGCCCAAGCTGCCCGGCCATTGGCACGGCGAGGTGCCCTGGCACCAGGATTCGGGCTATTTCGAGCCGGTGTGCGACAACGAGCTGATCCTCACCGTCTGGGTGCCGTTCGTCGACGCCACCGTGGAGCGCGGCTGCCTGGAGGTGATGCCGGGCGTACACGGCGGCGGCGTAGTGCGGCACCAGCAGCTGGCGGCCGGCGAGGAGGGGCGGCGGGCCTATCTGGAGATTGCCGAGGACGACCTGCCCGGCGACCGCGTGACGCCCGTGCCGGTGGACCGCGGCGGGGTGGTGCTGCTGACGAACCGCACGCCGCACCGCTCGACGCCGAACCGCAGCGGCGTCATTCGCTGGAGCATCGACATTCGCTACCAGAGCGCCGACCTGCCCACCAATTTCCCGCCGCTGGCGCAGCCGCGCAACGGGCAGATCGACGGGCAGACCGGCGGCCGAGCCGATGGCCAGACCGATGGCCGGGCCGGCGGCGGCGCGCCCGCAGAGCCCGGGGCGACCTGCTACCCGCCGGAAGCCGACTTCCTGGTGCGCAGCCGCTCCCGCCCCCAGGCGGTGGTGCGGAGCTGGGAAGCCTTCGACGAGCTGCGCCGCTCGCACCGGCCGGCGGACAGTACGGCGCGCTGGGAGTAGCGGCTCGCGGCTTCTGGACGGCGGCCAGAGGTCAGGGGTTCGTCGTTCGCGGCTCGCCGTTCATGCCGAGAGCTGCGCCGCGCGTTCGGCGGCCTCGGCGGCGTTCCAGTGGATCAGGCGAATGCGCGGCATGGGTTCGACGGGCCGTCAGGCTCGCTCGACGCGCGGCGCGGGCGGGGCGAACCGTCTGACGACGGCCTGGCTCACGCCGCCGCCGGGGCCTGGGACGCGCCGCCGTCGGGGTCGTCGTCCTCGGGCCGCAGCCGCCACACGTCGCGCACCCACAGCGGCACGGCCACGCCCACCGCGATGGTTGCCAGACCGCCCACCAGCATGGCCGTGGGCGTGCCCTGGACTTCGGCGATCCACGACAGCGGCAGCAGCCCCAGCGGCGAGAGGCCGAAGGTCATCATGCGCAGCGCCATCACGCGCCCGCGCAGCTCGTCCGGCACCAGCAGCTGCAGCGACATCTGGTTGACCGCCATGTAGACCGACTGAAAGAACCCCATGCCCACCAGGGCGGCCATGGCCGCCGGCGGCGAGCGCGTGAACGACAGGCCGATCAGCAGCAGGGCGTAAATCAAAATCGACCCCACCAGCGCGCGGCCCTTGCGGCGGAAGCGCGAAAAGACGATTACCAGCATGGAGCCGAGCAGCGCGCCCACGCCCAGCGCCCCCAGCAAGAACCCGAAGACCTCGGCGCCGCTGTTCAGGTCCTCGTGCACGAACACCGGCATCAGCGACATCAGCGGCATGCCGAAGAGCGAGGGACCCAGCGCCAGCAGCATGAGCGCCAGCATGATGCGGGTGCGCGCCACGTAGGCGAAGCCTTCCCGCAGGTCGGTCAGCGTGGACGACCGCGGCCGCACCATGCGCGGCGGCGGCGTGACGCGCAGCATGTTGACGCTGCTCCACATATAGCCGCCCACCTGGGCAACGTAGGCGCCGGCAATGCCAACCGACGCAATAATCACCCCGGCCACGGACGGCCCCACGATGCGGGAGGTATTGAGCGTGGCGCTGTGCAGACCGATGGCGTTGCTGAGGTGTTCGCGCGGCACCAGGCCCGCCACCAGCGCGGTTCGCGCCGGCACGTTGACGGCGAACATGCTGCCCACGATCAGCGACGACACGACCAGATGGGCGAAGTGCACGCGCTCGGTGATGACCAACACGGCGATGGCCAGCATGGTGCCCGCCAGAATGAACTGCGCCGCCAGCACCAGGCGGCGGCGGTCCACCCGGTCGGCCAACACGCCGCCCAGGGGCGAGAGCACCAGCATGGGGATGGAACGGAACAGGTTCAGCGCCGCCAGCGCAAACGGCGATCCCGTCAGCACGTACACCAGCTCGCCCTGCGCCACTTGCTGCATCCAAAACGCCACCTGGCTGCCCACGTTGGCCTGCCAGAGGCGCGCGTATTGCGGGGACGCCAAGGCCGGGGCCGCGCGGTCGCGCACGCGCACCAGCGGACGCAAGAGCGGACGCAGCCGCCGGAGGCCCGCGGACGATGTTTCGATAGCCGACGTTCCAAACCAGTGGCCGAGGCCCGAAAACCCTCGGGACGCCTGGGGCAGTGTGGGGGACGCACGGGCATGCGGGCAACCGCCAGCGCCCGACGGAAGCCTCGCACGCCCCCCCCAACGCCCCCGCTCCAGCCTGCCCCATACCTGCGGCGGGGTCCTCGACACGGCGCGGAAACCCGCCCCGCACCCCCGCGCCTCCCCTCGCGCCGCGGATTCCACCCACAGCCGCACGCCGCCCCTGGGCATTCTTCGCCAACCTCCCCTGCGGAGCGCAGCGGACGCGGGCCGCCGACGCTGCGGTATTCCATACTTGCCGCCCGACAGCTATCCCACGGTCACTTGGAAGGTGTGCGGTGAAACTGTTCCGAGCGGCGTCCACCGCGCTGATCTGCGCCCTGGCGTTGGCGGGAACGGCGCTGGCGGCAGCCGCGCGGCGTGCGGCGTCATCGAACGGAGCTGACCGCGGTCACCCCGCGCCGGCGCTTGCGGGCGAACGCGCCGGCCAGGACGCTCGGCATGCCCAGCGCTTGCAAGGGATTCCGAACGGCCCAGACGGCGCGTCCCGCGCCGTCCCAGGCGCTGGCGTAGACCTGTGCCGCCCAGAAGTGCACGGCGATTGCCGCGCCTTGTGACGCGCGCCGCCCAGCGCATCGCTGCGGCGGCGGCGCGCGCGCCGTTTCCGGTGCTGGCGCTGGCCGCGGCGCTGCTGTTCGCCGCCGTGGGCGCGCTCGTCCTGGACGACTACGGGATGGGGATCGACGAATGGGAGCAGCGCCAGATTGCCACCGGCGTCGCGGACTTCGTCGCGGGCGACGACGCCGCCCTGCCCGCCGGCCACAACCGCTTCTACGGCGTGGCCTTCGAAATGCCGCTGCTGCTGGCCGAGCGCGCGCTGGGTCTCCAGGACAGCCGCGCCGTCCACCTGCTGCGCCACGCGCTGTCGCATCTGGTCTTCATCGCCGGCGGGGTGGTTGGCGCTCTGCTGGCCTGGCGTCTGTTCGGCAGCCGCTGGCTGGGTCTGTTGACCATGCTGCTGTTCCTGCTGCATCCGCGCATTTACGCGCAATCCTTCTTCAATACCAAGGATCCGCCGTTTGCGGCCGCGTTCATGCTGGCGCTGTATCTCGTCCACCGCGCGTTTCGCCGCGGCACGCCCGGTGCCTTCGCGCTGTGCGGCGTGGGGGTGGGGCTGGCGGTCAACCTGCGCGTCTTCGGCCTGATCTTGATCCCGGCCGTGCTGGCGCTGCTGGCGCTGGACGTCTGGCAGGCCGCCGACGCCAGAGCGCGGCGGCGCGCGCTGCTCAGCGGCGGGGCCTTCGCGGCCGCCGCGCTGCTGACGATCTACGCCCTGCACCCCTACTACTGGGAAAACCCGCTGCGGATGCTCGACATGGTTACGACGCTCGCCCGGCATCCAGCGATCCTCAAGTTGCGGTTCCTGGGCGAGGTGCTCTGGGCGGACGAGGTTCCGCCGCATTACATCCCTACGTGGTTTGCCATCACGGCGCCGCCGGTCACGCTGCTGCTGGGGGTGGTGGGCGCGGCGGTGGTCGCGGTCCGCGCGGTGCGCCGCCCGCGGGCGGCGGCGGCCAACGGCGCTCTGCGCTTCCAGCTGCTGCTGCTGGGCTGCGCCGTGCTGCCGGTGCTCGTCGTCGCCGCGATCCAGGCGCACATCTATCACGGCTGGCAGCAGATGTATTTCCTGTGGGCGCCTTTCAGCCTGCTGGCGGCGGCCGGCGCGCAGTGGCTGGCCGGGCCGACGGTATCCGGGCGCGCGGGGCCCGCATCCGCCCGAGCCGGCGCGCGCGGGTGGGTGGTGCACGTGCGGCGCAAGCTCGCGCGCGCACGGCGGAGCGCCGCGGTCGGGGCGGCGGGCTTGGGCGTGGCCAGCACCGTCGCCTCCATAGCCGCGCTGCACCCCCACGAGTCCATTTACTTCAGTCCGCTCGTGCAGCCATCCAGCGCCGCGGCGCAAGACTTTTCTCTGGGAATGCGGAACGCGGCAACCCTCGAAGGCTTGGAGCATCTGATCCAGCGCTACCCCGACGACCTGTTGTTCGTCCCGGCCATTGCACGCCGCGGGGACGCGTCCATGCTGCCCGAGGCGCAGCGGCGGCGATTGCTGGCGCTGGCAGGCGTCCAGCTTGGCGTCGCGTCCCTCGACGACGGCGGCTGGGCGCCCCTGCCCCCCGGGACAAAGCCGCCGGTCGTGTACCAGGTGCGGGCGTACGGCGGGGTGCTCGGCGCAACCCGCGCGCCCGCGCGGTTTCGCGACGTGGCCGCGGCCGCCGCCGCCGGCGTCTTCGGCCCCCCGGCCGCGCGCGCGGCCTTCGACGTCTATCTCACCGACACCGCGCTGATCTATCACAAGCGCCCCTGCAGCACCGACGACCTCGACGCCGCGCGCTTCTTCCTGCACGTCGTCCCGGTGAACCCGTCCGACCTGCCCGACTACCGCGCGCCGCACGGCTTCGACAATCTGGACCTCGCCTTCGACCACAGCAGCGCCGCTGCCGACGGGGTGTGTCTGGCGGTCGTCCCGCTCCCCGACTACGAGATGGCGCGCGTCCGCACCGGCCAATACGTCCCCGGCAGCGGGAACGTCTGGGAAACGGCCTTCGACGTCGCCGAGGCCCCGCTCGGCGGCGTGCGGCGCTCGACGTTCGACGTCGAACTGGACGGCGCGGCGCTGACCTACCGCAAGACGCCCTGCACGGTGGACGACGTGCGCCAGCGCTTCTTCCTGCGCGTCACGCCGGTCGACGCGGCCGACCTGTCCGCCAACCGCGCGCGGTACGGCGTCGAGGCGCTCGACTTCGACTTCGCCGAGCACGGGGCGTTCGCGGACGGCGGCTGCCGCGCGCACCTCACGCTCCCCGCCTGGCCCATCGCGCGCATCGTCACGGGGCAGCAGACCCCGAACAGGGAGCCGACGTGGGAGGTGTCTTTCGTGAAAACCCGCACGGCGCACGCAGCCCGCTGAGCAGGCACGGGCGCAGCCGCCGCCGCGGGCCGCGCCCCGCGATGGCCGCCGTCTCCGCGGCGCGGCGCAGGGACATTGCGCCAAGGTCTTGCGGTGCAGGCACAATGGCGCCGGCACGCGCACACCCTGGGGAGACCCACCCATGCACGCAATCCGCGTCGAGCAGCCCGGCGGAGCGGAGGCGCTCCGCTGGCGGAGCGTGGACGATCCCGTACCCGCGGCCGGCGAGGTGTCGATTCGCCTGGAGGCGATTGGCGTCAACTTCATCGACGTCTACCACCGCGAAGGCCGCTATCCCCTGGCGCCGCCGTTCACGCCCGGCATGGAAGGCGCCGGGGTGGTGGAGGCGGTGGGCGACGGGGTCGACGGCGTGGCCGTGGGCGATCGGGTGGCGCACGCCATGCAGCTGGGGTCGTACGCCGAGGTGCAGGCCGTGCCCGCGTCCCAGGTGGTGGCGGTGCCGGACGCGCTGAGCACGCGCCAGGCGGCCAGCGCCATGCTGCAAGGCATGACCGCGCACTATCTGGCGCATTCCACCTTCCCGCTGGACTCCAGCCACGCCGCGCTGGTGCACGCTGGCGCGGGCGGCGTGGGCCGCCTGCTGATCCAGATGGCCAAGCGCGCCGGCGCGCGCGTCATCGCCACCACCGGCACCCAGGCCAAGGCGGAAACCGCCGCGGCGGCCGGGGCGGACGAGGTGATCGTGTACGCCGACGCGGACTTCCAGCAGGAGACGCGCCGCCTGACCGACGGCGAGGGCGTGCACGTGGTCTACGACGCCGTGGGCGCGGCCACGTTCGACCAGAGCCTGGATTGCCTGCGGCCGCGCGGCATGCTGGTGCTCTACGGCGCGGCCAGCGGGCCGGTGCCGCCGTTCGACGCGCAGGTGCTGAACGCCAAAGGCTCGCTCTACCTGACGCGCCCCACGCTGGGGTCGTACACGCTGACCCGCGGCGAACTGACCTGGCGCGCGGGCGAGGTGTTGGGCCAGGTGGCGTCCGGCGAGCTGTCGCTGCTGGTGGACCGCGAGGTTCCGCTGGCGCAGGCGGCCGAGGCGCACCGCGCGCTGCAAGGCCGCCAGACCAGCGGGAAGGTGCTGCTGATCCCCTGACGAGGCCTTTGCGTAACTCTCAGACGAAGGGGACGAGGGGGGAAAAGGCAAGCGCTGGCGGCGGAGGGGGCGGCGGCTGGGGTGCGCGCCCTGTGACTCGCGCCGCCCAGCGCGTTGCCGCGGCGGCGGCGCGTGCGCCGTTCCCGGCGCTGGTGCTGGCCGCGGCGCTGCTGTTTGCCGCCGCGGGCGCGCTCGTCCTGGACGACTACGGGATGGGGTCCGACGAACTGGTGCAGCGCCAGATCGCCATCGACGTCGCGGACTTCGTCGCGGGCGACGCCGACGCCATACCCACCAACGCCGCCGACCGCTTCTACGGCGTGGCCTTCGAGCTGCCGCTGCTGCTGGCCGAGCGCGCGCTGGGGCTCCAGGACAGCCGCGACGTCCACCTGCTGCGCCGCGCCCTGTCGCATCTGGTCTTCATCGCCGGCGGAGCCGTTGGCGCCCTGCTGGCCTGGCGCATGTTCGGCAGCCGCTGGCTGGGTCTGTTGACCATGCTGCTGTTCCTGCTGCATCCGCGCATCTACGCCCAGTCCTTCTTCAACACCAAAGACCCGCCGTTTGCGGCCGCGTTCATGCTGGCGCTGTATCTCGTCCACCGCGCGTTTCGCCGCGGCACGCCCGGCGCCTTCGCGCTGGGCGGCGTGGCCGTCGGCCTGGCCGTCAACCTGCGCGTCTTCGGCCTGATCTTGATCCCGGCCGTGCTGGCGCTGCTGGCGCTGGACGTCTGGCAGGCCGCCGACGCCAGAGCGCGGCGGCGCGCGCTGCTCGGCGGCGGGGCCTTCGCGGCCGCCGCGCTGCTGACGATCTACGCCCTGCATCCCTACTACTGGGAAAACCCGCTGCGGATGCTCGACGCGGTTACGACGCTTGCCCGGCATCCAAATATCGGCAGGGAATGGTTTCTGGGCGAGGATGTCTGGTCGGACGCGGTTCCGCCGCATTACATCCCAACGTTGTTTGCCGTCACGGCGCCGCCGGTCACGCTGCTGCTGGGAGCGCTGGGCGCGGCGGTGATCCTGGGCCGCGCCGCGCGGCGCCCGCGGGCGGCGGCGGCCAACGGCGCCCTGCGCTTCCAGCTGCTGCTGCTGGGCTGCGCCGTGCTGCCGGTGCTCGTCGTCGCCGCGATCCAGGCGCACATCTATCACGGCTGGCAGCACATGTATTTCCTGTGGGCGCCTTTCAGCCTGCTGGCGGCGGCCGGCGCGCAATGGCTGGCCGGGACGCCGGCCATGGCGGGGGCGGCGCATGCGGCCCCGACCCGCGTCCGCACGGCGCCCGCAGCTCCGTACACAAACAGTGCACGGGGGGGTACAGGCGCACGGCGCGCACGCTGCGGCGGGCGGCTGCGGTTGGGGCGGCAGGGCTGGGCGTGGCCAGCACCGTCGCTTCCATGGCCGCGCTGCACCCCCACGAACGGGTCTACTTCAGTCCGCTCCTGCAGCCGTCCAGCGCCGTGGCCCAGAATTTTTCCCTGGGTAATCCCCTCCCGTCACGCCGCCAGGGCATGGAGTATCTGATCCGCCGCTACCCTGACGACTTGTTGTTCGTCCGGGACGAGGCAGGCCGCGGGGATGCGCCCCTGCTGCCCGAAGCGCAGCGTCGGCGATTGCTGGCGCTGGAGGGCGTCCAGCTTGGCATCGTGTCCCTCGACGACGGCGGCTGGGCGCCCCTGCCCCCCGGAACGCGGCCGCCGGTCGTGCACCAGCTGCAGGCGTACGGCGGCGTGATTGCCGCAACCCGCGCGCCCGCGCGGTTTCGCGACGTGGCCGCGGCCGCCGCCGCCGGCGTCTTCGGGCCCCCGGTGGCGCGCGCGGCCTTCGACGTCTATCTCACCGACACCGCGCTGATCTATCGCAAGCAACCCTGCGACGCCGACGACCTCGCCGCCGCGCGCTTCTTCCTGCACGTCGTCCCCGCGAACCCGGCCGACCTGCCCGCCGACCGCGCGCAGCAATCCCACTTCGACAATCTGGACCTCGCCTTCGACGGCCGCAGCGCCGCCGCGCACGGGGTGTGTCTGGCGGTCGTCCCGCTCCCAACCTACGCCCTGGCCCACGTCCGCACCGGCCAATACGCCCCCGGCGGCGGGGAGGTCTGGGCCGCAGCGTTCGCCGTTGCCGAGGCCCCGCTCGGCGGCGTGCGGCGCTCGACGTTCGACGTCGAGCTGGACGGCGCGGCGCTGACCTACCGCAAGACGCCCTGCACGGCGGACGACGTGCGCCAGCGCTTCTTCCTGCGCGTCACGCCCGTCCACGCGGCCGACCTGTCCGACGACCGCGTGCCGTACGGCGCCGAGAGGCTCGACTTCGACTTCGCCGAGCACGGGGCGTTCGTGGACGGCGGCTGCCGCGCGCGCATCGCGCTCCCCGCCTGGCCCATCGCCCGCATCGGCACGGGGCAACATACCCCGAACTGGGGGCGGACGTGGGAAGTGTCTTTCGTAAAGACCCGCACGGCGCACGCAGCCCGCTGAGCAGGCACGCCCGCCGCCGCCCGCCGCCACCCCCCACGCGGACTCCGCCCCTTCTTCCCCTCTCCCTGAGGGAGAGGGCAGGGTGAGGGGGAACGCCAGCCGCCATGACTGCGCAGCCGCCGCGGGCCGCAGCGGCTGCGGCGGCCCTGCTGCAAGCGCGCCCGGCGTCCACGGTCGATATCGTGACGCCGGAATCGAGCGGCATCCTGGGCGGCGCATGGCAGACTGCGGCCGGTCCTATGCCTAGGCATTCCGCCGCCCCGCCGCGCCTTGTGACGCGCGCCGCCCAGAGCGTTGCCGCGGCGGCGGCGCGCGCGCCGTTCCCGGCGCTGGCGCTGGCCGCGGCGCTGCTGTTTGCCGCCGCGGGCGCGCTCGTCCTGGACGACTACGGGGTGATACCGGACGAGCTGGTGCAGCGCCATATCGCCATCGGCTACGCGGACTTCATCGCGGGCGACGACGCCGCCGTGCCCGCCGACTACAACCGCTTCTACGGCGTGGCCTTCGAGCTGCCGCTGTTGCTGCTGGAGCGCGCGCTGGGTCTGCAGGACAGCCGCGCCGTCTACCTGCTGCGCCACGCGCTGTCACATCTCGTCTTCATCGCCGGCGGAGCCGTTGGCGCTCTGCTGGCCTGGCGCCTCTTCGGCAGCCGCTGGCTGGGTCTGCTGACCATGCTGCTGTTCCTGCTGCATCCGCGCATCTACGCGCACTCCTTCTTCAACACCAAAGATCCGCCGTTTGCGGCCGCGTTCATGCTGGCGCTCTATCTCGTCCACCGCGCGTTTCGCCGCGGCACGCCCGGCGCGTTCGCGCTGGGCGGCGTGGCCGTCGGCCTGGCGGTCAACCTGCGCGTCTTCGGCCTGATCTTGCTGCCGGCCGTGCTGGCGCTGCTGGCGCTGGACGTCTGGCAGGCCGCCGACGCCAGAGCGCGGCGGCGCGCGCTGCTCGGCGGCGGGGCCTTCGCCGCCGCCGCGCTGCTGACGATCTACGCCCTGCACCCCTACTACTGGGAAAACCCGCTGCGGATGCTCGACATGGTTACGGCGTCTGCCCGGCATCCAACGACCATCACGACACTGTTCCTGGGCGAGACGGTCTCGTCGGACGCGGTTCCGCCGCATTACGTCCCGACGTGGTTCGCCGTCACGGCGCCGCCGGTCACGCTGCTGCTGGGGGCGCTGGGCGCGGCGGTGGTCCTGGGGCGCGCCGCGCGCCGCCCGCGGGCGGCGGCGGCCGCCGCCGCCCTGCGCTTCCAGCTGCTGCTGCTGGGCTGCGTCGTGCTGCCGGTGCTCGTCGTCATCGTGATCCAGGCGCACGTCTACGCCGGCTGGCGGCAGATGTTTTTCTTGTGGGCGCCTTTCAGCCTGCTGGCGGCGGCCGGCGCGCAGTGGCTGGCCGGGACGCCGGCCATGGCGGGGGCGCCGGCCGTGTCCCCGACCCGCGGCCGCCCGGCGCACGCGGCTCCGTACACAGACAGTGCACGGGGGGGATCCACGCGCACGCTGCGGCGGGCGGCCGTAGTCGGGGCGGTGGGGCTGGGCGCGGTCAGCACCGTCGTTTCCATGGCCGCGCTGCACCCCCACGAGGCCATCTACTTCAGTCCGCTCGTGCAGCCGTCCAGCGCCGCGGCGCAAGACTTTTCTCTGGGTATTCGGGACGCGGCACGCCGCCCGGGCTTGGAGCATCTGCTCCAGCACTACCCCGACGACCTGTTGTTCGTCCCGTACACGCCGCGCACGGCTGCGGCCATACTGCCCCAGGCGCAACGTCGGCGATTGCTATTTCTGCTGGGCACCCACATTGGCGTCGCGTCCCTCGACGACGGCGGCTGGACGCCCCTGCCTCCCGGGACAAAGCCGCCGGTGGTGCACCAGCTGCAGGCGTACGGCGGCGTGATTGCCGCAATCCGCGCGCCCGCGCGGTTTGGCGACGTGGCCGCGGCCGCCGACGCCGGCGCCTTCGGCCCCCCGGCCGCGCGCGCGGCCTTCGACGTCTATCTCACCGACACCGGGCTGATCTATCGCAAGCAACCCTGCGACGCCGACGACCTCGCCGCCGCGCGCTTCTTCCTGCACGTCGTCCCCGTGAACCCGGCCGACCTGCCCGACTACCGCGCGCCGCACGGCTTCGACAATCTGGACCTCGCCTTCGAACACAGCAGCGCCGCCGCCCACGGGGTGTGTCTGGCGGTCGCCCCACTCCCCGCCTACGCCCTGGAGCACGTCCGCACCGGCCAATACGCCCCCGGCGCCGGCGACGTCTGGGCCGCGGAGTTCGCCGTTGCCGAGGCCCCGCTCGGCGGCGTGCGGCGCTCGACGTTCGACGTCGAGCTGGACGGCGCGGCGCTGACCTACCGCAAGACACCTTGCACGGCGGACGACGTGCGTCAACGCTTCTTCCTGCGCGTCACGCCGGTCGACGCGGCCGACCTGCCCGACGACCGCGGACGGCACGGCGCCGAGAGGCTCGACTTCGACTTCGACTTCGCCGAGCACGGGGCGTTCGCGGACGGCGGCTGCCGGGCGCGCCTCACGCTCCCCGCCTGGCCCATCGCCCGCATCGTCACGGGGCAGCGCACCGTGAGCCTGGAGCGCGCGTGGGAGGTGTCTTTCGTGAAGACCCGCACGGCGCACGCAGCCCGCTGAGGCGAGCTGCGGCGGGCGGGCGCGGGGGTTACCAGGCCAGGGCGTGGCCGATGGTTCCTTTGGCGGACACGGCGCCGGCAATGACGCCGCCTTCGCCGCCGAACTGCACGGCCATGGGTTTGCCGTTGGCCCAGTCGGCGGTGACGTCCACCTCGTGGCCGCGGCGTTCCAGCTCGGCCAGAACGTTCGGGTCGACGCGGCCCTCGGCCACCACGCGGCCGGGGTAGGCGGCGCGCGGGTAGAACGACGAGGGGAAGTGCACCGAATGCACGGTGGGCGCGTCCAGGGCCTCTTGCAGGTTCATGCCGAAGTGCACGGCGTTCAGGAAGAATTGCAGGGTCCACTGATCCTGCCCGTCGCCGCCGGGGGTGCCGAAGACCATGTGCGGGCGTCCGCCGCGGGTGACGAGCGACGGGGTGAGCGTGGCGCGCGGGCGCTTGCGCGGGGCCAGGGCGTTTGGCCGCGCGGGGTTGAGATAGAACATCTGGCCGCGCGTGCCCAGCGGAAAGCCCAGGCCGCGGACGACCGGCGAGGTGCCCAGCCAGCCGCCGCTGGGGGTGGCCGCCACCATGGTGCCCTCCCAGTCCACCACGTCCAGGTGCGTGGTGTCGCCCAGATGGGCGCTGCCGGCCGCGGGGGCGGGGGCTGCGCCGTCGGCCAGTCCCAAGGCGCGGCGGTTGTCCGCGGCCACGTCGAACGCAGCCGCGGCCGTCGGCCCCGCGCCCGCGCCGCCGGGCCGCAGCCGGCGGGAGGCGCGGCCGCCGACCAACGCGCGCCGCTCGTCGGCGTAGGCTTTGGAGAGCAAGCGCTCGTACGGCGCGTCGTCGAAGCGCGGGTCGCCGTACCACGCTTCGCGGTCGGCGAAGGCCAGCTTGGCGCACTCGATCAGCGTGTGCAGGTAGTCGGCCGAGTTGTGCCCCATGGCCGCCAGGTCGAAGCCTTCCAGCAGCGCCAACTGCTGCAGGAACACCGGCCCCTGCGTCCAGCCGGAGCACTTGTGCACGTCCAGGCCGTGGTAGGTCAGGCTAAGCGGGTCTTCGACCTGCGCTTCCCAGGCGGCGAAGTCTTCGTAGGACAGCAGCGCGGCGTGAGCGCGGCCGCTGGCGTCCGACACGGGGGCGCGGATGAAATCGAGGATGCGTTCGGCGATTTCGCCCTTGTAGAAAGCGTCGCGCGCAGCCTCGATGCCGGCCACGCGCCCGCGGCCCGCCGCCGCCCGCTCGGCGCGGCAGAGGATGCGCAGCGTCTCGGCCCAGTCGGGGTTGCGGTGCAGCGCGCCAACGGCAGGCGCTCGGCCGGACGTCAAGTACACCTCGCCGGTGCTGGGGTACTGCTCGGTGAACTTGGCCTGGTTGCTGCGCAGGCTGTCGTGCAGGCTCTGGTAGACGGGATAGCCGTTCTCGGCCAGCTCGATGGCCGGCTGCACGACTTCGCCGAAACTCAGCCGTCCGAAGCGCGCCAGCGCCAGCGCCCAGGTGCCGACCACGGCCGGCACGCAGGCGGGCAGGTAGCCGTCGCCGGGAATCAGGTCGAGGCCGTGCTGGCGGCACCAGTCGAGCGTGAAGGCCTGCGGCGACCAGCCCATGCCGCTCAGCGCATGCACCTTGCCCTCGCCGGCCGCGTAGACCAGGGTGGGAACTTCGCCGCCCACGCCGTTGCTCTGCGGCTCCAGCAGATTCAGGCAGAAACAGGCGGCCGCGGCCGCGTCGACCGCGTTGCCTCCCTGCTCCATGATGCGAAACCCGGCCGCCGTGGCCAGATAGTGCCCGGTGGCCACCACTCCGCGCCGGCCCATGACGACCGGACGGGTCGTAAACCCGCGGCGCGCGCCCACGCTGCCGTCGCCCAGATAGGTGGTGATGGTCATCGGGTCCGCGCTCCTGCCGGCGGCTCAGCTTCCCGGAATCAGCGCCGCGCGGGTGATGTAGCCCTTGTCCTGCTCCTCCATGGCGCGGTCGATCTGGGAGAGCGGGAAGTGGTGGGACAGCACGCGGTGGAAGGGCAGGCGGTCGACGTTGTCTTCCATGAAGCGCAGCGCGTTGCCCAGGTCGGCGGCGGTGTAATGGGCGACGCCGACCACGGTGATGCTCTTGAAAACGATCACGGAAGGGTCGAACTGCGTGTCCCAGCCGACGTTGATGTTGCCGATTTCGAGGTAGCGGCCGCCGGGCGCGGTCATGTCGAGTCCCTCGCGCACCACGCCGGGATGCCCCACCAGCTCCAGGGTCACGTCGGTGCCCACGCCGTCGGTGAGGTCGCGCACGGCTTGCACGCGCGCGTCGGGCGTGTCGTATTCGCGAATGTCCACCACGTCGTCCGCGCCGAAGTCCTTGATGAGGTCCAGCCGCTCGTCCACCCCGTCGATGCCGATGACCTTGGAAGCGCCGCGCGCTTTGGCCACGCCGGCGGCGTAGACGCCCAGCCCGCCGGCGCCCTGGATGGCCACAGTCTCGCCGAAGGACAGTCCGGCGCGGTCCAGCCCGGAAATCACCTGCGAAAGCGCGCAGTTGATGCCGGCCACCTGGTCGTCCGTCAGGGCGTCAGGCGTTTTGAACAGCGCATGCTTGGGGCTGAGGTAGTAGTACTCGGCGAAGGTGCCGCGGAAATGCGGCCACTCGTCGGAGCTGCCGGCGCGGTCGGTCTGGCGCACGGGGCAGGCGTAGGTGTGGCCCTTCAGGCAGGTGGGGCACTGCATGCAGGGGTAGAAGTACTGGAAGACCACGCGGTCGCCTTCGCGCAGCGGCGCGCCCAGGGCGTCGGCGCCGACGCCCGCGCCCAGCTTGGCGATGGTGCCGGTGCCTTCGTGCCCCAGCGCCATGGGCGTGGGGCGGCCCATCTTCTTGATGTCGATGTCGCCGCGCCAGTAGTGCAGGTCGGACCCGCACACGTTGGCCATGCTGATCTTGATGACCGCAGCGCCGGGTTTGGGGTCGGGCACCGGGTATTCCCGCAGGTCGAAGGGTTCTTTGGGCGCGTGGTAGGTGGCGGCAATACCTGTGTCGGCCATGCGGGAGCTCCCTGTCGGGTCGCGCAGCGGCGAGGGCGCACGCAAAGCGTATCCTAAAGCGTGCCGAACCCGCCCGCCGAACGCCGCGGCCCGCGTCCGCCCCGAACCCGGCGGGTTGGCGCGCGGCCCCTGCGCGCCGCGCCTCGGGGCCAGCACGCCGAGCCGCGCAGCCGCCGGGCCGAGGGGCGAAGCCGCCGGGTCGAGGCACGCAGCCGCCGGGCCAGGCCGTGCAGCCGCCGGGTCGAGCCGTGCAGCCGCCGGGCCGAGCCGTGCAGCCGCTGGGTCGAGGGGCGCCGATGACCATCGACGCTTGGATCGTGGTGGGCTGCATTGCGGGCGCGGTGGTGCTGTTTGCCAGCGAGCGGCTGCGGCCGGAAGGCGTGGGCGCGGTCGTGCTGCTGACCCTGACGCTCAGCGGCGTGATCGACGGCGCGGACGCGTTCGCCGGATTCGCCAACCCGGCCGTGGTCACGGTGGCCGCCATGTTCATCCTCAGCGCCGGCCTGGTGGAGGCCGGGGTGCCGGCGGCGGCGGCCGGGCTGATCGTGCGCTGCGGCGGCGCGCGGCTGACGGTGCTGACGGCCTTGCTGGTGCTGGTGGTGGGCGGAGTGTCGGCGTTCGTGAACAACATTGCCGCCACCGTGATCTTCATGCCGGCGGCGGTGGCGCTGGCGCGGGCGGCCGACGCCTCCGCCTCGCGCCTGCTGATGCCGCTGGCGTTCGGGTCGCTGCTGGGCGGGCTGATGACGCAAATCGGCACGCCGCCCAACCTGCTGGCCAGCGAAGCGCTGGCCGCCGCCGGCCATCGGCCGTTCGGCATGTTCGACTACGCGCCCACGGGCGCGGCCGTGCTGGCCGTGGGGCTGCTGTATCTGGTCACCGTCGGCCGCCGCCTGCTGCCCGACCGCCCGCAGCTGGAGGCCGACCGCGTGGTGGAACAAACGCGCGCCTACATGGCGGAACTGGGCGTGCCCGCCAGCGCGGGCGTGGTGGGCCAAACGCTGCGGCAGCTCCGCTGGCGCCCGCGGTTCGACGTGTCGGTGACCGAAATCGTGCGCGACGGACGGCGGAACCGCTTCCCCAACCCCGAGGACGCCCTGTTCGTGGGCGACGTCGTGCTGGTGCAGGGCGAATCCAACGACGTCTTGCAGCTGGTGCAGGCGGAGGGCCTGGAGTTCCATCCGGAAGCTGCGCACGTCGCGGCGGACGACGGGGACGGGGACGCCCTGCTGGAACTGGTGGCGGGCCCCGGGTTCTCCGCCCGCGGGCGCAGCATTGCCGACATGAGCT